>JAJEFA010000008.1 GCA_022820725.1 Candidatus Binatia bacterium
ATGTCATTGAGCGCACCTTCTGCCGCCTCAAAGACTGGCGGCGCGTCGCCACCCGCTACGACAAACTCGCGCAGAACTACCGCGCCACGGTCATCCTTGCTGCCATTCTCCTCTACTGGTTATGAGTCCAGACCCTAGAGCATCCCGTATTGCCGGCTGGGTTATCCAGCCGGCCAGGCGGGGAACATCCTCAGACTCCAACGGACGGAGATAGATGTCTGTGCCTATACGAAAGGGGTTGCGCATTATTCATTCCAGTTCCCCTCCTCGGAGGGGCTTTTAGGTTTTGCACGGATCGGACGCAGGCAAGGCCGGCTTTTCCTCCCATTCCTCACGTAGAATCGCCATGACGACCGTGTCCCAGAGACGGCCGTCGTACACATGCTCCTGTCGCAGCACACCTTCCCGCCGGAAGCCGACTTTTTCGTACGCGCGAATCCCGCGCAGATTATATTCGTACACGTGGAGTTGGACACGGTTCAGATAGAGTTTTTCAAAAGCATAACGCACAACTAGCGCTGTCGCCTCCGTTCCGTATCCTTTACCCCACGCACCTTTCTCGCCAACCATAATGCCAAAGCTGGCTCTGTGATTCCGAAAGTCGATCTGATTCAATCCGGTTGAACCAATAAGCTGGTCGGTCTCCTGCACAACAATGCCGAAGAGCACATCGTGTGCACTGGCATTTGTCTTTTCTATAAAAGCTTCTTCCGCTCGGACATCCATTGCCCGGGCTCCAATAGCCAGCGTACGAGTAACCTCAGGATCATTGACCCACGGAACAAAGGCGGCGGCATCCGCGCGTGCCAGAGGGCGGAGATAGAGCTGGCGCCCAACAGCAATTACATTTTGCATCTTTCTCGGGAACGTTGTTTTTTTGTTTGTGTCGGGTATAATAGCCTATCTATGATGAATTGTCCGAATCATTATCGGTTCCAGCATAACCGGAATTGGTGGTGGCTGCCTGAAGAGGTGGCCCGGACGTAGGATAACGACTGAAATCGGAGCCGCCTTTTCGCTAAGAGGCGGCTCTATCTTTTTTAGGCCGCCGCCTCTCTCAAGGTTGCGGCCTTTTTTGTATAGGCCCGGCTCCAACAACGGAGGATAGTGAGGCCACTATGACATCCCTGCTCCAACACACGGACCATTACCATACTCGTGGGGGGATCACCGTTCACCGGGTGATTGACGACCTGCCCGCGGCAGACACCATCGAACCCGTTCTGGACGCGCTCGACAGCCAGCAAGGGGCTCTGTTTGCCTCAAGCTATGAATATCCCGGACGCTACACCCGCTGGGATATGGGCTTTATCAACCCACCCTTGGCTATTGGGGGGCGTGGCTTGAATTTTTGGGTGTCAGCCCTGAACGAGCGCGGGACTCTGCTCTTACCGGCTATTACCGCAGTGCTTGAGCAGCTCTCCGCCGTCGTCTCGTTGGAGATCCGGGGGCAGGCTCTGATTGGCTCAGTCACGCCAACGCTTGAACGCTTCCCAGAGGAGCAGCGCAGTAAGCAGCCGTCGCTTTTCTCCGTGCTGCGCGTACTGGTGCAACTCTTTTATAGCACTGCGGAGCCTCATCTGGGTCTGTATGGCGCGTTTGGCTACGACCTCGCCTTTCAGTTTGAGCCGATACAGCTGCGTTTGGAACGTCCGACCGACCAGCGCGACCTGGTACTCTATCTCCCTGACGAACTGATCGTGGTTGACCATCGACGCGAGCGGGCAATGCGACGCAGCTATGAATTTGAAATAGACGGACACTCGACGCATGACATACCCCGCAGCGGCGAAAGCCGAGCGTATCGGGGTAACCCGCAGATGAAACAGGGCTGCGACCACGAGCCAGGTGAATATGCCGCAGGGGTGACCGTGGCCAAAGAAGCCTTCAAAAAGGGAGACCTGTTTGAGGTGGTGCCTGGGCAGACGTTTTTTGAAGGCTGCGCGGCCTCTCCGGCGGAACTGTTCCGACGACTCCGGGAACGCAACCCTTCACCATACGGCTTTCTTATCAACCTCGGACAGGACGAATACTTGGTGGGAGCCTCGCCCGAGATGTACGTTCGGGTCGAAGGCAGGCGTGTCGAGACTTGTCCCATATCGGGCACCATTGCCCGCGGGGAGGACGCTATCACCGATGCCGACCGGATTCTTGAACTGCTGACCTCAAAGAAAGACGAGTCCGAGCTGACCATGTGTACGGACGTGGACCGCAACGACAAGTCTCGCATTTGTGAACCGGGTAGTGTGCGCGTGATTGGGCGGCGTCAAATCGAAATGTACTCCCGCCTGATCCATACCGTCGATCATGTGGAGGGCTATCTCAGGGAGGAGTTTGACGCGCTCGACGCCTTTTTAGCCCACACCTGGGCCGTGACCGTCACCGGCGCCCCCAAAGCCTGGGCCATGCAATTTATTGAAGATCACGAAAAATCGCCCCGTGCCTGGTACGGGGGTGCGGTGGGTCTGATTGGGTTTAACGGCAATCTGAATACCGGTCTGACACTGCGGACCATTCGCCTAAAAGACGGAGTGGCCCAAGTCCGGGCCGGCGCCACCCTCCTCTACGACTCCGACCCGCAAGCGGAAGAGGAAGAGACCCACATCAAAGCCTCTGCCTTTCTCGACGCTATCCGCCGGCCGCGTGGTTTTACTCCAGAAAGGGGCATGCCCTTGGCACCGGTTGGCCGGAATAAAAAAATTTTACTGATCGACCATCAGGATTCCTTTGTTCATACCCTGGCCAATTATCTGCGCCAGACCGGGGCCGAAGTCCTCACCCTGCGGACAGGTTTTCCCGAGCGCGAATTTGATACCTACCGTCCCGACCTGGTTGTCCTCTCGCCTGGCCCGGGGGAACCAAAGGATTTCAATCTCTCGGAGACGATCGATGCGGTGCTGAAGCGAAATTTACCTGTCTTTGGCGTGTGTCTCGGCCTCCAGGGCATTGTCGAGTACTTTGGTGGCAGACTCGCGACGCTCCCCTACCCGATGCACGGCAAACCGTCACGCATTCGCGTCCTCAATGGGCACGGGCTGTACGACAGTCTCCCAGGCACATTTCGGGCGGCGCGTTACCACTCGCTGTTTGCCCTGCGGGACAGCCTGCCCTCCTGTCTGAGTGTTACCGCTGGGAGCGATGACGGCGTTGTCATGGCGGTTGCACATACCGACCTGCCCATCGCCGCAGTGCAGTTTCATCCGGAGTCCATCTTAACGCTTCAGGAAGACCTGGGTCTGCGATTGATGCATAATGCGGTGGAGACGCTGACCGCTCCACGGAAGGTGCAGGCGGCGTAGGAGAAGACGTTCGGCCTAGAATTCTCCGCCAAGGTCCGCTAGATTCGGGAGAGGTAACCAGCGGAAACGCACCGCCCACGAAACGGAGGAAGCAATGAAATTCACGTGGTTTAATCTTATGCCGTGGCCGAGTCTGCCGGATAATTTTCGCGAAAAACACCACTCCGTCTGGGTGGATATTCCCAATACGCTGTATGACCCCAACAAGGGCCACTTTGTCTATCACGAGTATATGGATCAACTCGAATACGCCGACTCGCTCGGCTATGACGGTATCGGCGTCAACGAGCATCACCAGAACGGCTACGGCCTGATGCCCTCTCCGAATATCATTGCCGCCGGTCTGGCCCGGCGCACGTCCCAGGCCGCCTTGGCGGTGATTGGCAACTCGCTGGCCCTGTACAACCCGCCGCTTCGGGTGGCCGAGGAATTCGCCATGCTGGACGTCATTTCCGGTGGGCGTCTGCTGGCCGGATTTCCGGTCGGGACTTCGATGGACACTAATTATTGCTACGGCCAGATTCCCGGCCTGACCCGGGATAAATATGCCGAAGCGCACGATCTGGTCATGCGCGCCTGGCACGAGGAAGAACCGTTTGCCTTTGACGGCAAATACAACCAACTCCGCTATGTCAACCTATGGCCCAAGCCCATCCAAAAGCCGAATCCGCCGATCTATATCCCCGGCGGCGGCTCGGTCGAAACCTGGGACTTCTGCCTGGATAACGACTACAACTACTCCTACCTGTCCTTCACCGGCTATCTGCGCGGAAAGAAACTGCTGGACGGCTATTGGGATCGCGTGGCCGCCCGTGGCAAAGACGAATCCCCCTATCGGGCGGCATTTGCCCAAACCATCTGTGTAGCCGATACCGACCAGCAGGCCGAAGAGATGTACGCCGAGCACGTCAGCTATTTCTATAACCGCTGTTTACATGTCCACGGTGGTTTTGCCGACGCACCGGGCTATCGCACGGTCAAGACCCTCAAGGCAGACGTGCTCAACGCCTTGAGCGAGGAGATGCAAAGTCTGTTTCCGAACCTGACCTGGAAAGAACTGGTTGACGAGGGCTATATCATTGCCGGCAGTCCGGCCACGGTCCGCGAACGCATGGAGGCTCTCATCAAGTCTCTGCGCGTGGGACATATCTTCTGCCTGATCCATATCGGCAATATGCCCGACTGGAAAACGCGCTACTCGACCAAGCTCTTTGCCGAACAAGTTATGCCCCACCTGCGCGATATGTGGCCGGAGTGGAAGGACGACAATCGCTGGTGGTGCAAGCCGCTCGACGAACGGCTGCAACCCGAGACCGGTATTGAGCAGGCGCGTCAGGACGCAAGGATGCCACTATGAACAGCCGCATGATCGAGACGGGACGCGGAACCAAGGTCCACGTCCTCGACGCGGGCAGCGGCGAGCCACTGGTCTTTATGCACGGCGCCGGCGGCTTGTTTCCGGAGAATCCCTTCCTCGACCAACTGGCCCAGCACTACCATGTGTTCGCCCCGGAATTCCCAGGCTTCGGTGAGTCAACCGGCGAAGCTTTGCTGGAAGATATGCTGGACTTCGCCCTGCACGGCTGGGATGTGGTGCACGAGTTGGGTTTGACCAAGCCGCATATTGTCGGCCATTCGATGGGCGGTATGATTGCTGCGGAAATGGCAGCCCTGACGCCAAATGATATTTCCAAACTCGTCCTGGTCGCCTCAGCCGGTCTGTGGCTGCCGGAGCATCCGATCCCGGATATTTTTTCCTTCCTGCCACATGAGTTCGCCCAGTATTTGTTTCATGACCGGTCCCAAGGTGAGGCCATGTTGACCGGTGGCCTTGACCTCAAGAACCCTGAAGCGCTGAAAGAGTTCTATATTGGTAATTCCCGCCGTTTGAGTATGGCCGGAAAAATTCTTTTCCCCGTTCCCAACCGGCGGCTTTCAAAACGCCTATACCGCCTCAGCGCGCCAACTCTGCTCGTATGGGGTGAGAGTGACGCGCTCATTCCTCCGGTCTACGCGGAACGATTCAAAGCACAGATTGCCAACGCCGAGATTGTCGAAATCGAAAAAGCCGGACATATGCTTCCCTACGAACAACCGGAAGAGTTTGTTCGGGCAGTTACGACCTTTCTGCGGTAAACGGCACGGGCTCTACGCCCGTGCCTCCTTTCTCTCCAAGCACCACCACTCGATTCGTCCAAGCCTTTCCTCAACCGGTCCGAAGTGGTATGGCGGGAAAAGCGGACGATAACAATTGAGGGAGGGAACTCATGCCGATTCAAAGCGTAGAGCGCACGGCTGCGCCGGACGATATCCTCGCCATTCTCGAACGAGACGGGGTGGTCATCATCCGGGAGTTGATTGATCGGGCCGCCATGCAAGAGATTATAGGCAAGATCGAGCCCAGACTCGCCGAGCGCAAAACGGGCGGTGGGAAGTTTTTCGGGTATCGCAAACGCAGTATAGGCGCGTTATTCTCTCACGGACCGGAGCTGAGCCAACTCCCCCTCAACCCGACCGTTCAATCACTCGCAGACCAAGTGCTTGGTCCGACCTGTAACACCTACCAGCTCCATGCCACCGGATCGATACAGGTCTGGGGTGGTGGACAAAACCAGCCGCTGCACCGGGAACTCGACGCCTATACACCGTTTATCAAGCTTGATCCGGACGACCCGGAATATATTCTCTTTTTCATGTTTGCCGGTAGCGACTTTACCGCTGAAAACGGCGCAACCCGGCTCGTGCCAGGCAGCCATCGTTGGCCTGCAGGCCGGCAGGCAGCCGAAGAGGAAGTCTGTCAGGCCGTCATGCCCCAGGGCTCTGCGGTGGTATGGCTTGGCAAAACGCTGCACGGGCTGGGTACGAATACCACCGACACTCCGCGTACCGGCCTGTTCTTTTCCTTTAGCGTGGGGTGGCTGCGGCAGGAAGAGAATCAGTATTTAGCCGTCCCGGTTGATATCGCGAGAGAACTGCCGGAACGTTTGCAGCAGTTGCTCGGCTATCGGGCGCACGACACCTTCCTCGGCTGGGTTGATGGTCGGGATAGTGACCTGCAAACCCGTGAAACCCCGCTCGAAATGTTTGAAAATGTCGAAGGGGTAACATACTGAGGAGCGACCCGCATGGCAGAGTTTAACTACTCGGCTTTTTTTCGCCGGATTCAAGACCTCAAGCAGTTGCAGATCAGGGCGGAGGACGTTTCGTGGATCGAGAAGCATCAGACGCCTGACCGCGCCTACGATACCGTGCTGTATCTGGGCTGCAATATCCTGCGCACGCCGCATATCGCCAAGCAGGTCATTGACGTATTTACCCATCTGGAGATCGATTTTATCCCGGTCGGCGGGGTGCAGTTCTGCTGCGGCATTGTCTGGGATAAATTTGACGGCCCCAAGCGAGGCAGTCAGGTTTCTGACCGGACGGTTGAACGCTTGGAATCCTATCAGCCCAAGCAAGTGGTCATGTGGTGCCCGTCCTGCAACGTCCATTTCAAGGACGTGGTCATTGGCCGCGACAGCCGCCATCCCCAGTTCGAGATCACCCATACCACCCAGTTCTTGGCCGAGATGGTCCGACGCGGGGAGATCACGTGGGAACGTGCGGTTTCCGGCAAGGTCGCGCTGCATACCCACGTGGGCCGCACCGGGCATGAAGAGGGACAACGGCGGGCCAAGCGGGACCGGGAGGCTGCGGCTACCCTCCTGGGCTCTATTCCCGGCGTCGAACTGCTCGACGAACTTCAGTCTCCACCGGAGTTGGACTATGACTGCGGGGCGGCCGGCCTACGTCTGCCGCCACAACGCTTTCAGGCCATCCGAGCTGACCTGGTCCGCTCGCTCAAGAGTACGCGTCAGGCGGACACCTTGGCAACGATCTCACACGCCTGCCACCGCGAGTGGTGTGACATCGATGACGCTCATCTCACCGTCCGCAATTATATCTCTTTCGTGGCCGAAGCCCTGGAGCTTGAGACCGAGCACGATCAACTCGGCGATTTCAAGAAGGCCACCGACCTGGAAGACATCCTGGACCGTTCGCGTGACGCCTGGGAGTCGCATGGCCTCAGCCGCGGGCAGGCCAGAGACCTGGCGGCCAAGTACTTCGCGGACGGCGCTATGGCTCCGTAGTCCACAGGACATGGAGCAGGTCTGGTGACCTGTCTTTTCCCTACAGTTCGGCCTTGAAGGTATCCGTCAGGCCGTTGGCATACGAGACCCGCTTGGGAGTCAGACGCATCATGCGTAAGCTGTCATAGCCAAAGAACGGTTCTTCAAACGGGTTCTTTGTCAGAAAACGCTCTTTCAACTCGTCCCATTCGGCGCTGTCCCGAGCGACCTCTCTCGCAAGTCCCTGTATCGTTGCGCGCGCCACTTGCAGGGTTGAGACATCGGCCGTGTCTCTATTATCAACCACAACGGTCGCCTGGGGGCGCGTGAGCAGATTGTGATACTTCTCCGCGTCGGCCAGCATAATAAAGATCAAATCCAGCTCATCGGTCTGCCCAAACGCTTGCAGATGGGCCGTCGGCCAGGTTTCTCCTTGAGTTGTAAGGATTGCCACATGCTGCTGTGCGTACAGGTCTGCGAGCTTTTGTTTTTGCTCGGTGTCCATGAATATTGCCCTTCCTTATGCCATGCGGGTCGGGTGAAGAGTCTGCGCCCGGCTATGCCGAATCCCGGTCGTCAAACGTCATGATCGTCCGAAACTTGCCAAGCACCTCTTCCCCGTAGTCGGCACGAATCTGTTCGGTGACCTTCGGTGGTACCCCCACGTCATCCCGGGCATCGGCTGCACCGCTAATAACAGTCAGCAACACGCTGTCTTTGGGCGCGCTGTTGCGGAAGCCGCGATACACACCTGGCGGGCAGGAGAACACGTCCCATTTATTGAGCGTGACGGTTTCCTGGCCTTCCTCGCCAACCGAAAACTCAAACGCACCATCGAGGACCATGAAGGTCTCATAGGTATTGTTGTGCGAGTGGAGGCATGGCCCTTGTCCTGGCGGGCAAACGGAAACGTGCATTGTTGTTCCCGCCGCTCCAAATATCGCGGCAGTCTCACCAAACGGATTCTTGGTCTTCTCCAGAAGGACCGGCATCAGGGTGCGCGCAAAGATGACATCCATCGCGTCCTGCGACACGTCCGCCATATCCTTGGCCGTGGACATGGGCTGGAGCTGATCAAACCGGGCCACCCGCTGGGCAATTTCTTCTTTGGTCATATTTCGATCTGCCATTGCTCCCTCTCCTTCAGACTCGTGGTCTTACCATAAACGTTTGGACGCCAAGGCCGCGCCCTGGCTCAGCACCTGCAATTTCGCCCATACCACATCGTCAGCGACCATGGTATAGCCGGCAAAAGTTGAAAACCCGCAGTCCGTACTGGCAATAACACGTTCCCGCTCGCCAACCACGTCGATCAGCCGCGCAATGCGTTCGGCAACGACCTCGGGGTGTTCGAGATAATTCGTTGTCACATCCACCACGCCAGGAAAGAGCAGCATCTCATCCGGGAGCGGATAGGACACAAACAGCTCGGTCTCATGCTGGTGGCGCGGGTTGGCAAAAGGGATGCTCAGCCCACCCACCTTGGCTTGGTAAAGGAGCGGTAACAGGGGCTCCAAATCCATATCGTCGATGTGAGGACCATCCCAGTTCCCCCAGCACACGTGCAGGCGTACGCGGTCTTTGGGGATGTTGACCAGGGCGGCGTTGAGCGCCTCGATATGCAGTTCGACCCGTTTGAGAAAGGCGTCGAGCGGTTTGTCCACATACAGAATCTGGCGCTCAAGAGCCAGGTCGGGTCCATCGACCTGAAGAGTATGGCCGTGCTCAACAACGAGTTCGTACTCGCCACGCAGTTCTTCGGCCAAGGCCATCACATAGTCCCGGTCAGTGCTGTAGTCGGGATTATTCTGATTGCGTAACAGGGTGGTAGAGACAATGCCCGGATTGGCGGCGGTCACAAAGGTCTCTGCTGTGTGGTTCCCGACTCCCGTTCGCGTCAGTGATTCCTTGAAGAGACGCAGCTCTTGTCGTGCGGCGCGCTTCTGCGTGTCGTATTTTACGGCACATTGGCATTCCGGCATATCGTACAAGGTTGCGCTCTTGGAAATTTCGTCTCCCCTTGCCGCCTGCTGTTGCTTCAGTTTGGCGTAGCCTGGGAATTTTGCAAAGTCAGTCACCGTGCCACGTGGCGAGTGGCCGCCAAAGCCCGACATGCGGTCCTTGACATAAAAGGAGAATCCGAGCCGGGGCAGTTCGCCATCACCGACAATATCCACCCCCACCTCGTGCTGTTTTTGCAGCACATCATCGAGGTCGTGCTCGACCTGTTTTTCAAATGCGGCCTCATCGACCTCGTGACCAGCCTCTCGATCGATCAGCATCCGAAGGAGTTTTTCACTGCGTGGCAGACTGCCAACATGCGTGGTGAGAATACGGTCAGTACTGTGTCGCATGGAAATTCCTCTCCTCCATCACAAGCCTGCCGAAACCCAGCAAGGGCGAATACCAATAACAAATAGCAATCTGGTGGACAAGATTATCTTTCTCCCAATCCATTCGCTATACTCACGCCGCAGCGTTCCGCATGAATATCCTGCAATATAGAGGAGGACTGTATGTCTGCCGATGCCCTGACTATTCGCGCCCTCCGCGCTCGTGCGGTCAGCTTACCCATGAATCGCCCCATATATACCGGGGGTGGATCGGTCACAAAATTTCCTATGGTTCTGGTCGACCTTGAGACCGAAGAAGGCATTTGCGGTTGTAGCTATATCTTCTGCTATGCCCCATTTGTCATGCTGCCGCTGGTACAACTGCTCGAAAATCTGGGTGAGCTTATTGTTGGCGACAAGGTTATCCCGCTCGCCCTGGAAGAAAAGCTCCACAAGGCGTTCCGGCTGCTCGGTCCGCAGGGGTTTACGGCTATGGCCGCGGCCGGGATCGACGCGGCGGCCTGGGACGCCTGCGCCAAGGCGGCAGGACAGCCGCTGGTCCAGCTCTTAGGCGGGCAATCGCAGCCCATCCCAGCCTATAACAGCACCGGCCTGAGCATTATGGATGTGGACCGGGTGCGGAGTGAAGCGCGCGAGTTGGTCGAGCCGGGCTTCAGCGCCATAAAGGTGCGGCTTGGCTATGAAGATGCCCGCGCCGATGTCGAGATCGTACGGGCAATCCGCAATGCCGTACCGGACGAGATTACACTCATGTCGGACTACAACCAGTCCTTGACCGTACCGGAGGCCATACAACGCGCCCACGCCCTTGACGGTGAGGGATTGTGTTGGATTGAGGAGCCGACGCGCGCGGACGATTACGCCGGCTATGCGCAGATTCGCCAGGCCACCCATACGCCCATCCAGCTTGGAGAGAACTTCTGGGGGCCGCATGACATGGCCAAAGCCATCGCAGCCGGATCGGGAGATTTTCTCATGCCGGATGTCAATAAAATCGGCGGCGTGTCCGGCTGGCTGCGTGCCGTCGCCCTGGCCGAGCCAAGCGGTATTCCCGTCTCCTCCCATCTCTACCCGGAAATCAGCGTCCACCTGCTGGCCGCAACCCCAACGCGACACTGGCTGGAATATGTGGACTGGGCCGAGCCTGTGCTCCAGGAGCCAACGCAGCTTGAAGATGGCCATGCCTTTCCCTCGTCAACCCCAGGGACCGGCATCGCCTGGGATGAGGATGCCGTCTCCCGGTACTTAGTGTAACATCGGCCCGATACAGGAGGTTTCCATGAAATTCATGCTGCACCTCACCCCGGTTGTCCCCGCCACCCCGGAGGAACGAGAACGTCTGGCTCCCATTGCCCACCGCACGGATAAAACCCAGGAAATGCTTGAAGAGATGGTTGATCTGGCGCAGTTCGCCGAAGAGATGGCCTTCGACGCTCTGAGCTATTCGGAACATCATTTCTATACGGAGGGCCTTGAGGCGGGAGCCACGCCGATCCCGCATATGCTCAACCTGACCTACCACACCAAACGCATTCAGGTTGGACCGGTCGGTTTTGTCCTACCCACCTGGGACCCTATTCGCCTGGCCGAGGACATTGCCTGGGTGGATCATATGTCGAAAGGTCGCATCTTTGTTGGTCTCGCGCGTGGATTTTTTCCGCGTTGGGTAAATGTGTTGGGACAGAAATATAGCGTTGAGCCGGGGACCTCGGGTCCCGACGCCGAACTCCGTAACCGTGAGGTTTTTCAGGAGTTGTTCGAAGTCATGAAACTCGCCTGGAAAGACGAGCCGTTTGCTTTTAACGGGAAATACTATCAAGCCCCCTTTCCTGCCGGCGGACATGACTGGCCGGCCCACGAGGCAACCCGGCGTTACGGCGCACCGGGCGAAGTGGACGCCAAGGGCTGGCTGCATAAGATATCACCCGTGCCCAAGCCGTATCAAAAGCCGCATCCGCCCCTGTTCCAAGCCTTAACCACCAACGAAGAGACCATCCGCTGGACTGCCCGCGAAGGGATTACACCGATGATGTTCCTGCCCTTCCCGGACTTGGCTGTCCAGGGCGCGGCAGTCTACACCGAAGCCGCCAACGCCGCCGGACACGATCTCCGACTCGGCCAAAAGGTCGGCCTGGCCAGACTCCTGTATGTTGCCAAGACCCGCGAAGAAGCCCTGCGGCGGGCGCACGACGGGGCGATTTTCCTGTTCAGCCGGTTCCACGCCAAGTTTGCCCAAGAGATTCCAACCACGATCGAACCGTTTATCGAGGCCGGCATTGCCTTTGTCGGAACGGTCGATGATATCCGGCGACAACTGGAAGCAGTCAGAGAGAAACTCAACCCGGACTGGTTCATGATTCTCTCTGACCAGGGATTCTTACCTCGGGACGAGATGAAAGAGCAGTTGGATATTTTGGGGACAAAAATTATTCCCGAGTTTGCTCATTAAGTGAGAGGCAAGTTTCGCCCCCCTTCGCGCTCCCTCTGGGAGCGTGTCGCGATTCAATCCCCTCTCCCTCTGGGAGAGGGCCAGGGTGAGGGCTCCTTTTTCGGAAACCCAACGGCTACGGACGTTGTTTGCGCATCGAGTTCTTGATCAGAATCTTGCCGTCCCTAAAGGTCAGCACGTCGCAGCCCCGCGCCCTCACCTTGGTCCCGTCCGACGCTCTGGTTCCGGTAAATATCCACTCACACACCCCCCGATTACCCGCAATAAAGTCTTTACCCACCGGCTCGAAGTGAGCATCCGGATAGCCTTCCCACAGACTGGCAAAGCCCTTGCGGACTTCTTCTCTCCCCTCCCATTTGGTCCCTTCGGTTTCGGTGCCGACGGAGGCCATGAACACACAGCCATCGGCCATATGCTCCATCAGCTTGTCGAGGTCTTTGTCGTTCCAGGCCTGGGTAAAGTTCGCCAGAAATTCGGGGGTGACTTCGTTGTTGTCGGCCATACCTGTCTCCTTCGTTGCAGTAGCGGTTCACTAAGACGGCCTGATACTATCACCGCATTCTTTATGAACGATACGGGGGAGCAACATGATTATCGGCCACGAACTGTACGGCGGCGGCCCGGAAGGCGTTATTGTCATGCACGACTTCTACGGCTGTCGGGATACCTGGGCGTTTGCCCGTAATTTTTTTGACACCAGGAATTTCACTTTTGCGTTCGTTGAGGTGCGCGGCTACGGCGCGTCACGCCATATTCCCGGCAAATATACGCCGGTGGAAGCGGCGTCCGACATCCTTGCCCTGGCCGACAATCTGGGCTGGCAGCAGTTCCACATCGTCGGTCATTCCATGAGCGGTATGCTGGCGCAAAGGGTCGTCCTTGACAGCGGCGAGCGCGTCAAGTCGGCGATCCTCAATACGCCGGTTGCCGCGACCGGCTTGGCCTTTTCGCCCGAGGGCCTGGCTGTCATTACCGATTCGATTACCGATAACGACGCCCTGGCCCAAGCCTTTGACGTTCTGACCGGCAACCGGTTGTGCCGGGAATGGCTCGACTTCAAAATCCGGCAGACCCGCTCGACCCGCAGCAAAGAAGCCCAGGCCGGCTATTTGAAGAGCCTGGCCAGCCAGGGATTTCTCGACCAGATGAAGGGCAATACCACACCCATGCTCATCATCATCGGCGAGTTCGACATGGAGCCGTTCACCGAGGCGATCACCAAGGAGACCTTTCTCACCTGGTATCCTAACGCCGAAATGGCTGTCTGCCGCAACGCCGGTCACTACCCGCAGCAGGAAGCGCCGGTTTATGTTGCCACGGTCATCAATCGATTTTTGCAGAAGCAGCTTTAGGGACGAGGGGGCTCGGGCTTCCACCGGAGTTCCTCTCCAGTCTCTCGCGTGCGTCGTCCGTCTCGTCCATCGTAAAATTACGGCAAGGGAGGTCCGGCCCGGCGTCAATAATATTTTTTTATCTTAGAACCTGAGCCGTGGCTTATTACACGCCGTCACTCGCTTGACTTTAGAATACCGCATTGCATATAGAGTCGGGTAACACTCGCTCAGGGGAGTATGTTGTCATGGAGTTTCTTCAAGACCTACGCAAACTCAGAGTGGCCCGTGCGTTCGGCGCGGGCGTATACTTGTTCGCCCTGGCAAGTTCAGCCCCGGAGGCGCGAGCCGAGGAAGTCGAGGACATTGAGGCCATTGAGGAACACACGGCCTCCGCAATCCTTTTCTCCTGTACTGATCTTTGGCAGCGGCGGATCGGCTCCGTTTTCCTGCGAGAGCGGCCGTCGGCTGAGGGCGTAAAGCTCGTTGATGTCCTGGTCCGGGTCAGGCGAGGTCTCGATCCCGGCCATCATGCGGTCCATATCCATGAGACAGGCGAATGCCTCCCCTGCTCAGCCGCCAAAGGTCACTTCGATCCTGGGCCGGACAGCAATTCAAGTCCGGATGGCAACCACCCTTTCCACGCTGGTGATTTGATCAATCTGACTATTGACGACAGCGGACGGGGCAACCTGCTGACCGTCACATCGCGCGTGACTCTGTCCGAAGGACCGCTTTCGGTGTTCGATGAAGACGGGAGCGCCTTCATCGTTCATGTCGATCCGGATACGTATTGCCCGGACGGCGAGGAAGCCGGGTGCGCCGGTGGCGCTCGGGCCGCGTGTGGCGTTATTCGGAGACGCTAATCTCAGCACGGCCTCACCTCGGACCGCTTCCTCTGAAGACGGCGTGTGCGCAGGGTCGTTCCCGGTCTCAATTCTCTCCTCAACAATGTGCCGGGGGATTTCCTTCCCCTTTTCGTCGCTCCTACCCATTTCTTCCCACGTCCCGTATGCTCCACAGAAATAAAGGAGCCCAGTATGAAAATCGTTGATGGTGACAGCCACTTGATCGAACCCCTGAATTTATACCTCCAGTATATTGAACCAGCTTACCGCGAGCGGGCCATGCACGTGGAGCAGGATAGCGCCAGCGGCAAGCTCCGCATGGTGGTGGATAACAAGTCCATGCGGCTGGGGAGCGAGATCGACGAGATGCTCAGCATCGTCGTCGGTTATGGACAGAAGGAAGACGGAAGCGCACTCAACGAGTTTGACCAGTCCCTGTATGAGGGCGGCGAGTGGCAGGACATGGACAAGCGTATGCAGTTTCTGGACGCCGAAGGCATTGATTATCAGGTCCTCTACCCCACCATGGGCCTCTTATGGGAAGGCGAGGTCCAGGACCCGCAGCTCGCCGCGGCCCTCTGTCGAGCCTATAACACCTGGGCCTTTGAGATCAGCGCCAGCCATCGAGACCGTCTCTTTCCCGCGGCCCATATCTCGCTCCGTGAACCCACGCTGGCCGTGCAGGAGATCCAACGCGTAGCCAAACTCGGCGCGCATTCGATTATGATCGGCTCCGCGCCTATCAACGGAAAAAGCTTTGGCCATCCAGATTACGATCCGCTCTGGGCAGCCGCTCAGGATTGCAATATCGCCGTCAGCATTCACCCGGCGGGCAACAAGGAATATCTCGGTAGCGCCTGGTATAAGAACCGCAACCCCGGCTTCATGTTTATCTCCATGAATGTGATCCAGGACCCCCGCATGTCGCTGAGCACCATGGTGTATGATGGTGTGTTCGAGCGCTTTCCCCAGTTGCGCGCGGCAACGGTGGAATCAATGGGCAGTTGGGTTGGGGAGTGGATTGAGCGTTTTGACTACCGCTACCAATACATGCGCCACACCTCGCAGATGAAGCGCCCTATCCGGGAGTATCTGGCCCGCAATATCTGGATCAACGCCGACCCGAGCGAAAAGCTGCTGCCGTATATCGTCCAGTTTGCCGGGGACGAGAAATTCTTTGTTGGCTCGGATTATCCCCACGCCGAGGGCTTTACCAAGCCGGTAGAGACCATGCGCGAGTTGCTCTCCGCGCTGCCAACACAGTCAGTCGATAAAATCCTGGGGGCGAACGCCGCTGCGTTTTATGGGATTTAGAGGGCGGCTGCCGGCTGCTGCTGGGCCGCGGCGTCATCCGCCCGGAGGACTGGCATCACCTGTGACGCAAACAACTCGGTGCTGCGCACGGCCAAGTCGTTGGGCAAGCTGCCGTATTTGAACACACCGATAAACTGGCTCGGGTTCATGACTTGGCGCAGCTCCCGGATGGCAGCAATGCACTGCTCCGGGGTGCCAAAGACCTGCGTTTTGGCGAACTCCTGCTGAAAGGCGTTGGCCTGCTGCTGGCTGGCTTGGGCCAACTCGACGTATGCCTCATAGCCCTTGGCGGCGCGGAAATGCTCGGGTTCGTCAAAAGCGTAATGCTGCACGGCGGTGTCGGCATAGTCCATGATCCACTTCCGCCCGTCTTCCTGGGCAGACTCGTCCTCGGAGCAATAGATCCAGGCGGTAATAATTGGCCGCCGCGCCGTAGTGCCGAATCTGGCGCACGCCGCCTGATATGCTTCATAGTCCTTCAGGTGGTCGGCCCAACTTTTCTGGGGGATGATCAGCATGCCCAAGCCGGCCCGGGCCATGATCTCGCCGGTCTCAGGGCTGATAATGGCCCCGTACATTCGTCCGGTCAGGTCTGAACTGACCGGACGCGGGCGAATGCGCATCTCCGGGATGTTAAAGTATTTGCCGGCAAAGGAAAAACGGTCCTGTCCGAGGGCGCACTTCACGACCTCGATACTCTCGATCAGACGCTCGCGCGCCTCGCTCATCGAGACCCGAAAGCCGTCGTACTCCACCTGGGCGGCGCCGCGCCCGAAGCCCAGCAGCAGTTCGCGGCCGCGCGCAAAATTGTCCAGCATGGCAATCTGCTCGGCGACCCGCACCGGGTCGTGCCAGGGCAGCACGATCACAAACGTACCGAGCCCGATCTTCTTGGTCCGGCCGCACACATAGCTGAGCATCTGCACCGGGTCGGGAATGAGTTCGTAGTCCGTGAAGTGATGCTCCACCGACCAGACCATATCGAACCCGAGGTCTTCGTACATTTCGGCCAGAGCCAAGTCTTCGGCGTAAATCTCGTGGTCCGGTCGGGGCGACCGAAAATAGTTCTGACAAATCAGCGAACCTCCGAATTTCATGGCGTATCCTTTCTTTCCCTCGTCCTGGCGCGGTCGGGCTGCATTCTAGCCGAAAAGGCGCTATGCAGATAGTCGTTTGCGAGAGGAGGGCACGATGCCAGTGAGCCGTCTGTCAGGCATGGCCGGGATTGGGGTTGACCGCATGGGTAATCTGGCGGATCAGTCCCAGGACGGAGCGATACTGCGTTTGGAGAATCTCGACACCGACCTGCGGCCGCCGCCCGGAGTGGAAGAAGCGACCCGGCAGGCGGTAGGTGAAGACGACGCCAACAGCTATCTGCCGTTTCTGGGTGCCGACACCCTGCGGCAGACGGCCGCCGCCCTCGTCAGTCGCCTCTCGGGTGTGGAGTATGACTGGCGGAATTCCACCATTGTCAGCGCAGGCGGTCTAAACGGCATTCTCAACGTGCTGTTGGCTCTGCTTGAGCCCGGAGATGAGGTCATCCTTACCGACCCGATCTATATTGGTCTGGTCAATCGCGTGCGGCTGGCTGGCGGTGTCCCGGTTTTTGCGCCGTACCAGATTGAAGATGGAGTCTGGCGTTTGGACCGTGACCGGTTGCGGCAGTCCGTGACCACCAGGACAAAAGTCCTGCTAATGATGAGCCCCTCCATGCCGACCGGCGCCGTCTTTACGCGCCAGGATTGGGACAGCATCTGCGCGACCTGCCAGGACGCCGACGCGTGGCTGCTGTATGACAGTGTCATGGAACGCATTCTGTTCGACGGTCTGGACCCCATGCACCCGGCCGCGCTCCCCGGTATGGCCCAGCGGACCATTACGGTTGGTGCGGTCTCCAAGGAATACCGGATGATAGGCTGGCGGGTCGGCTGGATCGTTGCCCCGCCCGCCATTATCGATGATATCGGTCTGGTGAATATCTCCAACGTGGTCTGCCCGGTCGGCATCGCTCAGGCCGCGGCGACCGTAGCGCTGCAAGCGCCCGACACTGATATTGCCGCGGCCAGCGCGGAATGGCAGCACCGGCGAGATACGATTCTGCGCGAACTTGAGGGTTTCCCCATCGTCAAGCCCCAAGGCGGCTGGTCCATGCTGCTCGATGTCTCGGGTTTTGGTCTGACGGGTGCGGAAGCCTCTCAGCGTCTATTGGAGAAAGGAAAAATCGCGGCAACGGCCATGACGGGCTGGGGCAGCGAGCGGAGCGCAAACTTTGTCCGCTTTGTCTTCTCAAACGAGCCCGTCAGTCGGCTGCGCGGCCTGCGGGAACGGGTGGAGGCGGCTCTCTTGACGTAGGGGCAATTTATGAATTGCCCCTACAGAAAATCCCCTCCCCGGAGGGGTGCCGCGTAGCGGCGGGGTGGGTTCTCCGGACTGCTCCTAACTCGGCGACGCTTCGAGTATCCGTCCGATTAAGGGACTCTGGTGCCAGCAGACCAGCTTCCAGGCTCCATCCCGATACACCCAGGTCAGGGTAAAGCCCATAAAGCGCTGGCGGAAACCGGCATCGCGCGGTTTGCCCCGAAACGTCGAAAAGCCGCTGACATGGCCGGTGTCACCAAACACTTTGAAGTGCATTTCGCGCGGCTTCCATTCAAACGATTCCCACATCCCCTTCCCGCCGGCATGGAAGGCAATATGGTCCTTGAAGTCGTCCAGGTCCATGCGCCACGGAAAGTCTTCGTCCAGAATTTCCGCCTCCTCGTGAAACGCCTGCCAGAAGGCGTCCAAGTTGCCGGTATTGAGCCCGTCATTCCAGGCGTGAAAGGCTGCTTCCAAACTCTGTATGTCTGCTGCCATGATGTTCCCCTTTTCTCTTTCGGCCTATATAGCGGGTTGACCAGAGGAACTCTATGATATTTTGAAACAAATATTCTGCATGACACAAGGAAGGTGAATTATGAGGCAAAGAGTCCCACACGGTGTCAGCGTCCTATTCCTGCTCGCGAGTATCTTTGTCGGTCTGCCAGCGGCCCGAGCCGAGCAGCTTGGAGAACTGAATTTCCCGACCTCTGGCTCAGCCGAAGCCCAAGAGCACTTCCTTCGGGGTGTCAAATATCTGCATAATTTTGGATTCGAGGACGCCGCCGAGGCGTTCCGGGCGGCGACGAAAGTCGAGCCGGACTTTGCCCTGGCCTACTGGGGAGAGGCGCTCAGTCACAATCATCCTCTGCAACCGGCGCGTGACCTAGAAACGCCAAGGAAAGTACTGGCCCGTCTCGGCTCTTCACCGGTCGAGCGGGCAGCCAAGGCCCCGACTCCGCGTGAAGCCGGCTTACTTGCCGCGGTAGAGATTCTGTATGGAGAGGGAGATGACGCACAGCGCGCCTTTGCTTACGCGGAGGCGATGGGTCGGTTGGCGACCCGTTATCCTGAGGACGAAGAAATTCAGGCGTTTTACGCTGTTGCCCTTCTGGGGACGGTCCGCCATCTCGGAGACACCTGGGGAGCAGAGTCAACGTTTGGGGTCCGGATGGAAGCAGGGGCGATAGCCCAGGAGGTGTTTCGCAAACACCCAAACCATCCCGGTGCGGCCCATTATATTATTCACGCCTTCGACGATCCTATTCACGCGCCCCTGGCCCTGACGGCAGCCCAACGCTACGCGACAATCGCCCCGGATGTCTCCCATGCCTTACACATGCCCTCGCATATTTTTATTCAGCGTGGCATGTGGGCCGAAGTTGTGGCTTCCAATGAAGCCTCATATCAAGCCGCTTTCGCGAGGTGGCATCAGCGAGACAGTTTTTCTAAAACACAACGATATTTTAATGATGTGTATATCTGGCACGCTTTGGATTGGGGCCAGTACGGCGCACTGCAACTGGCGGATTGGGCCAAGGCAAAGCAGGCGATTGCGCTTCTGCGACCAGTCGCAGAGAAAAGCACGGTCTCAAGGGTCAAGGAAGGCGTCGGAGAAATGACGGCCCGCTATATTGTCGAAAGCGAGCGGTGGGAGCAACTCGCTCTTCTTTCCGATCTCACTACTCACGAGTTGATGGCAACCGGCATGAGCGCGGTGCGCATGGGGGATGTGGCAATTGCTCAGCAGGTGGAGGCCAGGTTGAGCGCACGAGAGCAGGAAGGGGCGTCGACTCGCTTCAAACAGACCCAACAGGCGTTGACTATCATGCGTCTTGAGGTTGCAGCCCTGGTGCGGCTGGCACAGGACCAGGGCGACGCTGCCATCGCCCTCATGGAGGAAGCCGTGACGATTGCCAACAGTATGGGCCTACCCAACGGCTCAGCCATACCAATCAAACCCGCGCACGAGTTATATGGAGAAGTCTTGCTTGAGCTTGACCGGCCGCAACAGGCGATGACCTGGTTCGAAGCCTCTTTGCGGCGTACCCCGAATCGTCCCCTTTCGCTACGCGGCCTGGCGCGCGCAGCCGCAAAAAGCGATGCCCGCAGCGCCGCGCGTCAAAATTATCAAAAGCTGCTTGCAGTCTGGGGGGACAGGAATACCCCGGAGGCACTGCAAGAAGCGAGAATGTTTCTGGCCGCAGCGGACCAGTAGGATACGATGAATAGGGAGTAAGCATGCCCGAAGAATCCAGTAGACAAGCCATAGACACCGGGACCGACCAACTCCTGTGCCATATCGAAGAGCGTGTTGGAGTGGTGACCTTAAATCGCCCTGAGGTTCGGAACGCGCTGTCAGATACCCTGACCCCGGCGCTCCGCACCATCATCCCGGAGCTGGCGGTCCGCCCCGATGTTGGCTGCATTATGCTGACCGGAGCTGGGACGGCCTTTTGCGCCGGCGGCGATGTCAAAACCTTTGGCTCGTGGTCCAAAGAAGAACAGACGCCGGAGGACAAGATCCAGCTCTTACGGCGGCGACAGAGAACGCTGACCGGCATGATCTACGAACTCGAAAAACCCGTGATCGCCGCCCTGCCCGGCCCGGCGGCCGGAGCCGGACTTTCGATCGCCCTGGCGTGTGATATCCGTATTGCCGCGGCGCGAGCGTTTGTCACCACCGGCTTTGGAAAAATCGGGCTGCCCGGAGATTACGGGGGAAGCTGGTTTTTGACCCAACTGGTCGGCACGGCCAAGGCGCGAGAACTCTATTATACCTCCGAGCGCATCGACGCCGCGGAGTGTGAGCGTTTAGGCATTTTTAACCAGGTCTTTGCGGACGAGACATTCGAGACGGAAGCCCTGGCCTTTACCAAACGGATTGCCGCCGGCCCACCGCTGGCCCTGCGCTATATGAAGGAGAATCTGAACCGGGCCACGACCCAGGATCTGCATACCTGCCTGGACATGGAAGCGGACCGGCTGATCCGGGCGTCCGGAACACAGGATTTTCAAGAAGCGGTTCGCGCTTTCAAGGAGAAAAGATCGCCCGTCTTCACCGGCCGCTGAACTTTCCCATGACGACAAATATTCTCTTGCTCGATGTCGATGGTGTGCTGAAATCTCTCCAGGGTGCTGCTGGCACCATACGCGGGACGGATTGGAAAGAGGGAGTCCAGGAATTTGTTGCGTGGTGTCAGGAACAGTTCCACGTCGTCCTTATTCTCTCTTCGTGGCAGGCCCACATCCACCTGGAATTCGCAGCGCTCGATATCCACCTGCCATCACTGTCCTGGAAGACTACCAAAACTGAGGGGCTGGCCGGCCTGGTCGGACCGGGAAAAAAGATCGTGTGGGTCGAGGATGGCTGGGACGCCGAGGATCGAGCGATAGCGGAAAATCTGGGGATTACGCTGGTGGAAACACATTTTCACGAACCGCTGACACTGACGCGCCAAAAGATCGCCGCGGCATAAACGCCGGGCTCTCACTGGTCAGCGGCGCTTCAGACTGATACATGGGAACGCCAACCCTCAAACACTCAGGAGTATTGAGAATTTCCGATTGTGTTCTGAGGCGGCGGGCCGTCTAAAGCTGATGAGGGAAGAGAATCGGTTGGAGCAACGTATGGCAGACGGACAGATCAATGCAGAGCAGATTGAGTATTGGAACGAACGGGGCGGGCCGCAATGGGTCAAACTCCAGGAGCGGCTCGATGCCCAGATCGGTCCCTTAGGGCTCGTCGCATTGGAGCAAGCAGCCGCGCAGCCGGGTGAGTCCGTGCTCGATGTTGGCTGCGGGTGCGGACACACCGCACTCGCTCTGGCAGAACAAATCGGTCCTCGCGGCTCGGTGACGGGAATTGATGTCTCCCGCCCCATGCTGGGTCGCGCCCGTGAGCGTCAACAGGAGCAGCAGTTGCAGAACTTGACCTTCCTGCATGCCGATGCTCAGACACATCAGTTCGAGCCGGCCAGCGTTGATCTGATCTTTTCTCGTTTCGGCGTCATGTTCTTCGAGGATGCCTTCCAGGCTTTCGGCAATCTGCGGACTGCGCTCCGCCCTGGAGGGCGACTGTGTTTCCTGTGCTGGCAGGAGTTACAGAAGAACGATTGGGTTCGAGTTCCACTTCAAGCCGCGGCTCAACATGTGCCGCTTCCGCCTCGTCCCGAGCCCGGCACCCCCGGCCCCTTTTCTTTGGCCGATTCTAACCGCGTACGCGGGATTCTTGACTCGGCCGGATTTCGCAATGTGCGCTGCCAGCCTCATGAAACGAATATCAGTGTCGGCGGAGCGACAGGCGTCGAAGGAGCGGTGGCCTTCCTCCTCGCCATCGGGCCGGTTGCCTCCCTGTTACGTGAGTCCGATGCCGAGACACGCAGCCGCGTTGCCGAGGCCATCCGTTCAGCCCTGCTCCCGTATGCGGATGGAGACAGCGTCTATCTGTCGAGTGCAACCTGGGTCGTGCAGGCAGACGTACTCCCATAAAACGACGTGGAGGAGCCCGACTACTCTCGCCAGGTCAAGAGACGCAGGCAGTCCGTCGCCAAATCAAACAAATGGCGACAGCCGGTCGAGCCACCGATCTGATCGACTACCGAAGGCGTGAAATTTTTTCCGAGCTTGAGACCGTTGAGCCCCGCCGTTCGGGAGTGAGGCTCTTCGCATAGCCCATGGAAGGGCAGCCGTCCCGGCTGACTGGTGGCATTGGTGATCGTCCCCTCAGGGTCGATATCAAAGTCGATCTGCATCTGCTGAAAGCGATCATCTAGGGCATGATGACAGTGGAATCCCGTCCGGTCAGGACGTGGGGTGATCTGTAAGCGCTTCGTGCGCCAAAAGAAGCGTGCCTCCCCTGGTTCAGGGACAGTCATATCAGGATCGAAGGGCTCGATCGTCCGTTCCTCAAACAGCCGGGCCGACTGATCCCGATACGTAAAGCATGAGTTCTTCAGCATACTGAAATCGGCGCGATCCCGTTCCCAGAGCATACGTGCCAGCCGGCTCGGTCCGGGTGGCATGTCCGTCACAAACGACGCAAACCGTTCATGATCGTCTTTGGGAACCGGGAAGGCCTGGAGGCTGACGCGCGCCATTTCCGTTGCTAACGTCCGGTGCTCTTTATGACCCGGTAGATTGTCCAGGGTCGCTCCTACGACCTGGCTAAAGCCCTGACCAATCGTCGCACCCTGAATGGCGGGAAGACGCGTGATCAACGCCGGCGAGAGCACATCGGGGGCGCCGGAGAGATGCGTCGCAGAGGCCCGGCGGATTTCATACGTCGGCAGCCGCACCACCCACTCGGCGGCCAGTGTACAGCGATGGTCGGCAAGCGTTCCCCGGACTCGCATTTCCGAGTTGACCAGATTGTCAATCTCGGCCTCAAAGGTCCGCGTATACTCGGCTTCCGCATACGGGAGAGAGCAGGCGGAGGCTGCAACAGGGCGAGTCATAGGGGAAACGGGCGAGTCCGCACACGGAAGATAAATGAGAGTCACCAGGCGGGAAAGTCGCCTATACCGGCCGCGTGCTCATGGGTTCGGTGGAAAGCGTCAGCCCACGTCCCTCACGCATTTTGGTGAGCACGTGCTCCACCACCGTTCCATAGTGAATACCGACAATGGACAATTCAAGAGCCTTCACGAGGTGTGACCCTGGAAACTGAAACAGGGCACGTTTCGTATGCAAATACTCGCGGGCGGCTTCATAGACCGATTGGGCTTCGGCGCGTGGCAGAACGCCCTGGGCAACCGCTTCTCGCACGCGTTGGACAAAATCCTGGACTTCGGTCAGACCCATGTCGGGCCGGCAGCGCACCAAAGCATCCTGGGCATAGGACAGCATCTCGGCAAACCGCTTCGCATCTTGCCCGTCCAACTCGATATAATTCTTAGCCGCGGCCCCCATCTTGTCCCAATAGGAACCCAGATTCCGGGTCTCCGAGTGGATATCCCGCAGGAATTGTCGGTCAAGCTGAACGGCGCGCCTGAGCAGATGGAAGTAGCCCCGCTGTTCCTTCGTCCACAATCCGCCCAAGCCCTGCCTGGCAAACGAGCGCAACGCCGCCAAGACCTGGCCCATATCAAGATGGCTGTTCGTAAAAATATGGGTATCCAGACGACCTATCAGGCGCTCCGCCCGTCCATACATGGCCTGCTGGCTGAATAGGGACTCCAGGATATGGAGAAAGCCGCTCTGCAAATTATCGGCGCCCATCAGGGGCTTGAACTGGACGGTGTCGTCAACATTATTACATGCCAGCTCCGCTTCGAGCAGACGGCCCTGCTCTTTCAATTCGACATACAGCGGGGTATGCGGCAGCGGGGTCAAGGTGCCGGTCATGGCCGAGAAGACCCCATTCTTTTCGACAAAGTCTACAATATTGTCAGCCGTCTGTCGGGTATCGGTATCGGCCCCAAAGATAAAGCCGGCCTGGACCTCAATGCCATTTTTCTGGAGCAAGCCAATCGTATCCTTTGGCGCGGTTTTGATGTTCTGAATCTTATTCATCTGCCGCAGAGCCGCGGGATCGGGATTCTCGATGCCCAGGAAGACGGTGGCAAACCCGGCCTGCTGCATCAGGGGCACCAGATAGGCCAGCGACTCCTTGCCCAGGTCGATACTCGCCTGGGTAAAAAATTCAAAGGGATAGTCGTGCTGACGCTGGAATTCCGTCATCGCGTCCAGGATCTCTTCCATGGCCTTGGGTTCGGACACGAAATTATCGTCAACCGTGAACACCCCGCCCCGAAAGCCGGTGTCATAGATGGCTTGTAATTCCCGCGTGACATCGGTTCCCCCCTTTGCCCGGGGGAATCCGCCGTTGAACTGAATGATGTCACAGAAATTACACCGAAAGCGGCAGCCGGCGGTTGTTTGCAACATCAAGGCGCGGTAGTGACCGACATCAATCAAATCCCAGCGCGGGCTGGGCAGACCGTCAAAGGGTTCGAAAATTGAACGGTCCTGGAGATACTTGCGGGATGCCTCGGGTTCGTTGAGGACTCGTTCGGGAATGAAGAGAAAGGGGGACGCGTCGCTATGTGTGGGGGTTTCCTCCAGGCGACGGTTCAGCTCGGCAATCCACGGACTCGCCTCTCCCCAGACCAGGTAGTCGAGACCTCGATGCAGCACCGCATCCTGCTCGTTCCGCGGGTCCATAATGGAGCTGCGATAGGTCGAGGCCAGGGGCCCGCCAAGAACCCAGGGGGTGTCCGTACCGTGGGCCGGTCCTTTGAGAAGCTCAACGAGGGAGTCGCGTTGGACATTCATCGCCCCGGCAAAGACAGTGTCGCTGTCCTGGATTTTTTTTCGGAGCTGCTGAGACGAGAGTCGCCCGACATTCAGATCAACCAGTTCAAATTCCCATTCATCCTGTGGCATCAGGGCCGCGAAGGTCAGGAGCCCAAGGGGTGGGAACGGAGCTTTGCGCCGGATGTATTTCATCACATACTTAAAGCTCCAAAAGGAGTCAGCCGGGAATTCCGGCGCAACCAGCAGTCCCTTTTTCATATCGATGCCCCTTTGCTACCATGCGGTATTTGGTGACCCGAGGTAGCCCACATAATCAGAGCAAGTGAGATATTCAGGTGATTCATGCTTCTTCACGGCACGAGTCCATAATGAGAGCCCATATACACACAAAAGATCATCTTGAAGAAGGGGATCATCTCATCGGGTGTAAGTCCCGGTATATTATCCCCATGTTGCTTTTCAAGGCACTGCCACGCTTCCAGGCTCATCTCTGGCTTAGGATTCCGGTCGTTAAATTCCCCAAGCCTCTCAGCTAGGTCTTCGGCAAAGGCATCCGCCCGCAGGGAGAGTTCTTTGTCTTGTATCGTCGGGATTTCCATTGAACTTTCTCCTTACTTCAAGGAGTGCTCATTTCGTTCCAGGAATCATCTAGCATATATCGGGCCAGAGCATAAGCAAAGGTCGGATAAAACACTGGATTTGCATGGGGCTTTGCTGCACATAGGGTATTGAAAAGAGTCGTACTTTGCAGAGCTACTGCTAGCGGTCTTTCCATGTCAGCCTCTGCGGGGACGGTCCCTCCATGATTCAAAAGAGCTTGGTAAACAATTTTTCCAACTTCAATGAATTTAGTCCTATTTTTCATATAATCCGTCAAAAAGCTACGACTCTTGAGTGTCTGAAGATCCGTTGCAGTCGTGAATGCCATCCCTGTTCTTTCATTCCATCTTATACGCAAGACCGACAGTGAAAATCATGAGAGCCACAAAGCAGCAGACAATCAGCCATGTAGAAAAACCGACTTCCGCGCGATAGCTCGTGAAGGCGGCAAGCCCGGTAAGAATAACTAGGACAAAGGCTAGTGCCCAGCAAAACCGTCGGAGGTCCCTGGTTATAGGGGGGACTGCTGCCGTCTGAAGCATAGCTCCTGCATAGGTTGAGTAGAGAAAACCAAAGACGCCAAAGGTCAGAGCTGCAACCGTAAAACACCAAGTAAGAATGTCCTTTGCTTCCATATGAGACGCCTTGAGGAGAGGAATTTTTTGTAGCAGGCAGACATTCGAGACACAAGGAGAAGGAGCACCACGCTGGCTTTGTTGCCGGGGATCGAACGGACAGGTATTAAGGCGGCGGGATCGTTACCGCCCCTTTGTGTAGCCCACGTTATGCCTCTGGAGGAGAGAACCCAAAGAGCCTCGCAGCATTATCCCGCGTCAATTGACGGCGTTCGTCCGCAGGTACCCCGGCAAACATCTTCTCCAGGAACTCCATCGATTTCGGCCACGTCGATTCCGAGTGTGGGAAGTCGTTGCCCCACAGCATGGTGTCCATGCCGATCCGGTGTCGCAGCAGAACGCCAACCTCATCTTCCTGAAACACCGCAAACATATTTCGACGCCAGTAGTGACTCGGCAGCATACCGTCTTTGGATTTGAACTTCGCATACACCGGGCGGTCCGTATACGTATAATCCATCTGCCGCAGCCAGTGCGGAGCCCACGAGACCTCGTGCTCGACTGAGCCAATCTTGAGGCGCGGATAGCGCTCGCACACCCCAGCAAAAATAATATCGGTCAGCGCATAGCGGACCCAGTAATCTTGAGTGGGCCGGAGTCCGGCTGGCGTGAAGGTCGAAAAACTGATCGAGATCTCACAGCCAGGCACGTTGGCCCGCTGCGTCGCCAAGTGCATTAAGAGCGGCATGTCCGTCTCTTGGGCAACCGCCCAGAATGGCTCGTACAGGGGATCGCGGTAAGGCCGTCCGGGCAGCGGGGTGACAGGAATAAATACTCCGGCTAACCCGAGCTCAGCACAGCGCTTGAGCTCGACACTCGCCTGTGCGGGATCATCGACATTGATCATGCCAATGCCACGCAGCCGTTTAGGATAGGCGGTACAAAAATCGGCAATCCAGTCGTTATAGGCGGAACAAATGCCGGACAAGAGCTCGCTGTCCTCCAGGTGGTACCAGAACAGCCCCTGACTCGGCTGCAGCACAGCTCCCCATATGCCATCCATCTCCAACTCGGCAATCATCGCCCGCGGCTCATACGCCCCTTCTCTCACGTCTTCCCAAATGCTGACAAAATCGATGGTCGAACCGTCATCAAAGCGCCGACCCGCCTGGGTCACGCCGCCGAGAGTGGCGACCTGGGTGTCGCCAATAAACCACGCGTCCCCGTCTCTGCCATCCTCGGTTTTATAGCGCTTCATCACCGGCGCCCGGTCCAGCAGCTTTGAGGGCATGCCCTTGGTGTAGAGATCGGGCGGTTCGACAATATGACTATCACTCGAAATAATGACTGGAGCTACCATGCGTCCCTCCTCAGTGCATGTGAGCCGACACCTAGCAGGCAAACGTTCGGGACACAAGGAGAAGGACCACTGCGCTGGCTTCATTGCTGGAGATGAAACGAACTGGTATAAGGCGGCGTTATCGGTCGGCGGTCCGGTCGGTTTGACGGACCAGGGAAACCGCCGGCCAGCAGGGGGAAGTATGCGAAAATTACTCTGGGTTTTGAGCGTCTGCGGCTTGCTCTGGTCGTCGTCTGCCTGGGCGGAGATGTCCGCTACAGCCATACAGGCGATGTTTCATCCCTATGCCAACGGCAAGCCGTCGGTGGAGGGCCTGGCTCCCGGAACGAAGATCGGACCAGATTCGTGGCAGGCAGCCCAGGATTATCTGCCGGTCGAAATCCTCGACAGGATCAAAGCCGGTGAGTTTGCGTTTGAAGTCCGGGAAACAACCGACCTGCCGGTGAGCGACGCCTATATCACGGCCACACAGAACCACGCCGAACACGTGCAACTTGGCGCCGACGGCGAACTCGGCGGCTATGTGGCCGGCATGCCCTTCCCCATTCTCGACCCGGCCGATGAACAAGCCGGCCTCAAAGCGGCGTGGAATTATCGCCACCGCGACTTTGGCAATATCATGCAGGTGTGGAATACGTTTCGCCTCATAGAGGAATCCGGGTCCATCAATCGGGAGATCGAAAACTATTATGTCGTGGCCTTCGGCATGCATCGACCGCCAACGGATGGCCCCGACCCCAACATCTGGCAGGAAGAGGGCTTGCTGTATAAGGAATATTACCACATCACCGCGCCGTTTGATCTGAAAAATACGATCAGTCTGAAGCATCGTCATATCCGTGACCAGGCCAAGGATGACGACTGGGTCTATTCCCCGGCTGGACGCAAGATTCGCAAGATCATTGTGAAACACGAAGATGCTGCGCTCGACTCGGGCATGCTGAACGACGACTACTTTGGCTTCTCCGGTTATATCCGCAGCTATACGTGGAAGTTGGTGGGCATACAGACGCTCCTGGCGCCGGTCGGTGTCCAGGCGGTAAAAACGACCTTTGGCGGGCGCGGCGGCTGGTATCCGGTCGATCCCTGGGAGTTGCGCGAGATGGTGGTCCTTGAAGGGGTACCAAAGGCCGACGATCATCCGTATGGCAAACGCGTCCTGTATATCGATCGCCAGATGTTTGTGCCCGTTTATACGCTCATGTATGACCGCGCCGGGGCGCATATCAAGACCCTGTTCGAGCTGTACGGAAACCCGAAATTCAATCCCGGCAACGAACAGGTACGCGTGCCGGTGTGGACCGGTGAGACCATGATTGACTATCAGAACGCGTTTGGGTCGGTTACAGAACTGACCAAAATTATCTACAATGAACCCATGCCTGCCGACTTTTTCAATCTCAACAAGATTGTCGCCAGAGGACGCTAGCGGCTCCGGTGGAGAGGTTGGCGGGTGCGCTTCGCTCGACCTCTCGCTTTCCCACTCAACCCCGTTTCGTTATGAACATATTTGATTACAAGGCTCGCTTACGGTCCAGCTGTATTTTCATCGCGCTGTGCGTACTGACCCTTGCCCTCCCCTTTTCCTTCGCCCGTGCGGACTTCACCTATGGTGACCTTTCCCTGTCCGGCAATCTGCAAACGCAGCAGATCTTTCGTCATCCAGAACCGGACAAATGGTCGATCATTCAGCAACGCAACGTCCTGCGGGCGCGCGTGGAATATGACTGGATCAAAAATGGCCAGGCGTTCGGTCGCTTCTCCCTGCCGGGCATAGACTACGCCCACTTTGTCGGTCTGTACCGGGGCGTGTATGACAGCGTCTACGATTTTCAGCCCGGTCCCCGCCAAGACGTGTTTCCCTATCGCGGCCGGGCCGGTCGGGATGGAAAATTGTCCGACCTCTCTCACAAAGCGGCTCACGCCCTGCGCTTTGAGAGCACATTTCGCGAAGTCTTCACTGACCTGGAGTTTGCCAAGATACCTCTGTCCTTGCGCATTGGTCGTCAAATGGTGGTGTGGGGCGAGTCTGACAACCTGCGTATGCTTGACCGCACCAACGCGCTGGATACCACCTGGCACGGGGGCGGCGTCGGTCAGGAAACCTGGGACGACCTGCGTATCCCGTACTGGATGATACGTGCCACCTATCGTTTTGGGCGGATTGGGGATTTGAGCGATGTGTATACTGAGTCCTATTGGGTGCCTGGACTGTGGGTGCCGCTCAAGTTTGGCTTCTCTCCGGGTCGGCCCTGGAGTTCGCCGAGTGCGAATCCGTTTGTGGGGAGTCCGACCGGTGGCAACTTCAAGCTCCTCAACCGCACGGTCCTGGGCCGACGGGGCAACTACAGCAAAAGCATCGATGAGAACAGCCAAGTCGGCTTCCGCCTGGGCGCGACCATGCCGCAGGGCGTGACCGTAACGCTGAACTATCTGTATCAACGCACGGCCCACGATGACGGCGTCAACACCTCCGCTCTGCGCGGCCTCAACCAGTGTCGGCTCGGCTCGGCCGAATGCGAGACCATAGCGGATATGGCGCGCAGTAATAGTGCCCTGCTAGGGCGCGGTATTCTGCCGGCTGAAGCCTACTATCCCTACACTCACGCGGTCGGCATCTCCGCCAGCTATGCGGACGATGACTATACCGAGGGCGTGTGGCGCATGGAAACGATTTACGAGTTCGGCAAGCCCTTTGCGGATAAACGCAAGCCCATTATGATTCTGGATGAGAGCGAGCGACCCATAGAGAGCGGTTTTCTCGGGATCCAGAAGAGCGATGTCTGGCAGGCGTTTATCGGCTTTGACCGGCCGACCTGGATTCGCACCCTCAACCGCCGCTCCACGTTTTTCCTGACCTCGCAGGTCTTCTGGCAATATATTCCGACCAGCACGTCCCGTTTTCAGGGACAGATTTCAGCCACGGATAAAGTCCGCAATTGGGAAGCCGTCGGCACGATTGCCGCCAGCACCACCTATATGCGGGGCAAACTCCTGCCGGTGGCCTTCTTTGTCATTGACCCGATCAACCGCTACAGCTCCCAGTTCGGCTGGGTGGTGGATTACTATATTACTCCCCGGCTGATCTTCCGGCTCGCCCAGAATTATTTCTTCGTGCCCGGCTTCGGCGGTCAGGTGGACGAGAGCTGGGGTTTGGGCGGGCTGTACCGCAAGCGGGACGAGACCGTTGTACGGATGACGTATCAATTTTAGCTGTTATACAATGGAGAGAGTACGCGATAGAGGAAGCGTAACGGGGAGAACGTTGCCATGAGTACAGCACCAGAGACAGTTACAGAAACCTTACAGACCGGCTTGGTCAGTGATGCTCAAAGTAGCACGGGGATTCCAGTTCTCGATGTAGGAAATTATCTCTCCGGCGTCCCAGGGGCGTGTGAACAACTAGCGCCTGTCCTTTCCCAAGCCTTGACGCAGGTTGGCTTTTTCTACCTGGTTGGCCACAATATTCCCCGCGCAGTTATCGATGGGGTGTTTCAGGAGGCCAAGCGATTTCTTTCTCTCCCTCTGGAACAGAAGAATACAATCAAACTCAACGATGTTTTTGTTGGCTATATGGGAGATAGACAACAACTCGGCCGCACCTCAGAGTACTACGAGGGTCACACCAAGCCAGATCGGGTTGAGGCATTCTTTATGCAGCGAGATCGATCTCCTTTTGAACTGCCATTTCCCAACCAATGGCCGGAAGGCTTACCGGGCTATCGGGAAACCTTGATCGAGTTTTTCGAGGCTATGGAGGATCTCTCCATTAAGTTGCTGCCACTGTTTGCCACGGCTCTGTCTCTCCCCTCGGACTATTTCGATCCGTTCTTTCCAAAATATCGCAATATTGCCTTCCAGCGCCTTTCTCACTACCCGGCCGACCCTTTGGAGGAGGGCCAGTATAATTCCTCACCGCATACAGACGGTACATTCCTGACCCTTCTCGCAACAACTGATGTGCCAGGGCTGGAAATTAAGCCGAAAGAGCAGGACTGGATTCGTGCTCCAGCCTGGCCGGAAGCCTTTCTGGTCAATTCGGGCGATCTTCTCACTCGCTGGTCCAACGGCCGCATCCTGTCCACACCACACCGAGTACGCAATTTGTCAGGCCAAGATCGCTACTCTATACCCTTCTTTTTTCTCCCCAGCCCAGACACAGTGATTGAATGTCTGCCAACCTGCCGCGAGGTGAACAACCCACCCCAGAACGAACCCATAACTACCCAGGAATATCTCCGCTGGTATTTGGAACAGAATTTTACTCAGTACGGGAAGTTCGAACACGACTGAGATGTCATTACGGTTGCGGCACCAATGCCTGAGCCTGCGCCCGTAAAGATATAATCCCGACCCATTACGCCTCAACCGGCGTATCCGCCAATCGGCCCCACAGATTCCACGAGGCATCAAAGCTGCGGACGGCCGGATAGCCGAGCAGTTGCGTCAGCACAAACCAGGTATGGGCGGAACGGATACCAACCGCGCAGTACGTAATTGTTTCCTTGTCCGCGGTGACGCCGTGGTTCGCATAGAGAGCTGTCAGTTCGTCCACAGACTTAAACGTCTCGTCCTCGTTGAGAGCGGCCTCATAATAGAGATGGGTTGCTCCCGGAATATGACCGGCCCGCTCGTTGCCTTGGGGCGGTTCCAGCAGAAATAATTCACCTCGATATTCCTCGGGGGTGCGGACGTCTAACAGGACTTGGTTCTCTTTCCCAACGGCAGCCCGGACCCTCTCCTGGAGAGCCCGCAGGTCCGGGTCGGGCTCGCGTGCGGTATAACTCGTGGCTGTCACGGTCGGCAACTCGGTCGTCAGCGCATGGCCGTCGGCAACCCACTTCTTGCGTCCGCCATTGAGGACCCGCACATCACCGTGACCGACGGATTTGAGAAACCAGAACACCCACGGCGCAACCGCACTATGATCGCTATAGGCGATCACGGTGGTGTCGTTGTCAATGCCCGACCGTCCGCAGAACTGTTCGACTACGTCTTTGTCAAAATTGATGCGCCAGTCCGGTTTGAGCAACGTTTCAAAGCCGTTCCAAAAAACAGCACCGGGGATATGGCCGGATTCATACGGCGCAGGATCAATATGCGCATCAACGATCCGCACCTTCGGGTCATTCAGATGTTCGGCCACCCACTGCGTGTCAACCAGCACCTCAGGATGTGCGTAGTCTGTCATTAGTTCCCTCTCTCCTGTTCAGGCTAAAAAGTGCACCCGGTATCCTATCCAACCGGCGACGGGCGGGTCAACGTCGCCGCATGCAAACAGGATACCCGCAGGTATTTGTCAAACTTACTTGTCCCATTCCCACTGAGACGCTAAAGAGGATTCACGTGCAGAGCGCGACGAGGAGAACGAAACCATGGCTGACAAACGAGACGTGCATGTTCCGGCAACCCAGGGCGCGGCCTGCGTGGTCCGGCAAGGGGAAACGATTCGCATCGTTGATGTGGAAGGTCAGCAGATCTGCGATTTCGTCTGCTTTCACCTGCATCACCTGGCGGAGAAACTGTCTACTGGCGAAACCGTAAATTTCAATACCTTGACCGGGAGCGGATCCCTGCATTTTACGGTTGGCAGCAGATTCTACTCCAATCTTCAGCACCCCATGTTCGAGATTGTCGAGGATCAGGCCCACGGCGTGCACGACGCCCTATTTGCTCCGTGCAGCAGTGCTCTCTATGCGGTCGCCGGCGCCCTCAACCATCGCAACTGTCGGGACAATCTCACCGAGGCGGTGGAGCCGTACGGGCTGGGCTATCTCGACGTGCCCGACCCCATCAACCTGTTCCAATATACGCGGGTCCGCTCCGACGGCACTATCGACGCCCGTCCCGCGGCAACCCAGGCGGGCGAATATGTTGCCCTGAAAGCGCTGATGGATTGCCTGGTTGCGGTCTCGGCGTGTCCGTATGATATAGAAATTGACGGTCAGCAACCCAATGGGGCACAATGTACCCCACTCAGGATTGAGTTCGTTTCTTCGTGAGCAAAAGCAAATGAGGAGGCAGTATGGCAGTCGTACAGCTGAAAGAGTCGTTCGCCAGCCAGCTCCGGGCTTTTTATACCGGGGCGCTTGATGGTGGGGAGTATGTTCCGTTCGAATACCCCGGCCCGGACGGAAAACCGATGACATTTGGCGAGATCCAATTGATTCGCGAAACCGGTCATGACGGCAATAGCACCCTGGCGGTCGGTCTATGGAAAACGGAGGCTGGCCTCTCACCCGAATACACCTTCCCAGGCGGAGATGAGACCTTCCTGGTGGTAGAAGGCTCGGTCACGATCACCCTGCTCGATACGGGCGAGGAAGTATCTCTCCAGGTTGGCGACTTTGCCTCTTTTGTGAAAGGCACCCGCTCGCAGTGGAATTTTCATACTGCCTTTAAGAAGTTTGTCATTGTGTCGGATTGTACGGCAGAGTAAGGAGGAAGGACCATGAACGATCAGTTTATAGCGTATCTGCATGAATGTTTTCAGGGTGAAGTAATGGGGGAAGCCCTTGGAGTCGCACTCGCAGAGGCGGCGCAGGATCCCGTTCACAGCCAAAAGTGGCGTTTTGTAGAACAGCTCGAACGCGAGACCAAAGGCCGCATTCGGGCTGCGCTCGAAGCCCTCGGCGAATCGGTCGAGGAGGACCCTGAAAAACGTGCCGAGGGAAAATCCTGGGGCGAGAGGTTCGCCAAACTACCTTGGTCTGAGGCGATGGATAAGCTGAAACCCGAGCTTGAGAAGTACATCCGTTACTTTGAGAAGCACGAGAAAACGGCCCCGGCTGATGGGCTGGCCATCGCGCAGCATATTACTCGACACGAGCGGGCCTTGTTGGAGTTTACCCTGCGTGAGATTGAAGGTCAGACGGACAGCTCGGTTGAACCGATTGAACGCCTCTTGGACAATCCACCGTTGGCGGCGTAGGCTCCCTGATGTGCCCTTCGCCCCAACGGGCGAGGGAACGGCACCGTTCCTACTCCAGCCCCTCCCGCAGCGGCGTGTGCGGCACCCGCTCCGTCCAGGGTTTATACGTATGGGCATTCTCTTGTGTGATGAGCCGCCCCAGGCCGGCGATAAAAGACTCTCCGTGTAGGTCTTCGCCGTCAACCAGTACCCGTACGACCAGATCGCCGACCGCTGCCCCGATGTTGGTAATCTCAATATCCCACGTGCCGTGAGACCTGCCGGCGCGGACGGCTTCAACCGCCTTTGGACTCCCGTTGCGTGAGACCATTTTCATTTCACCGGAGCGGTCGGCCGCTTCGAGCGCATCGAGGGTTCCCAGCAGGGTTTCGTCGTTGAACGGAATCAGACCGGCCAAGTCGGTAAAATCGGCCAGCAGACGCTGCGCAGCCTCCCGACCGCCTGCGGCAACATCTTGTAAATTTCGATAGCGTTCCTCAAACGGATCGTTGACCAAGGTGAATCCGCTCTGTCTGACGCCGTGCACGATGCCGGTAACAAGCTCGATATCGTCAATGACTTCCGGCCCCCCGATGATCGCCAGCCTCGCCCCGACGGGCAAGAGTGAGGCCAGATACTCAGCCATATACACGCCGTGATTAAAATTCGGGTAGACCAACGACGCGGCGACCGGAAAGCGCGGGCGCTCAAACGAGAAGACCGGAATCCCCTGTTGGCGGGCTGCCTCAACCGCCTCGGCGGGCTGGAGGGGGTCAAGGACATAAACAATGATCCCGTCCACCCCGGCCTGAATACCACGCCGAATCGCTTGGTCCTGTCCTTCTATCCAGTCCGGTCGGCGCACATCGACCGTCAGCGTTCGCAGCTCAATGCCTGACTGTTGCAAACGATGGTCAAGCCCATGAGCAAGCGCATCCAGACCCGGATGCGCCCCGTATTCCATCACATTCACGTAGAGTATACGCACCTCGTCCCCCGCTTTAGAGCCCAACGGATAGCGGTGTGCAGTCCACCCGCTCTGACCAGGGCTTCCAGCTTTCAATATTGTCCAGAGTGATCATCCGGCCAACCGGGCTCATGCTCAGATAATCTTCGAGTACTTCCCCACCCACCAGATGGCGGACAACCAAATCACCAAGAGTTGTGCCTATCCCCGATGCGTCCAGGTCCCAGGTGCCCAGGGTTTTCCCGGTCCGGACCATGTCAACCGCTTGGGGTGAACCATTCCGAGAGACGATTTTGAGGTCGCCCAGCCTTTCCGTTTCTTCGAGTGCGCTCAGGCAGCCCAGCATGGTCTCGTCATTATAGGGAATGAGCCCTTGGAGCTGGGACTGAGGGACGTTTTCCAACAGGCGAAGAGTTGGCTCGCGCGCCCCTTCCGAGACATCTTGAACGTTGCAGTAGCCTTTATCCTCGGGGTCATTCAGCAAACGACAGTGGCTGCGTTTCAGCGCGTAGACCAGACCAGCCACCTCTTCTGCATCGTCCACCGTATCCGGTCCCCCAATCACCCCCACCCCGCTGTCGGCCGGCAGCACTGACGCGAGGTATTCAGCCATGAACACGCCGTGGTTGAAATTCGGATACACCACGGCCGCATTGACGACATAGCGCGGTCGGACAAAAGAAAAAACGGGAATACCTGCCGAGCGGGCCTTGGCCACCGCCTCACCAAAAAGCGTCGGATTGAGGGCATAAATTACGATACCCTCAACCTGGGCACGGATTCCTTCCTCGATCGCAGCCTCATACCTTTTTCGCATACCCGGTTCGCGAAAATCGGCGAACAGCACCGGCATCTGAATATCCGCCGCGTGCAAGACCGATTGTAGCCCGTAGGCAAGGGCGTCTATGGCGGGATTGGCATCGAGATGAATGGGGTTCACGTACAGCACTCGCTTTGTCATGGCCGACCTCCCGCAGTGTTTTCTCGCCACCTAGCACGAGGGGTAGCCAGGGTGCAAGCGGAAGACCGCAGTCTTTTTCTCATCCGTGTGGGAGAATGGCACGGAAGGTGGTATACGTATCAACAGCTATGAACGCCTATGAACACAAGCTCAAACAGTTTATTGCCGGCGGCGGTATTGAGGCAAAACATTTATCCTTCGAACAGTCGTGCCACTCGGTGGCCGAAGCGGCTGCGGTGGTCGGTACAAGTCCGGAAAACTTTGTCAAGAATATCTGTATGACGGACGCCCAGGACCAGGTGATTGTGGCCATTGTCAAGGGCGAAGATCGAGCCAGCACCTCACGGGTTGCCAAGGCACTTCGGACCGAGCAGGTGAGAACCATGACGCCGGACGAAATGCTGGTCAAAACGGGCTATCCGTGCGGTGGGACGCCGTCGTTTGGGTTTGCCGCGACCTTTCTTATTGACCCTCGGGTCATGCAGAAAGACGAAGTGTATACCGGCGGCGGATCAGAAACCGCGTTGATCCGAGTCTCGCCTCAGGTGCTCCTTCGGGCCAACGGTGGCAGAGTTGTCAGGATCAGGAGATAAGACGGCGGCTGGAAAGAAACGGCGAAGAGCGGTATGCCGACAGGAGCAATTGCCAAGGGGGGCGTATGAGCACAGTCACACTCACAACCGTAGGGCCTGACGTCAGCGCGGAAACCTATCTGTCCGTGATCGAGCGGGACGGCGGGGTGATTATCGAAAAACTGCTTGAGCCCGACCTGCTGAGGCGACTCAACACCGAACTCGACGACTATATCGCCATCCACCCACCGGGCAGTCGCAGCGATGAAGAACTCTGGCAGGTCTTTCACGGTAAGAAAACGATCCGCTTTTGCGGTCTGGCCGCCAAATCAAAAGCGTTTATTGAGGTCCTCCTCCATCCCATACTCAAGGCGTTTGCGGATCATTATCTTTTGCCCAACTGCGGCTCATATTGGCTGAACACCTCCCAAACCATGATCGTTGGTGGGGGAGAACCAGTCCAGATGCTGCATCGCGACGAAGCCAACTGGCCCCATTTTCCCTGGCCCGGCCCGGAACTCACGGTCAGTTCGATGTTTGCCCTGAACGACTTCACCGAAGAGAACGGTGCTACGCTCGTCGCACCGGGCAGTCATCGCTGGCAGGACCCGGAGCGCGAGGCTCGCCCCGAAGAACTGACCCAGGCAGTTATGCCGGCCGGCTCTGTCCTGCTCTACACGGGGAAAGTCATTCACGGGGCTGGGGCAAACCGCACGCCAGACACATGGCGGCGCGGAATGCATGTCAGCTTTGTTCTTGGCTGGCTGCGCCCGGAGGAGCACCATTCCCTCGCCGTTCCTTTGGAAGTCGCCCGCCAACTGCCCGAGCAGGCCCAGCACCTCCTGGGCTATCGCTCGTACCATCCGTCCGTTTTTGGCGGACGGCTGGGTCTGGTGGATTTCGAGGACGCGGCCCTAGTGGAAACGCAGAGCTGATCAGGAGGTCCTACTTACGGAGGCCCATTTTGCGCAAGAGGGGTAATACCTCATCATGACACATATGCAACCCTTTGATCGGATCGAAAAAGCCTAGAAGGACCCCCCGTTGGCCGGCTCGCTCGTGAATCGCACGGAGCTGCTCCGCTACCGTTTGCGGGCTGCCACAGATCTGATGCCCCGCGAGTCCCAGTGCGATCTCACGGTAGGCGTCTTCTCCCACCTGTTCCCGTATACGTTTTGTTGTATCGCGTTTCCGGTCCGGCGCGAAGGAGTGCGGTTGTGCTGTAGCTCGCTCGACAAAGGTGTCCGTCGCGTCTTCGTCAATTTCTTCCACCAACCGGTTGTAGACGGCTTCCGCCTTGGCGTCAGTTCCCTCAATAATGACATAGGCAACCGCCATGGGATCGACCCGGCGACCATACTCCGCCGCGCGATCGACCACGGTATCGGCCGCCAGTTTCATTTTCTCGATGCCTCCGGCGCAGAACAACCACTCACAGTGTTTGGCCGCGAACTCGATACCGGCGGGTGAAGACCCGGCGTTGATCAGATACGGCCGCGGTTTACGGGCGGGTTTTGGACTCACGTAGGCCCCATAGGACTTGTAGAACTCCCCTTCATAGGTGATAGGCTCCTGGCTCGACCAGGCCCACTTCATGAGGGTGACAAACTCGTCCGCCATTTCGTAGCGTAGATCGTGGTCGGGAAAGGTTTGTCCGAATAACGCCTGCTCGTCTTCAATCCAGCCCGTCACGACATTCAGGCCCCAACGGCCCTGTGAGAGATAGTCGATCGTAGCCCCGAATTTGGCGAAGTGCAGAGGATGAAACCCGTAGGTCACGTGAGCTGTGGAAAAGAGCAGAATCCGATGTGTCAGTGGAGTCAGCGCGGCGGCTGTCGTCAGGAAATCGAGCGAGTCTTCGTTAAAGCGCGTTTCCCCGCCGTGTCCTAGCCAGCGGCCAAACGGGATCTGGAATTCGAGTCCCATCCGCTCAGCGAACTGGATCAGATACCGGGCCGTATCCCAGTGCCAGAAGTTTTGATACCGGTCCGGGTCGTCGAGCACGGCTTTGGAGATGGTTGCCCCACCGGTCAGGTTCCAGGCAAAGAGCCCCAGTAAGAGTGGATGCGGACTAGCGATCGTGGGCTGCCCGCCCGGATCAAACGGTCCCTGGGTAATCTGCACCCGTTCTCCATAGTGCCCCACTCTGCCCATTCGCTCGCCTTAAATCCCGTTGATGGCGCCCTCAGGCAAACTGCTCAGGTCGACCAGCGCTTCAGGTTTCAGTTGCCGAGGAATCGCTCCTAAGGTGCACATCGTCTCTACCGCCACCGCCAAGCCGTCCATATCAATCAGGCCCGTCGTATTCCAAATCGGTAGAGTCCGCGTCAACGCCCGCTCAACAGTGGCAGGCTCGTACCCTGGTGTATACTCGCAGATCATGGCTTTGGTTTCTTCAGGATGGGCGGTACAGTACTGGGCGCCCTTAAGATATCCTCGCAACAATTTCCGCAGCAACTCTGGTTGTTCTGCGATAAAATCCTCGCACGCCACCAAAAGCCCCCATTGAAAATGGGGTTCAACTCGACTGGCCGGCTCCACCACTCGCAGGGCTCCTTGCCGCTCGCCCAGAGAGACCCACGGCTCTACGATCAGCTGGGCGAACAGTTCTCCGGAAGCGAGGCCATCAATTTTATTATAGTCTTGCCACAGCTCCCGGTAAGCAACGTCTCGCTCGGGATCAAGGCCAGCCCGCTTCAATGCCAGCTTCATGAGATGCCCGTCGCAGCTCCCGTGAGATAACACGCCAACCGTCTTCCCACGTAGTTCGATCAGCTCCTGGATTTCCGGGCGAACAACAAATAAGAAATGATCAAGATTGCCGATCACGCTGCTGGCAATGATCTTGCCTGGGAGTACTCCGTTGCCAACGGCCGTCAAAAAAGGGGGACTCCCCATCCTGCCGACCTGGATGTCTCCGCGCCCCATCGCCTGCGCCAACGCGTCTCCACCAGGGACAACCTGAATGTGAAGATTGATCCCCTCTTCCAAGAAAAATCCCTTCCGAAGCGCCATCACAAAGGGCCAGTCATGCTGGCCGCCTTGATTGGCGTGTCCCCACGTAAAGTCTACGCAGGCCTGCTCTGTCATTGGTGGTCCCCTCTCTGGCTGAGTATAGACAAGAGATATTCGACCGGGTTACTCCTGAGTAACACCCTTCATGCGGATGTGAAATGTCTCAATCCAAGGAGGGAATTATGAGTGCTACTCCGACGCCTTCAATAGTGGAAATACCATGCAATTGGAGACTATTCGCCCAATAGGATCAAACCACCGCGCAGCAGATGGCTGTAATCCGAGGTGCGCGGAGCTCAAGTAGGAGCCAACATGACGCCCTTACTCACCGACACCCTGGAGTCACCCATCGGTTGCCTCGTGCTCGTATTTGACGCAGGTCGGTTATGCGCACTTGACTACGCAGACAGCCACAGGCGGATGACCCGGTTGTTGCAGCGGCGCTATCACCAGTTCCGGTTATGTGCAGCCTCCAAGCCTCTCGACGTGACACAACAGCTCAGAGCCTACCTCGGGGGAAAGCTCGACGCGATCGATAGCATTCAGGTGGACCCCGGCGGGACTGCGTTTCAACAAAAAGTCTGGGAGACGCTGCGGACTATTCCGCCGGGAACCACACGAACCTACCATGACGTGGCCGAACAGATAGGCAGACCAAACGCCTGGCGCGCCGTCGGCAGGGCAAACGCCCTCAACCCGATCTCCATTGTCCTGCCCTGCCATCGTCTCATTGGTGCCAACGGCGCACTTACCGGCTATGCCGGGGGTCTGGAACGCAAACACTGGCTGCTTCGGCATGAAGGAGTATGAGTATGAAAATTTTTGTGACCGGCGCGACCGGAGTCATTGGCCGTCATGTTGTTCCCCAACTTATTCAGGCCGGGCATCAGGTGACCGGCCTTGCGCGCACAGACCAGAAGGAGGCGCTTCTTCGCCAGTTCGGAGCAGCCCCGGTTCGGGTCGATCTGTTTGACCCAGTAGCGCTAAGGCCTGTGCTGGCCGGCCATGAGGCCGTCGCTAATCTGGTGACCAATGTTCCGCCGATTGGACAGGCGCTGGAGCCCACCGCCTGGGAGATGCATGATCGCCTCCGCAACGAGGCGTCCCGGAGTGTGACTCGAGCGGCGGCTGAGGCGGGCTGTCGGATTTTCATCCAAGAGTCGATTACCTTTCCGTATGCGGATAAGGGGGCGGAGTGGATTGAGGAAAGCGATGCGGATAACTGTCCGCCGGAGATGGCCAGCAGCCGCGTGGCAGAGGAACAGGCTGCCTGGTTCAGCACAAATAGCGGACAGGGCATCGTGCTGCGCTTCGCCCTGTTTTACGCCCATGACAGCTCGCATACCCAGGAATTTCAGGCTGCAATCCGTGCGGGCCAGTCTCCGTTTCTCGGCGACCCCGCCAGCTATATGAGCCATATTCACGCCGAGGATGCCGCTGCGGCCGTTGTGGCCGCGCTCAATGCGCCCGCGGGCATCTATAATGTTGCCGATGACCAGCCGCTGACCCGTCAGGAGTTGGCTGCCACCATTGCCGAGCTTGAGGGGGTGGCGTCCCCTGCCCGACCTGAGCCCATACAAGGAGAGCTACCTGGGAGTATCGAAGCCTTAACGCGCTCACAGCGCATCTCGAACAGGCATTTTAAGCACACCACGGGCTGGGCCCCTCTCTATCCCAGTGTAAGAGAGGGCTGGTATCAGATTCTCAATAGCTGAGGAGGAGTGACCCATGACTGTTGATACACGTATGCGCGTCGGTCTCTGGTTTCTCATTGTGAGTGGTGTCATGGTTGGCGCGTGGGCGCAATTCTTTCCCCAGGCGTTTTACGACAGTTTTCCCGGTCTTGGCCGGAGTTGGGTTTCGGTTGATGGTCCGTTTAATGAACATCTGGTTCGAGACGTAGGCGGCCTCTATTTAGCCCTGAGCATGGTGACCCTGATTGCGGTTTTTGCCAAAACCCGCGAAACGGTTCTTGCTTCCGCGCTCGGCTGGCTCGTCTCCCAGATTCCTCATTTCGCCTACCACATGACGCATTTGCACGTGTACACTTCGATGCTGGATAAGGTTGGGAATGCGCTGACGCTGGGCCTACTTGTCCTGGTGCCAGCCTACGTGTTTGTGCGAGCGATCCAAGGAAAATAAGGAGAAGGGATACGTACCAGATAGCACGCCATCTTTCAAAGCTACCGCCCTCTTGAAAAGTGACAATTGTCACTTGTATAAAAATCTGTGGTTAAAAGCTTTAAGCATCGCGGGCTGAAACGTCTATATGAACGTGGCGACCGCAGACGGATCAATCCGAATTATGTTGGTAAAATCGAGTTGATCCTTGCCGACCTGGGTGCTTCCGAAACGCTTGAGCACATGCGCCGCCCCGGCTATCGGCTCCACGAACTCAAGGACGACATGAAAGGACTGTATGCAGTGGATGTCTCGGGGAATTGGCGGATTATCTTCCGCTTTGAAGACGGCGAGGCGTCAGACATTGATTTGATTGATTACCACTAGGCGAGGAAAAAGATATGGTTATGCACAGCCCACCCCACCCCGGCCGTCATGTCCGAGAGACTTGTTTGGAGCCGCTCAAACTGTCGGTCACCGCCGCATCAAAGGCTCTTGGCGTGACTCGGCAGACCCTCAACAATCTGGTCAATGAGAAAGCAGGGATTTCCCCGGAAATGGCGATACGGTTAGAAAAGATGGGTTGGGGAACGGCAGATGGATGGCTCCGGCTTCAAATGAACTATGATCTTGCACAGGTGCGTCGGAGAGAGAAAGAGATTGTTGTCCATCCATCTGCTCCAGTGTAGACCTCTCACCACATCCGCGTGGAGATCGTTAGACAATTTCGCCTGACTCTAGAGGGTTCTATGCTCCTGGAGCGACGACCGGCAACCCCGAGTGACACGGAATTTGCGCGCATCTCACATCACGAGGCCTATCGCGAGGTCGTCTCTCGTCAATTCGGAGCATGGGATGAAGCGCTGCAAGCTCGCTTGTTCGAGGAGAAATGGATACCAGACCAGTTTGAAATCGTCCTCTACGACGGCAACCCGTGCGGTTTCCTTTCAATAGAAGACCGCCCCGATCATATCTATGTGAGTGAAATCGTGATTGTCCCTCAGTTTCAAGGGCGCGGTATTGGCTCTCGACTCCTCAACGAAGAGATGCAACGCGGACGTGAAACGAAGTCTCCACTCCGGCTTCAAGTCCTCAAAGCAAACCGTGCTATCGAGCTATACCGCAGACTGGGATTCAAGGAGTGTGGCACGACGGAGACGCATCTCTGCATGGTCTGGGAAGCTTGTGAGGGACAAGCCTGATAGCCTCCCTGTTCCAACTACCGCGCGAATGCGTCTAATGTGGTCCGGACACTCCGGTCCATGTCCCCATCAATAGCCATCGGATAGAGAATGGAGTACGTAGCCCCGGCCTTTTCAAAAGCTTCAGCCTGGTCCCGGCACTCTTGCGGAGTGCCCACAAGAGCACATTCGGCTGCCATGCGTTCGGACACGGCATCAGCCGCACCGGCCTGGTCTCCCTTGAGCGCGGCATCCATAATTTGGGCCGCTTCCTGCTCAAAGCCATGCCGCGCAAAGATTCGATTGTAAAATGGCATCTGGCCGTAAAAGGCTAACTGTTGTTGCACCGAGCGGAGCGCGAGGCCACGATCTTCACACACGCAGCAGTGGACAATAGGCGCAATCTCGACGTCCCGTGGAGAACGACCGGCTTTCTCCGCCCCGGCCGCAACGCCGTCAACAATTTCCTTCAACATCGTCGGGCCGTATTGGGCCGGGATACTCCCGTCAGCGAGTTCGCCAGTCATCTGAATACTCTTGGGCGATACGCCAGCGAGATAAATGGGGATTTTTCGTTCGGCTTTCGGGACCGGCAGGCCCGCGGCTCCGAGCTGAGACAGCCCAGGATGATCCCCATTCAGGACACTTTGCAGTTCTCCAATATAGGAGCGTAGTGCCGTCAGCGGTTTATCCATAGGCAGGCCATACGCCTGGTTCAGGGCGGCATGGCTCGTTCCGAGCCCCAGGAAGAGTCGGCCGGGGGCAATTGCATCAATCGTCAACGCGTGCAGAGCGGCTTGGAGGGGTGGATGCAGAAAAATATTAAAGATCGCGGTGCCGACCTGAATACGGGAAGTCTCGCTCGCCAGGTGTTGGGTGAGGGCTAAAGCGTCCGAGGCCGCTTCGGTGACCAGGAAATTCCGGAAGCCACGCTCCTCAGCCATTTTTGCATATTCGGTCGCACGCCCCAGCGTCACGCTGACCGATCCCGTGAACAGCAACATCCCAGGTGTTTGCATATCTTCCCCTTATTCACTGACGATTCGTTACATGACAATTCCGCTTGTCCTGATATATACCCGGCCTGCCCCCCTTGGATAGCTGGGTATGATAGAAGACGGATTCTTATGATGGGGAAACACCTCGGACGAGGGTTATGCCTCGGCAGCGTCTTGATCCTTCTCCTCGGAGACACGGCTTGGTCCGCGCCCCTCGACGGACCAGCCCTGTATGCAAAAGAATGTGCAAGCTGTCACGGCGAGGATGGGCGAGGGTCACCCGAAGACACCGCCCTGACCGTTCCGCTACCGGACTTTACGGACTGCTTGTCCAATAGCAGTGCATCAACAAGTGACTGGACCGATGTTATTACCAATGGCGGGGCATTCATGGACCTTTCGGATCAAATGCCCTCCTTTGGCGAGATTCTCAGCCCGGAAGAAATTCGGACCCTCCTCACCTATGTCCGAAACTTTTGTCAGGAAGAGGGCTGGCCACTCAGTGACCTGAATTTCCCCAAACCCCTCTTTACGTCCAAAGCGTTTCCGGAAGATGAAGCGGAGCTTAAACAGGACTTCATCAAAGGAAAAAAAGGAACAAAAGAGTGGACGACAACGCTCGCATATGAGCAGCGACTTGGTGCCCGGGGGGAGTGGGAGCTCAACCTGCCGTATACCGTCAAGGAAACACACGAGAAGACGACCGCCGGCCCAGGCGACCTGTCACTCGCCTACAAACACGTCCTGTCCACCCACACGGAAAGGCGCGCGCTGACGGCCGCCGCCCTCGAAGTGGTTTTTCCTTCAGGCGACCGCGACCGAGGTCTGGGCGATGGCACGTTCGCGTTCGAGCCATCCTTTTTGAGTGGGATTGCGCTGCGCCAGTTTGTACTCCAAAGCCAGATCCAAGCGGTTCTTCCGCTCGACGAGGACCGGGCGGATCGACAAATGCGCTATCGGGTTGCCGGAAGTTATCTGACTTCACTGTTTAAGCGCGACCTCGTTCCCAACCTGGAGGTCGAGTTCCGTCATAACCTGCAAGGTGAGAGCAGTGAGGTACTCCTCCTGACCCCTCAACTCTATGCCGGCCTGCGCTCCCGTGGTCATGTTGCCTTGCGCATTGGCGCCCAAATCCCCATAGCCGGGACGGACCCCTTTCATTACCGTATCGGCGCCGCTCTCGTCTGGGAGTATCTTGAGGGCGGGTTATGGTGGTAGGGAGCCTCGTTTTCAGCTCCGGAGAATACGAGGCGTGTACATATGCTCTCTTATGGGATTGGCTGGCTGCTCGGCGTCTCGATTTACTTGTTGAGTCTCTATGCAATCCCCTCATAAGTTCAGGTCTCCCAAAAGGCTGAGAAGGCCCTTCCCTTGCATATGAGTGACGAAACGCACCCACAACCGCACACACCCCACGATCACAGTCGCCATCAATGGCAATCAGGAATAATCAGTATGTCTTCTGTTATTGCTGATCCAGGTTCCACGGACCCACACCGGCGAACCGGGTTGGGGCAATGCGGGTGATAAAGCCGGGGTTGCTCCGATATTCCTTGGGTGGGAACTCTACATCTGGCCCGATATAGCGGTAGGCTAAGCGTTGGAGCAGGTCTGCCGCGTCCCCTTCAGTAATACGTGCCTTACCATAAACAACTAAATATTCTTGCAACTGCATTGGATTTTTCCCCAGACCCAGCATCGACAGCGCCACACTCGGGTTCCGACGAATATTCTTCACCTTTTGCCACTCACCCATGTGGCCGATGACAAACTCGCCGTCCTCAACACCAACCCACACCAAGGTTACCTGCGGACTACCGCTAGGATTTAATGTTGTTAGATGTGCCTGTGGCGCAGTCGCAATAAGGTTCTGGACAGATTCTGGGATTTCCATGTCGTCCTCCTTGGATATTCTTTTCTTTATTTAATTGACTCACATGAGCGTCTCACTGACATGCTCAATAAAAGCGAAAATAGCTACTTCGTTAGCTTCAGATATTGGGTTGCAATGTCTGGATTCTGGCGTGGGGGTCTGCTGCTTGAGCAACGTCTCTGGCTGACTGCCCGGACCAATATTGATGCCAAATAAGCCAAACTGCATTGGCTGTTTCCTCTTTTTTGCCAATCTTGCTGCTGGTCCGCTCTCAAAGAGCAATTAGCGCTGAACGCGACGAATCGGATCAGAGCCGTCCCATCCCTCAGCCGCATCTGCGATTTGCTGGAACAGTTCCGCCTTCCAGCCGCAGACTTCAGAGAGTTCGATCACCGTACCCGGATGCGCTTCTGTCTTGAGGTAGGCAAAGCGCCAGTTCTCGCCAATGACGCCCGACTGGCCAACTTCGTACCCGAGCTCGTCCGCCTTTTTCAGGGCAGCGTCCATTTTAGCGGGAGTGTCCATCCAGTAGGCTACGTGCTGCAAGCCCTCACCCCCGGCTTGAAGAAAATCACGGACCATCGAAGGTTCATCATTGCGTTGCTGGATCAGTTCAATTTGCAGGGAGCCCGAGTTTGCCAGCGCCACACTCATATCAGCCGAGGTTGGTGCTCCATTGTATTGGAAGTTCTCAATTGTCACATGCTCAAGGTAATAGAACGGCCCAACGCCGAGCACCGTCGTCCAGTGCTGCAAGGCTGCCTCAATATCCCGGACTACATAACCATTTTGTCGGATTGCTCCAAAATAGCGGCTCATTCCTTGCCCCCTTCCCTACATTGCAGCCTTACTGTGTAAATGCTCCTATCAGCCGCCGCCCAGCGGTAAGCGCGTCTTCCCCTACAGGCTGAGGCGCGATAATCGGGTAGTCGATCCCTGCCTCACGGAAACCGGCCAAGTGTTCCTGACAGCGCGAGACGGGCCCGACTAAACATACTGCATCCAGTAGATTGTCTGAGAGGCTAGAGGCCACCCCTGCCTGATCGTCCAACTCTAGTGCTTTTTCTACGTCATCCATCTCCTGAGCAAATCCACTCCTGCGGAACAGCTTGCGATAGAGGGGCAGGCCTAAGGCAAAGCCGAGAAAGGGACGGGCTGCTGCCCGGGCGGATTCAAGGTCATCAGACAGAAACGTGGGAATAAGAAGCGTGACGAGGGGGTCGCTTGGATTGCGGCCCGCTTTGTGGGCCCCCCGTTCCAGGCGCTTTTTCGCTTGCTGATAGCGTTCCGTTGTCGCCAGATAGAGCATCACCCCGTCCGCGATTTCCCCAGCCAATTCTACCGTCTCTAGTGCGAGTGCAGCAAAATGGATAGGAACAGAGTGCTTGACAGGCCAGTACGGACCTAACGGGGCTGGCCGTTGTTCCCCGCTGAAGACCTGACGCAGGACTCGTGCCGTTTCCCGCAAGGCCAAGCGTGATTCCTGCCAGGGTATACCCAGCGCTTGGCTCATCTGGGATGAACTTGTTCCCAATCCCAAGACAAACCGTCCACCCGACAGCTCATCAATGGCAACCGCGCTTGCACCAAGCAGGGCAGGATGACGATAATCGACATGGGCGATGCCCGTCCCAACCGTGATGCGTTGGGTTGCCAGCGCTATGGCTTGAGCGGTCGCTAAGGCGTCGTTGATGAGCATACCTGCCTCAACCACAAACACCCCATCGAAACCGGCCTCCTCCGCGCGTTTGCCCAGCTCAACCGCCTGCGAATAGCGCAAGGGGGTTTGGCCTCCTTGCCCATACGCGCCAGGGTAAAGTGAGATCCCAAGTGGTGCCATGTCTGACTCCTTATTCAACTGACATGCTTGCTGAGAGATTAACGCGGACTGAAAGCCTCGATCACCTTTCGGGCAGCCGTTTCAAAATCCTCTTGTACGGCCTGCGGACCGAGAAGCGGATAGGTCACCCCTGCTTCGCGAAAGGCCGAGAGTTGCTCCTGACAACGGGAGCGTGGCCCGACCAGACAGACGGCATCCATCATACGATCAGAAACGCCAGCCACGGCCCCCTTCTGGTCGCCACGTACCTGTGCTTGGCTAATCTGCTCAATCTCAGCCGCAAACCCACTTCGCTGGAACATCTTGGCGTACAGTGGGATGGCGGCGTAAAAGGCCAGAAACTGTCGCGCGGCCTCCCGTGCAGCCACAAGGTCTTCAGATAAAAAGGTCGGAATCAGCAGGGTCACCAGGACGCCCTGGGGATTACGGTCGGCTTTGTGTGCTCCGCGTTCGAGCCGAGCGAGGCACTGCTTGAAGCGTTCTGGGGTAGCAATATACAGCATCGCGCCATCCGCGATCTTCCCGGCTAACTCCACAGTTTCTAGCGCGAGCGCCGCCAGATGGATAGGAATCCCATGCCGTACGGGACGAAAAGGAATGGGGGAATCCGCTGGAGTATCTCCTGCGAAAACACGACGTAACATCTCAGTGGTCTCTCGCAGTGCCGTACGGGTGTCCTTCCAGGTGTAACCGATGGCCTCAACCATATCAGGGTTATTTGGGCCAATACCGAGAATGAAGCGGCCGTTGGAGAGTTCATCAATCGCTACTGCCGCGGCTCCTAGCTGAGCAGGATGGCGGACATACAGATTGGCAATGCCCGTACCCACGGTAATCCGGCGGGTTGCAAGCGCAATGGCTTGAGCGCTCATCATGGCATCGTTCGCAACAGGCGCTTCAACCAAAAAGACCCCATCAAAGCCAGCTTCCTCTGCACACTTGCCAAGGTTTACGGCTACGGTATAACGCAAGTCCATTGGCCAGAGCGTGAAGCCTAGTTTTGACATATTCTCCTCCGTAGTCGTTTTTTGCTTTGCCCTACCCCTCTGCTGCAATCATCGAGAGGGACGAGCTGACTAGGCTACTTCGCGCTGTAGCCAGTCCAAGGCGGCTTCGAGCCGATCATTGCCCCAAAAGAGTTCTCCCGCAGCGAGAAACGACGGCGCCCCAAAGATCCCGAGCGACCGTGCCTGCTCGGTCTGGGCACGCAACTTAGCTTTTGACTCTGGGTCCTGTGCCGCGTCGAGTATTTCACTCGCCGGTAGTTGCATCTCTTCAAGAATCGAGCTCACAACACGCGGATTTGAAATGTCTTGGTCACGGACAAAGTTTGCGTCATACACGCTGCGCACAAAGTCCGGCAGCCACGCTTCTCCCTCAAACCAACACGCAATCCGGGCCGCCAGTAAGCCATTGCGAGGGAACTGGCTGGGGCGCTGGAAGGCGAGGTCCAGAGCCGCACACAGACGCTCCATGTCCCGCCACATATACGCGCCTTTGGTCGGGTAGATATTGAAGGGAGAATCTTCCCAGCCTTGCTCTCGAAAAATTGGTCCGAGCAGAAAGGGCCGCCAGATGAGAGTAATGCCGCCCGCGTGGGCCAGCCGTTCGATGCGGGCGGCCGTCGGATAGGAGTAGGTGCTCCCAAACTCAAACCAAAACTCAAGCTGCTTGCTCATGAAAAAGCCGAACGCTCCCTTGTTTGCTAGTGCTTTAGGAGCGCTGCGGTCTCCCGATGAATACGCAACAACTCGGGTAGGGTATCCTGTTCCCGCCGTCCAAAGCCACACTCGGTCGCCACGCCAAAATGACCGAGATATTTCTGGGCGGTGGCGAGGCGGCTGCGGGTTCCGGCTAACCCATCGGTATGGTGAATCAGACCGATAAACACCCGTGTGTCGCCGACTGACAGGTCTTGTAAGGGCATAAAATAGGCATCATCGCTACGATCACGTGGCACCGGCATATGGACCCAGTCGACCCGTCGGCCGGACTCGACGACCGCAGCGTTGGCCATCCGCACGCTCAGGCCCAAATCCTCGGGCTGCTTCATATGTTGGTGACCGAGGTCGGCGTAGCAGAAATGGTAGCCAACCCACACCTCTTCCGGGATGGACGCAGACAGCGCGTTGATCTCGTCGACGTAGCGCTGCCAAGGGTCTCCTGAAGGAGCCCAGGGAAAGATGCCTTCGATCTCCAACACCTCCCAACACACATCCCATTGAATCGCCAAATCCTGGGCGGGTATCTGCATCAGCATCTTTTCCACTTCATGAATCATCGCGGCCTGGTAAGGCGCAATGAGACGATCGAGTTCTCCAGGCCGTTGAAAGAACCAACACAGACCACCGAGCGGAGTCGGCAGACAGACCTGAAAGCGGATCGCGGCCGGAATCGTTCCCGCGTCACGCAGGCGACAGAAGACCTGATAGGAATCAACTGCGGCGCGGGCGTACTTCAGGTCGGTGAATTGGACATCTTCGACCCCGTCTTTAACGGCAAACCGCCACACATCGGTCAGGTCACCCGGTATCCACGGCTCCGGGCCGCGTTGAGGCCGTTGGAGCGTGACCAGGTCTGGATGTTCGTGAAAGACACGATAGGCCTGAAAAACGACCCAGATGGTCCGGTCACCCACTTCTCCATCAGGGAGACACCCCAGATGCGCGCCGAGTTCCTGGGAACAGGTGCGGAAGACCGCCTCTGCGTTCTCCAGCGGGACACTGCCAACGAGGAGTACCGAACCTGATTTGTCAGCCATACCATCCCTCCTGTTCTGCCTGGCCCGACGAGATTCCTCCCTCCAGGCAATTTCGCATGCTACCATATTTGCGCTATACGAAACAAAACCCTCTTTGTAGGCTGGTAGGAACCCAGGGGAGAACCGATGCCCAACAGCACGAGAGTCATGACGGATGAGGCCGAGCAGATTGTAGAAGCGGCGCGTGCCCTGAGCCCACAGATTCAGGCCGCTATCGAGGAGACAGAGCAGGGCCGACGTCTGCCCGCCGCTATTGTGCATGCCATGCAGCAGGCCGGGGCCTTTCGGATGACCATGCCGCGCGAGTGGGGCGGCCCGGAGGCTGATCCGCTCACCCAGGTGCGGATAGTAGAAGCCTTGTCCATAGCCGACGGCTCGGTCGGCTGGTGCTCCATGATTGGCTCGGACGGTGGCTATTTCACCGCGTTTCTGGATCAAGCGGTCGCCCGTGAGATGTATCCGGACATTAACGTGGTTACCGCCACAGTGTTGCGTCCGTCCGGGCGGGCAGTCGCAGTCAAAGACGGCTACCGGGTCAGCGGTCGCTGGAAATTTGCTAGCGGCTGCCAGCATAGTACCTGGATCGCCAACGCCTGTGCGGTCTTTGATGGCACGACCCCTCGGCTGAGCAAAAAAGGGACGCCAGAGGTGCTGGTTTGTTTTATGCCCACGCCTGAGTGTGAAATCATCGATACCTGGACCACCACCGGGCTGCGCGGGACCGGCAGCCATGACGTGGAAGCCAAAGAGGTGTTTGTTCCAGCCGAGCGAACCTTTAACCTGGGCAGGCCGGTCAACCGCCGTCAGAGCCCGCTCTACGCTCTGCCCTCATTATTTCTCTCCAATCTGCCCGGCGTACCCCTGGGTATTGCCCGCAGCGCGATTGACACCCTGACCGGCTTGGTCGGCCAGAAACCCGCTATGTTCGGCACGAATATGATGGTCGAGGAGTCCCACATCCAGGCCGCCGTGGGGCAGGCCGAGGCGCTACTAGGCTCAGCCCGCAGCTATGTGTTCGAGGTCATGGGCAACCTGTGGGAAACGCTGTGTGCGGGCGACCCGCTGTCCCCCCAGCAACGGGCCCGCTACCGGCTGAGCATGACCCATCTGACCGATTCCTGTGTCCGGGCGGTCGCGCTCATGTACAAAGCCGGCGGAGGTTCGTCCTTATACGCCACCCATCCCTTGGATCGGCATTTCCGCGATATTCATACCTTGAACCAACATGTGGTCGTGTCTCAGAAGACCTACCAGTCCGCGGGACGGATGTTTCTCGGGCTTGAGCCGGGTGAGCCGTTTTTCTAGGGGCGAGGGCCAACAACGAAGGGGGATAATTTTGGCTCTCTATGGTGGAGTGTCTCCCTATCGTCACCGTTAGCGCCTCTGGCTGCGCACCGCGTTCGTGCTTTGCCTCTGCACCTGACGTAGTGCCACGGCGAGTCGCTTGACGCCCGTACGGATCGCTGAGATCTCGAAGCCTGCATAGCCCAGAAGAAGAGCGCCACGCGAAAGCGGCGTCATCGTGTAGGAAGACAGGGGAATCGTTTCAACACCTTGAGTTATCGCCTCAGAAGCAGCGTCCTGGTCAGAGACATCTCGTGGGAGCCAGCCCACAAGATGCATACCTGCGTCAGCAGGGGTGAGTTCGAGGAGGCCGTTAAGTTCTTGGTGTACAGCTTCAAGCAAGCAGCCCTGCCGCTCTGCATACAAAGTACGCATCCGACGCACATGCCGTGCGTAGTGGCCTTCCACAATGAAGTCAGCAAGGACAGCCTGTTCCAGCACAGGGGAATGACGATCCGACACCGCACGGGCCGCCAAGAATGCATCGATGAGGCTCTCCGGCACAATGAAGTACCCCAAGCGTAACGCAGGGAACAGCGTCTTACTAAAGGTCCCGAGATACAGAACCCGCTCTTCGGTATCGAGTCCTTGGAGGCACGCGATAGGTCGCCCTGCATAACGAAACTCACTATCATAGTCATCTTCCAAAACCCACGCGTTAACCTGAGCAGCCCACGAGAGTAAACTGAGACGTCGCGACGCACTCATAGTTGGGCCGAGCGGGAATTGATGCGACGGAGAGACATAGACCATACGAGCTTGGTAAGCCTGTTCGATTCCGGTCTCGACCGAAAGTCCCTCACTGTCAACTGGAACGGGGACCAGATGTGCCTCTGCTGCTGCCAGCGCACTCCGTACCCCGAGATAACCAGGGTCCTCCACCCACACGACATCGCCCGGATCAAGTAACACACGGGCAGCTAAATCCAGTGCCTGTTGTGAACCGTTGACAATCAGTACTTGTTCACTGTGACAACGCACGCCTCGTACAGCAGTCATGTATGTTGCAATGGCTTGCTGGAGCGGAGGGTAGCCAGCGGTGTAGCTTTCTACCATAGGGAAATTCAGTTTCCGCCATCGGCGCGCGGTGAGCCGTGCCCAAATGGCGGAAGGAAAGGCGTCAAGCGCAGGGGCGCCGAAGCGGAAAGCGGTAGGAGGTGCACTGGAAGGAAATCCCCATTTTGCAGCCGTTTTCACTAGGGTCTTACCCCGAGCTGAGAGCGGACGCATGAGTGCCGATCGCTCTCGTGTATTCGTCCTCTGGGGCCGTATGTGGAGCACGTTTTCGGGCAACGCATGGGTAACATAGGTACCAGCACCGCGGCGGCCCTGTACATACCCTTCAGCATGTAGTTGCTCGAAAGCGAGCATGACGGTGTTGCGTCCAATCTGGAGACCTGCCGCAAGCATGCGACTGGAAGGAAGGCGTGTGCCAGGGGAAAGGCGTCCAGTAAGGATCCCATTTCGGAGGCCGTCATAGAGTTGCTGGTAGAGCGGGCGGGGGGACGCTGGATTAAGCGCTACTAAAAAATCGGGCGCAGCTGCGATGGAGTGATACGACATATTTTTCCTCTTAAGATTGGACCTATTATTTTTTATATTTTGGCTCTCTTTACAGGGCCATAAAAATATCTAGGGTAGAACCTGTCATCAAGCCGTCAGGCATAAACGTACCAAGCACCGGTCCGTTTGATGAGGGGAAAGGAGCAACTGGAATGAAGAGTTTTTTGGGGCTGGTTGTCCTGTGTTGTTGGGTTAGTGCGGGATGGGCAGCGGATGAGAAGACGCCGGGCACGACGAAGGAATCGGTCCTCCGCTGGGTCGAAACTTTTCGGAGCGCCAAGCCCGAGTTCCAGGCAGGCGAAACGTTGAAACTCGATGACCTGGAGAAGGTCCGTCCATTTCTTCCACCCGGCTACTTTGAAGAATACCACTTTCCCGATGTCGAGTTTGTCATAACCCAGACGGGCGATTATCCGTCCCACCCGGCCTATCGCGAGGCCACGGAAAAATTCGCCGGCCAGACTCGACTGGCAGCAGACGGTGCCCTTGAAAACTTTATAGCCGGCCAACCGTTTCCCAATGCGAGCCTGGATGCGCAGGACCCGGAGTCTGGGATAAAAGCCGCTTGGAATTTTAATTTTCGCTGGCAGCACTATGGCCAGCGCGTGGATAGATATGCCTACCTCTTGGTCCAGGGAGGTGGAACGCATGGCCCCATCGCAGAGCTGCCAGAGGGGGTGATTCGGGGAACGGGCGGACAGATTGAGCGGGTCCTGTGGCAGCGATACCAGCGCGTGTACTTCACCCATCTGGCCATACTCCCGACGAACAACTACACCTTTCCCGCGCCTGAGGCCGAACAATTCGAATTCAAAGATTACTCTGAATTTCTGGCTCCATACGAGCAGCGCGGACAACGCACAGTCATCCAGCGCCCGGCTGACCCGCGCTTGGCCGATCAGGCGTGGTCATACTCGCCAACGCTCCGCCGGGTCCGTCGCTTTTCCGCAGAAGAACGGGCCGATTCGTTTGCCGGCACTGACACAACCTTAGATGACTTCTATGGATTCTCGGGCCATCCGCTTGACTACGACTGGACCTTCCACGGCTGGAAGGAGGTCCTCCACGTCATGAACTCGCGCTATCCGTATCCGCACTACTACGGTCCCAATAGCTGGCTGCCCTATGATCGCTGGGAGTTGAGGAGGTGTGCGGTTGTCGAGATGGTGCCCAAGGACCCGAGGCATCCCTACAGTAGTAAATTGCTGTTTTGGGACGCGCAGACCTATCGGACTGCGATTGCCCTTGCGTTTGATCAAGACGGCAACCTGTGGAAGATATGGCAGCCTCAGAACTCCTGGTCGGAGGATACGGTGGAACAGCCGAATCCCGATCAAGGGCTCTTTATCGCCCGGTATGAGGGAGTGCCCACCATCGATGTACAAAGCAAGCAGGCTACACTCTACATCACTTTGGAGATGGACTATCCTGCGGTGGCTCCCGTCGATATCGAGGGCCTGTTCGACCTCAATAAGCTTACGGAAGGACGGCGCTAAAATTCCGTCTCCCTGCTCCTCCCATAGACAAAATAGGGGATTGAGAGGAGACTATCCGGGGATGGAACAGCGAGGAGAGCACTATGCAACAACACGTTAAAGAAAGACGACAGGCATTGAACGAGCAGTGCATCCGGTGTGGCGAGTGTTTTCGCGTTTGTCCTATCGTACCCTTTACACCCCTGGAGGGGGCCGACCCGGAGCGGATGACCCGTCTCACCCTGGACTTGCTCACCAGCGGCCAGCAGACCCAAGAAGCCGCGACCTGGACAGCAAGCTGTACTCTGTGTGGAGCCTGTATTGGACAGTGCCCTGAAGATATCAACCCGCGGGAGCTCCTCTTTTTGACCAAAAACCGCCTGGGTCTGGAAGGTGCTACCGCGCAAGGCTTCTTTAGCTTCATGGCCCAAGGGATTAACCTGCTGGCAAACTTACAACTCCCCAGCGCCGAATTTCGTCTGCTCACCAGCCCCTCGGGAACAGGTGCAGAAAAGCCGGAAGTCCTCTTCTATTACGGCTGTAACGTGCTGCGTACGCCAGATATTCTCCTGAACGCTATAGATATCCTTGAGCGCTTGGGCGTCAGCTTTCGCGTCTTGGGTGGCACGGCAAACTGTTGTGGGACCGTTCACTTTCGGGGCGGAGATACGGCCAAAGCGGAGACCATTGAAAACCGTCTCTATGATCGTTTTGTGGAGGCTGACCCGGAGCGGGTTCTATTGTGGTGTCCGAGCTGTGAGATTCAGTTCCTGGAGAGCGGGACAACCCAGCGTCACCAGCCCAGCTTTACCATGGAACACTACGCGAGGTTTTTGGCGGACAAGAAAGAAGAATTGAAACGCTCGTATAGCCGGCCAATCACAAAGCGGGCGGCCCTGCATGAGCATGCCGGACTAGAGTTGGGGAAATGGGTCAAAGAGGTATTACAGACGGTGCCGGGTCTGGAGCTTGTAGAGCTGCCACAGATGCAAGAGACTAGCTATACCTGTGGCATCGGGTCCCTGGCTCTGGCCCCCAACGCACGCGATGCCGTTCACAGTCGGGTGCTTGAAGAGGCCGTGGCCGCTGGAGTCGATCTCTTGATCACGCCAGACCACGGATGTCAGGTTAGCCTGTGCGGAGCAGAGAAAGACTATCCATTTGCGGTCCAAAATTTTGTCGCTGTAGTAGGAGCGGCAATGGGTATTGAACGCGACGACTTATATAAACGCTATATGCTGTGCGGAGGTGGTGAAAAAATTTTTGCCGCCGCAAAAGGCTTTGTCCAAGACAATCAGCTTGACGCGACAAACGTGAGAGAAACCGTATGGGAGACCTTGAACTGGGGCCGTTAGCACCTTCCTAGCAAGGCTGAAGAGATCCGCAGCCTTTTTTTAGCGAGACAGGAGGAGGGGATGAAAGCTGCCGTCATAGAAGCGATCGGGCAACCCCTTGTTGTAAAAGAGGTCCCCATCCCAGAGCCAGGACCGGGGGAAATTCTCGTCAAAGTCCAAGCCAGCGGTGTATGTAACGGAGATATCGACG
>JAJEFA010000009.1 GCA_022820725.1 Candidatus Binatia bacterium
CAATGTCATTGAGCGCACCTTCTGCCGCCTCAAAGACTGGCGGCGCGTCGCCACCCGCTACGACAAACTCGCGCAGAACTACCGCGCCACGGTCATCCTTGCTGCCATTCTCCTCTACTGGTTATGAGTCCAGACCCTAGAAGGTATTCAATCGGAGCCTCGAGTTCAAAATCCCCCCGTTGTTCAAGAGCCTTCTTCAGCCGGTAGACGAGTTCCGATCTCAACGTGTAGCCGTAGATTTCCCGATGCTCTCTCCACGCACCCAGAAACTGCGGATGTGGATGGTGTGTCTCCCAATCAGCCTCATCCGCAGTCAGGCTCTGCCAATCTGCTGACAGTTCATTCAAGAGATCGTGCGCCTCACTGATTCTCGCCAAGCTGAGCATGGATTTGAGGTCTTCATGCACTATATTGCGTTCTTCCCAGTCATCTGCAATCCGGAGAGGTTGTGGCAATTCCGTGATTTTCGTCACATTCCTGAGGAGTTGTCGCAGGGCAAAGGAATGAAGTGTGGAGATGCGCGGGCTTCCACCCTCGTCGAGCTCCCTATCGACGCGTTGGCGAAGTTCCCGCGCCGCTGCTCGGGTAAATGTGAGAGCCAGAATGCTTTCGGCCGACACATTGTTTTCGATAACCAGGAAGCAAATACGGCGCGTCAAAGTGAGAGTCTTACCCGTGCCCGGCCCGGCCAATAATCTTGCGTGAGTGCCTGCATGTGCAGCGGCTGTTCTTTGGTTTGTCAGTAGACTGTCATCCCATGACATTAGCTTCTCCTTACTTAAGATTCACTGCGCTGTCTTCCCGCACCTCCATCGGCTCCTTCAGGGCGTTCACGTTCAGATAGTAATGGGCGACCTTGGTGACCTCGTGCCATGGAAACCGTGCAGGGGCTCGAATCGGTTCCTGAAGTTCAGGGTCAGTGGCACAGTTTCTCACCACGTAGAGCCAGTAGCAGTCGGGGCGATCCTCGGCCACACGACGCTCGTTTGGTGTGAGCAGGATGCTGCCCGTAGCGCCGGCAAGACCTTTTACCTCAATCAGACGCAACTCACCCGACTGCGGATCAAGACTGGTCACATCGTAGCCAAGGTTCTTCTCGTGAACATCATCGACTTGGCGTCCCTGCGCGGTCTCGTGTTCCATGACTACCAGCATGGCCGTCATCTCGGTTTCGGGGTGCGGACGCAGACGCCGGACATCCAGGGTATCGCGCTCAGGGTGGGGCAGAATGAGCGCACTTGTCAGCCGCTCGACTCCTTGCAACGTCACCGCTCTCTGCCGCTTGAGCTCGTCGCGTCGGCGCTCGCGTCGCGCCATCACCTCGGCATGGCGGGCTTCGGCCTGGGCGAGGCGTCCCTCGGCACCAGTAATTTCTTTGCCCACTTCCTCTGCGGCCCGGCCAATCTCGTCATCGGTTCGCTGGAGAACCTCGGTCAAGGATAGCTCGACGTGTTCGGCAATACGCTCGACCTCGGCCAGCCGCTCCATGCGGACTTCATGGATAAAGGGTCCCAGAGCGTTTTCGTTAAGCCAGACAGTCGCCTCCGGCAGGGCAGCTACAGGCGGCAGATTCCCCGGAGAGTGGGCAGGGCTCAGGTTGCCGAGGACATCAGGCTCACACAGGCGGGGGTGGCCGTCATCCTTCAGCTCAACAGTGAACAGCCGTTCGTGGATGACTTGGCCGAGACCATCCACGACTCGCGCGCGGTAGAAGTCGAGACGGGCCGGCGCTTCGTGTGCGAGAGAATGGAAACAGGCACCTCTGGCAAAGGCATCCTGGCCAAGACCGAGACTGTGCCGTCGCAGGGCCTCGAACAGTGGGTGCCCAGGCGTCACCCACTCCAAGTTGTTCTCCTCCGCCGTATCGCGGTCCGTTGACAAGCGCGGATACCGAGTTGCCAGCTCGGGTAGCTTCCAACTCGGCTCGCGTTCGTACTTTTTCAAGCCGGGGGGTATCCGACCCGGATCGAACGTATGCGCCAGATTGCTCACCGGTTTCAGGGTCAGGCTCGCGTTCCGGGCGCACTCCGCCATGAAACGCGCGATGGTTTCGGGCACGACACGTCGTTCCTGCGCCCGAGCACGGCGCTCAATCAGCATGTCAAGGTTGAGTCTCTTAGCGGCCAAGCCTTCCAACGCTGTTTGGCAGATGGCCCGGAAATGACCTTCATCCACGTCTTTTAAGAGCCGTTCCTCCAGATCAGCATCGCCCAGCTTGCCCGCGTAGTAGTCCCGCAGTACACGCTCCACGTGGGCGGATGGCAAGACTTCGCCAACCACGTTGAACACCGCGTCGTCATCAAGAGCGTCGCGGATTTCCTGGAGCTTGTCTAACAAGCGCTGGAGTACTCGCCCTTCGATGGTGTTTGTTGCAACGAAATTGAATATCAGGCAGTCGTGTCGCTGTCCGTAGCGGTGGATGCGGCCCATACGTTGTTCGAGCCGGTTCGGGTTCCAGGGGATGTCGTAGTTGAAAAGGATGTGGCAGCATTGAAGGTTGATGCCTTCGCCGGCTGCTTCCGTGGCGACCAGCACCTGAATGGCTCCATCGCGGAACTGCTGTTCGGTGTGGAGCCGGGTACCTGGTTCTTCGCGTGAGCCAGGTTTCATGCCGCCGTGGATGCAGCCAACGCTGAAACCCCAGGCTTTCAACTGTTTCATTAAATAGTTGAGAGTGTCTTTGAACTCGGTGAAGATCAGCAATCGCTGGTCGGGACGGTCAAAGAAGCCCTCATCCTGCATGATCTCCCGCAGATGCCTGAGTTTTGCTTGGCTGTTAGAAGTTTCGACTGCCTTTGCCTCTTCGGCAAGGTCCAGGAGTTCACCGATCTCTTCACGTATCTGCTCGGCGTTACCAGCCAGCGTAATCGCTTCGAGCATTCTTTCCAGACGCTCGCGCTCGGCGTCCTCGAACTCCTCAAGCTCCTCCAGGTCTGGTAGGTCCGGTGGCGCTGTCCGTACCAACTCCTGAGCACGCTTGAGGCCGTCCTCCAGGCGCTTTGCACGGTTCTCAAGCGAACGTCGCACAGCGTACGTGCTGGAGGCGAGACGCCTCTGGTACAAGGACATCAAAAAACCAACGGCACGCGCCCGAGGGTCGTCATCTTGCGCGGCGGCGCGGGCACTCTGTCGTTTCACGAAACGGGTGATCTTCTGATAGAGCCCGAACTCAGAATCTTCAATGGTGAAGTCAGCCGTGCGCGGGATACGTCTGGTGAAGACCGGCTTCGCGGTCCAGGTTCCGTCCTTCTGATGCTCCGGGAAATAGACCATCGCCTCCTTGGTACGACGCAGGTAGAACGGGGCTTGCCGCCGTTCCATAGCTTCGCGGATAGATCGTACGTCGGCATAGGCATCCCGGTCGAGCAGTTGCAGGAACAAGGTGAAATTCTGCGGGTCGCCTTTGTGTGGCGTGGCGGTCAAGAGAAGTATGTGATCGGTGCTATCGCGCAGTAATTCTCCCAGCCGGTAGCGTTGGCTCTTATGGGTCTCGTCGCGTGCCGACATACGGTGCGCCTCGTCAACGATCACCAAATCCCAGTGCACTTGCCGCAGTCCGGGCAAGATTTCGGTCCGTTTGGCGAGGTCAAGCGAGGTGATGACCTGCTTTTGCTCCAGCCACTGGTTGACGCCGAATTGATCGCGGAGGTCGCCGCCCTTGAGAACGAGGAATTTCTCGTCGAACTTCTCCTTGAGTTCGCGCTGCCACTGGAAGGCCAGGTTCGCAGGGCAGACGACGAGCGCCCGTTCGATGAGACCCCGAAGCTTGAGTTCTCGGATCAGAAGACCGGCCATGATGGTCTTGCCCGCACCGGCGTCGTCGGCGAGCAGGAAGCGCACACTGGGCAGCTTGAGGAGGTGCTCATAGACCGCTTCGAGTTGGTGCGGCAGCGGGTCCACGCGGGAGATGGAAAGCCCGAAATAAGGGTCGAATTCGTAGGCAATGCCGAGAGAATAGGCCTGGAGGCCGAGGCGTAGAAGCCTGCCATCGCCGTCGTAGGAAAGAGCGGAGTCGGTGATGGTCAGGTTGGAAATATCATCGGACGTAAGCGTGACCCGGCGGAACTGCTCAGACTGCTGACCGACAAGGCCCGCAACCCAGACGTTGAGTCCGTTTGAACGAACGGTCTCGACTTGCATCGGCTCGCTGAACAGTGGTCCGGTCAGAACTTGTCCTTCACGTATAGGTACTTCAGCACTCAACGAAGCTCTTCCTGCCTTTATGTATTCTTGTATGGGGTGGAACCCGACCCCCAGACATATGGAAATCGGCTCTCGGGGTCAATCAAGACTTCCTCGTCATAAGTGATCATCCCTCGGGCCGGTCCCCAGCGGTGCCAGATTGAGGGGTGTGATCGGATGCCTCTCGATGCAGCTTCGGACGCACACGACGGCCGAGAACTCATCTCATAAATAGGGGAGCGGCCATTTTATCCCCAGGATCAACGGCCTATGTGGCACCCGTATCTAGGAGTGGAAACCAAAACCGAGAAAAAATATGAGGCGCTGAAATTGCTCGGCATCGGTGGCCTTTTGCTCGCTCTGCAAGCCCTGATGTCCTACAAGCACGCGAAAGAGATGAGGGACAACATTGAGACCACCGAGCGGGGGCAGCAGCGGCTGAAAAACGCCATTGAGTACTTGGGAAACGACCGGGACTCGGTCCGTCTGGGCGGGGCCTACGAACTCTTCCATCTGGCGGAGGACGATGAAGACTTAGGTCAACGCCAGACCGTGCTGGACATTCTCTGCGCCCACATCCGCCGGACGGTGGGCGAACCCGAATATAGAGAAAAGTATCAGTCGAAACCCTCAGAGGAAATCCAAAGCCTCCTGACACTGCTTTTCGTCCAGGAGCATAGGGTCTTCACCGGTCTTCATATCAACTTGCAAGAAAGCTGGCTAAACGGAAGCGATCTCGACCAAGCACGCTTAGAAAATGCCGTTCTGGTAAGAGCCCAGTTGTACGGGGCTTTGCTTGCGGGAGCACAATTGCACGAGGTCTCTAACAACCCGGAAGATTAGAGTGCGTCATTTGAGGCATTCATAAAAAGGGGGATTGGCAAGGAGAGTAACCTGTCTGGATCAATTTTCTCCGGTGGGTTGACCCAAGAAGACGTAGACTCCATCGGGACAGGATTAGCGGATGAAGAAGCAAAGGAGCTGCGAGAGAATCTGGCAGAACACATCGGGGGTCGGAAAAGCTACGGATTGCCGGAAAATAGCGGTGTCACCACTGGAGCGTGTACAAAAGAAGAAGCCGCCTAATGGATTGCCGAGTACAAGACAGCCATTAGGTAAAGACCAGCAAATACTGCTCTAGTTCTCCTTAGACTCTATCTCGTGTGACAGCCTTTCACACAGGGGTTCGAGCTCTTGAACACGTTTCTGCCAATCTCCCGGTTCTGATTTGAATAGTTTCCCCACGATGGTCATAGCATTCTGGCAGGCACTGTGGGCCTGGGCTAACTCACCGAGATCGTGATAAGTAACCGCCAGCATGCGGTAATTGATAGCGAGGTGCCCCCTAGTCTCTACGTCACTGTTACTGATTGCACCTCGCTTCTTGAACACAGACTGGCTCTCTTGGAAGAACTCAATTGCTCGCTGATAACGTTTGAGCCTATAGAAAACCTTTCCGATCTTGTGATAGCCGATAGAGAGACTTCGTCGCAAAGCCTGGTTCTCAGGGTGTCTTTCAGACAACTGTCGTCGAATGTCTAATGCACGTTGATAAACCTTTTCGCCTCGGTCCAAATATTCCTGCTGTAAGTAAGCGTCTCCCAGATAGTCCAAGCTGGAGGCAAGATCGTTTTGCCAACGCCCATTGTCTGGGTCGTGAGCCGCGAGTGCTTCCGCAATCTCTAGACTTTTGGTGTACCAGTCAACGGCGTCGGCCGGTTTGCCTTTTCGTAGCTGCAAATGACCGAACTTGTCAAAGATGACTGATAGGTCACGCTGCCTTTCAAGGTCGTCTGGGCTACTTTCGTACCTCCGCAAAGCAATTCTCCTCGCCTTATCACACAGGGAGGTTGCTTCATCGAGGTTCCCTTGCTCCATATACAATCCAATCATCGAATTGTACGTGGCCAGTTTATCTTTCGACCAAAGCCTCGGATTTTCCGGGCTGTATAATTTGTCGTAAAACTCGATGTTCTTCTTGTGCCACGCTATGGCGTTGGTCGGCTCGCCTTCCCTTTTGCTCAAAGCAGCCATTTGAGTATGAAGGCCAATCAGTATTCGCGCCATGCCTGTATTGTCTGGGTTCTTCTCTACCGCCGTTTGGGCAAGCTCCAGGGAGAGCTCATAACTCTCGCGCGCTTGTTCAAGTTCATTCTGGATTGCAAGTACAGCGCCATGCAGACGGTAGCTTTGTGCTAGCATAGGAGAAGTTGGGTCTGACTGTTTTATTCGCCGCGCTAATTTTACCAAATTCTCTCGGGTCACTCTGGCCTCTTTGACCTCTCCAATCTCTATTTGCACTTCAGCAAGATTGTTAACTGCCCGCCAGTTCAACTTAAGTCGCTCAACATCGGTCTGACCACTACGTGCAGCTTCAAAATAGCCGAGCGCCTCAGTAGCCGCCTTCTTAAGTAGCGCTGTTTTGCCTAGGGGTTTAAGGTCTTTTTTGAGATCGACCACAATATAATCTATCAGTTTCTCTGCTTCGGTTCGCTCAACAAAGGCCCGCTTGCGTTCGCTGAGGGTCTGCGCGTACTGAAGTGCGAGCAGTATCCCCAGTCCTACGAATGTCGCAAGTGTTACTCCAAGTAACCGTCGCCCAGTTGTATTGCAGCGTCTGAAGGATATCGCCTGATATATTCGATCCAGTACTTCGTTACATGGTTGTGCTTGTCGCACGTTCGCAGATGTCTCAGATACGTAAACGCTGTCGCCAAGGAACGACCACTCTGGAGGTATACCAGTTTCACCTACTTTGATGGCGATCATCGGTCTCTTAGTTCGTGCAAATTGAGTGAGCTCATCTCTAACCCAGGCCGATTTCACAGCAGCACCCGTAACGATAACGATTAGCATTTTGCTTTTCGCAAGCGCCCGCTGTATCGTTTCCTTCAAGTTGATGCCGACCGGGAGTTCTTTGGCATCCCTAAAACACGCTAGATCAGATGCAGTGAGTAAGCTTTCCAGCGCCATGGCATAACCGAGAGAATCATCGTGTGCGTACGAAATAAAAATATCGAATCCCAGTAACCGTGATCGAAGGCGTTCGAGACTCGAAGTGTGAGTATTGCCACGCGCTCTTACTATTGATTGCCTGATGTTTGCGTCCATTTTTTCCTCATTGTAGCAAACGGGAATTCACTCCTCATCTTCCAGGCTAGCGTGGATAGTTCCCAAATCTCGTTGCGTGCAAGCGTGAGCTTTCCATCCCCATACAGCCAGACGTAGTGCTCCAGCTTTCCTTACCGAAGCGCTTTCGAGAGCAGTCGGAGTACGTGGTTAAGCAACTGGCCTGCTCGACATCCTCGACGGGCTCCCAGTTCACGGACCAACTCCAAGGGAAGTCTGATGCCTAATGACTACACTGAGATGGTGCAAGTATGCCATACCTTACGGGTAGGGCGGCATAGAGGCCGTACCGCTACAACACTAGGATCTTGACCCACGATCGGGAGTGGGCGCTGTTCAATCTGTCGCCCAAGACGCTAGCCGATAAGCAGAATGCTGAAGAAAGGTAGGGCCGCTGATAAAAGTATGTACAACTGGTAGAAGAAGATTATGGCAACAACAGCCGAGCTGGAAATTTATAGACAACGCTATGAGACGTATCGCCACCTCGACCGTCTTCGTTGGCAGATGTTACCGGTCGCGGCTGGGGCAGGGGCGGCAATTTTGGCGTTTGCCCGGTACAGGTCTGAACCTGTGTGGTGGGTGTTCCTAGGAGTAGGTCTATTATTCGTAATCTCTGGCGTGGCGATGCTGCGGATAGGACAGGGGATCAATAGGAACGGGGAAGTCCTACGGAAAATCGCCACTACGATTGGAGACAAGGACATCCCACCCGTCGGGAAATGGTTTAAAAGCGTAGCCTTCTGGATTTCTTTGACAATGATTGGTCTTGGAGCGCTATGCTTCCTAATGTCCGTCTGTCTCTACTTTTGAACAACCAATGGGAGGTGCTATTTGCCGATACATAAAGTCTTCACCAGCTACTATCATGACGATGACCAAGACTATAAAGAGGAACTCGTCGAAATGGGAGAGGACAACGAGATATTCATTGACCGGTCAGTCGATACTGGCGATATCTCCGACGATCTTGACGACCAAGCAATCAGACAGAAAATCCGCGATGAATATTTGCGTGACTCAACGGTCACCATCCTTCTCGTGGGTAGAAACACATGGAGACGAAAGCATGTAGATTGGGAAATCTATTCCAGTATGTTCGACGGCCAAGTCAACAAGAAGTCTGGGATTCTTGTTGTGAATCTACCGTCGGCCGGCTCTGACTACTGCACAGCCCCGCGTACTGATGAGCAGAGAGCGGTCCACCCCCATATTCCCAACTGGATAACAATTGACGAGGCCGAGTACAGAAGGCGGTATCCATGTATGCCAGATAGGATTATGGATAACCTACTGACCACCAAAGCTCTCGTATCGGTCACCCCTTGGTCTGCAATAGCCAATAAACCAAGCAATTTAAAATTTTTGATTGACGTTGCGTTTCGAGACCGTCAGAGCTGTGAATATGACCTCAGCCGATCTATGAGGAGACGGAATTCCTGATGAAACGCTTAAAGGTTTTTAAGAAAGAGGCGGACGCCCGGGCATATCTTAAAAATTGCCGAGCTCCGAAAAATGCGGGGATATATCCTGAGCTCGATACCGTTACTGGGGATACCAGATACACCATACGAGTGCATACGCAGCGCGGGAAACACCTTGCGCTCTACGAGGATGAGCGCTTCCAGCCCGCTGACTGGCCGCCAAACGTACCATCGACACCGCTAGGTGGACAAGTTATGACCTCCACCGTCCAGGCGGATCTGGCCAAGCGGCAATAAGGAACGTCTACACCTCGATCCCTCTGAGCCACACTATGGACCCAATATCTCGCCCCCTCTTCGCTCTCTACGTCGTCTGGCATCCCTCATATGAGAACGGGAGCAAGATTGCAGGTTTGCTCCGCAGACGTTTCGGTGGAGACCGCTATCAGAATATTGCCGGGGACCTTGGAGTGAGTGTCCTCTACCGGAGTGAAGCGGTGCCCGACGAACTGGTGCCGATCCCGGTCGACTGGGACGAAGCAGACACGACCGCTGTCGTCGTCTTGGCTGACGCGACGCTCGCCGGAGACGCGGCATGGACAGATTACGTGCTTGACTTGGCCCAAAGCGCGCAGGCGGGAGGACTCCAAACGCGGCTCTTTCCTGTAATGATGGAGCCTGAAGGACACGGAATCGGACTTGATGAGCAAGCCTTACGCTGGGATCGCTGGGAGCAATCAGATACGGAGCGGGAGCAGCGTCTTGTCCGGGATCTCACCTATGAGTTCAGTCGGATGCTCCGCCATCGCCTCGCACGGCTTCGTCACCCGGAAGCAACAGAGACATCTCTTACCGATTATTTAGAGAAAGTCCGGGTATTCATCAGTCACTCAAAGCATGACGATGACGGGGAGCCAGTCGCGCAAAACATTCGTGACTGGCTGCACGCGAACAGCGCGTTGTCGAGTTTCTTCGATGTCTACAACATCCCGGCCGGATTGTCCTCCCGGCAAGTGCTTCTACAGCAGATCGGTACCAGTGCCGTCGTGGCCTTGCATACGGACTCCTACTCATCTCGCGAGTGGTGCCGTCGAGAGGTCATCGAGGCCAAGCGGCGCCATGTCCCCATGATCGTTGCTGATTGCTTGCGTGACGCTGATCCGCGCGCTATGCCTTATATGGGCAACGTCCCAATCGTACGGATGAACCCGGAAGACCAGGGTCGGGTTGGCATCGTTATCGAATGCCTACTCGACGAAGTATTGCGGGACTTCCTATGGCGCTGCCGTATTGAACCATTGAGGGAGGCATCCCCTGACGTGCTGTTCATGGCCCGACCGCCCGAACTGATCGCGCTGGCAACACTCCCGGACCTCCAAAGGGCAAGGAATGCGACAATCGTCTATCCTGATCCCCTTCTCAGCACTGACGAAGCCGAGTTGTTCTCAGTCATCACACCGCAGGTGCGTGTCCTGACCCTGACGGAGTGGCTGGAGGAAAACCAATGACAGTTCAGAAGACCACGGTTCTGCCCACGGTAGCGATTTCGACATCAGAGAGCCCTGACATGGCGGCCCTCGGGCTGAGCGAAGCCCACCTGCGAGATGCCATGGCCGAGCTGGCGTTGCAGTTACTCTCCTCAGGTTCGAGTCTGGCTTACGGCGGCGATCTGCGCTCTGACGGCTTTACCGAGTTGTTGTTCGACTTGGTTACGCGCTATCGAGGTCACCCACACCACGCCGGGAAAATCACCGTGACCGACTACCTGGCGTGGCCCGTGCATATCCAGATGACGGCAGACGATCTCACGGCGTTCTCCGCCGGACACGAAGGATCAGCAGACCTCGTCTTTCTGGCTCGGGATGGGACGCCGTTGGCGCAAGAACGGCGACTGGAACTGCCCAGGCATGAACCGGATGAATCCGAGTGGACCGAAGGGTTGACGACAATGCGGCTCGCTATGCGGGACCAAACGCAGGCACGCATTGTGCTCGGTGGAAGAGTGGCCGGCTATAAGGGGCGCATGCCGGGCATTGCCGAGGAAACGCTGCTCTCCCTTGAGTCACGGCAGCCGCTCTTTTTGCTCGGTGGCTTCGGTGGCTGCGCCCGCGACATTGCGGAGACGATTGGGCTTGTAGATCCCTGGGCCGGGTCCCGTTCCGACTGGACCGAGCGACCGTCCTTTGAGAGATATACGCCAAGTGATCTATACAACGGACTCTCTGATGAGGAGAATGCCGTTCTCGCGCGGACGCCGCATATTCAGCAGGCGGTGACGCTCGTCTCGCAGGGACTTCGACGGATATTCAGCACTGGCCTATAGCGGACTCACAGGAGGCAGCAGTGCACAAGGTCTTCATTAGCTATCATCACCAGAACGACCAAAGGTATAAAGAGTATCTGGTGAACTTTGGCTGGCGCCATTCCATCTTTATTGACGAATCTATAGATACGGGAGGTATCTCAGACGATCTGAGCGATGAGCGCATCCGTGAAAAAATCAGGGACGAATACCTCAGAGATTCGACAGTGACCATTGTCTTGGTCGGGACGGAAACAAAACGTCGTAAACATGTGGACTGGGAGATCTATTCGAGTATGTACGATGGTCATGTCAATAAGAAGTCGGGAGTTCTGGTCCTTACTCTCCCGACGGTACTTGATAGCAACTCCTTTACGGCAGCGCATGAAGGCGAAAAGGGCGTTGTCTATCCGGATGTGGGTACCAGTGTGTGGACTTCAGTCAATACTAGGTTGGAATATGAACGCCGGTATCCGTCTCTGCCTGATCGACTTATTGACAATCTTCTGAAACCAGAGGCCAAGATTTCTGTCGCACCTTGGAACAGGATCGAGAACGATGCACGGAAACTTCAGTTTCTGGTTGATGCCGCCTTCGAGAACCGTATTCGATGTGAATATGACTTGAGCCGACCAATGAGGCGAGCCAACTCATGATTGCGCTAGTGAGAGCCTAAGCCTTGATACACCTGCAAGGTCGGGCGTCTTTCTGGTAGGCTGATAGTCCCCTCTATGCCTATCAGTCAAAGTGGGGAAAATCGTGGGAAATAAATCAATTATCCTTACAGAAAAACAGTAAAAACAATATCTTGTAAGGTATATTCGAATCCCACTCCCTCCGCTTTTTCCTGCTCCCCTCCCATTCCCATCCGTTCCCCGATTATCATCGTAAACCCTGAACATAGCGGGTTTTTCTCTCGCCGTCGGATCGTCGGCTGAGCGGTTCTATACGAGAAGTGCTCTTTTCGCTAGGCGAAAAGTTGAAGGAGTGAGGGAGATCGTGATAAAATTCCATAATCAGCCCTAGTCAGTCCCTGCGCACTGACTGTTCTCCCAACCCTGGGATTCCGCATCCCTCAACTAGCCTCCCAGAGGGGCCCCTTCCGGGGACAAGAATGTCCGACAATCAACCGCTGGCCTATCGTGAAATTCAAAAACGTTTGCAAACTGTCCGGGAGAACATCCACAGACTTCAGAGTGAAACCGGAGCCCTCCGGCCTCGTGGCCGCAGGCGAGGGGGGAGCGGCCTGCCGCAGCAGAGTCGTCTGGCGGAGCCACGCAGGGTCCCTCCCCGCGACCTCGCCGCCGAACGGGCCGTCCTGGGCGGGATATTAATCGATAATACCGCGCTTGATCGGGTGAACCTGGCGCCAGAGGACTTTTTCTATAGCGGGCACAACCTGATTTTCCGGGCCATGCAGCACATCGCCGCGTTGGGTACCTCCATTGACCGCCTCACCCTGTACGACGCATTCAAAAGAGAGCCAGGGCACCCGCCGGCTGAGTACCTGGCTGCGCTGGTGGATGCTACTCCCAGCGCAGCCAACATTGGGGAACCTGCCAAGATCGTCAGGGAGCATGCCGACCGACGGCGTCTGATCGCCCTGATGGAGGACGGCCTGCAACGGGCGCATACCGGGGAGGCGGTCGCTTCGTTGCGTGAGAGCTTGCTCCAAGGTGTGGTCACCTTGGCCGACCAGCGCCCGGACGGATTCAAGAGCACGCCCTGGGCGGAACTCAAGCACGCCTCCCAGGAGCAAGTGGGGTGGGTGGTAGACGGGCTGCTACGGCGGGGCGGGCTCTCCTTTCTCTATGCCGCGCCCAAAGTGGGGAAATCCTCGACCGCCCGGACGCTGGCGCGGGCAGTAGCGCTCGGGTTGCCGTGGCTCGGTCGAGACGTACAGCAGGGTGGAGTCGTCTATTTGGCACTGGAAGAAATGCCGGTGGATGTGCAAGAGCATTTTCATCAGATGGACCTGCCAGAAACGGCCCCTGTGGAAATCGTGTTCGAGCGGGAACCCGAGGCGACATTCAAGAAGCTGGAGCAGCTTATCGACAAGTTACACCCCAGCCTGGTCATTGTGGACACGTTGATTCAACTCGTCCCAATCACGGACATCAACGACTACGCGCGCACCGCCCGGGCGCTACAACCGCTCCTCGCACTGACCCGCCGGAGCAACGCGCATGTCCTCTGTCTGCACCATGCCCGAAAGAGCGGAGGTTCACACGGGGCGGAGGGACTGGGGAGTCAGGCGCTGAGTGGGATCGTTGACGTGATTCTCTCGCTCAAGCGGGAGGAGCACTATCGGATCATTTCCTCCACCCAGCGACGGGGCCGTCCACTGGAAGACTCCGTGCTGCGGTTGAACGAGGACACCGGCCTGGTCGAGTTGACGGGCACGAAAAAGGCCCTAGACACCGCGCTCAGGGGGGAAGAGATCATTACCTTCCTGAAGGAGCAAGAAGAGCCGGTGAGAATGGCGACCATTCAGGCGGCACTGAGGATCAAACGAAAACCGCTGAACGACACGCTCCGGGCGCTGGTCGAGCAGGGGAAAATCGGGTGCGCCGGGAGCGGAAAAAGAGGCGATCCGTACCTCTATTTTGCTGTTCCCGAGGGCCCCGAAAAAGCGGCAGTTTCGGCAGCATGCCGGGAACAGTAACTGTCCAGCGATTCCAAAGGGTTAACCCTTGAAAAAAAAGCTGTTCCGCTGTTCCCGACCTATAATGGGGAACGGAAAGAACAGAAAAGATGACCTTCTCAGAATAGGGGGGTTGGGATCGCTCGATGTTTCCTAAGAGACTCGTTAGTTTGAATCATACCACCATGGTCGACCTTTCCAGTTACTCTACGCAGCCTTATTCACGGTCAGGGAGACACACGTACCGAGCCGCCGTAAGACCGCGTCTATCGTGCCCGCCTTGGTGGCATGGTCCGGGTTCAACATCCGCCGCACCTCGCTTTCAGCCACGGCCAAATCGCGGGCGAGACGGCGTTGTGAGCGGTTGGTCTGGCGACAGGCTTCGTATAATGCCGCTTTCAGGGCGATCTGTAACGGCGGGACGACCAACGGCCGCCGTTTGCTCGCACGCGAGGGCTCGGGCAGGGCCTGACCTTCGCGGATCGTCGTCGCGATGAGCTCCCGCAGTAAGTCCTTGGCCTCGTCCAGCGCTTCCTCACGGGTGGCTCCATCCGTTGCCCCCCAGCCAAAATCCGGAAACGTGAGGACAAACCGGCCGTCCTCATCCCGTTCGATCTCCACCGGATAGTTAAACGTATTCGACATAAGCGTACCACTCCTTATGACCGTCCAGCAGAAGGGAATTCGTCCTTCTCAATACCGAGGTCTGCGAGCATCTTGTTGAGCAGGCCCTTCCCGATGTCTTTTTTCCGATCCTTCACTGTCGTTTTCCGATTACCCACATACAGCGTCCCGTGCGAGCCTGGCCCCTCCGAGGCGATGAAACGGACATCCAGCCTTTGAGCCTTGGCCCATTTGCGCACGTGCCGCAGGAACTGCCGTCCGTTCATAGCCCCTCAATATGCGTTCATTTTTGTACGCAGTCAAGGCTTTTAACGGAGGGATGTGTCACCCGTGTGATGTCCGCTCTTGCTCGGAGTCTATTCTTCCGTTAAGGCCGGTAAAGATGACAGTATAAGGATCGTTGTACTCAGGATATGCTCAAGAAGGGGCTTCGTGATGACACCCAGGGAGATGCATGGAGCCGAGCCCAGCAACGGGCTACCACGGAGATCGCTCGGCGAGCTCTTAATGATTATCTTGATCATCGCTTGGCGTACACTGACGTGGATGCTTACCTGGGCGATCATGATCATCCTGGCCCTTTTCCTGGGCCTGTATCTAGCCTAAGAATCTTCAGTCTTTAATATCCGTACCGCTCTGCCACCCAGCCGAGCCAATCGTCCCATTGGCCATTCGCATCATGGGTACGCACCCAGTGGACCCAGTCCTGATGTGTAAAACTCGTAAAGCGCGTCTGGCCGTCAAAGAGCCCCGCCCAGTCGGTCGAGAAATTGCCGATCCCTGCGCCCTTCATCGACCGAACCAGGCCCTTGTTCCGGGCATCATAGGCCACCGCAGAGACGACCAGATCGTACACGTCGCTTTTTTGGGCAATGGCTTCCGCCAGCGCCTGCTGCCGAAAGAGCTGATAACCCGCCGTTGCCGCCGGGCACTGTCGCAGGGTGCGGCGCCCAGAACGACTGATATTCAGGTAGTGCCAATACGTTCTGTTTGTGCGCCGCCTGGTTTCCCAATGCAGCAGATAGCACTGTGTGGCTGGGTTCTGGATGACGGCTTGGGCGTCCAGGCAGCGCTGGGGGTCTGGATTCCTGTGCTCCTTCTTTCGGCCCGAGCAGGGGTAGAAGGAATGTTCGGTGAATTTGTTCTCGGTGAGAATCAGCCCTCGGCCCCCCGTCTGGAGGGTGACGATGAACGCGATATCCGGGGAGGTTTGATTGGCGCCACGCTTCCCCTTCGGTTCCCCCAGCAAGGCCGTCGGGTCAAGAGGGGGGTCTTCTGCGTATTCCAGTTCCAGCCGATCAATTCCAACGATACGTTGATCGATACGTTCAGCAAGGAAGCGGCCGAGGAGGCGCCTGTCCAGGCGATGGGCGAAATAGAGATTGGCGCCCAAGACCCATGAGCTCTTCAGATTGTGCACGCCCAGATGTTTCTGAACGCCCGTGGTGTCGAGGTAGCGCTGCAGCGGGTTCTCTGAGCTCGAACGGATGCCGGGCCAGAGGCCCTCTTCCCAATGGGTCTTCGGCAAGATCCACGGGCGTTGCTTGCCGTTTTGCCACCCGTATTCGGAGACCTCGACATGGTACTTCCGCCATGCGACCTGCGCCGCTTCTACCTCTCGATTAAACGCATTGCTCATCAGATTGCCCTAGATGGAGCAGACACTCGAAGAAGTCGAAGCAGCGCTATCGCACAAGCGCTGGGCGGCAGGCGGACCGCTAGAGCATGATAATCTCATACTTACCCAAGGGCAGAGTGGGGAAATTCGTGGGGAAGAAACCAATTAGCCTTTATCGATTCACCGCGCGCCGGATCAAGACGCCATACTACGACGGACTCACCCGCAAATCAGTCCCGCCCGCGACCGGTAGGGTCACCCCGGTAATAAAGCTGGCCGCATCAGACGCCAGAAAAACGGCGGCACTCCCAATATCCTGCGGTTGCCCTAATCGCCCGACGGGCACAGTCCTGGCGTAAGCCTCCTTTTGCTCGTCCGTCAGCGCGTTGTCCATCATGGGCGTTTGGATCGGACCAGGGGCTATGGCATTGACCCGGATGCCGAGCGGCGCCACTTCATAGGCTAAGTCGCGGGTCAATGCAGAGACACCGGCCTTTGAGGCCGCGTAGGGGATATGCGGCGTGGTAAAGTGAAACGCGGCAATGGAGGACAGATTCACAATGGCTCCGCGCTTGTGTTTTTGCATTTCTTGTATGACGCGCTGGCTGCACAAAAACGTCCCTTTCAGATTGGTGTCGAGAACCCTATCCCAGTCTGCCTCACTCTGGTCAGCAATAGATTTGATAATAACGACCCCCGCGTTGTTGACTAAAACATCGATCGTGCCAAACCTGTCCAGGGTCTCGCGAACAAGCCGGTCAATCGACGGAGCTTGAGTCACATCGGTCTGTACCCCCAAGGCTTGTACGCCCGTGGCTTCAATCTCCGCGACAGCGGAGGCAAGGCCATCCTGGGCCATATCGGCCACGACCATATTGGCTCCAGCCCGAGCCATACTCAGTGCCACGCCCAGGCCTATGCCTTGAACCGCCCCGGTGACAATTGCTACACGTCCATCGAGTTGCGCCATATATCCTCCTCGTCGACAGAGCCGAGGCGTATTCCGGCCAGATTACGTGATATTCTTGGACTGCAAAGCTCGCAACCAGCCTGCCCTGGCTGGTCAGCGTCCTAACCCGCACTATCCACGGCTATGGAATCGAGCAATTCATCCTGTCCGGCACTACAGCACACCGAGGGGCGGCATGAGGTGAAGCTCGTCGGTATGAATACCGGTCGGCTGGGCGATGACGCTCAGCATGGCCTCGGCCACATCGCCCGGAGACAGCATTTTTGTCCGGTCCAGGTCTCCACCGCTTTTGTCCCACAGGGGAGTATCGACCGCACCGGGAATCACCGCGGTGACTTTTATTCCTTCTGAACGGACTTCGGCGGCTAAGACCTTTGTCAGACCGAGGGCGCCGAATTTGGAGGCGGTATAGGCGGTTGAGCCAGGGAGGATCATGTGGCTGGCAATGGACAACACATTGAGGATGTGGCCGCTTTTTCGGGGTAGCATATGCTTGAGGGCGCTTTTACAGCAGAGATATGTCCCACGCAGATTGACGTTCATGAGCATGTCCCAGTCTTCGGTGCGAGATTCCATGATGGGACCAAAAGCCGCGCCTCCGGCGCTCGTCACCAGAATATCAAGCTGTCCACATTCCTGGACGGCTCTCTCCATCAGGGCGGCGATTGATTGTTCGTCGGTGACATCAGTGGGAGCCGCAATGGCTCGGACGCCGGACTGGGCACATTCTTGGACAACTCCATCCAACGTCGCCTGGGTCCGGGCGGCGAGAACGACCTGTACCCCGGCCCGAGCAAGGGCGAGGGCGGTGGCACGACCTATACCCGAACTCGCCCCGGTAATAACGGCAACTTGGCCACGAAGTTTCTGGGATGACATGCTGGATTCCTTAGGCGCGATGTTTACGCGTCCTCTCCTTGATATTCAAAGAAGTTCTTCGGGGTTTCCCATAACCCAACTCGTGACAGGTGCGTGCCCAGACGGGGTTTCAGCAGGTTCCAAATGACGTGGACAATGTTTTCTCCCGTGGGATTCAGATTGTGGAATTCCTCTGTTTCCCGATTGAGATGTTTATGATCGAAACGCTCGATCACCTCTTCCTGCACCACCTGCATGAGTTCAACCAGGTCAAAAATCATACCTGTCCGTGGATCGATAGCGCCAGTGACAGTCACCTCTAATTCGTAATTATGCCCATGGCCGTGCGGATTGTTACACTTGCCAAAGATTTCTCTGTTCTGCTCATCGGATAAGTGCGGGCTGTGGAGCCGGTGGGCTGCGCTAAAGCTGAACGATTTTGTCAGTGCGGCCATAGTATTTCCCTCTCCGCCCGACACATCGGACCAGAGTGTTGGTTCTTCGTACAGGCGAACGCGAAAGAGCCGCGCTGCAGGCTGCTCCGCGCGTAACCGGTCTTCGAGATAGTCTCGCATATAGGCTGCAAGAGTTTCCGTCGTAGGAATGCGACGGCTGAAGGCCGGATGGTCGAGATTAATGAATTTATGGTCAAACTGGCCGGTGATCTCTTTGAGGAAGCGGTCGAGTTCCTTGATATTGATCACCATCCCGGTTTGCGGGTCGCTCTCTCCGTAAACGGTCACGCGCAGGACATAATTATGCCCATGGCCGTACGGACTGACGCATTTGCCAAAGGTCCGCCAATTTTCTTCCTCTGAAAAGTCGGGATTCCAATAGCGGTGAGACGCCTCAAATTCAACAAAGCGGGTGAGATGATACATTGCGGCCTCGGCGGAGCTACCCCCTGAGGATGCAGTAATGGGTACAGAGGGTCAAGTAGGACAATTGCGGCATGCGACCTGGCAGAAGGAGGCGCTCGGATCTGTCAGCTCTGTGGGTCAGGCCCGACAGGTCAGGAGGGCAATTTCGCGCGGAGTAAAAAGACGGATGCGCTGACCTGTGACGCCCAAGCCTCGATTCACATACAGGAAACAATTTCCGAGCGTATACTGGCCGCGTGGAAAGCGAGTGATAAAGCGGGCCAAATTGAACTGATGTGATTGGAACGGCAGGGCGAATTGACCGCCATGGGTATGGCCGGACAGGGTGAGATCAATACCGAGACTGGCGGCCGCGGGAAAAATGTCGGGACGGTGTGACAACAAAATAGTGGGCTCGTGGCGCGGAACGTCCGCTCTGAGACGGGTGAGGGTGGCATCCGCATCGAGTCCTCGGGCCCAATCCTTCCCGCGGTCGTCCAGGCCGATGAGATGGAGGGTTGTGCCTGCAATGGCAAGATGGACGACCTGGTCCCGTAGAAGCGTAATATGGGTGTAGTCTGCCAAGCCAGCTGCAACCGCGTGCGCTCCCGCATAGCGATCATGATTACCCAGGCAGGCAAAGACCCCGTGTCGAGCGTGGAGTGCGTTCAGGTACGGGAAGAAGTCCGGAATATGCACCGGGTTGGCGTCCAGGATATCGCCGGTCAGGAGAATGAGGTCCGGCTGTAGCTCATTGACTTTCTGCACATAGGTTTCGAGTTCCTGTGTGGTGAGATTCGTCCCAATGTGAAGGTCGCTGATCTGCACAATTGTGATGTGGGGACTTGTGGCTGGCCAATGGGCAAGAGAGAGTTCTCTCTCGGAGATGCGGAGTTGGCGCTGACCCCCAAAATAGCCATAGATGAAAAGGCTGGTAATGAGAATGAGACTCACGCCCGCAAAGAGTTGAAAGCCCAGTGTCAGCACGGGCTGAACAGAGAGGTGGAGTTCGGCAAAGGGGAAAAAGAATCCGCATATGGCGACGAGGAAAGAGAGGAGTGCCCATAAAACTCCACACAATACAAGAAAAACAAAGCAAAAGGCGCTGATAAAAGCCGAGGCAAAATAAATCCGGAGAGGGAGACGGAGCACTATGGGAAGGGCGGATAATCGTCGAGAGAAGCGTAAAAGAAAGAGGTTTAAGCAGAAAAGAATCAGTGAGACAGCAAGGGCCAGAGCTGCTGACGGTGGCGAGTAAGCTGGTAAAAAGATGCTCACAAACCAGACCGGAACGATCCACTGAGACACGCTGATCGTGATTAAAAGGAGTGTGAAGAAATTCGCAAAGAAAACGCCCGAAATCCAATGGAAAGCTTTTGGCGCGAGTTGGTGCAGGGAAGTTTTAGTCTGAGCCGTTGACACAGTTATGCTCCGTAGAATTCGGGAGACTGAAATGCCATACCAGAAGCTAGAGTGGAGCAGCGATGAAGTAAAGACGGGTCGGCCCAGCGGAGTTGGTCGTCTTGTTAGGCGATAGGGTCGGCCAAGGCTTGCAAAATGCGCATCAGCCGTTGGATTTCCTCAGGTTTGATATCCTCGGGTAATTCAACGACGGCCCGACGGCCCGTGCCCAGTGGGATCTCCTGTCTACACAAGGAAACGTCAGTCACCGGCTGAAAGGGAGGAGGTGCTGGTTGAGAGGGGAGGGGGGAGGCGAGAGTTAAGGCCTCTTCTGGTGATGGACGAGTGGTTTGAGACGGGAGCGGGGAGGGGGCTGCTTGGGGACGAAGAATGCCTAAGCCGGCGAAACGTGATGAGTCCAGGAACGCACGAGAAACGACTTCCGCGTTCTTTTTGGTAAATCTATGTTTGATTATAAGCTGATTTGTCAGATTGATATCTGAAGGGAGACCCGTCTGTTCATATTGGGACAGCAGCCGCTGAAAGACCGTTGGTCGGCCGAGAGCCTCGCGTAAGGCTCGGCAACGTTCCGTCTCACCCATCGCGTGTTCTATTCTGATGAAAAGATCGCTCACCCGGAGATCTTTCCCGATAGCTTCGAGGAGGCCATACTGGCGTAAGCTGCTGAGTTTTCTATTAAAAGGCCCAGATTGCGGAGCGAGCGCAATGTGTTCGGCAATAGATTCCCGGCTTGTTGCGACCTGATTTTCGATACGAAAGACCTTCCGCGTATCCTCAAGGCACTCCTGGAGGCTGTAGGAAGGCGCATTCGGGCTTTTCGCGCGAGTGGTTTTTGCCTCAAGTGGCAGACTCTCCATGTTTTACCTCCTACAAGGCGGTTATCCACAGGAAATAATGAATGTGGATACAGTAATATATTATCTCCCAAGTAATATTTGACTATAAATAGTAAGTAAATATTACTAAACAAGATTTGATAATTCAACATCCGGTACACGGATTATTATTGAGCCGATTGACGGAATTCTCTGTTTGAGTAATCAAAGCCGTATTACAGAGGATAGCTCGGGGGATTTGTGAAGGCAGGCCGGGAGAATAGATAAAATATAAGTAAATATTTCTTCTAATAAAATATTAAAGCTGAATATATTTGTCTATAATAGCTAAAAATTATTATATCAGGGAAATTACTCTTTTTCAGCGAGATAAAAACTATAGAATATCTATTTATTACTAATCGGATTGTGACTGGATCTGAAAATGGTCAAGCTATGTAATGGAATATTGTTTCTTGACCCTCTGAGCGAGAATTCCTATGCTGCATATCGGGGAGTATGGCGAACAGAAGTGTCAGCAAGAGTGTGAAAAAGAGGCGGCAACCTAAGCCAGCCGAGCGCCCTAGTGGAAAAATCTCCATTATTCTTGTTGATGATCACCCGATTTTTCTGGCCGGCCTCCAGGAGTTATTTCGGAAACAGCCTGACTTTGAACTCCTTGGCGTAGCCGAGAGTGTAGCCGATCTTGAAACGCTCCTCGAAAAGAAAAAACCTCAGGTCATTCTCATGGATTTCGAGCTGCCCGAGGGGGATGGGATTAGTGCGACGGCTTTTGTTCGTAAGCAGTCACCGGAAACCAAGGTTGTCATGCTTACCGGCTATGACAACCCGCCTCTTATCTTTCGTGCTCTGAAGGTTGGGGCCGTCGGATACCTTCTCAAAAATACCCGCTCTAAAGAGATTCTTGAAACGCTTCGCAAAGTCGCAGACGGAGAAGTGTTTTTGAATCCTGACTTAGCCAGTAAATTCTTGCACGAGTTTCAGCGTGATCAAGAGGTTGAAGAGTTGAGACGCCTGGTCCAGACACTGACGAATCGAGAGGAGGAAGTCTTGCGTTCGGTGGCAACCGGCGCCTCGAATAAAGAGATCAGTCAGCAACTCTTTATTAGTGAACTCACGGTCAAGATGCACCTTGCGAGTATTTTTCGAAAGTTACAGGTGAATGATCGGACGAAAGCGGCAGTGCTGGCGCTGAAAGCCGGTTTGGGGGACGAATGACGCGGCTGGTCCCGATGGTGCTGTACACGCTCTCTCTGGTGTTATTTCTACCAAGAGGTGCGGGTGCCGAAGCCACGGAGAGGAAGGTGCAGGAACTCCTGACCGAGTGTCAAGCTGCGTATCACCGTCTGGTCGACTATCGCGGTATATTACGGCACGAGATATGGGAAAAGGGCGGGACCCAGAGGCAACACGAAATTGCGGTAACCTTTCGCAAGCCGTCTTCGCTGCTCATGCAGTGGCAATCGGGTTTATACCGCGGGACCACTCTGCTGACTCGACCTACCCGGGCGCTGGGAACCATTTTCATCAGACTCGGCGGCTGGTTCGATTACGTTCGGGTCAGTATTCCTGCCACGGAAATTAGCGACCCTTTTGCACCAGCCCTTAAAGATGTGAACGCGTGGTTATACACACTCAGAGCCCTCTCTCAACGGCCCAGGGCCGACCGCAGTCTTCGGCTTGTTGCTCTTCAGCCGGGAGACCCACAATTGGCCGAAGGGCGAGTGATTCTGTCGGTGCCGGCTTTCCTCATTCCATTTCGTGACAATACGGTTGCGACGTATGAATTCGTGATCGAGCGGGGAACCGGTCTGCCGTTTGAACTGATCCTTCGAGGGACATCAGGAGAAGTCCGCCAACGCTTGTCGTATACCGACCTCCAGGTCAATACCGGCATTTCACAGCAAGTCTTTGAGCGTGAGTCTCCCGCGTCTGGGAACCCGAGCCTGTTTCGACCGAGGACCGACCTGGATGTCCGCGGATTTACCCAAAATTGGCTCCGCCGGGCAGGTGAAATCCAGGACTATACCGGGGTATGGGTGACTGAGTCGCGTCATGAGGGGCAGTTGAGCCGTCGGACGGCGAGATTCAAGTTTCGGAAACCGCTCGACGTCTATATGGCCTGGGAGCAGGAGGGTGGCGGACTCAAGGAGGCGCTGTTTCGGACGGGTTGGAATAGAGGGCGGGTCCGGGTCCGAACCTCGCTGTTCGGTATCCCGATCATTGGTGATCTGGTGCCGGACGGCTCGTGGGTGCAAAGAGAACTGCACTATTCTCTGAAAGAGTTTGGATTTGATCGGGTTGTTGAACGGCTGCAGACGCAACTCTTGCAAGGGTGGCTACAGAGTGAGTTGGAAGTACGATTTCGTGGCATTCAAAAGCATGACGGTCGCCCCTGTTACGTCTTGGAATTTGTCTTCCCGAATACTCAATGGCGAACTCATCCCCATTATCGTATCGTGCTGCACTGGGACATCGTCCATCGCGTACCGGTCAAACAAGAAGCCTACGATTGGAACAACCAGCTGGATACCCGCTACGGGTTTCAAGATCTCCGTTTCAACGTCTCGTTGAACGAATACGATTTTAACTCGACAAATCTCGAATATGGTTTTCTCTTATTCCGGCGTGTCCCGTGGCTTGATTGGTTTCTGACGGGACGGGAGTGATGAGCGACGAGAGAGGGCTCAGCTCTCTGCAAGCTGGAACCGCCGGCGGACTGCTCGGTCTTCTGTTAGCGGCGAGTGGTCTTGTCGCGTTTAATCTTGGCCATCTTGAGCTCTATCAGGCGTTCGTGCCTCTGCTGTGTATCGGGGTGTTGTTGCGGGTTGAGGTGGGACAAGACTGGTTCCTGTCTCTCTTACTCTTTGCCGTGACGAGTTCACTGCTGTATACGGTTGGGCTGTTTGCATTACCCTTACTCCTCGGATCAATATTCCTCGGTCTCCCCCTTGCTTTTGTGGTGAGATGGTGGGGCGTGGATGCCGTGCCACAAACCGTACGAGAGGACGTCCACCCGGTCCGACGGATTCTTGAATTGTGCGCGTTGCTGCAAATTGCCCTCTTTGTCCGTTATCTTGTCTACCGTTCGAGCGGTGGGCATATTCCCATTCATATTGGGGAATTTGAAGAACTGGCACGATTCATCCTGAGCGAAGCAGGTGGATGGGCTGTTTTTGCCCTGGGTTACGGCTTACAGCACCGAGCGCGGTATGGGACACTCTATACGTCCGGGCTCGATTTTGCAGGTAATTTCCCGACGTTGATGATTACGGGGCTCCTGCTGGTCACGCCGTATAGTGCGATCATGATTCTTGGGGTTAATACCTTCGGGGGGGCGGGGCTCTACTTGAGCGCTATTCCCGTTGGGGCGGCCCATGTGCTCCTGCGGACACTCACACTCCGCAAAAAAGAAATTGAGCGTCAAAATACGCAACTTCAGTTGATGAATGTCGATATGGCAAGAAGTGAACGCATGGCGGCAATTGGCCATATGTCGTCAACGATATCGCACCAAATCCTCCAGAAAATCGGCCTCTTGGGTCTTCAGTGCGACCTGTTGCGAGACACGCTGGACGAGACGCAGCCCCCGACCCACGAGATGATGGAAGAGGCTTCCCACCGGGTCGAACAACTCGATGCGGCAATTACCGACTTGAACACCACGCTGTCTGATCTGCTGGTCTTTTCCCGTGACTTTGCCGTCCATCGTGAGCCTGGATTATTGAGCAAACTCCTGCAAGAGGCGGGGCAAGAAATTCACGAAGCCGCTCGGGCGCGAGGGGTGACGCTCCGCTATGAGCTTGCAATACAGGGTGAGGAACCTCTCATGCCCGTTGATCATATCAAGCTCAAGCAGGCTGTCTTGAATCTCTTGACGAACGCGCTGGACGCCTCATCCGAAGATGGACAGATTACGATTGGTGCGCGACGGGTGCAGGATCAGATGCAGGTCACAATCCGAGACAAGGGCACGGGTATTCCGGAAGGAGTGGATCAACAGATGTTTGCCCCCTTTGTTTCCACCAAGAAAACTGGTTCTGGCTTAGGGCTCGCCTTCACACAAAAGATTATTGAGCTCCATAGTGGAAGGATCTCCGCGCATAATAATAGAGAGGGAGGCGCGACCTTTACCTTTAGCCTTCCACTCGGCGTTCCAGAAAAAAAAGGATAATGAGGCGTATGCAGTTACGGAGTGCACTCGCACTGGTGACCGGCGCGGGCCGCCGTATAGGACGAGAAATTGCGATTGCTTTAGCGCAAAGGGGAGCGGATATGGTCCTGCACACGCATACCTCGTCAGGAGACGAGACGAGACGAGCTGTGCAACAATATGGTCGCCGCGCCTGGATTGTCCGTGGCGATTTGGCAAATCGCCACGATGTACAGCGTATCGCCCGTGAAGCCCTGGAAAAAACAGGAAAAATCGACATTCTCATCAATAATGCGGCCGTGTTCTTTCCGACACCCGTCACCACCCTGACCGCGCGGGAATGGCACACGTTCCGTCAGACGAATATATCAGCCCCCTTCTTCCTCTCGATGCTCATCGGAAGACAAATGTATCGACAGGGACGGGGAAAAATCGTCTTTCTGGGAGATTGGAGCGGTCGGCGACCAAGTCGAAACTTTCTTCCCTATTGTGTATCCAAGGCTGGAGTCCACACGCTGACGCAGGCACTCGCAAAGGCTTTTGCCCCATATGTCCAAGTCAACGAAGTCGCTCCAGGCCCGGTTCTCCTTCCCGAAGACTATAGCCCGGAGCAGCAAGAAGAGCTGCGTGCACGTACGCCGCTGCAACGCTTCGGGAGCCCGCACGACCTTGCGCGTACGGTCTGCTTTCTTCTGGAGTCGGGAGATTTCGTGACAGGGGCCAGCTATGTGGTTGACGGCGGTTGGCTGGCTCGGGGACCCGCCGGTACCGAGACCTCACTATAATTGGTCTGACACGGCGCGCCAGGGGCGAAGTGATAGATAAATCGGTCCTCTCGAGCGGAATACGCAAGTAATGTCGAAGAGCAGGTGCCGTAGCCATCGAGGTGGATACACAGGCCGTTGCGTGGGTCTTCCGCTCGGGGGTCGAGCAGCGTGGCATGGTCTGCCAGGCGCTCATGGAGGAGGCGAAAAAGCTCCGCGATGAAAGAAGACGACTCGGGTGCTGCCGTCATTTTTTCAGCTACGGTCTGAAAATGCTGGAACGAGTGCGCGATCTTGGGACATTCAGGATCGTTGAGGTTCATATTGGTCAATAGATGGACCCCTGGCTCGAGCTGCTGGACACGGATGGTCTGCTCAGTCGGATAGACGACAGAGGCGGACTGGCTATCAACCAGGAGAAGATTGAAGGGGTTGTAGCGATCGACAGGTTGGCGCTGCACGGACGTGGCAGCCTGGCGGGCGGACGTCGCCTGAAGAGCATCCAGACTTAACAATCCACGCGAACGTCGGCGTGGGTCAGTTGGTTGCGGCGTGTGCCGGTTTAGCATGCCGGCCACAAGCCCATACTCGTTGACGCCCAGCCAGGTTCCTCCGGCAACCAGGTCCTTCCCGCCAAAAATCCGGGGAGTGTGCTGGAGCACGACCGGTCCAGTGGAAGGCCGATTCAAAAATTCATCCCGATTTGCCGCGACCACGAGAGGATAATCCGGAAAGAGCTGAAAGTATAAGGCGAGCGTGCACATAGCGCGCGGCAGTATAGGATGGGGGGCGAGGTGTCGCAAGAGGGAAGGGGCGTTCGCGTTGTGTTTCAACTGCCCCTGTGATAGGGTCTGCCGGCATGTCTGCACTGAGGAGGAAGAATGTTCGAATCCGTTGATGACGTTGTTTCAAGACTCTCGGACCAGAAATATATTTGTAGTCGTCAGATCGCGACCGTTGTCTATTTAGCCAGCCAACTCCGCAAACCTATCCTGGTCGAAGGGCCCGCTGGTGTGGGGAAAACGGAACTCGCCAAGGTGGTGGCCGGGGCGATGGACTGTAAACTGTTGCGCCTGCAGTGCTACGAAGGTCTTGATGAGGCGAAAGCGCTGTACGAATGGGAGTATGCCAAGCAACTGCTCTATACTCAGATTCTCAAGGACAAAATCAGTGAAGTGCTTGAGGGCGCGGCAACCCTGAAAGAGGCGGTCGAGCGCATCGGCAGGCAGGACAGTGTCTTCTTTTCGGAACGCTTTATTCTGCCCCGCCCTTTGTTGCAGGCGATATCGGCTGACCATCCGCTGGTCTTACTTATCGACGAGATCGATAAATCGGACAGCGAGTTCGAGGCCTTTTTGCTGGAGGTTCTGAGTGATTTTCAGGTGAGTGTGCCCGAGTTGGGAACGATTCAAGCCCAACAGATTCCGGTCGTCGTCCTGACCAGTAATAACGCACGTGAGATGTCAGACGCGCTCAAACGGCGCTGCCTGCATCTCTTCATCGATTTCCCGAGCCAGGAGCAAGAACTCGAGATTGTGCAGCTCAAGGTGCCGGGGATTGCCGCGCAGCTCGCCAATCAGGTGGTAGAGGTGGTCCAGTCGATCCGCAAACTTGACCTGAAAAAAGTCCCCAGTATTAGTGAGACCCTGGATTGGGCGAAAGCGCTCACCTTGCTCAATGTCCATCGGCTTGAGGAAGCACAGGTGAATGAGACCCTGAACACGATCCTGAAATACGAAGGGGATGTGCGCAAGGCCGAGGCGGAGTTAAAGGAATACATCAGCCGTCAGAAGGCCAAGGTCGAGACATCGGCGACGAGCCAGGAACAAGACGACAAAGACCTCCTCCACTAGTTTGGCTCGCGTGAGGCTGTATGGACGACAAAATTGTTGAATTTGGCCACCTGCTGCGCGAGAACGGTCTGAAGGTCTCAGTGGCGGAGAACATGGATACCTTTGCCGCTCTGGGGTTGGTGGGGGTCTACGATAAACAATTGCTGAAAGACACACTGCGTGCGACCTTTGTCAAACGGCAAGTCGACATCCCGGTCTATGACGAACTCTTTGACATGTTCTTTACCGGCCTCGGCGAAGTGATCAAGGCGGCGGCCGCGTCGACCATGCAGGCGATGGACATGACCGAGGAAGAGTTTCAAGAATTCCTCGAACAGCTCGAAGACGCCTTGCAGAATATGGACCAAGAGCTGTCGGACTTGGCGCGGGCCTTACTGACGAATAATACCGGGCAACTCGAAAAAATGCTTCAGGAGGCTGCCCAACAGTCGAATCTTCAGGATATTCAGCGCTCCTTTCAGGAAGGGCAGTTTGCGAATGCACTCGCCCAGATGATGGGCTTCGGCAATATTCAGCAGGAATTGCAGACCCTGAAGGACGCCTTGCAACAGGCTGGCTTAAGCCCGGAACAAATCGAACAATTGTCCCAATATATTGACCAGCGTCTCCAGGACCTGGCGCATATGATTCGCAGTTACGTCCGGGCCGAGTTGGAGAAAAAAGACTCGGAACTGCGCGATCAACAAAAGATGCGGAGTTTGGCCGACAAGAGTTTTTATTACCTCTCTGAGGATGAAATCCGAAAAATGAAGGAGGCGGTCACCAAGCTGGCTCAGCGGCTCAAACATATTATCGCGATTCGGCGGAAGCGGGCCAAACGGGGACGGCTGGATTTGCAACGGACACTGCGAAAAAATCTGCAATACGGTGGCGTACCATTCAACATCATTCTTGATGTGAAAAAGAAAGAAAAACCCCAAGTTGTTATTCTGTGTGATGTGTCCGACTCGGTACGGAACGTCTCGCGCTTTATGCTGCAGTTTGTCTACTCCGTACAGGACCTGTATTCCAAGGTGCGCAGCTTTATTTTTGTGGCCGACATTGGTGATGTGACCAAGCTGTTCGAGGATAATGACGTTCACCAGGCCATTGATTTAGCCTTACGGGGCAATTTTATTAATATTTACGCACACTCAGACTTTGGTCGGGCTTTCAAGACCTTTCATCGGGATTATCTCTCCATCATCAATAAGCGGACCACGGTGTTAGTGCTGGGCGATGCACGCAATAATTATAATCTGCCGCACGACTGGGTCATTCGGGATCTGCAACAAAAAGCCAAGCAAGTCATTTGGCTGAACCCTGAAAGCCGACTGACGTGGGGATTTGGCGATAGTGAAATGGATCGCTATGCCCCGTATTGTGATCTGGTTGAAGAGTGCCGCAACCTGAATCAGCTCTACCGGGTCATTGATCACTTAGTGACCGCTTAGCAGAGTCAATGGGTCTTCCACTGGACATCATATGCTCGACACGTTTGCTCTTTGCGGTAGGCACGTTCTCTTGAAGGTGCTATCCTTTTTGTGATCTCACGCAAATGGAGGAGGAATGGACCGCGAGGGTTTTATTGAAATGAAAGTCGGCGGGTTAACGCTTGACCCGGTGACCAAGACCCCAATCGTCATCCTGAAAGACGCGGAGAATAAACTCAACTTGCCGATTTGGATTGGCTTGATGGAAGCGACCTCAATGGCGACCGAGCTGGAGGGGATCAAAATGGCGCGTCCCATGACCCATGACCTGCTCCATAATATGATCAACGAGGTCGGCGGCAGGGTCGAGGCTATCGAGGTGACGAGTCTCCAGGACAACACGTATTATGCCGCCATTCGCCTCAAAGTTGGAGAACGCGACATTTCGATTGACTCTCGACCGAGCGATGCCATCTCGCTTGCGCTGCGAACGAAATGTCCCATCTTTGTGGCGGCCCAGGTGCTCGAGTCGTCGAGTGTGCTCCAACAGGCGGAAGACAGCGAGGAAGAGGCCGATTTGTCGAGTGTTTCTCGGGATAAATGGGCAGAGATCCTGGAGAAGATGTCTCCGGACGACTTTAAGTACAAGATGTAGTCTCTTCCAGCGACAACTTGGTACGGTCCATGGCGCGCAGTCGTAAGCAAGAGCTGTCTCCATCTTCATACCCCTCGGCACGTTTGATTGAATGGTTCCGGCAGCGGTTGGACATCATCACGCACTACAAACGGCAGATTGCCCTTGGGTGCGTCGTCGTCGTCGTATGCGCCATATCCGGTATTTCCTGGGCCGTCTGGACACAGTACCGTCAGAGTCAGGGATTGGCCCATTTTCGCGCTGGACTCCTTGCGGTTGAGTCGGAAGAGTACGATGTCGCGATTGCCGAGCTTACCCAGGCAGAGGAGGTGCTTGACGGCGAGAGCAGGGGGGTCGCCGCCTTGCACTTAGGGGAGGTGTTTGAGAAGAGCAATCAGCCAGGAGAGGCGCAGGCTGCCTACGAGCGAGTCGCCACGTTTCATGATGCCGGATCGTATGTGAAACAAATTGCGCTCTTACGTTTGGGTCAAGGCGCGGAAGAAGCGGAGGAGTTCGCTGCTGCGGCCCAGTGGTACGGTGAAGCTTCCAGGCTGGATGGGCCAGGCAAGAGTGAAGCCTTGCTGGCCCTGGGAGAAGCCTTAGAGCGACAGGGGGAGGCCACCGTACCCCAAGCGTATTTTGATTTGTTAGAGCAATTCCCCGACTCACCATTGGCTGAGATAGTGCGCGCCAAGACGGACAAGTGAGTTTTTATATGATATATATTATGTCTGATAATATATATTTTGTAAAATTATGTTCATAGTGAGTACTATCCTGAAGGCTTTCTGCCTGATTTTCCAGAAGTCATAGCGTGTTCTCGCACGACCGTCAGATGGACCTACTACCATTTCCTACATGCTCGGCAAATTGGTGAGCCAAAGAAATATCCCCGTAGCCGCCCGTCATTCCTGCTTTCGCAGGAATCCAGGTCCCCAGCCTCCCGCCCTCTGGAGCCGGATAAAGTCCGGCATGACGAAAGCGTACTGGCACGGCTACAACTTATCGTGAAACGCGCCAGCCGGGAGCGGAACTCTATGGAGCGCAAGCTGGCCGCCATCTTGGGTCGCGACAATCATTGGAACGGCCCTGTCCGCGCGGCTCTATCCTGTACGACGGAGCAACCTTCCGCGGAGCCCTAAGAAGCCGTGCTGCTCGGAGCTTTTCGGCCACAGGTTCCGAAACCCGGCGGCGAATGTGGGTGGAGGTCATTCTCTGATCAAATAAAATATACTGACTATAGTCTAAATCAAATATTCCAGAATTTCAGGTACCAGTCTACCTCTATTTTTGCAGCAACTTGCAAGAAGGTTTTTTGCTAAATACTATCTGGAACTAAAGTTTTTGACTATAGTCAATATATTCTTAGTATGGATATACAGGTGAACACCCTACAGAGAAATAATTAATCCCTACATTCTGAACATAAAAAAAGGAGTCCAATTTGGACTCCTTTTTTGCTCCGAAATGCCACTCGCTCAGGACTGCGATAATTCTACCGCGAGACTCGCGTCACCACCAGCTTCCACCGTGACCTTCTGCATGCTTTCGCCCAAGGTCTCGTGCCAGATCTTGACTTCATATTCGCCGGCAGGCACGTCGCTCAGGCTAAACTTCCCCTCCCCGTCGGTCACCGCATAATAAGGATGGTCCATGACCACAATCCAGCCGGTCATCCAGTTATGCGCGTCACACGTCACTTTCACGTATTCGGGATGGTCGAACTTCTTTTTCAGTTTCTTCTTGAACTTCGGCTGTGCCTGATTAAAGGCCGGGTTGGCTTCGCTATAAGTATGGATGTTATGCAAAATGCCATCGTTATTGAGAATCTCGAGTTCCGAGCCAGCCGGCGTGAGCACGATATGCGGCGTGTAGACACATTCTTTTTGATCCAAAGCTATTGCCTCGCCAAAATCTTTTCCGCTGGCAATATTCGAGATTGAGATGACCGCGTTTTTTATGCCTTTGTTCTCGCCAACCACGAGACTCTCATCATATTTTTGCGTCTGCGCGCAGACCTTGGCATCTTTCGTTGCCTCAATAGGTTTGGCTTCAGGCGCATCACCGGCAAACGTAATGGTTCCGCTAATGCTCCCGCCGTTGCTGACCGCACCCGCATCGTAGCCAAGAGCCACAGACGCGAAAGAGAGACTTGCTCCGACAACCAAGGAAATAACCGTCTTGCTATGCATCATACGTATGCTTCCTCCTCTTCAGAACTGAAATTCGTCTATTGCTTCGGAGGCTGTACCAGCCTCTGTTCCATTCGACCCATTCATACTGGCAAACGGATCGTCGATGCCAAGCAGCATGATATAATCCCGCATGGCGACAATTTGCTTATCCTCATCGCCGTCAAAGATATCATCCGGACCACCGGGATAAAAGGTGGGCATGTTCGTCCCCGGCATCAGGGTCTGAGGGTCTTGAATCCACTCAACAATCCACTCTGGATTCAGGCGCTCTTTAGCCAGGGCCAGGTCCGGCGCCCAGCCGGCCGGCGGGCCCTCCGGCTTGCGGTCGCCCTGCTGGTGACAGGAAAAACAGGCAAAATAATCCTCTGACATGAGGACCTCGCCCGCATGAACCATTTCTGGCGAGGTGCGGGTGCGGTCAAAATAGGTGTACGGAATCTCCAGCTTACTCAAGGCGTTAAAATAGTCCACGATACCACTGGCCTCGTCATTGGCGAAATGAAAGGTGGGCATCCGGAGCTCAAGCCAGGGACGAATGGGAATCGGCTGTTTGAGAAAGCCGTAGAACCACTCGGGCTGCACCTTTTTCCCCTGTCCGGTCAGGATGGGCGGAGCAAAGGAAGGATTGTCCAAATAGAGCGAGCGAATATCTCCGCCGCCACCTTCGATGACATGACAGCCGGTACAATTATAGTACTGGACCAGCCGCTGCCCTTTGACAATGGCGTCGGTCAAATCACTGTGCGCGGTGAATTGCTCAGGCACATGATGTCCGGTCTGACTCTTCAAAAAGACGCGGACAGAGAGAATATCTTCGTCCGAGAGATTGAACGACGGCATGAGCTGCTCAATCCGCTCCGTGGCGTAGCCCCGCGGGGCATTGACCTTCTCATATGTCCAATCTTCCCAGGTATGCGGGACATCGGTCCGATTCCCAAAGAAGAGTTCTTCCAGGCTCTTCTCCCCAAATGAGGTCAACTCCACCCCGATCCGCGCCTCTTTTTCCATGCCCGGGATGTCGTGGCAGCCATGGCAGCCATATTTCCGGACTAAGCCTTCCCCTTCAAGTACCAGGTCCGGGTCCTCCAACTCGGCGCGAATGTCTGGCCGCTCAACCTCCGTCTTGAGGGTCAAGAGATAGGACACAATGGCCTGTGCCTCCTCGTCACTCAGACGCAGATCCGGCATGGCCGTGTCTGGCGAGTAGTCACGAGGATTTTTGATCCAGTGGTATAACCAGCGCGCGTTCGTCTTCTCTGCAACCCGGGCTAAATTCGGGGCATGATTTTTGTTCTGCCCGACCATAGTCGCAGTTTGTTCCGGACTGAATCCGTGGCAGGCCCGGCAGCCAAGGGAGTTGGCGAGTTGTTCGCCTTTTTGGACGAGTTCAGCATTCGTCGGATCAATCCCTTCCGGCTCAGGATGAGATTCCAACCAGGCCTGCCCCTCCTCCATACTGGCCTTCATCAGATAGGCTGTCACCGCCCGACCCTGATCCTCGGTGAAGAAGAAGTGCGGCATGCGGGTATGCGGTCGAAACTCATGCGGGTTGGTGACCCATTCAACCATCCAGGCCGGGTCGGATTTGGCGGCGACCCGCCGCAGGTAGGGACCTATTTCCTGGGCCTCGCCATACCCTTCGACCAGATGACAGCCGGTACAGCCGAGCTGCATAAAGAGTTTTTCGCCGCGAGCGATATGCTGGCCAACTGTCGTATTCTGTATCGCCACCGTCTGCATATCCGTATGACAACTCAGACAGTTCGCTTCCATTTTGGGACCGAGCAGTAGCGGGTGCTCCCAGAATTGGACATAGCCGTGGGCAATGTCCACGCTGCTGGTGGCAACCCCCTGGCCGTTATGACACGAGGTGCAGCCGAACAATTCCGGTGGATGATTCGTCATTAAGAGGTCATACTGCGGATGGGTTTTGTGCGGGTTCGGCTGGTCCTCAAACCCCCGCTTGTCGATCCCGACATGGCAGGATTGGCAACGGTCAACGCGCGACAGCGGCGTATCAAAATTGCTCCGGTCGAATTCCGGCACGACCACCTGCGTAATAGCGGGAATCGTGGGGAGGACAAGCCCCGGGAGTGGCTGTATGACGTAATTGTCGAGCCGTTGAGTCAGGAAATCCTTTTGCTGATTCATTGTGCGCAACGTGTCCTGGGATTCAATAACACGCGCGTTGATCTCATTGATTTCGTTTTCAATCCGGTCTCGCTCCGATTGCTCGGCCAGAAAGACCTTTTCACGCTCGTCCGCCTCAGCCAGGAGCGCATCGAGATGGGCTTTCTCGTCTTTCGTCGAGTGTTCCAACTGAATCGCATGGTCGTATTCGTACCAAGCGGCCTCAATCTCACTGCGGACAATACGTAAGGCGTTCTCCGCGTCACTCGTCCGCATTTCGGCGACCGCCAGTTCGGTTTGCAGCGCGGCGAGACGCTGCCCCCCCTCCCCGCCCGCAATATCGGCCTGGGCCGATTCTAATGCCGCCATAGCCCCCTGGTAGGCCGAGTCTGCGGCGAGCCGCTCTTCTTCAGCCTGGATTTCCGCCAGGGTTTGATTGTAGGCGAGCATCGAGAATTCAGCCTGATATTTCTTCCAGGGCCGGCGCGAAATCGCATCGTCCCAGACCGACCAGACCGACCCGATCAGCAGCAGTCCCACTGCGAAGAGAAATACTCCACTATACGAACGCTTTTCGTCGTCAACTTCTCTACGTGCCATAATAATCCACTATGAGTCGAAAGAGTAAACGTGTCCTCCTAATAGATATGAGATACTGGATACCTTTACTCTTTGCTTGCGCGCGTCTCAAGGAAGCGACCCAGATAAAACACCACCACCCCAATCCCAAGGAGCCACAATTCCTTACCCATACTCTTTTCTTCAGTCAGCCCAACGAATAAAGCGTATCCAACGTCTGCAATCCCAAGTGCCTGAAGAATTTTTGCCAGATAGAACATCATAAAGGGTAAACATGTCCTCCTATGGATACTCGATGCTGGATACGTTTACTCTTTTCAGACATTAATCCACGGCGTGACTAAAATATATTTTACATTCAGTATATGACGCAGCAGCATCTTAATCACTACGGCAATCATATTCAGCGTGAGAAATGACGTTAAGAAAAATCGAGCCGCGCCCCAGCGCTGCATAAATTCACGTCCCTTGAGCCACACCACCCACCAATACATGGCAGCGGTCCCCAGCACAAAGAAACCAATGATGAGCGACAGGCCGAAGACGGCTGCGGTCCAATAGTCCCGGATACCAACCAGATAAGGCAGATCCTGGTTGGTCAGGGCTTCAACCAGGTGGGCGTCCCACACCTCCCAGGGCCAAAACCAGTTCCAGCCCGGCCCTCTGACAAAGGTGCCGATAATAATGGTTGAAATCCACAGCACATGGAAGCCAAAGATGAAGGTTATGATTTCATATTTGCGTTCTTTAAACGTGTAATAGCCGTTTCCCTTGGGATTGATATCGATATAGGGAATGACCATCAGTCCCATGATGATAAAGGTGGGCGCCACCACTCCGGCATGCCAGGGGTCGAAAAAGACCAATATTTCTTGCAGTCCAAGGAAATACCAGGGCGCTTTGGATGGGTTGGGCGTACGCCCGGGGTCGGCCGGCTCTTCAAGCGGTGCATCGACCAGCAGTGACCATAAGAGCAGGAAGATCATGACAAACAGCGTGCAGAGGAATTCTGCTCGAACCAGATTCGGCCAAGTATGGACCTTATCATCGCCGGGGCCGGTCGCTTTCTTGAGCGTGACTTCGACTCGCGTGGCCGCTGAGCCCATTTCCGCCATAACAGCTTCCTTATCTTATCGGTCTTCCGAAGAAGACGCCTTAGGTTTCGCCACTACGTACAGCAGCCAGCACACAACGCCAACTAAAATGGGAATCGCAAGTACGCGCATAAGAGACCTCGACTAGAGGGCTGGCCCCGAGAATCCGTCGCGTCGGATACGCCAGAAATGAACCGCCAGGAATAAACTCGTCACCAACGGAATAAAGATGCAATGCAGGATATAGAAACGAAGTAAGGTATGTGCCCCAATCTCTCCGCCGCCAAAGAGAAAAGCGCGGGCGTCGTAAATCGGGTTCACCCCGAGCACCTCGTTGAAAGGCCCTTCATATCCCAACAGCGGGGTTGCCCGGCCCATATTCGATCCGACCGAAACAGCCCAGATGGCAAGCTGGTCCCACGGCAGGAGGTATCCGGTAAACGAGAGAAGCAAGGTCAAGACTAAGAGCAGGACACCGACGACCCAATTAAACTCACGCGGGGGCTTATACGAGCCCGTCATAAAGACGCGAAACATATGCAGCCAGACGGCAATCACCATGCCATGAGCAGCCCAGCGATGCATATTGCGCATCAACATGCCAAACGGCATGTCAAATTCGAGATATTTAATGTCGGCGTAGGCGTATTCCGCCACCGGGCGGTAGTAGAACATAAGATAGACGCCGGTAACGACCGTGACCAAATACATCAGAAAGGTAATGCCGCCCATACACCAGGTGAAACGCAGGCGTGTGGCATGTTTGCGGACTTTCGAGGGGTGTAGATGGAGCCAGACATTGCCCGAGACCATCAGAATGCGGTTGCGCGGTGTATCTTCGTAGCCGTGGCGGAAAATGGACTGCCAGACCTGTGACTCCATGACCTGGCGTTTGAGTTCATCAAATTGGCTGCTCATACTCTTTCCTTGCCTTTACACTCGCTTTTCCACTGGCAGCTAAATGCGCAAAATGCTGTCGGGGTGTTGTTTATTAGGGTCAACGCCAGGCTGCATCTTAAATATTTTGCTTTTATCAACTAAGAGTTGACCGTCGTCAGCCAAGGATAACTTGAAGCGATCCATGGGCCGTGGAGCCGGGCCTTCAAAATTATAGCCGGTGCGATAATAGCCGCTGCCGTGACAGGGACATTTGTATTTATTCTCCGACGACGACCAGCGTGGAGTACAGCCGAGGTGCGTACAATTGGCAAAGATGGCGTAGAAGCCCTGCGGTTCTCGAACGATCCAGGTGCGTTGATCTGACCGGTATTTCTCGCTCACTTCTCCCACCGGGTAGTCCCCCGGAAAGCCGGCCTTGAAGGTTGACGGCGGAACGAAGAGCACCCGAGGAAAGGCCGAGCGGACAAAGGCGAGCAGGCTCACGAGCGAAACCAGCCCGAAACCGCCCCAGCTGAGCCGTCCAAAAAAATCACGCCGAGACCACAAGCCACCCCGTTGCGCGCGTTCACGGAGTCGTTTCTCACGCTCCGCCCGTTGCTCGACACGGCGACGCTCCTCGTATTCCTGGATTTCTTCAGGAGAAGTTGGTTTTTTTGCCATGGAACTTACTCCTTAGTGAGAGTGATCATACCTGGTTCTTTTATTTTCTTCTGAACATGAGAGCCAACCAACCCCCTACCCCCATGATTATCGCCAACAACAACATCAGCAGCCCTACTGGAGCGAAAAGCGGGAGGAGAATAATACCAATAAGCAGAAATGGAATGCTCAAAGCAACTGGGCTAAAAGGGGTAGAAGGTTGAGCCGAATCTTCCCCCACGGGCTCTTCCGTTTGTGTTGTTTCCGTTTCACCCTGTAGCAGGCTTATTGCATAGTCGCGCAATTCTTCACGTCCGTCCGTCCCAGCTTCGTTGATTAAGCGAGACAGCTCTTTCGTCAGGTCCTCGATGGTATTTTCGACATCCTGACCGGGCGCTGGTTTGTGCGCGTCTTCTGCCACAGAGTTTCGCCGTTTTCTTGGGCAATTTAGTAACGGGCCGCCCCTGAGTCGTCAACTCCCCCTCACCCTCTCACGGAGCGCATCATTCAGCCATATCGATTTTCTCCCGCCCCCCCATATAGGGGCGAAGGACATGGGGTATGACAACGCTCCCATCCGCTTGTTGGTAGTTTTCAAGAATAGCGATAACAACCCGTGGGAGGGCGAGTCCGGAACCGTTCAGGGTGTGCACGAGCTCAGGTTTTGCACCGGGCGCGGGCCGATACCGGATTTTCGCCCGACGGGCCTGGAAATCACGAAAATTGGAGCAGGAACTCACTTCGAGCCATTCGGCACAACCCGGCGCCCACACTTCCACATCATATTTGCAGGCCGCAACAAAGCTCAGATCTCCGGTACACATCTGAACGACCCGATGCGGGATGTTCAGTTTTCGGCACACATCTTCCGCATTATCGACCAGAGCCAGCAACTCCGCATCCGATTGCGACGGCTCAACAAATTTTACCATTTCGACCTTGTCGAACTGATGGCCACGTTTAATGCCACGAACATCGCGACCCGCAGACATTTTCTCCCGGCGGAAGCACGGCGTATACGCCACATGATACAACGGAAGCTGTCCGGGTTCGATCACTTCTTCTCTATACAGATTGGTCACGGGCACTTCTGCCGTAGGAATAAACCAAAAGTCTTCTTCAATATCCCGGTAGAGATTGTCTCCGAATTTTGGCAGGTTACCCGTTCCAACCAAACAATCCTGTTTCACCATGGCCGGTGGGTATATTTCGGTATAGCCGTGTTCATTGACATGCAGGTCCAGCATCCAGCTAATCAGCGCGCGCTGGAGTCGGGCGCCAAGTCCTTTGAGGATATAAAAACGGCTGCCCGAAATTTTTACCCCGCGCTCAAAGTCAATGATGCTCAAGGCTACGCCCAGTTCCCAGTGCGGCCGAGGAGAAAACGCAAAATCCGACGGTTTGCCCTCCGTTCGGATAACGACATTTTCGTCTTCGTCTTGCCCAACCGGGACGTCTGGGTGGGGCAGATTTGGCAACTCCAGGAGCCGCTGCTGGAAGTCTTCTTCCTCCTGGGCGAGTTGTTTCTCCAGTTGGCTCACGCGCTCCCCGAGCGCTCGCATGGATCGGACAGCGGAGTCTCGCTCGGTAGGATCTGAAATTTTTCGGATGTCTTTTGAACGTTTCGTGCGTTCGGCACGCAGTGTCTCGACTTCGCTTATGCGCGCGCGCCGGACTCGATCACTATTGAGCAGCGCGTCAACGTCGGAACCTGGAACACCCACGGTTGCCAGTCGTTTTTTTATTTCTTCCGGGTTGTCTCGGATCAGTTTAATATCAAGCATACTTCGTTCTTTATCCTGAAGTTGGGAATTCAAAAGCCTCTTTGACGTGGGTGAGCTGCGCAGAGTCTCCCTCCCCCATAATCCCAATGACGTCAAATCGTGCGGCTTGGTCGTGCAGTTGGAAACGCGAAAGATAATAGAGAGCAGTCATGGCGATTTGGCGCTGCTTCCGCTTATTGACGGAGGCGAGGGGGTCTCCGAACTCCGGAGAGCGGTGCGTCCGGACCTCCACGAAGACAAGCGTTTCTTTATCCCGCGCAATGAGATCAATTTCTCCGCGTGGACATCGATAATTTCGGTCCACTATCGTATAGCCGAGGCTCTGTAAAAACTGTGCGGCGCGTCGCTCGCCGTGTTGTCCGAACAGGCGTCGTCGGTCGCCTCTCACCATAACGAGGTCTTTCGGGTCTGTTGAGTCATTGGGTCTGTTGAGTCTTGACCCCAAAGACCCTCAAGACTCAACGGACTCAATGAACACATACAGGGTAGCTGACACGACTTACGTGGATCAAGAGCGTTCCCCGGCAGCCAGCCTACTGGGTAGTGTCTCGCCTCGAATTTTTTCTCCGAAGCTCGGGCAGTGAAATATTTTTCGGCTATTCCGCCCGAGCGTCCGCGATTCGTTCAGCCCACATTTTGGCGAGCGCGCTAAGCGCTTGATTTCACTGACATCGCAACGTCTGATAAGATGGTATGTGTCGAATTTAGGCTTCTGCCGGCGTCCGCTTGAGGCCGAGAATCCCTTTCCCTATCTCCCAAGCGGCTTGTTTCCCTACTTCCCAAGCGGCTTCTTCGAGTTTGAGCAGTTTCGCCAAGTCTACGTTCAAATCCATGAACCGCTGCCAAGGCGGCTTTGGCACGGGTCTAAGGCTGGCTGTGGCTGAAAGGCTACCGACGAGTCCACCATGCCACGTTGCTGAAGCGTGGAGCGGTTCTGGCTTGTCAGCCCCCCGTCCCTGACCTATCGCTGAGCGGTCCGTTCGATCAACGTCTCCAAAGCCTTGCCCTGCTGTCGCAAAGCTTCGCCCTGTTGCTGAAGCGCCAGCATGTTTTCCTCGTGCCGTTTCTCAGCTAGGTCCGCTTGGCGTTGCCGGTCGTCATTGCCCGCCCTCATCAGTCTCAAGCCGTAAGCAATCAAGGCGCATTGTGCCAAGCCCACCAGCCCCGCTATCCCGGCCTGGACATACATGGCCCAGAGGGAGGCGTTCTGGAAAGCAATCGTCGCTGCCTCAAACTCAGTCATGGTTTCCTCATCAATCCCTAGGTATATTTTGCCTTACTCGCCCACTCCTTGAGTCTTATAAATGGCTGGACGGTCCGTTTCATCTTCCGCAGCCACCCCAGCTAAATCCATTACCAACTTTTGCAAATCCTCTACCTTCCTCTCCAGCGCGTCAATACACTTCACCAACTCCTTCTCACTCATCTTCCTACCTCCTCCCTTCTCTCCGCTCGTCCTAGACTATATCAGCGCGCCGTCCTTGTCTCGATTTTTTTGCTCGATTTGCCGAACAGCGCGAACGTATAAGCCTCATTTTCGCTGTGGAAGCAGTGTTTTAGCGTAATCTCCCAATCACAAAGAGCGTCAGGACGTGGGGTGGACAGATTTTTCTTTTCCATAGTCAACCTTCACACTTGCCGCGCTGATGCTGGACACGTTTACTCTTTGTTGAATTGCAAGGAGTGGTGTGACACACTGACACGCACATATGCGCATTACACCGGATGAAGTTCGACAGATTGCCACACTGGCCCGCCTGTCGTTTACAGAGGAAGAGTTGACAGAGCTGACCCAACACTTTGATACGATCCTGACCTATGTCGATAAACTTGGCGAGTTGCAGACCGACAGCGTTGAGCCGACCGCCCATGCGGTCGCGGTGTCCGCTCCGCTACGAGACGACGTGGTTACCAATACGCCAAATGCCGCCCAAACCGACGCCCTGCTGGCGAATGCACCGAGTCGGAAAACCCACTTCTTTCGCGTTCCAAAAATCATTGAGTAAACATGTCACACTATGCCCTGACCATTCATCAAGCCCAGGAAAAACTACGTGCCCGAGAAGTCAGTGCGGTCGAGCTATCACAGGCGGTTCTGAACCGGATTCAAGATACAGACCAGCACCTGCATTCCTATCTGACCGTGTGTGCCGAGGAAGCGCTCGCCCAGGCAGAAACCGCGGACCGGACACTTGCAAACGGGGCGACCCCTCCCCCGCTGTGCGGAATTCCAATTGCGCTCAAGGACGTTATCCTCGCCCAGGGCGTGCGCTCAACCGCGGGTTCAAAAATCCTCGAACACTTTGTTTCGCCGTATGACGCAACCGTGACACAGCGCCTCAAGGAGGCCGGTGCTGTGATTATCGGCAAAGTCAACTGTGACGAGTTTGCGATGGGCTCGTCCAATGAAAATTCGGCCTTCAATCCCTGCCGGAATCCGTGGGATACGGACCGGGTACCGGGCGGCTCATCCGGCGGGTCGGCGTCATCCGTTGCGGCCGACCAGACCTGTGCGGCCTTGGGAACGGATACGGGCGGTTCCATTCGCTTGCCAGCCGCATTCTGTGGCATTGTCGGTCTGAAACCAACCTACGGGCGGGTGAGTCGGTTTGGTGTTGTGGCCTATGCGTCGTCCCTGGACCAGGTCGGCCCGTGCACCAAGGATGTCCGGGACTGCGCCCTCCTGCTGGAAGTGATTGCTGGCCACGACCCTCGTGATTCGACTTCCGTCAATCGGCCCACGCCGAGCTATACGGCCCATCTGGAGCGGGGCGTCAGCGGTCTGCGTATCGGGATACCGCAAGAATACTTTATTGAGGGAATGCAGCCGGAAGTCGAAACTGCGGTCGGAGATGCGATTGCCCACTTGCAAGTCTTAGGTGCAGAGATCGTCCCAATCTCTCTCCCTCATACCGAATACGCGATTGCAAGCTATTATGTCATTGCCATGGCTGAGGCGAGTTCCAATCTGGCCCGCTACGATGGTGTCCGCTATGGCTATCGGGCGGCTGAGGTTGAAGACCTGGGAGCACTGTATCAGACGACCCGTGCCCAGGGATTTGGCAGCGAGGTCAAGCGGCGCATTGCGCTCGGCACTTATGTCTTATCCGCCGGATATTATGACGCTTATTATGTGAAGGCGCAGAAGGTACGGACCCTTATTCGGCAGGATTTCCTGGATGCTTTTAAAACCTGTGATATCATTGCCACTCCGGTCGCTCCGACAACTGCGTTTCGGCTGGGAGAGAAGCTGGCGGACCCACTCACGATGTATCTTTCGGACATTTTTACGATTGCGGTCAATCTGGCCGGCTTACCGGGGCTATCCGTACCCTGCGGTTTTGATCAGCACGGGTTGCCGATTGGACTCCAATTGATAGGACGACCCTTTGATGAAGAAGCCTTGCTTCAGGCTGGTTATGCATACGAACAAGATCATGATTGGGGGGCCCGTAAGCCGCCGCTCTAACAGTTGAGTCTGTTGAGGCTTGACCCAAAAGACCCCAAGAACCCAAAGGACCCTATGCCCTACGAATCCGTCATTGGCCTGGAAGTGCACGCGCAGTTACTGACCGAGTCGAAAATTTTTTGTGGCTGTTCGACCCGCTTTGGTGCATCTCCCAACCAGCATACCTGCCCGGTCTGCCTGGGCTTGCCCGGGGTCTTGCCCGTGCTCAACAAGAAGGTCGTTGATTTCGCTCTCCGCGCCGCACTGGCTACACACTGCACGGTTGCGCCGACGAGCCGCTGGGCGCGAAAAAACTATTTTTATCCGGATCTGCCCAAGGGCTACCAGATCAGCATGTACGAACTGCCCATTGCCGAACATGGTTATGTTGAGGTCGCCGACCAGGGACAGGCAAAAAAGGTACGCTTGACCCGGATTCATATGGAGGAAGACGCCGGCAAGAGCATCCATGATGCCGAGGCGGGCGCGAGTCTTGTTGACCTGAATCGTACCGGTGTTCCTTTATTGGAGATTGTCAGCGAACCGGATATCCGGTCTGCTGCGGAAGCGGGTCATTATCTGCGCAGCTTGCGGGCTCTGCTCCAATATATCGAAGTTTGTGACGGCAATATGGAAGAAGGCAGCCTGCGCTGTGATGCCAACGTCTCCATACGTCCGCAGGGAAGCGCTGAGCTCTGCACCAGAACAGAGATCAAGAACCTCAATTCGTTTCGGGCCGTCGAAAAAGCGATTGAGCATGAAATTCAGCGCCAGTCCGAGGTCGTCGAGACCGGCGATCGGGTCGTCCAGGAAACCCGCCTCTGGGATGCAGACCGGGAGGTGACCCGGCCCATGCGCAGCAAGGAGTTTGCCCACGATTACCGCTATTTCCCCGACCCGGATTTGTTACCCCTGGTCGTGGACCAGGCCTGGGTCGAACATGTGCGGGCCGAGCTACCCGAGTTGCCGGCTGCGCGGCGCGCGCGCTTCATACACGACTACGGCCTGCCGGCTTATGATGCCGAGGTACTGACAGCCCGCAAGGATGTGGCCGACTATTTCGAGGCCAGCGTACGCGCCTGCCCCGCAGCACCCAAAGTCGTCAGCAACTGGGTTATGGACAGCGTGCTGCGCTTCGTTAAGGAAGAAAAGCTGGACACGGCGCTGAAGATCGAGACCTGGCCGTGTTCGCCCGAGCACTTGGGTATGTTAATCGGATTGATACAGGACGGCACCATCAGCACAACCATCGCCAAGACCGTCTACGAGGAAATGCGCCAAACCGGTCATCCCCCGGAAGAGATCATCGAGGCCAAGGGACTGCGCCAGGTCAGTGATACCGACACTTTGCAGGCCGCTATTACCGAGGTATTAACGGCCAACCCGGACAAAGTGGAGGCATATCGTGGCGGCAAAGAAAAACTGCTCGGCTTCTTTGTCGGACAGGTCATGCGCGCCACCCAGGGCAAGGCCAATCCCCAGATGGTCAATACTCTCTTACGGCAAAAGCTTTCCCAATAGCGATTCGACTATTCCAGCACAGGAGCCCAGCATGGATTTTCATTTTACCCCAGCGCAGGAGACCTTTCGGCAGGAACTCCGCACCTGGCTCGCGGCCAACGTTCCACACAACAATGGCTCGCTGCGTCACCTTCAGCCACAGGCCTCAGCCGCGGACCTCACCTTTCTGAAAGACTGGCAGCGCACCGTGTACGAAGGCGGCTGGGCCGGGATTTCCTGGCCCAAAGAGTACGGTGGCCGTGGTGCTTCCCTGATTGAACGGATGATCTTTGATGAAGAAATGGCCAACCACAAAGCGCCTGGGCTGCTGAATGTCCTGGGTTTGGAGATCGTCGGTCCGACGATTATCGTCTATGGGACGGAAGAGCAGAAAAAGAAACATCTCGCCGCTATCTTGAGCGGTGCGGATATCTGGAGCCAGGGCTATTCCGAGCCGAACTCGGGCTCGGACCTGGGTTCGCTTCAGACCCGCGCGGTTGATCAGGGCGATTATTTTTTGGTCAACGGCCAAAAAGTGTGGACGAGCTTAGCCCGCTACGCCAACTGGTGCTTACTCCTGGTGCGGACCGACCCGGACGCGCCAAAGCATAATGGCCTGTCAGCTCTCCTGGTGGATATGAAGAGTCCGGGCATTACGATTAAGCCGCTGCGGACGATGACCGGTGAGAGCGAATTTAACGAGGTCTTCTTCGAGAACGTCCAGGTTCCGAAGGCCAGTATTCTGGGAGAAGTGAATCAGGGCTGGAAGGTCATTATTACCTCGCTCATGTTCGAGCGGCAGGGGCTGGGCTTCTATTTTACCTTTGCCCAAAAACGGACCTACGACGACCTGCGTGCCTGGCTGTGCGATGCCGGCTCGGCCTCGGACCGGACGGACCGTCGGTTCCGCCAGAAAATGGCCCAGGCATATATCGATTGCGAGGTCCTGAAGCTGAATAATTATCGCGCCTTGACGCGGCTGCTGCGCGGCAATCCGGCCGGGCCGGAAGGCTCAATTGCCAAGCTGCATTGGGCCGAAACCAACCAGCGCATGCAGGACCTCGCTGTTGAAATGCAGGGAACGGCCGGTCAGCTCTATAATGAGGCCGAAGCGGAGCATTATTGGCAGTACGGTTTTCTCCGCTCCCGAGCCAATACCATTGAGGGCGGCACCTCCGAAATCCTGCGCAACATCATCGCCGAACGTGTCCTCCAACTGCCCAAGGGCCGCTAACCAGAGCGTTTCGCGCGAGGCTGTAGCCATATCGTCATTCCGGACTTGATCCGGCATCCAGAGGCCGGGAGGCTGGGAACCCATCATTCCTGCTTTCGCAGGAATGATGGACGGTTACACACTATCGTTATTGACTCTAGGCCACTCATGAGGAAGGGGCGACCGGGCCGTCGAGGACGGCGGGGGCCCGTGGTTCGGAAGACTCCCTTACAGCGTCACATGGTGATCATGCTGGTGATGGGTGGTGTCCTGCTGCTGACTCGTCTCGTTTTATTTTCAAAAACGCCCCAGGTCGTATAGGCCGAGTTGAACGGTGGACAGGTCGGAGGTGACGACGTGGGCGTGGCCTAGATGTTGTGTTTTATGAATCGAGCAGGGACGCCAGACGCGCCTCGGAATCGTCCGCAAAGGGGTTGATGATTTCGACGCCACCCAGGCGGCGACCGTCCTGTATGTCTTCGCTGATGATCGCGGAGCAGCCGCTTTGTCGAGCCGTAGCCCACAGCAGCGCGTCCCAAAACGCCAGCCGGTGTTCCTCAACCCCTTCAATCGCATTGATAAAAGCCGTGTCGGTGGCGGATACGACTCGAAATACGTCGATCCAATCGCGCACGAAGGTGCCCGCATGAGAGAGAGCAAGCAGATTCTTCCGCGTCGTTGCATGGAAGAACTCGGCGAGCGCCTGGACGGTCAGCACGCAGTCGTGCAACGCCGCCCTCGCCACTATTTCTTTTGAACGCTGGTGCCGCTCGCCAGCGTCTCTATCAACAGCATAGATAAGGATATTGGTGTCCAACGAGAAACGACCCTTAACGGTCATAGATGTCTTCCCGCTCAACTCTCAAGCCACCGAGTGAAGCCCCTTGCTCCAGTCTTGCCATCATGCCACGTTAGGCGGTCGCCCAAACAGGGTCGGCAGACTTGTCGGCCGCGTGGGGAATCAGTCTGGCGATGGGCTGGCCGCGCCGGGGGATCAGATAATCCTGACCACGCTCAACTTCTCGGATTAATTTGGAGAATTCCTGGTTGGCGGTCATCAAGGATATCTCGCGCATTATACCCCTCCAAATAATTGAGGCTGCCTATCACAGCAGGCCGGTGTTCGGCCTACGTCGTATAGGCCGAGTTGAAGTGGACATAGCCGGTGGACAGGTCGGAGGTAACGACGTGGGCACGGCCTCGGCCCAGATGCAAGTGGATGTCTATAGAGAACTCGTCCTGTTGCATGACCCGGGCGGCCCGTTTTTCGTTTTGAGGACCGGTACTCATGCCGTTGCGACCGATCGGAACATCGCCGACACTGATGGCCAGCCGGTCCTGATCCAATTGCGCGCCCGCATAGCCCACCGCACAGGCAATGCGGCCCCAGTTCGGGTCGCCTCCGAAAAAGGCCGTTTTGACCAGGGGGGAATAGGCAATACTGCGGGCGACTTTTTCCGCGTCCGCAGTATTCTTTGCGCCGTCGACATAAATATCGACAACCTTGGTCGCCCCCTCCCCGTCTTTGACACACATTCTGGCCAGGCTGCACAGGACTTCCCGAACTGCGTCTCGAAAGGCTGCATATCCGCGACTGCGCGGCGTAATCTCCCGGTTGCCGGCCTGCCCGTTGGCGAGCAGAACCAGGGTGTCATTCGTACTGGTATCACCATCGACGGAGATGGCGTTGAAAGAATCGGGCAAGGTCTGGTCGAGCACCTGCTGGAGCGCAGCCCGGCTCACGGACGCGTCGGTGCACACATAGCACAGCATGGTCGCCATATTCGGGTTGATCATGCCGGCACCCTTGGCCATGCCGGCGATGGTCAGCGTCCCTCCGTTCAATGTCACCTGCCGGGTCGCGACCTTGGGAAAGGCATCGGTCGTCATGATACCAGCCACGGCATTCCAGAAACCGCGCGGCGACAGGGCCGCGGCGGCGGCCTGAATGCCGACCTGCATTTTCTTCCAGTCGGGCAGCACGCCGATCACCCCCGTAGATGACGGCAGCACCAGCTGCGCCCCAATGGCAAGTTCACGGCCGACCAGCGAGCAGGTGTCCCGTGCCAGCTTGAGTCCGGGTTGTGCAGTCGAAGCATTGGCATTCCCGCTGTTGACGACAATGGCTTGCAGGCGCCCGGCCCGGAGGCGTTCCTCACCGATGAGAACAGGCGCGGCCTTCACCTGGTTCGTCGTGAATGCGGCAACAGCCGTCGCCGGTACGTCCGATACCAGCAATGACAGGTCTCTTTTGCCACTGGGCTTGAGCCCGCAGGCCACCCCGGAAAATCGGAATCCGGGGACAATGATTGGAGATTTTTTGACGGTGATTTTCATAGCCTGGCTCTGATTCTCTCATGCCCCGTGACACTTCTTATACTTCTTGCCGCTGCCACACGGACAGGGTGCATTCCGGCCAACCTTAGGCGTATCCCGTACGGCTTGGACAGGCCGTTCCGCGGGCGGCTGTCCGTTCGGTCCCCCCGGTGCGGCTCGCGTTGCCGGCTGTGGTTGTTGGAGAGCGGCCTGTCCGCCGTGCAACATCTGCATGGGCCGTTGGGCAGCCTGTCCTTCCTCCATCCGCTGGACATCTTCCTGGCGCGCCACTTGGACACTATAGAGCTTCTCAACCACATCTTCCTGCATGCGGCGGGAGAGGTCGTCGAACAGACTAAATGCCTCTTTCTTATACTCTTGCAGAGGATTTTTCTGACCGTAGCCGCGCAGCCCAATCCCTTCTTTGAGGTGATCCATGGCAAACAAGTGATCTTTCCACAGACTGTCCATGGTTTGCAGCATGATCACCTTTTCGAGGTACCGCATAACGGGCGGTGTAAAAGCCTGTTCTCGCTCTTCGTAGTGTTGTAATGCTCGATCCCGCACCAGATCCTGAAGATCTTCCGTTATCAATTCTTCTTGCTGTTCCTCACTCAGGCCAAGACACATATTGAATTGACGAAACACCGTGTCATCAAGCCCTTTCCAGTCCCACTCCGTCGGGTCGATTCCTTTATCCGCATAGTTCAGCACACTTTCTTCAGCCATCCCTTCAACAATTTCCAGCACCTGACCTTTCAGGTTCTCACCGGACAGGAATCCCCGGCGCTGCTCATAGATGACTTCACGCTGCTTGTTAATGACATCGTCATATTCCAGCAGGTGTTTTCGGATGTCGAAGTTATGGCCCTCGACGCGCCCCTGGGCGTTTTCGATTGCCCGGGTGACAAGTCCGGCTTCTATAGGTTCCCCCTCTTCCATGCCCAGTCGGTCCATTATCTTCTGGACGCGCTCTGCGCCAAAAATGCGCAGGAGGTCATCTTCGAGCGAGAGAAAAAATCGGGATGAACCAGGGTCCCCCTGGCGTCCCGCACGTCCGCGGAGTTGATTATCAATGCGCCGGGACTCGTGACGCTCGGTACCCAAAATGTGTACACCGCCGGCAGCAACAACTTTTTCTCGCTCCTCACTGCACGTTTGCTCGTACTTCTCAAGGATTTCGTTGAAATCCTGGCTATACGCGTCAGGTGCTTTCTCAAGCTGTTCCCGGACTTCTTCTATGACCTGAACATGATCTTTGCGTTTTTGCTCGTATACACGTTCTGCCTCAGCAACAGCGGCTTCATACGGTTTCCGTGCCTCTTCATAGCGTTGGTCCGCATCCTGGTAGGCTTGTTGGTTTTCTTCATACGCCCGGCGTGCGTCTTCGTATTCCTCTTGTGCACCGCCGTTTTCACTCATGGCTAAGCCGGCCATCTGGATAATGGACCGACAGTAATCTTCCAGCCAGCCTTCGTAGCGACTTCGGTTCAGGTTCAGGCGTTCAGACGCCTCCCCCTCTCCTGTCCCATCTTCAGTCAATACCGCAATGAAATCGGTACGCGCAGTCTCATATTCCTGTTGTTGCTCTTCGTTGAGCGCTGGACCGACCACCTTGTCATATTCTGATAATGCTGACTCATACGCTTCTCGGGCCTGGCTATACGTCTCCAATTGCGTCGCTGAAAGAGTGCCGTGCGTCGGATCAATCATCTGCGCTGCCTCTTGATAGTCGGCACGGGATTTCTGCAGCGTGGCGTGGAGGTAGGGACGATAGGTCTCAGTCATCCGCTTCAAGGCCACATTGCGGGCCTCCTCGAAGGGAGTCCATTCAGGTTCATATTTTTCCTGGGCCTGGGCGATCGCCGTGTTATATTCTGCACGGATTTCTTCCAGCTGATCTTCGTAACTCTTTTCTGTTGTGGCCGCTGTTTTCGCGCCTTTTTTGGTCCGAGCAGCGCTGGCCTTGTTGACCCATTTTTTTTCAATATCGGAGCGGGCCAGGAATTCCGGGTTCCCACCAAGCAGAATATCGGTCCCCCGGCCAGCCATATTCGTGGCAATCGTCACTGCGCTAAAACGACCTGCCTGGGCAATAATGTTTGCCTCAGCTTCATGGTTGACCGCATTCAAGACGTTGTGCTTGACCTTTTTTCGCTTGAGGAGCCTGCTCAAATGTTCGGACTTCTCAACTGAAATCGTCCCGACCAAAACGGGTTGTCCCCGTTCGTGACAGTCGAGGATATCGTCAATCACGGCCTCGAACTTCTCGCGCTCGGTCTTGTACACCACGTCGGGATGATCCGCCCGGACCATGGGGCGGTTGGGTGGAATAACTACCACGTCAAGGTCGTAGATCTTCTTGAATTCGACCGCTTCCGTATCCGCGGTCCCGGTCATGCCTCCCAGTTTGTTGTACATACGGAAGTAGTTCTGGATCGTGATACTCGCAAGAGTTTGATTTTCCTCACGAATCCGGACGCCTTCCTTGGCTTCGACAGCCTGATGCAGCCCGTCCGACCAGCGCCGGCCGGGCATGAGGCGGCCGGTGAATTCATCAACGATAACGACTTCACCATCCTTAATCACATAGTCGACATCGCGCTTAAAAATGGCATGGGCTTTCAGCGCCTGGTTGACATGGTGCAAGGTCCCGATCTCAGACGGGTCATACAGGTTACGCACGCCGAGAATACGCTCAACCTTTGCCACCCCCTCTTCGGTGAGCGTTGCGGTTCTGAGTTTTTCGTCAATGGCATAATCCATCTCACGCTGGAGACGTGGGATGACCCGATTGAGCGAGTAATATTTCTGGGTGGATTCTTCTGCCGGACCGGAGATAATCAGCGGCGTCCGGGCTTCGTCAATCAAGATATTATCCACTTCATCAACAATGGCAAAATGCAACTCACGCTGAACATAATCTTCAAGATTGAACTTCATGTTATCGCGTAAGTAGTCGAAGCCGTATTCGTTATTCGTTCCGTAGGTGATATCGGCCGCATAGGCCTCTTTGCGGCTGACCGGACGAAGATTCATATAGCGATAATCTTTGACCACATGGGTCGGGTCAAAGAGAAAACTCGCGTCGTGTACACTAGAAGCAACGGACAGCCCCAGAGCATGATAAATAGGCCCCATCCACTGCACGTCACGACGGGCCAGATAGTCATTGACCGTTACCAGATGCGACCCGCGACCGAGCAGGGCGTTGAGATAGAGAGGCAGGGTTGCCACCAGCGTCTTTCCCTCGCCCGTTTTCATCTCGGCAATGCGGCCCTGATGGAGGACAATACCGCCAAGGAGCTGACTATCAAAATGGCGCATACCGGTGACTCGATGCGAGACTTCGCGGACGGAGGCATAGGCTTCGGGCAGAATGTCGTCGAGCACATCAGCTTCAGCCGTGCGGAGTTCTTTTTCCAGGACCGTTCGTTCCTCCTGGAAGTAGTCCAGCTTCTCCAGTTCATCTTCGTCAGGAATACCCTCTGGAGTCATTTCGGCCGCCTGCTGGGCAATCTCGTCCAACTGTGCCCGTGTCGCCGCAGTGGCCGCTTGGATTCGACTGCGGAATATATCCGTTTTCGCTCGCAGCTCATCCATGCTGAGCGCTTGCAGTTCAGGTTCAAGCTGGCCAATCTCTTCCACCAACGGACGCATGCGCTTGAGCTCGCGTTCGTTTTTGCTTCCAAAAATCTTCTGTGCCCAACGTGCTAACATGATCGTGTTACCTTTAGATATTAACGTTCCAGACGTACTGCTGATTCAACGATGTCCCCGAGAAAACGAGCGCCGACTTTAATGAATTGATCCGGGCTGTCTGTGACGAAAAAGCTCCCCCGTCCCGGTCCATTCGACGGGGGCCGGTGGTTGTCAGATAAGGTTGCGCTCACCACCTTGGCCGTTTCCTCGGCAGAATCAATAAGCTGTACATGGCCGCCGAGATATGCCGCAATCGTCTTTTTTAATAGAGGATAATGCGTGCAGCCTAAAATCAATGTATCTATGCCACTCTGTTTGAGACTACTAAGATACGTCGCTACGGTCGAGTGGGCTACGTCGTTCTCCACCCACCCCTCCTCCACTAACGGAACAAGCAACGGGCACGCACGTGTATAAATCTCAAGGGACGGGTCTAAAGTGCGCAGTGCTTGGGTATAGGCTCCACTCGCGATGGTGGCTTCAGTTCCTATCACTCCTATTTTTTTGTTTTGACTCAACCGGACGGCGGCCGAAGCACCAGGCTGTATGACACCGATAACGGGCATGGGGTAGCGTTCTTGTAAAGCCATGAGTGCCACTGCCGAGGCCGTATTACACGCCACTATCAGCATCTTGATATTCCGTTCGGCGAGAAAATCACTATTCTCACACGCATATTGCGTGACAACATCGTGTGACTTTGTCCCATACGGACAGCGCGCCGTATCCCCGAGATATATCAGATTTTCGGCAGGCAAGCGTACCGCAATTTGCTGATAGACCGTGAGACCTCCTATGCCGGAGTCAAAAATTCCGATGGCCGCATCTTCGCTCACACCATTCACCTTGATAATTTTTACCCCATCAACGTTGCTTGGGCATAGCTAGATTTCAGTTGGTCCATATTCTTTCAACCGTGAGAGTGGAGGGCCTATGGAATCGTTCCGCATGGTAGAGCACTATATATCAAAAAGTGATGTTTCACCTCAGAGAATTTCTCATCTTACCATATAACTACTTGATATATTTTTAGTCTCGTCAAGCAGAGAAAATACTCGAAAAGCTGTATTATCTCATCCAATACCTTAGCTGTTTCACACGAAACATTTTCTTCCGGCGGTGCTAGTATGTATTCACAGTTTGTATTATTGGCCAAACGTCTCGACAATGAGCCGATGATTCTCTCGTACGCGATCAGCTTTTACCCCAGCCGTCGGGGTATACAGAATAGGTAGATCCACGACGTCTTTCCATTTCTCAATCTGCTCACGGCATTCTTCCGGCGTACCCGCGACCGCGATTTGTTCGACCATATCGTCAGTCACGGCAGCCGCCATCTTCGGCAAGTTAAAGGTTCTGAAATGTTCCCATATGGCCCGCTTTTGTTCCTCCCAACCATGCAGATTCAGAATGCCCTCGTAGGATTTTACCGATGCATAAAAGGCGATCTGATTTTTCGCGTCGCGTATGGCCTGCTCGCGATCATGGCTGATCGCGGTGATCAACAGCGTCGTCAGGTCAATATCTTTGGCGGTCCGCCCTCCCCGCTTGGCTCCGATCTCGATATGCGGCCGAATGAATTCCGCGATATATTTCCGGCTGTAGAGCGGGTGGCCGACCAAGCCGTCGGCAATCTCGCCAGTCGTGCGTAACATGCCCTTTTGCACCGCCGCCAGATAGAGAGGAATGCGGTCACGGACGATATGCGGACGCGCGTACGCCGGAATGTTCAATTGATAATAATCGCCCTCAAACTTCATCCCACCGCCCGCGTGTGATGCCCATATTTTTCGGATCAGCGCGACACATTCTTTCATTTTCAGCGCAGAGCGGGGCTCGAACTTTTCTCCGTACCACATTTCGTTCATGGATCGGGTTCCACTCCCCAAGCCAAGAATCAGACGGCCGTTTGAGAGTTCGTCAATATCCATTGCCCCGGTCGCATTCAGCACCGGGTTCCGCATATACGCATAGGCGATACCAGTGGCAATTTTGGCGCGCTGGGTACATGTGGCAACCGCGGCTAAGGTGACTAGGCTATTGCGATTAAAAAACTCGCCGTTCCAAAGAGAATCAAAGCCAGCTTCATCGGCGAGTTGAGCGATTTCCATCATGTCGTGGAGCGTGGGCGTAAAAAGAGCGATTCCATATCGCTGCATACATCCTCCTAAAGTTTGACAGAAGAAATATTATCAGTCTCATATTTGGCAAATGAGCAGTCTTTCAGCCTACTCTAACACTTGCCCACCACACACGGGCATATAGTGGCCAGTGACGAAGCTACCCAACTCAGACGCAAAAAACAGTGCTGCGTTTGCTGTGTCCTCAACCGTTCCCGTTCTGCGCAACGGTACTTTATCCTCATGCTTGGCCTGGGCTTCCTGTGTCAACATATCTTTGACTTCCTGGGTCAAGGTCAAGCCGGGAGAAACGATATTGACGGTGATATTATATTGACCAAATTCAACCGCCAGATTCCGAGAGAAGCCCAACATAGCCGTTTTTGCTGCGATATAGGCGTGATAGTGCGGGCTGGGTTGATGAATGCCAATCGTGTTGATGTTGATGATCCGCCCCCACCGTCGCGTTTTCATTCCCGGCAAAACCGCTTGCGCGCACAAAAAGGCGGCTTTGACCGTCGTATCGAGCTGATACTGCCAGTCCGCCCAGGTTGTGTCCTGAAACAGTTTCTGCGGAATACCGCCAGCATAATTGTTAACCAGAATATCAACCTGCCCAAATCGATCTTCGATTTGACGAACCATATCCGTGACTTGAGATACATCGGTAATGTTTGCCTTGACAAATAAGACTTGCCCGCCGGCTGACTCGATTTCTTCAAGCACCTGTTGAGGATTGCCTTCTTTGTTGACTTGGTTCAGGATAACTCGAGCTCCTTCAGCGGCGAAAACGCGGGCAATGCCGGCTCCGGTCCCTCGTACCGATCCAGTAATAAGCGCAACTTTATTTTCCAAAAGCATAGGCACTCCCTCAGTCAGGGCCGACTGGCCCGTCTCAAAGATAGAACAGCAGAAGAGTGAACAGTTGCCCTTAAGGCTGTCCCGATGAGGAAACGTGTCCTCCAATAAACATGCAGGTGCTGGACGCGTTTCCTCATTCTACCCTGGCTGCAAACCAAGGCCGCGGATCGCGACGATATTGCGCAGGATATTGCTCGTTCCGCCTTGGATCGTATAGGCCGGGGCGTACAGATATTCTCGAGCCGCACGGCCGGCCAAGCGGGCATGAGGCGAGCCGGGTAAGAGGACCGCATAATCACCCAGCAGTTCACTCACCGCTTTCGCAATACGCTGTTCCACTTCGGTACAAAAACACTTTGCCATAGCGGCCTCATAGTTCGGCACAATCTTCTGTGTCAGATACCACGCGACCTTATAGACCATGGAACGACCCAAATCGAGCTCGATCTGAAGCTGAGCCAGCGTGTCCCGGACAAGCGGGTCTTTCGTCAGTCCCTGTTCCTTTGCATACTGAACGGCATCCTGAAAAAGGGGATAATTACTCAGGAGCCGCTCAATACCGCTACGTTCATAGTCAAGCTGGGAGGCAATCTGGTACCAGCCTCGATTTTTCTCACCAATCAGCCGATTTTTCGGCACCTCCACATTATCAAAAAAGACCTCATTAAAATGATGTTCCCCTGTGGCATCAATGAGGGGTCGCACATCAACCCCCGGAGTATCCATCGCAACCAGGAATTCACTGATCCCCCTATGCTTCGGGGCATCCGGGTCCGTGCGAGCAACCAGATAAGCATAATCTGCAACATGGGCGAAGCTGGTCCAGATTTTCTGGCCGTTCAAGGTATAGTGATCGCCTTCCTCTCCTGCCCGGGTCTGGAGCGAGGCCAGGTCTGAGCCGGACCCAGGTTCACTCATACCCAGACAAAAGACGATCTCACCTTTACAGACTTGCGGGAGGATTTCTTGTTTTTGCTCTTCACTGCCGTACGCCAGCAGCGCCGGACCAACCTGGCGATCCCCCAGCCAGTGCGCCGCGACCGGGGCTCCGGCACGCAGCAGTTCTTCAGTCAGGATCAGGCGGTCAAGATACGACCGTTCTTGCCCGCCGTATTGCTTGGGCCAGGTCAATCCGATCCAGCCTTGCTGGCCTAGTTTCTGGGAAAATCCGCGCGAGTAGCCGCTAATCCAACCGTCTTCAACCCGTGCCTCAGTCGGCACCTCGCTCGACAAGAACTCCCGGATTTCTGCGCGAAACGCTTCTTGTTCTTTGGTGAGGGCGAAATCCATACGATCTCCTTGACTGCATTATGTCGTTATACAGGATACGCTGGGTCGCTTGGGTCTCAAGGACTCAAAAGACTCAAAGGACTCACATAGCCCCTACCCTTCCCCCAGCGCCTCATATTCGCCCACTGGGGCGATCAAAACCTCCGAGTCCCGTGAGCAACTCAGGTGCAGGGCAAAGGGGCTGCTGTCAGCAAACTGCTGAGCAATAATCCACATCTGTTCGATTTCAGGACTGACCTGAGGCAAAATTTCCAGAGTCTTTTGGGTGCGCTGGGCATCAAAAAAGGCGAACGGCTCATCAAGAATCAAGCACTCAACGCCACACACCGATGAGGTAATCAAAGCTTGCGACAAGGCAAGACGGATCGCCAGCATGACCTGATTATAGGTGCCTCCCGAAATTTCGTTCAGACCAACAAAATGGCCCTTTTCACTCGACCATACCCGGACGTTCAGGTCATTATCGATCTGCATGGTCTCATAGCGTTCCTCAGTGAGCTTCGGCATGATTTTACTCACAACGTGCCGCATCTCCAGGTTAAACCGGCTCAGTAAACGACGGTGTGAGCCAGTGAGGAGATTTTGCGCGATTCGCCGTACTTCAATACTGCGGGTTTTGCCATCAATATCCTTTTCGAGCGCGGCGGCCTCCTGATCCAGTTGCGCCGCTTTATTGAGGCGACGCTCTTCTTCCGTAATGGCCTGGTCCAAACGCTCCAGATCTTGTTGGATGGCAGCGATATTCGTCTCAACAGACCGTATTTCTTCGGTGATCCGTCTGGTGATGGCGTCGGCGTCCTCCTGGCAAGTGCGGCTCGCAGCCTCCAACGGAGAAAGAAACGCTGCGAGCGCCTCCGTATCAAGCAGCGCCGCGCCGGGACCGCTGACAAACTGGGTCAGGGCTTCTTTCAATGGTGGATCGTCACAGGCATCAAGCGCCGCCACCTCAGTTGCCAGGGACTGTTGGGGAAGATCGTCTAAGTTTTGGAGTTGGACTTTGATTGCTTCTTGGTCGGCTTGGAGGCGGGCGGCCTTCTGCCGCGTAGTGAGAATCCGCTCCGTCAAAATGAAAACCATAACCAACAACACCAGGCTCAATCCACTGGAGACCACGGCAACAAGAGAAAGCACGGTCGTGTGCGTCACCTGTAGTTGCAGGTCGTTGCTGAGCCACTGTCCGATGGCGTGGTCTGGCATATAGTTCAGAAACCAGAGCGCGCTCCAACTCATAATCATCAGCAGAAACACGCCAAAAAAGCCGATAATAGGACCGGTCCGCTTCCCACGTATTTCTTCCCCCTGACTGAGGAGGAGTGCTCTCTGGTCGGGGAAAGAGTGCGCACGAGCGTCAACCTCAGCCGGCCGCTCTCCCTGGCCAATGAGCCAGGCCAAGCGTTGGCGATACGCAGCTACGGCGTTACGCACCGGGGTAAAAGCCTCAAGGCGCTTGCGCAGATCCTCACTCCAAGATTGGAGTGCCCCAGTCAGCCGTAGACCCGAACCGGATTCTGCCTCTTCGCTCGCCGCGTCTACGCTTTGTGTGGCCGTATCGATGTTCTCCGCATAATGGAGCCACTGCTTCAAGCCGGTATCAAGAGTGGCCTGCATCGTCTTGTTCACCTGCTCAGCCATCTCTGCGGTTGCAGCGCGCAGACGGTCGAGCGTCAGCTGACGGACCGTATTCTCTTTTTTTCGCTCAGCACTGGCTGTGGTTTGCGCGTCTCGTTCTGTCTTCAAATTCGGTAACGCATCAACCTGGATATTGAGTTCGCTACGCTGCCGATGGACCTCGGCAAGGCCGCTGTGCAGAGAGGCGAGTTCATCCTGGAGGGCGTGGATATCGGACTCACATTCAGCCGCCACCTGCTCAAAGGTTTCAACCCCTGCCAACGCCTTGGCAGTCTGGAGGAGAAGAGACGGAGAGGCGATATTACGCTGGGCTAAATAAAAGGAATCGATAAAGCGTTGATAGGTAAAACCACACAGCTGCGCTATATTCTCGTTCACCGCAGCGGCTCCACGGACAAAAGGCTCGTCTTCCCCTTCCCTGCGAAGCTGAGCCAAGTGATTTCCGTCTGCGTCAAAAGAGCGAGTCACCAGATAGCTGTGTTTATCCTTGGCAAGAAAGCCAACAGCGACTGAAGCGCCAAACTCGCCCCACTTAATGTTTTTTTGGAAATCATCTTCAGCGTGAGAGAACGTCCGGCCAAACAGGGCCAGACACAGGATCTCGGCAATAGTCGTTTTGCCGGACTCATTGGCTCCGCTTATCCCAATCACTCCCCGCCGGGGGAGGTTCGTTAGTTTCAGTTCCGCATAACGAAGGACATTTTTCGCGTGGACACTCGTAATGATCATGAAAGCTTCCTTGACTTGGTTAAAAGAGTAAACGTGTCCAGCATCTCATCTCTATCGGAGGGCACGTTTACTCTTTTCGATACCGGCTGAGTTTCCGCAGGACGAGGGAGACGGCTTCGTGGTAGGGTTGCTCGTCAAAATCAGGACTCTCACTGCCCAGACGTTCGATTTCTGCCTGGCTATGCTGCTCAAATTCTCCCGCCAGGCTCGTGAGTCGAAATTCTTCTATCAGAGCAGGCTCCTTTACGGTCGCCTGTTCTTCTGTTGGGTTACTGGGCCGCAATTCTCTTACCAGAGCGATCTCTTTTTTTGTTGCCATTCGGTCCTCCCGTGCCTCATTGGTTCGACTGATTTTAGTGTATCATATACGGACAGGTTGAGGACAACGACCACCCCAGTCGTGCAATTATTGACCTCCCCGCCCGACTTGGCAATTGTCGAGCCCTCAGATACGCTAGGGCCTCAGAACGGCGGCTGAAGGAGGCACGCATATGAGTGGCTATACAATCATTGACGTTGACACGCACGTCACAGAGACTCCGGACCTGTGGACCAGTCGGGTCCCTGATAAGTTGAAAGACGCGGTTCCCCGCGTTGACTTCGACGCCAAGGGACGCCAGTGGTGGTTCCTCGGCGACCGGCGCATAGCCAATCCGGGCCTGACCGCTACTGCGGGTGTGGGCGATATGACCAACTGGCCCAAGTCGTATGACGAGATGCACCCAGGGGCGTTCGACGCCCAGGAGCGTCTCAAATACATGGATGAAATGGGCATCTGGGCAATGGTCATGTATCCCAACGTCGGGGGATTTGGCAGCCAGGAGTTTCTCCGCCTGGAAGACTCGGACCTCAAGCTCACCTGTGTCAAGGTGTATAACGATTGGCAAACCGAGTGGGCGTCAGCCGATTCGCGCCGCCTGCTCCCGATCACCTCAACGCCCTTCTGGGATGTTGACGCCTCGGTTGAAGAAATCCGACGCTGTCACGCTATGGGTCATAAAGGCATTCTCTTCACCGGAGACCCACAATCGCTCGGCCAGCCCCTGCTGGGCGACCCGCACTGGAATCCGTTGTGGGAAGTTGCCTGTGAGCTTGACCAGCCGATCAGCTTCCATATTGGCTCGGGCAATATGGATGGCGGACTACGGCGTGACAAGGTGAAAACCTATGGCAAAATGGCGGCCTTTGCCGAGCTGTCGGTTGATATCTTCATGCGCAACGGCATTCAGTTGAGCGACCTGATCATTTCGGGCGTACTGGCGCGTTATCCCAGTATTAAATTTGTCTCGGTCGAGAGCGGGATCGGCTGGATTCCGTTTGCTCTCGAAGCCCTGGATTATCAGTTCCTCGGCAACCGTGTCCCGGAAGAACGGCCTGACCTCGATATGCTGCCGTCCGAGTATTTTGCGCGTAACATCTACGCCTGTTACTGGTTCGAGCAGATCGCCCCGCGGCGCCTGATTGACAAGGTCGGAGCGGACCGGATCATGTTTGAAACCGACTTTCCCCACCCGACTTCGCTTTACGGCGACGAGGTTCATGACCGGATCAAAAACGGCCTGGACGATTGCGACGAGGACGTTCGGCGTAAAATCCTGTGGGACAACGGACAGAAGCTGTATAGAGTCGAGGGGCCGACCGCAGCGGACGAAGCCAAGTTGAACGCGTAAAATTTCGGTACACCGCTCGCAAAAAGAACGGCCAAGGGTATCCGCCCTTGGCCGTTCTGACTGGAGAAGATAGCCTCCGCTCTGCGGCCGCCTGCTCAGGGAATCCGGATATCTTTGTGATATACGCAGCGGTAGCGTATCGGAAACGTTTCCGGCTCCGCTTCGAGAATCTTCCGGCCCGTTCGTTCTTCAAACACCGAGACCCATTTCACAATATGCTCCGGTTGTAAGGAGAATCCAGGCACACCCAGCTCCTGTATAATATGCTGAACAATGCTGCCGGCCGTCAGCGCGCGTTCGGGCCGGCCGCGATACGCCTTGACCACGTAGTGCGCAATATTGTCTTCAACCAGGTGATAGGCGGAGCCATGTCCAACCCCGATATCGAAACTCGGCATTCCAATCACTCGCTCCCAGAGACACATGCAGCGCTCCTGACACTTTCTCCTCTGGCACGACTATACTGACCGGTAACCTTTCAAGTCAATTGCGCCGATGAAAGGAAGTCTATTGGGTCGATTGAGTCATTGGGTCTGTTGAGTCTTGACTCCAAAGACCCTAAAGACTCAACAAACTCAACGGACTCACACGCAGCCTGGCCCACGGCGCTTGACTGTGAAAAGAATTCATGACGATATCCGTACTTTGGGTCGTGTCTGACTGTGGAGGTCACTATGGCGAGTTTAGCCAGCGTTGGGCAACCGGCGGGCCATGTAGAAGGGCCGTCAAAAGTCACCGGACAGGCCCGCTATACTGCGGATATTCGGCTGCCCGGTTTGTTATACGGCAAATGCCTGCGCAGCCCGTTTCCCCACGCGCGCATTGTCTCGATTGATACCTCGCAGGCAAAAGCGCTGGCCGGTGTCCACGCGGTTATTACCGGCGCGGAGCTGCCGGACCGCCGTATCGGTCGTTTCTTTTTGGACAAGCCCGTCCTCGCGCGTGATGTGGTCCGTTTTGTGGGCGAGAAGGTGGTCGCTGTTGCGGCTGAATCCATGGATATTGCCGAGGAAGCCCTTACCCGCATAGCGGTCGAGTATGAAGCTCTGCCCGCAGTCTTTGATCCGGTCGAGGCCATGCAGGAAGATGCACCGCGCGTCCATGCCGACACCAGCACCTACACCCATCCTCCCGTGCCCGATTTTGTTCATCCGGGCGACGACCGTCTGTACCCCGACATTCCCAACGTGGTGTCACAGGTATTTTACACCCACGGTGATATTGAAGCCGGCTTTGCCCAAGCCGCTCGCGAGTTTACCCATACGTTTACCATTCCCCCGGTTCATCAGGGCTATATCGAGCCGCACGCCAGCGTCGTCCAGATTGAGCCGGACGGCAAAGTCAATCTGTGGATCTCCAATAAGACCCCCTTTGTGGCCCGGGCTCAGTTTGCGGCTGCGCTCGGTGTGGCCGAGGACCGTGTGTGCGTCAACACCGCGCCCATTGGCGGTGATTTTGGGGGAAAAGGCTCACTCATGGATGGCGTTGTGTGCTATCACTTGGCCGCAGCTGCAGGCCGACCGGTCAAAATGGTCATGAGCTATACCGAAGAACTGTTAGCCGGCAATCCGCGTCATCCGGCAGTCATTACGCTCCGGACCGGCGTAGACGCCAACGGCCGGATTGTTGCCCGCAAGGCCAGGCTGGTTTTTAGCTGCGGCGCCTATAGCGCCTTCACGCCCCTGCATACCGTGCACGGCAGTGTGCATGCCGCCGGTCCGTATCGGATGCCCAATGTCGAGATTGAAGTCTTCCGGGTCTACACCAACACCGTGCCCGCCGGGCATATGCGCGCACCGGGTGCGCCGCAGATCGTTTTTGGGGTTGAGAGTCATATGGACCTCATTGCCCAGGAACTGGGGCTTGATCCCTTGGAGTTTCGGCTCCGCAATACGCTCATCGAAGGCGACGCCGCCCCGCTGGGTGAAAAGTGGAAGAAAATTCGCTGCAAAGAGACCCTGGAGGCTGCGGCCAAGGAAGCAAAGTGGGGCGCAGAAAAAACAGCCAATAGAGGGCGCGGTATAGGTATGTATGACCGTGAACCGGGCGCGTTTGGGCCGTCAAGCGCAACCTTGAGCATAGCTGCCGACGCTACGCTGACCCTTATGACGGGAGCGGCCGATACCGGTACCGGCTCGTATACGATTCTACAGCAGGTTGTGGCTGAAGAATTACAGGTCCCCTTGGAATCCGTCCGGGTCGTACAGGGGAGTACCGACTCCGCCCCTTGGGAAGTAGGTGCCGGGGGAAGTCGTCTGACGCATATGGCCGGTCAGGCGACCCTTGCCGCTGTTCAAAGATTAAAGGAAGGGCTCACCGCATTTGCAGCGCGTCATATGGAAACTCCGTCGGAGCAGGTTGCATATCGGGCGGGTGAGTTTGTGAATACGAATGGACAGCATCTTGCCCTTCCCACGCTGATGGCCGCACTCGCCGGTCGGGAAGAGCTGCCGTTGCGCTATACCGGAGAATATGTAGCGGAAGACCCCATGGATGTAACCTCATTCTGCGCCCAAATAGCCGAAGTCGAAGTTGACCCGGCAACCGGCCAGGTGACCCTGCAGAAACTCACCACTGCGCACGATGTCGGCACGGTTCTCAATCCGCTCACCCATCAGGGACAAGTTGAAGGCGGGGCGATCCAAGGGGTCGGCCACGCCCTGACCGAACATCTGATCGTGCAGGACGGAGCCGTGACGAATGTCCATCTGGGTGACTATAAACTGCCGACCAGTATGGATATTCCGGAGCTGAAAACCGTGCTGGTCGAAAGCGACGCCGGCCCTGCACCCTACGCCGGCAAAGCCATTGGCGAGCATAGCAATGTGGCTGTACCGGCCGCAGTGGCAAACGCCGTCTTTGATGCGGTGGGGGTTCGTCTGATGGATTTGCCCGTAACCGCAGAAAAAGTCTATACAGCCCTCCGAGAAAAAACAGCACGTTCAAGAACGATGCGTAGGGGAAACAGCTAGACATGAAATCTATTCAACTCCGAGTCAACGGCCAAGCGGTTGAGCGGGACGTTGCGGACAATACCCTGCTCATCGATTTTTTACGTAACGGTCTTGATCTCACGGGGACCAAAGAAGGCTGTAGCGTGGGCGTGTGCGGGGCGTGTACCGTCCTGCTCGACGGTCAGCCCGTCAGTTCCTGTTTGACTCTCGCTGTCACGGCAGACGGCTGTGAAGTCACCACCATCGAAGGGCTGACTGAAGGCGACAGACTGCACCCGCTCCAAAAAGCGTTTATCGATTATGGCGGCTTTCAGTGCGGCATTTGTACGCCAGGTCAGATCATGTCGGCCAAGGCGTTATTGGACGAAAACCCCCATCCGTCAAAGGACGAGATTCAAAGCTGGATGATGGGCAATCTGTGCCGCTGTACCGGCTATTACAAAATCATCGAGTCGATCCAGGCGGTGGCGGACGGAAAGGTCTCCACATGATTGCCTTTGAATATGTCGAGCCGGAAAGCCTCGAAGAGGTATTGGCTCTGCTTGAACAGCACGGCGAAGACGCCAAAGTCCTGGCCGGTGGGACCGGGCTGATCAACCTGATGAAGCAACGTCTGGTGCAGCCTGCCTATCTGATCGGTCTCCGCCAACTTGCCCGCAGCCCGGAACTCGCTGAGATTCGGCCCAACGGCGGCCTCACGATTGGGGCGTTGTGTTCGCACCGGACTATAGAAACCTCGGCCCTGATTCAACACCGCCTCCCCCTTTTGGCGACAACCTTTCGGCATGTGGCCAGCGTCCGGATTCGAACGGCTGCAACTCTTGGCGGTTCATTGGCGCATGCCGACCCAAACCAGGACCCACCTCCCGCGTTGCTCGTCCTGGACGCGCGAATTCGAATCCAGTCACGCCACGGCGCGCGGGAAATTGAGTTGGGTGACTTTTTTGTCGATTATTATGAAACCGCGCTCGAACCCGAAGAGCTCATCACTACTGTTGTCATCCCGCCCCAGCCTGCCGACACAGGAACCGCTTTCCTTAAATTCCTGCCCCAAACGCATGACGATTACGCAACTATTGCCGTCGCCGCACTGGTCTCCTTGGACGGCGACACTATTGCCCAGGCCCGCATCGCCTTAGGTGCAGCCGCGGCAACCCCACTGCGGGCACGCGCAGTTGAAACAGCCCTCCAGGGCCAGGCGCCGACCCCGCAGGTTATTCATGCCGCCGCCGCTCTTGTTGCAGAAGAGGTCGACCCGCTCGCGGACTTTCGCGGCTCGGTGGAATACAAGCGTGACATGGCCGTCGTCTTTACCCAGCGAGCCATCGAACAGGCAGTGACACATGCCAGGGGAGCGAGCGGAAACGTATGAACTTTGAGCATAGCTGTACGGTCCCGGTTGCGCGTGAAACCCTGTGGAATTTTCTCATAGATGTTCCTCAGATGGCGATCTGTGTGCCCGGGGTGAGTGAGGTTGTCGCCACCGGAGAGGATCAATATGCCGGCCGGATGAAAATCACATTCGGGCCTATTCGACTCACCTTACAGGGCGAGCTGAGCATACAGGAACTCGACCAAATAAATTGGCGGGCGGTTGGCAGAGCGGAAGCGAACGACCGCCGCGTTGGCGGCGGCGTCCATATTAGTGCCGAGCTGACATTAGTCGAGCAAGAGGAGGCGCAAACCCAACTGTCCATCCAGACCGAAGCCCGGCTCATGGGCAAACTGGGGGAGTTTGGCCAACCCGTCATTCGGAAAAAGGCGGATAGGATCGTAGCCGAGTTCGCCCGGAACGTTGCAAAACATTTCAAAGAGTAGACGTGTCCTCCAATAGACAGGCAGATGCTGGACACATCTACTCTTTTCGGCGTAGGGAGCCTCCTCTCCTCTGGGGGAAACCTATTCCTACATTTTTATCCGTTCGTTCTCCGGGTCGTAGAAAGGACGCAGCGAAGCCCGAGCCGGAATACGCCTGCCCGCGACCTCGATTTCATAGCGGCCGGACTGAATATATTCGGGCGTGACGCCATCCGTATGGTTGACGTACCCCAGGCCAATGGCCGCGCCCAGGGTATGGCCGAACATCCCGGAGGTAATAAAGCCGGCAATTTCGTTATCCCGCCAGATGGGTTCGTTGTGATAGAGCAATGCCTCCGGGTCTTCTAACACAAACTGAACCAGCCGTTTTTTGACACCCTTGTGTTTTTGCTCCAGCAGGACTTCTCGGCCCAGGAAGTGGTCTTTATTCAGCCGGACGGCAAACCCCAGCCCGGCTTCCAGCGGTGTTTCCTCATCGGTCACGTCATGGCCCCAGTGGCGATAGGCTTTTTCCATGCGTAAGGAATTGAGCGCGTGATAGCCGCAGTGTTGGAGTGATAGAGCTTGGCCGGCCTGTATCAGCGCGTCATAGACTGAAAGAGCGAATTCAGTCGGGATATGCAGCTCCCAGCCCAGCTCCCCCACATAGGTAATACGGATGGCCCGCAGGCTGGCATCGGCAAAGTCGATTTCCTGTGAGCTGGCAAACGGGAAGGCTTGATTGGAGAGGTCCGCATCGGTCAAGCCGCTTAAGAGCGTCCGGGCATTCGGACCCATGACACCGAGCACGGCGTAGGCTGAGGTCACATCGGTGAGAAAGGCGTATTCGTCCGCAGTAATATGCGACTGGATATAGGAAAAGGTTTTGGTCTGCGTGGCCGCAGCATCTACAATATAGAAACGGTCTGAAGCAACGCGGGTGACGGTCACGTCGGCCTCGACTCCACCCCGCTCATTCAACATTTGGGTATAGACCACCTTGCCCGGCGCAACGTCAATCTGGTTCCCGCACAGACGCTGAAGCACGCTCAGCGCATCCCGCCCCTGGAGGAGGAATTTGCTGAAAGAGGTCTGATCGAACAGACCGACATTCTCACGCACGGCTCGATGCTCGGCCGCCGAATAGGCAAACCAGTTCTGTTTGCCGTACGAATATTGATACCTGGGTTCCACACCCGGAGGAGCAAACCAGTTCGCTCGCTCCCATCCGGTGACTTCCCCGAAACACGCGCCCTGGGTGACCAAGCGGTCGTGCAGGGGCGACATACGCACATTGCGACTTGTTGCATACTGCCGGAACGGCCAGTGCATATCGTATAAAAGCCCCAGGGTTTCCGAGACCCGCTTTTCCAAATAGCGACGGTTGTTCTGGAAGGGCCGGTTGCGTCGAATATCAACGTCCCATAGATCGACGGGCGGATAGCCGTGCGCAATCCATTCGGCCAGGACCTTCCCGGCCCCGCCGGAAGACTGAATACCGATAGAATTAAATCCCGCGGCAACGTAGAAATTCTTGAGCTCAGGCGCTTCGCCCAAATGGTAGCGGTCGTCTGGAGTGAAACTTTCGGGCCCGTTGAGAAAAAGTTTTATCCCCGCGGTCTCCAACGCCGGCAGACGGTGCATGGCTTGGTTGAACACATCCTCAAGATGGTCCCAGTCCTCACCAAAAGTACCAAACGCAAAATCTTCGGGAACGGCCTCGCCTCCCCTGCCCCACGGCTTGGCCTGGAGTTCAAAGAAACCGGCCAGCACGCAACCGACCTCTTCCTTGAAATACGTCGCACTCCCAGGGTCGCGCAGCGTCGGTAAACCGGAGGCCAGACCGGCAATCGGCTCGGTCACCACGTAAAAGTGTTCCGCCGCGTGCAGGGGAATACTGACCCCAGCCAGGCGGCCGACCTGCCGCGCCCACATACCGGCACAATTGACGACATATTCCGAGTGGATGTCGCCGTATTCGGTTGCCACTCCACTGACCCTACCGTCTTTTTGGTGAACGCCGGTCACCTTCACATTTTCGAAGATCCGGGCACCACGCATTTTGGCACCCTTGGCATAGGCCTGGGTCGTATCGGTTGGGTTCGTTTGCCCGTCACCCGGTAAATACACCGCGCCCACCAGATCCGAGGCATTCATGAGCGGCCACAGCTCGGCTGCCTCCCCCGGGCCGATCACTTCCACCTCAAGCCCAAAACATTTGGCCATGGACGCGCCGCGCTTCAGCTCCTCAAAACGCTCGGCATTATTGGCAATAGCCAGGGAGCCGGTTTGCTTAAAGCCGGTCGCCTGTCCGGTTTCGGCTTCAAGTTCCTGCAAGAGTGTCGTCGTATATTGGGCGAGTCTGGTCAGATTCTGGGTGGCCCGCAATTGTCCCACCAGGCCAGCGGCATGCCAGGTGGTGCCGCTGGTCAGGCTTTTGCGTTCGAGCAGGACCACATCGGTGATGCCAAGTTTACAGAGGTGGTAGGCTACGCTACAGCCAATGATGCCACCGCCAATAATGACGACCTGCGCATGCGAAGGAAAGTTCACGCTCAGACACTCCGTTTCTGTCCTCGTCCGCTACAACTGATTACCATGCTCAGTCTAATTCCGGTACTCATCTCCACAATCGCCAATGGACTGAAAGAGGTTGTTCGAGTGGCTCAGGAGGCTATGCACCTGATCAAGCTCCTCTGCGTCGAGCGTCATATCAAAAACGCGCGCGTTGTCGGCCCGGTGCTCAGAAACACCCAGCCGGGCACCGAGAATAACGCCAGCCACGCAAGGTTTGGTAAGGATGTAATAGGTAGCGATATTAGCGATACTCACGGCATGCTTCTCGGCGATATCCTTGAGACAGCCCAACAGTTCTTGGAAGAGTTGCCACCCGCCCCAAGCATCAATCATCTGTTTATATTTCTGAAGGCTGGCTGTCTTCAGCGACCATTGGCCCGGCTCACGCCGGCCAAGAAACTGTTCAGACAGCAGCCCGCCGCACACTGTCCCATAGGTCAGCAACTGGATGTCATGCGCTTGGCAAAACGGGATCATCTCGATCTCTGGCCGGCGGTCAATCAGGGAGAACTGGACTTGATTGGAAACGATGGTGATGTCGTGCTCGGTAATGATTCTGAGATGCTCAGTATCAAAGTTGGTCAAGGCAAGATGGCGAATCTTGCCTTCTTCTTTGAGATCGGAGAGGTGCTTGAGTGCATCCAAATAGCGTTTGTCGCTGTAGTCCCACCAGTGAAGCTGCAAGAGATCAAGCGTCTCCACATCCATGCGGCGTAAGGAGATGTCGATATTGTGCTCTACTACCTCGCGTGTCATGCGACCAGGACGCGGGACCCATTTGGTAAAGGCTTGGATGCTAGGGCGTGCTTCAGTACTGCGCGACTGCGCGAGCTGACGGCGGAAATCGCCGATAAAATCTTCGGCCGGGCCATAGTGATCAGCAAGATCCCACGAGGTGAAGCCAGTCTCATGATAGTCAAACATCTCCCGGACCGCGGCTTGGGGATTAATACGCCCATGCCCTCCAGACACCTGCCATAAGCCGTTAAGAATACGACAGATGGTGAGATCCTGGGTAAATTGCAAACGACTCGATTGTGGCAGGCCCACGGCAAAGCCTCCTCGTAGACTGATTGACAGAGTTGGCAAACTCAATCGTATGCCACAATGTAACAGCCGTCCAGAAAAATATTCCAGACGAAATATTCGAGAGAGTATGAGTCAGAAAACGTTGAAGACCCACAGTAGTAAATCCTGGAGTGGTGTACATATTCATCCCAGCAGAATAATCCCTATCCCGATAATGACGAGGACAGTACCGGGGAACTGACGCCAGACTTCTTTTTCACGCCACAGAACGAGCGCCAGCCCAATCGCCACCACGGCTTCAATCTGAGCAACCGCCTTGGCGTACACTACCAGGGTCAACGAGTATGACCAAAAGGCACAGATACTGCCGCCGAAGCTCGTCGCCCCAATAAGCGCCATCCGACGCCAGTGGGTTGTAATATCCTGCAATTCCTCGCGCTTCAGCCACCACAGGTAGGCCGTCAGCATCACAACCTCCATCCAGGTGGTATGAAACACGGCGTGAACAGCAGCCTCGAAGCGACTTGTTCCAAAGTGGGGGTTTAAGGCGGCAAATTCCGTAGTCGCCTCCTTCAACAGAAAACTGGCGAACACAAGAAAGATGGCACATGCACCTGCGAGTAAGGTTCCCAGGTCAAAATGTAGGGCTCGACGCCAGCCAGCAGGTCCACCCTCTTTGCCGAGATTCATCAGCATCACACCCAGGCTGGAAGCGGTAATACCGACCCAACCGAAGGCTGACGGATATTCTGCAAAAAACATGAGGCCACACAAAGCGGTGAAGAGCACTTCCAGTTTGTGCAAGACAATAGCCTGCGCAAAATTGGTATGCTGAAAGGCGGAGACAAGAGCGATATTGGCAAGAATCTGGGTAATCCCTGTCAAAAAGCAATACCCATAGAATGCGAACGACAACTGCGGTACGCCACTCGCGGCCATCAGCATGAGCACCGCGGGGCCTGAGAACGGCAAATTAAACGCAAAGCGTGCCCAACTGATAAGGACGGGAGACACTCGGCCGGACAGGGTCCGTGCCAGCGCGTTCCGCAGAGTCAGGAAGACGCCGGCGGCAATGGAAATTTCAACCCAGGTCACAGTGGGATGCCATTAGCGATCAATGTGGCCCAGGTTTCTGTGCGGGGCAATGGTATCTCGGATGGATTGTTTGAGGACTTTGATTTCAGGAAAGCCACCCTGTTCATGGCGCGACCAGATCAATTCATCGTTCAGCCGTATTTCAAAAACGCCGCTTCCACCCGGAACCAGCGCCACCTCGCCGAGTTCGTCCGAAAAGGTGGAGAGCAGCTCTTGCGCCATCCAGCCCGCCCGCAAGAGCCAGCGGCATTGCCTACAATAGACGATCTCGACACGCGGCTGCTGAGGCATCGTTGCTACATTATTCCGGTGACGGCTCTTCTGTTGCGGGCGGGGTATCACTTTCTGTGGGCATTGCTTCGGGGGGGGCTTGGGACTCTTCAGCCGCCGCCTCTTCATCCACAATGGCCGTTACCGGTGCGATGATATCCACGGTTTCAAACAAGTCCATGATGTGGCGAGTATTTGCCCCTAAATCTACCGCGCCGACGCGTGAGGCGGAACGCGCAAAGAGCGTACTCCGCTCCTCCCCATCAGCCTCGACCCAGATGGTGACATCATCCTTGAATTTGATGACTCTCGTCGTCGCTACGGCTTCTATTTTCCGCGTTTCAGGCTCAACCGTACTTAACTCCCAGTGGAGTGCCTCGGCTGCCCGACGGGCAACATCAAACATCAAGGCCGCGGGGGCTGCATACGTGTGTGGTCGGAGTTCGGGAAAGGTGGAGTCTGGTGTTGTTTCCGCAACGTTCGTTGACAGATAGGTCAGCAACCGGGTTCCCATCCCTGGAGGGTCACTCCAGGGCAGATCATTGGAAATAAGCCCAGCCCCCACGAGGGACGCCAACACCACCGCCAGAAAAAAAACAACCTGCAAGAGTCCGCTCACAAATCGCATCACCCTCTCCTCTTTTGACCCCGCTGAGGACGGATAGTTCCGTCCTCAGCACCGTGTCGGAGTTACCAACGATTGCAACTCTTCCCAACTTGTGACCGGCAAGGAACAGGCAAAATTATGACAGACATAGGCGGTCAGTTGGTCATCGATTCGCGTCTTACCTTCGAGCAAACCCGGAACACCATGCTGTGGTGGCCGTGCAGGGTCGAAACACAACAGCGTCTTATTCGGAATAAAGCTCTCATGAATGGTACGCAGCAGCGCTGTGGTTTCAGGAGCGGCCGGGTCTCCCAAGAGAACGATTTCCTTGGGCCGGCGCAGGTAGAAATCAAGCCCGCACAGCATATTACTGAAGCCGAAGGGATTTTGCTCCAGGGCGTCGTAGAACAGCCGGAAGATCGTTTCCGCTTTGGTCAGGTAGTCTTGCTGCTCGGTGGCATAGTAGAGGCGCAGCAGGACAGAAGCGGCCACGGAGTTCCCCGACGGAACAGAACCGTCAAAAGCGGACTTGGATCGACTGATCAGCGTTTCGTGGTCCGAGCTGGTAAAAAAGAACCCTCCCTCCTGTGCGTCCCAAAAACGGTCCAGCAGTACATCGGTCAAGGCGACTGCCCCGTCCAGATATGCTGACTCAAAGGTCGCTTCATACACATCGAGTAAGGCCGCGCTAAAGCAGGCGTAGTCGTCAAGATAGGCGTTGAATTTGGATTGCCCGTCCTTGTAACTGCGCAGCAAGCGGCCCTCGCGAGACAACGCAGTCTGAATAAAACGGACCCCGCGCCGGGCGACTTCAAGATAGTCGGGATTGCCCAACACCTTATACGCCTCGGCAAACGCCGAAATCATGAGGCCGTTCCAACTGGTCAGGATTTTCTCGTCGCGGCCGGGCTTCACACGCTGTTCACGGACGGCGAAAAGGGTATCTTTGGCCTGATCAATTAACCGCGTGACGTCGTCCACCTCACGCCGGAAGAGCCGCGCCAGCTGGTCCAGTTCCAGCGTGGGATGCAGGATGTTCTTATGCTCAAAATTTCCGACATCCGTGACATCGTAATAACGACAGAATATCTCCCCCACCTCGTCGCCCAGGATTCGCATCACTTCGTCTTGGCCCCAGACAAAGAACTTGCCTTCCACACCTTCCGAGTCAGCGTCCTGGGTTGAATAAAATCCTCCCTCCGGGCTGACCATCTCCCGCTCGACATAGGCGAGAATATCCTCCACTACCTGCCGAAAGAAGGGACCTCCGCTGGCCTGGTAGCCTTCAAGATAGAGCCGGACCAGAAGCGCGTTGTCGTACAGCATCTTCTCAAAATGGGGCACCAGCCAGCGCTCGTCGACCGAGTAACGGTGAAAGCCTCCCCCGAGATGGTCGTACATGCCGCCTTGCGCCATTTTACGGAGCGTATGTGTAGTCATGTCCAGATAGCGCTGATTGCCGGTTGCGTGGGCGTAACGCAAAAACAGCGAAAAAACGGAAGTATTCGGGAATTTGGGAGCCTGCCCTATCCCGCCATGGGTCTCGTCATAGTGCTGGGCCAGCCCTTCAACCGCTTTCTCCAATACCGGCACATCAAGCGGCCGCGTCGTTGGCTCACGCCGGGCGAGTTGTTCAAGCCTGGATAGAATCTCGGTGGTCGATTTGGTGACATCCGCGGGTTTTTCCCGATAGGCTTGGGCGACGCCTGCCAGGACTCGCGGAAACGCGGGGATGTTATGGCGGTCCTCAGGCGGGAAATAGGTGCCGCCATAGAACGGTTTGCCATCCGGAGTGAGAAACACCGTCATCGGCCAGCCGCCGCGGCCGGTCAGCATCTGTACCGCATTCATATAGATTTCATCAACATCCGGTCGTTCTTCCCGGTCGACCTTGATGTTGACGAACAGCTTATTCATCAGGTCAGCAATGCGTTCGTTCTCAAAGGATTCGTGGGCCATGACGTGGCACCAGTGGCACGCCGAATAGCCAACGCTCAGCAGAATCGGCTTGTCTTCAGCCCGGGCCTTGGTAAAAGCCTCTTCACCCCACGGGTACCAGTCCACCGGGTTGTGGGCATGTTGGAGCAAATAAGGGCTGGTCTCCGTCGCCAAACGGTTCGTGAATTTTTCCGACATGCCGACCTGCTGATGAGAACTCTCTATATATGATAAATACGCTCGGCTTCCCGTCTGAGGTCCGGCTGGAAATCAGGATGGGCAACCTCCAGGAGGGCAGCCGCACGCTGCTTGAGAGACTTGCCTTTGAGTTCGGCAATCCCGAATTCGGTTACCACATAGTCAACAAAGGTCCGCTGCGCTGTCACCACGCTGCCAGGTTCAAGCATGGGTACGATTCGCGAGACCCGGCGGCCGCCCACCACGGCACTCGACGGCGTGACGATCACCGACCGGCCCGGATTACAGTAGGCCGCGGTAATCGTAAAAATGGTCTGGCCGCCCGTTCCGGTATACATAAACGGACCGAACGACTCGGAGCAGGCCTGCCCGCCCAGGTCCACGGCGAGGGCATTATTGACGGCCACATAATGCTCCTGGTTGACCAGCAGCCGCAAATCATCCGTGTAGGTGAAGTCGTAAAACTCAAACTTCGGGTTTCCATCAATGATCGCCAGCTCGTCCGGGAACACACCAATCCCGGCGCTGGCAACGACCTTGCCGGGGTTCACCGTCTTGTATTTTCCGGTAATAACGCCTTCCTTCACCAGGCGGGCAATACCAGCGGGAATCACCTCGGTGTGAATACCCAGGTCGTTCTTATTGCCTAAATACATGCCGAGCGGAGAGGAAACGCTGCCCAGACCGATCTGAACGGTATCGCCATCGTGGATGAGCTCGTTGGCAACCAGGGTGCAGATAACCTCGGTCATAGCAGTTTCTTCTTCGCTGCGTTGCGTGGCCGGGAGTGCGGCCGCGGGCTGCGTAGGTTCTACGAAATAATCGATCTCAGACACATGAATATAATTCTCTCCGCCGGTGCGGATAAAATCTTCCTGGACCTCGGCTACGACCGTCCGAGCCGCGGCAGCCATTGTTTTGGACATGAACAAGCTATGTCCAAAACTGCAATAGCCGTGCTTGTCGGGCGCGGAAACCGGGGTCATATACACGTCGCAGACTATGCCTGGAGGGAGTTCACCCCGGCGGTAATACATCACCGGAATGAAATCCATATTCTTTTTTCCCATGAGCGGACGAGTGGTCGTACCCAGGTAGGGAGTTTGAATGGTGAAGGCATGGTCCGCGCCGGGCTGGTCCCAATCAAAGAGCGGACCGATGGTGCCGATTTTCACATCCCGCAGTTCTTCTTTGCGCCCGAGAAGAGCCTCGCAGAGCGAGAGCGGGGTTGCGTGCAGCCAGTTGAACTGTACGGAGTCGCCGTTCCGCACACACCCGGCCGCCTCTTGAGCAGAGACCAGTTTGTCACCACAAAGATCACGCCAATTCATAATCCTCTCCTCAACAAAGGGAATTTATGCTTCTTTGGCCGGAGCATAGACCACACAGGTCAAGAAAGCAAAGTCAGCTTGTTTCGCACCGCCCGTTTCGTTGAGCCCGATCCCCGAGTGTGGTACAGATCGCAGGCAGGAGGCAGTATGGATATTCGGATTGAGTATTGCGCAGCGTGAAGCTATGAGCCGGAAGCCGTCAGTTTGGCGGAATATATATTGACCAGCAATAAACAACAGGTTCAAGGTCTGACCCTGGTCCCGTATGACGATGGCCGGTTCGAGGTCATTGTCAACGGGACAAAAATTTACTCCAAGCTTGAAACCCACGTCTTTCCCGACAATAGGGAAATCCAGGCCGCCCTGGAGAAGCAAGCCGCCTAGTCGGGCCGCTTCGTAGAGTAAGGAATACCGGTGCGTCTGGCCTGGCAAGCGCAGACGTTCTTCCTTTTGAAGGAATAGTTATCACAAACCCGTTCAGGGGATGAGTCCATCCACTCAACACAGGGAGACCTATGGAAATTGGGATATATGCGACGACGCACGGTCTGGCCTATCGGGATGACCAGAATGTACTGGCCCGTTCCCTTCCCCCGAATCAGCTCCGGCCCGTAGAAACCGCCCAGCTCGCTGAACGCCTGGGCTTTCACTCCATGTGGTTTCCGGACCATGTATGTATGCCCATGGCCTCGGAAAGCGAGCATGTCGCCAACGCCTCAGGCAGCCGAGCCTATGAGTCGCGTCATACCATGTTCGATGCCGCCGTGGTGATGGGCGCTGTTGCCCATACGACGACCAGCCTCAAGCTCGGTACGAGTGTCCTCATTTCCCCCTATCGCAATCCTCTCAGCGACGCCCGCCAGTTTGCGACCATCGATCAGCTCTCGAAAGGACGGCTGCTGTTCGGAGTTGGGGCTGGCTGGATGCAGGAGGAGTTTGCTGCAATCGGTATTCCCTATGCCGAACGTGGCCCGCGGACCGACGAGTGCATTGAGGTCTACAAATGCTCGTGGACGGACGATGTCGTCAGTTATCAGGGGCGATTCTATCAGTTTGCCTCACTGTCTATGGACCCCAAGCCGCTGCAACAGCCCCCCCCGATTATCTATGGCGGCGTCACCCCTGGCGGCGCCCGGCGGGCGGCGCGTTTATGCGACGGCTTTTATCCGATTTTCCTCGACCCTTTTGCGCGGCCGGATCGTTACACCAAAGAACAAACAGTGATCCGGACAGAGCTGGATGCAATCGGTCGCCCACACGACGAATTTATCATGATGGGCGTGAGTTCGGCCCGCGTTACCTCGTCCGCTGATCCCCTCAGCCAGGAGCGGCCACGCCGCATCTGTACGGGCACAGCAGAACAAATCCTCGAAGACCTCCACGGTTTTGCCCAAGAAGGCTATGGACTGGTGGTGTGTTTCTTTGACTGTCCGTCCGGACAACTGTCCGAGCTTGAGGACCAGATGCAGCAGTTTAGCACCAGCGTGATCCCTGAGGCCAAGAACATCCAGCCCCAGGGAGGCTGGAAACCAGCCTTCTAACTCGAAGAGGAAACGGGTAATAGCACTACTCGCCTTTAGGTCCCTTTTTGCTTGAGTTTGGCGCCGATGGCTTTGGCCGTTTCGGGCGGCAGGCCGGTTGGGTCCAAGAGTACGCCGTACTGCTCCAGCCAGTGGGTATGGGCAAGTTGGTGCAGGGCAAAAGACGTTTGCATGGACTGGACTCGGCCCTGTGTATCTTCCGCTACGTTGACGGCCTCCTTTGTCAGCTTCAGGGCAAACAGGGATTTTTTGGCAATCTTGTGGGCCATGGCCAAGACGGTTTCGTCGAGTTTCTCCCGAGGGACGATTTTATTCACCATACCGAGTTGCTTAGCCTCTTCGACCGATAGCCAGTCCGAGGTGAAGAGCATCTCTTTAGCCTTACGCGCGCCGACTTCCCAGGGGTGAGCAAAGAACTCTACCCCGCCAATACCAAAATTCACTACCGGGTCGCAGAATTGCGCGTCGTCGCTGGCGATGATGATATCGCAGGGCCAGATCAACATCAGTCCGCCGGCAATGACCTTACCCTGCACCGCGGCCAGCGTTGGCTTGGGAATATTCCGCCAGCGTTCACAAAAGCCGACGTAGATTTCTTTCTCGCGCGCCATCTGCCTCTCGGCACCCGCACAGGTGAACCCGCACCAGGTTCCCACCGTGTCGAATTCAGACATTTTCTCGTACACGTTGGGTTCCCGCAGATCATGGCCGGACGAAAAATGCGGCCCGTTTGCAGCCAGGATAATGACCTTGATGTCGTCGTCTTGTGCGGCACGGTCAAAGGCGGAGTTCAATTCATACAGCAGCTTGGTATCCTGCGCATTTCGTGTCTCCGGCCGGTTCAATACAATGCGGGCGACGTGCTCCGCAGGAGTCTCATACAAAATAGATTCAAAATTCGACATCATAGCCTCCTTCTTATTGGTATACTTCCACTGTACTCTCCCCCACGCTTCTCGTGAAGTTCGTGCATGGCGCTTGTCGAAGGATGTCCATTTTTGACCGAATGGATAACGCCAAAAGCCCCGGATTGTTAGTTTTTGACTATAGTCAACTATATATCTTTATATTTTCCATTGCTCGCCCGCTCCATAATTATTTGTTTGACAGACGTTGCCAGTAGTTCTATGCATAAAGTCTGATTCCGATTACATCTTCTTGTATTTCTTCCCACTTTCTTCCCCTTACGTTCGAGTCTGCCATGATCTTCGCCACCCGATACATCAACAGATAAGGAGGATGTGCATGATCGTTATTGCGGGGACAATCCCGGTCAAGGCTGAACGCTGGGATGACGCCAAGGCTCTGGCCGCCAAGATGGTGGAGGAGACGCTCAAAGAGCCGGGCTGCATCAGTTATCAATTCCACACTGCGGCAACCGCCGAACATACCTTCTTCCTCTTCGAGGAATGGGAGTCAGAAGAGGCGCTTGCCGCCCACTTTCAGACCGAGCATCTGCAAAATTTTCTCAAAGAAGCTCCCAGTCTGCTGGCGGGAGCCCTGGACGCAAAGAAATATACGGTGGAGAAGTCCGAAGCCTTATCGGTCTAAGGACTCTCCCTACCCGAAATACATGCATGGGTCTGGCCTAGCCGGAGACTGCATGCATCTGCTTGAAAGAGTAAATATGTCTGCCAATCATCCAAAAAAGCTGGACACGCTTACTCTTGTTCGTAGTTCTTGTGGCAGCCAGTTAGTCGAAACAGGATTGGAGGCGAGCATGAACAGAGGCAGAGATGGACGAGAGAGAGTCGGTCGGAGTGTCGTGAGAACAGGGGCGTTACTCGTGGCTGTCAGCCTCCTGTTACAAGCGGATGCTGCGCAGGCGGCCGTGGATGAAGAGTCACAGTTTGTGCTGAACACCTTCTCGTTTCTCATCTGGGGAGCGCTGGTAATGTGGATGTGCGCGGGCTTCACCATGCTGGAGTCCGGTTCGGTACGCACGAAGAACGCTTCTGTGATCTGTCTCAAGAACATCGGGCTGTATTCGGTCGCAGGGCTGGCCTATTACTTCATCGGCTACAATCTGATGTACGTCGATGTGGGGTCCTGGGTCGGCTCGGTGACCCTCCTCTACGGTCCTTCGGCCGATGAGTTGGCCCTGTTGTCCGATCAGACAGAGGCTCTGGCCGCTGTCGTCGCGAACGGCTACGCCGTCATGTCGGACTGGTTTTTTCAGATGGTCTTTGTGGCGACGGCCGCCTCGATTGTATCCGGCACCCTGGCCGAACGGGTCAGGCTGTGGTCGTTTCTCGCCTTCACCACCGTTTTGACGGCAATCATCTATCCCATTGTTGGCGCCTGGACCTGGGGTGGGGGCTGGCTCAATGAAATGGGGTTTCAGGACTTTGCCGGCTCCACCATCGTCCATTCAACCGGCGGCTGGGCCGCGCTGGCCGGCGCCATGGTCGTGGGGCCGCGAATGGGAAAGTTCCGATCCGACGGCAGCGTCAAACCCACGCCTCCCTCGAACGTCCCATTCGTGACCTTGGGCGTGCTCATTCTGTGGTTTGGCTGGCTCGGCTTTAACGGTGGCTCGCAACTCGCCCTGGGTGGCGCGGTTGATGCTGTGGCCATGAGTAATGTGCTTGCCAACACGAACCTGGCGGCGGCCGCAGGGGTCGTGGCCGCCTTATGCGTCTCACGACCCTTCCTCGGACGGGTCGATCTGCTTGCCGTTCTCAACGGTGCGATTGCCGGCCTTGTCTCTATTACCGCGGGACCGGATATTGTGAAGCCGTATTGGGCGGTCATCATCGGAGCGATTGGCGGGGTGGTGTGTCTGGGCGGCATGAGGCTGCTGGAGAATATGAAGCTGGACGATGTGGTCGGCGCGATACCGGCCCATCTGTTCGCCGGCATCTGGGGAACGCTGGCCGTCTGCATCGCGGCGGGCGGCGATATCGGCGTACAACTCCTCGGGGTGCTGGCCATAGGGGTGTTTGCCTTCGCGACTTCGTGGGGAGTCTGGCTGGCGCTGGAAAAGACCATTGGGGTCCGGGTCTCGCGCAGCGTCGAAGAGGTCGGTCAGGATGCCATGGAACTCGGCATCGAAGCGTATCCGGAGTTTGTTGTCATGCCCGACCCGGACGATGTGGAGGAGTTACGCACCGGCACCCAGACGGTTCCGTCTCCCGAATAATCCCTTCCTGCCTGCAGTGATGATACGAACCCCGTCCGGTGGCCGTTATCCCATTAACAGCCACTGGACGGCGACGACCGCTCCGATGACTCCAGCGATATCCGCGGTCAATCCGGCGACTAAGGCGTGTCGGATGCGGACCACGCCAACCGCACCAAAATACACGGCCAGGACGTAGAAAGTCGTTTCCGTGCTGCCCTGGAGCGTAGAAACGAGATAGCCGACCAGACTGTCCGGCCCCTCGGCTTGCAGAATCTCAGCCATAATGGCGTAGGCTCCAGAGCCGGATAAGGGCCGCAGGATGGCCATCGGCAATGCCTCTGCGGGAAATCCGACAAGACTCAGAACAGGCTGTACGCCGGCGATCATGACATCCAACAACCCTGAGGCCCGAAACATGCCGGCGGCAACCAGAATGGCGACAAGGAACGGAATGATCCTGATGGCAACCTGAAAGCCCTCTTTTGCCCCTTCGATCATGGCATCATACACCGCCACCCTTTTGGCAATGCCGTAGCCGAGCATCACCACGATCAGTACCGGCAGAAGCCAGCCCGATATGGCGTTACGCAGCAGCGGACCAAAGGTCTGACCGTCGCTCAAACCGGATTGCAGGAATAGGAGAAAGGCGACACCCATCGCGCCAACAGACAAGAGGGCCAGCAGACATCCCGGTCGGGAGGTCGGTTGCTCGGTGCCCAGCGTCTCCTCATCCGGTAAGTCGATCTCAGAGATATTTTCTTCCTGCTCAGCAGTTTGGCCGCCCACGCTGAACACGGGTAATCCCTGCAGGAGCTTCGCCACGAGAATACCGACGCAGGTTGAGAATGACGTGGCCAGCAGAGTGGGCAGCCAGATACCGGCTGCATTGTCTGATCCTATTGACGCTCTCAGCGCAATCACGCCAAGGGGAGCCAGGGCAACATTCGAGGTATTGATGGCCAGGAATAAGACCATGGCATTGGTCGCCGTGCCTTTGTGGGGATTAAGGCTATCAAGCTCCTGCATGGCCTTAATCCCGAAAGGTGTGGCCGCGTTGCCCAGACCCAGCATATTGGAGGCCATATTCATGATCATGGCGCTCAGAGCGGGGTGGTCGGCCGGCACGTCAGGAAACAATCGCACCATGAGAGGACGCAGCCAGCGTGCCAGGGTGTGCAGAAACCCGCCGACTTGTACAACGCGCAGCATGCCTAGCCAGAAGGCCATCACACCGACCAGACCGATGGCCAGCGTTACCGCGGATTTGGCGGAATCTATTGAGGCGGCAGTCACCTCAGCCATCTTGCCGGTAAAGGCGGCGGTCACAACAGAGCCGACAATAAGGCTGAACCAAATCCAGTTCATGGGTGACGGGGAAGTGGCTGCGGAGCGTTTGGAGCTATGCTACACATCAAAGCGTAAACGCGTCCAGCAGCTACCTGTCTTTGGAGGACACGTTTACGCTTTTGTTCCTGCGGGAATATAACAGTCTGACAAACAAAGGAATATGACCTGGCTATGAAGCGGACGACTTGGGTGGCATTGGGCGCGATTCTGGTGGTGATGGCGGTTGTCGTCTATTCGACGTTCCAGATCGGCGGGGTGCGGTGTGAGGTCTGTATTACTTTCCACGGCCGTCAGGTCTGTCGTGAAGTGGACGGAGCGACAGAGCATGAAGCCCAGATGGCGGCGATTACCAATGCCTGCGCCCTGCTCGCTTCGGGTGTCACCGACACTATTGCCTGTCAGAACGCCCCCCGGGACCGCTTGACCTGTAGTCCACAGTAGGCAGACCTGCTGTCCACGAAGGCAGGTGTAAGCTTCGATCCATCACAACGGGGAGTAGCCGTTTGTGGGGAAAGCTTCTAGCATTGCAACGGATGATACAGAAGAAAGGACTTCCATGTTCAAACTCAAGAAAACGGCAGAACAGATGGTTGAGGAGGCAAAGACGCGTATCGAGAACCTGTCCGTGGGACAATTACAACAAGAATTAGAGTCCGGAGAGATGCAGCTTCTCGACATTCGAGACGTGCGTGAACGGCAGAAGCTAGGCTGGATTCCGAGCGCCATGCACGTGCCGCGCGGGATGCTGGAATTCTGGCTCGATCCGTCCTCTCAGTATTGCACCGGAAAGGTTGATCCCGAAAAACGCATTGTCGTGTACTGTGCGGCGGGAGGCCGGTCTGCGCTGGCCGCGGATGTTTTACAAGATATGGGCTTTCCCAATATTGCGCATCTGGAAGCTGGCTTTAACGGCTGGGCCGAGGCCGGGCTTCCCGTAGAAAAGCCAGACAAATCGTAATCTGTCCCCATGCCCACTATCCTGGTCCTTTTGAGACGATTTGCCCACCAAATGCGGAAAGAGCATTTGGATATCGTCCTCTTGGTGCTGGTTGCTATCTCCGCCACCGGGATGGTGGGCATCTCGTTTTTTGAGCCGCAGTTTTCCGCGTTGGACGCGTTGTGGTGGACGCTCGTGACGATCACGACGGTCGGCTACGGCGATATCTACCCGACCTCGTTGGGGGGCCGGATAGTCGGCATCTTTCTGATGCTGTTCGGCATCGGGTTTCTGGGTATGCTGACGGCCACCTTGGCCAGCACCTTTGTTGAAAACCGGCGACAGGAGGGAAAAGGGATGAAACCGCTCTCAAGTACGGAACATATTGTCCTGTGCGGCTGGAATTATAAAGCTAAGGAAATTATTGAAGAGGTCAGGGCCGACGAAAAAACCAAGAGCCGTTCAATTGTGCTGATCGCCGACTTACCCGAGAATCCTTTGGACGGTGAACAGGTACAATTTGTCAGCGGTGTCGTCAGCCCGGAAACCCTGGCACGGGCGAATGCCCAAGAGGCAGAGGTCGCCATTGTGCTGGCCGATGAACAGGGCGAGGTCCATACGCGGGATGCCAAGACAATATTAGATACGCTCACCATCAAAACCACCTGCCCTCATTTGTATACTTGCATCGAACTGCTGGACCAGCAAAACATTGCCCACGGCAAGCGGGCAAAGGCAGATGAAATTATTGTCACCGGAGCAATGAGTACCAACTTGCTTGTCCAGGCCGCCTTGAACCGGGGCGTGCCCCTGCTGATTAACGAACTCGTCAGCAACCGCTTCGGGAGTGCGTTGTACACCATTTCCGTACCGCAATCCTGCGTTGATCGTTCCTTTGTGGACGCCCTGACCGAACTGAAAAGAGAACGGGACCTCCTGCTGGTAGCCGTAGAAAGCCAGGCACAGGCAAGGTTTCTTGCAAACCCACCGAGCGACTATATAATTCAGGCTGAAGACCAACTCATCGTTATCGGACAGGAACGCCCCAACCAGGGATAAGTGTGGAGGAAACGACGTATGCCGTCAGAGTATTTTGAGAAAGTCAAATCGCTGCTGCTTGATTTAGGTCACGCGATTACGCAAGAAGACGAAGACCAGGAGTTGTTTATCGTCGATGACGAAGACAGTGGCATCAACAATCTTATCGTTGACTGCGAAGACCCCCTGCTCGTATTGGAGCAGGTCATTATGCCCATTCCGCAGGAGCCGGGGAGTTTATTTCGACGTTTGCTGCAAATGAACCGGCTGCTGGTGCACGGCGCCTTTGTGTTGGACGAAGAGACGCAGACCATTCTCTTTCGGGACACGCTGCGTATTGAGAATCTGGACAGTAATGAATTGGAAGGCTCGATTGAGGCGCTCAGTCTGGCCCTGGCCGAGAATGCGGGAGAGTTACTCTCCTATACAAAGAGTAAACGTGCCCCCCAATAAACAGGCAGAGGCTGGGCACATCGACTCTTTCAAACACTAATCACTCTGGAGGCAGATATTATGGCAGGTTTTTTTCAACGTTTATTCAAAATCGGACAATCCGAAGCCCATGCCGTTCTTGACAATATGGAAGACCCCATCCGTATGACTGAGCAGGGTATCCGTGATCTCAAAAACGATCTCCAATCCAGCATGACCAGCCTGGCCGAGGTCAAGAGCGTTGCCATTCGCCTGAAAAAGGATGGGGATAGCAGTAAATCTCTGGCGGCCGAGTATGAGAGGAAAGCCATGCTGCTGCTGCAAAAAATGCAGGGTGGCGAGATGGATCAGGCTGAGGCCGAGCGCTTGGCGACCGAAGCCCTGAAGAAGAAAGAAGAAGCCAGCCAAAAGGCTACCCAGGCCCTGAAAGACTGGGAAAATCAAGACAATATGGCCAACCAGTTGCAGGGCAAGATCGAAAAGCTGAAATCCACCATTACCAAATATGAGAACGATCTGATTACCCTCAAGGCCCGGGCGCGCACGGCAGCCTCGACCAAGAAGATCAACCAGCAGCTCGCCAAGATCGACTCTTCCAGCACGATCGCCATGCTGGAAAAGATGCGAAACAAGGTTGAAGAAGACGAGTCATTAGCCCAGGCCTACGGTCAGGTCGCCGATATTGATAAGAGCGTGGACAACGAGATTGATGCGGCCCTGAGCCAAGGCAATGCCGCAGCCAATGATTCCCTGGCCGCCCTCAAGGCCAAGATGGGGATTTCGGCATAGCCCTGATATGTCCAGGGTTCAGCGGGCGAAGCTCATGACGCAAGACAGGGCAGAACCCATCCCAGCCTTCGGCCATCCCTCCGAGGAGGGGAGCAACCCTTATCCCCTCTTGGGAGGGGTGCCGCGTCAGCGGTGGGGTGGGTTCCGTATTGGCCCTACGCCCCAGACCAGGACTGTCCCTCTGAGGAAGGGATTTTTCGAGTAAACATATGTCTCTCTGGAAAAAACTTTTTGGCAAAAAAGACGAGCAGGTGGACTTCGATCCGCTGAGTGATTTAACCCTCTCGAACCTGAAAGTCGGCTATCTGGTCGATTACGACCTCAAGACCTGGCAGGTCAAAAGTCAGAGCAGTTATACCTTTGACGACACCAAGACGCAGGAGTGGGAACTCGACGCCGGAGACGACTCATTCTTCCTTGAACGCGAGGAGGATGATGGCGTCGAATGGAATATCTCGCGCAAAATAGATTTTTCAGCCCTGGGTCAGCACGTTCGGGAGCATATCAGGCAGCATGACGATCCGCCTGAAGAAATCGAATATCAAGGCATACGTTTTCGATTAGCCGAAAGTGGCGCCGGCTATTATCATCCCAACGGGCGGGTTGCCGGCGATGAGATGATCTATTGGGACTATATGGACGCTTCGGAAGACAACACCCTGACCATCGAACAGTGGGACGAAGACGAGTTTGAAGCCGCTGTTGGCAAATACGTCAACGAGTACGAGTTTTCCCATATTCTGCCACGGGAACAATCGTAGGTTACGCCCTAATATACCTCCCACCTGCCCTGCTGATAATACGACGGTAAAACGGGCCGGCTCTCCCGATTCACCTCAATCTCGTCGGTGTCCCGAAAAACATCCTTGCCAAAATGCACCATGGCAATCATCGCCTCCTGGTTAAGAAAGTGCGTCTCAATCCCTTGGAAGGACAACCCTTGTACGGTTTCCTTCAGGGCCGCAGACTCAAGCAGTTCAGCATCCACCCCCAGCACAAAGCCCCACTCGCCTAGCGTGGGGATATGGTTGTGATAGGGCAGGACGCTGAAGCCGGCTTCCGCCATCGTTTTCTGAATACACACAAAGGCCCAACGGCTGAAAAACGGGCTGGTCGCCTGCGTGACCAGAGTGCCGCCCCGTTTGAGATGTTTCTTGCACAGGCGGTAGAAGTTGAGCGAATACAGCCGGGCCAGTTCTGCGGAGTTGGGATCGGGCAGATCGACAATAATCACGTCAAATAAATGCGCCGTATCCTGGAGAAAGGCAAAGGCATCGGCATTGACAACCGACACCCGGGGATCGGCCAAGGCGTGTGCATTGAGTTGCAGGAAGACCGGATGGGTGGCGGCCAGGGTTGTCATCTCCGGGTCGAGATCAACCAGGGTCACGGATTTCACCTGGGAGTATTTGAGCACCTCCCGTAACGCCAACCCATCACCTCCGCCGAGAATGAGCACCTCTGCGCGATGACCGCTCAAAGCCATTGCCGGATGGACCAGCGGTTCGTGGTAACGTTCTTCATCGTAGCTGCTGAACTGCTGGTTGCCGTTGATATAGAGCCAGTAATCGTTCCGCCAGCGCGTCATCACCAGCCGCTGATAGGGCGTTTGTTTGGCCAGGATAACGGTGTCCTTATACAGGGCCTGCTCACCAAACAGGAGAATGGGTTCCGCCAGGACGAACAGTCCGATAAGCCCGGCGCCAACTCCGGCCCAGAGACCGCTCAGCAGCCGCGGTGCGCTCAGCAAAGACCGAAAGCGAAACAACAGGAGCGAGGCAACCCCGAAGTTCACCGCACCAAGGGCTATCGGGGTATAGGTCAGTCCGAAATACGGCAGGGCGACAAAGGCAAAGAACAGTCCCCCAATAAGCGCGCCGTAATAGTCTTTCTCCATCACCGAAGAGATGTTGACCCGAAGCTCTTCATAGGTGGCGTTGACCCGCGTAATAAGTGGAATCTCCATGCCGATCAACAGTCCGATGGCGATGCCGAGTGGATAAATCACCACGCCCACATTATTGAGAAAAGGAGACAGGACGTAGGCCGCGGCCGCGGCGCTGGCACACAGCAGGGACAGCGCAAACTCAAGAACGGTAAAGGTGTCCAGCAGGTGCGCACTGCAATAGCGACTCAGATGACTGCCCAGGCCCATGGCAAACAGCATGAAGGACATCATCAGCGTCCACTGCAATACTGCGTTGCCGAGGAAGTAGGTCGCAAGCGTGCACAGCACAAACTCGGCGACTATGCCGGCCAAGCCTGTTGCAAACAGGCACAGCTTCAGCAGACTAGAGACACCAAGTGATGAGAAAAGACGCACTAATATAGGAGAACATCTCGATGTAGGCAGCCCCGAGATTCGGCTTTTCGTGCTCCACCAGTTCGGCCGTGATCGTCGTTCCGGGTAAGAGCACTTTGTCCGTCGCCCAGCGGATAATCGGCAGCGCCACCATGCCGACCACCGCCATGAGGCAGAAAGTCAGCAGATTTTCCTGCCAGGAATAAAAATCTCCACTCACCGCATCGCGCAGGATATTGCCTATGCCCAGCAACGCACCGGCAAAGCTGACACCAACGGCAACATTATCCTTTTCGATCTCGTCATGAATGCTGTACGGCGTGATCCACTCGTACACCAGCCCGGTCAGGATCAGAGCCAGTTGGCCCAGTCCCCAAAAGCCGATTGCCGTCCAGACCGTGCCCCCCTCCCCTGAGATGGCGCCGAACAGAATCAGGCCGGTGGCTGCGTATACGCCTCCGGCGGCGACACCCGTTCCCGCGTTTTGGTCCTGAATGATCTCCTTGGTGTTGCTGAACTGAAAGAGAATCAAGCGGTCGCTGACAAGCGTTGAGATATTCAGCAGAATGATGGCCAATATGCCGTACAGGAACAGATCCAGCACATCGTCGACCAGGCCGCTCGACGGGCCGACAATGGCTCCGCCAATGGCAAACACGACGCCGAGATAATAGCCCACAAGGGCCAGGGCCAGGGCCGGGTTTTTCCGCTCAACCAATTCCTCGCGGACGCGAAAATCGCGGTGCAAAAAATCAAATACGCATTTCCCCAGCCAGAACAAGACGTAAGCAGACAGGAGATAGATGCCGGCCAGAATCACAGTATCGAGGGACATGACCTACCTCTTGTGCTTATTTGCCAAAGCCAAAACCACGCGAGCGCGTCGGGACGCTGCTCCGCCCGAAGCGATTATTGAATTTCTGTTGAAATCGTTGTCGTTGGGCGGCATCCCTGGCGCGGCGGCGGGCGAAAAAAGACGGTTTCTGCTGCTGCGTGACCGTGCCCCGCGTCCCATATTCGTTTCCCGTCCGGCCATAGTACGGCCGTCGCTGCGAGCGCGAGCGCTGATAGGAATCATAGTCGTTCCGGAAGATAGACCCCCGCCCCATCCCGAGGAGATCGCGCATGAGTGCGTATTGGCCGTAAAACGCCCAGAACGACATGCCGCTGCTATTCGTCTGCCACGAACCGTAGCGCGGATTGCCAACATAATCATAACCGGGCGGATGGGGGACATTGTTCTCGCCGTCAGGTGTTTTGGAGGCGAGCGTCATACCGAGAAAATTCTCATTGGCACGATAAACGGATTCCGGGACTTGCAGCCAGTCAGTCGTCCAGGAGTTTTCCCCTTGGACCACCTGATATTGGTGAAAATACGAAGAGAAAAACGTACCCTCCTCGCGCATATCGCTCAGAATAATGGCGTATTCCGGCGCAGAGGCGAGCTGGGATTTCAGCCGGTCAAGCGGACTGGAGGAGGAGCAGGCCGAGAGCAGAAACATGCAGCAGACAGCGAGGAGCAGGCCACAACTCCAGGGCCACGGGCTCCGTTCTTGCGGGACTGTTCTTGCACTTCGTCTCGTCATCTTACGCTGCTCATTCACAATCAAATCACTGTGAAGTAACTCGTTCGGGCTGTCAAGCAAGATCGCACCAGAGGAGGTGTACAGAGAGGCAAGGGCGGCACCATCTCCGGTCGTTCTCCCTTGCGTGATACCGATCTTTTCGCTACGACGTGGGCAGCTTTATTCTCTGTTTATGCCTAAGGAGGAGATTCATGAAATACGGCTTACACTTAGCCGGCGGCGCTTCGGTGTGTGACCGCAAGGTCCTCATGGACGTTGCCCGTATTGCCGAGGAGGAAGGCTGCGACTCGCTCCTCATTGGCGATCATATTGTTCTGCCCAAAACCATCGCCTCGCCGTGGCCGTATGAGGAATATAACGACGGAAAACCGAATTACGATATCTATACCAGCATGGAATGGCTGGACCCGTTCGACACCATTGCCTTTGTCGCGGGGATTACCGAAAAGGTCCGGCTTGGCCTGAGCGTCCTGATTGTCCCCTACCGCCACCCTTTTGATGTGGCGCGGCGAGTGGCCACCATCGATGTCTTGTCCGGCGGGCGCTTCATTCTCGGCACCGGAGTGGGCTGGCTTGAAGAAGAGTTCAATCTGCTGGGCGTGCCTTTTCAACGCCGAGGCAAACGCACGCGCGAATATATTGAGATGATGAAGGCGCTGTGGACCGAAGACAGCCCGCGCTATGCGGGGGAGTTCGTCCAGCTGGAAGAAGACGTCAACGTGCTCCCGCGTCCCCTCCAGAAGCCCCACCCACCCATCTGGGTTGGCGGAGAATCGGTGTACGCTCTGAAACGAGTGGCCCGGTTTGGCGACGGGTGGCATATTGCCCTGCTGACCTTCAACCAGATTCGTCCCATGTTGGATCAACTGAAACAGCTCATGGATGAGGCCGGACGGAATTACGACGATCTCGAACTGACGGCCATGACCGACCCGACCCGGACCACGCCGGACGATATCAAAACCTATCGCGACCTGGGGGTGAAGGTCTTATACACCGTTCCGCTCAGCCGCGACCCGGATAGTATCGCTCAGGAAGTCCGATCGTTTGCCAAGCAAGTCCAGGACGTAGGGTAACAAGTAGGGGCAATTCATGAATTGCCCTTCCCATCACAAAAGGAGGAGAAGACCATGCTGACACGAGACGAGATGTCTAGCGCGTTCGCCAAATGGGGAGTTGCCTGGAACGAGCACGACCTCAACGGCGTGATGGATTTATTTCACGACGAAATTTACTTCGAGAACTGGACCGGAGGCTGGGTCAGGGGCAAGGAGAATCTGCGCCAGGCCTGGACCCCCTGGTTTGCCAACCATGGAGGATTCAAGTTTACGGACGAAGAGACCTTCATCGACGAGGTCGAACAGAAAATGCTCTACCGCTGGCAGCTCGACTCCCCCTCGTTTGAGAAAGGCCAGGAGAAAAAACACGAAGCCCGACGTGGCATCGATGTCCTGCACTTCAAAGACGGCAAGATCATTCAAAAACTCACCTACTCCAAGACCACGCTTGAACTGGACGGGGAACGGGTGCGTCTGACGACGCCGTAATGGCCTCGCTAGCCCAGCAAAAGGAGCGTACCTGTGGCAACATTTTCTCTGGACCAGGTAAAAATTTTCGGGAAAGGCGTTCTGCAGGCCGAAGGCGTGGTCATTGATAAAGAAGGCTCGGCCTACGGCGCGGGTCGCAACGGCATTGTGTACCGAGTGACCCCGGACGGAACAGTCAGCGAAATGGCCCATTTACCGGAGGGCTCGATGCCCAACGGCGTCACCATGGACCGTGAGGGCAATATCGTCTACTGCGACCTGGCCAAACAGGCGGTGATGCGTGTTTCCCAGAGCGGCCAGGTCTCGCTCATTGCCGACCAAGTGGGCGACGTGAAGCTTACCATGCCGAATTTCGCCAGCTATGACGCCGAGGGGAATCTCTACGTCTCCAACTCGTCGAGCGCTCCGACACTGGAAAAGGCGCTTGACGAGCTGGCACAGCCGGCCCCGAATGGCGCACTGGTCCGTATCCGTCCGGACGGACGGGGCGATGTCGTTGCCACGGGTATTTATCTGGCCAACGGGACGGCCATCGCGCCGAATGAAGACGCGGTCTATGTGCTGGAAAGTACTCGGGACGATTGCCTGCGCATTCAAATCAAGAAGGACGGGACTTTTGGTGCACCCGAAATATACTCCAAAGACTTTCCCGCCCTGCCCGACGGGATGGCTTTTGACGTGGACGGCAATCTCTACGTCACCCTGCCGGCCAAGATCGGCGGCTCACATGCGCTCCAGGGGATTGCCCATCAGGGCGTCAATATGGCTCCGGCCCATCAGATCATCAAAGTGGATACCAATGGACAGTGGAGTCTGCTGATTGACGACCCTGAGGGTCAAAAGCTGAATTTTCCTACCAACTGCGCGTTCGGCGGCTCGGATATGCAGGACCTCTATTTTGCCAATTTGGAGGGCGACCACTTCAGTCGAGTGCGTACCAGCGTGCGCGGGCATCCGCTCTATCATCAGCGCTAAACCTGTAGGGGCGATTCATGAATCGCCCCTACCCCGAACCTCACAAATCCATGGGCAGACCCAAGTGCTCCGCGTAGATAAAATGCCGGTGGTCCATGAGTATCGGCGTGGCCGCGGCGGCTACGTCGGGATGATGGTTCTGGTAGAGCGGACGGAAGTCTTCGAGCATCGGGCACTCGTCAGGCGGCAAGGGCTCAATCAGATGCGAGAAGCCGGCCCAATAAATATCGAGCGCTGACAGGGCATTCCCAATAAAATAGCGACTGCCCTGGGCCTGTTGCTCTTCAAGCAGGCTGCTCAGAGTGTTCAGGATTGCGATTACCCGCGCGGGAGCCGCCTCCGCGGCCTCGGGCGAGTAGCCGTATTTTGCGCCAAAGGCTTGAAAAAAGGCGCGCTGTTCTTCCGGCAGGTTTGGCGCGGACAGGCCCTGATGCACCATCATCAGGCGCCGACTCCAGCCAAAGCCGTGCATGCCGCACAGTTCGTTGGCGTAGCCGAACATTTTGATCCGGTCGGCCTGATCGACCGGAATCAGCGCGGGCTCGGGTTGGATGCGTTCCGCCAGATAGAGCTGCTCGGCCCAGTTTGATTTCGGGAATTCATCATTCCAGGCAATCGCCGGCGCGGAGGCCTGTGCCGTCCAGGCAATCAGGTCGGCGTGGTCGGAGCCGATCTCGAACAGCCCGCGCGTGTACGGAATCTTCTTCACGTCCAGAATGCCCCGAATCCCTTCCGCCCACGGACCAGGGATGCCTTGGCCCAGGACCATCCGCATACCGGATTGCTCTCTTGCTTCTGCAACACTGATATATTCAGCCATAGATGTTCTCCTTTTGCTGTTAATTGCCCTGACCGAGCGGTGGAAGCTGATCCGGCGTCACCCATTCTTCGGAGACACCATTCACAAACTCCGGCGGTAAGGCTCTGATGGGGGTTCCCTCAAATTCCGCAGGCAGTTCCGCGGGCCGAGTAGTATAAACATACACAACCCCGGAGCCGGGTCGAACCGCCACAACCCCCGGCAATTGTGACAGGGCATGGTCAGCCGTTGCGTACTGCTTTTCGACTGTGCGGACTTGAGAGGTTTTATAGGCTTTCAGCGCCCGGCTTGAGACGGCGCGACCACGCGCGTCCGTGATGCCGCTCGGGATTTCGGCTCGCCGTAGCGCCGCGAGGTCCCCCTGCGGTCGCGGAGCACACGCGCCCAGGAGTCCAATCAGTATCAACCAGCCATACCGGCGGAAAAGTCTTCTCGGAGAGAGCGGTTCTGGGTCAGGCATACCTTCCTCCGTATTCAGATGCTGCAACCCGGGTCCGGGTCAATCGGACCCAGCCTTTTAACAATCTGCAGGCCGTCCTTACTGCCGCGGGCAACCACGATGGGCATGGTCGCATGCTGGTTTTCCGGGTCCATGCTGACCGGGCCTGTCGGCGACTCGAAGCTTAGTCCGCGCAACCCATTCAGTGCCGCTTCGGCACTCACCTCTCCGCTTTTTTCCCAGGCCGCCTTGAGCGCGTGAATGGCATTATAGTGCGTCAGGGCGTGATAACCGATGGGGGTATTACTGCCGTGCTGGGAGCGCACCCGCGCAACGAAATCGGGCACGCCGCCTTCAGGGTCACTCGCGACAAACGGACTCGTGGTCACAATCCGTTTCAGCTCTTCGGGTGTGAGCCCGTCAACCAGGGTGTCGTTAAACCCGATCCAGCCCACGGTGAGTTTATTCAGCAGACCAAGCTCGCTGGCTTGATGAAGAAATTCCTGGCCGTGCTTGCGCATCACACAAAACAACACCGAGGCCGTGTTCGTCTCTTGAATCCAGCGGATAATAGGCCGGAATTGCCGCTCCCCGGTCGCGGTCAGGGCCTGGCCGTGGACGTGGAGGCTGCGCTGATACATCGGAAGGCGCAGTTGGCGGAACATCGTATTCTGCCAACTGGGATACGAGCCCAACATGAAATAATCTTTGATCTGCTCTTCTTCGTCCAGGTAGCGGACGAGGGCATGGCCGTCCTGACTCGTGGTCGGGCCGAGAGAGAACAGGACCAGCGAACAAAAGCCGCCCGGGTGATTGCTCGCATTCACCAGGGGAATGTTGCGCTCGGAGAGAAAACGGGCCGCATACTTCCGGCCAGCCGCAGCCCATGGTCCAATCAGGGCAATCGCTCCCCATTCGTCAATCAACTCCCGGCAGCGCTCGGGCAGGACCGCCGGGGTTGTTTCCGAATCACGGTATTCAACCGTGGCCTTCCTGCCGAGAACCCCGCCGCTGCCATTGATCTCGGCGACCGCAGTGTCAATGCCGAGACGCATCTGCCGGGCGTACGCATCGGCATCCCCGGTGAGGGGAATTAAGGCTCCAATACGGACGGTCTGCTCAGCGGCAAAGACAGACGATACGAAGGGGGAGTGCCCCAGGACCGCTGCGGCACCTGAAGCGGCAATCCATTTCAGCGCGTCCCGTCTCTTGATTCGGTTGTCCTTCTTCCGCACCTGCCCTCCTCAGTCTCTTTACGCTTGTACCCGAATCGGCGCCAGGTCTTCAGGCGTGAGCCCCATATCGGTTAAGTCTTGCGGCAAACGCTGATTCACGATCAGGCTGGCCGCGGTACGGCCCATGGCAGACGAGGTCTGGATGCCATAGCCGCCCTGCCCGGCTAACCAGAAAAATCCGGCGCGTTCGCTATCCATGCCCACGACGGGTGTTTTATCCGGGACAAAGCTGCGCAATCCAGCCCACCGGCGATTGATATGGGCAATGGACAAGGTCGTGGCTTTGTGAATCCGATCTATGGCGACCGCTACATCGTAGTCGTCCGGAAACACGTCACACGGGTCCATCGGGGTTTCGTCCGCGGGAGAGGCAAGAATCCCGCCGGACTCGGGCTTAAAATAGAAATCTTCATCGCTATCGATGATAACCGGCCACGCCGCGAGTTCTTCCGGCGCTATCCCGGCAGGGCCGTTACAGGTAAAGGCCGTGCGGCGTTTCGGCACCAGGCCAACCGGTCGCGCCCCAGCCAACTGGCCAATGACATCACACCACGCCCCAGCCGCATTCACCACGACCGCAGCCACGTACTGCTGGTCAGGCGTCTGGACCTCCCAGCTTGCATCCGTCTGCCGAAACCGGACCACTTCGGCGTTTGTGACCACTGTTCCACCCCGGTTTCTTAATCCCCGCAAGAACCCCTGATGGATGGCATGCACATCCAGATCCAAGGCGTGGGGCTCCAGGATGGCATAGGCGACATAGTCGTTTCGTAAGGCAGAACACAGAGCGTATGCCTCTATGGGCGTAACCGCGCGAATCGTGGGAACGAGGCGCTGCGCCTCACCAAGCGTTGCCTCCAGCCCGGCCTTTTGATCCTCGCGGGCGATCCACAGCATTTGGCGGGGAGCGGTCAGGGGGTATTCGGTAAACCCGTCCGGCGGATGTTCCAGAAACGGTCGGGTCGCCAGGGTGAGGCGTCGAATAATGGAGTTGCCGTAATTCTGGGTTAAGACGGCAGCCGACCGGCCGGTTGAATGATGGCCGGGCACGGCTTCGCGCTCAAGGACAATGACCCGACCGTGTGGAGCCAGCTCAAAGGCGACCGACGCCCCGGCTATGCCAGCTCCGATAATGAGAAAATCGCATGTTTCCATTGGACGACTCCCTTCTCCTGACCTCGGTCTCTCGTTCTCCTCTCCTCCGGCCAACCCTGTAGGCGGTTGTCTCATTCAGCCCTACCGTTTGTCAATTGTTTTGCGCTGCCCCGGACGTGGCGAAAGACACCCCGGTATGGTATGCCTCCGGTGATCCCCGAGAGAATTTTCCCTGTTAAGGAGGAGGCCATGGAGTTCAGTGTCACGGTGGCAACCAATATCGGAGACTGGCAACTCATTAAGTTTGCCGAGGACTTGGGCTATGACCGGGCCTGGGTGCCCGATTCCCAGATGATCTGGTCCGACTGCTACGCTACGCTGGCCGTAGCGGCGCAAAACACCTCACGGATCAAACTCGGCACCGGAGTCGCCATCCCCGGCACCCGGATCGCTCCGGTCACCGCCCACTCGATTGCTTCGGTCAATCGGCTGGCGCCGGGCCGCGTCTTTCTCGGCATTGGGACGGGACATACCGCCATGCGTGTCATGGGCATGAATCCCATGAAAATTCGCGACTTCCGCGAGTACCTGCGCGTCCTCCGGACTCTTCTTCAAGGCGAAGAGGTTGAGTACACCTTCAATGACACAACGCGGACCATTCGGTTTTTGCATCAGGACCTGAAATTCATCGACCTGGAGCACCCCGTTCCTATCATAGTGGCGGCCAATGGACCGTTGGCCCTCAAAGCCGCAGGCGAATTTGGCGATGGTCTGATCTCGGTGTTGAACGAGCAAGAGGCCGTTCTCAATCTCAATATGGACTATGTGGGCCAGGGGGCCGCCAGAGTGGGCCGGGACCTGAGCGACTATCATACGGTCTCGCTCACATCGGTCGTCGTGCTGGAACCGGGCGAGGACCTCACCTCGGACCGGGTCATAGACGAATGCGGCTCATGGGTGTCGGCGGTCCTGCACTTTGCCTATGAAATCTACGAGTTCACCGGCAAGGAAGAGATGATTCCCCCGTCCATTCACGATATTTGGGACGAATACTGCGCCTATGTGAAAAAAATGGAGACTCCGGCGGAGAAGCGCTATCTCCAGATTCACAACGGTCACTGCACGTTTCTGATGCCCGAGGAGCGGCGCTTTATCACGCCCAAGGCCATTGAGGGTTCGTGCATCGTGGGCACGCCGGACGAGATCATTGACAAGCTGCGCGCCGCAGAGAAAAACGGGCTCAAAGAAGTCAGCTTACTTCCGCCAATGGCCAGCGCCCGTAAAGTGCTCTCCGATTTTAAAGACAAGGTTATGGCGCGCTATTAAAGAAGAGCCTGCCTGTAGAGCCGAACCCACCCCGGCCCTACGGGCCACCCCTCCCAAGAGGGGATATTTCGGCGATGCCGGCTAGGTTGTAATCTCGACCGGGTCGCCAACCGACACTAGCCCGGGGGTTTTCACGGTGGCATAGACCCCAAAATTCTGGTTGGCCTCACGCACCAGGGTGCGCATGATCTTCGGGTCTTTGGGCAGGTTTGCGCAGCCGAGGGTGGTCATAACGCAGCGCAGACAGCTCATCGTCACGTCAAGGGTCATATTGCCGATGCTGAGCTGTTTGCCCGGCCACGAGGTCTCAACAAAACCGTCCGCCTCCTCGGTCTCAATCAAGAAATTTGGACGAAAGCGCCGGGCGTCAATCTGCGAAGTCGGGCTCAGGGATCGCAGTTGCTGCAACGATGCCTCGGTCACCAGCAGCAGAGGGAAGGCATCGAAATAGGTGCCCGGAGGCGAGGCGTATTGCAGGATTTCTTTTGGGAAGATGGATAAATCCGGCAACGGTTCGTCGGGCTCCAAACCGAGGAGGCTTCGTAACTCTTCTGCCGGATTGCTATGCGTCGGATTTCCGCGTCGGTAGTGCTCAAGGTTTTCGGCGGGCTGAATCGGCCAGATGGAAACCTGATGGTCCAAAGCCTGACTGAGTTGGGCTGCGGCGTCCGGGTCGTTGGACAAGAAGGTCGTGCCGTCCGGAACGGTGATTTCAACCGGACCGATCTGTTCTTTTGTCGGGCTGTCCGGATAGCGGGCCTGACAGTGCATCAGGGTCGGGATTTTTTTGGCGCTCGTAATGCCCCCCCGAATTTCGTCCCGCACTGCCCAGCCCCGGTCGCCTACCACGCCCTGGGGGCTGACCTCGGTCTGCTCCAACAGTTCGCCCAGCATACTCTTGAACGGATAGCGCCAGATCTGTTTAACCGTCCCGACTCGCATCCTGTCCTCCCTCGCTCTCTGTGAGCACCCTATTTGCCGGAAAACTCGGGCCGACGCTTTTCCACAAAATGGGCCACCCCTTCCCTAAAGTCTTCGCTGCCGAAGCTCGCGCTCATCTCGGTCAGACCGGCCTGCAGCGAGGCAGCGAAATCAACGTCCTGCGCTCGAAAGAGTTGCGATTTCATGACCCGCATGGAACGCGGCGACACCATGGTGGCCAGTTCAAGCGCATAGGCCCGGACTTCCGACATGAAGGAGTCGGTCGGATAGAGGCGGTTCACCAAGCCCATCTGAAGAGCTTCCTCGGCGGTGATCTTTCGGGCCGAGAGCATCAGGTCCAGGGCATTCGGCAAACCGACAACCCGCGGCAGAATCCAATCAACCCCGTGTTCGGCAATAAGCCCGCGCCGTGAAAAGGCCGTGGTGAAGACCGCCGTATCCGCCGCAAAGCGGAGATCGGCGTACAGGGAGAGGATCAGTCCTAAGCCGGCGACCGGACCGTTGATGGCGGCGATGATGGGCTTCGGGACGGTGGGGAAATAGGCATAGCGATAGGAGAATGCCTGGGGCAGATCGAGACCGCCCTGGATCGGTCCGGGAAAGGCTACCGGGCTTTCGGTCGCGGAGGCGGTTTCGGACCGCTCTCGGACCGCGTTCAGCAGAGACATATCCGCTCCGGCGCAAAACCCGCGTCCGGCGCCGGTCAGAATAATCACCCGGACGGCCGCATCCGCGGTCGCCTCGGTCATGGCGTGGCGGACCTCCTGCTCCAGCACGTTCGTCCAGGCGTTGAGCTTCTCCGGCCGGTTCAGCGTAATCGTCGCAATGCCATCCTGAGTGTCGTATAAAATCTGCTCGTAACTCATGCGTGTTTCTCCGTCGTCATATGGCCGGTAGACTCCGCTGCCAGGGGCTCGGTCCCGGTTTTGCCGCCAAAGCGGGGTAAGGCGTCGCCTATGGCAGTCCAGTCCGCACGGTCTGAAAAATAGTAATGGGCTTGCGGTTCGCGGTCGATGGTCTCGTGCAGATTCGCCAGGACAATATCCATGATCTCCGGATGCTTGCTCGACTGACAGAACAGTGAGCTGCCACAGGTATTGCAGAACGAGCGTTTACCATGCTCCGAAGAGGCAAAAGCGGTCAACTGCCCCTGCCCGGCAGTCAGGCTGAGTTGTTGCGTGGGCACCCCTATCCAGGTCACATAGCCGGCCCCGTGCATGCGCCGACACATCGAGCAGTGACAGTGACCACAGAAGAGCGTCGGCAGGGCAAACTCAAACCGGACAGCCCCACAAAAACAGCTTCCGTGAACCAGTTCTGCTTTCTCCCCAGGTTTGTCCATGACTTCCCCCTCTTTTGGGATCGCACCCCTTGGGCCATCGGCTGTGGGCTGCTATTGAAATGAGGCCTTCCGGCGTTGGTCGGTCAGGCATTCCTCATTGATGAACAGACCGCCGTGCAGCCGACACGTCTGTTCGTCCTGAACGGCAGGGTTCATATCGGGCATATAGCATTGTTCATTGTAAAAGACGCCGCCTCGGGCCTGACAGCGGCCGGCCTTGCCCTCGGCTTGTGCCATTTGTTGATCGATACCCTTATTGAACTCGGCGATTTTCTGATCCCACTTGCGTTCGGCATAGGTACACGAGGCAGCCCCTCCGACAACGAATACCAGCAGGCTGTACAAGCAGAAGACCCGGAAGGTCGGTCTTCCGACGAACCACGCTAGCCGTTCATTATGCGGGAACGGCCAGCGAGTTGGACTGCACCACTTCAGCCATTTCATACAATAAGCCGCACGACTCTTCCCAACCGATACAGGCATCGGTAATGGACACCCCGTATTCGAGATGAGAGCCTTCTTTCCAGGACTGGTTGCCTGGGTTCAAATTGCTCTCCAAAAGGATGCCCATGACATCGTACTCTTGCTCTTGGCGCACCTGTAACACGTCCCGACAGATCGCAGACTGACGGGTATAATCCTTATTTGAATTGCCGTGGGAGCAGTCCACCATAATCGGGCGCGCTATCCCCTCTTTGGCAACCATCTCCGTTACCTGCGCAATATCCTTCTGGCGGTAATTGGGCCGCCCTCCCCCGCCCCGCAAAATAATATGACGGTCGGGATTCCCCAGGGTCTTGATGACCGAGGTCATGCCATCGGCGTTGATGCCCAGGAAACTATGCGGGTGGCCAGCCGAAATCATGGCGTTGATCGCCCCGGAAACCTCCCCCCCGGTCGTATTCTTGAAACCGACCGGCATGGAGAGCCCACTGGCCATCTCTCTATGCGTTTGGCTCTCGGTTGTCCGCGCGCCTATGGCCGCCCAACTGAGCAGGTCGGCGACATATTGCGGTGTCACCGGATCTAACAGTTCACTCGCACAGGGTACCCCGATATGGTTGATATGGAGTAAAATCTCACGGGCCAGTTCCAGGCCAGCCGGAATATCGCACGACCCGTCAAGATGCGGGTCGTTAATCAGCCCTTTCCAGCCTATGGTTGTACGCGGCTTCTCAAAATAGGTCCGCATCACCACAACGAGATGATCCCGCGTTTCATCAATCACCGGTTTGAGGCGCTCGGCGTATTCATAGGCCGCCTGGGGGTCATGGATGGAGCATGGACCGGTAACCACCAGCAGGCGGTGTCGGTCCCGACCGTGTAAGATATCGCAGATCGCATGCCGGGTTTGCATAATCAGGCCAGCCGCGCCCTCAGTCAGCGGGAGTTTGGCTTTGATCGTCCGAGGGGAGACCAAGGGGGTCATCTCAATGAGATGGGAATTTTCAATTTTCTCAGGCATGTGGTTTTCCAGTGGAAAGGCAGGCCTCTCGCCGGCCTTTCGGTATCGTGGCAGCTTAACTTCAGTCACCCGAAAGGGGGGTGAAGTTCACGGCATACCACGTCTTTTGTCCGAATGCGAGCCCGTTTCTCAGCCCACCCGGATGGGCGTCGTCGCCTCCAGGTACTCGGGCGTATCCTGCCATCGACACGACCGGGCCCAGACGACTTGGGAATCCGGAAAGCCTAACGCCAGAAACTCGGTAAAATATTTTTCCGCCCGCTTCGCACCCGCCTTTGACGGCTTGGGGTTAATGAGTTCGGCGGCGACAAAGAGTTCTTCGACCATGGCAGGATCAATCTGCACGGCAAGACGCACCCGCCCCGTCGGGTCTGCGGCCGAGCATAAACAGATTTCAAAATGTCCTTTGAACAAACGCCGCGCAGAGTCCGTATTCGGCCACAGTACCATGGCGAGAATGAGGTCAGGCTCTTCAAGGTACAAGGCTGCCAGAACGACGCCTTCGTGCGTGAACATCTTCACACGCCAGGAGACTTCGGCAAGGGCTATAGCAAAGGGTTGGATACGACGATTAAACGCTCTTTGTGGGACTTCGACCTCCAGCACCACTCCCATGGATTCCTCCTCCACATACCACCAATCCACCACCACACAACGGATCCATTCCACACATCCACATACGACACCGCCAGAGGTGTTGCTCGTCTTTAGTAAAATATAACAGATTGAAAGTAAAGTAGCATCAGTCCGGGGTCAGGACCCAGGATGAGATCCCCCCCTTCCATCCTACAGGTCCCGGTCCAGCCCGCGTTTGACGATGATTTCCTTCATAATCTCGGCGGACCCTCCGGCAATCGTGGTCTGACGGATATCGCGGTAGAACCGTTCGACCGCAAACTCTTTCATATAGCCATAGCCGCCGTGCATCTGAACGCACTCATAGGCGACCTTATTGGCCACGTTACAGCCATACAGCTTTGCCATCGAGACTTCGGTACTACAGTCACGTCCGCTGGCCAGCACATCGGCCGCGTAGTAGGTCAACTGACGGGCGGCTTCCAGTTCAGTCGCCATATCCGCCAGGCGATGCGATATGACCTGATGGTCAAACACGCGCTTGCCAAACGTCTGCCGCTCACGCGTGTATCTGAGCGTATCTTCGAGGGCTTGCTGGGCCGCGCTCACGGCCATACTGGCTGCAATCAGGCGCTCATCCTGAAAATTCTGCATAATATAATAAAACCCCTTGCCCTCCTCTCCCAAGAGGTTGTGACGCGGCACCCGCACGTCCTCAAAAACCAACTCGCCGGTATCCGAACTGTGGCAGCCCATTTTGTCCAGCTTTTTGGCCAGGCTGAAGCCAGGGGTGTCGCGCTCGACAATAAACATGGAGATGCCACGTGCCTGGGCGTCCTTGTCGGTTTTGGCTGCCACACAAAAGACATCGGCGTGCACGGAATTGGTGATAAAAATCTTGGCGCCGTTGATGACGTAGGAATCGCCGTCTTTCACTGCCGTGGTGCGGATGCTGGCAACGTCGGACCCGCCCGATGGTTCGGTCACGCCTATGGCGCAGACCGCCTCGCCGGTAATCATGGGCCGCAGGTATTTTTCTTTCTGCTCCGCCGTGCCGTTGCGGGCGATATGGGTCGAAGACATGTCGGTATGGACCAGCACGCTGGTTGGTAAGCCCAAGGCCCGGCAGCGACACAACTCTTCACAAAAGACGAGCGTCATCCAGATATCCCCGGCACTGCCTCCATACTCTACGGGGTGGCGGATACCCAGAAATCCGAGTTCACCCATGCGCTGGTAGAGCGATTTTGGGAAAAGAGCCTCCTCTTCCCACTGGTCGATATGGGGATGGACCTCCTTGGTCACAAAATTCCGAACCTGTTCGCGGAATATCTCATGATCTTCAGTAAAAAAGCGCGTCGGTGCAGTAAGCATCGTAATTCCTAACCTCCTGATATGCTGTTGGTTTGAGCCTAGACGCTGGGTTTCAGAGGGTCAAGGTGAGCAGGGAATAGTGCAGATACGACGACGGATTTTCATTTCAATACCCCGTAGGGGCGATTCATGAATCGCCCCCACCTCCGCGGAAGGGATGGGGGAATCGTCGCAGTCATCTCTCAGCCGACATTACACACCGACCTTGCTCCAGACCTTGAACTGGAGGCGGGCATAGCCGTGCTCCGTAGCGTCGAGATGTTCCGACACTTCCTGGTGCAGGGCGGGCAGCCGGTACCACGGGACCGCCGGCCAGGCATGATGCTCGGCATGAAAATTCATATTCCACAGCCACCAACTGAAAAACGGCCAGGTCTGCATGGTGCGCGTCCGCGCCAGAATAGAACCGTCATTCGGCAGGCCGGTGTGCTCGGTGGTAATCCAGATAGCCTGAAACATATGGCCCAGCAGCCCGGCAAACAGCACCCAGCCCATACCCGCGGGTCCGATGCAGGCCGCGACAATCAGCCCGACCCAAAAGAGGCCGATCACGGCCGACTGCCACGCCAATGTGGGACGCTGGTCAAGAGGCGCCCAGGGCGCGAAAGTCTCCCACTTCTCATAGGCCAGAAAGGGAAAACGCACGAAGGCGCCTGTTTTGAACTGAATAAGACCCCAGCCGCTAATCATGAGCAGCCAATTTTTCAGTCGGGTCGGCCAGGACACCGGCTGCCCGCCCAAGAACAGCAGCTCAGGGTCCCTGTCGGGATACTGGGTGTAGCGATGATGATCGAAATGGAAAGCCCGGTAGACAGCCGGTGCCATGCCAAAGGGGAAGCCGCTGAGCCAGGCGCCCAGGGAGTTCAGCCAGGCGGACTTAAAAGCGGTTTGATGCGTACACTCGTGAAAGGGAGCGAACAGCGAAGCCCAAATCCCACCAAGCACGATCGAGAGCAGACCTGCCGCCAGGTGAGAATGCGGCGTGACGAGCAGTACGCCATACACACACAGCAGGAAAGCGGACAGATGGAGGGTCAGCCGGATGATGGACGGCCAGTCTTGGCGTTGCTGAAGGGAGCGTAGGAAAGTGCGGTCGATGAGCGAACGGTGTTCAAAAGTTTCGTTCACACCGCCACGCTACAACCAGCGTTCGGAAACGTCAAGGAAAAACGCCTCATACCAGATAGCCGCCGTTCGGGCTCAGCACCTGTCCGGTCACATAGGCCGCCTCGTCCGAGGCCAGATACAAATGAGCGGAGGCTATGTCTGCGGGCGTCCCCATTTGGCGCATGGGAATGCGACGAATAAAGAAATCCACGACCTTCTCGGCGGCAGGGCCGGTGCCTTGTTTGACCATGGGCGTTTCAATCAATCCGGGAGCAACCGCGTTTACGGTAATGCCCGACCGCGCGTACTCCAGGGCCAACGAGCGGGTAAAACCGATAATGGCGGCCTTTGCCGCGGCGTAGTGCGCGTTTTGCGGACCGCCGGTCATGCCGGCAACAGAGGCAGTGTTAATCACCCGACCCCACTGGGCAGAGATCATGTCCCTAATCACGGCTCGGGTGCACAGAAAAGTCCCTTTCATGTGGACGTTGATCATGCGCTGCCAGTCTTCAGGCGTGATATCGAGCAGGTCCTTGATCTGGGCAATCCCGGCGTTGTTCACCAGGATATTGATCGGCCCATATTCGCTCTTGGTCTGTTCAACCAGATCGCTGACGGCCTGACTCTGGGTCACATCAGCCTGAATGCCTATGGCCGGAGAAGCGCTTGTTCCATTGATCTCGGCGGCGACCACCTGCGCGCGGCGCTGGCTGATGTCAGCCACAATGACGTGCGCCCCCTCCTGAGCAAAAAGCTGGGCGGTTGCTTGGCCCAGGCCCGACCCGGCCCCGGTTATCAGTGCGGTTTTTCCTGCCAGTCGCATCCTAACACCACTTCATATACGAGCCGCCGTTCGGGCTGAGAATCTGACCGGTCATGAATCCGGCTTCTTCCGAGGCTAAATAAGCGACGGCATGGGCGATGTCCTCGGGTTGTCCCAGTTTGCGCATCGGAACGGTCTTGGTCATATTCTTGATCCAGCGCTCCGGACTCTGCCGGACCATCGGCGTATCAATCACACCGGGAGCGACGGCATTGACCGTAATGCCCGTCCGCGCCAGCTCACTTGCCATGGCAACCGTGAGTCCGGCAATACCGGCCTTGGCCGCACAGTAATGGGCCAAACGGATTCCTCCGGTAAAGGCCCCCATGGAAGAAGTACTGATCAACCGGCCCCAGCCGGCCGTTTTCATCCCAGGGAGGACCGCACGAAAGCAGTGATACGTCCCGTTGAGATGAACGTCGAACATATGGTCCCAGTCCTCCTCGGTCATATCCGTAAACGCGACCTGGGTTCCGATACCGGCGTTGCTGAACAGAATATCAATCGCACCCACCTCCTGGCGCGCCTGTGCCGTCGCCGAGTCAACCGCATGCAGGTCGGATACATCCACCTGAAGCGCGAGCGCCTTACGGCCCAGTTCAGTGACGGCTTGGGCTGTTTCCTCAGCCCCAACCGGGTTGATATCCGTCACCACGATATCGGCACCACCCTCGGCTAAGACCCGCGCGGTCGCGCGCCCGATACCCGACCCGGCTCCTGTTATAAACGCGACCCTGCCTTCCACCCCCGCCACGTCAAGCCTCACTTCCTACGGTTTCGACAGGCCGGACAGGGGTTTCTTCGGCTATCAGTTCACCCAGGCGTTTGCGAATTTCGGCCTCATCCACTTCTTTCAGAGCAATGGTCAAATTGCCCTGATCGTCAACCGAAAATCGGGCCTGCTTATCCAATTCCAGTGCCAGACGGGAGATCACCGCATTACGGGCAGGGCGATCCAGTGAGGTCCGATCAAGCTCGCTCGTGCAGATCCCGAGCAGCTTGTCCACCACGCCTTTGTGCTTTTCGATATAGAACATGGAATGTCCGATGACACACTGGCCGTACTGGAGAGTGGTATATGTCCGGCCGACCCGTTCCTCTTCGAAAATGCGCTTTGGCGGGGTAGGGAAGGCTTCGATATGAGCGCGAACCCAGCCATCCTCGGGATCAGGCTCGGCCTCACAGAACATGAGATTGATATGCTGCATGCCGTCGGGTTTTGGATAAATTTCGATCAGCATCAGATCTCTCCCTGCTTGTGTCTTGAGACAAAGAGACCCACCCCGGCCTTCGGCCGCCCCTCCGAGGAGGGGAGCAGAACACATCCCCTCTCGGGAGGGGTGCTGCGGAGCAGCGGGGTGGGTTCCTCTCCGATGTATGCCACTCAAGGGGCGGTATGCTTAGGCTTCCGCCCGCAACTCAACCACGTTGCCATCCGGGTCGCGGACAAAGACCACCGGGGCCAGACCCATACTGGGCGGCGGGGCAAATTCCTGGAACTTCACCCGTCTCCTCTTAAGCACCCGTTTGGCCTCTTCGAGGTCTTCGACCTGGACCGCGATGTGGGTGCCGATACCCGGGATATCCTTGTCGGCCATCGTGTTACGCTGGCCAATGATATGCACCTGGGTTCCATCCACCTCATACCAGGCTCCAGGCACGCCCTTGATCTTGGGCCGCTCAATCTCACCCAAGCCCAGAATCTCGCCGTAGAACCGCTTTGCCTTTCTCACATCCGAGACCGGCACCCCAGTATGGCGGATCGATTTCGCCTTAATCATTTTCCCCTCCTTTCGGGTTACTCCAATAAAAAGTCCGAGACCGCGTCGACAAAAGCCTCCTGTTCCTCCAGCATAATCATATGACCCGAACTCGCGAAGTGAACCAGACGCGAACCGGGAATAGCGCGTTGAAACGCTTCTCCATAGACCGGAGGGATGAGCTTGTCGGATTCTCCCCATAGCAACAGCGTCGGCAGTTGCAGCCGGTGGATACGCTTCTTGAGTCCTTTATCAGGAATCGGCCACAGGAATTTCCCGGTTGAGGCCAGGCATTTGTACATCTCAAGCTGGGCTTCGGGGGATTGCAACTGCTCGGTGAACATTTGGCTCATAGAACCGCTGGGGTCGTGAAACACGTGTTCGACCATCTGCTGCGGGTTAAAGGTAAAGAAATCCGGAATGGGGTTGTCATCAAGCCACAGCCCTGCCGGGCAGACCAGCACGAGCCGGTTGATCCGGTACGGGGCGAGCGCGGCGATCTCCGCGGCCAGCATGCCACCCAGCGAGTGACCGACGATATGCGGGCTATCGATCTGTAACTCGTCGAGAAAATCGTGGTAGTACAGCGCAAAGTCAATGACGTCGTCAATATGCTCGATACCCGTTCCAGGGCCAAAGCCGGGATGGGCCGGAGCGTAGACCGTAAAATTCTGGGCGAGTTCCTCAAGAAACGGAGCGCCAACCATGGGGCCGCCGGCACCGTGCAGGAACAGGAGCGGCTCGCCGTTGCCGCCCCACTGCATTGAGGTGGTAAATTTTCCATTCCGAACAGCAACCTTCACTTCTTGCATTCCAAACGATCTCCCTTCGGGGGGTAGCGCCTCAGAGGGCCGCGACCGGCATGCGGTCTTCTTCCTTCATCGGGTGCGGAGCCCAGCGGTCTTCCCACTCGTTCCACAACTGCTCGCGCAAAAAGGGCAGGACTTCTTTGGCGTACAGTTCGGTGTTCTTGCGGGTCAGCGCGGCGCTCAGGTTGCCGAAGTGAAGCAGGGTGAAAAGCTGGCCGACGTTCATTTCCTTCAAGACCTCGACCAGTCGGTCGCGCACGGTTGCCGGCGAGCCGGCAATGACATAGCCCTGCTCAACAAAATCCTTCCATTTGAGGTCGGCCAACTGCTCGAAACTGAAGGGCGACTTCAGCGACTTGATCGTCTTGAGCGTCAGGTATCCCGGCGCGGCGGCCCAGTGGTCGGGCACGTGCAGACAGCGGTGGTAGAAATACGAGACCGCCTCGGCATAGTCTTTTTCCGCCTGGGCGTCCGTCTCGGACACGCCGATGACTTGTAGATAGCCGGCGCGGTAGGGGTTGGGGTCCCGGCCAGCCCGGTCCACGGCCTCCCAATAGCCTTTCATCACCTGCGTGGCCGGCTCGTAGCCGAAGTAACTCAGGAAGGCGTACATATAGTCGTGCGCAGCCACCCAGTCCCAGGTCTCGACGCTGCCACCGCCAGGGATCCACACCGGCGGATGCGGCTTTTGAATCGGGCGGGGCCAGATGTTCACATAGCGGAGTTGGTTGTATTTACCGTTAAAGGCAAACGGCTCCGGCTCGGTCCAGGCCTTGATGATCAGGTCGTGGCCTTCCCGATATTTCTCGCGCAGGGTCAGGGGCGTCTGGCCGTACGCAAAATTGGTGTCCATCGAGGTACCGACCGGAAAGCCGCCTACAAAACGGCCACCCGAGATGCAGTCAAGCATGGCCATTTCTTCGGCAATGCGAATAGGCGGGTTATACAGCGCAATCGAGTTACCCAGCACGATAAGCGCAGCTTTGGAAGTCCGACGGGCGAGTGCGGCCAGAATGATATTGGGTGACGGCATCAGGCCGTAGGCGTTGGCGTGGTGCTCGTTCACGCAGATACCATCAAACCCCAGGCTGTCGGCAAACTCCAACTCGTCCAGATATTCGTTGTAAAATTGGTGTCCGCGCGCGGGGTCGAATAATTCACTTGAAACATCTACCCACACACTCGGATGTTTTTCCTTGAAGTCTTCGGGCAGGTCTTGATACGGCATTAAATGAAACCAATGGCTCTTCATAACAGGCCCTCCTTGTTGGCGGCTCGAAACGAACATCAGAAACCCACCCCGGCCCTACGGGCCACCCCTCCAAGGAGGGGAGCGGCTTTCATCCCCTCTTGGGAGGGGTGCTGCGAAGCAGCGGGGTGGGTTCCTTAATCTTTGTGCAAAAGTTGTATCAGCCGGAGATTTGGGCCACAAGAGGAAAATCCCGATCTGTTTGTTCAGGTGGATGCCACAGACACGGGAAGAAGCACGGTTCTCGCCCGCACGACCAGCATCAACGTGGCAGCACACAGGAGACCGATGCCTACACCGGTAAACCCGAGTTGATAGCTGCCGGTCGTGTCGTAGATATAGCCCATCACAGTCGGACCAACGAAGCCGCTCAAACAGATAACGGTCTGATAAAAACCGTAGATCACGCCGTGCGCTTTCATGCCGAACATATGCCCGGTCACGAGCGCAGTCAGCGGAGTGGTGCCGCCAAAGAATAGGCCGAAACAGGCCACAAAGCCGACCACGGCAACCACGGGGGAAGCCCATAAGAGCAGGGCTATACCGATACCGCCCAGGGCATAACAGACCGCCGCCAGCTGCATCGGATCGTAGCGCTCACTCGCCCAGCCAAAACCCAGTCCGCTGATGACGGACGCGCTGAGCAGCACACTCACCAGTAAGGCCGCGTGCTGAGCGGAAAAGCCCTGATCCGTAAAATAGGGATGCTGATGAATCATCACGGAAAAGAGGCAGCCATAGGCCAGAAAATAAATACCGATAAGGGCCCAGAAACGGCCGGTTCGGAGCGTATCTCGGGCGGATATTCCCCTCCCTACGCCGGTATCGACCGGCGTGTCGTCCGCGGTCCGTCTCGTCTCGCCGTCCGGCAACAGACCCAGGTCAGCCGGCGTATCGCGCAGCAGCCAGAACAGCACCGGAACCAGGAGAAGCCACAGCAGCCCGCCCAGAGTCAACAGGGTGAGACGCCAGTCAACCCACTCGATACAAAACGAGGCAAAGGGCGTCATCAGCAGGCCGCCAACCGGAGCGCCGATCATGGCCGTGCCCATGGCCCGGCCGCGCTTGCGCGTAAACCAGCGCGAAATAACGATGTTGACCGGCACGTGGGCCAGGGCCGTAAACCCAACCCCCACCCCGAGACGCAGCAGATAGAGCTGCCACAGGGCCGTCATCTGAGACAGCAGCATCAGGCACAGGCCCACCAATACGGCCGCCGGAATCATGACCGCCCGCGGCCCATACAGGCTTACCGCTCGCCCGACAAAAGGAGCCGTGAAGGTAATAGCCAACATAAAGGCCGAAATCCCGCCAGATACCTGTGCTCGGGTCCAGCCAAACTCTGCGGTCAAGGGTTTGAGAAAAACCGGGAAGGACAGATTGCCAACACCACCAGCCATCGACATGCTCACAAAGCATGCCACAACAATCCACCAGCCATAAAAAAACGCGGGTACCCCATCGCCGCGTCCGTCGCCTTGGCCTGCCATGCCGCTACGTATAGAGGTCCGGCCGCCTATCCGTCCAGGGCGGTCGTTTTTGGCGGAGGGCGGAGCGGCACCTCCTCAAATGGCACGAATCTTGGGCAACACCTCTTGGGCAAAGAGCCGCAGGCTCTGCGTCGCGAGTGCATCCGGCAGGGAACCAAACTGAAACATGGCCAGGAGGGTTCCGCGTTTACCCTCTTCGCGCTGGCGTTTGATTTGAGCGATCACGCTTTCCGGTCCGCCCAAAATGACCGTCCCATTTTCAATTCCCTCATCGACGCTATAGCCCATGGCCTTGCCCGTGTCTTTGCTCGTGACGTTTTTCAGCCAATCGCGCATGCCATCGACACTCATATGTCCGGGAATAAGCGAGACCGTGCCGATATCAAAGGACGCCAGCGCGCGGAAGAAGTGGTATTCTAAATGCACTTCAGCCTCCTGGCGTGCCTTCTTATCGCTCTCGCCAACGTATAAGGCGCAGATCGAGGCAAACATGTCATCAAAATCCTCGGGGATGGCGATGTTTTGCTCGTGGGCCAGCCGATGATACGTCTCGTGCACCGAGCGCGTCCGCTCAATGCTGACCCACGGCGTAGCAATATAGGTGCGATTCTTGACCGCAAAATCGAGCGAGTCCAGGCTATTGGCCGCCATCCAGATTTTCGGATAGGGCTGCTGCAGGGGCTTCGGCCAGATATTATAGTCCCGGACGCGGTAAAACTGGCCGTCAAAATCGAATGGCCCCTCACTCGAAAGCGCTTTCAGAACTAAGGAAAACCCTTCCCGAAACCGCGCCTGGGATTCCGCCGGGTTGACATTATAGGACAGGTATTCGGTCGGAAAACCACGCAGCGCCCCCCAAATGAAACGCCCATTGCTCAGGTGATCCAGCATGGCGACCTCTTCCGCAATGGCAAGCGGGTGGTGTAACGGAATGCACGTGCCGGTGATCGCCACTTGAAGCTGTTTCGTGCGTTGAGAGACGGCTGCCGCCATGAGGTGCGTCGAGGGCACCATGGCACAAAATCCGCCGCCGCCATGATGTTCCTGACAGGTGAAGCCATCCAACCCAAGCTCATCACTGAGCGTGATCCGGTCCAACTCTCGTTGCAGTAAGGCATTGCCCTGGACAGGATCAAAATACCGATTCGAGAGTGGGTACGATCCGGGCGTACCAACGGGAGCATCGTCAGGCAGATACGGCCAGCCAAACAGCACCATATTGAAGACTCTCATGCCCCTCCCCTCTCCTGTGGCGGAATGAAGGTGTGAATAGCCTGGATAACGGCCTCGCAATCCTCCACGTACGGGAGATGTCCCGCCCTCGGAATCATCACGCTGTGAGCCTGCGGTAGCGAGGCAGTCCACAGCGCGGCGTGCGCTGGTGCCAGGAGGGGGTCCTGCTCGCCCCAGACGACAAGCGTCGGGGTCGTCAAAAGATGCAAGTGATGGCGTAAGCTGCGACTGTGGAGGTAGGGGTCAAATACCAGTCGAATACTCGCGTTTCGGCTGTTGATGAAGGCGTCGGTCCAGTTACTCAGGTCTGGAACATACAGTGAGGCCTTCTCCAGAGCTGCGTCCGTAAAAAGATAGCGCGGCAAGCGCGCCGGGTCCGTATAGAAGAGATTGGGCACCTTGGTCCAGTCCTGCACTAAGCCGAGCGGGCTAATCAAAACCAACTTGGCAATCCGCTCCGGTCTGAGCAGGGCGAGTTCAGTCCCGACCCATCCACCGAGGCACGAGCCGACAACAATCGGCCGTTGGAGCGACAGCGCATCAAGGAATTGCAGCAGCAACACCGCCAAGTCATGCGGCGTCTTCGCCCATTCCGGCAATGCGGATTGCCCATAGCCCGGCAGGTCGGGAACGAATACCTGGAAACGTTCGGCTAACCGTTGGTGGTAGTCCATCCAGCCCGGCTCGCCCCACAGCCAGTGGAGCCATACCAGCGGCGGACCCTGGCCAGCCTGACGGTAGCAAAATTGAATAGAGGCCCGCACCGCGCCATCTCCACGCAGTTCAAGCGTTTCTTGTTGCGGAGTCATACTCACGGATTTCCTCTTTTGTGATGAGAGTTAGCATAGGTCCAGCAGTTCTACAGCCTGGAATATTTGTTTTTGACTATACTCATTATTTTTTATTTAATCGGGAAAATATTGGGTCGTAGAAACTAGCCAACAAAGAGTGTGTAGGGTTTGCCGTTCAGATGAATAAGCTCTTGCGCTGCCAGCAGGCATTTTTCCTCAGAGAGCACGCGGCTGGCGATCTCCCGATTAATGGGTGGTACCTGCTCTAACTGCTCAATCTGCTCCAGGGTCAAATACTCGGCGCGGTCAACCTCTTCCATATCCGGCGTGGGCTCACCGCTCAGCGGTTTCATCAGCAGGACGATGTACAGGCTATTGCCAATATCGGGATCACACCGATTCCGCAGCCCGATGACACCCTGCACCTCTCCGGTCACGCCGGCTTCCTCCCGGACCTCGCGGACAACGGCCCGCTCAATGGTTTCGTCCGGCTCGACAAAGCCGCCCGGCACCTGCCAGTTCCCCCTGCCCCGCCGTGAGGCTCGGCGCACGAGCAAAAGGCGGTTGTCGCGCACGACCGCACCACCAACGCCAAGGTTGTAGCCACGGTTATACCGTTCGGGGATGGGCATGGGAATGAAGCGGGAGACGCTTGTGTCTCCCGGTCGTGTTACGACAGCACCATGGGCAGCCCGAGGTACTCGTTATACATAAAGTCCCGATGCTCGATCAGGGCAGGATCAAGCGCTTTTTCAATCGCGGGATTGGGGAACTCGAAGGCGGCGCGCAACACCTCCATGATCTTGCACTGCTCGGGCGGCAGCGGTTTCATCAGGGCGCAAAACGTGGCCCAATAGAAATCCAGGGCCGTGACGTGTTCGCCCATGAGAAAGCGGTTGCCCTTTGCCTGCTCGGCTTTGAGGCGGGCAGACAGGAGGGTCAGAACATCGGTCACCCGTTTGGTCGCCTCCGGGCCGATGCCGGGCCGGTAGCCGTATTTCGCGCCAAGATAGTGGCCCATCTCGGCCGGAATCGGATAGTCCACATTCGGGTCTATGGCGGCATCACACATCATGAGACGACCTGCCCAGCCCAGACCCATTTCACCACAGATTTCATGTGAGAGCCCGAACATCAGCGCACGTTGCTCCGGGTCAGCCGGAATAAGACGGGGTTCGGGCTGCAGGCGTTCGAGCAAGAGCAGAATCTCCGCCCAGCCGGACCGGGGCGCTTCGTCTTCATACATGGCGGACGGTGCACTATCTTCCCCCGTCCACTCCACTAGGCCCTTATTGGCCGCGGGGTCACCGGGCATATAGAGCGTGGCGGTAAAGGGAATATTCTTGGTCTTGAGCATACCTTTAATCGCTTCGCCCCACGGGCTCGGCGCATTGGCCACAAACGTCAGGCGCAGACCCGATGCCTGCTTGGCTTCTTCCAGACTGACAAACTGCATACTGTCCTCCTTCGCTTCGGTCTGATGACGCGGCATTCTAGCGGAATAGTGCGGCAGGCGCGATACGCGGCAAACCCGCTCCCCAGACGTGTCCCGCCCGCTGCCCTGTCTGGGAGCGCGGGCATCTTGCCCGCTCCGAAGCAGGCTGGAAGCCTGTGCTCCCAGTGGGAACAGCTTACCCGGTCACAGCCAAATGAGCAGGCCGGGCAACCACAGGGGGTTGCCCCTACGCCAGGCATTCCCTCTCCACCGGAGACTTGATCTCTCCCCTCTCCGCCGTTAGCTTCGAACCCATGTCAACACCGGCCATGGTACGCAACCCGTTTTCCTGGTTCTTGCTCCTCGGCTTGATCCTGAGCGGGTTTCTGATCTGGCTGATTTACTATAAGCCGGCGGCCACAACAGAGGGAGAGTGGGTGACCTATCTCCCGGCGGCCAACGCCTGCCTCAATGCCCTGTGCGCCTGCTGTTTAATCGGCGGGTTCGTCAATATCAAGCGCGGCAATCGGGAAAGGCATATACGCTGCATGCTGGCCGCGCTGGTGTTCTCGGTCCTCTTTCTGGTGAGTTATATCGTCTATCACCATTTTCATGGCGATACTCCTTTTCCCGGCCAGGGACCGATTCGGCTGCTGTATTTTTTCATCCTGATCAGCCACATCGTGCTCTCTATTGTCGCCCTGCCCCTGGTCTTCACCACGCTCTACCATGCAGCCCGCAAACAGTTTGAGGCCCACAAAAAGATCGCCCGCTACACCTTCCCGATTTGGCTCTACGTCTCGGTCACCGGCGTGCTCGTCTTCTTTTTTCTCAGAGCCTATACCTGAGACGATGGTCTCAAGTCACCTCAAGAAGCTCGCCTCTCTACCCATACTACGGCTTGCGTTGAGGCAGAACATCCTGGGTGGCTTTGCCGTCATAGCGAGTGGCCCAGCGGCAGTGTTTGAGCGTATTGAAAGCGCGCTCGATCCAGTTGCTATGCTTGTAGAGCGGGGCGTCATAGGGGCGGGACTGCGAGCAACCTTGTCTGACCATGAGGGGCCATGATACAGTCTGCATGTTTGGAAGGGTTTGACAGACAATACTCCTCCCAGGCAAAAAGAGGGGGACAGCGGGAAAAGGAGGTCGGTGGATATCTGTCCGTGATGGGTCTCTAGAGCAAAAAATGCGCGTTATGATCCAGGCTTTTGTGTGTGGTGTGCTGCTGTCGAGCGTGGGTATTTCTTCGAGTTGGGCCTTCTCGCCAACCGAAGGGGGAAGTGACGGGGAAGCGCTCTACCAAGCACACTGTGCGCGCTGTCACGAAGGACAGGTCGAACGCGCGCCGCACCGGGACGTCATGTCACGCCTGCCGGCCGTGATGGTCCTGCATTCCCTGGAACGTGGCAGGATGAAGTTCCTCGGCATGGCCCGAACCAATCAGGAGCGGCGCGCCTTAGCCGAGTGGATCACCGGCAGGCAACTGCCGCCTCCGACCGAAAAGAACGAGACAGTCGCCGGGTTCTGCGCAGACGCGCCGGGCGAGTTCATGGTTGAAGACGGTGCTCCGCAGTGGAACGGCTGGGGAGTCGATAACTTCAACACCCGCTTCCAATCCGCCGAGGCTGCCGGGATCAGCGCCGAGCAGGTGCCTGAGTTGAAGGTCAAGTGGGTGTTCGGGTTGCCCATGGATTTTCGGGTCTCCCAGCCGACGGTGGTCGGCGGCCGGGTGTTCATCGGTTCGCTCCAGGGCCGTATTTATTCGCTTGACGCCAAAACCGGCTGTCTGCATTGGTCGGTCGAAACTGCGACCGGGGTGCGCGCCACCCCGGTGGTTGACAATCTGCCCGCCACCACCCCGCCGCGCTACGTTGTCTATGTGGGGGACGCGGCAGCCAATGTGTATGCGCTTGATGCCCGCACGGGTAAAGAACTCTGGAAAGTGGACGTAGACGACCATCCCCTGGCGCGGATTACCGGCACACCCAAAACGCACGGCAACCGGCTCTACGTGGCCACCACTTCCCTGGAAGAAATCGCCGGCGCCGACCCCACCTACGAGTGTTGTACGTTCCGCGGCAAGATCATGGCGCTCAACCGCTTGAACGGCAGGCTGGTCTGGAAAGCGTATACCATTCCAGAGCCCCCGGTGCCTGTTCGCAAGAATGCGATCGGCGTGCAGCTTTGGGGGCCGTCTGGCGCCTCGGTCTGGTCCTCGCCGGCGCTCGACCCGGAGCGTAACCGCATGTATGTGACCACGGGGGATAATTATTCCGACCCGGCCTCGCTGACGAGTGATGCGGTGATGGCCTTTGATATGCGGAGCGGCCAAGTCCTGTGGTCAAAGCAGTTCACCGTGGGTGACGCCTGGAATGTCGCCTGCGAGATTGGGGACGACACCAACTGTCCGGAGGCGCGCGGCCCGGACCTGGATTTCGCCTCCTCGCCCATCCTGCGCATTCTGCCCGACGGCCGGCGGATCATCCTGGCCGGCCAGAAGTCCGGGGTGATGCACGCCATCGACCCGGACCGCGATGGTGAAATATTGTGGCAGCACCGCGTCGGCAAGGGCGGCCTGCTCGGCGGGATTCAGTGGGGGTCGACGGCAGACGCCGAACAGGTCTATGTGGCCCTGTCCGATGTCGTCCGTAAGACGGTAGAGAATGCGGACGGGAGCTGGACCAGGATCCTGGACGGCAGTGTCGGAGGCGGCATGTTTGCCATTGATATCGAGAGCGGCGAGCGCAAATGGCACGTCCCGGCAGTCGGCTGTGGAGACCGGCCGCAGTGCAGCCCGGCCCAGTCGGCGGCCGTGTCGGCCCTGCCCGGCGTGGTGTTCTCCGGCTCGGTTGACGGCCATCTGCGCGGCTATGCGACCGACACCGGAGAGGTGGTGTGGGACTACAACGCCGTCCAGGAATATGCGAGCACGAACGGCGTCAAGACCACGGGGGGGTCTTTTGACGGTCCGGGGCCGACGATTGTGGACGGCATGCTGTATGTCCACTCCGGCTACGGCTATCGGGGCGGGGTGCCGGGCAACGCCCTGATCGCGTTTTCGGTCAATGGAGAATAGACGCCCTTCTACGTCGTCGAGGCGCATCTTGGACCTGCTCCTCCAACGGATGTATGGTCTGACCGGTGTCCATGTTGTCAGGGGCTGGGTAGGTGGCTCACGCGTCGGTAAGAGCACGCTGTGCCTCTTGACACGCTTCGCAGACTCCTCCTCCGGCTTGACTTCATTCGCACTCTCGCTTATCGGCCTATTTTGAGGCTGCCTCCCGTGTCTACTCTCCTTTACGAGCCTGATGAACACCCGCCGTATGCGATCGCCTTTGGCATCAGCGCACAACGGGTGATGGCCATGGCGCCCAGTCTGGTGCTTATCCCGACCATTATCATGCGGGCGGCAGAGCAGGACGAGACCTATCTGGCCTGGGCCATCTTCGCGATGTTGATGGTCAATGCCGCGACGACGGTCTTACAGACCTTCCGCATCGGGCGCGTGGGCTCCGGCTATCCGCTCGTTATGGTGACCAGCAGTGCCTTCATCGGCGTGTGCATCAGCGCGCTCAGTGCGGGCGGGCCGTCCCTGATGGCGACCCTGCTGCTCGTTTCTGCAGGATTCCAGTTCGCGCTGGACACCCGTCTGTCCTTGTTGCGACGCTTCATCACGCCGATGGTGACCGGAACGCTCCTCGTCCTGATTGCCATCTCCATCATGCCGGCGGTCTTCCGGATGCTGACCACCGTGCCGGACGGGACGCCGTGGGCCGCAGCCCCGGCGAGCGCGGCGGTCACCTTTGCCACGGTCGTGGCGCTCCTGTTGCGGGCTTCAGAGTGGTGGCGGTTGTGGGCGCCACTCATTGGGATAACGGTCGGCTGTGCGGTAGCCGCACCGTTTGGTCTGTACGACCCGGAACCTATAGGGGCCGCACCCTGGATTGGTTTTCCCCTGAACGCCTGGCCGGGGGTGGACTTAACGTTCGGGCCTGCCTTCTGGTCTCTCCTGCCCGCCTTCCTGTTCGTCATGCTGATCGGCACGACGGGGACCCTCGGCCATGCCGTCTCCACGCAGCAGGTCTCGTGGCGCCGGCAACGGGCGACCGATCTCCGCTCGGTTCAGGGCGCGGTGGCTACCGTTGGCGTGAGCAATCTGCTGTGTGGCCTCGCCGGGACGATACCGACCGGGACCGCCCCGTCGAGCGCCCCGTTTGTGGAACAGTCCGGCGTGGCGGCATGCCGGGTCGCGGTGTGCGTGGGCATCCTTTTCTTCGTCCTGGCCTTTTTGCCCAAGGTGATGGCCGTGTTGATCGCCATTCCGAGCCCGGTGGCGGCCGCCTATCTGGCTATTCTGTTCGGTCCCATTCTGGTCCAGGGTATGCAACTGGCCCTCCAGAGCGGTAACGACTCGCGCAAGACCCTCATCATCAGCATGGCCGTGTGGGTGGGGATCGGCTTCGAGTCTCAGGCCATCTTCTCCGACTATCTGAGCGGAGTGTGGGAGGTCCTGCTGGGGAACGGCATCACCGCAGGAGGTCTCATGGTGGTGGGATTGACCGCCTTTATGGAACTGACCGGTGCCCGGCGGCGGCGGCTCGAAATCGAGCTGGGGATCGCCGGACTGCCCAAGCTGACGGCGTTCCTGCGCGAGTTGGCTGCCCGCCTGGGCTGGAGCGAGGAGACGGCCCAGCGCCTGTGCCTGATCGGGGAGGAGGCGCTAACGAGTCTGATCCAGCAGATGGACGCCAAGGCGACGGAGCACGCCAAGCCGCGCTTACGGGTGCTGGCCCGCCAGGACGGGGCAGCCGTGGAGTTGGAGTTTATGGCTGCGGTGGGCGAGGAAAACCTGGAGGACCACCTCGCGCTGTTGGGGGAACAGGCGGAGACGCTCGACGAGCGAGAATTCTCGCTGCGCTTGCTGCGCCACTTTGCCTCGTCCGTCCGCCACCAACAGTACCACAATATTGATATTGTAACCGTGCGCGTCGACGGCCCGAGATCGAGCCTGGACTCATGAACGGGGGAGACATGCCAGTCCTTCAAGCGGGAGATGGGGAAGCTGAAAGGCACCGCTCCCACCTCCCCCCGACCTGAACAATCTTCGACCGGCTTCCCGAGGCGTCTCAGAACGAGCCGGTCGAGAAGCTCAACCTCGAAATTCCGCCGATCAGAAGCGGCCGATCCCTTAGAGAGCGCCTTGGCCACCTGCACCCGCAGATTGCGAGGCCGCGACCGCGCGCCGTCTTTAGCCTCTGCTGCTTAAAGCGGCGAGAAGGCAGCCTTTGGTTATGCACGCAGGCTGATCGGCTCAAGCGCATCGCTCTGCGCCTGCACCGCACCGATAATGGCCGCGTCCTGATAGCCCTGGGCCTGAAGCTCCCGGATACACGCCTGGGCCTGCTCGGATGGGATGCTGGCCAGGAGTCCGCCGGCGGTCTGCGGGTCGAACAGCAGCGCATAGTATGGGTGCTGGGCTGCCCGCTCTACCTCGCGAATAGCCCGCCGCAGCCGAATATTCTGCGGTTGCAGGGACGAAAAAATGCCTTGCTGAACGATCTCCAGAGCACCCGGCAGGATCGGCAGCCGTTCCATATTGAGGACCGCGTCTACAGCCGAGGCCCGGACCATTTCAACCAGATGGCCCAGCAGGCCGAATCCGGTCACATCGGTCATGGCGGTCGCACCGTGCTGACGCAGGCAGTCTGCTGCGGCTCGATTGGACTGCCGCATGGAGGCGAGCGCGGCTTCGATCCAGCGGCCTTTGGCTTTGTGTCGCATGTCTGCGGCAAACAGCGCGCCGGTTCCCAGGGCCTTGGTCAGAATCAGCGCGTGTCCCGGCTGCATACCGCTTTTTTTCAGAACGGATTCCTGACTGGCCAGACCGTTGATGGCAAATCCAAGCGCCAGTTCGCTGCCCTCACTGGTATGCCCACCGACCAGAGCGGTGTGTTCCCGGTTGAGGACCTCCAAGGCCCCAGCCATGAGTTGCGTAAGCTGGTCCTGTACCTTGTGTTCCAGGCCGTACGGGATGGTGACCATGGCCAGGGCGGTCTGTGGCTCCGCGCCCATGGCAAAGATGTCGCCCAGGGCGTGAGTGGCCGCGATTTGACCGAAGACAAACGGGTCTTCAATGAAGGCCCGGAAAAAATCAACGGTCTGCACCATCGCCTTTCCGGGGGGGACGGTGACCACTGCGGCATCGTCCGGCGCGTGCAGGCCGACAATGACGTCGGAGCGGTCAACCGGCTCAAGACGCGCCAGGGCCTGGTTCAGGACCGTACTGCCGATCTTGGACCCGCAGCCACCGCACCGCATGGCAAAGGCGGAAATCTCTTTGAGAACGTGCGCATCGGCCAAGCCCTGTTCTACCTGAGCTGGCTCGTCTTCGGGCATGTGCGGCAACTCGTTGTATTTACGGATAAAGCGCCGGTCGATCCAGTCTTTCCAGCGCCAGACCCACTTGCCTTCGCACACCCAGCGTGAACGCGAGGCCACCGCATATTGGTCTCCGGTAGAGATCAGGCTCAGAAACTGCCTTTGCGGCACAAAGGCTTTGACCGTCTGGCCGCGCAGGAAGCGGCGCAAATTCTTTGCCAACGGCGGCCCTTGGCGGACGGCGAACACGCCCGATTTTGGACGGGGATGGTTGACGACCGCGGCAATATCCCCGGCGGCAAAAACCTCGGGATGGGAAACGGACTGGAGCGTGTCCTGCACCGCGATAAAACCCTGCTCGTCTGTGTCCAAGCCGGCCTCCCTCGGCCATCCGGCGGCGCCGGCTGTGGTGACCCACAGCGTCTCGTCCAGAGCGAGTTGAGTGTTATCGGCAAATCGCACGCAACCCTCATCCGTGGCGGTAACGAGGCAATTCGTTCGGATCTCAACCCGACGCTTTTTGAGAATACGTTGAAACGCGGCCCGAACGCGCGCGTTGTGGGTCGGCAGAATCTCTTGTGTCCCGCTGATGAGGTAAAAAACGAGATGGTTGGCCGACCGTCCCTGCTGGGCGAGCAGACGTTCGAGGCGATATTGGACGGCCAGCAAGAGTTCTACGCTTCCGGCTCCACCGCCGATGACGCCGATTGTCGTGCGTGCGGTACGGGCCAGACAGCGCTCGCGGAGCTGTTCCCAATGCCGCCAAAAACTGTCTATAGGCTTGACGGCCACCCCGGTGTGCGCAGCGCCGGGTATATGCGCGACGGCAGGCGTGGCCCCGATATTAATGGACAAGGCATCATAGGCCACGGGCGGGCGGGCGCGACACACGACCTGCTTGTTGGCCAGGTCCAGGCCGATTGCTTCATCGTGAAAAAACTGTGCCCCAGCAAACCGGGACAGCGGTCCAAGATCGATATGAGCCTGATCAAAGGCGTAATGTCCGGCGATATAGCCGGGTAACATGCCGGAATACGGCGCGTGCGTATCGCGACAAATCAGCGTCACGCGGACGCCCGGCAGCGGCTTCATCCCAAAGCGTTTCAGCACCGTGACATGACTGTGGCCACCGCCAATCAGAACCAAGTCTTTGACTACCGGAGTGGATGTCGGCCTCACAGAAGATATCCTTCAGCATGGCGGGAACCCACCCCGGCCTTCGGCCACCCCTCCGGGGAGGGGATTTTATGCTTCTCCCATCCCCTCTTGGGAGGGATGCCGCGTAGCGGCGGGGTGGGTTCCCGTTCTGAAGCAAAAAACGCACAGATATTATTCATGCTGCAAGAGAAGATTCCCACTCACGTCATACTGGACTGTCCAGCCGGGCGGGACAACCACCGTAGTATCCGGTTCTTCCACAATGAGCGGGCCGCTCCGGACCTGTTCAAGAGCGGTACGTTGATATACCGCAGCCTCGCATTCACCCACCTGTGGACCAAAATATGCCGTGCGGGAGGTTGGCGGCGCAGGAGCATTCTCGCTCCCAGCTCCGGTCAGCTCAGTAAAACGCAGGTGGCCGGAGGAGGCTACGGCTTGCAGACGGACGCTGACAAGCTCAATCGTATCGGCTCGGTCATAACCGAACGCCTGCCGGTGCGCTTCGGTGAAGAGCTGGGCCAGGCGGTCCTGCATGTCCGTGACTGACACGTCGGGAAAAGGCAGGCTCAGCTCCGCTACCTGATAGCCGTACTTCAGATCGACCTGACGCTCAAAACGAATCTGCTCCTCGGCAATGCCTTCTTCGACCAACTCGGTCCGCGCCTGGGCCTCAAGTTCCTGGTAGTGACGCAGCACGGCCTGCGGATCAAGCTGATCCAAGGTCACGGCCACGCTGCGGATATAGTCGTGGCGATAATCTGCCAATAATAACCCAAGCGCGCTGAACAAGCCGGGGTAGAGCGGAATCTGAACCCGCGTCATACTCAGGCTGTCCGCCAGTGCCGCGGCGTGTATCGGTCCGGCTCCACCGAATGCAATCAGGGTAAAGTCACGCGGGTCCCGCCCGCGTTCGGTCGAGACGGCCCGCAGGGCGCGCATCATGGTCGCGTTTGCCACCTGGGTGATGCCATAGGCCGCGGCCAGAACTTCGACCTTGAGCGGCCGGGCGACTTTTTGCTCAATCGCAGTCCAGGCAGCCTGGCGGTCGATAGCCAGGGTCGCGCCAGCAATAGCAGCGGGATTCATATAGCCCAGCACGACATTGGCATCAGTGACCGTGGGCTCGGTTCCGCCCCGGCCATAACAGGCCGGACCAGGGTCCGCGCTGGCGCTCTGGGGACCGGCTCGTAAGGCGCCCCCGTCGTCTATCCAGGCAATACTACCGCCTCCGGCGCCCACTTCCACGATGTCAAGCGAGGGGACGCGCAGGGCATGCCCGCCACCACCGAACAAACGGGTCGTTATGGTCGCGCCGCCCCCGATCTCCCCGCCCGGCTTCTCAAGTGGTGCTCCGTTTTCAATCAAACAAGCTTTGGCAGTCGTCCCTCCCATATCAAACGAGAGCACCTGATCCTGCTGCGTCTCCTGGGCGAAGCGTGCTGCGGCGAGTACGCCGGCAGCCGGACCAGACTCGATCATATACGCGGGCCGGCGCCGAGCGGCCTGGGCGCTCATGATGCCACCGTTGGACTGCATAATCAGAACGCGCTCGCTATAGGTCGAGAGGTGCTGTTCCAGTCGATTGAGATAGCGATCAACGACCGGAATCAGCGAGGCGTTAATGACGGTCGTACTGGTGCGTTCGTACTCGCGAATTTCAGGGTGAATATCGTACGACAGACACACCACCGTATCCGGAGCCACTTCAGCAATAAGCTGCCCTAACTGCTGTTCGTGTGTCGGATTGAGATAGGAATTCACCAGGCACACGGCAACCGCTTCCACGCCATCGGCCAGAAGCTGATCGATCACAGCCTGAGCCTGCGCCGGATTGAGCGCGCGCTCGATCCGGCCATTGCCCAGGATGCGTTCCTGCACTTCCAAACGCAAGGAACGGGGTACGAGGGGAGGCAGGCGATCCCAGTCCGCATCGTAGATATTGGGCCGTCGCTGTCCGCGCATTTCGAGTTCGTCCCGAAAGCCCTGGGTGGTAATCAGTCCGGTCCGCGCGGTGGTCTCTTCGATGACAGCATTCGAGGCAATCGTCGTGCCGTGAACGAAGCCTTCGACCTGGGCCTGCGCATCGACCTCATGCACGCAGCGGACGATATCTTCACCAACCTGATCAAGCAGCGAGAGCACCTTTGTGGTAAACAGGCGTCCGTCGTCGTCAACCACAATAACATCGGTGAAAGTTCCGCCAATATCAAAGCCTATACGCATGTATTCGTCCGTTCAGGGTAGAAGACCGCAGTGGCTGGGCGAGGGCCATCCAGGAAGAGTGAGTCTGAAACATCCAACCCGCAACTAGTCTGCTGCCGCAACCGGTTGCAAGCGCGTGGCTCGCAGCGCCTCGGTTTCCGGCATATTCACCGCAGCCGCGGCCGTATCAATTACCACCCCATATTGATCTCGCGCCTGCGCGACAGACAACTTTTCGTCCTGCACGTCTGTCAGCACTTGGGCAGGGTCTCGCTCCAAGGGATTGCCGTGGCCACCCGAGCCGGACACGATATGGTGGATACGATCGCCCGGCTTCACATCCATATGCATATGGGCTTTGCGCGGCAGTTCCCGGTTCTCTGTTTCAGGGTTCAGGATATTCTTGGACAGCGAGCCGGACGCGCCACCGGCCAGTCCACCGGAGGCTCGAATGAGACGATTGGTGCGAACCATGACTTTTCCGGGGCTCAGGAAGCGCCACTGTTTATAGATGGAGACTGAGCCCCGATGCTTGCCGGCACCACCCGTATCCGGCACATAGCCAAACCCGTCGACGACTAGCGGAAATTCACGTTCGAGCATTTCCGCTGGAATCGTTCCATACGACCCGAAGGCCATGGGAGCCACGCCATCAATACCGTCCTTGCGCGGACGTCCGCCCCAGCCACCAAAGAAAATGTCCATCACCGCGAACGGCGTCCCGTCTTCTCTCTCACCGGTGAAGTGCAACACATCCCCACCCTCTCCGGGGATAGGCACCCGGTCGGGCAGCGCCTGGGCCAAGGCGCGAAACAGCATATCAAAAACCCGAAAGAATAAGGGGGCACGGCCGCCGACCGCGGCAGGAAAGCGCGGGTTTACCAGGCTGCCGACCGGCGCAATGACCTGTATGGGCCGAATGAAGCCAACATTAGTCAACACCTCCGGGCTAACAATACTCTTAACCGCGCCGTACACCGTTGCTTCCGTCATGCTCAGCGGCAGGTTGATCGCCCCGCGCGCCTGCGGCCCGGTGCCGGTGAAATCAACGCTCAGGGTTTCGCCCTGCGCGCGCAGGGTCACCTTGATCGGCAGGGCCACTCCGTCGGAGCCAAAACCATCGTCCTCAAAAGCGTCCTCATACACATACTCGCCCGGAGGAATATCTTTGATAGCCGCCCGAGTGGCCTTTTCCGCATAGCTAATCAAATAGTCACAGCACGAGTTGAACGTGTCCAGGCCGTATTTTTCGAGTAAACGTTTCAGTTCTTGCTCGCCGCGCCAGCAGCCCGCGATTTTCGCCTCAACGTCCCCGAGCCATTCATCGGATACCCGGACATTGGCCAGAATCGTCTCCAGGAGGGCTTCATTGCGCTCCCCGCCCTTGTAGAGCTTGATCGGCGGCAGGCGGAGCCCTTCTTCAAAGGTTTCCGTACACTGGCTGCTGAACCCGCCCGGAAAGCGTCCGCCAATATCGGTATGGTGCGAATAAGCCAGGGTAAAGGCGACTCGCCGCCCCTGCCAGAACGTGGGCGCAATGATCATCACGTCCGGCATATGGGTCACACCGGCATACGGATCGTTCACCACAATCACATCGCCGGGCGCGAAGTCTTCCCCGTATTTTTTGAGGATGTGCGGCATCACCGCAATGAAAAAGGCCAGTTGAAACGGAGCCGCATAGCCCTGACCGACTAACCGACCCTGACCGTCGCAGATAGCGGTGGCAAAATCTCCGGTTTTGACCATGGGCGAGCGGCCGGTTTTCCACACCGCAATCGCCATTTCTTCGGTAATGGCGGCCAGCTCGTTTTTCACGACCTCAACCAAAATAGGATCAAATGCCATAACTCTCCTCCCGGCCCACGTACCTGGCGCAGGCCGTCCGTTCTCTTGTCAGGCCTCTAGCTCGGATCGCAGTGTTGCGCGAAGTTGTGTTGTCCGGTTCCGGTCAACCTGCTCCGTGCTCTGGTCAATGGCGACCCCGTATTCCCGCTCGGCGTACGCGGGAGAAATTTTCTCGTCCAACACATCGTCCAGGACGAGTTGGGGGTCACGCGCGAGCGGGTCACCATAGCCGCCCGCGCCCGGTTGGATATGCAGTAGGGTTTCTCCTGATTGCACCTCAGTATCGATGAGCATTTCGGACGGGAGCTGGGTTTCTGCTTCGCCGGAGCGCAGCCTGGCGGCAAATGGAGTACCGTCTTTTCCGCCAGCCAGCCCATACGGAACGGATTTGACCCGGCAGGTTCGCAGCATCACCCGGCCGTCACCCAGAAAACGCCATTTGCGATACACGGACAGAGCCCCGCGATATTGACCCGGTCCGCCGGTGTCCGGCAAAAAGCCGAAGCCGTCCAGCATGACCGGACATTCACGCTCGATCATTTCCGCGGGAATACTGCGCATGGCGCCGCCGGCAGCCATGGGGGTGACGCCTTCCACACCATCGCTGTCGGGTCGTGCGCCCCAGCCCGAGGTATAAATATCCAGCAGCATGGACGGCACACCCGCCTCAACCTGGGGTGTATACACCAGCAAATTCGCCCCGCCCTCACCCGCAGCGTAGACTTTGTCGGGAATGGCCTGAGCCAATGCGGCAAATATCATGTCGATAATCCTCCACATCAGCATCCCGCGCGCCCCGACCGCGCCGGGAAATTGCGGATTGACCACACAGCCCTCAGGAGCAGTCACCTGAATGGGGGCCATCAGTCCTGAGTTTGCCGGGGCATCCGTCTCAAGAATAGACCGAAAGGCCACATACACACAGGCACGGGTGAGATTAAAGGGGACATTGATCGCGCTACGGACCTGTGGCCCGGTGCCGTCAAAGTCGACCCGGACGGACTCTCCGGCAACAGTCACCGCGAGACGCAAGTTGACCCCCTCCCCGCCCAAGCCGTCATCTTCAAACAGATCCGTACACGCATACGAGCCATCCGGGATGGCCGCAATGCAGGCTCGCATGGCCCGTTCGCTGTACTGGCGCAACTGTTCGTTACAGGCTGCAAATTGTTCCAGCCCGTGGCGGTCGAGCAGGTCCCGGACCCCCTGAGCCCCGCGCCGGCAGGCCGCGGCCTGGGCGTCCAAGTCGCCACGCACATCCTCAGGCGCCCGGACGTTGGCGGCGATCATATCGACCAAGTCGTGATTCAGCTCGCCCTTGCTGAAGAGCTTGACCCCTGGAATGCACACCCCTTCCTCATAGACTTCGGCACAGGCGATACCCATGCCGCCGGGAAAGCGCCCGCCGATATCGGTATGGTGTTCCACGATGGCCGCAAAGCCGACCAGTTGTTCCTGCCAGAAAATCGGCATGACCAGAACGATGTCCGGAAAATGAGACACCCCACCGTAGGGGTCGTTTGAAACAATCACATCGCCGGGGTGGAGGTCGTCGCCAAATTTCTTCAGCACCCACGGCATGACCCCCATGATGTAGCCCAGGTGGACGCCGATGGTCAGGCCCTGGGCGATCAACCGGCCCTGGGCATCGACCAGCGCGGTGGAAAAATCAGAGCCTTCCTTGGCTCCCAGCGAGCGCGCCGTCCGCTTCATGGTAATGCCCATTTCTTCGGCAACAGCGGTCAGCTCGTTTTTCATGACTTCGATAAGAATGGGGTCAAATGCACCGGTCATAAGATTGTCCTCGTCTATGCGCTTTTGCTTAGCACAATATTCCCATACGTATCGACACTCGCCTGCCATTGCGGCGGGACCACGACCGTGGTGTCAAACTCTTCGACAATCAGAGGACCGACGACAGCCTGTTCGAGCAGATCTCCTCGGCCGAGAATCCGGGTTTCGAGCTCACCCTGCTGCGGGCCGAAATACGCGCGTCGAGAGTCCGTCTGAGTTACCTTTTTTGCCGATTGACCAAAATACCCGCCTAATTCGCTGAAGGACAGGCTTTGTGTCTGGAGGGTTGCTTTCAGGCGGACGCTGACGATGGCAATGGTATCGTCTTCACGGCGATATCCATAGGTTCGTTCATGCGCGGCATGAAAACTTTCGGTCAGGACCCGCCGGAGGTCAGCGGCCTCAACCTGAGCCGGAACCGTCAGAGTCAGTTCCGACGACTGGCGCTGATAGCGCAAGTCGATCAGGCGTTCATAGGTGAGGTCGCTCCGCTCAGGCTGTTCATTGTGCGTATCCTGCTCCGCACGGGCCACCAGCGCGTCAAATTCCTGGAGCAGAGCCGTGGTATCAACGGTATCCAGATCCTGCGGCACACTCTGCACATAGTCAGAGCGCAGGTCGGCCACCAACAGACCCAGCGCGCTGAACACCCCGGGAAAGAGCGGAATATACACCCGCGACATGCCCAGATTGTCGGCCAGCGTCGCCGCATGCACCGGACCTGATCCTCCGAAGGCTATCAGGGTAAATTCGCGTGGGTCACGGCCCCGCTCGGTCGTGACCGCGCGTATGGCGCGCGTCATGGTCGCGTCAGCCACCTGATGGATCCCAAAGGCAACCTCGTGAACCGACAGACCGAGACGTGTGCCCAGCCGCGTCTGTATGGCGGTCTGCGCGGCAGTTGCATCAATGGGGACGGTTCCACCGGCGATGCTGTCCGGGTTCATATATCCCAGGACCACGTTAGCATCGGTGATGGTCGGTTCGGTTCCGCCCCGGTCATAGCAGGCTGGTCCGGGGACGGCACCGGCGCTACGGGGCCCGACGCGCAGCGCACCACCATCGTCTACCCAGGCCAGGCTGCCGCCTCCCGCGCCGACCTCGACAATATCGTAGGCGGGAACGCGTAGCGCATAGCCGGCACCCTTGCTCAGTCGCCCGGCCCGGTTGATGCCCGCTCCCACCTCGCCTTCGGCGGTTTCAACCGGCTGGCCATTTTCTATCAGGCAGCCTTTGGCGGTTGTTCCACCCATATCAAACGCTACCGCCTGGGCCAGACCGATTTCCCGCGCCAAGCCGGCCGCGGCCAACGCGCCGGCCGCAGGACCCGATTCGATCATATGCACCGGGCGGAGACGGGCGTGCGCGGCGCTCATGACCCCGCCGTTGGACTGCATGATTTGCAGGGCTGGAGGATAAGCCCGCAACTGCGTTTCCACCTGGTCCAGATAACGTCCGACCACGGGCATGAGGTAGGCGTTCAGGGCCGTGGTGGAAGTACGTTCGTACTCACGGACCTCGGGGAGGATGTCGGCTGAGGAGCAGACCATGACTTCCGGGAATAGCTCACGGATGAGCGCTACAGCCCGCCGCTCATGGCTGGGATTGACGTAGGAATGCAGAAAGGCCACGGCAATAGATTCAACCCCCTGGCGTTTGAGGCTGAATATAGCCTGACGCACATCTTCGGCCTTGAGCGGCGTTTCCACCTCGCCCCGAACGGTCATACGTTCGCTGACTTCAAGCCGGCGACGACGCGGGATCAAGGGCGGCGTGCGTTGCCAAAAAACGTTGTAAACACTGGGACGCCCCAGGCGGCGGATTTCCAATTCGTCCCGAAAGCCTTTGGTGGTAATCAGTCCGGTCCGTGCGCCCTGTTCTTCCAGGACCGCGTTGGAGGCGATAGTCGTGCCGTGGACGAGGCTCGAAACGGGGCTCTCCGGGTGCTGGCGCTCGGCATCGGCAATACAGCGCCCAACGTCTGCGCCAACAGAATCGGGCAGGGTCAGAATTTTATAGGTCAGGAGCTGGCCGTCGGACCCGGCTATGACGACATCGGTGAAGGTTCCGCCAATGTCAAAGGCAACGCGAAGGCTGGCGGGAGTGGACATGCCGGCTTAATACAGGGTTCAGGGGAAGGAGAGGCGCATACGCGCCGGCCTCAGGCATTGAGCAGAGCAAAGGCCTCAATCTCAATGAGCAGGTCTTCAAGCACCAGTGCCTGAACGCCGATGAGGGTGCTGGCCGGTGGTTTTTCCTGGGGCAGATATCGGCTGCGAACCTCACGGACCACGCCGATCATGTCAGGCGTATAATTGACAATATACGTATTGGTCTTCAGCACGTCGTCAAACGTGGCCCCAACCGCGGCCAGCGCTCCTTTGAGGTTTTCAAAGGTTTGGACGACCTGGGCGCGCAGGTCGCCCTTGCCCACCACTTCGTTGTTCGCATCCAAGGCGACCTGGCCCGAGATGAAAACAATTTTTCCCTCAGTCGCGGTCACAACCTGAGAGAAGCCCGGCAAAACAGGCAGACCGGCGGGATTCAGGAATTCCTTTTCCATATTTTTCTCCTCGTGTTGGCTCCTCCTGAGAGCCGGGCAACCACAGGGGGTTGCCCCTACCTTTTTCTCCCTCTCCCCTTGAGGGAGAGGGTTGGGGTGAGGGGGTTTCTTCTCCTGGTCTTACCGCGTCAGGGCCGTACTTCATAATAGGCGTTAAACGGATTGTCAAAGTCGTGGCGGGTGAAGCGGGTAAACCCGGCGTCGCGCGTCATGCTCCGCGCGACCTGTTCGTTAAATCCCAAGGTGCCGAGACCGGCACCATCCGGCTCGGATAAGGCCGAGGACATGCAGCCCATCACCGAGAAGGCATACATCAGACCGGTCATGGGATTCTTCAGATTTTCTTCAAACGTCGGGGCGCTCTTAATATCAGCGATGAGCCAGGTTCCATCCGACTTGAGCGCCGACCGGATGGCCCGAATGGCTTCCGCCGGATGGGTCATATCGTGGATGCAATCAAACGTGGTGATGAAGTCAAAGCTCGCATCGGCCGGCAACCCGTCCTGGGCCGCGTGGTGAAACTGGAGGTTGGTCAGCCCGACCTCAGCCTTGTTGGCATTGGCCCGCGCCAGCGCATGCTCCGATATGTCATACCCGTGAAAGTCGGCCTGCGGAAAGGCCGTAGCCATATGAACCAGCGCAATCCCGGCACCGCAGCCTACGTCTGCTACCTTTGCGCCAGCGTGCAGCCTGGACTCGACACCGTCCAAGGCAGGCAGAACAATGGGGATCAGCGAGTGCCGATACCACGGGGCAAAGACCCGCTCAATGCCTCGCGCGCCTTCCGGCCCACGTGCGTCGTAGGGCAAACCCAGGCCGGTACGAAAGGCCTCGGGCAGTCTTTCCAATATGGCCATGCGTTGCGGAAAATCGCTGAAAATACCCGCGGCAAACTTGGGGCTGTCCTCGTCTGCCAGAATCAGGGCCATTTCGGGCGAAAGGGAAAAACGTCCCTCTTCGGTATACTCAAGCAACTGAGCTGCGGCCTGTCCTCTCAGCCATTCCCGTACCCAGCGTTCACTTAAGCCCGTTTTGTTGGCAAGCTCCTCGCTCGTCACAGGCCCGGCACCATGCAGGGCCCGGTACAGCCCGAGCCGGTCACCCAGGTGGATCATGGCTGAGATTAACGCACCGCTCAGCAGGCCAAAGACCCTTTGGCCGCCGGCCTTGAGCTTGTCCGGGTCTATGTAGTCACGGGGCTGCTGTGTTGACATATGCTCAGCTTCTCCAGTCGCAGGGCAACCACAGGGGGTTGCCCCTACCCTTTGCTCCCTCTCCCTTTTGGGAGAGGGCTGGGGTGAGGGATACTCAAATAACTACATCCCGCTGATCAACTCAAGAATAGTTCCGTCGGGGTCTTTGAAACAGACGACTCCAATCTCCGCGCCTCCGGGTCCGTCGATTTTTTTGAGCGGGGCTAAAAATTCAACCTGCATTTCCTGAAGGTCGGCATAGGTCTTGTCAATATCGTCCACGTCGAAGGCGATACGGCAAATCCCGATATTATTGAGCGACGGGTAAGGCTCTCCCTGTGGGGGCGGATCGATGAATTGGACCAGGTCCAGTACCGGAGCGTTCTCATCGTCTCCGAGACGCATGAACACACCGCGCAGCTTCCTGGCGTCGAGGCCAAGCGCCTCGCCGACCGTCGGGTCTTCGAGCGTAAAGTCGTTGACCTTGTTAAACCCGAGCTTTTCATAAAACCCGATGGAGCGTTCCATATCGCGAACGCAGATATTGACATGAAATAAACGAGTCAGCATGTTCCCCTCCTTAGTTTAGAGTTCTGACAGTCTCGCTATAGGTCGGATTAGCGCAGCGTAATCCGACAACGCAAGGGGTTCATTCTGCGGGTGGCTGGGACGCGCTCGTGGCAGACCTCCCTCTCCCTCAAGGAGAGAGGGAGCAAGAGAGAACTAGACTTGACCCGAACGCAGCACCTGGCCCGGCATGGCACCCGTATGTTTGCCATCGTCGAACAGCACTTCGCCGTTCACGATCGTGTACTGGACGCCCTGGGCCGGCATGACCAGGCGTCGCCCGCCACCAGGCAGGTCGGCCCGCATTTCGCCGCGACGGGCCGAGCCAACCGTATGGTAGTCAAAAATCGCAAAGTCGGCCGCCATGCCTTTTTCGATCTTGCCGCGAGTGGTCATGCCGTAGAATGCGGCCGGCTCGGAGGTAATCCGCCTCACCGCGTGCTCCAGCGTCATGGCCTGCCGGTCCCGCACCCAGGTGCCGAGCAGATAGGTGCAGTAACCCGCGTCACACAGCATATCCACATGAGCCCCACCGTCTGACAGGCCAACCATGACCTGATCGTGGGTAATCAGCTCAGGAATACGGTCTTCGTCGGCGTTGAACAGCTCATAGGTGTACTGGAGTTGCAAGTCATCCTCGATACACAGGTCCAGGAAAGTATCGAGCCCATCTTTGCCGCGTTCTTTAGCAATCTCGGCCACGCTCTTGCCAATCAGGGACTGCATGGCGGGATTACCCACCTCATGGACAATGGCGCGTTCCCATTTGCCCGAGAACACCTTGGGCGACTCCATCTCTTTGCGGAATGCAGCCCGGAAGGATTCATCTCTGTAGAACGCCTTCTGTTTCTCAATCGGCTGGTCAAAGGCCGGCTTCCAACACGGCAGATTGGCGAAGATGAACGGTTTGCGCAGGTCGATCTGAATGATGAGCGGCCGGCAGGTCACCTGCGGAATGGCGCCCTTCTCGAACAGCGGCTCAATCGTCCGCAGGGTATTCATGGCCGCATCCGGCTGATCGTCCCGGTTCAGCAAGGCCAGCCATGTGACCTTCCGACCACTTTCGGTCAGGAGCATGTCCAATAAGGCGTGCTCGGTTTCGTCAACAATAGAGACGTTATTGGTCAGGGCGAGCTCGATACTGCCCTTGCCGAGTTCCTTGAGCGCGTTGCAGCAGGCTTTGAGTTCGTCCCAACTAGCATTACGGCAAGCAATCGGACGGCCTTTATAGCCGATATGCTGAGCCACGTTCGTGGTCGAAAATCCGAAGGCTCCGGCGGCAACCGCCTCTTTAATCAGGGCCTTGATCTGCGCGGTTTCCTCTGGTGTTGCGCCCCGCTCCATTGACTCTTCGCCCATCACAAAGTGGCGGAACGGTGTCAGCGCGGCCATAAAGCCGATATTAATGCCGCTCCCGCGCTTTTCAGCCGCATTCATATATTCGGGGAAGGTGACCCAGTCCCAGGTCACACCCTTGCCCAGCACGTCAAACGGGATGGCTTCCACGTTGACCAAATCCCAAGCTGCGATTTCATGCACCTCGGGTTTGCACGGGGCCAGGCCAACCCCACAGTTGCCCATGACCAGACTCGTGACTCCATGCCAGGAAGAGGATGTGATCAGCGGGTCCCAGCAAATCTGGGCGTCATAGTGAGTATGGGGATCAACAAAGCCGGGTGCCACGATCAGGTCGGAGGCATCCACAACCTTCTTGGCTCCGTCCGAGACTTTGCCGATTTCCGCGATTTTTCCGTTGGCCACCGCAATATCGGCCCGGTAACGTTCGGCGCCGGTTCCATCCACCACGGTTCCGTTTTTGATAACGAGATCGTACGACATAACACCCTCCTGGTTCTGGGGGTTAGGATTTAGGGGTTGGCTTTATCTCCAATCCCTACCCCCCAATCCCCAATCCCTTCTTGTTAAATTGTCCCTTCGTCCTGAAACGCTTCTATTTCTGCTTGGCTCAAGCCGAGCAATTCTTTGTACACATAGGCATTATCTTCCGCATAGCACGGTGCGGCACGTTCGGTCGGTCCGCCCTGACTCACCTGCCCGTTGGCAAAATGAAACGGAATATCCTTGATCGGCCAGGTTCCAATCTCGGTATGCTCCAGGGGGAGCAGCCAGTTCAGGTGTTTGAGCTGCGGGTCGCGTTCGATCCGGTCCTGCGCGGTCTGACACACGCCTGCGGGAACGCCAGCAGCCTGTAAACGCTCTTGCAGGCCAAAGGGCTCCTGCTCCTGCGTCCAGGCGCTCACCAGACGGTCCAGCTCGTCTTGATGCTGTAGCCGCTCGGCCAGTGAGGCAAACCGGCTCTGCTCCGCCCAGTCGGGGTTGCCCAGGATGCGCACGAATGCCTGCCATTCTTCTTCGGACGTGACAGCTATGGCAATCCAGCGATCATCACCGGCGCAGGGATAGGCTCCGTGCGGCGCGGCGGGTGTATAAGGCGAGCGATTGCCCGTACGCTGATAGTGGCGGCCATTGACCGCATGGTCCAGCACCGCGGTGCCGGTCATGCCAATGCCGGGCTCTACTTGCGAGCAGTCCAGATACTGGCCCTTGCCCGTCCGTTTTTTATAGTACAGGGCCATCAGAATGGTCATGGCACAATAATACGCGCCACTCCAATCCATATACGAAAAGCCCCAGCCAGCCGGAGGATGGGGGGCGGGCAAACCGGACTGTTCGGTCAGGCCACTCACGGCCTGGGCAATCGGGCCGTAGGACGCGTATTTCACGTAGGGACCTTTGTAGCCCCAACCGGGTTGCTGCATATAAATAATATCCGGCTTAATGGCCTTGAGGGTGTCGTAGCCGAGTCCCCATTTTTGCATAGTTTCGGCCGTGAAGGCCTCAACCACCACGTCACTGACCGCAACCAGCTTTTTGAACAGCTCGCGGCCCTGGGGCGCTTTCATATTCAGACTGATCCCATATTTGCCGGCATTGATATCGTTAAAATACCCGCCACGGTTGACGCTCTGGACCTTGCCGGTATCCAGGCCGGTCAAGTCCATGGCCCCGGCCTTTTCCGCGCGTTCTCTCGTGCGGGAGGCAAACGGCGGCATATAGCGCAGAAAATCCAGCCGATCGCGCCATTCAATCCGAATGACCTCCGCCCCCAGGCTGGCCAATAAGCGCGGCCCACCCGCCCCGGCCAGCAGCCAGGTCAGGTCCGCAATACGAACGCCTTCCAGAGGTCTTCTTTTTTTTACGCCCACCCTACACGGTTCCTTTGTCCTGCAAGTCTGCCATCTCTTCTACACTCAGCCCGAGCTGCTCACAAAAGACCTCCTGGTTGTGTTCACCGATGAGCGGCGCCCGCGGGCCTTGCCGCCAAGCGCATTCGTTCGGCAGCATGGGCGCACCCGTATAGGTGTAGGATTCGCCCAGTTCGGGATGTTCAACCTGAGAAAATGTGGCGCGTGTTTGCCACTGGACATCGTCGGGATTCTCTTCCGGCAGTCGGATGGGGGACCAGGGAATGCCCAGTTCCTGGGCCTCATGCCAGATTTCTTCCAGGTCAAAGTCGGCCACACACGCGGCCTGGATATCGGCGAAATGCTCGGTAAAGGCGCGCCCTCGGCGATTCTTGGGTTCTTTATATTTGTCTTCGTTGAGGTCACCGGCCTTGTCTTTACCCTCCAGAAATCCGACCAGGGTTTCATACCCGCCCGGAAAGGGATTGGGCAGAATAATGGAATACCGCCCGTCTTTGGTCGGAAACTGCACCTCAGGTCCAATGGCCGGCTGGGCATGCCGCCCCGTCTGGCGGTAGCACGGCGTCTGGCCATAAATCCAGTGCGGGACGTCGATCTCGGTACAAACGCTGACGGCCTGGTGAATAGGCAGCTCAATCATCTCTCCGACTTCGGTCATCTCGCGTCCAATCAGCGCGCCAACGGTAGCAATAAACGCCTGGTTGCCAGCGATGTGGTAGGCGTGCCACATCTGCGGGGCGATGGGCGGGGTGTCATAGCTGCCGTCGTCTGTGGGGCTGTAGCCGCAACACATCATTTGTCCGCCCAGTGCCAGATGAACCAGATCGTTGGCTTTATAGTCCCGCCACGGACCGCTGTGCCCAAACGGGGACAGCACCACATAAATCAACCGTGGGTTGAGCGCTTGCAGGGCGTTCCAGTCCAGTCCGAGTTTTTCCAGCGTACCCAGTGGCTGAGCATCAATCAGGACATCCGCCTCCGCAATGAGCTGTTTGAGCAGGTCCGTTCCCGGCGGCGATTCAATATCGAGCGTAATGCCGCGCTTCCCGAAATTATAGTGCCAAAAATACAGACTGCGTTCGGGATGGACCTGGTCGTGATAAAAAGGCCCGATCTCACGCGTGGCTTGTCCGCCCGGCGGCTCGATTTTGAGCACATCCGCCCCAGCCCCGGCCAGCAACTTGCCGCAGAACTCTCCCTGTTCATCCGCGAGTTCCAGGACTTTGACATCAAACAGAAATCCATCCATACCGCTGTCCCCAGGAAGGAGGGCCAGTGGCCCTCCCCTCCTTTATTCCTAGGGTTCCCCGAAGTCCCCGCACAGCGCGCTGGCGGCTGCACTGAGGGTGTCAGGAAGAGGTGAGTCGTGGCCCTGGAGTCTGCTGCACCGCATATGATCTCAACTCGTTATCTCTCGCGAGAGGGCGAAATCCTTGCCATCCTGCGCCGCGACCAGCGCCGGCGTCTGCTGGGAGTCACTTTCAAGAATCCCCAGGGCGATCGACTTTAAGGGCTCCAGATACTCATCGAGCTTGGTAAAACTGCTGAGCGCCCAATGCCGCACCGCCCAAGACTGGGCCAGCACCAATAAGCAGTGGGCCTTGAGTTGGATATTCCCGGCTGGGAATGCCCCCTGGGCAACCCCATAGGCGATAATCTCCTCGAAAAAATGCTGAATCCGTTCTTCGCCCTCAAGAAAGCGCTTGCGTTCCGCCAGCGTCAGCGACTTTGTTTCCTGATAGGCCAGAACCGTATTGCGCCGCAGTTCATCAGTCAGCGCGGCGTACTGCTCGTAGGCCCGCAAAAACAGGTCGCGCGGACTGGCGCCGTTCTGCTTGAGCCGCTCAAACTCGGTGCGCTGTTTTTGAAATCCGGCCTCGGTCCGGACCTGGCCGTAAGAGAGCAGAAAAAAGAGAATCTCTTCCTTACTGGTAAAATAGTTGAAAACCGAGCCCACGCTGAGCCCGGCTTTTTGGGCAATCTCACGGACGCTGGTGTTGTGATAGCCGTTCTGGAGAAAGAGATTGAGCGCCGCAGCGGCAATGCGCTCCTGGCCTTCTTGCAGCCGCTTTTCGTCGGTTACCTGGGACTGGGATTTGCGTTTTTTGCGTAAGACCTGAGATTTCACCGCGGAGCGCCTTTCGCCAGGGTCCGGTACGCGACAGGAACTGAGTGAATGTTCATTCCACGCTCATACGATACGGGCTGGTCTTTTGTCAAGCCGGAAGAATCTCGCTAGAGTAGCCCCAGGAGCGATTCATGAGACTCATTGGGGTTGACGTAGGTGGGACATTCACCGACGCAGTCTTCGCCGACACCCGGACGGACCGGTTGGCCATCCATAAAGTGCCGACGTCGCCAGACGACCCCTCCCTGGGGGTCATGCGCGCAATCACCGAGCTGTGCCACCACCAGACCATTCCGCTCGACAGCATTGCCCTCATCTACCACGGGACCACGATCGCCACCAATGCCCTGTTGGAACATAAAGGCGCGACCGCGGGCCTGATTACCACCCAGGGCTACCGCGACATTCTCCACATCGGCCGCCACCAGCGACCCCATCACTACTCCATCCAGCAGGAGATCCCCTGGCAAGACCGCCCCCTGGTCCGCCGCCGCTATCGCAAAGGCGTTCCGGAGCGGCTTATTCCGCCGCATGGCGAGGTTCTGATTCCACTCGATGAAGCCGCGGTCCGCGAAGCGGCCCGTGAGCTCAAAGACGCCCAGGTTGAATCGATCGCCGTCTGTTTTTTATTCTCGTATCTCAACGCCGGACATGAAAATCGCGCCCGTGAGATCATTCTCGAAGAATACCCCGAGGTCTTTGTCACCACCTCGGCCTCCCTCTCCCCCCAGTTCCGCGAGTTTGAACGCTTTACCACGACGGCCATTAACGCCTTTATCGGCCCCACCGTTCACCGCTATGTTTCGCAATTGGAGCAGCGCTTACGCAGCGCCGGGATTGGGGCCGAGCTGCGTATTATTCGCTCCAACGGCGGGCTGGCCACACCGCGGGTGGTTGCCCAAAAACCCGCTCTGACCCTCCTGTCCGGCCCGGCCGCGGGCGTGCTCGGCGGAGCCTGGACGGGCGAGCGGTCGCAACACACCCGGCTCATTACCTTTGATGTGGGCGGCACCAGCGCCGATATCGGTGTGGTTACGGACGGGCAGTTCAGCGAAGCCACGGCCCGCGATACCTGGATAGCCGGCTATCCGGTTCTGGTCCCGATGATCGACATCCACACCATTGGTGCCGGCGGCGGCAGTATCGCCCATATTGACCCTGGCGGAGGCTTTCGGGTCGGGCCGCACAGCGCCGGCTCCCAGCCCGGCCCGGCGGCTTATGGTCGCGGAGGGACCCAGCCCACGGTCACGGACGCCAATATTCTCCTGGGTCGGCTGGACACCGACAATTTTCTCGGCGGGGCCATGGCGCTTGATGCGGCCGCCGCCAGGCGGGCCATTCACGCACTGGCAAACCGGCTTGAACTGTCCGAACTGGAAGCGGCCGAAGGGATCGTTACCATCCTGAACAGCAATATGGCCAACGCCATACGCTCGCGCACCGTGCAGAAAGGCATTGACCCGCGCGCCTATGCGCTAGTGGCCTTTGGTGGGGCCGGTCCGCTCCATGGTGCGGAGGTCGCCCGTTTGCTGGGCATTCCGGAGTGCATTGTCCCTCCCTACCCCGGTATCACCTCGGCTATTGGCCTGCTCACCACGGATGTCAAATACGATGCCACCCGGACCGCCTTTCAGACCTCGACCGATTGTGATCTGCCCCGGCTCAACGCGGCGTTTACGCAGATGCAAAACGAATTGCAACAACAGTTCAGCGATGACGGCATCGCTCTGTCCGCAGTCACATTTACGCGTTTTGCCGATGTGCGCTACGTCGGCCAGGGCTATGAGCTGCGGGTCGCCGTGCCCGAGGGTCTCCTCGATACTGCCGCGCTTGACAGTATCATTGACCGTTTTCATTACCAGCACGAGTTGGAGTATGGCCACTTCTTTGCGGACAGCCCGCTTGAAATCGTCACCATCCGTCTGGTCGGAATCGGTCAGGCGCAGAAAATCCGCGCCACATCTTCAGCCGGCTCAGGCTCGCTCCGGGCCGCGCTGGTGAAAACCCAACCGTCGGTGTTTCGGGTTCAGAATGAGCTACGCAGCCTGGATACCGCCTTTTACCGGCGAGAACAGCTCCCGGTCGAAGAGGTGGTTGCCGGTCCGGCGATCATCCTGCAAACAGACTCGACCACCGTGGTTCCTCCGGATTGTACCTTTCAGCTTGACCCCCACGGCAATCTGCTCATTCAGATAGGAGGGGCAGTATGAGGACCCCAGCGGACAACGCTCCCAATGGTCACGACATTGATCCGATTACGGCCAGCGTCATCCTGGGTGCGCTGGAGAATATTGCGGTGGAGATGGGCTATAAGCTCATGCGCATGTCATATTCGAGCATTATTCGGGAGTCCGAGGATTTCGGCACGGCCCTGGTCAACGCGCGTGGCGAACAATTATGCGAGTCAAAGCAGAGTACACCCCTCCAGTCCGGCCCTATTCCCGGCTATGTGCGGGGGATGCTCGACGCGCTCGCCACACGGGGAGAGTCCATCCTGCCCGGCGACGTCATCATGCATAACGACCCGTATGGCGGGGCCAGCCACGGCCCGGATGTCGGGTTTTGCGTACCGGTTTTCTACCAGGATGATCTCGTCGGGTTTTCCGTCACCACGGCCCACCACCTCGATATCGGCTGTCAGACCCCGGGCAGCACCGGCATTGTCGAGGCGTTTGACGCCTATGCCGAGGGTTTGCAGTTCAAGGCGATCAAGGTGTATGAGCAGGGAAACCGGAACGCGGCGGTGTGGCAGTTGTTGCGCGATAATATCCGCATCTCCGATCTGGTGGTGGGCGATATGGAAGCCCAGATCGCGGCCTGTCGCATCGGTGCCGAACGTTATATCGAACTCATCGAGCGCTACGGGCTCCACACGGTCGAAGCCGCCTGCACCTCCCTGTTCGATTACTCCGAGCGCTTGATGCGGCAGGCGATCGAACAGATTCCGGACGGCAGCTATACGGCTACCGGTCACATGGATGGCTATATTGACGATCCCGACCCAGGCCGGCGCAACCTGCCCATTTGTGTGACCCTGACGGTCAGCGGATCGGAGCTGAGCGTAGACCTGACCGGCACCGCGCCGCAAGTGTCGGACCGGCCCATCAATATGCCGTTGGTTGGCACAGTTGACGTGGCCATCTGGCTGGTGTTGCGCTCGGTCCTGCTCGACACCGAAATCTACGGCGACCTGCCGCAAAACGCCGGACTCTACCGGCCCATTCAGATCATTGCGCCTCGCGGTACGCTGGCCAACCCCATTTTTCCGGCACCGACCATTGCCCGTTTTGTCACCGGCAACGTCTTAAGCGATACCGTCATGAAGGCCCTGGCCCAGGCCGTTCCCCGCCAGGTCAGTGCCGGCATCGGCAACCTCAAGGCCATTGCCTCAAGCGGGATGCGACGGAACAACAGCCCCTGGGTGCATCTGGAAATTTTTGAAGGCAGCTATGGCGGGCGGTACGGTCACGACGGCATGGACACCGTTGATACGCTGTATGCCAACACCCGCAATAATCCCATTGAAGACGTTGAGTCCCACGTGCCGCTCCGGGTCGAACGCTATGAGCTACGCGAGGATGCGTGTGCGCCTGGACAATGGCGGGGCGGTATGGGGTCAGTCAAGGAACTGCACTATCTGAGTGACGGCGGCACGTCGGTTGAGGCCGACGGTTTTGTCTATGGCGCCTGGGGGTTTGACGGAGGCAGCACGGGCATCCCCGGCACCCTGACCTTGAAAACCCTCGATAACGAAGAAATCGCCCTGCCCTCAAAAGTTCCCTATCGCGGCGTCAAAGCCGGGGAACGTCTGATTACCATTGGTGCCACCGGCGGCGGCTACGGCGACCCTTTCCGGCGTGATCCGCAGCAGGTCTTGGAAGACGTGTTGGACGAATACTACACCCGAGACACCGCCCGGCGTGAATATGGCGTGGTGATTACCGAGGGTATGCAGTTGGACCGTGAGGGGACGGAGAAGCTTCGGCGCGAGCGAAACACACGCTCATGAGGGCACTGGAATGCCAAGTTGCTTGCAAATCCGTGCAGCCGTAAATTCGGGAATCTCACGATGGCGGGGTACCGAAGTACGGCGATTGGTGGCCGGATTCTCCCAGATTGAATGTTCTCCCCCTTCCCGCACGAACCGGCATCCATGTTGACTCAAGTGTCTCAGCAGATCGCGCCGTTTCATGGTGCGGGCGCTTGAGGAACGATCCTGACATGAGACGCCGCAGTCAACAGCAGGTGAATAGGCTCTTCCAGGTCAGCCTCCGGATCAGTCAGTGAGGGGTCGGGCTGGGGTAAAGGCTCACCCCGTAGCAGGCTCGTCTCGGCCATGTCCGCCAGTGCGCTTGCCAGCAAGCGTCGAGCCTCTTCGAGGTTTACACCACAGGTGATCGTGCCCGGAAAATCCAACACTTCGGCATGGACACCGTGGTCGAGGAATTTATACAGGGCTTTATACGTCAACATGTTTTACCCGTTATAGTAGAGGATGAGACTAATTGATGCATTATGTCAAAAACATAACACCCGAGACGATAGGAGCGATGCCCTTATCCCAGCGCCCCGTCAATATGGACCTTGCGATACGAAAACAGCCATTGCCCCTCGTGTTTGACCAGCCGGTCTTCGTACTCCCCGGCCATGGCCACCCGGCTGCCGCCCTCCTTGGTGGTTGAGGTCAGCAGCAAAAAACACTTCGAGCGGGCCGTATCGCCGTCCACCTCGGTCAAAATATTGGTCACATAGTGGCGTAGCTTGGGACTCTCGGCCGCCAGCCGCTTAACCTCGGCGGTAAAGCGGTCGAGTTCCCGATGGGCGTCAAATTTGCCGATTACTCCGTCAAAGACGCCGTCCGGCGCAAAGCAGTCCGCCCAGCCCTGATAGTCGTCGTGGTCAATAGCGAAATTATACCGCGCGATCAGCTCGGCGATGGCCGTTTTGTCCCGGTCGTGTTGTTCTTCGCTCATGTCGCTTCCTCCAAAGTTCTCCTCAAACGCTTTGCCCGATGTCTCTTGGCAGGATTAAGGTGATTCCGAGCTGGATATGTGAAGCCTGAGACCGTGTAATCAACAGTCCACTCCCTAAACAAAAAATCACAAAAGTCAACTTGGCGACATATCGCCATGAGTACTGAGACGCTCTCAAAAAGCGCGGGATGGACTTTCACATATTTCCGTGAGATAGCCTTTTCTCATAAGGATACGCCCATGCAACTTAATCACACTCGCCTGCTGAACAGCCTTACGCAGCTTGCCCAATTTGGAAAAGTCGGTACCGGGGTGAATCGGCTGTCCTTTACACAAGAAGACCGCGCCGCGCGGCAGTGGCTGGTCGAACAGATGCGCGAGGCCGGCCTCGATGCAGAGATTGACGGGATTGGAAATGTGTACGGGCGGACACGCGGGGTGGATACGGCCGTGCTGATTGGTTCGCACACCGACTCCGTACCGAAAGGCGGCTGGCTGGATGGCGCGATGGGTGTGCTGTACGGCCTGGAGGTCGCCCGGGCGCGGAACGAATCGAACGCTCTGCCCGGCCTCGGCGTTGACGTGATCTCCTTTGCCGATGAAGAAGGGACGTATCGAGCCCTGGCCGGCAGCCTGTCGTTTTGCGATGAGTTGTCGGACACGGATATTGAAGGCGCGAAAAATACACACGGCGTCTCACTCACACACGCTCTGACCGAAGCCGGGTACGCCGGACAACCCCGTGCCCGGATCGATCCGAGTCGCCATATCGCCTATTTTGAAGGCCATATTGAACAGGGGCCGCGGCTTGAGGTCGAAGGACAAAAAATCGGTCTGGTGACCGCCATCGTCGGCATTCGCCGCAGCCGCGTTACCTGTACCGGTCAGGCCGACCATGCCGGCACAACACCCATGCATTTGCGCAAAGACGCTGGGGCCGTCCTGATTCGGCTTTGTGCAAATCTGCTCGACCGGTTTGCCAATGCCGGCAGCGAGTTGAGCGTATGGAATCTGGGTCATATTGTTTTTGAACCGGGCGCCGGCAATGTCGTGCCCAGTTCGGCCCAGGTCCTGGTCGAGTTCCGCGACCCTCAACCGGAAGTGCTTGATCGTCTGGAAGCTGAAATCAATGCGGCGGTCGCTACGTTTCAGGGACAACAGAGTGTCACCGTTGAGGTGGCCCATCTGCTGAGTATCGCCCCGGCGGATATGGACGCCGCCTTGGTCGATACCCTTGAGGCCGCGACCCGGCAGCGGGCCGTCCCTGCCCTGCGTATGCCCAGCGGAGCCGGGCACGACGCTATGGTCCTGAGTCGCTATGTCCCAACCGCCATGCTTTTTATCCCCAGCATCGGCGGCCGCAGCCACGATGTTGCGGAGGACACCAGTGCGGAAGATATCTGTCTGGGGGCAGATATTCTGGCTGACACAGTGGCATTATTAGCCCGGCAGAAAGGACTGGCATGAAGATCAAGATCATCAATCCCAACACCTCTGAGGAAATGACGCGCGCAATCGGTATGGCCGGCGAGTCCGTGGCCCGGCCGGGCACCCAGATCACAGCGGTCAGCCCCCGATTCGGGCCAGCCTCCATCGAGTCCTATTACGATGACTATCTGAGTATTCCCGGACTGCTCGAAGAAGTCCAAAAAGGAGAGGCCGAACGGTGCGACGCCTATATTATCGCCTGCTATGGCGACCCAGGCTTGCACGCGGCGCGCGAATGCACCACCAGGCCGGTTGTCGGCATCGCCGAAGCCTCTCTGTATATGGCCGCCATGCTGGCCGCGCGATTCTCTATTGTGACGGTGATTCCGCGGACACGCACCATGCTCGAAGAAATGGTTGCTGGGTATGGTTTTCGGGAAAAAGTGGTGAGTATCCGGACCTCTCCGCTGTATGTGCTTGATGTGGAAAAAGACCCGGCCGGGGCGCTCGAAAAGCTGCGCGTCGAGGCGCGTCGGGCTCGGGACGAAGACGATGCAGAGGCTATTCTACTCGGCTGTGCCGGATTCACCCAGTTTGCAGACGAGTTGGAGCGAGAGCTTGAGATACCCGTCCTCGACGGTGTGGTGTGCGCCGTCAAGATGGCCGAATCGCTGGTCGAATTGGGCAAGACCACGAGCAAGTATAAAACCTACCGCCCGCCGGAGAAGAAGACCTACACCGGCATCTTCAAGCATTTTGGCCAGCCATAGCCGTAATTGTTCTTTGGGTAGAGATATTTTATTTGACGAGTCTGCCTACTTATATTGCATCTATGCGATCCGAATATTCCACTTACGAAGCCAAGGCGCAATTCTCGGAAATCATCCGGCAGGTGCGTCAGGGAAAGACTATCACGGTTTCTTATCGTGGAGAGCCCGTGGCCGAGATTCGTCCGTTCCAACGGGGACCGGAAACGATCGAAGGGCGTCTCGCGGAGTACGAACGCCGGGGCCTTCTGGCTCGTCCAAGCGGACAAAGACAACCGCTCAAGGCCGTGGCGCGACGAAGCGGCGCGCTCAGACGCTTTCTCGCCGAGCGAGGCATATGAGCGTCGCTTACGTCGATCAAGTCCCGTCGGTCGGATGAGCGTAGCGTAATCCGACAGCTCTATCAGAGCGGCCGAAGCAGCGTACCGGGCAGCCCGCCCTGGTGGACATTGTCCGAAAAGACGACGTTCCCCCCGACAATGGTATGCTGGACGCCGGTTGCCCGCTCTATCAGGCGTGGCTTCTCTCCCGGTAGATCGTTGACCCATTCGGGTGGCTGAGGACCGATCGTCTCGGGATCAAAAATAACGAGATCCGCATCAAGGCCCGCGGCAAGACGACCCTTCTTGGGCTGATTGAGAAACCGGGCCGGCTCCGAGGTCAGGCGGCGCACGCCCTCCTCAAGCGTCATGGCCTGGCGCTTTCTCACCCACTCCCCGAGTAGATAGGTCGGCACCCCGGCGTCGCAGTGCTGGTCCACATGCGCCCCGGCATCGGACAGCCCGATGAGACAGTCGGGATGGGTAATCAGCTCACGCACTTCGTCAGGGTTGGTATTGATGACCGAGAGCGTAATGCCCATCTCCAGGTTTTCGTCAATGGCCAAATCCAGGATCGTATCAACAGGGTCGCTGTGCGTTTCCGCGGCAATGTCCGCGATGCTTTTGTTCAAATGCCGGGTGTTATGGTCTTTCGTCACCTTGACTACGTGAACCTGATTCCACTGGTTCGTGAAAATGGCGCCACCGATTTGCAGGTCCTGGCGAAAGGCCGCGCGGAACTCCGGCTTCCGGTAAAGCGCGATCTGTTCCGCAACCGGTCGATTGAACGCCTCCTTCCACGACGGCAGGCTCGCAAAGATAAAAGGCACTTTGAGGGTGTAGTACTGCTGGATGGGGCGTGGGGTGACTTGGGGTGGAATCCGCAGCCCTTTATCGAAAAAGGGTTGCAGGCGGTCCAGGGCCGACCGGTAGACACCGGGTTTATCCGACCTCCCCAAGAGGGCCAGCCAAGTGATCGGGCGCTGGCTGGCTTCGGCCATGGCCAGCAGCAACGCCAACTCCTCGTCGGTCAGCACGCTCACACTCCGGGTCAGCGCGATTTCGATGACGCCCTTGCCCAGCTCTTGCATCACCCGACCCAACGCGCAGAGTTCCTTCTGGGTGGCCATACGGCTCGCCAAGGGTTTACCCTGGTAGCCGATGTGCTGGTCGAGCAGGCTCAGCGAGTAGCCATACGCCCCGGCCTGCATGGCTTCCCGAAAAAGAGCGGTCATGCGGGCGAGTTCCGCGTCAGTTGCCTCCCGCTCGGAGGCTTCGGTGCCCATGACAAAATAGCGAAAGCTGGATAACGGCACGAGAAAACCGACGTTGAGCGCCGTGCCGCGCTGCACAATGGCCTGCATATATTGTGGAAAACTCTCCCATTCATCCCAGGCCACGCCATTCAGCAGTACCTCTTGCGGCATGGCCTCCACATTGACCAAGTCCCACGAGACGATGTCTTTCTCCTGCGGGCGGCACGGCGCAACACCCACCCCGCAATTGCCCATCAGGACGCTGGTCACCCCGTGCCAGCCCGAACAGGTGAGCAGCGGGTCCCAGGAGACCTGCGCGTCGTAGTGGGTGTGGATATCGATAAAGCCCGGTGCGACTACGCAGCCATCGGCGTTAATTGTCCGTGTTGCCGGCCCGGATACCGAGCCAACGTCGGAGATAACCCCGTCCTTGACTCCGACAGCACCGTGAAAGAGCGCCGCGCCAGTGCCGTCACAAATCTGCGCGTCTGTAATGAGCAGGTCGTAGGCCATGCTTCCCCCTTTATTCGTCTCCAAACTCAGACTCCGGGCTTATCCGGCAGGTTGATCCTCTGCGGGCTTTGCCGCCGAGGTGTCGTCGTCGCCCCCGAGTCCGGCCTGCTCTTTGACATAGAGCGCGATCTGTTCGTGGGTGGCGAACCACACTCCGGGTTTGCTCTTCATATAGGTGACAAGCTTATCGAGCATTTTCATGCGGTAGCGATGACCAATGACTTGGGGGTGCATGGTGAGAATATACATGGAGCCTTCTTCATAGGCTCCGTCAAATTCGTCTTTCCAGATCGAGTAGACGTCATCGGCATTGCGGATACTGACGTGCTGACTCGGCCAGCTTATTTGAAACAACGGCCAATCGTCGAGTATCCATTCGACCGGGAGCTCAATCAGTCCGGTTTCTTCCCCGTTCGCCAGCAGGCTGTAGGGACGGTCATCCGCCATCATGCTGCTCTCATATAAAAAGCCCATTTCCTTGACGATCCGAATGGTCGCCGGGGTCAGGTCCCAGGCCGCGGACCGAAAGCCGGCCGGTCGTTTGCCCACTCTTTCAACAAAGATTTTCATGGCCTTCTCATACACGGCGCGCTCTTCCTCGGCACTCAGCGTCAACGGATTCTCATGCACGTAGGAGTGAAAACCGATTTCATAGTCGGCGTGTTTTTTGATGTCCTCAATGACCTGCGGATGCAGGACCATTGAGATGGCAGGGATAAAAAACGTGGCCGGGATGTCGTGCTTTTCCAAGAGTTTGAAGATGCGCGGCATGCCCGAGCGTGCGCCATATTCACCCCGCGACATATACGAGGGGCTCTGTTGGCCCTGAAATCCCATCCAGACCGGCTCGGTGTCAAAGTCAAACGAAAGACTCACCGCAACCCGCGTCCCGTCCGGCCAGGACTCAGGCGTCAGGTCTTTACCGCTCCGGACCGTAGCCACGTGCTGCTGAAACTGCTCCGGCTCCCACTGCCAGAGCGGGACTTCACCTTCGCCCGTCCCGTGGCTATGAGCAATCGAGGCTGGTCCCGCCAATAATACAAGACCCACTATGGCAACAAGGCTCTTCATCCAGTCCAACCACAGTTGCTTCATGACATCTTCTCCTGACAAGAGGTGATTTGTGTTCCATACCAGATTTGAACGGCTTTGGTAGAGGAAGACTGCGCCCCTACGAGCGGGCGAAGATCTGGACGATATTGCCGGCCGGGTCCACGGCGGTGAAGTATTTGCCGTGCCCGCCCATATCAACGGTTTCGTTGACCGTGACACCGTTTTGGGTCAGCTTCTCGCGCATTTCCCCGAGATCCTCAACCTCAAGCACCACGGTGGCTCCGCCGCCCGGAGGCACCGAGCCTTCGCTCGGGTCGGCCAGAGCCACGCCAACCCCATTCACATCGAACTGGGTCCAGCGATCGCCGTCGCGAAATTTGACGTCGAGACCCAGGATATCCTGGTAAAAATTGACTGCCTGGTCCATATTGTTGACCACATAGTACGCGCTTGAAAACTTTTTCACTGCCATGTCTGAATCTCCTCCTCTTTCCTTGGCGTTCAGCTATCAACTTTTTAATGGAGAGGCTATAGGCTATGCCCGAACTACCGGAAGTGGAAACCATTGTCCGTAAGCTCACACGTGGTGAACCCGCAGAGGCGGGCCTGCCGACCTACCCCCCCCTGATAGGGACAGAGATCACCCATGCCTGGGGGAATTGGCAGAATTCCATACGCCCGTCCATTCCAGCCGTCACCCGCACCCTGCCCGGCCACCGGATCGAATCCCTCAGACGGCGCGGGAAATATATCGTTTTGACCTTGCGGTCCGGTGCAGACGCCTCCATTCGATACCTCGTCATCCACCTCAAAATGAGCGGGCGGATTGAGGTCTACGAGACCGGCTATCCGCGGCATAAGCATGTGCATTTCACCTGCGATTTCAACACGGGCTATACTCTGCATTTTCATGACGCGCGCAAGTTTGGGCGGGTTTATTGCGTGGACGACCTTGAAACCGTGACCGGTCATCTCGGCCCTGAACCGTTAGAAACGGACTTTACGCTACGGCGCTTTCGTCCGCTTGTTGCTAAGAAAACCGGCGGGCTCAAGGCGCTGCTGCTGAACCAGTCTTTTATTGCCGGGGTCGGCAATATCTATGCGGACGAGGCGCTCTGGCGAGCCAAGCTCCACCCCTTCTGCCGGGCCGCTGACCTCAACGACCGTCAAGTTGCAGCGCTGCATAAAGCAATCCGAGCGGCGCTGAACGACGGCATCAAACACAACGGCGCGGCCATTGATTGGGTTTATCCTGAGGGCAACTACCAGAATTTCTTTCGGGTCTATGGCCGGACGGGCCAGCCCTGTCGGCGGTGTCGGACCCCGATTGAACGCACCCTGGTCGGGCAGCGCAGCACGCATTTTTGTCCGCAGTGCCAGCGGCTTTGAGCGGCGGGCGCGGTCCTCTTCTAGGAGAGAGGCTACCCGGAGCCGTCTACGCGGACGGTCACGATGTCGATGTCATGATACTGCTGGTGCTGAACGGACGACGCGTAATGCCGGAGCAGGCGGAGCGAGAGTTCGCGCTCGTTCGGTCGGTCAACCTGCTCCCTCAGAATCAGCATGCGGTCTTCCAGGTTGTCTTCTCCAAGTGCGGCGATAAAGTCCAGTTCCGCGGTTCCGTGGTCGTTCCGTGCCACCACGAGCAGGTGCCGCCCCTCGCGGGCGGCCTCGTCCTCCTCCTGATGGACAAGACTCAGCAGCGCTTCCTCCCCGGCCGAGCAGAGGCGTTCCGTGGCTGCGGAATTCCAGCGCATGCGTGCCGCCAATGCACGCAGGAAAGCGTCAAGCTGAGGTAGACCCGCAATATCCAATTCCATGGCAAGGCGGCTCCGCCGGGGCGCGGTCAGCTCCATGAACAGGATCAGCACGAGCAAGGTCAGGCCGCCGGCCGTCATGCCGTTTTCGAGCACCTTGCCCAAGGTCTCGCCGAGATAGTCTGTGAAGATGGCCTGATTCTGAAAACCCACCCCGACCCAGAACCCGAGCCCGACGATGAGCGACATGCGGGTGTCGATTCCATCCTGCACCATAAGCTTCAATGCCTGCACGAAGATCAATGCCAGCAGCACGAACACATAGGCACCGACCACAGGCGCGGGAATGGCGATCAGCAGTGCCGTCACTTTGGGCAGGAAGGCCAGCCCGAGGAAGATGAGCCCGATATACACGCCGACGCTGCGCGCCCCGACTCCGGTCATTTCGGCCAGCGACAGGCTGTTCGAATAGGTGGCGTTCGGGATGGTGCCGGCCAGGCCGGACAGCAGATTACCGAGGCCGTCGGCATTGACCGCGCCCTGGACGACGCGCAGATCAACCGCCCGCCGGTCGCGCCACGAGATACGCTGAATGGCTGTGGCGTCTGCGATCGTATCGACAGCCCCGATCAGGGTCACGAATACGAATGACGGCAGGAGCAGCCAAAAGCGGCCATCAAACGTCAGATCAAGACCCGGCCAGGCGATATTCGGCAGGCCTATCCACGCCGCATCGGCAACGCGCTGCATGTCGTAGAGGCCGAAGAACGCGGCAACGATACAGCCTCCGCCCATCCCGATGATCGGAGCCCACAGCCGCAACGCATCCGGCGCACGCAAGGTCAGAACTGTGGTCAGACCCAGCGTTATCACGGCGCACACCGGAGCCGCGGACGCCGGCGTGCCCTCGGGCACATCCGTCAGCATATCGAATATGATCGGAGCAATGGAGATGGAAATCAGGGCGAGGACCGTGCCGGACACAACCGGCGTGACAATACGCCGCAGCAACGACAGGCGTGCCGCCAGCACAAACTGGATCGCCGATGATATCATAATCAGGGTTGCGAGCAGGGCCGGCCCGCCCTCCGTGAGCGCCGAGATGGAGACGGCGATGAATGAGCCGGATGTACCCATGATCAAGACGTGCCCGGCCCCGAACCGTCCGACCCGCACGACCTGCACGAGCGTGGTGATCCCACTAATGAGCACGGCCATAAAGATTGCCCACGACATATAGGCACCACTCTGATCTGCCGCTTGCAGCACGACAAGAGGCACTATGATCACCGGTGTGAAAGTGAGGATGGCGGCCTGGAGACCCAGGCCGAAGGCAAGCGCGCGCGGCGGCCGCTCGTCCGGTTGGTAACGGACGCGGTGCGAAGAGTTCGCGGTTTGTGATTCCATTATAGGAGTATTCCTTCAGGGTTTTCCGTAAGACCTACGGACGGGGGAAAGGACCATCACATGGAGGTCCTTCCGTATTTTTATGACGGCTCAGAAATCTATAGGCGGCCCTCAACCGTGTCTACTACTCTTCGCCAAATAGCCTACCTTCCGTATGGCGCTCAGGTTACCCTATACTTCACCCGGAGGAGGAAATTTCATGAGTTCCCCGAGACCAATACCTGCGGAAGAAGTTCCGGTGCGTTCAAAGTCGTCGAATTACCCCGAGCCATACGCGTCGCTGATGAATGGCCGGGTCAAGAGAAAACTTGGTGACTTTTTTCAGTTGAAGAATTTTGGCGTCAACCTGACCACATTGGCTCCGGGGTCGATGTCCGCGTTGAAACATCAACATTCCCGACAAGACGAATTCGTCTATGTAGTGAGTGGAACTCCAACTTTGGTCTGCGGAAGCCACGAATATATTCTGGAACCCGGAGAATGCGTTGGATTTAAGGCTGGCGAGGGAAGCGCTCACCATCTTCTGAACCGTTCAGAAAATACGGTGACGTATCTTGAGATCGGTGATCGAACCTCAGGAGATGAGGTGGTCTATCCTGACGATGATATCTGCGCAAAGTCCGAAGCCGACGGTACTTGGACGTTTACGCATAAAGACGGGAGACCTTACTAAAGCAGCCAACCCACGAGCGACTTCCAACAGCCGCTACCATTCCTCTCCAAACGGCCGGACTTCCACATTGAACGACCAGCCCGAGCGGTCCTGATGGGCGACGTGGTAGGCCGTATCGGCAATGGCCGACGGCTGAATGAAAAAATCGTCCGGCTTGTCGGGCAGCATCTTGCGCGTCCAGGCCAGGTCAATCACCGCGTCAATGACGATATAGGCGACATGAATACCCTGAGGTCCCAGGGTGCGGGCCATGGATTCCGAGAGAATACGCTGGGCGGCTTTGGTCGGGGCAAAGCCGGCAAAACGAGGCTTCCCGCGTAACGCAGAAGTGTTCCCGGAAGATATGATAACGCCCTTGCCGGCTTCGATCATATCCGGTGCGACGGCTCTGGCCAGATACAGCAGCCCCATCGTGTTGACCTGGAAGTTATCGGACAGCGTTTGCGGCTCGATTTCAAGAAAGGTACCGAACGCGCCGCCTACCGCGTTGTGGATCAGGATTTCGGGCGCGCCCATTTCTTCTTTCACGCGGGCGACAGTGGCGTTGACGGCGGCCTCGTCAGACACGTCGCATACATAGCCACGCGAGCCGGCAATTTCTTTTTCCAGTTGCGACAAACGCTCCTGAGTCCGGGCCAGCATGGCCACGCGATAGCCGCCTTGGGCAAAGCGGCGGCTGAGCGATGCTCCGGTTCCAGGGCCCACACCAGTAATCAAACACACAGGTCCAGCCATACCTCTTCCCTTCTCACCGTCCGTGCAGACTCAGCAGATGGTCCCGCCAAAAGAGAGCAACAGGAGTCCAGCCATTTTTATCAGCAGGGACATATCGGCCTCCAGACAATTATAGTGAGAAACTTCTACCCAGAAGTGCCACACCCCGCAACCTACTTCCTCGCGTTAGCCGAGTCACACCAGTCCCTTTTTGACTCCTCAACAATAATGCACTACACTGTCGTGCATGAACAAGACAGAAGTGTATAGCTGGCGGGTGGAGACCAACTTGAAAAGTGCCCTCGAACAAGTCGCTCGGACCGAAAAGACCAGCGTTGCCCAATTGCTTGAGTCTATTGTGCGCAAGTGGTTGCGAGAATCTTCCTCGCTCAATGGGGAGGAAGAACAACAGCAGCGTTTACACTCCGCCGCTCAAGAGTGTTTCGACACGCTGAGCAGTGGAGACCTCGATCTGGCAACACAGGCAAAAGAACGAGTTCGTCGAAAAATTCGAGAGCGACATGCGCGCACACGGACTCATTGATACAGGGGCGATTCTCGCCCTTCTGAATGGGAAGGATCGCTGGCATGATCAATGTGTCACGGCCTTCGCCACACTTCGCCTTCCCCTCGCTACGACAGCCGCCGTCCTCACAGAACTCTTCCACCTTCTCAGTGACCATCCGCATGATGTTGAAGCAGCATGGCGGTTCGTGCGCTCGGGGGCCATTGTTGTTTTGCCGATAACGGACTCCGATATGCCAGACCTGGACCAGCTCATGAAACGATACAGCGACCATCCCATGGACTTTGCCGATGCAACCCTGGTGCGTCTTGCCCAGCGAGAGTCATTGTCCACGATCTGCACGATCGACCATAAGGATTTCGAGACCTATCGCATTGTTGGGAGACGTAAATTCCGCGTTGTTCCGCCACGTTGACGGGACGAAAGTTAGCGTCGCTTTTAGAAAATCGTGACCCATAGCGAGTACAGCGCAAAGCTGCCGTACACCACGGACGCGATGAGCATCATGACAATCGACACCGGCCCCGGTCGAGCCGAGGGCGGCAGATTACGCAGATTCATATACAGCATCAAGGGCACGTAGAGAGCCATGGTCAGACCGCTGAGCAGAGCGGCGTTAAACAGAAAGCCCAGGCCGGTGACGGCAAAACGCTCAAAAAACCAGGTACTGACCGTACCGGCGACCATAAAAAGCACGGCAAAGGGAATGTATAATTTGGCCTGGTCGACCTTCGCCCCGAACGGGAACGATGTACGGATAATATAGGACCAGACACGGGCGTTGCCGTCGACGCTGACCAGTTGGGTGCTGAAAAGCGTGGCCATGCCGATCGCCAAAAAGAGATAGTGTCCCGCCGCGCCCATGGAGTTTTCAAGAATCAGCGACATATCCCAGATAATGCGTCCCTCGGCCGGAACGACACCGCTGGGGCGTAAGACGCACAACACCCCAAACATGAACAGAAACATGGTGAAGCTGTTCAGCCCCCAGAAGAACAGGCACTGGTCCAGGCGTATCCAGCGAAACCAGCCCTTGAAGGCGCGTTGGTTGGCTTCCGTCTCCGGGTACAGATAGCCGGTTGCCTCCTCTTCGTTCGACCCACCCCGCAATGGGTTTTGGAGCCGAGGCATGCGCGCCCCCATGCCGATGTTCTTGTCGCGCAGATAAAAGGCGTACCATAGATTGCCAGCTCCGCCGGCGCCGGCGAACACCACGGCTCCGAAAAAGCGGCTGAAGGGAAAATCCTCCGTCAGTTCGATGTGGCCGAAGTTCACCAGTCCGCGAGCCATCTCGGATACGTGTTCCATGGTTCCGACCTGGAAGGCCACAAAAATCAGGCCTAGCGTAATGAAGACGACCATGCCGATGACGATCCGCTCCATGGCCTGGTACATGACTTTGGGGCCAAACAGCATGGCGGCGATCAACACAAAGGTCAGGCCGGTCCACATCCAGTCGGCTCCGGGGCCATCCGGTCCGAAAATCAGGCCCTTCAGGGCCGCGCCGGAAACACGGGCCCAGCCGGGCAGAAACAGTCCGGCGAAAGTCAGAAACAGCAGGATGTAGATAAAGCCCATCCAGACCCGGGCAAAGCCGGTATACGGCGCTTCGCCGGTCACGATGGTCCAGCGACCGATCTCCAAGTTGACCCAGAGTTGCAGAAAGACGCCCAGCGCCGCGGCCCAGATCATGCTGGCCCCAAACTTGGCCGTAATCCACGGCCACATCACCAGTTCGCCGGCCCCGATGGAAAGACCGACCAGAACGGCCCCCGGCCCGGCTAATTGCCAGAACGAACGGGTACGCGGGGGCAGGTCCGCAGTTTTGAGTGGCGCAATATGTGAGGCCAAGCTATCCTCCTTGTGGTCGAAGGGATTGTAGGGGTGATAGTCAATGAGGACAACTGGTCGGGTTACTGTTTCCCCTAAACCGGTATCTCCCTATAATGGGGACGGAACGGCTCAAGTCACAGCGTTGAGAGGAAAAGGGGGCCAACATGGACCTTATTCTCAGAAATGGACGCATTGTCGGACAGGATGATCAAACGACCGTTGATATTGGTGTCCAGAATGGCCGCATAGCAGCTATAGAAGCCAGGCTGTCAACCGAAGGGCGTGAGCTTGACCTGCAGGGTCGTTTAGTCACACCAGGTTTCGTTGAAACCCATATCCATTTGGACAAATCCTGCATCCTGGACCGCTGCCAGTCGGCCGAAGGTAATCTGGAAGAAGTCCTCGCCCAGGTCACTACTGCCAAACAGGCTTTCACAGCGGAAGACGTGCACCAACGGGCAGCCCGCACCTTGGAAAAATGCATACTGCACGGCACCACCCATGTCCGGACTCACCTTGAGGTTGACCCAGGCATAGAACTGCGTGGCCTCGACGGGGTGCTCCCCCTCATCCAGGAATATAAATGGGCGCTGGATCTTGAGGTGTGCGTCTTTCCGCAAGAAGGCTTGCTCAATAATCCAGGGACCGATGAACTTTTAGTTGCCGCCCTCAATCGGGGCGCGAGCGTTATTGGGGCAGCCCCCTACACGGACACGGATCCACACGGTCAGATCGATCGCATCTTTGAACTGGCTCGCGAGTTCAACGTTGATATCGATATGCATTTGGACTTCGGCCATACTGCGGACGAGATGGATATTGAATATGTGTGCGATCTGACTGAAAAGTTCGGCTATGGGGGCCGGGTCACCGTCGGCCATGTGACCAAAATGTCAACCATTTCTCCAGAACGGTTTTCCACCATCGCCCAACGCTTGGCAAATGTTGGCGTCGCGGTCACCGTGCTGCCCGCGACAGATCTCTACCTGATGGGCCGTCACCAGGATCACAATATTATCCGTGGCGTGACTCCGGTGCATAAACTCATACAACGAGGCGTTACCTGTTCACTCTCAACCAATAATGTCCTCAACCCTTTCACGCCGTTTGGCGACTGTTCGTTGCTCCGTATGGCCAACCTGTATGCCAATATCTGCCAAGTCGATAATCGGGAAGAAGTGCGGGCCTGCTTTGATATGGTCACTCACCGTTCAGCTCAAATACTGGGACTCGAAGACTATGGCGTGGAGGTCGGAAAAGCGGCCGATCTGGTTGTCTTGGACTGTATGACATCTGAGGCAGCCGTGGCAGAAGTCGTCGCTCCGCTGTACGGCTTCAAACGCGGACGGCAGACATTCACCAGAAAACCGGCTGAACTACATCGGCCCTGAGGCCACCATGAACGACGCCTTAGGCGCATTCTGTCGCCACACCCACGTCGCGCTTCCCGGTTCAGGGACAGGGCCGCTCGCAGGTCTGTCTCTTGCGGTAAAAGACGTCTTCCATATCAAGGGGCACCGGACGGGAGCGGGCAATCCAGACTGGCTCCGAACCCATCCCGCAGCCGAGACCACAGCTCCTGCGGTACAACGGCTCCTTGATACGGACGCCCATACTGTGGGCAAAACGCACACAGATGAGCTGGCCTACAGTCTCAATGGTGAAAATGTCCATTACGGCACACCGGTAAATCCGAACGCAGCGGGCCGTATCCCAGGAGGCTCTTCCAGTGGCTCGGCTGCCGCGGTCGCCGGCGGTCTCGTGGATTTTGCCATTGGCACTGATTGTGGCGGTTCGGTGCGTTTACCGGCCAGCTACTGTGGGATATTTGGTTTTCGACCGACTCACGGGCGTATTCCGCTCGACGGCATAGTCCCCCTCGCCTCAAGCTTTGACACGGTCGGTTGGTTTGCCCGAGACGCGAGCCTCTTGGAAAAGGTCGGTCGGGTGCTCCTGGACTCTCAGACCGACACTCGACCGCCACACCAACTGCTCTTGGCCTCAGACGCGTTTACTCTGGCCGGCGATACTGTCACCGCGGCACTCCAGCCCGCAGTCAACAAGATCAGCACGGCGATCGGTCCGGTACGGCCCGTAACGGTCAGTCCTGAAGGACTCTCGGAATGGATGCAGCTTTTCCGTGTCCTTCAAGGCGCGGAGATCTGGGCCAATCACGGCGCTTGGATTCGCGCAGTCCAGCCTTCTTTCGGGCCGGATATTCATAAACGCTTCGAGTGGACGGCAACAATTCAGCAAGCTGAAGTCGACATCGCCAAGGAAAAACGGGAACAGATCGCAACTCGAATAGATGCGTTCCTCGGAGAGGATAGCGTTTTATGTCTCCCTACTGCACCGGGCATCGCCCCGCTTCGGAACACGCCTTCGGATGAGTTGGAGGCGTTTCGGGCTCAGGCGTTGAGTCTCTTATGTGTCGCCGGCCTCGCCCGTCTCCCTCAAGTCAATCTGCCGTTCGGTACTCTTGATGGCTGCCCGATCGGCTTATCCCTCATTGGGCCACGCGGGGCGGATATGTTGCTGCTGAAGATTGCGGTAGGCCTGACTCCTGAGTAAAGGAACATGTTATGCGCTTTGGCACCTATTATTTTCTTCAGGCCCCGCCGGACAGCTCTCACGAAGAGGTCATCCACCGGGAGTTCGCACAGATCCTGCTCAGTGAAGAACTCGGCTACGACAGCGTCTGGCTGACCGAGCACCACTTTATTGACTACGGCATTTCCACCAGCCCCATGGCGCTGGCCGCGGCGATTGCCGCTCGAACGGAACGGCTCACCATCGGGCTGGCCGCCGTAATCCTGCCCTTTCACGATCCCATTCGTCTGGCCGAAGAAATTGCCTTTGTCGACATTCTCAGTCGCGGCCGTCTGCGCGTCGGGGTAGGCCGGGGCAATCGGCCCATCGAGTTTGTTGGCTACCGGGTTCCGCAGATAGAAAACCGCGAGCGCTTCAGCGAAACCCTGGCCGTTATGATTCAAGCCTGGACCCAGGAACGTGTCTCCTATCACGGTAAGTTTTTTACCCTTGACGATATCCCGGTCATTCCCAAGCCCCACCAGAAACCGCATCCCCCGCTGTCGCTCGTCTGCGTCAGTCCCGAGACGATCCAACTGGCCGCCAGGAGCGGCTGGTCCATGTTGAATTCCATTCTGTTCGGCCCGTTCAGCCAAATCGAGCAGAATCGGGATATCTATACAGCAGCCCTGAGTGAAGCCGGACACTCCGAGGCCGCCATACAGGCGGCGCTCCAGTCGTGGGGAGTGTCACGCCATATCTATGTCGCGCCAACCGACGCTCAGGCCCTACGCGAGGCCCAGGCGGCCGAGCTGTGGTATCAACAAGCCCTGGCCCGATTTCTCGTTCCCGAGCATATCGAGGCCGCTCCCCCTACCCTGCAACCCCAGTTTCGTGCGCTGGCCGATCGTTTGGCCACTATCACCTGGGAGCAGCTTATAGAAGAGACCGTACTATTTGGCTCACCGGAGCGGATTGTGGACCGGGTGCGTGAGATGGAAGCGGCCGGGGTGGGAGAACTGCTGTGCTGGATGAATTTCGGGGGGCTGCCGCAGGATCGGGTTGAACGCTCGATGCGTCTGTTTGCGGAGAAAGTCATACCCCATTTTCGGTAGTCGGCGCGACTTGGCGAAAAATTCTGACACGCGCCCTTGCCTTCCTCTTCTCAGGTTCAGTAGAAGAAAATGAGCAGGAACACTCAAAAAGGAGGGACAGACCAAGAGGCATATCACACGACGTCACAGACCACACGATAAAGCAGTCTCAACGCTCGGACTAAGGAGGGTCTATGGGCAAGGTACAGATGCCGGACGGCAAAAAAATGGCCTGCTGTTTTTGTTTCGATATCGATGCCATGGCCTTGTGGCTGGGGTTTTTCCGCTCTCCGACGGCCAACCCCCTTTCACGCGGAGAATTCGGTCCTCGGGTGGCCATGCCACGCATCCTGGACATCCTCGATAAATATTCCATCAAAGCGACCTTCTTTACTCCCGGTCACAGTGCCAAACTTTTTCGAGATGTTGTGCAGGAGGCGCATCGTCGGGGCCATGAAATTGCGGCCCATAGCATGTATCACCAGCCCTCCGAGGTCGGTCTGGCCATGAGCGGGGTCGAGCCGGCCTCGCCGGACGAGCAACGCGTCTACCTCGAACAACAGATCGAACTGTTGGAGAAAACCGTGGGCGAACGGCCCATCGGGTTCCGCTCGCCCATTGGCGACTGGCTGGGTGAGCATGTCCCGCAGCATCTGATCGACCTGGGTTTTGTCTATGACAGCAGTTTACAGGGCCACGATTTTTTACCCTATCGACTGCGGATTGGCGATACGATCCAGACCGAGGAGCCCTTTGAGGTTACCTGGGGGGAGCCCTCGGAACTGCTTGAGATTCCCCTGCACTGGGATACCAATGACTTCGCCCAGTTTGAATTCATGGGCTATTATCTCGATCCCAAAAATCCCTGGTTCAACCCGGCCCCTTTCCACACCCCTTCCCAGTCGAAGGAAATTTTCACGTCGAGTTTCGACTATTGTTATGAACACGTGCCGGGTGGCATCTGGAATACGATCCTCCACCCGCAATGCTGCGGACGGGACTTCAAACCGGCGTGGCTGGAGAGCGTGATCCAACACGTCTATGCCAAGCCCGGTATCTGGTTCACAACCATGCGCGAGGCGGCCGCAGCCTGGCAGGATGATGAGTAACAGGGTGGAACGTGCGCCTGTCGGGAGCGGCTAATCTGCCCGACAGGTGTTCTACCTGAACGAACTGGACAAGGGGGCCATATGCGAATTTTCATATCGGTGGATATGGAAGGCATATCCGGAGTGGAAACCGTGGAGGAAGTCTTTCAGGGCTTGCCGGGCTATCAAACTTTTCGACAGATCATGGCCGGGGACGTGAACGCCGCCGTTCAGGGGGCGATCGAAGGCGGAGCGTCCGACATCGTGGTTTCGGATTCGCACGGTTATATGTGCAACATCCGCCCCAAGGACGTCCATCGCAAAGCCACCCTGAAGTCCGGAATGAAGCGCAACTTATGCCAGTTCAAAGGCTTCAATCCCGGTTTCGATGGGGCGCTGTTTATTGGTTATCACTCCAAAGCCGGGACGCAGGACGGCATCCTCAGTCACACCTGGATTCCGGCCTTTCAGGATGTACGGATAAACGGCCTGTCGGTTGGGGAGTATGGCCTGAACGGCTTTCTGGTCAGCAGCTTCGGTGTGCCTATTCTCATGCTGTCCGGTGACGACAAGACCATTGAGCAGGCCCGTCCGCTGCTCGGCGATATCGAATATGTCGAGGTCAAAAAATCGCTCGGCTATTTTAAGGGCCTGCATCTTCCCCTGAGCGAGAGCCACGCCCGTATTCGCGAGGGCGCGCGGCGTGCCCTGCAGCGGTTCGCCAAACGGAAACCGCCCACCCTGGATATTGCCTTACCGGTCACGGTCGAGCTCGATCTGTGCCACGAGGCGAATGACTTGGTGACCGACATGGAGCAGGAAAACCAACGCTTTGTCGACGATGATACCCAGCGGGCGCTGAGCGACGCCGATCTGATCACCCACTACGCCCCGGTCGAACGCCGGGGGGCGGAGACGGTCGCGTATGTGTGCAACCGCTATGTCGATGCCTATAACACCTTGTTTACCCTGATGTCGTATTTTTACGAACGCGATATTGAATGGCTGATCGAAGAGGTTGCGAAACCAGAGGAGTACCGGCGCAACCTGCAACCCCTCATCGCCGACAGCCCTCTGAATTTCATGAAATGAGGAGAGCGCAAACCATTCGTTCAGACGCTCGCTGGCCTCTGAAATTTGAGTGAGGTCAACAATTCCGTAGGGTCGAGAACCTTGACGATTGACTTCTTGAAATCCTTGGCGTCCCGACTGATTATTGACTGCGCGCCTACCAGATGCGCCGCTTGCTCCAGCACGGCGTCTTCAAAATCTGTTACCTTGCTTCTGAGCGCAGCCTCAATCACCGGTCGATTGACTGGCGCAATTTCAAAAAGTTCTATCAAACGCTTTAGGGCAGAGCGCGCTTCGGATTTTTCCAGCGCTTGCGATAAGAGATAATCCACCGTCGTGATAGTGGTTGCACAGAGGTAGGATTCCAGTCGGGACTGCTCGGTCAGAGCAAAGATTTGGGCGGCATACTGTGCAAACGGCTCTCGGTCCAATAGGGCGTCAAGCACGACATTTGTATCGATCAGTATTTTCATAGATATTTCTCCCGGAGATGCTCTTTGTACGAGTCCGCATTCATCCGGGATCCTTTCAGTACGCCGACAAGCGAAGCCGTAAGGGGAGGGAGTTTCTTTGCGGCTTGCTGGCTGGACATGCTGAGAGAATCAAAAAAATCGCCAACCATTTGAGAGACCGATTTGCCCCGACGGTCTGCTTCAAATTTTCCTTTTTCGATAAGGCTTTCATCCATTCGTAAGGTGAGCTTTGTGTTCATGACGTATATATATTATAATATGTACGTCACATCAAGCCTCGGTTTGCCCTTCACTCAGTCATTCAGCGTCTCACTCCCTGTCAGGCCGAGCCGTCCATAGGCGTACAGTGTCACCGCGGTTTTCAAACTTGACACCCTGCGCCGGTAGGCCGTATACACATCGAAAGCCTCGTTGTCCCAAACACCGAAGACCAAACCGAACGAGAAGACACATGTGTGGCATCGTCGGATTTTTAGACAAAAGCGGCAATCGCCAGGCAGCCGTAGGGCAGACCCTGCTCGACATGTTGTCAGCCCTTGACCGCCGTGGCCCGGATTCGAGTGGGGTTGCCGTTTATGCCGACCGTGGCGCGGACGCCTGTGTCCTGCGGGTCAAGCTGGGCGAGCACGGACCGTTCGAAACCCTCGCCGACCTGGTTGTCGAGCGGGTCAAAAGCCTCGTTTCGGTGTCTGCGGTAGACGTCCAGGGCCCGTCTCTGCGTCTAGTCGCCACGCCTCCGGAAAACCCGGAATCTCTGGAACGGGCCATTGAAGCAGTGGGGAGTAGTATTGAAGTCGTGAGCCTGGGCAGCCGCCTTGAGTTGGTCAAACAGGTCGGTTCTCCGGCAAACCTTGAAGCCACGTACGCGGTCTCGTCCTATGTGGGCACGCATGGCATTGGCCATACCCGCATGTCTACGGAGAGTCGCGTTGACCTCAGCCATTCGCAGCCCTTTTGGGCGCATGGCCGTGCCGACGTTGCCGTCGTCCATAACGGGCATATCACCAACTACCACAAGATGCGGCGTATCTATGAACAGCAGGGACATCGTTTTTACACGGGGAACGACTCGGAAATTATCGGCCTGTATCTCGCCGACCGCATGGCGCAGGGAGTCAGCTTTGCCGACGCGCTCCAGACCTCACTGGCCGACTTTGACGGGGCGTTCAGCTATCTGGCCGCAACTGCGGACAGTCTGGGCTATGTCAAAGACCCGTTTGCCTTCAAACCCCTGGTGGTGACCGACACGCCGGCCTATGTCGCCATTGCTACCGAAGAACAGGCCCTGCGCTCCGCCCTGGGCGATGACTTTCCGGTGTGGGAGCCGGGGGTGAATACCGTCATGACCTGGACGATTGAGAATGGAGCCGGTTCCTAAGGACGTATCGTGAAAGACATCGACTGTACGGACAAAACCTCCCGGGTCATCAATCAGGAAATCCGCCATTATATCCAGGCTGGCGAAACCGAAATACACGTCCACCATCCCCAGGCACGCCATAATCTCGGCGTGGCGGTTCTCCAACCGGTTAGCCTGACCATGACCGGGAGTGTGGGCTATTACTGTGGTGGGCTTATTGACGGGCCGCGGATTGAGGTGCAGGGAAGTTGCGGTTGGGGCTTGGCGGAAAGTATGCTGAGCGGCACGGTCATCGTGAACCAGAACGCGGGCAATAGCGCCGCGGCATCCATTCGAGGCGGAACAATCGTGGTCCGGGGGAGTGCGAGTTCACGCGCCGGTATTGCCATGAAGGGCGGGACGCTCATTGTTCAGGGCAATAGTGGTTATATGACCGGTTTCATGATGCAGAAAGGCACGATCATTGTCTGCGGCGATACGGCCGAAGCGCTGGGTGATTCCATGTATGAGGGGCGTATCTTCGTGGGCGGCCGCATCTCGGACCTGGGCAACGACGCGGTCGTTGAGGAGGTCACGGACCGGGACCGGGCCTTTCTGACAACGATATTGGCCGAGTACGATATCGAAGCGCCGGCCTCCTTTCAAAAGATCGTCTCCGGCAGACGTTTATGGCAGTTTGACAAAAAAGACTTTGACACCTGGCGGGAGGCCCTGTGAACGAGCACAGAACGAGTGAGCAAAGAACGAGCGAGCGTCCTGTTGTCCGACACAGCACCATCTGGAAACCCGAGAACATAGAGGACATCCAGGCCAAGGCCGACCTGGGCCGTTATCGCATTCGGGGCTTTAGCGCCTTGCGCGACCGCCCCCTGCCCTCTTTTGACGACCTGACGTTTGTGCCCTGTACCCTCACCCGGGTGCCTCTCGAAGGCTACCGTGAAAAATGTTCGACCAAGACCGTACTCGGCTCCCGTTTTGCCAAAAAGCCGATTGAGATCGATATCCCCATCATGGTGACCGGGATGAGCTATGGCGCGCTGTCCTATAACGCCAAAGTGGCCTTGGCCAAAGCCGCAGCGCGCGCCGGAACGTCTACGACAACCGGCGATGGGGGCATGTTGGCCGCCGAGCGCGAGCATTCGGATATTCTCATCTACGAGGTCTTGCCCAGCCGCTACGGCATCGATGTGCACCATCTTCGACAGGCCGACGCGATTGAGCTGACAGTGGGACAGGGAGCAAAACCCGGCACAGGCGGGCTGCTGCTTGAGTCCAAAGTCTCGGACGAAATCGCCGAGCTGCGCGACCTGCCTCCAGGTGTTGACCAGCGTAGTCCGTGCCGGCATCCGGACTGGCTCGGCCCGGACGATATGCTGACAAAAATCGAGGAACTGCGCGAGGCAACTGACTGGCAGGTGCCGATTTTTGTCAAAATGGGCGCGGCCCGGGTGTATGACGATGTAAAGCTGGCGGCCAAGGCGGGAGCCGACGTGGTTGTGGTCGATGGGATGGAGGGGGGCACGGGCGCTTCGCCGGACATCCTGCTTGACCATACCGGGATTCCAACCCTGGCCGCGGTGAGTGAAGCGCGCGTTGCTCTGGAGGAGTGCGGTCTGTACGGCACGGTCCAGCTCATTATCGCCGGCGGCATACACAGCGGCACTGCCGCGGCGAAAGCGCTGGCGCTCGGCGCGGATGCCGTTTATATCGGCACCGCGGCTCTGATCGCACTGAACTGTAACAAGCCACTGTACGTGGACGATTATCACGCCATCGGCGCCGAACCCTACGCCTGCCATCACTGCCATACCGGCCGCTGCCCGGTCGGCATTACCACGCAGGACCCCGAGCTGATGAAACGGCTGGATATCGACGCGGGTGCCGAGCGGGTTGGCAATTTCTTTAACGCCATGACCCTGGAAATCCAGATGTTAGCCCGCTCCTGCGGGAAATCGGATGTCCATGCCTTAGAGCCCGAAGACCTGCGTGCCTTGACGCTGGAGTCCTCCATGATCACCGGGATTCCCCTGGTTGGAACCAACGTGGTCTTTGCCGGAGGACCGGGCTGGAAACCGTCGTCCGAACGGTAATCTCCATGTCGTTTCTTCTGGCCTGTCCCAACTGCGGTGAGCGGAGCGTGTACGAGTTTCGCTCGGGCGGGGAGTTTCGGCAACGCCCACCCGCATCGGTTTCATCCCACGAGTGGGCGCGCTACCTGTATCTCCGAAAGAATGAGGCCGGTGAGACGACCGAGTGGTGGTATCATCAGTTGGGCTGTCGGAGTTGGTTTTTAGCCGTTCGCGACACACGCACAAATCTCGTCAAAGAAACCTATGAGCACGACTAGACTCCCGCCCCACCCGGCCCACGTCATCGACCACGAACAAACCCTGACCTTCTCTTTTGCCGGGGAACGCATACAGGCACGGGCGGGCGATACCATTGCCTCGGCGCTCTACGCCGCGGGCCGGCGGACTTTCAGTCGGAGTTTCAAATATCATCGCCCGCGCGGACTGTTATGCGGCGCGGGGCAGTGTCCGAACTGCCTGATGAATGTGGATGGCACTCCCAGTGTCCGCGCCTGTACCGAGCCCGTCCGGCAGGGTATGCGCGTCCAGCCACAGAATGCGTGGCCCTCGCTCAGGTACGACCTGCTGTCCATTATCGACCGCTTCGACTGGCTGCTGCCGATCGGCTTCTATTATAAAACTTTTATCCGTCCGCGTTTTTTCTGGCCGTTGGCAGAAAAGTTTCTCCGTAGGGCCGCCGGCTTGGGAGAGATCAATACTCAGGCAAAACCAAAAGGCGGTTATGACCACGAGTACCGCTACACCGATATTACGGTTGTTGGCGGTGGGCCGGCCGGTCTGACGGCGGCGCATGAGGCCGCCAACCTCGGCTGTCAGGTGACGCTGATTGACGACCAGCCGAAACTCGGAGGTCACCTGCGGTTTCAGACCGGGACCTACGATAACATCGGCGAGCAGAGCGGCCTGACCGGCTTTGCCCTGGCTCGGTCATTGAGGGAGCGAGTTACTTCACAGCCGAATATTGACGTTCTTTCGTCCGCGACCGTTTTTGGTGGCTATGAAGGCGGGCTGCTGGGCGTAATGCAGGCTAAGCGGCTGATTCATCTGCGTACCCAACGCGTGATTATTGCAACCGGGAGCCACGAATATCCAGCCGTTTTTACAAACAATGATTTACCTGGCGTCATGCTCGGCAGCGGTGTGCGGCGACTGCTGCACCTCTACGGCGTGCAGCCCGGTACCCGAGCGGTAGTGGTCTGTCATGATGATACAGGCTGGACGCTTGCCGATGAGTTGCTCGATTCCGGCATCCGGGTCGCAGCGGTTGTAGACTCTCGCTATAGACTGCCGGACGCTCCGGATTCCGTAGAACAACTCCAGCGTAGCGGCGTCGAGGTGCTCACCTCCTACGCTATCCAGGCGGCCCGCGGAACGAACCATGTTGAGGGAGCCCTGGTTGTTCCTCTTGACGCCCAGCGCAACCCTTTTCCGCATGCCAGCCGTTTTATTCCGTGCGACTTGATTTGTCTTTCGACAGACCGGACTCCAACGGCCGCTCTGGTGGCACAAAGCGGGGGCGAACTCGTCTACGACGCAACGCTGGGACAGACGCTTCCTCAGCAGCTCCCTCCCCAGGTGTTCTGTGCGGGAGACGTGACAGGCATTCATCTTTTGCCGGCGACCCTGGTCCAGGGACGTTTGGCCGGGCTCCGGGCCGCCCACAGTCTGCGCGCTTCAGAAACATCTGCTTCTTCTCATATCCAGACCTTGCAACACGAGTGCGAAGCCCTGGAGCAGGAGTATCGGCGGCACTATGAGCCCTATCCCCAGCTCGGTCATGCCTGGACCAGCAAAAAGCAGTTTGTGTGTGTCTGCGAAGATATTACCCATAAGGACCTGGCTCAGGGGGTCGCCGAGGGCTTTGACGAGGTCGAAACCCTCAAACGCTACAGCACGTTTTCAATGGGGCCGTGTCAGGGTCGCATGTGCGCGACTTCGTCAGCACGGATCTGTGCCCGATACGCCGGTGCGGAGCTGGCAACGCGGGCGACCACGGCCCGTCCGCCCGTGACACCGGTTCCCCTCGGCGTGCTGGCCGGACGCAAGCATCAGCCGGAAAAGCATACGCCCCTGCACCATCGCCATATCGCGTTGGGAGCGGAGATGATGCTGCTGGGCAGTTGGAAACGACCGTATGCGTATACCACACCGAGCGAGGAACATCAGGCGGTTCGCGAACGGGTCGGCATCATAGACGTCAGCACCCTGGGAAAACTGGAAGTCAAGGGCAAGGACGCCGCGCGCTTGCTGGATAAAGTCTACACGCATACCTTTTCAACGCTCCGGGTCGGACGTATCCGGTATGGGGTCATGTGCGATGACAGTGGGATCATTATTGATGATGGCACGGTTTCCCGTCTGGCCGACGACCATTTCTTTTTGACGACCACAACCGGCAATGTCGAATTCGTCGAACAATGGCTCAAATGGTGGATGGCCGGCACGGACCTGTGTGCGCATGTGACCAATATGACCGGCGGGCTGGCCGCCATGAATATCGCCGGACCGAAGGCCAGACAGGTCTTCAGTCAGCTCACGGATACTGACCTGTCTTCGGAAGCCTTTTCCTACATGGCCTGCCGGCGCGCCACCGTGGCCGGGGCTCCGGCGCTGCTGCTGCGCATCGGCTTTGTCGGAGAGACCGGCTGGGAAATTCATGTGCCGGCCGAATGCGGAGAGCAGGTCTGGGACGCCATTATGGCGGCCGGGGCAGGATTTCAGATTATCCCGTTTGGCGTTGGGGCGCAGCGCATTTTACGTTTGGAGAAAAAACATGTCATTGTCGGCCAGGACACGGACGCGCTGTCCAACCCCCTGGAAGCCGACATGGAATGGGTGGTCAAATTCAATAAGGACGATTTCATTGGCAAACGCGGCCTCCAGGCCATACAGGAGCGCGGCCCGCGTCATAAACTGGTTGGCTTTGCCCTTCGCGACTCCGGTATGGCGGAAGGTGGTCAAGCGGTCGTGGTGAACGGGCAACCGGCCGGCAGGGTCGCCAGCGCGGCCTTCAGCCCGACTGCCGGGAAGTGCGTCGGCCTGGCCTGGGTGCCGGTTGAGGTGGCGAGCGGCACCAGTCCGTTTCAGATCCGCATCAACGGAACGGATGCCCAGGCCGATGTCATCGACGACGCCTTCTACGACCCTCAAGGAGAGCGCCTCAGGAGCTAGGATATGGCAGCGATACCCCTCATCCGACGCTCGGCGCTGCATGCCTTTCATCTGGCTGAGGCCAGCATGATCGAAGACCACGGCTGGCAGTGTGCCGACTCCTACGGCTCGGTTGACGCCGAAGTGCAGGCGATCCGGGAACAGGTAGGGCTCAGCGATATCAGTCCGTTGGCCAAGCTCGATATTCAAGGCAACGACGTGTTCGCCTCGCTCGGGCAAAAGCTCTCGCTGGGCCTCTCGCTTGGGATTTCGCTTGAGACCGTCCCGGTCGGACGGGCCGTGCGCGTCCCTGCCCAAGCCCTCCAGCTCGACACTCGGGCAAGCGGACTCCTGTGTTCCCTGGCCAGGAACCACGCGCGGCTCATTTCGCCACCCGGAACAGCCAACGCAATCCACGCCCGTGTGGAATCAGTTATACAACAGACAGCGGATTCCACCTGCGTCCACCTGACAGACGTCACCTCAAATTTTACCGCCGTCCAGCTCGCCGGCCCGCACAGTCGGGATCTGTTGCGGAAACTCACGGCCCTGGACCTCAGGCCCACCCAGTTCCCGGATTTGTCCTGCACACAAGGCAGCCTGGCACACGTCCATGCCCTGATCCTGCGTGCGGATATTCAGGCGCATCTGGCCTACCAGGTCTATTGTGGACGAGAGTTTGGCGCCTATGTGTGGGACGCCCTGCTGGACGCGGGCCAGGAGTTCGGCGTGCTCCCGTTTGGGCTGGCCGCCCAACGCCAGTTACACACGCAAGGATGAGTCATGTTGCAGCTCTTTCGCACCCAACGGATGTGGCACCAGCATGATCTGAAAGATCATTATGATGTGGTGATTATCGGGGCGGGCGTCCACGGCTTGGCGGCCGCTTATTATCTCGGCAAACAGGGGATAAAAAACGTCGCAGTGCTCGACCGTGGCTATCTCGGCGGAGGCAATAGCGGCCGCAATACTGCTATTCTGCGCGCGAATTATCGCACAGCCGAAGCTATTCCTTTTTATGATGAGAGCCTGCGGCTGTATCAGGAATTGTCTCAGGAAGTCGATTTTAACGTTCTTTTTTCTCAGATTGGCCATCTGACGCTGGCGCACACGGACACTGGCGTTGATGGCTTGCGCGTCCGGGCCGAGGCCAACGCTCTGCTTGGCGTCAACAGCCGGCTCGTTTTTCCCGAAGAGATCAAAAGCCTGGTCCCGGCCATGGATGTCAGCAAAGCGGCCCATGCCCCCATCCAGGCGGCGCTCTACCATCCTCCGGGCGGTATCATCCGGCATGATGCGGTGGTCTGGGGCTATGCCCGCGGCGCGGACCGGATGGGTATAGAGATCCATCCGCATACGGAAGTCCACGCCATAGACACCGACAACGGTCAGATTAGCGCGGTCCATACCAATCGCGGCCGCATTGCAACCAACACCGTTGTCAACGCCACCTCGGGCTGGTGTTCAACCATTGCGCGCATGGTGGACGTGGACTTACCCATAGTCTCCCACCCGCTCCAGGCCTGTGTCACCGAACCCCTGAAACCCTTTTTGGACAAGGTCATCGTGTCGGCCACGCTGCACGTGTATGTGAACCAGACCGACCGGGGAGAGGTGGTCATCGGCGCGGAGATCGACCCCTACGCCTCGTACAACAGTGCCTCCACCCTGCCCACTCTGGAGATGATGGCCGCCCATGCCCTGGAGCTGTTTCCGATATTGGAAGAAGCCCGTGTCCTGCGTCAGTGGAGCGGCATCTGTGATATGACACCCGACTTCAGCCCCATCATCAGTACGGTGCCGGAGGTCAGAGGATTTATCCTGAATGTTGGTTGGGGCACCTATGGTTTCAAGGCAGGGCCGGCGGGCGGAAAGACAGTGGCCGAGTTGATTGTTACCAATAAAACGCCCACATTGATCGAGCCGTTTGCGCTGTCCCGGTTTTACGAAGACCGCTTAGTAGGAGAGAAAGCCGCGGCCGCCGTGTCGCATTAAGCAATATAAATTCGACACCAAAAGGAGGGGCTCATGGCAACAGTGCAAGACGTGGAAAAAATTGTTCAGGACAACGGCATCGAGTTCTTTCTGTGCTCCTTTGTGGAGATGAGCGGAGCGCCCAAGGCCAAGGTGGTGCCGGCCGTCCATCTCCAGGACATGGCCGAGGGCAGCGCCGGCTTTGCCGGGTTTGCCGCGGGCAATATGGGCCAGGGTCCGCACGATACCGATATGCTGGCCATACCGGATTTCAACAGCCTCACCATTTTACCCTGGCGCACCAACGTGGCCTGGGTCGCCAGCGACATCACCGTTGACGACCAATCCTGGCCCTACTGTCCGCGCACGATTCTACAGCGTCAATTAGCCACGGCCCGCGACAAGGGCTATAGCTTCAAGACCGGGGTTGAGCCGGAGTTTATACTGACCCGGCGTACCGAGCAGGGGGGCTTTGAGCCGTTTGATGCGCTGGACACGCTGAGCAAGCCCTGTTACGACCTGCGCGCCCTGAACCGCAACCTGGATTTCACCACGACTCTGCTGAGCTATATGCAGGGGTTCGGCTGGGACCCGTACGCCAACGATCACGAGGACGCCAACTGTCAGTTCGAGATCAACTGGACCTACTCCGACTGCCTGACCACCGCGGACCGGCACACCTTCTTTCGCTGGATGGTGCGTACCCTGGCCGAGGAGCGGGGCAGTATCGCCACCTTCATGCCCAAGCCGTTTTCGCATCTGACCGGCAACGGCTGCCATTTTCACACCAGCCTGTGGGACGCCGAAGGCGAGGTCAATCTGTTTCTCGATGAGTCCGACGAAAACGGCCTGTCCGAGATGGCCTATCATTTCATCGGCGGCCTCAAGCACCACGCTCGGGCGATCGCTGCGGTAACGGCCCCCATCGTGAACTCCTATAAACGGCTGATTCGCGGCGCCCCGCTCTCAGGGGCAACCTGGGCCCCGGTCTATGTGACCTATGGAGCGTCAAACCGGACCCAGATGATTCGGATTCCCGGTCCGGGCCGGATGGAAAACCGGACCGTGGACGGCGCGGCCAACCCCTATCTGGCCCCGACCGTCATGCTGGCCGCCGGTCTCGACGGCATTGAGCACAAGATGGAAGCCGGGAGCCGCAACGACCGTAATTTGTACGAAGTTCCGGAAGCAGAGTTGAAAGCCAAGGGGATTGGTTTTCTGCCAACCAACCTCAGCGAGGCACTTGATGAGCTTGCGCAGGACGAGGTCATCAAAGAGGCGCTTGGGCGTGAGTACGCCGAGTATTATATCCAGGTGAAGCGCGACGAGTGGAAGAGCTACCACGATTCCGTTTCACAGTGGGAAGTGGAGAATTATCTCGGGTTGTACTGAGTTTGCGCCGGGGAGTGCTTCCGTTTGTATGTTCCCCTTCACCCCAAGCCCTCCCGTTCAAGCGCCTGCGGGAAACGTGGAGTCCCGCTCCTGCCTGGAGAACCCAAGGCGGGCGTAAAATAGGAGCAGTGGCTTTTGTCACTCCCAAATTGGGAGGGACAAAAGCAGCACCATCTTGTATGTAGGGACCTAAAAGCTTTTCGCTCACTATGGAACCAGGCAAGCGGCTGTCGCACCGAAGGGGAGTGACAGCAGGCCAGCACAGAACGGAGCATTGCAGATGAGACAGCACGCTGATGGACGGATGCCTTTTCGGAAGACGCAGAGATGTGTTCTCCTCCCTCTCTGGTTGGGGCTCCTTCTCTTGGGACCGTCCCTGGTGCAGGCCGCGTCCCTGGAGAATCCGAGTGGCGGGCTGTTTTATTCGGGCGTTGGGGTCATCTCGGGCTGGAAGTGTGAAGCCAACGGGGAACTCACCGTGCGCTTTAACGGGGGAGAGCCGATTCCTCTCGTGTACGGCAGCCAGCGGCCCGATGTTCTCGACGCCGGGGCGTGTGCCAGTGCCGATGTCGGTTTTGTGGCTATCTACAACTGGGCACGTCTCGGCGACGGCACCCACACGGCTGTGGCCTACGATGATGGGGTGGAATTTGACCGGGGAACGTTTCAGACCACCAGGCTCGTGGAAGATAAGGAGTTTGTCACCGGGATCAGTGGTCGCTTTCGGGCGCGAGACTTTCCCGACCCAGGGGTGAATGTGCTGCTGCGCTGGAATCAGAACGTGCAGGGGTTTGTCATTGAGGGCGTGGAAGAGTGACGGGCCACGGGAGTGCCACATGCATAAGTGGTGTTTCATCCTACGCCCCCTGCTCCTAGTTTTCCTCCTCGGCGGGCTGGGGCTTGTACAGTCCGCCGCCGCTCAACAGACCGTCACCCTGTCTGGACGGGTGACTGACGCCGCCGGCCAACCCGTCTCCGGCGCGACCGTCAATCTGGAAGACCCCGGCTGGGTTGGGCAGGAGACGGACGCGAATGGCAACTACCGCCTCTCGGTATCCCTAGGGACCTATCGTTTACGAGTCCGCCCTCGGCATGGCCCGCTCATTTCCCAAAAGATCGAAAGGCTGCGGCTCTCAGCGAATACCACCCGCGACTTTGTCTTAGAGACCGGGGTAACGCTGTCGGGGCAGGTTACGGCTAATGGGCAGCCGGTGCCCCATCCGTGGCTGTGGGTCGTAAACGACGAGGGTCAGGAGGTCAGTTTCAATGCTGCGAATGCCTCCGGCCACTACAGCCTGGGAGTGCCTGCTGGGACCTATGAGGTCAACGTGTATAGCGAAGACTTCTTGGGCACGACCGTGGAGAGGGTAGCGATAACCCAAGCCACCGTCCTCGACATCACTCTGGAATCCGGCGTCCTGCTGGAAGGCAAAGTGGTAGACGATGCGGGACAGCCTGTGTCCGACGCCCAGGTCTGTGCTCACCTGTCTACCGAAGAGTGGTGGGAAGGTTTTTGTTCTCATACCGAGCCTACAGGTGGCTTTCAGCTCAGAGCCACCCCGGATGATGGGTATGTCGTCACAGTCCGCCCAGTATCCCCTCTCCATCCAACTCGACGTCGGCTGGAGGTCAGCGAGAAGGGGGTGTCAGACCTTATACTAGCGGTGAGTCGGGACCCAACGCCGTTTGTGCCCGACGATCCGCCCAAAGCCGCCTTAATCAGCATCTCCCAACCTACAGTAGACGGCGAAGTGACCCTGAGTGGGGCGGCGGGCTCGGTTGCCCCCCATAGCGCGGTCGTCGCCATTACTCTGGATACCAGGAACTTTACCACCGTCCAAGCCACGGCCAGTGGGAGTTTTACGGCGACGCTGTTTGCTCCGGCAGGCACATCCGTCCTCATCAAAGCCGACCCGTTCGGCACGAGCGTGGCGCATTTTGTAGACAGCATCCCGGATGAACTCGATGAGCTCGATGTTAATGAGCTCCAAACTACGTTCCTCCCCGCTCTCCCCGGTACGATTCTGCGGGTGGCGGACCCTTCAGGTACTGGTATTCCGATTGGCGGCGCCGGCCAGACCAGCCTGCAACTTTCCTTTCCCGTCTGGACCTTCCACGGCTTCATCGCGACCAACACCCTCGCCCCCGGTGATCCCCTGCGGGTCCGCGGCACGGTCCGGGTGGATTCTCCAGTCTTACAGGGAGTTGGCACGCTCCAGGTGAATACAACTTTCGGGCTTGAACGCGCCGATGGGCCGAGCCTCCTCCACAACAGCTCGAGTTCCATGTCCACCTTCCTGACCCCCACCGAGTTGCCGATTGAACGAACGGGCCAGTGGCGGGCGACCGGCGTCAGTCAATATCGAGAACTCCCTCTCGGCAAAACGGCGTCCACTCAGGCCGAAGCGGAGGTAGACCTGACACTTACCCTGCCGTCTGACGTGCCCGCCGGATATTATCGTCCATTTCTGAATTTCGACTTTCCAGATATGCCGAGAGAGAACCCTCCCAGCCGTCCATTTGTCGATAATTTTGTACAGAACCCAGGCACACTCATCCTCCCCACTATCACGGTGGGGAATCCCACCTCGCCGCGCCTGGACTATGTGCTCTTGTTGGATACGCTCAGCAACGGGTCGCGGGGGGTCGTAGCCAAGGAAGACGCCGACCGCTTTGGGATAGCGCAACGGATTCTAACCACGTCGGAAACGTTTGTGATTCCACGGCTCGGAGTAGCGTCGGGCCAACCCTTGACCTACCGCCTCGAACCGTTTGTCCCGACCGTGAGTCTCATGAACGGTTCTGGTAATCAACCTCCTAACGTGCCGGGCATCCCCTTCCGGTTTCCCTCGGGCAGTCTCACCGTCACGATTCGCTACCCCAATGGGACGGAGAGAGTACTGGGACCCGCCCCGTTCGTGCAATCCCGGCTCAAGAGTCTCGTGGACGAAGAGGGTAGGCTCCTTGATCACGGCGGCGGCGGGCATCTCAAGGAGGTCTACCAACTCACCACCCTGGACCCCCGCTTTGAAGTCGCGTTTGCCCAAGATGGCCTCCACGTTATTACCGTCGAAGGCTCGATTGACGACATCTGGGGAAATACGTGGACGGGAGGCGGTACCTACGACGTCCACGTCGGCCGGGTGCTGGCCTTAGATACAGCAGTCCTACCCGGTGCCCACTTTGAGGTTGGCGACGGCTTCAACCCAGGCCTGGTGGTCTCCCCACCGATGACAGCCGAGGTCGAGGTCCGGCTCCAGCACATCCCTCACTCGGATGTCAGTCAGTTCCAGGAACGGGTGATCCGGGGCCGGACGAACCGCTTTGGGTACTTCCAACCGGCGGGCAACAGTGTGGTGTTCGACCAGCCGGGTGAGTATCGAGTGGATATCACAGCGCGGGGCCGGGATGCACAGGGGCAATTGTGGATGGGCTCGCGCACCTGGGGCGGGGTGGTGGCGCCGGTCAATCCCACGATCGTCGCCCACGGACGGCGGGGGATTGATGCGCAGGACACGATTGGGCCCCAGTGGTTCTTTTTCGACGACATTCTCCGGAATGACACTACACCTCATGTCCCCTTTCCCTTTCAGTCCGGCGATGTGACTTGGGTTGAGGAGACAGGAGAGGTTGACTCCTCCCTTCCGCTCATGAGTTTTCACGACCCGAGTCGTCAGCTCACCGCCCTGCTGCGACAGAGAGACTGGGGCGGTCTGGTGGGACCCGGCAGCTTTGCAGAGCGCGTGGTGGTGGGCGAAGCGCCACTGTTCTCCAGCCGGCTCGATGGTACCGATCCCTCTCTTGATCCCAGCAAGGTAGACCTCTGGGGTTACAGTTATCGCTCGGTCCAACGTCCCCTCGTCCGGGTCCGCGAAGAGCTTGGCGAAGAAAACGTTCTGAGTCCGTATTGGCGTTTTGATGATCGCTACGCCAACCAGATCGGGGTAGGAGCCCACGGCGACCTGCCTGGCGAGTTCAAGTTCCAGTATGGAGCGGCGGTGCTGCATGGCTCGGCCCTTGACCAAGCGCACTACGCCATCTACGGCTCCTTGTTTGTCTTATTGCCGGAGAACGACCCGGATGGCACACGCACCTTTCCGCCATTTCAGGGTAACGGCGGCGGCCCCAGCGGTGGCCCGCTCTTCACTCTCAAAGGTGAAGAGATTGATCTCTTCATCCATCTGACCGGGGCGCGGCCGGGCAGTGTGTTGGAGACGGGCAACATTTTTGCCCTCGTCGGGGCCATTGGCCCTACCCTGCCCGCCCAGGTGACTTATACCGTCACTGCCCCGGACGGGAGTCAGCGGCGATTCGGCGGGATAGCGAATGAGATCGGGTACTATTACGAACCGGAGGATAACTTCATCGTGGACCAGCCGGGGCGGTACACGGTCGATCTGCAAGTGACGTACGATGGGAGCACCTCCGCCGGACAAGTGACAGCCCCCTTTCCCCAAGGCCACGTATTAGGCACGGCACGGGGACAGTTCTCGGTGTATGTGGTCTCGCCCCATAGTGCGCCGCTGACCGTTGACATGCCCCGGCACGACTTTCTGACAGCGCCGTCTGACTTCACCGTCACGACCAGTGCACCCAATGGGCTAACGCTTACCGAGGGCCATATGACAGCGTTGATACCGGGGGTGGTACTGGAGGATGGGGCGTTGGCAGTGGAGGCCAACGGCCTGACCTATGATTACGATCCGGTGGGTCTGGCCGTCGGAGTACCGATCCTGGATGTAGAGCGGGATGGGGTTCCGGTCGCAGCGGATGTGGTCACTGTCAGTCTGTTTGGGCAGGGGACGGATAGTGATGGGCAGCCGAGTTATGCGGCCCGAGTTGTGACGCTGCACGGGCCGGAGTTCCTGAACCTGACGCCGGTCGCACCAAGCCCCAATGCTATCCGTGACCTGGAACGCTTGGAGTAAGGCGAGGAGAACCTCATGCACGATCTTCGTACTTTTCTGCGTTCTCTGATCCTAGTCTTCCTAAGTGGCTGGATAGGGATTGCACAGACTGCCGAGGCGCAGCAAACCGTCACTCTGTCCGGGCGAGTGACCGACTCTGCCGGCCAAGCCGTCTCGGATGCAACCGTGAGTCTGGAGAACCCCGGCTGGGTCGGACAGGAGACGGACGCGAAGGGCAACTATCGCCTCTCGGTACCCCCGGGGACCTATCTCCTGCGGGTACGGCCTCGGCACGGCCCACTCATTGCCCAACAGATCGAGGGGCTGCGGCTCTTAACGAATACCACCCGGGACTTTGTCTTAGAGACCGGCGTGACCCTGTCGGGACAGGTGACCGGCCCCGACGGCCAGCCGCCGACCTGGGCGTATCTGGCCGTCCATACCGGCGATTATCAGCAGGTCGGCTTCGGCCTGACAGACGCGACCGGCCACTACAGCCTCGGCGTGCCCGTGGGGACCTACCAGATTGATGTGTATAACGAGGACTTCTCGAACAAGACGCTGGAGGGGGTGGCGGTGCCCCAGGACACCGTTCTCAACATCACTCTGGACTCCGGGATACGGCTGGAAGGCACGGTGGTAGACGACACGGCTCAGCCCGTGCCGGACGCTCGGGTCTGCGCCCACCTGTCTACCGAACAGTGGTGGGAAGGTTTCTGTACGAATAGCGAGATTGAGGGTAGCTTTCAGCTCCGCGTCCCACCGGCCGTGTATATCGTCACGGTCCGCCCGGTGTTCCCCCTCCGGCAGACTCGGCTGCGACGGGTGGAGGTCAGCAGAGAAGGAGTGACGGACCTCGTGGTGACGGTGAGTCAAGACCCTATGCCGTTCGTGCCCGACGATCCCCCCAAGGCCGCCCTCATCAGTATTTCCCCACCCACGGCAGACGGGGAGGTGACGCTCCGCGGAGTGGCGGGTTCTGTGCCTCCTCATAGCGTGGTCGTTGCCGCGACGCTGGAGACCGGACATTTTACCACGGCCCAAGCCACGACCGATGGGAGCTTTACGGCCACCCTATTTGCGCCGGCAGGAACATCCGTCCTCGTCAAAGCCGACCCGGATGGCACGACTGTCAATCGGATGTTGACCTTCTCTGCGACAGCGAGCAATATTTTTTTCAGCAACGGCGAGCGAGACGGAGATTCTACTGCACTCGTGAGGCTCCCCGGCACGATTCTCCGCGTACCCGACCCTCCAGGCGGAGGCATTCCGATTGGTACTGCAGGATGGACTATTCAGGACGAGCCCGGACTTCCCGTCTGGACGTTCCAGGGCACCCTTAATACCTATACCTTCGCCCCTGGCAATCCTCTACGAGTCCAAGGGACGGTCCGGGTGGATTCGCCCGCCTTGCAGGGCGTGAACGCGCTCCAATTGTGGACGGCTCTCAGGCTTGAGAGGCTCTCCGGTGCGGATGGGTCAAGCATCCTCCGCCGTAACACCTTTGCCTCCACATTCACCACCCCCACCGGGTTGCCGATTGAACGATCCCCCCGGTATAGGGATGCGGGTTTGGACGTGTCTCGACAAGTCCCTTTGGTCAAAACGGCGTCCACTTGGGTCGAAGCGGAGGTGAACCTGACCCTCACCTTACCGCCGAATTTGCCTGCCGGGTATTATCGCCCGTTTCTTGAGTTCTACTTTCCAGAGATGCCGCTGGAGCGTCCTCCTAGCCGGTCAGTCATGAAGTCTCTACACTTTGCGGACCGGAGTTCATTTAAAGAAGCACACCTACCGATTATCCGGGTAGGGCATCCCCCCCCCACCGCGTCTGGATTGGGTGCTCTTACTGGACACACTCAGCAACGGTTCACGCGGAGTTGTGGAAATGGAAGACGCCACCCGCTTCGGAGTCGCCCAGCGGATTCTGACCTCGTCGGACACGTTTGTGGTCCCACGGTTGAGCGCGGCCTCAGGCCGTCCGCTGACCTATCGCCTCGAACCGTTTGTCCCCACTGTAGGACTGAGCGACCGGGGTATCCCAAGCCCGCCCCGTATTCCCTTTCGCTTTCCCTCCGGCAATCTCACTGTCACAATTCGTCACCCCGATGGAACCAAGAGTGTCCTGGGACCTGCCCCCTTCGTTCAGTCGCGCTCCAAAAGCCTCGTGGACGAAAGGGGACTTCTCTTAGACGAAGGCGGAGGCCATATCACTGATGCCTATCAACTCACCACCCTGGATCCTCGCTTTGAGGTCGAGTTCACCCAAGACGGCCTCCACGTCATTACCGTGGAAGGCACGATTGACGATATCTGGGGGAATACCTGGACCGGAGGGGGCACTTACGAAGTCCATGTTGGTCGAGTCCTAGCTCTGGATACTGCGGTGCTGCCCGGTACTCACTTTGAGGTGGGTGATGGATTTAATCCGGGCTTAGTGGTCTCTCCGCCGGTAACAGCAGAGGTCGAGGTCCGCCTCCAGCATATCCCCCACTCGGATATCAATCAGCTCCAGGATCAGGTGATTCGGGGACAGACGAATCGCTTTGGCTATTTCCAGCCGGCAGGCAACAGCATGATCTTCGACCAGCCGGGCGAGTACCGGGTCGATATCACGGCACGAGGCTGGAATGCGCAGGGGCAACTGTGGATGGGCTCGCGCACCTGGGGTGGCGTCGTGGCTCCCGTCAATCCGACTATCGTCGCTCATGGACGGCGGGGGGCCGATCATCTGGACACGATTGGACCGCAGTGGTTCTTTTTCGACGACTTTCCCCAGAAGGAAGAAATATTTCCCCATGTCCCTTTTCCCTTTCAGTCGGGCGATGTGCAATGGCTCCAAGAGAAAGATGTAGGCTCTGCTATCCCGATGGTGACCTTTCACGACCCGAGTCGGCAACTCACAGGGCTGCTACGACAAAGAGCAGACGCGGTTCCTCTCGGATTGGGAGCCGGTAGCTTTACCGAGCGGGTGGTGGTGGGTGAAACGCCGCTGTTCTCCAGTCGACCCGATGGCATTGATCCCCATCTTGACCCCACTCAGGTGGACCTGTGGGGCTACAGCTATCGCTCGTCCCAGCGTCCCCTTGTGCGCGTCCGGGAAGAGATCAGCGAAGATGCGCTGAAGACAGCGTACTGGCGCTTCGGTGAGCGCTACGCCGACCAGATCGGAGTGGGCGCCCACGGTGATCTGCCCGGCGAGTTCAAGTTTCAGTATGGAGCAGCGGTGCTGCATGGACCAGCCCTTGACCAGTCCCACTACGCCATCCACGGCTCGCTGTTTGTCCTGGTGCCGGATGACGATCCCTTGGGCCAGCGCACCTTTCCCCCTTTTCAGGGCAATGGCGGTGGGCCAAGCGGTGGCCCTCTCTTCACTCTCAAGGGCGAAGAGATTGACCTGTTCATCCATCTGACCGGCGTGCGACCGGGTAGTATATTGGAGACGGGGAATACTTTTGCCTTGGTGGGAGCGGTCGGCCCCACCCTGCCCGCCCAAGTGACTTATACCGTCACCGCGCCGGATGGCAGCCAGCGACGCTTCAGTGGGATGGCCAATGAGATCGGGTACTACTATGAGCCGGACGATAACTTCATCGTGGACCAGCCGGGGCAGTACACGGTTGACCTCCAGGTGATCTACGATGGGAGCACCTCCGCTGGGCAAGTGACCGCGCCGTTTCCCCAGGGGGACGTGTTAGGCACGGCGCGAGGGCGCTTCTCAGTGTATGTCGTCTCGCCGCACAGCGCGCCACTGGAAGTTGATATGCCCCGGCATGATTTCCTGACGGCGCCAGCGGACTTCACGGTCACGGCTACTCCACCTGCTGGGCTGACACTCACCGAGGGGCATATGACGGTCTTGATGCCGGGCGTGGTTTTGGAGGACGGCTCTCTGACCGTGAGGAGCAACGGGTTGACATATGACTATGATCCAGTGGGCTTGGCCGCCGGGGTGCCGATCCTGGATGTGGAGCGTGATGGTGTCCCAGTGGCGGCGGATGTGGTCACGGTCAGTCTGTTCGGGCAGGGGACGGATAGTGATGGGCAGCCGAGTTATGCGGCGAGAGTGGTGACATTGCACGGCCCGGAGTTCTTCAGTCTTACGCCGGTCGCGCCCAACCCCAACGCCATCCGCGATCTCGAACGCTTGGAGTGAGAGGGTTCGCCTCTTCACCCTCCTAATCTGGGCTCACGGAGATGGAAGACAAACAGGCCAGCCCTGCCATGCATATCATCTCCCCCCTGCTCCGTCGTCTGTCTCTCTCGGCGTTGCGTCTGTTGCTTGTTAGCGGCCTCCTCTGGCTCCCCCTCTCCGCCCACACGGCAAGCAGCATCGGCCTCACCCCCGACGGGACGACCGTCTTTGTCGTCAACCCGGACTCCGGCTCCGTATCCGCGATTGACACCGCCTCCGAGACGAAGCTGGCCGAGATTGTCGTGGGCCGTGACCCCCGCCTCCTTGCACTCAGTCCGGATGGCCAGCGGCTGTACGTCACCAGCCAAGCCTCAGCCACGCTCACCATCCTGGCCACCCACCCGTTCTCGGTCTTGACCAAGCTGCGTGTCGGACCAGAGCCCTATGGCGTCGTGGCCGCCCCCACCGGTCCCCTGGTCTACGTCGCCGCGTCCGGCGTGGACCGGATTGATGTGGTGGATACCGAACTCAGTCAGGTCGTGGACACCATCCCCGTGCATCCCCGCCCCAAGGGCCTCGCCCTTTCCACAGACGGCACCCGACTGTACGTCACCCATTTCCTGTCCGGTACAGTCTCGGTCATTGACCTGACAGACCGCAGTGTGTTGGAAGTCATCGCCACCGGTCCCGAGAGCAATCTGGCCCAACGTATCGTCCTGCACCCAATGAATGACCGCGCCTATCTGCCCCATATCCGCTCCAATGCCAGCAACCCCCATCCCCTGTTTGATACCACCCTCTTTCCGGTTCTCTCCGTGATTGACCTGGCAACGAATCACCACCTGCTCACCGAACGGCTGGACCTCTCCGTCGTTGATCGCCCGGTGAATATGCCGTTCGATCTGGCCCTGTCCTCCGATGGGCAGCGAGCGCATATTGTCTACCTGGGTAGCGGGGATATGTCGGTCATTGAACTGGAAACCCGAGAAGTGCTGGCCCATCTGGAGGTCGGGGACGGGCCGCGGGGGATTGTGCTCTCGCCGGATGATCGCACCGCCTATGTGGCCAACTCCCTCTCGGACGATGTCTCGGTGATTGATCTCACTACCTTCGCAGAAGTCACCCGCATTCCGGTGACCACCAGTCCGCTCTCACCGCAGTTGCACCGAGGGAAACTGCTGTTTACCTCCAGCCGTTCGACCCGGGTCTCACGCGACCGCTGGATGAGTTGCGAGAGTTGTCACTTTGACGGCGAGCAGGATGGGCGGACGTGGTTGTTTCCCGATGGGCCCCGCAACACCACCAATCTCAGAGGACTCGCCCACACTCACCCGCTGCACTGGAGTGCGGACCGGGATGAGGTCCAGGATTTTGAATTCACCATCCGGGAGTTGCAGGCGGGGACGGGCTTACTGGAAGACCCGCATCCTGAACTTGGACACCCCAACACGGGGAGATCCACTGATCTGGACGCTTTGGCTGCGTTTGTCGAATCCCTCCGACCCAAGCCCAGTCCGTTCCGGTTGGCCGATGGGACGCTCACGCCAGAGGCAGCGCGTGGGCAGACCGTCTTTCACCGGGCGGATGTGGGTTGCGCGGAGTGCCATGTGCCGCCACTTTTTACGGATTTGCGCGTGCATGATATCGGCACGGGCGACGGGCCGGGGGAACTCTTGGGGCCGGGGTTTGATACGCCGTCGTTACGGGGCATCTGGCACACGGCCCCGTATCTGCACGATGGACGTGCTTCTACCCTTCAGGATGTATTGGTCACCCACAACCCTACGGACCAACACGGTCAGACTGCACACTTATCGGAGGTGGAGCTGCACGACTTGGTGGCCTTCCTGCGGTCGCTGGAAGGAGACAAGAGCCGGGTGCAGGACCTGGAACGCCTGGAGTAGAAATGAGCATGCCACGCGGCGTATGCCGCTCTGCATCAAACGACAGTGGCCCTCATACGGACAGGGCGTGGGCACTGCGTTCGGATGCCGGAAAACACGGAGGATCAACCAAACAAAGAAGCTCTAAGAAAGGATCTTGAGGCTTGTAAGAATACTTGGGAGAAAGGCGCAACAGACTGACTCGTGCCTCACCTCACATTCCGCCACCCGCCCCACAGCAGGGCGGCGAAGCCGGCAAGAACGGTCGTGCCGACGAAGCTCCAGGCAAATCCCTGCGCAATCAGCAGCGGCGCAAACGACACTAGAGCGACTTCCAGCGGCGCTACGAACAGATAGGCGCGGGCGAACGGGTCCAGAATCTCCGACTCGTCGCGCGGGTCGACCACGCGCAGCAGCGCCAGGGCGATGGCCATCACTCCGGTCACCCAGCCCCAGGTGAACAGCGCCTTTTCAAACCAGAGGTCATGGAAGATACGCGGGCCACCGACATAGAACATCGCCCAGCACAGCGCCAGACCAAAGACAAACAGTGCCAGCAACGGCAGAGCATGGCGGGCCACGATCTCAAGACTGACCGCGGCAATGCCGCACACGACCAGCACATCGGTGAGCGCACCGCTCAGCCGCAGTATGACCGTGCGGTCAACTGTGTCGGCGAACCGCAGGCGATTGCATAGATATTTGAGACCAAAGCCACACACGAATGCCAGGCAGAAGCTCGGCGGTCGGTATTCCCCCAGATATAGGCCGCTCAAACCGGTGAGCAGGTAACCGCCAAAAGCCGCCGTGACAACGAGCGCGACGTGGAAGATCAACGGGTCGAGGGCCAGGGGCGAGAGGGTTTCGTAGCCGAGCGGGCTGCGTCTGCTGTCGGGAACGCGACCGGTGCGCAGTTCGTCGGGCAGGTCGTCAAATCGGGCCAGAAACCGGGTGGCACCGTTTCGGGCCGCCCATTGTACCCACAGCATGCCGCCAACCACCGCGCTCAGAATGCCGACCGTGGCCGAGGTCATGGCTAATGCGCCAGCCTCGGACCAGCTTTGTTCACCCAGGCTATTAAAGGCCGTACCCAGCGCCGCGGCGGTGCCGTGCCCGCCCACAAACCCGCTGGCAAGTATGGTTCCGAAGCCGTGCGGCAAATCCGGCCAAACGAAGGCCAGCACAGTCAGGCCGAACAGCACGCCCAGCCCCCATTGCAGCAGGACGATAGCGGCCGAATACGACCCGAGCTCAATGGCGCGGCGTGAACCGGTCTCCCGGCTGACAGACCGGGAGGTGAACGGCAAAGCGGCAAATACCAGCGTGATCAGGACGCTGGGATATTGCGGCAGCAAGCTCGAAAACGGCAGAATATCGAGCCCGTTCGGCCCGCACGCCAGGCCGCCACACCCGGCGATGACACTGGTGGGAAGAAACAGCCGCTGCACCCACACGGACGCGGTCCGAATGGCAAATCCGATTAAGATCAGAACCGAGACACAGCCCAGGTCAATAAACACGCTCCAGGCGTCAATAGGTGGTATGGCCATTTTTCATACTGCTCCGTCATTCCGGCGAAAGCCGGAATCCAGGATCCCGGCCCCCATCCTCTGGATGCCGTATCACGTCCGGCATGACGGGAGCGGAAGTGCTTGGCTCTCGCTTCACCGCCACGTAGTATCACGGGCCGAAGACCTCTCACACGGTACACTACGGACATGCAGCACCTCATCTTTATCCCAGGTTTTTACGGAACGCGACTCATCCAAACAGGTGACCGGAAGGTCGTCTGGCTCTCGGCCTGGCAGGCCCTGTCCGGTTCAAAGACGGCAGCGCGCACCGGATTGGGGGTAGCCGGGGAAAGAGAACTGGTTCCCGGTACGGTGTTGGACTGCATTCCCGTCATCCCTGGCATCTACAGCAAGGATGTGTACGCCGCATTTCTTGGCAAGCTTCGAGCCCGGCTCGGGACGCGCCCCCGCATCCACCTCTTCGCCTATGATTGGCGCGAGGATTATTTTACGGCGGTGAAACAACTGGCCCGTCAAGTCTCCGAGTTGCAACATCAAGGCGCTACGTCAATTACCATTATCGCCCATAGCATGGGCGGGCTCATCACCAGCTATTATTTGCGCTATGGGTCCCAGGCTCCCGAAGAGGCCGTCGAAACCTGGGAGGGAGCCAGCCATATAGATAAGGTCGTGCTCGCGACCGTGCCCTTCAAAGGCTCCATGACCGCCTTCCACAATATGAAACACGGCGCTCGCTTCGGTCTCAACACTACTCTGATAAAGGCCCAGGCGTTTGCGACTTTTCCATCGGTCTATGAGATGATGCCTACGTATACGCCGGTTCTTCTCGATGGCGGGCTCAACTCCCTCCCCCATACGTTGTATGAGAGCGAGTTATGGAAGCGGTATGGCTGGGGTTTCCTGAACACAGTCACACGCGTGTCGGAACACACCAGGCAAAAAAGACTGGCACTGGTAACGACCGCACTACGCCGGGGCAAACATATGTATGAACGGCTGCACGCCCCTCTCAGGCACTCGCCGCGACTGGCAACGCAGATGCTGTACGTCTTTGCCAGGTCGCACCCTACGCTTGCGCGGGCGGTTCTGCTCGACGCCGAGCCTGCTTCGACCTTGCTTTTCCACAGAGACGAGTTTGCCAAGCACCTGCCACGACAGCCCTACCGAGCGCTATTTGAAGACGGGGATGAGACAGTCAGCGTTCAGTCGGCCCAACTGCCCTCGGCCTATACAAACGCGCTGGCAGCAGTGGCTGAATGTGATAGTCAAGCCGAACATTCTCAGGTGTTGAACGACCGCGTAATCAGGAACAGCATCTTCGCGTTTTTAGATATCTAAAAGCATTCCCCGTGGACGATATTCCCCCCTACTATAGTGAGATCAACCTGGATATCTCGAATGGCGTCACGTTTTCCTTTAAGAGGATTGTCGGAAAGCACCACACAGTCGGCAAGTTTGCCAACTTCTATGGAGCCTAGCTCGGTTTCCATCCATAAGGCATACGCTCCGTTATTGGTAAAAATCCTGAGGGCCTCTTCACGTGAGATGCGCTGGGCTGGTCCAATGACTTTACCGGTTAACCCGGCTTGCCGAGCAATTGACTGCCAGAGCGTGAACAGTGCTCCACGCGGCCCCCAGTCCGTACTTTGGCTCACGGGCACACCCGCATCGAGCCACCACCGCAGAGGAATCGCATCTTTGGCATAGCGAGGTCCGAGGCGGGCCTTATAGACTTCTGCCCCTTTCCCCCAGATGAAATTTGTTGCCGTCGTGGGAATCACGCCAAGCTCCCGACATTGCGCAATCTGTTCCTGGGTGGGAAATTCTACATGTTCAATGACCCAACGTTTGTCGTGGATCGGCGCTACCGCATGGGCTTCGCGCATGGCACGGAGCGCTATCTCAATCGAACCTCGACCCGCGGCCTCAGCATGCACGCGGAGGTCGAACTCTGCCGCCAGGCGCAGAATCGCAACATATTTTTCCCACGGTACCAGGGGTTCCGGAGCGACCTTCTGACCGAAGGGGCCGGTATAGGGCGCATCGTTCACCGCAGCCCCGTGCCAATAGGGGCCGTCGAGCCCGATACTCACACCAACGACCTTAAGGTGGTCGGTCCCAAAGCCACGTCCCGCGGCAAAGCTCACCGTCCGCAGATAGTCGGCAATCGTTTCAAGCGACTGATGCGGATCGATTTCATAGGTATAAAATATCCGCAGGGGAAGCTCGCCTTGCGCCTGCAACTGAGCGTAGGCTCGTAGCTCCTCTGGAGAATTTAAATGCGCCTCCAGTAACGTTGTTGTGCCACCAGCAAGGAACTCCGGCGCGAGTCTTTTAATGCCCTCACGTACGTGCGCATAGGTTGGCGGAGGAATCAGTTTGGTCAGTTCTACAAAGAAAGGATTCGGATTGTAAATCGGCTGCAGGGCGCCACGCAACTCTCCTGTCGGCTCGCCCGAGTCAGGGTCTTTGACAATTTCTATATGCTCTGGTTGCGGCGTGTCCTTCGTAATACCGGCTAAATGGAGAGCCTGACTGTTCAGCACGGCCGAATTCGGCACCCGATTCGTCGGGGCAGTAACATAGACCGGATGATCTGGGGAGACCGGGTCGAGATCCCAGCGGTTAGGAAAGCGATTTTCCTGGAGAATGTTCGGAACGTTGAAAAAGTACGGAGGATCTCCAACCGGCAGGGTCACAATCCATTGGCCAGGGGGAGTCTCTCTTGCCCGGCTGTCTATACGTTGCTGTATCTCGGGAATCGACCCAGCGCCAGCCAGGGAAACAGCCAGGGTCTCTAAGCCAAATAAGCCGATATGCCCATGGGTATCAATAAAGCCAGGGACGACGGTTCTCCCCGCCACATCAAGGACTCTTGTGTCGGGACCGACCAGCTTCTTCACCTCGGCGTTCTTGCCAACAGCCACAAACCTACCCCCGGACATCGCAACTGCCTTGGCCCGGCTGAATGCCTTGTCAACAGTCAAAATAGTCCCGTTCAGCAGTACCGTGTCTGCAGGAGCTCGTCGTTGACGGATTGCCATACCCGGTTTCCTTTCACTCGTCCCCATTAAACAGTGCGCCGAAAGGCAGCTTCACCTCAGCACCTTACGCGAGCGCTCCAAACGCAATCTTTTTCCAGTTGTCAAACAGGCGGCGGGCGGATTGGGTCAGGAGCGTGAGATGGCGGTTGGTCTCGGCTTCAAACCGAGCCAGCGCATCCGGGCCGAGTATTTTTTCCAGCGCGGCACGATAGGTGGGAATGCTGGCCCATTCGGCGACCGTAACGGCCGATATCTCCGTATGATACTGGGTGCTGAGCGCTTTTTCGCCAAACGACAGGCTCTGGATGGCACACCCGGCATTCGTCGCCAAGACGGATGCGCCGTTGGGGGGCTGCTGCACTTCGGCGGCGTGCCACTGGAGGCATTTCATCGTGCCGGGCAGGCCCAGAAGAAACGGACTCGTTTCACCGGCCGCGGTTTTCTCGACTTCATAGATGCCGACCTCCGGGGCAGCGGCCGGCCCTACGGTACCGCCGAGCGCATCCGCCAGCAGTTGGTGGCCGAGGCAGACTCCCAGAAAGGGCATCTGCCGGTCGACGACGGCCTCGCGGATGGCCGCTTTCTCCGCCTTCAGCCAGGGGTGTTGCTCCTCTTCCCAGACATCCATGGGACCCCCCATCACCCACAGCCCGTCGTAGTCGCTCAAGTCGGGAATGGGCTCGCCCCGGTCGAGTTCGACCGCCTGCCATTCAATACCGTCTTCCCGCATGAAATCCCGGAATACGCCGGGATGTTCGACATTGAGATGCTGAAAGACGAGTAGCCGTGGTGTCTTCCGAGTCATGACCGCCCCTCCGGAGTCCGTCTGTATTGTGAGAGCTGTAGCACAGCACCCCTCGGCAATGAAGGAGGCGTCTGTTACCGCTGAAAAAAAAGGACTAGGATCGGTCTGCGAGCCACCGCAATCACTTAATCGAGAAGAGCGAGAGGAGACAGACATGACCTTTGCCGTCATCGGAAAATGCCCGGAAACCGGAGCCATCGGTGCCGGAATGACAACCTTTTCAGTGAATGTCGGTCGTGTGAGCCCGGTCGTCAGCGGCCTGCTGCCGACCTTCCGGGAGAGTGGAGCCATAGTCCTGCCCCATTCGTATGCCAATCGGCAGTTGGCGTACGACACGTTTCGGCTGCTTGAGCAAGGCTATAGCCTGGAACAGCTCAAGGCGGAACTCCCGAAAACGGACCCGTATTTCAGCTACCGCCAGTATAGTGTGCTCACCGTCGCCGGCGACCTCTGGGTGCATACCGGCGACAAAGCGTTTGAGTACGCCGGCCATGTTGTGGAGGGCCAGTGGGCCGTGTCCGGGAACGCCCTGACCAGCAGCAAGACCGTTGAGGGCATGGCGGCCTCAATGCGAGAGAGTGCGGGTCAGCCCTTGGGCGAGCGGATTGTCCGCGCCCTCGAAGCGGGCCGGGATGCGGGTGGACAGGGTGATGCCAGAACGGGCAAGCACTGGGGCGAGCTGTCGTGCGCCGTTTTTGTGGCTGACGGGAAAAATCCGTATCCCAAGGTTGACCTGCGGGTGGACTACCATCCGCATGCGGTGACCCAACTGCGGCGTCTATACGAGTACGCCCAGCCGCTGGACCATTACTATGAAGGCATGCAGCATCATCCGGATACCTTTTGGGATTTTATCAAGGAGCGCGGCGTTCTGGACATGCCGCACTTTCATGCGGACGAGGTTGATATCGAGCGGGACTAGGGGCTACCGCCCTCCCCGCTTCTCTAAGACGCTCCGCAAAAAACTCGCGTTTTCGTCTTCCAGGGCGGCGCAGGCCAGCAGCACGGCATGGGTCTGGGCATCGTCCTCCGCGACGACGAAAGCCTCCCAGGTTTTTTTCCCGGCCCGCTCGCCCCGGCGCTGGATTTCCCACTGCTCTTCAAGCGACCGGTCGGCATAGACCGCCAGGACTCGGGCCTCCAGGTCAGGCAACTCGGCCAGGAGTTGCTGCTGGATGGCGGCAGCGTCCGGGTCGAGGGCTTCAATCCGGGTCGCAATATCTTCCTCCCGCGCGGCACACTCGAGAAAGCCGGCACGCTCCGAACCGCCGACCTGTTCGGCCCAGCTTTGATACCTCCTGGCGGCCTGGCGTTCGGCCCAGGCAATGAGGAGTTTCTGCTGTTGGCGCGGAAAGCGGGCCACAACCGGGGCGAGGACACCGGCAATGCTGGGCAGGTCGTCTGATCGCGTGTTGCTCATGCGTACAATGCCCTTTTCTTCTCACGGCCTGCGGGTCTGTTGGAGGGTCGCGATCCGTTCCATGAGAGCGGACGGGAGGGGCCCTGCTTGTGCGGCGGCTATGGCGTCATCGAGTTCGGCCCGGTTCTTGGCTCCGGTTACGACCGTACTCACCCCAGGTAAACTTAACGCATAGCGCATGGCTACGATGGCAAGAGAAGAGCCGGTCTCGGCAGTCAAAAAGCCCAAATGCTGCTGCCCGAAAGCGAAGTCTACGGCCACGGGATGATCCGCGGGCAGCGAGCGATCAACGGCCGCGGTCAGAGAACCGGCCGCAAAGGGCCGGATGCCAAATACGCCGACCTGCGCGGACCGCGCCAAGCCGACCATCTCCAGATGATCCCGGTATGGCCCATCCTCTGCGACCCCCATCTCTCCTTCCGAATTGAGGATATTGGTCACAAGCTGAACCGTCGCCAGCCGACCATCGGTAAAGAGTTCCCTCACCACATCGTGGCGCGCAATGCCAGTAAACCCGATCTCTCGGACAAGTCCTTCTTCCTTGAGCTGCTGCATGGTCTCAAGCACCCCACCGGTTCCAACCACCTCTTGCAAGGTCAGTCGAAGCGGAGAGACCGGCTCCCGGGGTTCAATCTGGTTGTGCAGCTGGAAGATGTCGATCTGTTCGCGTCCCAAACGGGTGAGGCTGTCCTCCAGAGAGCGTCGGATGGCTCCAGACAGATCGCTTCGCTCACGGGGACGGATCAAGACTTTGGTTGCAAGCAGCGGCTTGGTGGCCAGGTCGGGCCAGGCCGTTCCAACGACCTCCTCGGCCTTGCCCTTTCCGTACACGGGAGCAACATCGATGATATTGATCCCGCTGGCCACGGCGTACTTGACCGTCTCGATGCACTCCTCTTCGGTCGTTGTCCCCCATACCATCCCGATCCCGCCCCCACCCAAGGTAATGGCCGAGACGGAAAAGCTGGTTTTACCCAGGACGCGCTGCTGCATAGGTCCTCTCCATCGTCAGGCGTGATTTACACCGCCCGTTTTCCCGCGTGCGATGAAGTGATGGTCAACTCGTAGGCGTCCGGCCCAACGAGCGTAAACCAGCGATGGACAGTGCCCGATTCGATTTCCGACGGCTGTAGGCCCAGATCCATATACACCTGTCTTGTTGCCACGACATCATCGACCATCAGATCAAAAGGAGCTTTTGTCTGTGGAGGGATGGGGTCGTCGGTGGGACGCAACACGACGTGCGTGCCACCCCGCAATTCCAGCACGGCAATCGTGTCCGATTGATGAATAAAGCGCATCCCCAATGAAACAAAATACTCGGTTGCTCGTGTGAGATCGGTCACTCGCAGCGTGGCATGGCCAATGGCAACCGGCGGCCGGGTCTCAGCTTGCATAGCCATAAGGACCTCCCCTTCATCTGTGGATAATATGGGCTATTCTGCCGAATTTTACACGCGCTCAATTTGACACGGCACAAAGCGATGATAGGGGCAGCCGGTAAAGGGGTCGCGGGCGGCCGTATCCGTGTAGGCGTTCATATTGACGCCGTTCAGGTCCGCGTTCGCGCCATTGCCCTCCGTCGGGTAGATCATGCCGAAACCGTTCGGCATCCAGACATGCCCCTCCATCAGTTTTTTGTCCACAACGGCCGGCAGTTCGACCTGTCCCCGCCGGGTGCGCAGCCGAACCGTGTCGCCGTCAATCACCCCCATACGTTGGGCGTCTCCGGGAGAGAGATTCAGGGCGCAGTGCGGGCCGCGGCCCTTACGCCAGCTCGGGTCGCGCTGAATGGTGTTGGCGGTCCAGCGGGTGCGCAGGCCGGAGGCCAGCACAAAGGGATAGTCCGGGTCTTCAGCCGGTCTGGTTGAGACGGCGCGGCCCAGCTCGGCCATAATTTCTTCGGGCATGAGACGGATTTTTCCATCCTCAAAACCAATGCTTTCGTCAAGGTTGGCGTCCATATCAAGCTCGGCCACCTCGATTCCCTCGGGATGGGCCAGCAGACGCCGGAACAGCTCAAGGCCGACTTCAAAAGTACCTTTGTCCTGCCATTCCGGCCCCAGGACGCGCACGACCGCATCCTTGCGAACAACCCCGTTCATCACGGCCTGAAACCAGACGCTGGAGAGCACCGGCGAATCGAGCTGCGGTCCCAGGGTACGGTAGGCCCAGTAGAGGGGAGCCGAAAACTTTACGGCCTTGGCTGCGGTCTGGAGCGCCTTCAGATAGGCCGCGGCCCCCGCGGGTTGATGCGCGTCTTTCGCCAGCTCGTAGAGTTCCTGGGGCGGCTCGGGAACCAGGCCCATGGCCTCGGCCAGCCGATTATAGATTTCGCCTTCGGGCAGGGCTTCGCCCGGCGCGGGCAGGATGGGTGGGCGCAACTGCGTCTGGACGCGCGGATAGCCGCGCGGAAAGCTGGCCATTTCCCATTTTTCGTAACCGGTCGGGGTCGGCAGAATATAGTCGGCTACCAGGGCCGTCTCGGTCATGGTCGGTTCGACCACGACCAGCAGATCGAGGTGTTCACGCGCCTCCAGCCAGCGCTGCGTATCGGGAAAGGATAAGAGCGGGTTGGAGCCTTCCACAATCAGGGCCCGCAACCGTTCGGGGTGGTCGTGCAGAATTTCTTCGGGCACCAGCACCGGTGAGAAGATGCCCAGCCGGGTCAGGGCCGAGATCGCGCCAATGCCGGAAGCCAGGGCGCGTTCGGGCTCATCGTGACGCCGGTTGTCACGTGTCGGCGGGTTCAAATTCGAGGTGAAGACATTGCCTCCCCGGCGTCCCATATTGCCGGTCAGGGCAATCAGCAGATGAATCAGATAGGAGTTCAGGGTCGAGAACAGCGTCATCTCCACCCCGAGGTCCCACAATAACGCGGCTGTCTTGGCCGTGGCGTATTCGGTGGCGGTGGCCACGACGTCGGCGACCTCAAGGCCGCAGCGCTGGGCCATATCGGCGATGTCCACATCGACCAGTTGGGCCTTGAGTTCCTGGTAGCCGAGCGTTTTGTTGGCAATAAACTCGGCGTCTCCGAGGTCTTGTTCGACAATGACCTTGACCATGGCCAGCAGCAGATAGACATCCGTGCCGGGCCGGACCCTGAGGTGGCGGTCGGCCTGACGGCTGGTTTCGGTAATGCGCGGGTCCACCACCACCATGGTCCGGTTTTCGTTACGCGCCAGACTTTTCAATGCGTCGGTGGGCTTATGGCCCCGGTTACTGATGTGCGGGTTGGTGCCCATGACCAGCAGAAAGTCGGCGTGGTCGTGGTCGGGATGCAACATGGTGCCGGACGAGCTGTCCAGCATCCACCTTTCGACCAGCCAGTGCTGGCTTTTCTCCTGGGCCAGCGAATTGAAAAAGCGGCGGGATTTCATCAACGACAGAAACGTAACGCCATACGGCGCGTCCAGATGGTTGGCCTGACCACCGATGCCAACCAGGCCGCAGGCACGCGGGGAATGTCGAGCAATAATCGTACTGAGCCGCTCGGATATTTCGGCAATGGCCTGCTCCCAGCCGATCTGTTCAAACCCGCCGTCCGGCTTGCGCTTGAGCGGATGGCTGAGCCGCTGGGCATGGTTGACATAATGGTCAACGCTGAAGCCCTTATTGCAGATATAGCCGTGCGAGATCGGGCTGGAGGCGTCGGCCCGAATATTCTCGATATGCCCCTCGTTGATATCGACCGTCAGGCCGCAGTTATGGCTGCACAGCACACAGACGGTCGTCTGGTCCTTGGCATTGGTTTCAATCGGCACCTTGGAAATGGATGGATCAACCTGCACCGCACTCATACTTGAAGTCTCCTCGTCTATGCTATTTCCTCTCCTTCACTCCCACGGACAACGAAAGCGCAATCATACACCAAGAGATATCCTAAGGCGAGTCAGCGCGAGACGTGGCGGTGTCTACGTTTCGTCTCTCTCCTGCGTCAACAGACAAGGCTGGTCATTGCTTCAGTCCGACTCGACTTCTCCAGTACCGCTGCTCATGGCAACACCCGGTACCAAACGGCTGAGCACTGCATACGGCCAATCCCATGTTCTGTTGACTATACTACGGCATTGCCGTATACAGAGAGAGAGCATGCAGACCGTCGTGGAGACAGAAGAGTATTTGCGGGACGCCCGACGCGTCGGTTTGTCCGAGGAGGAACGGGAGTTGCTCGTCGAATTCTTTGCCGAACATCCCGACGCTGGCGATCCCATCCCCGGAACGGGCGGTGCCCGTAAGATACGTATTGCAGTGAAAGGGAAAGGCAAACGCGGGGGCGGGCGGGTGATCTCGTTCTATACAGGTCCTGATATTCCCGTGTTTCTGCTCAACCTGTTTGCCAAGAATGAAAAGATTGATTTGACCCGAAGAGAGCGGAACGAGTTGAAAGAAGTGTTAGCTACATTAGCCCAATCATATCGTACAAGGAGCCGATAAAATGTCGAAAGCAGGGGAACGGATGATTCGCAGTGCCCGGCAGGCGGTGGCCTTTGCCCGAGGGGAGAAGGAGCACGGCTGTATCGTGCATATTCCGAAAGAAATCAATGTTCGCCGTATCCGGCGGAAGGCAGAGATGAGCCAGTCAGAATTTGCCTCATATTTTGGGGTGAGTGTCCGCACGGTGCAGGATTGGGAGCAGGGCAGACGGGTCCCGTCAGGGGCGTCGCGAGCGTTTCTGCTGGTGATTGACCGCGAGCCAGAGGCCGTTCGCCGCGCGCTTACGGCAAACTAAGTCACACGAAGCGATAGCAGCGGGCCTTACATGACCACGACGCTACGCGCCACTTCACCCTTTTCAAGCGCGGTCATGGCCTCGTTCACTTCCTCCAGCGCATAGGTCCGGGTAATCATTTCGTCCAGTTTGAGGCGCCCGTTCCGGTAGTGCTCGACCAGTCGGGGCATGTCCAGGTGGGGACGGGCCGAGCCGTAGCCCGAGCCCTTGATGATCTTCTCGGTCAGGAAGGTCCCCATCGGAATGGAGACCGTGTCCCGCCGCGACCCGGCGCCGACCACAATCGTCGTGCCGGCCTGGCGGGTGCAGGCGTAGGCCTGCTCCACGGTCCGGGACAGGCCGATGACCTCAAAGGCGTAATCCGCGCCCCGGCCTCCGGTCAGCTTGCGGACCGATCGCACCAACTCATCCCTACTCGGATTAATGGTATGGGTGGCGCCGAACTGGAGGGCATAGTCCAATTTATTGTCCAGTAAATCCACTCCGATAATCGTACTGGCACCGGCGAGCACACAGCCCTGGATGACGTTGAGCCCCACGCCGCCGCAGCCGATCACCACCGCGCTGCTGCCCGGCTCGACCTGGGCCGTGTTCATGGCCGCGCCCACCCCCGTCATGACGCCACAGCCGATCAAGCACACCACGTCGAGCGGCACCTCGTCCGGCACTTTGATACAGGCCTGTTCCGCCACCACGGCCTGTTCGGCAAAGCTGGAGATGCCGGCCATATGGTGAATGTCTTTGCCGTTCTTCTTGAGGCGGCACGTCCCGTCAATCATGGCTGCCTTTACCATGGTCTGAAACATATTGACGCACAGATTCTGCTTGCCGATGGCGCAGTAGTAACAGTGGCCACAATACGGGGCGAGCGACAGGACCACATGGTCGCCCGGCTTGACCAGCGAGACATTCGGTCCGACCTCTTCGACAATACCCGCACCCTCGTGACCGGGAACCATGGGCAGCGGGCTGCGCAAGACTCCATGAATAATCGAGTAGTCGCTGTGACACACCCCATTGGCAACAATCCTGACCCTGACCTCTCCGCTCTTGGGACTGTCCAGATCAACGTCTTCGACCTTGAGGGGCGTATCAACCTCGTATAAGACCGCCGCTTTCATGCCTGCCTCCTGATGCTTTGGGGTGCCGTATCTTTTCAAATGCGGACGGCAGGGTCTAGGTCTCCCGGCGTAAGTCGTGGTTCAGCCGGGGCCGGGCAACCACAGAGGGTTGCCCCTACAATGTACATTCCTGAGCGCCGGATGGGCTGAGGGGCTGACCGTTTAGCAGCGCTCGGGCAAATCACGCTGCGGTAGGGGCGACCGGCCGGTCGCCCCTCCTGGCCCCCTGTCGCAGACAGGCAGGGGCCGGGGTGGGGGAGCAAGGGCCGGCCACCCGTCAGACCAGTTCATTGGCATCCCACGTCTATGGGAAGCGTGCCGTTGTAGGGGCAATTCATGAATTGCCCCTACGGATCAGCCCGAACAGGGCCACCACCTCATGTGCAGCACACGTCCTTGAGGAGAGCGGGCTTCCAGCCCGCAAGCGGCCAGGATGGCCGCACTCCCAGGTTCCGCAATTCTCGACTTGTGACCGAGCGGTGTGCTAGTCTCCGTCTGTATTGACCTGCCAGCCAAAGGAGGGGGCGCATGCATACGGTCTACAAGATCAGTGCGGACGACCAAGCCGCGGTCGAGGAATTCAACGCCAAGCCGATTGGCCACCACAGTCCCGCCTTACAGCGCGTGCTGAACGTCATTCGCGGCCAACCGGTTCGGGATAAATATGTGCTCATCTGCACCAAACCCCATAAGGAATGGACGCTCGGTCAGCTCACCGGCGAACGGGGCCAGCCGGTCAGAATTCTTAAGGATCAGGTCTTCACCTCGGTTGCCGATGCGGAGCGGGAGATATTTCGACGCCGCTGGGGGCTGCATACCGGCGAGAAGAGCTGAGCGGCCGTCAATGCACGAGCAGAGGGAAGACGTATGAAAATTACTGGTTACGCCGATAAAATCAGTGCGCGTCCCGGCGAGACGCTTCAGTTCATGGTCAACTGCGAACGACCACGCTATCGGGCCGACATTGTTCGTCTGGTCTGCGGTGACCTGAATCCCGAGGGTCCGGGGATCAGGGAACACGTCGTGCCAACACCGGCCAATAAGTCGTATAAGGGTCGTTCCCAGACGATTGAATCGGGCTCGTATGTGCTGATTCAGAACAGCCCGCCACTGCAAGACCTCAAGAGCTTTACCGTCCAGGCCATGCTGTGGCCGACCACGCCGGACAAGGGGACGCAGGCCATTGCGTCGAAATGGCAGGACCGGCGGCGCTCGGGCTTTGCGCTGGTGATTCAGGCCGGGCGGCTGGCCCTGCAACTGGGCGACGGACGCGGCAATGTCGAAGTCGTGAGCACCAATAAACAACTCCTCGCCCGGCAGTGGTATTTTGTGGCGGCAAGCTATGACGCGGAAACCCGGCGGGTCACACTGTATCAAGAACCCCAGACCGACTATCCCACGGTTGCGGACGCGGGCCGCGCCCGCAAGAAAACCCAACTCGAACGTGTGGGTTCCAATCAGTCTGCCCTGATGTTCGGCGCGCTGCGGGCGGGTTCGGGCCGCGGCCGGCTCGACCAGAAATTCAACGGCAAAATAGACAGCCCGCGCCTGGCCAATCGCGTCCTGGAGCGGGCCGAGATGGAACAACTCAAGCGCAGTGTCCCCGCCCAACTCCAGCAGAGTGTGGTCGGTGCCTGGGATTTTTCCCGGGATATCAGCTCGACCCGGGTGACCGATACGTCTCCCAATCGGCTGCACGGAGAGACGATCAACATGCCGGCGCGGGGCATGAAGGGCCATAACTGGAACGGCGGGAGCATGGACTGGAAACAGACGCCGGAACAGTATGGAGCGATCCACTTCCACGATGACGACGTGTATGACGCCGGCTGGGAGGTCGACTTTTCGCTGACCGTTCCGGCGGACCTCAAGAGCGGCCTGTACGCCGCCCGGCTGCGTTCGGGAAGCGAAGAGGACTATATTCCGTTTGTCGTCAAACCGGCCAAGGGCAAGGAAAAAAAACTGGCCTTTTTGCTCCCCACCGCCAGCTATATGGCCTATGCCAACGAGCATATGGCCACCAACGCGGGGCTGATCGAACTGCTCAGCGGTCGCCTGGCTCCACTCGATAAGAACAGCCTGTTTCTCAACGAACACCGCGAGTACGGCGGCTCGTGCTATGACTCCCACTCGGACGGCTCGGGTGTGTGTTATTCGTCCCGTTTGCGGCCCATTCTGAATATGCGGCCCAAGCATATCTCCGCGCTGGGCGGGGACGGGTCGTCCTTATGGCAGTTTAATGCGGACACGCATATTACCGACTGGCTTGAGACCAAGGGCTACGACTTTGATGTCATTACCGATGAGGATTTGCACTATGAAGGGCTCGCCCTGCTGAAGCCCTACCAGGTGATTCTGTCCGGTACCCATCCGGAATATCACTCCCTCCAGATGTGGGACGCGATGAAGGCATATCAGCATCAGGGTGGGCGGCTCATGTATATGGGCGCCAACGGCTGGTATTGGCGGGTGGCCTTTCATCCCGACTGTCCGGGGCTCATGGAAGTACGGCGGAACGAGGGCGGCATTCGGACCTGGGCTGCCGATCCGGGCGAGTACTATCATAGCTTCACGGGCGAGTATGGTGGCCTGTGGCGCAATCAGGGCCGGGCTCCTCAGGTCATGCTGGGTACGGGATTTAGCGCCCAGGGCTTTGATATTTCGGCGCCCTATCACCGCCTGCCGGACAGTTTTGACGCGCGGGCGGCCTTTATTTTTGCGGGCATAGGCAAGGACGAGGTTATCGGTGATTTCGGTCTGATCGGCGGCGGGGCCGCAGGCCTGGAAATCGACCGGGCGGACGAGCGCCTGGGAACCCCCCCGCACACCCTGGTGCTGGCAACCTCCCAGGGCGGTCATACGGATATCTATCTGGTGGTGTGCGAAGAATTACTGGTCACGACACCGGGTCTGGGCGGGACCGAGAACGAACTGGTCCGGGCGGATATGGTGTTCTATGAAACCCAGGGCGGCGGGGCGGTGTGGTCGTCGAGCTCGATTGCCTGGGCCGGCAGTCTGTCACACAATCAGTACGACAATAATGTTTCGCGCATTACGCACAACGTGCTGGAGCGATTTCTTGATCCAGCGCCGTTTGTGCGCTGACCAGGGAGGGGCAGTATGCAGACCGCACAAGACAAACACGTGTTACAGGAAGAGTACGCGATTGCCGGGGAAATCGTTCCGATTATTGACCTGGGTCCCTTCCTGGCCGAAGAACCGGGAGCAGCCCACACGACGGCCAACGAGATGCGTGACGCCCTGGAACGGATCGGCTTCTTTTTCATTATTAATCACGGCATCCCCAAATCTCTCCGAGATAGACTGGTAGAGGCCACCGCCCGCTTTTACGCTCTTCCACTTGAACAGAAAATGGCCCTCAAAGTGAACGAAGAGGGCAACGGCTATGTCCCGACCCGCGGGGAGCTACCCAAAACTTCGCCATATTACACCGGGACCAGAAAGCCTGATGTGAGCGAATGCTATCTTCTCCAGCGTGACTGGGGTCCCAGTCATCGGCCCACGCAGAATCAATGGCCCGAGAATGAGAGTGGCTTTCGTACTACCGTGATGGAATTCTTTGAGGCCGCGGAAGATCTGAGTATCCGCATGTTGCCGCTGTATGCCCTGGCTCTGGACCTGAAGCCGGATTTCTTTGACGATAAGTTCCCCAAATGTCAGGGTTTGAACTTCTTGCGCGTGGCACGGATGCCGCCCGACAGGCTGGATGAGGACGAATTCAACGTGGGGCCACACACGGACAGCTCGTTTATGACTCTGCTGGCCACGTCAGACCAACCTGGACTTGAAATCCTCAGCCAGTCCGGTCGCTGGCTGAAAATGCCGCTCATTCCGGATGCTTTTGTCATCAATTCCGGAGATATGCTGACCCGCTGGTCGAACGGGCGCGTGCTGTCCACCCCACACCGGGTGATTAACGCCTCGGATACCTATCGCTATTCCATTCCGTTCTTCTTGCACCCGACCCCGGAGACCGTCATCGAATGTCTACCCACCTGTTGTGGGCCGGATAATCCGGCCAAAGAACCACCCATTACCAGCGCGGCCTATCTCCAGTGGTTTCTGGAAGAGAATTTTGCCTTGGGCGATAAGGTCTATAACGAGGCCGGGGAGCAGGTGACAGTTCAGGAAACGGCCTAAAAGCCCAACTCCATTTCGGCCAGCAGCTCCAGCACCTCGTCGCGCTTCAGGGTGTGCAGCGGTGCGGAGCGCAGGTCGCGAAAGGCCCGCTCTACCGGACTGCCCTTCAAGTAGCCAAGCCCGCCGGCGATGCGGGTGGCAAGATTGCCGACCTCCAGCATGTTTTCGGCCATATAGGTGCGGAGCATCTCAACCGTAGGAATCTGCCGCTCCCCATATGATCGTTGCTCGGATATTTCTCGGGCGGTGGTGTACAGCAGCGTGCGGCAGGCCTCCAAACGGTTGTACATCTCGCCTATGGCAAACCGATTCCAGGCCAGGTCGCCAACCCGCTGACCGGTCTTTTGGACCTTGCGCGTCCGGGCGTAGTCCAGGACGTGGGCGTACATGGCTTGACCGATGCCCAGATAGCAGGCGGAAAACGATAGACAGTACCAGTGCGCGACTTGGGCGAACTCTTCGGCCAGGCGTCCTTCCTCACCGATGCGATGCTCGGCTGTGGCAAAGACGTCCTGCATGGTAATGGTATGGCTGCCGGTGGCCCGCATGCCCATGGCATCCCAGGTTTCCTCAACCTCCAGACCCGGTGTGTCGCGCGGCAAAAGAAAAATACACCCCCCGGAGCCAGGGCCGGTGTAGCCTTCCAGCGAGACGCTGACGCCAAAATAATCCACCGCCGGAACGAGCGTGGAAAAAACCTTCTTGCCGTTGAGGCTATAGCCGCCCGACGTCCTACGCGCGGTCGAGGCCGGTGACATGATCGAACGCGCTCCGCCACCCTCGGTATAAAAGCCGTTCAGGAGCATTTTCTTCCGACCGACATTGCTCAGATACAGTTCCTTTTGCGCTTGCGTCATGAACGGCGTGTAGAAGCCAACGCTGTTGCAGTGCATATTGATGGCAAAGGCGGTGGCCGCACAGCCTTGGACGAGCTGTTCCTGAGCCAGCACAAAAGTGAGCGGGCTGGCCTCCCAGCCGCCAAACTCCCGCGGCGTGGTCATGGTCGTATAGCCGGTCTCTTTGAGCCGAGCGATGTTCTCAAACGGAAAGCTGCCCTCGCGGTCGTGCTGTTCGGCCCGTTCGGCAAACTCAGCCGCGAGCTCCTTGGCGATATTGATAATGCGCTCCTGGTCAGGCGTGAGATCGAGAAACATAGCCTCCTCCTTCGTTCTGATATCCGCGCGGCGTGTGGTTCGACGTTCGCTGCACTTGTTCCCGCAAAAAGGCCGTTCGACCGATGAGCTTAAACACGCCCGTGCGCACGCGTTCCGGCCACAAGGTCGAATGGTTGTAGATCCGTGCCACGCGCTGGGTGTGCTCGGTCAACGGCCGTTCGCGGTGTTCCCATAAGGATAGACCGGACTCGACATCGGCCGATTCCGCTAAGGCGACGGCAAGCGCCAACGCATTCATCATGGCGGTCCCCCCACCCTGCCCCAAGTCCGGAGGCATGGAATGGGCGGCGTCACCGACAATGGCGACACGGCCCGCAGACCAACGCGAGAGTTGGATAATAGTAAATCGCGCCCACAGCACCCGCTCCCAATCGGTCTCCCGCCCAACACGCTCGATGACTGCGGCCAAATGCGGAAACGCCTCCCGCCAGGACGGGACGTCGAGCGGGGTCCGTTTGCCCGAGGCATCGGCATCCCGACAACTCAAGGCGAGGTAGAGATCGTCACGGCTACACGGATTGGCAATGATCCGACGCGTACCTGACCAATATTCGTGATTGACCGCTTCGTCCTCCGGCTCCAGCGTCTTTTCGGCATCGCTCCGAGGAATGACCATACGGCACGCGCCGCCCGCTTGGAGAAAGATGCGACGGACACGAACACCAATGGTATCGCGCACCCGCGAGTTGACCCCCTCGGCTCCAATGACCAGGTCGGCTTTGCAGGCTTGGCCATTTTCCAGCACTAATTGTCCATCCGGCTTGGCAGACACGACCGGAGAGTCGACCAGGACTTCAACTCCACGCCGCTCGGCCGCCTCGGCCAGGGTCGCAATCAGATGCTGGCGGGAAATGCGGTACAGCGCACTGGCAGGAGTCAGGGTCAGGGTCGTCTCGTTTCGGGCATTCCGCGTTTCCAGGCGGCTGATTCGCATGGCGCCCGCGACCGCAGGCTCAAAAACGCCGAGCGCCTTGAGGACTTTCACCCCGTTGCTGTGAATGGTCAACGCAAACCCTTCGGCTCGCAAAAACGGTGTCCGTTCATGCACCCGTACGGTCCAACCGCGATCGGCCAAGGCAATCGCGGCCACAAGACCGGCAAAGCCGGCTCCAGCAATTTCAGCGTGTCCGGCTGCCATACATCGACCTATACGTTGGAGAAAGTAGTCCGAAAGAGTAGAGTATCCTTCACAAGGAAGGTCACTGTTTCAAAAGGACGGCAACTATGCAACCAATTATCATCGATACCATCCGCATCGAGCGGCTGGTGGAGTCGGAAGGTCCTCTGTACCCTCTACAGGTGCTCCTTCCCGATTTGGACGAGTCGGTCGTAGACGAACACCGCGCCTGGCTTGCCCCTCGATTTTTTCACCCGGAAACGCGCCTGCTGGTGATGAGCCTGCACACCTTTGTTATCCGGACTCCGCAGCACATCATTCTGGTCGATACCTGTGTTGGCAATAATAAACACCGGCCCGATTTTGGCGACTGGCATCATCAACGCACACCCTATGTCGAAAAGCTCAACGCGTTGGGGGTCGCGCTCGAAGACGTGGATTTTGTCTTTTGCACCCACCTGCACGTCGATCATATCGGCTGGAATACACGCCTGGATGATGGACGCTGGGTGCCGACCTTTCCCCATGCGACCTATCTTTTTGCCAGGCGGGAATGGGAGCATTGGCATGCCTATGCGACAGACCCTGCTGGCCCGGACGGTCCCTACCCGCCACCGGTTCGGCAGGTACTGCGCGATTCCTACCGGGACAGTGTTTTGCCGGTGGTCGAAGCCGGGCAATTCGCATTGATTACCGACGGCCACCATATTGAGAAGGGAATTTGGGTCGAGGCCGCGCCCGGCCACACCCCAGGCAACGCCGTACTCAAGATAGAGCGGGACGGCTTACGCGCCGTGCTCTCTGGCGACGTGATACACCATCCCCTCCAGGTCGTGTATCCGGAGGTCTCCAGCGCCTTTTGCTTTGACTCGGAGCAGTCCCGTCAGACGCGCCGAAAATTTGTCGAACACCACGCCGACTCGAACGCGCTGATCCTTCCGGCCCATTTCGCCACACCAACGGCAGGACGGATCGTCAGCAATAACGAGGATTTTCGTTTTGTCTTTCGCTCTTAATCTTAACGTCGTGAGCGGCAACCTTATGTGTGTGAAGGAAGAATCGTTTGTTCCTCGGTGTGAATACCTAAACGAATGCGATGCCCTTTGCGCGAATATACTCAGCGAAAGGGACCGAAGCGGGCAAGTTGTCGAACTCTGGCTCCTGAGTACTCAGGATTTCTACGGCAGCACGGGCATCTTCGCCAATCTCATCCGCCGCTAGGCCTACATCCAAGACTTGACCGGGAAACTCTGCCGCCATTTCAACTCCGGAAATCAGTTTAACTCCTTCCGGAAGGTCCGGAAGCGTCGTCCGAATGGACTCTGGGTCTTCTGTCATCTTCACTTGAATTTGTTGTACGATGTTACCCTCTGCATCATATCCATAAATGTCGACATCAGGATTACTCGTGCCTAACGCGAGGCAGTAGAAGATTTCGTCATTGCCTTCATTGAGTCGATCGCAGACTTCAAGCTCTCCATGAATTCCCTTGATGTTTGATAAAAGCCCACTTAGTCGTTCCGGGGCATTTTCGAAACTATCTATGTAATCGTCTATTTCAGCGATGGAGGCCGGCAGGTCATCAAGGTCACTCCGACTGCGGACGATTGCCCGGACCACGTTCTCAAACTCATTTTCATAAAGCACGGGGGGTGCTCCAAGTTCCGGATCAAATATCTGATCCAAGTCGTCCTGGTCGAGACCGATATCTTCAGCATCAATGCCCAGGTCTGAGAGGCTATGGACTGTTTCGCCCATGATATCATCTATCATCGCGATTCCTCCCGACCTCCAACAAACGTATCCATTGCTCGCTCAAGGCGTTTACCGAGACGTCCAAAGGACCTTGTCTTATCTTCAAGAAACTGTTCGAGAACTCCCATGTCCTCTTCGTCTTTCTCCTGTTCTTCAACCACTCTCATCAGACGTTCACGGAGTTCTATTGAGTGATCAAGGCTCTCCCCCGCCTCCTCCTCACAGTCTTCTATTGTCTCATAGAGAGAAACAGCACAGCGTTGGTTGCCGAGCTTTGCCCCATGGATCAAATATGAGACAGCATTTTTCATCGACTCTTTTGCCGCATAGGCTTGCGCTAGATAATAATAGAGGTTCGCACAATCCGGTCTGAGCAATACCGCCGTTTTGAGGTATTTAGCCGCCAACAACGGCTCTTCGAGTAATAAGTATGCCCTTCCCGCAGCGGCCAAGGCCCAAAAGTCCATCGGATCTCGTTCAAGGGAACGCCTACTCAGGCACAGGCTAGTTCTCGCAAGTACGACCTCTTTCGCTCTACCCCCCTTTGCCCCACGGATCATATTGCCTACTCCATCAACGACGAGCGCTCTGGGGTTGAAGACGGCACTGATTCCTTTTCGGATATTTTCTGTCGTCCGACTGCGGATAAGCGCCTCCGCTAAATTCACATAACCCATAGGGTCCTGGGGGCTTTCATGAACCTCAGCCTCCAGCCGAGGAATATCGTAGAGACTTTCTACAATGGAACGCCCGACGCTCATCGTTTTGGCCAAGTCATCAAGCGCAGTCGTTCTCTCAAGTTCCGAATAGTCAGATTGCTCCGCCATCTCCGCATATTCTTGCTCAAGTGTTTCTCTACGCGCCTGTCGTTCTACGGATGCCTGAGAGTTTTCCTCCTCTAACGCATTGATCTCAATCAAGACTTCTTCAATCTCACGGATCATCGGTGCGAGTTCTACCGGGAGAGTCTCAACGAGGGGAGAAATATCTGGACGTTCATCTATGAGATACTCGACGAGATTGTCGAGTTGATTCGAGAGTTCTCTATCAATCAGTTCATCTTCCTCATCAATATTGAGGTCGACTTTACTCGTGCTATTTGCAAGTTCAAGAAGAATCGCCATGTTGTTATTTCGCAGTTGGCTTTCTGTCCCTGCATTGGGAGCTTGTTTTGCCAATTGAACGACTATTCGTGCAAGAGTCCTTCTCAGCTTCTGCTCGACATCCGAAATGGACCAACCCTCTTTGATCTCACTGAAAGCGTCTTGCATATGGGTGGAAAGCGACTCCGCCCGATTGATCAGCTTGTCGAACAAGCCCATAAAAAACCTCTGTTTATTCGACGTGATTCTTGTTTCTCAACGCCTGAGACACGCTGGCAAAACATATTCTTTGCTTCCGTGCTACGCAGGTGCGTCAAGCAAAAACCGGATATGCGCTCATATAGCCCAACTCGACCTGCTCGGTATGCGGAGCGCGGCGCTGGGCACGCGGTCGATATACGCATCCAGCATGACGACCTGCTCGTCCAACATCAGTCGAAACGTGGCACACCCCATCCAGTCCAGGGTCGCAGTCATGCCCTTCCTTTTTGTTCACGGACCTTGCCCGTATATAAGGCGGGCTGAGCTTAGGCTGCCGAGGCTGAGGCTTTCAGTCTGGTTTTGAACTCCTTGCGGAATTTTCGCATCTTGGGATGAATGACCATCATACAGTACGGCTGGTAGGGATTCTGCTGATAGAAGTTCTGATGATAGTCTTCCGCGGTATAAAAGGTGGTCAGCGGGACGATCTCGGTGACAATCGGATTGATCCACAGATCGGAAGCATCAGCCTCTTTTTTCGACCGCTCGGCTATGCGCCGCTGCTCTTCATCATGGTAGAAGATGGCCGAGCGATACTGCGTTCCGACATCATTGCCCTGTCGATTGAGCGTTGTCGGGTCGTGGGTCTGCCAGAAGATTTCCAGGATTTCCGCAAACGAGATAATCTCGGGATCAAAGACAATCTGAGCGACCTCGGCGTGTCCGGTTGTCCCCGAGCAGACTGCTTCATAGCTTGGATTTTCGACCGCGCCGCCCGTATACCCGGACACCACGCTCTCAACGCCCTCGACCTCCAAATACACCGCCTCAACACACCAGAAACAGCCTGCTCCCAGGGTTGCGGTTTCTCGCCGATTATCCATCATACCCTCCTATTCCTGACGTGTTTCCGGTGACTCATCAAGGTTAGGCCGGAATGTACCATTTTCGGATACAATCGCTCAAGACAGGGGTGCGGATTATGAATGCGCCTGTGTTGAAGAGTAAACGTGTCCGGCATCTCTAGGCTGATTGGAGGACACGTTTACTCTTTAGAGCGGATCGATCTCCATGGCCTCCCAATATTCGTCGCCGTAGCTGTAAAAAATTTCCTCGCCGGGGCGAATGGTACGCAGGCTGGCGATCCGGGCCGTCTTCCAGCGCGTCGAGATGATCAGTTCAGCGTTGGGTGTGCCGCTGTGATTGATATAGCGTGTGTAGTTCGACCGTGGGCCAACCGCATTAATCCAATGATCTTTGCACACCCACATCAGATAGCGCGAGGAACGGTAGGGTTCTCGGTTCGAGTGCCAGTCTCGAATGATCTCACCGGTGTAATAGCCTATGGTCTCGCCTTTCTTGATACGGATTTTGGCAAACACGCCCCTTCCGCGGCCGGGAGAGTTTTTGATTTCAAAACTGTCAGCCGTATGCACGACTCTCTTTTTAGGCATGCATCCTCTGCTCGCGACGCAAACGTATTTAGGTATAGATCGGCGTCCCGTGCGCCCCGGACTCGCGCACCTGCCAATACAGATGATTGAGGCGCTGAGTCAGCGGACCGGGTACCGCGCCCTGCAAGGGGCGTCCGGCGACTTCCCGTACCGCCAAGGCTCCACCTGCGGTGCTACAGGTAAACACCTCGTCCGCAGAATAGAGATCAAAGGCCGTGACATCACCCTCAACCGTGGGGATGCCGGCCTCGCGGGCCAGATCAAGAAAAGTCTGGCGGGTGATGCCGCGCAACACCTGGCGTCCGGGGGTGTAGAGTGTCCCCTGTCGGACCAGAAAAACGTTCGATGCCGGACCCTCGCTCACATAGCCGTCGGCGGACAGCCAGATCACATCGTCATAGCCGGCCTCCAGCGCCTCGATTTTGGCGAGCTGAAAATGCAGACGATCCAGACATTTATAGCGTGGGTCGAGCGTGTCGGGCGTAAAGCTGCGCAAATGGCTGATAAACAAACGGATGCCGGTATTCCGCTTTTCCTCGTCGGCCAGGAAGATATATGGCGCCGCCCAGATAATGATGGTCGGATCGTAATCGCGCGGGTCGGCGACCACCTGTTTGGCGATGCCCCGTGTCACAATAAAACGGATAGTCGCATCGTGCAGTTCGTTGCGGCGCACAGTTTCAATGATCGCCTGGCACCACTCCTCTCGCGTCATGGCGGTCGTCAGCCGAGCGGCCTGGAGAGATTGAAAAAACCGGTCGAGATGTTCGTCCAGCTTGAAAATCGTGCCCTGCCAGGCAGAAACCACGTCGAACACGCCGTCGCCCAGCAGAAATCCCTGATCGAGCACGGAAATATTGGCCTGACTCAGGGGTTTATACTCGCCGTTGATATACACCAGAGGTTCGTGCGCCATGCTTTTCCTTCTTAGCTTTTCTCCCTGGACGAGAGCGCTATTCCGACCGCTTCACCAACCGCCCACAGGCCGACGGCGCATGCCGCTCCGACCGCGCCAGCCGTGAGCGCCCCTATCCCGGCCGAGGTACCGGCTCCAACCGCCTGGCCGGTCCGTTTCGCCACGCCCTTCTCCCGCCCGAGTGCGCTCGCCGTGGATTCGGCAATCAGTTGGGCGGCATCCGCGGCAATCAGCCAGGGGGTCGTAGCTAGCCTGCCCGCGGCTTTGGTTGAGAGTCTGGACGAAGCCTTGAGCGCCAGTCTGGCCGTACCCGTGGCGACCAGGCTAACGGCCGCCTTTGTCACGATTTCAGAGGCGGTCTGCATGAAACGGTCCGCCTGCTGACTCTCGCGTTTGCCGCTGCGGCACCAGGTGACGAAATGCTCGCAGTTATTCCACAGAATATGATAGTCCCGCTCACCGAGACAGCTCAGTGCCCGGAGCGCGATCTCGTGCGCCTCATACAAGGCCGGAGAGGCGACCACCTCAATCGGGCGGCCTTTGGAGAACGTTTCATAGGAACTGACCTGGACGGTTGCGCCGACGCTGTCCGACACACCGCGTCCGTATTGCACGACATAGCCGTCTCCGAGATCAATCGCGTGGTGGGTGTACCAGCCGCGCCGCACGCTGAGATGGTCGCCTCTTGCCATTATTATTGCAGCGCTGCTCTTTGTAGCGCTCAGGAAGCCCGCCGCAACGCCCCTTCAACTACCGGAGGAATATCTATGAAAACAAAATCCTTCAGAGGGTAGAGATAGTCTTCGCCTTCGTTATCTATGACTCGAATATATTGAGATTGAGCCGCGCCTTCATCAGGAAGCACTTCATAAACTCGACGGGGGGTCAGCAAGTCCGCGTCGTCGGAATGGATGCAGATTGCAAACTTTTGCCTGGAATTTACCGGAGCAGCCATGCTGGTCAATCCAAGAATCTCTTCATCCTCATTTCTACTATTGAGTTCCAGATGCAGCACCATCCCCCGCTCTTTTATAAATCGTGACCGCGCAGGGCCGCCCGACGACCTCGCCTTTATCATTGAACTCGCCGTACTCCGATTGAAACACATCCATACCCCATTCCCTGGGCTGGGTGTCGAACCAGAGCTTGGTATGCCCGCAGTAATACAGGACATCTTTCTGGTGGAAACTCCAGGCATGCGGCTGCTTTGTCACCCCCAGCGCCGTGGGATGACGCGCGGAGGTTGCGGCCTTGCCCTCCTGGAGCATGCGCCCGCCGCTCGGGCAGTAGTGCAGGAAAAACTGAAACTTCTCATCGTCTTCTTCGCAGGTGAAGTCGTAGCCGTGCGAGCGCAGGAACATGGCATAGGTTGTGGCCAGCAGAGCCGGGTCTTTGTCCCGGTAGGCTTCCAGCACCGGCCGCCAGAGTTTTTCGCCCACATAGCGCCAGGCGTCTTCCACCGCGTCCTCGCCCAGCTTTTCCTGGATGTAGTCGAGAAAGACCGCGGACATATCACCGTACAGGTCGTGAATCGGACGACCCTCTTCCCAGATGTCGTCAACGGCCTTCAGCGCGTCTTGGGTGCGGCCGTCCCGAATGGCGGCCTTGGCCCGGTCGCGGGCGGTTTGCATGAAGTCGTGGCGGGTACGTTTCATCGGCTGCTCCTCCACCGTCAGCTTCACACGAAGATATCGAGCGGTAAGAACGCCGAGACCACGAAGTTCGGGACGTCGACGAGTTCGCTGACTTTCAGGTCCACCGCCACACTACAAATGGCGTAGGCCTGCTGGCGGGTATAGCCGCGCTCGCTCACCAGATGGTCGACCATATTGAGCAAGGCGTTACGAGCCGCCAGGGTCGCGTCCTCGGAGTGGGCCACCCCGTCACGCGTATACGACTGGCCGGTGGTCGCAAAGAAGCGTTTGGGGGCGGCCATTTCCGGCGACGTATAATAGTCCTCACGGTAGAACTGCACCTCACGAATATTATGCTGAGCGGCCAGCCCCTTGAGGACATTGAAAGAACAGTAACAGGTGGCCCCCATCTCGACTGCGGTCCCACAGGATTCCCCGTCTCCCTGAGCAAAATGAGCATCACCAACCGAGAGTAAGCCACCCGGCGTGGAGACGGGGAAGCGGATGGTCGTCCCCTTGGTGAGTTGCTTGATATCGAGATTCCCGCCGGTCTCATGCGGGGCAATGGTGCGCATGGCAGTCGAGGCAATACCGGCATCCGCAGGAACCGCGTCTTTGGCCTCCGGCAGCAGGACCACGCCTCCACGTTCGGCCAGGTCGGCTTCGCGCTGATTGATCTGTTGCAGCAGTTCGTGCGAGGGCGCCAGACCGATGACACCCATAAACGGCGCGCCGGGAATGCGCACCCCAGGCAGGTCGTCAGAGGTCGCAAAGCCATTCTCAATCGTCCAGCGCACGATATATGGCTCGGTAAAGTCGTTCCGCAAAAACCCGAAACCTGGCACCTGGACGGTAAAGCCAAAGGGTTGGGGCTCGACCTCGACCAGGGTGACCTCCAGGATATCGCCGGGTTGCGCGCCTTTGACATAGACCGGCCCGGTCAGCGGATGGACAACACCCAGGTTGGCGTTTTGCAAATCAGCCGCCGTGGTTGCCGGGCTGATAAAACCGTCAAAGGCATCCCGGGTTTCGAGCCCGACCACCTGGCCCGGCTCGACTTCCGCGACCGGTTCGATATCGGGATGCCAACGGTTGTGCCCACAGGCCGGTTCTTCCTGGAGTGTTTTGGAACGGTCGATCGCAATATAGGAGGCAGTCTCAATACTCATGGTTTTTCGTCTCCCTTCTCTCAGGGCAACTGTTTCTTGGCCCAGCCTTCCGCATACGGACTCAGCAGTTTGAGGTTGAGGGCCACGCGGGTAAACTTCCACGCCCCATCGACCTGTTTGGCCAGTTCGCTCTCATAGGTGCCACCGATCCAAAAGGCGTCGTCTTCTCCGGTCTCCCGGTTGGGCATATTGGCCGTTTCCCACAGATACCAGAACGCGCTGGCCGTTTGGCCGCTTGGGTCCACGTCTACCGCGGGCGAGACCATATAGTGCAGGGTCCAACCGATAAACGCGCCCGACTCGGACAGGAACTGACGAATAGCCCCCTTGCCGGTGTACACCCCAAAGCGTTCCCCCCCGTCCCAGACTCCGGTGTCTGCAAACAGGGGAACCATAATGTCGGGATCATTACCCCGGTCTGCGCCCTGGGCGTAACGCACGACGAGAAGTTTGATCGCCTCAATGTCTTCCAGACGTTGGACGCGGGCTGCGAGTTGCTGGACGTCGACTTCGGCCATGTGGACCCTCTCCATCAAGGTAAGCGGTCGGCGTGGACCGCAATAAAACGGGACTCGTCAAAGCTGTTGGGCACCCGCGGCTCACCCTTGTAACATTCGACAAACGGGGCAATCTCGGCAAACGACAGGCTGAGGTAGAAGAGTCGCTTGGCGTCGGCCGGGAGCTTGTCCAGTTCGTGCTGGTTCAAGTATTCCAGCATGGCATCGAGCCGGGGCAGCAGGACCTGGTACAGAGTGGTGAGTTCTCCGGCGGTGCTGGCAGCACGTTGCCGTTCCCGCTCACGCTGGGTCGCCAGGGACCAGTCCGCCACAAAGACTTCGAGATCGGCAAACGGTTTGGGTAAAGTGGTGGCCATGGCTCGCCCCTAGGCGTTTCCGTTGGCGGCGTAAAAGCCAACGTAGTCTTCGAGTACTTTATAGCTATGGCGAATCAGGATTTCCTGCTCTTGCAGATGGAAGTGGGTCTTCACCCCGGAGGAGAGCGCCTCCTGGGTTGCTTCCATGGTCCCCGTGTCTTCGAGCCAGGCGTTCCGCAGTACCGTATTATTAAACTCCTGGGCAAACCGCTCGCCCGGCGTCGTGGCCGGCGGCCAGTAGGCGCGGCCTTCCCATAGTGTGCGGTCCACGTCGAGCGGCCAGAACTGATGTGTGAACCACATACCCGGCAGAACATGTAGAATCAGGTTGGGAAAGATCACGTCCAGGTCAAAGCCGAATTCCGCACTCCGGGTAGGATTGACCTCGGGCGGGAGTTGGTCTTGGGCCGCGGACCGTTTTGTTACGGTTTCGCCAAACCGGTAGGCCACCGCTGCAGCCGGGCTCGGCTTGTGGTGAGGGTTGCCGTACACAATGCAGGAGCGGTGCGGGCCATAGAAGCGCACCTCGGGCAGATGACACATGGGGTTGTTCTTGCCCGTAAACGTGTCCGGGTAGGACCGGCCGTGGATCACATTCACGTGATAGCCCTCGGAGAAGGCATCCAGGGCGACCTTCCAGTTACACCGAATCTCGGTTTGATAGGCGTACCGCGCCTTCAGGTCGGCATACGGAAAGCTGCCCATGCGTTGGCCCAGCTCACCCAGATAGTCCTCCAGTGACTGCGCCGGCTGCGGGTCTATATTGGCAAACAGAAAGCCCTGCCAGAGTTCGGTCGCCACCGGCACCAGACCATTGTCGGTTTTGTCGAGGTTGTGAAAAAACGCTTCATCCGGCACGCCGACCAACTGGCCGTGCGTATCATAGACCCAGCCGTGGAATTTGCACGAAAAGTTCCGACAGCTTCCCCGCTCTTCCCAGGCCAGCTTATTGCCGCGGTGCGAGCAGATATTGTGAAAGCCCCGGATAGTCCCGTCCTGTCCGCGGACAAAAATCACCGAGGTCCGACAGGCTTTGAGGTTACGCACCATATAGTCACCGGGACGGGGGATTTCTTCCTCACGGCCCACGTATAGCCAGACTTTGCGGAACACTCGTTCGCGCTCCAACTCAAAATAGGCGGGGGAAATACAGGGTTCGGTTGGCACGGGGTCGGTTCCCAACTCGGGATACTCTTCCGACCAGCGTTTATCGACATCAAAGATAGCGGTTGTCATATCTCTCCCCTATGTGCCGCATCAGCGGCGGGGTGGGTTTGCCCCGGCTCGGAGGCCCCCCGCGTCTGGCGAGCGCTGGTTTCTGGAAATATGCAGCAGACATCTGTCTGGCCGGTTTACGCATTTTGCACTTCAGCCTGCATCATGGGCATGACTTTTTTGGCAAATAAATCCTGGGTTCTCAGCGCCCGGTCTTTATCAATACCGCCATAGTGGCTGATTACGATCATTTCGTCGAACCGGAACTCTTTCCACAGCGCCAGCAGTTGTTTGCCCACGGTGTCCGGCGACCCGACACACACAATACCGGCCTCGACGAGTTCCTCGTACGAGAGATTGCGGAGGTTCGGAAAATCGTCCGCGGCGTAAAACGCATAGCCGGCGTCGATCAGACGCTGTTTTTCTGCCGGAGTGCTTCTGGCCAGCGAGTCCATGGGCGACACGTTGAAGTCGATAAAATGACGGACCGGCTGCTCAGCCTCGCGCAGAGCGGTCTGGTCATCCTCGGCAATATAGATGGCCTTGACCCAGCCAAGGTAAGAGGGTTTTCCGGCCTGATGGCAGGCCTGGCGATACAGCTTAGCCGGTTCCCGAAACACCGAGGTTGGAGCCGGTCCCCCAATGCATACCCCCCACTCTCTTTGAGCCGCCAGGCTGAACCACTTGGCGCTGGTGCCGACTTGAAAAATTTGGGGATGCGGTTTCTGGTAGGGTTTGGGCACTACCGACAGGTCTTTGACCTGGTAATACTTGCCGTCGTACGAGAATCGCTCTTCGGTCCAGGCCTTGATCAGAATATCGAGCGCCTCAATATAGCGCTCCTGGTTCTCTTCCATCACGATATTGGCCGGTTCATTCAGCCAGGCGTGCCCTCGCCCGACCCCGCACTCAATCCGGCCCCTGGTCAGAATATCCGCTTCCGCGATTTCACCCGCCAGAATCATGGGATTGTGCAGCGGCAGCGTATGGCACAGCGTGCGGAAGCGAATCCGGGTGGTCCGCTCGGCCAGGGTACAGTACAGGGCCAGCGGATTGGGATTGATGGCGAATTGTTCAAAGAACGGATGTTCGAGCGTGGTAAAAACGGAGAAACCGTTTTGATCGGCATGAATACCGAGGGCGATCACATCTTCGATCAGCTGGGCGTGGTCTCTACCGGGGGGGCACTGAAACTCGACATAGGTCCCGAAGCGCAGGGGTTGTGACATGCGGCCATCCTTCTTTTGACAACTGTCTGTATTGTCACATATAGGCTGATTCTGACAAGGCCGGACGCTCTCTTTGCTCCCTCTCCCCTTGAGGGAGAGGGCTGGGGTGAGGGGGACAAGACAAATACGGACTCCTCGACATCGACACCCCCGTCAGTCTTGGCTAGGCTACGCGCTAGCATCATTCAAAGGGGGACACCCAGCATGATCGATCTGTATACCTGGCCAACGCCGAACGGACATAAGGTTCATATTTTCCTGGAAGAGACGGGGCTGGAGTACGCCGTCATTCCGGTAAACATCCTAACCGGAGATCAATTCGACCCCGAGTTCTTGAAAATCAGCCCAAACAATAAAATGCCGGCCATGGTGGACCGAGACGGGCCGGACGGTAAGCCGTATGCCGTGTTTGAATCCGGCGCCATGCTGCTCTACCTGGCGGAAAAAACGGGCCAATTCATGCCCTCGGACATGGCCGAGCGTTATACGGTTATCCAATGGCTGATGTTTCAGATGGGCGGCATCGGTCCCATGCTGGGGCAGGCGCATCACTTCCGATTATACGCACCGGAAAAGATCGAGTATGCCTTTAATCGGTATACGAATGAAGCCACTCGCTTATACCGCGTGGTGGACATCCGGCTGGCCGAGATCGAGTATCTGGCCGGGGACTATTCGATTGCCGACATGGCGACCTACCCCTGGCTGCGGTACCACGAAAATCAGGGTCAGAAGCTGGAGGACTATCCACACCTCAAGCGCTGGTACGATGCCATCAGCGCGCGGCCGGCAGTCCAACGAGGGCTCGCCGTGCTCGAAGAAGAGAGCCGCTCCCCACAGCAGATGGACCAGCAGGCCAAGAATCTGCTGTTCGGTGCCGGTCAGTACGAGAAACGTTAGGCCCGGCCGGATTATGATAGAGTCCCCGTCATTCTTTGTGGCGCCCCTGCAATTTTACAGGGGACAAAAGCGACAGGATTAGGTAGAGAAGGGTCAAGACCCTGCTGCAGGCTGAGGCAAAGCCTCACACACCCGATCGAAACTCGAAGGGTTTGGGATATTTCATCTTTGTAAGGAGCTGGCGTATGAAGCTTCTCGCAATCGCACTTATTGGCCTTGCCGTCACTCTCGGCTTTACCCCTTCACCCCTTGCGCCTTTTGCCCTGGCTGGCGGTGTATACGGCCTTTACCTGCTGGTGAAATAATGGGTCTGCCATAGTCCAAACCCACGATCGGTTCCTCCACGCACGCGGGGATAGACCGAAGGGAAGTGCGACTCGCAGGGCATTAAATTGGCCTGTTGAGAAGATCATGCCCGATTTTGTGGGCTGAGGCGCAGTCACTCTTTCAGCCTGAACGGTTCGGGCCGCCTCTGCCAATACGGCCGGGCTTCGGCCTGGTGCCGTACACCGTGTAAGCGGATACGGTCGGTCGTATTGAGCAGCAGCGGCATAACATCCGCCCCACGGATGTGACCGAGTCCGCCGGATATTACTGCGCGTTCGTGAAACGTGGTTACCGGGTCAGACAAGACGTTGGGTCCGCCGGCAAGCAGTATGGGTATAGCCTCGCCCGAATGGATGAGCGGCCCACTGCTCGGCGTGGCGTGGTCGCCGGTCACCACAACGACGAAGTCGGATTGATTGGCAACTCGCTCGACAACCGGACCGAGCGCGGCATCAAGCGCCTCAACGGCCCGCATTTTACCCAGCGGGTCTTTGCGATGGGCGACCACGTCCGGGGCCTTGGAGTGGACGTGCACGAACTCATACCCCTGGGCGAAAAGGGAGTCCGCAGCGCACAGTTTCTGTCTGAAATCCGCGGTGGTATCGGTCTCCCGCGGAGTGGAAACTGGCGTCATGCCGCACACACGGGCAATGCCGACGTATAGGGGATAGTTCTCAATGCTGGCCGCACGCAGGCCGTTTTGCTCCTGGAACGGCGCGACATCGGGCCGCACCGCGGCCCACTTGGTGAGGACAAAATTGATGCTAGCGCAGCCGCGCGCCTGGCGGTCCCGGTTCAGCGGATGCCGGCTGAGTTGGTGATGCGCCCAACTCAGATAGGCGTTGAGTGCGGCGGCGGTGCGTGCGGCAGCCTGCGGGTGTCGGGATTCCGCCAGGGGCTGCGCGCGCACAGCATAGGCGTTGTTATAGAATGGATCGACATCGGTAATGTCTCGGCTCGGATGGCCGTGCAGCGTCAGGATGGCTTCACAACGCCCGCAGGAGGTCAAGACAAATTGCAGCCCGTGGGTTTCGTACGTGGCGATGGCTGCACACAGCCGGTCACACGCCTCCTCATCCTGGGCTTGCCGTTTTTCCCACAGGAGAGTGTCCCGGCGCACTTTGCCGTCGATGACCGTTGTCTCGGCAAAACTTGCCAGCAGCACAACAGACCCGGGCGGCACCTCAAATCCCCGGCCAATGGCCTCAAACGCGGCCCGGCCGGGGAATTGCTCTAAACCATAGCCAAACAGAATGAAGTGCGCGGTTTCGCTCTCCAGGGGAACGCCGGGAGTGAGCGGTGTGAGCAAACCGGTGGTGCCGAGGGCGGCCAGTTGATCCAGGTGTGGGGTATGGGCCGCCTCAAGCGGGGTTTGTCCATTCAGGACAGGCTGGGGTCGGTCGGCCAGCCCGTCAAGAACAATGAAAAGAATAGGCAAGGAGGGCATGAGCAGCGCTTACACGAGCGTGCGGCAAGCCAGTCGCTCGGGAGCCCCAATCTGCTTCAGGACTGTGTCCACGCCGCGCGGCACGCGGTGTTCCCAGCCATGTCCCTGGCTTAAACAGCGGCGGACCGCACGGCCGCTCTCCTGCTTGGTCGCGCCGGGATCAAGGATTTCGACCTGCCACCCAGCCGCTTGGAGACGGGCGACTTTCTCCCTGCCCCACTCCGAGAATACGCGGATAAACTGCACGGTCTCCTTGGGGCAATAATACGCCCAGCGCTCGGACGCATGAATGGGAAAAGGCACGATAGAGATACGACTCAACTCAACCGCTGCCTCGACCAGGGCGGCCCGAATCATCCACTGTCGCTCAAAAAAGGTAAAAGGGTTGGCCTCCGGTGTATGCCGCTGGGTATCCGCGGCCTCTGATTGCGTTTCGGCTGGGTCAGGATTGGTGATGCCAATAATCAGATGCTCACTGCGCCTGAGCGCCTCCTGGGTGTAGCGCAGATGGCCGGTATGAAAGGGCTGAAAGCGACCATGGACCATGCCGTAGCGCACGCGCATATCCGTTGCCTATCCCATGCGGAGCACAGGGGCAAGGAAAGAGGGGTGCCTGCGCCTCCTGGGAGGGCGGCCATCCTGGCCGCCATGCGGGCTGGAAGCCCGCACTCCTGGAGGGCCACCCCGCCGAGGACCCGCGAAACAAGGTGCATCACACGTCAAGAGAGGGTAGCGGCGGGATGAGTCCTTCGACAGGACCGCGCATGGGAAAACCCACCCCGGCCCTTCGGGCCACCCCTCCCGAGAGGGGATGATAAAAAGGGATATCGGCTGTGCTCAGGTGCCGTCAAAGACCAAACGCCCGGCGGCATTCTGGGCCTCAATCCGGGCAGCCATGTCGGGCGGCAGATTGATCGGACGCTCGTTCGGGAATTTGTCGGCCTCTACTGCCGGACGCATAAAGTACTCGTCCGGATGAGAGACGGCCGCCTGGGTCTTGATGGAGGTATCGAGATACCACTGGCGACGCATAAAATCCGGGCTGAAAAAGACCGTTGCCTCTTCCGGTTTCCAATCCATGACCCTGTGACTGTCATTGACCAGATAGGACATAATGTCCGTCCGCAGGTCCCAGTGGGAAATAAACAGGGTGCCATAGCCCAGTTCTTCGAGCGCAGGATTGAAGAGCTCGGCCAGCCTGACCTCAATATGGTCAAGCTCTCCGTCCGGTCCGTATTGCTCGCCACGCAACGGATAGAATGAGGACTTCTCCAGCCAATAGAGCAACCGGGGCATGTAATAGTCGGGCAACCACTCTGTTCGTGCAATTGCCTCAACTACATAACATTCAACCCCGCCGTCCAGCGTATAGTGCGGAAAGACCTCGCCCATCAGCTTGATGTTCGCAGTCTGGACGGTTCGAGACTGTCCGGTTTCGCCGCCTCGCAGGATCACGGTCGGACGCGTGTTGGGAAAACGAACCGTCTGATACAGCACATCCGTACCGACCAACCGCCAGGAAAACTCCCAGGCGTCCCGCCCCCAGGCATCGTCCGGGGTGAGCGCCATGTTTGGGAAATTGCTCTGACGCCGAAACGGGGCCTGGTGGCGCACCCGCCGGATGGAAGACGAGTAGGCGAAGCGCTCTTCCTTGGTAATCTTTTCCTTGTCCGTCCGATACCGGATCGCCAGCCACTGACCGCCTTCGGCAGCGGGCGGGGCAATGGCTTGGCTCAAAGAACGGTAGATTTCTTCACCGGGTGCGGCAGACAGGACTTTGCGCACTCCGCTTGTTTCGGGATCGTAGTTGACAAAGGTGATGGAGGTGCCGGGATTCAGCAGCACCCCTTGCGGCGCAATAGACGCCCAGGAGTTGGCAACGACCGACGACCAGCGCGTACGCGGCGTGAATTCCATGGCGCGGTAGCCCATTTCCTCGGCCGTATACGGCGGGACGAACGGATAGGCTTCGGCCGGAAGGTATGAAATCTGGGCATGGCGTGGCGTATCGCCTTCAAGTTGGACCTGGGCCAACTCTTCTTCCGACATCTCTTCGACTGTTTTCCACGTGCGCTCGGCTCGTACTGCCTGTCCCTCATTGGTCTCGCCTTCCGCCCCTACTCCTGGGACAAAATGGGGAAATACGAGGACACCACAGATCAGCAGAACACAGCAGGCTATACGGCTACGGGACATGAGTACCACCCTACCCCAACATCAGTGTTGCAGCACTATAGAGTCTGAACGTTCATTCAGCAATATAAGCAATATGAATTCTTCGTGAAAATTGTAGTAGCTTTGATTATATGCGACGAAGAAACGGGATAAGAGCCGAACCGCGCGGCCCGGACGGCCCTTATCCTGGAGCCAGCAGGTCGAGCGCTTTCCGGGTTGCGACCAGGCGGTCTTCGTTCACCGGACTCACGGCCAGGACCGGCATGGCCGCTCCAGCTTCGTGGAAGGCGGCAAGCTGCTCGCGACACTGGCTGGGGGGACCGAACACGCAGACCTGATCGACCATGTGTTCGGACACACAGGCGGCCGCAGCGCGGCGGTTACCGCTTTTCCAGGCTTCTTGCATGGCGGTGACTTCATCCCGAAAGCCGCAGCGTCGCCATTGTTTGCGATAAAAAGGCAGATTCCCGAAAAACGCCAGATTGTAGCGCGCCGCGGAGCGGGCCTGCTCAACATCATCTGAAATAAACGTCGGGATGCTGACAATACATCCCACCTGGTCCGGGTCGCGTCCTACGCGCTGCGCCGCAGTGTGGGCCGCCTCAACAAGCTGCGTCAAATAGGGCAAGGCCGGCAGAAACGGCATAATCCCATCGGCCAGTTCGCCGCCGATTTCGGCGCTTTCAGCCGTCACCGCCCCGACATAGACCGGTATGGGATAGTTGCTCTGCTGTGGACGATGAAAGGCGCTCAGCGACTCCCCGCGAAACAGGGTATTCAGCGATGTCACATATGAGCGCATATACTGCCGCGGCTGCTCCATGGTGATGCCCAGGGATTCGAGTAGCGGGCGGTGACTCATGCCCAATCCGAGAATCATCCGCCCCTGCGAGAGCTCCGAAATCGTGGTGGCGGTCATGCCAGCCAAAAACGGATGGCGGAAGTAGATATTGGCGATATTCGTTCCCACCTTGATGCGAGAGGTGCCCAGCGCAATGGCTTCGGCACACGCCAGGGCATCCCCCCGCCCTTCGTTGACAAAAACAGCGGCAAAGCCCTTGTCCTCGGCAATCCGGCCGATTTCAACAAACCCCTGAGGGGGAGCGGCGGTTGCCGTCGAGAGGACAATACCTAATGGATGCATACGTTTTTCCTTTATCCGGTCGAACAGAACCGGTGATGTGAGAGGACTCCTGTCTTAGTCGAGAGGGAGGGGGGCATCGCTCCGATCACGGACCTCAACCGACGTTCCACCAGCCTGTCCTGTGATCGTGTCAAAAATAATAATTGTTCCCTCCATGACCGATTGCGGAGAGATGACTTGATAGCGTCCGGCCTGCGGACGGTAGGCGAGATAGACCAAGAGGGCAATGATAAAAAAGAGTTGAAAGGTCAGGAGCCGAAGAAATTTATCAACCCGTTTCATGACGACAACCGTTTCATCTGCAGAACGAGAATCCTTAGGCGGCATGCGCTCTCCTTTCTCTCCTCACATGTCCCGAACAGCCCTTTTATAGAATGTCCGCGACCGTTTCTCAATTTCCATCGCTTGAGCCCTGTTCCTGAAAGAGTAAACGGTCCTCCAACAGAGATGAGATGCCGGACACGTTTACTCTTTGGCAGCGCGCAGCGCCTGTTGCACGGCCTCTTGGGGTGTCTGCACGACGGACACGCCGTGAATATGGGACCAGGCCCGTATGGCGATCACGGTTTTCCCCAGCGTCAGTGCCAGTGCAATTTCGGACAGCGTTCCGGTCGCGCCAGGCAGGGCAATCACCGCATCACCGGAGGCCGCCACCAGCATATTGCGAGCGTGCCCGAGCCCGCTGGGGATGGCGATCGAGATGCCGGGCGCGGCGGTGGCCGCCTCATACGTCGGGAGAATACCGACACTGGTGCCGTTATTTTGCGCCGCACCCCGTGCAGCCGCAGCCATAACACCGCCGAGGCCGCCACACACCACGACGGCGTCGTGCTGGGCAATCAGCCGGCCGACCTCCTCTGCCCAGCCGGCGACTTCTGCCGAGGGCTGACCGTCACCAATAACGGCAATTTGGATCTTACGTGGCATAAAGAGTAAACGTGTCCTCCTGTAAAGATATCAGATGCTGGATACGTTTCCTCTTTTAGGCGGTCATCCCGCTATTCGTGCCCCCACACCATGCCTATGGAAACAGCAACGACGCCAACTCCGGGATGGCTCGAATCGTATACTGAGGGCGTGGACAGTGCGCGGGAAGCTCGGCCCCAGAAGCGTTGACCCAGGCGATGTCCATCCCCACCTGTTGGGCACCAATCACATCGTCGTGCGGAGAATCACCAACAAACAGGGCGGATTGGGGCGCAACCTGCAACTGGGCCAGCGTGTCATGAAAAATCTTTTGGTGGGGTTTGCGCCAGCCGTGTTCTGCCGAGATGATCGTACAACGAAAGCAGTCGGCGACCCGACCGTCTTGGATGACTCGTCTCGCGGTGGGCGCATGATCGAAATTTGAGACCAGCGCGGTCGGGTAATGTTCACTCACGCGCACGACGAACTGGGTATGAGCGGGCGGGACTTCGGTCGCGGCAGCGAGCAGGTCCATATGGGCCAAAGACAAAGACGTCCCTAAACGAGCGGTTTCAGAGGTGTCGTCCAGACCAGCGTGGACCAGGGTGCGACGAAATCGCTCCGCAGAGCTGATTTCACGCATGTGTGTGGAGCGGATTGTCCCGAGTTCCTGGTTCACTTCGCCCAGGGCCTGATGAAACTGTTCAAAAGGCAGGGCCGGAACGACTTCCGCCACCACATCGCGCAGCCGGCCCATGGTCGAACGTGTTGTCTGTCCCTTCCACTCAAAAACCGGCAATTTCCCCGGATTAAACAGGGCAATGGTCCCAAAGAGGTCAAACAGCACAGCGTCGTAATGTTTCACACCAGTCCTTTATGGATGCACTGAGCGTCTTTCCGCTTCCGCGGCCACGTCCCAACAGGCGGTAAAGTGCCGAAGTTTGTAACCGGAGTTTCCCACTTGTGCAAGCAGAGACCATGTATTATGGTTTTGAACAGGTCGAGAGAGTATTGGGAAGAGTATTGGAGGAGACCTATGGCAGACAGCAAGGTCGGTGCAGGGGAAGAAGCCACTGAACAGAGTGTTGTGGGGTTTGAAGAAGACCTGAGTGATGTCGAACTTCCTCAAGAACTCCCAATCCTGCCTTTGCGGGGCGTCGTCATCTTTCCTTCCGCCATCGTTCCTCTCCTGATTTCGCGCGCGTCCTCCCTCAAGCTGGTTGAAGACTGCCGGAAAAGCAATAATCTCTTAGGCTTAGCCGCCCAGAAAAACCCGGAAGACGAAGCCCCTGATCCCCAGGCCCTCTTTTCTCGGGGGAGTGCCGGTCGTATCCTGAAAATGCTGAAATACCCGGATGACAGCGTCCGTATTCTGGTCCAGGGGCTGAAGCGGATTGATATTCGGGAATACGGACAAATCGAGCCCTATTATCGGGCGCAGATCACGCCACTGGAGAGCGAAGCGGAAGCCTCCCGAGATCTGGATGCCCGCCAAGCACATCTCGTCAGTCAATTTGCCAAGTTCGTCTCCATGGTGCCTTACCTGCCGGATGAACTCCAGGGCGTGGTCATGAATATCAAAGACCCGGCCAAGGTGACGGACCTGATCGCCTCGAACCTCAATATCTCGGTTGATGAGAAGCAAGACCTGCTGAATACCCTGAGTGTCCGCACCCGTCTGGAAAAGCTGTCCGCCATTCTGAATCGGGAAGTCGAGCTTGTTGAGCTGGGGAATAAAATCCAGTCCCAGGTCCAGAGCGAGCTCAACAAAAACCAGAAAGAATTCTATTTACGCCAGCAAATGCGGGCAATTCAAAAGGAACTGGGAGAAGGAGACTCCCGTTCCAACGAGCTGGATGACCTGCGCCAGAAAATAGACGACGCCAATATGCCCGAGGAGGCGCTCAAGGCCGCCAATAATGAGTTCGAGCGCCTGAAAATCATTCCACCCGAGTCGGCGGAACACTCGATGGTTCGGACCTATCTCGAATGGCTCATCCATCTCCCTTGGGCAGTCACGACGGATGACAATCTGGATATTCCGCATGCCCGCCAGGTCCTGGACGAAGACCATTACGACCTGGAGAAGATTAAGGACCGTATCCTCGAGTATTTGGCCGTACGAAAGCTCAAGCAAGACTCGAAGGGGCCCATTTTGTGTTTCGTTGGTCCTCCGGGAGTGGGCAAAACATCGTTGGGCCGCTCGATTGCGCGGGCCATGGGACGCAAATTTGTCCGCCTTTCGCTTGGCGGCGTCAGAGACGAAGCGGAAATCCGTGGTCATCGTCGAACCTATATTGGCTCTCTGCCGGGCCGTATCATTCAGTCCCTGCGCTCCGCCGGCTCCAACAACCCGCTGTTCATGTTGGACGAGATTGATAAGCTGGGCATGGATTTTCGTGGGGACCCGGCCTCGGCCCTGCTGGAAGTTTTGGATCCCGAACAGAATTTCTCGTTCTCCGACCACTATCTGGAAGTCCCCTTTGACCTGTCCAAGGTCATGTTTATTACCACCGCCAACTATCTGGAGCCGGTTCCACCGGCCCTCAAGGATCGGATGGAGGTCATAGAACTGGCCGGCTATACGGAAGAGGAAAAGCTCGAAATTGCCAAGCGCCACATCCTTCCCAAACAGGTCGTCGAGCATGGCCTGACCGACGAGCAGATCGAGTTTACCGATGAGGCGGTGCTGAGTATTGCCGGCGGGTATACCCACGAGGCCGGTGTGCGGAACCTGGAACGCGAGATTGGGGCCGTGTGTCGCAAAGTCGCCCGCGGTGTCACCGAAGGGAACACGGAAAAGGTCACTGTGACGCAAGAAAAAGTCTCGGACCTGCTGGGGCCGATTAAATTCTTCCCGGAAGTGGCCGAGCGCACCCAAAGACCCGGCGTCGCCATCGGGTTGGCCTGGACGCCAAATGGGGGCGATATCCTCTTCATCGAAGCGACCCGCATGGCCGGGAAAAAGGGCCTCACCCTGACCGGCCATCTGGGCGACGTGATGAAAGAGTCGGCCCAAACCGCCCTGTCCTATGTCCGCTCCCAAGCCGACCAGTTGCATATTCCGGCCGATTTTTATGACAATTGCGATATCCATATCCATGTTCCCTCGGGCGCCATTCCCAAAGACGGGCCTTCTGCGGGGATTACCATGGTCACGGCTCTGGCCTCCCTGTTGACCAGTCGCAAAGTCCGTCAGGATGTTGCCATGACAGGCGAGATTACCCTGCGGGGGAAAGTCATGCCGATCGGTGGGGTCAAAGAAAAAGTCCTGGCCGCGCGGCGAGCCGGCGTCACGACCGTCATCCTACCCCAACGCAACGAAAAAGACCTGGAAGATGTCCCGCCCAAGGTGCGGGAGGAAATGCAGTTTCGCTTTGTTGAGGCTATCGACGAGGTACTTGAGCATGCGCTGGAAGCCACCACGGTTGACGTCACCGCCGCCCAGGCGGGATTCCAGCCCGAGGTCCCGCCCTCGTAAAGGTGGTACGGTCTCACCATCAGCGCATGGAAATCAAAACCATCGATCAGCTCCCTCTGGCACAGAAACGTGTGCTGATTCGCGTTGATTTCAACGTGCCGCTGACGCCGGAACACAGAGTGGGTGACGCAACGCGAATCCGGGAAGCGCTGCCCACGATACAGCATGCCCTCGACCAGGGTGCGACCGTCCTGCTCGCGTCTCACCTCGGGCGTCCTCGGGGAGAGGTCAAGCCGACGCTCAGCCTCAAACCGGTGGCCGGGCTGCTCCGGGAACTGCTGGGCTGTCCGGTGAGCCTCGCCCCGGATTGCGTGGGACCGATGGTTGAGCGGCAGATCGACCAGCTTCCGGCCGGGTCGGTGGTCGTGCTTGAGAATCTGCGTTTCCACTCCGAGGAAGAAGCCAATGATCCGGCGTTCAGTCGCGCACTGGCCGACCTGGCCGACGTCTACGTGAATGATGCATTTGGCTCATCCCACCGGTCGCACGCCTCGGTCGTAGGCGTTGTGCAACATTTCGAACATAAAGGAGTCGGGTTTCTCGTGCGCAAGGAGGTCGACGCGCTGTCATCCCTGTTGTCCGCACCGGACCACCCTTTTGTGGCCATCCTCGGCGGGGCGAAAGTGTCGGACAAAATCGGCCTCATACACAGCCTGCTGTCACGTGCGGACGACATCATTATCGGGGGGGCCATGGCGTATACTCTCTTGCGCGCGCAAGGGGTGAGAACAGGTCGTTCCTTGGTCGAACCGGAGAAAATTGACGAAGCGAAAAACCTGCTGCAAGAAGCTCGGAAACGGGGGGTCACCATTCACCTGCCTCAAGACCATGTGGTCACGGCAGAGCTTACGGCAGGGGCGACGGCTACGGCTACGGTAGGGGCCGCTATTCCCGATACTCAGCTTGGAGTCGACATCGGACCACACAGTATTTCCGCATTTCAGGCCGTCGTGCAGCCTGCCAGGACTATTCTCTGGAACGGTCCTATGGGTGTTTTTGAAATGTCTCCGTACGACCGGGGCACCCGATCTATCGCGGAAGCGGTCGCCTCCCTCTCATCCTGTTTCAGTGTTGCTGGGGGCGGAGATACGGTTGCCGCCTTGAGCCAGGCAAATCTTGCCGACCGCATCGGTCATATATCAACTGGCGGCGGAGCTTCCTTAACCTTTCTTGAATCGGGAGACCTGTCTGGTCTTGCTGCATTACGGCCGGAGGATTAGGATATTGAATAATTTGACGTTTCTGGGAGCCTCAAGTTCGACCTTGTCGGCATCCATATTTTCTGTTAGTGGGTTGCGAAGTATTTCCGGTCGGAGGAGTCCTTTTTGGACGGACTTACAGGAAAGAAAGGAGATCAGGAGATGATTCGAGGGGGTAGAGGCTTTCACTTTGTCTGGGTTTTGGCCCTCCTCTTTCTGGTTGCGGGCTGCGCAACGGAAAGACACAAACGTGCATTCTATGGCGCCACGCTCGGTGCCGCTATTGGAGCCGCGGCCGGGAGCGGAGTAAGTGACAACGATACTGATGCGGCGGTCGGGGCCGGGGCCGGAATTGGAGCACTGGTCGGTGCGGTCTTAGGCTATTATTCAGCGGATGATCCGCCACCACCGCCACCACCGCCACCACCGCCACCACCGCCACCACCGCCACCACCGCCACCACCGCCACCACCGCCGCCACCACCGGAACCCAAGGAGATCATCCTGCGCGGGATTAACTTCGACTTTGACAAGTCGGGTGTGAAGCCTGAGTTCGAGCCGGTCCTTGATGAAGCGGTCCAGATTCTTCAGGACAATCCGGATCGCACGGTCCTCATCGAAGGGCACACTGATTCGATAGGCTCCGAGTCCTATAACCAGAGTTTGTCAGAAGAGCGTGCCGCGGCGGTCAAGGCGTACTTGGTCGATAAAGGCGTAGACGCGGATCGTCTCGAAGCCGTCGGACGAGGGGAAAACGACCCGGTCGCTCCCAATACGAACGACGACGGGACGGACAACTCGGAAGGCCGGGCCATGAACCGACGAGCTGAACTGATCGTTCAAACCGCCGGTGAATGATACGCCGCTTTGAAAGAGCTGAGACACGCCAGCGTGTCTCAGCTCTACTCAGCAGTAACAGGGCGGGCGCTTGGTTCGAAAAACCAGTCCCGCCCTTTTCACGTCCTCTCTCCCTGTATGCAGCCACTTAAATACCTTTTCCATATTTATGCTCCCGGACTGCTTGTACTGTTCTTCTTCGGCTTGGCAACGGCCGAGGAGACACCTCCTCAGCAAAGCGCTCCTTCGCCTCATCAGGAAGAGGTCCAATCTGCCCAGACGCCCTCCAGCCCTGCCTCTTCAGCCGGGGAAGAGGCGGAAGCCCGAGCACGGACGAGCTTCGATGTCTTTACCCGCAAATGGATGCAGAAGCTGGCAAGAACTGAAGACTTTCTGAAGGAGAGGATGCAGATCAGACAAACACAGGAGGGGTTCGTCGCCGAATATACCGGCTATCTTCCCTATCGCTACACGACGATCAAGCTGACCCAATCAAAGGCGACTCCTTTTATCGGCATCCTCACCTATTACAAAAAAACCATGCGGAGTGTAGGCAAAACAAAAGAACAGGCGATTAGCGGTCTGTTTGAGCACGCCGAGACCAGCCAAGTCTCCGAGATCTTTCGCTACACCGAAGGCGAATGGGTGTACTAATCTCCCCGTCCTTTCTTCCTCAGGCTCAACTCGTATCCTGAGTCTTTGTCCTTCTCATTCCGAACCGCCCTCCCCTTGCAAACAAGTCTGGCGTTCGCAACTATGACCACCATGATCACCCGACAGCAAATGCTGAGATTCTTTGCTACGCTCGTTTGTGTACTCGTCCTCCTGATCAGCTTTCAGTCCGGCCATAGCCAATCCATCGACACAAGCGGCTGGCAGGTCACGCAACACGTGCTCGACAACGGCCTGACCGTCATCATACTGGAAGACCATCGTGCGCCTGTCGCCACCCTTCAGGTCTGGTACCAGGTCGGCTCGCGCAATGAGCGACCGGGCATTACGGGCATTTCCCATCTGCTTGAGCACCTCATGTTCAGGGGAACGCCGACCTACGGCAAGGGAGAATTTTCCCGTTTGATTCAGGAACGTGGGGGACGGCATAATGCCTTCACCTCTGCCGACCAGACCGTCTATTTTGAAAGTGCGGCCGTGCAGCATCTCGACCTTTTTCTTGAACTCGAATCCGACCGGATGGCCCATGTCATGCTGGATGAGGAGGGCTTTCTGTCGGAGCAGAAAATTGTCATGGAAGAGCGCCGGCTGCGGACGGCGGATGAGCCGAGTTCCGATCTGTGGGAGCAGGTCAGTGCCGCCGCGTTTACGGCTCATCCCTATGGGTGGCCCGTGGTCGGCTGGATGCACGACCTGGAGGCGGTCACCCTTGCAGATGTCAAAGCTTATCGTCAGACCTATTACGCTCCCGGCAATGCCATCCTGGTGATCGCGGGGGACGTGACTCCGGATAGCCTCCTGCCACGCATCCACAAGACGTTTGGCCAGGTTCCGGCCGGGCCGGCAATTCCCCAGGTCACCTCGGTGGAACCGCCACAGCGGGGCGAACGGCGCGTTTTTCTCAAACGTCCGGCATCGCTACCGCTCTATATTGCCGGCTACCACGTTCCGACCTTCGAGCACGACGAGAGTTTCGCCCTCTCCATTGCGGCAACGATTCTGGGCGGCGGTCGGAGCGCCCGCTTGCAGCGCTCGCTGGTTGAAGAGCAGCAGTTGGTCCTGAGCGCGAACGCCGGTTATGACCGGACTTCAATCGATCCCACCCTCTTTACCCTGTCCATGCGCATCGCTCCGGGGAAAACCTGGCAGGATGCGGAACAGGCCTTGTCTGAGGAGGTTGATCGGCTCAAGACTACCCTGGTGACGGAAAAAGAACTGGAACGGGCCAAGAATCTGATTGAATCGCGTTTTACCTATGCCCAGGACTCGTTCTTTTATCGTGCGCTGCAACTCGGGCAGTACGCCGCTCTGGGCGACTGGAGCCTCATCCTCAAAGTCATTCCTGGCCTCAGGGCCGTCACTGCGGAACAGGTTCGACAGGTGGCCCAAAAGTATTTGATCGATACGAACCGGACCGTCGGTATCCTGGAACCTGACGGCACACCCCTTCGAGAATCACCCCAGGGAGGCCCAGGACGCCGGGGGGCGCATTGACCAATCCGTCCCTGTTCGCTCCGATCCGTCCTATCGCTTGAAGGAAGTACGCTATGACACGACACCTTCTTATCAGCCTTATGCTCATCCTCGGTCTTGCTTCGTCTCTCTCAGCCGCACCGCTGGGAACACGGATCGTCCTCGATAACGACACAACGCTGCTCGTTGCCGAGCGTCCCGGCTTGCCCATGGTCGTGCTGAGTATGGTTCTCAAAACGGGCGCTGCGGTTGACCCGCAGGCCAAACAGGGGCTGGCAAATCTCACCGCCGCATTACTCACGCGCGGAACCAAGAGTTATTCCGCCCAGGCTCTGGCCGAAGAACTCGACTTCTTAGGAACATCGTTATCGGTTGATGCCGGCAACGATGCCACGACTATCAGCCTGACGACCTTGACCAAGAACCTGGACCGATCTTTTGCTCTCCTGGCCGAAGTCATCCTGTCTCCAAGCTTTCCGCAGGACGAATTCGAGCGCATCCGCAAGGAGATTGAGGGCCGTCTGCACAGCAATGAAGAAGACCCCGGCTGGGTTGCCGGCAAAGCCTTTAGGCAGCATCTCTACCCTCAGCATCCCTACGGACGGCTGATTTCAGGCCAGACAGAGACGCTGGCACGTATTACGCCTGATGATATCAAACAGTTCCACGCCACCTACTATCGTCCGAATAACGCCATCATCGCCGTTGCCGGAGAAATCACCCAGGACCGGATCGGCTCCCTCCTCGCTTCTCATTTTGCCGACTGGAAAGCGGCAGACCTGCCCGATTTCTCGTGGCCGGACCCACCCGAACGGGAGGCCCAACGGGTCAACCTCGATAAAGAAGTCACCCAGGCTAACATTATGATCGGCCACTCGGGCATCGCCCGTTCGCACCCTGATTATTACGCTGTTCTGATCATGAATCACATTCTCGGAGGCGGGGGGTTTGGCTCGCGGCTCATGGACCGCATCCGGGAAGAGCAAGGCTATGCCTACTCCGTCGGCAGTTATTTCTCGGCTCGCAAGCATCCAGGGCCTTTCACGGTTGCCTTACAAACCAAGAATGAGAGCGCCCAGCAGGCCATTGCTGAAACCCTGGCCGTCATTCGGCACTTCAGGCAAGAAGGGGCAACCGAAGAAGAAGTCGAGGCGGCAAAAGCCTATCTCGTGAACAGCTTTCCGCTCCGGCTCATTTCCAACTCGGATGTCGCGGGGATGCTCCCGGTGCTTGAGTTCTATGGGTTGGGACTCGATTACCCAGACCGCTACCCGGACATTATTGGCTCAGTGACGCTTGAGCAGGTGAGAGCGGCGGCAAAGCAACACCTCCATCCGGATCAATTCCTCCAGGTCGTTGTTGCCGATCTAGAGAAGGCTGGCCTGGAACAGACCCAGACCGGCGTCGATGCGGCCAGTGGGAACACGGAACCAGCGGCAACCGAAGAGCCGAACCCTGCCGCGACCATGACGGAGTGAGGCGTCGCCCGACACGCGGAGCGAGCATACATGCTTCTCCCAGGTAAACTCCCTGCTGATTTTCTTAAAACCTGTATCACCCGCGCTGGGGCGGAAGACCAGCGGGTCCTCATCGGTCCACGGTTTGGTGAAGACTGTGCCGTTCTCGATGTGGGCGAGCAGTATCTTGTGGTCAAAACCGACCCGGTGACATTCACGGCCGACGACGTGGGCTGGTACGCCGTGCATATCAATGCCAACGATGTCGCGACCATGGGAGCAAAGCCGGCCTGGTTTCAAGCCTGCCTCCTGTTTCCGCCCGATACCTCAGAGCACAGCGTCAGACAGGTCTTTGCCCAGATTGACTCCACGTGTCGGGATTTGGGTATTAGTGTCACCGGTGGACACACGGAAGTGACCGCGGCCGTGTCTCAGCCGGTCGTTGTCGGCAATATGACGGGCGTGGTCGCCAAGGACCGATTGGTGACCACACAGGGAGTCCGGGCGGGGGACTTGGTCGTGATGACCAAGACGGCTGGTCTTGAGGGGACTGGCATTGTGTTTGCCGAGAAGCGCAAAGAACTGGCGGCTATCCTGGCGCCCGAGCTTCAGGACGAGGCGCAGCATATCCGCACAACGTGGGGTATCTCCATAGTCAAAGAAGCCCTGTTAGCCGCCCAGCACGGCGCAACGGCCATGCACGATCCGACAGAGGGTGGCGTGGCCATGGGCCTGTATGAGCTGACCGCTGTCAGCGATCTTGGCATGCAGATTGACCTCGACGTCATTCCCACCCTCCCCTCCACCCGAGCTATCTGCGAGCATTTCAATATCAATCCACTCGGGTTGATTAGCTCCGGCACCCTGCTTCTGACCATTGCTGCTGATAAGTGGCCGAATCTCGAACGTATTTTCCAGTCAGCAAACATTCCTGCTCAGGTCATCGGAACCGTCACGCCGGAGGCCGGTATCCGAGCCCGGCGGAATGGTCAGCCCGCCTCCTTCGCTTATAGCGAAAGAGATGAGTTATTGAAGGTGCTTTAGAAACGAGGCACTAAAGGATCAATCCCAATGCCGACAGTCTTGATGATGGCAGGGTGGCGTCTATTCTTCTACGCGAATGAGGGTAATGAACCGATCCATATCCATTGCCGGAAAGGGGAGAGAGAATGTAAATATTAGCTCGACCGTGAGCGCTTTGATCTGGAAGAAGTCTATGCCTATAATCTTTCTCCCCGGGACCGCCGAGATATCAAGAAGATCATCTTTGACCATTTCGAATACATTGAACAGCGATGGGAAGAGTCTCAACGGAGCCGTCAACCATGAAGCAACACCATGATGTGGCCGATGTGCATTTTGAGGGTGATGTTTTGCATGTCACCATTGATGGGCGGGCCAGGATGTTCAACATACATGAGATCTCTCAAGTCCTCCTCAATGCCCCGGAGAAGGACCGCCAGATGTTTGAGATTTCTCCTTCGGGGTATGGAATTCATTGGCCCTTACTCGACGAGGACATATCGATAGATGGACTGCTTGGCATTGTGCATACACCCTTAAAGAAACTGCGGAGTGCCTGAGCAGCCTTACCGTATAAAAATCAACAGCTCGACTCAGACAAGACTATGAACAAGGAGATACGAATGGACTACGGAGTGATTTTTCTTTCCCATGTTGAGACCTATAAAGACGTGATGATTGCCGAGGACAAGGGCTATACCCATGCCTGGTTCGGCGACTCCCAGATGGTCTGGAGCGATGTGTTCCAGTGCATGGCGCTGTGTGCGACCCATACCAAGACGATCAAACTCGGCACCAACGTGACCAATCCCAGCTCGCGGATTGCTCCGGTGACGGCCTGTAGCTTTGGCACCCTGAATGTGCTCGCTCCGGGCCGGGTCATCATGGGCATCGGGACGGGCAATACCGCCCGGCGGACGCTCGGCATGCCGGCGGCCCGGCTGGCAGTTCTACGGGCCAATGTGGAGGTGTGTCGCGGGCTGTTGAAGGGAGACACCGTTCCGTATCAAGAGGGAGAACGCAAGCGCCAGATCAGGTTTCTCAACCCTGACGGCCAGTTCGTCAACCTGGAGAATCCCATCCCGATCCACGTGGCCGGAAGCGGCCCCAAGACGCTGGAGTTGGCCGGGGAAATCGGAGACGGCGTGATTCTCTTCGGTACGGTGGGTGACAGTCTGCTCAAATATACCCTGGACCATATTCGACGCGGAGCCGAACGTGCCGGCAAGAGCCTGGAGGACCTCTATGTCACGGTGGTGACGGCCTTCCATTTGAGAAAACCCGAAGAGACCCTGGAAGACCTTCAGCAGGCGGTTGGCCCGCTGGTTTCTTCGGAGTGCAACATCTTCGCTCTGTCGGTGAAGGATCCCTTTCAGTTGCCGGGAGACATCCGCGATGACCTCATGGCTTTTAAGGATGCCTATCGCACCCCGGACGCCCCGATCGAGACCCGTCATCTGGACCTCTACACGGACTATTGCGCTGCGTTTAAGCCGGAACACGCACCGCTGGTCACCGAAAAGATGATCAAGGAAACCACCCTGACCGGCACACCTGAGGAGCTTCAGGAACGGGTACGAAAAATGAAGGAGTTGGGCATCAGCCAGGTCTGCATAACCGGCGGAGAGGAAGAGATGACCGACTTCGCCACCCACGTCATACAGCAGGTTGAGGGATAGACAGGAGGGGTGTGGTCTGACTCAATCACATGCCCTCCAATTTCTCAGAGAGAAATTTCTGAACCTGACAGGGGACTCGCTAGGCCGGAGCCTGCGGCTCATGGGCGACCTTCTCAAAATAGGTCATATTGGGATTGGTCATGGCCTCGCCCAGCTTTGAATCAAGCCGGTGGTTCATCGCCTCCGTTGCCCATTTGCCTATAGCGACAGCCTGGTCGAGGTCCACTCCGGTCTCAATCCCAAGACCGTTCAGCATATAGACCAACTCTTCCGAGGACAGATTGCCCGTTGCGCCCGGAGCGTTCGGGCACCCGCCCAGCCCGCCGCAGGCACTCTCAAGAATGGACACGCCCATTTCCATGGCGGCGTAGCAGTTGGCCAGGGCCATACCGCAGGTGTTGTGAAAATGCGCGGTTAAGACAGAGGCGGGAACACCCTGGTCTTCACATGCCTGGATAATGGCTTTGATCGACCGCGGCGTGCCCACTCCAATGCTGTCGCCCAGGGCGATTTCGTAGCAGCCCATGGCATGGAATCTTTTGACCAGCCTGCCGACTGCTTGAGGATCGACATCACCTTCATACGGACAGCCGGCAACGCAAGAGACCGCGCCGCGCACTTTGACATTATGTTCTTTTGCCGCGGCAACAACCGGCTCAAAACGTCCGAAGCTTTCTTCAATCGAGCAGTTGATATTGGCCTGGCTGAACTGTTCAGTGGCCGCACCAAAGATCGTAATGACGTTCACCCCGGCTTTGAGTGCGTCGTTAAAGCCCCGCATATTCGGCACAAGCGCGCTATATTCCACCCCCGGTTTGGGCACGATCTGTTGGGCAACCTGATCCGAGCCCTGCATGGCCGGAATGACCTTGGGGCTCACGAACTCTCCCACCTCAATAGCGGGAAACCCGGCCGCAGAGAGCCGGTTGACCAACTCAATACGAAAGTCCACCGGGATCAAATGCTTGAAGCCTTCCAAGCCATCTCTGGCGGTCAGATCGACGATTTTGACTTTGCTGGGGAGTGTCATGGATTTGCCTCCATCCCTTCTCAACTTGACAAAGCGTACCGCATTTCGTACGCTTTAGAAAATACAGACTGCCATCGGGGATACCATTATGGAGAGCAGAACCGCAAGTGAGGCACGAGCAAATCTCTATCGGCTCATTGACGCAACAGCGCATTCTCACGAACCAATTCTCATCACGAGCAAACGGAACAATGCGGTGCTCCTTTCCGAAGAAGATTGGTCTGCAGTACAAGAGACCTTATTTCTGCTTTCAATTCCGGGCATGCGTGAGTCGCTTCGTGAAGGAATAGCGACCCCTCTTGAAGAATGTGACGAGGAGTTGGACTGGTGAGTTGGAAGCTGGTCTATACGAAACAAGCATTAAAAGATGCCAAAAGAATCGCTGCCAGTGGATTAAAGAACAAAGTCCAGCCACTTCTGGCTCTTCTCGAAAAAGATCCGTTAAGAACCCCTCCCCCGTTTGAAAAACTTGTCGGTGATCTCGCCGGGCTCTACTCACGGAGAATCAATATCCAACACCGCATTGTCTACCAAGTTTACCGCAGAGAGAAAGTTGTCAAAATTATTCGGATGTGGACGCATTATGAGTAAAGGCGCTCGTCGTTTCTTACTCAACGTGTTTCCAGGCGTGGTAGGAACTGCGCACCAGCGGGCCGGATTCGACGTGACGGAAGCCGAGACTCAGGGCCTCTTCCTTTAGGGCTTTGAACTCATCAGGATGGACGTAGCGTTCAACCGGGAGCTGCTCTTTCGACGGTTGGAGATACTGGCCGAGCGTCAGAATATCGCACTCCACCGCGCGCAGGTCGCCAAAGACGGTCAGGAGTTCTTCATAGGTCTCGCCAAGACCGAGCATGATGCCGGTCTTGGTTTTCAGATTCGAGCGGACGGCTTTGGCTTTCTCCAGGACACGGAGGGAGCGCTCGTACTTCGCTCCTGGGCGCACCCGCTTATACAGACGCGGCACACTCTCGGTATTGTGATTGAAAATTTCGACCGGCGATTCGGCAACGGTAACAACAGCACTTTCGTTCCCCTGAAAATCGGGGGTCAGCACCTCGATCGTACAGTCCGGATTCAGGTGTTTGATCGCGTGTACGGTCTCGGCAAAATGTCGGGCTCCACCGTCCGGCAGGTCATCCCGGTTAACCGACGTGACGACAATATGTGAGAGGTTCATTTTCAGGGCCGCCTCAGCCACGCGACGGGGTTCTCCGGGGTCGAGGGCCACCATGCGACCGTGATTGACGGCACAGAAGCGGCAGTTCCGGGTGCACACATCGCCCATGAGCATGAACGTCGCCGTCCCATGTCCCCAGCATTCACCGATATTGGGACACTGGGCTTCCTGGCAAACGGTATTGAGCTTGAACGTCGAGACGATGGCCCTGGTCTGCGTATAGCCTGGGCCGGCGGGCATGCGGACTTTAATCCAGTCCGGGTGACGACGCTTTACGGGACGGTTGCCAGATGTTCCGGCTTGAGAACGGGTGTCTGCAAGCTCGTGTTCCATACGATCTCCTGATGTCCAAATGTTCGGGCAAAGCTTCGGACAAGTGTTGACTGCACTGTATCGAGCGGGATTTCCTCCTGCAATAATTCCTGCATGGACGTCATGCGCACCTCAGGCAGTCCGCAGGGAACAATGGCAGAGAAATACGACAGGTCAGTATTCACGTTCAGAGCAAAGCCGTGGAACGTCACCCAGCGGCGGACGCCAATGCCGATGGAGGCGATTTTGTCGGTTCCTGCCCATACCCCGGTGAGGCCGTCTCTTCGAGTGGCAGCAATGCCCCATTCGGCAAGCGTGGCGACGAGAACGTCTTCGAGCAGACGCAGATAGCGATGCACATCCTTGCCGTGTCGATTCAGGTCCAAAATGGGATAGCCGACCAACTGGCCCGGTCCGTGAAACGTCACCTCCCCGCCACGACCGACGCGATGGACCGGCACCTGACCGGGGTTGAGCAGATATCCCTCGTCACCGCCCCGGCCTAGGGTGAACACGGGTGGATGTTCGAGCAGGACGAGCAAGTCCGATATCTCGGCCGCAATCCGTTGTGCGACCAGCGTCTGCTGCCACGCCAGCGCGGTAGTGTAATCCACCAAGCCGGAGGTTATACACGCGAGTTTCATTCGACCTGCTCGAACCAGGCTACCCTAAAAATTTATGCCCCGTCCTTCGGCGTCCAGCGCGGCTTCCATAATCGCCTCAGATAACGTCGGGTGGGCATGGACCGTCTCGCTCAGTTCGGCAGTAGTCGCCTCCAGCGTTCGAGCGAGACCGACCTCGGCAATGAGGTCGGTCGCGCCGCGGCCGACGATATGACAACCCAGTATCTCACCATATTCTTTATCAACAACCAGCTTGACCAGACCTTCGTCATGACCGGCAGCCAACGCCTTGCCCAGAGCGCGAAACGGGAACCGCCCGACTTTGACTTCATAGCCCTGCGCCTGGGCCTGCTCTTCGCTCAGCCCAAAGACCGCCACCTGCGGCTGACAATAAATACAGGCCGGGATACGGGACGCATCCAGTCCTTTCTCCCGCTCGCCCGTCATGTATTCGACCGCGGCAATCCCTTCTTCCGAGGCGGCATGGGCGAGCAGCGGTGGCCCGTTCACATCACCAATCGCATAGATTGCCGTATTGGCGGTTTGCATTTGCTCGTTGACCTGCACATAGCCCCGCTCGATCCCGACACCAGCCTCTTCCAGACCAAGGTCAGCACTAATCGGAGCCCGACCGACAGCCACCAGGACTTTATTGGCCGTGCGTTCCTTGAGGGTACCACCGCTATCCAGATTAACCTCAACCCGACCCGGATATTTTTCCAGGCTGTGAAACATGGTCTGGGTCAGGACCTCAATGCCCTTTTTCTTGAACGCGCGTTCCAGTTCTTTGGCAATTTCGGCATCGACCCCCGGCAGGAGTTGCTTTTCCATCTCAACAACCGTCACCCGGCAGCCAAACGTACCGTAGATATAGGCGAACTCCACCCCAATCGCACCGCCACCGATGATGACGATGGATTCGGGGATGGTTTGCTCCGTCAGGGCCTCATAACTGGTTAAGACCTGCTTGCCATCGATCTCAAGACCGGGCAGCGTCCGCTCACGGGAGCCGGTGGCAATCAAAACGCGCTCGGCTTCGACCTGCTGCGTCTCCTGACCCTCGATCACCACGCGATTATTCCCCTCCAACCGACCCGTTCCTTTGAGGAGCGGGATCTTGTTCTTTTTGAGCAGGTATTCCACCCCTTTGGCCAATCGGCCGGCAACCTGGCGCGAACGCTTAATGACCTGGGGATAATCAAAAGACAGCCCACTCGCCTTGATGCCGTAGTGCTCCCCGTGTTTAAGATCTTCATACATTTCTGCCGAGGTCAGAATGGCTTTAGACGGAATACAGCCCCAGTTCAGGCACACCCCACCGGGTTGGTCCTTCTCCACGACCGCGACGTTCAGGCCCAGCTGGGCGGCTCGAATCGCTGCCACATAGCCCCCAGGGCCTGCTCCAATGACTACCAAGTCGTAGCGTTCCATTGCTCTCCTTTACACCATTAAACCCACGGGGTTTTCGAGTAGATTCTTCAATTCCTGGAGAAACTGTGCCCCAGTCGCTCCATCCAATACGCGGTGATCGCACGACAGCGTTACCATCATGGTCCGCGAGATGACCACCTGCCCGTCTCTGACCGCAGGGCGCTCTTTAATGGCGCTGGTCGCCAGGATCGCAGCCTGGGGCGGATTGATCACTGCGGTAAAATGCTCCACAGGATACATGCCCAAATTGGAAATGGTAAAGGTTCCTCCGGAGAGGTCCTGCGTCGTCGGCTTGCCCGTCCGCGCCCGTTCAACCAGTGCATTGGCTTGGGCGGCGATGTCCAGCAGCGACAGCGCCTGACAGTCGTGCAGCACCGGAACGAGCAAACCGTCGTCAAGGGCAACGGCAATCCCGATATTGACCTCATCCTTGAGTTCCCGCCCGTCACCGGTAAAGGACGCATTCAGCCGTGGGTGGCGTCCCAACGCAACCGCGACCGCCTTGACCAGTAAATGGGTATAGGTCACATCGGCGCTCACCCGGTCGCTCAGCTTCAGCGAGGTCCGCAGGCGAACCGCCTCGGACATATCAATCTCCGTGGTGACATAAAAATGTGGTGCCTCCCGCATACTGTCCGCCATACGTTTGGCAATTGTTGTCCGCATCCGAGAGAACGGCTCCACCTTGCCGGTTGGCGTGGTGGCTACTGGCGGGGAGGCAGGCGGAGACTTCAATTCGGCCGCTACCGGCACGGCCTCAGCACCTTCAAGGTCCTGTTTGATGATTCGTCCGCCCGGTCCACTGCCCTGCACCTTGGCGAGTTCGATGCCACGCTCGGCGGCGATTTTCCGGACAATGGGCGAAGCGAGAATCCGTTCGCCCTTTTTTCGAGCCGGCGGCTTCTTGGGTGCGGCTTCACGGATTTTCCGGACTTTCTTGGCTGCCGGCGGACCAGCTTTGGCATTCGCTCTCTTCTCGGCCGGTGGAGTCGATGCAGATGAGCTTACCGCTCGAGCCGGTGGCGTTGGGGCAACTCCGACTTCAGCCTCTTCGCCCAACAGAGCAATCACCGCTCCAACCGGGACAGACTCACCTTCCTGAGCACGAATCTCAGTCAGAAAGCCATCGTCCAAGGCTTCCATTTCCATGTCGGCCTTATCGGTTTCCACCTCGGCAATAATATCGCCGACCTCAATCCGATCCCCCACCTTTTTGAGCCACTTGAGGATCTTCCCCTCCTCCATGGTGTCGCTCATACGCGGCATGATCACTTCAGTCGCCATACGCTCCTCCTGCCTTTTTCCTAGTATAGCCACCAAGAGGGGCTGGTTGAAAGTGAATCAAGGCCACTAGAGTAACCGAAATGAACGTCGATGGGCCGGGCACGGTCCGTAGGTACGCAGGGCCTCACGATGGGCGGCCGTACCGTATCCTCGATGGCGGACGAATCCGTACTGGGGGTAGCGTTGGTCCAGTTCAAGCATGAGCCGGTCGCGGTGCGTCTTCGCAATGATCGATGCTGCGGCAATGGAGTAAATATCTCGATCCCCCTTTTTGAAGGTAGACTGGGGTATTGGACAGTCTGGCAGGAGACGGCCATCTATCAGCACGTGTTCGGGTGGAACCGGAAGATGGTCAAGGGCCAACCGCATGGCTTTCAAGCCCGCCTGATAGATGTTGATCCGATCAATCTCCTCGACCTCAACCAGCCCAATACCAATGCCCGTTGCGACCTGACGGATCTCCACCTCAAGACGTTCCCGAGCCTTGTGTGTCAAGGTCTTGGAATCACGCACGCCAGTTGGAAAGGACGCCGGCAGACGCTCTTCCGACAGTCTTGAGGGAAAGACGACCGCCGCGGCCACCACCGGGCCGGCGAGGGGACCCATGCCGACCTCGTCTACGCCAGCAACAATGTGGAGCCCGACGCGCCACAGGTTTTGCTCAACAACCAGCTTCGGATAAATCAGGCGGGAGGCCACAGAGTTTTCTATCGGGCGTCCGACGTTTCCGGGGCGGTTTGCTTTCGTGCATAGACGGCAAACATGGGATCAGAGCCGCCCGGATTGGGACTCCAGTCCTCAAAGGTCGCAGCCTCGTACCCGCCGGCCTGCTGGAAATAGGCGGTAATCAACTCGGCCCGGCCCTTATCTCTCAACATCTGCCACAGACGGATCGCCTTGGTTGGAAACATCCGGTTGGAGTACAGTACCAGAAAGGGACAGCCGGGCTTCAATATCCGATTCACTTCAGCAAAAACTTCAACCGGTCGGATCATGTATTGAATCGAGACGGTGACAACCACGCCGTCAAAGGAGGCATCAGCAAAGGGAAGCTGCGGATCGACGTTGAGGTTGTGGACAATATACTCATCCAGGTCCGGGTTATCCGCCATCTCCTCGGCGTTCAGCCCGAGTCCGATACATTTTTGCTTCACAAACTCTTCGGGCAGATGCGTACGCCAACTGCTCATGAGATCCAAGAGGACACCGTCCGGCACAAACGTCCGGGCAATACATTGGCCGGCGGCGGCAATCGCTCCATCATCGATATGCACCAGTTTACGCGGCAGCGTATAAAAGAGCGCATCGTCGTTCTCGTCGAGGCGCTCAAACATGTCCGGGGTCAAACGCTGGTCCATAACGTGCAGGCAAGGTGGAGCCCTACTGAAAAAACCCGGTTAAATGCGTGACGGTTTCTTCGGGTTTTTCAAACGGCGGCGCATGACCGCAGTCGGAAATCATGACGAATTGTGACCCTTCTATCCCCTCATGATAGGCGTGGCCGTGGGCGAGCGGGATCAACCGGTCGGACTCGCCCCAGACAATCATGGTCGGGACGGTCACCCGGTACAGTCGGCTGCGCAGCTTTGGGTTGCAGAGATAGGGATTCCATCCGACCCGGGCCGTGGCTTCGCGGGCGCGCAAGGCGTTTTCCAGGACTTCTTGGGGTGGGTCATCCGGGATAAAATTCCTGGCGAGTTCCGACTCTGGCTCATGGAAAACTAAACGGCGCGTTTCCTGCGGGTCTGCCGCAAAAATGTCGGCCATGGGAGAGCCGGGCACGCGCAGCCCGGCAGGGTTGATCAGGGCCAGCTTTTTCAGGCGGTTGCTATAGCGCGTCGCCAGCTCGGCGGCCAGCCAGCCCCCGAGCGAGAGACCAGCCACATAGGATTGGTCGAGCCCGATGTGGTCCATCAAATCCGTATAGTGAAAGACGAGGTCTTCTATGGTGTCTATCTGCTCTAACCCTTCAGACCGGCTAAAACCCGGATGGCCAGGCACATAGACGGTGTAATGTTGCGCGAGTTGTTCAAAAAAGGGCAGCCACGCCACCTCTCCGCCCGCACTATGGAGATACAGGAGCGGGTCTCCATTCCCGCCGCTGAGCATTTGGATGTTCTTGCCACGGATATCAAGAAACTCTTCCTGAAAGGCCATGATCTCTCCTTAATTTCCAGTTGCAGTCTTCGTGGTCGATTCGACCCCCGTGTACCACACACCTACCCGTTTGCCTAGCGATTTTGGGCGGGACGAATGACTGATAGGGCCTGGGGAATCGCTCGCAACGTCACCGGCAGGGACCCCAGGCGCTCGCCGTCGGCGTAAATATCTCCTGGAGTCTCCGAACGGATAACCATTTCTCTCCCACGTAGACTCTCGATTCCGGTCAGATAGATGTGAGTGCCGCTAAAGACGCGCGGGAAGGCCCGTAGCAGGAGTTCCCACTTGCCCATCCCATGCACCACACAAGCGTCCAGGACACCGTCATCAACCCTGGCTCCAGGCACGAGCTGCATGCCCCGTCCCGAACTCCACGAGTTACCGACGGCAATCAGCCAGCTATAACAGCGCTGCTCATGACTGTCGCAACGAATCGTGAACGTCCGTGGCGCGGAAAGGAAGACGGACAGAACGGTCAAGGCCGAATACACTGCGTTAAAGCGAAAGCGGCCCATCAGGTTTGAGCGACGGTTAATCTCTGCCGCCAAACCGACCAACGCCACCGAAAAGAAATAGCGCTCATGCGCCTGCCCAACATCAATACGGGGGACGGGTTGAGCGCCATATTGTGCGATCAACTCACACGCCTCGGCCAGACGCAGCGGAATATCCAGGCCACGCGCAATATCGTTACCGCGGCCGGCCGGAATAATGCCCAGTGCCGCCGGCGTCCCGACCAGACTGTTTGCAACCGCATGGATTAAGCCGTCGCCACCCACGCCGACCACCAGCGTGCAGCCGTCGGCCACTGCCTGATGGGCCAGCACACCGGGGTCGGTTGGCGAGTTGCTATACAACACTTCGTGTGGGCATCCACGCCGTTGCAGTTCCAGGCTGGCCTGGTCGGCAATCCTCGCTCCCCGTCCTCCCCCCGAGGTCGGGTTGACAATAAGGCGAGCCGTGGGCATCGGGTTGCGCGCCTTTACTCGCCCGCTCGCAATCCGCCGCGCTCAAGGTGGGCTTGCAGAAAGTTTCGGCTCCCATCTGCGGCCATACTGGCCGAGGCCGAGAGTTCGAGGCACAGCGCGGTTGCCGCAACGATTTGCGCAAACCGGTACACCTTGCCCTCGCCCCAGCAGTCCAATAGTTGCAGATACGAACGCGCGTGCGGCAGGCTCGTTCCTCCGCCGAGCGTGCCCACCTCTAAGCCGGCAAACCGAATGGAAAGGTGCAGGCCGGCACTGACCGGACTGACCGTCACCTGCGCCATGCTGCTGGTGCCAACCATACCCAGGTCCTGACCGGTGGCGGCAAAAATAGCCGCAATGGCTGAGGCTGGAGTAAAGGCAAAAGACTGCATGCCACTCGCGTGCGCGCCGTGCAGTCCGGCATGTTCCAGAGCGAGGATATCTGTAGCCTCAACGCGCAGGACGCGACGCAGAACCGTGTTGGGCAGGGTGATTTCAGCATGAACAACCTTGCCATGTCCCGGAAACTGAAAAAAGGCGTGGCTCGGTTTTTTATCGCCCCCCATATTGGCTTCGAGAAATACGCGCAGCGGCCTGATGCCGGACTCGGCTGCGAAGCGTTCGCCAATATAGGCATGATTGAGCGCATAGGCGTTACGCGTCATCATATTGGGCCCGCAGGCATCACCGGTCGTGAAACGGTATAGGACGTGGCACATGGGCCCGACCACATGGGTCTGCACCTCGTGCAGCACCGCATGGCGACTGAGCAAATGGTCAGAGAGCGAGGGATGGTCTGGGTCTTTGAGCCAGGCAGCCATATCCTCGGCATGCGCCACGACCCAATCAGCCAGGCTGAGGGCCTCTTGCGTAGAAGAGAACACAAAGCACGAGTCTCGGGTGATCCGGTCGGCCAGCACATAAGTGCGGACGCCGCCAGCCAGCGCCACGGCAGTCACTCCGCGTTGAATCGATGCCGAGAGTCCGCCTTCGGTATGGGCCAGCGGTACGAAAATCCGGTCTTCTTGTCGGCTGCGCTCGTGCAGTTCTCCGAGCCGGTCGAGTTCGTATTGTCCCCAGTTCAGCGTCAGCGGCCCGACGACCCCGACGGGCAGTGTCATCTGGCCGGTCAGACATTCCTGGAAGGGAATCAACGCATCGAGTTGGCCGTCTAGCACGTGCTGGTGTTCAGCATCCCAGTGGACCAATGTCCGTAGGCGTTCCTGGCGTTCGGCAATCCATTGGGGCGTATTACCTCGCGGCCAACGGGGGAAACGCGCGGCGGAGGCATTTTTAGCGGGCGGGGTCGGCCGACTCATTCTTCTGCCGGGATTTCTGCTTCGAGAAGACGAAGACGCCGGGCCTTGTTCTCAATGTCTCGCCTCACCCCACCAAACAGAGTCTGCCCATCAATGCCGATCAGCAACGCCTCGGCTTTCAGGGCCTCATACATCGCCTCCATCAGCCGTAGTAGTTCGTCTCGCATCTTGAGAAAGACCGGACCGAACTGAGGTTCACGTTCCAACACCGCGCGCAAATAGAGTTCGGCAAAGGCCAGATGGCGGGCCTCGTCGCGTAAGATGCGATTCGCGATGGAGGCAAAGAGAGAGGTGGGGTGGGCCTTTGCCAGGATGCTGTAGAAATGGCGGGCCAGAATATCGCTGAGCAGTATCCCCCACAGCCATTCAACCCGGTCCCGCGATTTGAACAGGCGCGCCTGATAGCGAAACATATCCTTGAGCTGGCGGACTTCGAGCGGACGCTGGTTCAGGGTGTTATAGAAGCGGGTCAGGGTCTCGAAATGACGGGCTTCGTCCAAAAGAAAGGTGGAGAGATACAGTTGGGCCTCGGTCTCATGGGCAGCGAAACACTGCGGGATGGTCGAGCTGGCCCCAATCATGGCCGTTTGCTCCCCCAGATAGATCGGAGTCAGCACCATGGCCAAAGCCCGCTGTTCGTGACGGTCGAGCGACAACGGCTGCGTCCAGTCAATTTCGGCCGCTGACCACTGCCCCTCAACGCCCTTCCGAAACAGGTCCATGAGCTTGGCGTTCTCAATGTGGGGGAATACCCGAATCACTTGCCCCAACCCCTCTCCATTACCGACGGTTAAGGCAGCACCATAGCAACCCCTCCCCGAGTACTCAAGTAAATACCTGAGAAGGTAGTCTGGTACTGGGTGTCGCCGTATGAGCCCAACTCGGGAGTTCAACAGGTCAAAAGAGAGAGGATGTACCCATCGTCGAGGATACGGTACTCTCCATTCGGAGATAACAGAAATGGAAGACCAGAGCTTGGTCCTATCCACAGGCGACTGGATTCGATTCGCAGTCCTAATGGCTTCTATAATTGGAATGGGCGTTTCTGCTTTCTTTGCAGTTCGCACGAGGAGAGATGCACGGCTGAGTCAGCGAATACAGACCATAGCTCTGAGGAGGCAATATTTCTCAGATGTGAGGAAGTGGGCGGACGAAGTAAGCGATACTATAACCGAGGCAGCATTACTCTGCGACATAGACCCGGCGAGGAGTACAGACTTCTTCGAACGCCGCCACCGACTTCGCTGGACACTCTCATCCTTACTAGATCGAGGTCGATGGTATTTTCCAAACGTCGAGGAAAGTGAGTACGGGTATTGGAAAGAAACGGCATATCAAGGCTTTCGACAGCCGATTCTGGACAACGTCCTAGCAGTCTACCGTGCCGTTGGAGCACTGGACTGTCAGCAACAGGAGCCAAATCAATCCAAACGAGAGATTATGATTAAGCAGAAGCGCGAATTCGTTTCTTGGATTCAGAAATTCGTTGATCCGCGGATTCTTGAGGATGAACTTTCGAGATTACCAAGCTCTCACGAGTAGGATACACGACTCCATTCCAGCACTTAGGTAATTCTGTAGCGGACAAATGAAAGCATGAGCTAGGATATTTCTCATAACGGCAAATCTGAAAACACCGCCTCAGCCACGGCTTCTCCACTCCGTATACAATCGGCAAGAGCTAACTATAGGTACAAGTCACCTGCTTTCTGGGTATTGTCCTAGGGCGTGTTCACACTTTTGAGGGCTTCAAAGATGAGCGCGAAGTGAATGAAGAAGGCGAACACCACATCCAACTTGTCGAACCGCACAAAGATACGGCGGAAGCCCTTGAGGCGACGAAAGAGCCGCTCCACTTCGTTGCGTTTCTTATATTTATCTCGCTCATACGACCACGGATTCCGCCGATTCCGCTTTGCCGGTACGACCGGTGTCGCTCCTAGCGCGCGGACACATTGCCGCGTGGCCTCCCCCTCATAGGCCCGGTCCATCACTACATAATCGGCCCACAGGGGCGTCTTGGCCAACAGCTTCCGCCCCTCGGGTGCATCACCGGCTTGGCCGGGCGACAACGCAAACCTCACGGCGGTGCAAGCATCCGTGGCAACCAGATGAAGCTTGGTCGTCCAGCCGCCCCGGGACCGCCCGATGGCTTGGGGCCCGTTTTTTTTCGCGCCCCCGTCCCATCTGGATGCACTGGGACCACGGTACTATCTAACGAGACCACTTCAACCCGTACCCGGATAATCTGCTGCTCCTGTAAGGCCGCAAAGACGCGATCCAGCACCCCATTCTTCGCCCAGCGATTCATCCGCGTATAGATGGTATGCCACTTCCCGAACCGCTCGGGTAACCCCCGCCACTTACAGCCCTGCTCTGCCACATACAGAATCGCGGCCAGCACCGTCCGATTGGCGACCTTGACGTTCCCTCGCTGCCGTGGGAGGAGCCCCGCAATCTGCTCATACTGCTGCTGCGTGAGTTCCATGCCCGGAACTTAACAGAACCCCATTAGTGTAAACACGCCCTAGCTTGAAAGGCGTCTCCCCAGGTCGAATACCATTTCTTCCCGGATCACTGTTGCGCTTACGGCGTAGTGATTATAGGGGGAAAAATCATGTCTCTGGTTACTGATCTAGTGGACGTTATTTTCGAGATTGGTGTTTTGCTGGTACATATCTCTTTATTTATTTGTATCGTCTGTATCCCGGTATACAAAGTAAGCAGATTGATGCTTACACGCTTGTCTTTTGTCTGGTTCCCACCCCGTACACAACTCTTGAGGTCATTCATTGATTGGCGATGGTGGATTTTACGCGTTTTGCCTTTCGTATGGTGTGTGAGTGGCGCATTCTATTTTTTCTATGGCACTATGACAGCGTGCAGTATTGTGGAGAACCTTTTTCACGGTTGCGAGAATCGCTCTCTCTGTGGAAAGCTTGATACATCAGCTTTGCCTCCTAATTTGCCGCCTAATTGGGATGGGTCATTTAGCTCGTTCCCTGATATTCCTAATAAGAGACGCTGGTATCTTGCAGCACTCCAAACAGGGAGCACTCTTCATGATAAACAAGTCCTTTACCCCTTACCCTTACATCATTCCCCACCTTGCGTGCTCGATCATATTGGCCCTATCTGCTATGAATACAATAGGACAACGATAGACATCCTAGAGGGGGTCGTAAGTGATTTTTATATTGTGGGGCTTTTTCTTTTGGTCTGGCTCCCAACTATAGGATTTGTGTGGTGGCTGACTGACAGGTTCTTTGAGGCATATCGTGACCAGGAAGCAAACAGTTCTTAAAAGCCGTTTTGTCCTCTGCCAGGATATTCCGCACACAGTAGAGGTAGAACATGTTCAATCGCCTTCAGAGCGTGTTCAAGCTCCGTAGGTCGGGTTAGCCACAGGCGTAACCCGACATCCCCGGCTTAGCCTGTCGGATTACGCTCTGCTAATCCGACCTACAGGAACTCAAGTAAACGTCTGAGAAGGCAGTCTGGGTAGGTTGACCGAAAATCAGGGAAAGAGATGTAGTAGATAACGTAGCGATAAAGGAAGTAGGGGCTCCCTCCTAGAATCGATCATCACACAGGAGTCAGACCGACTCCATATAGTCAGCAGGTACAAAGCTACACCATGAGCATGTGGGACAATTTCTCTCTTGACACGAAAGTACGGGCGATTCTGAATGTACCGACTCACCCACCGGACCATCACTTTGGTCGTCCATTTCTTACAGCGTATCAAATTGTAATAGCATTTGCTGAAGAATATCCGGACGACTTCGAAGAGATCGACAAACAGATCGGTGGACAAGGAACTGGCCAGCACGATTCGCTAGCGCAGTACTTTGCCCTGGAGCTCTCTCGGGGGATCAAGAACGGACGGTTGCCCGAGATAGAAGGTAGATTCCTATCTCAACAGCACATAGAGAGTATTCAGTACAGACAGGGTGTGGTTTCGTCCCCTATCCCAACTATCTCGATGTTCCGGCTGTCAAGCTGATGTTGTTTTGGAAACCAATCTAGAGCGGCTACAGATTAAGTCCCTGCCCTTTAACAAATGTGCATCCCCTACAGCGGCTCGACCCCACATGCGGCAAACACCGCCTCAGCCGCAGCTTCTCCACTCCGCACACAGTCGGCAAGACCAACCCCACGATAGGCATTGCCGGCAAGCGCCAATCCCGGATGCTCGGCCACCTGTTTTTCGAGCTCGTCAACGAGCTGAAGATGGCCGACGCGGTACTGTGGCATGGATTGCGGATAGCGGGCGATACGAGTCAGGAGAGGTTCGGCTTCAATCCCGAGCAACTGGTGCAGTTCGTTGCGAACCAGAGCACGGATTTCAGCGTCATCCCGCTCAAACAGTTCGGCCTGAAGCGCTCCTCCAACAAAGGTGCGTAATAGGGCGTGATCGCTCGGCGCGCGCCCGGCATATTTCACGCTCGAAAAAGTCCCGGCAAGAATGGAACGCTGCTCCACCCGCGGCACCACAAAACCGAACCCGTTCAGTGGATGGGGAATCTGGTCGCGACGATAGGCCATATTCACCGTGGCTGTGGAACTATAGGGAATCCCGGAGAGGTGCTGACTCAAAGCGTGGTCAAACCGATGCACAAGCTGCGCCGCGACAAAGGCCGGCGTCGCCAGTACCAGACCATCGGCGTGAAAGCTGGAACCGTCGGCACAGTCCACTGCCCAGCGAGTCTCTTCCGACCCCGCCGTCTGGGAGCAGACGCTTGCTACCGGACACTGCTGACGCAGGGTTCCGAGGCTGAGGTGTTCGGTCAGAGCGGAAACGAGGCGCTGCATACCGGTTTGCAGGGTCACAAACAAACTCCAGCGCGCCCCGCTTGCGTCCCTGGTCGTCTGAGGATTGCGGCGAGCCGCTCGCCAGAGCGCATAAATCACACTCCGATGCTCACGCTCCATGTGCAGAAAACGCGGCATGGTCGCGGCCAGGCTCAGCTGGTCGGGGTCGGCGGTATAGATACCGCCAATGAGAGGTTGGGCAATGCGTTCGAGCGCTTCTCGCCCGAGCCGTCTCTGGACAAACGAACCAAGGCTTTCATCGTTTTGTTCCCTGGCCCTGGGCAGCACAAGATCGAGCGCCATACGCAGCTTCCCCGGCCAGGAAAAAATACGCGACCGGACCAGGGGACCAAACTGGGTGGGAGCCAGTAACATAAACCCTTGCGGCAAGGGCTCAAGCTTCCCTTTGTGCACGACAAAGGTAGACCGGTACGCGTCGTTAGTACCCAGGAGTTCCGGCTCAAGCCCCAGGCGACGACACAGAGCCAGAGCCCAAGGTTTTTCCGAAATAAAAGAATCCGGCCCGAGTTCAAGCAGAAAATCGTCTCTCTGTTCCGTTTCAATGACTCCGCCAAGCCGGTCGCTGGCCTCCAACAGCGTAAATCGAAGCGGCTGCTCTCGTTCCCGGCTCAATTCTTCGAGTCTGTAGGCCGCGGCCAAGCCGGCAATACCGCCACCGACAATAATGATATGGGGTGTTCTGGGATTGCTCTCCGGAGAAAGAGACATACGACAGTTTCGTGGCGGGTTCTGCGACACTCACCCGGTCTATTGATTCAGGGTCACTTGGACCACCTCGGCGATCATCTGAATAAAGTGGGGATGCGCGTTGACCGTCCGGGCACGAACCATATTCAGGCCGTTCCGCTCGGCCATCCCTCTCGCCTCCGTATCCAGATCGTACAGGACCTCGATGTGGTCGCATACAAAGCCGATGGGAGCGACGACCGTATCGCGTGCCCCCTGAGCGGCAAGCTCCTTGAGCACCTCACCGATATCCGGCTCCAGCCACGGTGCCTGGGGTGGGCCGCTACGACTCTGATAGGCAACCGACCAGTTTTCGTGCCCAAGGCACTCCGCGACCAGACGTGCGCCCTCTTCGATCTGTCGGACGTATTCCCGACTGCTCGGCATGGAGGTCGGCACACTATGGGCGGTAAAGACCAGAGGAGTCGCCTTCCGGCGGACCGCCGGAAGAGATGAAAACGCCCGCTGCGTCAGATCGGCCACCGCCTGGATGAACAAAGGGTGATTATGCCAACCAGCGGTAAAGGCAACCTGGGGCGCAAGCGTCCCTACCCTTTCGCTGGCCTCTTCCACATTCGTTTTATACCGCGCCCAGCCGGCCTCGCTCTGCTGGGCGGAGAGAATGAATCCAACAGCGTTTTTCACTCCGTCCCGCCCCATCTGTTCCAGGGTCTCGGCTATATAGGGATGCCAGTTCCGCATGCCGACATATACCGGGAGCGGCCGGCCTTCTTGGGCCAGATAGCGTCGGACTGCTTTCGCCTGACGAAAGGTGATCTCGTTCAAAGGCGAGCGGCCATTAAACAGCTCGTAGTGGCGGATGACTTCTTGCAGCCGGGCCGGCGGTACGGGACGACCGCGTAGGACATTCGCCAAAAAAGGCCGCACGTCGTCCATTTTTTCCGGCCCGCCAAAGGCAATCAGAAGAACGGCATCGTATTGCATAGAAAATAGGCTATGATTCCGCCTTTTTGCCGTCGGGACTATCGCCCTGTCCGACTCGAAAACTCGTGCACCATATCGACCAGCGCAATTACGTTATCAACCGAAGTTTGCGGTAAAATACCGTGGCCCAGGTTGAAAATATGTCCGTCCCTTCCCTTGGCCTGACCCAGAATACGCTGCACCTGCGTGCGTAATGTATCGAGGGGAGCGAAAAGCACTAAGGGGTCAAGATTGCCCTGCACGGCGCGGTCTTCGCCAATGCGCCGCCAGGCCACATCAAGATCGATTCGCCAGTCCACTCCAACCACATCCCCGCCCGCTTCAGCCAGCAGTTCCAGCAGACCGGCCGTTCCCGTCCCAAAATGAATAACGGGAACACCCGGCGTCAGCCCGTGAATGAGCGTCTGCATATGAGGCAATAAAAAGGTTCGGTAGTCCTGAGGCGCCAGACAGCCCACCCAAGAATCAAAGAGCTGAATGGCTTGCGCCCCGGCCGCAATCTGACTGTTCACATAGGCGGTGATCGCTCGTACCAAATGCTCCATAAGCGCGTTCCAGGCCTCAGGGTCCTGGTACATGAGTCGCTTGGTTTCCAGATATTGACGCGACGCGCCGCCCTCAATCAGATACGACGCCAGAGTGAAAGGCGCGCCTGAGAAACCGATCAGGGGGATATGAGCAGGTAAGCTGCTGCGAACCTTGCGGACTGTTTCAAACACAAAGGGGACGGATTCTTGGGGCGACACCTCATGCAGAGCGTCGATATCTTTTCCCGAACGCACCGGACGATGAATAACCGGCCCGTCGCCAGCGGAAAATTCCAGCCCAACGCCCATGGGCTCAACAATGAGCAGGATATCCGAAAAGAGAATAGCCGCATCCACGCCGAGGCGTTCAACCGCTTCAGTCGTCACTTGCGCGGCCAAGTCGGGCGTCTTGCACAATTCGAGAAAGGGCACGCGTTCGCGTAATGCCCGGTATTCAGCCATATACCGCCCGGCCTGCCGCATGAGCCAGACGGGAGTATACGGGGTCGGCTCACCCCGGCAGGCGCGCAGAAAAACCGGAGTCTCCATAACTGGCTAAATTACCACACGCAACGGACAGCAGCAGCCCCACTGCCCTTGCTGTCCGTTCCAGGCTTCGGATACAAAGCAAGAAAAAAGGAGTATCATCTATGGCAGAGGCAGGAACCCATCATGTGGCAACAGTCAACGGCTTTCGGATGCATTATGTGATTGCCGGCTCGGGTTACCCCCTGGTTTTTGTTCACGGCTGGCCGCAGAGCTGTTATGAGTGGCACAAGATCATCGGTCCGTTGTCAGAGCAATTCACGGTAATCACGCCCGACCTGCGTGGTCTGGGAGACTCCGAACGTCCGCTGAGCGGCTATGACAAACGCACCCTGGCTTCGGATGTGTATGAACTCGTCACCTCACTCGGCTTTGAGAAAATCGGTCTGACCGGCCACGACTGGGGGGGCGCGGTTACGTATTATCTGGCCTACGATCACCCGGAAATGGTCGAGCGGCTGATGATCCTCGATATGATTCCGGGTCTGGGTCGTAAGGGCGATAAAATGGATATCGCGGTGGCCCAGCGGCTGTGGCACGTCTTCTTTCACGCCGGCATGCCCGACCTGGCCGAAAAGCTGGTCAGCAATAATGTCGAGACCTATTTGCGGCACTTTTATAATTCAACCGTGTACAACTACAGCCCCAAGGTGTTCACCGACGAAGACGTGGCCGAATACGTCCGGGTGTATTCCGCGCCTGGGGCGCTCCGCGCCGGGTTCCAGTATTACCGCACGGGTATTAACGAAGACCTGGAGAACCTGAGTTCGTGTACGGAAAAACTCAAGATGCCGGTCCGCGCCTGGGGCGGCCAGACCTTCCTGGGTAATCTTGTGCCGATTTGGCAAGGCGTAGCGGACAACGTCGAAGGCGGCCAAGTCGAAGAATGCGGTCACTTTATTGCGGAAGAAAAACCGGATTTTGTGATTGCCCAGGCCCGGGAGTTTTTTGGTCCTTTACAAAAGTAAACATCAGGGAAACGGTGGTTTCCCCGGTCGTTGGAACCAGGCCGGACTTGGCCTATAATCCGGGTGGCGGAGGTGGATGTATGAAGAAAGCGGCGGTGGCGGAACAGATCCTGACCACAGACCTCGGGGCTGAAGCGGAAGCGCGCTATCTGAATTACGCCCTGAGCGTGATTACCTCACGAGCCCTGCCCGACATCCGCGACGGCCTCAAGCCGGTGCAGCGGCGGCTGCTGTATGCCATGCACCAGAACCTGCGGCTTGGAGGTGACGCCCGGCCCCGCAAGTCGGCGGCGGTAGTGGGCGAGGTCCTGGGCAAATACCATCCACATGGAGACCAGGCCGCTTACGAGGCCATGGTCCGTTTGGCGCAGCCATTCTCGCTGCGCTACCCGCTGGTTCAGGGAGAAGGAAATTTCGGCTCACTCGATGGCGATGGTGCGGCGGCCATGCGCTATACCGAAGCCAAGCTCGCCCCGTTATCCGAAGAATTGTTCCGCGACCTGCGCGGCGCGACCATACACTATCGTCCCAACTATGACGCCACCCTGGACGAGCCGGTCGTCCTGCCCTCGGCTATTCCCCAGCTCCTGCTCAACGGCGCCAGCGGCATTGCGGTGGGTATGGCCACCAGCATTCCGCCCCATAATTTTACGGAAGTCATCAACGCCCTGCTGGCCATGATTGATGACCCGACACTGACCACCGCAGGACTGCTCAAGCATATCAAGGGCCCGGACTTTCCAACCGGGGGCGAAATCCTGACCAGCAAGCGCGAACTGCGCGAAATCTACGAAAAGGGCCAGGGAACGATCAAACTGCGCGGGGAGTGGAAGGTCGAGTCCCTGCCGCGCGGCAAGCGTCAGATTGTCATTACTTCCCTGCCGTATACCGTCAACAAGGCCCAACTGGTGGAAAAGATCGCCGAGTTCGTCAGCAGCCGAAAAATCCCGCAGGTCATCGATGTCCGGGACGAATCGACCGAAGATATTCGCATTGTCCTGGAACTTAAAGGCAACACCTCGGACGAGTTGGCCATGGCGTATTTATGTCGGCATACGTCGCTGCAAACGTCCTTTTCGATTAACCTGACCTGTCTGGTGCCGACCGGCAACCCGGAAGTCGGCCAACCCCTGCGTGCAACGCTGTCCGACTTGTGCCGACACTTCCTGGACTTCCGTTTTGAGGTGGTCACCAAACGCTTTGAGCACGAGTTGGAGGAGCTGGAAACCCGGCTGCATATTCTTGCCGGTCTGGCCCTCATTGCCGACCAGCTCGACACAGTCATCCGTCTCATCCGGGGTGCGGCCTCTCGCAAGGATGCGCGGGAGAAACTCCAGCAGAATTTTCAGTTAACCGAGGTCCAGGCCGACGCCATCCTCGATATTCGCCTCTACCAGCTCGCCCGCCTGGAGGTCGAAAAAATTCAGACCGAACGCCGTGAGAAAGAAGCCCGCGCGCAGGAATTACGCCGGCTGCTGGGCAGCAAGAACCGGCGCTGGACGGTCATCCGGGACGAACTGAAAGCCCTGGGCAAGCAGTATGGCGACCGACGCCGAACCGCCCTGCGCTCGGGCGAACAGCTCAATTACGACCCGGATGCCTATATTGTCCATGAGGAAGCCACGGTCGTTCTCAGCCGGGATGGCTGGATTAAGCGCGTCAGAGAACTCAAGGACCCGACCAGCACCCGTCTCCGGGAGGGCGACGACCTCAAAGCCGTCCTTCAGGGGACAACCCGCGATCGTCTGGCCGTTTTCACCAACCGCGGTATGCTCTACGTCCTGCGCATTAATGCCGTTCCGGCAACTACCGGCTATGGAGAGCCCATCCAGACCCTGTTCAATTTTCAGGATGGTGAACAGGTTGTGACCGCCCGCCTTATCCCGGACCGCCCGCCTGAAAGCCCGACCCAGCAGAACGGAGTAGTAGCGGCCAGGCCGGACCAGGACGACCTGTTTGCGCTCAGCGCCTCCCCTCAGGCCACGGTCGAGCGGGGACCGGCCCTACTCTTGGCGACGGCTAAGGGCCTGGGGTTTCGTTTTGAACCCAATGTCGAAGAAACCACCCGCAACGGCAGAAAAATCGCCCGTTTGTCCGCCGATGACGAAGTCATTACCGTCCAGCCGGTGAATAGCGGGCGGACGGTGTGTGCCACGGCGTCTGGATATCTATTGGCCTTTCCTACTGAAGATATTACCGAATTATCCGGAGCCGGCCGTGGGGTGATTCTCATGCGCCTGGATACGGACGACCGTTTGGTTGGGGCGGTCACGAGCGAACCGGGCGCGGGTGTGACGGTTATCAATAAAGACGGGAAAGAGCGGAAAATTCCACTACGGGATATTCCATTAGGCAAACGGACTGGGAAGGGCCGACGTGTGGTCAAACGCTCGACGCTGGTTGGGGTGCAGCAAAACGGCACCCGGAGCAGATCGCATGGTGGAGCGGAGGAGGCTGAGGCGTGATGGCAGTACCAAAGCAGGCATACACGGCGAAAGATATTACCGTTCTTGAGGGTCTCGATCCGGTTCGTAAACGGCCCGGAATGTATATCGGGGGAGTTGATACGACCGGGCTGCACCACCTCGTCTGGGAACTACTCGATAATGCGGTGGACGAAGCCATGAACGGCCATGCCAGTCGGATTGAGGTGACCCTGCATAAAGACGGTTCAACCGTCACCGTGGCCGATAACGGGCGAGGGATTCCGGTAGACCTGCATCCGCAGTTCAAGAAGCCCGCCCTGGAGCTGATTCTGACCACCCTGCACGCCGGCGGGAAATTCGGCGATCAGAATTACGCCCATTCCGGGGGGCTGCACGGCGTGGGCGCCTCCGTCGTCAACGCCCTGGCCGATCGTATGGTTGCCCGTATCCGCCGGGATGGGGTGGAATGGGAGCAGCGCTTTCGGCGCGGCAAGGCCACCACACCCCTCAAAAATAAGGGTGGAGTGCGCGGCCACGGCACGACCCTCACCTTTCATCCAGACCCCGATATTTTTCCGTCCATTACCTTCAAACCCGAGCGCATTGCCGAAAGATTGGAATCCAAAGCCTATCTGCACAAAGGGCTGACGCTCGTCTTTCGGAACGAGACAAACGGGCAAACCCAGCAGTTCCTGTATCAGGACGGCCTCAAAGCCTATCTCCGCAAGCTGATTGCCGACAGCGACAAAAAGGCGGTTATTCAGGACATCTTTCACATTGAACGCAACGCCTCGCCCCCGCTGGAATGCGTGTTGACCTGGACGGAATCACCGGAAGAACGCCTTCATTCGTTTGTGAACGGGATTCCCACCCCCTTCGGCGGTACGCATGAAACCGGCTTAAAAACCGCTATCGTCAAGGCGGTTCGCAATTACATTAACGTCAACAATCTAACGCCCAAAGGGGTATCGATTACGGCCGACGACACGCGTGAAGGGCTGGTCGCCATTCTCAGCCTGTATCTCAAACATCCGCAGTTTCAGGGTCAGACCAAAGAAAAACTCGGTAATCCGGAAGCCACGGCACAAATTGACGGCATGGTCCGGACCACCCTGGAGAATTTTCTGCTCCATAACCGCTCCCAGGCGGAAACGATTGTCCAGCGGGTGATATTGGCGGCCCGTGCGCGCTCGGCCTCACGTGCGGCCTTGGAAACCGTGCGGAGTAAGGGGTCGGTCTCCCATCGTCTGAACCTGCCCGGCAAGTTGGCCGACTGTTCCTCAACCAGCCCGGCGAAGAGCGAACTTTTCATTGTTGAGGGAGATTCCGCCGGCGGCTCGGCCAAGCAGGGCCGGGATCGGAGCTTTCAAGCTATTCTGCCGCTCCGCGGCAAGGTCTTGAATACGGAACAGGCATCGCTCAATAAAATCCTGACCAATAAAGAACTCAATGATATTGTGTCGGCCTTGGGCTGTGGCGTGGGCAAGGCGTTTGACCTGTCCAAGCTCCGCTATCACAAAGTCTGTCTGTTGATGGACGCCGATTCGGACGGCAACCATATTTGCACCCTCCTGTTGACCTTTTTCTACCGTCACCTGCCCGAACTGATTCGCGCCGGCTGTGTCTACATTGCCAAGCCACCGCTGTATAAAATCGAGGTCGGCAAGGAAATCCATTGGGCGGACGATGACGCGGCCAAGGATCGCCTGCTGGCTCAGCAAAACGGGCATGCCGGCAAGGCCCAAGTCCAGCGTTTTAAGGGACTGGGTGAGATGAATCCGGGTACCCTCAAGGAAACGACTCTCGACCCGCGCACACGCACCTTGCTCCAGATTTCTATTCAGGACGCCGAGCGAACCGAAAAAGCCATCCGGACCCTGATGGGTAAGGATGTCCAGCCGCGCTTCAGCTTTATCATGGAGCGGGCACCCCGGGTCGAAGACGTAGACGTGTAATGCCCAAGCGTCACCCCAGCCTGGTTCCCCTCTCTCGCGAGCATCATCACGGCCTCCTGCTCGCCTTCCGCCTCAAGCACGGGCTCCCGAAAACGCGCCAGCCCCACGACAGTCCACAGGAACAGGCGGTCGATACGGTGCGATTCTTTCGAGAGAGTCTGATACCCCATTTTGCCGCAGAAGCCGATATTCTCTTTCCAGCGATTCGAGCCATGCAGCCTCAGGCGTCTACCCTGCTCGACCAGCTCATTCAGGAACATACGGCCATGCGGGAGTTGGTGAATGACATTAACCAGCAGCCCCCTGATGGACCACAGTTGACGGAATTACTGGCCTCATTCGGCACACTCTTAGAGCGGCATATTCGGAGTGAAGAACGTGAGCTCTTTCCAATGTACGAGGCACACGTCTCCGAAGCCGAGGCGACCCGGATAGAACACGCAATTTTTCACCTGATCGGCAACGGTCTTGCTTGACAGTCGGACTCACAACCGGATAGGGGAAGCAGGAGAAGGTGCGAGCGAATCCCATGAATACGAGGAGGGTATAGTATGGAGTTTTTACACACCATGATTCGGGTCAACGACCTGGACGAGTCACTCAAATTCTACTGCGATGGACTGGGCATGAAGCTGCTGCGCAAAAAGGACTATCCGGGTGGTGAGTTTACCCTGGCCTTTGTGGGCTACGGTGACGAAAAGAACAACACCGTCGTCGAACTGACGCATAACTGGGGCACATCGAGCTATGACCAGGGGAACGCCTTTGGGCATTTGGCTATCGGCGTGGATGATATCTATCAGACCTGCGACGAACTCAAAGGGAAAGGCATCAACGTCGTGCGCGAGCCCGGCCCGATGGCGCACGGCGGCGCGGTCATCGCCTTTATTGAAGACCCGAATGGCTACAAGGTCGAACTGATCGATCTCAAAGGCGCCCGCGGATAGGACAAGCCGACACAACACGAAAAGGAGTTCCCTGTGTTACAACCCGCAAAAGACTCAATTGACGTCGGGATTTTTGTCAAAGACATCCGCACCATGCTCGATTTTTACCAGGGCACGCTGGGCCTGGAAAAGACCGAGGAAGTGCCGACCGCCTTTGGCACCATCCATCGCTTCCGGCATGGCACGAGCGACATCAAGCTCATGGACCCCAAAGAAATTCCGCCGGCCGCACCAAACGGTTTTGGTAAGCGCTTGGGCATCGGCTACCTCACCTTTGTAATCAAAGACCTGAGCGGGCTGTGTGCCGCCCTCAAGGACAAAGGCGCGGAGTTCACCATCCCGGAAACCGAAATCCGCCCCGGTACCCGGATCGCCATGATCAAGGATCCCGAGGGCAATATTCTGGAATTTGTCGAGCGCAGCTAAAGTACGAGGGAGGGCGCTCTGCCCTCTCCTCTCTATGACGTGTGATGCACATGACATGACTCGTCGGCTCCCCGCTCCCCTGCGCCATGCCTGTCTGCGATAGGGGGCCAGGAGTGCGCGCTTCCGGGCAGCGGGAGGGCGAGCGGCCCGAGGCGGGGGCCGCCGGACCGGCTCCGGGGGGCTACACAACCTCGTGATTTGCTCTAGCCACGCTGGATGAACTCAACCGTGTTGCCGTCGGGATCGTTGACCATAGCCATGCGCACCCCGGGTCGGACCTCGGTCTCAGCCATGCTGAATTCCACGCCCTTGGCTTGTAGCTCGACGCACAGGGCGCTGATGTCGTGAACCCTAAAGCTGATGTAGCGGAGCCCGACCTGTTTCTCCAGGCCGATGGTCCCGGAAGCCGGGACCTGTTTAGGGTCAATCAGCTTGATGTCGCTGGTACCGAAGTGGAGCCGGTGCAGGGTACCGAACTGGGTAGACAGTTCCTCGCTCTTGTTGAGGCCCAGCATCCCCTGGTAAAAATCCAGGCTTTTGGTGATGTCGCTGACAACAATACCGAGGTCGACAGAATCTTTCGCTGGATTGAGTGGCATACATGCTCCTTTGGGGATCGTTGACCCGAATCATGAACTTACGCGCTCTTCCGCCGCCGGCCTCCCGGACTAAAGTGCCGGATGGCACCGCTGGCAATACGCGCTCCGCGCGATGCCTCGGGCTTGGCAAACCGGCGGATGGTGAAATGCGTTGGTTCAAAACCCTTAATCATCTTGCGGGGGACCTCTTTGCCCAACAGGCTTTCGATGGCGCGCACGGCTTCGACCTCGTCGGACGAGGCAAACGTGAGCGCCTCGCCGGTCGCCATGGCTCGGGCGGTCCGGCCGATGCGGTGGACGTAATCTTCCGGCCGGTTGGGAACGTCAAAATTCACCACATGGGAAATGCCCTCGACGTCGAGGCCGCGCGCGGCAACATCGGTTGCAACTAGGACATCAACCTTTCCACTCTTGAAGTTATTGAGCACCTGCGTGCGAACGCGTTGGGTCTTATCGCCATGCAGGGCGGCGACCCGGCGATTCGTTTGGGAGAGACGTTTGGACAGCCGTTCCGCCCGGACCTTGGTCCGCGTAAAGATCAGCACATGCTTGAGGCTGCCGTGCTGGAGGAGATAATGCAGCAGGTCGTTTTTGCGTTCGGCTTCCACCAGATAGATCACATGACGCAGCGTCGCGACCGGTGTGGCCCGGCGTCCGACATCAATCACCTCGGGTTCTCTCAAAGTGTCTTGCGCGAGACGTTCAATCTCCTGTGGCATGGTTGCGGAAAAGAGGAGTGTTTGGCGCACTTGAGGTAAAGCGGCCAGGATACGCCGGACATCGGGGAGAAAGCCCATATCCAGCATGCGGTCGGCCTCGTCCAGGACGAGTACCTCGACATCGGCGAGCCGAACGTTGCCGCGATTCAGGTGATCGAGCAGGCGTCCCGGAGTGGCGATTAACAGCTCCACTCCACGACGGAGCCGATCGGCTTGTGGCCCGAGCCCGACACCGCCGTAGACCACGGTTGAGCGGACCGGCACATATTTCCCGTAGGTACGGGCACTCTCTCCTATTTGTACGGCGAGTTCGCGCGTTGGGGTCAGCACCAAAGCCCGGACTGGACCCGACTCAGCGTGGACGAAACGTTGCAGAATGGGCAGGATAAATCCGGCCGTCTTACCCGTCCCGGTCTGAGCACAGGCGAGCATATCTTTGCCGCTGAGGGCAATGGGAATTGCCTGAGCTTGCACGGGAGTTGGGGTTTCGTATTGCGCATCTTCCAAGGCGCGTAAGAGTTCGGGTATCAACCCAAGCTCGGAAAACTCAGAACAATCGGCAAGACCGTTCTGCTTACTCTCTGTTGTCAAAGGACCATCTCTTTCTCCATGCTGCCCAGATACACGGATGGGTATGGGCGCCGACAAAGCATCGGCACGCCGTGTTATGAAACAGAACCTGGGAAACGTGGAACTCTGGTCTGGGCAACCAAAGACCCGCTTCTGAGCGGGATTTCTTACAAAGGAAAAGAGACCTGCTCGCGGTTCATTCTCGTATTATACGAGTCCAGTATACCTGACAAAGAGTGAGAATACTAGCGCAAATTGCGATTCTGTGTAGCCGCCCGTCATTCCTGCGGAAGCAGGAATCCAGCCCCAAGCCCCGCCCGCTGGATGCCGGATCACGTCCGGCATGACGAAGGGGGAGCGATGGGACGACAACGTATCGTAATCGGCCCCTACGCGAGTTCGGCCTTGCGCTTCGTCAGGATAATGGCCGATCCCAGAGAGACCCCGATCGCAACAACGGAGTAGAGGAGGTAGAAGAGACCCAATTCATCGGCCTCCACGTCGTCACTGTACATAAAGAGCAAGAGGTTCAAAATGACGTACAGCGCATACGCATGCGCCATACCTATCACGAACCGTTTCATATGCCAGATGCCGTAGGCATAGACGAGCAAATAGAGACCGGCCAGGATACCGGCTATGGCGTTCGGCATCCCGGACAGCCGCGCACCAAAGAGCACAAAGCCGGTCGTTTCATGAAGTTGGAGGGGTTTTAGTAAATTTGATACCGCCAGGACAGCAAACAGGACGGCAAAGACTGTGAGTACGTTACCACGTTCAGCTTGAGCCATTGGGCCTCCTTGTGATCTCAGCCCCAACGTTACAATACTTCCCGCAGCCCGAGCAAGCGCGCCGGACAGGTAGCAATACCCGGAGAGTTCCGATACCAGAACCGGAGTCGAAAATATTCTGACACCTGAGAGGAGAGCGTGATGACGATACGGTTACGACAGATATGTTTTGTTGCGGAGAAGCTCGCCCCTGTGGTTGAGGACCTCACATCCGTCTTCGGCCTTGAGGTGTGCTTTGTTGATGAGGGTGTGGGGGTTTTCGGCCTGGAGAACTCGCTGTTTCCGGTCGGCTCAAACTTTTTTGAGGTTGTCGCACCAACGAAAGATAACACCGCAGCCGGTCGCTTTCTCCGGCGGCGCAACGGCGACGGCGGCTATATGGTCATCTGCCAGTGCGATAGCCGTGAAACGCAACAGGCCCGCAGGGCCCAGGCGCAGGAGCTCGGTGTCCGGATTGCCTGGGAACAGGATATTCACGGATTTCAGTGCATGCAGCTTCACCCTGGCGATACGGGGGGCGCCTTCTTTGAACTCGACTGGGACCCGAAGAATGAGCCCGAAGGGCATTGGGAGCCCGCCGGTGGAGATGGCTGGGACACCGCCCGGCGGACTGAGGTGGTCAGCGGCTTCTCGGCGGTTGAGTTGCAGTCCCACGACCCGCAATCCATGGCCCAGAGATGGGCAGACATTGCAGGTATACCACTCCGGCAGGACGATCAGGGCCGCCTGAGCTTTCCACTGGAGAATGCCGACGTGCGGTTCGTTGAGGCCACGGATGGGCGCGGAGACGGGCTGGGTGGAGTTGATCTCGTTGTTGCCGATGTCCAAGGACTGCTGACAAGGGCAGAGCAACGCGGGTGCCGTGTGTCGGACGATCAGGTGAAGGTCTGTGGCGTTCGTTTTTATCTCAAAGACGCGTAGCGCCCTGCCCTAGCGCAAATTACGATTCTGTGTAGCCGCCCGTCATTCCTGCGCAAGCAGGAATCCAGCCCCAAGCCCCGCCCTCTGGATGCCGGATCACGTCCGGCATGACGAAGGGGGAGCGATGTGACGACAACTTATCGTAAGCTGCCCTAATTGCCGTAGGATGGGGCGGCAGTGATAAGGAGTGGTATGATGGCGGTCAGTTGCTCCTGGCCGTGCTACTGCGGGGCGGGGTGACGGGCTTCGTGCTCGCCCCGCCAATCTGGTGCGCAGAGAGTACGCTCACGGAACGACCTCAAAGCGCATCTGTCGGAAGTGATGGTCCAGCGTCAAGACGCGACGAATACGCAACTCCCGCATCACCGCAAAGCTACAGCAGTCGGTGAAGGAGAAATCTTTATCTCGCTACCGGAAGAAGAGTGCCCGCGCACGTTCGCTTCGTGATTCATCGATGGACTCAATGCGCAGTCGAGACGAGCCGTCGATTTGGAGCCACCACGCTTCGGCCGCATCAAGCCCTAAGCGAAATCGTAGGGTCGTCAGCGTCTCGTCAATCACATAGTCGGTCGTCGTCAGTGCGCCTCTGGACGCCAACCATTGATCTCGCGCCTTCCGCACAGCCGGCCCTGCTGTATCCCGGCTATCCGCGGCGGCAACCCATGCAGCCGTGTCTACGAACATGTGCCTCACCGGTACAGCACCTCGTCATGCCGGGTAGCGGCGTCGCCCGATTCGGATGCACCCACAGCCGGCGCCTGGTAGAGCGGGTCCGATTCCAGTGGCGTACTGTCGAGCGGTGGATTCCCAACCGGTACTATGTCGAAGGCCGGACGGCTCCGATACAACACGGTGAAGCGCTCCCCGTGTCGCACTTTTTCAACAACGTCTTGGAGTTGTTCCCGAAGCTGCTTGGCACTGATCATTTCAGGCATGGTTAGGCTCCTCCTTAAGTTAAACTCAAGATAATCTTTGCTTGAAGACGATACAAGCACCCAAACGCTACGGCTTCAGTGAGGCCCAGGCGATTTCGTTTCTGAATCCAAAATGTGTGGAGAGAGGACTGAGAAAAGCGAGACTGGTCAGGATGTCAACTTGACTAAGGCAACGGTGAGACTGACGATCAGGGCCGCCTGAGCTTTCCGCTGGAGAATGCCGACGTACGCTTTGTTGAGGCCGCAGATGGGCGTGGAGACGGTCTGGGCGGAGTTGATCTCGTTGTCGCCGATCCTGGGAGAGCGGCCATCCTGACCGCCGTGCGGGCTGGAAGCCCGCACTCCTAAAGGAGGAGAGAGGGGCTACACAGCAGCGTGATTTGCCCTAGTTGCCGTACTTCTGATCAATAAAGTCCCGGATGACTTCCGGCGGGGCTCCTGCCTCAAATAACGTCAGCGCATCCTGCGCTTCGTGCAAGCAGTGCATTCAGCCGGCGGCGTGATCGTCCACAAAACAATCCAGAAGATTGCCGTGACCCATGGACCGATCACAGCCACAGTAGCAGTGCAGCCCGGCCAACACATCCGGGATGGTTTGAGCGATGATGTAACCGTCTCTGACTGCTCCGCTGAACAGGTCGGGCGATAAGGTGGCAGGTAGACCGGCATGGGTTGAGAGCGGGGTTACTGATGGTTGATTTTCCGACCCAGGCGTAGTGTCAGGAGCCGGACTCGGCTCGGCCAAGACGACGTGCTCCGGTGTAATGAGCACGGCACCAAAACCCAAGACGAGCATGAAGGCGACGAGTATACGGATAATCATGCGCATGCGTTCCTCTCGATCTATAAGCCGATATTCACGCTACCATACATCACTATCCGGCCCAACTATACGGGAGGGGGGGGTACTGGCCTAAGTAGGTAGTCAACTGCCTAAGTTAGACAGTTGAGCATGTTTATACAGCCTAATCCCAATCTTCCTTCCGATCTATTGGGAAGTTATCAAAATTATCTGCCCTCATATCTTCTTCCTCTCTCTCTTGTTCAAGCCTCCTTTCTTCATCCTCATACATCATATCTTCTTCAAGTCTCCGCATCTCTTCCTCACTCGTCATCTCTTGCTCAAGTATTCTTTCTCTCTCTTCCTCAAGTATTTGCTCCTCCTCTTCGTATGTTCGCCCTTCCTCTCTTTCCTCAACTATCGGAGAAGAGAAATCGCGGGAAGCGCGGACATCCTTCTTGCTGCACTCTCTGATTTCCCACACCCAATATCCTGTCATGAGCAGGAGGATCAGTGCGGTGAACGCCAGGCCGAACCAGCCGTCATTTGGCCCCGCCGATGTTACAGACTCCCAGCACTTGTAGAGCATGAACAGCAACATCAGGCAGGCCCCGGCGATGGCGAGACCTCGACCAGCGTTGGGATCATGATCATCTGGCGAGCCCTGTGGGACATGAGGCTTGCCCTCAACCGCGTCTAGCCATCGCTGACGCTCTTCGGGTGTCATGCGGCTCTCATATTCAGCAGGCAACCCGACGTGCGGGCTTATACAGTGTTGACGAATGGGAGGGTAAAAAGGAGGAAGGGGGAGGTCAAGTCAGCCACCTTTACATGGATGATCTAACCCTGACACCATGCAAGGACGCGACAGGCCGGAAGGCCGGCGGCTGTTGCATCTCGTGAGAGATGGGATTGCCATCCTAGCACTTAGGCAGTTGTACCATCACTTAGGTCAGTACCGGAGTGGAGTAGGATCAGGCGGGCACGGCTTCACCAGCCGGATAGTTCCCACGCTGGGAGAGCGGATGCTGGCTACGATATGCCAAAAACTGGCCGACCAGGTCGTAATAGTGCTGCCGGCTACTGAGTTCCTTCATGGCTAAGCGCAGGGGCCGACAGGGCCCAAAAGACTTCGCATACCAGTCTATGGTCTTCCTGAATTGGGTGCAGGCCAGCTTCTCCCCGCGCTGCCGCACCGCGCGTTCAAAATGCCGTGTCATAAAGGCGACGCGCGTCCCTAAGGATGGCTCGGGCGGGGCCGGCTGCCCCAGCAAGCCGGCCTGAATATGCTGGAAGACCCAGGGATTGGCCAGCGCGCCGCGGCCGATCACGAGGCCCGCGCAGCCCGTTTCTTCGAGCATACGTTTCGCGGTTTCCGTGTCGCACACATCGCCGTTTCCGAAAATAGGCATGGTCCGTACGGATTCCACGACCGCACGAATACCACCCAGATCGACCGAGCCACTGAATGCCTCGGCTCGCGTGCGGCCGTGAATTGTGAGGGCGGCAACGCCTACCTCCTCAAGAATGGGCGCCAGCACGGGTGCGTCCAGTTGCGTCTGATCCCAGCCCAGACGCGTCTTCACGGTGACCGGAATTTTGACCGCTCGGGTTACCGTTCGGACAAACGCGCCGGTTTTCTTCGGGTCTTTTAACATAGCCGCGCCGGCACCGATTTTGACAACCTTTTCAACCGGGCAACCCATATTGATATCAATGGCATCCGCCCCCTGCTCCTCAAGCCAGACCGCCGCATCGCGGACTTCTTCGGCCACCGGACCAAAGAGCTGGACGCTCAACGGGCTATCTTCCATACGAGTCTCGATGAGTTCGAAGGCCCGCCGATTTTTTTCAAGCAATGACCGGGCATGGACCAATTCGGTTGTGGCCAGACCGAAGCCGCCCACCTCACGCATACACCACCGAAACGGGAAGGTCGTGTAACCCGCAAGCGGAGCCAGGAACAGATTCGTCGCAAGCGGAAGGGTGCCTATGTGTATCGGCGTCATAACTTCAAGAAGATCATCACCAGTTGAAGAGAGACAATACGCTTCATTATCGCCGGTCAAACTGGCGTTCGAGCTGGCGTACCGAATAACGGACCATGGTGGGCCGGCCATGCGGACAGGTAAATGGTGAGGTACAGTCCAGCAGGGTTTTCACCAAAGCGTGCATGGCCTCCTCGGTCAATGTCTGGCCGGCTTTGATCGATTTTACCTTACAGGCGATACGCGCCGCCAGGTCTTCCTGTTTGGCCTCAATGGAATTGTCCGACTGCCCTTCGGCCCGAGCTTCGGCCAGTTCACTCAACAGCGAGGGCGTATCGGCCGGTCGAAAATATGACGGCGTCGCCTGCACCTGAAACGTGTTCCCCCCAAACGGCTGAATGTCAAAACCGATCTGTACGAGATAATCGTGCAGTTCTTCCAAGGCACTGCACGCGGCGGGCGATAACTCAAAAGTGACGGGTATGAGTAGCGGCTGCGTCGCGCTGTGTTTATGTTGCAGGCTGTCGAGCACCTGTTCATACATGATGCGCTCATGCGCCGCGTGCTGATCCACAATCCAGAGTTCACCTTCCACTTCAACCAGGACAAACAACTCATGGCTCTGGCCAACGACACGGAATTCGGTTCCGTCGGGCCGTTGCCACAAGGGCGAATGGGCCGGACTCGGCGGGGCAGCCTCCGACTCGTGGACCAGCGGCTTGTCCAGCAGGCGTAAGCCAAGCTCAGACCGAGCCCCGTAGGAATCCGCGGCCTTGCGGCGCCTTTGGGGTCTGGGGTAGTCGGCCGGGTCTGGTATCGGAACAGCGCTGTCCAAGGCCCGACTCTCAGCGCGAGACAGACCTGTGGTTCTGCTGTCAGTTTGTCGATTATCACCGGGCAGGTCAGAGGCGGGAAGATCAATCTTTTTGAACAGATTAGCCCGATCAAGAGTCTTTCTGACGCTCTGGACGACCATCTGGAGAAGCTCGCGTTCCGCTTGAAATTTGACTTCGCGCTTTGTGGGGTGGACGTTGACGTCAACCTGGTCGGTCGGGACAGTCAGAAAGAGTATGCCCAAGGGAAAACGGCCCGCGGGCAGGAGTTCTCCGTAGCCGCGACTCAGGGCGGACGACAAGGGCTGGCTTTTCACCGGCCGCTCATTCACGAAGAAGTATTGTCCGGTCCGGGTATTACGGGTGCGACTGGGTGGACTGATGAGACCGCTCACCCCAACGCCCTCTTCTGCCAAGCGTTCTTCCGCACTCGGGAGCGACAGGAACTCCTGAGCCCACTCCTTGCCGATAACCGCGCGCGCGCGCAGGGCGAACTCGTCTTGAGGAGGCGCATGAAACACCTCGCGTCCGTCTGACTGGAAGCGAAAGTGAATGGACGGTTGTGACAACGCCGACGCGATCAATACCTCATGCACCTGATGACCTTCGGCGGTCGGGGATTTGAGGAAGGCCCGCCGCGGGGGGGTATTAAAAAACAAATGTCGCGTGGTCACCGTCGTGCCCTGCGGACAGCCGGCAGGGGTTGTCTCTATGGCCGCCCTGCCACCCGCCCGGACACGCACCCCCTCGATGGCATCCGCTGTCCGGGAGAGCAATTCGACCTGTGTCACCGCGGCAATACTGGCCAGCGCCTCACCCCGAAAGCCTAGGGTGGTGAGGAGGAAGAGATCGTTGCTGGACTGTATTTTACTGGTCGCGTGACGCTGGAATGCAAGTGGCGCGTCCTCCGGCGTCAGGCCACTCCCATCGTCCTGGACAACGATTTCGTCAATCCCGCCTTTGGTAATCGACACGCTGATTGAGCGCGCGCCGGCGTCAATCGCATTTTCGACCAGTTCCTTGACAATCGAGGCCGGGCGCTCGATCACTTCACCCGCCCGGAGCTGCTCAATCGTATGCGAATCCAGAAGACGAATACGGTCCATGCTACGACTCGCGCGCGTGCCCAAACAGGCCGAGTTGGGCAGACGCTTCTTTTACAAGGGCCTGGGCTTTGGACGTCCTTCTCCGCGAACGTTTTTTGGCTGGTCGGACCAGCTCCGCCGACCCTTCGAGGTCCTTGAGGATCTCCTCCGCCCGCTCCGTCACCACTCGCGGCAGTCCGGCCAGCTTGGCCACATGGATGCCATACGACTGGTCTGACGCTCCGTCGATGACCTTATACAGAAAAACAACCTCATCCCGCCATTCACGAACGGCAAAAGTGTAATTCACCAGACCGGGCAGCAGACGCTGCAAGTCGGTGAGTTCGTGGAAATGCGTGGCGAACAGGGTCCGGGGCCGTGGCCCTTCGTCATCAACCAGGAATTCAATAATCGCTCGGGCAATGGACAGCCCGTCTGAGGTCGAGGTCCCACGTCCGATCTCGTCCAGCAACAGCAGGCTCCGCTCCGTTGCCGCGTTCAGAATCTGGGCGGTTTCAATCATTTCTACGGCAAACGTACTCTCCCCCAAGGCCAGATTATCGGAGGCTCCGATACGGGTAAAAATCCGATCCACAATCCCAATCCGGGCGCGCGTAGCCGGGACAAACGAACCGATCTGGGCCAGCAGCACAATCAGCGCGGCTTGGCGGAGATATACGGATTTGCCGCTCATATTGGGGGCCGTTAGCAGCAGGAACTGGTGATCCGAGCGATTGAGCTGCACGTCATTCTCAACAAAAGCGCTCCGTCCCAGCAGCGACTCGACAACCGGATGCCGTCCGCCAACGATCGACAGTTCGACAGCCTCCGACATTTCGGGTCGAACGTAGTGCTGATTGACCGCCACCCAGGCAAAGCCGGCCAAAACGTCGAGGTGGGCACACGCCCGTGCCAGCGCCTGAATCTGCCTCATATACTGGAGGACCAACTCGCATAATTCGGCAAAGAGTTCCTGCTCCAGAGCGACCGAACGGTCCTGGGCGTTGAGAATCTGCTCCTCGTATTCTTTCAACTCAGGCGTCACGAATCGCTCCGCATTGGCGAGGGTTTGTTTTCGCGTGTACCTGTCAGGGACCTTATTGAGATGAGCCTTGGAGACTTCCAGGTAGTAGCCAAAGACCCGGTTATAGCCGATTCTGAGCGAGGGAATGCCCGTGCGTTCACTTTCCCGGGCCTGAAGCGCGGCCAGCCATTGCTTGGCATCCGAGGCAATCGTCTGCAAGCGGTCCAGTTCCGCATGATAGCCTGGCGCAAAAATACCACCTTCCCGGAGATGGACGGGCGGCACTTCGACCAGGGCGCGCGCCAGGGTGTCCGGCAAGGGGCCGAGGTCGGCGTGCAGGTGTTCACGCTGCTGCCTCAAGAGCGGACTCTGGATCGTTTCCAGCGCTCGGCTCACACTCGGGATTTGCGCCAGCGAATCTCGCAGGGCCGCACTGTCTTTGGGATTCGCCACGCGGCAACTAAAACGGGCCACCAAACGTTCCAGATCACGAATGGGGGCGAGCGCGCTACGCACCGCCTCCAGCGTGGCGGGCGCGTTGACGAACTCGGCCACCCCGGCATGCCGGTCTTCAATGGCAGCCACGGACAAGAGCGGGTTCCTCAGCCAGTGCTGCAACAGCCGCTTGCCCATAGGCGTGACCGTGGTATCCAACACGTCGATCAGCGCCTTGCCGCGGATGTCGGGGTTTGCCGGACGAAAGATCTCAAGACTGCGCTCGACGACCGGACCCAGCAACATGGTTTCGCCCGAGTGGAGTCGTTTTGGCAGGCCGATATGCGGCAGGCTGACCTGCATATGCTGCTGGAGAAAACGGAGCACCAGGGCGATGGCGACGGTGGTTTCCGGGTCCAGTTCCAGGGCGCGTAAAGAGTCCAGCCCAAAAAAAGACTGGATGCACTCGACGCTGTCATCGAAGGCAGCCTGCCAGTCTTCCAGCGTTGTCAGGCTCATCCCGGCTTGACTGCTGCCATACGCAGCCAGGGCGGGATGCCCGGCCGCCCCCTTGGTGATGACAATCTCGCGCGGCGCGAGATGAGCGAGCGCGTCAGCCAGGGCAGCTTCCGTCTCATTCCAGAACTGGAACGCGCCGGTCGTTGGTTCGAGAAGCGCCAGCCCCCACTGTGGCCCGCTGGCAAACATCCCCAGCAGGGTCGGACTTGCGGCGTCGGCCTCATTTTCGACGTATGTGGAAGGAGTAATCACCCGAGTGACTGCGCGCTTGACCAAACCCTTGGCTGTTTTCGGGTCTTCGACCTGGTCGTACAGGGCAACTTTTTTCCCGGCCTTGACCAGCCGGGCGATGTATCCCTGGATGGCGTGGTAGGGGACACCGCACATGGGGATCTTGCCGTCTCCGCCGTCACGGGCGGTCAGGGTAAGATCGAGCAGGTCCGCGACCAACGGCGCATCATCAAAAAATATCTCGTAGAAGTCCCCTAAGCGACACAGCACAATCGCGTCCTGATGCTGTTGCTTGACCGACAAATATTGCTGCATCAGAGGGGTAAGAGCCATGCTGTTCTTCTTCGCGACCGGGTGTCCGCAACCACGAGCGGGGCCGCTGTCTTCTATTATCTGCTTTCTCCCGATCCAGCCAGTCCAACGGGCGCGCGGGCTCTCCCTTGATCTCAGGTCATAAAGCTGGAGAATGAGCATCAGTTCGTCATAGCCGTTGAAAAACAGCCCCCGGCAGAAAGGATGCCCATCATGCCCGCGCTCGACCCGGAACAACAACAAATCCTGTCCACGCTCAACCGTTTCGTCGAGCGTGAGGTCAAGCCGGTCGCCAGCGAAATGGAGCATCGCGACGAATACCCTCACGCCCTGGTCGAACGGATGAAGGAGCTTGGTTTATTCGGCGCGATTATTCCCGCCGAGTACGGCGGTATGGGTCTGTCCTTTACGACCTATGCCATGATTATTGAGGAAATCTGTCGCGGCTGGATGAGCCTGACCGGCATCCTGAACTCCCACCTGCTATTCGCCCATATCCTGGCACTGTTCGGCACAGAGGAACAAAAACAACGGCTCCTGCCGGCTATGGCTACCGGCGAGAAACGCGGCGGTCTCGCCCTGACCGAGCCGCATGCCGGGAGCGATGTGCAGCGGATTCGGACCACGGCCAAAAAGCAGGGCGACGCCTATCTGATCAACGGCTCGAAAATGTTTATTACCAATGCGCGGCACGGCAATATTCTGGCCGTCGCCGCCAAGACTGACCCCGACGCCGAGCCGGCCTATACCGGCATCAGCCTGTTTGCCGCCGAGAAAGGCGCTCCGGGACTGACGGTCAGCCGGGACATCAAGAAACTGGGCTATAAGGGCCTGGATACGTGTGAACTCGCCTTTGAGGATTTTCCGACGCCAGCCGCCTCCCTGATCGGCGGCGAAGAGGGCCTGGGGTTCAAGCAGGTCATGGGCGGTTTGGAAGTGGGTCGGATCAATGTTGCGGCCCGGGCGGTCGGCGTCGCCCAGGCCGCCTTTGAGGAAGCCATTCGCTATTCCCAACAGCGCGAAACCTTTGGCAAGCCCATCTGTGAACATCAGGCCATTCAGCTCAAGCTGGCTGATATGGCCACCAAGATTGAAGCCTCCCGCCTACTGGTCCGGCAGGCGGCCGAGAAGAAGGACAACGGTGAGCGGTGTGACCTGGAAGCCGGTATGGCCAAGCTGTTTGCGTCCGAGGCGTGCGAAGAAGTCGCCCTGGAAGCGATGCGCGTGCTGGGCGGGTATGGCTACACCCAGGAGTTTCCGGTCGAACGTTTTTATCGGGACGCGCCCCTCATGATTATCGGGGAAGGCACGAGCGAGATTCAGAAACTGGTGATTGCCCGCAACCTCCTGAAAAAATATCGAGCCTAGAATCACCGCGCAAAATCTTCTTTGTTTCTCGCGATTTTGTCACCTAGGTGCCACTACCGGCCGGTCTTTTGGCTTGGCATGTTCGAGTGTTTTGTGTATGGTAACAGGAACACTCAGTTACTCGTAGTGTTCGTTATGGTTTTTCACCAACACAGATCGGGCTCACACGCCGGTTCTTCCCTCTAACCGAACGTTACATTTTTGTGTCGAATCGCGCGGACTTCTCGGAGCAGTGCACCGAGTCGGGAGAAGCATATGTCCACCACATTAGAAAAAACTCGAAACATCGGCATCGTCGCTCACGTTGATAGCGGCAAGACCACGGTGAGCGAACGTGTCTTGTACTATACGGGTCTCTCGCACAAAATCGGTGAGGTGCACGAAGGGACGGCGGTCACCGACTGGATGCCCCAGGAACGTGAGCGGGGTATCACCATTACGGCGGCGGCCATTACCTGCGACTGGAGCGACCATCAGATCAATATCATTGATACGCCCGGCCATGTGGATTTTACCACCGAGGTGGAACGCAGCCTGCGTGTGCTGGACGGTGCCATTGTCGTCTTCTGTGGGGTGGGCGGGGTCGAACCACAGTCGGAAACCGTGTGGCGGCAAGCAGACAAATACGGCGTCCCCCGCATTGTCTTTATCAACAAACTGGACCGTGTTGGTGCGGACTTTCATGGTGTGGTCGATCAAATCAAGAATCGGCTGGGAGCGCAGCCGCTGATTCTTCAACTGCCGATCGGCGCAGAAGATGCCATGACGGGCGTGATCGATCTGATTCAGCACAAGGCCCTGGTCTGGGAGGAGGATACGCTTGGGGCGCGGTTTCACGAAGAGGAGATTCCGCCTGAGCTCCAAGCGGAGGCGGCGAAATTCTCCGAGTTGCTGGTTGAAAGCGTAGCCGATGCCGATGACGCCTTGTTGGAGAAATATCTGGGCGGTGAAACCCTCACGCCGGAAGAAATCACCACTGCGGTGCGCCTCAAGACGCAGTCGCTCGACGTCTTTCCGGTCCTGTGCGGCACCGCGCTACGCAACAAGGGTATCCAGCCGCTCTTGGATGCCGTGGTCAACTATCTCCCGCCACCGGTCCGACCGGTGGCGGGCCAGACCCTCGCCGGAAAAGAACGCACCTGGCAGGTCACGGATGACATCCTGGCCGGCCTGGCCTTCAAAACCATGCACGATCCCTACTCCGGGCAACTGACGTTTGTCCGGCTGTACAGCGGCACCTTAAAGACCGGCGCTTCGATTTTTAACCCACGCACCGAACGCAGCGAGCGCATCGGCCGCCTGGTCCGCATGCACGCCAATAAGAAAGAAGACCTGGAGAGTGCCGCGGCCGGCGACATCATCGCGGTCGTGGGCCTCAAGAATTTTACGACCGGCGACACTATCGCGACAAAACATCAGCCGGTCTTGCTCGAATCGATTTCATTCAAGGAGCCGGTTATCTCGGTTGCGATTGAGCCTAAAACCAAAATCGATTCCGAAAAGCTGGGGCTCGCCCTCCAACGCCTCTCCTCCGAGGACCCAACCCTGGTTATTCAAACCAATGCCGAGACCGGCCAGACTATTCTGTCCGGCATGGGAGAGCTGCACCTCGAAGTGATTTTGGACCGACTCGTGCGCGAGTTTAAGGTCGAAGTCAACACGGGCGCACCGCAGGTCTCCTATCGCGAAACCATCACCCGGGGAGCAGAGGCCGAAGGCCGCTATGTCCGTCAGACGGGTGGCCGGGGCCAGTTCGGCCATGTCTTCCTCAAGATCGAGCCCAATACCAACGAGGGCCTGGTTTTTGTCAACGCAATTAAAGGCGGCGCCATTCCCCGAGAGTATATCACCTCGGTCGAAAAGGGCGTGCGGGAAGCCGCGGAGAACGGCGTCATCTACGGCTATCCCCTCCTCAACACGACCGTCACCTTGTATGACGGCAACTATCACGAGGTGGACTCGTCAGAGCTGGCCTTCCACATGGCGGGCTCCATGGGATTCAAAGCCGCGGTGAATAAAGCCAAGCCCGTCTTATTGGAACCCATGATGGAAGTCGAAGTGGTCGTGCCCGAAGACTATATGGGAACGGCCATGGGAGACCTCCAGTCACGCCGCGGCAAGGTGACCGAACTGGGCGAGCGGTCTGGAGGCCAGCGCACGGTGACCGCCCACGTCCCGCTGGCGACGATGTTCGGCTACGCCACAGCCATTCGGTCGCTCACCCAGGGACGGGCGACCTACACCATGGAGTTCGATCACTACGACAAGGTTCCCGCCAGCGTCATAGATGAGGCGCTGGGTCGCACCAAGGAACTGGAAGTCGGGTAAGTTATGCAGCACGTGCTCCGTAGGGGCAATTCATGAATTGCCCCTACACCGGCGGAGGAAGGCTGCGGGCAAGATGCCCGCGCTCCCAGGGGGAGGTTCCGTCTCCACAGTGTTGCGAGACGGGAGCCCTTCGCCTACAATCTGCGCGCATGCCGGAGTGGTGGAACTGGTAGACACATGGGACTTAAAATCCCATGGGGCTTTGCCCCGTGCGGGTTCGAGCCCCGCCTCCGGCATGGCAGCCCGCCTAATATTTCGCGATGACCTGTTCGGCAAAATCCTTGTAGACTTCGCGGCTCGTTTTGAGCGGCGGCAAAAGAGAAATCTCCCGGAGCCCGGCCTGCTCCGCCTGACGGATAGCCGCGATCAACTCATCGGGTTCACCGACCATGCACGATCCCTTGATCGTCTTCGGCGTGATGAATTTTCGCTCCTCGGGGACATGGTAGGTGCAGTGTCCATCGTGAATCTGAAGGTACCGTTTGGCCTGGGGCGTTTCCATGTTCCCGACCTGATCCCGATACTCTTCCCAGACATCCTGGAACGCCTCGGGCACGGTGCTCTCGTCTCCGGTTTGTTCGTAAATTTCATACACAAAATGCAGGGCACAGGTGACCCAGGAGCCACACGCTTCGATCACCCGGTCCGAGGTTAAATCCTCTCCCGGTTTCAATACGACCGCCGTGGTCAGGGCCGTGGTATGAAAATTCTCGGGTAAGGTGCGTCCGGCTCGCTCGGCCCCGGCCTGCACCCGGCTGACATTCGCCTGCAAGACCTCGCTCTGTTCGTTGAACAGCGACACCAGCCCATCGCCAAATTCTCCCGCAGTGCGGAGAGCCAGCGGTCCATTGGCCGCAACATAGATGGGAATCGGCTGTTCCAGGTCAATGAATTTCAGGTCCTGATGCAGGAATCTGATCGTCCGCGTTGTGTCATTCAGGGTATATTCGACCTCTCCCCCGCGCAGCAGCGTACGGACTACACGCAGGTATTCACGAAAATCCCTGACCTTCATGGGCTGCATGCCCATGACCCGCATGGCCGTATGACCGGTCCCAACGCCAAGAAAGGTCCGGCCAGGAGCGAGGCGGTTAATCGAGGCAATGGAGTGCGCCGTCACCGGGGCAATCCGTGTCCCCGGAATAGCAACCCCGGTGCCAATACGAAGGCGCGAGGTGTGCTGGGCGGCCAGCGCCAGGGTGGCATAACAGTCCGACCAGATCATCTGTGAGTCCGGCACCCAGGCCGCGTCAAAGCCTAAATTCTCAATATAGGGATAGAGGTCCCAGTTATCGATTTTGGTATGGGCCGTAATACTGAATTGCATGCGATGCCTCCTTGTCAGTCTGTCATCGCATGTCTGTATCATTCGCTCCGGGCAACTGCAATTTTTCCGGTCTATCCCCTGCTCACTGCCTTTGACTCGTCCGGCTTCCCATTTTAAGCTGGGAGTGAGTCTGTTGGCGGTCAGCCGAACAGGTAGAACGGCTGCGGTAGGCTCTACTTCAGAGGACCATGTTACGTCGCTATCCCGACACGAGCGGAGAATTTTCCATTAGCCTTATTTTTTGGCTCTGCGTGGTCGGGGCCAGCCTGTCCCTCGCCGGTTGTCAGGCAAGGCGCCCCTCCCCGTTCATGATACAGGAGCCCGCACAAGCTACCGTTCGGCCAGACCCACCGTCCGCGCCCCAGAAAAGATCAGCAGAAATAGACGATCCGGAGGCAGAACTGGCCTGGGACTTTTTGGCCCGCGTTGATGAAACGGGCATCATCTCCCCGCATCCTCCGCCGACCGAATCCGTTCCGCCCGAACTGCCGCCTGCCCAGACTGATGAACCCCTCCCACCCCTGCCGGCGCTCGGCCCTCCCCAAGCAGGAGAGTCCTCGGACTGGCTCACCTGGGTACCGGGATTGTCTCCCGACGAGACAGGTCCAAATGGTAATACACGGTACCGGACCGAGCAGGACCTCCTCAAAGCTGTCGCCGAGTTTCAGCGCGTAGCGACAAAAGACACCTACCGCTTTCCGCTCCCCAAAGATGTGACCGGAGCCAATGTCCATAAGGCCACCCTCACCCGCATCAACGACTATGAGACCAAGCACCCTGGGGCCTATCCCGCCATTATCGCCTTCACTCGGGGACGGGCGTACGAGGGGCTGCATGCCTATGAACAGGCCCTGGCCGAGTATCAACGCGTCGCCCAGGGCAAGAGCCGCCTCAAACAGGAGGCGCAGAAAGCCGTTGAGGCGCTCACCGCCTTTCAGGCGCTCGCTCAGCAGGCGCCGACAGCCACGACCGCGATTGAGTATGTGCAGGCGCTTGACGAGCAGGCGCACCAGTGGCGAGACCTGGCCCAGCAGTATGACGACACACTGTACGGGACCTTGGCACGGGAAGAAGAAGAACGGCTTGACCGGGCGAAAGTCGCCTTCTTTATCCTCAACCGCTACCGAATTGAGGATGGCAACGAGAGCGTGATCTTGGCCTATCAGCAGTTACTTGATAAACACCAGGAGAGCAAAAACCGGTATCGGTATCGGCTGGAGTTGGGAGATTTCTACGTCACCCTCGCCCGCGAATATACGGCCCAGAACGATCCTGAAAGTTTACGTTTTGATACGGGCATTTTTGAAGCCCTGGGACGAGCAGCGCTCCAGCATTACGCCACGGTTGCGCAACAGGACGGCATCATGGAAAAGCTTGAAGCCAAGGGCAAACTCGAGGCGCTTGAAGCCTATATGGCCAAGGTCGGACGTTTAGGCCGCTAAACAGCCCGCGAAGAAAACGACATGTGGTATCGTGCCATCCCTCTGCTCCTGTGTTGCCAACTCGTGTTCGCGACACTCCTCCACGCACGGGATTTCGCCGATCCCCTGGCCCAGCGGGTGACGGAATTTTTGCCGACCTATAATCCTTTTGTGCCCCCACTACCCCCGGAGCGATATTTTCCGGATGAGGTCGGCAGACAGGTTGCCGACGCGATTATTGATGGCTACTTGGACGATTCGTCGGCGTTGCGTAGCCGGATCGTGCACCTGACGCAGCATGACGCTCAACTCGAAACGCAGGGAGAGGAGGCAACAGGCGTCACCCCCTTGGTCTATGCTCTGCTATACCGGTCTGTCGAGCAGGACGGGCAGGAAGAACTCCCGCTTATTGAACTGGACGCGACGCCGGATGAACTGCTCTCGCAGGCAGACCGACTCTACGTCTCGGAAAAGCGGCACCGTGTTGGCCGCCTGTTCAATTGGGTGCTCTCGACCTTTGACGTGGCCCGGCTGTTTCTTGGTGCGCCCACCAGCCCAAGTCCCTACGCCGCACAAGGCGTCGTCTCTTCGGTTGGCCGGCACTCAGGGCCAAGTCCACGCGAGCGAAAGGCCCTGGCCCTCTATCAGCGGTTCCTCGAAGAAGCTCCAAATGACCCACGGGCTCCGGAAGTCCGAGCCAGAATGGAAGCCCTGGATACGAAACGACAAAAGGCCCTTGTCAAAGCTGAATTAGACCAGGCTGAGCAAGCCTTCGCTGAAGAAGACTATTGGAAGGCCAATTTCCATTATCAACTCGCCCTGCTGGTTGATGAAAACGCGGAAGAAGCCAGGGCTGGGATCCGGCAGGTCGAGTCCCGCCTGCAACACTATGACGCCCTCAGCCAGTACGACCCGGAGGCTCCCCAAGATCCGCTGGCCGGCGTGAAACAGGCGGAGTGGGAGCACAGCAAAGAAACCTTGACCTATATGCTGCCGGGGAGCGGTTTTGTCAAAGACAATGTCGTTGTGGCCGGCCTCCAACTCGGCACGGAGGGGCTGGTCGGCGCGGCGACCTTTGGCGGTCTGACCATGGTCCAGACCTTGGGGAAACTCTGGAAGGTCATGACCGGACGCGCCGTCTCCCAGCAAGGCATTATCACCGAAGGCGAAAAATACCTGCAGCAGACTCCCCCGGAGGAACGCTCCCCGGAGATCTACCCCCTCCTGGCCAAAGCCTATGCCAGGGAAGGCAAGGTTGAAAAAGCCATTGAGTACTACACCCTGGCCGGCATGGAAGAAGAGATTCCCGAGCTCCAGGAGAACGCCGCAACGGCCCTGCTTGAGCAGGCCGAAGCCAGTCCGCATCAAACAGAGAAACAGGCATATCTGCGTCGTCTGCTGGAGCAGTACCCCAAGACTGAGGCGGCCAAAGAAGCGGCGGAAGAATTTCAGCAGGTCAGTCGGCCTGAAAACCAAGGCTTACGGCTCAGTAAAATGTTTCTGCGCGACAACCCGGATTTGTTCGGTGCTCAGGGGCTCGGCCTCAAACGGGAACTGTATGACGGCGACTGGCGGAATGTTGAACTCACGGACGACGGCATCATCCTCTCCCCACACGGCGACGTTACTCTGCTGTTGGAAAGCGACACCGGCCCTCGCACCAAGGTGTACGGGGTGCCCACTGCGTCGTGGCAGCAGTTTTGGCGCACGTTCCGGGAAAAGGGCTATGAAGACGCCTTCTACCGTGGGGACCGGGAAATTGCCCAATTGGTCCGAGGGGCGGAGCCCGCGGATATCACCCTCAAGAGTCAGTTTGAAAAAAATGACGAAGACGGCTGGCGTGTCCTGCCCTATCTCACCGGAAGCCTGGGAGAAGGATTTGACGTCCGGGGGACGCTACCCAGAGATATCCTCGGAACCCGGCTGGCGTTTGGCAGAGATCATTTCAGCAGCTATGTCGGTCTTGACGTGCCCATGCCACTCGTACCGGTTGACTTTCTCCTCCTCGGCCGCGACGGCCTCCCCTCACTCTACCCGCGTATTCGTCTGCCGGATCATACGTTCAAACACGAAGAGTTGTATCGCTAGGATTCAGGCTTCGAAGCGTTCAACTCGTCTCGATCTTACGCATTCGCGGCGTAGAAGATAAACTCTACGTCTCCGATACGGACCTGCATCCCGTCTCTGAGGAGATTTTCGGCGACCTTTTTCCCATTGATGTGGATGCCGTTTCTGCTCTGCAAATCGAGCAATACATAGCCCTGTTTGACTTTTCTTATGCGCGCGTGTTCGCGCGATATCGAGGAGTGGAGAATAATCGCCTCGCATTCCTCGCCACGGCCAATCGTCATCTCATCGCGGGAAAGAGCAATTTCGCGCGGCGCCTCCTCAAACGGGCTCTGGCGCACCAGTCGGGCGTAGGGTGCAGAGGTCTTCGGCACAACGGGCTCGGAGACTGCGTTTTGGCTGGCGGAAGCGGGGCTGCCGGTTGCCGTCTTCACCAGACTCAACACTTCAGCCGGAATCTCATTCAGCCGGACACGAGCCAGCAGTATCAATCCTCCGGCGGCCAAGAGCGGAACCACCATATTCCACACCCCATAGGCAATAACGGTTTGCGGTTGTGTGGAGTCTGGTCCTGAGCTGCCGGGAACGACTATCGCACCGCCAATCCCACGCACCTGATAGGACACATGCGCCTCCCCTTCCCCGTTCGGATGCTGAAGGGTCAACACGACGTCGCGTTCCGCCCCATCCTCGACCGGGCGGGGACTGGTATACGTCAGGAAATACTGCGAGGCGAGCGAGCGGCCGATCTCGCTGATCAGTTCGGGGAAACGTTCTCCTTCACTGACAATATTGTAATGCCGCCCGGCGCTCTCCTTTGCGATCTTATGCAGGTCGGGAGCCATAAAGGGCGGTGGAGAGATGGCATAGACATTCAGATTCGCCTTTTTGATTTCCGCCAGGACTTCCGCGCCAGACAGTTGCGTCACCTCTCGACCGTAGGGGTTGTTTTTCTCCGAGCCGTCCCCACGCGTATGATTGGGAGCATCGGTAATCAAGATGAGGACCGCCTGGGCATCGGGCCGAAACGGAAAGCGGCTGGCCAGGAGCATCGCATCGAGCGAATTCTCCGGGATATCCCCCCCACCTGCCGGGCGTAGCGCGCCAACCCAGCCTTTGAACTCCCGGGCGCTCCGGGTGAATACCCGCTCGTCCCGAATCACGTAATCCTCAAAAGTGACCAGACCCAAGCGATAATCCCGGTTGGCCTTGGCCAGGCGATCGGCAAAATCAATGGCCGCTTCCTTCATGCCGTCAATAAACGGTCCCATGCTTTCCGTGACATCGAAGACCACCACGATATCGACCGGCCGACCCTGCTCTTCTCCCCGAAAATCAATGATCTGGGCGTCCTGCCCGTCCTCCTGCACGGCCACATGCTCCGGCGTAAGCTGTCCGATAGGCTGCCCACGCAAATCGGTCGCATTAAAATACAGGCCAACGGCACCGCCATTGGTGAAATTCTCCAGTTGGGGGTTGGTGACAGAGACAACCACCGAATCGGCCGCAGAGACGTGCGGTGTCAGAAACGAACAGAAGGCAAGGCAATAGATGAACACCCACAGAGCTTGGGTATGGCTCTGCCGAGAGGACCGGACTTTCAATCGCATGCGACTCTCCATCTGGTATTTTCTACCTGTGTAGGGCTCTCCGGCCGGCCTATTCCTTACCTGCCCGCTCTCGAAAGAGGAGTAAGGTTCCACCGACCTCTACCCGGTCGCCATTTTTCAGTTGGACGGGCTGGGCAACCGGAGTCCGGTTGACGCTGACCTGGCCTTCGTTTTTGGCAAGCACGAAAGTATTCTGACGTTTTTCGACCACCGCGTGCAGGTTGGCAATGGAACGGTCGCCAAACAGGCCAACATCACTTTCTTCGGCTCTACCGACTGTGGTTTTGGGCTTGGTCAGATGGTATTCACGGCCTTCACGGGCATTGCGGCTTTGCGAGCGAATCACCATAAACCAGCCACGCTTCAATATCTCGCTGACCAGACCGATCCAGAGACCGATCATAGCCCCCAAGATGGCCAGAGCAACTCCGCGGCCAGCCGTCTGCGGCAGGAGAGAGGTGACCAACTGAAAGAGCGCACCCCCGATGGCCCCGCCAATGCAGCCACCAATCGCGCCGTTGCGTAAACGAACGAGCGATTGGCCGACCCAGCCGGCCCCCAACCCGACGGCCAGCCCAAAAATTCCCCAGCCGATAACGCGCCCGCCAAGACCGCCAAACAGGCCAAACACCAACTCGCCCATGAGGAGGCCAATCGCCCCGCCCACCAGACCGGCCAGCCCGCCCAGCTTCACACCTTGCCACGTCTTGTTCCTATGCCCCGCGCTGAGCCCTTCAATAGCGCCCATGAACGCGCCAACACAAATACCCGTCACCCCACCCAGGGCCATGGCCCGGAGATACACATTCCCGACCGCGGCCAAGGGGTCTGCAGCGGCCCAGCCGGCAAGGCCGCCCAGAAGACCGGCACCGCTATACAGGACGAGGCGTTCGCGTGAAAGTTCCATACTCCTCCGCTCAAAGTCTGCTCAACGTCCCACGTTTATGTCAACAGCCGTCATCGTGACCCGACCTAGAGTTGCAGGGACCAGTGTCCACTCACATTTTCGGACGACCCGACACGGTAGGTTCCGCTGAGCCGGTTCTCTTCACGCCAGCCCTGGAAATGATAAACGCGATTCCCAACCGGACTGGTAAACTCAATCTGGTTGCCCTGCGTTGTGCCTTCCAGAGGGGCGGCACCAAAGCCTCGCGCGTGAATCACCAAGCGGCCACGCAAGGCTCCATTGCTGTGCGGTTGAAAATGCACCTCCAGCAGGGCCTCACGCTCAGGACCGAGCCCGAGGATGCTTCCCTGGTGCGAGTTAAGGATATAGGCCAAGTCACGATCGTCCATGACGTTGAATTTTCTGGACGAGAGCGGATAGCCGTTGACATAAAAGTCAACGCGATACTCGCCCGGAAGAAAGGCACCGCCGCTGGCATTACCGATTCTGGCCGTAAACGTCACCTTCTGTGTTGTATCCGAGACTTCTTTTCCGTCTTCGACCGTCCCAAGAATCTGGCCATTGGGGGCAAAATAGGTGGCGGTGATCCGGTGGTGAGAAGATAACAGGTCGTGGAGCTGGTTCTGAAAATCCGCCTCCCAGGCCAGGTAGCGGAGTTGTGACGTGCCGAATGAACTCGCGGATTGGGACAGTTTTCTGCCGTCTTGCGCCGTGTTGAAAAAGCGCACGGAGAGCAGAGAAAGCGGCTCTTTACTCCGTTCCTGGATGAGGGCCAACCGTTTTTCCTCGGCGGCGCGCCGTGCGCGCTCTTCCTCCGGGGTCGGTCCACTCACTACCGGGACAGCGGTTCCACCAGCGACTCCGTTTTCCTTTTCTTCTGTCACTTCGGCTGCGACGACCTGGACCGGGTCCGGTTCAATCCGGACCGTGTGGCTGGCCAGCTTGGCATCCCCGAGATAGAGCTCAAGCTGGTAATCACCGGTCGCCCGTTCCTTGAGCCCCTCAAGCAGGGTCACGCCCCGCAGTTCAAGCTCCTCCTCTTCGGGCCGGACAAACCGACCGGCTTCGCTTTTCCCCGCCAAGCCCCCTTCGGGATCAAAAAAACGGCCTTCCAGCCGATGACTCCCGCCTTCAACCCCAAACAGCCTGTTTTTCAGCGCCGCTTCCCAGGTCAGATATTGCACCTCACTCAGCGTATAGCTGTCCTTGACCTCCGACAGTGGTGTGCCATCCCGCGAAGTATTCACCAAGTTAAGAGAAACCAGTTCGAGCGGGTCGGCCCGCAGCGCGCGCAGGCGTTTCTCCCGCTCCCAGGGTAAATCCGCAACAAATGCCCGAAACCTTGGCCGCTGGGATTCCGGCAGCCAGGTTTCAATCTGCTGCCACGGAATCCTTTCTCCCATGCGCGCAATCGGGTTGCCTTGCAGCAGTTCAGGAGAAGTGAACAGTCCATACGCCCCGCCACTCAGCAACAGCAAAAAAATCAGGGTCGCCACCATCCGCCCCCAGCGCCGTTTCTGTTGCGGCGGCTCGGCGGTGAGGGGCTCTGCAGCCGGCTCCGGCAGCGGTTCCAGGATTTGGGTCGCGGCTTGGGACGAACCGGGGGATGGAGCCGCGCTCAGTCCGCGCCCATACAAAAACATGTCCTTAAATGCTTCCGCGCTCCTGGGCCGCGCTTCGGCTTTATACGCCAGGGCCTGGTCAATCGCCTGAGCAAGAAAAGGGGATGCATCAGGCTTCTCCGAAAGCACCGGCGGACACGAGAACGGCGGGTATTTCTCCGGATCCCGACCAGTCAGGATATAGTGCAGGGTTGCCCCCAGGCCATAAATATCGGACCGTTCATCGACCTGCCCGGAGTACTGTTCGGGCGGGGCAAATCCGGGCGTGCCAATCAGGGTGGCCTTACCCTGGGGGGAGAAAATTCTGGCAATACCAAAGTCAATCAGGGTGATGCGCCCATCCGGTCGCAGGATCACATTGCCCGGTTTCATGTCCCGATAGATGACGGGCGGAGAAAAGCTATGCAGATAGGTCAACACGTCGCACAGCTCCCGACCAATCTCGATGACCCGGCTCTCGGGCAGCCGACCGCCCAGTCCGGCGATTTCCTGTTCCAGGTTGGTCCCTTCGATAAAATCCATCACCAGATAATGGCAATTGCCCTCACCAAAGCGATCGAAAATAGCGGGAATGGCCGGATGGGTGAGCTGGGCCAGCGTATCGGCCTCTCGATGAAAATACTCAATCGCTTGAGCGCGCTCTTCGGGATTCGTGAACCGATCAAAAATTTCTTTGATGGCGACCTGTCGCTCAGCCAGCCGCTGGTCCTGGGCAACGTAGACGACACCCATCCCACCGCCCGCCAGAAAACGCTCAATCTGATACCGGCCCGCCAGGACCGTTCCAGGTTCGAGTTGACCGCTTTCATTTCGCGACATCGATCATGCCTCGCTACTCGTGAAAGACCACAACCACTGAGGTATTATCGCTGCCGCCCGCGGTATTGGCCGCGACCGTCAATTCCAGGGCGGCCTCGTGCGGGGTCCGGTGGCGACTCATAATGTCGGCAATCGCAGGGTCAAGGACATGGCTGGTCAGCCCGTCGCTGCACAGAAGGAGACGAACGCCGCGCTTCAGCGGCCGCGAGAGCGTATCGACCTTCACGTTTTCCTTGCTGCCCAAAGACCGAATCAGGACGTTACGGTGCTCGTGGGTCAACGCCTCTTCTTCGGTCAGTTGGCCGATCTCGACCAGACGGGCGACCAGAGAATGATCGTGCGAGAGCTGGTGTACCACTCCGTTTTCCAGCAGATAGACCCGACTGTCCCCGACCCAGGCCAGCGCCAGTTGTTCCGCCTGAATTAACGCGGCAACGATCGTGGCTCCCAGGCCAGCCGACTCGGGATGATCTTTGCCGTATTGGACAATCCGGGTGTTGGCCGCCTCAACCGCCTCACGCAGACAGCGCTCCCAAGTCGCAGCATCGACCTCTTCTTCCGCCTCGGCATCAGCCTGGGCTGCTTCGACATGGCGGGCTACCGTCTGGATGGCGATCTGGCTCGCGACCTCCCCGGCTTCTGCACCACCCATACCATCTGACACAATATACAGCCCCCGGAAATCGTTGCCGGCTAGGCTGCCTTGCCCCATCTCTTTGACCAGTACGGCATCTTCGTTATGGTCGCGCACCTGTCCGACATCGGTCCGCCAGGCCGAACGGATCTGCACGGACTGACCCAGCGCGAGCAAGTCGTGTTTCAGCGCGTGCAGCGCCGCATAGCGCTCTGTAGACTCAAAGGCCAACGCTCTGCTTAAAACGCGCTCAAACTCGGGAGTCAGGACTTTCTCAGGGTAGAAGACTGGCGGCTCAGGCTGAACCGCCCAGCCCTCAACCGGCAAACGCCGCCCTACCAATACAGCATACAAGCAGGCACCGAGCGCAAATACATCGGCCGCTTCGTTTAACACCTGGGGCTTGTATGCCTCGGGCGCAGCATAGCCATCCGTCAACACGGGACTCTCCTCAACTGCGTCTTTGAGACGGATCGCATCGAATTGGGTGAGGTGCAGCCGACCCGTCTTGTCGAGAAGAATATTCTCCGGAGGAAGCTCAATACACAGGAGTCCATGCCGGTGCAAAGCCTCCACGGCCTGGCATAGCTGAACACCCCAGCCGGCCGCCTCCCGCTCCGATGTCCGGCCAACACGCTGGCTCAGCGGGAGACCGGACTGACTCGACGTGATGAGGTAGACCCGTCCGTCACATTCACAACGTTCTTGGGGAAGAATCAGGGCCGGATGACGAATTGCGGCAAGTTGTTCGAACAACCGGAACACGTCCCCCGCATGGGCATCCGTCTGGTCGTTTGACCGTTCCGCTATAAGGTAGGTCCGGCTATCGTCCGTCTGATCAACCGCCCGGTAACGATTTTCCTGTCCGGTCGAGAGGAGTACGGTCAAACGATAGGTATCAGCCAGAACGGTGCCGATTGGCAACGGTTCGAGGGGGGGAACCGACTCCCCCTCACCTTCCTCCTCAAGCGCGACACCGCAGGCGGTACAAAACGTTTCTCCGATGACATTGGCCTGTCCGCACTCAACACAAACACAGCTCTTCTCACGGTCTGTCGGCTCGGTCAGCAGCGGCGCAGAACCCATGCATCACCAGTCCCAGAACGGCCAAGCCGACTTCATTGGGCGCGTGACACCTTGAAAAAGGTTTTGCCGATGATGATCTCGTCTCCGTCTTTAAGCGGGACGGGCGAGCCGGGCTCAAGGCGTTGTCCCCGATTGACAAACGTCCCGTTCAGGCTGCCGATATCTTCAATCGTCAGCTCGGCCCCGAACTTTATCAGCGCGTGTTTGCGGGAGATCCGCGCTTCCGGATCATCGTTTTCCATATCGACTTCGGGAAAAGAACCGGAATCCGGGTCCCACCGACCAACCAGATTGTCTCCAGCTTGGAGCTCAAAGACTTTCCCCACAGTGCCACCCCGGGTAATGGTGAGCGAAGCACTGCCGACCGCCGCCTGGTCATCGCTGAGGGCTGCGGCGTCAGGCACGGCTTCGGCCTCTGGAGTCTCCACGGACATATCATCAGCCGCCCCGGCACTTTCCTCGGCCTCGGCTTCGTCGGCTGCGGTCGCTTCAGCTTCGGTCGCTTCAGCCGCAGCTTCTTCTGCCACGGGTTCTGCACTGGCCTCCGTTTCGTCTGGCGCTTCCTCTGCGGCTTGGCTGTCAGGAGTATCAACAGCCTCGGCTTCCGTCGCTACGGCTTCAAGTTTTGCGCCGCAGCTATCACAGTATTCCAGGCCATCCATATTTTCTTCATTGCATTCCGCACAGCGAATCATTCTCACATCTCCTTCATTGACCACATCTGTGGTGGAGCTTAATCCCGGAGTGCATCCTTGACGCTCTCAGGATCGAGCTGCTGCGTCTTTCGAAGGGTTGCCTGGGCATTGAGCAACTGGGTCTTGGCTGCCCCGGTCGCCAGACTCTGGGTTTTCTTCAACTCACTCTGGAGCCCCTCAAGCGCCTGGGTTGCTTTCGCATTCCCCAGTCGTTGTGTGCCAGCTATGGCATTCCCCAACAAGCGTGTGGCTTTATCCGTATTGCCGGCAGCCATGGCCGCCTCGGCCTGCAACTGAATCTTGGCGACGCTGACCTGATCGACCAGATTCATGACATAACCGTTGGCCTGGCCAATGGCCGAACGCTCAAGCGTATAATTCACCACCACGTCCACGCTTTCGTGTTGGTTCTTGGCCTCGGGCGTATCGTAATATAGCGCCGCTTGCACCAGCCGTACCCGGCCGGGTCGGCGGGGCGGTAAGACTAAGACGGCCAAGGCTGAGCTTGGCGTTCCCGCTTCGATATCTCCCAGCGGCAAGGAAATCGTCCGGTTGGTGTCAGGCGTAATCTCTTTTATCGGGTAAATTTGAGGACTGGCGCGAAAGGCTTCCTTCACCTGCACCCCCGCGCTGAGTTGCATCTCAATCCGGGCATTGGTCAGGGCAACATTCCGCAGTCCCTGAAGTTCGTTGGAGAATATATTCGGAATGGAGGCCGGGGCATCAATAAAGTGATAGTTGGCGCCACTCTCCTCGGCCATTTCCATCAGGAGTTTTTCATTGAACTCGATCCCCACCCCGAGCGTGCTGCACGAAATGCGCTCCCGGTGTTGACGGGCGAGATCGAGACATTTGCGCTCCTCGTAGGTCTGGCCGTCGGTCAGGAGCAACAGCCGGTTCAGGCGGTTCGGCGAATAATGCTTCTCTACCTCGGCCAGCGCGGCTTCCATGCCCAGCGCCATTTGCGTCCCGCCGCCAATCTCCAAGAGATCGAGATCGTCAATGGCCCGTTTTACCCCGGCGGCATCTGCCGTGACCCGGTCTGCCGTTGCCGCAACTTCGGCCCGGTCGGCAAACGCAATCACCGCCGCCTTGTCATCCGGACCGAGATTGTCGATCAGATATTTGATGGCCTCGATGACATGGTCCAACCGCTGTTCGTCGTACATCGAACCGCTGCGGTCAAGAACAATGCCAAGATTGAGCGGCAGGCGCACCCCCCCGCCCTGCGGCTTGGTTTCCATGAGTAGGTACAGAATGAAATTTTCTGCGCTACTCAGGACGGCATTACGGCTTGTCAGCGCTTGGAATCCAACAGCACCGGCCACGAAAGCCTCCTTTTACCAGGAACTTTATAGAATTTTTTATCTCACGTTTTTTGTCCAGGAGCAATATAATTTCCGTGCGGGATTATTCTTCCGGCTTGCGAAACTGGTCGTGACAGCTCTTACACGTCCCGAACATCTTTTGCATATGTTCTTTGACGGAGGTGGCATTGTTTTCTCCCGCAGCCACGGTTAGTGCGTTCGCTTCCGTACCCAGTTCTGTGGCGGAGGCAAGAAAAGCGTCCCAGTGCTGCCAGATTTCTTCTTTGGCCCGAGAGGAATCCCCGCTGCTGCCCTCAGGAAAGAGCGCGGCGATGCGTGTTGAATGAAGGGCGATGGCGGCGGCATTCATTTTGGCCTCTTCGAGCTTGCCAGCGTCGATCTTACCTTTCATCTCCTTGGCATTGGCCCCAACATTCTCCATCAGATAGGTGCGAAATGCCACCGTCTGCTGGGGGTCCGGCATCTGAGTCGGATGATTTTCGTGTCCGAAACTCAGCCCACCAAGACTATGCAGCCCTCCTGCCATCACGCTCACACTGATTAAAACTCCACGAACCACACGGCTAACTATCCCTCTCATTACGCTCCCTCCTCTTACGCAAGACCCACGCTATTCCTGTCCTTCCTGACTCCTCGGAGGAGTCGATTTCAGATATTTGGCAACAGCGTGGGCGTCGTCATCAGTCATGTCTTTGTACCCGCCCCCAGGCACTCCATCAATCACCACCGCCATCAGCCCCTGAACCGTATCAAAATTCGGGAGAAACCCGGTACGCAGCAGGGAAACGATCTCTCCCTCACTCCACCGCCCAATACCCGTCTCGTCATCCGGGGTAATATTGGGCGCGACCTCACCATCAATGCCAGCCGGATTCCCGGCTAAATCGTGCGTCCGGTCGAGTGTGCCAAACACGGTACGCGGCGTATGGCATTCCTGACAATGGGCGAGGTGCTCGCTGATGTAGCGCCCTCGGGCAATAGGGTCCGCCCAGGCTGCCGCCCGGGTTTCAACCGGTTCAAAAAACAACCAGCGCCAGGCGCGCATGGCCAACCCGGAAAACGGCAGGCTCACCTCGTGGGGAAGATTTTCTTGCGCCACGGGCTCCTGGCTACGCAGGAAAGCCACCAGCGCCGTGACATCTTCATCCGTCATGCCGCTGAGGGCCGGATACGGCATGACCGGACTCATGACCGTCCCGTCGGGTTTCACGCCCAGACGGATCGCATCAACGATTTCCTGACCCGTCCAGGTTCCAATCCCATGGACCGGGTCGGGTGTGATATTCGTTCCGTAAAATCGTCCATAGGGGGTTTCAATCGGCCGCCCGCCCGCGTTGGTGGGCCCCTGATCCGCCGTATGACAGCCACATCCCCCGGCTAAGGCGAAAATATACTGCCCCTGGGCGACGAGGGCCGTATTATTGGCCCACACGTTTTGGGCATGGCCGAACAAAAAACCGCAAAGAAGAACAAGAAGACAGAAAAGCCGCAAAGAAATTTTCCCACTCGCGTTTTTCACGCCTTCTTGTAGAGCTGTGTGACCAGTCATGAGCATGGGCGGAGGTCTTGGGGGGCACGGATTGGTCTGCTAGGCTGTCAGGCCATGCACCGACTCGGTCTCAGCGTCGCGGTTTTCCTGATTCTTGGAACCACAAGTGCCTTCTATCTGTTCTCTTCCCTTGGGGAAACGGTGCTCTATAACGCCTGGGGGTATACCATCTATGCCGACTTTGAAAGTGCCGCCGGCCTGGGACCTGGCACGCCGGTCGAGATTGCCGGTGTCCGCGTCGGCCGGGTTGATACCGTCCAGCTTACGGGCACGCGGGCACGGGTCCGCTTAACCATAGACAGCGATATTGAGATTCAGGAAGACGCCATCGCGTCCATTCACACCAAGGGTCTGCTCGGCGGCCCCTATGTCCTCATCTCGCTGGGCGGGTCGGATAGACTTATCCCACCCGGCGGAGTGCTCAGAGAGACGGAGTCGCCCATTGACCTGCCGGGACTCATGAAAGCCTATGTTGACAGCCGTAAGGCTCCGGACGAGGAGGCCTCTGCTCCCTGAGGATTGACGCCCGGCTCATTCCCTATTCGGCCCGCCCCCGTCGTGTACGCCGACGGTATGACGCGGGTTTCATACGAACTTTGCCACACTGAGGACAGCGCCATTTCTCCTGCTTGTGGGGCCGGTGCGCCTCCACTTTCATTTTTGTTCGGCAGCGCGGACAAATCATGACGCACTCCATCAATACCATAGCGCCTGAGCAGAGCCCATTCAGATTATCTGACGGATATCAAATCGGGGCTTGCCTGTTCTCGTCAAGGGAGCTATGGGGAGACCTTGTGCGGATGATGAAAAATCTCTGTCATTGCTAGTGCGGGAGTCACCGAATGCTCAACCCTTATCGAGTTCTTGACCTGACAACGGAACGCGGATTGCTGTGCGGCCAAATCCTGGCCGATCTGGGCGCTGATGTCATTAAAATCGAGCCCCCCGGAGGCTCCCCGGCCCGCAAGCTGGGTCCTTTCTATCAGGATCAGGAGGATGCGGAAAACTCGCTCTACTGGTGGGCCTATAACCGAAACAAACGGGGAGTCACTCTCGATATTACACGGTCCGAAGGCCAGGATATTCTTCGACGCCTGGCCCAGGGCGCAAAGTTCCTGATCGAATCGGATAATCCCGGCACCCTGGCCAAATACGGCCTGAGCTATGACGAGTTGGCGGCAGACAATCCGGGGCTGATTTATGTCTCGATTACGCCGTTCGGACAAGACGGGCCAAAGGCCAGCTATGCGGATAGCGATCTGATTATTCTGGCCAGCAGCGGACCGCTCGTCATTACCGGAGACGAAGACCGGCCGCCCGTCCGCCTGAGTGTTCCCCAGGGCTATCTGCACGCCAGTGCCGCCGCCGCGCCGGCCGCGCTGATTGCCCTGTACGAATCGCACCGCTCGAACCGCGGGCAGCACATTGATATTTCCGCCCAGCAGGCCGCGGCCCAGGCAACCCAATCGACCATTCTCTCGGCACCGCTCAACGATGCGGAAACCCGCCGCATGGCCGGCGGGGCAAAAATGGGGCCGCTGGAAATCCGCCTGCTCTGGCCGGCAAAAGACGGTAATGTTTCGATTGCCTATCTGTTTGGCTCGGCGTTTGCCCATTTCACCAAGCGTCTCATGGACTGGATCTATGAGGAAGGGTTTTGCGATAAAGAAGTCCAACAGATGGACTGGGTTGACATGGGCGGCGGCCTCTTTGGGGGCGATCCGAAAACACTTGAAGACTATGAACGTCTGAAACTGATCGTTGAAGACTTCACCAAAACCAAAACGAAAGCAGAGCTGTTCCAGAACGCTCTGGACCGTGGCCTGCTCGTCGCCCCGGTCACTACGATTGACGAGGTCGTAGAGAGCAAACAGCTTGAGTCCCGCCAATACTGGACAGCGGTTGACCATGAGGAGATAGGCAAAGCGTTTGCCTATCCCGGTCCGTTTGCCAAGTTCAGCGAGCAGCCGATTGCCTATAAGCGTCGTTCGCCGAAGATTGGCGAACACAATACCGAGGTCTATGACGAACTCGGCCTTGATGCCCAAGCGTTAGCGGAATTACACGGCAAGGGGATCATCTAACCGCGACTCAATCAGGAGGGGTACCCATGGCAGAAGGACAACAGACTGGCAGTGAAAGCAATCACGCCCTGGCCGGAGTCAAAGTGCTCGATTTCATGTGGGCCATGGCCGGCCCCGGCTCGACGCGTATTTTGGCCGACTACGGAGCGACCGTTGTGCGGATTGAATCGACCACCCGCTTTGACGCGGTGCGCATGGTCGGCCCCTTTCAAAACAAGCAGCCCGGCCCGAACAATTCCGGTTTGTACAATAATATGAACACCGGCAAACTGCCGATGACCCTGAACCTGTCCAAACCGGAGTCGCGTGAGATCATTTTTGATCTGGTACGGTGGGCAGACGTGGTGACCGAGTCCTTTTCGCCCAAAGCCATGCGGGAGTGGGGCTTTGACTACGAGTCGCTCACAAAAATCAAGCCCGACATCATCATGCTCAGCACCTGCCTGATGGGCCAGACCGGCCCCCACTCGCACTTTGCCGGGTTCGGCAATCTGGCGGCTGCCGTCTCGGGATTTTTCGATCCTACCGGTTGGCCCGACCGCGAACCGGCGGGACCATTCGGGGCCTACACCGACTATATCGCGCCGTGGTATAACGCTGCGGCCGTGCTGGCGGCGCTCGAACACAAGCACCAGACCGGTAAGGGCCAGCATATCGACCTGGCGCAGGCCGAAGCCTCGCTCCATTTTCTGGCGCCGTTTCTTTTAGACCAAACCGTCAACGGACGGACCCAGACCCGTATGGGCAACCGGGACATGAACTTCGCCCCGCACGGGGTGTATCAGTCCGCAGGAGAGGACCGCTGGGTGGCGATTGGCGTGGAAACCGACGACCAGTGGCGCGCGCTGTGCGAGACCATGAACCGCCCGGACCTCGGCAGTGACGAGCGTCTTGCCACCGCCAAGGGCCGTCTGGCCAATCAGGACGAAATCGATAAAGCCATTGACGCCTGGAGCAGTCAACTCGGCCCGCATGAGGCCGAAGAACAGCTTCAGGCCAAAAACGTCCCTGCCAGCGCAGTGGAAACCATCCACGAACTGTACGAGGACAAGCAGCTTCAGCACCGCGAGCACTTTGTCGACCTGGATCATCCCGACTTCGGCAAGACCACGGTCGAAGGCACTCGCTTCAAATTTTCCCGCACTCCGGCCCAGATCAACCCGGCGACCCCGATGCTGGGACGTGAGAACCAGAACGTGTTGGAGAATATTCTGGGCTATAACGAAGAGAAGATCACCGAGTTAGTGATTGCCGAGGTGCTGGAGTAGCAAACACTCCACATCACCGGAACTTGGAGGGGCGCATCGCGGTGCGCCCTTTTTGTTTGTGCTTCTGCGTTCGGTTTTAAATTATCGAAGGATGGGCATATATTATAAGCAGGAACGCCGGTTTCCTCTCGCGGAAGACTCGCTTTTGTATCTTGAACGGAGTAGTGTAGAGCCATGCCGACAACATACAGAGCAACCCTTCGCGGTAACCAATTGGAGTGGAGCGACGGAAGGCCGCAGACTCTTCCCGAGGAGCAACCCATTCCTGTTCAAGTGACGATTTTGCAGGAGAAATTATCAACTCCGGCATCCAACAGTGATAGCGGCCAACGCATGGCAAACGCCCTGGAGAAGATTGCGCAATTGAGCACCTTCCCGCAGGAGGTTGACCCTTTAGCTTGGGAAAGAGAGCAGCGCCAGGATAGACCCCTTCCAGACCGAGAAGCGTAGTGCTCATAGACAGTAATATCATTATCTATGCTGCTCGACCCGAGCATGAGAATCTACGACAGTTTATTGCAAAGCATACGCCTGCGGTCTCAGCCGTGAGCTATGTTGAGGTGCTCGGTTACCACAACCTCACAGAGGCAGACCGAGGTCTTTTTGAGGAGTTCTTTGCCGCATCGGCCATCCTCCCGATATCGCAAGGAGTCATAGAACGGGCTGTACAGCTCCGCCAAGAACGGAGAATGACCTTGGGAGATTCCCTGGTGGCAGGGACCGCCCTCATCCATCAACACATGCTCGTCACGAGAAATACCAAAGATTTTCTCTGGATCAACGATTTAGAGATTCTGAATCCCTTTGAGTGAGTACGAAGATGCGTAACACCGACCTGAACTAGATTGCCAAATACATCTGGGGCATTACCGACGACATGCTGCGCTACCTGTACGTGCGCGGCAAGTATCGCGACATCCTCCTACCCATGATCGTGCTGCGCCGGCTGGATGCGGTTGGTAATCTCCGGGCGTGTATCTCGCCAGGGTTGCCCGCAAGCTACGAATGTTGATCCGGCTCCTCAGGACGTTTGCCGTAGGAGCGCTTGGTCCACCAGTAGGCGAACGCACCGCACAGGAAGAGGATACCGCCGTAGCCTATCGAGAGAATCAACTCGCCGCTCATGACCAGAACCACCGGGCCAGCCACAGGGAGTCGGTCTTGTGTCCGACCGCCTGTTCGTACGGTAACACGTAAAACACGATCATGAGTATCGTCACGGCTGCGCCGCAGACCATCAAACCCCTCGCGAACCACAAGGTTCTGGCAGTCAACGAGGGATCGTATTCACTGGGTGGCGTTTGATGTATCTGCCTGCGATAAAGAGATTCCTCCTCGGTAACCCGGCCCTTTCGCGATACGAGAATGATCGTGGTGCAGCTCAATACGATGCCAATCACGAATGGATCGAGATATACCGGCAGGGATATCACCTCGAATACCGAGAGGACCTTCGGTACCAGGTTCCCGACAAAGCCGACGACGATCCCCCAAAAGGCTCCGTCCGCCGTGATGCGTGTACTCCACACGCTCATGAAGGCCACCGGTCCCCACGACGATGAAAACAGCGTCGCCGCAAAATAGCTGATCATCATGATCGCGGGCGGCTGGAAATACGCGACGATCAAGATGACGATCCCGACCGCCAGCATGGTGTAGCGGCTCAATCGGAGCTTGCGACGTTCATCGCCCTCGCGAATCTCGACCAGATCGTTCGTCGCGCTGAATCCGATCAAAGAGAGAAACGTCGACGCCGAGGACAGGGCGGCAGCCACCACACCGGTCATGAACAACACGCCCGCATAGGTCGGCATGGCGTTGAAAGCCGCCCAGATCATGGCCTTTTCGTTGGGCTCGATATCCGGGTTGAGGAGATTGACGGCGGCGGCGGACACCACCAACGCCCAATACAGCACCACGACCGACGCGCTCGCAAAGCACGCCGATCGCATCACGGTGTGCTCGTTTTTCGCCATGAGGTAGCGGCTCGATTGCCACGGACTCACCGCAATCGTGAATGCCCATGCGATCCCGAGCACGAGACCCCAGCCAACTGAATCGAACGGCGTGTGCCAGCGCGAATCGGATCCGACGACGCCGTGCCATGAGATGATTGCCGGCTTGGCTTCGTATACCGCCAGGGACTCGATAGTGGCGAACCATCCACAGGTCTCACCGAGGATATAATAGAGAGAGAGGAAACCGACGAAGGTGAACAGCAGATACATGACGGTATCCGTCAACACCACGCCTTTCGAGCCGGAATATATCGTGAACGAGGTGTAACCGATCCAGACGATCAGCAACGTCACGTCATAGGGAATATGCATCACTTCCGATATCGCCAGTGATGCCCCCTGGGTCACAGCCAGCAAATAGGCGGTGACACCCGCGATAACCGTCACGCCTGCGGCGGCCTGAACGCGCCGACTGTTGAAGCGCTTGCCGAAGAACTCAGCGACGGTGATCGCCTGGCTGCGTCTGACATAGCGGCCGAAGAACGCTGCGCCCAGGACGTAGCCAGCGATATTGACCCCGACCAGGATCATCAGGATCGCGCCGTGCCCTTGATACGTAAACCCGGTTTCACCCAGGAATGCGGCGGTGCTCAAGTAGCTGGCGACCAGGGTGCCGGCGATCAGCAAGGTCGAGCTGTCACGCCCCGCAACGAAATAATCATCGACATCTTTTACCCGCCGGCCGGCGTAATTGCCGATCAGCAGATAGATCACGATGCTCGTGATGATGCCGAAGGCGTAGGGGTTCATAGTGGTACGTGCGTATCCGCCCGCTTTCGAGCGCGTGAGGCAATCCGCTGCCTGCCGCCCGAGGCTGTCATCGAACTCCATGTTGTGCGCGTAACGCGGCCAGTCGTCAATGCATCGCGGCTTCGACTTCTTCGAGTGTCTCCTCCGTGTAGGAGAAGGGATTGACGCATGCTCCACGACCCGCAAGGCTCACCTCTGTTCCGTAAGCTCTCACCTCGTCCCTACTGTCACAAACGGTTTTCCTGGACTATCCAATGGAAAATGGCGTTGCTAGGATGGACGACAAGGGGGAGACCGCTCCATGATGGAAATTGGCATCTTCCTGCCTATCGCCAAGGGCGGCTTCATCATTTCACGCAATGTCCCGCCCACTTGGCCCACGTGGGAGCTGAACCGGGACGTCACCTTGAAATGCGAAGCGTTAGGATTCGAGTTCGCCCTGTCCATGGTGAAGTTCCGGGGCTTTGGCGGAGAAACGGAATATTGGGACCATGCCCTTGATTCCTTTACCTTAACCGCGTCATTGGCTCCGGTGACCAGGACCATCCATCTGTTCCCTTCGGTCACCACTCTGTCCATTCATCCAGCGGTGGCGGCCCGCATGGCTGCGACCATCGAAGCCGTCTGCCCAGGACGTTTCGGGCTCAATATCGTTTCCGGCTGGTACAAGGATGAGTTCAATCAAATGGGCTTGTGGCCGGGCGACGAACATTACGAGACCCGCTACGACTATGCGACCGAATATGTCACGGTCCTGGCGGACCTCTGGAACACCGGCAGGAGCAATTTTAAGGGCAGATACTTCACAATGGACGGTGCCGAAATTCAACCGGTGCCGTCGACGCGCATTCCCCTTGTGTGTGCCGGCCAGTCGGAACGCGGCATTCGCTACACCGCCGAAATGGGTGACCGGAATTTCGTCATCGCCGGCGGCAACACGCACGACATCGAAGCGGACATCAAGACGTTCAGTGCCATCACGTCAAAGCTCCAGGACCACGCCGGAAAGCTCGGCCGTCACGTGGGCACCATTGCCCTGTTCAATGTCTTCGCCGCGGAGACGGACGCGGAGGCGGAAAAACGTTTCGAGCATATCGTCGCCGGCGCCGATGAGGTGGCCATCGCCAACCTCGTCGGCCAGGCAGAATTGGACAAGTCCGAAGGCATGTCCGAGAGCCTGAAACGGAAATCCATGTTCATGGGCTTGCCGACCTTGGTGGGCTCTTACCGGAAAGTAGCCTCTTACCTGGACAGAATCTACGATGAAGCCAAAGTGGCTGCCTGTATGTTCGCCTTTCCCGACTTTGAGCACGATATCGATACATTTGGCGAACACATCCTGCCAAGACTGGAGTCCCGCAGGACCGATTAGGCCCGATATTTTATGGGTGGCCATGCGGCCTGACCGATGTTCGGCGTACCCACTCTGATTTTCGCCACCCCATCGTCCAGGCTCAGGTCTTCCATCGCCGCATTGTCACACTGCGTTCATGGCGCAATGAATGACGCGGCGATGAAACATCTGACGCTAGACCCCCCGCACGACGGCCTTGGCCGTCCAGTCACCGTGCGGTCCATCGTTACTCATGACGTAAGCATTGTTCCGGTTCGGGTCGCCGGCAACGGCGATCAGAAACTTCGAGGCCTCGGTCACGATCGGCACGAGGCGTTGCGGGTCGTTAGACTCGCCGAAGACCGGCGGGATCAGACCCTCGGTCGCCAGTTCGAACAGGGTCCGGCGCCCCGCATCGATATTGCTCCACTCGCCGATAAGCTGCTCGAATCTGGCCGCCGGCATCCGTGCCTTCACGAACAGTGCTTGCTTGACGTCGTCCTTGCTCCAGCCGGATCGGGCGAATGTGCGCGCCAGTATCGGAGAAAGTATCAGCAGCGGTCGATAATGGCCCTGTCCGAACCCGTAGATGTGCGCGAGGTCCCAGCCACTGACTCGAACGAGGCCGTCGGCCAGATACGGCACGATCGCATCGCCCGTCGATCCGAAGACGCTGCCGAGGATAAGGCCACTGTTCATGCGGGCCATGGTGACCACGTCGTCGCTCCGCCCGAACCCGAACTCCGCACTCAATGGTTGCCAGCCGATATCGGTCAGCGTCTGCTCATCTTCGGCCAATACCATCCGGGTGCTGTTACCGAACGTGGCCTTGTCGTGTTCGTCGGCGGTGAATCCACAGACATTACGCAGGTACAGCCGGAGCCAGCGGGCGACGCTGGTATTCGCATAGGTGCCCTCCCGAAGCACACCCTGCTGGGCGTTGAAGCCGAGTTCGGCCATCGACGGCCCATTCACGATGACGAGGGCATCGGCTCCGGTGGTGTTGCCAGAGTGCTCTACGCCGTAACCGGGATCGGCGATGATTTCGGCGAGCGCCAAGAGTACGGGCAGGTGCCGGGGCTGACAACCGGTCATGACGGCATTGACGGCAACCGACCAGACCGTGATCTTACGGCCCGAGGGCCGGGCGGTGCCGATTATTCTCCAGGGATCATCGTTCAGCGCGGCGAGAAACGCCGCGACCCGGTCCTGGGTCGGCGGAATGACCGGCAGTCCATCGCTCCAACCCTCAGCGGTGAAACGTTCGTTGATATCGTCAAGCGTTCCTGTGGCAACGACATCCAGTGGCGCGGGCTCGGCGGCGGCGCCCTCACTGACGACCGGTGCGATGGTAAGGCCGGCTATGATCTGGTCGAGCGTCGAGGCACGCAGGGAACCGATCATCTCATCGTGGCTCTGCGCGTCCACGTGTCCGCGCAGCACGCCGAGGGGAAGCCCGTCGAATCCCGCGCCGCGACCAGTGGCCGACGCCTGGCGTTCGAAACCTTCACAGACCAGCGACACCGACGGCACCCCGGCGGCTTCCGCGACAACCGACGCCCGCATCACGGCGGGCGTACAACTCCCTCAACACCCCACCCCGGAGACGACGGCGTCGATACGGCGGTCGCGCAACCGGTTGGGAAGAACCGCAATCACCTCGGCTTCATCGCCTCCGTGCGTGTTGCCGAATTCGTCGTACCCGACGATCTCGACCCCGGTGAAACGGTTCCGCAGCTCTTTTTCGATGACCGGAAAAAGCTCGTGACCGCGAAACAGGAAATCCCACAGGAACCCGACTCGTTTGCCCTTGAGCGTGTCGAGCCGCTCGGCGAGAGGCCGGGTCTGTACCGCTAGCGGCGATTTCGGCCAGACGACCTCGTAGTGCATTTCGCTATGTGAACTCATCGCTCCCTCTCCTGATTAGGCTTGCGACCATGAATGCCGGGGGGCTGCGAACCCATCATTAACGGGTCTCTTCCTGACAGCCGCCCAACGCCGATGCGGCAAGGCCGACCGTCGGCAGCGTTCCGCGAGCGCTCAAAACGGCCCACGCAACGTCTCGAACGCATGCCCGGCGCGCAGCACGACGTCGTCCTCACCGTAGCGCCCCGTGATCATCATGCCGACGGGCAGGCCGTTCGACAGACCGGTCGGCACGCTCATCGACGGATGGCTCGTCGCGTCGAAGGGTGCGGTGTTGCCGATCATGTCGAGCGTGAGCCCCATGACGACTTCACGCGATGCGTCCGGTGGTGGGATCCGGTGGGCTTTCATCACGGTCGTCGGCATCACGAGCAGGTCGCATGTATCGAACGCGAGATCGTAGGCGGCGCGTAGCGTGCGGATGAGGTTTTGTGCCTTGGCGGAATAATAGTTGCCGTAACGTGCACGCATGACCTGCGCGAACAACAGCACGGTCTTGGCCATATCCGGCAGCTCCGCCGCCCGGGTTTTGCGCACCTCCTGAAAGAAGCGGATCGCTCCAAGTGGGTGGTGACCATCTGCGTTGCCACCCGCCGGACCCTGATCGCTCCACGTTGACAGCGTCCCGTCGACGGAACTTGCGAACATGATCTTCAGGGCCTCGGTGTGCATGGGGATGGAGATTTCTTCGACCACGGCACCGGCTTCCCGCAGCCGCCGGGCCGCGGCCATCACAGATTCATCCACATCCGCCTCCGAGCCCGGTGCGCCGAAGCCTTCGCGAACGATACCGATTCGCAGCCCCTCGATCCCCCGGCCGACGAGTTCGCTATAGGGTTTTGCCTGCAACGCCGCTACCTGACGCGGGTCGAGGCCATCGTCGTAGCCGGCGATGACTTCGAGTAACAGGGCGCAATCGACGCTCGAGGCGGCCATCGGCCCGAGGTGATCGATAGTGTGCTCAATGGGTCCGGCGCCGGTATAGGGCACGAGGCCGTAAGTCGGCTTGATCCCGACACAGCCAGACCACGAGCTCGGCATACGCACAGAGCCGCCCTGGTCGCTGCCGATTGCCATGTCGCACTCACCCGTCAGAATCAATGCGGCACAGCCGCTCGACGAGCCGCCGGTCATGAAGTCGGGGGCGCGCGGGTTCCTCACCGGGCCCGAAGCCGATGTGTGGCTGCCACCGGAATAGCAGAAGTTTTCGCACACGGCCTTGCCGACCACTTCGCCGCCGGCATCGAGCACGCGGGTCACGACGGTCGCGTCTTCGTCGGCGATAAAGCCTTCATACAGCGCCGAGCCGTTCAGCATGGGCATGCCCGCAACGCTGATGTTGTCCTTGATGGCGACACGTTTACCGACGAGCTTGCCGGACGCCGCGCCTTTGATCGAACACTTCCACTGCCAGGCTCCGTAACGGTTCTCATCGCCGGTCGGACGATACCCCTCACCGCGCGGGTATTTCGTCGGCAGGGGCGGCGCGTCCATGGCGTCGATGGCATTGTAGTCGTCGACGAACCCGACCATCGCGGTGGCGAAGAAATCCAAGTCGCCCCGATCCAGATCGAGAAATAAAGCCTGCGCGGCCGCGTGCAACTCGCTGTCTGTCGGCGCGCCTACGGGGCCACCGGTTTTATCGGAACTCATCATGGTCCTCCCTCATAGCCTTCGTACATTAAAACCTTGGCTTTGAGTCGTCTACCTCTTTAAGCGCCTGGTACGCAAAGGCAGCGGCCTGCTAGCCGACAAACGCAAACCCCAGGTGCCCACCTTTGCCGAGAGCGCCCAGAAGCTTCGGGATTTCATCGGCACCCATGCGATTGTGGCGTACAACGCTGCCTTCGACCTCAAGACCTTTTGGAATTTCGTGACGGGCCGGTCGCTCTAGGGGAGACGCGACCGAACAGGAGAGATCGAGACGGAATGGAGGCGGCGGGAATCGAACCCGCGTCCGAAAGTAGTCCACTCAAGGCATCTACAATGCGTAGCTCGTATTTTGATCTTATCCTCGGGCCTCCTACGAGCAGGATGCCCTCAGACCAGCCAAAGTAAAGTTTCGGGCGTGCACCCTTCGGCACGATGCCAGCCCTATCCCGATTTGTGTCGCCTTAGCCGACCCTACGGGCGCGGATCGGTAAGACGCAAGCTGCTCTAGGCAGCAAGAGCGTATTCGAAATCGTCTGCAGTTATATTTGCAGCCTGTCCGTTTTACGGGCGGGACAGAACCCCGGCATGCAGCCCTGGCTTTCTAGCCCCCGTCGAAACCAGATCGCCCCCTTATCAAAGTTATAGCTCTCGCATGGAGAACAGACCAGGAGGAATACCCCCCTAGCCTGTTCGTCTATGCATGGCACGCTGAACATCGCGCTTCATCTCGCGTTCACGAATCGCGGCGCGCTTGTCATACGTCCGTTTGCCCTTGGCCAAAGCCAACTCAACCTTGACCCGACCTTCCTTAAAGTACAGCCGCAGAGGAACCAGGGTCAATCCCTGCTCTTTTGTTTTACCCATTAGCCGCATAATCTCCTTTTTGTGCAGCAGGAGCTTACGCTTGCGGTTGGGGTCACCGTTAAAATAATGGGCCGGCTTGTAGTCGCTGATATGCGCGTTCAATAGAAACGCCTCGCCCTTGTCGATCCGGCCATAGCTGTCCTTGAGGTTGGCCCGACCGTCGCGGAGCGATTTGACCTCTCCGCCGTTCAGCACAATCCCGGCTTCGATGGTTTCGTTAATGATATAGTCGTGCCGCGCCTTGCGATTAACACAGATCGCTCTCTCGGCAGACTTCTGTTTGGCCATACACGAACCCTGAGCCTATTGGAGCACGCAGTTGTCAATCAGCCGGACATCGCCGACCCAGACCGCGATGGCCAATAAGGTGGGACCGGTTATCCGCTCAACCTCTTCGAGCCTTTCAGGGTGGCACAAGGAGGCATACTCAACCCGCACCTCGGCGTTTTGGGTCAATATTTGCTGCACGGTCCGAAGAATCACGGCTGCGGAGGACTGACCACCGGAGACCAGTTCCTGGGCGGTTTTGAGCGCGCGCGACACGCACAGGCTCGTCTCTCTTTCAGCCGCACTCAGCCGGGCATTCCGGGAACTCATGGCCAGGCCGTCGTCTTCGCGTATCGTCGGCAGGGTGACGATATCGATGTCAAAGTTCAGGTCCCGGACCATGCGTTTGATGACCACACACTGCTGGAAATCCTTCTCGCCAAACAGGGCGCAGTGCGGTTTGACCATATTAAACAGCTTGGCCACCACCGTTGTCACTCCCCGAAAATGGCCGGGACGAAAGGCGCCGCATAAGGGCTGGCTGACTTTCTCGACCTCAACCGCGCTCTGGTAGCCGTCGGGATAGATTTCAGCCGGTGGCGGCATAAACAACACGTCGGTGCCCAGCGCTTTCAGGGCGCTTTCGTCCTGTTCTTCGTCTCGCGGATATTTGTCGAAGTCAGACGCCTGATTGAATTGCATGGGGTTGACGAAAATAGAGACCACCACCACGTCGCCTCGATTCTTCGCCTCGCGCACCAGGCTGAGATGGCCCTCGTGCAGAAACCCCATAGTCGGGACAAAGGCTACGGTCTTACGCTCCAGGCGCTGGTCCTCCGACCAGCGCTGCATCTCTCGAACGGTCTGAATAATCTGCACGTGAAGTTTCCTGAAAGACTCTAGTGGAACGAGTGCTCATCCTGGGGGAAAGCCTGCCCCCGCACATCGCTGATATAGGCGTTCACCGCGTCGGCCACGACCTGTTCCAGATTGGCGTAGCGTTTGACGAATTTGGGTGTGAAATCCCCGGACATGCCCAGCAGGTCATGCATCACCAGAATCTGGCCGTCACAGTGCGGGCCGGCCCCAATGCCAATAGTCGGAATGGGCAGCATGTCCGTTATCTCGGCAGCCAGGTCCATGGGGACCCCCTCCAGGACCACGGCAAAAGCGCCGGCGTTGGTGACGGCTTCGGCGTCTTCGATGAGCCGTTCCCGCGCACCGGGTTGGCGGCCCGATTTCTTGCCCTGGACCTTATAACCGCCCATGCGATGTACCGATTGCGGCGTCAGACCGATATGACCCATCACGGGGATATCCACATTCACGATGGCCTTGATAACCCGGGCGATGTTGACCCCGCCCTCCAGTTTGACGGCCTCGGCTCCGCCCTCCTTGAGTAAACGCCCGGCATTGGCAATCGCCTCGCAAATGCCGGCCTGGTAGGAGAGAAACGGCATATCCCCCACGATGAGGGCGCGCGGGCGCGCCCGGTTGACCAGCCTGAGGTGGTAGACCATATCATCCATCGTGACCGGCAGGGTCGTATCCGCCCCCTGCACGGTCGTGCCCAGAGAATCACCAACCAGGAGAAAGTCGATGCCACACTCGTCCAGGATGCGGGCAAACGGGTAGTCGTAGGCGGTGAGGGCAGTAATCTTCTGCCCTGACGCTTTCAGCCGTTGCAGTTCAGGAACCGAAACCTTTGCGGATTGCATGCTGTCCCTCCTTCTACAGCTTCTCCATGGACCACAGTCGGAGGGCGTGGGGACAGGGAGGATGGTGTGACGACCACGTGGGCTTTTGCCAGAGCCGCGCGCCGTCGCTATTCCCTGTCGTCTGATTTTTCTGCCGTCCGTCTCGGTCCGTACAATGGGATCCAAGCGGTCTGCCATCACTATCCTTTTGCCCTGACAGAGCCTGTTTGGGTCGACCGGTTTGTCGCCCGGCGGCTCTCCCGTCCAAGGCAAAGCAATATGGGCGTGCTGTTAGCATATTTGTCTAAGGATTGTCTAGGTACTGTAGGATTTTCTTTTCTCATATCGGCCTTCTTGCTAGAGTACGGTTATGAGCAACCGACCTTCTCCGGACGATATTGGGTTATGCCTGATGGTTGGCATCCCCAATCCAACGCTTGATACTGAGACGCGCCGGATACTCGCCGACTTGCAGCCCGGTGGCATCATCCTCTTTCAGCGGAATTATACGGACCCGGACACGCTTCGTGCCCTGTGTACGGATATTCATGCCCTGGCCCCCGAGCACCCACCCCTGATCGCGCTTGACGCCGAAGGCGGGCGTGTCCATCGTCTCTCACCGCCCTTCACCCATTTTCCGCCCGCCTTGCAGATCGGCCAGACCGGCTCTCCGCAACTCGCCTATGAGGTCGGGGTCGCTCTTGGGCGGGAACTGCACAGCGTGGGGATAGATATTGACTTTGCGCCCGTACTGGATGTGTACAGCAACCCTGAGAACACCGTTATTGGCGACCGCGCGTTTGGCCCTGACCCGCAACGGGTGGCCGAGTTCGGCTGTGCGCTTGCCGCCGGACTGCGCGCTGCGGGAGTGCTCCCGTGCGGCAAGCATTTCCCTGGGCATGGGGCGACCGTGATCGATTCGCACGACGACCTGCCCTACGATGAGCGAGACAGGACAATCCTGGAGGCGGTTGACCTCCCCCCTTTTCAGGCCGCTATTGCCCAGGAAATCGAGCTCTTGATGACCGCCCACGTTGTGTATCCGGCCCTGGACCCGCAGCAGCCCGCCTCGCTTTCCTCCGTCATTATGAACGATCTGCTGCGAAAGCGGTTAGGATTCCAGGGCGTCATTGTCTCGGACGATCTGGAGATGGGCGCTATTGTCCGGCATTCGTCGGTGGCGGCCGCCGCGGTTCAGGCGCTCAGCGCCGGAGCCGATCTCTTATTGGTCTGCCGGAGCCTGGAGCGCGCCCGCAGCGCTCGGGATGCGTGTCGGCAGGCGATGCAACAAGGCGTTTTGGCTGAGGAGCGGGTGACCGAAGCGCAGCGTCGTATTGAGCGGCTGAAGCAGCGGCTTGCCGACCGGCCGTCCCTCCCGCTGCCCGCAATCGGAGCACCGGAACACGCCCGGCTGGTCGATACCATCGTTCGGCAAGCCCGTGCCTAAGCGGTGATGAAATCCAGATAGTTCCCTTGGTGAACGACCCGGAACGAACTGGCGGGATAGGCGTGGCGCCAGCCGCGGGGCAGGCGGGGCGCGGCTCTGGGGGACCATTTTATTTCGGCTGCGTGCAAACGCCCGCCCCACTCTTCGACCAGGCCTATCTCCTGCTGGTCGTAGGTACGCCAGAAATAGCTTTCAGCCAAGTGTCCCGTATACAGATTGTATTTCAGCCGCTCGGCCAGAATGTAGTTCTCCCATAAAATGCCGGCGTCGTCTCGTAGTGACAGGACGTTGAAGTTGCTGATAAGTCCGTTCCTGATGCCGTTGTCGTAAAAATAGTACCGCCGACTCTTGGTGATTTCCTTACGCAGATTCCGGCTGAAACCACGCCGGCCGTAGATGACGTATGCCTTTTCCAGCAGGTCCAGATAGCGGTCTACCGTATTCTTGTTCATGCCCAGTTGCGCTCCCAACTCCGTCACCGAAACCTCGCGGCCAATCTGGAAGGCGACCAACTGGAGCAAACGCAGCAATTTGTCAGTATGCCGGATGCCTTCTAACTGGAGGATATCCTTGAACAGGTAGGAAGCGACAAGTTCCTTGATATAGAGTTCGCGGTCTTCGTTCGATTCCATGAGGATGACTTCCGGGTAGGAGCCATAGATCAGACGCATTTCGAGATTCGCCGCTGTCTCATGGGCGCTTTCCACTTCGCGCAACTCCAGTTGTGCGAGGGGCAGGAGGAGCAGCGTGGTTTTTCGGCCCGTCAGGGGCTCGCCGGTCTGCTGGGCAAGATCAAAGGAAGACGAGCCCGTAGCGATAATGCGAAGCCCCTCAACATGATCGGCTAACAGCTTCAAATTCAAGCCGATCTGCCGCACGTATTGGGCTTCATCCACAATCAGCGTCCGCCGCCCTCCGACAAACGCCTTCAGCTTGGCCAGAGACTGGCTTTCCAGGTATTCGCGCACGACGATGTCTTCACCCGTCACCACAAGGGCATCCCGGTCGTGCTGTTGCACGTAACGCCGGATCAAGGTGGTCTTCCCCACTCGCCTCGGGCCGTATATCACCACAACCTTACCAGGCGCGACCAGACGCTTAAGCCGGTCCAGTTGTGCTTGAGGTATATAGAAATCAGCCATGTTAATGACTAAATTTTCGTTAATTCAGTCAGTTGTCAAGTCTTTATTATTGAGAATAGCGGCTGGCCCAAATGTGCTCAGCGCCCGCCGCCCATCATGCCGCCTGAACCAGCCGATGTCTCACCGTTTTCTTTTGACAAATTTCGGCAACGACTGCGCATAGGGACCGCGGGCGATCCCTTTTTCGGTGATGATCGCGCTGACCAGGCGATGGGGGGTGACATCAAAAGCCGGGTGAGCAACCGCGACCTCGCTGGGGGCAATCTGTTGGCGCAGCACATGGGTGACTTCCCGGGCGGAGCGCTCTTCAATCGGAATCTTCTTGCCCGAGGGACAGTCCAGGTCAATCGATGTGGTTGGGGCGGCCACATAGAACGGCACCTTGTGTCGTCCGGCCAACACGGCGGACGTATACGTCCCGATCTTATTGGCCACGTCGCCATTAGCTGCGGTGCGGTCGGTGCCGACAATCACGCAATCAATTGCGCCCTTCTGCATGAAATGGCCGATCATATTGTCGGTAATCAGGGTTGCGGGAATCCCCTCGCGCACCAGTTCCCAGGCGGTTAAACGCGCGCCCTGTAAATACGGCCGGGTTTCCGGCACAAAGACGGAGATATTCTTACCCTGCTCCCAGGCGGCCCGGATCACCCCCAGGGCGGTTCCATACCCGGCCGTTGCCAGCGCCCCGGCGTTACAATGGGTTAAAACCGTCGCTCCCTGAGGAATCAATTTTGCGCCGTGGCGACCCATGCGCCGATTGGCGGCCACGTCTTCCTGGTAGATTTTCAAAGCTTCCCGCTCCAAGGTAGCAATCAGCGCGTCACGGCCTTTGGCCCGCGCTTTTTCATACCGGCCTCGCATGCGGTCAATGGCCCAAAAGAGGTTGACCGCGGTTGGTCGGGTGGCAGCAAATACCTGACAAATGCGCGCAAACACGTCGGGTTGTAGACTCCGCTTGAGCTGGCGTACGCCAAGGGCGATTCCCATGGCAGCGGCAACGCCAATCGCTGGAGCCCCGCGAATCACCATATCGGTAATGGCACGCGCAACGCTGCGGTAATCCGTGTAGGTGCGGTAGACTTCCCGGGTGGGTAAGGCGCGTTGGTCAATCATCACCACCGCACCGTCCCGCCACTCTATGGTAGAAAACGAATCTGCCTTCATGCCTTCCTTACGCCTTATACTCCTGTTCCCCTGTGTTACGATTCCGAACCTTCCCCGACGAGCTCAACCCCGTCGTACGGCGTCCAGACCGCCACAACTGCGTCGTCTTCCGCTCTTTTGAGCGTCACGGTCTCCAGCCCGGCTTCTGGGGTAAACAGTGCCAAGTCCTGGCTGTTCTTTTGCCAGGTCGTCGCCACCAGTTCGACTATGGTGGAACGTTGCTCCGGCGTCAGATTAGCCCATTCTGGAGAAACGGACACGGACACCGAGCGACCGGCGTCGCTGGCTTCCATACCGTAGTACACATCTCCCCAGAGGCTTTCGGAGAGCTGGGTGTCGGTGCGATAGACACAGGTCCAAAAGGCCGGACTGATATTGGCGGGCAGGTCCGACGGGGGCTGCGGCTCTTCGTGGGCGATGGAATCTTCGGGTTGTGGCTCTGGTGGCTCAGCCTCGTCCGGCGAACGAAAATAAATAAAAAGTCCGATCAGCACCAGGACAAAAGTGGTCGGTATTTTCCGCAGCCCCGCGCCTATCGTACCCAGCAGGGTCCGGGGCGGGTTTTTCTTCGCGTCCGTCTTAGACGCCGAAGGTCGGGATGATCTGGCCATGCGTGCAATATCACAAGCTGAGCGCAGCCACTTCTGAAGTGAGGCCGGAAGGCGCGGGAGACGGAAGCAGCGGGCGAGTCATGGACCGGAGTGTAGCACAGGGCCAGAGTGTAGCAGAAGACCGGCGCGGCGCATTCCTGCCTTGACGCGTCGTCGGGTCGTGGATATTGGTGGCCCATCGCGCCTTGCCCCCCTGATCCGGCGCGTATCCCGGAAAGGAGCACAGCTATGGAACGCCTTCACCCCGGAGAGCCTTTTCCCGCCATCAGCGGTTCGAGCGTCGGCGGAGGGACGGTCAATCTGCCGGCCGACATCTCGACTCCGTACGCTATCGTCCTGACCTATCGGGCTCACTGGTGACCGTTCTGCGATCAGCAGTTGGCTGATTATCAGGCCCATCTTGAGCAGGCTCAGAAAACCGGGATTTCGGTGTACGCCATCTCAACCGACCCGCTCGACAAAGCCCGGCAGACGGTCGATAAGTCGGGGCTGACGTTTCCCGTCCTCTACGGCGTGGACGGCCCGGCCACGGCCGCGACCCTGACCTGCTGGTACGAAGAGAAGCGCAATATCATCCAACCGGCGGCGTTTATCATCGACCCCGCGCGCAATATCCTGAATGTGACCTATACCTCGGGACCGATCGGGCGCTTGCAGATCAAAGACGCCCTGGGGCTGGTCGGCTTTTACGCTTCGAAGAATATTTCAGCCACAACGGTCGATAAAGACAAAGGCTGGACGGCAAATGTGACCGGAGCCTAAAACGAAAAGTCGGGGATCGATACTCTCGCGCGTACTGAGAGACCACCGCCTGTCCGTTTCAGAAGAGCATCGCCATCGCCGCGTCGAAAGCCCATCGTTCAAGGCCGGAAAGGCGCTTCGGGATGGGTTGTGTGAAGGATGGGGGCGGTCATGATTGAATGGCTTGGGATTGGCCACCTTTTCGAGCTTTCCCGGACGGAAGCGATTGCGGGGTTCTTCACCCCGCTGGTGATCTTCGCCGTGTTTTTCCTGGCGCAGCTCATGCTGCCAGGAAGGCGGGTCCCCGGCTACGTCGTCAATCCGGAGACCGGTGAACCCCGCAACTATCGGCTAAACGGTCTTCTGGTGTTTGCCATCGCGCTGGGCGTGTGGGCCTTCGAGCTCACCGGGATGCCGCGGGACTGGTTCTACCGGTCCTCAATCTATGCTGTGGCTGGCGGAACGGTCTTCACCACTCTCTTTACCATCATAGCGGTGTACAGCCAGCCGCAAGGGAAGATCAAGAATCCCATCGTGGATCTGTGGGTTGGGCGGGCTCAGGAGCTGTCGTTCTTCAACAACCGCTTCGACGTCAAGATGTATTTCTATGCCGTCGGTGGGACGATGTTTTCGCTCAACGCCCTGTCCGGGGCCGTGTACCACTACGAACTCTTTGGCGCAAACGCCAATCCAGGCGTTTTCCTGTATGCGGCGTTCTTCACATTCTACATACTGGACTACTTCATCTTTGAGCGCGTCCAGCTCTATACCTACGATCTGATCCATGAGAATCTCGGCTTCAAGTTGTTCTGGGGTGGCCTCGTAGTCTACGGGTGGCTGTTCATCCTCCCGTTGTGGGGCATGGCCGCTTACCCGGACCCCGGATTCTCTCCGGCATGGACGTATGTCTGGCTTATCGGAACGACGGTGCTGTTCCTGTTCGGATGGGGCATCTCGCGCGGCGCCAACTTGCAGAAATACACATTCAAGCGCTGGCCCGAGCGCAAGTTTCTCGGGCTCATTGAGCCGGAGTATATTGAGGCCGGTGACCGCAAGATCCTGTGCAGCGGTCTCTGGGGGGTCGCCCGCCACTTCAACTACCTGGGCGAAGGGTTCCTTGCCCTGTCCATTGCCCTGGTATTCGGCTACTTCACGAATCCCTGGGCTTGGACCTACTTTGTCTTCATCGTCTCGCTGTTTGTGTGGCGTCAACTTGAAGACGACAGGCTCTGTGCCGAGAAGTACGGCGCCGAGAAGTGGGCAGCGTATCAGGCGCGGGTGAAGTACCGGATTTTTCCTGGCGTTTATTGAGAGGGTGCCCTGCGGAGTCCATGCAGGGCACCGATGAACGCAACGTCGCTCGCACCTGCCTGGAACGCTGAGGGCACCACGTCTCACATATTCTCGGTCAGTATAGTGCCGAGTCCTCTCATCCCCACAAGCGCTGGGAGGCGAGGCGCGCGCCTTCCGTACACGCCCGCAGCTTGGCCCACACCACGCTCTCGGACACCATCTCCCAGCCGGCAAACGTGCCGAAGCCGCAGTCCGAGCCGGCAATGACCCGACTCCGGTCGCCGATAGCGTCAACCACCTGACAGAGGCGGTCGGCGACGATTTCCGGGTGCTCGATATAGTTGGTGGTGGAATCGATCACACCGGGAATGAGCAGCATTGAGTCGGGTAAGGGGTGCTGTTGAAAGGCTTTATATTCGTGTTGATGACGGGGGTTCGCCAGCTCGATGGACAGGGCTCCAACCTTGGCCTGGTAGAGAATGGGCAGAAGATCGGCCAGCGGTACATCGTAATTGTGTGGACCGTCATAATTTCCCCAGCAGATGTGCAGCCGGATACGCTCGGCCGGGATATTCTCGGTGGCGCGGTTGACGGCCTCAATATGGACCTCGATGGTCTTCTGAAATTCGGCGAGTGTCTGATCCTGAAAGAGAAAGGTCCGCTCCATGGCCAAGTCGGGGGCGTCGAGTTGCAGCAGTAAACCCTGGGCGTGGATGTATTCGTACTCTTTTTTCATCTGCTCGGCCACGGCCAGCACATAGGCCTCGTGCGAGTCGTAATGGGCGTTCAGCATGGTGGTGGCAATGATGCCGGGCGAAGCCGCGGTCATGAAGCGCTCGGTGAATGCCGCCTGCTCTGTACAGCGTAGAAACAACGCGCATTCCTGCTCCACGGCGGACAGGTCATCGTAGGCAAGCTCGGCCACGGCCTGCGGGGCGTTGAAGACCTTGGCCCGCATCATATTGCGCCGCTGCATCATGGCCATGAAATCCGGGAATTCGGCCATGTCTTGCGGGGTGGGTCGTTTGCTCTCCCCGCCAAAGCCGCGCATACGCTGCGGCACATAGGTCTGAAAGCCGATGCGCGGCTGTTCGCCGTCGTTAATAACATCCACACCGGCTTTGAGCTGTTCATCAATGACGTGTTGAACGGCTATTTCGGATTGGCGGGCCAGGGCCGCGGCATCAATGGCCTGGCCCTGCTCCTGGTCAATCAGCAGATCGGTCAGCTCGGGATTGCGCGGCAGGCTGCCGACGTGGGTGGTGAGAATCCGCTCATCGCTCTTTTGCATGAGAAGGCTCCGTATGGTTAGCGCTGATGGTACTCTTAGCGTTGGTGATACAGGGGATGACCGCGGACCGCGGTGCGGACCTTATTCATATGATCCCCTTCCAGATTGGCAATAAAGAGGTCCTGCATGTCAGAGCCGCCAAACGCGCAGTTGGTTGGAAAGGCCAGTGCAGTGCCGTCCGGGTCGTGGACAAAGGTTTCCCAATTCCCGTTCGGATCGACCTTGATGACTCTGTTGCGGGGCTCCAGCTTACCGTTCTCGGGTACGCCGGGCAGCGTGATATACAGGTTGCGGTCCACATCAAAGGCCATTCCGTCCGGCAGGGCCGGAAAGTCTTTGGCATAGATTTCGGGCGGACCAAAGGTGCCGTCTTTCTTGATCTGGATACGGACGCAGTCGTTGCGCGAACTCTCCAGAACGTAGACCGCGTCTTCGTTGGGATCGATAGCCGTTCCATTGGCAAAATAAATTCCGGTGGCGACGACCTCGCCCCGACCGTCGGGGCGGATGCGCACCACCGCGCCGTTGGGCTGGGGATGCACAAACTCCTTAAACACCTCGCGGCCCGGCTGGGAGCTGGAGTTCGAGACGTAGAGATTGCCCTCGGCGTCATAACTGGCAAAGTTCGGAATCGAAATCGGAAAGTCTCCGGCATGGTCGGCGACGAGGGAAACTTTCCCGTCTTGTGACAGTCGCATGACGGCTTTATGTCTGAGGTCGCAATAGACGAAGTTGCCCTCCCGGTCCAGCGTGACGCCGTTGGGGATAGCCCGGTCCGGCAACTGGGCGACCTCGTGAACGACCCCGTCCGGACTGACTTTATAGACGATGCCATTGCGCCCGCCCCCCCAGGCGTTGCCTTCTTTATCGATGACCACCCCCTCAGCTCTGAGTACGCCGGAACCAAAAATTTCCACCTGCTCAACGGGAATCATTGCCATACTTTCTCCCTGTTTTTTGTCTTGACCGAGAGGCTGACCAGTCTAGCCGGGTCTGTCCGGCACACGCTAACGGTCCTCTGCATACAACACCCCTTTTTCCTGGAGTGCGGCGATGGTTTCGTTGCTATAGCTGAGTTGCTCCCGCAGTACCTCGGCACTGTGCTGGCCCAAGAGCGGAGCGTGAATGTCCGGGAGCTGGGGGAACTCCGAGTACTTAAACGGAAAGCCTGGGATGGTGACTTCTCCCAGGATGGGATCGGGTACCGTCCGGACCATTTCCCGCGCCTTGAAATACGGATGGGCTAAAATATCGGTGATGGACATGACGGGAGCGGACGGAACCCGATGCTCTTCAAAGACTTGGAGGACCGCTTCATCGCTCGGCTGCGCCTGCATCCACGCTTCGATCATCGGAATGAGTTCACCCTGATTCTCTCCTCGCGCAGCATTGGTCGCAAAGCGCGCATCTTCGATCAACTCCGGCTTGCCCATAGCCTTGCACATATTGGCCCACTGTCGGTCCAGGACGAGAACGACGATCCAGCCCTCGGGTCCTTTGAACACCCCGCACGGACACACCAGGGGGTGATGCGATCCCATCCGGAGCGGCACAAACTCGCCCTTGCTCATGGTGTGGCCCTGCACATTGACCTCGTGCATGTGGAACATGGCGTCAATCATGGACAGGTCGATATACTGGCCGACACGGGTGCGTTCCCGGTGGTATAAGGCATAGCCCAGGGCGGCAAAGGCGTGGACGCCGCTGCTGACATCGGCAATACCCAGCCCGACAAACTGCGGCGGCCCGTCCGGACTGCCGGTCATATGCATGATGCCGGAGAAGGCTTGCGCGATGAAATCGTAGCCGACCTTGTGAGAAAGCGGGCCTTTTCGCCCAAAGGCGGAAATCGAGACCATGATAATCTGGGGATTGATGGTCTTGAGCGAGGCATAGTCAAGATTTCGTTTTTCCATCACGCCCGGCCCGAAATTCTCAACCACCACATCCACTGTCGGAATCAAGGCTCGCAGGATTTCAAGAGATTCCGGCTTGTCGAAATCCAGGCAGAGACTTTTTTTACCGCGATTTTGCTGGACGAAATACGCGCTGCGATCATCCTGAATAAACGGCAGCAAACGCGACGGATCGCCCATGGGCGCCTGTTCCACCTTAATGATATTGGCCCCCATCTCCGCCATGAGACGGGTCACGGTCGGTCCGGCCAGGTATTGGGTGAAATCCAGGACGGTCACGCCGGAAAGCATATGTTGCTGGTCATTGGTCTGTTGCATGCTGCACCTCCGCTTCGTCCGTGCCGGTACGACGGCTGTGTAACATGGGTCCCCTGAAAAAGCGAGCCTTTTTCAGGCATTCATAAGAAGAGCAATGCGGTTCGAGATGGCTGACCGGCGTGAGCCGCCGAAGACTTTACGACACGGGTTCTTTTGAAGAAGGGACCGGGGCCGGATATTTCCAGGTCAACGACAGCAGCGTGTCGCCGCCGGGAAGCGGAATGGATTCCGACTCGGGCGCAACATCGGCGGGCACTTCCGGATGTCGGTTCCGCGCCTCGGCAATCGCCATTTGAACCAGATCCTGCTGCGGGGCCTCGCCATTCAGCGAGTCTTTGAGCTCGGAAGCCCGGAGCTTGACGGTGACGGTTACCTGCATGGCCGCAGAGCTGCGGGGTGGCGGTGGGGGAGGCCCGCCGGCCTCAACGTCAATTTCCAGTTCGGTTGGCGCCTCGACCTCTTCCGGCTCGACTTCCACCGCCGGGAGCTCTTGTGCCGGGGCGGGAGGCGTTTCGCTCGGTTCAGGCTCAGGTGTTACGGCGACTTCTCCTGGTGTTGCCCGGGTCTGATCCGTTTCCTGCCGCACTCCCCTGTCGTCTTCCTGATCGTCGCGTCTCCTCCGACCCCGCCCCTGCGTTCCACGCCGCCGTCTGCCCCGTTCGTTTGCGTCGGCATCGTTCGCTTCTTCTCGTCGGCGCTGCACACGCTGGCGACCGGGGACGAGCCCGAAGGCCAGATATTGACAGGTCTCCGTCGAAATATACTCAAAAGCGTCGTTTGCAAAATCCAGCGCTTTTTCCTCGGTGTAGGCATCGACATCACAGTCGACGAACACCATGCAGTAGAAGTTGTTCCCTGCTGACGCAACACTTGGGCCTTCACTCAGCTCGTGCTCATGATAGCGGACGCGCTGATGAGAGAAGGATTCGAAGAGGGATGAGACGGTTGCCTGGATCTCTTCGGTCGACGATCCACACGCTTCAAAAACGGCTAAGGCATGAAAATTGGGCATGTCTCACAGGACTGTACAGAGCACGGCACATATCCGCAAGAGCCGTCAGCCCGGAAAAAGGGCAGTGCCCGACTTTATATTCTCCTGTGGACACTAGACCTTTGGAGCGTTTGGGCGTAGGTTGGGGACAGATTTTCGGTCAGGCTGACACAGCCTGTCTCGTTTCTGTCCCTGCAATACGGTAGGACAGAGCGGACCGAGCCTCGGGCCGGTAGCGGCGATCGGTTCCTGGCTGAGCGGATTCTGGACCCGCGGTGGGTGCGCCGAGAAAGGAGGTGGTCTAGTGCAGTTATCAACGACGGTGATCAGTGAGGTGGTGGCCTCTTAGGCCGACCTATCCCAAATCGGGTGGTCGCTTGGGAGGACCAGGCACCACCGTGACCCCGGCAGCCCGTGTTCATCACCCACGGGACGTCCTTACGGACGTAGCACTGTCGGGGTTTTTTCTGAGACCAGTACTCTTCCCTCGGTTCCGCCAAATCATGTTGGAGCGTTAGCGTTTCCTGGCTTGTGCCTCAACCAGCAACCATTGGGCCTGACCGATTCCGCGCAGGCTTCGGTATTCAGCTTTGGACCAGCCCCGCTCCCCTCTTTTCCGGGCAACGTCGAGCGCCCGCGTCAGCACCGATTCACACAAATCCAGTAAGGGCAGGAGTTCCTGGTCCACTTCATCCAGACGGGCCTCAAGGAACGTAGTCTGGACCCGGGGCAGCAGCGCGGCAAGCGGGACCTGGGCGCGACTTTCACTTTCTTGACGCGGAGCAGTATCCTCATTTGAAGCAGGGAAAAAACCAAGGCCGAGTTGACCCCGGTTTTGGGCGTGGGCTGTTTTGTCCGTCACAGTTTGGGCCTGCCTTCAACGGCCCCGCTCCCACAGGCGTCCAGAACAAAGGCATCGAACAAGAGGCGGGGAGAGGCCGGACTCGATTTGAGAGCGAGGTCCAGTTGCGAGGCATGTCGTAAGATGCGGCGGAGATCCGCACCGGAGAAGACACGGCTCTGCTCAACCAAAGCGCGGAGCCGCTGTCCTCGCAGCCCGGTCGCCCGTTCAATCTGACTGCTCGGAGCATTCGCGTCGGACAAATCCTTGACCTGCCAGAGACGCCGGAAATGACTGACCAGCGCGTGCAAGGCCGGGAGCGCTCGCTTCTCATCGCTCAATACGTCCTGTACCAGGCGGACCGCCCGTTTGCGGTTGCGTCGCCCCAAGGCATCGGCCAGATCAAAGGCCGAGTGCTGATGCAGATCTCCCGTACATTGCCTGACCACCTCCTGATCTATTTCAGTTGCCGGGAAAACAAAGGCGACCAGTTTGTCGATCTCGGTGGACAAGGCAAGGAGATCCGTTCCCATATGATCGGCCAAATACGAGGCCGCCTCGGCAGTGATCCGGACCCCCCGTTCCCGAGCAAAACGCTGCGCCCAGCCGGGGATTTGGTTGATAAAAGGCGAACGGAATTCGCCAACAAAACCACGCTTGGCACACACGGAAAAGAATTTCTGGCTGAGATTGGCCCTGCCCTGCACACAGACGACCAGGGGCTGACTTTCATCCCGCAGTTCGGCCTCTGTCGCCAGACGTTCCCGGTCTGCGGCGGACAGTTGACCCGCATTTTTGAGCACGACCAATTGACGTTCGGCAAAGAGTGAGGCGCTGCCCCAGGCCTCGAGTACCTGGTCAAGCGCATCTTCTCCTGCATAAAACGTCTGCACCGCCGGGTTTTCGCCCAGGCGCGCCCGTACCAGGGCGACTGCGCGATTGATGAAGTGTGCCTCCTCACCATGAAAGAGGTAGAGCGGGGAGAGGGGCTCTTTGGTCAGGAGCGCGAAAATTTCGTCGGGTTGGCGAAACGTCTTTCTCGTCTGCATCGAGGGCGCGCGCTACGATCTGATGCTGACCTCCAGTTGACGCGAAACGGATTCGGTCGAAACGATGTGCCGCTGGAGTTCCATTTCCTTCTCATCGAAGCCAAAGGCCAGTCCCAGGAGCTGCGGGAGGTGGATAATCGGCAGGCCGATCTGGGTCCCCGCCCGTTTCTCGGCCGTCGGCTGGTTGGCGTCGAGATTCAGATGACACAGCGGACAGGGAGTCACCATGCAGTCGGCGCCCTTCGTCTTGGCGTCACCGGTATGATCGCTCACCATGCGCATGGAATTTTCTTCGTTGACCGTCAGAATCGGAAATCCGCAGCATTTGGACTTCCCGCTCGAATCCACGGACTCGGCACCGAGAACGTCGAGCAACTCCTCTAAATAGGTTTTCCGCCCCGACAGGCCCTTGGGCGCGATAATGGAGGTGGGACGACGGATGTAGCAGCCATAGAAGGGGGCGACCTTGAGGCCGGTCAGTTTCCGCTTGATATACGGTTTCAGGTTCTCCACCCCATAGTCTTCCATCAGCACCCATAAGAGATGCTTGACTTCCACCGTGCCTTTGTATTCCAACCCCTCCTCGGCCAGGTATTCGTCATTGATCTTCTGGCGATACTCGGGCTCGTTTTTGAAGCGGTGGTTGGCCTGGGTAAAGACTCCCTGACAGGTACTGCAAATCGTCATGAGGGAGGACAGCCCCATGGATTCCACCTTGGCCAGGGTCCGCGCGTTGATCGGGTCGGACAGGTCACGGCTCAACACCCCGGCACCGGTACAGCCGACATCGGTCACTTCTTCGATTTCGATCCCGAGTTTTTCCGTCACCTTGACTGAGGCGGGATAGAGCTCAGGACAGGCCCCACGTGACACACAGCCTGGATAGAATGCGTACTTCATACTTCGCTCCTCTGGGCTTTGTCTATGATTCGTCGAATCGCCTGGGCACCCGGCCGCTTGGGATGGAAATACGGCATCGGGGCCTTACCCTTTGGAATGGCCCGGATCACCGTGGGCAGGAGTTTCGCCAATCCGGCAACATTAGTCAGGCCCTCACTCTCGATCGCCAGCCGGCCTTCGTCCAACCAGCCGCTGCGCTTGACCGAATTCAGGAAGCTGTCGTAATGCCGCTGCACCTTGGGGTTCTGGGTGCCGGAGCGAATGCCCTGCCGAATCGCCTCGTCACGCACCTCGAAGAGCCGGTCTGTCGGTTCCAGGCCCAGGGGGCAGTGCCCATTGGCCTCAAAACAGTGCGTACAGTCCCAGACGCCTCCGGGCTCGCTGACGAGCGTGAGGCGCTCGTCGTGCTGCCCATCACGCGGGTCGAAGACGGCTCGATACGCCTTGGTGAGAGCGGCCGGACCGACAAAGTCCTTGTCAATTTTAATCACCGCACAACCCTCGTCGCACAAGCCGCACATGATACAGCTCATGGCCTTGCGGACTTCGGCCAGTTGCTCCTCGGCGACCACGTATTCGCCGTCGGGCTCCGGCCCACGGGGCGTAATCCAGGGCTGGACCGACTTGATTTTCTTCCAGAGGAAGCTCTCAAGGTCGTACACCAGGTCTTTCAGCACCGGGATATTGCGAATCGGTTCAACGGTCACGACGCCATTCTTGACCGTTTTGGCGATTTTCAGGGTACAGCCCAGCCGGCCTTTTTTGTTTATGCGGAGCGCGCAGTCGCCGCACGACCCCCGCTCACACGAGGCCCGAAACGCCAGGCTGGGGTCCTGCTCATCCCGAATCTGCCTGAGCCCATCCATCACGGTTGCCGAATCCGGCAGGTCTACTTGGTAGGTCGCAAAATCCGGTTTGCTCCCGTTTTCAGGGTCGAAACGGTAGACCTTAAATGTTGTTTCCATAGGTCACCCCTCCATTCTCTGCCTTCAGCAATAGATTCCCCTCACGCCGACTGTCCGGTATTGACCGGACTGGTGGTCAGGACTGGTCCATCGGGTCCGCACGTCACAAGCGAGTGGTACGACCCCTCCGCATCGTTCGTTGCCGGAAAATCACTTCGATAGTGAACGCCACGGCTTTCCTTTCGTTCCTGAGCCGCAGCCACAATGGCTCCGGCAACGTCGAGCAACGCGCCCAGTTCGTAAAAGCTGAGCAATTCGTGATTATACATCTTTCCGTGGTGTCGAAGCCCAACCTGGGCATAACGTGCTTGCAAGTCGGCGACGCAGCGGACGGCCTCCCGCAACCCGGCCTCATCCCGTACGAGCCCAACGTGCTCGGCCATTGTGCTCGCCAGTGCCCGTTGAATCGTGACTACCGTATCCCCTGACGTCGTCGGGCGGGAGAAAACCGCCTCCAGTGTTCGTTGAGCGTCTTGCAGGGCCGAGTCGGTAAGCGCCTGGGGAGCGGTGTTCGACGCATGGGCGGCCGCAGCGCTACCGGCCCGTCGACCAAAGACCACGCTGGCGGTCAGGGCATTGCCAGTCAAGGCGTTGGCACCGTGTACTCCAGGTGATGCACACTCTCCGGCAGCAAACAGCCCGGAAAGAGCCGTAGCCCCGCTCGTATCGGTCCGGATGCCACCCAGGACACGATGCATGCGCGGCATGACAGGCAGCGGCGCGGTATCCAGACTGATACCGGCCATCTCAGTGGCTGCTCGCCCTAAATACAGAAAGCGAGTGCCAATACGCTCCTTACCAAGCGAACGGAAATCAAGCGCCACACCATCTCCAGCGGAAGCGAGCGAACGGCACAGCGCATCCCGGAGCGGTTGGTCGTTTGCCTGCAGGACAGGCTGTCCGTCCGTGTTGCATAGCACGGCACCTTCGCCCAAGGCGCCTTCGGAGGCAAAGGCGGCCCGTTCACAAAAACCGAGCGGATGGTATTGCACCATCTCCATATCTCTGAGGCTCAACCCGGCCCTATAGGCCAGGCTCATGCCGTCGCCGCAGCAGGATTGCGAGGCCGTGCTCGGCGCATAGACACGCCCGGTCCCGCCCGTGGCCAGCACGACCGCGGACGCGCTGAACGCCTCAAGGTTCCCCGTGCCGAATTCCAGGGCGAGCACTCCGCGACAGCATCCATCCTCAACGGCAAGAGAAGTCGCAAGCCACTCTTCATGGCTGGGAATGTCCTCCCGCATACATTGCTCATGGAGCGTGTTGAGGACGGCATGACCGGTCATATCGGCGGAAAACGCCGTGCGTGGGAGAGTATTCCCGCCGAGGGTCCACCGGTCGAGTTTACCCTCAGCATTTCGATTAAACGGCACTCCAACATGGTCAAGGCGAATAATGTCGTCCGACGCTGCGCGGCACATCTCCTCAACAGCCGCGTGATCGCACAGGCCCGCCCCGGCCCAGATCGTATCCTGAGCGTGCTGCTGCCACGAATCGTCGCTGCCAAAAGCCGCATTCAATCCGTCTGATGATGTCGCAGAATGGCTGCGCAGCGGATGGGTCTTGCTGAGCAGGGCAACCTGTACCCCGGCATACTTGGCCGCAAGGGCGGCCTGAAGTCCGGCAACCCCGCCACCAACAATAAGAACATCGTATTTGGGCATTGGCGTTCTCTAGCGGAGGACACTATAGCCGAAATGGTACGAGAAGGGCAAATCCAGCCGCCCATCCTGCCGGCGGCGTTTTCTTGCCACTCTCCGGGCCGTCATCTAGGCATCTTTATCTCAGCCTAAGCCCCGACACATTCGATCAGCCGCTTTTCCGTGACCACATAGTCCACGCGCTCGTCGTGCGGATCAATGGGGATGTGGGGAACGACCTGGCATTCATGGGCCAGCCCAACACGCAGCGCCCCAGCTAATGCGCCGCTCAAGGCCCGGTCATAATAGCCCCGGCCCCGCCCCAGCCGGTGTCCGGTCCGGTCAAAACCAACGCCGGGGATCAGCACCAGATCAGTCCGGGAGACACCCGAGAGCAGGTCTTCTCCGGGTGGCGCCAGGATATCGAAAACCCCCGGAATCAGAGGCTCATTATCGTGACGCCTGACAAACTCCACCGTCTGTTTATCTGCCGTCACTCTCGGGTAATAGACTTCTATTCCTCGCCGACAGGCTTCCCGCCACAGTCCTTCGGTGTCCACCTCATTGTCATCCGGGCTATACAAAAGAACCTGCCGCGCCTGATGAAACATCACCTGAGCGCATAAACGGGCGGCAATACGCCGGCTGTTTTTCCTGACATCCCGGACTGAGAGCGCCCGCCGCCGCTGGCGGAGCAACGCACGCAATCGTCGTTTTTCAGCCGGCATACACGCCACCCGACCCAATCAACCCAACAGACCCAATAGACTCAATGGACCCAACAGACTCTCCTACCCCCGTTGGGGTAAGGTGAAGGTCGCCTCGCCAGTCAGAATCTTCTCCCCTTTTTGATTCTGTTGCCAGATCTCACAATCGACCAGGGGCTCGTCATTGGCATGATACGTCCGCGTTACGACCCCGCCACATGTCAGCCTGTCACCCGGAAAAACATTGGCAGCAAAACGTAACGTGGTTTTTCGCAGGTCCCAGGGACGGTGCAGCCAATCGGTCAGAAAACGATACAGAAAGGTTTCGTTGAGGGGGCCTTGTTGGACAACGTCGGGCAGCCCACGTTCCTGGGCGTAGACACGGTCAAGATGGAGCGGGTTGTTGTCACGCAGAATAATGGCCACGGGGATATAGGCCAGACGGTCCATCGGACCATAGGTCGCCTGGGGGAGCGGCATGCCCTCATATGCCTCGTCAAAAAATATTTTCGGTCGGGTCTCCATGAGTTATTTGAACAGGATATACGACTGCGTCCCCTGAAAAGCCACCGCTGCGGAGTCATCCGTCGCCGTAAAACGGACCTGGATCACATCAAACGTGCGCTTCCCCTTTTTCTCGTATACGTCCGCCACTTCGGACCGAACGGTCAGCGTTTCACCCACGTAGAGAGGCCGCAGATATTCCAGTTCCTGCTCACCGAACATGGCGGTTCCGGTCCGGTAGTTAAACAAAAAATCCCGCTCCCAATCAAAAGCCCGGAGCAGTGCCTGGACTGCCACAAACGGAGCAAACGAGGGCGGAATAACCCGGCGCTCGTAGCCGGCCGTCAGGGCTGCCTCGTCACTCAGAAAGACGGCCTGCTCCTCGCCCGCAACCGGGAGATAGTCCTGGATATCATCCTCACGAATGGTGTAGTGGACGGGCTCAAGGACCTTGCCAATCAGCGTGGTACGGTCAGGAGTCATGGGAGTGAGTGGGAGTGCCTCTATCTGACAATTTCAGATTGACCAAGTCTTCCCCCTAAGTTAACCCTTTCTTCATGCCTACTGTCACCATACATCAGGCAAAAACCCATTTGTCAAAACTCATTCAGCAAGCCCTGGCTGGAGAAGAGATTATCATTGCAAAAGGCAAGCAACCACTTGTCAGGCTTGTCGTACTGCCGGAGGCGTGCCCGCAGAGGCGTATAGGGGGCGCAAAAGGGATGGTCACGTTTATGGCCGATGACTTTGGTGCCCCACTCAAAGATTTTCAAGAGTATACTACATGGAGACCCGTTTGATCGTCTTCTGATTGCTCAGGCTCGGGTCGAAGTCGGGACCGGGCAACCACAAGGGGTTGCCCCTACGAGATGCCTTCCTTCTACACCGTCCCCTCAATCCGCAGCACCATGTCTCTTGGGAAGGACTTCACGAGGCTGCGGGCTGCCCTGGCTTGCCGGTGTAGGGGCAATTCATGAATTGCCCCTACGGAGCGGGCTCCGGCTGGAGGCACTCGACACAATGGGCAGCACACGTCTTGGTGGGGGTAGCCGTAGGCCGGGGTGGGTTCTCTTCGGTCCGGCGGCCTCCCACGGCTGGCGAACGCTGGTTCCTGGGTAATGTGCATCGCCCCTCCCCGGAGAAGCGAAAACTCGTCTACTTTCCAAAAACCGCGTTGACCAACTCGGTATCCAGATATTCCATGACCTGCTGCACCTTCCCGTTTTCAAGTCGAAAGACTTGGGCGTAGGTGTTGTTATACGCCTTGCCGGACTTGGTCATGGATTCGCCGTGGCCTTGCAGGACCACATTGTCCCCTTCGGCAATCAGATTCTCCACGTGCATGGTCAGCCCGTTTTCGAGTTGCGCCCCGAGCGGTGCCAGGACTTTTTCAACGAACTCCGCCTTGCCTTTGAATACGCCCGAGAATTTAGTCGAGCCGATCAGGGTAAAATTCACGTCGTCCGCCAAGGTATCCAAAAAGGCGTCCGCGTTCCCTTTCGAGAGTTCGGCAAACATGTTTCTGATGATTTCCTTATTCTCTGCTGCGCCCATGATTTCCTCCTATGAAACATTCTTTGGCGGGAAAACTGTACGCCGGATGACAAAAGGGTGTCAAGATCAGCCACTCACACACCCTCTGAACTCGCAGCCGTCCGCTCCCAGCGTCCGGGGAGAACCCACCCCGCCGCTAGCGCGGCACCAAGGAGGGGATAAAAAAGACTCCCCTCCTTGGACGTGTGCTGCACATGAGGTGGTGGCCCCTGTTCGGGCTGATCCGTAGGGGCAATTCATGAATTGCCCCTACAACGTCACGCCCTAGCGTCCGGGGAATCGCTCGCGCAGCCAGTCAACAATCACCTTCATCGTCGCGTCGCGCCCCCCGCGATCGGGCTTCGATGGAAGCGGGAAACCAAAGTGATCGGCGTCCACATGCGCGAGGTGTTTGTCGTCAGCCGGCGAGTGTTGATAGACGGCTTCCGACTCCTGCGGGTAAATGGCGTGGTCTCCGGTGTGATTCACGACCAGGGTTGGCAGGCTGATATGAGTCACATTATCGAGCACCGCCGCTCGCGAGGACTGGCCCGACCAGGTACTCAGCCAGGCGCGCGGCGTCTGGTATTTGGCAAAACCCGCCTCAAGATAGTTGAACAGGTCCGGCCGCGGCGACCAGAGCGAGCCGTAGTCCCGTGATGACGGGTGAATCGACGGGTCCGTATAGGCCGGATTCGCCTCAGTACGGTGAATTTCCATATAGCGCCCGACGAGGGCCCGCCGGCTGAGAAAAGTTCTCCGTTCCAGGGACTGGCCGTCAAAGTCCGGCTGTCGAATCTGCTCTTGAAAATAATGTTGCTCGTCAACATGGCGACGGGCGATGGCGTCAATGCGCTGCACCCGCTGTACCTGGGCGGCACGATAGCGGGCGATGAACTCGGCGCTATACGAGCTGGGCTGGGGCGGCTCACAAAAGCCATTGGCCGGATGATACATATCCAGACCGGGATCACAGGAGAGCGGGTCGTCCTCGTCCGTCACCGAGGGGTCGATGGCGCCTTCCAGGAATTTCCCTTCCCCAAGGTGGGCCGCCAGAAAGATCATCCCGTCGGCGTGGGGCAGTTGAAATCGATTCAGATCGTACGGGTCGCCGGCGGGGGTCGTTGTCAGCCGGTCCGGCGGGTCGGTCACGGCCTGGGCCAGATAAAAGGAATATAAGGAACCACCGCCACTATTGCCGATCAGCACGATATGCTCAAAGCCCCGTTCTTCTCTGAGGTAATGCAGGCTGGCGGCGATATCCGGCAGCAGCATTTCGTGGATACAGGCAATATCGTTGCTGGGCCAACGGCTCTCCTGACCAAAAGCGGCATAGCCACTGTCAAGCAGATAGGGAATGGCATAATGGCGGCTCATGTCGGCTCGTGGGTGCATCAGGCACACCACCGTTTTCTCGCCGCCACGGGTGTACAGCACACCTTTTGATTCGCCCCGGTCTTCTGCGGTAAACGGAATAATCTCGGCGTTTGTGGGTGACGCGAGCGTTTCAAACGAAATCAGGCTGAGGCCCTGGGCCGAATAGCGTGGAATGCGGGCGAGTGCCATGGTCGATCTCCCTTTCTTACTCTGCCCCATGAGACATAGAAGACCCCGCCCCGCTTGTCAAAACATGCGTACTGCCGGGCCGGCGGCCCCCGCCTCGGGCCGCTCGCCCTCACGCCGCCTGGGAGAGCGGCCATCTTGGCCGCTTGCGGGCTGGAAGCCCGCACTCCTGGTCCCCGGCCGCGGCCAGGGGCAGCCCCGGGGGTGGCCCGGCCCTGGCTTCCGTAAAACGGTCGGGCCATGAGGAACGATGAGGAGAGTGTACACTGACTCTTCCTTGCACCCCTGCCCTTTTCCGGGCAGTATAAGGCGCAAGGAAGAGAGGTTTGTATGGCGACACCGGCCCGTGAACGTTTCACCGCTCTGGTCTCGGGACCTGAAGCAGAACTGGACCTTGCCGAAGCCGCCCTGCTGATCGCCCAGGAAGAACAACCCAGCCTCGATGTGGCCCACTACTTGCAGCGTCTCGACCAGCTCGCGGACGCGGTACGCACCAAGCTGCCCACCTCCCCGACCCCTCAGGACCGGATTCAGGCCCTCAACTCCCATCTCTTTTTTGAGGAAGGGCTGAAAGGCAATGCCAGCGAATATTACGATCCGCGCAACAGCTTTCTGAACGAAGTCCTGGAGCGCAAGACCGGTATCCCGATCACCCTGTCCGTTCTGTATATGGAGGTAGGCCGGCGCCTGGGCCTGTCTCTGGCCGGGGTGGGATTTCCGGGTCATTTTTTAGTCAAATATACCGGCCCGGATGAAGAACAGATTCTCGATCCCTTTGCCGGCGGGGCGACGGTCACCGAAGAGCAGCTCGCCGCCAAGCTGAAAAGCATGTATGGGGACAATAACCCTTTTGTGGCCCAAATCCCGCAGTTGCTCACCCCGGCAACGAAAAAAGAAATCCTCATCCGCATGCTCCGCAACTTGAAAGGCGTCTATCTGCAAAAGGGCGATTTTACCCGCGCCTTGAGCGTTATTGACCGGATTCTTTTACTCGCGCCGGATGTTGCCATGGAATTTCGCGACCGTGGAGCCGTTCAGCAACGCCTGGGCCGCATGCAGGGTGCCGTCCGCGACTTCAAGAAGTATCTGCAACTGGCACCCGACGCCGAAGATGCGGCCAACATCCGCGCTCTTATCCAGCGTTCGGTCGCCCAGTTAAACTAGCATAATGGCTGATGCCGTTCGGCCTGTTCGCGTCTCAGCCGGTCTCATAACCCGTTCCGGCAAGCTCCTTGTCTGTCAGCGGCGCAGAGACGCCCTGCACGCCCTGAAATGGGAATTCCCCGGCGGCAAAGTCAAAACCGGCGAGGATGAGGCGGTCTGTCTGCGACGTGAGTTGGCAGAAGAGCTGGGGATTCAGGCCACGCTGGGAGAGGAACTCCACCGGACCAGCCATAGCTATCCGAACGGGCGGTGTGTGGCCCTGACCTTTTTCCATATTCCCGCCTATCAAGGGACACTGGCCAATAAGGTTTTTGAGACGCTCGCCTGGGTAGAGCCGACGCAGCTCCTCGACTACGACTTTCTTGAGGGCAATATCGCCTTTGTCACCAACCTCGCGCAGGGCCGGTGGGACCATATTTTCTCCACCGGCTGAGACGAGGGTGTTCCACCCTACCCCATTTCGGCACAGCCCTCGCCTCACACCTTGAAGCGGAAATGGACCACATCGCCGTCCTGCATGACGTATTCCTTGCCTTCGAGCCGCATTTTTCCCACGTCCCGACAGCCTGATTCCCCGCCGTATTCGATATACGCCTCGTAGGCGATGACTTCGGCGCGAATAAAGCCGCGTTCAATATCCGAATGGATTTTTCCCGCGGCTTTGAGCGCCGGCATACCGCGTTCTATGGTCCAGGCGCGGGCCTCCATCGGTCCCGCGGTGAAAAAGCTCATGAGGTTGAGCATCCGATAGGCATACTGAATGAAGCGGTCCCGGGCCGACTCCTCAACGCCGAGGTCGGCCAGAAAAAGGCCGCGTTCGTCCTCCTCCAGTTCGGCGATTTCCATCTCCACCTTGCCGCAGATAGGCACGGCGGTGAGTCCCTGTTCTTCAATATAGGATGCGACTTCCTGCGGCATTTCGGCCTGCATCTCTTCTTCTGCCCGGTTATAAACAATCAACAGGGGTTTTTGACTCAGAAAGGCAAAACCCGACAGCAGCATCTCCTCTTCGGGTAGAAACGATTCGTTCCGCAAGGGCTGCTCTGCTTCGAGCACGGCCTGACATTTCTCCAGCAATCCGCGTTCGCGCTCCTTGCCCTTTTCCTTGCGCAGGCGTTCCAGGCGTTTCTCAATCACTCCCATGTCAGCCAGGATCAGCTCCGACTGAAAGTCACGTAAGGCTCGGAGAGGATCGGCGGGCGCGGTCGCCAGCGGGTCGTCAAAGGCGCGCACCACCTGGGTCAGCGCTTCGACCTCGCGCATCTGGGCCAGCGAGCGTGTATCCAGCGCGGCCTTGCGCTCGGCTGAGGGCGGAAAGTCGAGAAAGGTCACTTCCGCGTATTTTTTCCGGTCCGGCTGAACGATCTCGGCCAGAGCATCGACCCTGGGATCGGGCACTTTGACGACGGCAATCGCCGTGTCGCGTTTGGTCTCAAAGCTGCCGACCTCGGCGCTCATGCCGGTCAGGGCATTAAAGATGGTGGTTTTTCCCGAACGGGCAAATCCGACTAAGCCGACTTTCATGGGCCGGAGTCTAGCAGCTTAGGTGTACATTTGCACCGCTCAAGCGCCGCTCGGGCTCACAGCCCGCGCAACGCGGGCCTGGTGTTTTCACGCATGACGAAACTCTTGAATGGACGTGGCCGGCCGACCGTCCTTGAGGGCGATCTGGCGGGTCACGGAGCGGGTCATGGCCCCGAATGTGGGCATCCAGCACGAGTGGCGACCCGGACCGCCGACGACGATAATCATCAGCCGTTCCGGCTTGCGAATCAGCGGGATGGCGTCGTCGTCGGGAAAGGCGTCATCCGGAGTAAACCCCATCCCGATCATGCCGCCCGCCTCCCATTGTTCGCGCGGCACCCGGGCGTGCTCAAAAACATAGGCGCGAATGTCGTCTTTTGAGATGCCGTCCCGGGCCAGGATTTCTGCGTGCTCCGGTCCAAGCGCGAGAATCGGCTCACCAAACGCGTAGGCATTATTCGAGCCCATACCGGCCATGGTGCTGGCGATGGTCGTCAGAATCCCTGGTGCGGCACTGCTGATATGGTCGTTGATATTATGCGGCCCTTCCGCCCCGCACACCGTAACCGTGCTGGTCTCGGCCGCAAAGCTGCGTTCGACGTGCAGCGGTCCCCAGGGATTTTCCTCTTCGTTCTCGGCAATACAATAGCTGTACTTTGACGGCTGGCCCTGGGTTGAGCGGTCCAGCATGCCCGGCGTTCCGCCACCGACGTTCAACAGGACCAGGCGGACCGCTCGACCAATCGTAGCGTTTGGCCGCCAGCCCTGGCCAAAGGCGTTGTAACGCGCGTTGACGCCGATTTCCGACGCAATCGGGCCGTTGAGGATCAGCAGCGGCGCACAGGGGTGGGTGGTGCTCTGCACCCCATACAGATTGAACGGCCCTTCGAGCAGTGCTTCGACTGCGGCAATAATGATCGGAAAGTATTCGGGCACACAGCCGGCCATGACCGCGTTTACGGCTAATTTTTCCACGGTCGCAAGGCCGTATTTGGGCGGTATCGGTCCCAGGACGTCTTGGGGGGCGCGGTCCGTCCAGGCCAGCATCTTTTCCACCCGCTCTTGTGTAGGCGGGATGATCGGGAGACCGTCCGTCCAGCCCTGGTCGTAAAACCAATCGTTGACGGCTTCGAGAGAGTCGTCCAGGGAAATTTTATCTGATTGGAAATCCATTATGCTCTTGCTCCCTCTCCCCTGAGGGGAGAGGGTTGGGGTGAGGGGGTCGATTAGGCCGACACCCGCTCGATCTTTTTCTCTATCGGCTTGAGAAACCGATCCCGATACGCGTCGGCCAACTGCTCAGCCGGCTGGGTCAGAATGGCCAGAATTTCATCCACCACGGCCGCGGCTTTGGCCTGCACCACCTGCGGTGTATTGCCGGCCAGGGGATGGGGAATCACGGCAATGGGCACACCGCTCATACCCAGGGTACGGGACTCGGCCCGGCCGAGCGGAGCAAACTCGTCGCTGCAAATGACGGCGGTCGGAACGCCCTGCTTTTCCAGCTCAATGGTGTCGTGGAGACCCCACGACGTGCACGAGCCTCAATCACCGATGGCCACGACAACCGCATCGCAGGTTGACAGGCGGGCCATGACCTCCTTGGGAGCACCGAGCGAGGCATTCTTTTCACCCTTGATAACGGCGAAGTCTCCGCAGCGTTCGTGCAGCAGCGCTTCCACCTGTTCGAGCAGCAGACCGGCGTTGGCCTTCCGGTTATTCAGAAAGCCAATGGTTTTCCCATGCAGACTGCCGTCTCGTCGAGCGAGCGGCAGATCACCGGCCTGTGCTTCGCCAATCGGACTGAGGACTTCAATCTGTCCCATACATACCTCCCACGATGATTTCACGGTTTTGTGAGTCTCCAGACAAATGCCCAAAGAAGCGCCAGAATCGCCAGCCCGATACCCGTGGCAACAATCTCCATCCCGGTCATGGTGCCTCCTTAATCTTCTCGACGAGTTGCTGAATCCGGGTGCCTTGTCTCCAGCCCGCAACCATCAGACCAAATGTACCTAATAGCCCGCCTACGGCCAATATCAGTCGTGGAAAAGTAGTTTCTCCAAGAAGCAGGCTGATTGATCCTCCACCGATGGCGAGAACGAATAACGCAGAGATTCGTAACAACTCCGTCTCGAATTTTATCCGTTCCGCCTCTTTATCTGCCATATATAAAGACGGCTATGCCTTTCTCTTGATGTAACCAAAGTCGGGTGTTGATAGTTACTTTAGTCCAACCCTCTTGCCCGTGCAATGGAACGCCGGGTACAGTTTCGGCCACCAGGTAATGAAGCCATGACGAATGTCAGAATCCCGGTCTACTACGATTATGCCTCTTCCCTCAGCTATATCGCCAAGCGCGTAATGGAACAGCTCGACGGTCAGCTCGCAATCGAGCTGTTGTGGAAAGGCGTCAACATTGCCCGCCGTCACCAGGGCTGGAAAAACGGCGAGATGATCGGAGACGAGGCCAAAGGTAAAATCGTTCGTATCTCGCGCGAAACCGGCGTCCCGCTGCGTATCCCGGCAAAATGGCTGGACTCGGCCCACGCCTTGGAAGTGGCCGAATTCGCCAAAGACCGCGACTTGTTTGCCGCCTATCATGAAGCGGTTTTTGTGGCCGCGTTTGAGGACGAGCAGGATATTGGCGAGCTGTCCGTTTTGCTTGGCGTGGCCGAACAGGTAGGTTTACCCGAGGCTGAATTGGAGCAGTCGCTACAGTCCGGTGAGCTGACCAAGCGGGTCCGGGCAACCGAACAGGAAGCCGCCAGGTTTGGCATAGTCGGCTATCCCACCTTTCTGCTCGGCGAGTTCCCGCTCATCGGTATTCAACCTGCGGAAACCATGCGCCTGCTGATTCAGCGCTATGTTGATAAGGCGCGGGAGCAGGTGGGACATTAGGGTAGGCATTTCGCCCTTGGAGCGGTATATTGGGGGGTGGGGAGAACGCTATGAATTATCAGGACCGGATTATCCGTGACCCGCGAGTCTGTGGCGGCCAACCCGTCATCAAAGGGACGCGAGTAACGCTCAGTACGGTGCTATCGAGCTTAGCTGAGGGAGCAAGCATCGCAGAAATCCTGACCGATTTTCCCTCGCTCACAGAAGAAGACGTTCGTGCAGCAATCGCTTTTGCCGCCGCTTCTGCCCACGAAGACCTTCCCGTTCCCGGCGTTCCGGATAATCTGTGAAGATTAAGCTAGACGAAAACCTACCAGCAACACTCGCCCATGATCTGACAAGATTAGGTCATGACTGTGATACGGTCCTTGAAGAAGGACTGAAAGGTCAACCCGATTCCGTTGTATTGAGTTCGGCTCAACACGATCATCGCTTTCTCATTACTCAAGACCTTGACTTCTCCGATATTCGAAAGTTCAAGCCTGGGTCGCACGCTGGCATTCTGCTTATCCGCCTGAGCCTTCCAGGACGACAGGCTTTAGCAAATCGTATCCGGCAAATGTTTACGACCGAAGATGTCGAGAGCTGGACTCAGTGTTTCGTAGTGGCGACGGAGCGTAAAGTCCGTATACGCCGGCCTCGCTAATCCCCTCATAACTTTTGGTCAGAACTGAACCGAAAACCCCTCGCGTTCGTCGTTCTCTTTGTCAATCACGGACGTGCGGGCGGAAGAGTAGTTGCCGGCCGGGTAGTAGAGAAAGCCGGACGCGCTCTGGCCGGGCTCGACCGTCATATCCTGGAGCGCGCTGCCCCCGCTCGGGGAGGAAACCGGGGCCACCCGCCCGCCACCTTCGGGCACCAGAAAGATCTTGCTGGCCTCTATTGCATAGGGTCGAGGCGTGTTGTTCAGGACCGTCACTCGCACCGGCAAAATCCCGCTCGCCTGCATATCAGAGCCCAGGACGTTCTGCGATTCAAAACTGTTGAGCGGCACAATAGTCAGTTGGAGGGTACCGGTTTCGGGGTTGGCGGTTTGATACGCCTCGCGGCGCTGGACCATCTGATACGTCATGGGAAAGCTGTTCACAAAATGGTGGGGACGCTCGGCCGCCCCGATCAGCGACGGCATATTGACCGCATTCCGGGCGTCGATGGTCGCACTGCTCTCGGTACATGTAATGGTGACCACGCCATCGGTCGCGCCTTCCTTGGTGGCCGAGATGCGCCCCGCCTGCCCCGGTCGCGCCAGGTTGTATTCGGCGATGGAGTAGCCCATGGTCTGGACGGCTTTGTAGACCAGCCGGTTCGCCTCTTCGCAGGAAGTTGCGGTCAGCTTGGGCTTTTCCCGCACCACCCGAGGCGGCGTCTTTGAGGCGGCACAACTGACGATAAAAACTGAGAGGACACACACAATCAGGTAAGCGGGACGGACAGTCATCTTCATGGATATTGCTCCTTGCAGTCTTGTCTGGTTGGCTGGCATCCTACCATAGCGTCGGGGGGAGATCGACTGGAAGAGCCATACACCGACCCTTCCAGCGGGTCAGAAAAGTCTGTACACTCCCGCCTGTCACGTGCTGCGTACAGCGCAGCGTATCTTTCGGAGGATGGATCAGTGGAATTCAAAGAGGTTGTTGGTCGTAGACGCTCGATTCGGTATTTCCTGCCGTGGCGTCCGGTGGAACGGGACAAAGTCCAGACGATTCTTGAGGCGGCGCGGTTGGCGAGCCGAGCCGGGAATGCCGACTTTGCGCGGGCCATCGTGGTCGAGCGGGATGCCCTGTCAAAGGCCGACCTTGAGTCGCTGACGCTGCCGGTCAATGCCGGCATGATCGAAATGGCGCCCATCCATATCTACTGGTGGGGCGACCTCAAGGCCTTTGCCAGGGATATGCCCTCCCGAGCGGCGGAGCAGGTCGATATGGGCGTCCTCAATATCAGTCATGGCTGGACGCATACATTCATCAACGAAGTCGCCTACCCCCAGGTCGTCCAGGCCTTCAGTTCCGACGAGGTATTATGCGCCAAGGTGACGGGTTGTGAAGCGGGTCTGGCCATCGGCCAGGCACTCCTTGCCGCGGTTGATGAGGGGCTCGGAACCATGTTGTGTACCTATCCCGAAGAACCCGCCCGTCAGGTGCTTGGGGTGCCCGATTCCTGGACCTCGTTGTGGGTCCAGTTTGTTGGCTATCCGGCAGAAAGCTGGGAAGCCGGCGGCCAACGCCCCCGTCCTCCGCTGGGTGAGCTGTTCCATGAGGGGAAATACGGCCAGCCCTTTCGAGGCACGGAGGAAGGGGCAGCACGGCTGCGGGCGGCAAAAATGCTGCAAGACCCGGCGCCCTTCTCGTGGCGGAAAGAGGAAGTCCGGGCGGTGAGCCGGATGCTGGGTTTGCCGGAAGAATAACCTGCTCTTACCCCTCTCCCCCTGGGAGAGTGTGGCCGCAGGCCGGGTGAGGGCTCGCCGAGAGGATAGCGCACACTATGCCGATGGATATAGAGAACACCAAAACGATTCAGACATGGCTGCAGGGCCTGGAAGACCAGTCCGGCGTGTCCCGCGACGAGGGATTGCAGCGCGTGGCGGTCTTACAGGATTTTTGCGCCCTGGTAGACAAAGAGCCGGATCAGATCATTGATGAGTGCTTGCGCGAGGTGGAGGGTGGGAAAAGAATTCGGGCCAAGGGCCGGCGTTTTTATGCAGACAAGATCACCGAGTTTGAATCTGGTATTGGCGGGGGCGCGGGCGAAAAGCGACAAAAGGGGAACTATATCCGCAGCTTTTTGATCCATAACGGTGTGCTCTTACAAACGAGCCCACTGTCATAAGCCGGCATTTAAGGAGGACAGCATGGATTTTCTCGAAGTGGTTGGTTCACGACGCAGCATTCGGATCTTCAAGCCCTGGGAACAGGTCGAAAAGGAAAAGATACAACGGATTCTCGAAGTCGTCCGTTTGACCACCTGTCCGGGTAACCTCCAGCCGTGGCGCGCCATTGTGGTTGAACGCGACAAGCTGTCAAAAGAAGATCGGGAAACCCTGCTGGCCTGTGACAACTATCAGGGGGCGCACGTCAACGCGCCAGTCTGGATCTACTGGTTTGCCGACGTGGAGGGTTCTACCGCAGATACCTTTCGGACGCGGGTCCACGACCTGGTAGACCTCGGAGCGCTCCCGACGTTCTACGGCTGGACGCATGAGACGATTGATTCGGCCATTGTCAAAGGCGAGACCGCGCCCGAAGGCATGCCGGCCATCCACTCGTTGATTCATGGTCTTCCGCGTGAGGCAGCAGAAGCCGTGGCCCGGCAAGAGACGGTCGGGGCGTGTGCGGTCGCTGTCCTGGCCGCCGTCAACGAGGGACTGGGGACCTGCCTGCACATGGCCGCCTCGGCCGAGAAAACTCCGGACCTCCACACTGTCCTGAACGCTCCCGAGGGCTGGGTCCCGGTCTGGTGTCAATTAGTTGGCTATCCGGCGGAGTCTCCGGATGGAGGTGGCCAACGACCACGCCTGCCCTTTGAAACGCTCTATTATGACGGCACCTATGGCAAACCGTTTGCGCGCGATTCCAAGGTTGTCGAAGAGTTGGAAGAAGAAAAGCTGATCCAGGAACAAATGCCCAAGCCCGGACGTTTTGAAGAACTCAAGCATCTGGCCCGTATGTTGGGGTTTCCGCTGTAGGGGTATAGGCACCCTCACCCCCAGCCCCTCTCCCAATGGGAGGGGGTAGCTGACGAATGGAGGGAAACACATCAGCCATGAACGACCTGAAATCTTACCCCAGCGTCCAAAAGTGGATCGAGAACGTCAATCGCTATTACGACCTCAGCGATGAGGAGTGGGACAGCCGCATTCAGACGTTGGCTGATTTCTGCCGGTCTGAGGAAAAGGACCCGGATACGGTTATTGCCGAGGCCCTGGCGGACAGAGGAGAGAAGGTTGACTTTATTCGGCGTCTCAAGAGATTCGTCAAAACCCAGACCTCGAATCCACGCGTCGGACACGATTTGGAGAACATCGTACGCTCGTTCTTTATTCATAACGGCGCCCGGGTGGTGACCCGTCCGTATCGTGCCGACACCTGAACTTGGTGTGAGACATCGGCCTAGCGCGCCTTGGCCTGGAGCGACTCCTTGAATTCCTTGAGATCGCGTAACGCCGCGACAATATCGTTCAGTGAGTAGTGTGCATTCCGCGGGCTGGTCGATGGCACTGCAAAGACATGGGCGCCCCCAAAGCGGTGGTCCCGGTCGCCTAGTCCGGCATCTTTGCCGCAACAGATGCGGTAGCCGGTCAGACCGTTAAAACACACGATACGCGGCGCATAGTGAACAATTTTTTCGCGAAGCGCTTTTGCGCCGCGACGAAACTCGGCTTGCGAGACCTCATGGATACCCCCGGTCGGACGCTTAACGATATCGGTCAGCCCAATGCCCCAGCCCATGAGTCGGGCGTCATCTTCCGGCCCGACCGGGTCGGGAACCAGCCCCGAGGCGGACAGCGCCTCCCAGAAACGGTTGACCTTGTTGGCAAAATAATGACCGACCTCGGCAGAATAGAGACCGGGATTCAGGCCGACGAACACGATATCCAGGTTTTTTCGTAAATAGTCGGGCAAGGTCCGCTCTTGCCGGGCGTCTCCGCGCCGCCGGTGTACAGATGTTTTTTTCGTTCTTTTTTTCATTCGCCTTTTGACCTTCGACTCTGCTTCTCCCTCCGGCTCCCTCCCGGGCGAGTTCTCCGTAGGGGCAATTCATGAATTGCCCCTACGCCGGCACCGCGGAGAGGGGACGCTGTGGACTTCCAATTTTCAACAAAGAGTCGTGTAATGAAACCTCAGCGCCCGGTTTGACCAGACCGCCACCAGGGAGCCCAGGAGGAGTCGATAGAGGTGTGGACGGGGAATCTTCACCCGGACGGCCGGGTCGAGCAGGTCTGGCGCATCATGCAGGAGATGGACGGTTGCGGCGCCGATGAGTAAAGGCCAGGCGCAAGCGAGACGCAGTTGCCACTCGCGTCTTGGGATGGCCTGGGTATAGACCCAGCCCTCTTGATAATGGCTCAGAGTCGCCTCCAGCAACTCGTTCAACAGCGGCCGGGTCGTCTTCAGGGCTTCCCGCCGGCCCGCTCCGCGCAGTTGTTCCGGTTCCACCCCGACGGCAACGAGATCGGTCCGGGGGAGATAGCAGCGTCCGATCTGCAGGTCTTGTGCGAGGTCGCGCAGGATATTGGTGAGTTGCAGGCCTTTGCCAAACCGTACCGCCCGCGCCAGCATCTCCTCGGCATTCCAGTGGTGCAGCGAAGCAATATGGTCCAGCGAGATTTTTGTCCAGAATTCGCCAACACAGCCAGCCACAAAATAGGTGTAGCGGTCCAGGTCGGCTCGCGTTTCCAGCGCACCAATCCGCCCCTCCTCTTCGGCCGGGAACACCGTCAAATCCATTTGCATCCCCTGCGTCAGGGTGAGGACAAGGGTGCGAATATGGGCCTGGTCGTGCGGGTCGAGTGCATCCAGACACGAGAAGCACTGTCTGAGGCTTGAGAGTAAAGTGCGCTCGGCGGGATTGTCCTGGCGCGGCGCAAGCTCGCTCTCCAAGGTCCGGCAGACCGCCAGGTTCTGCTCTGCAAATGCGGCTCGATACTCCAGGAGACGCTCCAGGCGGCCCGCACGCGGCACGAGACGCGTATCCGCTATGGTATCCGCGGCCCGACAGAACAAATAGGCCAGCCCGATCGGCCGCCGGAGCGCTTTGGGGAGAATCCGGACGCTCAGGTAAAACGATCGACTCACCCGCGGCAGGATGTCGAACAGGAGCCTGTTTTCAACGGAGCGTCTACCCACCATGTGCGTCAGACTCGTGCGGGTCACAACGGCTCAGACAGCCAGCAGACCCGATGCCCGGAATGCCTCAAGCGCCTTGCGCCGCATGGAGAAACGATCTTTTTCCGCAGCGTTCATTTCGGCAAAAGTGAGGTCACTCGCCTCTGGCTGAAAAATCGCATCCCAGCCAAACCCCCTCGTGCCCCGCGGCTGATCGGGAACGGAGCCCTGAACCGTTCCGGCAAAGGTGCGCAGGTTTTCACCATCACAATAGCCAAGCAGCGTTGTGGCTGTGGCCGCCCGATTCGTCTCCGCCCGCATCATTCGACACAGGCCCTCGGTCCCCAGACTGCTGAGGAACCATTTGATTAACGCGCCGGGCAGCCCATTCCAGGCCGCAAAGGCCAGACCCGTGTCTTCAACCAGGACGGGACGGTTAAGCGCGGCGTAGGCCAGACGGGCCTTGTGTTCGACGACCGGGAGCGGATCGATGGACTGAATTTCGTCGAGCGGCAGCGACGCATACGCCAGCGTCGCACCAAGCAGACGTTCGCATTCCCGGACTTTGTTTGTATTTCCGGAGATAAAAGTCAGCATGACACACAGGGTAGCCGACTATCGTTTGCGGCGGGGTATTCGAGTGGGGTCCTGGGGTGTATCTCCGGAACGAAAGGCATGAACGCGGTGCCCCTTCTCCTGCAAGGACCGCAATCTCAGAAATTCGTCTTGGTCGATCAGCACCACGCCCTGCTGCAATGCGGCTACCTGTACTTGCGCTGGCGATTTGTGCGGACTCAGGACCATGACTTGGTTACACGCGGTTTTTTTCGACGCCTCAAGAGCGGCGTCAATCACCGCCTCGTCCACACTCGTATATTCAACCAGACACCAGACCCGTTCGTCCCCTCTGACAAGCAGCAGACAGGTGGCTGAGTCATCGGACACGTTCTGCAGTTGTGTTTCATATCCTTGCGCCTGAAGGACGCTCATAGCCTGTTCCAGGAATTCTGTCCCCTCCATCTGATCGATCTCAACCAACCGGGACGCTTCAGCGTGTTGAGAGCGCTCAGCCGCGTTGGAGCGACGACGCGTAAAAGTACTGATCAACAACCAGCCCCCAACACCACCCGCCAGCCACAAAATGGAACTCGGACCAAAGGAGCGCAGCAGGGTTGTCGTTCCGAGGATGATCAGAAGGAGAAGCGCCGTTCCCTTCATCAGCTTGTCTCGTGAGCGCTTCGCTCGACGAAGTTTTTGCACTTCAACTGGACGAGAAGGCTCCTGCATAGTGTGCTCCTACGTGGAGGGATTACCCTTTTGGCCCTATCGATTTAGCTGATAGGCCCCTCCTCCCGCAAGCGCATCTGCATATTTCACCGTGTTGAACTGCGTCTCGCTGGCACCTCAACCGGCAACCATACAGGTCACGGTGCGCAACCGGAGAGGAGGAGGATGGGACATCACTGCTTTGTCGTCAGCACAACACCACCGATCACGCAGGTAGTCCCAATGATCTGTACCCGAGTGATCTGTTCACCGAGAAAGATTGCTGACGAGATCATCACGATGATCGGAATGAGGTTCATGAACACCGCCGCGCGATGGGGACTCACTCTGGTCAGGGCCTGGTAGTACAGGAGATTCGTCATCGGCGACAGCACCGAGAGAAAGCCGAGGGCGATCAGGACGAGGGGAGAAAAATCAAAGCCTGCGCTGAACGGGGCTTCGACCAAACACAGCGGGACCAAAATAAAGGTCCCGGCAATGTACGAACTCGCCGTTGCCGCGGCCGCCGAACGATGCGCGAGCGCCACTCGACTATAGACGGTGTACGACGACCAACTGAGCTGGCCGAGCAGGATATATAAATCTCCCCAATTCAAAGACAGTGCAAAGAGAATATCCAGGGAGCCCTGACAAATAATGGCAACGAGGCCGACAAAGGACAGCAGGATACCCGAGACATTGATGAGGGAAAGCCGGTCTTTCAAGAAGGCCCGGGAAAAAAGGGCAACCCACATCGGGGTGGAGGCGGCGATAATACCCGCATTCGAAGCGGACGTCGTCTTGAGGCCAATATAAAAAAGCGTTCCGGCTCCAATCACGCCGGTGAGGGTCATGACAGCCGTACTCTTCAGGTCTTTTCGGAGTTCCGCCCACCAATCGGGCTGCGACTTCCAGCCCATGAGCGTCAAGAGCACCGCACCGACGACCGTGCGGATGGCGATCAAGGTCAGCGGGCCGACCGCGCCGAGCATGAACTTCCCGGCCGGGAAATTCATTGCCCATAAACACACCACGCCAAAGAGAAGAAAATAGGCCGCCACGTATGCCTTATCCTTTAATCACAACCAGGGGTGTGGCAACGAGTTTACCGCTGCCGGCCGGCGCCTTCATTCCCCGTCATACTGGATAAAGGAAAAGACGGGATGCGGGGCAAGGCGGTCTCGGCCGCCTAAAAAGGACAGTTCTATCAGAAAGGCGGCTTCGACAATGTCGGCCTGGAGTTTTTCCGCCAGCGCGAGGGCGGCTTGTGCCGTACCGCCGGTGGCTAAGAGATCATCGATCAGCAAGACGCGGCTGTTCGGCGGAAATGCATCCTGGTGAATCTCCAGAGTATCTGTTCCATACTCAAGTTCGTAGCTTGCCGCAAAGGTTGCTGCCGGCAGCTTGCCGGGTTTGCGAACCAGAGCATGACCACAGCCCAGGGCATAGGCTAATGCCGAGCCAAAGAGAAACCCACGCGACTCAATTCCCAGAACGACGTCTATTTTGTTGCGATACCGTTCGACGAGTTGCTCTATCACCTGCTGCCAGGCCGGCCCATTGGCGAGTAAAGGCGTAATGTCCTTAAAGACAATGCCCGGTTTGGGAAAATCCGGGACCTCACGAATCAATGTTTTCAAGTCTGGCATGCGTGTCTCCTCAATCCCTCGTTTGTTTTTGTCCGGTTTTACTTCCGCTGTGTCGCGTGGCGGACAGGGGTCAGATAATGGAGCGGGTTGCGGGCGTTTTTACCACTGCGGACCTCAAAGTGTAAGCTTGGGCCTGTTACCCGGCCGGTTTCTCCAACCTCACCGATAATATCGCCCCGCTGGACGACCTGGCCGTCTTTCACAAGATTGCGGCGATGGTGTGCGTATACGGTGGTAAAACCGTTCGCATGCTTCAGAATAACAACATTGCCATAGCCGCGTAATGCGTCGCTAAAGATGACCCGACCCGCGGCTGCCGCCCGGACCGGGGTGCCGACCGGAGCGGCAATATCGATGCCATCGTGAAAGCTCCCCTTACGCGGGCCGAAACGGGAGGTCAGTCTGCCGTTGATCGGCCAACTGAAGAGCTTTTGCGTATCCTCGGGGATAGGCTGGTGGGCGGCGGGCGCTTTCGATCTCCAGCGTGATCGGGCATGCCTCTTCTCGTGCCTGGAGCGGGAAGACCGGGCTTTTGCCGCTCTGGACCGGTTGTATCTGGCTCCAGGCGGCATACGCAGGCGTTGTCCGGCCGCTATGCGGTCAGGATTGCGAATCCCATTCAGCGCCGCCAATTCCTGATACGGAATACGGTACGCATACCCGATCTCGGACAGCGTCTCACCAGGCCGAACGACGTGATATCTGTACTGGGTGCGGGAACATGCTGAAAGGCCGACCAGTACACATAGGAAGACGCCGAGAACCACTCCACCCCACCGCCGCACTGCTTCTTCCCTCTCCTAGAGCAAACTATTCGCCCGCCATCATGCGCGCTATAAATTATTGTCAGGCGCTCGCGCCGCTTTGTCAAGGAAAGACCGGTGCAGGTAGTGGTTCTGTTTGCATTTCCCCCTCACCCTAGCCCTCTCCCGCCAGGGGAGAGGGAATGACAAACGCAGGGGCGCGGGTAGGACAAATGTAGGGGCAACCCCCTGTGGTTGCCCGGTAGGGCTCAGCCCGCCGGAGCAAGGTGGTTCTTGAGCCGGTCCAGGCCGAACGTTATGCCCACACCAAGGACGATCAGCCCCAGCCCAGCGCCTATCTGGCCAGCGCTGGGCGGAAACATCCGTATCGGCCAGTCTTCGGCATCGATCTGCGACAGGGTTTCCGAGGTGACGACCTGACCGCGTATCCGATCGCCTATCTGAGGCGGGACGCCGGCCTGAAATGGCCACAGACCAACAATCGCCCCAAGCACCAGGCCCATGAGGGCACCGAGTGTGGCCGTTCGATAATGTTCCAACAACCAGCGGATGAGATTGCTGACCCCGACAATACCCGCCACCACACCAAGGCCGACCGGGATGACGACCCATAGCGCCTCGTGAATGAGGGGCCAGTGCAGTCCGGCCTGCTCGCTCGCGCCGAACAGACCCAGGCGCAGTTTTTCTATGCTTCTGAGGATGGGCACATATTGGCCGAGCAAGAGGAGAAGATAGCCGCCGGATACCCCGGGCAATACCATTGCGCTGGCCCCAGCCAGACCGGCAAGAAAGAGTAAGCCGAGCGATTCATCTCCTGGCCCCGTTTGCATTGGCGTTCCAAAGGCGAGCAGGATCATCAGCAGAAGAGTGACCACAGCGCTGATGAAAAAACGCGGTGAAACCGGCTGAGCAAGACGCCACAGCAGCGGCACACTCCCCAGCGTGAGGCCGATGAACAGGCTGTACATGATCCAGCGATGTGTAACAACGAGTGTTTTGGTGGGTCCGGCGAGGAGCAGAATGGCCAGGACTGCGGCGGCGCCAATCGTCCCCAGCAGCATCACGGACGACCAACGCCAGCGCAATGTCGTGATTTCAGCGATGGCCCCAATAAAGCCGGGATAGACGCCGGTGATCAGCAGCATGGTGCCGCCACTGATGCCAGGAACGAGATTGGCCAGTCCCATCAGCGCTCCGCCAATGACGGCGTGGACGAGCGGGCTCGCCGGCGTCCTGAATTGCTCGGCCATATCAGTGGGTATCTTTTTGCAGCTTGAACTCCATACTGTCCACCAGTGCCTGCCAGCTTGCCTCGATAACATTATGAGACACGCCCACGGTTCCCCACCGGTCGGTTTCATCACCGGATTCAATCAGAACCCGAACCGTGGCGCTGGTCCCCTCGCCCGCGCCCAGGACCCGGACTTTATAGTCGTGCAGTTCGACCGATTCGAGCTGGGGGTAAAATTTGGTGAGCGCTTTGCGCAATGCCTGGTCCAGGGCATTGACCGGCCCATTGCCCTGGGCCGCGGTATGCTCTATCTGGCCGTCCGGTCCTTCCAACATGATGGTGGCTTCGGACAGCGGCGGCTCATCCTCTTTCCGTTTCTCGTCTATCACCCGAAACCCGATGAGACGAAAATGGCGAACCGTACCATTCAGGGCCTTGCGCATTAAGAGCTCAAATGAACCCTCGGCCCCTTCGTACTGAAAGCCGGAGTGCTCAAGCTGCTTGACTTCATTCAGGATGTTCTTGACTGCGGGATCGGCGCTCTCGATATCCAGGCCGAACTCTTTGGCCTTATACAGAACGTTACTCCGCCCGGACAGATCGGAGACCAGCACGCGCTGGGTGTTGCCAATCAGTTCCGGGTCAATATGTTCATAGGTCTCGCTGTTTTTCTGAACCGCTGCGACATGCAGACCGCCCTTGTGCGCAAAGGCGCTCGCGCCGACATAGGCCTGGCGTTTATTCGGCTCGATATTGGCCAGCTCGTACACCAGCCGGGACAACTGGGGCAACTGCTTCAGCTGCTGGGGGCCGACACAGTGGTAGCCCATTTTGAGTTGTAAGTTGGGAATAACGGAACACAGATTCGCGTTCCCACACCGTTCGCCAAAGCCGTTAATCGTTCCCTGGACCTGAACGGCCCCGCTTTCCACCCCGGCGAGCGAGTTTGCCACGGCCAATTCACAGTCGTTGTGACAGTGAATGCCGAGCTTCGTCTCGACCGCTTGAAAGGCTGCCTGCATACCGGACCGAATGTCGTGCGGCATACTCCCGCCGCGCGTGTCGCATAACACCAGGATATCCGCGCCGGCCTGAGCCGCGGCGGTCAGGCATTCCAGCGCATAGCCTGGGTTGGCCTTGAAACCGTCAAAGAAGTGCTCGGCATCAAAAATGACCTCATCGACCCGCTGTTTCAGATAGGCGATCGAATCGCCAATGACCTCGATATTGGCCTCTTTTGAGATACGCAGATCGTCCCGCACGTGGAGGTCCCAGGTCTTGCCCACAATCGTCACCACCGGAGTAGCGGCCTGTATGAGCAAACGGATATTCAGGTCGTCCGCAGCCGTGCTATTCACCCGCCGGGTGGAACCAAAGGCAGCGATCCTGGCCTGCTTCAGGTCGAGTTTTTTGACCGCCTCAAAAAACTCTTCGTCACGGGGATTCGAGCCCGGCCAGCCACCCTCGATATAGTGCACCCCGAAGGCGTCCAACTCCTGGGCAATGCGTAATTTATCATCCAGGGTAAGTGAAACATCCTCGGACTGACACCCGTCCCGTAAGGTTGTGTCATAGAGCGTGATCGTGGGCGTCTTGTTCATAACTCTCTCACTTATTTTCCGACCGTCTTGCGTACCCGCCCCGTTGGCTAGGCCGAGGAGATAAAGGCGTCGTGCAGCACCCGCACCGCCAACTCGGCGTACTTGGCGGCAATCACGATGGAGATTTTAATCTCCGAGGTTGAAATCATCTGGATGTTGATCCCTTCGGCGGCCAGCACTTCAAACATGCGGGAGGCCACTCCCGCGTGGCTGCGCATGCCCAGCCCCACAATCGAGACCTTGACGACTTCGGTGTCGTAGACAACATCCTCCGCCCCGATCTCCGGCGCCACATTTTTGACCCGCTCAAGCGCCTTGTGCACATCCCCGCGCGGGACCGTAAACGTGACGTCGGTCTTTTCGTCCGCGCTGGCATTCTGGATGATCATATCCACGACGATATTGTCTTGCGCAATGGGCGCGAACAGCTTGGCGGCCAGGCCCGGCCGGTCAGGCACTCGCATCAGGGTGATTTTCGCCTGATCCAGATCCGACGTGACACCCGAGACCGTCACCTCTTCCATGCTTTGATCCTCCGGCACCAACCACGTCCCTTCATCCGGTGAAAAACTTGAGCGGACATGCACCGGGACCTGATAGCGCTTGGCAAATTCTACTGAGCGGATTTGGAGTACTTTTGCGCCCAAACTGGCGAGTTCGAGCATCTCATCATAGGAGATACGCTCCAGCTTATGGGCCTGGGGACAGATGCGCGGGTCGGCGCTATACACGCCGTCAACATCGGTATAGATCTCGCACACATCCGCCGGGAGTGCCGCGGCAATGGCCACCGCAGTCGTGTCCGAGCCACCCCGCCCCAGGGTGGTAATATCCTGCTGCGCATTCACACCCTGGAAGCCGGCAATCACAACAACACTGCCGTCCTTCAGCGCGTTCGACAAGCGTGGCGTCCGGACCTGTTTAATCCGTGCCCGGCCATAGGCAGCATCGGTTTCGATTTGGACCTGATGGCCCAGGAGTGAGAGCGCCGACACCCCTCTCGCTTTGAGGGCCATGGCAAGCAGGGCGATCGAGACCTGTTCACCCGTTGAGACGAGCACATCGCTCTCGCGCGCATCGGGCTGCTCGGCAATCTGCTGCGCTAAGGCGAGCAAGCGGTTGGTTTCACCACTCATCGCGGACAGCACGACGGCAACCTGATGGCCGGCGTCACGCGTGGCAGCCACCCGTTCGGCAACCTCCTGGATTCGGTCAATCGAGCCGACCGAAGTGCCACCGTATTTCTGGACAATCAACATCCGCGCTTCTTACTCTCTCTGCATATCTGGGTCACCAGCTGATCGTAGCGTTCCCCGTACGGAGTCAGGGTCAGCGTACGCCTGTCCCCCTCTCCGTACTCGACCGCAATCAGCAGGTATTCTGCTAGCGAATCACGCACATCGTTCGGCAGAAACGGAAACCACTCAATAACGGCTACACCCTGCCCAAAGAGATACTCCTCATAGCCTAATTCTTCGTCTTCGACCCCTTCAAGCCGGTAGAGGTCGATATGATAGAGCGGCACCCTTCCTCTATAATGCTCGGCCACAAGAGTAAAGGTGGGGCTGGTAATGGTTTCAGAGGCAATCCCGAGTCCCTCCGCTATGCCTTTTACCAGGCAGGTCTTGCCCGTGCCCAAGTCGCCCCTCAGCCCAAGGATCATACCGGGGGTCAGGACGCGTCCAATTTGACGCCCAAGGGACATGGTCTCTTCAGCCGAGAATGTCTGAATCATATGTGGCATGCGTATCGCTCTGACCGACCCGGGAGAGGGCGTGCAGTGTGTCCGGCAGGTTGTCAATCACGTCGCGTGCCAGCAGCCCGGCCTGGCCATGCCGGTGGGCAAAAGTATCCGCGGCAGCCCCGTGCAGAAACACGCCGAGGCAACACGCCTCATCGGGCGCATAACCTTGGGCGAGTAAGCCGCCGATAATGCCGGACAGGACGTCACCCATGCCACCACTGGCCATCCCCGGATTCCCGGTTGGATTGATCCAGGCCCGACCGTCGGGGGCAGCGATAACGCTCCGGGCACCCTTGAGAACGAGATAGCAGCCGTACCGAGTGGCGAACTGACGCGCAACCTCCAGTCGCCGGGCTTGGATATCTGCGGTTGACAGTGCGGCCAGCCGAGACATTTCTCCGGGATGGGGGGTGAGCACGACCGGCATCTTGGCCGTTTTCAGCATGGCCACCTGAGACGCCACACAGTTCAGCCCGTCGGCGTCGATAAGCAGGGGGACCTGGCTGTTTTTGAGAAGCCAGCGCGCCATACGCTTCGTTTCAGCAGACACGCCGACGCCGGGCCCGAAAACGAGGGCGCTTTTTCCGTGTAGCGTCTGGCTTAATATGCGCGCGTTCAGCCGGAGACTCCCGTCTGCGCGCTCGGGCTGAGGGGCGGTCATGGCTTCGAGCAAAACCGAAGAGAATATGGGTATGAGCCCTTGTGGGCCGGCTAAGGTGACCAGACCGGTTCCGGCCCGGAGGGCGGCAGAGGCGCTTAACACGGCCGCTCCGCTTTTCCCGCGCGCGCCGGCAAGGACCAGCAAATGGCCGAAATCGCCCTTATGCGATTCGGGACGACGGGCGCGTATCTGTCCACCCACCTCACGGCGGGTCAGGACGTACAGGTGAGGTGCAACCTCGGCCAACGCTTGCGGGGCAATCCCGATATCAACCCAGGCAAGCTGTCCAACTTGAGCCGTCCCGGGATAGAGCACCTGGCCGAGCTTGGGATAGCCGAAGGTCACCGTTAGCGCCGCCTCAACGGCGCTGCCTACGGGTTGTCCGGAATCGGCGTGCAAACCGGACGGTATATCGACCGACACAATGGGCACATCACGGGCATTCATGCCGGCGATGAGCGCAGCCTGGACACCTCGCACCGCGGTATTCAGCCCCGTCCCAAGCAGGGCGTCAACGATCACATCGCAGCGTTCAAGCCGCTTCTCGGCGGCAGGTACCTGCTCTAGTGCGGTCACTTCTTCGATTCGACCTCTGAGGCGCAGGAACGCCTGCAAATTGCGCCGGGCATCGCCAGCGACCTCCCTTTTTTTGGCCGCAAGAATCACCTCACATGCGATGCCCTGCTGTTTCAGCAGGCGGGCCATGACAAAGCCGTCGCCGCCGTTATTGCCTCTGCCGGCGACCACAACCACGCGTTTGGGCCGCTTCTCAAAAAAGTCGAGCAGGGCCTGCGTCGCGCCGCTGCCGGCCCGTTCCATCAGGACATGACCGGGGGTGCCGTATTTCTCAATTGTGAGCCGATCAAGCTCACGCATCTGTGCGGCAGAGACGAGATACATGAGACGATCCTTTAGGCAGCTTCCCCTGCCCCAAGGTGGATCCGCACGACCTCAGCGACTTCCTCACCATAGGTGCGGACGAGGCTTTCGTCTTCGCCCTCGACCATGATCCGCAGCAAGGGCTCAGTCCCGGAGTAGCGGACGAGGAGCCGGCCGGTCTCCCCCAGTTTGTCGCTGACCTGCTGGATGACGTGTGACACCGGTTCGATAGTCCGCAAATCCTGCCGTTCTCGGACGCGAACGTTGATAAGCGTCTGCGGGTAGCGTCGCATGAGTTGGCGCAACTCAGAGAGGGGTTGCTGTTTCTGAACGAGAATCGCCAGGAGCGAAAGAAAGGTGGCAATACCGTCGCCCGTTGTGTTCAGATTGAAGAAAACAATATGGCCGGATTGTTCACCACCAATGCGATATCCTCCGCGGCGCATCTCCTCGACAACATAGCGATCACCAACCGGGGTCCGGACCAGTTTGCCACCCATCTGACGGAGCGCGATCTCCAGGCCCAGATTACTCATCACGGTCGCTACTATCGTTTTGTGGGGCAGCGTGCCCTGCCGGAGGTGTTCCTGGGCGGCAATGGCCAGGATGGCGTCGCCGTCAACGATTGCTCCGGTCTCGTCAACCAGAATGACTCGGTCGGCATCTCCGTCCAGGGTGATGCCGACCTGGGCCCCGTGCTCGCGGACAAGCTGTTGCACCCGCTGTGGATATAATGCCCCGCAGTCGAGGTTGATATTCGTGCCGTTCGGCGCTGTCCCTATCGGAACGACCTCGGCGCCGAGCTCGGTCAACACGGCCGGCGCTATGGTATAGGCGGCGCCATGGGCGCAGTCGATCACCACTTTTATTCCGTCCAGCCGGAGATGGCGGGGAAAAGCGTTTTTGACAAACTCCTGGTAGCGGTCCAGGGCATCGTCAATGCGGACCGCTTTTCCTATGGACCCGGCTGTGGGGCGCTCGTCATCGATCGTGTGGTTCAGCACCACTTCCGCTATCTCATCCTCCACCGCGTCGGGCAGCTTGAACCCGTCGCGTGAGAAGATTTTAATGCCGTTATCCTGGAAGGGATTATGCGAGGCGGAGATGACTACCCCGGCGTCCGCGTTGAGGCTGCGGGTGAGAAAGGCAATGCCGGGTGTCGGCATGGGACCGACGAGGAAGACATCTCCGCCCATGGAACATGCACCGGATGCGAACGCAGCCTCCAGCATATAACCCGATAAGCGGGTATCTGTGCCGATAACGACGCTGGGATGACCGGGACGGTTGTGGCAAGCGGAAACCAAGGCTCGGCCAACGCGCAGGGCGGTCTCCGGCGTTATCGGCTCGATATTGGCCACCCCACGAATCCCGTCGGTGCCGAATAACTTCGTGCTGGGCGCCCCGTCGAGCGACATTCAGATAGCCCTCTCCGCTAAAAGACAGACAAGTCCTCTGTCAACAGACAAAAAAAGAGGCGGATGCAAAACAGTGGAATCCTTTTTGCACCCGCCCTTCATGCGGCCATCCATCGAGCACCAACTGCGCTGGAATGCGGAAGGGACAACGACGGCCTATGCCGGACTACGCTCCTGTCGGCTCCGGGTCAACTTCAACATTGAATTGTTTCAGTATACCGTCGATCTCAGGTCCGTCCAAAGCTTCTTTTTCCAGCAGGACTTCGGCCATCTTGTGCAGGATTTCAATGTGTGTCTGGAGAAGGTCCTGCGCCCGGTTAAAGGCGTCCTTGATAATGTTGCGTACCTCGGTGTCGATCTCAATGGCCGTCTTTTCAGAGTAGTCTTTGGTCTGAGTAATATCCCGGCCCAGGAAGATTTGTTCTTCTTTTTTCCCAAAAGTCATGGGTCCGAGACGCTCGCTCATGCCCCACTCGCAGACCATGCGTCGAGCCAGCTCGGTCGCTTTTTCGAGATCGTCTCCAGCGCCGGTCGTGGTGTGGCCAAGGACCAGTTCTTCGGCCACGCGGCCGCCGAACATGATGGCGAGGCGTTTCAGAATATAGTCTTTGGAAAAGGTGTGGCGATCGTCAACGGGAAGCTGCTGAGTCACCCCCAAGGCCATGCCGCGTGGAATGATGGTCACCTTATGGACCGGATCCGTCCCCGGAATCAATCGGGCAACGAGCGCGTGGCCGGCCTCGTGGTAGGCCGTATTGCGGCGCTCATCAAGGCTGAGGATCATACTGCGACGCTCGGCCCCCATGAGGACCTTGTCCTTGGACAGCTCGAAGTCGTCCATTTCGACTTTGTCTTTGTTTTTGCGAGCCGCCAGGAGTGCAGCCTCGTTTACCAGGTTTTCCAGGTCAGCCCCGGAAAACCCCGGTGTACCTCGGGCAAGCTGAGAGACGTCAACCTTGTCGTCCAGTGGCACCCGGCGCGTATGGACGTTGAGGATTTCCTCTCGACCGCGGACGTCCGGAGAGGGCACGACAACCCGCCGGTCAAACCGCCCAGGGCGCAGCAAGGCCGGGTCCAGGACGTCCGGACGGTTGGTCGCAGCAATCAAAATGACACCCTCGTTTGCTTCAAAACCATCCATCTCCACCAGGAGTTGGTTTAAGGTCTGCTCACGCTCATCATGCCCACCGCCGAGGCCAGCACCGCGATGGCGTCCGACCGCGTCAATCTCATCAATAAAGATAATGCACGGCGCTTGCTTTTTCCCCTGAATGAAGAGGTCGCGGACACGCGAGGCTCCGACCCCGACAAACATCTCAACAAAGTCGGAACCGCTGATCGAGAAGAACGGCACCCCGGCTTCCCCGGCAATCGCCCGGGCGAGCAGGGTCTTTCCAGTGCCGGGAGACCCAACCAGTAAGACACCCTTGGGGATGCGCCCTCCCAAGCGCGTAAACTTTTTCGGGTCTTTAAGAAAGGCGATAATTTCTTCCAGCTCCTGTTTGGGTTCTTCCACGCCAGCAACATCGCTGAACGTGATGCGCTGTTGGTTTTCCGTCAGCAGTTTGGCCCGGCTCTTGCCGAAAGACATGGCCTTGCCACCGCCCATTTGCATCTGGCGCATAAAGAAGATCCAGACGCCGATAAGGAGCAGCATCGGAAACCATTGAATCAGGATGGTGATATACCAGGGATCGCCTTCTTCCGGCCGCGCGGCCACTCGGACCCCCCGGTCGCGCAAGGTCCGCATAAGGTCGGGATCATCGGTGGGAGCGTAGGTCTTGAAGCGGTCATCATTGCGGAATTTCCCACGAATGATCTGCCCCTGAATGACGACCTCAGAGACCTCACCTTTTTCTACGGCCGTGAAGAAATCACTAAAGACAATTTCAGGTTCTCTCGGTTGTTGGCGATTGAACAGGTTGAACATGAACAGGAAGATCACCCCGAGAACCAACCACAGTGCGAGATTAGAAGAAACCTTATTCACTCCGTCACCTTTCGTATAGCCGCTGTTAGCCTACCACAGTTCTTCATCGACCGGCAACGGGCTGACCTGCATGCGATAGACCTGTCGGGTCGCCGCCGTCACTAGCGCACTCTGGCCTCTGACACAGCCCGGGACCCAGGCAAGCTCCCCGTTCATTTCGACCACTGGGAATCCGGGACGGAGCGGGGGCGGGATTTTTGCATCAACCAAGACATCCCGCACTTTCCTGTGACCGCGCATCCCGAAAGGACGAATACGATCCCCGGTACGGACGTTGCGGACAATACAGGTATCCCCGGTACCAGCGAGGTCGCAATCAAAGACGGCAGACCAGCGGTCTGCACACCGGGCTGCGCTCAGATCGCCTTGCCATACGAGAGCAGCAGAAACGCTCAGGTCCCAGCGTGAGGCTAACCGCCATTTCTGACCGGCCTGTAAGACATAGGAATAGTCCCGCTCCGTGACAGGTGCTCGCTGGGTTTGGAGCATCAGCCGCGTTCCCTGGCGAACGACGGCCCGCCTACCCGGCAACTCTACCCTACCCTGGATTTTTCCTTCGCCAAGCTCCCTCAACCGACGCACATGAACCGCTTTCAGACCTTGCGCCCCCCCTTCCACCCACTGACGGAGAATGCGAGATCGTAAGGCGGCAGGCTCTCTGTCTAAGGCGGTGAGAGAGAGGCTATCGTCATGTCCGATGATACGCGCCCGCGCATTCGTCGCCAGCTCTTCGAGCCAGTCCTCCTCTTCCCGGGTCGTTTCAGCCAGAGAGGCCAGATGACGCCGAACTTGCGGAGAAAATTCTTGTTCCAAAAAGGGCAGGAGAACGTGCCGGATCTTATTCCGGGTAAAACGCAGGTCAGCGTTACTCGGGTCTATGACATAGGGCAGCTTTTTTTCTTTTGTGTAGGCGTCGATTTCCTGTCGCGAACAGTGCAGGAAAGGCCGAAGCAGCCAGTTATCTCTCATCGGTGGAATACCGGCTATTCCACGCCGGGCGCTGCCGCGCATGAGGCGAAAGAGAACGGTCTCAGCCTGGTCATCCTGCGTATGGGCAGTGGCAATATAATCGAGCGGAGCCGCGGCAAGACTCTCTTGAAAAAATGTATAGCGCACTTCTCGCGCCCAGGCTTCGATTCCTTTCAGGTCGGGAGGAGGCTGGAGTTTTTTGACCGAGAGCGGTACCCGCCACTGCTGACACAGGGTTTGCAACATGTCCTGTTCCTGGCCGGACTCGGGGCGCAGGCCGTGATTGACGTGGAGCACCTTCAACCGATAGTCCCGCAGCGGCGTAATCGCCAGCAGGGCGGAGAGCAGGGCAACCGAGTCGGGACCACCGGAACAGGCTACGCCGATACGCAGGCCGGACGTGTCCGGAAGCAGTTGGTGAAGAGCGGCCCAAAGCTTGTGCTCAAGGGGCAACATACACCTGAAATAAAAAAGGCGCTCCTGTGGAACGCCCTTGGTGTACGGGTATCTGGGTCACGGTCGCTACGCTTGATCCTTCCCTATTCGTCGCCTTTTGCGTTCCGCATCATGACGGCGATGGCAGAAACGAGCGTACAGAGCACGGCAATCCCGGCCACGGCCTGCATAAATATCGCGAGTGGATCCATAGTCTGCTCCTTTATCATCAACGGCAGTTTTGACCGCCCCGGTGAGAGTATTCCAGCCTAGCGGCGGGCGGACTTGAACCGCCGACCTAGGGATTATGAGACCCTCGCTCTAGCCTCCTGAGCTACGCCGCCATGAAGTGTTAAATCCGGCAGTTCGGGGAAAGTCAAGAGGAGGGACCGGGCGGGGTGCAGCTCTTCGCGGCCCGAGAGAGTCTACCGTTCGGCGCGCCGGTTTTCCCAATACGCCTTCGTATTGGTCATCACGACCTGCCGACTGCCCCGTTCGATCTGAAAGAGCTTTTTCTCCGTGATGTCCAGACAGGTCAATTTTCCGCCATAGACGAGGCCGGTATCAATGCCGATTTTATACGGCAGGTCGAAACCCACTTCCCGTTGGGGGGTATGTCCGAAGACCACGGTATACGGCAAGTCGTGTGGGTGGGCGAAAAAATCCTCACGAATCCACAGCAGATCTTCCGCCATCTGGTCCTCCAGGCGGTAGCCTGGGTTAATCCCGGCATGCACGCAGAGAATAGCATCGGCGGGCAGATAGAGCTCAAGATTCAGAAAAAATCCTCGGTGAGCGTCGGGTAGGTGTGCCGCAACCTCATGACCGGGCGTCCAGGGGTCGCACTGATAGCTGGCAAGGGTCTGGTCTCCGCCGTTCATCAGAAAGGACTGACCGTACAAGCCGTCGTACCCCAGAAAGTCGAGGAACATATCTTCATGATTGCCCTTGAGAAACGTACAGCGACAGACCGCAGACCTCTTTATCCCTAAGAGCAGATCGACAACGGCCTTGGCGTCGGGCCCGCGGTCAATATAGTCGCCCAGACATACCAAATGGTCTTCGGGCTGTAATGACAGCGACGCGAGAAGGGTCTCAAGTTCTGCCGGACAGGCATGGATGTCACCCACAATACACAATCGGCCGGCTTGCTCTGCCACAATGCCTCCTTATCGCCCCGTGTAGACCGGGTCGCGTTTCTCACGAAACGCGCGGATACCTTCTTTCACATCCTCGGACTGGAGCAGTTTTCGCTGTTCTGCCATTTCAGCGGTCAGCACGTCTCCCAGACCGGCACCCAACGCGTCATGTATGGACGCTTTGATCGTCGCGAGTGCCAGGGGAGCATTCTTTGCCAAACGAGAGGCATAGTCTGCAACCTGCTCCCGGAAGTTGTCTCCGGGGAGAATACGGTTGACCAGGCCCATATTGGCCGCTTCCGTCGCATCGACCATCTCTCCGGTGAGGGCCATCTCCATACCGCGCAGGCCCGCCAGGCGGGGCAGGAAATAGCTGGCACCACCGTCAATCGTCAGCCCACGTTTCACAAAAATCAAGGAAAAACGCGCCGCCGGTGAAGCCAGGCGGATATCGGCAGCCAAGGCCAGCGAGCAGCCATATCCGGTCGCAACCCCGTCAACCGCGGCAATCACCGGTTTGGGCAGATTCCAGATCATCCGAATCACGGCGTTAAAGCCGTCCTCGGTCAGTTCTTCCCCGGGAGTCGTCGGCCGTGAGGGGGCGGCCAACAAGTCCGCGCCAGAGGAAAACGCCCCACCGGCCCCAGTCAATACAACCAGGCGAGTATCGGCGTCACGCGCGCTTTCGGCCAACGCCGCCTTCAGGGCATAAATGGTGTCACGATCAAGCGCGTTGCGACGCGCGGGCCGATTCAACGTCAGCCACCGAATATGGTCTTGTTTGTCATTCAGGAGATTCTCCATCTCGTACATCCTCCATGCGCGCCTCAAAAATCGAGGCGACGTTCTCAACGACAGCCCGCTCAACATCGGAAAAATCAATGGGCAGAACGCTCTCCCGTTGTAAACTGGTCACTCCCTTATCAACAAGTCCGCAGGGCACGATGTCGGCAAACGGCCGCAGGTCGAGATCAACATTGAGCGCAAAGCCGTGCAAAGACACGCGCTTGCAGACCGCAATACCGACCGCCCCGATTTTTTTCTCACCCACCCAGACTCCGGGATATCCGTCCTGGCGGCTCGTGTGGACGCCAAAACGGAGACAGGCATGTCGCATGACCTCCTCAAGCTGCGTAATGAAACGTCGCACCCCATATTTCTGTAACAGGGAAGAAAAGACCGGATACACAACAAGCTGACCGGGGGCGTGGTAGGTCGCACCGCCACCCCGCTCTATATACTCGACGCTCAGCCCTTTCTCCCGAAGCTGGGCGGCCGAAAGCTTGATCTGCTCACACGGCCGGCGGTAGCCGAGGGTGATCACCGGCCGGTGTTGCGTCAGCAGGAGGGCGTTTGTCCACCGCGCAACACACCAGGCGTGCCAGCGTCGCTGCACCTGAAGCGCCTGGGCATAGGCGGTCAGCCCTAACCGTACGCATTGAATCGTGCTCTGCAGCGTTTCGCCTCTTCGAGTCTGACGGTTAGCCATGCTTACGCGGGATTCTAGGGATCGTAGTCCGTCTCTGGAAACATCCATTCTCTTGACCGTCTTTTCCCCAGGTGGTAGCGCGAATGTATCCGCTATGCGTACTCTCTCCGCGTTGTTTCGCAATACCCTTTTCGTGGCCGGCATCACCCTGGTTGCTCTTGGCTTGGGCAACACGCTGGTCGCCCACTTCAAAGTCCGGGAATATCAGAGCGCCCTGGCCCGCACACCCCCTCCTGTTGCGGCCGAGCAAACATTTGGGAAGAGTACCAGGCTGCATCACTTCTCGAGCGAGGCCTGGAGCCGTCGTTCCCTCAACCAAGCGAAGCTTGACTTCTACCAGGTGCTGTATACCGTCGGCTGGTTCCTGCTGTGCAGCGGCGCACTGTGTACGATTATGGCGGTTCGTCGCCAGCGCTATCGGCAGCCACGCTGGGTGTCGTCCTCGGCGGAGCGCGGATAGGGATTCACCTTGAATATTCCCCAACGCGGCGTAGACTCGCCGGAACCGCTTCGCTGCGAATATCACGAAAAAGTGATATTTTCCTGATTCCCCCGTTGACATTACCCCCCTGCTCCACTAGTGTCGCAGTGGCATTCCAGCATGGGAGACATCGCGTGCAATCTCACATTTCGGTGATATTAGACAAAGCGCTTTCAGATGCCGTTTTGTCCGCTGAGGACGGCTACCAGCTCATCAACTGCTCTGAGGAGGACTTTCCGGCACTCCTGGAGGCGGCGGGAACCTTGCGCGACCGACACAAGGGCCGGACGGTGACCTATTCCCGGAAAGTCTTTCTGCCCGTCACCAATCTGTGTCGGGACCGGTGCTCGTACTGTACCTTTCGCAAGGACCCACGCGACCCGGACGCCTGGACCATGAGTCCGGAGGACATTCGGAGCTGGTTGGAGCGCGCCAAAAAACAGGGCTGCAAAGAAGCCCTCATGTGTTTGGGGGATAAACCTGAGAAAGCCTTTCGGAGCTATCGGGAAACCCTGGCGGGCTTTGGCCACACCTCGACGACCGCCTACGTCTATCAAGCGTGTGAAATCGCCCTGTCCTACGGCGTCCTGCCCCATACCAATGCCGGGGTGCTGAGCTATGATGAGATGAAATGGCTCAAAGACGTCAATGTCAGTCTTGGCCTCATGTTGGAAAACATCAGCCCCCGGCTGTGCGAGCGCGGCATGGCGCACTTTTCCGCACCCGACAAGCGGCCCGAAGTCCGTGTCAAGATGATTCGCGAGGCCGGTGAGTTGGAGATCCCATTCACCACCGGCATTCTCATCGGTATCGGAGAAACCCGCGAAGAAGTGGTTGACAGCTTATGCGCGATTCGCGACCTGCACGAGGAATACGGCCACATTCAAGAAGTGATCGTGCAGAACTTCCGGGCCAAGCCCAATACCCGCATGGCCGATGCCCCAGAGCCGGAAAGTTATGAAATGGCCCGAACGATTGCCGTTGCGCGGTTGCTGTTGGGAGGAGCAATGAATGTTCAGGCACCGCCCAATCTCAGCCCGCACGACCACCGGCTGCTGTTGCGTTCCGGGATTAACGACTGGGGCGGCATTTCGCCGGTTTCGATAGATTATGTCAATCCAGAGGCAGCCTGGCCGCATCTGGATTTGCTCGCCAAGACGTGTGCGGACGCCGGCTTTACCTTACGGGAGCGGCTGGCCATTTATGAAGAGTATATAGACCGTCCAGGCTTTCTCTTGCCAGCCCTACAGCCGCGTACACGCGAGTTGCAGGCCGAAGTGACGGCCTGATTTTCGCATCTGAGAGTCAACGAATAATTTTCGAGCGTAAGGAGACCCAGCCGTGGCAACCGATCACATTGCCGGCATTCTCGATCACATTGATCCGCAGATTCGCACGATCCTTCATCGCGCCTTGGAAGAGGAAGAACTCTCCTGGCAAGACGGCCTCCAGCTATGCCAGACCAATGGGGTCGATTTTCACGCCGTCTGTCTGGTCGCCGACGAAATGCGCCGCCGCCAGGTCGGTGAGGTGGTGACCTATGTGGTCAACCGGAATATCAACTTCACCAATGTGTGCATTAAACACTGTACGTTTTGCGCGTTCAGCCGAGAGTACCGCGAGGAAGAAGGCTATTTCCTGCCCGAAGAGGAGATCGTGCGGCGGGCCCAAGAAGCGGTGGATATGGGCGCAACCGAAGTCTGCATGCAGGCCGGCCTGCCACCCAAAATGAACGGCAGCCTCTATATCGATCTCACCCGAGCCGTGAAGAAGGCATTCCCCGACCTCCATATCCACGCGTTTTCGCCCGAAGAAGTCTTGTACGGCTCGCTGCGCTCGGGGGTCTCCATTCTCGAGTATGTGCGAGAGCTCAAAAACGCGGGCCTGGATACCCTGCCCGGCACCTCAGCGGAAATTCTGGATCAGGATATCCGCGATCTCATCGCTCCTGGGCGCATTTCGACCAAGCAGTGGATTGAGGTCATTACCTCGGCCCACAGCCTCGGCATCCCGACCACCTCAACCATTATGTATGGCCATATCGAGACACAAGAGCACTGGGTCAAACATATGAACCTGCTCCGCGACATTCAGAAGGAGACCGGCGGGTTTACCGAGTTTGTGCCGCTGTCGCTCATCCACCAGGAAGCGCCCATGTATCAGCGCAAACTCGTCAAAGGCGTCCGCGAGGGCGCGACCGGGGTGGAGGTCGTAAAGATGCACGCGGTTGCCCGGCTGATGCTGGGTCCCACCTTCCGCAATATTCAGTCCTCCTGGGTCAAAGAGGGTCCCAAGCTGTCACAACACCTGCTGACGGTGGGAGCGAACGATCTTGGCGGTACGCTCATCAACGAGAGTATTTCGACCTCAGCCGGCGCGCAGTACGGCCAGTTGGTTCCGCCTAAAGAGTTGCGGCGTCTGATCCGCGACGTGGGCCGTACCCCAGCCGAGCGTTCGACCACCTATAAGCTGCGGACGGTTTTTAACGGAACGGACGACAAAGTCAGTCCTTTGGATATGGTTGAGAATGCCGACGAACAATTCGGTTCCTATCGGAAGCTCGCCGCCTCAGACCAGTTCCGTTACGTTCACCCATTCGAGCGGGATAAACAAGAAACCGCTCACTAATCTGGCAGCGGAGGGCCGCCCTCCGCCCGTTCGACCGTGTCTAGCCTGACCTCCTTACGCATCACCGCCCTGGCCGGCGGTGTGGGCGCCGCGCGATTTCTGCGCGGAGTTGTCCGGGTTGTGCCGGCGACAAACCTGAGTGTGATCGTCAATACCGGCGACGACGAAGAATTCTTTGGCCTGTCGGTTTCTCCTGACCTGGACACGGTGACGTATACCCTGGCCAATGCCGTTGACTCTGCAAAGGGCTGGGGCTTACCCCAGGAAACTCATCGCTGCCTTGAAGCGCTCGGGCGCTATTATGCCGATACCTGGTTTGGCCTGGGTGATTCCGATCTTGCAACCCACCTGTTTCGGACCCAAGCGCTGGGCCGGGGGCAGACCCTCAGCCAGGTCACCGAGGCCATTACTCACAAGTGGGATATTGAAGCAAGCGTGCTCCCCATGAGCAATGAACGCGTTCGGACGGTTGTGCATACCGAGGCAGGCGCCCTGCCCTTTCAGGAATACTTCGTGAAACAACGCAGCGAGGGCCACGTTTCGAAAGTGGAATTCCGTGGCCTTGAAACGGCCCAGGCAGCACCTGGAGTCGTCGAGGCCATTCACGGCGCCGACCTGGTTATCCTCCCGCCGAGCAACCCCATTGTCAGTATTGGCCCCATTCTTTCCTTACCGGGCGTACGCGAATCCCTTCGAGTGACCACCGCCCCCGTGGTCGCAATCAGTCCCCTGGTCGCAGGAAGGCCTATCAAAGGGCCAGCCGACCGGATGCTTGAGGGCTTAGGTATCGAAGTCTCGTCGGTTGGGGTCGCCAAGCTATATCAGGATTTTGTGGACACCTTTGTCCTCGATCAGCAAGATATGAAAAACGACTCGACACCACGCGAACGCCTGGAAAAAATGGGGCTGGCTGTTATTGTCACCGATACCGTCATGAGCGATATGGACAAGTCGGTTGCTCTGGCACGAACGGTTGTTGAATTTGCCCACCAGAAGCGCTTCAAGGCAGAGTCATGAGTCCAGCGCCCCCCGTAGTTTAAGGACCTCCCATGAGTACGATTGCCATTATCCCCATTCCCGGCGTTCCTCAGATCAAGCCCGGCGATGACCTGCCCGCCATCTTGCTCAAAGCCATTGATGACGCCAAAGTCGGCCTCAAGGGTGGCGACATTTTGGTCATGTGCCAGAAGATTGTCTCCAAAGCCGAAGGCGCAGTCATTGACCTGCGGACCGTCACCCCTTCACCGTTTGCCATACAAATCGCTGACATGTGGGAGAAAGACCCGCGCATGGTCGAGGTGGTGCTGACCGAGAGTAGTCGGATTGTTCGTATGAAAAACGGCGTGGTCATCACCGAGAGTAAACACGGCTGGGTGTGTGCCAACTCCGGCGTTGACGCCTCCAATACCATTGCCGACGATGTCGTCATTCTCCTGCCCAAAGACCCGGACGCCTCAGCCCGGCAGATACGTCTGGCTATTGAGCGACAGCGTCACATCGCTATCGGCGTGATTATTACCGACACGTTCGGCCGGCCGTGGCGCGACGGCCTGGTCGAATTCGCGCTCGGTGTTTCCGGCCTTGACCCGCTCGACGACCAGCGCGGCGAGGAAGACCTCCAGGGCCGCGAGCTCCATCATACGGTCATTGCCGTGGCTGACGAACTCGCCGCGGCCGCAGGCCTGCTGATGGAAAAGAGTGCCGCCATGCCCGCCGTTCTGATACGCGGCTATCGCTTCAAACCAGCCGACGTTGGGAGCGAAGCCCTGAAACGCCCGGCCGACGCCGACCTGTTTCGCTAGCCGAGATCTTTCCCACCCCTCGGATGGGGAGTGACCAAGGGCATCTGAAAAAAAGTTGTAGAGTGAGAGGTCGGGTGTTAGTATCTATCCTGATCGCTCGGTCGAACTTGACGATAATCCCGACTGTCTTGCCAATCATGGCGGAAAGGGTGGCATTATCACCATGGCTTCGCGTGATGTGTCTGAAGTGCAGCTCAGCCGAGACAACGACCCCACCCCCTCGCTCTTTGGGCACTACGAGCTTGACGCGCAGTTTTTCGACGAAACCTTTGAGTCCGCAGGGCAGCCTCGCCCTCACTACCAGCTCCTTATCGACGAAATGGAGCGGATGTCCCAAGAGGAGGTTACGCGCCTTCAGGAGCGTGTGACCCGCTCCTTTCTCCATGAGGGCATCACCTTCACCGTGTACGGGGACGAGGAGTCTATCGAGCGGGTCATCCCCATCGATTGCGTCCCCCGCCTCGTACTCGCCCGGGAGTGGGAGCATATCGAGCGGGGACTCATTCAGCGTGTCCAGGCGCTGAACTTCTTTCTCGCCGATGTCTACGGCAAGGGGCATATTATTAGCGACGGTACCGTCCCACGTGACCTTGTGCATGGCTGTCCGAATTACCGCCCCGAGATGGAGGGGGTCCAGGTGCCGCTCGGGGCCTATGTGTCGGTGTGTGGGAGTGACATTGTACGGACCGCCGACGGCTTCATGGTGTTGGAGGATAATCTCCGGGTACCTTCTGGGGTGTCATATATGCTCGCCTGCCGGGAGGCGATCCGGCGCTCCTTCCCGCGGGTCTTTCGCCGCTACCACGTCCGGGCGGTCGACCACTACGGCCAGGAACTCCTCCGCGTTCTGCGCTCCCTCTCGCCTCGGAAGGGAGAAGAGCCGAGCATCGCCCTGCTTACACCCGGCGTATATAACTCGGCCTACTACGAACATGCCTTTCTGGCACGAGAGATGGGCATTGAACTCGTCACGGGCGACGACCTGCTCGTGCGGGAAACACAGCTCTATATGCGTACGGTCCAGGGGCTGCGTCCGGTAGATGTCCTCTATCGACGACTCGACGATGACTTTATCGACCCCAAAGCCTTCCGCCCGGATTCCCGTCTGGGCGTTCCGGGGCTGTTTGAGGTCTATCGGGCCGGACGCCTTGCGCTGGCCAACGCGCCCGGCACCGGGGTTGCGGACGACAAGGCGGTGTATTCGTATGTGCCCCGCATGATCCGCTATTACCTCGACCAGGAACCGATTCTCGACAACGTCGAAACCTTTCTCTGCCGAGAACCCGAGGGGCTGGCCTACACGCTTGAGCACCTTGAAAACTTGGTGGTCAAGGCGGTGGGCGAGTCTGGCGGGTACGGCATGTTGGTCGGACCACACGCCAGCCGGGAGGAGCGAACAGACTTTGCTGACAAGCTCCGGGAGCAGCCCGAGAATTACATCTCTCAGCCCGTCCTGGACTTATCTCGCGCGCCATGCCTCATCGACGGCCGCCTTGAGGCACGCCACGTCGACCTCAGACCCTTCGTGCTGCACGGGGAGGAGACCCGGATCGTGCCCGGCGGGCTGTGCCGGGTCGCTCTGCGCAAGGGCAGCCTGGTGGTGAATTCGAGTCAAGGCGGCGGCTCCAAGGACGCCTGGATCATTGAGGAGGATGTGCCGTGATACTCGCCCGTGTCGCAGATTCTCTCTACTGGATGAACCGCTACCTGGAACGAGTGGAACACACCGCACGTCTCCTGGGGTTGCAGCTCGAACACCTCCCCTCCAGCCCGGTCCAGGAAATCGCCAATGGCTGGCGACGGCTCTTCAGCAGTCTTGATGCGCGTCCCCCCGGTGCGGATATCTACGGTGGCCCGGAGGACGAGGACGATTTCTTTTTCGCCGACGGCTATACCCTGACCGACTATCTGACCTTCGATACCACCAATCCCACCTCTATTGTGTTCTGCCTGACCGCAGCGCGGGAAAACGCCCGCCAGGTACGCGACGCCATCAGCAATGGGATTTGGTCAAGCCTCAACCGCGCCTACCTGCGCTTACGAGACACCAGCCTGGTTGATATCTGGTCCAGGGAACCCGTTATGTTGTACCGCGACATTGTCGAGACGGTCCAACTTTTCGACGGCGTGTGCGCAAGTTCCATGCGCCGTGATGCAGGCTGGCACTTTATGCGCATCGGTCGATTTATCGAGCGAGCCCAACTCGTCGGCTCCCTCCTTGAGGCGCATTGTGCCAACGTCAAGGACACAGCCGAGGAAGATAGTGACTGGGCGGGCCTCCTTCGGGCCTGTAATGCCTTTGAAGCCTACTGCCAGCTCCACGGTGCCCAGATCGGCAGAGACAAGGTACTGGGCTTTCTGGTGTACGATGCCGAGTTGTCTTATTCCTTGCGTTTCGCCGTCAATCGGCTCCGGACGAGCCTGGAGACGATTGACCCCCCGGTCCGCGGACGCCTGCCGGCGGAGCCATACGAGATTGTTGGCCGTCTGGATTCGGCCCTCTCCCACCATATGGTCAATCTGACAGATGGTGGAGGAGGCTGGTATGACCTTGCCGATCTCGTTATATTGTGCCGGAATTTTCATGAGGCCCTCGAGCGGACCTATGTCTATTATCCAACCGAAGCGCAGGCTGCTTCCTGAATGTCCGGCGGACGCACCACGCGTATCATGGTGAAACCGATGCCGTCCCGCGAACCTCAATCGAGCATTGATATCTCCCTCGCCCCCGACCTTTCCGCCCTTCGCATGCTCGCCCAGGCTATCCAGGAGTTCGGGACTGCCCACGCGCTCAGTCTGGATCTTCAAAGTCGCTTGAACCTCGTCCTGGACGAACTAGTCACGAACAGCGTGTGCTATGCCCTGCCGGACCTTGCCGACCCCGAGCTTCGCCTCCGCCTATTCGTTGACCAGGACACCATCGTTGCGCAAATCGAGGACAACGGTGAGGCGTACAATCCATTTGAGGAGGCCCCGGAGCCGGATACCAGTCTGGGACTTGCGGAGCGTCCCATAGGCGGTCTCGGCGTCTTTTTTGTCAAGAAGCTGACCGACAGTAGCACCTATGAGCGCATCGACGGGCGCAATCGTATTACCCTGAAAACCGCGATTGGAGGGCAAGCCTGTGACGAATGAAAATGCGCTGTCCGTGCAAACCGAACGCAACGAAAAGGCCGTTATCGTCTGCCCGGTGGGGCGGGTGGACGGGAGCAATGTAGGGGTCCTGGAAAGCGCTATTCGAGAGCTACTCGATGCGGGCCAGAAGACGCTGATCTTCGATTTTGAGGAGCTGAACTATATCAGCAGTGCTGGCTTGCGCGTGCTTCTGGTAACAGCCCGACGGACACAGGCGGAAGGGGGAAAGGCGCTATTTTGCGGGCTGGCCGAACACATCGCCCATGTCTTTGAGATCAGCGGGTTCACGAACATTCTGACGATCTGTCAGAGCCGGAGCGAGGCTCTGGCCGCCTTGTAGACACCGACTCCGAAGAGAGGAACCACACTTTGACGACATCACCCGTCCGACTCCTCGTGGTAGACGACGAAGAAGACCTTGAGCTGCTGATCCGCCAGAAATTTCGCCGTCGTATCCGTAAGGGCGAATTCGACTTTGTTTTTGCCCATAATGGCCAGGAAGCACTCGAAAAGCTCGCCGAGAACCCTGACATTCACTTGGTACTCTCGGATATCAACATGCCCGTCATGGACGGGCTCGCGCTGCTGAGCAAACTCGAAGACACGAACCCTGACGTCCAGGCGGTCATCGTTTCCGCCTACGGTGACATGGAGAATATCCGTACCGCCATGAACCGGGGCGCCTTCGATTTTGTGACCAAACCGATCAATTTTGACGACCTCGAAATCACGATTGAAAAGACGCTCAACCATATCCGCGCCCTGGAAACCGCCCAGGAAGCGCGGGACCGGCTCGTCGTCCTCAAGCGGGAACTCGATGTGGCCCAGCAGGTGCAAATGTCCGCCCTGCCCAAGGAGATCCCGAGCAGCGAGACCCACGATGTCCAGGCACTGATGATCCCGGCCCTGGAAGTCGGTGGGGACTTCTACGATTTTTTTCCCCTGAGCGATGAACTGATCGGTCTGGTCATCGCGGATGTCTCGGGCAAAGGGATTCCGGCAGCACTGTTTACCCTCATGACGCGGACCCTCCTCAAGGGGACAGCCCGAGATTCCCCGTCACCCGCCGACTGCCTGAGCAGGGTGAACGATCTGCTGGCCGAGGACAACGAGACCTGTATTTTTATCACTCTTTTCTATGGGGTGTTTGATCTGCGGGACGGCGTCTTCCGTTACAGCAACGGTGGGCATAACCCACCCCGCCTGGTGCGGAGCGATTCCCGGATCGAGGAGATTCCCCCCACTGAGAATCTGGTCCTCGGGATTGCCCCCGGACACGAATATCGCAACGGTGAGGTCCGGCTTGCCCCCGGGGATGCCCTTTTCCTGTACACAGACGGCATTACCGAGGCCCAGAACACCAATGATGAGGAGTTTGGAGAAGAGCGCCTCGATACGAAACTGGCCAGCCTTGGGCAGGTATCCGCCCGTGATATTGTAACCACGGTCGTCGATGAGGTGCGTGCCTTTGCCGGAGATGCGCCGCAATCGGACGATATTACCTGCATCGCCATGCGCTTCGCCGCCCCTCTCTCTTCCTCCACTGTCGACGGAACATGATGCACCCTACTACGGCCCTTTTTCGTGCTATCCTGGGTCTCGTCGCCTGGGTCGGCGTGATGTTGCAGGCCGTACAGACGGTTGGCGCCGAAGATCTGGTCTTTGGTCAGTCCGCAGCCTTGAGCGGCCCGGCCCGAGCCCTGGGCCAGGGGATGCGAGTCGGCCTGCTTGCCGCTTTCGAGGCGGTCAATCAGCAGGGGGGGGTACATGGCCAGCGCCTCGTCCTGGATTCCCTGGATGATGCCTATGAACCCGAGGCGGCCATCACCAACACTCGTGAGCTCATCCAGCGTAACGTCTTTGCCCTAGTTGGCGCGGTTGGCACCCCGACTTCTCTGGCCGCCCAGCCGATTGCCACTGAGGCCGGTGTTCCCTATCTCGCGCCCTTTACCGGGGCGGAGTTCCTGCGCGACGCCCAACTCCGGCCCAATGTGCTCAATATGCGGGCCTCCTACTATCAGGAAACCGAGGAGATGGTCGCCCGTCTCACTGCCGACCTGGGTGTGCAGCGGATCGGCATTCTCTACCAGAACGATTCCTATGGACGCGCCGGGCTGACGGGCGTACGCCGTGCCGTCGCCCGTCTTAATCTGCCCCTCGTTGTGGAAGCGGACTATCCGCGCAATACCGAGGCGGTCAAAGTCGCCCTGCTCGACCTGCGCCGCTCCCGGCCCGAGGCGATTGTCATCATCGGGGCCTACAGGCCCGCGGCCGCCCTGATCCGCTGGGCCAGGCGGCTCGACTTCAACCCGTATTTCATCAATATTTCCTTTGTCGGCAGTTCGGCCCTGGCGAGGGAACTCGGCCCCGACGGGGCCGGGGTCTATGTCACCCAGGTCGTTCCCTTCCCCACTGACGTCAGCCTCCCGGTCGTCGCCCACTATCAGCAAGCCCTGGCTGCGGTGGACCCGGAGAGTACGCCGGGCTTCGTGTCGCTGGAAGGGTATCTGGCGGGCCGCCTCGTAGCAGAGGGCCTGCGTCTGGCCGGACCCAATCCAACCAGGACAGGATTTCTTGACGCGCTACGAAAGGCTGAGACCATCGACCTTGACGGTTTCCTGCTGCGCTATGGTCCGGCTGACAATCAGGGTTCCGACCAGGTCTATCTGACCATTATCGACAGTCAGGGACGTTTTCGATCAGTCCGGAAAATGGTGCCGCAATGAGCCATGACGACCGCCCCGTCACCACCTCCGGAGAAGCCCTGGCCCTGCGCCCTTCCCCCTCTGCAGAAGGAGTGGAACCGGAAAAGGGAAGCCGGCTCCGCCTCGGGATCGGGCCACAGCTCTATATCGGTCTGCTGGGCGGCGTCCTGCTGACCCTGAGTGCCAGTCTGGTGGCTTATTTCTCTTTTCACCAGATTGTCCAGCACGGCTCCCGGCTGACGGAGTCCAGCATCCCCAACCTGAGCAGTGCGGTAGACGCGGCGCGCCAGAGTTCGGTTGTGGTGAACGGGGCACTCCGCCTCATCTCCGCCTCTTCGCTCCAGGAACACGGAACAGTGGCCGAGGAGTTGGCCAGAGAACAGTCCGCCCTCAGCACCCTCATCCAGGAACTCGCGTCCCAGACCGCCTTTGGTGAACAGACCCGGCTGATCGAGGACCACCTCGCCGAACTGAGCGTCCACCTGGAGCTCATCCAACAATCGGCCGCCCGCCGTCTGGTCATCGCACAGGCATTGGAGGGCCTCAAGCTGGAACTTGACGAGACGAACCGACGTATCGAGCAACACATCGTGACCCTGATCGATGATCAGAACTTCTATCTGGTGGAGGGGCTGCGCCGCCTGCAAGACCAGCCGAGCCCGATCAATGAGCGCGCTTCCGAAACCGAGCTCACCTACTCCCGAGACCTGACAACCCTGAACCACCAGGCCAATCTCGCCGTGCTCCTGTTGAGCAATGCCCTGGCCCTGTCCGACCGGGGCCTGCTTCCGCCCCTCCGCGAGCGCTTCCGCAGTACCGTGCAGAACTTCCGGCGCGCCTATGAGCGGCTGTCGGTGCGGACCCCGGACAGCGTTCTCGGAACAGACCTGGAGCGCCTGGCACAAATGGGGGAGGCTGATGAAGGGAGCGCTCCCTTACGCGAAGAATCCCTTCCCTCGTTGACCAGTGCGGTGATCGATACTGGGATTATTCCCCTGCGCGAAGAAACCCTGCTTCGCCTGGAGCAGGAAGAGGCGGCGCTGGCAAAAGGTCGTGCGGCTTCTGCCATGCTCCTCACCGAGGTGAACACCCTGGTAGCAGAGATCAACGATGAAGCGGTCGAATCCAGTAACGCCGCCCAGTCTGCCGCCCAGACCGGGCGGTTGATCCTCGGAGTCCTCAACGTCCTGAGCATCTCAGGCGCCCTTCTCATCGGCTGGTTATTTGTCGGACGCTATATGATTCGCCGCTTGGTTGGGCTGGCCACGGCCATGCGCTCCATGGCCGGCGGCGACCTGGAGGTGCCGGTCGAGGTGAAGGGCAATGACGAGGTGACGGATATGGCCAACGCCCTGGAAGTGTTCCGACGCTACGCCCTGGAAGTGCAGCGGCTGAACCTGGTCGAGAAGCTGGCCAAAGAGCTGGATGCGAAGAACCACACCCTTGAGCAGACCTTGGAACATCTCGAACAGGCGCAAGAACAGATCGTCGCCGAACAAAAACTCGCCTCACTCGGTCAGCTCACCGCCGGGGTGGCCCATGAAATCAAGAATCCGCTCAATTTTGTGAGTAACTTCTCCGAAGTGTCCGTCGAACTGGTTGATGAGATCGAGGAAGTCATGGAGGAAGCGCAGACCGGAGAGGGCGAGTTGTCTGAAGAAATCACCCCTATCCTCTCCGACCTCAGGCTGAACCTCCAGAAGGTCAAGGAGCATAGCCAACGCGCCGACGGTATCGTGCGGAGCATGCTCGAACATTCCCGCAGTGGGCCGGGGGATTGGCGCGAGACCGACCTGAACGCCCTGCTGAAGCAATACGTGGACCTCTCCTATCACGCGGTGCGCGCCCGCAATACGGACTTCAATGTGACGCTGACCCAGGACCTCGACCCGGAAATGGGCATGCTCACGGTTGTTCCCCAGGACATCGGCCGGGTATTCCTCAATCTCGTCAACAATGCCTGCCAGGCCCTTGATGAAAAACGCCAAAACTCGGACGGGGGCTTTGAGCCGGAACTGCGTATCACCAGCCGCCGCCTGGAAGATCACGCCGAGTTCGACATTCGCGACAACGGCCCCGGTATTCCAGAGGAACTACGCGAGCGGATTTTCGAGCCCTTTGTGACCACCAAGAAACCGGGCGAAGGAACAGGACTTGGCCTATCGCTGACCATGGACATCCTTACCCGCCACGGGGGTTCCATCCATCTCGACACCGAGGAGGGTGTTTTCACCGAGATGCGGGTGATCCTCCCGCTCGAACCGCCTCAGGACGCGGGTCACGAACCCCCTGCGGCAGCCGGGTAACCCGCTGTTTCTCGCTGGTGCTCCGACCTGCGTCCACCTTTGCGCTCCTGTGGCTGCCTGTGGTAGTCAAGAGCGGATACTCAACTCTCAAGGGGAAAGTCTATGAAATTCTGGATGTTTCATCTCATGCCGTGGCCACATCTGCCCGGGAATTGATCTTTTCTAACCAGAATTCTGGCTTGAACAGCCGCAACACACGGCAGAAATCGTCACGCGATTTCTGCAATAAAGCGTACCCCACTATGGGCGCCAAGCATGCATTGATCTCCTTGGTCTATCTCGTTGGTGCAGCCCTCATTTTCAGTCTTGCGCGGGCGGAGTTTTGGCAGGGGCGGATGCCCGCAGCGGACCCCTTAGAACACCATGACGAGCTGCCAGACTTTGCCTCGTCCGTGATATAGGCTGGGCACTTCCCGCTTGGTTTTGGCGCTTCTTTCTTTCCTGTGATAGGAAAGAAAACCGGGTCGTGTCATACGAAGAATAGCTGCGTAAGGAGGATGGTATGTCCGACGAGAGGATCACGTTAACCCGTCATATTCTCATGCAACAACAGCAACATCCGGGTGCAACCGGAGAATTCTCTATTCTCTTGTCCCAAATTGCGCTGGCCGCAAAGAGAATCTCCCGACGGCTGAGGGTGGCCGGGCTGACCGGCGCGCTCGGGGCAAAAGACGAGATCAATGTGCAGGGCGAAATCGTTCAGAAGTTGGACGAAATCTCGAATGACGCCTTCCTCGAATCGTTTGCCTATGGCGAACTCGTGTCGGACATGGTGTCCGAAGAGATGGATCAGCCGGCACAGATCCTGGGGAACGCCGACAAGGGGAAATATGTTGTCTTTGTCGATCCGCTGGACGGCTCGTCCAACATCGACGTCGATGTCACGATCGGCTCCATTTTCTCCATACACCGTCGGCCGGCGGGTAGCGGTGATGCCTTAAAAAAGGCGTTGCACCTCAAGGGCAGAGAGCAGGTTGCAGCCGGCTATGCCTTGTACGGACCCAATACCATGCTGGTCTATACCGCGGGTGCGGGCGTACACGGTTTTACCCTTGATCCCGGTATTGGTGATTTTTTTCTGTCGCACGAGAATATTCATATTCCGCGCCGCGGCTCGACGTACAGCATCAACGAAGGCCGCCGTAACGCCTGGTTTCCCGAAACGCGGGACTATGTCGAATATTTGCAGACGACAGACAAAGACTCTGGACGGCCCTACTCCGGACGCTACGTGGGTTCCTTTGTCGCGGATTTTCACCGTACTTTGCTGAAAGGCGGCATCTTTCTCTATCCAGCCGACCCCAAGAACACGAACGGCAAGCTGCGGCTGATGTACGAGGCCGCGCCTATGGCCCTGGTCATCGAACAAGCCGGCGGTCAGGCCAGTAACGGGCGGCGGCCGATTCTGGACCTCGTTCCCGATGCTCTGCATCAACGCACCCCCCTCCTCATTGGCAGTGCCGAGGATGTGGAACGGGCAGAGTCTTTTTATGCATAAACGGCACTGATATGTATCTCAAGAACGCCCGTGAGGAGGTAGGATCATGACGGAACGCGTACAAGAAATCCTGAGTTGGTATGATGGCGACAATCCCGGCTCGCGGACGAATATCGCCCGCTTACTCAATCATGGCCGTCTCGGCGGCACCGGCAAGCTGGTCATCCTGCCGGTTGACCAGGGATTTGAGCACGGGCCGGCCCGCAGCTTTGCGCCGAATCCCGCGGGCTACGACCCGAACTACCACTTCCAGCTCGCTATTGACGCCGGCTGTAATGCCTATGCCGCCCCGCTGGGTTTTCTCGAAGCGGGAGCCGACACCTTCCTCGATCGGGTTCCCCTCATCCTCAAGCTCAACAACCACGATGTGCTGCACGATGAAAAAGACCCCCTGTCGTCTGTGACGAGCAGTGTTGACGACGCGCTCCGGCTCGGTTGTGCCGCAGTCGGGTTTACGATTTATCCGGGCTCATCCTCGGCCCAGACCATGTACGAACAACTGCGGGAAATCACCAAAGAGGCCAAGTCCAAGGGGCTGGCGGTCGTGGTGTGGTCATACCCGCGCGGCTCGGGTCTGAGCAAGGCCGGGGAGACGGCGATTGATGTCGTAGCCTATGCCGCGCAGATCGCCGCCCAGATGGGGGCGCATATCATTAAGGTGAAGCTGCCCAGCAGTCATATTGAACTGCCTGAGGCGCAAAAGGCGTATCAGAAACATCACGTGCCCATTGAGACGCCGGCCGAACGTGTCCGCCACGTTGTGCAGAGCGCGTTCAACAACAAACGGATTGTCATCTTCTCGGGTGGCGCAGCCAAGGGTGACCTGGAATTCTTCGATGAAGTCCGCGCGATTCGTGACGGCGGCGGGTTTGGGTCGATTATTGGTCGGAACTCGTTTCAACGCATCAAAGAAGACGCACATACATTCCTGGACACGGTGATGGGGATTTACGAAGGGTCGGTACAGTAGCTGCCCTGCCCGTCTTTCTTACAAATCACGGTTCTCTCCCGGAGAGGGGCGCAAAATGTCCCTCTCCGCTATCTAGCGCGTATCCGCATAGAACGTCTTGAGTGCGGCCGGTGAAACCCCAAGGAAATGGCATAGCCGCAGCCCCCACATGAGCAGAATGGTTTTTGTGACGCCGTGCTTCTGCCAGCGGCGGGCCGAGGTTTTCACCCGTGCTCGTAAGCAGGCAATTTTTCCCGACCGTTTGAGTTGGCGGCTGAATTCCAGGTCTTCCATGATGTCCCACTCCGGGTAGCCGCCAATCGTTTCAAATACTGCACGACGGACGAAAATTCCCTGGTCGCCAGTGGCAATGCCGGTCAGACGGGAGCGGATATTCATCAGGGTGCCGATTGCCCGGAAGGGCCAGCCCGGTGCGTCCACACGGACGTCAAACCGCCCGCCTACAACCTCAGGATCGGCCAGAGCGTCCGCGATCAACTCGGAAAACTGTTCTGGGGGGATGGTATCCGCATGGAGAAAGAGCAGCGCTTCTCCACTTGCTGCTCGGGCTCCAGCATTCATCTGACGGGCGCGACCACGCGGCGCTGCAACGAGCCGGTCAACGTATGGCCGCACGCACTCCGCTGTTCCGTCCTCACTGCCGCCATCCACAACAATGATCTCGCAGTCACCCACCTGTCGAACCCAACGGAGCGTCCGCTCAATAGTTCCGGCCTCGTTCAGTGTTGGGATAATAATGCTGACGCGCATCAGCCCCCTACCCGTAGAAAGGCCATGGTCAGTTGGTGCTTAAAGCGTGCCTGGTCCGCCCCAGTGACGTTTTTATATAAAATACGCAGAAGCGTGCGCTGGACAAGAAGCGTGGGGCTGAACGGGCTACGCTTCGGTTCGAGCGGATGCATAACCAGCTCAAGCGTTCCCCGGCCGAGTGCCGTCCGGTAATGCCGATCCGTGTCTCCGTCTTCCTGGGTATACGTATAGTCATGCTGACGAAAAAGGTTTTCGAGGCGAGAAATGACCTCGTCTGGAGAAAAGGCCACATTCCATTCCATTGTGGTGTCTGTCATGCGGCTCTCCTCGCGTATCGAAAGACCGTCCAGAGAATTTTCCATCCAGCTAATATGGTCCCTTTGATCGTTCCGCTCACTTTTGAGGTGCCAATCCGCTGACGATAGCGAACCGGCACCTCAGTGATACGTAGCCCATGGCGTATGGCCTTAATCTGCATTTCAACCGTCCAGCCATAGGTTTTATCCTGCATCTCAATAGCCAGGAGTTTCGGAAAACGAATGGCGCGAAACGGCCCAAGATCGGTATAGCTGAAACCGTACAGGAGACGGATGAGCCACGTGGCCAGCGCATTACCCAACCGCGCATGAGAGAGCAGCGCGCCCGCCCCGGCTCGCTGCGGCCGGGAGCCGATCACCATGTCGTATCCTTCCTCAAGAATGGGTCGCACAACGTCGCCGAGTTCGTCAGGATAATCGCTGTAATCACCATCGAGAAAAACGAGGATATCGGGGTGCTTGTCCTGCAGATACGCAATACCCGTCAGACAGGCCCAGCCATAGCCGCGACGCGGTTCATTGAGAACGGTCGCCCCATGGGCTTGGGCCACCGCTGCGGTCCGGTCGGATGAGCCGTTGTCGACAACCACGACTTCCGCAAGCCGCTCCCACGGCAAGTCTCCCAGCACCTGGGGCAGAGATGCCTCTTCGTTGAGGGCTGGGATGACCACCGCAATACGTTCCGGGTCTTCTGTCTTCATACGCTACGGCAGCAGCTCAAAGATCACCTGCACTGGAGTACGATCAGGCGGCAATCTCTCCGTATCTATCTGAAACCGTCCCGGCCGGGCCATATAGTCGGCGATACTCAATTTGCCGTTGCTGAGCTTGCCGCTCGGACAACTGTATAAGCACACCAGGCAGCCCGGCCGGGGGGCAAACGGCACCCGATTAAACCAGCGGCCCCGATTGCCTTCGAAATTCCAGACCGGAAGCTGTGGATCGGAGGGAGACGAACGGAGGATACGGTAGATCGGGAGGCGCTTGGGCGCACCCTGCCAGGAGAGAAACACGGCGAAGCGGCTACCGCTGGCCTTCTGCTGCGAGGCAGGACTGTCCGGATCGGCCCGCTGCGTCCAGGCCTCCATCGACAGCGTATTACCCGGTTGGCCACCAATTTTGATCAAAGCGTCGTGAAAGGTGAGATCATCAACCGGTGTCTCAATGAGCGCATTTTTGGAGTGACCGCCCTTCCAGGTCAACAAATGGTAGTGTGCCTCGTCGCCTTCGGCCCGATTAAAGCGGCCGGGATAGATAACACCATAGAGGGTGACCTGTTTCGACTCCGAAGAAATAACAAGCGGTGTCTCCATCGTTGCCGGCTGACTCGCTCGGGCGAGCGACGGGCTGCCCCCCAAGAAGCAAACGACGCTCAGGAAGACGAGGTAAAACTTCCGTGCCACGGTCTGGCTCTTCATACCAGCGGGATTCTCCCCATCCGTATCCGCCATGATTCCCACGCCAGGACGGCGTAAAAAGGCAGATATTCCAACCAGACTACCCAGCGAAACGTCTCCGGCTCGCCGCGATAGAGAAAGTAAAAGGCAGTGTAATATAGTCCTAAGAGACCGGACAAGAGCAGCCAGGAAGCGCGTGGAAAAAGGCAGACAAACGGTATCACCCACATAAAATACCACGGATTGCCGACCGGGCTGAGTAGGAGCAAGGTCCCCACCACAAAGAAACATCCAGACAAGAGTCTACCGTCATTCCCCTCACTATTCCGACGTAAAGCAATACACACCGCTCCGATCAGACAGCCCACCACCATGCCGTTCGCCAGCCAACGATCGGCGATCAGCTGATGTAATAGAGGAAAGACAAAGCTGTTGGTTTGCCAGGACTCGGCAAAGGTGACAAAGCCCTGCCACAGCCCGTTCCCAGCAGCCGCGAATGGTGCATAGCCACCAGCGATCACCAGACCGGCCAGCGCGAGTCCGCCGCACGCTCTTCCACGTCCGTAACGCCGCCAGGCATGCCAAGCAAAAAGGGGCAGCAGGACAACGGGAAAGATCTTCCCCAATATGGCCCCACCCAGGCTGAGAAACCCAACCGACAGCCGTCCGGTGACAAGCGCCAGCAGGGCCAGCACCAGCAGAAAGGTCGGCACGACATCATAATGCGACGAGTTGATCGTTTCTTTGATAACCAGCGGTGACCAGGCGTAGACCAGTACCCACAGCGGGGAACTCCCCAGGTGACATAATAATCTGACAATGACCAGACACACTGCCAGGTCAAAGCAGAAGAAAATGAGACGCAAGGCGAGCAAACTACCCGGTGCAATCAGGGCGGCCAGACCGAACACGGCTTGCGCAACCGGGGGGTAGAGGGTCGGCACGTCCGGGTGATTTATGCGCGACAAGAGCAGGCCAAGGTGCGCATCCGTTTCGGCCAACTCCCGGTAGGGTTGGAGCGGCCCTTCTTTTCCGTTGTCCGTTTGTACCTCTCGCGGAGTGAAACGGTAAGGATTCAGACCGCTGGCAACCACCTTGCCATCCCATAGATAACGATAGAAGTCGTCCTCCTGAATGGGCTCGGAGAAGAGGAGGATAAGACGAAAGAGCGCCGCAAAGATCAATATCAGCGTGAGTGATCCAGACTCGATGGCTTGTCGTCTGACCCGCCAGGTCGCTACGGCATAGACAATAAACGCAAGGCCGTACACCCCCACAAAGCCCAGGATCGGCCGGTCCTGGTGCCCGTAGCCATAGCTGAACGACTGGCTCAACCAGGCGATAGCGGCATAGAGAATCAGCGAGAGCACGCCGAGAACGGTCAGCCAGGAGGAAAGACAGCGGTCAGGCATATTTGAAAATTTTCAAGCCCTGCTCTCTTGGGTTGGAAAAGGATTTCTTCCAAAAGGCGCGCCCGGGGTGACTCGAACACCCAACCTACGGGTTCGAAGCCCGGTGCTCTATCCAATTGAGCTACGGGCGCGTTGTGGAAAAATCGGGCCCCAAGCCTATGTCGCAGGCCGTGAGAGCGCAAGTCCGGCCGTCGATGGGAAGGAGGACCTTCTCCCCTTTTGGAAGGAGGTTATGTCCTGCGACGTTCTCCGGTGCGGTACAATCGGCACGAGGTTGCCTTAATCACCAGGAACACCTCGCTTCCAACCCGCAGCCCTAACTCAACAAACGACTTCTCAGTCACCTCAACAGTCAGCGGCGGCAGGTCGGGGCTGAGTTCGGCCGTTACCAACCCAACATGGTCAACGGAACGGAGTTGGGTGATACGGGCGGGCAGAACATTGCGGGCGGAGAGCCCTTCTGGCCGCCGCGTGGCCAGCATAATATCGTGCGCGGGAATCCCGGCCAGCAGCGCCTCTCCCGGTTGTGCCTCGGAGCGGAGCGTCACCAGCTCGACCGACACTCGTTCAGCGTCTCCCCCTTCGCCCAAGCGCACCTGCCCCGTGCTGCCACCTCCCTCCATCGCATAGCAGGGCAGGATATTCTCGAAGCCGTGCTGTTCGGCCAGGGGGAAAATATGAGAGGCAGTCAGCACTGCGCGTGGGTCGCCATGCGAGATAATCGTTCCGTCTCTGAGCACGATCAGATCGTCGCACAGGGCCTGCACTTCGAGCGGGTCATGCGACACGAACAGCATGGGAATTTGGAATTCTGCCCGTACCCGCCGCAGAAAGGGCAGGAGTTTGCGTCTCAGGGCAACGTCCAACGAGGCAAACGGCTCGTCAAGCAGGAGTAAGCGCGGACCGGAACATAGGGCGCGTCCGAGGGCGACGCGCTGCCGTTCGCCACCGGACAAGGCATGCACGCTGCGCTCAAGGAGTGGGCCGAGTTCGAGGATGTGGACCGCGGTTTCAAACGTCCGTCGAACAGGATGACCGCGCCGCACGCCGCGTTTCCTGCCGGCCAGTAGATTGTGCCGAACGTCCTTGTGCGGGAAAAGTAAACCGTCCTGGGGGACATACCCGATATGCCGTTGCGATGGCTTGACAAACACCCCTCGCTCGCTGTCCAACCACGTCTCTTCCCCTAGCACAATAATTCCTCGCGCCTGGCGCCGGACGCCACAGATCGTTTCCAGCAGGCTGGTTTTGCCCGCCCCGGAGACACCGAAAATCCCGGTCACATGTTTTTCAGTACGCAGGTCTATATTCAGATCAAAACGGTCCAGTGGGAGGCGAACCTGCACGGTCAGGCCATCCAGCGAACCGTCCTGTAGACTGTCGTGGGTGGGCGGAACGCTAGTCATTATGGACGGGCCACCCTGGGGAGTGCGCGGCCGTGTCCCAACAGTTCAGCACTCAGAATGGCTAGGAAGCCCAACACAATGGCGACCAACATGAAAAAATCGGCTCTGGCCTGCGCGCCGACCTGCTGGGCGCTGAAAATAGCCGAGGCTATCGTTTGCGTTCTGCCTGGAATATTGCCGGCAATGGTGACGGTGGCGCCGAACTCACCCATGGCTCGCGTAAAACCGAGGATGACGGCCCCCAGCAAGCCGCGCCGGGCCATGGGTAAGCTGTACTGAAAAAAAGTGGCCAGCCGGCCGTGCCCCAGGGTGTGAGCCATCAATTCGAGCCGCGGATTGATACCTTCAAACGTTGCCTTTGCAGTCCGCGCAACGAGCGGCAGGGACATGGTCGCCGTGGCAATGACCGCCCCTTTCCAGGTGAGCAGTATGTTCAAATCAAACCCGAGCGTCTCCCGTCCTAAGGGTCCATCGACCGCAAACAGCCGTAACAAGAGAAAGCCGACTGCAGTGGGCGGCAGAACGAGCGGTAAGCCGACCAGCGCAGACAGAACATTCTTGCCGAAGAATTCGTATCGGGCCAGGACATAACCCAGGACCGTGGCTGGCAACAGTACAATCAGAGTTGATACGGTTGCGACTTGGAGCGTCAGCAGGATAACTGACAATACTTCGGGACTCATGGTAGTCACGACAGCGGACGAGTTCCTCCTTCGTCTACAACAAACCCCCGCGTGTTGTAAATTGCGCGGGCTTCGAGGCTCTGCAAAAAGTCGAGAAACTGGGCCGTGAGTGCGGGCCACGGACGACTCTTGAGGGCCACGGCGCAATAGACGACCGGTTGGTGCAGACTGGGTGGAACCTCGTACACGACCTGCACCCGGTCTGAACTCATGGCATCCGTTCGATATACAATGCCAATGATGCTGGGATCAGACTCCACCAGGCCGAGAGCAGCCCTGACATCGGCGGTCGGAACGATTTTATCTTTGACGGCTTCCCAGACCGAGCGGTCTGCCGTTTCGACCGCCTGCAAGAAGGTCTTGGCATAGCGTCCGGCGGGCACAGCCTCAGGGTCAGCCAAAGTCAGGAATGTAAATGCGAGCGTGGGCAGCATGTCGGGCGTGGATAACTGGAACTCCGCATCCTTTCGACCGATGAGCACCAGACGATTCGACAGAAAATTACGGCGCGATTCAGGCAAGATTAACTCTGCCCTGTCGAGCACATCGACCCAATCCGGATTCGCCGATAAAAAAACATCGGCCACCGGAGCAGCCTGAAGCTGCCGTGCCAGGGTATTGGACCCGGCAAAATTATAGATCAAGTCAACCTGATGCGTCTCAGAAAAACGCCCGCCAATGTCCCGGACAACATCGCGCAGGCTTGCGGCGGCAAACACTACGATCGCCGGCTTCTCCTGTCCGGACGAGCCATTATGGCCACACCCCGCGGACGGCAGAATGAGTACGAGCATCGTGAGCGCAAAACCAACAGGTTTCACCTTTACACTGGTCCGAGTTGTCTGGGTGGAGGAACAGACGAGAGTTGATATGAAGTCACCGCGTGGCGGGCTCGACATGGCCCTTAGCGGCCCTTACCTCACCGTCCACGTCGTCCCCGTCAGACTGTCCTTGAGCACAATTCCTTGCTCAGCAAGCTGCGCGCGAATTTCGTCCGCCCGCTGAAAATCCTTCTCTTTCCGAGCGGCAGCCCGTTCGTCTATCAGGGCCTCGATGGCCTCAGGCGTGAGGCTGGCTTCAGCCAAGCCGGTCTGCTTTTGATGCTCTAAAAATTGTGCTGGAGGTTCTTGAAACAGGCCGAGGACCCCTCCCATTTTTGCAATTTCAGATCGGAGTACTGCCACCTCCGGGATCTGGCCACCATCCAGCGCGCGGTTCATCTCACGTACACCGTCAAAGATCATGCCGAGGGCGCGGGGCGTATTGCAGTCGTCGTCCATTGCTTCACGGAACCGGTTGATATGAGCCGACTCAGCCAGCCGATCTCCATTGTTGCTGGCACCAATCGCTTCGTCGGCGCGGGCGAGCGTTTTATAGATGCGCGCCAGTCCCTTTTCCGCCTCTGCCAGTTTTTGGGTCGAAAAGTCGAGCGCCATCCGGTAGTGAGACGAGAGCAAGACTTGACGTAAGACTTCCGGCGTAGAGACCTTGCTCAGCGCGGCCTCGATGGTCAAGAAGTTACCCAAGGATTTCGACATCTTTTCCTGCTCAACGGTCACCATACCGTTATGCAGCCAATAGCGGGCCAAGGCACAGCCCTTGGCTCCTTCGGACTGGGCGATCTCATTTTCGTGATGGGGGAAAATAAGGTCGGCGCCGCCGCCGTGGATGTCGAAGGGTTGGCCCAGATATTTGCTGCTCATGGCCGAGCACTCGATATGCCAGCCAGGCCGACCTTTGCCCCAGGGGCTGTCCCAGGCCGGCTCGCCGGGCTTGCTGGACTTCCAGAGCGCAAAGTCCATGGGATGGCGCTTGCGCTCGTCCACTTCTATACGTGCTCCGGCCTCCATGTCTTCCAACCGCCGGTGGGCCAGCTTGCCGTATGCGGCAAAGCGGTCCACCGCATAATACACGTCCCCATCCACCGCATAGGCGAGTTTTTTGGCTTCGAGTTCTTGGATGAGGGTGAGCATATCCGGGATGTGTTGGGTGGCCCGGGGTTCATGCGTGGGCGGCAGGCAGCGCAGGGCCTGCATATCGCTATTGAAATCCCGAATATAGGTGTCGGTCAGTTCCTCGGCAGAAATGCCCCGCTCGTTGGCGCGGTTGATAATCTTGTCATCCACGTCCGTAAAATTGCGGACAAAGGTCACCTCGTAACCGGAGAACTGGAGGTAACGATAGATGACATCAAAGGCGACTAAGGCCCGTGCATGACCAATATGGGAGCGGTCATAGACCGTGACCCCACACACATACATATGGACTTCGCCAGACCTGAGCGGCACAAACTCTTCGGTTTTACCCGTCAGGGTGTTGTGAAAACGCAGAGCCATGCGATTTGGCTCACCTCGGCCTAGAGCCGTCCCTCGACTAATTGATCGACCACGGAAGGATCGGCCAGGGTAGACGTATCGCCGAGCTGATCGATCGCGCCCTCGCCGATTTTCCGCAAGATGCGCCGCATGATTTTTCCGCTCCGCGTCTTGGGCAGCCCGTCGGCGAACTGCACCTTGTCCGGGGTGGCGTGCGGGCCGATCTCTCGGCGGACCGTAGTATTCAGCTCTTTCACCATGTCCGGAGAGGACTGCTGTCCGGTCTTGAGCGTTACAAAGGCATAGATGCCCTGCCCTTTGAGGTCGTGCGGCATCCCCACTACTGCGGCCTCGGCCACAGCCGGATGCTTGCCCAGCGCGCCTTCAATCTCGGCGGTTCCCAAACGATGCCCGGACACGTTGATCACGTCGTCCACCCGTCCGGTAATCCAGTAGTAGCCGTCTTCATCCCGCCGACAGCCATCGCCCGAGAAATACTTGCCAGGGTAGCTGGAGAAATAGGTCTGGATAAAGCGGTCGTGGTCGCCGTACACCGTGCGCATAATGCCCGGCCAGGGGAACTTGAGGCAGAGATTCCCGGAGACGCCGTTACCTTCGATCTCCGTGCCTTGATCGTCTACCAGACAGGGCTGGACGCCAAAGAAGGGCCGGGTGGCCGACCCTGGCTTGGTTTTGGTTGCTCCCGGGAGGGGAGTAATCAGAATCCCGCCGGTTTCGGTCTGCCACCAGGTATCGACAATCGGGCAGCGCTCTTGGCCGATGGCCTGAAAATACCAGTGCCATTCGGGGCTCTTAATCGGCTCGCCGACCGTACCGAGAATGCGCAGACTCGACAGGTCGTATTTGGCCGGCCAGGAGTCGCCTTCCTTCATCAGCGCGCGGAGCGCGGTTGGCGCGGTATAGAAAATATTAACCTTATGCTGCTCGACAATCTGCCAGAAACGACCGAAATCCGGGTAATTAGGAACCCCCTCGAACATCATGGTCGTCGCCCGGTTCGCCATCGGGCCGTAGACGATATAGCTATGCCCGGTCACCCAGCCAATATCAGCCGTACACCAGTAGATATCTCCAGGCCGATAGTCGAACACATAGCGGTGGGTCATGGAGGCATAGACCAGATAGCCACCCGTCGTATGCAGCACGCCTTTGGGCTTGCCGGTCGATCCGGAGGTATACAGGATGAATAACGGATCTTCCGCGTCCATGGATTCCGGCTCACACGTCGTCGGCTGGGTTGCCACCTGCTCCTGCCACCAGACATCGCGGTCTGCCTGCATGGGGACCTCGTGTCCGGTGCGCCGGACGACCACGACATGCTCAATAGACGGGCATTCGGCCACCGCGGTATCGGCGTTGGTCTTCATCGGGATATCGTTCTTCGCCCCACGCAGTCCCGTATCTTGGGTAATCAACAGCTTACATTCCGAGTCCTGAATGCGATCACGCAGGGAATCCGGCGAAAACGCGCCAAACACGATGGAATGGACTGCCCCAATCCGCGTACACGCCAACATGGCCACCGGCAGTTCGGGGATCATCTGCATGTAGATACACACGCGGTCCCCTTTTTTTACGCCAAGCGCCCTGAGCGCATTGGCAAACTGGCAGACCTGGCCCAAAAGCTCAGCGTACGAAAACTTTTGGCTTTCGTCCTGATCATTGCCCTGCCAGATGAGAGCGGTCTGGTCGCCGGCCCCGGCGTTCACATGCCGGTCCAGGCAATTATACGAGACGTTGAGCTTGCCGTTGAGAAACCATTTGATATCAGCCTTGTGAAAATCCCACTCCAGAACCTTGTCCCATTTTTGAAACCACTCAACCTGTTTTTCGGCGTGTTCCGCCCAGAACCCTTCTGGGTCGCGAACTGAGCGCTCATACATCTGCTGATACGTATCCGGATCAATGGCAGTCTGCCCCTGTACAGCAGCCGGAATATCATAGGTCAGGTCACCGCTTTGTTCGTCTGCCATGATGGCCTCCTATCTTTCACTCTGCGTCACATTCTGGGTGGCTGGGTCGGCTCGTAGCGGACATCTTCAGGCGAGGTGCGCTGGCAGAACCTCTCCCGGAGACACTCCGTCCCGGCCAGCGGCCCGGACCCGTTGCATTGAGGGACGACGCGACCAGGCCGGCGTCACCGGATTATTCTTTAATACCGAGAGCCTTGAAGAAGCGTTCCTGCACGACGCTACAGGTCATTTCGTAGAGCATGTCCCTATTGGGCGATTGTGCCAGGAAGCCGAGCGGGATTTGAAAGCCGCCCTTATCCTTGATGTTTCCACCACCATAGTAGGACTTTCGATCTTCATCCACGCCAAAAAGCTTTTTCAAGAACGCATCGGGATTCACGGTATCGCTCCGTGTCCTGAGCGAGCCATCAACGGTCTTGCCATCCACAATGCCAAAAACAAGAACAGTGTCTGTTCCCTCTCGCTGGAGCAGGAATTCCGCCACCTGTGGGATGCCATCGCGGTGTTCGCCCCGCACAAAGCCCACATCGGTAAACACAAAAGAATCAAACACCTGCTTCCGCTCCAGGGCTTTTTGAATCATATCCATGACAATCGGCGGCAAAGACTTCTCCGAAATCGTCTTGAGAAGGGGCTGATCCACACACGGCCACAAATACGCCGCAGCCTCAAATTCCAATCGACTGGCCTCAATCAACGCCATGGTATCAGAACGAATGCCGTGCATGAGTGCGGTTGCCAGTCGCACCTGGTCAGTCTCGCCAGGGTTCAGGCCCTCGGGGTATTGTGCCCGTAAATATTCGGTATAGATGGCACAAGTCGAGGCCGCGTCCTCCCGGATATCAACAAATTCAGCCAGCGGAGTCCCCAGACGACGGTGGTGATCGATAAAGGAGAGAAGGGTCTTGCCGCCGAGCTTGTCCGAAATAGGGGTCTCCGGATTTTGGGTATCAACCAGCGCGTAGGCAGAATATGGCGTGAGGTCGAATTCCTCGTCATGGAGTTGCAGGTCAATCTCAAGGCGCTTCACCAACGCGCGGTTTTCATGGTGGCTGACCTCATGAAAGCACAGCAGCGTGGCTTCGATGTCGAACTCTTTGGCCAAGAACTGATGCGCCAAACCGGAAGCGATATTATCGGGGTCAGGGTAACCCACCAGGATGATGAGGATTTTTTCCCCATGGTGGCGGGCCAGTATCTCACGTAATTTTTTCCACTGCTTTTTTGGCGAGTCTTGCTCAGCAACAGCACTGTCTTCAACAACCCGTAGCGGGGGTTCTTCCACAGGTGATACGCCAACAGCGTTTGCCATAATGTTTCCTCCACATGCTGTAGACAATAAGGGGAGCATATCCCTCTTTTGGTCCATCTGACAAGAGGACCATACCCCTCTTCCGACCCTCCCCGAGCGGGGACTCTCTTGAGCAAACGGCACGCCTGTGGTAGGGGACGTGTCATCGTTAGAGAGGCTTCAGTCTCAACGCGACCGCGGCGAGCCCGCTCGATTACACGCCCAATGAGAAAGGAAGAGGAGTGCTCCGCTTTGTACGCTTGTGCGGGCGTCTAACCCTCAGCACCCTGCGCGAAATGGGTCGCATGGGGATCTTTCTTGGCACAACCCTGGTCGATATCTTTCGCCCTCCCCTGCAAGGCGGTCAGCTTGTCCGCCGGATTTACTTTATCGGCAGCCGCTCTCTCCTGCTCATCGTCTTTACCGGAGCCTTTACGGGCATGGTCGTTGCCCTACAGGGATATATTGCCCTGCGGCGCTTTGGGGGCGAAGAGGCACTCGGCCCTATGGTCGGATTGAGCCTGATTCGTGAGCTTGGCCCGGTCCTGTCAGCACTGATGATTACGGCCCGCGCAGGCTCGGCTCTGACCGCAGAACTCGGGATTATGCGCATTACCGAGCAAATAGACGCACTCGAAGTCATGGCTCTCAACCCTATCAAATATTTAGTGGTCCCCATTTTTCTGGCGGCCTGCATTACCTTTCCCCTTTTGAATAGCGTGTTTGTAACAGTTGGCATTTATGGCGGCTATATTGTCGGCGTTGAGTTACTGGGCGGCAGTTCAGGGGCGTATTTTACGCAGATGAGCAGTGCGGCGGATTCCAGCGATATTTGGATGGGTGTGTATAAATCGCTCTCGTTTGGCGTGATTGTTGCCTGGGTCAGTTGTTTTAAGGGATTTTATGCTGCGCATGGGGCCGAGGGGGTCAGTCACGCCACAACGCAATCCGTTGTGATGTGTGCGGTCTTGATCCTGGTGTGGGATTATTTCATTGGTTCTGTCCTCGTGTAGTCGTATGAAGCCGGTATCGAGCATTGCCGTATGATCCGCCTCGTTAATGTCTGTAAATCCTTTGGCAGCCAACAGGTCTTGTCCGGGCTGAATCTCGATATTCCCGACCGAGCGGTGTACGTCGTGGTCGGGGTCAGTGGAGCCGGAAAAAGCTGTTTACTCAAGCATCTGATCGGCTTAATGCGTCCCGATTCCGGGCAGGTTTGGATAGACGATATAGAGATTACCAGCTTGGGACGACGAGCCCTCAATCGAGTTCGGAACCGGTTTGGCATGCTCTTCCAGGGCGGGGCACTGTTCGATTCCATGTCCGTGTATGACAACGTCGCCTTTCCCCTACGTGAAAAAACGCGAAAGAGCGAAGCCGAAATTCGGGACAAAGTCCATGAACGCCTTTTCCAAGTCGGCCTCGCCGGTGTGGATGCCAAATTCCCGTCTGAACTATCAGGCGGGATGCGTAAACGCGCGGCCCTGGCCCGCTCGCTCGTCTCCGACCCTGAGGTCCTCTTGTTTGATGAACCGACGACCGGCCTTGATCCCATTCGGGTCAATGCCATTCATCGACTGATTCTTGACCTCCATCAGTTGCTGGGCTTTACGGCGGTTGTCGTCAGCCACGAAATTCCAGCGGTCTTTTCTCTGGCCACCCATATCGCTATGCTACATGGAGGGGCGATTGTTGAGTCTGGCCCGCCCAGCGCCCTACAGGCGTCGGATAATCCGATCGTTCGGCAGTTTATGAGCGGCCAACTCGAAGGTCCTATCGATGTGTACTAAAATCCGAACTCGGGGCGTATGAAGGCTGACGCAGAACTGCTTTTTGGCACGCTCTTGCTTGGCGTGTGTGGCTTTCTGGGATATCTTTCCCTACAGCTCGGCCAAGTTGAGCTGGGCTCCGACAGCTATCCCGTGTATGCGGATTTTATTACGGCAGGCGGACTGCAAGACGGAGCAGTTATCGAACTCGCAGGAGTGGAAATAGGCAGAGTCGAACGCGTTCGGTTGGCTGATTACAAAGCCCGCGTCACCCTGAAAATTCGGAACGATATTGCCTTACAGGAAGACACACAGGCGGCAATCAAGACCAAAGGCCTGATTGGCGAACGCTATATCGTCATTACGCCGGGCTATTCCGCCGACACCATTGCGCCCGGAGGGACTATTGACAAGACGCTAGAGCCGGTCGACATTCAGCAATTAATAGGAGAATTTATTTTCGGCAATGTAGGGAATAATCAGGCTCCAGAGCAGGCAACGGAAAGTGGCCCGGAGCGCCAGAATGGCGAGGAGAGTATGGACCTGTGGTCACTCGGTCTTGATGAACCCTCGTGAGCCTATAAGGGAGGGGAGGATGCTGAAAAAACTGGCAGTGGTAGTGAGCATAGTGGGGATAGTCCAGGCTGGATTCTTCCTCACCGGAGCCCAGGCACAAATGGGGAGTGCGGGGCAGGATGAGGTGGCTCCTCAGCCCATTGCCGATCCGTTTGAACCCTTTAACCAGGCAATGCTCAGCTTTAACCTCAAGCTGGACGAGTATATTCTGCACCCCGTTGCCAGCGGCTATGCCGCCATCCTTCCGCTCGAAGCTCGGCAAGGGGTGGGACGCTTCTTTCACAACATCAATATTGCCCCACGGCTTGGTAATAAACTCCTGCAAATGAAATTAGTCGGAGCCGGCAAGGAGGTCGGTCGTTTCGTCATCAATACCACTCTCGGCGGCCTTGGGTTTTTTGACGTGGCTGACAGTTGGTTCGGCTTGGAAGCCGGCCATGCTGACTTCGGACAGACGTTGGCACAGTACGGCATCTCCCCGGGCCCGTATCTGGTCTTGCCTTTCTTTGGCCCCTCAACCGTTCGAGATGCGGTCGGTCTCAGTGTTGACGGTGCCATGCAACCCATGAACTACCTCTTACCGACGTATCCCGAGACCATCACAGCGCGGGGCGGCTGGGTGATGGGCAACGCGGTCAACTTTCGCTCGCTCAATCTTGAACTGTTCGAGAATGTTGACCGGTTTTCTGTTGATCTGTACGGCGCCGTTCAAGACGGCTACCTCCAACAACGCGAGCGGATTGTTCAGGACGCGCTCTCGGAGCAGTAGGAATCCGGTCCATGCAACTGCCACGACTTCTCTTCCTGCTGACGCTTGGCGGCCTCACGCTCTTTTTCCTGCCGATACGAGGGTTGACAACGGACTCACCGCTGGAAGCCGTTCGTTCCACTACCAACCGCGTTGTTCTGGTTCTCAAGGCTCCGGAGAATCAAGGTCCTCACCTGCGAGAGAAACGCATCAAGCAGGTCAGCGAAATTGTTCGGCCCTTGTTTGACCGACGAGAGGTTGCCCGGCGAACCCTGGGTGTGTACTGGCGTGACCGGACAGAAGAGCAGCGTGAAGAATTCATCGAAATCTTTACCGAGTTGATCGAAAAATCCTATGGGGAAACCTTTGACAAGCAGGCTGAAAAATATCTGGATCAAGTAGAGTTTTTATACGATCAGGAGACGATTGACGGGAATTTTGCCGAAGTCAACACGCGCATCTTCGTTCCCTCTCAGAAGAAGCATTTTTCGATTAATTACCGTCTGCATCAGGTCGATGGGCAGTGGCTCATCTATGACGTTGTCGTAGAGAATATCAGTATGGTCCGGAACTTTCGTACGCAATTTTATCGCATTATCGGGAAGGGCTCTTATGAAGAATTAGTGCGGAAGCTCCAGGCGAAACTCAGACAAATGGACGCCACCCGCTCCCCTTCATAGGCTTGCGGTAGATCTCATACGATCCGCAGGTTCCGCGTAGCGTCCCGCGCACCACACAAATTCCAACCATGCCGGTTACGATCTCAACCTCGGACTTTGACGCGGTGCTGTTCGACCTTGATGGGGTGGTGACCCAAACAGAAAAATTACACACGATTGCCTGGAAAGCGCTCTTCGACGAGTTCCTCAGCCGTTACGCGCAAAGACACGGCACGCCGTTTGTGCCGTTCGATGCCGAAACTGATTATTTGCAGTATGTGGACGGCAAGCAACGCTATGACGGCGTGGCCAGCTTTCTTGCGGCGCGAGGTATTGCGCTCCCGTATGGCGACCCCGACGACGACAGTACCCGCGAAACGGTCTGTGGGTTGGGAAACAAGAAAAATCGTACCTTTCTGGCCTGTCTGGCAGAAAAAGGCGTCGAGGTCTTTGAATCGACCATCGTCCTTATCAAAGCGCTTCGCCAAAAAGGGCTCAAAATAGCGATCGTTTCGTCGAGCAAGAACTGTAAAATCGTGCTGGAGCAGGCCGGGCTGACCGACCTGTTTGATACTCGCGTCGATGGGGTTGAGAGTGCGATCTATAAGCTGCCGGGCAAGCCGGCTCCTGATACCTATCTGGAGGCCGCCCGACGGCTGAACGTCAGGCCGGAGTGCGCGGCCATTGTCGAGGATGCCAATTCGGGAGTTGAGGCCGGGCAGAGAGGCGGCTTCGGGCTTGTCCTGGGTGTTGCCAGACAGGACAATCAGACTGCCCTGGAACGGCACGGGGCCGATGCGGTTGTAACCGACTTGGGGGACGTGCAGGTTCACGATACTCCAGAGCAACCACGTATCCGGAACATCTTGAACCTCCCGTCCACCCTTGACCATCTGCCGGCCTTCATGGACGGCATGCAGGAGAAGCGACCTGTTGTTTTTCTCGATTACGATGGCACGTTGACCCCTATTGTCAGCCGTCCCGAGCTTGCCACTTTGGCGCCCGATATGCGACGGACCATTGCCACGCTGGCTGAACGGTGTCCGGTTGCCATAGTGAGTGGCCGGGATCGCGCTGACATTCAGTCCCTGGTTCAACTCGAATCCGTCTACTATGCCGGGAGTCATGGTTTTGACATTGCGGGCCCCCACCAAGTACGCATGCAACATGCCGAAGGGCTCGCATTTCTGCCACTGCTTGATGTAGCCGAAACCCACCTGCAACAGCAGCTCAGCACAATCCCAGGAGCGCTTGTTGAGCGGAAGAAGTTCACCATTGCGGTCCATTTTCGAAATGTTGCGCCTGAACAAGTTGAGCATATTGAGACACTGGTTGATGCAGTACTGAAGGATCACTCGCAACTCCGTAAGGGTCTGGGGAAAAAAGTCTTCGAGCTTCAGCCACGACTCGATTGGCACAAAGGCAAGGCCGTCCTATGGCTGCTTGACACCCTTTCCCTCCAGACCCCGGCCGTCGTCCCAATTTATATTGGAGATGACATCACTGATGAGGACGCGTTCCACACTTTGGCCGGACGCGGTTTCACCATAGTCGTGGCCGATACTCCGCGCCAGACGGCGGCTCGCTATGTGCTTCAGAATACTGCTCAAGTCCAGACTCTGCTCCAAAGGCTCGCCGCGTCGTTGTCCACATAACGACCCCTGATCGATCATGGCCGAACAGACTGACTGGATAGTCCGATTCGACGGGTTCGACCCGAAACAGGAGCGGCTGCGGGAGACCTTGTGTACGCTCGGCAACGGCTATTTTGCCACTCGTGGAGCGGCAGAAGAGACCTCGGCGGATACCGTCCACTATCCGGGCACCTATCTCGCTGGCGGCTATAATCGCCGGAGAACAGAAATCGCCGGACGCACTATTGAAAATGAAGATTTTGTGAATCTGCCGAACTGGCTCAGCCTGACCTTTCGGCCGGAAGATGGCGAGTGGTTTCATCCGAAGGTCTACGAAATTTTGACCTGGACACGGGAGCTGGACCTCAAACAGGGCGTCCTGACACGGACCCTGCACGTTCGTGATCCCCAGGGCCGAGAGACCCACCTGTGCTATCGGCGTTTTGTTAGCCTGGCAGACCCTCACTTTGCGGGCATCAGCCTCAACCTGACTCCTGGGAACTGGACAGGCAGGCTGCATATTCGCTCCGCGCTGGACGGAAGGGTACGCAATGCCGGGGTGAAGCGCTACCAACAGTTACGCAGCGACCATCTGGAAGCCCTCCTCAGCCAGCCAATCGATGAGGAGGGGATGGCGCTTGTGGTTCGGACCAATCAATCCCAGCTCACCATCGCACAAGCCGCCCGGACTCAGCTCTTCCTACAGACGGCAGGTGTTACGCCTGAGCGTACGACCCAGACAGCGCCCGGGTACGTTGCCCAGGACTTGGCGGTCTCTGTCGCTTCGGGAGAAACTATCACCGTTGAAGAAATCGTGGCTCTCTTCACCTCCCGAGACCCGGCAGTGAGCGAGTGCCACTTGGCCGCGCAACAGGCCATCCGTCACGCCGGGCGGTTTACGCCCCTCGTGGAGCAACATGCGCAGGCGTGGCGGCACGCCTGGGAGCTGTGCGACAGTATCGTCGCCGAGCAGCCACGGATACAGCGCATATTACGCCTGCACGCTTTCCATCTGCTCCAAACCGCGTCCTCCCATACCCGTGATCTCGATGTCAGTATCCCGGCGCGCGGCCTCCACGGCGAGGCATATCGGGGGCATATTTTCTGGGACGAACTCTTTATTTTCCCTTTCTTCACCTTCCGCCTGCCCGCGCTGACCCGCGCCCTGTTGCTCTATCGCTACCGTCGCCTTCCCCAGGCGCGTCTGGCCGCTCGTCAGGCCGGATATCAAGGCGTCATGTACCCCTGGCAGAGTGGCAGTGACGGACGTGAAGAAAGCCAGGTCGTCCACCTCAACCCCAGTTCGGGACGGTGGATTCCCGACCATAGTGCGCTGCAACGACACGTGAACATCGCCGTTGCCTATAATGTCTGGCAGTACTACCAGGCGACTCTGGATACAGACTTTTTATCGCTCTATGGCGCGGAGATGATCGTGGACATTGCCCGTTTCTGGGCCAGCGCCGCAACCTATAATCCGGAGCTCGACCGTTATGAAATCCGTGGCGTGATGGGGCCGGACGAATATCATGAAAGCTATCCTGACTCCGAGACGCCCGGTCTGAACAATAACACCTACACGAACGTCATGGTGGTCTGGACCCTCCAGCGCGCTCTCAATGTCCTTGACCTCCTACCAACAGAGAGAAGAGCGGTCCTCCAATCACAACTGGAACTGAGCGAGCAGACCCTTGAACGCTGGACAGACATCACCAGGAAGATGCGGGTGGTTTTCCACGGCGAGGGTATTCTAAGCCAGTTTGAGGGTTTTGAAACTTTACAGGAGCTTGACTGGGACGGCTATCGAAAAAAATACGGAGACATTCACCGGCTCGACCGCATCCTTGAGGCGGAGAACGACAGCCCGGACCGCTATCAGGTCACCAAGCAGGCCGACACCCTGATGTTATTATATCTGCTCCCGGAGGATGAGTTGATTCGCCTCTTCCGTCAGCTCGGCTATCCCATAGATCACACTGTCCTCCGTGCAACCATCGACTACTATTTTCAGCGGACCTCGCACGGCTCGACCTTGAGCCGGGTCGTCCACGCCTGGGTTTTGGCCCGTATCGACCCCCAGCACTCGTGGCAGCTTTTCCTTGAGGCTCTGGAGAGCGACATCAACGATATTCAGGGTGGCACAACGGCCGAAGGGATTCACGCCGGCGTAATGGCTGGCACGATCGACCTGATCCAGCGCTGTTATATGGGCATGGAAACACGGGGAGAGACCATTTGGTTTCGACCCTGTCTGCCCGAGGCCTTGTCCTCTGGCCTCGCCTTTCGCTTTCAGTATCGCGGCAACTGGTTCTCCGTCAAAACGACGCAACAGACCCTGTCCGTGACATTTGACTCCGGTTGGCATCCTCCGGCTCGTATTGGTATCGCCGGACAAGTCTCCGAACTCAGGCCGGGAGAGACCCGGACGTTTGCCCTGGAATAGCCTCCTCCCACGATATGTGTTCGTTGAGTCCGTTGAGTCATTGAGTCCGTTGAGTCATTGAGTCCGTTGAGTCTTGACCCCAAAGACCCAAAAGACCTCCTCAGACCTCCTTGTTGTCTACCACCCGCACAAAGCGGTATGGACTGAAGAGCACGTGGAGCGTCCATGACCACATCCACTGACAATATGTTTCGCCTGGTTGAAGACACCTCTCTGGCCTGGACTGCGCCCACCTTGCCGCTTGGGCCTGCCTTTTTCGGTAATCGGATTATTTTTGGCGATAACTTGCCCGTACTGAAGGCATTGTCGGAAGAGTATGCCAACAGCATCCAATGCGTGTATCTCGATCCGCCCTACAACACCGGCAATGCTATCCCGCTCTACCCGGATGGGAGCGACCATCACCAATGGCTTGAGGCGCTCAAGCCCCGGCTCGAACTTCTGTGGGCCTTGCTGTGCGAGGATGGATTTCTCGCCATTCAGATTGACGACAATGAGTTTGCCCGCCTCTATCTCCTGCTGGCCGACATGATGGGCGAGCAGAACCTGAAGACGATCTGTGTCAAAATGGCCGAACCAACCGGATTTAAGATGGTACACGTCATTACGCAGGGCAGCCTGCCGCGGCTCAAGGAGTATATCATCCTGGTCGGCAAGTCGGGCATTCGCAACCTGCATCCCGAACGCATCGCCAAGGCCACCTGGGACCCGGAGTATCGCTGGGTCGTCTGTCAGGCTTCTCGACAGGCCATCCGCAGGCTCAAAGCGATTCTGGCCAATCCGGACCGGACCGCAGACGATATTCAGCGGGCCGATGCGATCTGCCGGCCCTTCTCCCTGGAGCCCGTGACCAGCGTCTGCCAGCGTGAGGGCCACTCCCACCCAACGCCGGAGTGGCTGGCTGAGAATGCCTGGCGTATCGTCCGAACCTGCTCGACCAGCACTACGGCAAAACAGCGGGCAGACCAGAAACGGGCGACCCTTCCCCCACAGACAGGAGCGTTCAGCGTCGAAACCGTCCAGCGCCGGCTCTATATCGTTACGGCCCACTACAATATGCAGAGCGCCCAGCCACGCATGCGCCTGTTATTTGCCGATGATTATCTCACCCTTCATCCGGGCGACTTCTGGGCGGATATCAAAACCACCAGTCTGGGGGAGGAAGGCGGCGTGACCTTCATCAAGGGCAAGAAGCCGGAAGCGCTGCTCAAACGGATTATCGGCATGACCACCCGGCCCGGCGACTGGGTGATGGATGCCTACGCCGGATCCGGCACCACCGGTGCGGTGGCTCACAAGATGGGCCGCCAGTGGCTTCTGATTGAGAACGGCCCCCAGTGCAATACACACGTCCTGCCCCGCCTCCGAGCCGTTATCGATGGAGCGGATCAGACTGGCGTCAGCAAACACCTCAACTGGAAAGGCGGCGGCGGATTCCGGTATTTCCGGCTGACTCCGACGGCATAGGCGCGTGTCGCGGTGACCCTTTACGGCGCTTCGTGGTATTGACCCCAGCGACTGGATAGGGGCAATTCATGAATTGCCCCTACGAGGAACCTGATGCACGCCATGGCCGTTGTTACTCCCGGACCGATCGAGACTCACCCGCTCCACTCGCTGGACCTGCCGACTCCCCAGCCGGCCCAGGGCGAAGTCCTCATTCGGGTTGAGGTATGTGGGGTGTGTCGGACCGACCTGCATATTGCCGAAGGCGACCTGCCGGCCCAGCGCAGTCCCGTTATTCCGGGCCATGAAATCGTCGGTCGCGTGATCCGCTGTGGAGCCGGCGTACAGCACCTCAGGGAAGGCGATCGGGTCGGCGTGGCCTGGCTGTACGCGGCCTGTACGCAATGCGTCTATTGCCGACGCGGAGACGAAAATCTATGCCAGCAGCCGCAATTTACCGGCTATACCAAACATGGCGGCTATGCCGAATATGCCGTCGCTCCTGAGGCCTTTGTATACCCCCTGCCCGCTGCGCTCTCCTCCGTTGAAGCGGCCCCGTTTCTGTGTGCGGGAATCATTGGCTATCGCGCCTTGCAACGAAGTGGTGTTCAACCCAAACAACGCCTGGGTTTATACGGCTTTGGGGGGTCCGCCCATATTGTCATCCAGATTGCCCGGCATTGGGACTGCGAGGTCTATGTGGTGACGCGCGGCCAGACACACCGCGATCTCGCCACCCGCTTAGGCGCTACCTGGGTCGGGGAGATCACCGACCCTATGCCGGAGAAGCTTCATGCCGCAATTATCTTTGCTCCGGCCGGCAGCCTGGTCCCCCCTGCCCTGGCAGCGTTGGACCGCGGTGGAACCCTGGCTTTGGCTGGCGTCCACATGACCCAGATTCCGCCGCTCGATTATGCCGATACTCTCTTCTATGAGCGCACCATTTGCAGTGTCACGGCCAACACCCGCCAGGATGGACGGGATCTGCTCCACCTGGCTCACAGCATCCCGCTCCATACCGAGACCGAAGAATACCCACTGGCGCAGGCGAACACCGCATTACGGCGCATGAAAAACGGACAGCTCAACGGTGCGGCGGTTTTGCGAATATAGAGGACTGCCTCTATCTTCGTCCTATTCGATGTTGCCTTCGCCGACCTTCTGTCAGTTCAACCGAGTCGTGGGGGTAATCAGTTGCACACTAGAGAAATAGGACTGATATCGGGACGCATCCCGTGTCATCAACGATAAGCTGCTCACCGCGGCATGCGCACCAATGAAAAAGTCGGGCAGGACCGAGCTTTTTGCCCCGCCTCTCTTCTTGTACGCGAGGAACGCTTTCCCGGCCAGAAAGAGAGCTTCTTTGGGTAGGGCGATCATATGGATTCCGCAGCCGGACAAGGCCGCCTCCAGTTCCTCAATACGGGCGAAACCGACGGATACCTCGGCATAGATGATCGGGTTGATCGCCGGGGTGTGTGACGTTGCATACTGGTACAAGGTTGTTTCCGACCAGTCCGCCCACTTCGCATCGTCCTCAAAAATATCCAGGAGGATATTGGAGTCCACGAGAAAGGGGGTCATTCTTTGCCTCTGGTCAACGCCAGGATTTCGTCCGTCGTCATTTTGACGGTGGCTGCCCCACGGAACCGGTGAAAGCGACTGATGGGTGGAGTGGGCAGGATTTTTCTTTTGATGTACACCCGCCCGTCTTCCTCAACAAAGTCCACCTCGCTATTGGGCGTAATGCCGAGTTTTTCCCGAATCTGTATCGGAATGGTCACCTGACCTTTTACCGTGACTTTCATAATATCTCCCCCACCAGTCATTGAGTATTACCAGTAAGAGTATTACTCGATCAATCCTACTTCAAGAGCAGAACGCCCTGCGGTCCTAATCCTGTCGTCACCCGCGTCTTTGCTTGACACGCCTCCGTGGCCTCTCTACTCTCCTGGCGCAGAAGTGAAGAGAGTCAGGGCACGGTATGGCAGACACACGAGCAGTTTTCTTTGATTTTGGCGGGACCCTGTTTGACTATGAAACGACCGCGCCGGGAGAACGGGCCTGCTTGATTGAGCTGGCTCAGGCGGCGGGGATTACGGCAACGGCTCAGAACATTCGACGAGCCTACCGAGCGGCTCTGAAAACTGTCTTTTACCAATATCTGCCCCGCCCCTATTATCTCCACCGCGATATGTTCCAGGACGCCTTGCAGGCCACCGCAGCTCATTTCGGAACAACTTTCACCCAGGAACAGCTCGCCCGTTACCGAGCCGCTCAACACCAACACCGGGAGCAGGACTTTCAACTGCGGGACGGGGTCACTGAGACCTTGTCTGTATTACGCCAGCGGGGCCTCCACCTCGGCATTGTCAGCAATGCCGATAACGATCAGTTTTCGCACCTACTGCAACTCTCCCAACTCGGCCCCTGCTTTGACTCCCTCCTCAGTAGTGAAGACGCCCAGTCCTGCAAGCCTGACCCTGCCATTTTCTCACGTGCTCTTGCCCAAGCCGGCTGTGCGCCGGATCAGGCGTATTTTGTCGGGGATTCCCTCCAGCAGGATATTGCCGGCGCCAACCGGGCAGGTCTGCGCTCGGTTCTGATCTGGTCGCGGTTGGATACTGATCCACCGGACAGTCCGACTTCACCCCGGCATGTGATCCGCAGCATTCCTGAACTACTGGACATCGTGTAGGTTTCATGAGGAGATGGTGCGATGCGTACGCTGTTGATTATCGGCGCAGTTCTTCTTGCTGCAGTCGGCCTGCTTGCCTTTGCCCTTATCAACCTCAACAACCTGATTGCCAGTAACAAAGACCGGATTCTGCACCAGGTCGAACAGACACTCGGCCGAAAGGTTGATGTCCAGGAAATCGGCGTGACCGTGTGGGGCGGAATCGGGGTGCGTCTGACCCGATTTCTCATTGCCGACGATCCAGACTTTTCGACTGAAGCCTTTGTTCGGGCCGATGATCTTCAGGTGAATGTTGCGCTGTGGCCGCTCTTATCCCAGGAAATCCAGGTCAGCCGTCTGATCCTGCACAACCCGCAGATTCAGCTTATTCGCGATGAGCACGGACGGTTTAATTTCACGAGCCTAGCCCGCACCGCAGCCGAGAGCACACCACAAGAAACACCACCAGGAACACCACAGGAGGGCGACGGAACGTCGTCCCCTCCCCTGCTGTTCCTGGTCGCTTTCCTCGATATCCAGGATGGAGATGTTCGCTATACGGACCGGCAAGCCGGGGCGGATTTTCGGGTGACCCAACTCGACCTGCGGGCGCATGATGTGAGTCTGGACGAACCGGTGCGTCTCGAACTCGACGCGGCGGTCCTCTCAGACCAGCAGAATATCAACCTAGACGTGCAAGCCGGGCCGGTCGGGCAAGGGCTGGAGCATCCCAATGCCGTTCCGCTCGACGGCAGCATAACAATCAGTCAACTCGATGTGAGCACCCTGCAACAAGCCCTGCCGGATATTGCTCAGTACATCCCGCCAGGGCTGGGTATTTCCGGCCCACTCAGTCTGGAAACCGCTGTGTCCGGTCGCGTCGGCTCCCTGCAACTCTCCGATATGGACCTGCAAGCGGCAATCTTCGATTCCAATGACCCTAATCTTCAGATCACAGGCAGCTTCGGTCCGCTTGGTGCAGAGGTCCCGGACCCACTCACCGAAAGCACGCTGGACGCCACCGTGATGCTGCGACCGCTTGCCCTTGAGCGCGTCCGACAGTTTGGCCCCGTGGGTAAACATCTGCCCCCGGACCTCAGCATTGAGGGCCCCGTCTCCGTAACCGCTCAGGCGAGAGGCATGCCCACCAATCTGGCGCTGACAGGCCAGATCGAGGCAACTGACAGCACACTCGGCTTTGACGAGTTCTTCAACAAGCCGTCCGGGCTTGTCTTCACCCTCTCGACTCAGGCGCGACTGACACCGCAAGCCGCAGCCTTCCAGGAACTCACGCTCAATCTGCATACACTGACCCTGACGGTTAGCGGAAATATTGGCTTCGACGCCCCTACCCTCGACCTGGCTGTGGACTCGAATCGAGCCGAGCTCGCAGAACTGCATGACCTTCTGCCCCTCCTCCAGGACTATGGCGCGGCAGGCAGCTTCGAGACGCATCTGCAGGTGGCTGGGCCACTCACCGCACCCCAACTTACGGGGACGCTGAGCATCCAAGATGGAAGCATCACTCCAGCGCAGTTGGCGAAGCCGCTGACGGATATTCAGGCAGCTATCACCTTAACGGGTCAGGGAGCCGAGTTGACCAAGACAACGGCCCGCATCGGAGAATCCATACTTCAGATTGAGGCTCAGATTGAACAATTTCAACCGTTGAAAGCCGCCTATGAATTGCACGCACCAGTAGTGCGACTGGCAGATATTCAAGCCGAAACCTCAGAGGACCGACTCGAAGCGGTATCCGCCACGGGCCGGGTCTGGCTGCAAAACGGCGACCTCCGCCATACAGGTCAGCTGTCATCAAAACAGGGACATGTTGCCCAGGTGCATTATACCGACTTGCAGCTTGACTCCTCAGTCGCCGACCAGGCCGCCAAGATCAACAGTTTCAAGCTGCACGCCTTTGAGGGCACGCTGGATGGCAGCGGGCAGTACGATTTTGGAGCGGAGTTACCGCGCATGGCTGTCACCGCTCAGGTAGATGCCGTCGATCTGGCAACATTCTTTCGCTCGGCACTTGCTCAGACAGACCCGCCAGTCCAGGGGACGGCTGCGCTCGACTTCACGGTCTCGGGGCGTGGCCACACTTGGGACGTCCTCAAGCCGGCCCTGCGCGGGCAGGGAAAGGCTGAAATTACGGATGGAGCGCTACGAGAGTTCAATCTGGCCGAAGGTGTCCTGTCCGGCCTGACCGGTATTCCGGGCTTATCGCTCGTCCTGCCACAACAACTCCGAGAGAAATATCCGGAAATCTTCGCCTCTCCCCATACCGAGTTTGATGAATTTGCCAGTCAGTTCTCGCTCGGCAATGGAAAAATCAAGCTCGACCACCTCCATATTGCCGCGCGTGACTTTCGGACACGGGCAAAAGGCTGGATGGATTTTGAACAACAGGTCGATGCGACCGCTTCCCTGACCCTGTCTCAGGCCCTCTCATCTGACCTCATCCGAGCGACCAAGGAGCTGGGATATATTGCAAACGCTGAGAACCGCGTGGAAATTCCATTTGCTCTCGCCGGTGTTTTTCCCGCCGTTCGCCCGACCCTGGACGCTCAGCAGATCGGCACCCTTATCCAGCGTGCAGCGACCAGAGCCCTACAGGACGTGGTCCAAGAAAAAATTCTGGACAGACTACGCCCTTCAAAGAAAAAACAGCAGGATCGTGCCGCGCAGCAAGCAGACAGCTCCGACCGCACAGCACCCGAGCAGCCGGACAAGGCACCCAGCCTGGAAGAACAATTGCTTCAAAAAGGACTCGACGCCCTGTTTGGTCGCTAAGGACAGCATATCCGGCCAACTCCCAGGAGAAGACCATGGACAGCCCCACGTCATCGCCCCAGCAGCCCCTCAGCCAGCGTTTAAGCGCGGCAGATGCAGCCTTTTTGTATTTTGAAAAGCCGAACGAGCCGCTGCACGTGGGATCATGCTTCATCTACGACGGCCATATTGCCAAAGCCGAGTTGGTCCAGGTCCTCCAGGAACGACTCCACCTCCTGCCGCGCTATCGCCAGAAAGTCATCTTTCCACCTCTGCGGCTTGCACACCCTACCTGGCAGGATGACCCGGAGTTTGACCTCCAGCGGCACATCGAAGAGGTGAACCTGCCCGCACCCGGAGACGACCGGGTACTGTCTGAATTTGGAGGCAAGATATACGCGCCACCACTCGACCGCGCCCATCCCCTGTGGAAGATGGTTATCCTGCGCGGCCGGGCGGATGGGACGACACCCATTATCTGGAAAGTCCACCATGCCATGGTCGATGGCGTGTCCGGGGTTGACCTGATGACGATCACGCATGACAGCTCACCACAATCCTCCACACCTTCATCTCCGCCCCAACCGTGGCAGCCACAGCCCCTGCCGGATATTACCAGTCAATTGCGGGATGCCCTCAACGACCGACTGACTGAGACCATCCGAAGCTGGACCGATAGCGTCCAATGGTTCCGACCGTCACAGGCGGCGCAGGCCCTCCAGGGGTCCTCACAGGCCCTGCTGTCCTTCATGCAGACATTGCCCAGCCTGTCCCAGCCGACCCCGACAACACCGTTTAATAAGACCTTGTCAGCGTCACGACAGTTTGTCTGGGCCGATTTTCCTTTTGCCGATATCCGTTCGATCCGGGCCAGCTTGGGGGGCACGGTCAATGATGTCGTTCTGACCATCATCGCCGGCGGGCTGGGAAAGTATCTGCGTGCCCAGCAGTATTCCACGGCCAAGAGAGTGCTGCGGACCATGTGTCCGGTCAGTATGCGGCAGGAAGATGAGCAGGGCAGCTTGGGCAATCGGGTGTCCATGATGCTCGCCCCACTCTTCATTGATGAACAAGACCCGCTCAAACGCTATGCCGCGCAGCGGGCGGCGGTTGATCAGATCAAAAAACAGAACCAGGCCGGTCTCTTCTATGATCTCCTGAATCGTTTTGGTTGGGTCCCGCCGGTGTGGCAAATCATGGCTGGACAGCTGCCGGCAGCAAACCTCGTGTTGAATACGGTGACAACCAACGTCCCAGGGCCGCAAACCCCGCTCTACCTGGCGGGGCACGAACTGCTCGCCCTTCGGCCGATTGGCCTATTGTCGGCCGGCATCGGACTCTTCAATGCCATTGTCAGTTATCATCAAACCCTCGTTATCGGCGGGACGGTTGACCCCAGTCTCGTCTCCGATCCGTGGTCATACGCCGCCTGCCTGCGAGACTCTTTTGATGAATTGCTGGCGGCAACGCAGGCCAAGGAAGGGGCTTAGGGGTTGGGAGTTGGGAATTGGGGAAATGCAAGCGAAGATGCGACCGACCTTTTTTGTCATGAGACAAAGTGATATGGCAGCGGTATCATCGTGTGTGGAGGGATAGAGCGAATGCTGAAGTATTGTGTACGGGCCGGCCTTTTTTCACTGCTCCTGACCGTCCTCTTCTTTTCTTCGCGCGTGCTGGCCGATGAGGACATGGACGCGCTCAAATCGGCTTTCACTACGCAAATTGACGCGCTCAACAATCGAGAGTTGGACACTGCAGTCGCGACCGTGCATGACGATATTGTTCTGTACGGCATTTTCTCTCCGTTTCCGGTCCAGGGCAGGGCTGATTTTCAAAAAGCCGTTCAGGCATATTTTGGCCAGTATGAAGAAGCCGAACTCTCCCCGGTCACACCACAGTTCCGCATTGTCGGGACCACCGCCCTGGCATGGGGTCACTATCAACTCGCCGCGACACCCCAGGGCGGCAAGATGACCTATGCGCACGGCCGTTATATCTTCACCTATACCAAGATCGACGGGAAATGGGTCATTCTCGGCATGGACTACTCCCCCCTGGAGTCCTATAAATTCGCTCCATAAGAAGACCTTCAGAACAAAAGGAGCCCAGCGATATCGCGCTGGGCTCCTTTTGGGCAACACGTTTCCGGAGCAACAGGCGCTGCTGAGTTTTTATGCAGCCGAGCTGCCAGTTCCTGTCTCCGCGACTAAAAATCCAGTCTTTTCGGTCCGTTCAGACATTTCCGGGTTTCGGCCCGTATCTTGCCCACTCTTTGCATGAGAAGGCGTTGTTGGGCCGGAAACTGTTACCCAGGTGACAGAAATTCGACATAGTTCACAGGAAAGACAGGCTTCCGTCACATAGGTGACAGGTGTTTTCTTTGCACCCCGGGCCGAACAACCTATGGTGAGCAAAACGTTGAAGCAAACAGAGACCCCAAGGAGGTCACCATGTCATTATTTACTGAGGTTTCACAATATTGGATGGAAGGGGCGGTCCGGTCTCTTGAAGGTTGGCGGCGCGGGCTCATGGATGAATATCCCGTTGATGAAGATCCACCGCCGACTACGCCCTATACGGTAGTCTACGAGGGTGGCAAGGTCCGCCTGCGACACTATCCGGCCCAAGGGCAGCGGCTACGCACACCCTTACTCCTGGTCTATTCCCTGGTGAAACGTCCATTCATCCTCGATCTGTTGCCGGGTCGGAGCGTGGTCGAAACGCTGACCAAACACGGCGTCGAGGTGTATTTCATCGACTGGATTCCGCCAACGCGGGCGGATAGCTGGCGCGGCTTTGACGCCTATGTGAACGGCGACCTCGGCAACGCGGTCCGTGCGATTCAAGAACGGGACGGCAGCGATCAGGTCTCACTCCTTGGTTATTGCTTTGGCGGGCTGCTGACCACGCTGTATACGGCCCTCTTTCCGCAACAGGTCAAGAACCTGATCGATTTCACCTTGCCCCTTGATATGAGCGCGCAGGACCTTCCCAGCCAACAGTTGATGAGCAAGATCTCACCACAGACCATAGACCTCGTCACCTCTGTGTATGGCAACTGTCCGGCGTGGTTTATGAAGGCCAACTTCGACGCCATGGCGCCGGTCCACCACGCCCTGGACAAGTATGTCGGGCTATATCGGAGCAAGGACCAAAAGGGCTATGCGGAGATGTTTGCGCTCTTCGAGCGCTGGATGAATAGCGATGTACCGATGGCCGGCCAAATTTTTAAGGAGATGGCTGGCGATATCTCACGCCAGAACCTGATCATGAAAAACCAGATGCAGCTCGGGTCGCGCCGGGCCAATCTCAACGACATCACCTGCCCTGTCCTCAACGTGATCGGCGAACACGATGATGTTGTTCATCCCAAATCCAGTTTGCCTTTGGAAGACCTGGTTGGGAGCCCGGATGCGGGCACGATTGTGTTTCCGACCGGTCATATCGGTGCCGCTGTCAGTTCGGGTGCGCAGAAAAAACTCTGGCCCCAGGTCGTCTCCTGGCTACGAGAACGAGATGAAGCGGTCGGCCATTAAGAATTGCCCCCTCTCCTCTCAGGGACGGTGAGGGGCAAGGCAGCCGGAGACACCTCCATTTTTTCTTGTATTTCTCTCTGACTCGGTGCTAAGGAATGCCTGAGAGCATTCTCATGTCGAGGAGGGAAACTTATGGCACAGGTAAAAGCCTCACCCCAAGTCAATACGGACGCCTACCCCGGCGAGGGCATCGTAGAGGAAGAGCAGACCATAACGGAGCGCCTCTCCGAACCGAGCAAGCGGCTGGATGAGAGCCTGCTGAACGAGCCGGTCAGCAGGCTGCCGTATGTTCCGTCGGTGATTGTTGATCCGAACACCACGGTCTCGGATGCCATTGCCCAGATGCGAGAGAATAAAATTGGCTGCGTACTCGTCCGGCAAGAACAGACCATTATCGGTATCTTTACGGAACGGGACCTGTTGAACCGCGTGATTGGGCCTCGGCTGGATCTGAATCAGACCCTGGTTGAGAGTGTCATGACGCCCGACCCGGAAACCCTTGTCGTTGATGCCCCTATTGCCTTCGCCCTCAACCTCATGGGAGAGGGCGCATTCCGGCGGCTACCGCTTGTTGATGAGAGCGGGCAGCCAGTCGGCCTGTTATCCGTTAAGCACATCGTTCAATATCTCGCCGAGTTCTTTTCCGAGGAAGTTCTGACCCTCCCGCCTCGGCCCAACCTGCTGCATCCGGGCCAACGAGAGGGAGCCTGACCGAGGCGTTCTTTCTCAGACATCCGGGCCTCAGTCCAGCGAGTCAGCGATCTTCCGCCGACTCGCTGTTTTCCTTTACTTCAACAAATGGATTGGTCTATAGAGAAGAAGGAGCCGGCTCAGTCTGACGGAAGGGCGAACCCTGAATACAATGGCCAGGACAAGCAAAGAGACCAAGACGAAGAGCAGGAGTCCAGCGAGAAAATCCAGAGCCGCGCTTGAGCAGGAAATAGTCGCCTTGCGCAACCGGGTGACGCAACTCGAAGAGATTGAAATCGAACGTCAGCAGACAGAAGCGGCCTTACGTGAGAGTGAAGCCCGACAGCGAGTCAGTTTTGATTATGCGTTCTCCTTTCACGTCGATGACCAGGGCAACCTCATCCTGGACTGGCTGACTGAGAGCTTCACCCGGATTACGGGATACGCTACCGAAACGCTTATCGGGAAACCCAATCCACTCCAACAGTATATTCATCCGGATGACTTGGCCCAGGTGACCCAGACTCTTCAGTCTCTGCCACCCGAGCAGCCAACCGAATATGAATTTCGTATCGTCGCCCAAGACGGCAGCATCAAGTGGCTCCGTTCCCGTACGTGTGCACACGCCAGGCAAGATGGGCAGCCGCTCCGTATTGATGGCGCAACCCTGGACATTACGGAGCGCAAACATATTGAAGAAGCGCTCCAGCAGACGGAAGAACGTCTCTCGCTCTTCCTCCATCACTTGCCCGGCGTTGCCTTTATCAAAGACCTGGAGGGGCATTATTTATATGCGAACGAGACCCTGGTGCATCTGTGGAAGACCGTATCCCCGGACAAGGCACTCGGATGGCGCGGGCAGACAGACCTTGATCTTTTTCCGCCCGATGTAGCGGAGCAGATCCGAACAAACGATCAGCGTATCCTCTCCAGCGGACAGAGTGAACAATTGACCGAGACGGTCCCCTCCCCTGACGGTCCGCAGGAATGGCTGGTCAGCAAATTCCCCATCGTTGACCCCTGGGGGATCCCGGTCATGTTGGGCGGGATTGGGATCGACGTGACGAAACGGCGCTGAGTCCCGGTCTGTCACGTCAACCAGTCCAGCGGATCACTTCAAGCAGGTTAGAGAAATCGTCGCTCCACACACGCCGGGCCGTTGACGTTTCGAGCGGTCCCCAAATCTCGCTCAGCGCGAGCGCATCAAGCGTCGCTTGGTTGCGAGCGATCAGCGCCCATACCGACTTCGTTCCGGCGATATCGATATCGCGGTCAATCTTATTGCGGGCACCCCGTAGCGCCGCATAGCCCAGTTCTTCAACAATGCGGGCGAGCACCGGGGACAGATTAAGAAAGCGGTTCGATATATGCATGACCAGAACACCGTCCTCGGCGAGCTTGTCCATATACAGCGCAACGGCTTCCCGAGTCAGCAGGTGTATCGGGATCGCATCAGATGAGAACGCGTCAATGACCAGCACGTCCAAGTGCCCGTCGGGTTCCTCGGCCAGGGTCAGCCGCGCATCGCCGAGCACGACGGGCACGGACTCGGATACGGACTCGGCACAGCGTGCTATCAGGTCGAAGTAGCCACTCTCGACTGCTACCCAGGCCATCAGCGGGTCGATCTCGAAAAAATGCCAAGCGTCGCCAGCGCGACGATAGCAGGCCAGCGCGCCACTTCCCAGACCGACCACGCCGACACGTTGGCCGGGACCACGCACTTGCGTGGCGGTCAGCACCTCAGCGATTGGGCTTGAGGAGGTGTAATAGGCGGTTGGGCCGATATCGCCGTTGGCCGCCATCAGTTGGCCGCCGTGGTTGGTCGTGCCGTGGACCAGGCTGCGGTTAGTCGGGTCACCGGACTCGGAGATACGGTAGACGCCAAAGAAGCTGCGCCCTCGCCACAGGACCTCGCTGCTCATCAGGGCGTACGCGCTACTGACCAAAAGCATGCCAACGCACAGCCCAAAACCGAACGGACGCGTTTGGCGGGCAAAAATAAGCAGCGCGAACGCCACGCAGATACCGGGGACTACGAACGTGTGGGGCTGCCAGCCAAGACCACTTGCCGCTATTTTCCCGCCGACCAGCACGACCAATATCACAAGCGCTAAGATGATATCGCCACGATTGGCCCGCGGGGTTGCACTGGGCAATAACGCTGCGGCCAGTGTCAGGCTCAACGGATATTCGAAGACGGTGTTGAACAGCACTGGTGCGCAGAGGGCAACAAACGCACCGCCCATGACACCGCCGAGCGAGAGGAATAGATAGAATTCGGTCAGGGATTCCACGCCAGGGCGGTGACGCACCAGCTCGCCGTGGCACATGAGCGCGATCACAAAGAACACCAGCAAATGGAGCGGCAGGAAAACGCCAATAGGTTCACGCCAGGCGAAGAGTGCTACCAAGATCATCAACGCCAGGGGCATGGCGCGCACCGCAAGCCAATGCGGGATCAAGGGACGCCGAGCAAAGGCAATGGCGAACGTGAGCAGGTAGAGCGTCAGTGGAATCACCCACAACAGCGGAGCCGCAGCAATGTCCGTACTGATATGGGCAGTGACGCCAAGCAAGAGAGCGGAAGGAACCGCGGCATAGACCATCCAGGTCGCGCGCTGACGCCAGTTCGGACGCTCCATTGCATTCGGCCAGGGCGAGCTACTCGCCGCGTCGGTGCATCGCCACACCACTGCGCCACAACCAATGATGCACACCGTCAAGACCCCGAAACCAATACTCCAGACGGTACTCTGGGCATGACTGCTGAGTGCGGGCTCAAGAATGAACGGAAACGCCAATAGAGCGAGCACGCTGCCGAGATTACTCGCGCTATAGAGGAAATACGGGTCGTGCGCATGCGGATGGCCGGTCCGCGCAAACCACCGCTGGATCAGCGGTGCGGTCGCGGAAACGGCAAAGAATGGTGCGCCGACCGAGACGGTGAGAAGGCCCAGCAGCCAGAGTGCCGGTGGCGTCCCGGCGTGGGGTCGCCAGCCTGAGGCAACGCCGATGGGCAACACAAGAGCCGCCATGGCCAGCACACAGACATGCACGATGATCTGGTTGCGCTGACCAGACCAGCGCATGAGCCAATGCGCATACCCATACCCGGCCAGCAGCACGGCCTGGAAAAACACCAGGGCAGTGTTCCAGACCGATGGTGAGCCTCCGAGCAGGGGCAAGACCATTTTTGCGAACAGCGGCTGAACCAGGAACAGCAGCGTCGCGCCAATAAATATCGTTACGGTAAACAACCAGAGCTGCGCTCTGTCCCCTGTGGCCGCTGTATCCGATGCGGTCAAGCTATCGTTCTCCCACATCGTTACTCAGCTTCATTCCGTAACGCGACCAGTTCCTGCTCCAGTTTCCGGACCCTGCGCAGCAGTTCCGGCAGCTTGGGCAGGGCAGCAGAAGTGCGCCGCCAGGAAAGGACGTTCACCGCAGGATAGCCCCCGATGACGCTATTCGCCGGGACATCGTTGGGAATGCCGCTCTGGGCCACCACCATCGTATTCTTACCGACCGTGAGATGACCGGCCACACCAACCTGTCCGCCGAGTTGCACCCGGTCCTCCAGCGTCGTACTGCCGGCAAGGCCGGCCTGAGCACAGATAAAAGCGTACGCGCCCACATCCGAGCCGTGGCCGATTTGTACCAGATTGTCGATCTTGGTCCCCTTCCGTACCCGCGTTGTCCCTACGGTCGCCCGATCGATCGTCGTGTTTGCGCCCAGTTCGACTTCGTCCTGTAACTCAACGATACCGGCCTGCGGCTTGGGCATAATCGACCCGTCGGGTAGCGGAACATAGCCAAATCCGTCGCCACCAACAACGACACCACTCTGCAGGACCACCCGATTACCGATGACTACGCGTTCACGAACGATCGCTCCGGCATGGGCCGTAAAGTGATGACCGATGCGCACCTCGGGATAAATCACCACATGGGCGAAGATCCGCGCATGGTCGCCGATCACGACATCCTCCCCAATCACCGCATAGGGGCCAATGAAGGCATGTGCACCGATGCGGGCGGAGGGAGAGACAACAGCAGTGGGATGAACCTCTTCAGGCGGTTCATACGGCGGGTACAACCAACCCAGCACCTGGGCGACCGCGAAGTCGGGATTGTCGGTACGTAGCGAGGGCAGCGGGACGGCCGGAGCGTCGGCCGGCAGAATAACGGCCGCAGCCCGTGTTGTCGGTAATTTTGCAAAATATTTTTTATTGCTGACAAAGGTGAGGTCTTGGGGACCGGCCTCGTCTATGGGCTTGAGGTCGGTAATCACCGGGTCGGCGTTGCCCTGCAGTTCACACTGGAGGCGTTCGGCAATCTCAGACAGCTTCATAGATATCATCTCCCGCTGAACCATATTCTTGTACGGTTCAGGCATATTCCATTCGTCGCCGTGTCATATGTAGCAAAGACGTAGGAGAACGCCTATTGCGGTGCTTCTCGCTCCGCCCCTGGCTCAATAACGGAGCGGCTCGCTTTTCAGCCAACTCCGGCGGCATGCTTTACTTGCAGCGGACGGTCCGTTGTGGTAGGAGATGCGGGCAAGAAATCAGTAGACTTGCGTCAGGCCGGTACAGGCCCCATCCGTCGGATGTGGATGTGTCGGGCCGCCACATTCCGCACGAAAATCCAAACACCACAGGGTTAGTAAAAGAGACGATATGGAAATTTTGAGGCTTGGACTTCCCAAAGGAAGTCTGGAGGCAACGACGATTGAGCTCTTCAGAAAGTCGGGTTGGAAAGTATCGACCAGCTCACGCAGCTACTTCCCCAGTATCGATGACCCGACCTTGCGCTGCGCCCTGGTCCGGGCTCAGGAGATGGCGCGCTATGTCGAGTCCGGCACCCTGGATGCCGGGATCACCGGTAAAGACTGGATCATGGAGAACAACTCCGATGTCGAACCCATTATCGATCTGGTGTACTCCAAAGCCAGCTTTCAGCCGACGCGCTGGGTACTCGCCATTCCTCAGGATTCGCCCATTCGAGATATCAACGATCTGAACGGGAAAAAAATTGCGACCGAACTGGTACACTATACCCAGCGCTATTTTGACGAACGGGGCATCCGGGTTGATGTCGAGTTTTCCTGGGGAGCGACTGAGGCCAAGGCCGCCGATGGCCTGGTTGACGCCATTGTTGAAGTGACCGAATCCGGCTCAACCATTCGCGCCCACGGGCTCAAAATCATTCACGAGCTGTTTCGCTCCAACCCGCAGCTCATTGCCAATAAACAGGCCATGCGGGATGAGAAAAAGCGCGAGAAGATCAATCAGATTGCCCTGCTGCTGAAAGGCGCGCTGAGCGCGGAAGCGAAAGTCGGCCTCAAGATGAACGTCCCCAAGGAACATCTTGACCGTATTGTCAAAATGCTGCCGAGCCTGACCGCTCCAACCGTCTCGCCCCTGTATGAATCCGAATGGTTTGCCGTGGAAAGCGTGATTGACGAGGGGATTGTGCGTGAGATGATTCCCCAGCTCATTCAAAATGGGGCGGTCGGCATTATCGAGTACCCGCTCAATAAGATTATCTGAAAAGTGTCCGCCGACGAGAGAAACGGTCGGCTATGCGGCTGACTCTTCGAGTTCGACCCCGATCGAGGTCAGGAAAGGCTCTTTTTCCCTGGTCGGCATGATATAGATGCCTTCCCAGCCACACACTTCCTCGCACAGCTTACAGCCCACACAGGTCTTCTCTTCGACCCGCACCCGGCCGAGGTATTGCGGGCCGTTGTCGGCCGAGGGAGTAATACAGTCAAAAGGACAGACGTCAATACACACCCCGCAGCCGTTGCAGTTATCCTGATGGACAACGGCTATCGGGCGGTCGACCCGCTTCAGGACCTGAGTCAGATTGCCATACGTGTCAAGGATGGCGTCATCGGGACAGATGACCCCACACGCACCGCAATCGATGCACATCGTCGGTTCAATCAGATAGGCTTTTTTGGGATCGCCACTAATGGCTTTGGTTGGACAGCGTTGTTCACACGCGCTGCATCCCGTGCAGTTCTCGGCGATGATAGTAAACGGCATGCGGTCCGCCTCCCTACTTCTGCATCTCCCGCAAGATCTCGTCGGCGCGGCCTTCTTCAATCAGTTGGTCATTTTTACGCGCCTCACGAAACGCCAGCCAAGTAAAATAGAAAATGAGAAACATCAAGCCCACGATGGGAATATTATCGGGCTTCAGAATGATTTCTAAAAACTGGTCCCAGCCTGTTTTATTTACCATTACGGATAGGAGAAGTATCGAGTCCGTGGGGCGTTGTCAACATCGAAACGCGTCCACGGTGGTCCGGCTCTTCACAGCCGATGACCCAGGACGCCGGACGGACTATTCCGTCTGAAATTGCGAGCCTTCAGCGCAACAACCCTCCCCTTGCGGTCGTCCCGCTTTCCGGTATAAAGGGGAACGATTCTTCAACACACAAGGGGCTAAGAAATCTTATGATGCAATGGCTTCCGGAGGATGTGTCCCCATACGGGGGAAGCATTGACGCGCTCTTCTACTTTATCTATTACATCACCGCGGCCGCCTTCATTCTGGTTACGGCGTTGATGATTATCTTCCTCTACCAGTATCGACGAAACGACAACCGGCGCGCCGTCTACACGCATGGCCATTCCGGCCTGGAACTCCTCTGGACTATTGTTCCCGCCCTGGTCTTTATCGGTTTGGGACTCGCCAGCAAGGGTATCTGGGAGGAAGTCAAGCTGAACGTTCCGGAAACAGATGTAGAAATCCGCATCACCGGGAAACAGTTCAACTGGGAGGTGCTCTATCCGGGGCCCGACGGAGAATTTGAAACCGCCGACGACTATCAGGTTGACAATGACATTCATGTCCCGGTGGGCAAGCCGGTGCGCGTCTTTTTGGGCTCCAAAGATGTCATCCACAGCCTCTTTATGCCCCACCTGCGCTTCAAGCAAGATACGCTACCCGGCCGGTTCATCGAAGCCTGGTTCCAGGCGGATAAGGCCGGCGCCTATGAAGCGCCCTGCGCGGAACTGTGCGGATTCGGCCATTCGGGGATGAAGGGAACACTCTACGTCGATACGCCGGAAGACTACGCCGCCTGGTATAACAAACGCTGGCCTCCTGCCGAAACAAACGGCGGCGACTCCAGTGCGGCAGAAACAACCGAGGAAATCTTGGCTAGCGGTGCCGCCATGGACGATGAGACCATGTCCGAGCCAGAGGCTGAACCGGCGGTAACGGAGGAAGAAGCCGAGAGTCCGACGGAAGGTGCGGCTGACAGCGCCGCTCAAGAAGCAACGGAGTAGTTGACCCTGTAATGGTGGGGCCAGAGGGAACACATCCGGACAGGATCAAAACAGGAGAGAGTCAATGAGTGAAGCAGGAGCCGCTGCCGCGCACGACGCACACGCAGAGCATCACGAACTCGGATTTATTCGCACCTACATTTTTTCGACCGATCATAAGATGATCGGTCGCCAGTTTCTGTTCGCCAGCATCCTCATGCTTATTGTCGGCGGTCTCCTGGCCATGATGATCCGCTGGGAACTTGCCTGGCCAGAGACCGCAGTGCCTTTTACCAGTTGGATATCTGAGCCCTTTATGTATCCGGCGGACGAGGACAGTGCGGTCGGGGCGGTCGAAGGCCTGAGCGAATACGTTGATCCCTATCCCGGCGCAAACTTTGCCAAATCGCTGGGCTCTGTGGGCGGAGCCCATATGGACCCCGCCTTCTACAACTCCGTTTTTACCATGCACGCGACGATTATGATCTTTTTTGTCGTGATGCCGTTTATGGTCGGTGGGTTTGGGAATTACCTCATTCCGCTGATGATCGGCGCCGGCGATATGGCATTTCCCGTGCTGAACATGCTGTCTTTTTGGACGGCAGTCCCGGCGACGATCATGATTGTGTACAGCTTCTTTGTCGAAGGGGGCGCTGCGGCGGGCGGCTGGACCATGTATGCCACCCTCTCGGCAGACCCAACCCTGAGCGGGGTGGATACAGGTGCCGACCTCTGGGTTATCAGCCTGCTGATCCTGGGTGTTTCCTCTCTCATGGGGGCGATCAACTACATCACCACAGTCGTGAATATGCGCGCCCCAGGCATGACCTGGTTCCGGATGCCGCTGGTGATCTGGTCGTTGTTTGTCACTGCCATTCTGCTGCTGCTCGCTCTGCCGGTCCTGACGGCCGCTCTGGGGATGCTGCTCTTTGACCGGACAATGGGAACGAGCTTTTTTATGCCGGGCGGTGGAGGTGAGCCCATCTTATGGCAGCATCTGTTCTGGTTCTTCGGTCATCCCGAGGTCTATATTCTCGTACTGCCGGCCATGGGCGTCACGTCCGATATCCTGTCCACCTTTTCCCGCAAACCGATCTTTGGCTATAAAGCCATGGCCTTTTCCATGATGGCCCTGGCCTTCCTGTCCTGGATCGTCTGGGGACACCATATGTTTGTCAGCGGCATGAATCCCGTCCTGGGGACCGCCTTTATGCTGACCACGATGGTCATTGCCGTTCCCTCCGCCATTAAGACGTTCAACTGGCTGGGGACCCTGTGGGGCGGCAATATCCGCTTCACCAGTCCGATGCTCTTCGCCCTGGGCTTTGTTTCCAACTTTGTGATTGGTGGCTTAAGCGGCATTTATATGGCCTCGACACCGGTCGATATCTTTATCCACGATACCTATTTTATTGTTGCCCACTTCCACTATGTGGTGGCTGGTATCATCTTCGGCATGTTTGCCGCCCTGTACTATTGGTTCCCCAAAATATTCGGTCGGATGATGAACGAGACCCTGGGCAAGGTGCATTTTGCCCTGACCTATATCTTCTTCAACTGTGCTTTTTTCCCCATGCATTTCCTGGGTGTGGGCGGCCATATGCGGCGCATCTATAATCCCCTGCAGTATGAATTTCTGCACGACATGCAGTGGTGGAATGTGTTCATCACCATGAGTGCCTTCTGTCTGGGCCTTTCGCAACTGATCTTTTTCGTCAACTTTATTTGGAGTCTGATTGCCGGGAAGAAAGCGGACAAGAATCCATGGGAGGCCAACACTCTCGAATGGACTGCCCCCTCTCCTCCGGGCCATGGCAACTTTGAGACAACACCAACGGTCTATCGCGGTCCGTATGAATATAGTTCGCCCCTGGTCCAAGAAGACTGGTTGCCCCAGGACCGTAAACTCGGACCCGAAGCTGTTACAGCCTCGCAGTAGCGCAGTGTGAGGCCATGCGTCCGGCTCCATGCCCGGTCGTTGCGGCCGTCCTCGGGAGGATGGCCGGGCTTGAGAGACCGTGTACGCCCGCGTTCTCGCACAGGAGATTGTCTTGGCTGCTCTTGATCACGATTCTGTTTGGTCGCACCGGATCGCCGTCCTGACCGCGGCCATGACCCTTCCGCTGTTGTTTTTTGGTGGTCTGGTCACCAGTCTCAAGGTCGGCATGGTCGTACCGGATTGGCCAACAACCTTTGGCCATAATATGTTCTTGTATCCCTGGTCAGAGATGGTGGGCGGGATATTCTACGAACATAGCCATCGGCTGTTGGGAGCGGCAGTGGGCTTGCTCACGATTGTGCTGGCGATTGTCCTCTGGCTCACAGAGCAACGGCAGTGGCTCCGCCGGTTGGGTCTTATTGCCTTGATCGCGGTGATACTCCAAGGTGTCCTGGGAGGACTACGCGTGGTACTGATTGAGCAAAAGATCGCTATTATTCACGCCTGCCTGGCCCAGGCGTTCTTTGCGCTCATTGCCAGTATTAGCTTGTTCACTTCTGCGGAATGGCAGGCAGACCGACCCGAGTCGCCCTCAAGCGACGCGAAGAAAATCCAGCAGCTCGGCCTCCTCACCGTCGGCCTCATCTATGGCCAACTGATTCTGGGCGCCCTCTTCCGCCATACCGGGGCCGGCCTAAGCCTGCACATCCTGGGGGCCGTTGCGGTCTTTATCGTGACCTTTCTCCTCGTTGACCATGTCCAGCAATATTACGCCACCCGGCGTCCTTTGCTGCGCTCGGGGATTCTCTTGCGACGGCTTCTCCTCCTCCAGGTCGGGCTAGGTCTCTTTACCTATGTCATGAAATATTTGGCCCCGAGTGGCCCCTTGACTCCTCAGGCGGTTCTCCTCGCAACCAGTCACGTCATCGTCGGAGCATTCATGCTGGTCACCAGTGTCCGGTTCACCCTCCGGGCCTATCGTATCGGGCGCGGTTCTGAGGAGGCAGCGTCACCCATTTTTTCGGAGCAGGTCACCGTATGATACAGCGAATACAGACAGTCGCCTACGATCTGCCGCGCCTACGGCGGCTGGCCGCCTTTATCGAGCTGACCAAGCCGCGCCTGGTCAGTATGATCCTGGTCACGACAACCGTGGGCTTTTATCTGGGCTCCTGGCTCGTCCTCGACTACACGCTGCTCTTACACACATTGATTGGGACGGCCCTGGCGGGCGGTGGCACCCTGGCACTCAACCAGCTTATGGAATGTGAAGCCGACGCCCTGATGGAACGGACCAGGACCCGTCCGTTGCCCGACGGCAGGCTGCAACCTCTGGACGCCCTGGTCTTTGGTGCAGCCCTCACGATGATCGGTCTCCTCTACCTTATGCTGTGGGTGAATCCGTTGAGCGCCCTGGTGACCGCCGTTATCACCATCAGCTACTTATTCGCCTACACCCCGCTGAAGAAGAAGACTTCCTTGTGCGGCATTGTGGGCGCCGTCCCTGGTGCCCTTCCCCCAGTCATTGGCTGGGCCGCGGTCAATGAGACGCTGGGGATCGAAGCCTGGATTCTGTTTACCATTATGTTTTTGTGGCAAATGCCCCACTCGCTCGCCATTGCGTGGCTGTACCGGGAAGATTATACCCGGGCCGGCTTCCAGCTTTTACCCGTGATTGAGCCGGATGGGAAAAGTACGGGCCGTCAGGTCGTGCTCAACTGTCTGGCCTTGTTAGCGGTCGGCCTCCTCCCGACCCTGGTCGGCATGGCCGGCCCGCGCTATTTTGTCATCGCGTTTGGGCTGGGCTGTCTGTTTCTGTGGTATGGTCTCCGTCTGGCCCGCACGCGTTCGCGCGACTCGGCCCGCCAGCTCATGTTTGCTTCCCTCGTCTATTTGCCAGTCTTGCTGACGACCATGGCTCTCGATAAGTTACCCCTATAAGCAAATACCAGCATATTCTGAAAATGGGATAGGCGAATGCCATTAGTCACACGCGCCGAGCGGCAAGAAGAAAATTCTTCACTCGGTAGAAAACTCGCGTTTTTTATCGTGCTGTACATTGCTGCAACAACCTGTTTCATTATCTTTGCGTAGCCTGTTCTTACGAGAGGCAGTGCCTATGCCACGCGGATCAGCCGTTGCAGCCGGACCTCCGGATTCTCAGCCATCGACGCACGAAACCACAGAAGCGCTCGTGGCCGTGCCCGGCTATGGCGGTGGCCCTCCCCCGCCCAGCATCCCACGACCGCCGGTCAGTAATGCCCGCATGGGCATGCTGATGCTGATTGGGGCAGAGACCATGTTTTTTGCCGGACTGATTGGCGCCTACGTGGTCTTTCGTTTTGGGAGTCCGGTCTGGCCATCAGGCCATTTATACCTACCCGTGGGTATCACCTGGGTGAATACCGCTTTCCTGCTGTTCAGTTGTTACACCATGTGGAGGGCAATACGCTGTATTCAAGCCGACCAACAGCAGCCGTTTGTGCGGTGGTTGGCGGTGACAGCACTCCTGGGAAGTGTTTTTCTTGGTGTGCAAGGCTTTGAGTGGGTGAGGCTGGTTCACGACGGACTCACTATTTCAGCCGGCATGTATGGCGCGACCTTTTATACGCTGATCGGCTGCCACGGCCTGCATGTTCTTGCCGCCGTCCTCTGGCTCGGCATTGTGCTAGTGCAAGCCAGACGCGGGAAATTCTCTCCGCAGCACCTTATCGGTGTCGAAATATGTGGCATGTATTGGTATTACGTTGGCGCGGTCTGGGTCGTCCTTTTTCCGTTGGTGTATTTGAATTAAACGGGACGTATGCACGCTCGACTTTCCTCTTTTGTCTCTCGCCTGCTTGGTATTGCAGCGCCGTCTCTCTTGGTAGCCGGTTCCGTTGGCGGCATGCCTCAGGAGGCCCTAGCACAAGGCTGCGCAATGTGTCAGACTCTCTTATCCGGCGCGAATGAGCAGGTGACGCAAGGCATGTTGCGCAGCGCCTTTTTTCTGATGACCATGCCCTTCGTCGTTTTTGGTTCTATTGGCGGCTGGATTTTCTACCGCTATTGGAAAACGAATCGTTCGCATCGAGCACAGGGAACGTTACCATCCCCTCGGGAAGTGACGGCCCCAAAGGAGGAGCAACCTTGAGCGAAGCCGTTGTTGATTCTCACGCCCCTGTCCAGCAGCCAGCAGAATCACCGGTCACCCCGGAGAGCTGGGGCAAACTCGGCATGTGGGTTTTTCTGGCGGGTGATGCCATGTCTTTTGGGGGACTGTTAGCCGGGTATGGAGCCATGCGCGCCAGCAGTCCGGACTGGCCCAACCCGCTCGACGCCCTCGGTATCGAGCTCACCGCGTTCATGACCTTTCTGCTCATCGTCAGCAGCTTCACCATGGTCAAAGCCCTGTCCGCGGCGAAACATAGCGACCTGCCGAATTTTCGGAAGTACCTCCTCCTGACCATTGTTGGCGGGACCGTATTTCTGGGACTTCAGGCCTACGAGTGGACCCACCTGACCGATATTGGTATGACCATGAGCGACAACCCCTGGGGCGCTCCACTGTTCGGCACGACCTTCTATATTCTGACCGGCTTCCACGGCTGTCACGTCTTTGGCGGTGTGGTCTATCTGACGTGCGTACTCTTTGCCGGTATGAATGGGAAGTTCTTAGGCGAAAACTCCAGCCCGGTGGAAATTGTCGGCCTGTACTGGCACTTTGTGGATTTGGTCTGGATCTTGGTTTTTACTTTTGTCTATCTGCTGTAGAGGGAACACGATGGCAAACGCACACGCCGCACACGCTGACCACCCCGAACCGAACTATCTCGCCATTATGGCGGCCCTGACCGTTTTGACCATTCTAGAGTTGATGGTTCCGCCCCTGGTCTCCGACAAGCTCACCGCGGGCTCTCTGCTTGTCATCCTCGCGGTTGCCAAGGCGCTTCTCGTCGCGCTGTATTTTATGCATCTGCGCTTTGAGCGCACAACGCTCAGCGTGATTGCGCTGACACCCATGGCCATCTGCGTCTTTCTCATTATCATGCTTCTACCGGACCTGACCTCGACCACCAGGACATATACGCCAGCCGAGCCGACCGCGGTCAGCGAACCGGCTGACCACTAGGCTGCGGTGCCTGACAGCTTTTCAAGCGCCCCCCGAGATCGCATTTCACAGCGCGTGATCTGGGGTGCGCTTGGTCTTGTTCTCACCTATGTTGTCGGCTACGGCATCTTTTCTCTCTTTTCAGATTCTTCTCAGTCCTCTCCTCCCGGTCGACTTCCCATCCTGGGAGAAGTCCCCGCCTTTTCGCTGATCGAGCGGACGCAACAGCCCTTTGGTCATACCGATCTGACCGGGTCCGTATGGGTAGCCAACTTCATCTTCACCCACTGTCCGGGCAGGTGCCCACTCCTCAGCCAGCGGATGGCCCGCCTGCAAACAACTCTGCGTACCGAGCCGGTCCGCTTTATTTCCTTTAGCGTCGATCCGGAACGGGACACGCCCGAGGTGCTGCAAGTCTACGCGCGACGCTACCACGCGGACGACCGGCGTTGGCTCTTCCTGACCGGCGAGCGAGCAGCCATGTATACATTAATCCGCAATGGCTTTCGGCTTGGCGTGGAAGCTCTTGCGCCGGACGATCCTCGCCTGACGACCCACGAGCCCATCGTACACAGCAACCGTTTCGTGCTGATTGACCCGCAGCGCCGCATCCGTGGCTATTATCGGGGAGATGACACGGAATCCATGGCCCGGCTTCTCCAGGACATTGAAACGCTCATGGCAACAGAACCGGGCGTCTGACGCACCACTCCAGCCTGTTTCGGGGCACGCCATCGCTCCTGCCTCTCTTGACCCAACCGACAGGAATGTCTTACTTTTGGGGGGCTTGGGTGACGCGTATGCGATTTATAGCGATTCCCATCCTTCTCCTTATCGTTATCCTGTTTTTCCGCACGACGGGTCAGCAAACTGTTGAGCTCGAACAAAAGCCTGAGTTCAGAACCTCAGCCACATCCCTCTACCAGACCTTCCGCTCCGATCATGCGGTCGCGGATAAAAAATATCGGGATAAGGTCATCCAGGTATCGGGTCAGGTCACGCGCATTGAACAAGATGATTCGGGACAGGTCGCCCTTATTTTACAAGGAGACCCGTCGCGCCTGAGTGGTGTTGAGTGTCTGGTTCATCGGTCTCAGATTCCGGACCTCCGGCAACTCCAACACGGTCAGCGCGTTATTGTCAAAGGCTATGGCGCAGGGAAAAAGGTGCATGTCCGGCTGAAAGGCTGTCTGCTCGTCCACGCGCCTCCAGCATCCGCGGTCGAGACGTCCGCGTCTCGGTTATCCGCTGAGCGCGTCATCCCGGACAGAACATCATACGGAGGATTCTGACATGAAGACACTGGTCAGTACGCTTACTCTGCTGCTCTTCTTTGCGTCGAACGGACTGTCCCAGTCCCTCTATTCTATTCGCCCGGACTCGTCAGGTTCGTTCTTTAGTGAAGATTTCGGATTGGAAAGCGGCGACGAAGAAGCCGAGAATACAGCCGACGGTATAGACGAGAGTCTGGAACTCCGGATGCGCTACCCCGATTTGTACGGCGGTAACTTGGCGGCCGGCAGCGACGTCGAGGACGATGCGGATGAAACCGCAAGCAGTGTAGACGAGAGTCTGGAAACGCAAACCCGCTACCCCGAATTATACCTCGACAACCGGTTGTATGATGAAGACGCAGTGTTGACGATTGAGAGAGGAGAACAGTAGCCGCCCCTCTCGGCCATCGCACCCACCGTTGAGACTACCTGCCTGCCGCGCGCCCTGCTCTGCGTACGGAACCGGTCCCCCAAAACATTGCTTCTCTGTCGGTATGTGATACTGTACCGACCGTGCCCCCGTGGTGAAATGGATATCACACAGGTCTCCGGAACCTGGGGTCTGGGTTCGATTCCCGGCGGGGGTATACCCTTTCAGTCCACCTCATTCCCACCCCTTCTCTGACAATCCCTTAACTCATTGTGATTGAAAGTCTTCTTCTTTTCTCGAGGTTTTGCCCGTTCCGTTCGATTCCCATATGTTCCCCAATATAGCGTTGGGAAAAACGTGGGGGCTGAGAGAAAGCCCTGGACCGCTCCTGGTGCGGCCAGGTCAGCGCCGTCTTCTCCTCGGCGCTCCTCGTGACCTGGCGGACGGGCGGGTCTCAGAGGGGCGCTCCTATCCTGCCCCGGTGTGCTGTAGGCCGGGGCAAGCGTCCGCTACATTTTTTGCCGTTTTACGTCTCTCTCACAATTTACTAGTGGCAAACACGGAGACATAGGGTAATATAAGTATCCTACCTCGCGTGGTGCCGCCTGCTGGGCCGGGGCGTGGGGGCTCGACCGAAGACAGAGCGAGCACACAAGAGGAGAGCATGCGGGGGGGTCATACCCAGGTCGCGTGACAAAACCGGCTGGGTCAACTGGCACCCTTTTTGGCGACATGAGGAAGGTCATTTGCCAGTGTGGAGCAGTCATTCCGTGAGAAACGCCCTTTCCCCGACTCGTCACCACAGCGCAAAGGGTCAGGGAAAACGGCCGTCTGTGACGCCACAACCACCAGGCGACCACTCGCGTCCGGTCGTGCGGATAGTGCGGCCGGGTACATATGCGACAAGGAGGCACAATGAGCACGTTTGTCACGTTGGAAATCGCGTTTCCCAGCAACGAGGACGCTCAGTCTTTTAGCGGGTGGCTCTCTTTGGAAGGCTACCATCGGAAGGCCCTCTCCGGGAATAAGGTCACAGTCGCTTTATCGAGTCACGGGAGTCGGTTCGCGGTGATAACGGAGGCCAGAAAACGGGGCAGTACGATCATCATGGAAGGGGCCAAGGATGATCAGGAGTCTGAATTGCAACAGGAGCCCCTCCCCAATATCTCTCTACCGTCTGGAAGGAAGGAGATGCACCTGAGCGGCAGAGTAGACATTCAATGGGAGCGGAAAGACGGAGTGTTGGTTGCCGCAGTCATCGGGCGTGTCGACGGCAGCACTGCCGCGGAATTTCATCAGCTCTTGGAATCCGGTATTGAGCCGGGAGACACGGCCTTGATCCTGGACCTTGAGAAGCTGACTTTCATTAGCAGTCCGGGCATGCGGGTCGGGCTGATTATTGCCAGGAAGTTCAACGAACCGGGGAAGCGGTTTGGAGTGTGTACCCTCCCGACCCATATCCGTGGGGTGATCACCGTCAGCGGCTTTGATCAGCTGATTGCCGTGTATGAATCTCGGGCCGCCGCGCTCAGTGCCATCACAGAGGGTCAGCAGTGAGGGAGAGGCGCCTCATCGTTGGCTATCCGGAGAACCCCCCGGGCCGGGGCGAAGGCCGCCCCTCTAAAATAATATAAACCCTCCTGAGTACCTCTCCAAAGCCCAATCCGTGGGCGATACCATACCCTGGGAGCTGTCCTCACTTGAAGCCAAACTGCCTCATTTGAATCTGAGCAGCTCAACATTAGGATACTACCAAAACGCAACGGACACTGAACCCGGCTCTCCACGAGGAGCGTCGAGGAGAAGCCGGTACTTATCCGCCCTGACCAGAGTCTGCCTAGGATATCACTCTATTTTCATAATGAACCTCATAAATTACTAGGGACAAACGCGCCCGGATATTGTACGAGGGTGGCATGAGCGACCAAGATGCGTTTGAATGCGTCTTGGCGTCATTGTACGACGCCATGCTTGACGATGCCGAGTGGCCGGCCACCTCGGCCCTGATCGATGAAGCCTGCGGCACGGTGGGCAACGCCCTGTTGGTCGGCAAAGGCCCGCCAGACGATGTCCAGGTCCTCTTTGCCCAAGCCTACTACCGAGGGCAGCGGCGCGCAGACCTGGAGCGCGCCTACCTCGAACACTACCACCCTATCGACGAACGGGTGCCGCGGCTGCGCCAACTGCCCGACAGCCGTCTCGTACATATCACCGCCCTGTACACCGCCGCGGAGTTGCAGACTTCGCCCACCTACAACGAGATGATGCCTCGGACTCGCATGCAGGACAGCGTGAATGTGCGTCTGGACGGGCCGGAGGGCTCCCATATTACCTGGGTGAGCAATGACCCGGTCACCGGGGGCTGGGAATCCTCGCAGCGCGCACTGTTGCAAGGCATCCTGCCCCATATCCGCCAATTTGTCCGGGTCCGGCAGGCGTTGGTCAGCGCCGAGGCGCTGAGCGTGTCCGAGACCGGCCTGCTCGACAATACGCGGGTCGGGGTCCTCTATCTGGACCCGCGGGGGCGCATCGTGGAGGCGAATGACCGCGCCCGCGCCCTGCTCCGGCATGGCGACGCGGTGGCGAGCCGCGGCGGGGAGTTGCAGGCGCGCCAGCCGGCCGACTACGCCCGGCTGGCACGGCTGATAGCCGGGGCGGTGCCGATGGCCGGTACCCCCGCTGTCAGTGGGTCGATGACACTCCAGCGGGCGTCCGGGTTGCCCCCGTTCGTGGTGCACATCAAACCCGTGGGGGTCCGGCAGCCGGACTTTGGGGCGCCGCGCGTGGCCGCGCTGGTGCTGATTGTCGAGCCGGGACGGCAGTCCCGACTCGATCCGAGTGTGGTGGCCGAGATCCTGGAGCTCACCCCGGCGGAGGGCCGGATCGCGGTCCGGTTGGCGCACGGCCAGAGCGTGCGCGAGATCGCCGCGGCAACGGACCGCACGGAAGCCGCCGTCTATTACCACCTGCATCAGATGTATCAGAAGCGAGGCATTTCCCGGCAAGCCGACTTGGTCCGCCTGGTGCTGTCGCTTGCCGAGTGGCTGTGACCGCGGCGGCACCCGTCCTTCCGGGCGCGGCGCGCCGTTGGCCGCCCCCGTCCTTCCGCCGGTCCCACCGGGGGGCCGCCGCCAGCAGGTGCCCGGTGGGGGGTGCCCACAATCCTCATAAATTACTAGGGACAGGCGCGACGAGATGTCGTATGAGAATACCTAGCAGGAAGATGATATGCTCCCGTCACGTTCGAACGCCGAACGCTTCCGCCAGACCCAGCGTGCCCTGCTCGATGTGGGCCGGGAGTTGTTCACCGACCCCGGCTATACCCATACCTCGGCAGAAGCGATTGTCCGGCGGGTGGGGGTGTCCCGCGGGGCGTTTTACTATCACTTTCCCGGCAAAGCCGCGCTTTTCGCCGCCGTGTTTGCGGAAGTCTGCCGGGAGTACATCCACGTGGTGCAAACACGGATGGAGACGGCTGAGGGGGAGACCTGGGAGCGCTTCATGGCGAGTCTGGGCGTGTTACTGGACCAACTCGGGCGCCCGAGCGTGCAGCGGATTGTCTGTGTGGATGGACCGGTCGTCCTGGGGTGGTCCCACGCGCGCCGCCGGGCGCCGGATTTCCAGTTCCTGCATTCCGTTTTTGCGCAGTTATACGCCGAGGGCGTAATCAAACCGATGCCGCTCGACCTGTGTACCTATCTGGTCCATTCACTGTGCTCCCAAGCGGCGCGCTACATTGCCCAGGCCGAGGAGCGGGCATTGGCCCAGCGGGACATGACCGCCGCGCTGCGGCGGCTGCTCGCCGGGCTGCGGGTACCACAGGAGACGGAACCATGACCGTGACGACGAGTTCCACACGATTTCAGCACCGGCAGACAGCCGCGATGCTGAAGGGCAGGCCGGGGTGTCAACCAGTCACCTCTACCTCCCGGCCGGTCCCCTTTCCCCACACCCCAGGGCGGCTTCGGCCGCCCTGGGGAAAGCCAAGGATGGAAGGATAGGGATGCGAACATTTGTGTGTGTGCATTATGAGTCGGAAGGCTATGAGCGGGAAATGTGGGTCAATGTGAACCGGATTCTGTTCTTCATTCGGCGGGGCGATCGGACGCAACTCAAGCTCGATGCGGATGTGGACCTGCGGGTGAAGGAGACGCCGGATGAGATTCGCGAGCAGCTCCAGGAGGACTAACGCATGAGTGACCCCAGGCGGAGGCGCACGATTGCCTGTCCCTGCGGCGCGGCCATCCCGTACCGCGATGTATACGACTTCTACCGGCTCACCCCGCAACATAAAAAGATTCGCGTGGAGCAGGGGATGGGGAAGCGCTCCTCGCATACCCGGCGGTTCATGGATGCGGCCGAGGCGGCCACGGCGCGTGGCGAGACGGTGTTGCGGTTCATGGCCGCGGCGCAGCCGGGCCAGGAGCATTTCGGGCGGTATCTGACCATTCTGCGGAAGTGTCACCGGACCGGCTATCTGGAGTATGCGTGTCCCCGGTGTGAGCGGCCGCTTAATTTTCAGGCGGCGCGGAGGAAGGGAAAGAAATGAGACCCGACTCCGGGATCCCGCGGCCGAGATCGAGCGCGCCACCTACCCCACCTCTGTCCAGGTCCTTGCCGACCGGATCGCGGGAGCCGACGCCGCAGAGATCGACCAAGCCGGGGGCGAAGCCAACCGGCATCACCGCTACTGACGCAGGTGCACCATGATCTACTGGTTGCTCTTGCTGGGGTTCGTGTTCATGTTGCTCACCGTCATTATCGTGCGATCCTGCGTCGAGTCGTCGCCCGAGCGGAAGGACAACGCGGGCCTCGCCGACCGCCCCCGCTTGAATCGGGAGGAGCTGTTGCAGCTGCGCCGAGACGAGTTGCAGCGGAACTTGGGCGAGACGCCGAAGGAAGAATAGGCATGCCCTTGAAATCAAGAACGCGGAATGACGACCTTGGCCATTTCACTCGCCCTGGCGGTTGTACAGTGCTTCCCCAGTCAGGAGGGGGGCGGCAGAGTCTTGGCGCATAACCCGTTGGAACCCTGACCTCCCTGTCAAAGGGTTCCATCCCGTGGCCCTGGTTCTCCCCTCGGGCAGGGCCACGGTTACCCGGAGAGAGGGGAAAAAGACGACGACCAAGCGCGCCGAGACAAAGGAGACGTGATGAATTGGAACAACTTAGGCTCAGGCAGAACGGAGGCCCGGCTGATGCGAAACGGCGAGGTTCTCGCGACGCAGGAGTTCACGATCACGGCCTTTGCGCACGAATTTATTGAGATCGAGGGCACGCGGTCGTGTCATATGTGGGACTTCCCCGAATTCGGCCAGGAGGCGCGGTTTGTGTGGGACAACAGCACGCAAGGGTTGGTCTTGGAGTTTGTCTTTCACGAGGACGATTATCCCGATTATCCCAACGAGGCGTCCTTTTTCTCCGGCAGGCCCCTGCATGGCTGGGGGGTCGGAGAAGAGGAGGAGTAAAGAGAAACCACGGTTCCCTGGCCAGGTTCGCTCATAATCTCCGGCCAGGGCTGGGCCGCCCGTTGCTGCGTTGCCACCACGGCGGGCGGCCTACTTTTGACAGAGGAGTTATTCACACATGCCGAACCATCCCCCATTTTCCTTCCCCCTCGTCGCCAACAATGCCGATGAGTTGCTGGAGGCGTGTTGCATGTATCTGGAGCACTGCGCCACCAGCCAAGCCGCATTCGGCGTGGAGGCAGCTATCGCCGTTTCCCTCCGTCACTATCAACAGTGGCGGCACGAAAGCACCGTGCAGGACCGTGGAGATGAGTGAGAAGCGATTTCAGGTGTACGATGGCCGATACGCACATACAGAAACAAGTGGAAGAGTGGATTCGTCAGGAGTGGATGCCGAAGCACTACCACCAAGACTTCTCGGAAAAAGACGTGGCGCTGTGTTCAGGGGGGACGTTCACGTTTGATGCGGTCAGTGTAGACGGCAAGATCGTGGCGAACATTTCGACAAGCGGTCGCAAGACTGGCGGTGGGCAGCATGGCTCAGGGAAGATCCACAAGATTCGATCAGACGTGTTCTTTTTACTGTTAGTGAAGGCCGGGCGCACGCTTATGCTGTTGACGGAGCAGGACATGTACGACTGGTGGGTTGCAGAGGCGCAGAAAGGACGTGTTCCCGCACGCGTGGAGTTCGTACATGTGGAGATTCCGCTTTGGCTGAATGAGCAGTTGCGCGTATCCCGGTGGAAAGCGGCGCGTGAAGTCACCCCTGACCGAAAATGATTGAAGGCTGCCATGGGTCTCTCACTCCTTTTCGGGCTGGTCAGCATCGAAATCAGCGGGTACGGCGTGCCGTTTGCGGGTGGAGGGAAACAGTAGATGCGTAGATCGGTGCACCTCCGCCCTGTGCTGCTTCTCTTGATCGGTTTGTGGGTTCTGCAGCAGGGCCGGGTCGATATCAACCAGCAGGAGGAGAGAGTTTATGCAGAAAATAGTCGTGTGTAGTCTGGTCGTGGTAGCCCTGCTGGGCGGGGGCAGTGCCCGTGCGATGGCCGAGTTTTTCCCCTGGTGGGCCTTTGACAGTGTGATTGAGGAAGTCCAGGACCGGGGGACATTGCGCGTCGGGCTCGGGCTGTTCGAGCCCTGGTCGGCCTGCAATGCCGACGGCGAGCTGATCGGCTTCGAGATCGATGTCGCGACCAAAGTGGCTGCGGACATAGGGGTGGAGGTCGAGTTTGCGCGGACGAACTGGAACTACATCATCTCGGAACTGATCGCGGAGGAGTTTGATGTGATTATCAGTGGGATGTCGATGCTGCCGGACCGCAATCTGCGGATCAATTTTACGGTCCCGTATTCCTTCGGCGGGGTCTATCTCGTGGCGCATACCGCCAACACCGCCGACCTGGAGACGCGCGACGATTTCAACCAGCCCAGCGTCACGATTGCGGCCCTGCGGGGTTCGTCGTCCATCCCCGCGATCCGGCGCACGTTTCCTGAGGCGGCTATCCGGCTCTTTGACAGCGATGCGGCGGTCCTCCGCGCCCTGCTAGCCGGCGAGGTGCATGCCGGGACCGCGTTCTCCACCACCCGCCGGACCTGGGTCGCCGCCCACCCGGAGACGCTCCATCTCCCCTTTACGGAGCCGCTGGCGGAATACCCAGCGGCCATGGCCGTGCGCAAAGGGGACCTGGATACGCTCAATTTCTTCAATAGCTGGATTACGGCCAACACGGCGAATGGCTGGCTCCCCCGGCGCTGGCAGTATTGGTTCGAGACCCGTGAGTGGGCCGAGCAAGTGGCGACTGATCCCGAAACCGTTGCCGCCTGTGAGGACTCGTTTCAATAAGGGGGCGGCGGAGTCTTGGCGCATCACCCGTTGGAACCCGGACCTCCCTGTCAACGGGGACAGTGGAGACGGTGAGGGCGTGTGTAAAAGAGGCGGAATTTTTGAGTTTCTTTATCCAAGGCAGAAACATTTTCCCAAGAGGAGGAGGGGATGAAAGCTGCCGTCATAGAAGCGATCGGGCAACCCCTTGTTGTAAAAGAGGTCCCCATCCCAGAGCCAGGACCGGGGGAAATTCTCGTCAAAGTCCAAGCCAGCGGTGTATGTAACGGAGATATCGACG
>JAJEFA010000005.1 GCA_022820725.1 Candidatus Binatia bacterium
GGCAACAACGGCTGGAGCCGCACGAATTGCTCCTCGGATAACCAAAACTGATTGCTCATCGCCTCTGCCCTCCCAAGTGAAGGGAGAACGAATCACAGCCCGCTGGCAAGGAATACCCCCTTTATGAGTCCAGACCCTAGAGCGGTAATCAGGTCGTCATGGGGGTCGGTTCGCCGCCGTTCGATCATCTGGCCCAAGTAATCACGTATCTCTGCGTTGCTTTGGCGAATTTCGGCACGGACCGTCTCATCCGTGGGCCGACTGATGGCTCGCACGATATCGTCTGACCAGCGCTTGAAGTCTGACTGCCGCTCTGGTTCTATGCCTAACATTTCCGCAATAACGATGATGGGCAACGGTGCGGAGAGCGTCGGGACCAGATCGAACTGGTCTATTTGCTCCTGCCTGAGGAGAGGGCCAAGGATGTCCTGGGTAACTGTCCGCACCCGGGGCTCCATGCCTCGAATGAGGCGCGGAGTAAAGCCTTTGTTGGCTAACTTCCGCATGCGGGTGTGGTCTGGGGGGTCCATGGACAACAATCCCGGCGCTTCTGGGACGGTAAGCAGGTCGCCTGTGGCCGCTTCATTCCACAGCTTGCTTGAAAAGAGCCCAGGGTTGCGTAGAACAAAATCGACATCCGCATAGCGACTCACGGCCCAGCCCTGCATAGACTCGACCCAAGCGACCGGCGTCTTGTCTCGCAATTCCTTGTAATACGGGTACGGATTGTCTTGCACCTCCGGTGCAAGCGGGTTGTATTCCATGTTGATTCCCTCCTTGAGTCAGCGCAACGGCTGAGACTCAATCAAACGGACAGCCTTATTTCACACATTCAGTCCATAGAAACGAATGGCGTTCTCACCCAGGACTTTGCGTTGATCTGCCGCGGGCAACGGTGCAATGCGCTCCTTGAGTTCTTTGACCACCCCGAAGTCGGCATCAATATGCGGATAGTCCGACGCCCACAGAAAATAGTCAGCACCAATATGTTCGATAACCTTGGCAGTCAGCGTTTCATCAGGATCTGCCGAAACCAGGCATTGACGATAGAAGTACTCACTCGGCGGCATTTTGAGATTGGTCCGGCTGGCCATGGGGCGATACTTATGATCGAGGCGGTCAAGCCAGACCGAGATCCAGTTGGCACCGGACTCCAGCACGCTGCACTTCAGACGAGGGTATTTCTCAAACATGCCGAGCGACATCATCTGGGTGAAGGCCGCCATGACATCGATAGCCAGAAAGGCAAACGTAAACAATCCGGCTGATGCATCTGGCTTGAGCCATTCTTGAAACGATGGGTTATCGCGCACGATAACGTGAAAGCCGACCGGCATGTCTAAATCTTGTACGGTCTCCCAAAAACGTACAAAGGCCGGGTCATCAAAATGTTTACCGCCTCGGGCGGGCATATCTGGTGATAGATACACGCCGACACAGCCATTTTCTTTGGCCCATTTGGTTTCTTCGACCGCACCTTCTGGGTCAAGGAGCGAAATGTGGGCAATGGGAAACAGCCGCTTGGGATGGTCGCTACAGAAGTCGATGATCCAACGGTTATAGGCTCGCGTATACGCTGCGGCCAGCTTGGCTTCCGTGATCCAGCCTTCCCAGAAGATCCCAATAGTCGGATACAGTAGAGCAACATCAATCTGCTCTTCATCCATGACTTTGATACGCGCATTCGGGTCGTAACTGCCGAGCGGCGCGCCATCCGCATATGTTCGCCTGCCTGGGGTAAAAAAAGCTTCGAGTTCTTCGGCATCTGAGCCCACACCGCCAATCGCGCCGAGCGTGCCACGGGCGACTTCACACGGCTTGTTATCGAACAACAATACTTCCCAGCCATTCTCATCGTGCTCCATACGCACGGCCCGGTCGCGGTATTTGGGGTCAATATATTTCTGCCACGTATCCAGGGGCTCTAAGACATGCCCGTCTGCATCGACAATCAGCCCACTCTTCGAGGTGCTCATAGGGTTCCTCCATTACGCAGCCACCCGCTGCTGTTGTGCGCATACGCCGCTTCTGACGACTTTCCCCGGACGAGCTTCGGTTGCTTCGCCGTTTTCTTGTACGACCTCTCCGCTGACCAATGAGGCCACGTAGCCTTGAGCCGTCTGCATCAGACGTGGCATATCGGCGGGCAGGTCGTGTATCATTTCCGGCTTCTCAATGCTGAGCGCGCCCAGGTCTATGAGGTTCAAATCAGCCTTCATGCCGAGCTCTAACGTGCCCCGATCGTGCATGCCGAACAGTCGGGCTGTATCGCGGCTCTGCTTCTTGACCACAAGCTCAATCGGGAGATGGTACGGATCGTCTTCGGTACGGTCGCGTACCCAGTCAATCAGCATAAAGGTCTGGACACTGGCATCGCAGATCGTGCGCATATGAGCGCCCGAGTCACTCCCGCCCATGACGGTCATGGGATGGGTCAGCATTGCGTACAACGGGTCACGACTCTGCTCGGCATAGCCAGCAATGGCGTACATGAGGAAGGCGCGTCCCTCGTCTTCTAACAACAGGTCATACACAACCTCGCGCGGATTGCAGCCGCGTTGGGCGGCTATGGCAGCCACATTATTGGCTCCATCAGGGAAGTAGTTGAGCGGCTGGCCCATGGGGTAGGTCATCTGCCACGTGGACGCTTGCTGATACAGGATAGACATACCAGCCGTGTTCGGGTCCTCTTCGGTCAGCAGGCGTTTACGCACATCAGGGTTGCGGAGGGCCTGCATTTTTTCTGCATGCGGGAGGTCCTTGAGCGGCGCATAGCTCGGCAAATATTGGAACGGGTTTTCCCCTTGAAAACTGAACAGAATGGTAACCGGTCGGGCAAAGACCTGTGGAATAATCCGTGCCCCCCTGTTCGTGGCCGCCTCACAGCGCTGCAAAATATCCCGCCAGACATGAGGCTGTGGGTTTGTCTGCGCGAGCAGGAACGTCACTGGGCAACCGGTTGCCGCCAGCTCCTGCATCCAGCCCAGTTCGCTATCAATGTTCTGTCCAAGTACGGCATCTGAGACGACTTCCACGAGGCCGCGTCCGGTTTGGGTAATCCCACGACCAATACCCAACAACTCGTCCGGGCTGGCAAAGGTACCGGGGACGGGCACGCCTTCCGGCGTGGCATGGACCATGGTTCGTGAGGTGGAGAAGCCGAGCGCACCGGCTTCGATGGCAGCCCGAGTCATGGCTGCCATTTGTTCGATATCTTCTGGTGTGGCTGGTTCTTTGCCAGCTCCCCGCTCGCCCATGACGTACAGGCGCAAAGGGATATGCGGTATCTGCGTGCCAACATCAATCGTGCGGGGAATGGCGTCGAGCGCATCCAGATATTCCGGGAAGGTCTCCCACTGCCAGTCGATACCAGCCGACAAGGATTGGCGCGGAATATCCTCAACGCTCTCCATCATGCCGATCAGCTCTTCGCGACGCTCAGGTACAACCGGCGCAAAGCCCACCCCGCAGTTGCCCATCACGATCGTCGACACTCCATGCCACAGAGATGGAGCTAGCAACGGGTCCCACGATACCTGGCCGTCATAATGGGTATGCACATCCACCCAGCCAGGGGCCACGATCAGTCCGTCGGCCTTTAATGTCCGTTTCGCTCGGCCCAAATCCGAGCCGACCCCGCTAATCTTGCCACCCGTCACTGCGACATCGCCGGTGAAACTCGGCTGTCCGGTTCCATCAACAATCGTTCCACCCTGAACGATGAGATCATGCATTCCGACTTCCTCCTCTTTGAATATTAACTTTCTATGATTCTCACTTGCAGGCCATCCATCACGCAGGCAACATATCCTTTGGCGACAAGGCCATCTTGGTAGTATCGAGTTGAGTCAGTCCAACTTCCCCTTTGTCGAAGAGCGCGACCCACTCCTTCATCCATTCCGGATTGGCGACTTGGGACGGATGATGGCCCGGCATGGCGTAACGGATGGTACGCGGCAGGAAGGAGACGAATAAGCGGAAGGCAATCTTTTTAATTGCCCAGCGCGTCTTCCACTTACCCCACAGGCCATCCTCCTTGAGCAACACGATATAGGTGCCCCGAATAAGTCCCATCATATGAATGAGGGCGCACAGGATGCCGTAGGCGCGGTACCAATGCCCGCCATACAGATCTTTATACACATCAAAAGCCAAATTCTTGTGTTCGATTTCCTCGATCAAATGCCACAGCCACATGGAAGACACAGGTCGGTCCGCCTCACCAAAGAAATATTCACGCTGTTCGATCAGCATGTGTGCAATCGAAAGGGCCATGACTTCAAAACCCGCGGTATAGGCAACCTGGTATTTGAGCCGGCGTTTGCCGAGTTCTTGATACTCACGCTCCATCTGCTTTTCCCGCTCGCGAAGTTGGGGATAGCCCGCAGCAATGAGTACCTCGTTGAACCGGCGGTGTTGTTTAAAGTGTTGGGCTTCCTGGCCCATCCAGGCTTTGGCTTCTTCTCGTAAAGCAGGATCGGAGATGTGTTTGGTCGCCTGCCGAATGGAGTCAATGATAAACGGCTCCATATAGGGCAGCAGCATGGAGGCGCCGTTGGCCAAGTGGCTGAGCACTGGTTTGGCCGGGTTCCAGTAGGGTCGGAAGTCTTCGGGAAACTCGAACTGCACCTTGCGAACCAAAATCCCCTTGTCCGTTTTTTTGCCGCTCATACGCGTAACTCCTCCTTAAAACGACTGAAGGCAGTCGGATCACGGAACACAAACCGCCGCCCCTCAATGCTGAGTCCGTAATGTTCGTCCTCGCGTAAAGACTCGTCTGCGCTAATCTCACGCCCGCCAAGCGCACGCAGGGTTTTCTGCAGAGACCCTTTGGTACGAGGAAGAAAACGTGCGGTGTCAGTGTGATTGGCTTTTGGCGCCATCGCTCCTCTCCTATCCGGTTGATACGCATGGAATAGAGCAATACCGGTGCCAACGATCCTGCGAGAATCAGCGAGGAAATAATTCTCAGGGAATCGGGCGTTTAGAAAGGGTAGCGGTCTATGAGACGGAGGAAACCATAGAGGTGTGCACGGCAATGCTCTGCACGCTGCACACTGTGCGCACAGTGTGCAGTACCATTATCTAAAATACGTCTCATTTCGCATATACTGTAGAAACAGGTTCATTCCTGGTATGAACTTGTCTACGGAAAGGAAGACAGTATGGCAGGACGATTAGATGGCAAAGTGGCCTTGGTGACCGGTGGCGGCTCAGGCATTGGCCAAGCCACCGCGCTCATTTTTGCTCGCGAAGGCGCAAAAGTTGTAGTGGCTGATATTACCGTTGAAGGTGGTGAAGAGACCGTTCGGCAAATTCAAGCCGCCGGCGGAGACGCGACCTTTGTCAAAACCGATGTCTCAAAAGCTGCCGAGGTTGAAGCACTCGTCAATAAGACGGTCGAAACGTATGGGCAGCTCGACTGCGCGTTTAACAACGCAGGCATCGAAGGCGCAGCAAAGTTCACCACTGAGTGCACCGAAGAAGAATTTGATCGCACGATCGCGGTGAACGTGACCGGCGTGTGGCTGTGCATGAAATATGAAATTCAACACATGCTCAGCCACGGCGGTGGTTCGATCGTCAATACGGCCTCAGCGGCGGGCCTGATTGGCCTCCCCTCGGCGTCTGATTATGTGGCCAGCAAACACGCGGTTGTGGGTCTGACGAAAACGGCTGCGCTGGAATACGCCAAGTCCGGCATTCGGGTCAATGCCGTGTGTCCCGGTGCGGTTCAAACGCCCATGATCGCGCGCAGCGCGCAAGCCATCCCCGGTTTTGATGAACTCGCCGTCGCCATGGAACCTGTTGGCCGTTTTGGCCAGTCGTCGGAAATCGGTGAAGCCGTCGCGTGGCTATGCTCTGATGCGGCGTCGTTTGTGACTGGTATCCCCATGTCGGTTGACGGAGGAATGGTCGCGCAGTGATGCCAGCCAGAGTCGTTCCGTAGGCTGCTCTGGCCAGTCTGGCTGGCCAGGAGATCGGCGTCTCAGATTGGTTGTTGGTGACGCAGGTACAAAACGCAATAGTGCAACGCTCGAAGATCGTGCTCGCTGGGCGATGCACCTGGCCTTGGCGGTTCATCGTTGCAAAAAGATGATTAACGATGTGGTCGAAGCCAGCGGCGCGCATGCGCATTTTCAAGAGAATCCGCTGCAACGGGCGAAACGGGATGCCGATACTCTCTCCTGTCACTATCTCTTTGACCTCGACGGTAAGCTGGAGACGTATGGTAAGCCGCTTCTCGGACAGGAGTTAGAGGGACAACCGATGGTTTAAGGAAGTCCGGTCGTACATGGTCCTCGGCAACTATTATGGAGAAACTGGGCCAGTGGGAGGACAAAGTCAAGGATAATTCTGTCGTTACCTCACTGAATATCACTTAGTGTGAATACCCTCTGACGCACGCCTTCCCCCGGCGCCCGTCCCGCGTCATCTCTCGGCCCCTACGCCAAAACTCCTGCGATCTTGCGTACTTCGTTCGCGTTCCGGTCCTGCCCCTGACGCACCGGGAAACACGCTGGAGCGGCGGGAGTGCGAAATGGCCCACTTTCCCTCTTATCGTTGCCGCTGCCCAAGTAGAGTGAGAAAAGATTCCGGCTATGTTTGCAGGGAGAGGGAGGGACGGTTTCGGTCAAGATAAAAGGCGTTATCTTGCATTGTCAGATAGCATGGATTAAGGGGAGGGGGCCAGGAAGATTTGGGAGGTCTGGGGCGTGGGACTGGGAAGAAACGCAATATGGAGATAAGCGGATTTGCCGAGCGGGTTGATTCGCTTTGCTTTGTCTAGGAGGGAAGTATGATTACTGTGCACCAAATTGGGCGAACCTTTGTCAAAGCCACACGGTTTACGAATCCGGAGACGGTGGAAGTGCTTGCCTCGGGCATACGCGGCGACCGGGACTTTTTTCTGCTGGAGAGCAGCGGCGCGCCGATATCGTCAAACAATCACGGTACGTTTTTCCCCCTCATGTTCGATTATGATTTCGGCTCGGACGCGCTCAAGCTCTCTCTTCCTGATGGTCGGATAGTTGAGGGCCCCGCCGCAGGCAATGGCACCTCGTTTGCCTTTGACTATTATGGTATGCGCAATATTCTCGTGACCCCGGTAGACGGTCCGTGGGAAGATATTTTATCGTCGTTTGCTGCAAGGCCAATCCGTCTGGTGCGCTGTGTCGCGACGGGTAGCGGAATCGACATTCTTCCCATAACCTTAGTCACCACCGCTTCCATTCGGCGATTAGAACGTGAAATCGGCGGCACGGTTGACCCGAGACGATTTAGAGCCAGCTTCGTATTAAATAATGAAGTCGAGCACGAAGAAGACGGGTGGCGTGATCGGACTCTTCGTGTCGGAAAGGCTCTCCTGAAAGTGCGTACGCCCGTCCCCCGCTGCGTCATCCCGGGGTTTAATCCCGGGGAAGGTGCACGCGATCTCAATGTCCTGCGGACTCTGACGCGGTATCGGGAGAAAGTAATCCATCCCGATGGCCTATTGCCAGGCTATGCCACTCCCGGTTTTGCAGTGTATGCCCAAGTTATTGAACCCGGCATTGTCCGGGTAGGCGATACGGTCGAAGCCCTTATGGGCTGAACCTCGAATGCGCAGAACTTCGAGCGCGCGCAGCACTACACGGAGGAGCAGGCCGACGCGAAGATGTCGCGGCGGTGCATGTCGATCACCTCGCCAAGCCGATGGAGACCGTGCGCTAGCACCCCTTCGTGCTCTGCGTGAGTCAGGCTACCAAGGGTACTAAGCAGATTACTGTTCTGACACACGCTAAGAGGCGCGGAATTTACGGCTGATAAGACGTTATTCGTCAAACCTGCGCTTTGGAATCATTAGACTTTTTCAACACTACTTTTAACACCCCAAAAACCCCAGGAAATACGAGCCTGCAAGCACTCTTTGTTAGCACTCATTTCAGGCGAACGTTCGTGAGAGTGTATGAGCGCAGTAATCTTGGCGAGGAAAAAAGAAATACAACAATCAATGGAGTAGATCTTACGCTGGACCAACCGCTTTCGGCATAACACGCTGTGCCCGAGGCTTGCGAGCGTAGGTTAGACCGTATTTCTTTAACTTGCGGATAATCGTGGTGCGGTGAACGCCGAGCGCATCTGCCATGGCATACACATCGCCCTGGTGCTCCTCGCAAAATCTCCGCCAGTATTGCGCCTCTTCAGTCTCGGGCTCTGTACTAGCTAAGGGAGGTGTTGCTTGCGAGGAGACAGACAGGGGACTCTGAAGGGTTGGAATAAGTTCTGGAGGAAGCATCTGGAGCCTGATCTCACCAGTGGTCTGGCCGCTCTCTGATGCGATCTGCCACACGACGTTCTTGAGCTCACGTATGTTGCCGGGGAAGGGGAGCGTTTGGACGTGCTCTACAAGCTCAGGATGCAGGGTGAGGGCTGTCGTGTTCTGTTTGTTGAACTCGGCCATGGTCGCGCTTATCAAGGCAGGAATATCCTCCGGGTGTTCACGCAGAGGCGGCAGGTCAATCCGATTCATGGCCAAGCGATAGTATAAGTCGTTGCGTAAGGTCTGCTCCTGCAACAACGTCTCGGGCTGTCTGTTTGTCGCCGCCAGGAAGCGAACGTCTATTCTCACTGTCTGTTCTGCTCCAAGGCGACGTATCTCTTTGTCTTCTAAAACGGTCAGCAGCTTGGCCTGCATTTCGGCCGGCATGTCGCCAATCTCATCCAAAAAAACAGTCCCGCTCTGACCCATCTCAATGACCCCACGGCGGCCTCTTCGTTTTGCCCCGGTGAAGGCCCCTTCGGCATAGCCAAACAATTCGGCTTCAATAAGTGAGGCTGGCAGGCTGGCACAATTCACGTGAATAAAGGGGCCGCTGGAGCGCGGGCTCATGGCATGGATGTACTGGGCTAAAAGGCTTTTGCCGACACCAGTTTCGCCTGTCAAGAAGATATTTCCCCCTAGACGAGCGAGCCGGAGCGCCCGTTCAAAGACCCGGCTCAGGCTCTCGCTCTGGTAGACAATATCCTGACCTAACACGCGAGTGTGGAGGGCACTGAGCTGTTCTTGATATAGAGCGGTACGCTGTTCGAGTTCACCAATTTTTTCTCTGGCAGTGAGCAGGTCAGTCGAGGCCTGGACGGTGAGGACGATGTAGCGCAGTCCTCCCGTTTCATTCCGGATATAGTGCTCTGCGGACAGGAGTTGGACTCCATTTTCCATCTGCGCGTAGCCATAGCGTGGTTGGGTGCTATCTGCGAGGCATCCGCTCTCGCGGGCAGCCTCCCAGAACGAGTCCTGAACCCACTGCGGGTTTACACTTGCTTGAATGGCTGGCAGCTTTGCCATTTCCTTTGTCTTGAGACCGACCAACTGATTTGGTGTGAGGTCGGCGAGCTGGTAGAGCTTGTCATTTGCCCAGACCATTGTCCCAGTCTGGTCAATGATAATCACCCCCACATCCAGGGCATTCATAAAGGGCGCAAGCGCCAGCTCATCTGGGAAGTGCTCGGCCATACGCTCCGTTCTTGGCACATTCCAGCCAAGAGAACAAGCGTAAATACAGAGCTTGATAGCTCTTTTGGGATCGGCCGCTCAGTGCTCAGCGGACCGGCGAATTCTCCCAAAACCAGGCGGTGGAGTGTTGCATTGTCTGCTCAAAGCCTTCGGGCGAGCCCTCTGCTTCGTGCCCGTGCCTGAATACGCCTCACCGTTTCAGCACTGACCGGAGCTTTCCCCCTCAGCTCCGCGCAGTACGGAGACGGATTGGCCGTGACTTTCGGGGAGAGTGGGTTGAAGTCCATATGAAAGGCCCTCCTTATTGACCATCTCGTGCGTTGTCATACCTCAACCCTCCTGTACCACCCATTCCCAGGCGATCAGGTTTGTCCGTCCAATCTTTTCTGTCGCTCGCGGAGCCAGAGAAACAGCGCCAGGCCGGCGGCAAGCGCCACCAGCCACGAGACTCCCACGCAGACCCAGAAGTTGCGTGTGCCCAGTGGGCGACCTTCTGCAAACAGCAAGACGTTGAACGTTATAGACGCAATCAACAGGTCGAGCAGGAGCGAGGCCGTGATGACATTGCCCATTGGCACGCGGAAGAAATCTATCAGGAAATCGCCACTCGTACCGGTATACTGGGCACTATAATACGTAGGGATCAGCACCCCCGAGACAGCCAGACCCGCATAGACCATTTCGCGTGCTATCATACTTCGGCTATTCCGTTCCGTTCATTCTCACGCTTGGGTCGTACTCGATATGCAGTTCCTTGAGACCACGGATTACGGGGTTGATGGCGTAGCGGAAGTCGTTCTTGCCCTCGGCCAGACGTAGCGTGCTCAGCCGGCTCAGGAGAGCCTCAAAGGCGACTTTCCCTTCCAGGCGCGCCAACGAAGCGCCGAGACAGAAATGCACCCCTGCGCCAAAGGCCACGCTCATTCTGGCGTTCGGCCGCCGCACGTCAAACCGGTCCGGGTCCGGGAACTGCTCAGCGTCCCGGTTAGCCGCGCCATACATGACCGCCACTCGGGACCCTTTGGGCAGCCGGACACCGTCTATCTGGGTGTCCTCTTTGACCGTTCGGAACAGACACTGGACCGGGGATTCGATCCGCATCGCCTCTTCAACAAAGTTGGGAATCAGTGTGGGGTCTGCCGTTACCAAGTCCAGTTGCTCTGGGTGCCGGAGCAGCAGGGCCAGGCCGCTACTCAGCAGATTGATCGTGGTGTCGTTGCCCCCCAGCAGGATAATGTCGATCATGCTGATCAGTTCTTCGGTCGTCAGTGAGCGACCCCCGAATTTTTCCACCGAGGCCGTTACCATATGGGAGATCAGGTCGTCGCGGGGTTCTGCCCGGCGCGCTTCGATCTGGTGAAACAGATAGTGCTGAAACTCCACTGCCAGGCGTACGCAGGCGAGTTCCCGCTCGTGGCTGATCATGGTACCGCCCATGCGTTCGATCCGGGCGTCACACCACCGCTTCACCCGAGGAATATCTTCCTCGGGCAAGCCCATCAGCTCGGCAAACACGTAGAGCGGAAAGGGTTGGGCAAACTGACTGACAAACTCGATTGCAGTGCTCTCCAGGCAGGTATCAATCAAACGGTTGGCGATCTCCTGTAAGCGGGGTTCGAGCTTTTTTACGCTCTGGGCCGAGAAGGGCCGGTTGACCACACTCCGATAGCCCGTGTGTTCGGGTGGGTCGGCCTTGCTGAGGACGTTGACGTCCGGCCAGCCCTGAGCCTCAATCTCTCGAATCTCCGGAGTATCGCGGGTGAGTCCTTCGGTGAGGCCGTGGACCGAAAACAGCTCCGGGTGCATTAAGACATATTCGACATCGCGGAAGCGGGTCATGATGAACATGGTGGTGTCAGGCAATTGGTAGACGCCGCGCCGTCGCAGTTCGACGAAGACCTCGTAGGGGTCTTCCAATACCTCAGGCACGAAGGGGTCTAAATTTGTCTGGTCCGGCATCTCTCCTCCCCGCAGGATAAACGATTCGGTCGCGGCCCGCCTTGATATGGGTTCGAGGCTGACGACTCGTGTTCGCTTATAGCGATAAAACTATTGTGCTGCCAGATCGTCGAGAATAGAATACGTCACCTCGCAAGAAATGAATCTCGCGCCTCTGGGACGACACATCCCCGAGAACTTCCGTCCGGGCTATGTACGATTGCGCATGCAGAGAGCGCCCAGCGCGAGCTTCGCAACGGGGTATACTGGACGGTCGGCGTTCTCCAGTGAAGGATTCGACGCCTGTTATCAGACACGACTGACAGACGGCGTTGTCTCATTGTCCCCGCCCGGCTATCTATTTGCTCAAGAAACTGCCCGGAGGGAGAAGCTATGCACACTGAGATCGACGAGGTGACGGCTGGCATATACCGCCTATCGACTTATGTCGAAGAGATGGATTTTACGTTTAACCAGTATCTCATTGACGCTGACCAGCCCTTGCTGTTTCATTGCGGCATGCGAGCGCTCTTTCCGGTGATCTCCGCAGCGGTGCCTCAAGTGATGCCGCTGACGCGCCTGCGGTGGATCTCGTTCGGGCATTGGGAAGCCGACGAGTCGGGGGCGATGAACGACTGGCTGGAGGCCGCCCCTGAGGCCCAAGTCGCCGTTGGGACCATAGGCTGCATGCTTTCCGTTAATGATCTGGCTGTTCGCCCGCCCAAACCGCTTGAAGATGAGGAGCGTCTCGATCTGGGCGGCAAGCGGGTGCGCTACCTGGCTACGCCCCATGTCCCACACGGTTGGGATGCGGGCGTCCTGTTTGAAGAGACGAGCAAAACCCTCTTCTGCGGTGATCTTTTTACCCGGACCGGGCGCTGCGAGGCGATCTCGGAAGACGATCCTATCGCGCCCGCTCTGGCGGTAGAGGACACCTTTGGATCCACTGCGCTGACCCCGAACACCGCCCCGACCATTCGCCGTCTGGCTGCCCTCAAGCCGGAGATGCTGGCGTTGATGCATGGGGCCGCTTTTCGCGGGGACTGTGAACGTGCCCTGCTCACGTTGGCCGACAGCTATGAGGAACGGTTTAAGCGGGTCTAGGAATATTGTACAAAACAAAAACGGCTCATCCGAGCCGTTCCAATAATCAGGGCAGGGGAGTTGGTCACGCTTCCTGATCCGATGAACCAGATTCTTTCCGATCTTCCTACACTACATTTTCTACTGGCTGCCCTCGTAGTTTAGCGTGCCGGCAAATGTTCCTGAAACCACGCGCTGGTATGCTGCATCGTCTGCTCAAATCCTTCGCCTCGGTACACGTCGTCATGGATCATGTTTTCCAGCACAACGAGTTTCTTCGGGTCCCGGGCTTTGGCGTACATACTCTGCGCCTCAAACAGTGGCACGAGTTCATCGTTGTCCGTATGAATCCACTGAATGGCCCGAGGACTGATCCGGTCCACAACGCTCTCGGGTTTATATTCCATGATATCCAGTAGTGATTCAAACGAGACTTCTGTCCGAAACTGGGGGTAACGCTTCTGAAGGTCTTCCAGAATGGCGACCGTTTCGGGGTCGCGGACCATCAGCCGCTTGGTTTCCATATAGGCGGGCTTGCCAGTCAGGATAAACTCGGCCTTCTCCCTACGGACTTTGTCCATGAACCGGTCAAAATTTGGTCCCAAGCGAAACTGCCGCTCAAGGTCACCCGGCCCAACCACGCCGACTGTACACTTCGCCCGTTCGTCTATGCCTGCCGTATAGGTGACATTGGCACAGCCGAAGCTCGTGCCGTACAGCCCAATGCGGTCTGGATTCACTTCAGGCTGGTGTTGCATAAACGTCATAGCGTTCCGAATATCCGCCACCTGGGCCATAGGGATGAGACGCGAGCGAGGCTCACCACCGCTCTCGCCAAAATAGCGGTAGTCGAAGTTGAGCGTGATATAGCCGTCGGCTTGCAGCCGCTTGGCGTTATCCGGGAGAAAGATTTCCTTGATGGCGGTGAAGCCGTGACAAAAAATGACCGCTGCGCGTTGCTCACCGGCTTGATAATCCTCCGGGAAGCCTATGATGCCTGCGACTGGTGTGCCTTCGCTATAAAACTGTACCTTTTTGTCCATCGTGTCCTCCTTTTGCAGTGTCCTATCCGATGGCGAATCCTCGGCTACTCCTGAGAAAATGGAGTCCCCCAGGCATCGGCAAACGCCATCTCTTCGACCGACCGCCGCGAGATCGGCCCGTGTCCCCGCAGGACGGGATAACCAATCGGCACAACCGCTGCCGTCCCCCACGGATCGGGAATCCCTAGCAGTTCACGAACCGCTGGTTCTTCCATACACAGCAAGGTCGTAATCACACACCCCAATCCTTCGGCTCGGCAGGCGAGGAGGAGGTTTTGGACTGCGGGGTAAATTGATCCGCCGCCAACAACAGACAAACGGTCCAGCTTTGCGTCAGTCACCACCAGCCCTTCCGGATTAAAACACACGACCAACAGAGCTGGGGTCTCACCAAAGTGTTCTATCAGATAGTTACTCGCGCGAATCATCGGCTCGGCCTTTTTCCGTTCTTCTTCAGGGGCATCGGCCAGTCGCTCCACATACGCTTTGGTATAAGGAAGCGTGACCTGTTTATATAATTCGCCAAGACGTTGTTTGCGGGCCGGGTCTTTGACCACAATAATGCGCCAGGCCTGGCGGTTGCCGCCAGACGGTGCCCAAGTCGCAGCTTCTAAGACTCGATATAAGACGTCATCTGGAATGGGGTCTGGTCGCAACCGTCGCACCGCCCGTAAAGTCTGCATCGCTTCATACAGATCAATCATTATCGTTCTATCCTTATAATGCGGCCAGCGTTTTCTCTGGCTGGGCATCGGCTTTGGGGTTGGCGTCAGTTCAGCTTGTCATTCATTTCAGTACGGGTGGCTTCTCCGATACGGCCGCCTGGACCTCCGGAGTGACTTTAATCGGCCGTTCACAATCCACATTGATCAGCTGCCAGTCGAAGTATTCATCCTTGCGCCAGTTTGCCTTTTCCCACTGGCGGAACTCTTCGCCCAGTCCGTGATGAATCCCTTGTGGATTGACCAGCATCATCCCCGGTGGTACTTCGAGCCCGAGCAGCGTGCCGGCATGCACCAAGACGACTTCATCATAGTCAATATTGCGGTGATACCATGGCACCCGCTCAACATCTCGCTCGCTTTCGGCGGGGCGGGGCATGAAATTGCACACGACAAACCCTTTGGCCTGAAAAATACAGTGAACGCTGGGCGGCAGATGCAGCCGATCGCTCATAATTGGCCGATAGTCACGAATGTTCATTTTGAAAGGGAAGAGATCGCCTTTCCACCCGGCGACGTCTAACGGATGGAACGGGTAGTACACTGAGGTATACTCGCTTTCTCGCTTGATGCGCAGCTCCCATTCTTGCTGACCATTGGCCTCCAGAACCTGCGGCTCCGGAACCTGAATCACCGCCGGATCAAACGGAGCGTGGCGCCCCAGGCCACCGTAGTCAGGAAACTCGACCTCTGCGACGGATTCAATAAGCATGAAGAAATTGTCCGCTCCGTCAGGCACGACGCGATAGGTCACCCCTTTGGGCAGGGCGATATAGTCGCCCGGCTCGTACGCCAATGGGCCAAATTCGGTCTCAAACGTGCCCGTCCCGCGATGAATAAAATAGATCTCATCCCCATCGGCATTGCGCACATAATAGGGCATGGGGGCACTGCGCCGACTGATCGCAATCGACACGTCGGCATTATAGAATGCCTTCAGTGGTACCCCCCGAGGATCGTCTTGGTCACTTGGGGTGAGTTTGTTGCTGTCGACGTCCCACGGTCTGAGGGGGCCCTCAATCCGTGTCCAGCCGGTCGGCTCATTTACATGGTACAGCTCGGCCACCCGGCCCGAAAAGCCCTGACGGCCCAGTTCGTCTTCTTTGAGCTCTCCCACACCAACATGCGCCTGATGCGGCACCTGCCCCTTCGAGAAATGAATCCAAGATTTCATTGCATCTCCTCCTTGTCCGCATTAATGGGTTGGGTTGCCATGAGATCTCTCGCTTCGTGGGTGACGCCCGCTCTATGCGGAGTTGCGCGTTACATCTCGAGTCCGGTGCTACCGAATATGCGGCATCACGTCTTCGGCGAACCGTTGGACGGATTCGTCGAGGAGAGCCTGCGGTAGCCCGCCTTGGTCGAACATCGCGAGCTGGACGTCGAGGTCGAGTGCTTCGCAGACCCGATTCGTTTTGTCGATGACCTCATCGGCGCTCCCGCACATCGAAAAGGAACAGATGTCTTCGAAGGTCGGTATTTTCGTGGGGAACATGTTGGGCCCGAAGTTGACCTCACCCCAAGGGACAAACACGTTCATCGCCCAGCCGAGATAGCCCATCTGATGCGGCATCCAGCGACGGCGTGCTTCGTCCGAGTTCGCCGCGATGTGTGCGTACGAGACGGCTCCCACCCGAGGCTGCGACCCGTGCACGCTCGGCTTGAATTTCTCCCGGTAGCGATCGACCACAGGCTGAAAATCCTGGAGAGGCCTGATGACCGTGGGAAGCATCAGCGGCAGGCCGAGGGACGCAGCCCGGTCGATCGCGTTTTCGCTCGCGCTTCCGACCCAGACGGGTGGATGGGGTTTCTGCTCCGGGCGCGGCTGGGCCGTTACAGCCTGGAGCCCGCGACTGGGCCAATCGGATTTGTCCTTCGTCCAGAATTCGAGGAGGGCCTCGATATGCTCCGCAAAGAGCGCCTGGGACTGCTCTGGGTCGTACCCGAGATCCCGATACGTGCGGCGGACGATGCCTCGCCCGACCACGACCTCGACGCGTCCATTGGAAATCGCGTCGAGAGTGGCGTAATCCTCGGCGACTCGTAGCGGGTCGAGGCTTCCGATCAGCGTCACCCCCGTCGAGAGGCGAATTCTCTCGGTACGGGCAGCCACCGCAGCAAGCACGACTGGCGGCGCCGACAACACGTAGTCGCAGAGATGGTGCTCGCCGACCGAGAAGAGGTCGAAACCCATCTCTTCGGCGCGCACACCCAGATCGACAATCTGACGGTGCCGCGTGGCGGGCGTGAGCTTCTTGCCAGTCGCCGGGTCAGGTAGAAGATCCCCAAGAGTGAGCAATCCAATGTCCATGGAATGTTCCTCCGCAATAAAATATGTCTGTAACGATCGTTACACTAGACCATGAATAGAAAAGGAAGTCAATGCTTTGGAGACCGTGGGCGCCCGGGCAGCTCTTCCACAATCTGACCTGGCGCCGCCTGTGCTCGCGTTGGGACTAGAGCAAATTCCGATTCTGTGTAGCCGTCCGTCATTCCTGTGCAAACAGGAATCCAGATCCCCTGCCCCCCGGTTTCTGGATACCGGATCAAGTCCGGCATGACGCAAGCGGACCAGCCCGGCTATAACGTATCGTAAGCCGCTCTAGCCGAGCTTCCGACACCAAGCGGCTCCGGGGAATCCCGAGGATCAACGCGCTTTAGGATCCATCTGCGTGGCCAAGGCTCGGATCGCGAGGCCGATGAGTTCGAAGTGCCGTCGTAGTTTGACGCCGTCTGGATTGATCTGGTAGGCGAGAAAGCCCCCTTCGCCCGCCGCAACGCCGAACCGTGTCAGCTCATCGATGGCGCTCGGCGCAAGAGTGATGTCGGCGTCCTCAAGTGTCAACTCGACGATCCGTCGCATCATAAAGAGGGCTAAGTCGCGACTACGCCGGATCGACCCAGCCGACGCCTCATCGCTGGTGCCCCGCTCGAGGGCAATCAGCATGAAAAACCGCAGGAACTCAGGGTCCGCCTCAAGATGTGCTGCGGCGGTAGCGAGTGCCGTCTGCGCACGATCCGCTCCTGAGGCCTTCCCTTTCGGCGGTTGCTGGGGAAGTCCTCGCAGGAAGCGTTCTGCGCCGTCTTGAGCGACCGAGGCAAGAAGTCCCTCTTTGCTCCCAAAGTGCCAATAGATCGAGGACGCAGGCAGACCTGAACGCCGGCTCACCGCTGAAATGCTCGTCCCGGCGAAGCCGCGCTCCGCCATCAGCTTGCGGGCGGCTTCGAGGATTAGTGTGCGAGATTCTGCGCCTTGCTGCTGGCGAAGGTTAAGTCTGGTGGGGGACTTGGAAGTCACTTTCTCCTCATCACTCGGTTGCACCTTTCGAAACCCCGGCTGTTGGAGCTGCGACGCCATGAGGGTTGACTCCCGTTCCCAGACGCTCGCTTCCACACCGCGGCTACAAACTGCTGTACCACTTGGCCAATTCGGTCCCGATGAGATGTGGGGTGTCCTCTTGGACGAAATGAATGCCCGCGCCAATGTCGACCACGTGCAGATTCGGGAGATTTTGCTGACACCACGAAACGGCTTGGGCATCGATGATCCCTCCTGGGGTGGCGGAGAAGAGCAACTTCGGCAGCCGGGATTGCTGGAGTTTACGGTTGTACTCCTCCACCATCGCCACGACGGCGGCGGGCTCCCCCGCGATCGGAACCTCGTTCGGCCAACGCCACAACGGCTTACGACTCGGCGGGTCGATGTACGGAGCCCGATAGTGGTCCAGTTCGGCGTCCGTGAGGTCGCGAACGACCAACGAGGGCAAGACCTGCTCCACGAACATATGCTGATTGACGATCATGTCCCATCCGACATCTGATGTCCGGAAGGCTTGAAACGTCTTCTTTATGTCTTTGGGAAACGCGTCCCAACTGGGTATGGGCATCAGGATCGCTTCCATGAACGCTAGCGCCTTGATGTTGGCCTCGTTGCGCATGGCATAGTGGAACCCTAAGGCCGAGCCCCAGTCGTGAATGACGAGGGTGAGATGCTGTAAGCCGAGCGTGTCAATAAAGCCCTCGACGTATTTGGAGTGATCAAAAAATGAATAGTCGATAGCGGGCTTGTCCGATTTGCCCATCCCGATCAGATCCATAGCGATACAGCGCGCATGGGATTGGACGTGGGGGATAATATTCCGCCACAGATACGACGAGGTCGGGTTGCCGTGCAGGAACAGCACGGGGTCGCCGTTGCCTTCCTCGATATAATGAATCCGTGAGCCGTGGACGTCCACGTAGTGGGGGGCATACGGAAAATCTGCTGAGATCGCTTGGGGCGCCATAGTGTATCTCCTTGTGGGTAAGCTTACTGCTCACCGCTGTGTTCACGATTCTAAATCGAAACTCATGAGGATGGCACAGCCGACCACACTCTAGATAGGTCATCGGCAACCATTATGGAGAAACTGGGCCAGTTGACGGACAAAGTCAAGGGAAATTCCCTTGTTACCTTACCGAGTATCACTCGCTGTGAACACTCGCCTCGCACACCCACTCCCGAGGCCCCGCCCACCGCAACTGGCCGATTTCGCCATAGCACGCAATATCCACAATAGTCGGGACCGAGGTGCCGCACAGGAAGGGTGCGCCAGAACGAAAGTAGCTACTGTCGAGCATGCCCACGACTTGCGCTATCGGACCAGCGGGGGCATTTGCACAGAAACCTACGGTTTGGCGAATGTTGACCAACAGTATCACAGGAATTTTCAGCCATTGCCCCGTGCTCTCGATAAGACAAAAAGAGGAACCTAAAGAAAATATTGGACAGTCAGGAGGAGCCGGGCTTCTTCTCTCTCAAAATCCCAATGCCCCCAGACTAAGATGCGAACCGCTCCGAGTTGGCCAATCGCCCCACCGATGAGATAGGGCGCATCCGGCTGTCTCGTCATCTGACGAAGGCCACCGCCAATGAAAAGCCAGTCGTGCCAGCTTCTTCCCGAAGCGAACTGAAACGGAAACCCAATCAGTTGCCACTCGCGGTTGGTGATTCCAGCCGCGTCGCGAATCTCCGTCACGCGGCCATTCAGCAGTCCCCCCACCTCGGTCACGTCGAACAAACGATTCCACATGGGTTGCAGAAATCCGTTGGGGTTGGTGAATGCCAGTCCTTGAGGGCCTAAGGCCCGACCAAGTCGGCTGTCGTGGCTGAGAAAGCCCCACCCTTCGTAGCCCAGCGTCGCGGTCGCCAGTAGGAACTTCCCACCATTGCCATCGCCAATCGTCTCATCCACGTAGAAGAATTCAAATGCCGGACGGAATTGTCTGCCTGTCGCAGGGTGAACGTAGCCTACCGTAGTGCGCCATTGCTCACCGTCCGTGCCGCCCGTGAACATCAGGCGAGTGTTGTACAGGGCGAGGTAGCCACCAGGCGAGGTTCTCTGTCCAACCTCTTGGAGTTGTGCCCAGGCAATCGTTTGCCACCCATACTCCAGTGCGTCGCGATACGAGAGCTTGGCAAACCACATATCGGGGCCGAAGCGATCTTGTGAGACATAGCCGCCACCACCCCCAAGCGAGCCAGGAAGCAGGACGCCGGTGGGGAGGCGGTATTCACCCTGGGCTTCCCACGCCTCCACTCCCGTGCCCCTGACAGTCTGAGCAGCGAGAATGAGATCGCCCGCGTCTGGAGCTGCGGCCAACGCACGAAGGAATCCGCCCCCATAGGTGAGGGGTGGCCCATGTTTCAGATCGATGCGGCCCACACCGCCGCGAAAGACCGGAGTCCACAGCGCGAGATTCGTCGTCTCGCCACCGTCGTTCACCCGTTGATGAAAGTCCACCATGCCCGGATGGAACAAGGGATTCTGCACTTGGAATCCCTTGAATGCCCCTCCGGGGGACTCTTTTTCAGGGTCCCAAAACGAGTGGGCGATGCTCATCGCGCCGAGCGCAAACACAAGTACGACGGCGACGCTGACGACTCCCGCAGACTTCCGTAGTCCCTTCACGGGGCGATACCGCAGGCGCGCCGTTAGGCTCCGCATTAAGCTTTTCTTCGTTCCCGCGCCATCAGACGCAAGACGGTGGCGAGATGGAGGTTGAAGAAGCGCGCCTGCGTCTATTCCTCGATTTCGCCCCATCCAGACCCCGCTTGTTCCACGATCTGGGCCACTCATGATCATGGCTTTGCCAAAAATGCGGTGGCCTGCGCGAGTTCCGGACGTTCGGTATCATGAGCAGCGGTCAACGTCTGCAACTTGGCGTAATGCTCGCGGGCCGCCTGGCGGTTGCCGGCTGCTTCGGCAGCGCGACTGGCACCGTACACGACTCGGAAACGGTTGGGGTCACGTTGCAAGGAGCGCTCGAATTCGATGAACGCGTGCGCTGGTTGGTTGAGCGCTAAGAGCATCTCGCCCAGCAGTCCCCGTAAAGGGACAACATTCCCCGGAGTCACCGGCGCTTTATCACTGGCCTCTTCTGCTTCGGCGGCGGTGCGCATTAACTGAATCGCTTCCTCATCACGCTTCTCCGCCAGGGCGATCCAGGCAAGAATCGTCTTGATTTGAAAGTCCGTCTGGTTCGCCCAGTAGTCGATCTTGGCTGCCGTCATCACGTCCTTAAGCGCTTGCAATCGCTCCACATCCTTGCGCGCCGCCGTAACCTCTCCACTGCGCGCCGCACCCAAGCCGCGAGCGAAGACCAGAATGGCCTCCGCATGAGGGAACTTGTCCCAAGCCATCTCGTGTGGGCTGAGTTGGAGCGCCGCTGCCTGCTGCCAATCGCCGCGCTCTAACGCATAGCGAGAGGGAATCGCGGCAAAGGCATAGGCGGCCGAAAAATCTTCCACCTTGACCTTGCGTATCGCCGCAACCTCATCCACCAGGCGCTTCGCCGCCTTATCCTGCGCCTGCTGGAGATGGCCAAACACCATGTAATCCATGGCATGTAGCGCATCGTATGAGCCGAGCCCAAGGGTTTGCCCAGAGAGTTGATTCTTCGCCGCACGGTACGAAGCACGATTGCTTTCGACCATTTCCGGCCAGAGACCAACCCGGCTGAAAATATGTGAGGGCATATGCAACGCGTGCGGCACTGAAGGCGCGACGGTGGCGTAGACGCGGGCAGCGGGCAGCCCCTTCTCAGCCAGCCCGGCATAGTCGTATGTGTGGATCAGGTAGTGGGCAATACCCGGATGGTGAGGGTGTTGCTTGAGCAAGGGCTCCAGGATGCTTGCGGCCTTAAGCTGGTGAGCGAAGGTTTTGTCGGTAGGCACGGCGGTCATGTTGAGCACGAGCGCGTACAAGATCTGCGCTTCGTCATCCTCGGGATAGCGTGTCGCCACACCCTCCATGCCCTTTTCGAAGGCCAGCACTCGCGACCGATAGTCCACCGTCTGCCACTCTGTAAAGAACGCGGCCAGCGCCGCAATATAGTCGCGTTCGCGCTCGCTCTTGGCGCTCACGCGCTGCGCCTCCGCCATGGCCGCTGCGCCCGCCTTCGGCGCGTTCGGATTGATGGACCAGCCGAAAGGATTGCCCATCGACATGATGGCGATGCCCCAATACGCTATCCCGCACTCAGGATCGTGTTCCAGGACCTTGGTGAAGGATTGCTTCGCCGGTTCGAACCAGAAGGAGTGAAACATCGCCATCGCCCGATTGAACTCCTGTTGCGCAGCAACATTGCACGAGACGCGAAAGGAGACTTCCCCGAGTTGCTCGGGTGAGGTAGCTGCTGGGGAAGCGTGGGGGTCATGCTCACTCTGTGCCCAAGCGCTGTGAGTGGAGCTGCTGAGCAAGGTTACCAACAGCCATACGATCAATCTTGCCATTAACATAGAGGCTCCCGACACCGCCGCCAAAATGATTTTTTCTCGCTCATGATTTGCCGCGTTCATTGAAAATCTCCTTCCTCAGAGCGCTCAAAAGACCAACCGAGTTGAAGTTGAGCGGAATACTGATTGTGATCCTCTTGAGAGTTGGCATGGAAATCATCGATGGTGCTGGTGCGCGTTTTCACAGAGATAGGAAAGGCCCGTTCAAATGACAGCGAGATCTCCCAGTTTTCTGTTATTTCCCGGGTCGTTCCCACAGCGAGCGTCTGAAATCCATAGGCTGGGAAGGTGAGAAAAGCATCTGGTGCGCTGACCGGATTCGAGGCGTAGCTATTTGGGTAGAAATGAAAGATTGGCTGGATTGAGAAATTGGTTGAGCGCATCGCCACTAGAGGCCAGGGTCGCACCGGCCATGCCAGCAGAGCGAGCCCCATAACTCAGCGAATAGAGGGCGGTGGTCGCCGCTGCTTGCTGCGGGACGATGAGGAACAACGTGAGGAGAAAGGAGATCCGTCCACAGTTGGACATCTTTTTGCTCTCTTTCTGCCTACGGCTTGTCTCCAGCTGAAACACGAAACCCGCGCGCCCGCCAATCCAATACGCCATCGGGCAGATGTCTGGCCTGAAACCCGTGTTCTTGTAAGACCTGCACGGCCTGACCAGACCAAATGCAATACGGGCCGCGACAGTAGGCAACGACCTCTCGACCCTGCGGAAGCTCGGCGAGGCGGTCTTCGAGTTCGTCTATGGGGATAGAGACCGCTCCAGGAATATGTCCCGCCTGGTACTCTTCCTGGGGGCGCACATCGATGACGGTCACCTCGCCCTTGCGGACACGCTGGAGCAGGGTTTTTTGATCGACCGGCTCTAAGTCCGCTTGTCCGGTAAAATATTGACTGACGATACGGTCGAGTTCAGCCAGATGTGTGACGGCTAAAACCCGGAGCGTCCGGAAAAAATCGGCAACCGTTTCGTCCGTAAGGCGGTACCAGATCGAGGTCCCGTCTCGTTTTGCTTCGACCAGCCGCGAGTTCCGTAAGACCTGAAGATGCTGTGATGTATTGGCTTGGCTCAGCTGCGCGGCTTGGGCCAATGCTTCGACCGTCCGTGGAGCTTGGCTGAGGAGTTCCAAAAGCTCCAACCGTTTGGGATTCGAGACGGCTTTTCCGATCCTCGCCACCTGTTCGAAGATGACTTCGGAGAGCTGTTTGTTGGTTTCTTCCATAATGGCCTCTCTTCCTTCTCCCTATACCTCTCCCTTAGTGCCTGGGAGAAAAATGGAGATGTCACGAATAAAGCTTTATTCCTTTAATATTATTATATAATAATATTAAAGGAATAAAGGGAGCGCAACCCCATGTATCTTTCGTATCTCCTGCGACTGTTTTTAAGAACTTCGGTGATTCTAGAGAATGACGACCCGCGAACTCGTTGTGTGACGCTGCGTGTATGACAAACGGCTTTGAGGTCGGCGTAGAACGGAGCAACTTATCCACGTTAGCAAACCGCAAATAGGGATTTGAAGGTCTATTCTTGCGTCGGGGGAATCAAGGCAGAAGAGCAAGGCTCACTCGCGTTGAGGTAGCGGTACACACTCGCATTTGAGAGCTGGTAGTCTGCCATCAACGTTTTAATGAGTGCCCCCTTCTTGCGGCGGCGGAGTTCGGTGATCTGCGGCGGTGTCAAGCGCTTTTGCCGGCCAAAGCGGACGCCTTGTTCCTTGGCTTTCCGAATCCCATCCATCTGGCGCTCAGCCCGGATCTCTGTCTCAAACTGTGCTATCACCCCCAACATGTTAAACAGCAGGCTGCCAGTAGCATCGCTGGTGTCGATATGTTGGTCGAGGACGTGGAGGTGAACTTGCTTGCGGGTCAGCTCGCGCTGCCTCCAACCCTCACGCTTGAAGAGCCTGAGCGAGAAGCGACGGCGTTGGAGCAGCGGTGATGTTTGGCTGGGTCGTATGGCATCTAACGATACTGTGTAGCCGCCCGGCTTCTGGATGCCGGATCACGTCCGGCATGACGCAAGCGTATTGGCACGGCTACAACTTATCGTGATCAGCTACTCCCGAGAAAACGGCATTCCCCAGGTATCCGTAAACGTCAACTCTTCTACCGGTCGTCGCGAGATCGGCCCATGCCCGCGCAAGACGGGATAGCCAATAGGCACGACCGCCGCCGTTCCCCACGGATCAGGAATCCCCAAGAGTTTGCGAACTGCCGGTTCTTCCATACACAGCAGCGTCGTCAGCACACACCCCAGACCCTCGGCCCGGCAGGCAAGCAGGAGGTTTTCTACTGCCGGGTAGATCGAGCCGCCGCCAACAACGGACTGTCTGTCAAGTTTCGCGTCGGTGACCGCAAGCCCTTCCGGGTTAAAACACACGACCAACAGCACCGGGGACTCGCCAAAATGTTCCGCCAGGTAGGTGCTGGCGCGGATCGTCCGCTCGGCTCTTCTCCGTTCTTCCTCAGAGGCACCGGCCAACCGCTCCATATACGATTTGGTATATGGAAGTGTGACCTGCTTATATAATTCACCGAGACGTTGTTTGCGGGCAGGGTCTTTGACGACAATGATCCGCCAGGCTTGGCGGTTGCCGCCGGTCGGTGCCCAGGTTGCGGCTTCTAGGACCCGGTAGAGCACGTCTTCTGGAATCGGGTCCGGGCGGAGCCGCCGTACGGCCCGTAAGGTTCGCATCGCTTCGTAGAGATCAATTGCCGCCATCATATCCCCCGGGTTATGGCACCGCCTGTCACCGTTTCAGCGAGGTATAGGTTGCCGCGATAATCCGCGCCGAGCGCTGGTCGCCCAGCGTGCTTTCGCCCATTTTGTTCATCACATAGGCGATTGAAGTGCGGGTATCGGGATCGACCACGGCGATCGATCCGCCCCAGCCGCCCCAGTAGAAGGCACCGGGGCTTGGCGTGAACGGAATCCGCGGGTTCATCAAGCCAAAGCCCATGCCGAACAGCATCCACACGCCGAGCACGAGGTCTTTGCCGTTGGTCTGCCGTTGTTGTGCCAGTGCCACGGTTTCGGGCGACATCAGCCGAACGCCGTCAAGCGCACCGCCCGCAGCCAGCGCTCCATGCACGCGGGCAACGGCCCGCGCATTGCCGATCCCGCCCGCAGCCGGAATCTCCGCCGCACGCCAGGCACGCGTCTGCGGCTCCCGGCCCGTTAACGCGGCAGACCGAAACGTCCGCGTGGCAATCGAGTCCGGATCGCCCGGCATCTGGTCCATGGTCGCCGAAGGCGGAACCATCTCGCCCACGCGCGCATCGTGCCGAGTGTCCAGCCCGATATGAAAATCGGCGTTCAGCGGGGTGGCGACCTCCTCGCGGAAAAACGTACCGAGACTGCGGCCGTCGACCCGGCGCAGGATTTCTCCCTGCAAATAGCCTTGCGTGATGGCATGGTATCCCGAGGCAGTCCCGGGCTCCCACCACGGCGCCTGGCGGGCCAGCCTGCCGCAGATGTCATCCCAGTTGTAGAGTTCCTCGATCTCGACGCGTGAGTCGAAACCCGACAACCCGGCCGAGTGGCTCATCACATGGCGAACCAGGACACTCTCCTTGCCGTTCTGGGCGAACTCCGGCCAGTAGCGGGCAACCGGCGCGTCGAAATCGATCAGACCGCGATCGGCGAGCATCAACATGCAGACCGCGGCCATGGTTTTGGTGGTGGAGTACACGTTGACGATGGTGTCCTGCTGCCAGGGCTCGCCGCTCGGCGCTGTGGAGCCGCCCCACAGATCAACGACCACTTCTCCGTCGTGGACGACACATGCACTGGCGCCCAGCTCCTCGTCTGTCGCGAAGTTTTCCTGAAACGCCTCACACACGGTCGCGAATGCGTCCGCACAATATCCCTGGGGTTCCATCATGGTGTTCCTTTATTGCAGCACAAAGCCCTCATAGCCATTGGCCGCTGCCTCGGCACACTTGGCCCGATAGGCCGGGGCTGGAAGGGGGTTAAGGAGGACCGCACGGGGCTTCCCAGGAATATTCGTTCCCATAAACCATGCCGACCTGGCTTGCGTCATAATCGATCCTTCAGCCACTTTATTGATATAGGCTATCCACTCGTCTTCTACCTGCGGCTTAGGAGCAATGCACTGCAAGCCCTTCTCGCGCATATAGCGGATGCAATCGGTAATCCATTCGACGATTGACTCGGCGCAGACCGTGTAGTTGCAAAACGCGGAGTTGATGGCAATGAAGAAGTTCGGAAAGCCCGCGGTTTGCATCCCCAGGTAGTTGCGCGGTCCATTGGCCCACTTGTCCTTGATCGTTTGTCCGCCTTCGCCGCGAATATCGATCCGTGTCAACGATCCAGTCACGGCATCAAAGCCCGTGGCATAGATGATGACATCGAATGCATACTCCCTCTCAGTGGTCTTGATCCCTTTGGGGGTGATACACTCGATTGGAGCCTCGCGTACGTCAACCAGCAGGACGTTGTCCCGGTTGTACGCCTCGTAATAGTGCGTCTCCAAAGGAATGCGTTTGGAGCCGAAGGGATGGTCCTTGGGTACGAGCTTTTCCGCGACTACGGGATCCTTGACTCGTGCACGGATCTTATTGCGGACGAACTCGGCGAAGTCCTCATTGGCTTTCGCGTTAGTCATGATGTCGTGAAAATTGCTCAACCACTTGGTGAAGCCGGGTTTTGCCCATAGCTCCTCATAGAACGCGAGCCGCTCTTCCTCCGGGACTTCGAGCGCCTTGCGCCGGTCGAACTCGTGCCGCATGCCGACTGTCGTTTCACGACACCTTTTATGAATCTCTGGGTAGGTCGCCTTCCACTGGCGCTGTGTCTCTGGGGCCACCTCCGAGTTTCGACACGGCGCACAGTAGTTGGGAGTGCGCTGGAAGACGGTGAGATGGCCAACTTCTGGAGCGATTTCGGGGATGAGCTGTACCGCGGTCGCACCGGTTCCAATCACCGCGACACGCTTACCCGTAAAGTCGACTTTTTCCTTTGGCCAGCGAGAGGTATGAAACGATTCCCCCGTAAAGCTCTCTACGCCCTCAAACGGTGGGGTATATCGAGCCGACAAGAGGCCGACGGCCGCGATGAGAAACTGCGTCTGGGCGCGCTGGCCGCTTTCCAATTTAATCTCCCAGCGATTTGTTTTCTCGTCGTAGATCGCCGACTCGACCCGCGCATTGAACTGGATGTCTTTGCGCAGGTCGAATTTATCCGCCACATGGTTGAGATATTTTTCGTTCTCCGGCTGGCCGGAATAATGCTCCTTCCAATCCCACTCTTGCAGCAGTTCCTCCGACCACGAATAGCCGTAGGTCTCGCTCTCGGAATCGAAGCGGCAACCGGGGTAACGATTCCAATACCATGTGCCACCCACGCCGTCTCCATCCTCGTAGCAGCGTACCGAGAGCCCAAGCTCCCGCAAGCGGTATAGCTGATACAAGCCGGACACCCCGGCGCCAATGACAATCGCGTCATAGTGCCCAACCGGCTCAGTCCCGTTTGTTGGCGTTGACTGTTGAGAACTTGTCATTCCGTCCCTCCTGAAAATGCTGAAAGGCAGCAGTGTTACGAAACACACGCCGCCTCCCCCCGATGCTCAGTCCATAATGTTCGTCCCCGCGCAAGGGCTCATCCGCCCGAATCCGTGGAGACCGCCTTTCTTGGAATGGGCGTCACTGTGTTAACTCACCCAGTCTTGCCTTCAAGACTCTGAGCGCTTTTTTGTTCGCGTTCCTGATCGCCTCCATGGTCGGCGGCTCGCCGCTGATGTCGCCGAGTTCTGCCAGCACGATGTGCACGTCGTCGTGCCCGTCCACTTGTTTCATCTCGTCTAACCAGCGTCGCACGTTGGGGAAGGGCTCGAAATCGTAGACGTTGGTAAAACCCGGCTGCAACTGCCCGATCTCCACATAGGCGGCAAAGTCGGCCAGCGTGAGCTGTTCGCCCGTCAAATAGCGGGATTCCGCCAGCCAGCTCGACTCCAAAGCCTGGAGCGCCTTCGTCAGTGTCGCGTGTGCGGCCTGTTGAATGACGGCCGGGATATTCAGATCCTTGCGTATCTTCGGGGCGACCAGCCCGACGGAGGCGTCCCGGACATTGCGGTGGTGGTAGTGCAAATACCAGTCTACCTTGGCGCGCAGCCGATGATCCGTCGGGTAGACGTCTTCCCAGCCGCGCGTGTTGCTCAGATAACACATGATGGCATGCGCCTCGCTGAGCACGAAGCCGCTGTCCGGTTCTTCGATCGTCGGAATCGTTCCGCCGGGATTTTTGGCCAGATAGGCCGGATTGCGGCTGCCGGTTTCCCCTTTTGAGCCGGGGTTAATCAGAATCATTTCAAACGGCGTCCGCTTATATAGCATCAGCCACATAACCGCGCGTACCGGCTGCGAAAACGGCACGCCATACAAGAGAAGAGGTTGCATGATATTCCCCGTCTATTTCACAATCAGACCTTCAAAATCTCCCTTTTCACGCCACTCGGCGAGCATATCGTAAAAGGCCAGCGCGCCCTTGGGGTACACGGTCTGGAGAAAGCCCTGCCCCTCGTTCGTCCCCTCGCCGTTGTAGTAGCCCGGCGTGCAGGCGTTTTGATACTTGGTCATCATGTTCGGCCCGGTGACGATCTCCACCCACTCGGCCTCGGCCTCGAGGGTTGGCTCGATTGATTTCGCGTTGCGGCGATTCACCAGCGTGATGAGCTGGGAAACATGCTGAGCCTGATTATCGAGCATATAGGTGAAGTTCGCCGTGAGACCGGTCTGCGTCAGCCCCATGTGGAAACAGTTCGGAAACCCGCAACTCAGGAAACCGTGGAAGGTCCGCATCCCGTCTGCCCAGGCATCGGCCAGCGACACCCCATCCCGGCCGTACATACCGAACTCGGCCCGCCGCGTGTACGCGGTTCCGACCTCGAAGCCGGTGGCGAAGATCAGGCAGTCCACTTCGTACTCCACCCCATCCACCACGACGCCGTGCTCGGTCACGCGATCAACACCTTGTCCGCTGGTATCGACTAGCTTGACACCTGGCCGGTTAAAGGTCGGTAGATACTCATCGTTGAAAGTCGGGCGTTTGCACCACTGGCCGAACCACGGCTTGAGGGACTCGGCCGTCTCCGGGTCCTGCACGGTCGAGGATATGCGATCGCGAATCTCGTTCATCTTCTGAAAATCGGCGATCTCCGCCAAGATCGCCTTTTCTCGGCCGGAGAGATCCGATTCGTCCTGGCTGGAGAGCAGATCGCTGAGCTTCTTGAGCGGGCTGGTCCACTTGTCGCGAACCTGATCGTCCTCCAACTGCACCCCGTCCAGGAGGGCGGTGAAGTTGCGGTTCCGATACGTCTGCCAGCCGGGCTTGAGCGTCTTGGCCCATTCGGGGTTGGTGGGGGTGTTGTTGCGTTCGTCCACGGAGGACGGCGTACGCTGAAAAACGTAGAGCTGCTTCGCATGCTCCCCCAGATGAGGGATGCACTGAATCGCTGTGGCGCCTGTCCCAATAATCCCGACGCGTTTATCGTGGAGTTTATGTAAGCCCCCGGTGGTATCACCACCGGTGTAGCCATAGTCCCAGCGACTGGTATGGAAGGTATGTCCCTTGAAATTCTCGATCCCGGGGATCCCGGGCAACTTGGGCTTGTTCAGCGGCCCGCTCGACATGATGACAAAGCGCGTCTTGAACGCGTCGTCACGATCGGTGGTGACGGTCCAACGTCCGGTTTCTTCATCCCAGCGGGCCTCTTTGACCTTCGTCTGGAAACAGGTGCGTTCGTAGAGATTGTAGTGCTTGCCGATCCGTTGCGCGTGGGCAAAAATCTCCGGCGCGAAAGAGTAGCGTTCCTTCGGGATGTAATTGAGTTCTTCGAGCAGGGGCAGGTAGAGATAGCCTTCGATGTCACACTGGGCGCCGGGATAGCGGTTCCAGTACCAGGTACCGCCAAAATCCCCGGCTTTCTCGATAATGCGAAAATTGGTAATGCCGGCCTCTTGCAGCCGCACGGCCGCCAGCTGGCCTCCAAAACCGCCGCCAATAATCACTACATCGACCTCTTCTTGCAGCGCGGGACGGGTAAAGCCCGGCTCCACGTAGTGGTCTTCGTTATAATGTGCGAACTGGCCGGTGATTTCCTGGTATTGATTGTTCGCGTCTGCGCGTAGACGTTTCGTACGCTCGGCAGCATATTTCTCACGCAGAGCCCCGGGATCAAAACCCAGCTCGTCGGCGGTGGGGATACGGCTTGGTTCAGCTTGGGTTGTGGTTTGACTCATTCTCACAGTCCTCCTTCTTGAGTCTCAGCTCTTCATTCAAACGCTACGAGGTAGCATATCCTTTGGAAACAAAGAAGTCTTGATGGGGTCGAGCTTCATCAGCCCGTCCTCATTCGTGGATATTATCGAGGCAGTGGAAGGCGAGTTGGGCTGCTAATGCTGCCTGCGCTTGGAGTACGGTGAGCGCCGTGTCCACCGCCCGAGAACGAGACTGCGCGAGCCGTTCCAGAGCCCCGCTCAACTCAAGAATACTCACCTCATCTGCCTCATAGGCCCGGCGGGTAAAATCTCCTGTCTGCGTGAGCGCATCGAAATAGTCTGTTCCATAGGCGGCGCGACGCTGCCGGGCCAACTCCAGGTGGGCATACGCAGAAGCGACCTCGTGCCGTACGGTGAGCGTTCGGGATTCAAGCTCCTGCCGCGCCATCTCGACCTCTGCCATCGCCGCCGTTATTGCGTGCGTATTGCGATTAAAGAGGGGCAACGGGATGGTCAGCGCTCCTCCCACCACCTGGTCTTCATTATCGAGCTTATACATTGGACCAAGGGAAATATTCGGCGTCCGGTTCGCCTGGGCGAGGCGCAGTTCGGCCTCTCGGGTTTCTACTTTGAAGCGCGCGGCATGGTAGTCGGGCCGATGCTCCAGGGCACATGCGATGAGTTCCGCTTGTGATGGCAGTGGGTCCGGGAGAGCATCCAGCCTCGAGATCTTCAAGAGATCTCCGACCGCAACGAACGGCCTCTCGACACCAAGGCCGAGGAGCAATCGGAGCCGTTTTTCTGTGTGTACGCGCTCCTGCTCACTGGCGAGCAGACGTGTGCGCGCCTCGTCGGTATCGAGGCGCAGCGTGTCGAGTTCCAGCACCGAGATATCTTCTTGCGCATACCGCTCACGGCCGGCTTGAAGGAGTGCTCGGCGGGTCTCCAGCATGTCCTGTTGCGCGTGGATGCTTTCTTGTATCGCCATCAACTCATAAAAGGCACGCATGACCTCCAGTCGGAGGATCCGCTCCGCATCGGCAATAAGCCACTCCGTATAGCTGAGGTGAGAGGTGGCTGCCTGACGGCGATGTCCGGGTTGTCCCGCAATTTCGACTTCCTGAAGGAGCAAGACTGCGGCATCGGCGGTTGACCTTCCGGTGGGTGTGCGGAACCGCCGGTTGCGGTAATCCGCCTCAATACTGACACGGGGATTTTCTTGAAACAGTAACTCAGACTGCTGGACGCGTCCCTTGGCCAGCCCGAGGGTGTATCGTTTTGTCTGAATGTCGGGATTTCCCTGTAAGGCCAATACCAGCGCGGTTGGCAAATCCACCCGCAAGGGAGTGTCTGTCTCCTCCGCCCCCTGCGCGATCTGGCCGACCAGCAGTAACGTCCACACCGACGCACATAGCGCCCATCGTTTCTCTATCATCGCTCCTCTCCCTGCGCGGTGAATGGTCGGCCAAACTTGAGGTATAAGGCCGGAACAACAATAAGGTTGAGCGCGGTCGAGGTAATGAGACCGCATAAAATGACAATCGCCATTGGCGTAAGTATTTCGCTGCCTGGGTCGCCGGCCCGCACGACCAGCGGCAGGAGGGCCAGCCCGGACGAGAGGGCGGTCATCAGAATGGGCGAGAGCCTCTCCAGGGCGCCGCGCTCCACCGCCGCTCGAAACCGCTCGCCTTCCTCTTCCATCAGGTGACGAATATGGGTGACCAGCATAATGCCGTTTCGGGTGGCGATGCCAAAGAGCGTAATCAGTCCCACCAGCGAGGCCACGCTCAGGATTCCGCCAGACACGAATATGCCCATGACGCCGCCAATGAACGCCAAGGGCAGATTGACCAGAATAATGAGAGCATCACGGACAGACCGTAGCGCCGTGGTGAGCAAGAGCAGAATGCCACCCAACACCAGCAGGCTTAACAGGCCGATCGTGCGCGATGCTTCCTGGGCGCTTTCAAACTGGCCACCATAGGCAATGTAATAGCCCTGGGGCAGCGACACCTGTGCTGCGACCTGTTGCTGAATCTCCTGCACGACATCCTGGAGTGCCCGTCCCGCCACATTGCAACTCACCACGATGCGGCGCTGCACGTTCTCGCGCCCGATCGTGTTTGGCCCGAGTGCCCGGCTGACATCCGCCAACAGCCGAAGTGGGACTTTTCCCCCGTGTGGAGTGTCAATCAGCATAGAGAGAATCGTGTTGAGGTCTTTCCGGGTCGCGGCCTCGTAGCGAACGACCAGGTCAAAGCTTCGCTGGCCTTCCAAGACGCGAGAGACGGTCTTCCCGAGGAAAGCCGTTTCTAACGCCTCAGCCACCTCTCCAACGGTGAGCCCGATCCGGGCAATCCGTTCCCGCTTGAGTTGCACGTGAAGAATCGGCAGGTCGGTCTGTTGCTCAACAGCCAAGTCCACAACACCACGAACCTGGGCCATGGTATCCCGGACCGCTTGGGCCAGGCGGCGCAGACGCTGCAAATCGTCGCCAAAGACTTTCACCGCGACATTCGCCCGCGTGCCGGACAGCATGTGGTCAATACGGTGAGATATCGGCTGGCCGATGGTCACACTCATGCCCGGCACAACCGTGAGCGCGTGGCGTAACGCGTCGAGGAACTCCGCTTTCGAGCGTGCTTGCATCTGAAGTCCTACATCGATTTCGGAGGCTTCGACCCCTTGGGCATGTTCGTCCAGCTCGGCCCGTCCGGTCCGACGCGCCGTGGTTTTTACCTCCGGAAACGACAGGAGAATTTCTTCGACCGTCTGTCCCAGTCGGTCAGACTCGGTCAGGGAGGTGCCTGGGAGCGTGACCGTATTAATCGTGAGCGTGCCTTCATTAAACTCCGGCAGAAACGACCGGCCTAAAAGCGGAGTGAGGGCAAGCGTTCCGACAAACAGCATGACGGACGTGAGGATAACCAGACCGGGACGTGGAAACACGTGGGTGAGCAGTTTTTGATAGGCGTGCTGGAGGTAACGCACCAAGGGATTCTCTCTGCGCGTGATGACTCCCTTTGACTTGGGCAGGAGCAGCGAGCAGAGCACGGGCGTGACGGTCAGAGCCACCAGGAGCGAGGCAAACAGCGCGACCAGATAGGCTACACCCAACGGGGCGAGCAAGCGTCCTTCAACGCCGCTGAGGAAGAAGAGCGGGACAAAGACCAGCGCAATAATGGCCGTGGCAAAGGTAATAGACGGACGAATCTCCAGGGACGCCTTGAGCGTGACGGTCAGCGGGTTGGCCCGTGCCGACTGCGGCAACGCCGCGTTCTCTCTCAGTCGGCGAAAGACGTTCTCGACATCGATAATGGCGTCATCGACCAGTGCCCCAATGGCAATGGCCATGCCGCCCAGGGTCATCGTGTTCATCGTGCCGCCGAAGAGGTGCAGCGAAAGGACGGCGACAAGCAAGGAGAGCGGAATGGCGACCAGTGTGATGAGCGTGGCACGGATATTCAGGAGAAAGAGGAGGAGAATGCTGACCACCACCAGCACGCCGTCTCGCAGGGCATCAACGACGTTTTCAATCGCCACCGCAATAAAGTCCGCCTGGCGGAAGATATGGGCATTAATGCGCATGCCGTCAGGAAGGGTGCGTTGTATGGCACTCAAGGTTGTGTCCAAGGCCTGGGTTAAGGTCAGGGTATTTGCCCCGGGCTGTTTCTGTAGACTGAGAATCACGGCTGGCTTGCCCTGGACGGCCCCTTCGCCGCGTTTCAGCGCTGGCCCGATCCGCACGTCAGCGACTTGATGGAGAAACACGGGCTGCTCAGTGTGCGTGGCCACAACAGTCTGCGCGATGTCTGCCAGCTGCCGCACCCGCCCCACGCCATGAATGAGATACTCTTGGCCACCGTCCACGTAGAACCCCGCCGAGGTGTTCTGGTTGGTCAGGCGTACGGCTTCCGTCACCTCGGTCAGGCTCACCCCATACGCCGCCATTCGCTCCGGAGACAGCAACACCTGATATTGTTTGACCCCACCGCCAATGGGGATGACTTGGGACACCCCAGGGACAGAAAGCAGCCGCCGGCGTATCACCCAGTCGGCGGTCGAACGGAGGTCAAGCGGCGAATGATGCGCACTCGTGAGGCTCACCAGCATGATTTCGCCCATAATGGAGGAGATCGGAGCAAGAATGGGCGACGCGACTTCCGGCGGGAGAGCGGCCCGGGCCAGTTGGAGTTTTTCACTCACCACTTGCCGGGCCTGATACAGATCCGTGCCCCAGACAAATTCGACCCACACTACGGATATACCGGTCGCGGACGACGAGCGGACACGCCGCACCCCTGCCGCCCCATTCACCGCCGTTTCGAGGGGAAGCGTGACGAGCATTTCCACTTCTTCCGTCGCCATTCCGTGCGCCTCGGTCAGGACGGTGACCGTTGGCGCGGTCAGGTCCGGGAAGACATCGACTGGCATGCGGACGGCGACCAGCGTGCCGCCGAGTAACACCGCCAGGGCAAGCGTCAGGACAATCTTGCGATTGGCCAACGACCAGCGAATAAGACGATTCATGACTGTGTCCTGGGGCTAGTGCGCATGGTCGTGTTCGGGCAGCGTGGTGGCGAGGGACGCGAGATGCACCCGATACGCCCCCCGAGTCACGACTCGCTCACCAGCGCCGAGCCCTGCCCGTACCTGGACAAAGTCGTCCTGCCGGACGCCAAGCTCCAGTTCTCGCCGCGCAAACGTCTCCCCCCCCACCTGGACAAAGGCAAGCGGGACGCCCCTGTCGTACACGACGGCACTGACCGGGACGGCAAGGGCCTGGACGATTTCTCCGGTTGGCACGCCAAGCTCGCCATGCATGCCAATTTTCAAGTGACCCTGAGCGTTGTTGACCGCCAGGATAAGCGGGACGGAGCGATTCTCGGGGTGCAGCACGCTGCCCAGGGTCACCAACCGCACATCTGGCGGAGAGAGGAGGAGGGGCGAGCTGAGGGCCGGAGCGGTAAAGCGGACCCGCTCCACATGGCGCACTTTGGCGATGTCCGCCTCAAAGACGTGCCCGTTAATCCAGACGTGCTCCAGATTCATAATGGTGAACAGGTGATGACCCGCCTCAATCAGTGCCCCGGGAGTAAAGTTGACCGTGACCACTGTCCCGGCCATTGGTGCACGCAGGAGAAAGCGTTTAGCCCGAGAGGTTTGGAGGGCCGCGGCACTGGTCGGATTCACATCAAGCAGAGAGAGTTCCGCACGGGAGGCAGACAGTCGGGCTGTGAGGACGGCCACGTTTTTTTGGGCTTGCTCCAGCCGCCGCTTGGGAACAATGCGGTCTGCATACAGGTTCCGCACGCGTGCCAACTCGTGTCGAGCAGCCTCAAGCTCAGACTGGCTCGCCTGCACGGCATAGACGAGTTCGGCGCGGCTCTTGGTTGGTAAGGGGAGCAGCAGTGCCAGCGGTTCGCCCGGTTCAACACGCTGTCCTGGCGTGGGAACGCCTTTGTCCACGGCCACCGCCCGCCCAATGATCGGTGCCGTGATGTGGACCTCTCCCCCGGCTGCGGGTTTGACTTCCGCGTGGAGTTGGAGCGTGGGGTGCAGTTCCCGAGTGGCGACTGCCTGTGTCGCTAATGCGATCTGCCACTGCTGCTCTTTCAGAAAGGCAATGCCGTCGCCCGTCGGCTCTTCTGCTGGACTGCCTCGCTCTTTTTCGGTTGCCGCCACGACCACTTCGCCCGCGTCAATCGTATCGAGCACGGTCCGGGTGCCAGGATGCGACCGGGTAAACCGCAAACGATACGTGCCGGGTTCGGTCGGTGTGAGCACGGGGCGATAGACACCTGGCGCTGTCGGGGTTTCCGAATGGACGGTGAGGTTCTGGCCGTCTCGGCCCTCCAGCGTCGTTATGACAGCATCTCTGGAGACCGCCTGAGCTGTCTCCAAGTCGGTCAGATGCACCACAAAAGGCGTGGCCTTGCCCACGACTAACGGCGTAAAGTCCACAAAGAGCTCGGTCTTCGTCGTCCACTTCGTGATGCTGGTCGGTTCATGGGCTTGGTCTTCGGGCAGACCGGTGTCACCCAACTGGCAGCTGGTCAGCAACAGCAGCACACCGAAGCCCATAGCGTAATTCCGCAACATGGGTGCGGTCCTCCATAGGAGAGACTCGACTTCCTGTGGGCATGGCGGGAGTTCGCCAGGCCGAAGTCCGCTCGTTATTCAGGGGATAAACGACAGGCGGATACGAAACCTATACGTGACCGGGGGGAGAACGAGGAGAAATGGCCGGCAAACAGGCCGATTCTCTGGCCGGTGGGTGGTCAGGTTGACACGCCCACGACACGGTCGATGGTTGTCGGGTTTTGACCGGAAGCGCAGTGGGAGGAGCAAGCGGTCGGTGTTCGAGGGCAACGCCGAGCAGAGCAAAGATCCGTGGGAGCAGCGCGGAGAGGCTTATGTGAGAGTCGGACCTTGGGGAGTGTTCATCCGGGGCGTTATGCTCTCTGTCATGCGCGTCGTGGTCATGGGATGGCGAGGCAAGGAAATCCGCGTGGACAATCGCCGAGTGGCGGTGTGCGCTCTCGTGCCCATGCGCATGGTGCTGTTCGGGATGCGTGTGGAAAGTCGGCAGCAGCAGCGGGACTGGCAGAAGAAGGGCGAGGAGGCAAGTCCGCAAGAGAGGTGAAGAGATTTTCAGCATACGTCTGCGAAAAAATTATCATAGATCGTCCATGAGAGAGAAGGGTCTTGACCTTCATTATTTCTCTTTCCGCCAATCCGACCCTAATGCGACGCGGCGGACCGCATCGGTGTCGGTCGGTTGATGTCCAACCCGATATGTGGGGGCCGGTGCTTCGACGACCCGATTCGAGAGTCGCCCCAGACCGGTGACCTCAACCTCGACCAGATCTCCAACATTCATTGGGCGTGAGTTTCTGGGGGTGCCCGACATAATCACATCTCCGGGCAGCAGCGTGATATGGCGACACAGATCGGCCAGGATATAGTCGATCGGAAAGATCATCTCACTCAGCGCACCTTCCTGTACGAGCGTGTCATTGAGGTAGGTCCGGAGCGTGGCCTGGCGAATGTCCACCCCACTCACGATGCCTGGGCCAATCGGGCAAAAGCCGTCCATCCCTTTGACGCGCAGCATCGAGCCCGCATCCGTATCGCGAAAGTCCTGGCTTCCCACGTCGTTACCGGGTGCAAAGCCCGCGATATACTCCCACACCTCATCGCGGCCCACGTTACGCATCGGTTTCCCAATAATCACCGCCACCTCCCCTTCGTAGTTGAGATACTGCGTGCCTTGCGGACGCACGAGGGAACCACGATGACTGTTCAGCGCCGTTGTCGGCTTCTGAAAATACGTGGGCGTTTCAATCGGTGGGACGCGGAACTCGGCCCGGCGCGATTCATAATTCAGGTGAATGCACAATATCTTGCTTGGTTCGCACGGCGGCAGATAGGTGGCCTCGGCCTCATGAACCGCTCGGCCATCGCCCAGCAGCAGCCCGTCGCCGTCCGGCTTGACCCATTTGGGCTGACCTTCGTGCAAAATCCGACGCCATTCTGTCCGCGGTCCATCGAGTACACTCATGCCGATCCTCCCTTATGAACTTCGGCTCTTCGTTCAAACATTACGCAGGTGATATATCCTGTGGAGACAAAGAAGTCTTGGCGGTATTGGGTCAAATCAGACGGATGATGGTCCGGCATGCCACAGCGTGGAGTGCGTGGCCGAAACAACACAAATAATTTATAATTCCTTTTTAATCTGACCCAACACTGTGCTGCCGTAACACGAAGGAGAAATATCATGCCCACCGACGCTCGCGGTCTTGAGATCACGGTGACGAATACCGAGGCTCTGACCGAGTATGACCAGGTGCTCACGGACCTCTGGAATTATCGGCTCGCCGCGCCAAAAAATCTGAAGCGGGTTCTCGAACTCGACCCGGATTTTCCCATGGCCCACGTGGTCCGGGGGTATATTATGTCCATGCTCGAGACGGTCGCGGTCCGCCCGAAAATGCTGGCCAGTGCGTCACACGCCCGCGGACATCTTGCGGCTGACGCCCGCCGCGAACGTCTGCACTGCGACGCCCTGGAAGGGTTGGCAACCGGCAATCTCGAACGGGCCTGTGCGGCCTGGGAGGCCATCCTGGCCGACTCTCCTCACGACCTGCTGGCACTCAAGATGCACCACCATTCGACCTTCTGGACCGGTCGGAGTTATGTCATTCGCAATACCGTCGCCGGCGTGTTCGACCTGTGGGATGCGTCGATCCCCGGTTACAGCTTCGTCCTCGGCATGTTGGCCTTCGCACTTGAAGAATGCGGCGATTATGCGCAAGCAGAAGCCTTCGGCCGCCGGTCCATTGACCTGAACCCGGATGACCTGTGGGCGATCCACTCGGTCGCGCACGTGATGGAGATGCAGGGCCGCCTGGACGAAGGGATTGCCCTGATTGATCGGCCGGTCGAGCAATGGGCTGACCGCAACCCGTTTCAAGGCCATAACTGGTGGCATTTGGCCTTATTCGCGCTTGAGCGGGGTGACTATGATTTTACGCTGGACGTTTATGACAATCGGATACTGACCGCGAACACGGAATTCTTCCTGGATATGCAAAACGGCGCTTCGCTGCTCAAGCGCCTGGAATTGCTGGGGGTTGATGTTGGTGATCGCTGGGAGCCCCTGGCGGAGTATGCGCGGAAGCGGGTTGATGATCATGTGCTGGCGTTTACCGATCTGCACAGCCTGATGGCGCTGGCATCCGCGGACGACAAGGAGACCGCGCAGGCGTATATCAATGCGCTCGAATCCTTTGCCCATACCCCGGACAATTATTCCGCTTCGCTGATGGCGGATGTGGTGGTGCCGATGTGTGAAGGCGTGCTGGCGTATGAAAACGATGAGTATGCGCGGGCGGTCGAGGTCTTGTGGCCGCTGCGCGACCGCTGGTTCGGGATCGGAGGCTCGCATGCGCAGCGAGATGTCTTTACCCAGATTCTCATCGAGGCCGCCATTCGCGCCGAACGCTACGAGCAGGCACGGACGCTGCTGGCGCAGCGGGCGTTGTTGAGACCAAACAGTCTTGGGAGCTGGCAAAAGTACGCCACCGTGTTACAGGCCTGCGGCGACGACGCGCGGGCGGAACACGCGCGGCAAAGAGTTGCCGGCCTGCACGCGTAGGGAGGGTTTCGGCAATGCATTACACGTTGACTGAGTCGCAGCTTGCGTTACGGGCGCGGGCGCGCAAATTGGCACGGGACGTGATCGCACCGCGCGCCGCGGAGGTTGATCGCAGTGAACAATACCCCTGGGAGAATGTGCGGGCGTTAAATGAGGCCGGATTCTTTGGCATGACCATCCCGCCGGAGTTTGGTGGGGCTGGACGGAGCTATCTCGACGTGGTGCTCGTTATCGAAGAGATGGCAAAAGTGTGCGGGGTGACCGGACGGATTGCGGTCGAAGCGAATATGGGCGCGCTGTCCGCCATCATGCACTACGGCACACCGGCGCAAAAAGAGCGTGCGGCCGCGCTTGTCCTGGCCGGGGATAAGCCCGCCATCTGTATTACCGAGCCTCAGGCCGGCAGTGCCGCCTCGGAGATGACCACGCGGGCGGATAAATGCGGCGATACCTATGTGCTGAACGGCATGAAGCACTGGATTACCGGGGGCGGTGTTTCAAAACTCCATCTGATCTTCGCCCGCGTGTTTGACGGACAAGGGACAGAGCAGGGCATCGGCGGATTTATTGCCGTTCGCGACCAGGATCGTGGATTACGCATCGGTCAGCGTGAACCCACGATGGGCTTGCGGGGTATTCCTGAAGCCGAAGTGTATTTCGAAGATCTCGAACTGCCCACCGACCGGGTCTTAACACCGCCGGGCGGCTTCAAGCGTGGCTTTGCCGAATTGATGAACGCCTACAACACCCAGCGGGTTGGCGCGGGCACGGTTGCTTTAGGGCTGGCAACCGGAGCCTATGAGGGGGCAAAACAATACGCCTTGGACCGAGAACAGTTCGGTCGGCCGATTGCCGAGTTTCAGGGCCTGCAGTGGATGCTGGCCGATATGGCGACACAGATCGAAGCGGCGCGGCTCATGATCCACAGCGCGGCCCGTTCGCGCGGCTCCCACGAGAGTCCGTTCCCGGACCCGAATGCGGCCGCGCAGGCCAAGCTGTTCGCCTCGGAAATGGCCATTAAGGTCACAAATGACGCCTTACAGGTGTTTGGCGCCAAAGGCTATTCGCGCAACACACCGGCTGAACGCATGGTGCGTGACGCTCGCATGTTCACGATTGGGGGCGGGACGGCCCAGATTCTGCGCACGGTCATCGCGTCGCGGATTTTAGACCGCCGCCTGCCGCAGACCCGTGACGGGTACGCGCGGCTGGCGCGCCAAGCCCAAGAACGGTAGGGCGCTGTACGGGGTTTCCCTGCGCTCGGGGCGAACGGGAAAGGTCACGGCGGGGACAGTCCAAGCCCGTTCGTGCCGGGCCGGTCGAAGCCGGGTAATCGGTACGGGAGTTTCTCTCTCTTAACGGACGGGGCAGCCCGGGATTTATTTAAACTCGACCAGGACTTCCCGATACGGCGTTGTCCCGGCGTTGCGGGCCTTATGACGTGCCGGGACGCGCATCCCCTTGCCCGGCCCGGATACAACCTCGATTTCGCCATCCTCTACTTTCAGCGAAAAGATTGCGCCTGTCGGCACCTCCATTGTGCCCAAGTCCTTCTCGTTCTCGTCGGTCACCTGCAAGGGCGCGCCCGAGATCGCGTACCACATATAGCTATGCTCGTGCGTGTGCACGGGCGTTTCCTCGCCTGGAGCGAGCTCGAAGTTCCAAACGATCACCTTGTCGTTCTCGAAAACCTTTTCGGACCCGACATCTGCCATGGCATACCCTCCTACATTAAATGATTCTCTTACCCGAACACGGAAATTTCCGCACGTCAAGCGAAAGGCAAGGACGGTGCTGTCCTAATGAGAGCAATAATATGCTTGACTAACCAATCAAGATTTGCCGCACTCTGCGTATGACACAGGATGAGGACGTTTTACCTTCTTTTTCCGCAGTACCTACAAGAGGCTAGCCGGAGAACCAACTCCCGCGAGATGGAGCGCCAGCGCCGTGGCCAACGCAAGCCGCAGGCCAGCTTCATCACACACTCTCCAACCATTCCTCGTGTGAGAGATACAGTTTCACAGACCCTTTCTTGCGACTGCCACGTAGTTGTTGTTCAGATGGCGGCTGATACACTTTTGCGATGAAGGGGGGATCATGTCTGTTCAAGAACTGCTCTATTTTGTGAATACAGTCAACAAAGTTTTCTGCGAGAACTCTATGAGGGGCTTGTCCAACAATAAGAAATAGCCCAACCCCTGCCTGCATCACGGCATCCCGTTCATTCTTTCGGTAGCGTATGCGCTTATCTCTTGAGATGGCAAACCATCCATTCTACCCAACCATAGACAACCAGACATCGTCAGGCGTGTTGTTGTCAGAGAAGTGGTCGTCGTGTTTTTCGACGTGTAGCCCTGCCTCTGATAAAATCTGGGGAAATGACGAGCCCAGATCGCGGTCCGTAAAAAAGATCACGCCTAGGCTGCCTGCTCACAGACTATCGCTTCTTCCACATCCCGGGAGTCAAGGCCATAATCTTCTGCTATCTCCTCTTCCCTTTCACCAGCATTAACACGATCAATGATAGCCATTGTTGAGATGCCACGACTTGCAATGATAGGACGGCCAAAGGCAATACGGGGATCGATAGCAATGATTTTGTTTGTATCCGTCTCAAAAGGATAGAGACGTATCGGAAGGTTCATGTCATCAAGCTCAATTCGATTGAGATGCTCTTCCAAGAATTTGGCAATGGCAATTTGACCGGACCGGTTGAGATTCACAAACTCTCCATATTTCTCAAGAAACACCTGACCCGCGCCTGTACGTAATTCTCTGGGATGGAGGAACAAGCGGGTAATGGTAAAAGCATGTTCTGCAAAGTTGATGGCTTCACGTGCGGCCCTAATTGATACCCGATGCTTTATTCTCAATGCCCGCAGCGTATACGCCTCTATCAGGTTATTAAAGGAAAGACGGGGGGGGCATATTCCGGTACAGAGATGAGAGGGAGCCGGTCAGAATCTGACCGGCCAGCGACCCATGAACGGAGCGTTTGTGGAGGGGTGCGAACATAGTGCGCGGCTTCTGCCACGGTGTACGCAGCAATATCCCTAGGGTCGTTCCCCCCATATATATTCTGCTGTTCTGCCATGCTGGCCTCGTTGCTATTTCCAGCAAAAAGATTAGGCTGGTCTATATTGCCCGGTTGGAACTTTCGTCGTGGGCTGGGGTCGTGCTCTTTTGCACTCCTTTATCCTTCCGCCACGCTGGGGGCTGCTTCTGTATCTCCTAGGTGGAATAGTCATCACAGCCTTGACTATATCTTCAAATCGTCCCGCGGCCTCTTTGCCTTCTGTGTACTCTCGTAGGCGTGGCTTCGCATACCGGACGGTACCATGGTTCGACCTGCCACACAAAGGAATTGTAGCCCATAAGATTGGTTGTTCAAGTATATTATTACCCTCATTAGGACAGGACCCCTCCGGTTGTTTCTCCCGGCATTTTTTGGAACCATGCTCACCGGAGCGAGTCAATCCACCCGCTCCGCGACTCTCTATACATCTTGAGGACCAGACCTATGAGCGAAATCACTTTGTATACCGCCCCGACCGCCAACGGATGGAAAGCCTCTATTGCCCTTGAAGAACTCGGCATCGATTATGACGTAGAGTATCTCCACTTCAACAAAAATGAGCAGAAGACGCCGGAGTTCCTCAAACTTAATCCGAATGGACGTATTCCCGTCATCGTTGACCATGACAATGACGACTTCGTGCTGGCCGAATCGGGAGCGATCTTGCTCTACCTCGCAGAGCGGAGCGGCAAGCTCTGGCCGACGGACCCCAAGCTTCGTCACCGGGCCATGCAGTGGCTCATGTTTCAGATGAGCGCGATCGGCCCGATGCTCGGGCAGGCCATGTTTTTTCAGCGCATCGCGGCCCCGAAAGGCATTGTCGACGAATATGCGATCGAACGCTACGTCACGGAATCGAAACGTCTGCTGGGCGTCTTGAATGAGGCGCTCCGTGACCAGGAGTATCTCTGCGGCGAATATTCGATGGTCGATATCGCCACCTTTCCGTGGGCGCGCGCGTATCGGTGGGCCAACGTGGATGTCTCCGACCTCACCCACCTGACCGCCTGGCTGGCGCGCGTCGAAGCCCGCGAGGCCGTCCAGCGCGGCCTGTGCGTCCCGGCGGGCAAGCCACGCTTCGACTACAGCGACGACGAACTGAAAGCTGCGGCCCAGCGCAACGCCGAACTGTACGACGCCTGAGCCAGGGTGTGCGGTCTCAAAAAATTGGTGTACGGGAACCTGCCATGCCGACCGCGCGGGTCCCTGCGGCTACGTCGGCTGTGGATACCGGCCGGTCACCTCTTTATACCCATACAGGTGCGTTGGCGTGACGTGGACGATCAACTCTCCCGACCCGCTGTTGATTTTGCCATAGGTCTCGGCCAACGCCTGCCCCATATAGCGCCCGCCGATCCGCGCCGCCCAATAGCGCACCTGGTCGGCATCAGCGGACATGACGGCCGTGCCTGAGAGTTCGACATACGCGAACGGCGTCACCTCATCATCAACACACACGCTGACCCTGGGCTCGTGACGGATATTGCGTGCCTTGAGCGAGTCACCCCCGGTCATAAAGACAAGGGTCTCGCCCTCAAGATCATACCACACCGGCACGACCATGGGACGGCCGTCTTTCCGCACGGTGGCCAGCTTGCCGGTCCGCACCGGACTGAGTAAGAAACTCCGGCATTCTTCAGGCGTCATGCGTTCCATCCCTGCTCCTCCCTTTGAATGAACGGGCCGGGCTCCTCATGGAGCGCCAGCCGTCTGCGAGTCTCTCACAGCCAGGGTTTCGCGCGCAAGCCTAGACCGAGCGTGTTGACGCGTCTGCCGACACCAGATTTCCGCCCGACTTCTTTTCCCTGCCGTGCTGGTCTGGTATGCAGGGGGTGAGGAAAGGGGGGCGTGCTACGGCCTCCGTCGCATACGAGACAATGATGTAATGGTCTCGCTATTCTTTAGTCGGGGAAATCAGAAAGGAGTCACACCATGACAACAGCGATATCACAATCACACCAGAACGATCTGCCTCTCTTACCGGGCCGTCTCGGCAATCCGGACCAGGTCATGAAGACTGACCCGCGCACGGATCCCCGCCTGGTCGACGCCTGTGCGCCCTTTAAGCTCGATGTGGCCCTGCCGCCCATACCGGTCAACGCGGACTCGCCCCTGCCGGACAAGCTCGACTTCTGTGCGGGCAGTGAGGCCGGCATGGCCACGGTGTTTGCCGCCCTGTGCGCTGACCTGCCGGCGATGCCGAATATCGAGCGGCGGACTGAGGTCATCAAGGGCGTGGATGGCAACGACATCAATCTGTACATCCATACGCCCCGGAATGCATCCGGCCCGCTACCCTGCGTGTATCATATGCACGGCGGCGGCATGGTGATCCTGACCGCCGATGATCCATCGTATCGACGCTGGCGCGATGAACTCGCAGCCATCGGCATGATCGCCGTTGGGGTGGAATTCCGCAATGGCGCGGGCAAGCTGGGCAACCATCCGTTTCCGGCCGGTCTCAACGACTGCACGAGCGGACTGCAATGGGTGTTTGACAACAAGGCCAGCCTGGGGGTCTCGAAGATTATTGCGTCCGGTGAGTCCGGCGGAGGGAATCTCGCGCTGGCCACGTGTTTGCAGGCCAAGCAGGACGGACGCCTTGAACAGATTGCCGGCGTCTACGCCTTGTGCCCGTATATTTACGGAGAGTGGGCACAGCCGAGCCAGGAACTGCGTTCTCTGTACGAGAACGACAACTACTTGATCAACTGCCGCCAGATGGAGGTTCTGGCAAGCGTTTACGACCCTGAGGGCAAACACGCGAAAAACCCGCTGTGCTGGCCGTACTGGGCCACCGGGGAAGACCTCCAGGGGTTACCCCCGCACGTCATCTCGGTCAACGAATTAGACCCCCTGCGGGACGAGGGGCTCGTCCATTATCAGCGGCTCATGGCAGCGGGGGTGCCGGTCTACAGCCGGACCGTCAACGGGACATGCCACGCCGCCGACGTGCTTTTCCCCAAAGCGATCCCGGACGTCTACGCGGCCACCGTCCGCGATATCAAAGGATTTGCCGACTCGCTGTAGAGCCGGCGTAGAAGGCCCGGTGTTATGGAATGGATGTTCCTGCGCTGTGGCCTTCCATCCGTAAGCCCACTCGTGGCTAGAGCGTTTCACGATAAGTTGTAGCCGTGCCAGTACGCGCTCGTCGGGAAGGATACCGGCCTACACCAAACGGCCTGGGAGGGGATGGGGGTGGTTCCCCTTCTGGGAGGGCGGCCATCCTGGCCGCTTGCGGGCTGGAAGCCCGCACTCCTAAAGGACGTGTGCTACGAATGAACCTATTTGGCGGTTTCGCCCTCACCCCAACTCCTCTCCCAGGGGGAGAGGGACTTTTTGACCCTCGCCCCCTGGGAGCTCACGACACGACAGTTTTACGGAAGCAAGGACCGGGTCCGTCCCCTCCCCTCTTGGGACGTGTGCTGCACCTGAGGTGGTGGCCCCTGTTCGGGCTGCTCCGTAGGGGCAATTCATGAATTGCCCCTACCGCGTCACGCCGCCCATAGACGTGGGAGGCCAAGGAACTGGTCTGACGGTTGGCAGGCCCTTGGTCCCGCACCCCGTCCCCTGCGCCATGCCTGTCTGCGACAGGGGGCCAGGAGTGCGGGCTTCCAGCCCGCAAGCGGCCAAGATGGCCGCTCTCCCAGGCAGCGCGGGCGAGCGGGAATATATATCGTAGGGGCAACCCCTTGTGGTTGCCCCGCCCCCCTCCACCGTCACCGCCTGACCTTCCGTGGGGAAGTCCTCTAATAGGGCCGTGCCGGCCGACCCCTGGGCAAACTCCCCGCCCAGCGTCGTCACCGTGACCCGACTCCAGGCAAACTCTTCCCCGTCCGCAAACGCCCGCACGATACTGATAGTGATATCCCGCAGGTCGGATGAGCACGGTGTCATCCGACACCGAGACGTGAGTTGTCCTCTCGTCCATTTCCTGCTCTAAAGGCTCGATAGTGTGAACGCCGAGGAGGAAGACCGCATGGCAGATTACATCGACATCGAGCAAGCCAAAACTCTGGACGGATTACGGATTGTCGCCCCTCCGGGCCGCCCCAACCCCTGGGCCGAGGGGCTCAAAGGCATGTGTCACATCAAGAACCTGCCGTTTACGCTGGTCGGCAAAGCGGCCGGGCACGATGCCGCCTTGCAGGACTGGACCCGCCAGAGCAGCGCACCCGTCGCCGTCTGGAATGAGGAACGACCGCGCACCACCTGGAATGAACAACTCTATCTGATTGAGCGGCTTGCCCCGCAGCCTTCGCTCGTACCGGACGATGAGACCGAGCGCATTCTCATGTTCGGGCTGTGTAACGAGTTGTGTGGGGAGACCGGTTTTGGCTGGTTCCGCCGGATCATGATCGTCCATGGTCTCTTGTCCAACCCCGAAGTGGGCGAGCAGGGCAAAGCGACCGCGTCCTACCTGGGCGGCAAGTACGGCTATAGCCCGGCCACTGCCGAAGCCGCCCCCCAGCGGGTCGCCCAGACCCTGCGGACCTTGGGTGCGCGCCTGGCCGAACAACAGGCTCAAGGCCGCCAGTATCTGATCGGGGACAGCCTGTCGGCCCTGGACATTTACTGGTCCACATTCGCCGTCCTTGTCGAGCCCCTGCCGCTCGATCTGTGTCCGATGGATGCGGCCTTCCGGGCTTCGTTTGTGAACACCGACCCCGTGGTGGCTGAGGCGCTGTCTCCCCAATTATTGGAGTACCGCGATCGGATCTATCACGACCATTTACGACTGCCGATGGACTTTTAGGGTGCTGTCGGGTTATTGCGCCGTCACACGAACCTCACGTAGTGTGATTCCGTAGCAGGCCGTCTGTCAGGCCGGCAAAGAAGAAAAACATGGAGTCATTTTTTCGGTGGATTATCCGTTTTCGATGGCTGGTCATCATACTGGCCCTCGCCAGTACGGTTCTGGCCACACTCCCCCTGCAAAGCCTGCGCTTTGAGGGCGATGTCGAGGCAAATTTCCCGGCCGACGACCCGGTCGTCAAATATAACAGGATGGTCGAGGAACGCTTCGGCGTACGCGATCTCATCATGGTCGGTGTCTTCAACGACAATCCCGACGAAAACGGTGTCTTCAACCCGCGCACCCTGGGCATTGTCAAAGAGTTCTCGGAAAAAATCGCCCTGCTGCCGGGCATCAAAGCGGTCCGCGACGAAGATGTGGCCAGTGTCGCGACCATGGACAACATCACCGGCACGACTGACGGCATGAACGTTGATCCGTTCATGGAAACCGTGCCCCACACCCCATCCGCTCTGGCCCGCCTCAAACGCAGCCTGTTCGCCAACAGCATGTTCGTCAATTGGGTCGTGTCACAGGACGGCACCGGGCTGCTGATTATGGCCAAGATGGAGCCGGGGGAGGGCACGCAGGAAAGCTCGGCCCAGCGGATAGCGGTGTATACCACGATCCGCGACATGGTTGAGGAAAAAAAAGCGGCCGGTGTGCCCGAATCCTTCCATGTGGCCGGCCGCGGCGCGCTTGAGGTCAACTTCGAACGGGAGGGCCGGCGCGATATGGAAACCTTCCTGCCCCTGATCCTGGTGGTGATCGTCACCACCCTGTACTGCACCTATCGCAGCCTGCGCGGCGTCCTGCTGCCCCTGGCCGTCGTTGTCGCCGCGGTGATCTGGACCCTGGGCATCATGGCCGCCACCGGCTTCCCGATGTTCTTCGTCACCTCAATGATGCCGGTCGTGCTGATGGCGATCGGGGTCGCCGACGGCATTCATATTCTGAGTCGCTATTACGACGCACTGTTGGAACACCCGGACACGTCCTCGTCCGAAGCCGTGCTCGCCGCCATGCGTGAGATGTGGCAACCCGTTGCTTTGACCTCCTTGACCACCGCCGCCGGCTTCTTATCCTTTCTGACTTCGGCCATGGTCCCGGTCCGCTATTTTGGCGTCTTTACCGCAGTCGGCATCCTGGCCGCCATGGTCTTCTCGCTGACCCTGATGCCGGCCCTGCTGAGCCTGTTGCCGCCGACCGTCAGCCGTGGCCTGCGCCAGCAGATGCGCCGCAGCGGCGACCTGGGCGCCACCGGCTGGGCGGCCAGCCTGCTGTCCCGCCTGGGGCGGGGCGTGGCCCGTCGTCCGTTGGCGGTGTGGGTCCCGACGGCGCTCGTCGTCGGGCTGTGCCTGTTCGGCGCCCAGCACATCGTGGTGGATGCGTCGGTCATTCGCATGTTTGACGCGCGCCACGAACTGCGCGTCGGTGACACCATCTTGCGCGAAAAATTTCAGGGCACCATACCCATCTATGTGGCGATTGAGGGTCGGGAAGCAGACCGCCTCAAAGACCCGCAGCTGCTCGATCAACTCGACCGCCTCCAGGCCACGGTCGAGCAAGACCCCCAGGTTGGCGGCTCGCTGTCGCTGGCCGAATACATCAAACGCATGAACCGGGTCATGAACGAGGACCGCGCAGAGATGGAAGTCGTTCCCAGCTCGCGGGACCTGGTCGCCCAGTATCTGCTGCTGTACTCGTTCTCCGGCGATCCCGACGACTTTGATGAAATCGTCGACTATGACTACCAGCACGCCAACGTCACGGTGTATCTACGGTCCGATACAACCCGGGATGTCGAACGGGTGGTCGAGACGATCCGAGACTTTGCCATCCAGGAATTTGGCCATAATGGAGACACCGACGCCGCAGCCCACGACGCGCCGATGGTCCGGTTCGGCCGCTGGCTGGCCGGTATTCAACCCACCGTTCTTGGCTGGGAAACCAACAGCGGCTTTCGGATCGGCATTGCCGGCAACGGCTACCTGCTGAACCGGATGAACGAATTGGTCGTGTCCGGCCAGCTATCGAGTCTGGTTACCTCGCTGGGCGCGGTCTTTGTGCTGACCGCCCTGATGTTCCGCTCGTGGGCCGCGGGCCTGATTAACGTCATTCCGATCAGCTTGGTCATGGTGTTCAGCTTTGGTCTGCTGGGGCTGCTCAACATCCCGCTGGAAGTCGGCAAATCGCTGACCGCGTCCATGGTCATTGGCATCGGCATTGATTATACGATCCACTTTCTCAACAAGTACCGGGTCAAAGTCCGGGACGGTCTGACCGACCCGGTCCACATCACCGCCGCGACCATGGCCACCTCGGGTAAGGCCATCTTTTTTAATGCCGTGGTCGTCATCGGCGGCTTCCTGGTCTTTCTGACTTCGAGCTTCCGCCCCAACTTCTACCTCGGCGCCATGCTGTCGCTCAATATGGGAGCGTGTCTGCTCGTCTCAATGACGGTGCTGCCGGCAATCCTGAACAGGTTTCGGCCCCGATTTGTGTACGGCGAAAAGGTCGTTGTGAAGAGCTAGAGCAGTTTCGGATCGAATTGCATAGTCTGCTGAACGGGGAGTCTAATCAAGCCACGGCCCGAAGGCCAGATAAAACAAGAATTGTATAATTCTCCAGACAAGCAGAACGATCCAGACAAGCAGAACGATCCACACGAGCAGGAAAAGACCAATCGGTATCCCCACGACCGCAATAAGGTAAATGGGGTCAATGCGTCCCGGGAACGTAAGAGCAACGAGAAGCACAAGGGCAAAAACGATACCTCCTAGTCCGGCTTGTATCACTGGTATCACACGGATTAGAAGCTGTTCGTTAATCTTCAACGTGCAGGCCTCTAGGCGCGGCACCCCGCCCCACCACCTACCAGGGCGTTTTACCAGACCGGGGGGGCGCGTCCTTTCGCGCTCAGGGCAAAAGAAGCGGATTCACCACGCCCATATTACCCTTCGCCTAGAGGAGATCGTCCCGTATACGGCAAATGAACGCGTCGTTTTTTCGGAGATTGGACCGAAAATGGCGGTGTGCCGGAATCAGGCCCCGCCACAGACAGGAAGACAGCTTTCAGTTGGCCGACAGCCGCCCAAGCTCGTAGCTCTAGAGAGGTGTAAGGTGAGTGAGATTGAGATTTATGGGGTTATTCCTGGGAATTATTTTGCTGAGGCGATTACGGAATGCCAGAAAGTCTACGAGAGTGGCTATTTCATAGCGACCGTGATGCTGACCCAAGCAGTGAACGAGCGCCTCCTAAAGTTCATTGCTGAAAAAAGCGGGGTCCTGGATAAAAAGCAGGTCACGGGCAAAGACCTTCCCGCCCTAGTCCATCTCAAAACCTCACCCCTCCTAGGAGTCCACACTCATGAATGCGTGGCGGCATTTAAGAAGATTTATGACAGTCACCGGAACGATGTTCACCACCTAAACCCCTCCATCTCAGGACCCGAAGGAATCATTTTCTCTGAGCAAGCAAAAGAGAATATCGAATGTCTTGATCTCATTAAACGTGAAATTTTTGCCCTTTGTCCTACCGATGATCCCGGCCGACTAGCACTAAAATATCCACAGTATTGGGGCGAAATCAGAGAAGATGGGTCTATCAAAGCCATGTTCGAACATCCAAGGGTCCAACGTCGTGGCCCTGTTTCTTGAGCCACCAATAGAAGGTGGGCGTCTCTAGGCCGCGATGGATCGCTTCCTGGAGCGGGAGCAGCGCCGGTGACGCCTAGGGATTAAAGTCGGAGGCCGTACCCCAATAGGTTAGCGTGGTGAGTCCACTTGAAACGCTCTCAAAAAACTGGATGTCCGGTCCAGCGTAGCGGAGGGTTTCAGGGAGGTCGCTTTGGTCCAGCACCCTGACCCAGCCTCCGCCTCGGGGATCCACGAACGTATGAAAGACTCCGCTGGAACTGTAAATGAGTTCGCGACCCTCCCGCGTTACCCACCGATAAGACTCTCCGTCCCATATGATGGTGACGCGATTGGCCTCGCGGTCAGTGGGTGCGAGAACTTCCCGGCTGGCACTCTCCTGCTCTGCTATAACGCGCGTGTCCGGTGTAACGTCCAGTACTACACGGACAGGCTGGGCTTCCAGGTGCGGTGCTAGAATGGAAAGGGCGAGAAGCGCGATGAGCGTACGCATGAGCAAGTCTCCCTTGTCTTATGGTGGTGGGCTGTTGTTTACCACAATACGAGGGAACGTGCGGGGTCCCGCTTATTCGCCCTCCCTGTCGGGGCTGCGGGAGCGACCCACCTTATGTGGTCCGAGTCGCAAGGCCGCGCCAGGTCTGGGAACCCGTTTTCAGGGCCTCCCCCCGTCTTCTTCCATAACTGCCAGCATCCGACCCTCAAGCCTGCACTGAGACTCCGCTTACAGTGCAGGCCCCTGGCGAAGCCACAGTGGTCGGAGCTGGTGAGCACATATCCTTCGCTCGAAGATGTCCCTCCTATGGTTTAGCCCATCTACCTCCCGGCCCGAGCGGTGCAGGTCAGGCGTTCGAGGCCGCGTTCGGAGGTGTCGGTGGTCATGGGGTTTCCGATTCTTCCAGAAACGGGTTGATGACCCGGAGGCCGTCGTAGTCCTGCTCCGAGCTGAGATCTTCCGAGTAGACCGCGTCGCAGCCCAGCGCGCGGGCCGCCGCGAGGATTGCGCCGTCCCAATAAGACAGGCCGAAACGCTGGCTGATTGAGACGCCGGCGCGAAACACATCGAGGGTGACCGCCTGTATCTGCATCAACAGGATGGGCTCAAGAAATTGCAGGGCGTCGTCATGTAACAGTCTTCCGGGGCGGGTAGGGCGCGTGGCTTGGTGATAGAACTCCTGGAGCACTTGCACGGACACGGCGAGGTCTGGCTCGGCGAGCAGTGCCCGGGCGCGGCGGCGTTTGTCGGTCTCCTCCGGCAACAGGCTGGCCGCATACAGCAGCACATTGGTGTCTACGAAGCGCATTGCGGTTATGTAGAAGCACGGCGCCGGCGGTCCCGTTCAGCCTCGGCTTCGGCCCGCGCCGCAGCGCGGTCGTACAACGCTTCTCTGGGTAAGTTATCGGCCATGTGCAACCCCACGCCGCGCGCATCGAAGTCCGCAAGCACTTCGTTCAGTAACCTGCGTCTCCGTTCCGCCTGTGTCTCCGTGCGCTCTCCCTCGACTCGTTCACCAACCAAGCTCCTGAGGAAGCGCCGCACCAGGGCCGACACCGAGGTGTCCAGCTCCGCCGCCCGGATACGGGCGAGCCGATGGGTTTCTTCGTCAACGGATACGGTGATGTTTTTCATGGGCACAGCCTCACAATTTCTGTGAGACACAGCATAGGGTCTCATCGACTAATGGGCAACACTCACGGCCTCCGTGACCTCGAAAATGATCTCGGCCGGTCTCATGTGCGCTTCCTCCGTGTGACTTGGTCGGTCTTCTATCTCTTCTCGACCAGCCGACCCGACAGGTATTTGTGGATGACGCTCGACAAAGGCGTCTGATATGGAATGCCCTCCTCTCGCGCCCGCGCGTGGGCGCGACTGAAGTCACGTTCGGTCACCCGCAGGTTGACTCGCCGGGTCTTGTTGAACGTATTGCGAGTAGGGGCGACCTGCCGGTCGCCCCTACGGCAGGATTCTCTGGGTCTTCCGACCACCTGGCCGGGTTATCCGCAATGTATTGCCGAATCCGATTCAATGCGGATTCATTTCGGATCACGTGTTCGTAGTAATTGCGCTGCCAGACCGATGCGCCGGGTGTGCCACGCATTGTATTGATGCGTTTGGTTGCGGCAGATTTGAACCCGGCCATCAGCGCGCCGAGTGACCTCGGGCGTGGCCCGCTAGGAGCGACCGGCCGGTCGCTCTTTCTGCGGTCGTCAGTAATCATGGCGATACCGTGGATATGGTTGGGCATCACGAGCCAGGTGTCTAATTCGATCTCGGTGCGGACCTGTGCAGACTTCGACCATTCCTCCGCAGCTATCAGGCCCAATTCGTTTAACTTCACCTCGTCGTCAATCACCTCGCCGAACAGTAAGTCCCGTCCGTCTGTGCAGACGGTAATAAAGTATGCGCCTGCCCGTGAATAGTCGTAGTGGCGCAATCGGATCGACCGACGACAATGTTTCTTCGGATCGTACTCGTTTCCCGGAAGGTTACGGGGCAGCTTCATACCGCGATGGCCTCTTCCTTGATGCGTAGGGGCGACCGGCCGGTCGCCCCTACATCCTCCCGCGTCCGCGCGTGTGCGAGGTGGAAGTGGGTGACGTTTTATGAAAAGCCCATCACGTCGTGGTAGTAATTCCAATAGCCGCGCAGAGCCGTCTCGGTTATGAGGTTTTCCTGGTCCTCTGTCCCGATACCACCCAATTCGATCATCGAGCATTCGTCCTTTTCGCTGACAATCGCCTGCTGTACCAGCTCTGTGGCATAGCCGTCTTCCATTGAGACATAGCCGGCCGGCCCGGCTAAATTGGCCTGCTTGATACGGATGCGGCGCATCTCCTCGTCATCATCCTTAAAGCCAAAGAAGGTAAACACGAGCTCAAACCGGTCCGGTCCCTTGGGCAAAATCTGCCGGGTGGCAAGGGTGTTTTGAATCTGTTGGACAACCAGGCTGGGGAAGATCGTCTGGATTTGGACATTCAAGTCGGTATCAAATTCTTGACGTGAGGCGAGCAGAGAAGGATCGGCCAGGGCATAGTCTTTTTGATAGCTATGCATGTTCTTGCCTTTATACGCAGCCGTCTCTTCCTGCTCCGTCTTCCGGTAGGCGCGCACGATGCTGTGCCGGCCCGTCTCATCCATGGTGATGCCACCGCCCTGGGAGGAACGGTACAGACCGAAAGTGGTCAGGAAGAGATGGAGCAGACTGGCATGATAGGGATCTTTCACATTCTCTGCATAGAGCTTCCAGTTGGCATGGGTGAATTGCCGGGCATAACCCAAGACTTGTACGGGCCGGTTGAAAACCCGGTCGAGCCACGGACGCATGGCCGGGCCAAGATAGTCGAAGAGGGGCTCAACCTCAGCAGAGAAGGACGCGAAGATCAGACCTTTATAGGTATCGACCTGGAGTTTCTGGAGTGAATGCTGCGCGGGATCAAAGTCGGCCGGGTAGCCGCCCTGTTGATTAATCCCCTTGCGGAACGGCACCCCAATCAGGTCGCCCTTCTGGTTATAACTCCACTGATGGTAAATACAGGTATGGCTGGCCTTATTCCCACGAGACTCGCGGCAGACCATAGCTCCCCGGTGCGCGCAGCGATTGACAAAGGCATGCAGAACGCCCTCTTTGTCACGAGACACCACAATCGGCGTGTCGCCGACAAACGTGGACTTAAAGTCACCAGAGTTGGCCACCTCGGCTTCGAGCCCGACATAACTCCAGGTTGGCCCTCTGAAGATGCGTTCCTGTTCGAGGCGATACACCGCAGGGTCACAAAAGATTTGATACGGGACCGAGGTCATACCGGCTGTCGGCCAGTTGAAATCGACGCGAGAGTTTTCCATTGGTGAAAGGCTCATGGCGGTACCTCCCTTGCGCGACCCATAGTAGATACCGATTTGTCCGTATGCGCAAGTCAAGTAGGGGCGACCGGCCGGTCGCCCCTACTCCACAGCGAGGCAGGGGGGCTGGTCGCCCGCGCCCAAGCAGTTTAGAAGATCGCCATAGACTGTATCGTTGTTGAGGCCGGAGCATGACATTCACATGGCTTGAAGAGCGCATCGCTCGAGCGCATGAATGCCGGGGGATCTGCATCAGTACCATTGTATTGCGTATGATGATCGGTTTTGCCTTCATTCCCGCAGGGCTTAAGAAGCTGCTGGGACAGCCGTTTACCGATCCAGCGAACACGGGAGTTTTTCACGAGTTCCTGCACGCCTTTCATGCGACCGGTCGGTTCTATCAATTTGTCGGGGCACTGCAACTCACGGCCGCCGTGTTGCTGATAACGCAGCGCCACGCGACTTTGGGGGCGGCGCTTATCGCTCCTATTCTTGTGACAATTCTTGTGTTTTGCTGGAGCACAGGGGTGGTGCCCACCGCTATCGTCGTCACCCTGATGAGTGTGGGGCTGCTGGCGTTAATCCTCTGGGATATTCAGCGCTGGAAGGCGCTATTGGGCATGACCACTCCGGTACCGCCGCCCGCCCGCCCAGTGGTCAACATGCGGCTCTGGAGCCGCTGCGGCTGGCTCATTCTGTTGCTCTATTTTGGCAATACGGCGATAACCGGCCAGGTCTATCGGCCCATGGGTGCGGAGTGGTCCAACCCCTCGTTTATCGTGCTGTTGATTATCGCCGCTTTACCTGTGGTGACCTTCGCTCTGGACTCACCACCGGCTAAAGATTGAGCGTGCTCCCTCCAGATGTGTGATGCGAAAAGGAACCCACCCCGGCCCTTTGGGCCACCCCACCCCGGAGGGGAGAGGCACAGCTTCAGTCTTCAGCAGGCCGCCCCGCCAGAGAGCGGGTAGTGCGGGGAAGGAAGGGATTGAATACCGGCCAATGAGCGCATATATTCCGGCTCGAAAGCAGAAGACGCTATGCGCGAAGCGAGGGTGGCGCCCACCGGTCATAGAACGCTGTTTAAACTCTGCCAGATATGTGTAGGGGCGCCGCCTGCGTCGCCCCTCCTGTCGGTCGTATACGCCCTCAAATTGCGCCCAAAAAGACAAATTACGGTTCAATACACCCTCAAATTGTGCACAAAAAGGTATATCGTGGTTCAATAAGTTATTGATTTGATTGAATTCAGGTCCGAGACCCCCCCTATATTTTTTGGAGACGTTTGTTAGAGAAGAACATCGTTTTATAATAAACCGCCGCAATAGCACTCCGCAGACCCGATCAAACTGGGTCACTCCCTTCTCCTCCCCTCTCGGGACGGGTGCTGCGTATTGCCTGACTCGGTGGACCCTCGCGCCCCTGCGCCGTGCAGGGGCCAGGAGTGCGGGCTTCCAGCCCGCAAGCGGCCAAGCTGGCCGCGCTCCCAGGAAGGGGGCGGGCGAGCGGCCCGAGGCGGGGGTCGCTGGACCGGTCCCTGGGAGGCTTACGCCACAATATGCATCACCCGTCTTGGACGTGTGATGTGAATTATTAGGCAGGGAAGAGGGTAGCAAAGGCCAGAGGGGAGCGCTCGAAGAGGTGATTGAGCCAATACCCCAGATTGACGGCGACGAGCTTGGCGGCAATGCGGGTGAGGAGGCCCTG
>JAJEFA010000006.1 GCA_022820725.1 Candidatus Binatia bacterium
CTCACCATCCCACACAAACCAGACTGGGGTCAGTTGGGATGCGCCATCAGCTCGAATCGTGGCCATGATGGCATTAAATGTGGAGTAATCCGGCCCCCGGCGTAGCACAGGGGCCGACGTTATTTTGCCAACCCCATGGTCGGTCCCGTCCCAGCTTCATGCGGGATGTCCTAGTTTCCCTGCGGTGTCCCATTTTTAAACCTGGACTGTCCTATTTTGACATTTGCTTCTTTTGGGCAACGGCCTTGGGTCTTCGGTGCTGTCCTGATTTCGGAAAAGTTTGTCCTAATTTGGAAGACCGGCTGTCCTAATTAGAGGCGGGGGAACACTTGTGTATCAGGAGTCCGGCGGGTTCAAACTCTCTCGAAGCGCTACTTTCTACTATAGCTTATCGCGTGCTAGAATATATGCCTCTTTTGGGCAGACAACGATCAAGGGCCACACACGATGACCTCGGCCGCTCTACGTATGCTTGACCACCGCGTCCGCTTTCTCGTCGCACTGCGGAAATTCCTCGGTACATTGCTGACGTTGAATTTTGCGGTGTGTTGGGGAGCACCCGTGTTCATCCAGGGCTGGCTCTTCCATATGGGGCTGCATCGCATTGTGCGGCCCGTCTTCTCCCTGCTCGACCGCTCCCCGGCGTTACGACGCTTCGCGGCCACGTACATCTATCGGGGGGCAGTTCATGTCGACTATTTCGCAACGGCAATCTTTCTCACAGTCGGAGCCGCAATATCCCTCGGTACGGTCTTCGGCTGGCAAATCTGCTTTGGGTCATTACCGTGGTGGCTCGTAGCGATCTATTACTTCGCATGGGTGGGGTTCGGTGGCCGCGGCATGGGCGCCGCCTACACCTTTGCACATCGTGAAGGCCACGTTGCCGCAGGCCGCATGTACCGGCCGTGGATAGGCAGACACATCGGAAACATTTTCGAAAATCGGGTCGGTGTGTGGTACGGCATCGTGCCACATATCTTCTCCACGTCTCATATCCTGCTCCATCACCGTCTGGACGGTGGCAAGGCAGACCCGGTTTATATGTGGGATCTCGACCGGACGAAGTTCAGCGATCTGCTGCTATACCAATGGCGGCTATTCGTATACATGACCGGCTTTAGTAGTCTTTGGGAATTTCGCAGGCAGCGCGGCGTGCGGCCAGCTATTGGACGGGCGTATGCCACGCTACGTCGGGGCATGCTCATCTATTGGGCGTTCGTGCCGGGGGCGATCGTCGCGCTGTTGCTCGCCACGGGGTCTAGCGTATCATCAGCGCTTGTGTTCCTGTTTCTTATCTATTTCCAACCGCTCTTCGCGATGTCGTCCTTCCTCGCGCTGATCAATTTGGCGCAACACGCGTTCCTGGAGTACGACGCCGCCGGACGGAATATCAATCACGTAACCGCGATCACGATCCTGGAGGGTCACGACGACTCTTTCGGGGAGGACGATCACCTGGCGCACCATTATTTCCCTGGCGTCACTCACGACCGATTGCCGGAACTGCAAGCATCCCAAAGGCGTGAATGGGCTCGCTGGCATGGTGCTGTATTCAAGAGAATCTCCATCTTCGAGATCGCTGTATTGCTGCAACTCGGCCGGATTGACAGGCTGATTGACCACCATTACGTGGACTTTTCCGGAGAGCTGGACAGGGATGAACTTGTGGCGCTTTTTACTCGCCGCGCACAACGCAGGGAAATGAGCTACGAGGATTATGAATTTCGCTATCTTCCCCAACTGAGAGAAAGGGTTCGTGAGCTCGTGAGACGGGGCGTTTGTGAAAACGAAAACCGCGCCTATATCTATCAGGCGCACCACGATCTCGGGCCAGATTTGGGAATTGCGCACAATTAGTTTGGCCGATTTGCCTGTCCCTGCTGTCCCGTGAATCCTGGGAAAAGCCCACAAAGGCAAAACTCGTGGCAACTACGAATTCGCGTCTTCACGGGATCGACCAACTCATACTTTACGGAATAAGACTTGTCCCTTCCTAAACCGGAGGGTTATAATGCGGCAAGGGTAAGTGGCCTTATGGTATCGAGATAATGCAGGGAGGCCAAGGCTGATAGCTGTTACTCAAGAGGGTTTGACAACCCATCCACTAACTTTGACCCAAGAACTCATCCTGATGCTCCTCAACGAGGAGACCGGCTACTTCCACCAGGTGGTCGGCGTCGTGCTCGCGGAGCTTTCACTCAGATTTCGCATTGACACGGATGAGGAATCTCTGTTCCTTGTGGACGAGGCGGAAACGGGCAACCCCGCTCTGGACCTCATCCTAAAGGCAATTGCAGCTCTGACGAATCGAACCAGGATGTTGAGATGACCCCTTTACCCGTTGTCCGACTCGCAGCGATTGAGGGTCTCGTGCTTGAAGCGGCGGCAATGATGCTGGTGTTTGTCGGCGTTTTGTTTCTGGGTTCGATGCTCCTGCCCGGACGTCGGGTTGCAGGGCCGGATATCGAAGGAAAATCACGCGCCTACAAGCTCAACGGCCTCGCCTTGTTCCTGCTTGTCGTGATGGTAGTGTGTCTCGCCCAAGTCTTTGGCTGGTTCTCTCTTTCAGTGCTGCATACCCACTTTGCCGCTTTGTTCGTGGCGGCAAACGGATTCGCATTTGCGCTTTCCGGCTGGCTGTATTACCGCGGAGCCCGGGCCCGGGATGCATCACCGGGAGTCTGGCGAGGATTCTTCTTTGGCTTGGAGCTCAATCCGACCTGGCTCGGGGTGGACTTGAAGCTTTTCAGCTACCGCCCTTCCCTCATCGCCCTGGCGCTGTTCAACGCATCGTTTGCCGTCGTGCAGTACGAAACCTACGGCGGGCTGACCCTGGCAATGGCGCTCTATCAGATCTTCACCTTCTTGTACGTGCTCAACTACTTCCAGTTCGAATACGGAATGACCTATACCTGGGACATGGTCAGTGAGCGCTTCGGATGGATGTTGATTTGGGGAGACTATGTGTTGGTGCCGTTTTTCTATAGCCTTGCGGGCTGGTGGCTGACCCACACACCGGAACCGTTGTCTCCCATTGCCGCCGCCGCGCTCGGCTTGTTGTTCGCCTTTGGCTTCTGGCTCTTCCGCGGCGCCAACGAGCAAAAGCACCGCTTCAAGCGTGACCCTGAGGTCACGATTTGGGGACAACCCGCCCGGTCGCTGGACGGGCGCCTGCTGGTGTCCGGATTTTGGGGTATTGGACGACATCTCAACTATACCGGCGAGATCTGCGTCTACCTCGCCTTCACCCTGACCACCGGGCTCGCATCCTGGGTGCCGTACCTGTTACCCGCGTGGCTGGGGGGTCTGTTGTGGCATCGCTCGAGACGTGATGAGCGCCGCTGCCGCGCCAAGTATGGCGAGCTCTGGGAACGCTACACGCAGCGGGTGCGTTATTCGATGCTGCCGTTTGTCTATTGAGGGCAGGGATGGGACATCGATCTCACAGTGTGGCAACCCTGCGTTCGGCGCGGCTCTCGCCGACGGCGGCAAAAGCCGTTCCCGTGCTCGCGGGTGGGTGGCCGTTGATCGGTCATCTGCTGGATTTTCAAAAGGAGCCGGTCTCGATGTTGAGCCGTGGCTGGCGCGAGCACGGCGAACTCGTCCGGTTCCGGCTCGGTCCCCGCGAGTTTGTTCTCTTCACCGGACCCGAAGCCCACGACTTGTACTTCAGCGCGCCCGATGATCAGCTGAACGCCAAAGCCGTCTATCAGTTCACGGTACCCATCTTCGGCCGCGGCGTGGCTTACGACGCCGCCCCCGAAATCATGGACGAGCAACTCGGGTTTCTGTTTCCGGCTCTCCGCGAAGCCGCGATGCGCCGGTTTGCCCGCATCATGTTCGAGGAGACGAGCCTGTTCGCTGACACTCTCGGCGAGGATGGGGAAGTCGATCTGCCGGCCGCGATGAACGAGCTCACCGTCAATATCGCCAGTCGTTGCCTCATTGGAGAGGAAGTCCGGGATCAAGTGGACGCGGGTTTTGCCGAGGCGTATCACGACCTGCAAAAAGGCATCAACACCCTGGGATTTTTTCTCCCCAGACTTCCCATCCCAGCGCATCGAAGCCGTGACCGGGCCCGGCGAAGAGTGGCCGAACTCTTTGGCCGGGTCATGACGGCCCGCCGGCTTTCCGGGGCCCGGCCCGACGATTTCATGCAGACACTCATGCACGCCCGTTATAAGGATGGCCGCGCCTTGAGTGACGACGAGATTACCGGGATCCTGCTGACGGTATTGTTCGCTGGCCAACACACCAGCGCGGTGCTCGCAACCTGGACCGGTCTGGAGCTCCTGAGGGCGCCCTCATACCTGGCCCGGGTCAGAGACGAGGTGCAAGACGTCTACCGCGAGGCAGAAGCCATGAGCCTGGAGAGTCTCAAACGACAAGTGACGCTGGAACACGCCGTGCGTGAGTGCGAGCGGCTGCACCCGCCGCTCATAATGCTGATCCGCAAGGTACTCAAACCCGTGCGTTACAGAGACTATATCGTACCGGCCGGCACCCTGGCCATGGTGTCGCCGGCGGTCTCTCACCGGTTGCCCCACGTGTTTGCCGACCCGGAGCGGTTCTGTCCGGACCGCTTTGCTCCCCCCGCGTGCGAGGACAAACAACACCAGTACGCCCTGATCGGTTTTGGCGGCGGCAAACACCGTTGCATGGGGAAACATTTTGCGTACTTGCAGTTGAAAGCGATCTGGACCGTGCTACTCGATCGCTTCGATTTTCATCTCGACACTGCGTTTCCCGCCCCGAATTATGGCAGCTGGGTGACGGGCCCCGAGACACCCTGCCTGCTCCGCTACCGCCGCCGCTCGCAAGGGAGCATTGTCCGATGAGCGGTGCCACTTTTCGGCACTACGACGTAGCCATCGTCGGCGCGGGTCCGGTAGGCAGCTTGTGCGCGCTCGCCCACGCGCGGAAAGGCGCCCGGGTGGCTCTGCTCGAAGCCAATCCCAAAGCTTCCAAACGCCTGGCAGGCGAATGGCTGCATCCGCCTGCTGCGCGGATGTTGCGCGATTTCGGGATAGAACTCGATACGCAGTCCCGCAGCACCACGGGCAAGGGATTTGCGGTGTTCCCGGAAGACGGCTCGGAACCCATAGTGCTTCCTTATCCAGACGGGTCTCACGGTTTGGTATGCGAGCATGCAGCGCTCGTCTCGCGGCTGCGTGAAGCGGTCGAGAACGAGTCGGGTGTTGACTTCATTCTCCACGCGAGGGTACGTGCGGTCGAAGACGGGCGGGTCACGTTTACCCGTAACGGCGCCGATGAGTCCGTGTCCGCCGCGCAGCTTGTCGGCGCTGACGGCCGGGCCTCAATCGTGCGTCGATCGCTGGATTTATCGACCAGCCCGGTGCCCTGCTCGCGGATGGTGGGGGTCACACTAAGAGGGGTGAGGTTACCGCTGGAGGGCTATGGGCATGTGTTGTGCGGTGGACCGGGTCCAATGCTCATATACCGTCTGGGAGAGCATTGCGTCCGGGTCATCGTCGATGTCCCGCTGGACCGCTGGACACCCCGGGACCGGATTGATTTCCTGTCGAACTCGTATGCCGGTTTATTGCCGGAAACAATGAGGCCAGCGTTTGTCGAAACGCTGCGGGCGGAGCAATTCCAGGTCGCGGCCAATGAGCTGAGGCCGCGCGTCACATACGGGAGCCCACATCGAGTGCTGATTGGCGATGCGGCCGGGCACTACCATCCCTTGACCGCGGTAGGAATGACCCTCGGTTTCGGCGACGCGCTTGCGCTGGCCGAGGGCGAGGCCTTTCACGACTTCGCCGCTAAGCGTTTGCAGGCGACCCGCGCGCCGGAGTTCCTCGCCATGGGGTTCTACGAGGTCTTTGCCGATCATCGGGCCGAGGTGGTGGCGATCAGACACGCGGTCTACCGGCGTTGGCGGGCAAAATCCGCGGTCCGCGACCGGACCATGCGTTTACTCGCCTGTGAAGACACATCAGTAGCTCATCTGAGTCGCGCGTTTTGCGCAACAGTGGCCCGGGCGGTTGCCGGGGAGATTCCGCGATCCTCCGATCGACTCGCCTGGCGGCGGACCCGCGACATCGTTCATACGCTCGCGGTTCGCCTCTGGTGGCTCCTGCGTGGCCTTCGGCAGTTGCGCAAGGCGAGAAGCGCGGACGGAGAAGAAGACGAGCGAGTTCGGGACACCTTGGCCCGCGCGCTTCCGATCTCCATGCCATCCAGAGTGAGTGACCCCCAGCCCAGCCGCCCGGGGGAGTGTGCATCACCCGATGCTGGTCCGGCATTGAGGAGCGCGAGCGCGCGCTTGTTACATCTCCAGGATGAAGATGGCGCCTGGGAAGGTGAGATGGTTTGGTGTCCCATGCTGACCGCGCAATATGTGCTGTTGCACCACATTATGGAGCGGCCGATCGAACCCGGCCGGCGCCGGAGTGTGCTACGCTCCTTCGAAAGGACCCGTCTCGAAGGGGGCTTATGGGGTTTACACGAGCACTCCCCACCCTCCCTGTTTGTCACCACCCTGGTTTACGTCGCGACGAGATTACTCGGTATCGAGCGGGATGATCCGTTCATCGAGCCGGCCCGGCGATTCCTGCAAGCAGAAGGGGTTCTCGGTATCCCGAGCTGGGGAAAGTTTTGGCTGGCGCTCCTCAACCTCTACGACTGGCGCGGGGTAAACGCCATTCTACCAGAGCTGTGGAGCTTACCGCGCTGGATAGCGTTACATCCCTCGAACTGGTACTGCCACACTCGGCTCATCTACATGGCGATGGCCGCGATTTATCCGCATCGGTTCCAAGCCCCCGTCACGTCCTCGATCGCGTCGCTACGAGAGGAGCTGTTCCCCCAGGGCTTTGCCAACATCGATTTTGCCGCCGGCCGCAATCGCTTGCGAGGCGCCGACCTCTACGCGCGCCCCAGTGTATGGCTCCGAGCCGGATATGGGTGTGCGCGAGTATTCGAACGGTTCCACGCCAAACGGCTGCGCGCCCGATGTCTGGAAGCGATAATCCGACACATCAAATGGGAGCTGCAAACCACCAACCATACGAGCATCTCTCCGGTCAGCGGTCTCCTCAACATCCTGGCCTTATGGCTGCGCGATCCACACGACACCGACTGCCGCCAGGCGCTCGCGCGGCTCGATGACTGGATCTGGGAAGACGAGGAGCGTGGAACGCGCGTCACCGGAGCGAGAAGCACCTCGTGGGATACCGGATTCTCCCTGCAAGCGCTGGCGACGGTGCCCGAGTTCGACGGGGTTCGCAACGCCCTCCGACGCGGAGCCGACTTCCTGCGCCAGCAGCAAATCGGTGCCAGCTTCGCAGGATTCCGCGAGGCGTATCGGACCGACCCCAAAGGCGGCTGGTGTTTTGCCGGGGGATGGCATGGCTGGCCGGTGACGGACTGCACTGCGGAAGCGGTGCTCGGGCTTATCGCCGCCGACCGCGAGGCCACGAGCACGGCAGCGCTCGGCGAAGCGGTTCGGTTCATGTTGCGAGGTCAGAACCGCGATGGCGGTTTTGGCAGCTATGAGGCACAGCGCTCCGTGGTCGGTCTCGAGTGGCTGAATCCGGCCGAGATGTTTGGCGACTCGATGACCGAGCATTCCTATGTTGAGTGCACAGCGTCCTGCCTCGCGGCGCTCGCCGCCTGTCAGGAGCACTTCCCGCAAATCATGAATCGGGCGACGATGCGCTCTCTCTCACGGGCTGACGCCTGGTTGCGCCGGACCCAGGCAAGCGATGGGTCGTGGCGCGGCGTCTGGGGCGTGCAGTTCATCTATGGCACCTTCTTCGGGGTCAGGGGGCTGCTTGCCGCCGGGGCTCGTCCTGGTGATCCGGCGCTACGTCTGGCCTGCCGGTGGCTGCTGGATCGCCAGCAGGAAGACGGGGGATGGGGTGAGCACCACAGCGGTTGCCTGACCGGCCGATACGTCGCGCATGAGGAAAGTCAGGTTATCCAAACCGCGTGGGCAATGATTGCGCTCCTCGAGGCGGGCGATTCGAATTGGATCGCGATCTCGCGGGGCGCCCGGTTTCTGCTCAGCACCCAGGAGGCGGATGGGGCATGGCCCAAGCAAGACATGGCCGGAGTCTTTTTTCGCACGGCGCTGCTGGACTACGTCCTGTATCGACAGTATTTTCCCCTGCACGCGCTCGGTCTCTACGAGCAGCGACGCCGCGCCCGGCTGGATCTGACGACCCCCGTTCCCCTTACCGCCGACGCGACTGGCTGAAGATGTTCTTATGGAATTTGAATCCGATGTGGCGCACGACGGCCCAGTAGGCAAATTGGAATCGACCATGCGGGTAGCGGTATTGACTGGATTGGTGATTGCCGTAACCACGGCAGCCTCTATCGGCTTCGGCTATGCCGTGCACGGCAATCTGAACGCTTACTACGGCCTGCTGAGCCTGTTTTTCTGCATCAACCTGCCGATCTGCTACTGGGAGATCTGTCTGTTCCTGCGACGCGACGCCGTTGAGCGGCGCGCGGACTACTGGCGCGCCAGACGAAGAAAGACTGGTCGAACGCCCGCCGTTGAGTTTCTGTTGAGTGAGATTCCGCTGAGTAAAGCGTTGTCCCCGACCGTCTGGGCGGACGTATGGGCCACCTATAGCATGTACGACGGGTCCTATGCCGACCGACGCACGTTCGGCTTCAACGCAGATGTCGCCAACGGCTTTTTCACGCCAATCCCGGTCCTGGTTCTGCACGCGACCTTTGCGGTCGGTTTTTTGCCCGCTCGGCTGGCGGGCATCCTGGGTGCGATGCTGTTTTGGCAGTGGGCCTACGTCACGTCGGTTTACTTGGTGAGCTTTTTCGTAGCCAGGCGGCATAGGCAAATCGCGCGGGGCGATCTGTGGCTCTACCTCTGGGGTACGAACTCGCCGTGGGTGCTCTTCGCGCTTCTGGGGCTCTATGTTTCCGTTCGACTGATTGTCGATGGCGATTACGGAGTTCTGGGCCACCGGTAACGTCCCGTTAGGCTACGATCATCGCCTTCCTGCTCCCGACCCCGCCCGCGCGGAGGATCTCGGGGTCAAAAACGTACTTCGTTCAGTCTCCCGGGCGCCGGGGTTTACGAGCCAGGAAGAAGAACATCGGAGTAAAAACACCGGACTTGCCACCGTCAACCAGCGCGTCCGCCCCCTCATTCAACAGCGTGCTGATCGCGGTGGTGCCCTCCGGAACCATCCGCAACCTCTCCCCAACCCGTAACGCCAAATTGGTCAAGGCGCGGCCAACAGGTGTGCGTGGAATACTCATAAGACTGAGATCGCGACCCTGCAAAGCGCGATACCAGGGCGTTTCCGGATGCGAGTCAGAGGCGAGATCGCGGGCTTCCAGAAGCTCGAATCCGGCCATGCGTAATGCATCGTACACCTCCGACGTGTCGGCGATATCCGGTAACCCGTTCCCCGTCTCAATATCCTTCTTAATCCGCAGGTGCTCTGCGTTCCGCGGATCGAAATCCTCAGTGAGACACCACTCGTAGCCCGCAAAACAAGCCCCCGGACGCAGGACGCGGAAGATCTCCCGGAAGGCCGCTACCTTGTCCGGTGCGTGGGGCATGGACTCGATAGCGAAGGCGGCATCGTAGTGGGCGTCACCTTCGGGAATCTGCATGTAGTCGCCGTGGATGAAGCGGCACAACGACTGGACATCTTGGGTGTGCACTTTCGCGCGCTCGATCTGGTAGGCGTTATTGTTGATCCCGACAAAGCTGGCCCCGTATTGGCGGGCCAGAGTGCCCATCGGCCCTCCTACCCCACACCCCACATCGAGCACTCGCATCCCCACTCTCAGGGACAGCCGATCGGCAAGAAAACGCTCGTGCCTGAGCAGCGACGCCTTGAAGCTCTCGCCCCGGCGTCGGGGGGCAAAGTGCCAGGACTGGCCCCAGCCGAACTCGTAGAAATCGGTCGTCAGGTCGTAGTAGTGATGGACGAGCGACTGATACCGCTCTTTTCTATGCTCCGAGTCGGCATTGTGGAGCCCGGTATATTGATCGACCGCGGATTGCACTTCATCCGGGGCGAGATTCGCGAGGGAACGAGAGCTCGATCGTTTGGCGGGTGTCTGGGTCATTCGATCATCCTGTCAGATTTCGGTCAGACGCTGGCATCGCCGCTCTCCGTCCCGTGCGCCAGATACTCCCGCCACTTACGCACCGTCACTTTTTGAAAAGCTCGTACCACCGGATTGAGCTCGATGGGAGGGGCGTCCCAATGTCTCTCGTAACCCTGCTGCTCCGCTTCGACCGCAAATCGATCCTGGGCGAGTAAAGGGCCGATGAGCAGACGGTTCGCGATCTTCAAAACCGTGGTCATGGCGAAACGGGGAATACGTACCGGCAACAAAGGTATCTTCAGCGACTTGAAGTAGAACAAGAAGAACGTCCGGGTGGTCCGCTCATCGATTGGCAGCACAAAAAGCCAGTGTTTTATCTCGTCATCGGTGTTCGACCACTGATAGGGGTATTGAAAGCACAGCTCTATGTGATTGGTGTCGAGCCGGTTGTGATCGACAAACAGCCCGGAGATACGCCCGCGTCCGACCCGCGTATCGTAGGCGAGGTGCACGTTGTCACCGACGGTCTCGCAACGGGTGAGGGTGGCACCTTCGAAGGGACGGTATCGCCGATGCAGATGGGCGTGGGAGAAGTCGCTCACGTTGTCGATCACCATCGAGTGGTGGGCCGCCCAGGTGAAGCTGAGCGGGACACAGGCCCACCGCGCGGGTCCCTCGAGCTCGGGGATGTCCGGGATCTGGCGCAGCTGCGCCAGATCCGGTTTCCCAGGGAACAACCAGATCAGACCGTAACGGACCGTCACGGGATAGGTCCTCAGCGAGAGCTTCGGGAGACCTCGTCCGAAGCGGTCGTGGGGGATCTCGGCCAGGCGCCCGTTTTCATCATACCGCCAGCCATGGTAGGCGCACACGAGCCGGCAGCCTTGCACCTCGCCCAGGGAGAGTTTGAGCTGGCGATGCGCACAGCGATTCTCGACCGCGTGAAACTCGCCATCCATCCCGCGAAATAACGCAATGGAACGTTTCCAGAAAATGATCTCGACCACTGTGCCCGGTTTGACTCGGCGCGCTTCTTCAACCGCGTACCAGTAATCCGGGTCCATACCCGCGGCGCTCGCTTGCTGGCGCAAGCTGCCGGCCTCCTCGAAGCCGGAGGGCGCACTCGGTGCCGGGCTCATTTCGGACCCCCGACGGAAGGCATCTGTATGCCTTGGCTCGGTATGAGGTTTTCCACTTGTTCCGTGGCGTTCACGCGCGGGCGTTTCGCGAGCGGATTCGTGATCGCGTTGCGGTGGTAGTGAAAGGCGTAGGCCTCATGAACCGCAGCCTGGATACTGGTTGGCTGATAGCCGAGTTCCCGTCTCGCTTTGCCGATGTCGGCGTGACGGCGCTTTTGTAACAGGCGGATGGCGCCAGGGGTGAAACGCTGGGGAAAGCTCGGATGAAACCGGCTCAGATAAAAGCTCGCCGCTTCTGAAAAGACGAGCATCAGGCGGGTCGGGATTCGCCGGTGCGGTCGCGGCACGCCTGAGACCTCCTCGAACAGATCCAAGATGTCCGAGATGGTCTTGTACTCGCTGCTAAAGATGTACTTTTCGCCCGAGCGTCCTCGGTGCATGCACAACAGATGTCCTTCGACAATGTCCCGTGCCGCGACAAACTCGAAACCGCCATCAACGTAAGCATAGAGCTTGCCGTTCGTGTAATCGCACAAGGTCCTGCCCAACCGCGAGGGAAAAAAATCGCTGCCCCCGACCACCGCACAACACGTTGCGACCACGACATCTTGTCCCGCCGCCGCGGCGCGCCAGCACTCGTGCTCGACGAGTGCCTTGCTACGCTCGTAGGGCATCGTGCGTTCCATGGGATAGAATGGCATCGTCTCGTCGCTGGGCGCGGACGGATCGTCTAAATCATAACCGACCGCACTGAAAGAGCCCGTCACCACCACCCGGCCGGCCTCCGCCTCTCGCGCCGCTTGCAGCACGTTGCGGGTACCGAGAACGTTGCACTCGAACACTTCCCGGCGATGGGCGTGGTCACCGTCGATGGTTGAAACCTTAGCCGCGCAGTGATAGGCGCCTTGGCAGCCCGCGAGCGCGTGTCTGGCGGCATTCAAATCTCGGATGTCACCAAACGAGTGCTCAACCTCAAGGCCTTCCAATGCTTCGTTGTTGTCCTCGTGTCTCAGCAACACCCGGACTCGAACGCCATCGTCAAGCAGTCGGCGCACGAGATTGGCGCCCACATGCCCGGCCGCACCGGTGACGAGGACGGGCGGCGTGGATGAGCCGGCAGGTGTGCTTGATGGTGAGGTCATCTACCCTAGTGTACTACCCCCTACTTGAGGATGGGTCAATACGTGTGTAAATGGGGTAGTGGGTTAGTTTGCGATGTAAGTTGCTGTTTCTACTGACCAAAAAATTTCAAGTGGAGACATTACCATTGGAGAAAAGGACAATGCCGCGGCGTATAGCCATTGTTGGCGGCGGCATATCAGGACTGGCGGCCGCGTGGGCGCTGGATCACCACCCGGACCGATTCGATTTCCGGCTGTTTGAGGCTCAGGACCGGATTGGCGGGAATGCGATAACTGCCGATATGCCGCAGGATGACGGCAGTTCCATTCCCTTCGACATTTCCGTCACCGCCTGCATTCCGTCGGTGTATCACCATATTCTGTTGTTGCTGAAGAGGTTTGGCATCGAACTGCTCGATACCAGATTCAGCTACAGCGTGAAGTACCGTGACCGTGTTTACGCCCACGATTTCGACTCCGACATCCGAGAGCAACTGCAATCCGAGATTGCAAAGTTTCAACGAGTCCTGAGGCGTCTGAAGTGGTTCGGTTGGCTGAGCCGGTCCCAATCGAAGTTTCTGAACGCCCTCAATCCGTTCAATTACATCAGCATGGGGACGGTTCTGAATCTGGCCGGTTTCTCCGGGGACTTCAGGTACAAGATACTGAAGCCCATGTTCGTCAACTTCCTGATGGCGACCAATGTGTTCGATATGCCGGCATCTCTCTTTACGCGGTATCTCGAATTCTTTGATATCGAAAGCGCCACGCCCATGCAGACGTGGGACCGGGGAACCCGACGTATCTACGAGAACCTGTCGGCCAATTTCCGGGACAAGATATACCTCAACCGGCCGGTCCGAAAGGTGTATCGCCAGTCGTCCGGCATCGTGGTCGAGGACGAAGACGGTGTACAGGAGACGTTCGACGAGGTGATCTGCGCCTGCAATGCGAACCAGACGCTGATGATCCTTGACAAGCCCACGATGCTGGAGCGCTATATTCTCTCGTCGATCCGGTACGAGAGCGAACTGCACAACCATACGGTTGTGCATTCGGACGCCTCAGTCCTTCCGGACAACGCAGTGAAGCCCCTGAAAACGCGGAGCAATCATATCGAGCAATACGGCGCCAGACCGGACAATTATGAAATCACGTACATCATGCACAACCAGCAGCCATGGGCCAATCGGTCCGACAAGCCCTGTCTGGTGACCTACAACCCCATCAGCGAAATCGATGAGAAGAAGATCATCGGAAAGTGGTGGTTCCAGCACGTTGTGCATGACGTGCGCCACGTCGCCCTGCTCGTTCCTTTGTTCCGCTTCATTCAGGGCAAGAAACGGACCTGGCACTGTGGTGCCCATACGCTGATCAACAGCCAGGAAACCTGTTTTGTTAGCGGGCTCGCCGCTGCAACCCAGCTCGGTGTGGATTATCCCTTCGACGATACCGAGGCAAGGCGAATGTTCAACTATTACGGGAGTATCATGTATGGTTGGGGCTTCAGGAAAGCGAGGGGCTGAAGACCACGAGTGTATTGTCGCAGAGAGGGGAGGGGCACGAGACGGGTCACATGCTACCAAGCGAGCTTTTCTAATGGATGAGTGCGGGTTCGAGGGGGTGCCGGAGGCCCGTCACCCGGAACTTGAACTTCTTGTTGGGGCTGGTCTTGGGTAGCGGATTCAGCTTCAACTGGTAGTCCTTGGGCACCAGTTCCAACTCCAGGTGGCGGGCGATCAGCAACAGGTTGGCCGCCATTTGCAGCTCGGTCCAGCGCGCTCCTCCACAGACGTGGGTGCCGACGCCAAATGGCGAATAGGCCCCGGTTTGCCTGTGTTCGTTGCGAGGCTCCGCAAATCGATCGATATCGAACTTGTCCGGTTCCGGGAAATACTCCTCCATGTAGTGCGTGGCGGGAAACGCGACGAGTACCGTGCTGTACGCCGGCACTTCCATGCCCTCGATCTCGAACGAGTTCATGGCCGTTCGAGAACAGCGCGTCCGCTTCGGCGACGATCTGTTCCCGATAGGGCGGGTTCTTGAGCAACTCGTAGATGGCGAAAGCCATTGCGCTTCCCAGGTAATGACCGGCGATGATCGGCGCGATGAACGAGAACCCGAGGTCGGTTTCGGGTAGAAACTGCGGGTCGGAGTGATGCAGGTCCATCAGATCGTCGACCAGATCCCGCCGCTTGCCCTCCCGCTGCGCCGGGGTGTGCGAGGCGTGGATCTGGGCATACAGCTCCAGCACGCGATTGCGGTAGCGGTTCATCCTTGGCGTGCGCAGCATGAACTTGGGGAGGAGCTTCATGACATGGACCAGCAACGCCCGGTATTCGAACTTGAGGAGGTCATCGAGGATGTCGGAGGGCTCAATGCTAACGCTGAGGTGAGCGATCTGTTCGCCGATGAGCCGCTGGCAGGCCATTTCTCCCGGCACGACCTTCCCGATCCCCCATCCTCCGAACGAGCTTCGGCCGAGTGCGAACAGTTCGTGCAGCCGATCGCTCACGACCGTGCGCGAATTGCCCGCCCGCACGGCCTTGCGCATGCGAACGTGATCGGCCCCGTCCATGCTGGCGATGGATCGCGCCGTCCCCCACTCCGTCTGAAAGTCCTCCAGGTAGTCCCGCGTCCGCAGGTGGAGACGGCCTTTCTTCGAGACCCATCTGTTCGTTTCGACACCGGCGAGCACCACTATCCGGCGACCGGGGACCTTGAGCTGAAAGACCGGTCCCAGTTCCTGACTTTTTTCGGCCATGAACTTCGGCAGGTTTCCCGACCGAAACGATTTCGAGGATATCATGTCCCACAGGCTCACTCCCGGCAGCGGGCGGAGCCGTGCCGCCCGCATGCTTTCGGGGGGGCGATAGGAACTGCGCACGGCTGGGCCTATGGCTCGCCCGATCAGGTCCATCCCGCTGAAGAGCTCGATGCGCTCTTCAGCAAGTTCATATTCTTCGGAGTCCATCATGGCGCGGAAGCCACCGCAGTAGTGCACGAGGCCGATGATGGGAACGTCGCGTGGATCCGGAATCTCGCCGTCGAGCAGCGTGCGCATGATCCGGCTTTTTATCTCTTCGCCTGACCGGCCGTCCACGAGGGGGTAGCGACCAGTGCGGGTGACCTTGGTGGACAGGGTCCAGAACCCGCCGTCATCGGAATCGAAAATGTCCGCTTTCACTAGGCGATCAACCGCCACGTCACTGATGTCATCCGCCCGGCGGGCGATGCGTTCAACCCAGTACTGTGGTGTATGTACCTGTTCTTCACCGGCTATCTCTACGAGCGTGGGATCCAGCAGTTCGTCTCCGGTGGGGGTCGCATCGGTCAGGGTAAGCGATGTCTGGTCGGAGTCGATGCGGTCCTCCATGGCGAGGTCCATCAGCACGGCGCCGGCGAGCGCACATGACATATTCCACTCCGGGATGGGTACGAAATAGCCCGACTCATCGTTGTGCAGCAACAGGAGTAATTCTTCGGCAAATCTCATATTCTGTTCTCCTCCGATTGATCAGCAGAGTCTGGCCTCCCTGTCAATTCCGGGGCTGGCCTGCGCGTCTCGGCCTCCAGTTCCGGATAGAACTGCCGGCAATATCGACGGTATTTCCCTATGGGGCCGTCCGCCCGGCACAGCCTGGGGGTGGGCCGATACCGCTTCCGGTCCCAGATCACCACGTCCTGCAGCACCTCCCGTTTTTGCTGTGAAAGCAGAATGTGATTCATCAGCCGGTGGCGCAACTTCATCGGTACGAAACCCAGACCCGTGATGAACCGTCGGGGCTTGCGGATTTCCCGCACCTGGCTGACCAGCACAAGATCGATGAGGGTGCCATCAATGGGTGTGGGAAGGACCCACAATCTCGAATCCATATCGATGGTTTTCTCGTGGATTTCGACGAGGGAGTAGCCCAGTCCATAGATGTGGGCGACGGCCGAGACTTCGTACACGAGGTCCTTAACACCCAGGATCCTGCGAACGCGTTTGAAGTCGAAGCAACTCTTCAGGTAGGCGCCGTCCACTGTTACCGAACTGACCGGACTCACATTGTCGTAGCCGTGTACGTAGCGCAGGTGTCCGAGGTCCACGGCATTCTCCGCTGTTTCCTGGGGATGACCGCGGAACCGCAGGGTCCGGAATCCCAGCTCGCCCCACTCCGGCCCGGTAGGCGGGTCATCCGGAAGAGCCCACTGCGCTGGCCGCCCGCCGCTCCCGAACCAGGCGAAGACCAGACCGAGGATTTCTCTGGTCTGGTATACCTTCAGTTTCGCGGCTTTGGGTGCCGGGGCGTTCGGAGTCGCAACGCATTGACCAGTCGTATCGTACTCAAACCCGTGAAACGGACAGACGAGGCGACCGTTGCATACCTGGCCGCCCGCCTCCGGCCCCAGGTACGAGCCCAGGTGCGGACATACCGCGTCGGCCACGCAGACACGGCCTGCCTCGTCGCACCAGGCGACGATTTCCTCGCCCAGCCACGTCTTCTCAATCAGTTTCTCGCGCAGAATGGACTCGCGGCTTGCGACGAAATACCACCCCTCGGGGAACGCCGGTAGCTCATCCATGCTATTCATGGACAGTCTTTCAGTGTTCCTAGTCATGAGTCCAGAGCGCCTTTCAAATTACCGTAAACGAACGGCTGCGTATCACCTTAACTCGTTTCAACCATCATGTTCGTTCAGACAGTATTTTTGTTTTTTAGCGTCATCAGGAAAAATTTGTGAGAACTGGTCGCATATCTGGTATGGAGAGGAGGGGTCGGAGCGGTCGTGCCACGGAGCACCTGTTCAGCATATCTACAGTATACCACTCAGCACCTTCCGGCTCGACCGCCACGGACGATTATTCACAACGAGAGCGTTTATTCCCGGTAAAGCCATGACGCCAGCCCTTCACACGCTCAAACGCGCTCAGATTCCCTATCGCCTGTATGAATATCGCCATGACCCGGTGGCCTCATCTTATGGGCTGGAGGCTGCCCAAGCGCTCGGCGTTGACGCGGCTCAGGTCTTGAAAACCCTCATCGTCAAGCCCGCTACCGGAGCGCTTGTTGCTGTGCTGATCCCCGTCTCGACTCAGCTCAATCTCAAGGCTGTCGCACAAGCAGTTGGGGTAAAGAAAGCTATCTTAGCCGACCCAAGAGAAGCCGAACGGGCAACCGGCTATGTGGTTGGCGGCATCAGTCCGCTCGGCCAACGTCGTCGCCTCGTCACGCTGATAGACGAGTCAGCCCTCAGCCACACAAGCGTCTACGTCAGCGCCGGGCGCCGTGGACTTGATATTGCCCTGAGTCCGCAGGATTTGGTTCAACTAACGCAGGCGCGGGTCGCCCATATCGGGGTATGAGCCCTGGAAAAAACTGCTCCCGCTGTTTGGGAGTGTCTCTCTCCTTCTCCAGCATTATGACTTCACCTTGCTCGACTCCGACCCCCAACCGGTCAGTGGGGCAAAGACGAAATGGCCCACCAGCCCGGGGTGGGTCCAATACCGACGATGGGCTTACATTCCACACAAGACGCCTCGTCATTTGCCTCCCGCCGGAGAAGCCCACCCCGCCGGAGCACCGGCCACTCACTGTCCGGTTCCGCACTAAGCGTTTTCGTGCTTAGCTAGGGACTCCGCCATCCACTGCATGATAAGGATAGGTGTGTGCGAAGCACGGGAGGAGACGTATGAGCATAAAAGGAAAAGCGGCAATCTCCGGGTTTGCCGAAATGCCGCCACAAAAAGGCGCCGGGAATATTACGCCGCTGGGGATCATTGCCAATATGGCACGTGAGGCAATCGCCGATGCCGGCCTGGAAAAGAGTGATATTGATGGGCTGCTGACCGGCTGGGCGCTGAGCGACTATAGCGTGCTGTGGCCTTCGGTGGTGGCCGATTACCTGCAAATCCGCCCCACCTATTTTAACCAGGTCGAGCTGGGCGGTGCCTCTGCTGCCGGCATGGTCTGGCGGGCAGCGGCCGCCATTGAAGCCGGGATGTGCAACACCGTGCTGTGCGTCGTGGGTGACCGGCGGGCCCGGGCGCGGCAAATGCCGCCCTTCCCGAGCATTGAGGCGGAATTCGATGCGCCCTACGGCCTGATCGCCGCCAATCCCGGCTATGCGCTTATCGCCCAACGCCATAAATATGAATACGATACCACCGCGGAACAAATGGCCAAGGTCGCGGTGGACCAACGTAAGAGCGCCTGTCAAAACCCGAGCGCCCTGTTCGGGAACAAGGAAATCGACATTGATGATGTGCTGAACTCTCGCATGATTGTCGATCCCCTACACCTGCTTGAGATCGTCAGTCCCTGTACCGGGGGCGGCGCGTTTATTGTCACCAGTACCGAACGCGCCAAAGATGGGCCGCACAGGCCCGTGGTCTTGCTCGGAGCCGGTGAGGCCGGCGGCCATTCGAGCATCACCCATGCGCGCAGCCTGACGACGTCGTTAGTCAAACCGGCAGCCGAAGCCGCCTTTCACATGGCCGGAGTCACACCGCAGGATATGGACTTTGTGCAGCCCTACGACTGCTACACCATCACCGTGATCGTGACTCTCGAAGACGCCGGCTTTTGTGAAAAAGGCGAGGGGGGGCGGTTTGTTGAAGACCACGACCTGTCCTATGCGGGCGACTTTCCGTGCAATACTCACGGTGGCCAACTGTCTTTTGGGCAGCCGGGACTCGCGGGAGGCATGAGTCACGTTATTGAGGGCGCGCGGCAGCTCATGGGACGCGGGGAAGGGCGGCAGGTCAAGGATGCCTCCATCGGCTATGTGAACGGTAACGGCGGGATCATGGCCGAGCAGTGCAGCCTCGTCTTGGGTGTGTAGCGGACGGAAAGGAAAACCATGGGCGATTATAACAAACCCCTCCCTCATCCGAATGAGATCTCTCAGCCCTTTTGGGATGCGGCCAAACGGCATGAACTCCAGATTCAACGCTGCAATGCGTGTGGAACCCATATCTTTTACCCGCGTGAAGCCTGCTCGGAATGCTTGGCCGCCGACCTCATCTGGATTCCCGTATCCGGCAAGGGCAAATTGTATTCCTACACCATTGCCCAAGCTCCGACGCACCCGGCTTTTGCCGATGATGTGCCCTATGTCATCGCCATTGTTGAACTCGAAGAAGGTCCGCATATCACCACCAATCTGGTTGGCTGCCAGCCCGACCAGGTGACGATCGGCATGCCGGTTGTGGCCTCCTTTGAGGACGTGAATGCGGAAATGACCCTGGTCAAGTTCCGGCCCGAATAGGCAGGGGCGGGACGGGAAGAAGACGGCCGAAGGCGGTGAGCAAATATCAGCATTAGACTCTTCTATAGCTCTTCGAGGGCGTCTTTTTCGATCCATCCGCGCCGCCCATCGCAGCGGGCGACCTGCCACCAGTCTTCTCGGACATCGAGCACCTGAACCCGCGTGCCCTGGGTGACGGAGAAATGGACCGTACCACTCACGGCTGGCTCAAAACGCACAGGGGCGTCCTCTTTTTCGAGTACCACAGCGTGTCTTTGCCAATCGCTCGTCCGTAGCTGCTGCGCCAGCGAGAGCGTGATCACCACCAGGCAGGCAGTAACTCCCCAGCCCACGGAGAGGAGCCACTGGGGCCGACGCGGCCACAGACGGTACGCGGCAAAAACTACGAAGAGCAGGGTATAAGCCGCACTGGTGAGCCACACCAATCGGTCTGTCGCGACTCTCTGGGCAAACGGAAAGACGAGGCGTTGCCAGAGGGGGGGCCGGCAGACTTCAGCACCCGTGAGCGAGTGGGCGAAGCGCAGGTTGGCTTCCAGGTCCGGGTCGCTGGGGAGGAAGCGTCGGGCCCGCTCGTAATTCAGAATGGCTCTCCCTACTTGTCCTGCCTTGAAATACGAGTTGCCGAGGTTGAAATAGAGGTTGCCGCTGACGAGGCCGGACTGAAGTACGGCTTCGTATGCCGCTACTGCCTCGGCATACTGACCTTGCGTATAGAGCGTATTCGCACGAAAAAAAGCGGTCTGCGGAGTAGTTGGCGCCGCAGCGGCCAAGGCGGTCGCCCAGCAGAGACAGACACCGCAAAGAGTAAACGTGTCCAGCATCTGATACTTATTGGAGGACATGTTTACTCTTTTGAGCAGAGAAAATCGTAAGCCTTGAAATGGCCGAAGTCGGAGAAATTGCGACAGCCTCATGGTCCCGTAACGCTAAGCGGCTTGCGTCGCCCCCCCTTTTTTAGGGGGCCGCCGAAGGCGAGGGGGCAAAACAACAAATTGGCGGTGAGCGCGTTCAAGCTGATCAATAATCTGACGGACAAGGGAGAGGGTCTCGTGACTCTTGTCCCGCATGGATACGGTCGTTCCTTGGGCGAAACGTACCCGCTCGCAGGTCTCCTCAACTCGTGCGATCCGATCCAGACACACCTGAGAGACGCCACGCTCGCGGAGCGCCTGTGTATCAATGCCACCAGGTGGAAGGTCGAACTTGGCGGACACATAGGCTTGGAGCGTGCGAGCCAGCGCTGTGTACAAGGCGGGATACTCCTCCTGTGTCAGATGGTGCTCCGCTTGGGCCAGGTTCTGCCGTGCCTGTTTCCCCGCCACTGTAAAACGGGCATAGCGACTATCGCCACATAACCGGCGGCGGCGTTGATCGTACCACCAGGCTCCGAGGAAGAGCAGCACCGGCAGGGGCTGCCACAGGAGAAAACCAAGGCTGCGATACCACGGCCTGGCGTGCGGAACCAGAGAGCCGGGTTCATCTTTGATATAGACAATGTCCTGACCCAGCGCTTCCTGCCCGTCCTGACTGCGTCCCGATGGTGCATCCGGGTGGCCGGTCACAACTGTTTTTCGCGTCGCGGTTTTCGGCGGACGAACGACGAGAGCGATAGGCTGGCTTTCGAGCGTCCGGTAGCGCCGAGCCTGAGGATCGAAATAACTGAACTGAACTGCGGGAACGGCATCCAGGGTCTGATCCTGCGGAATGAGCACTTGCTCAAAGGATTTTGTTGAGCCCTGCGTTTTCTCGGTAAGTGGCTCATACGTGCGGAAACCGTCAGTCTGCACAAACGTGGGCGCGGCGGCATCGGCAAGATAGCCCGTACCGTTAATGCGCATCTGAACGGTAATGGGGTCTCCAACAGACAGGTCCCGCGGGGTTGCTTGCACTTCCAACTCAAACGTACCGACTGCGCCCGAAAAATTATCCGGTCTGCTGGCTTCCGGGAGCGGTTGTACGCTGAGCGTTAGGGGATCGGAACGCACGGTGAGTTGTCGCCGCTCAGAAGAAAACGTTGAAAAGAAGTCGCTCTGGAAAAAGCGATCAAAGAACGGGTCGCTGAAAGGTGAACCGCCCCGGCGACGCGTGAGGACGTTAAGCTGGAGGCTCGCCGGTCCGAGCGCCAGGCTCCCGGAGCGGAGGGGAATAACCTCGGTGTCAAAATGCAGAACGGTGAATGTCTGGCCGCCCCGCGTCTGCCGCTGTTGTGTGGGTTCGGAGAACGGCTCGACAGAGAACCCGTCTTTACTGAATTGCGGATACTGAACGTTGGATACGCGGGCCGCTCCGATATACAGCTTGACCGTAACCGGAACACGTTCGTGCAGGTAGACTTTGTGGCGCGGGATGGAGAGTTCAAGACTCAGCGTGCTTTGGCCGCTCGCGGCTTGGGGACGTTGTTGAGCCGGAGAGGACGGTCTGCCAGACGGCGAGGGTGGTGGCTGGGCGGCCGCAATCGTGACGGTCAGCGGGTCGGTGTGATACTGCCGCCCTTGATGTTCCACGGGAAATGGACCCAGGGTGAACTGCCCTGGTTTGAGCGGGACGAGAGTATAGCGATGCTGCACGGATGCCGCGACTTGTCCGTTGCTGATAGACACCTGAGTCGAGGGGCCAAGATAGCGACTCTCAAAGCCGTCAATATTGAGCGACGGGGCCGGCGTGTTCTGGACCCCCTTGACCTCAATGGACAGCGTTAATGCCTCACCGAGCGTTGCACGCTGCGGGCGTACAGAGGCGTGGACACTCACCTCCGAGGCGGCAGCCGGACAGGTCAGCCCGAACACCAGAAACAGGAAGGGAATCCATGCTCTCCTTGCCATTCTTCTTCCCTACCAATCCCGTACTGCTTCAGCCACGCCGCCGCGCTGGGCCTGCCGGGCAAACTCCTCCGGACTGAGCTCCTCGTTGCGGGCCGTATCGATCACCGACTGCGCTTCGTCTTCGGACATCTCGTTGGGTTGGTCCTGGCCTTGCTCTGCCCGAGAGGGTTTCTCTGGCTGTTCTCCGGCATGTTGCTGCGGTTGCCCGTTCTGCTGCGCCTCGGACTGCGGTTGCCCGTCGTCCTCTTGTTCAGATTGCTGTTGTTCGTCTTGTTCGGGTTGATTTGGCTGGCTGGGTTGGTTTTGCTGCGGTTGATTCTCCAGTTCATCTTGCAGGGCTTCGATCCTTTGAGTCACAAACTCATAGTTGAACTTCGCGTCCTGATCTGTCGGGTCGACACCAAGCGCCCGTCGATACGAGGCTAAGGCATTGGTATAGGCAGCGAGGGCCGCCTGTGGATTCTGTTCCTCTACTTGCGCGCCCATTTTATACTGGGTATTCCCCATGTTATAGGCAGTCCTGGCGGTCTGCCCAGCATCCTTATCGGAGTCTTCAGAGCCTGTTTGTACGCGGGAGAAAGAGGACAGTGCTTGCGTGTACTTGCCTGCTTTGTAATGCGCCGTTCCCATATTGAAATTGAGAACCGGAGAATCGGGATGATCGACTAATGCCCGGCCATAGGATTCGACCGCGTCGCTAAAATTGCCTTCGGCGAATAATCGGTTTCCCTCAACAACCTGGTTGCGCAGACTATCGGTCCAGGCGACACACAGGAGGGCACAGCTCAGCAGTAGTCGCTGTCCGGTGTTCACGACTCGTTCTCCTTCTCGCTGGGCAGTGCGGAGCGACTGAACTGCCCGGGAGCCGATCTGTCTCCGACCGCTTGCGAACGCCGGTCCCGAATACAGACTTCCAGGGCGAGGAGAAGAAGGCCAACGGCGAGCGGGAGTTGAAAGCGGTCTGCATAGCGACGTTCCAGGGTTGAGGTGAGGTCTCGCTTTTCAAGCTGGCTCAGATAGCGCGTGTAGATTTCCCCCAGGCCCAGATTCGGGCCGGTATCGTAGACATAGGCACCGCCCGTTGTCAGCGCAATCTGCTGCAAGGTCTCCGTATCCAAACGTGACTTGACGACCTGCCCCTGGCGGTCTTTCAGAAAACCGCGTCTGCCGTCCACGCTGAGCGGGATCAGTTCGCCCTCCGGACTGCCGACCCCGACGGTGTAGATTTTGATCCCTTTTTCGGCGGCCTGCTGACTGGCCGCCTGAATCTGTCCGTCATGGTCTTCACCATCGGTGATAATCAGCAGGACGTGATGTTGGCCGGGCTGGTCCTCCAAGGCCAACAATCCGGTTCCGATGGCCTCGCCCAAGGCGGTTCCGCCCTTGGGGATAATGCCAACCGTGACGGAACGCAGGCTCTCTAAAAATGCCCCGTAATCCAGCGTCAGGGGACACTGGACAAAAGCCGAACCCGCAAAAGCGACCAGCCCAATCCGGTCTCCCTGAAGATGCTGCACGAAATCCCGAAGGGCGAGTTTAGCGCGATCCAACCGTGTCGGGATGATATCCGTTGCAAGCATGCTGCGCGAGGTGTCGAGCACGACAACGATGTCCGCTCCCTCACGGCGCACCTCTTCCCACTGAAACCCCCAGCGTGGCCCTGCCAGGGCAAGGATCAGCAGGGCGAGCGCACCGACCAACAGGCCGGCGCGCCAGCGGTGAACGCGCTGACCCGTATCAGGCGTCAGCATGGATAAGAGGTTGGCCTGAGCGAACTGTTCCAAGGCACGCCGCCGTCGCCGCAGAGCCCATACCAGGAGGCCGGCAACAAGCGGAACGCAGAACAACAGCCACAGAAACTGAGGAGTACGCCAAACCATTAGGGCAGCTTTCGGAGGAGAGTATGATTCAGGACCGTTTCCAGGCCAACCAGGGCAAGCGCCACCACAATGCACCAGGGATAGAGTTCATCATAATCGAGGTAGAGGGGAGCCCGGAACGGAGTGCGCTCCAACTGGTTAATTGTTTCGTAAACGGACTGGAGGCTGGCCGTGTCCGTTGCACGGAAATAGCGCCCTCCCGTGGTCTGCGCAATATTCGACAGCGTCTTCTCGTCAATATCGACCTGGATGGGACGATAGACCGTATTGCCAAACAGATCCCGGGTCGGATAGGGCGCCATGCCGCGGGTCCCCGCGCCTATGGTATACACTTTGATGCCCATGGTGTGGACCGCGTCCGCCGCGGTCAGTGGGGAGATCCGGCCCGCATTGTTCTGCCCATCGGTGAGCAGAATCACGACCTTACTCTTCGCCTCTGAGTGCTCCAGGCGCCCGGCCGCGGTGGCCAGGGCAGAGCCAATAGCCGTGCCGTCTTCAATCATCCCAATCTCGGCCCGGTCCAGATTCTGTAACAGCCAGCCATGATCAAGGGTGAGCGGACACTGGGTATAGGGACGGGCGCTGAACAGGACCAGCCCAATCCGGTCCCCGCCTCGGGCGGTTACAAAATCCCGGACCACAGACTTCACCACCTCCAGCCGATTGGCTCGACCGGTATCCAGACTGAAGTCTTCGGACAACATGCTGCTCGAAATATCAACGGCCAGCACAATATCGATACCTTCACCGTAGGACTGACTCTCGGTTTTGCCGAGTTGTGGGCGGGCAAGAGCGAAGACGAGGAGAAAGAGAGCCGTCCCCCGCAACACCGGCAAAATCCAACGCCAGTGTCGTTTTCCCGTATGCGTCAGAGTACGGAGGACAGCGAGGCTGGGATAGCGGATTGCCGCCTCCTGGGTACCCCGCCGTTGGAACCAGAAGACCAGCGGGATGAGCAGCCAGATCAACAGCACCCAGGGGTCATGCAACCGCATGTCGCTCCTCCTGTGGCCAGTCGTGTCCGTCAGCAAATGCCTGAGCGCGCCCTGGCCGGGTTTCGTCTACAAAGCGTTTGGCCGCTTCATAGGCGACATCGCTGTCGTCCAGGCTGGGCCGATGTCGGGCGAATTTGACTAAGTCCGCCTGGGCTAAGAACGTGCCAAGTAAGTGCTGGTGGGCCGGTGGGAGACGGCTGGGACGGCCCCCTCTTCCCTTGGGGGGCTGTCGAGCGGAGCGAGAGCGAGGGGCAGAAGAATCGCGCGTGACGGCCATAAGGAATTCTTCGGTTGTCATTTCCGGGGCGCGTACCTGGAGTCCGTCTTCCAGATAGGTCCGAACAATAGCGGACAGGGCAATATAATACGCCTCGAACTGACCGGCTTGCGGCAGGCGCTTGGCACGCAGGTGCGACAGAGCCTCAAGCGCGACCTCGTGAGCCGGCCGGGGTGGAAGAACCGCTACTTGACGGAATCGGTTCAGAAAATAGTAGAGGGCGAGACCAATACCAATCAGTGCGGCCAGGACCGCTCCGCCCACGAGGCCAGGTCGCCAGTCAAAGGGGACATCTTCAGGTGGTTTGATATCGCGAATATCGGTCGGCTGCCCTTCCTGCGTCAGCAGGCTCGCCACATGAACCCGGAGCGCCTCACCCACGGCCTCGTGCCGGGTGCCGTCAGGCGTTGTATAGGATACGCGTGGGGCCGGGAGCAGATGATAGCCCGTGGTGAAAATGGTGAGCGTATACCACTGGGTGATGGTGGTCCGTTCCGCCTGCGGCTGGTCCGGTACCCGACCAAAATCGATAATCTCAAAGTCGCCGATACGCTCGTGGAACAGTGGGACGGAGACGTCCACACCCGTCTCCGCACTGATCGTCAGCGTATAGCGAAGCTGGTCTCCTATGGTGATTTCGTCCCGATCGACGCTGGTGTGAAGGTGAACCGGGCCGGTTGGCTTCTCCCCGTCCGTAGCGGTCCAGGTCACGGACGGCAGGCTGAGGAGGAGCCACACGGCGATCAGCAGGGCCAGCGGTACTTCTCGGGCAAAAAGAGTAAACGTGCCAGCAGCTTTGTAGAACTTGGAGGGCACGTTCACTCTTTCACGGGATGGACGTCTCATGAGGAGTTCAATAATTAGTGCCGCTGCTCGCGCATGCGAAAAAAACGTAGCAAAGCGTCTATGTACGGCTGGTCAGTGCGCACCGTAATGGTGTCCGTATGAGCGCGCCGCAACATGCGCGCTCTGTCGTTCCGGGCCGCTACCGCCTGCCGGGCGAACTCTTCCCGGACCCGTCGGTCACCGGTATCGACCAGCTCTCGCTCTCCGGTTTCGGCATCTTGAAGCTCGATCAGACCGATATTCGGCAGGCTCAGCTCGCGGGGGTCGTCTAACGCAATGGCAATCACGTCATGGCGACGATTGGCAATAGTGAGCGCAAAGGCGGCGTGCGGATCGAGCCAATCGGAAATGAGAAAGACCACCGCCCGTCGCTTACTGACGTGATTCAGATGTTCCAGGGCGGCCGTGATATTCGTGCCGCGCTGCCGACTCTGGAAGGAGAGCACCTCACGAATCACCCGCAGGACGTGGCGGAGTCCCTTCTTCGGCGGGAGCGACAGTTCGACTTCGTTACTGAACATCACCAGTCCGACCTTGTCATTATTGGTGATGGCCGAGAAGGCAAACAGGGCGGCCATCTCTGCCGCCATCGTACTCTTTAACTGAGATACGGTTCCAAACCGAGTCGAGGCGCTGGCGTCCACCAAGAGCATCACCGTGAGTTCGCGCTCTTCACTGAACCGTTTGACGTGTGGGACGCCCGTCCGGGCGGTGACGTTCCAGTCTATGGTGCGGACATCGTCACCGGGAGAGTATTGCCGGACCTCGGCAAACTCCATACCGTGGCCTTTGAACGCGCTCTGGTACTGGCCGGCAAACACATCGTTGACCAAATGGCTGGTCCGAATATGAATCTTGCGGACCGCTTTGAGCTGTTCCGAGGTCAGCATAACCTAGGGTACGGGCACACCGTCAAAGATGTGTTTCAGAACACTGTCCGCGGTCAGTTCTTCGGCCTCGGCCTCATAGGTAATGATGACCCGGTGGCGGAGAATGTCCGGGCCGATGGATTTTACATCTTGAGGCGTGACGTAACCGCGTCCCTGAAGCAGGGCATACGCTTTGGCGGCGACGGTCAATGACAGAGTGGCTCGCGGCGAAGCACCGTACTGAATAAAACGCTGGACATCGATGTTGTAGGCTGCGGGGTCGCGCGTGGCAAAGACCAGATCAATAATATAGTCCTTGATCTTATCGTCCAGATAAATCCGGTCGGTCAGGCCGCGCAACCGCACAATATCCTCTATGCCCAGCACGGGACTGGCGGCGGCGGGCTGAGCGGTGGATGCCATGCGATCCAGGATTTGCCGCTCTTCTGCCTTCGAAGGATAGGTTACCCACAGCTTGAGCATAAAACGATCGACCTGGGCCTCTGGCAAGGGATAGGTGCCTTCCTGCTCGATGGGATTCTGGGTGGCCAGCACGAGAAAGGGGGCCGGCAGAAGATGGGTCTCCTCACCTATGGTGACCTGACGTTCCTGCATGGCCTCCAACAAGGCGCTCTGGACCTTGGCCGGTGCCCGGTTGATCTCGTCCGCCAGAACGATATTGGCAAAAACCGGCCCCTTCTTGGTGGTAAACGTGCCCTCGCGCGGATTGTAAATCAGCGTCCCGATCAGGTCGGCGGGCAGGAGATCCGGGGTAAATTGAAGGCGCTGAAAGCTGGCGCTGATCGCTTGGGCCAGGGTCTTCACCGACAGGGTCTTGGCCAGGCCGGGGACGCCTTCCAACAGGACATGGCCGTTCGCCAACAGCCCGACAATCAAGCGGTCTACGAGATACTGCTGGCCAATAATGACCTGTCCCATAGCATCTCGCAGGCGCGCCAGTGACACGGCTTCTTCTTCCACGCGTTCGTTCAGAGCTGAAATGTCTCCGTCCATGGATCTGGCTATTCTCCTCAGTCGTGACTAGTGCAGGCAATCTGTAGACGGTAATAGACGTTGATTAGCCTGAATTTCTTCATTGATTGTGAGCGGTTCGTTTGTCCGAGACTGAACGTCTCTGAGGCGGAAAAATAAAAACCGAAATCACGGGTGTCAAGGGTACTCAAGAGAATAGGACTCTTGAGCCACAGCCAATAAATAGGCTATGTTTCTGTCCTTTAAGCCTTTTTGACAAAGGCTCTGGTTCGGGCAGGGGAAATAATGAAACACAACGGGGAGCGCGGCAGAAAACGTCCACGGGGCCTTCGTACTCGGCCAAAAGGGCGCAGTGTTGACCCCCAGGCTCTCCGAGAAGTCCAAACGTTACTGGCTGATGCCCCACGCCGGCGGGACCTCCTGATCGAACATCTGCATCTCATCCAAGACCGCTATGGCCATCTGTCCGCGGCTCACCTGGTTGCCCTCGCCCACGAAATGCAGCTCGCTCCGGTCGAAGTGTACGAGGTTGCCAGCTTTTACCATCATTTCGATGTGGTCAAAGAAGGAGAGACCCCGCCACCGGCGCTCACTGTTCGCGTGTGTGACTCGGTCAGTTGCGAGTTGGCTGGAGCAGAACAATTGATTCCCGTCTTAGAGCGAGAATTCGGTACAACGGTGCGGGTCCAACGCGCTCCCTGCGTAGGCCGGTGTGAAACCGCGCCGGTCGCTGTGGTCGGCCAGAACCCGATCGGCACGGCCAGCCTGGAGCGGGTGAGACAAGCTATCGAGCACAGGGCAACGCAAGCCAGCTTGCCGGCGGACACGGTTGACTATCAGGCCTATCAGGCGGCCGGCGGCTATCAGGTCCTGCGCGAGTGTCTCAACGGTATTCGCGATACCGATTCCGTTGTGCGTGCCCTGGAGGACTCCGGCTTGCGCGGCCTTGGCGGCGCCGGCTTTCCTGCCGGGCGTAAGTGGCGCATCGTCCGGGACTATGCGGGTCCGCGCCTCTTGGCAGTCAATATTGATGAAGGCGAGCCGGGTACCTTTAAGGATCGCTATTATCTTGAACGCGACCCGCATCGGTTTCTGGAAGGGATGTTGATCGCCGCTTGGGCGGCTGAAATCAATGCCATCTATATCTATATCCGGGATGAATATCCGGCCTGTCTTCAGATCCTCAAGAACGCGATTGCTGCCCTGGAGGCCGACCCGCCGATGGCGCTCCCCGCTATTTACCTCCGCCGTGGGGCGGGAGCGTATATCTGCGGCGAAGAGTCGGGCATGATCGAGTCCATCGAGGGCAAACGCGGCATGCCGCGTTTGCGCCCGCCGTATGTGGCCGAGGTCGGCCTGTTCGGACGCCCGACTCTGGAGCATAATTTTGAGACGCTCTATTGGGTGCGCGATATTCTGGAACGCGGACCGGAGTGGTTTGCGAGTCATGGACGGCGGGGGCGCAAGGGGCTCCGGTCGTTCTCAGTCAGCGGTCGTGTCCAAAAGCCGGGGGTACATCTGGCCCCGGCCGGCATCAGTCTGCGTGAGCTGATCGACGAGCATTGCGGGGGCATGCTGCCCGGACATGAGCTATACGCCTATTTCCCTGGGGGCGCATCCGGCGGTATTTTACCCGCTGCGCATGCTGACCTGCCGCTCGATTTTGATACCCTGCAACCCTACGGCTGTTTCATCGGTTCCGCGGCGATTATCGTCCTGTCCGATAAAGACAGCGCCAAGGCTGCGGCGCTCAACGCCATGCGTTTTTTCTCGCATGAGTCCTGCGGAAAATGTACACCGTGTCGCGTGGGGACACAGAAAGCGGCTGGCCTGATGGCGCAAGACCGCTGGGACGTACCCCTACTTGAGGAGTTGGCCCAAGTCATGGGCGATGCCTCGATTTGTGGTTTGGGCCAGGCTGCGCCCAACCCGCTCCGCAGCATCATCCAATACTTCTCAGAGGAGCTTGCCTCATGACCGCCGTTCCTGAAAGCGCAAAGCCAACGTCTTTTCTCCTGGACGGGCGGGCGGTCGACGCCCTGCCTGGTGAAACCATTCTACAGGCGGCCCGCCGTCACGGCGTTGATATTCCTCACCTGTGCTATAAAGACGGGCTCCGACCGGACGGAAATTGTCGGGCCTGTGTGGTGGAAGTGAAGGGAGAACGCCCTCTTGCTCCTTCCTGCTGCCGGATACCGCAGGAGGGTATGGAGGTGGCAACCACGAGTGAGCGCGCCCGTCACTCCCAAAAGATGGTTCTCGAACTGCTGCTCTCGGACGTTGTCGAGACCACCTATACCCTGGGTTCGGAACTGGAGACCTGGGCACGTGCACTGGAAATCGACACACCGCGCTTCGCGCCGCGTCGGCAGCCGGAGCCGGATGCGTCTCACCCGGCCATCGCCGTGAATCTCGACGCCTGTATCCAGTGCACCCGCTGTCAGCGCGCCTGTCGTGAGGAGCAGGTGAACGATGTGATTGGCTACGCCCTGCGCGGCAGTCAGGCCAAGATCATCTTTGATGTGGACGACCCCATGGGCAGCAGCTCCTGTGTTGGCTGTGGTGAATGCGTCCAGGCCTGTCCCACCGGGGCGCTCATGCCAGCCAAGGAGGCGGGACTGATTGAGCCGGACAAAACGGTGGATTCCGTCTGTCCCTATTGCGGAGTAGGCTGCCTGCTCACCTATCACGTCAAAGACAACACCATTCTACAGGTCACCGGGCGCGACGGTCCGTCCAACCACGGCCGACTGTGTGTGAAAGGCCGCTACGGTTTTGACTATATTACCCATCCGCATCGGCTCACCCGACCCTTAATCCGAAAATCGGGGATCCCCAAGTCCACCGAGATCACCATCGACCCGGCTGATCCCTCGGATGTCTTTCGTGAAGCCTCCTGGGAAGAAGCGCTCGACTTTGCTGCGGGCGGTCTCAAAAAAATCCGCGACGAAAAAGGCGGCCAGGCGCTGGCCGGATTTGGCTCGGCCAAGGGCAGCAATGAAGAGGCCTACCTTTTCCAAAAGCTGGTCCGGACCGGATTCGGGACGAACAACGTCGATCACTGTACACGGCTGTGCCACGCCTCGTCGGTCGTCGCCCTCCTGGAAGGCATCGGGTCGGGCGCGGTTTCCAACCAGGTGGCAGACGTGGCGGAGGCGGAGTGCATCATCGTCATCGGCTCCAACGCCTCGGAGAACCATCCGGTTGCGGCGACCTTTATGAAGAATGCGGCCAAAGCGGGCAAGACGCTGGTGGTCATGGACCCCCGTCGGACCGAACTCGCCCGCCACGCGTCGTACTATCTCCAATTCAAACCGGACACCGATGTGGCCCTGCTCAATGCCATGATGCACACCATCATCGAGGAGGGTTTGGTACACCAGGAATTTATCGAGCAGCGCACCGCCGGGTTTGACCTGATCAAACAAAATGTGGCCGGCTTCAGCCCCGAAGAGATGGAGCCCGTCTGCGGGATTGCCGCCGAGACCATTCGAGAGGTTGCCCGTCGCTATGCCACCGCGTCGGGTTCCATGATTTTCTGGGGGATGGGCGTTTCGCAGCACATCCACGGCACGGACAACGCGCGCTGTCTCATTGCGCTTGCGCTGATGACCGGACAGATCGGTCGTCCTGGGACCGGGCTCCATCCGTTGCGTGGCCAAAACAATGTCCAGGGGGCGTCTGACGCCGGTCTGATTCCCATGATGTTCCCCGAATACCAGCGGGTCGATAACGAGGAAGTGCGGCAGCGCTTCGAGGCCCTGTGGGGCGTCTCCCTGGACCCGCAGGCCGGTCTGACCGTGGTCGAGATCATGGACGCCATTCTCGACGACCGGCTGCACGGTATGTACATCATGGGCGAGAACCCGGCCATGTCCGACCCTAATCTGCATCACGCGCGGCAGGCCTTGGCCAAGCTCGACCACCTGGTCGTGCAGGACTTGTTCCTGACCGAGACCGCGGCGTTTGCCGACGTGATCCTGCCGGCGTCCGCACTCCCGGAGAAGACCGGCACATTCACCAACACCGACCGACGCGTACAGCTCGCCCGCAAAGCGCTTGACCCGCCGGGCCAGGCCCGCCAGGACCTCGACATCATTCAGGAGATGGCTCGCCGTCTGGGACTAGACTGGCAGTATCACGACACCGCAGCGGTCTACGAAGAGATGCGCCAGGCCATTTCCGCCCTCGGGGGGATCAGTTGGTCGCGGCTCGAAAGTCAGGACTCCGTCACCTACCCCTGCTGGACCGAAGACGATCCGGGCCGGCCGGTAGTGTTTCAAAAGGATTTTCCGACCTCGGACGGCATCGCCCGCTTCGTCCCCGCGCGTCTGATTCACGCCGACGAACTGCCCGATGCCGAGTTTCCGTTTGTGCTGATTACCGGTCGCCAGCTCGAACACTGGCATACCGGCGCGATGACCCGCCGGGCGAGTGTCCTCAACGCCATAGAACCGCAGCCTGTCATTAACGTGCACCCTGAGGATCTGACCGCGCTGGACGGAGCGGAAGGAGACCTCCTGACCATTGCCTCCCGCCGGGGGGAGATCACGGCCTACGCGCGGGTGGATGCCGGCCTGCAACGCAACGAGATTTTCATCCCCTTCTGCTATCAGGAAGCCGCCGCAAACCTGCTGACGAACGAAGCGCTGGACCCCTACGGGAAAATTCCCGAGTTCAAATACTGTGCGGTCCGGGTCAGCGTCAACCGCACCGCGGAAGCCTGACCTTTCTCGCTCGTCGCAATAAGGAGATGTCGATGGCCGTTCCAGCCCAGCAAGCCCTCATGACCGCCGAAGATCTGTTTGACCTGCCCGATGACGACTATAAGTACGAACTCGTCGAAGGAGAGTTGATTCGTATGGCACCGACCGGGGGCGAGCATGGGGTGTTGACCGCCCGCGTGGCCTATGCACTCCAGGCATACGTACAAGATCATAATCTCGGTATTGTTAGCGGTGCGGAAACCGGTTTTATCTTACAGCGCGCCCCTGATATCGTCCGCGCCCCGGACGCCGCTTTTATTGACAAGGCGCGTATTCCCGAGACCGGTATTCCCAAAACATACTGGCCGTTTGCCCCGGACCTAGCGGTTGAGGTCCTCTCTCCTTCAGATCGTTTCAGCGCCGTGCAAACCAAAATCGCCGAGTATTTCTCTGCCGGGACTCGTCTCGCGTGGGTCATAGAACCCGCCACCCGAACCGTCTACGTCTATCGCGCTTCGCGTGACGTTCAGGTGCTAGGAGAAGACGACGAGTTGAGCGGAGAGGATGTGCTGCCGGACTTTCGGTACGCATTGAAGCGGCTGTTCGGGTGAGTCTGGATGAAGGGCGGAATAGTCTCCGGGCGGAACGGAGCGGGCACGGCTTATCACGGATTTCATTCCCGTAGCGCGTAGGGAACATTGTTCACAACGCCAGGGCTTCCAATATCTCTTCCGGCGTCCGCTCTGGCGACGCAAACGGATTAAGCACCCGAACCGTACCGAACTCGTGGCCGTGTTGCAGGTCTTCGGTCAGCAGCACCCTGCACTCACAGGTCTGCGCAGCAGCGACGATGAGCGCGTCCCACCAGGACACGAAATGGTACTCCTGCAAGAGCCAGGCTCGTTCCAGGATAGCGAGGTCAATGGCTACCGGCTGCCAGGAGGCGAGACTGCGGACGACCTGTTGTGCGTCCGGGACAGGCATGGCCGGCTTCAGCTTGCGTGTAAGCGTCGAGTAGAGTTCTTGTAGAACCTGGAAGCTCAGCCGTCCCGAGCGTGAGCGCCAAACGAATCTGAACCAGTCGTCTGCGCGTGATTGCTTTGCCGGCTCCCCGGTGTCGTAGCGGTAGACGAGGACATTGGTATCAACGAAAAGCGGCCCGGTCATGCAGCTCTTCCCGCGTTGGCTTGCGCCCGTCAACCCACTCCATCTTACGGGGCTTAATCGCCAAGGCGCGCTTCATAGCGACCTCGTACTCGTCCTCCTGGCGTTGCATCCCTGCCAGCAACCCGGCCAGCCATTTGGACACGCTCCGCTCGTTCTCCGCAGCCTTGACCCGCAACCACCGAGCGGTCTCCTCAGGCAGGGTGATGGTGATGTTTTTCATGGCACGTAAATAGTAGAACACAGGAATCGTGTCAAGAATAAAAGCTCCAATTCTCAGAGATATCGTCGAGGAACCCACCCCGCCGCTACGCAGCTCCCCCTTCGACTCGACTCAGGACAGACCTCCCGAGAGGGGATAACAGCGGGTGAGGATCGTACGCTAATGCAGGTCCCGGGCGTATTCTTTCAGCAGCGCCAGGGGAATATGTTCGAGAGTGGCCTCGTGGGTGGAGGCCAGGATCACGACGGGTGCGGCCCCGGCCTCGTAGGCTTCCTTCCAGCGCAGCGCACACAGGCACCAGCAGTCGCCGGGCTGGAGTCCGGCAAAGCCAAGCTCCGGGCGGGGCGTACTCAGGTCGTTGCCCTTTGCCTTGGAAAAGGCCAGAAATTCTTCGGTGACCTGAGTACACACGGTATGCAGGCCGACATCTTCCCTGCCGGTATTGCAGCAGCCGTCTCGATAAAAACCGGTTAACGGCCGCGAACTGCACACCTCAAGTTTTTCGCCTAAGACATTTTTTGATTCGTACATAATGAAGATATCTCTCCTATGCTCCGTGCATAAACATCTTTTAATGTTTCTGCTTTTGACATGGCCCTCAGAGCCCGAATTCCCTTTTCTTCTCCTCCGTTATCAATCCCTGCTCGTTCCAGCCTCGGGCGGCGTAATAGCTTTGAATCATCAGCCGTAGCTCATCCGGAGTCAGACCCACTCCCTGAGCAACGCCGCTCGGCAGCGGCTCGGTCAAGAGGCGGGGCGGCAGCCAGTCGTCCTCGGGCTGCCAGCCCTCACGCATATTAAACAGTTTCTTGAGCGTGTTGATACGTTCGCCGACCTGCTTGAGTCCGGCGGCAGTATAATCCCACCCCGTCACCGCGCTCATCAGGTGGGCCGTATCGGAATAAAAATCATCAAAACACTTGCGTAAAAATTTACACACAATCAGTGAGTCCAGGACCGCGGAGAAGTCTTCGGACGCGGCAACCAGCGCCCCACGACCGGCATCGGCTTGCAGACGATCAACCTGACCCGAGAAATCCGCCTCATACGCTCCCGAGCGGTTATGACAGGCTCCGCGCGGGCTGACCGCCAAACCGAGCGCCATGGTCTTGAGGCTGCGCGGCTCGTAGCCCGGCAGCTCCATGCCTTTGACATGCATGGCGAAGCTCTCCGCTTCAGCCCCGATGCGGGTAGCCGCCAGCCGCGAGCCCTCGGCCAGGGCCGCCCCCACTCCTCGTCTGTGGGCAATATCCGGGATCAGGGCGAGAATCGCCTCCGCGTTGCCGAAGGACAGCCCTGTCTCACGCAGCTCGGGCCAGAGGCCCTTGTCCGCGCATTCCGCCGCCCAGGCGATGGTGCCGCCGGTACTAATAGTATCCAGTCCGTACCGGTCGCACAGCCGGGCGGCTCGCAGCACCGCGTCCGGCTCCTCAATGCCGCACAGTGGGCCGAACGCAAAGAGGGTTTCGTATTCAAGCCGTTGGGCCTCGCCGCTCAGGGATCGAAAGAGGCGCTCACATCGAATCGTGCATGCGGCACAGCCGTGCGTCTGGCTGAAACCATTGGTGACAAAGGATTCTCCGCTGAGCGCTTCCGCCTGGACAAACGGAGTATTCTGAAAATTATAGGTCGGCAGACTGCCCAGCCGATCAAAGACCGCCAGGTTCGCCACCGTTCCAATTTCGCGGTATTTTGCCGTCTGCGGTCCGACACTCCGTTCGCGTAATGTGGCAGCAATTCTTTCCACTGCCCCGGTATCGGCCACGGCCACCCGACAATGACCTCGCAGAGCCACGGCCTTGAGCTTCTTGGCGCCAAACACCGCGCCAACGCCACCTCGTCCGGCGTGCCGACCCTCGTTGCTGAGGGTTGCAAACCGCACGAGATTTTCTCCGGCCCGCCCAATGGCGGCCACCCGGGCCTCCGCCCCTTTTTCTGTGCGTTCCGCGTGCCGAATACGTTCTTCCGTTTCCTGGGCGCTCAGTCCCGTCAGATGGGCGGCCGTTCGGAACTCGACTCCGTCGTCCGTTATCAGGAGATAGGTGGGTTGCCCGGCTGCGCCGGTAATCACCAGCGCATCGACTCCGACCCGCTTGAGCTCCAGGGCGAAAAAGCTGGAGGAGAGCGAGTCCGCAATAAAACCGGTCAGAGGCGACTTGGTGACAACCGCGTACTTGGCGGTGGTGGTCAGGCCCGTTCCGACCAGCGGAGCGCTGGTAAAAATGAGCGGATTGTCGGCTGAGAATGGCTCCGCGCCGGGAGGTGCGTGGTCGTACAGCAGAGACGCACCCAGGCCCACCCCGCCCAGTACTGCGGTCAGCCGGGACGATTCGATGTCCTGCCAGGTGTACGACTGCGTGGTGAGGTCTATACGGAGCAGACGGCCGTGGAACCCGTACATGGTTTATCCGCCCGCATCGCTTGACAAGATCAACAGGCTGTCACCCGCCCGCAGACGGGTGTGCGCGTCTCGAACAAAATCTTGCCCATTGATGTTGCAGGTATAGCCGCTCTGTAAGCTGGCGTGTCCCGCCTCATCCGCAGACAGCACCGAACCCAGGAGGGCGGGACATTCCACTCCCAAGACCGTCAGCGCGTCCCCGAGGGTTGCCTCAGCCGAGAGGGTCAGCGCGACGCGCGAGGTCCGGGCAGTCAGGCGGGCAACACCGAAGAGCTCAACCGTACAGGAGATGGGCACGGACAGTGTCCGCCACTGGGCCAGAGCGGCTTGATAGTCCGCCTGGGTATTCATATTGAGGAAACTCAGCCCCTCGGGGTCAAAGCGTTTGATTTCCGCTGGCGACACTTTTCGGGTTGGCACGGTGTCGTACAAATAGACCGGTCGGAGGCGTTGGGCAGCGAGCTGTTCTTGCAAATGGGGAACAACGCTTCGACGATACACGGCGTGTAGCGGCTGGAGCCGGTCTTGCCACACGGGGACGACCACATCGTAGTCACGGCCGTGGTGATCGAGCTGCGAGACGAGATAGTCGATAAACGGCAGCTGGAGAAAAGGCACATCGCACGACGTGACAAAGGCCGCCGTGCCGCGGGTCGCTTGCAGACCGTAACACAGGCCCCCGACCGGACCCTGATAGGCGACGGTATCATGAACCAGCGTGACCGGCAGGGACGGTAGAGTCTGGTCCGGTGCGGCGACCACAACAATATCGGAAAAGCGTTGGGACAGACGCTGAACCAGGTGAGCGATGAGCGGCTTGCCGTCAAATGGGAGCAGCGCCTTCGGCCTCCCCATGCGCGAGCTTTTGCCACCGCTCAGAATAACCGCCGAGAGGGCAGGGCTGCGGGTTGAGGCTTGTGTATCCATGCTGTACCAAAGCGCAGTGCCAGATTAAAATCTGTTCAGAACAAAAAGGCTATCATCTCAACGATATAGGGACAATGAATTCTTCGGTCTTCCCTTATTCATCTTTTATTGTAATCAAAATGAGAATTTGCTACTTTCCACCCCCACCTCAAAGTCGACAGGGTGGATCAGGCGAAACGGAACGAGAGGAGACACATTTTTGGCTGTTAAACTGTACGTTGGTAATCTCCCCCCCATGCTCTGCTTTCCGGAGCTTGAAGACTTATTCACCCCCTTTGGGAGCCTCCAGTCCGCCGAACTCATTACCGACCCTGCCACCGGCTTGTCACGAGGGTTCGGTTTTATCGAAATGGAGACGGAAGCGTCCGCTCAGGCGGCCATCTCAGACCTGAATGGCAAAGAAGTCGATGGACAGGCCCTCACCGTCAATGAGGTCAAACCCGGCCGTGGTGGTCCCGTTCCCACTCGGGATGGTGGGCGTGGCAGACCTTCCCCGGTTGCGAGTCGACCGCCCTCACAGCCCCGTCAGTCATCCGGCACGCGACTCTTTGTCGGCAACCTGCCCTATTCCGCGAAAAACGCCGACCTCGAAAAGGTCTTTGCCGAGGTTGGCACGGTCAGTTCGGTCAGCGTGGTCACTGACCGCTTCTCCGGGCAATCAAAGGGATTCGCCTTTGTTGAAATGGGATCGAAGGAAGAGGCTGACGCGGTGATTGAAAAATTCAACGGCCAGGAAGTCCTCGGTCGGGTCCTGAAGGTGAACGCCGCGCGCCCACCGGAACGACGGCGGTTTGGTGGCGGTGGCGGCGGCCGGCGATTCTGAGCGCCGCGCCTAGCCCTGTTCCAGATGGTAGAACACCAGACCGGTCAACAGTTTGGGATAGAAATAGGTTGACTTCTGCGGCATGGTCTCGCCCCCCTCGCAGACCTGTTGAATCTGCTCAAAGGTTGTTGCGCGCAGGAGAAAGGCGGCCTGAGCATCTCCGGCGCTCACGCGTTGCAACGCCTCGTCAGTATCGCTCGTATACGAGACGGCCTGCTTTTGGACAGCAGGAGGTAAGCCCAGAAAACGCTCGAAGAGCACATCGTGCAACACGGTGACATCAAGCGCCCGCATGGCCGTCGAGGCGGGCAGGTCCTGCGTGACCCGGTCATCAAAAGATAAGAGCCAGTCGTGCTCGGCCCCGGCCATGACGCAGCCGATACGGCGCTCCGGGCCGGGCGCAGAAAGGGCGCTCAGAAATGCCTGGCGCTGGGCCGGAGCATACCGGGTCAGTCGAAAGTCGCGTTTGAGAACGGTTTGCAGATCGGTCGGACTGGGTAGACGGGTTTGCCGGATCAGTCGATGGGTTGGGAGGATGGTCAGGCCGCTATCCTCGGCGCTGGTCAAATACGCCAGGACGTAATGAAAGGGCCTGTCCTCGTCCGCGCCGGTCTCTGCCGTCCGCTCGCGGCTGTATTGCAGCGCGGTTTCATAGCGGTGATGGCCGTCAGCGATAATCAGCGATTTGTCCGAGAGCTGCGCCGTAATGTCGGCAACGACCGCCGGGTTCTGAACGGGCCACAGCCGATGGGTGACACCCGCGTCGTCCGCTATCTCCACCGCCGCCGGCTGGGCGAGTGCCTCCCCAAGGGTGTGTTCGAGCGACCAGCCCGCACCGGTGTAGAGACAGAAGATCGAGCTCAGATGCGCCCGGCAGGTGCGCAGCAGGGCGAGGCGATCTTTTTTGGCCCGCTCAAAGGTGCGCTCGTGCGGACGAATGATCCCGGACTCGAAATCTTCGACCCGCAGCGCGGCAAAGATACCGGTCCGGCGCCGGGGCTGGCCGTCCTGGAGTGTGTATTCCTGGGTGTAGCAGTAGAAGCCGGGCTCCGGGTCGGGCTGTACAACCCGCTGAGACAGCCAGTCCTGAAAAGTCCCGGCCGCTGCCGTATAGGGGTCGTCCGCCTTGTTGAAGTCGAGATGGGTGGCGTTATACGGACTCTGGAGATGGAGGAGCGTTTGTTGTTCCGGGCTGATCACGTCGTACGGCGGAGAGACGACTTTTTTCAAGTCGCCAACAACCGCCGGATTATAACGCAACGCGCGAAAGGGACGAATGCGTGCCATGGTTCTTTTGCCCCCTGCCCTTCGGGCTTCCCCCTTAAAAGAAGGGGGGACCTTCGACTCTTTTGCCCCCTGCCCTTTGGGCTTCCCCCTGAAAGAAGGGGGGACCTTCGGTTTTAGCCTGCCAGTGCCCGCTGACCAATATCCCGCCGATAATGCATGGCCGGCCACGAAATGCGCTGCACCGCCTGATAGGTCGTCGCAACGGCCTGACGAATATCCGCACCCGTCGCGGTCACGCCCAGAACGCGCCCGCCATTGGTGACCAGCGCGTCTGCCTGTCGTTTTGTGCCGGCATGAAAAACCGCCCCGTCCTGCCAGTCGGCGAACTGCTCCAATCCGGCAATCGCCTGGCCCTTCTCATAGCTGCCCGGATAACCTCCGGCCGTAAGCACAACACACACCGCGGCGCGGTCATCCCAGTCGAGGCTCACCTGGTCGAGGCGTTCATCAACCACAGCTTCCATGACCTCGACGAGGTCGGACTTGAGGCGCAGCATGAGCGGCTGACATTCCGGGTCACCAAAGCGGACGTTGAATTCAAGGACCTTTGCCTGGCCGTGATGGATCATCAGCCCGGCGTACAGGACGCCTTTATACACGATATGACGTTGTCTGAGCCCCTGGACGACCGGAGTGAGAATGTCCTGCACAATCCGGTCGGTCAACGCCGGGGTGACGACCGGCGCCGGCGAGTAGGCTCCCATCCCGCCGGTATTCGGCCCCCGGTCGCCGTCAAAGACCTGCTTGTGATCCTGAGAGGAGGCCAGGGGAAGAATATGGGCGCCATCCGTCAACGCCAGAAACGAGGCCTCTTCGCCGCGCAGAAACTCTTCAATCACCACTTGGTCGCCCGCCGCGCCAAACTGACGCTCGCGCATGATGGTGGTGATCGCGGCCTGGGCTTCGGCCTGGGTGGCACACAACAGGACGCCTTTTCCCGCGGCCAGCCCATCGGCCTTGACCACAATCGGCGCCCCGACTTCTTCGATATAACGGCTGGCTTCGTCCGGGTCGTGAAACACGCCAAAGGCGGCGGTTGGCACGCCCTGCTGCTGCATAAGTGCTTTGGTAAAGGCTTTACTACCTTCGAGCTGGGCCGCGGCCCGGTTCGGGCCAAACACGCGCAGACCCCGCGACGCAAACAGATCGACGATCCCGAGACTCAAGGGCAACTCGGGTCCAACAACCGTCAATTCAATCTGTTCCTTTTCGGCAAAGGCGCACAGCCCATCAATATCGTCAGCGGCCAGCGCAACCAACTCGGCATGGTCGGCAATCCCGGCATTACCCGGCGCGCAGTAGATTTTCGAGACGCGTGGACTCTGGCGAATCTTCCACACCAGGGCGTGTTCCCGGCCGCCGCTGCCAATCACCAAGACTTTCATCACTAATGCCGAAAATGTCGCATACCGGTAACGATCATGGCCATGCCGTGCTCGTCCGCGGCCGTAATCACATCCTTGTCCCGCAGGCTGCCTCCGGGCTGAATCGCGGCGGTTGCACCGGCCTGGGCCACCACGTCGAGCCCGTCGCGAAAGGGGAAAAACGCATCCGAGCCGACCACGCTGCCCTGAGTCTCCAGCCCCAGGTCGTGCGCCCGGGAGACGGCGATCTTGGCCGAGTCAACCCGACTCATCTGGCCGGCGCCCACGCCCACGACCTGATCGCTCGAGGTGAGCACAATGGCGTTGGACTTGACGTGTTTGCACACCCGCCAGGCAAAGGACAGGGCCTGGTACTCCGCGTCGGTCGGCTCACGCTTGGTCACCACCTCGCAGTCTCTGACATTGACCTGGCCGGTGTCGCATTCCTGATACAGCAGGCCGCCGGCAATCGGCTTGGCCTCGTAGCGGGCCGGTTGAGCGTCCACGATCTCCGGGATTTCCAGCAAACGGATGTTCTGGAGGCGTTTGGATGAGGCCAGCATTTCCAGGGCCTGAGCCGCATAGCCGGGGGCCAGTACAATCTCAAGAAAACCCTGTTCGTACAGGTTCAGGATTTCCTGCGCGGTTGCCGCATCAACCTCGCGGTTCAAACCCACAATCCCGCCAAAAATGGAAATCGGATCGCAGGCGCGCGTCTTCCGAAAGGCGTCGGCCAGAGAGTCTGTCGAGGTGGCCACGCCACATGGGTTGGTATGCTTGATGGCCACTGCGGCAGTTTCATCAAACTCCTGGAGCAGGGCAAACGCGGCATTGGCATCCACGATATTATTATACGACAGCGCCTTGCCCTGGAGCTGCTTGGCGTTGGCAATACACGCTTCCCGGACGACCGGGCTACGGTAAAAAGCCGCGGACTGGTGCGGATTCTCTCCATAGCGGAGGTCCTGGGCCTTGACGTATTGCAGGTGCAGGGTTTCGCCAAAAGGCCGGCGCTCTTGTCCGTCGAGGCTGCCCAGGTAATCGGCAATGGCCCCGTCGTAGCGGGCGGTTAACCGGAAGGCCTTCTTGGCCAGGGCGAGCTTGTGCTCGGCGGACAGGGTGCCGTCTTGTGTGAGCGCGGCCAGAACGGCCGGATAATCGTCCGGGTCCACCACGACGCCCACGTCGGCGTGATTTTTGGCGGAAGCGCGCAACAGGGACGGCCCGCCGATATCAATGTTTTCAATCGCGTCGGCAAAGCTGCAGTCCGGCTGGGACACGGTGTGTTCAAACGGGTAGAGGTTGACCACAACCAGATCGATGGCTTTGAGGTCGTGCTGAGTCATGGCCGCAAGATGGCTGGGGTCGCTCCGGCGGTGCAGAATGCCGGCGTGGATGCGGGGGTGCAGGGTCTTCACCCGGCCGTCGAGCATTTCGGGAAAGCCGGTAAAGTCTTCGACCGGAGTCACCGCAATGCCGGCGTCGGTCAGCGCTTTGGCCGTGCCGCCGGTTGAGAGAATTTCAATATCAAGCGCAGCCAGGCCGCGAGCCAGATCAACAATGCCACGTTTGTCGCTCACGCTAATCAGGGCGCGGGTGACGGTAGCCATGGGGCACTCCTTGATGATAACGGATTGGAAAGATGTCCATCTGTGGATAGGCAGACAGGGGAATACCAGAAGCCTCCTGGGTTGTAAAGGGAAATCCGTGGGCATATGGTAGGCCGCAATGACAGTGCGGCTCAACGGCGATGTGCGGGAGTGCCGAGAGGGCATCACGGTCGCGGCCTTAGTCGAAGAACTCGGCCTTGGAAACAAGCGGATTGCGGTTGAGGTCAACCGGGATATTATTCCCCACGACGAGTACGCCAACTGCGGATTGCAACAGGACGATGAGGTGGAAATCGTCCATTTTGTTGGCGGAGGCTGCTAGTCAGAGCGCGCAGAGATCAACACAGTGAGGACGCCATGCCAGGCCCCAAAGACCCCTTCGTACTCGCAGGCAAGGAATATCATTCCAGGCTGATTGTCGGCACGGGAAAGTATAAGGATTTTGCGGAAACCAAACAGGCGATTGAGGCCTCAGGGGCCGAGATCGTGACGGTGGCGGTCCGCCGGGTGAATATCACCGACCCCAACCAGGAGAACCTGCTCGACTATATTAACCCCAAGCACTACACCATCCTGCCCAACACCGCCGGGTGCTATAACGCCGCGGACGCGGTGCGGACTTGTCGCCTGGCCCGCGAGGCCGGGGTCGGCAATATGGTCAAGCTGGAAGTCATTGGCGATGACAAGACCCTCTTCCCTGACATTCCGGGCACGCTTGAGGCGGCCAAGACCCTGGTCGACGAGGGCTTTATTGTCCTGCCCTATATTCACGACGACCCGATCTCCTGCCAAAGGCTCGAAGACATGGGCTGCGCCGCGGTCATGCCGCTGGCCGCCCCCATCGGCTCCGGGCTCGGCATCCGCAATCCGTATAATATCCGCATCATCCTCGAACACAGCAGCGTGCCGGTGATTGTTGACGCCGGAGTGGGCACGGCCTCGGACGCCGCGGTTGCCCTGGAGATGGGCTGTGACGCGGTGCTGATGAACACCGCCATTGCCGCGGCAAAAGATCCGATTCTGATGGCCGACGCCATGCGCCAGGGAGTGGAAGCCGGACGCAAGGCCTATCTGGCCGGGCGCATGGGCAAAAAGTTGTACGCCACCGCCTCCAGTCCGCTCGACGGAATGATCGCCTAGCCAACTACCCCGTCCCCTCTTGGGAGGGGTGGCCGCAGGCCGGGGTGGGTTTCCCCAGGCCGTCCGACCGATGCTCAACTTCCGCCTGTATTTCGTCACCGACCGTAAACAAACCGCCAACCGGTCCCTCACGGATGTCGTGCATGCCGCTCTCGACGGCGGGGTGCGGGCCGTTCAACTTCGGGAAAAAGACCTCGAAGGCCGCGAGTTGTACGCATTAGCCGAGCAGCTTCGGGCGCTGACTCTGCGCTACCAGGCGCACCTGCTGGTCAACGACCGCCTGGACGTCGCCCTGGCGGTTGAAGCCGACGGCGTTCATCTCGGACAGCACTCTTTCTTGGCCGAAGACGCCCGTCGTCTGCTGGGAGCCGGGAAACTCATCGGCGTTTCAACCCATTCCCAGCACGAAATTACTGCGGCCCAAGGGGCCGACTTTATCGTCTTCGGCCCGGTTTATTACACCCCCTCAAAGGCTGATTATGGTGAACCCCAGGGGCTCGACCGCTTACGTGCGGCGGTTGCTCACAGCCCGGTGCCGGTTTTTGCGATTGGCGGTATCAAGACCGAGCGCGTCCCCGAAATACTGGAGACCGGCGCCCACGGGATTGCCATGATTTCGGCCATCAGCGCGGCCCCCGACCCGGCACAGGCCGCGCGCGAGTTATTGCGACGGCTCGACTGAGGCGCATCGGGCTTGCCCCACAGTTCGCCTCACTGGTAGAATCCCCGCCATACGCCACCCTAGCTCAGTTGGTAGAGCAACTGATTCGTAATCAGTAGGTCGTCGGTTCAAGTCCGATGGGTGGCTCTGCCCAAGCCCTTGTGTCTGCAAGGGCTTTTTCATTGGCCGGCCTGAGACTGTTCGCGGGTCCGTTGAAAGACGCGCATGGCTATCATTCCTTCATGACCTCGGCACGTATACAGCCCTTGCTGAGTAGTATCACTATTGATATTATCTTCTCCGTGGCAGACACCGCGATACTCCTCAAGGCGTTCCGCACGAATCCCAAAGGGGTACGGTTCGTGGACCTCGCCAAGGTGTGTGACGCATACTTTGGCGAACCGCGTCAGAAGGGGACGAGCCACCGCATCTACCGCACTCCCTGGTCGGATGACCCAAGGGTGAATATCCAGAACGTCAAGGGGATGGCAAAACCTTATCAAGTTCGCCAAGTCCTCAAAGCGATTGAGAAATTGGAGGGCATGCAATGACGACTCATTACACGTACCGCATTACCTGGTCCGCCGAAGATAACGCCCACGTTGGCCTGTGTGCCGAGTTCCCCTCATTAAGCTGGCTGGCCTCTACTCCAGCGAAGGCTTTGGCCGGTATCCAGCGGCTGGTGCGTGCCTGTATCGCCGACATGCAAACCACCGGGGAAACGCCACCGGTGCCGTTGGCAGACCGGACCTATAGCGGAAAGTTCATGGTGCGCGTGCCCCCAGAAACGCACCGCGCCCTCGCCATACGAGCAGCAGAGGAGGGGGTGAGTCTGAACCGGCTAGTGAGCACGCGCCTCGCCAATGACGCCATGTGATTGACCCTGGCCATGCTCACCTTCAATAGCTCTGGGGGAGAAGAACGGGGACTCCCTCATTCTTGCAGAAGGCTGCAAAGAAAGCCCGCGAAATGTGCTTTACACTGATTCGTAATCAGCAGGTCGTCGGTTCAAGTCCGATGGGTGGCTCTCACTAAGCCCTTGTGTCTGCAAGGGCTTTTTCTTGCTAAGCTTCTTCTTGCAGCGTTGTCCACGTGCCAGGAGGGGGCTATGCCGAACGAGCGGGGAAAACCACAATTGCGACTCGATCATTTAGCAGTCTGGATAGAAGACATTGATAAAACGGCTACGTTCTTGACCGAGACGGTTGGCTGGAAGCGCCACCCCATGGTGGTTGAGGTCAGCGCAGAGGACGAAACAACCGGCGGCATGAAAGCAGCCTTCGTTCATGGTGGTGGCTTGTGGTTGGAGTTGGTTTTACCAACCTCCCCCGGACCCGGCATGGATATATTGGAAGAGGTGGGTCAGGGTGCCATTGTTGAGGTTAATTTTGAAGCGGTTGATGCGGACTATCAAAAAGTGCTTGAGGAGATGGCCGCGAAAGGCATTCAGATGCTCAGCATGGATGGCGCTCCACTCAAAGATGGTGGCAGAATCCAAGAAAGCGTGCGTGGGGATGCGGCGACCGCGGAGACCGGACAGCTCATTGCCTACTGGCCAACAGACATCAGTTGTGGGACGACCATTGAGGTCTACGAGCGGCGGCTGGATGATGCGACCAACCTCTTAAACATTCGCGACGAGGGGTGGACGAACGAAAAACCCAGGCCGAACAGTCCGCGTATTGATCGCGTGTGCATTCTTGTCGAAGACCTGTCGAAGACGGCGGAATTCTATACCGACATCATGGGGCTCAAGCGCCATCCCGCCGAATTTCGCCTTGACGGGGGCGCGAGCAACCTGAGTGATATGCAATGCGCGTTTATTGAGGCCAATGGCGTTTGGGTGCAATTGGTTCAGCCGACGTCAGCCGGGTATGTGCTGGATCTTCTCAAAGAAAAAGGTGACGGCTATGCCATGGAAGTGGCGGCTGAAGTGGACGACCTCGATGCGTTCCATGACAAAATGGCGGCCAAGGGCATTACCATGGTCACCTGCGATGGTACTCCGCTGCCGCCTGGAGCGAAGGGGCTCACGGTCGAGCCGTCCGGTGACCGGCATCACTATTTCCCGTTGAACGAGAGTCAAGGGCTGCGGATTATGGTGTATGAACGTGGTCCCCGTCATACCAGTATGCCGCATCGCCGCGACGACATTTGGGCGCGCGTTTCCTAACCGGAGCATTCATGCAGGTGGACAGCGCCCGGTGGTGCCAAATGATCAAGGCGGATTATAGAGCGGATTGACAGTTTTCCCTCCGCGCGTCATGCTGAGGCAACCGAGGAGGACGCACACCGATGACAGATTTCCACGTTGAACCGCTCGACGCGAGCTTTGGGGCGACCGTAACCGGACTCAAGCTGGCCGACATTGACCAGCCAACCTTCAGCCGGTTGTACGACACCTGGCTGGAGTACGCGCTGCTCATCTTCCCGGACCAGCATCTCTCCAATGAAGAGCAGGTCGCATTTGCCAAACGCTTCGGTGAGTTGGAGTTTGATCTGATACCGATCAGCAACGTCAAAAAAGACGGCAGTATTCGCGTCGATGACGATTCGGACGAGATGATTCAGGTGCTCAAAGGGAATATGGGCTGGCATTGTGACAGCACCTATATGCCCGTGCAGGCCAAGGGCGCGGTGTTCACGGCCCACGTCGTGCCTTCGGCGCGCGGGGAGACCGGCTGGGCGGATCTGCGTGCGGGGTATGACGCGCTCGACAACACCATGAAAGAGAAAGTCGCCGACCTGTCGGCCTACCATTCCCTGCGCTACTCACAGAAAAAGATCGGGTTTGCAGCCAAAAAAGGCGGCGATTATAACGGCTATGGTCTGGACGTCAAGGAACCGCCGCTGCGACCCCTGGTGAAAACGCACCCTGAGACCGGGCGCAAGCCCCTGCTGATCGGCCGTCATGCCTACGGCATTCCGGGAATGGGCCCAACCGAATCAGAACAATTGCTCCGGGCGCTGGTGGACCACACCTGTCAGCCGCCGCGTGTCTATCACCACCGGTGGACGGTCGGCGACGCCGTGCTGTGGGACAACCGCCGCCTGCTGCACCAGTCCTGCCCCTGGGACATGACCGAAGCGCGGGTGATGTACCACGCCCGAATCGCCGGCGACCCCGCGTCCGAATCTGCCGGCCCCGGCCCCTCCCTCTAATCCCCGTCTTGGACGTGTGATGTGAATTATTAGGCAGGGAAGAGGGTAGCAAAGGCCAGAGGGGAGCGCTCGAAGAGGTGATTGAGCCAATACCCCAGATTGACGGCGACGAGCTTGGCGGCAATGCGGGTGAGGAGGCCCTG
>JAJEFA010000015.1 GCA_022820725.1 Candidatus Binatia bacterium
CTTTGCCGGGGAGGCGCTCCTTGAGCTGCGCCCATTGCTGGGGGCTCAATTCATACCGCTTCACCATGCTCCCTCCTTCGGTTGGCTTGCATGGCTTTATAGCTTACTCCCTAGCTCTGTGTTAATTGTCGATTCGCCCTAAGGTGATGGCAACCGTACTGAAAGGGCGACCGCACGGCCGCCCTTTTTGTTTTTTGGCGTGCCTCGTGGTTCACTCAGGGACGTCAACAGAAGGGAGAGACGTATGGCAGACTTTGGCCTGGTAACGATTCCAACGCATTACACCATCCAACCCGCAGACCTGGCGCGGTGGGCCGAAGAGAGTGGCTTCGAGTCTCTTTTCTTTGGCGAGCACTCGCATATTCCCACCAGCCGCAAGACGCCGTTTCCGTTGGGCGGGGAACTCCCCATGTATTACAGCGAGTTCTACGACCCTTTTGTCGGGTTGACCGCAGCCGCGGCGGTGACCCACACGCTCAAGATTGGGACGTCGGTCTGTCTAGTGCCGGAGCACAATCCTATTAATCTGGCCAAGAGCACGGCCTGTCTGGACCGGGTGTCCAACGGCCGTTTTCTGTTTGGCATTGGCGCGGGCTGGAATGCCGAGGAGATGGGCGATCATGGGATAGCCTTCAAGGATCGCTGGAAACAGACCCGTGAGCGCGTGCTGGCCATCCGGGAAATCTGGACCAGGGATGAGGCAGAATTTCACGGTCAGTTTGTTGACTTCGATCCCATCTGGTGCTGGCCCAAGCCGGTGCAAGCAGGTGGCCCGCCAATCTTGATGGGCGCAGACTCGAAGTGGTCGCCAAAGCGGATTGCCGAATACTGCGACGGCTGGATTCCCATTGATCGACCAGACCTCGCCAGCGGACTCGCTGCGGTCCGCGAACAGATGGAGCAGTATGGGCGCTCTATGGACCGGTTTGACCTGAGCGTGATTACCGGAGCAGCGTTTGCCGGAGAGAACTCGGTCGAAAGTCGTGTCGAGGAACTGCTGAGCGTTGGGGCAAATCGCGTTCTCTTTCTTATTGAGCCGGATCAGCCTGACGCACAATGGCCGGTTCTCGAAGGCTATGCAAAGCTGATTGCCTCTATTCAATAGGGCCGTTCTGGGATAAGGAAAATCACCAGGAAAAGGCAAGGGGAGATCTGAGTGTGGCTGACGCAATAAATTTTCCTCGTCCGGTACCGAACATCGACGACGAAGAGTTCTGGAATGGCTGTAATCGCGATGAGCTGCTGATGCAGCGGTGCACCGCCTGTCAGCGGTTTCGTTGGCTGCCCAAACCCATGTGTCCGTACTGTAACGCCCTGGAGCACGAATGGGTAAAAATGAGCGGCAGGGGCAAGGTGTTTTCGTGGACCATTATTGTCCATCCAGTCCACCCGGCCGCGAATGAAAAGGTGCCGTATAACGTGGCGCAGGTGCAATTAGACGAAGATGCCGACCTTATTATGGTGACCAGTCTGGTCGATATCGACAATGACGCAATCGCCATGGATATGCCGGTCGAGGTCGTCTTTGTTGAACACGAACCTGGGGTCAAGATTCCTAAATTTCGTCCGATATAGAGCGTCGCATGCAACTCGAACTCGAAAACAATGTTGTGCTCGTAACGGGTGGTAGCAAAGGCATAGGCCGCGCCGCCGCGCTTGGCTTTCTCGCCGAAGGGGCGGCCGTCCTCATTTGCGCTCGGGGCGCGGAGGCCCTGGACGAGACTGTCGCGCTCGCCCAGGATGTGGGGCGTGGACGCCTCATCGCCGTGCAGGCCGACCTCACTCAGGCTGAGGCGATCAAAAACGTGGTGGCGCGCTGCCTGGAAGAATTCGGACGGATCGACGTTCTGGTGAACAATGCCGGCAGTGCCCGGCCCGGCCCGTTTCTTGACATCTCGGATGAGGACTGGACGGAGGACTGGACGCTCAAGTTCTTTGGCTATGTGCGGATGGCGCGTGAGGTGTTTCCGCGCATGCAGCAGCAGGGCCGCGGCGTTATTGTGAATATTATTGGAACCGGTGGCCTACGACCCATAGCCAATTACATGGTCGGTGGCGCGGCTAATGCGGCGCTCAACCATTTTACCAAAGCCCTGGCTGCCGAAGGGGCGCAGCACGGGGTCCGCGTCGTCGGCATCAACCCCGGCCCGATTCTGACCGAACGGCTCCAGAAGTTTGCCTCCGTCTTCAGTCAGGGAGGCGGCAGCCCTGAAGAAACCCTCCGCAAAATGACCCCGCTGGGCCGCGTTGGCGAAGCGGAGGAAGTCGCCGACCTGATCCTGTTTCTCTCCTCCGCGCGTGCGGCCTTTATCCACGGTGCCAATATCACCATAGACGGTGGAGCCAACCCTGGGTTGATGGGTTAAGGACGCGCTCCCTGAGTAGGGATGGCTGCCCGGTGTGTTTCCAGCCATGACGTGAGCGACAAAAGACGAGTGAGCATGAGTCGTATTCCAACCAACCCGGAACTCCTCCGGCACGTCTTGCCTGCGTTTATTATCAATGAAGTCCATAAAGTCGGCCTTAAGCGGGTGGTTGTGGGTCTCTCGGGTGGGGTGGACTCTGCCCTGAGCACGTGTCTGGCGGCGGTGGCCTTAGGGCCCGACAATGTGCTGGCCGTGAAAATGCCGTATAAAACGTCGAGTAAAGAGAGTATCGAGCATGCCGACCTGGTGATTGCTGCAACTGGGATAGCGTCGATCACGGTTGATATTTCAGCCCAGGTGGACGCGTATTTCGCCAAATTCCCCGACGCCGACAATATGCGTCGCGGTAATAAAATGGCCCGCGAGCGCATGACCATTCTGTACGACCACTCGGCCCGCTGGAACGCGCTCGTGCTGGGTACGAGTAATAAAACCGAACTGCTACTGGGCTATGGAACGCTGTTTGGCGATATGGCCTCGGCCATCAATCCTCTGGGCGATTTGTATAAGACCCAGGTCTGGGCTTTGTCCGATTGTGTCGGCGTGCCAGAGCCAGTTGTGACCAAACAACCCTCCGCGGATCTCTGGGCGGGGCAGACCGATGAGCAAGAGTTGGGATTTTCCTATCAGGAGGTTGATGAGCTGTTATACCTCCTGGTTGACCAGCGCTACTCCCGTGAGGAATTGCTGGCCGAGGGGTTTCAGGCCGACTTCATCGATCAGATTGCGCGCCGGATTATGAACTCGCAGTACAAGCGTCGCCTGCCGGTCATTGCCAAGGTCTCTCAGCGTACAATTGATCGTGATTTCCGGTATGCCCGCGACTGGGGCCGATGACGTGGCTGGCTCGCTCTACATTGTCGCCACGCCCATCGGTAACCTGGAAGATATCACCCTCCGGGCGTTGCGTATCCTCAAAGAAGTTGACCTGATCGCGGCAGAAGATACGCGCCATACGCGCAAGCTCCTAACGCACTACGACATTCCGACTCCGCTGACGAGCTATCACGATTACAGCGAATCAGCCAAAGCCTCCGTGCTCGTTGAAACATTGCTGGCGGGTAAAAACATTGCCCTGGTCAGCGATGCCGGCACCCCGTGCATCTCCGACCCAGGCTACCGTTTGGTCAAAAATGCCGTTGAGGGCGACATCCCGGTCGTGCCCATTCCCGGCCCATCCACGCTGACCGCGTTGATGAGTGTGGGCGGTCTGCCAACCGACCGTTTCGCTTTTGAGGGATTTTTGCCGACAAAGAAGGGCCAGCGCCAAAGAGCGTTACGGGAACTCTGTCACGAGAAGCGATCGATCATTTTTTACGAGTCTCCACACCGTCTGTTGAGCACCTTGGATGACCTTATGCATATTTTCGGAGACCGCCAGGTCGTCGTTGGCCGGGAACTGACCAAGCGGTTTGAGGAAATCCTGCGCGGCCCTATCAGCGTAGTTTACAGCGCGTTCCACAACCGGCCGGTCAAAGGTGAAGTTGCGCTCGTGGTTGAGGGCTGGGACGGGAAAGATAGGGACGCTCCAGAACAATCCGCAGCCGAACTGATGCAGGAACTCTTGGCGGACGGGGCTGGCTTGAAAGAGGCCGCGGGCGCGGTGAGCGAGGCATGCCATATTTCCAAACGAGATGCCTACGCGCTGGGTGTCAAGATAAAGGCGGGTTCACGGATTGAGCACCATAGTTGACGTAGGAGGCCGATCGTCAAGTGGCAGGCTGAGTGGATGGGTCGGCCGGAAATTGGTATGACAAAAGTCCAAGACCGTATGGTGTCTTGGGTGCCGCAGACGGGGCATCCCAACCGGGATAGAGAAACGGAACAGGAGGAGAAGACAGCATGGCGCTCGACTATGAGAATATTATTGACGCGGACGGTCACATCCTTGAACCGGCAGACACCTGGGAGCGGTATATCGATCCCGCCTATCGAGACCGGGCACTCCGCATTCGGACGCTTGAGGGGCGGGAAGTCCTGGAAATGAACGGCAAGCCGTCTCGTTTTTTTGACGTGCGCGTCCTGACCGGTCTGGGTGGTATGGGGAAGGGGACCAAAGAAATCGAACGGATGATGGAGCAATCCTACCCCGGCAGTGCCCCCTTTGGCTCCATGGACCCCCAAGAGCGGGTCGCCCTCCTGGACCAGGAAGGCATTGCCAAAGCCATTCTCTACCCCAGCCTGGGTCTTACCTGGGAGTGCGAGCTTGATGACGCAGAGCTGTCCCTGGCGTATGCCAAGGCGTACAACCGCTGGCTCTGTGATTTCTGTTCCGACTCGGACGGTCGCCTGATTGCCATTGCCCATATTTCGCTGGCCGACCCGACTGCGGCCGCGGCAGAACTGGAACGCTCCGTGCGTGCAGGAGTAAAAGGCGCTTTTCTCGCCCCCTATACACTCACCCGTATCCCGCACGCCCATCCCGACCACGATGTCTTTTGGTCGAAAGCCCAAGAGCTCGGGGTGCCGGTCGCCATTCATCCCATGGCCGAACATCCCAAGATTCGGACCTATCAACGCTTTGACGGTATGAAAAGCGCGCGCTGGATGCAAAACACGTTGGGCATGCAGGGACCCCAGCAGGCGCTCTACGGCCTGTTTCAATGGGGGCTGTTTGATCGCTTTCCTCAGATCAAAGTCGTGTTGCTTGAGTCTGGTGCGGGATGGATAGGCGCAGCTCTGGACCGGATGGATACGACGTATGACACCAGCCTGGGCGATAATGTGCCGCTCAAGGAAAAACCGAGTGTCTATTTTAAACGCCAGTGCTGGATTTCCGGTGACCCGGACGAGCGGGCGCTCGCGCATATCATCGAGTATGTGGGCAACGACCGTTTCTTCTGGGCGACTGACTACCCCCACTTCGATCATCCCGGAAACTATATGGAAGAGTTGGAGGAGCTGGTCGCACCACTGTCAGAGACCGCGTGTAATAATCTGCTCGGGGATAGCGTCGCCCAGGTCTACGGCATCTAAATATCCGGCGCTACCCGGCCAGGCCGTCGCGCTGCTGAGAACAGCGCGTCCGTATCCACAGTGTCGGCTAGCGTAGCGGCTACGTCGTCCAGGGCCACCTCGACGCTGGCCTCGTATTGCAACGCCGCCGCCGTTGTGTCGCGGATGCGGCTAAGCCAGGCGCGCCGATACGCATCGTTTCCGAACAGCCCGTGCAGATACGTACCCTCGATCAATCCGTCTTGGCTGCGCGCGCCGTCCGGGCCGGTTTCGAGCTGAAACATCGGCTGGGTCAGGGCGCGCCCGTCTGATTGACCGGTGTGAATTTCATAGCCCGCGACGGACGCGCCGCTCAGGGTGCAACGTCCGCGTGCCGGGCGGACGGTTTTTTCACCGGCCATGGTCGTCTCAAGCGCAAGCAGGCCGAGTCCTGGACGCGATCCGATCGGACCGTCTGTACCCGATGGGTCGTGAACACGATGGCCCAACATCTGGAAGCCGCCGCATACGCCCAGGACGCGACCGCCGGCTCTGGCGTGCGCCATCACGTCGTGGTCCCAGCCCTGGGCGCGCAGGAAGTCTAGGTCGCCGTTGGTCGATTTGGTGCCGAAGAGGATCACGACATCCACGTCGCGCGGAATCGGACGACCGGGCGGTACAAAGGTAAAATCCACGTCCGGCTCAAAACGGAGGGGGTCGGCGTCGTCGAAGTTCGCCAGGCGGGACAGCAGGGGGGCGGCAATCCGAATGCAATCGGTGCGCTCGCTATGCCCGAGTGAGAGCGCCACCGCGTCTTCCGCGGGCAGGCGCGTCGCGGCCGGCATCCACGGGACTACGCCGAAGCACGGCCAACCCGTGCGCTGCTCAATCACCGCGACCCCTTTTGTAAACAGGGTTGGGTCACCTCGAAATTTGTTGATCAGAAACCCGACGATCATCGCGCTGTCCTCGGGGTCCAACACACTCTGAGTCCCAACCAGGGAGGCGATGACACCTCCACGGTCAATATCGCCGATGAGGCAGACGGGCACTCCTGCGGCGAGCGCGAACCCCATATTCGCAATATCACCGGCTCGCAGGTTGACCTCGGCCGGGCTGCCGGCCCCTTCGATGAGAACGAGGTCATAGGTGGCGACGAGACGCTGGAAACTCTGCATGACGGCGGTCATCAGGTGGGCGCGTCCGGTAGTATAGTCCGCAGCATTCAGCAGACCGACCGGTTTGCCGTGGACGACAATCTGTGCCCCGCGGTCAGTCTGTGGCTTCAACAGCACGGGGTTAAAATCCGGGTGCGGTTCGAGCCCGGCGGCGCGCGCTTGCAGGGCTTGCGCCCGGCCAATCTCCCCGCCAGCCGCACACGCGGCCGCGTTATTCGACATGTTCTGTGGCTTGAACGGAGCGACCCGCCAGCCTCGTTGCCTGGCCAGACGACACAGACCCGCAACCACGACGGACTTTCCGACGTCGGAGCCGGTTCCCTGGATCATGAGGACCCGTGCGCTCATGGTGGTCATGTCTGGCGAACTAGGCGGACAGATAGGCCAGGGCTGCCCGCGCGACCGGAGCAAACGCCTCGCTGACGGTATCGACGAGTTGGGCCAACGGCACCCAGCGTCGGCGCCGATCAGTTTCGTACTCGTCCACTTCACCCGTCACCTGGGCAGCAAAAAACGAAAAGCGACGCGGGCCGTTTTTGTGCGCGAGGTCAAGGGCTTTCAGCAGCGGTCCGGTTCGCACCGTATAGCCGCTCTCCTCCATACACTCGCGGGCGGCGGCTTGCTCCAGCGTCTCGCCCGGGTCAACCGTTCCGACCGGGAAGATCCAGGCATCGCGTTGCCGCCGGGCGGTAATAATCAGGATGGCATAGGTTCCGTCCGGCTCTTGCCGATAGGCAACAACACCGGCTTTTTGCCCTTCAACCGAGCTTGGGGGAGGGGGGTCTTGCAAAGCCATGGGGAGCCATGATGCCGAGGACATTCACAGATTGCAAGGTAATGGCCTATGATGCGCGGGTAAGGAGGGTCGGTGCACGGATTCGTTATTGCCGGTACGCAGAGCGGTGTGGGGAAAACCACGCTGACCCTCGGTTTGCTGGCCGCTTTACAAAAACGCGGCTTGTCCGTCCAGCCTTTTAAGATAGGCCCGGACTTTATTGACCCAGGGCACCACACTGCGGTCACCGGGGTTCCGTCCAGAAACCTTGATGGCTGGATGTTGTCGCGAGCCTACAACACTACTGTGTTCAACCGCAGTCTGTATGGCCACGATGTGGGCGTTGTGGAAGGGATGATGGGCCTCTTTGACGGCTATGACGGCAAGAGCGAAGCCGGCAGTACGGCAGAAATGGCAAAATGGCTGGAGCTGCCGGTCCTCCTGGTGGTTGATGCCTCAGCCATGGCGCGCAGTGTTGCGGCCGTTATTCACGGGTTTCAGCATTTCGATCCGGAGTTGAACGTCGCTGGTGTGATATTCAACAAGATAGGCGGGCGGGGGCATCTGCGCTATCTCGAAGAAGCCGTTCGCGATGTTCCCAATATCACCGTACTCGGCGGTCTCCCATCCGACGAGGCCCTCACCTTGCCCGAACGTCACTTAGGACTGGTCACCAGAGAAGAGCAACAATTATCTGCCGGACAGATCGATCGCCTGGCTGGAGTAATAGAAGAGCATCTCGACCTGTCATCGCTCCTTCGTCTGAGTACCTTTCCCCAACCTCTAACTCCTGACCCCCAACCCCAGCCCGACAGGGCGTCGCTGGCCTTTCCCGTTCGTTTTGGCATCGCCCGGGACGAAGCCTTCTGTTTTTACTATCCCGACAATCTGGAACTCCTGGAACAAGCAGGCGCCACACTCGTTTTCTTCAGTCCGTTGCACGATTCGCATCTCCCCCCGAATCTGCACGGCCTCTACCTGGGGGGTGGCTATCCTGAAGCCCATGTCCAGACATTAGCTGCCAACACGACTATGCGTCAGGAGATTAAAGACTTTATCCAGGACGGGAGAACGGCGTACGCCGAGTGTGGTGGGTTTATGTATCTGACCCAAGGCATCCAGGACGTGGACGGACACGACTTTCCTATGGTTGGCGTCTATCCCGCCGGCGTGCGCATGCGGTCGCGCCTGAGCGCGCTGGGATATACAGAGGTTACTATTCCGCCAACCAATGGCCTGTTCCCCGCCCTGCGAGTTCGCGGTCACGAATTCCACTACTCAGAATTGGTGCCGGACCTTACTGTCAAGCAGACCCGGACGCTGTATGAGGTCCGCCAGCGTGCAGCAGAGGCGACTCGGCCCGAGGGCTATGTGTATAAGCGCTGCCTGGCAAGCTATATTCATCTGCACTTCGGCAGTAATCCGACCTTTGCTCAGCAACTCGTCCGTCTGGCTTCCGTATGAGCCATCGTGACACTGCGTTTGCCGGTGTTGTGCTTGACAATATACAGGCTCTCCGATACCAACTGGCCCGAACCGTGCTTGAGGTGCCCATACCGGGTGAAATAAGGGAAGTCGGTGCAAAGCCGGCGCGGTCCCGCCACTGTGATGGGGGAGCCTGTCTCGATGATGCCACTGCTGGTGCAAGCCGGTGGGAAGGCCGTTGACGGGCGTTAGGGTGTGAACCCCTGAACCCCTAAGCCAGGAAACCTGCCTGAAGCCATGAACCGGCCTCTCCGCGGAGGGAGAAGGGTTACAGCGTGTTACTGTTCCGGATACGCAGGTTGCTGTCCACCCACTCTGGGTGGTTTTCAGCAGTTCCCAACACATCCGCTTCTCTTCTCTACCAGGGGAAGGCTTCCCCGAGGAGGGAAGAAGATGGACAAGCTTTCGTATTACACTTACGGCTTAACGGTCGCGTTCCTCGTCTGGACGGCGAGTGCTCTACCTGCACACGCTACACCGCCAGCCGTGCAAACCGAGCCCGCACCATCCCGCGTGGGGCAATCCGAAGACCAGCCAGCGCCTCTCAGGCTGAACACCATCATTGTCACGGCGTCTAAGCTGGAAGAATCGCTCGCGCAGACTACCTATGCGGTGACGGTGCTGACGCGGGAAGAGATCATACAACGCCAGACTACCGACGTGTTTGAACAGTTGCGCGAAGTGCCGGGGCTGACCTTTGTTCCGTCAGGTGGGCGTGGCGGCACGACGTCGCTCTTCACGCGCGGTGGCGAGTCCGACCACAACTTAATTTTGATAGACGGGGTGAAGGTCAATCGGGCTGGCGGCGCGTTCAACTTCAACGACCTGACGACCTTGGGTGTAGGACGCATTGAAGTGGTGCGCGGCCCGCAGAGCGCCCTGTACGGATCCGATGCTATGAGTTCGGTCATCCAACTCCTCACGCCACGCGGGCAGGGTCCGGCGCACGCAACGCTGGGTTTCCGCATGGGCAACCCCGACACCTTCGAGGAAAGCGCTGGCGTCTCGGGCGGGACGAGCCTGTACGGCTACAACCTTGCCATCGGACGGGTCGACAGTGAGGGTCTCCTGTCGATCAATAATGACTTCAGCAACACAACCCTTGCGGCACGGTTCGACCTTGACCCACACGACACCTTGCAACTCATGACGACCGTCCGCTACATCGACAGCCGGTTTCATTTCCCGACCAGTTCCGGCGATCGTATTGACCGGCGCGACAACATGCTGGACCCGCGGGCGTATACCGACAATCGCCGTTTGATTCTTGGCCCGCGTGCGGTCTACCAGCCCGTGGCCTGGTGGCGTCACTCTCTGCAACTCGGTCTGTTATACGACTGGCAAACCTATCGTGACCCGCAGGATGAAGGCATAGACTTCGGCGCCTACGTCAGCAGAGATCGCCAATATCGTTTGTCTGCCGATTATTCCTCCGATTTTTTCCTGCCGGTTCTGTACGACATATCGCCGGTCTTCACGCTTGGTGGCTCGGTCGAAAGTGAGCACTACGACCAGAAGACAACCCACAGTGGACTCGTTGCCAGCCGCAACGCGCAGTCGTTCTATTCCCAACTTCGTCTGGCGTGGTGCGATACGCTGTTCGTCACGTCCGGGTTCCGCGTGGACGATGCGTTTACGTACGGGACGCACGTCAACCCACGAGTCTCGGCCGCCCTTGTGCTGCCCGGCCTCAACACCAAGCTGCGCGGTGGCTATAGCCAGGGCCTCAAAGCCGCCAGTTTTTATGAAAACTTCAGTAACTCCGCCTTCTCCCGCGGTGACCCCAACCTGAAACCGGAAGAATCCCGGAGCTGGGAACTCGGTATAGACCAGCCACTTACTCTGGCCGGATTAGATGCAGCGTTGAGTCTGACTTGGTTTTCCACCACACATAAAAACCTGATTGCGTATACCTTTACGGATGCTCCCGCGCCGACCTTTCTCAACGTCGAGCGGACCCGCAGTCGAGGGCTCGAAGCCGGCGCGCGCGCCGCGCTGCCCTATGGTTTCTCAGTACGCGGCTCGTACACCTACCTGGAGGCTAGAGTCCTGGATGGTCCGGCAAGTGGGGCGTACGTAAAAGGCGGAGCGCTGATTCGGCGGCCCAAGCATGTCGGGTCGTTAACGCTGAATTACACCGGTGCCCGCCTGAACGCCAACTTTCATCTGTATCTCAAAGGGAATGTTTCCGAGTATAGTTTCGCCTCGGGCGGTAGCGTTTTGCACGACGGCTACGAGCGGGCGGATATCGCCCTGTCCTGGCTGCTGTTCGAGGACCGCTGGGGCATCCGCGCCCTGACCCTGGAGGGAAAGGTGAAGAATCTGTTTGATGCCGACTATCAGGAGGTTGTGAACTTTTCGTCCGCGGAAACGACGTTCCTGACCGGGTTCCGGGCGGAGTTTTGACCTGGAAGACCGACGAATACGAAGAGGGGAGACGTGCCGAGATCATCCGTTCGACACCGGCTCGACGAGCCATTCCGTCTGATCACGCGCCTCGCCGTGTGGCTAGCTGGCGTGTTACTGCTGACGGTATTCGTCTATCGCGAGCATGTCATGCACGGCCAAGTCTCGCCTCCAGTATTTCCGCCACAACGGATCGTGTCGATGACACTGGCCGGCGACGAGATCCTGCTGGCACTCATCCCAACCGGCCGGATTCTCGGTCTGACTTGGCTGGTGGACGACCCGCGTTATTCCCACAGCGTGGAGACCGCACGCCAGGTTCGGCACAAGGTCTCCGCCAATGCCGAACAGGTGATCGCTTTACGACCCGACCTCGTCATCGTCAGCGCCTCGGCCTACACCGGAGTGACGGCCCGTAGTCTCCTGCGCACGAGCGGCATCCCACTGTGTGAGATTGCCCGGCACGAGTCTTTTGCCGGGGTCCAGCGCAATATTCTGGCCGTCGGGCGGGCGATCGGCGCGCTGCCGCAAGCCCGCCGGCTGATCGCCAATATGGATCGCCGCCTGCACACCGTGCAGGAGCGCGTGGCCCGCTCGCCGCACCCCCGCACCCTGTACTATTTCCCAGGCGGCTTTACGGCCGGACACGGGACGACGCTGAACGAGATGATTGGCCGTGCCGGCGGTCTGAACGTCGCAGCCGAGGCCGGTATCCACGGTGTCAAGCAGCTTTCCCGCGAAGTGCTCATCCAGCTCAACCCGGCGGTGATCCTGGTCGGTGGCGAGACCGACCGGGAAGGCACCGGCGGTCTGCGCCCCGTGCTGCTGGCCGACGCGAGCTTGGCAACGATAGACGCGATCCAACAGCGACGCGTGTACGTCATCCCCGGTCCGTCGGTCAGTTCATTGTCGCACCATATCGTGAATGGAGTCGAACGTATGGCACGCCTCCTCCATCCGCAGGCGTTTGCCACGCTGGACTCCGTGGCGTTTCCGCAGCATGGACAGGCGCACTGACAGCCTGGGGTCCCCCTGCGTGGCGAGCTGGTCTCTGTTGGTGTGGACCGGCCTTCTTGTCGTGACGGTGACGGTCGCGGTTGCCTGGGGACAAGTCTCGATCCCTCTTGAGACCACCGCACGCTTGTTGTGGTGCGTATTATTTGAACTCCCAATCGACGCCCACGAGCGTTCTCAGGCCACCATCGTCTATCTGATTCGCCTGCCACGGGTTTTGGCCGCGGCTGTGGTCGGGGCTAGCCTGGCCGTAGCTGGCGCGGCCATGCAAGGGCTGTTTCGCAACCCGCTCGCAGACGCTGGCCTGATCGGCGTGTCGAGCGGAGGCGCGCTAGCCGGTGCGCTGGCTATCAGTTGCGGGCTGGCCACGGGAGCCACTTTCGCCCTGCCGCTCGCCACGTTCGCCGGTGCACTGACCACCGCCTTTGGTGTGTATCTGGTCGCCACGCAGCAGGGCCGTACCGCGCTCTCACAGCTCCTCCTCGTCGGGATCGCGGTCAACACGCTGTTTGGGTCGCTGACTACGCTGGTGCTGAGCCTGACGCACTACGAGATTTCGCGTCAACTCCTGTTCTGGCTCATGGGTGGGCTGGACGGACGGAGTTGGTCACATTTGCAGATGATGCTGCCGTTCGCGCTCGCCGGTTTCCTCCCCGTGCTGTGCTTCGCACGTGACCTGAATGTTCTGACGCTCGGCGAAGAGACCGCGACTACGCTCGGCATGCAGGTAGAGACCGTCAAGCGCTGCTTGCTGGTATTCTCGGCGTTACTGGCGGGTGCCGCCGTGGCGGTGAGCGGAACCATCGGATTCGTTGGACTGGTTATTCCACACGTCATGCGGCTGTTGGTCGGCCCTAACCATCGAACACTGTTGCCGAACGCTGCGCTGGGCGGGGCCGTTTTCCTGGTGTGGTGCGACCTGCTGGCGCGCACGCTCGTGGTCAGCGAAGAACTGCGTCTGGGCATTATCACCGCCTGCGTAGGGGCGCCGCTCTTCTTGCACCTGCTGCTCAGACAGGATAGAGCCCAGCGAAACCCCAGGTGACGAGTATGCAAACTTCGGCCTTTGCCCTTCAACACATCCGCTACACTCCAGACCATACCCTGATCCTGGATGACATCTCGATCGACCTGTCTCCCGGACAATGGATCGGTATCCTGGGTCCCAATGGAGCCGGAAAATCAACACTCTTACGCATTATGGCAGGGGTATTACCGGCATCGACCGGAGTTGTGCTCTTCGCCGGGAAAGCGTTAGAGCAATGGCCCAACCGAGAACGCGCCAAACAGCTTGCTTTCCTCCCGCAACGCACGGACTTGTCTTTTCCGTTTCACGTTCGAGAAGTCGTCGCCCTGGGCCGCGCTCCCCATCTTGAGCGTTGGCAAAGTGAGGGTGTCGAAGACGAAGAGATCATTCAGCGGGCCATGCAGTTGACCGAAGTCTCTCAGCTCGCCGACCGGCAGGTCACTACCCTGTCCGGTGGTGAGTTCCAGCGGGTAATGCTTGCCCGCGCGCTTGCTCAAAATCCGGCCTTTCTTCTGCTTGACGAGCCAACCACGAGTTTGGATATGCGGCATCAGTTTGCCCTGGCTGATGTCCTGACTACATTAGTCCAGCAGGGGGTGACTGTCGTAAGCGTCCTCCACGACCTTAACCTAGCCGCGGCCTCCTGTGCCTCGGTTGTGCTGCTCCATGCCGGGCAGGTCCACGCAGCCGGAACGCCCCGTGCCGTCTTGACTGTTGACGCTATTCGCGCTGTCTATGAGGTCGATATCGCGTTAGGGGAGAACCCAGAGACAGGGGCACTCCATATTATCCCCCTTCGTGCTGCCCGGTCCGTCTAGTGCGTCAGGAACCCGCCCCGGATGAGGGCCGTTCCGAACCTGAATGGGACCCCACGTTGGTGTCAGTTAAGGAGGATGTATGCAGACCCTGCTGGACCCACTGCCGTCTGACAAACTCGCCCATCCGCCCAAACCGCTACCGCCACTGCTCCAGAAGCTCGAATTTCTTGTGGGACGTTTTCATGGCGATGGGAGCTATGCGAAAGGTGGGCGGCGATTTCACAAGCAGATGGTCGGAGCGTGGGAGGCGGGTGGTCAATTTCTGTCCCTGCGTATGCGTGTGGTCTACCCGCTGAAGGATGGACTCTTGGATGTGCATGAAGCCTGTGTGATGCTCGGTTTCAATACCACCAGTCACCATCTCGAAGCCCGTGCCTATACCGATGGGGGAGGGCTGATTGACTACCAACCGAGCTACGACGGACAGAGTCTCTCTTTTCCGGACCGCCCTCCCGGTCATCAGCCCAAAGCGAAACGCGCGCGGAAAATTCTGAGCTCAAGCAAAAGCGGCTTTACCGAGCGGCTTGAGGTTGATTTTGGGACGGGTGCGTTTGAGCCGTACTCGCTCGTGATGATGCAGCGACAGGGATAGTACTGCCGAGGCGGTGTTTTCCATTCTTGGGGGCCTCTGTTCAGCCCCGAGGGCCTGCTCCAGGGCCTCAGGGGTCTTGCCCGTCCTGGCAGGACTGGTAATTGATAGGAAGAAATAAGGCGACTCTTTCAGTCCTTGTACACCATAATACTCATGGCGTGGGACGGAGTCTGGAGTATGTGTCGAAAAGGGGAAGGAATGTCACAGCGCCGTTTCACGTCTGTCGTTTACAGTGTCCTTGTTCTGCTTGTGTGTGCCGCTGGCTGTGCACCCGCGCCAGCGGACGATCCTCGGGCTCAGTTGAAGGCCCGGAACGTGAAATATAGTGAAAAGATGTTTCGGAGCCGGGCACAGATGGGCGATCTGAAATCGGTCCAGCTCATGCTCGAGGCCGGTATGGACCCGAATGTCGCGGGAGCGCACGGAGAAACGGCCCTCCGATATGCCGCGTCTACTGGCAGGACTGATATTGTCAATGTGCTGCTCGAAGCCGGTGCGGATGTCAATATTGAAGATAAGGACGGCTTCACGCCGCTACGCTACGCGGTATACAACGGTCGTAGAGACATTGTCGAGGCCCTCTTAGCCAAAGGGGCCGACGTACAAGGCGGCAGCGGAGATGGCTGGACACCTGAGGCAGTCGCGATGGGCAGGGGCTATCCCGAGATCGTCCGGCTCCTCAAAGATGCCCGGCCGCAAGGATAATACCCGAACCATTGGACCCCGCCCAGCACGAACAACGGCTCCAAACGATCTGCCTGCTCATAGTCAGCACAGTCGCGGTCGCGGCTGCCCTGTATTGGCTACGACCCGTTCTGGTCCCTTTTGTCCTGGCTGTTTTTATTGCTTACGGGCTGCTGCCGCTGGTTGAATTCCAGGTTCGCCGACTCCGCCTGCCCTACCTCGTCGCCGTGGCTTCAACCCTAGTCATCGGTGTCCTGATTCTCGGGAGCCTGGGTCTGCTCATCTCAACCTCTGTGAGTCAATTGCAGGCGAATGCCGCTGCCTACCAGCAACAGATTGAGCTGCTCGGGGCAAAAGTGTCGGCTCTCCTCCCAGCCGGTATGTTCCGCGCCGAAGAGAACCCGTTCGCCCAACTGCCCCTCGGTAATGTCAGCGGCATGTTGATACAGATGACAAATGCCATAGTCGGCCTGCTCTCCCAGGGCTTACTGGTTCTGATTTTCGTCTTATATCTGCTGCTTGGTGGCGCACGACAGAAAGTCGGTGGTGTCTGGGCGGAGATTGAGACGCGGATTGAACACTATATCGTGACCAAGGCCCTGATCTCTCTTGCCACCGGGTTCCTGGTTGGCCTCACCCTGGCCGTCCTCGGTGTTGATCTGGCGCTGGTCTTTGGTCTGCTCGCCTTTCTGCTCAATTTCATCCCCAGCGTCGGGTCGATTATCGCGACCTTGCTTCCCGTGCCGGTTGTTGTTGTCAGCCCGGATATCTCGACCACAACCGCGATCCTGGCCATCCTGCTGCCAAGTCTGATTCAAATCGTTATCGGTAATATCCTCGAACCCAAGGTTATGGGGGAAGCTCTCGACCTGCACCCGATCGTCATTCTCATGGCCCTGATCGTATGGGGCATGCTGTGGGGCGTTGTCGGCATGCTGCTGGCCACCCCAATGACCGCCATTCTGAAGATTCTGTTCGAGCGTCTCGAACCCATGGCTCCGGTTGCCCAGGTTCTGGCCGGGCGGCTCGATGCGTTCCGCTCGTAGTGATGGGGCGCATCGAGTGAGGGGACTGCGCCCCTCTATACATCGCCCAGGTAGCTGAACACCCTCACTCGCGATAAGACTCAGGGACAATGAAAGTTGAGCTTGACGCAAGGTCTCGCCAACGGCTCCAGGCGACCACTCCAGACTCGCCTACTGTGGTCGAGTTGGGGGGTGGCCGCGAGACCGCCCTTGCCATGCGTGTGAAGGAAGTCTTCTCGTATCGCCGCCCCCTCCAGCCGTTTTTATTGAATTGTATCGGCTATCAGGCGAAGGGCGGGGTCTGGGTTGTGACCCTCGCCTTTCAGCTCGGTGCGGAATCTGAACGGTCCGTGGTCGGCCGAGTCTACCTTAATCCCCTGCAAAACGAGGACGCTGTTCTCCTGCAACATCTTGCTCTCCAGGAGCGTTTTGTTTTTGTCTTTCTGAACACGTCACTGAGCGGCGGGGTGAGCCAAGAGCGGATATGGTCGATGGAAGAGCGGTATCGTATCCGTCTGCTGTTGAGCCAGACCGGACGTGTGGTCCCTCAGCGACCGGTAAATACGCTGGAGTTTGAACGGGCCAAAGCCGAGGTTGATGCGCGATTTTCCTTATCCCACCTGCTGTCCACCCGGACACCAACAGGAGGAGCGGTGTTGCCATTCTTTCACGGTGCCGTCCACGGCGTTGTTTTGGAATAGTGGTGGGGAAGGGCCGTCGTATGCACAAGGACAACGGACGGTATTACTACAGCCCGAACGACCTGAATGAATTTCTTGCCTCGCCGTTTGCGACGTGGATGTCACGCTACGCCCTGGACTTTCCAGGTCAGGCTCAACCCGACCCCGAACCGCTTTCCCTGACCACGCTCGCCGAACGGGCACGCCAGCATGAACAGATGTGTCTGGCTCAATTTCGACAAGAGGGGCGTGAGGTCCATACGCTCTCCGCAGATACGGACCGAGGGGAGGCGACCATCACGGCAATGCGGGCCGGCCACGACGTCATCCATCACGGTTGGCTGCAAAACGGTGCGGTCCAAGATGTCCGACCCGAGTATTTTCTTGGTCGGCCCGATTTTCTGGTGCGGACTGCGGGGACGTCTGCTCTGGGTAACTATAGCTACGAGGTATGGGATGCCATACTCGCCACACAGCCGGGTCCGGCGCATCTGATTCAACTCTGCTGCTCAGCCGACCTGCTCCAGACCGTTCAGGGACAATGGCCGGACGCGATACTGCTCTGGCTCGGCTCCGGTGAACAGCGTCGTTTTCGGACCGCCGATTTTATCTATTACTATCTCGCCCTGAAGCAGGCATTTCTGGCTGACATGCAGCACTTTGATCCAGCGGTCCAGCCCAGCCCGGAACTCGGCGGGGACTACGGTCGCTGGACTGCGCAGGCGACCCGGATACTTGAGACAGCCGACCATCTGAGCCGCGTGGCCAATATCAGTGTGAGCCAGATTCAGAAACTCAATGCGGCCGGTATCACGACGCTCACGGCCCTGGCAGAGTCTACGCTCGCGCACGTCCCGAGAATCGATGATGCTGTATTCACTCGGCTCAAGGAGCAGGCGCAACTGCAAGCCGCCTCGGTCGGGGCCGACCGACCGGCCTATCGGATTCTTATTCCCGACCCGCCGGACCAGCGGCGTGGCTTGGCCCTGCTGCCTCCGGCCTCTCCGGGCGACATCTTTTTTGACATGGAAGGCTATCCGCTGGTGAAGGGCGGACTGGAATATCTCTTTGGCGCGCTTGCGCTCGACGACAGTCAGCGGGTGTTCCACGACTGGTGGGCGCATGACACCGATCAGGAACGGCGAGCTTTTTGTGATTTCATCGATTGGGCCTACGCTCGCTGGCAGGCCGACCCCGCTATGCACATCTATCACTACGCCAACTACGAGGTGGCCGCGTTGCGGCGGCTGATGGGGCGGTATGGGAGCCGAGAAGCCGAGGTAGACGCGCTCCTGCGCCACGAAGTTTTTGTTGATCTGTATGCCGTTGTTCGGCACGGTATACGGGTCGGCGAGCCGCACTATTCGATTAAAAACCTCGAACGTTTATACCGACCTGAGCGGGCCGGGGAGGTGACGAGCGCGGTTGACTCCATTGCAGCCTACGAGCGCTGGCTGGCAAGCGGCGAGGCCCAAGACCGGACCGCCTCTCCGCTCCTCCAGGCGATTCGTGCCTACAACCAAGACGACTGCGGATCAACCTGGCAGTTGACCTGTTGGCTCCGGGAGCGTCAGCAGGAAGCCGGGATTGCCTGGATACCGAAACAGGATGCGCCCCCGGAAGCTCCTGAAGAGCCTGACCTACTCGCCGACCCAGCCTCTCCCCAAGCTCTTGCTCATACCCTGCTAGCGGAAATCCCACCCGCTCCGCAGCGGCATACACAGGCCGCGCGTTGGCAGACGCAAGAGATGCTTGGACAGATGGTTGAATTCCACCGTCGGGAGGCGAAACCGGTGTGGTGGGCGATGTTTGACCGCCACGCCATGACGGAAGAAGAACTCGTGCAGGATATGAATTGCCTCGGCGGTTTAAGGCGGCTCTCTCAGCCACCGGAACCAATCAAACGCTCTCACGGCTTTTGGTATAGCTATGATCCCGATCAGGATACCAAGCTGGATGTTGGCGCCCGGTGCTATTTTGCCCACGATCTTGAGATGAAAATCCCCATTCATGCCGTAGACCCGGAGCGGGGACGCATTTGTCTCAAATTCAGCCCACAACGACTGAAACAGCTCCCGGACGGGATACCGCCGGCCTCGCTTTCCCTGATTCCGGATGAATACGTCTCCGCCCAGGTGATTGAAAATGCTGTCCGGGATATCGCCCAAACCTGGCAGCAAGAAAACCAACTTCCGTCCGCCTTGCACGACTTTCTCCTGCGTCGCCCACCTCGGGTTGGGTCCTTTGAGTCGTTTGGGTCCTTTGAGTCTGACCTAACCGACCCAACCGACTCCAAAGACTCAACAGACCCCTTCCTCGCCGTCCTGCGGCTCGTCGAGTCCCTTGACCATTCAACTCTCTGTCTGCAAGGGCCGCCGGGCAGCGGCAAGACTACGCTGGGTGCCGGGATGATTCTGGCGCTGTTGGACCGAGGCAAGCGCGTGGGCATTACCGCCAACAGCCATGCCGCCATTCTCAACCTCATGCGTAAATGCAAGGAGCTACGGCAGGGGCGGCTGGAATGCCTCAAAATAGGTGGTCCGGCCGAGGATCGGTTCTTTGAGCTATGTCCCGAAGCCACCCATGTTCAGCGCGTGCGAGACGCGATTCCGCGTTTGGAGCAGTTCCGGTTGCTCGGAGGGACGGCCTGGGCGTTCAGCGACTCTGGGTTGCGAGGGAAGCTGGACTATCTCTTTGTGGACGAGGCCGGTCAGGTGTCGGTGGCCAGCCTCACGGGCATGGCCGCGGCCACGGAGAACATTGTCCTGTGCGGCGATCAGATGCAGTTGGGCCAACCGACCCAGGGCGCTCATCCCGGAGAGAGCGGGCTGTCCATTCTCGAATACCTGCTCCAGGGCAAGGCGACCATACCGCCCGATATGGGTGTGTTCTTGGCCACAACTTGGCGGCTGCACCCTGAGATTTGTCATTTTCTCTCTGACGCGGTATACGAAGGTCGCCTCCATGCCGCACCCCAAACGGCTCAGCGGCACGTCTGCCTTCCCCAAACGGGCGGCCGCATCATTACTCGGGAAGCCGGTCTGGTTTTCGTCCCCGTACCGCACGAAGGCAATACGCAATCGAGTGACGAGGAGGTGCAGGCCGTCCGCGCGGTGGTTGGCGAGCTGCTTGGCCGAGACATCACGGATACGAGCGGACAACGGCTGCGTCCGTTACAACTGTCCGACATCCTGTGTGTTGCCCCGTACAATATGCAGGTCCGCAAACTCCAGGCCGCTTTGGGGCCGGATGCCAGAGTCGGGACCGTCGATAAATTTCAGGGCCAGGAAGCGCCGGTCGTCATCCTCTCCATGTGCGCCAGTCAGGGCGATACATCTCCGCGCGGGATCGACTTTCTGTTTCATAAGAATCGCCTCAACGTCGCTCTCTCACGCGCCCAGAGTCTGGCCATTGTTGTGGCCAGCCCGGCCCTGGCCCGGACCCGCTGCCAGACCCTGGCCCACATGGAACAGGTGAATCTGTTTTGTCGGGTTATGGAGGAAGGAAAGCCATAGTCGCAGGACATGTCCCCCGCACCTTAGTCGTCGGGGTCGCCCAGCGGCTTCTCCCAGGCCATTTTGGCTAAGTACAGAAACACCCCGCCAATGCCCAATAAGACAAGACCCTTGAGGTCGCTCTGTTGCAGATAATCAACGCTCTGCAAAAAGCACAGAAAACTGCCGACCGCGAGTCCGATGGCTGTCCCCTTCATGGCGTCCCTCCTTTCAGCCCATATCTGTCCTCCTCTCATACGAGAGGAGATGGCGTCAAGTCTGGGTCAAGTTCAGGGAAGGGCACGACCTGTTGAAGCGGGGTGAAGGGGAGACGCGAGGCCGTGTTCTCGGAGGGCGTGCTCATGTGTTTGACACCGCTTGGCACGCCGCTCGAATATCTTCCAGACACATTTCCAGACGATCTTGGTGAGTCCGAAAACATAACGCACAGATACGGATAGCAAAGCGGTCACCCAGCATCGTGCCGGTCAGCAGGACCCGTTTACGGGCATTGATGGCCTGAAGCCAGGCGTGGTTCAGTTCGTTGAGGGCAGGGGTATCCAGGTCGGGTCGGTTCAGCCGAAAGGCGACAATGGATAATTGTGGCTCGGCAACGATTTCAACCTCCGGGATTTTTTTGAGTTCCGCGGTGGCCCAGGCGGCTAAATCGAGTTTTTCGTCTAGAGCCTGACGAAAGGGCTGAATGCCGTGCATCTTGAGGGGCAGCCAGGCGCGCAGCCCGCGAAAGTCGCGCGAGAGTTCGGGTGAAATCTGGCAAAAATCCACACAGTCGGGATCATCTTGCATGGTCGGCAGATAGGCGGCCGCCTCACCTTGATGAGCCCGCTTGAGAGCCTCGCGCTCTCGCACGAGCAGAGACCCGGTGCCGAAGGGGAGGAAGAGGCCCTTATGCGGGTCAAGGGTAACCGAATCCGCTCGCTCAATTCCGCCTAATCGATCCCGACCTCGCTGGGTCAGCATAAAGAATCCGCCGTAGGCCGCGTCAATATGCAGCCAGAGCCTGTGTTGGTGCGCAATATCGGCCAGGGCGGTGAGGTCGTCTACCGCGCCCGTATTGGTCGTGCCTGCGTTTCCGATAATGAGAAATGGTGTAAGACCCGCTTGCCGGTCCGCCTCGATGTGTTGCTGTAAGGCATCGAGCCGAACGCGGAACTGTTCGTCTGTTGGAACCTCCCGGACATTGTAGGCGGGAAATCCGGCCAGCAGGGCCGCCTTTTGCACTGAATGGTGGGTCTGGCTGGACGTGTACATGCTGCCGGTCAGAAAATTCTCGGGCAGACGCTCGCGACGGGCGGTAAAAATGGCCGAGAAGTTCGCCAGCGAACCTCCTGTGGTCAGAAACCCACCGGCAGAAGCTGGATAACCGATAATATCACAGAACCAGCGCACCACGTTGGCTTCAAGCTGAGCCAGACCGGGGGACGCAGCCCAGACGCCGACGTAGCGGTTCACCGCGTCACTAATCAGGTCCGCTACCGCGGCATGAAAAATGCCGCCGCCGGGGACATAGGCTAAATAGCCTGGTCCGGCACAGTTGAAACTGCGCGGAATGGCCGTATGGAACAGCACACGTAAAAGCTCCGCATAGGTCTGTCCCTGCTCGGGCAGGGGCTCTCGCAGGCTGCGGGCGAGTTCGGCTCCGCCTTCGGCATTAGCTGCCGGCTGGTCCGATAACGACTCAATATGGGCGGTAATATACTGCATCGCCTGGTCAACCAGGTGATGCATCTCGTCAGCCGAGGGCTCAAGCGGGAAAGACTCCGCTACTCCGTCGCTATGCATCGGCATGCGGCTCGCCTTGCAACAGAATCTCGACGCATTGCCGCAGGGCATCCTCCGCTTTTTCGCGCAGAATCTGCTCAGTATTGCTGGCAATGGGATGGGGGATAACGGCAAAGGGGTAGTCGGACATACCCTGAACTGTAGCCATGGCTTTGGCTGTTGGGACAAAACGATCGGTAATAATAGCGGTGGCCACTACACCGGCCTTTTCGGCAGTCAGGGCATCGTGCAAACTGCACGATGAACAACTGCCTCAATCACCGACCGCAGAAATGACCGCGTCACACGCTGCGAACCCTTTTGCGACACCTTCAGGGACTGGACGGCTGGCATCCGGTTTGTGTAGGCGAATGACGGTACTGACGCCGTGTTGTGAACGCAGGAGCGTTTCGACGTGATCGAGCAAGATGTCGACATTGAGCTTGCCGTTGTCGAGCAGGCCAACCGTCCGTCCGGCCAGAGAGGGCAGTCGGGAGACGGTGGCTTGGGCTGCCTGGTCGCCGTCAAAAGTTGGGTCAAGAACGCGTAGTGTCATGGAGTGTCTCCGATAGGGGTTAGGGGTTAGGGGAGCTGTAGGGGCAACCCTTGTGGTTGCCCGGTTTCGTTTATACGTTTCATGGGGTTTCGATGATTTGCGTCACGGCCTGTGACCGGGAGCCCAACCACGGCGGCACAATCGCTCCAAACCCACCCGCCGGACCACCGGCGGCGATCACGAGTAAATCGTCCGGTGAGCGTAAGGCGCCGAAGCGCTGGTCTGCTCCCTTGCCCAGGTTGACGATCTGCTTCTTTCCCACCGTTGCCCAGTCGCGCCGCACGACCTGGGCGGAGCGATAGACGTACTCCTGAATATCGCGCTTTTGCCAGCCCGCGGTGACGATGAGATCGCGCAGTTGTTTGGGAACGATCAGGGCATAATTCCCGGCCCAGATCGAATAGGTCAACATATTGTGACGTATCTCTGCTGCAAAGGTCTCGGCGATTTCTTCCGGGTCGCGGGTCCACTCGTTCATGGTCTGGTGCGGGGACTCTCCCGCCATAACCGTGACCGCCGACGTACCGGCAGGCAGGCCACGCTGCTGCGCGAGGGGAGTCCAGGGGCTGTCTTCTTCGTCTTCGGCAATACAGAAGCTGAATTTACCCGGATGACCCAGGGTGGAGCGGTCGAGCTGTCCGGGCAGACAGCCCAGCACGTTAATGAGTATGAGACGGATGGCACGGCCAATACAGGCATTAGCCCGGCTGTGATTAGCCAGGACATTATGGGTGGCGTTCAGTTCGATTCGCTGTCGAATGGGGCCGTTGACCACAATGAACTGGGCACTCCCTCCAGTACTTGCCGTGCTGCCGTGCAGATTGAACTCAGGCTGGCACATGGCTTTGATTACGGCGACGACCACGGGCATATAGGCCGGCAGACAGCCCGCCATCACCGCATTGATGGCGACCTTCTCTGCGGTAATCGGACGTTGGCGGACGGACTCGACGCCAATAACCGCGCTCGGTGCTAGGCCAGTCGCATCGAGACAGTCCTGAACCAATTCCTCGGTAGGGGGAAGAATGGGCAGACCATCCGTCCAGCCGCGTCGGTGATACATATCATTGACGGCGACGATATCGGCCAGGTCGTAGCTTGGGGACCGCAATTGTGTCACTGGCTATACCTTTCGTGGATGCGGGTGGCGTAAAAGATAGGGAACAAGCGGCACCATAACCAGCAGGGGAAGACTGACCAGGATCGCGGCCCAGAATACATTGAGGTGCTCGGTGATATAGCCCCCTGACCAGGGTCCTAACACGATGCCAAGACTGAAGGCCATATTATAAAACCCGAAGGCTCTGCCAGACTGCCCGTCGGTGAGATAGTCCGCCATCAGGGGTAGGGTGGGGACAAGGGCTGCCGACAAGGCAAAAATTGTTCCCAGGGCGAGGGGGAACAGCCAGATCGAATCGAGAGCGGAAAACAGACTGGGCGTGAGGACCGCCGCGGCGAGCAGGCCGAATTGGATGGGTTCCCGTCGCCCGCGCCGATCCGACCACCAACCGATGAATGGCTGGATAATCAGCATAGCCAGACCCCAGCCCGAAAAGAACAGACCGATGTGCTGGCGCGTCCAATCCAGCCGGGAGAATTGGAGCGGCAGCAATATCTCAATGGCCCCTAGCGTGGCACAAGTGACGAGAATCACCAAGCAGGCGCACACAAGCTCGCGTCGTAATCCATCTCGGAAAAAAGATGGAGCGACAGAGTTGGCAACTACATGGGTGGAGGACGGCGCATGGCGCGGGAGCAGGGCAAAGGCGCATACGGCCAAGCCAAACGGCACCCCGGCAAAATACAGGAAGGGGTCACGCACCTGGCCCAGACTACCGAGGGCCGGACCGGCAACAACGCCGATACTGAAGGCCATCATCAGGACGCTCATTTCCACGCCACGCCGCTCTGTAGTCGCCAGCCGGGCCGCGAGAGGGAGGGCCGCAGCCCAGGTGGCGGACGCGGCAATCCCCTGCGTGACGCGGCAGCCGAGCAGGGTCCAGAACCCGCTGGCCTGCCAGAATCCGAGCGAGGCAACTCCCAAGGCCAGCATGCCGACTGTCAGCCACCGCCGTTCGCCCCAGCGGTCAACCAGCAGACCAAAGGGAAGGTAGAGCAACAGGGAAATCAAGCCGTATGAGGCATACAGCGTACCCGTGCGGGTTTCTCCCAGGCTCAATTCCGCCGCAAAGCTCGGCAGCGCCGGGATGATAACCGTATAGCCCACGGCATCAGTAAAAATAATGGCCACCGCCAGGCCGAGTAATAGCCCGCGCGGCCGCACCGCCCGCGCGGCACGAGTGGACGCGGTCGCTGGGGGTGAAGCGGAAAGCGCGACCCCAGCTTGGGAAAGGGCGGACAGGGCAGGGCGCGTCTGGGAGGAATCAGACTGCTTCATCGTTTTTGGCCGTGGCCGGCTTGGTGGTCTGGGAGGAAAAGAGATCCGGATGCTGGTCAACAAAGACGCTGGGGTCGCCCCGCCCCAGCGCTCGCAGATATGCCTGATTATGGTCCTGCAACCACTGTTTTTCGGGAATGAGGTCGGGCGCCCGCTCGTCCGTAGGCTCGTCCTGGAGGCTCATCTCCTGTTTGAGTTGGAGGAGGCGCTCGACGATCACCAGCGGGTTCTGACCGGCGTTCTGTTCCGCGGTTTCCAGCAGCAGCTCTGACGTCCGTTTGTTCAGATAGTCCAGCATCATAGTGCGCTGACGGGGGGTGGCCATCTTGCAGGCGGCGCGGGCCGCGACTTTGGCGTCCTCTTCACCCAGCAGTGCGTAGACTTTCACCGCGTTGAAGAAATAGGAAGGGACACTCTGAGCCCGCCCACGCCCCCGGGACCAGACGTAGAAAAGAACCAGAATAGCCAAGAGTGTAGCGAGAAGGACGACCATAATGGCGATGGAATCCTTATCTCGGCCTTTGCACCAGCGGTGCTAGGCTGCCAGTCGCTCGCGCACGCGAACCAGGCGTTCAGCGCCCCAGAACAGCTCGCCCTTGACCACGTAGCTGGGGACGCCAAACACGCCCACCTTTTCGGCCTCGGTTTGTATGCGCTCCAACTCGCGGCGTCCGTCGCCGGTCAGGTAATCGAGAAACCCTTGGGTATCGATACCGACCTCTTCCAGCGTTTTCTTCAGCACCTGGGGGTCTTCAATCTCGAGTTCGCGTTTCCAAAAGCGTTCGTACACGAGCCGGTGGTAGGGTCGGAAATCTCCCTGCTGTTTGGCGTACAGCATGCCGATATGGCTCAGCGAAGAGTCGAAAATATGGCGGGGGCCTCGAATGGTCAGGCCGCGCCGGGTGGCCTCGCGGCGGCAGTCCATATAGCTGTATTTCACCCGCCGCCACTGATGGGCATTCCGCTCCTCAGCAACGACCTTGCCCGTGTTATCGACCTCGGCAGAACCCAGAAATTTGGGAATGTCCAAGGTCAGCGGCAGAAAGTCTACCGTCACATCGAACTCCTGTTCCAGTTGAAAAGTTTCCTCCTGGGCAAGGTAGGCGTACGGGCTCTTATAATCAAAGTAATGAGTGATGGTGGTAATCGCCATACCGGTACTCCTGTCTTCGTGGTTGCGGCTCGAACCTAGCCTATCCGCTGGCATCCCTGCAAGGGAGGAGCGGTGCTGCACGACGGACCAAGCCGCTCACCCTTGCCGCGGGCCGCTCTACGGGGCATACACAACACGAGGAGGATAGTATGAGCAAGCAGAGAGTAACGGCTCACCCCAATCCACGCCGCCGCCGGTGGCCTCGGGTTGGCTCACACGAGGAACTCGTCCGCCGCGCCCAGGCGCTGGCACCCGTCCTGCGCCAGCGTGCGCCACACACCGATGACCTTCGACACCTGCCCGATGAAACCCGTCAAGACCTCCAGACGGCTGGTCTTGCCCGGATTCTCCAGCCGGCGCGCTATGGGGGGTGTGAGGCTCACCTGTCCGGTATGGTTGATATTCTGACGACGGTCGGCAGTGGCTGTGGTTCGACCGCCTGGTGTCTGGCCCAATACATCGGTCATAATTTCATGGTGGCGCAGTGGCCGGAACGTGCTCAAGAGACGGTCTGGGGAACGAGTCCGCAGAATCTGTTGAGCGGCATCCTCATCCCTCTTTTGGGCAAAGCCAGAAAGGTCCGGGGCGGGTATGAACTGTCCGGGCGGTTTCCATTTGTGAGTGGGGTCACGAGTTGTGACTGGTGCCTGTTTGCTGCCATGGTGGAAAACGGACCGGGCGGGAAGCCCGAAGAGCGCTATTTCATCCTGCCCCAGGGCGCGTTCGAGATTCTCGATACCTGGGACGCCATCGGACTGCGGGGCTCGGCCAGCCACGATGTCAAAGCCGACCGCGTGTTTATCCCGACCCATATGACGCTGCCGCTACGACATCTGAAAGGCGGCGAGACGAGTCCGGGGCGCAAGGTCAACCGTGCGCCGCTCTACCGCTCGCCCAGCTATATGACGTTCGGCATTCTCATCTCCAGCGCGTCGGTTGGGATCGCCGAGGGCATCGTGCGCGATTATGTTGAGCAGGTCAAAAGCCGGGTCACGCTCATGTCCGGCCAGAACCTGCACGAGCAGGCGTTACAACACACGAAAATTTCGGAGGCGACGCTGGCGGTTGAAGCTGCCAAAGCCTTGCTGTACAGAAACTGCGACGAGATTATGCAAATCCTCGAAGCGGGTAACTTACCGTCGCCCGAGCGGCGGACAAAATATCGTGCCGCGGGTGCTTACGCCGGCAAGCTGGCCCTTCAGGCCGCGAACCTGATCTGGGATGCCGGTGGCGGACGTGGGGTGTATATGAATAACCCCATTGCACGCGCCTATCGCGATATCTGCACGGCAACCCGCCATTTTACTCATATTTGGGACGTGAACGGCGCGACCCATGGACGGGTCCGGGTCGGGCTGCCTTTGGACAATCCGGCGTTGTAAGTCCCAACGAACCGCTTATGGCCTGCCCCGCCTTCCGTATCGCCATAGGAGGAGCAGTGTCCACAAGAACAGGATGTCCAGGCAGAGATGTGCGGCCGCCAGCAGCTCTCGGGAAAGAGGTTGGATTGTGGCCGCCAGAGAGACAAGAGAGTCTGGCGCGGAAGCCTGATCGGCTGCATGCTGGACCAGCCGTGTCAGGAGTCGGCGTTGCTGCTGAACCGTGTCCAGAGCGGTCCAGTGCAGACAGGCAAATACGCTGAAGGCCAGTGCCCAAAGCGCCAAGATGGCAGTAACGGTCCGGGTTCCGGTGATGAATCGGACGAGGACGGCGGAAAAAATCAGCAGTCCCAACCCAACCCAGGCAAAGAGGGACCAGAGTTGTCGGGCGGCTGCCGATTGCTGAAACGCCAGTTCGAGGACGTTATGGGCGGTCACCATTGCTGTCGGGTCGAGGCCGACTTGGGGTGGATCGATATGCGGGTCCAGACCCAGGTCGCTCGGCGAATTGCCGCCCTCATCCACGAGGTGAAAGCTCTCCTGACCGGGCGCTGGCTGCTCGTCTGACTCAGCGGCAGCGCCGGGACCGCTACAGAGTGCCACTCCAATAACAAGAGGAAAAAACAAGGTCCGCAGTTGTCTGATGCCTGATCTGTGAGCCACGTGTCTGAAACCGTTTTGGTATTCTTTCCTCCTTTTTGCCAGGAACGGCAGCGACGTTCCAGCGGGGGTGATACGGATAGTAAAGAGGAGGTACGGTCGAATCGATGCTTGTCTGCGTATCTGAGGTTTGTTATCCGTCCCTTCAATTCTTTCAGAAGGAGGTGGACATGGCTCAAACGCTAACAGAACTCTTAAAAGACGCGCCCAAAAACTGGGGACGCTGGGGTGCGGACGATGAACTCGGTTCTCTGAATTTTCTGACCCAAGCGGAAGTCCTGCGTGGGGTGAGGGCTGTTCAAAGCGGTAAGGTCTTTACGCTCCAGGTGCGGATGTGCCATCCCGACGGCGACCCCGGCTATAAGGGCCGCAGCCAGCCGAGCCGGATGATGGTCATGGACAAGGGCCACTATCTGAGCGGGAAGGCTCAGCCGTTTCCGGGGGGAATCGAATACGCCGATGACGTCATGATGACCAATCTCCAGGCCACGACGCAGTATGATGCCCTGGGCCACGTCTGGTTCGATGACAAACTCTATAATGGCTATGACGCCAGAACGACCATGGGTGGCGGACTCAGTAAAGATAGCATTCTACCCGTGGCGGAACGCGGCGTAGTCGGCCGCGGCGTATTGCTCGACGTAGCGCGCTACAAAAACCAGCCTCATCTGCCTGCCGGGTATGGCATCAGCTTGGACGAGTTGCAGCAGACGGCCGAACATCAAAAGTTGACCATAGAAAAGCACGATATCCTCCTGGTTCGGACCGGCTGGCTGAATCGCTTTTTTACCGAAGGGCCGGCGGCCTATTACGGTGAAAACGCAACGGATGACTCGCCCGATACGGCTGTCCAGGCCATGAGTGAACCGGGGATTGCATACAGCCCCGAGCTGGTGGACTGGTTCCACGAGATGGAAATCCCCAGCCTGGGCAGCGATACCCTGGCCAGCGAGCAAACGTCTCACCCCGAGTCCGGCTGCTTTGTGCCGCTCCACGGGGCACTCATGCGCAATCTCGGTGTTCTGTTCAGCGAAATCAACTGGCTCGAAGACTTGGCCGCCGATTGTGCGCAAGACGGACAGTACGCGTTTCTTTATGCCTGCACGCCGCTCAAGATCGTCGGTGCTGCCGGCTCGCCGATTAATCCGATTGTGGTGAAGTAGACCCCCTCACCCTAGCCCTCTCCCTCAAGGGGAGAGGGGACAAGAGCCCAACCCCTAACCCCTAATCCCCAGTCCCTTAAACGGTGCTAGAGCCCTTGCAGAATTTTTGCGCGCTTGTCCGCATACTCGGCATCGGTCAAGTAGCCTTTTTCATGCAGCCGTTCGATCTCTTCCAAGCGCTCCTCAGTTGCGACGTACTGCACGGCCAGTCCTGACGCAAACGCGCTGCCGTCCGTGCGTGCTTTGTAGCGAGCTTTGATGATGGCATCGACCTGGCTGCCGTATTTGCGTATCGCGTTGGCGCTGAGTTTGTTGAACAGGCGGGTCTTGCTGGTGCTCTCCTCGTCGGTGTCTCGAATAAGGGACATCGGCGCATCCCAGATTTTCTGGGAGAGGGTTTTCTCATTACGCTGCACGCTCGACCGGACTTTTCCGAGTTTCCGGTAGGGCCGCATTGGCGTCCCGGCCGTGACCACCACATCGGCCGCAGACTTTCTGTCGGAATAGTCACGCTCTCCCGTCACTGCTGGTGTCTGCGCCACCTGTTTGGGTGGCTCATAATAGGTCGTCACGTTGGCTTTGAGCGGTGTCAGTAAGCGCTCGGGTAGCGACGCCATGCCGGAGCCAACCCGAATGATGCTGCCACTGCCGGCATTGCTTTCAATAAAGACGTTCTGTTCCGACTTGCCGAGCGGTTTGTCCGGGTCGCGAATGGTCACCACCCAGCGCTCATCGTTTTCAACCGCCTTTTGCTTGGGTGCCCAACCCTCGTCCTTGGCCGTCTTGATTAACAGGGCGGCCAGTTGTTGCGGCGGCACTGAAAAATGAGCGGTTTGCGAGTCCGCATCGATTTTCCCCTCTTCTGCGAGCGGTGTGGTTGAAGCCGATTTGTCGGAGCCTGAGAGTTTTGGAATAAGGCTCTTACTGCATGCTGGCAGACTCAGGAGGAGTAGCGAGAGACACACATAAAGCACAGCCATGCACATCATCCTTTCTCGTTTTGTTCTCAATCGGATTCCGCTCCATTACTACTCCCTGTCTTGCGTGGAGTAGCAGAAGCGTAGTCCCGATTGTAAGCCAAGTCGAGCGGGGGGACAACTCGGTAGTGGCGGCAGGGTGGTCGGCAGACTCGCCAGCGCTCTCGTCACCCCACCATAGCCGGGCTGCTGACCGTAGTGCTATGGTGCGGCACGAAGACCATGAGTCCGGAAGGAGACTATTCGTGAGCCAGCCTACCAATCGACAATGGCGTTTGGCCTGCCGCCCGCAGGGCATGGTCAAGGAATCCGACTTTGCCTACCACGAAGCTGAGATGCCACAGCTTGAGGACGGCCAGTTTCTGGTCCGTAATTTGTACCTCGCCTTCGAGCCGGCCATGCGCGGCTGGATAGAAGATCGCAAGAGCTATATCCCGCCGGTCCAGATTGGTGAGGTCATGCGGGCCCTGAGTGTGGGTCAGGTCGTTGAGTCGCGCCATCCGAATTTCCGACCAGGTGAGTGCGTACAGGGCGGCTTTGGCTGGCAGGAGTATGCGGCGGCCAATGAACGGGGCGGTCTGATGCCGCCAACAAAGATTCCGGCTGGTGCTTCGTTAACTTGGCCGTTGGGTGTTCTTGGGGTGACGGGTCTGACCGCGTATTTCGGCATCCTGGATATCGGGCAGCCCAAAGCTGGTGAGACCTGTGTGGTATCGGGTGCGGCCGGAGCAACCGGCTCGATTGCCGGACAGATTGCCAAGATCAAGGGCGGCCGGGTCATCGGGATTGCTGGCGGACCGGAAAAATGTCGCTGGCTGACCGAAGAGGCCCATTATGATGCGGCCATCGATTACAAGGCTGAAGATGTGGAAGCGCGGCTCGGCGCGTTGTGCCCGGATGGCATCCATCTGTATTTTGATAATGTTGGGGGGGATATCCTGGATGCGGCGCTGGCGCATATTGCGCTCAATGCGCGCGTGGTGCTGTGTGGCGGCATTTCGCGCTACAACGAGGCCACCCCGCCGCCTGGACCGAAAAATTATATGAATCTGGTGATCCAGCGGGCGCGGATGGAAGGCTTTATTGTCATTGACTATGCTGCCCGGTTTGGTCAGGCGGCCCAAGAGTTGACGGAGTGGATTACCAGTGGCCAGTTGACCTTTCAGGAGGACATCCAAGAGGGATTTGAAAACGCGCCGCGCACGTTTCTGCGGCTGTTTGAAGGCAAGAATCAGGGTAAGCAATTGTTGAAAATTGCCGAGCCGTCATTGGAACGAGGATAGGGGGATTAGGGCTAACCCCCAATCCCCAGTACCTAATCCCTTCTTCCTAAAACACCCGCTCCGGTCCTTTGGGGATAATGCCGCTCGGATTCACTTTTCGAATGGTATAATACGTCCGTTTGATGTGCTCAAAATTCACCGTCTCGGCCACGCCGGGCAGGTCGTACAGCCGTTTGAGATAGGCCGACAGATTAGGGTAGTCGATAATGCGGCGGAGGTTGCACTTGAAGAGGCCGTAGTAGGCGACATCAAAACGAATCAGGGTCACAAACGCCCGCCAATCCGTCTCGGTAAGCCGCTCGCCAAGGAGGTAGGGCTGTCCCTCCAGCCGTTGCTCCAATTCGTCCAAACAGTCGAACACATCGGTTACAGCCGACTCATACGCCTCTTGGCTCATGGCAAATCCGGTTCGGTAGACGCCGTTGTTGAGGCCCTCGTACAGCCGCTCGTTCAGGGCGTCGATTTCGGACCGTAAGGCCACGGGATAAAAATCGACCGAGGCATCTCCATAGGCGTCAAAGGCGGTATTGAGCATGCGGATGATGTCAGCCGACTCATTATTGACCATTGTGTTCCGCTGCTTATCCCACAGCACCGGAACGGTCGGACGGCCGGTAAAGTGGGGGTCGGCGCGGGTGTAGAGTTCGTGGACATAGCGGATATTGAACAGCGGGTCGGGAATGGAGTCCGGATACTCACCAAAGCTGTAGCCCTGGTCGGTAAATTCGGGGATGGCGACCGAAAGGGAGATGGCATCCTCTAATTTTTTCAGCTTGCGGTAGAGCAGGGCCCGGCAGGCCCACGGGCAGTTGTAGGCAATATACAGGTGATAGCGGCCCGGCTCCGCCCGAAATCCGCCGTCTCCGGTCGGACCGGCTGAGCCGTCCGGGGTGATCCAATGCCGAAACGTCGATTCCTGACGGACAAAGCGGCCCTGGGCGTCCGTGCGTTTTTTCATCTGCCAATCATCTTCCCATTTTCCGTCTACGAGCATGGAGTCCTCCTCCCGTCACGAACGTGGTTGTTCTCTGAGCATAGTCTCGACTGACTCCCCCACCGCAAGAGTGCCTGCCGTCCTGTGAATGATATTCTGCCCAAAATAGACTTTTGTGCCGACCCGCCGATAGGTCGCCAAGGTACGCAGCGGTTCGACGCCGCGTTCGCCCGTCGCTTGGTCGGTGGTGGTGACCGTACAGCGCTCACACGGCTTGGCGACATCAAAGGTGATGGAGTTGATCTGTACCTGTTGCCAGCCGTCTTCGGCGTACCGGTCGCAGCCGGTGACTACCAGATTGGGGCGGAAACGGTTCATGGGCAGCGGTGTGGCGAGTCGTGAGTTGAGGTCGTCCAGGGACGCCTCCGAAACAAGCAGCAGTGGATAGCCGTCGGAGAAGCCAGTGAGTGCCGGGGTTTTTGCATAGCGCGAGTCCACGTGGCGCTCGAAGGAGTCGGCCATTTTGACCAATCGAACGGATTCCTCCAACCAGTCGGAAAAGAACTGGGCTGCTGCGTCGCCTTGATCGACCGCTTCACACCAATCACGCCACACCCGCACGTGGCGCGTTGGTCCGACGACGCCCGTTGTTGGTACCGAGACGGCCTGTCCTTCGGGGGTTGAGAGGTGCAATGTGTCAGCCTCAAGCTGGGGGGTAATCAGGGCCAGGCGGGGATGCTCGCGTTGGGTAACGAACTCGTCGTGCCCATCAACGATCATCCAGCCGCGGTCGTGCAGGAGTCCGCGCGCATCGAGGGTGGCTTGCGCACGGCGGACCCCCGCGCACGATTTCACGGGATAGACATAGAGCCCAGCCACCGTAATCATGTCACCCCTTTTACGCCGGCGGCGGAGTGGGGGCGGCAAATACGTTTTTCTCGAATGCATCTGCGGCTCGTAAGACGGTGGCGTCATCCCCGTGCCGGCCGACCAGCATCATACCCACTGGTAAGCCTTCCGAGACCGCACAGGGAGCCGTCAGCGCGGGATGGCCGGTCACGTCAAACGGACAGGTATTATGCAGCATTTCGAGCGCACGCTGCACGTACTCTTCGCGACTGGCGTCGGGTCCAGGAATTTCAGTGGCTTTCATCGGTAGGGTGGGCATGAGCAGTAGATCATGCTCTTGCAGGGCGGCATCGTAGGCTGCTCCCAGAGCACGGGCCATGTTCTGGGCCTTGGCATAATAGTGACCGTGATAGTGCTCCTGCATATAGCGACCGAGCAGGATGACCATTTTGACGGTTTCCGACAGGTCGTTTGGGCGGGTGAGTCGCCCGCGCGCCGCGGCGTCGAGCAGGCTGGTGGTATAATGCCCCTTCCAATTTGTCCCCATACCACCCCCCTCAACCATCAGCAGGGTCGGACCTTCGGTGGCAATGCTGTTCCAGACATGCCGGCCATCGCGGTGCCAGGGCAGGGACACCGTTGTGACCGCAGCCCCGAGTTTCTCAAATGCCCGGGCCGCCTCCCGGACACTGTCGTCGACGTCCGGTTCTGATACGTCCCAGCCAAAGCCTTCTTCGACAACGCCAATCCGCAGCCCGTTGATATCTCCGCTGAGGGCCTGGGTGTAGGCCTGGCCCTGGAGCCCGGCCTGCTGGCGTGGGTCCAGTCCATCCGGGCCGGCCAACACCTCAAGCAGCAGGGCCGCATCGTGCACGCTGCGCGTCATCGGTCCGGTATGATCAAGCGTAATTTCAATCGGCATAATGCCGGTATACGGAACCAGGCCGTAGGTCGGTTTATGCCCATAGATGCCGCACCACGAGGCCGGCATGCGAATCGAGCCGCCCTGGTCGCCGCCAATCGCCATATCGACCACGCCCGCCGCGACCAGTGCCCCGCTGCCGCACGAAGAGCCGCCCGTTGTGCGGCTGTGGTTGTGCGGGTTGAGCACCGGACCGGTGGCATTGGTATGGCTGCCGCCGGAGAAGCACAGATTCTCACACACCGCTTTGCCCACAATATGTCCGCCAGCATCAAGAATGCGCGTCACAATGGTGGCGTCGATTTCCGGGGTATAACCTTCGAGAATATTACTGCCGTTCATCATGGGGACGCCAGCGACACAGACGTTGTCCTTGATGGCCAGGGTTTTTCCCGCCAGCGGTCCTGAGGATGCGCCTTTAATATCCGTTCGCCAGTACCAGGCCCCGAGAGGATTGTCTTCCGGCTGGGGCCGATAGCCCGGTGTCCGCGGATAGGAGACCGGTAGGCTTGGCTCGGTGAGTTCATCCAGTCGGGCGTAGGATTCCAGAACCCCGCCCATGAGCCCCTGAAACGATTCCAGGTCGTCATCGGTCAGTTCCAGGCCGTAGCCAGCCGCAATATCGGCGAGGTCATCAATGGTCGGGTGGGTGACTGCCATAGTGAGGTCTCCTTATCTCTACTTGGTTTCGATATCTCCCTCCATAGCATAGGGTCTACAGCCTGGAGAAGATGGAGCGGTGTTCTCGTTCCGGTCCAGCGTGCTATGTAAGATGACACGAGGTAGGAAAAACTGCCTGAGAACGGTTCCGGTCCACAGCGTATGGCAGCTTTTATTCTTGATATTGGAGACCATGTGGCTCTCCGTGAAGGATCTATTCTGGATTTAGGAGGAGGGTTTCGGGTTGAGGGGCCGGACGCGGGCGAGGTGATTGACATCTCGGTTGGGATGGACGTGGTCGCCGTTCAGTGGAGGCGGGCCCAGTTCCGTGGCTGGTATGATGTTGAAACGCTGTCGCGCCTAGTCAGCGTTGATACGTCTACAGGAGCGTTATTGCGCCTGTCCCAAGCTGAGATGCTGCGTTTTGCCTCAATTCAGGACTTGCTCACGCGGTTAGGATTTGAGGAAGATCAGGAACACGCCTGTCTGCGGCAGGCCCAGCACGGCCATATGGTTGAATTTGACCGCATGGCGGGCCAATCGGTTCCCAGCTTTGTCTCCCAAGGAATCCGGGAGGGCTGGCTGCGTTCATATCTGCAAGAGGAGAAAAGTGGAGCCGATGGGATTTGAACCCACGACCTCTAGAGTGCGATTCTAGCGCTCTCCCAACTGAGCTACGGCCCCAAATGATGACAACGACTGGCGTGCACGGCTGTGCACCGCCCAACGCTAGCAGCCCCACCGGTTTTTGCAAGCAGGCTTATTATCAGGCCGGTGTCTCAATTAAAAATTCCTAGCGCGAAGTCTGTTTGCAAACCAAAACACTATCGGGAATTTCTTTGAACAACTTCTCGCAGTTCAGACCGCATTCGTAATCGGCATTTATCCATCCCTCGGACGCGATCACGCCCGTTGCCGCGTCGCGGCATTCCTGCAAGGAGGAATATACGCCGATCATTCGACTAACGCTAAGCTTATCCTTGCTTGGGTAGACATGGCCTGTCCAAGTATCTTCCGTGACGCATGCTGTCACGAGTACGGCCAATCCGACAAGAGGGACGCAGGGGAAGGCTCTCTTCAGCAAAGGGTCCGTTGTCATAGGCCCAGAGTCAGACCAGCCCGACTTCCAGGTAGGTGAGTATCCCGCGTAGACCGGTGGCATCGAAGCGGGCGTTGATGCGAGAGCGAAAAATAAAGTGGTAAAACCCGTCTTCGGATCTGGCCTCCGGCGGCGGATTTTCGTCCCACGCCCCCTGCTGGCAGGCGTCCAACAGGCTCTCGTCAACCGCATAACTTCCAGAGCGCGTATGCAGGGTTACGCCGCGCAGCACGCCCTTGTCGTCCAGCTTGGCCTGGAGCTGAACATAGCCGCGGGCGGCCACCACGTCGTCCACCTGAAGATTGCGTCGCTGTCGAATCAGAAGATGCTGAAACACGCGCTGGGCCACCCGTCGGACAAACGGCGCAAAACGACTCGCTTTGGTATTGAGAAAAGTGAGCCCACCTTTACGGACATCGGGCAGATAGTCGAGGGTCCCGCGCGGTCCGGGCATGGTCAGGAAATTTTCGCGGGCCGGGGGTGGGGCCATGGCCAGGAGCTCATTGCCAGAGGGTGGAGTGCGCTGGGCTTCTTCCTCATCTTCCGCATCGCCGTCTGTTGACAGCCAGCCTTTTGCCAGGACGTCATCCGGTCGGGCAAAGAGTTGGGGCTTGGCTTTCCGTGCTTTGGGATCACCTTGCAGCGGCGAGCGCTTGTGTTTGGTGTCCTTCAGCGCTTGGTCCAACGGATTGTCAACTGGCGGTTTCCGACTGCGTCCTGGCGTATTGAGAGCGAGCTGGGTCGGCTCTTGCTGCGGGACTTTGTCGGCCTTATCCGGCGTCGGTTGTTTCTTTTCTTCAGGCGGCTTGGTCATCGGTGTCCCGACTGCGACTGTCTGCTCTTTGACCGCAGTATTCCGGTCGCTGAGAAAACGGGTCTCGTCCGGAATTTGATCATTGACCTCATCTGGCACGCTGACGATCTGTTGCTCCGGCACCGCCGGAGGTGGCTGCTGCTCCTCCTTAGGCTGCTCTTCAACTGACTCCGGTTCCTGGACTGGAGGGGGCACCTGTGCGACTTGGGGTGGGGTAAGCGCTTCCGGAGGCAATAACTCAACGGCTGTCAATTGTTCTTCCGGCGGCGCTTCGGCGCGTTTGAATTGGGGCCATAACAGGAGCAGGATCAGATGCAGGAGGAGGGAGAACAGGAGGAAGAGCACGAGCGGGTCACGCTGTGCGGGAGGGGATGGTGTGAGGACTGCGGCCGACATTTGAGGCATTCTAGCTGTCTCGAACACGGGCCGCAAGGAAACGCGTATGCCTTGCCCGGCGACGTAGGCCGGCTTATAGTGGGGACACCATGTTTGGTCTCGGCGTTGGCGAACTTGTGATTATTCTCGTTATTGTCCTCATCATCTTTGGGGCAGGGAAATTGCCGGAGATCGGTGAGGGACTTGGCAAGGGTATACGCAGCTTTCGAAAAGCCGTGAAATCTCCTGACGAGATAGACGTCACGCCCGAGCAGGGATCAGGCAAAGGCCCTGACGAACCGTCTTAGGAAGGCTGCCCGAATTGGGCCGCGACGATACGACTGCTGAATTCGACGACCCGGTCGGGCGGATCGGTAAAAGCAATCAGAAAATCGACTCCTTCTCCTGCCGCGACCCAAAACTGCTTGGGCGGCATGAGACCCTGCAAGATATGCACCTGTCGGCGGGTGAGACTTTCGAGCACTTCTGGTGCGGCCTCAGTTCCGCAGAAGATGAGCCGCTGGCCGAGCACCTGACCGCTGTCGCCGAGCAGCGTCCCCTCAATTTGAATACGCTGTGCGGGTGCCGTGGCTTGGTTCTCCGCCCGGCCTGCAATAGCAAAGATCCGGTGCCCGTCTTTTGTGTGCCAGAAGCCTCCCCGCATTCTTGTGAGGGCAATATGTCGCGCGGATGGGCGTTCAGCGTCGAGTAAGGAGCCGAGCACCGGGAGGTGGGAGAGTACGGCCGCCGTCTGCTCTATGTAGGAGGAGGCGATGAAGGTCAAGCCGGCATAGCCGGCGACGATCAGGCCGAGGAGCAAGATGAGTAACCGGGATGAAAGAACCGTCCCGTGTGAGGTCGGAGTGGGATGGGGCAGCCGCTCAACCCGGTCTCCGGCAGGGTGGTCTTCGTTGGAGAAAGCGGCTGTGGCTGACGCAAGAGTATCAGGCGCTCGCGGCGCAGCCGGGGTGAACTGAGCTGGTGCGAGGTGGGCCGTTCTCGGTTTTGCCGACCTTCCGGAGTCGGTGGTATCTGCGGCTTCCAATTCTCCACTCGGGGCCAAGTCAGGGGCTAGGCTATCCGACCAGTCTTGATCTGTGGGTAAATCAGAAGCGGACAGTTGTGTCGAAAGAGTGTCGGAAGAGGAGAAGTCGCCGGAAGATGTAAAGGCGGGGTCGTCGGCAGGAGCCTCGGATGATGTGACTTCCGGATCAACGTCTTGTTCCGGAAGGTGGTCTATTTGGACAAGAGGCGGGGCAAATTGGAAAACATGTCCGCAGTCTGGCCGCGAACATTCAAAAAACGTTGTCTCATCAACCACTCCTGCCACGTCGGTCCGATAACGAGTATGGCAGGAAGGGCATTCCACAATCACGCGCCACCTCCTACGAGCCACTGCGATTGTATGCCCAGGTGGAGAAAAATCAACTGCGTTGACGGCCAGTTGGAGAAGAAACTATAATAAGAATACGATGAGGGAGCGGGTAAAGAGGAGCGGTCTTTGATCATTCTTGCCACACTACGCATGGCATTCATCGTCCTGCATACCGTGTTCTGGGGTGGCCCAGTCTACTTCCTCTCTTTTTTCGATCCGTACGCCGAGCGTGCGGCCCGTCTCATCCGGTTCTGGGCAAAAGGCAATCTGTGGGCGTGCGGCGTGTCTGTCCGTGTACAGGGGCTGGATCGGCTCAATCCTCACTCGGCCTATCTTTTTATGTCTAACCATCAGAGCCAGTTTGACATCTTGGCTCTGATGGTTGCACTCGAAGATTTCCCCTTGCGTTGGGTGGCAAAGCACGAGCTGCGTAAAGTGCCTATTTTGGGTGCGTGCATGTATCGCACCCATCAAATATTAGTCGACCGGGGAAGCCGGACCCAGGCCGTTGCTACCTTGCGTAGAGTCAAGGAGCTTCTTGGTGCTCATATCTCCGTCCTGTTTTTCCCTGAGGGGACACGGGGAGAGAACGGTCGTCTCTTGCCGTTTAAGCCCGGTGGTTTTATGGCTGCGGTGGAAGCGGGTGTGCCGGTCGTCCCTATCACGATTAACGGTAGTCGGTTGATTCTCCCCCCTGGAGACTGGAAAGTCCGCTCTGGAGAAATTGAGATTCTCTTTGGGACACCGATTCCCATTCTCCGAGACGGCACCAGAAAGGCGGCCCGTAGCGCCCTGCTGACGCAGGTTGAGGCGGCGATTGCCGCTCAGTTGAAAACCGTCGAGTCTCCGCCGATGTCTGCCGAGCCTACGTCACCTCCGTCGCAAGTCGGACACCCGGAACGCCGGCGTGAACAAGACGACCGTGAGACCGAATATAGGGCCACGCCATGAGTGACGGTCGCCTGCGTATTGTGCCATTGGGCGGTCTGGGCGAGATTGGGCTTAATCTGATGTTGATTGAGTACTGTCCGGCCAGCTCTGCGGAAACCGTCGCGATCGCCATAGACTGCGGGCTGATGTTTCCTGAACGGGAGATGTTGGGGATAGATATCGTCATCCCCGACCTGAGCTATCTGCGCGAGCAGCACCATTTGCAGGCTGTGGTGTTGACGCACGGACACGAGGATCATATTGGCGCTCTACCGCATCTGCTCAAAGAATTTCAGGTGCCGGTCTATGGAACGCCGTTCACCCTTGGCTTAGTGCGCGACAAACTTCAGGAACATCACCTTGACGATGAGGTGCAACTGCACGAGTTCCGGCCTCGGGAAGCCTGGGAGATCGGTCCTTTTTGTCTCGAAGGGATTCACGTCACGCACAGTATTGTCGATGCCTCGGCCTTAGCTATTACGACGCCTCTCGGGACCATTATTCATACTGGAGATTTTCGTTTCGATCAGACGCCGATAGACGGGCGCCGGTCCGACTTGAGTCGTTTTGCCGAATGGGGAGAACAAGGAGTACTGCTCTTGATGTCCGACTCGACCAATGTTGAGCGCGCCGGCTCCACCCCGTCCGAACGCACGATCACCCGACCGCTTGAGGATATTATTGCCCACGCGCAGGGCAAAGTTCTGGTGGCAACTTTTGCCTCGCATATTCACCGTATACGCCAAGTTGTCGATCTATCGGTCAAACAGGGCCGCCAGGTTGGCGTTGTGGGCAAACGGCTGGTGAGCAATATCGGCATTGCTGAGGAGACCGGGCACCTCCCGCTGCCCCAGGAGGCGCTGATCGATATCGCGAGCGTACCGGACCTCGCCCCGCACACCGTGACCTTGCTCACCACCGGATCCCAAGGCGAGCCTCTGTCGGCCCTGTCTCAGATTGCGGTCGGAGATCACAAGCGAATACAGCTAGAGGCTAAGGATACCGTTATCCTCTCGTCACGAGTGATTCCGGGCAACGAGCGGACCATTGCGCGGCTGATCGATCATCTCTCCCGACGGGGAGCCGAAGTGTATTACGAGGCCATTGCCTGCGTGCATGTGTCCGGTCATGCGGCCCAGGACGAATTGCGCTTGATGCTCAACCTGGTGCGTCCACAATACTTTGTTCCCATACACGGGGAATATCGTTTCCTGGCGCGTCATTGTGAGCTGGCCCGAGAGGTGGGTGTTGATCCCAATAATGTCTTTCTGCTCGAAGATGGACAAGTATTAGAGATACAGACACAGGGAGCGTGTCTGAACGGATCGGTTCCCGCCGGCCGGGTGTTTGTTGATGGGTTGGCTGGAATCGAAGAAGAAGTCCTGCGTGACCGGCGACACGTGGCTGAGGACGGTCTGGTGGTCGCCATCGTCGGCCTAGAACAACAGACCGGAGAGCTCTTAAGCGGACCCGATCTGCTCTCGCGTGGCTTTCTGCCGTCAACAAACGGAGACGGCTATGCCGCCGCCAAAGAGGCGGTCCGCACCATGCTCTATGAGCTACCGGCCGAGTCTCGGACTGATAGCGGGGTCGTGAAGGAGCAGGTCCGGCTGACCTTGCGGCGTTATTTTCGTAAGACACTCGGGCGCCGGCCTGTGGTCTTGCCGTTTGTCATGGAGATGTAGATGTGGGGAGGGTGGAATGGCAGTCAGGAAAAACTTACGCCGGCAGGACAAAGATGCCGAGCAAGAACGCTCCGTTTCTCAGGAACGCTCCGCCTTGGGCGAGGGGATTGGTGTGCTGTGCGTGACGCTCACCATCTTTTTGGGGCTCGCCTTTTTTTCGTACCAGCCTGATGCTGCGGACAGTAATCAGGTCGGCCGGGCCGGATATTTTGTTGCCCACGTTTTATGCCGGGCGTTCGGCCTGACGGCGTATTTAGTCCCGGTCCTCTTGCTGTACACTATGGCGCTCCGCTTGCGTTGGCTACGGTGCGCCGCCCCATTCGTCCAGGGCGTTTCGTTTGTGGTCTTTACCCTGGCGGCTTCGGCCTTTCTGGCCCTCTGGTTCGACGGCCGGCCGGTCTTTCAGGCTGGGGGCTGGGCTGGGAGCTTCCTGGCTCTCCATCTGCGTCAGGCCGGGAATCTTGTTGGTGCCTACTTGCTCCTGTCTCCCGTTTTGCTGGTATCGTTTATGGGCACAACGCAGCTCTCCCTGGTGAAATTGGGGAGTGGGCTGGTTGCAGCCGGCTGCGTAATCGGGTGGTTCGGCTGGTCCCGACTGCGGACTCTATTAGGGCAGGCTGCGAGTCGGGCCTCAGGCTGGCTCGAACAGATCGCAGCGCGCCGGAGGGTCCGACGGACAGAGCGACAAGCCCTTCTATCCGAACCGCTCTTCTGTGAAGAGGATGACGCCGAAGTCTATACGCTCAAAAAAGAGTCGCCGCCCCGTCCGCTGCCAAAGAAGAAAACGCGCCAACCGGTACCTGCATCTGAGCCGCCAGACACCCTTGATGAACTGGAGGAGAGCAAGCCGCCTATTATTATTAGTCGGCCACCCGTAACGACGGACGAGGACAAGTCCGCTCCCCCGGCACGGCCTCCCAGCCCGACTGGCGGCGCGGACAATAGACCGTATGCCTTACCCACCCTGGCCCTGCTTGATCCGCCCGTCCGTTTAGCGGTGAAAGTCGATGAAGAGGCGCTGCACGCCAGCTCTCAGATATTGGAAAATAAGCTGAGTGATTTTGGCGTTTCCGGCAGCGTGGTTGCCGTGCGGCCCGGCCCGGTCATTACGACCTATGAGTTCGAACCGGCGCCGGGGGTCAAGGTCAATCGTGTCGTGTCATTAGCCGATGATCTGCAAATGGCCTTACGCGCCGTGTCCGTTCGCATCCTGGCCCCCATTCCGGGCAAAGCCGTCGTCGGGATCGAGGTCTCTAATGCCAAGCGCGAGAAGGTCTGTTTGCGGGAGATCCTAGACAGTAGTGCCTGCCATCAAACTGAGTCGCCCCTGGCCCTGGCCTTAGGTAAGGATACGGTGGGCAATCCCGTGGTGACGGACCTGGCACGGATGCCCCATCTGCTGGTGGCAGGGGCAACCGGGACCGGTAAGTCCGTCTCCCTCAATGTCATGATTATGAGTATCCTGGCCAGGGCGACGCCGCGCGACGTGCGCTTTATTATGATTGATCCGAAAATGCTGGAGCTCTCCCTATACGAGGGCCTGCCGCACCAACTGTCGCATGTCATTACCAATCCCAAGGAGGCTGGTGTCGCCCTGCAGGAAGTCGTGCGGCGCATGGAGTACCGCTATAAGCTGCTCAAGGATAAAGGCGTGCGGAATATCGGGGCCTACAACCGCGCCCTCGAAACCGGGGAAACGGATACCAGTGGGATTATCAAGCTGACAGAGGTTGTCCATGACGATGAGGACGAGCCGACTGCCGCGCAGCCGCAGTCTAAGGCCCAACTTGAACTCAACCATCAACGCTTACCCTATTTGATTGTCCTGGTGGATGAACTCGCCGATCTGATGCTGACGGTCGGTCGGGAAATCGAGGAGCCGATTACCCGGCTGGCCCAGATGGGGCGAGCGGCCGGGATTCATCTGATTCTGGCAACCCAGCGACCATCTGTGGATGTGATCACGGGATTGATTAAAGCGAACTTTCCAGCCCGTGTTTCCTTTCAGGTCTCCTCTCGTACCGACTCTCGGACGATCCTAGACGCCATTGGTGCCGAGCGTCTATTGGGCGATGGCGATATGCTGTTCCTCCCGCCGGGAAGCGCCAAACCCAAGCGTATCCATGGTGCCTTTGTCTCAGAACCCGAGATCAGAAAGTTCGCTGCGACGATTAAGAAGCAGGGCAAGCCGGTTTTCGATGAGGAGTTGGTCGCTGCGCTCGAATCGGCGCAAACGCAGAAGGGGGCCGGCCCGCACGAAGAAGAGGATTATGACGAGATGTACGAGCAGGCACGGGACTTGGTGATAGAAAGTCGTCAGGCCTCCATCTCCTGGCTGCAACGTCGCTTACGCGTCGGCTATAACCGGGCGGCGCGTATGATTGAACGCATGGAGCGCGAAGGTCTTATCGCACCCGCCGGCGAAGTCGGGAAGCCGCGTGAGGTTTTGGTACAGGCCCAGGCCGAGGCCGAGTAGGCTGGAGGCCTTCGTTCTGACTGTTGGTTTTTCCGCTCATCAGTACCGTGCTCTATTCTCATAACGGTGCGAAAACGACCTATGCGCTTTGTTAGGACCAGCCTGCTATTCCTCCTGTTCGTCTTGCCTGAGGGCCATCTTTTTGCCGCCCCTCCAGCTGAGGACTTCCGGGGTCGATCTGCTGGTACGCAAGCGTCGAACGAGACATCTGCGCGGGAAACGGTTGTGGCCCGTCTCCAGGCGCGTTACGACGAAACCGATGGTTTCCGGGCCGACTTTGTCCAGGAGGTCACCTCGGCCACGCTGGGACAGGCACTCAGGTCTCACGGGCAGGTGTTCTTCAAGAAACCGGGCCGTATGCGTTGGGAATTTACGGAACCGCAGCAACTTCTGATTGCCGATGGCAGCGCCCTCTGGCTGTATCAACCCTCAGAACGACAAGTGGTGAAGACGCCTTTCCAACACGCCTTCAGCTCGCAGACGCCGATCTCATTTCTCACCGGAGTCGGCCGCCTGGAGGAAGATTTCTCCGTCCTGCCTCAAGGGGAGACTAGCAGCGTGTATCAGCTCCGTCTCACGCCCAAGCAGGCGGCTGAGGCTATCGGCCTGTTGGATATCGAAGTGAGTAAAGAGACGTTCGATATCCTCCAAGCTCTGATTACTGACCCGCTGGGCAATACCACGCGGGTCTCCTTTACGAATATCGAACGTGAAACGGCGCTGGGGGACGATCTTTTCAGGTTCGAGTTGCCGCCTGGGACTGATCTGGTTGAACCTCTACCCGGCTCGTAAACACAACGTACCGGCCCAGCAGTCTGCCCAGTACCTTGTTTGCGGGTCGAGATAATGCCAAGTAAAGAGAACGACGAAAACAGACGCATACGGAGGAGAGCTATGGAATCGCTCCGAGGAAAAGTCGCCATTGTGGGGGCAGCTGATACCGAGGTTGGTGTCGTCCCACATCTGAGTGCCACTCAACTCTACGTCAAGGCGGCTAAGTCTGCACTGGAAGACGCAGGCATTACAAAGGATGAGGTCGATGGGTTGATTACCTGCAATTCGTTTGTCGAGCCGTATATGTATCACGCGGAAATGATCGCCGAGTATATGCAGATCTTCCCGCGCTACTGTCTCAATGTTGCCACGGGAGGCGGAACGACCCTGGCGATTTTGCATCACGCCGCCGCGGCCATTACCAGTGGCATGTGTCACACAGTCCTCGTCACTATGGCGGACAATATGCTATCCGGCCTCTCCCGGGACCGGGCGATTGAAGCCATGTCAACGGCTGGGCACGCTCAGTTTGAACGACCCTACGGGCCTCCCATCCCGGCGTTTTACGCGCTGATTGCCCAGGCGCATATGCACGCCTATGGTACCACCAGCGAGCAATTGGCTGCAGTGGCGGTGGCCTGTCGGAGACACGCCTCGATGAACCCGGCCGCGCAGATGCGCGACCCGATTACGGTTGACGATGTTGTCAACTCAAAGATGATTGCCTCGCCATTACACCTGCTGGACTGTTCGCTGGTGTCCGACGGTGGCGCAGCCCTTATTCTTACCTCAGCCGAACGTGCCAGAGATTTCCCCCATCCTCCCGTCTATATGCTGGGGGTCGGGGAGGGGCATTCGCACGAACATATCAGTCAAGCCCGCAACCTCACCACATCGGCGGCAAAAGAGGCGGGCGAGCGCGCCTATGCCATGGCCGGACTGGGACCTACAGATATTGACGTGGCTGAGCTATACGACTGCTTTACCCCGGTCGTGGTCATTGAGCTAGAAGACCTGGGCTTTTGTCCTAAGGGGGAAGGGGGGCGGTTTGTTGAGGGGGGCCGGATTGAGCTCGGGGGTGAGCTTCCGGTGAATACGCATGGTGGGTTGATGTCGCACTGCCACCCTGGGCATCCAGGCTCGATGTTTTCGGTGACGGAAGCGGTCTTTCAACTGCGCGGTGCGTGCGGACCGCGTCAGGTCAAAGATGCCAATATCGCCTTTGTCCACGCACAGGGGGGGATCATGTCCACGCACTGCTCTATGATTCTGGGGAAGGAGGTTGGATGATGACAGCGCCACTAGAAAAGGCCCTGCCCGTTCCGACTGGCGAAACGCAACCGTTCTGGGAGGGCTGTCAGAATCATGAATTACGCATCCAGCAGTGTAGCGCTTGCGGGCAATACCAATTTTATCCACGTCTCTACTGTACTGCCTGTATGAGCGAGCAGGTCGAGTGGGTGCAGGCGTCCGGCCGCGGAACGGTCTTGTCGTTTACCGTTGTCTATCGCCCGGTAACGAAAGCGTTTACCGAGGATGTACCCTATGTGGTGGCGCTCGTCACCCTGGAGGAAGGGCCGCAGCTGATGAGTAATATCGTCGAGTGCGATCCTGAGCAGGTGGCCATCGGGATGCCGGTTGAGAGTGTTTTTGAAGACTGGTCCGAGGACATAGCGGTGCTGAAGTTCCGACCGGCCCTGGCATAAGTGTAGAGGTTACGCATGCGCTACGACATCGTTATTCGGAACGGAACGATTGTCGATGGCACTGGTCAACCCAGTGTGCAGGCAGACATAGGGGTCCGGGGCGATCGAATCGTCACTGTTGGCAGCCTGAGTGGTGATGCAGGCCAGGCAATTGACGCAACGGGCCATGTGGTTGCCCCTGGTTTTATCGATGTCCACTCCCACGATGACTTTGCCCTGCTTGACCGTCCGCTGTGCGATTTCAAGATTCTGCAGGGCGTCACGACTGAGGTCATAGGCAACTGTGGCTTTGGGGCCGCCCCGGCAAATGATGCCTATCGAAACTTTTTACGGGGCTTTGGACCGCTCTTGTTCGGTCCGATGGGCGACTTTTCGTGGGAGACAACGGCTGAATTTTATCACGCGCTCGAATCCCGACCAGCCGCCGTCAATGTGGCCTGTCTCGTTCCTCACGCAGCCGTTCGGTACGGAGTGCTATCTGATGAAAAGTGGGAGCCTACCACTCAGGATATTGAGCGCATGCAGGCCCTTGTCCGAGAGGGGATGAACGCCGGGGCGGCTGGCATGTCAACCGGCCTCTTCTACGCGCCTGGCCGTTATGCTCAGACAGAAGAAGTGATTGCTTTGGCAAAAGTCGTGGCTGAATACAATGGTGTCTATGCGACGCATATGCGTGATGAAGCTGATCACCTGCTCGACTCCATTCAGGAAACGATCCACATTGGTGAAGAGTCAGGCGTGGGAGTCCAGATCTCTCACCACAAAGCTATGGGCCGAACGAATTGGGGCAAAGTGCGAGACTCTTTGGACCTGGTGGAGCAAGCGCGGGCGCGTGGTCTCGATATTTCCTCTGACGCCTATCCGTATACCGCAGGCAGTACTACGCTGGCGGCGCTCGTCCAGGGGGGTGTGATTGAACGCGCTGCTCCGAGCGATGTCTTGATTGCCTCAACGCCCGTCCAGCATGAGTATGAAGGCAAGACCTTGGAAGACATCTGCCGACTGACTGGAAAGTCCCTCCAGCAGACTGTGGCCGAGCTTATTGCCGGAGAAGGAGAAAGTACGGTCGCGGTTATTTTTGGGATGGATGAGACAGATGTCCGTCGCATTTTAGCGCACCCCACAACCATGATCGGATCTGATGGTATTCCGTCTGTTGCGGGTAAGCCGCATCCTCGTCTGTATGGCACATTTGCCTGTGTCCTGGGGAAATACGTCCGGGACACACAACTGCTAACGCTAGAAGAAGCGATTCATCGGATGACTGGCTTACCCGCACAAAAGTTTCGTCTTCGAGACCGTGGTCTCATTTGTGAGGGTTCCTATGCGGACCTTGTCATCTTTGATCCCCAGACGGTTGCTGATGTTGGAACCTATCAAGAACCGCGCCGTCATCCTCCTGGTATTCACTCGGTTATTGTAAACGGGACCGTCACCATAGAGCAGGGTCGTCACCGAGGGATCCGCAACGGACGCCTCCTCCGGCATGATGCCACCGGAGTTTGAAAACCGTAGTGTAGAACCAGAGTGTCTTTAGATCATGTCCTCAGACACCGGCCGAAAACCTTCAAGTTCGGATAGGTCACCCTGTCGCAAGACGTGCACAACCCACTGATGCCCTTCCTGTGCCTCTTGGTGTTCCCGCCATTGCAGCCCGTATACGGCCTGGGCTTCCTCGGCCACTTCCTGGTCTGCCGCATGCACGGCATACACGGCCGTTCCAAACTGCATACCTCCCTGTCTCTTCGCCTGGCGAATGAGATAGGGTGGGTAGCGCTGCGTTGACACCACATAATGACGGTCCTCGTGGGTGACCTGTTCTTCCCACCCGGATGGGTGCCACATTGGACTAAAACCGTAATACCAGCCTAACAGGCCACTGGCGAAAAGGAGCACGAGGCTGCCGAGAACCATGACCGCCCCGAACGGAGAATTATACACCCAGGCAAGACTGCCAAAAAATAAGCCTGCCAGTCCGGTGACAACACCGGTATGAGCAAGGATGGTAATGAGTCGCACTCGGAATGTCCTTTCCCCAAGAGGAGCAAGTTTCCGCGAGGCTCGGGTGTATCGTGTTTTTTCACCTCCGGCCACTCCCCTCCTAGAGTCCGGCTACACTGGGAAGGGCTGAAAGTCTAGTTATTGCAGGGCTTTACTGTATCAGAGCGGATATATGAACAGAGTGTCCGTGCGTTTACTCTCCTCCAGAAGTATGTTACCCATGATCGTAAGTTTTACGCCGGGAGGAGACGGTCATGTCCGGCCATTCCAAATGGAGCACCATTAAGCATAAGAAGGCGGTCAAGGATGCCCGTCGGGGCAAGATGTTTACAAAATTGATTAAAGATCTCTCGATTGCGGCCCGGATGGGTGGGAGCGATCCATCCGCAAATCCGCGTTTACGTACAGCTATAGCCGCGGCAAAAGCAGCCAGCATGCCGGGCGATACCATAGACCGAGCAGTGAAAAAAGGCGCTGGAGAACTTGAGGGGGTCAGCTATGAAGAGGTGACCTACGAGGGGCATGCGCCAGGCGGGGCGGCCATTATGCTGCAGACGCTGACAGACAATAAAAATCGAACGGTCTCTGAAGTGCGTCATCTGTTCACAAAAAGTGGTGGGAGCCTAGGCCAACCTAACTCCGTTGCGTGGATGTTTACCCATAAGGGCATTATCACCATAGAAAAAGATCAGGCTGAGGAAGATCAACTCATGGAGATTGCTCTTGACGCCGGGGCGGAAGATATCACAACGGGCGATGACCTGTTTGAGATTGTGACCGCTCCTGATGCCCTCGAAGACGTACGGCAGGCGCTTGAAAACGCCAATATTGGGACAGTGTCCGTTGAGGCGACGATGGTGCCCCAAAACACGGTCAGTCTCTCCGGCAAAGAGGCCGAACAAACCTTACGTTTGCTTGACGCCCTCCAGGAGCTTGACGATGTCCAAACCGTTTCCGCGAATGTAGAAATTGCGGAAGAAGAGATGGAACGACTCAGCGCAGCCTAAGGAAGGGAAAGACCATCAACTCTCGCAACGCTCAGGCTCCACTGCGCGTGTTGGGCATAGACCCCGGCACGCTGCGGACCGGATGGGGTGTCATTGAGAAGACGCGCCGGACGTTGACCTTTTGTGCCGGAGATGTCGTCTCCGTCAAAGGCTTCCGCTCCCTGCCCGAACGCCTGCGTCTCATCTACGAGGAGCTTGTCACGGTGATTGACCGCTGGGCTCCTCACGTCCTGAGTCTTGAGAAAGCCTTTGTGGCCCATAACGTCCAGAGCGCTCTGCGCCTCGGCGAAGCGCGGGGCGTCGTACTCCTGGCCGCGGCCCAAGCCGGTCTGCGGATTGCCGAGTATAATCCAACGGAAATTAAGACGGCGGTGACCGGGTATGGCCGGGCCGGAAAAATGCAGGTCCAAAAAGCGGTCTTTTCCCAACTGCACCATCCAGACGGAGAGGCAGGTGTCTTTCCGTCAAGCCATGATGCGACGGATGCGCTAGCCGTAGCCATTTGTCACTGTAGCGCTGCCCGCCTGCCCGATATGCTCCACCAAGTTGGCGCTCAGCCGCGACGTGCTGGGGGCAGGAAGGCCCGCTCCTTGCGCGATGTCTTTACGGAACAGACGGTCGCCCAGATGCTCGCCGCAGACCAGAAAAAGCACAACTAACACGCTCGTACGGCAACCCCTATGATTGCGCGCCTCCACGGAGTGCTCCACGAAAAGACCCCTGAGCAGCTCATTGTCGACGTTAGCGGCGTCGGCTATCAAGTATTGGTGTCGTTGCAAACATTCTATCATCTGCCAGGAGTCGGGGAATCGGTCAGCTTGCTCATCCACACGCATGCTCGAGAAGATGCCCTCCAGCTATTCGGCTTTCTGGAAGAAAAGGAGAAGTCGTATTTTCTACTGCTTCGCAGCGTGAGTGGTATCGGCCCGCGCTTGGCCTTAAATATCTTGTCGGGCATTCCGGTTGATGAGCTTGAAAACGCGCTGCATACGCGCGACGTGACTCGCCTGGTGGCGACTCCAGGCGTCGGGAAAAAGACGGCGGAACGTTTGGTTGTCGAACTCCAGGAGAAAGTCGGTGCGAGTGAAGTGCAGAATGGAATTCCAGTGACAACGCCGAGTCCACTCTCGACCGAAGCGACCTCCGCGCTGGTGAATCTGGGCTATCGGCAGACGCAAGCCGAGAAGACGGTGCGCACGGTTGTCCGGGATGGACACGCGACTGTCGCTGACGTGATCCGAGAGTCATTACGGAGGCTCAGCGCATGAGCCGCACCGCGAGAGACGAGCCAAAAGAGATACACGATAGTCCGGGGCGCGACATGCTGAATCCTCATATGTCGCCGCTGGACGCTCTGTCGGACGGTGAGGCTGACTGGCCTGACGAGCCACGTGTCGAGGGGTCGCTCCGCCCGCGCAGTCTTGAAGAATATATCGGACAGGCAGGCACGAAGCAGAATCTTGCGATCGCTATTGAGGCGGCCAAGCAACGGGCCGACGTTCTTGACCATCTGCTCTTCTGTGGTCCACCCGGATTGGGAAAAACGTCCCTGGCGCATATTATTGCGCGTGAAATGGAAGTCACGATTCGGGCCACTACCGGTCCGGTGATTGAACGGCCCGGCGACTTGGCCGCTATTCTGACTAACCTGGAAGAAGGCGACGTGCTCTTCATTGACGAGATCCATCGACTCAATCACGTGGTTGAGGAGTTCTTGTATCCGGCAATGGAGGACTTTGAACTTGACCTCGTTGTCGGCCAAGGCCCATCAGCCCGAACGGTCAAGTTGCCCCTGAAGCACTTCACCTTAGTTGGTGCCACCACCCGTGCCGGGCTGCTGACCTCACCGCTCCGAGACCGCTTTGGGTCAACCTTTCGACTGGATTTTTACCAGGCGTCCGAGCTGGAGCAGATCATTCGTCGATCGGCCTCAATTCTTGAGATTGAGGCCGATGTGGGTGGAACCGCAGAAATCGCACGTCGCTCACGGGGGACTCCCCGGATTGCCAATCGTTTACTCCGACGGGTACGCGACTATGCCCAAGTGAAGAAAGAGCCGGTTGTGACGCAAGCAGTAGCCCATGCCGCCCTGACGCTCGTTGAGGTGGATGAGGCCGGATTTGACAAAATGGACTTGACAATTCTGCGGACGATAATCGAGAAATTTAACGGGGGACCGGTCGGTGTCGAGACCATAGCCGCGGCCATTGGCGAAGAGAAGAGCACCATTGAAGACGTGTACGAGCCCTATCTGTTGCAGGAGGGATTTTTGCAGCGTACACCGCGGGGGCGGCTGGCCACCCTCAAGGCCTACCAGCATCTGCATATTGACCATCCTGGAAAAAAAGAGCAGGGCGATTTGTTCTAGCGCAAGCGATGCTAATGGAGCATGGTGGAACCCTGAGTATGATGGTATATCTGCATTGTTCTTGCTGCTGATATGAGTAGGGCGAGAGAGTATGGAAGCCCCAACTCACGAAAATCGCTTGGAGGAGCCCAAACGTCGCCAGTTCTGGGAGATTGCTGTCATCATCGCGGCAGCACTGGGCGTCTTCTTGTTTGCTTTTCTCCAGAGCCGCTCGCCCCAACTCAGCGACGGCGAAAGTCTGATCAGCAACATTGTTTTTATTCTGCTGATCAATCTCAATATCATCCTGCTTGTTTTACTGGTGTTCCTGGTTGGTCGGAACCTGCTGAAGCTGTTTTATGAGCGCCGCCGAAAGCTGCCTGGCGCACACCTCCGCTCTCGTCTCGTCCTCGCTTTTTTAGGTATTTCTCTTTTCCCTGCAATACTCCTATTCCTAATCGGGATCGGTTTTCTGACGAAGTCGATCGAGAATTGGTTTGCCCTGCGCGTTGAGCGCTCGTTAAGCAGTTCGCTTGAGGTGGTTGACGGTGTCTATGCCCGTCTTGCCGATGAGACCCTGGGGCACGCGCGGGCGATCGCTCAGACGATTATCGCCCAAGACCTCTTTGAGCCGACGCACTACGAGAGGCTGCAATCCCGTATGAACAGCGAGCAGCACGAACGTGGCCTGACCCAACTCGTTGTGTACTCTGCGGCGCTCACCCTGGTGGCCAATGCGCCGGAGACGAGTGGGGCGTTGACGGCTCCCCAACTCAGCGAGACTCTCTTGGAACGGGTCCGGTCTGCAACTGAAGAGGTCCAGCAAATCGTGACGCTGGAGCAGGCCGAGTTGGTGTACGGAGGTGTTCCCGTCATTATTGGAGAACATCTGGTCGGTGTTGTTGTGGCCGGTAGCCAGGTTCCCGCGAGCGTCGTCAGACAAGGGTTGCAGGTGGTTGAGGCGCTGGGTGAGTATCGCCAACTCAGGATCTTGAAGCAGCCAATCAAAAACAATTATGTGATTACGATGGTCCTGGTCACCTTGGTCGTCATCTTTTCGGCGATCTGGGTGGGTGTCTATCTGGCGAAAAAAATTACCGTTCCCCTCCAACAACTATCGGCTGCCACCCGGGAGGTTGCTCAGGGTCACTGGGCACATCGGATTGAAGGAGAGGGAGAGGATGAGATCGGAACGCTCGTTTCTGCCTTCAATCGGATGACCGTCGACCTCCAGCAGAGTCATCAGGAACTGGAGGCTCGGCGTCGCTATATGGAGATCTTACTCGGGAATATCAACGCTGGTGTTGTCTCGTTTGATCGGGATGGGCGGCTCTCCACCCTGAACCGGGCAGCGGAGCAGTTGCTGGGTTTGCACGCCGATAGAGTTATTGGGCAGGACTATCGTGCTATTTTCTCCGCAAGTGAGTTCCGGGAAGTGAAGCGCATCGTTCAGGAACTCCTTCTTGGGCAAAACGGTAACGGGAACGACGCCGGTCAAGAACAGCGGGGCCAGCTCCGTTTGGATCGCGATGGACACGTCCACTCCCTCTTAATAACGGGCACCTCTTTGCCTGACGATCGTGATCATGCGCTTGGGGTGTTATGCTTTTTTGAGGATGTCACGCAGATCGTCCAGGTCGAACGGATGGAAGCCTGGCGCGAGGTCGCTCGTCGAATTGCGCATGAAATCAAAAATCCGCTGACACCGATTCAGCTTGCGGCGCAGCGCCTCCAGCGCCGGTTTGGTCCTCAGATTACGGACGGGAACGAAGTGTTTGACGAGTGTGTGCAGAGCATTGCGCATGAAGTCGACGCCATTAAAAAACTTGTCAACGAATTTTCCACGTTTGCCCGTCTGACGGCTGGAAAGCATAGCCTGCATGACCTGAATGCGCTGGCACAGGAGACAATTGTTCTGATTGCTGAAGCCTACCGCGATCTGGACGTTGTCTTTATGCCGGACCACTCCCTGCCGTTGTTCGAGCTTGATCGCGAGGGGATGCGCCGTGTCCTACGTAATCTGTTGGACAATGCTGTTATCGCCTGCCGAGAAGAGACGGAGGGGCCTCCGGGCCGTATCGAAGTCTCGACTCGATATATGCGCTCGCTTGGTATTGCACGTATTGAAGTCGCCGATAATGGCTGTGGAATATCGTCGGACATAAAGGAACGATTGTTTGAGCCGTATTTTTCAACCAAAAAGGACGGAACCGGACTTGGGCTAGCCATTGTGGCAACCGTGGTGGCGGACCATCAGGCCTTTATCCGAATACGAGACAATACGCCACGAGGCAGCCGGTTCATTATTGAGATGCCAGTGCGCAGCAGTGCTCGTCAGACAGATATGCTGCGTGAGAAGCCCCCGTCACCGTCTATTGAAAACGCAGCGTGAGGCAGGGGAGGGACGTCTGTGGAAGCGCCGATCCTAATTGTGGATGACGAAGAAAAAATCCGAACGATGTTACGTGGCGTTTTGCAAGATGAAGGGTTCCGTACGCTTGAGGCGGACTCGGGTGAAAGCGTTCTTGCCTTGGTCGCTACGTGTCATCCGCGTCTGGTCCTCCTCGACATCTGGATGCCGCACGTTGATGGGATCGCTCTGCTCGAACAGCTCCAGTCTCGGGAGCCTGAACTGCCGATTATTGTGATCTCCGGTCACGGAACGATCGAAACAGCCGTCCGTGCCACAAAACTCGGAGCGGCCGACTTCCTCGAAAAGCCCTTCTCGCTGGATACCTTGCTCCGTTCAGTTTACCGTGCCCTGGGAACAGAGCCGAGCCAGCCAGCCGCTACCCAGATAGCTGAAGCTGCGGCTGATACGGACTTTCCCGTCGCGCGCACGACGCAGAAAATCCCGGCCCGGACCATTCGTCAGAGCGTGGTCGTGCACGGCCGCGGGCTCCACTCGGGGGTGCGCACGGGGATTATTTTACACCCCTTACCGCTGGGTAGCGGCATTGTTTTCGGGCCCTTGTCCTCAGACGTCCTGATTCCAGCTACGGTCGAGTATGTCCAGTCGACCGGCTATGCAACCAGCCTGTATCGGGAGGGGACGGGAGTGAAAACGGTTGAACATCTGCTCTCGGCTCTGCACGGCTATGGCATCACCAACCTGCTCATTAAAATGCAGGGGGAGGTCCCTATTCTCGATGGATCGGCGCTGGAATTTTGTCAATTGCTCGACAGCGCTGGCATTGTTGAACAAGATGAAGAGGTCGAGGCGTTGAGCGTAGACCGGACCTATCAGGTCGGCGACCACGGTGCGGGGAAGTTCCTCCGCATTGAGCCCTCAGAGCAGCTTGAGATCGACTACTGTCTGGAATATCCAGAGCCAGTTGGCAGACAGGAGTTTCACTACGTCCAGCGTGATGCGGACAGCTATCGTGAGATGATCGCGCCGGCGCGGACCTTCGGTTTTCTCAAGGAAATTGAAGCGCTTGAAGAGATGGGTCTTGCCAATGGCGGCCGGCTGAATAACTGCATCGTGATTGGCGAACAAGGGATCATCAATCCGCCACTCCGCTTTGAGGATGAACTCGTCCGCCACAAGATTCTTGATCTGCTCGGCGATCTCTACCTCTTAGGCCAACCCATCCGCGGCAAAGTGACTGCTCACCGGACGGGACATGGCGACAATGTTGCCCTGCTGCGAGCAATCCGAGAAGGGCAGGCTCCGCACATGTCGGAGTCTATGCCAAAGACCGCCTCGGCTCTCCAGTGAGCCATTACGGGGTCACTCGCTCTAGCATTCTGGGAAATGGGATTGATTCTCGGACGTGGTGCAGACCGCATAGCCAGGTGACCAGGCGCTCAATACCCATGCCAAAACCTGCATGGGGAACGGAGCCGTAGCGTCTCAGGTCAAGATACCAAGAGAAGGCTTCTTCAGACAGGTCATGCGCCTCTAGCTTCCCTTGTAAGACGGCGAGGTCGTCTTCACGCTGCCCGCCCCCGATGATCTCGCCATAGCCTTCTGGCGCTAAGACGTCCATGCAGAGAGCAACAGTGGCATCCTGCGGGTCGGTCTTCATATAAAAGGCTTTGTTGTCTATCGGGTAGCGATGGATGATAACCGGACGGTCAAATTGTTCGGATAATACGGTTTCGTCATCCCCGCCAAAGTCATCTCCCCATTGAATGTCAACGTCCTTGGCTTGCAGGCGTTCGATCGCCTCGCTATAGCTGATACGCGGAAACGGCTTCCTCGCCTGAGCAAGTTTAGTAATATCGCGCTCAAGCGTTTGGAGCTCTGCCTGTCGGTTGGTCAGGACGCGCTGGACAACGTTCTCCAGGAAATCTTCGGCCAAGTCCATGTCGCCATCTAGATCGCAGTAGGCCACTTCGGGCTCAATCATCCAAAATTCAGTTAGATGGCGTCGCGTTTTGGATTTCTCGGCACGAAAGGTCGGACCGCAGCAGTAGACTTTGCCGAACGCCATGGCGCCGGCTTCCATATAGAGCTGACCGCTCTGTGTGAGATAGACCGTGTCATCGAAATAGTCGACCGGGAAAAGGGTAGTTGTTCCTTCACAGGCGGCCGGGGTGAAGATCGGAGCATCGAGCAGGGTAAAGCCATGCGTGTCGAAGTAGTCTCGACACGCTTTGATGACCTCACTGCGAATACGCAAGAGCGCCTGCTGGCGTGAGGAGCGAAGCCACAGGTGGCGGTGGTCGAGCAGAAAGGCAACCCCGTGTTCTTTGGGGGTAATCGGGTAGGCGTGGGCCTGCTGGGTGAGGTATACGCTGCTCACGCCGAGTTCAAAGCCAATGGGCGAGCGTGTATCCGCTCGGACCGTGCCCCGGACAATAACGGACGACTCCTGTGTGAGTTCCTGTCCTAAGGTAAAGATCTCGGCCGAGACGTCGCCCTTGAATATCACACACTGGATCGTACCGGTGCCGTCGCGCACTTGAAGAAAGTGCAGCTTTCCGCTGGAGCGCTTGTTGTACAACCAGCCGCGGAGCTCGACTTCTTGCCCTTCGTATTGGGCAATATCCTTGACATAAACCCACTCAGGCATAGGCATTCCCTTTCTGGATTGTCGAACACTGTTCAGAGGAGCACTATAGCACAAAGGAAAAAGAAGACATGAGGCTGAGTCGGACGCTCGAGGGTCTTGGGCAGTAATTGCTAGCGTTCCGGCTGAGTCTGCCTCTGACTTGGGAGGAATTCTTGAACCAGAGAAGATAAGGATTGAGACGGCCTCTGAGCCGTCTGCGACGATCGTGTCGTTGGGGACATTAAGCGATGAAAAAGGCTGGACTCGCGCTGAAAGAATCCCTCGGTATGGTAGGATTCCCGGAAGTGGAAGTAGGTATAGTCTAAATGATGGCAGACCTCATGCAATAGGGTTCTAAGAAAGGTTCGGAACGCAACGGTTTGTTTGCGTTTTGCGGTTCGCATCCAGACTTGGATCGAATCGTTTTTGCTGCCTCCGCTGTATTGTGTGTAGAGTCCGTGGAGTTCTCCCTGTTGATTCGACGGACGGGAGCCGTGTACGCGGACCTGGACCGTGCGGACCCTGAGCTGCCGGCAGATGTGATTGACAATAGTTTGGGAGAGTGCCGCGACACGCGCTTGCTCTTCTGCCTCGAGTGCGGCGGGCAGGGCTTTGACCGCCGCTCGAAGTTGGGCAGTTGGATCAAACTCAATCGTTGTGACCGCAGTACTGCGATCAAAGATTCGCTGCTGAAAAGGAGTCAGTTTTGCACGCCAATGTCGCCGCATTACACCCTCCTGCACGTCCTCGCTTATTGTGGCTTGAAAGGAACAGGACGGCAAGAGAGCGGTAAGGGCCGCAATCCTTTTCTTCTGTCTGGAAATTGCATAGACTGCGGACGATAAGCTTCTGGCAAGAGGAGATGACGATGCGGGGATGTCGGACCGCGACGCTCTGGCTCCCTTTCTTCATGGGAACGGCGTTTCTCTATAGCAGCTCGGAGGTGCGGGCGGATGCATTTGTACGCTTTTTCGCAAACCAAAAGATCGGACAAGAGATCACGGTGACAGGCGGCTTCCGACGTTTCCCGGATCAAGACAAGCGACGCTATTTTATACGAGATAGGCAGACGGGTGAGGTTGAGTATGTGGAATACTATGGGATGACGATGCTGCCGACCTTGGTTGTCGGTAATGGGACCGTTTCCATGAAGGCGAGTATCATGGACCGGATACTCCTATTCTATTCAGACCGGGACCTTGTGAAAGATATCCCCATCAAGGGCGAGTCGTACTGGTTTACCGGGATGTTGATCGGCTATCAGTACGGAACGATGGGTATTACGCGGGGAATGGGTATTGGTGGCGATCCGTATATTTTACTCAGGAGCGTCTCAGCCGCCCCTCCGGAGACACCCGCGCTGCCGCCCCAAAGGAAAGAAAAAGAAGACGCCAACTGAATAAGGCTCGGTGTAGTTGCCATTGTCGTTGACCGTCTCTCGGAGCCGTTTTCCTCGCCTACTCGCTCGTGGCCTTTCTCAGGGGCAACGCCACCATTCTTGAATGGATCCCCTGGGCTTGATAATGAAGACTTTACAAGTCTACATTTACACGGTTTTGTTATCTCTAATGTATGAAGAAGAAGTCGACAGCCGATTTGACGTTGAGAAGGAGATTGGGTGGGCGAACAAAATACTCCTGACATCCACACTCGCATCATTGAGCGTCTCAGGCGGATTCAATATCCAGGCTCACAGCGGGATATTGTGACGTTAGGACTCGTTGGTAAGGTTCAAGTTCAGGCAGACAGTGCGGTAGTGCATATTCGGGCAAGCAGTATTAAAGAAGATGTGCTTCGGCACCTGCGCGGACGTATAACGCAAGAATTAACGACCTTACCCGAGATCGTACACGTCCATATCCACGCCTTCCCCGCTCAAACCGGGCAACCAGACCAGGGCGGCAAACCGGGCAACCAAGCCGTGCGAGAACGAGCGGATATTCCCGGTGTCCAACGTATTCTGGCAGTGGCTAGTGGCAAAGGCGGGGTTGGGAAATCTACGGTTGCGGTCAACCTCGCCCTGGCATTGTCGTCGTTAGGGCATAAGGTTGGGCTGCTTGATGCCGATATTTATGGGCCCAGTGTGCCGCTGATGATGGGAACCGAGGCCACGCCACGGGCCGGGCAGGACAAAAAGATCTACCCCGTTGAAAAACATGGGATCAGCCTCATCTCAATGGGATTTTTTCTGGACGATCAATCTCCAGTGATTTGGCGGGGTCCTATTGTGATGAGCATTATCCGTCAGTTTCTGCGGGACGTTATCTGGAGTGAATTGGATTACTTGGTCGTGGACCTGCCGCCCGGCACAGGGGATATCGCCCTCACCCTGGCCCAGGAAGTTCCCCTGCACGGGGGCGTTGTCGTAACAACGCCGCAAGATGTGGCCCTACTTGACGTCCAGCGTGGGATCAACATGTTCAAACAGGTCAACGTGCCGCTTCTCGGGATTATCGAGAATATGAGTTTTTACGAATGCCCGGTCTGCCACGAAAAAGAAGAAATCTTCGGCCATGGTGGTGCACGGAAAACGGGCCTGAAGGTTCTGAGTGAGGTCCCCCTGGTTGAAGAAGTCCGAGCGGGTGCCGACGCTGGTAAGCCGGTGGTTGTCTCGGCTCCTGACCATCCGGTTGCCCAGGAGTTTTTCGGGATCGCCCGACAGGTTGTTGCGGCAGAGGAAATGCAATTGCCCCAGGCGGTCCACTAAATAACGAGGATGCCATGCCGACTCCCCTTCTCCTAACGCCCATCCCGGAAGACCAACTCCTGCGGGTGCTGTGGGATGACGATACTCTGAGCGACTATCCCTTCGCCTATCTTCGGGGCTGGTGCCCGTGCGCGGTCTGTCAGGGGCATGGGGGCGAACGCCACTTTGTTGAGGTGGAAAACCCGCAGCTTGTGAGTATCAATATGGTCGGCAATTATGCTGTGAATCCAACCTGGAGTGACGGCCACGAAACGGGCATTTATACTTACGCTTACCTGCGGAGTTTAGGCGAGAGCCAAGACAATCAGCCTAGCCACGATAATACCGAGGGGACTCACTAAAGGCGCAGCTATGTCAACACCACCAACACCCCAGGAATTATTAGAAGCGCTCAAACAGGTCAAATATCCTGGCTTTAGCCGGGATATTGTCGCCTTCGGCGTGGTTAAGGATATTGCTGTCGGGGGCGCGGCGGTGACGGTCGAACTCGCCCCTTCAACGGGCAATGCGGAGGTCATCGCAACCATTCGCCAGAGTGTGATTGAAGCGCTGAGTCCGCTCGTCCAACTGCCCGTAGAGATTTCCATCCAGCAGCCGGCCGCCCCAAAACCCCCGTCCACGTCCAGACCTGAGATTCCAGGGGTACGGCACGTGGTCGCGGTGGCCAGCGGCAAGGGTGGAGTTGGAAAATCAACCGTTTCGGTAAACCTGGCAAGCGCGCTGGCTCGAACAGGCCAGCGGGTTGGGGTGATGGATGCCGATGTCTATGGACCGAGTATCCCCCTCATGCTGGGCATTACCGAGAAGCCTAAGAGCACTGAAGACAAACGGTTGATCCCAGTTGTCAAATACGACATGCAGGTCATGTCCATGGGCTTCCTGATTCCAGACGGCCACGCCGTCATTTGGCGCGGACCGATGATTGATAAGCTGCTGACCGAGTTTATTACCAAGGTCGAGTGGGGGGAATTGGACGTGCTCGTTGTGGACCTGCCGCCCGGTACCGGTGATGCCCAGCTGACCATGGTGCAGAAGGTCCCCCTCTCCGGTGGGGTCATCGTGACGACGCCCCAAGATGTGGCGCTGCTTGATGCGCGGCGCGGCATCAAGATGTTTGAGGAAGTTGACGTTCCAGTCTTAGGTGTGATCGAGAATATGAGTTACCTGATATGCCGTTCCTGTGGGCACGAGGCGCATATTTTTTCTCACGGCAGTGGGGTGAAAATGGCCGAGCGGTTTCACCTGCCGTTCCTCGGTCAAGTGCCCCTCGTCCACGAGATTGTCGCTGGGGGGGATGCGGGCATCCCGCTTGTCAGCGCCCAGCCTGACCACCCGCAGAGTCAGACTTTTCTTGAGATTGCCCAGCAGGTCCTGAAGCAAATCGAAACCCAGTCTGTCCGCCCCGGGACGCTCCAATAGGGTAATCTCCGCTCATCGGTATGGCAAAGCTCTACGTCTCGTTTGAAAACGGGAATCCCGAACAGGTGGTTGAATTTGATCCCTCTCAGGCCCCGTTTCACCATGATGGCGAGCCGGGTTCCATCCTTGATATCTTACTCGGTCATGGCGTTGAACTCGAACACGCCTGCGGTGGCAATTGTGCCTGCACGACCTGCCACGTGATTGTCACCCAAGGCATGGCGCATTTGACTGAGAACGAAGAGGAAGAAGACGATATGCTCGACAAGGCACCTGGCTTGGTGTCAACGTCGCGGTTGGGTTGCCAGGCGGTTATGGCTGAAGGTGAGGTAAAAATCCGTATTCCTCGTCACACCATTAATCAGCAGGTATAGACGGGGAGCAACTACGCGCATGTCTTCCTCGCCGATCTTTACCGCCACTATCGAAAAGATTATTGAGCGAACCTCAGATACCCGCTCTTTCTTCCTCCGGGCGGTGAATGGACGGAAACTCTCGTTTCTGCCGGGCCAATTCCTCTCGTTTTTGCTCCCGGTCGGTGGCGAGACTCTCACCCGGGCATACACGATTGCTTCCCTGCCTGGGGAAGAGGCATGTTTTGAGATTTGTTTGAATCAGGTTGATGGTGGTCCCGGTTCCTCCTATCTCTTCAGCCGGAAAGAAGCCGACCTCCTTTGCTTTACCGGCCCGTGGGGAAACTTTGTCCTCAACCAGCCAACGGCCGCCGAATACATTTTTATTGCCGACCGGGTTGGTGTCGTGCCCTTTCGGCCTATGATTGCTCGTCTCCTAACGACGAGCGGACATCACACCATCGCCCGTCTACTGTATGCTGCACCACAGGTGGGAGACTTGCTGTACAATGCCGAGTGGCAAGGGTGGGAGGGCCAGTGTGCTCATTTTTCCTTTCGACCGCTCGTCGTTGGGTGTGAGCCAGAGGAGTATTCAATAGAGAAGGTGCTTGTGCCTTACGTCGAGCAGCATTTTGTCAAAGAGGCGAGACAGCACAGCCGACGGTTTTATATCTGCGGGATCGGGCGGTCCGTTCTGTTATTGAGAGACCTTCTTCGTGGAGCCGGATACGAGCGTCAGGCGGTGAAATATGAAAAATGGTAGAGCCTTCGCGTTGAGTTGTTGTCAGAAAAGAAGCTGTCCGGCACTCTTTTCACGGTGGAACGGTTGACAAGTTGGACTCTAGAACTCTATCATCAGGGCGACTCATGAGCGAGGGATTTTCTGCATAACGACTTTTTATTTAGAGGGAGCATTGAGCGATGGCATACACCGAGCGAGTGATAGAGCATTATGAGCGGCCCCGGAACGTGGGGAGTTTTGGGAGCGAAGAAGCGCACGTGGGCACCGGGGTGGTGGGGGCTCCGGAGTGCGGGGACGTGATGAAATTACAACTCAAGATCAACCCGCAGACCGAAGTGATTGAAGATGCGAAGTTCAAGACCTTTGGGTGTGGGTCGGCGATTGCGTCGTCGAGCTATGTGACGGAGTTAGTGAAGGGGAAGACGGTGGCGGAGGCGGGGGAGATCAAGAACACGCAGATCGTGGAGGAGTTGGCGTTACCACCGGTGAAGATTCACTGTTCGGTGTTAGCGGAGGATGCGATCAAGGCGGCGGTGGCAGACTGGCGGGGCCAGGGGACAACGAAGAAGGATGCCGCCTAGACGAATGCGTAGCGCAAGTGGGACCGAGACGGGGAAGATATGGAAAACAACGCCACGCAAGTGACAGCCACACGGCTACAGGGCGGAGAAGAAGCCTTGCTGGGCGATGCGGTTGTTCTGACCCAATTGGATAAAGCCATTGGTTGGGCCCGGAAGTATTCGATTTTTCCTTACCCGTTCGCAACGGCGTGTTGTGCCATGGAATATATGGCGCTGTCGATGACGCCGTATGATATCGATCGTTTTGGGGCCTTACTGCCCCGGTTTAGTCCCAGACAAGCTGATTTATTGATGGTGATTGGGACGGTGACGTGCCGTCAGGCTCCTATCCTGAAACGCGTCTACGAACAGATGGCGGAGCCGAACTGGGTGATGGCTTTTGGAGCCTGTGCTTCAACCGGTGGGTTTTACGATAACTACACCACCGTCGCGGGTATCGACCATATTGTTCCTGTTGACGTGTATGTGCCTGGCTGTCCGCCCCGTCCTGAGAATGTCTTGGATGCCCTCATGGCTTTGCAGCGTAAAATTCAAAGCCAAAAGCAGAAGTTCCGTGGAGCCGAACTATAGAGGTCACGGAATAACAGCACGGTCTCTCATATGGGTGCCGGAGTATCCCCAAGATCAACCGAGCGCAGCTCTCTGATGAATATAGGACGGCGGGTGGACTACGCTGTGCGTGCGCTGACCTATCTTGCCGCCCAGCCTCAGGACAGGGTTGTCCCAAGGCGGGAGATCCAGACAAAACAAGATATCCCAGCACATTTCCTGTCGAAGATTATGAAACAGCTCGCGAGTGGAGGATTGGTTGAGTCCTATATGGGGGCTCGTGGTGGGTTTATGCTCAAGAGGCCTGCGTCTGATATCAGCTTGCGAGCGGTGTATGAGTGTTTAGAGGGACCGCTATTGCTGATGGAATGTCTGGACGAAGACGGGAATGCCTGCTGCTATCATCCGGTGTGTAACCAGATTTCTGTGTGGGGTGAGGCTCAACGATTGCTCGGGTCGTATCTGGCTGAGGTCTCCATCGGACAAATTGCACACAAGGTGGGTTTGCGAGAGGAGCTTGCCCATCGTGCGCAGGGAGAGTATACAGAGTCTGCTCGCCACCATAGTGCTGAGTCGTCGCTCTGAAGGTGGGCTACTTTCCAACTGGGGGAATGGAAATTTGGAAGCGTCCTGTTGAAGAGAAGGAGCTTATACGGTGCTGTTTAATCTCGGGAATGTGCTCGTCTTTTCCATCCTTGCTATTGCGTTCTGTGCTGTCCATCTCGCGTTGGGAAAGCTGTTGCGTCCACATAATCCAGAGGCAAAGAAGCTGACTACGTATGAGTGCGGAGAACCACCGACCGGGGGTGCCTGGATCAATTTTAATATTCGTTTCTACCTGATTGCTCTCGTGTTTGTGATATTTGAAATCGAGGTTGCCTTTATTTTCCCGGTTGCCGTGGCTTTTCGTGACTGGTTGCTCAACGGGCAAGGACTCTTTGCGCTCACTGAAATCCTGATCTTTCTAGGCATTCTTGTTGTGGGTCTGGTCTATGTCTGGGCCAAGCGCGACCTTGAATGGCTCAAGCGACTGCAACCAACCGCAGCTGAAGCGCAGACCGCAGCGAAAGAATCCGAACTGCCGAAAGCCGCATGAGGAGGAAGCATGTCCCTAATCAACAGTGTTCCGGAGATGGTGATCACCACCAAGCTTGATGAGGTGCTCAATTGGACGCGGAAATCATCGGTATGGTATATGCTCTTCGGCCTGGCGTGTTGTGCTATTGAGCTCATGCAAACCGGTGGTCCCCGAGCGGATTTGGAGCGTTTTGGGGCGGCCCCACGGGCTACCCCGCGTCAGTCCGATATGATGATTATCGCCGGGACGCTCACCTTGAAGATGGCGCTCCGGACGAAAGTCCTTTACGACCAAATGCCCGATCCCAAATATGTGATTTCTATGGGGAGTTGTTCAAACTGCGGTGGGCTGTTTCAGTTGGCGTACTCGGTCTGCGATGGTGTCGATAAAGTGATTCCCGTTGACGTCTACGTTCCCGGCTGCCCGCCCCGTCCTGAAGCCCTGACCGAGGGTCTGCTTAAACTCCAAGAGAAGATGATGCAGGAGCGCTGGCTGGTGAAGGGGTCTGCTGCGCAAGCTGCGGCCTAAAGGCTCTGGACGACAAGCGGTATACCAGGAAGGGCAGGGCAGTGTGTGAACTATGAGCCCCACAGAGATACACCAAAGATTACAAGACCAGCACACCGACGCCATTACATCCTTTGAGGCTGCCCCCCTCGATCCTTTTGTGCTTGTCAAGCCGGACTCTATCGTGGAGGTGTGTCGATTTCTTCACGACGATCCGGATTTGGCCTTTGACTGTTTGACGAATATGTCCGGTGTTGACTTCTTAAAAGAAGACTACATCCAAGTGGTTCTCCACCTGTACTCCTATACCCATCGACATGCGATAGTGATCAAGGCGGACGTGTCACGCGAAGAGCCAAGTATGCCTTCTGTAGAAGCGATCTGGAAAGCGGCCAATTGGCTGGAACGCGAGATCTACGATCTGCTTGGTGTCGTTTTTACCGGACACCCGGACTTGCGGCGGTTGTTAATGCCGGAAGACTGGATCGGGCATCCGCTTCGCAAGGATTTTGTCGAGCCTGAAGAGTACCATGGAATCAGCACGCGTCGAGAGAGCCTGCTGAAATAAGTTCACGCTCGTGTTCTACCCCACCTTCGTCGCTTCTCTAGCCCCTTTTATTCAAGCCCAAAGCGGGAGGCATATATGAGCCTGGCAGGGTATGAGTTTGAAGTCCAACGTGATGACGGTCTCGCAACGGAAGAGATGACCCTCAATATGGGCCCCCAACATCCGAGCACGCATGGGGTTTTGCGTTTCGTGGTCAAGGCGGATGGCGAGATCATGCGGACGGCCCTCCCTGATATTGGTTATCTGCATCGTTCCATAGAAAAGATATCAGAGAAGGTCGGCTATCACGGCTTTATGCCCTATACGGACCGCGTCGATTATGTTTCGGCCATGCAGTGTAATCAGGGCTGGGCCATGGTCTGTGAGCGCGCGGCTGGGATTGAGGTGCCTCGACGAGGAGAGTTTTGTCGAGTCATTGCTTGCGAATTGGGCCGGATCGCCAGTCACCTGCTCTCGGTTGGGACCATGGTCATGGATATTGGGGGAATGACCCCATTTACGCATGCGATTCGGGAGCGGGAGAAGGTGAACAACCTGCTGGAAGACCTGTGCGGTGCGCGGCTGACCTTTAATTATATGCGTATTGGCGGTGTAGCCTGGGATTTACCGCCCGGATACACCGAACAGGTGACCGCATTCCTGGACCAATTTGAACCGCTCATTGACGAATACAACGATCTGATCTCCTACAATAAGATTTACGTTGAACGCTTAGCCAACGTTGCGGCGGTCAGCAAGGAAGAGGCGATTAACTATAACTTGGTTGGACCAAATCTGCGTGGTTGTGGTTTTCAGTATGATGTGCGTAGGGATGAACCCTATTCGATTTACCCGGAATTAGACTTTGAGGTGCCAGTCGGGACTGGCGAAGTCGGCACCTTGGGCGATTGCTTTGACCGCTATATGGTGCGGATTAAAGAATTAAAAGAATCGTGCAAGATCGTCCGCCAATGCCTGGAGATGATTCCTGACGGGCCGGTCCTCGCGAGAGTGGCAAAAAAGCTCAAACCGCCTGTTGGCGATGCGCACGTCCGTGTCGAAGCCTCTCGGGGGGATATGGGCTGGTATGTGGTCAGTGACGGGAGTGAGTTTCCCTATCGGACAAAAATTAGGACCGGATCGTTTTCGGCGATGAGTATCGTGGACAAACTCAGTCGTGGGCTGATGATCGCCGACTTGATTGCACTGATTGCCAGCCTTGATGTGGTGGCTCCTGAAGTTGACCGGTAACGGGAAATACGGTACGAGTGCGGCGCTATGCAGAGCTTTATTGATGGTCTAATTGCCAGCGGCGTGTTTGGCGGGCTCCCTGCGGAAGCGATCTATCCCGCCATGATGTTTCTGTTTGCCTCCATCGTCGTTTTCGGCTTTGTCCTCCCCCTGGTGACGATCACTATCTGGCTCGAGCGGCGGGTCTGGTCGCGCATTCAATCGCGGGTTGGGCCGAATCGGGTTGGACCTCAAGGCGTCCTGCAAGGATTGGCTGATGGGGTGAAAAATATCCTGAAGGAAGATGTGGTTCCCGATGCCGCGGACCGTCCGCTGTTTGTGTTCGCGCCCTATCTGTTGGTCTGGGGATTTCTGGCGACCTTTGTCGTTATTCCGTTCAGTAGTGCGCTCGTTATTGCTGACCTCAATGTGGGGATCCTCTATATTGTGGCAATTGTTGCGCTTTCTGCCGTCGGTGTCCTCATGGCGGGCTGGGCATCGAATAATAAATGGTCCCTGCTGGGAGGTATTCGATCAGCCGCCCAGGTCGTGAGTTATGAGATTCCCGCCGGGCTGGCCCTGTTGCCTGTTGTACTCCTTACCGGAACACTGAGTACGCAAGGCATCATTCAAGCTCAAGGCTGGGCACCCTGGGACTGGTTCCTCTTCCATAGCCCATTTACGTTCATTGCCGCCTTTGCTTTCTATATTTCCGCCTTGGCGGAAACCAATCGGACGCCTTTTGATATTCCGGAAGCGGAATCGGAACTGGTAGCTGGATTTGCGACCGAGTATAGTGGTTTCCGGTTTGCGCTTTTCTTTTTGGCAGAGTGGGGCAGCTTGTACGTAACGGGCGCCATTATGGCCGTCTTATTCCTGGGTGGCTGGCAGATCCCGACTGGATGGACAAATAACACGGTCGTGTTGAATATCGCGCAACTCACGGTCTTTTTCCTCAAGGCGTATTTTTGGGTGTTCCTGGCCATGTGGATACGTGCCACCCTGCCTCGTATCCGGGTGGATCAGATGATGTCGCTGTGTTGGAAGTATTTGGTGCCACTTGGATTTGTGAATTTGGTTGGGACTGCGGTCTGGATGGTGATTTGGCCGGAGGGCAATACGTTCGTGCCGTATCTCATGGTTGTCGGTACGCTGGCTCTCCTTGTCATCTTCTTCCGCCGCGTCCTGTACCATTTGCGTCGGGCGAAGCCGGAACTCTATTTTAACCCGGCAATCTAAAGTGACGGCTAGGGGAGCGCGCTATGGCGAGTAGTATTGGCCAATATCTGAAGCACGCGAAAGATGCGGCGGCCACGATTTTCGAAGGGATGAGTGTCACCATGTCCCACTTCGTCCGCAAGCCGTATACTATTCAGTATCCAGACCGGACTGCGGTCCGCGTCCAAGATACGCTTCCCCTGCGCTATCGAGGCATTCTTGAAGTGGACCTGGAGATTTGCACTGGCTGTTTGGCGTGCGAGCGGGCGTGTCCGATTGACTGCATTGTGATTGACGCGCCAAAGGATAAAGTGACGCGGGCGATGCTCCTGAGCCGTTTTGATATCGACATCGCCAAATGTATGTACTGTGGTCTGTGCAGTGAAGTCTGCCCCACCGGATCGATCCATCATACGACCGAGTTTGAAGGGGCGGATTACTCTCTGGAGAGCATGATCCGCCGCTTCGTGAAGGACCCCGTATTGGCGTATAAGGCGAAGAAAGGGGAGGAGACCGACCCGTTGATTGCGCCGATCTTGGACCGCGGCATGGAATTTCTGGCGGAATGGGCGGAGCCTGTTGATATGAAGAAATATAAAAAAGATCAGGAAGAGGCTGCCTCATAAGTTGCGGATGAGGGGATATCGCAATGCCTTTGGAAGCGTTGGTTTTCTATCTGCTGGCCGCCTTGACCATCGGGTCAGCCCTCATTGTCGCGCTCTCTCATAATCTGGTGTATTCCGCCTTTGCTCTGTTGGGGACATTCATGGGAGTGGCCGGCTTGTACGCGCTGTTAGCCGCCGACTTTGTCGCGGTGATTCAGGTCATGCTCTACATTGGTGGCATTCTCGTGCTCATCCTTTTTGCGGTGATGCTCACTCATCGGATTGCTGATGTGGATGTCTCGAATCGGACGGTCGGACGTATTCCCGCAGTGTTGATTCTTGGCGTTGTCGGGACCGTCATGGGGGTCTGTATTGGGACGGCTGAATGGGTACAGCATGCTGAACCTATGGTCGAGCCGACGACGTTTGGTATTGGTGAGGCTTTTCTTGGACCGTATATCCTGCCATTCGAACTCGCTTCTGTTGTGTTGCTCGTCGCATTGATTGGGGCGGTTGTCGTGTCACGAAAGGAACTGCGTGGGCCTATGGCCGACGGATAGTGGCCGAGTCCCAACTCTGTGACCTCGCTTGACGCCCTCCCTTGATTTTTTTCCTCCTCCCATTTAAGACGGGACGACCTTCCACAACACTACGAATGATTATGGACGGACTACTGCTCGATATAGGGCTACGGCATTTTCTGTTTGTCAGTCTGATTGTATTTGTGCTCGGCCTCTATTGTGTCCTCACCCGGAAGAATGCCATCGGAATCCTTCTGGGTGTGGAGTTGATCCTGAACTCCGCAAATATTAACTATATTGCTTTTTCACATTTTTCTTCCGGCAATTACGATGGCCAGGTCTTTGCGATTTTCGTGATTATGCTCGCGGCTGCCGAAGCGGTTATTGGCTTGGCCATTGTGCTCGGGATCTATCAGAATTTTTCGTCGATCGATATCGAAGCAGTCGATAGCTTGCAAGGCTAGTCTATGGATCACCCGCTTCTCGTCTCCTACCTGCGCTGGATCGTTCTCTTTCCCCTGCTCGGTGCCGTCATCAATGGTGTTTTCGGAGCGAAGATCCAGGAGCGCTTTGGGAAGAACGGGATCAGCGTCGTTGCCTGCACGGCTGTCGGTCTGGCTTTTATCTTTGCGCTACGGGCCTTTTTTCAGCTCACCAGTCTGGTGCCTGAAGAACGTTACCTGCTCGATACACTCCTGCGCTGGATCCACATCGGTGCTCTTCAGGTTGATATCGCGTTCGCCGTCGATCCTCTCTCTGGCCTGATGATCCTGATCGTCACTGGTATTGGCGGTCTGATTCACCTGTATTCGATCGGCTATATGCACGATGACGAAGCGTACTGGCGCTTCTTCGCCTATCTCAATCTTTTTACCGCGGCGATGCTGACCCTGGTGCTGGCCGATAACCTGGTGTTGATGTTTGTGGGCTGGGAAGGCGTTGGCCTGTGCTCCTATGGACTGATTGGATTTTGGTACAAGGAGCAGGCGAACACCACTGCGGGCAACAAAGCTTTTATTGTCAACCGGATTGGTGACGCCGGATTTACGCTGGGCATTTTTATTATTTTCTGGAGTCTCTTTGAAGCGGGACACGGGACGACCGCGGTCTTTCGTGACCTGGGCCACCTGATTCATCACCTGGAAGGCCAGATGGTCTGGGGTGTTCCGGCGGCGACGCTCGCGGCGCTGTGTCTTTTTGTCGGAGCGACCGGGAAGTCCGCCCAGATTCCACTCTATGTGTGGTTGCCGGATGCGATGGCCGGGCCGACTCCGGTGAGTGCTCTGATCCATGCTGCGACCATGGTGACCGCCGGCGTGTATATGATGGCTCGGATGCACTTTCTCTTTTCCCTGTCGCCGGTTGCGCTCGGTGTGGTGGCGACGGTCGGAGCCTTAACCGCGCTCGTTGCGGCAACCATTGGCCTCGCCCAGTTTGATATTAAGAAAGTGCTCGCGTATTCGACCGTCAGTCAGCTCGGCTATATGGTGCTGGGTGTCGGTGTTGGAGCGTATGGCGCTGCTGTTTTCCATCTGATGACGCATGCCTTTTTTAAGGCCTGTCTGTTCCTTGGCTCGGGAAGCGTCATCCACGCCATGGGTGATGAGCAGGATATGCGGAAGATGGGTGGGCTCAGAGAGAAAATGCCGCTCACCTTTTGGACCTTTTTGATCTCAACGATTGCGATTGCCGGTATCCCGCCTCTGGCCGGATTTTTCTCAAAGGACGAAATTCTCTGGCTGACGTTTTCCGGTGGACATCCGTTCCTGTGGTTGATCGGGTTTGCGGCTGCCGGGATGACCGCGTTTTATATGTTTCGTCAGGTTTTCATGGTATTTTTTGGAGAGAATCGTGCCGATGAACACACCAAAGAGCATTTGCACGAATCCCCTCCAGTGATGACCTACCCCTTAATTGTTCTTGCCGTAGGTGCGCTCTTTGCCGGTTTTCTTGGAGTACCCCCCGCTCTCGGCGGGAGCAATATCCTGGAGCACTGGTTGGAACCTGTCTTTGCCGGTGGTCATGGCGGCGGCCATGCTGCGCATCACCATGTTGAGGTGATCGAGTATGTCCTGATGGTAGCTTCCGTTGGTATTGCTGCCGTTGGGATATTCCTCGCGTATCTGATTTACTATCGGCAGTCTCTATCAGCCGAGACGTTCACAGCGGTCGGAGGCGGTGTCCCGTATCAAGCCGTGTTCAATAAATACTATGTTGACGAATTCTACCATGCGACTGCCGTCCGAGGGTCCCTGGTGGTCAGTTGGTTATGCTCCGCCTTTGATCGGAATGTCATCGACTTTATTGTGAATGGCGTTGCTAAAGTGACTGGCCTGGTAGGCTGGGCGGTTGGCCGATTCGATCATTACATCATTGATGGACTGGTGAACGGACTGGCCGATGTCACTTTTGGTATCGGTAATCGGCTGCGCCAAATCCAGACCGGCAATCTCAGTATTTATCTGTATGTCATTGTTGGTGCGATTGCCGTCTCCCAATTCTTACCGCGGGTGGGAGCGGACACATTACTCCCGGTCGTGATGGTATTTCTCTCCCTGGTGATCGTGGTCGGAATAGCGCTGTGGCTCTCCACCAGACGAATCCAGTGGCGTCTGATGTTTACAAAAGAGGGAGTCTCGGAGCTCCGGTGAATCAGACTTTTTATCAAGCCCCTTGTGCGGATGTGCGGTAAGGAGCCGTTATGGAGTCCTCTATTCTCACCTTAATGATTTTCTTTCCTCTGGCTGGCATGGTCGCCGTCTTCTGCCTGCCGAGTCAAGCAAAAGATTTAATTCGATGGACGGCTTTTGCTTTTACCCTGCCCGCATTCTTTTTGGGCATCTGGCTCTACCAGAACTTTGATACCACGACTACAGCGCTCCAATTTGTTGTGAATGTCCCGTGGATTGAGTCCTTTAATATTCGCTATTTTGTCGGCGTCGATGGCGTCAGCATATCGATGGTTTTGCTGACCGCCTTTCTGTGCCCGATTTGCATTCTGGCCTCTTGGAATATTGAGCGGGCTGAAAAGGGCTATTTTGCCCTGTTCCTGCTGTTGGATACCGCCATGACGGGTGTCTTCTGCGCCATGGATTTCTTCCTGTTCTTCATCTTCTGGGAATTGATGCTGCTGCCGATGTATTTCCTGATTGGCATCTGGGGTGGGCCGCGGCGTGAATATGCCGCGATTAAATTTTTCCTGTACACGATGCTCGGCAGTGCCCTGATGCTGGTCTGTATGCTGGTCTTCTATTTTCAGGCTGGGGCCATAGAAGGCGTTGGATACACTTTTGATTTAACTCAACTGCCGGCCGTGGCTCAGCACTTCCAAACCGAGCCGCTCTTGTTTGGTTTCTCTTTGCCGCAAATCATGTGGCTCGCGCTCTTTATTAATTTTGCCGTAAAAATTCCGGCTTTCCCTTTCCATACGTGGCTACCTGACGCCCACGTTGAAGCGCCCACCGCGATCTCTGTTATTCTGGCCGGGGTCCTGCTGAAAATGGGAACATATGGAATTTTACGCGTCAATTATCCCCTCCTCCCAGCAGAAACTTTCTTTTTCGCACCGTACTGTTTGGCTGCCTTAGGCGCATGGAATATCGTCTACGGAGCCTTCTGTGCCTTATCCCAATGTTTTACCGAGCCCAAGGATCTGAAAAAACTCGTAGCTTATTCCAGCATCAGTCATATGGGTTATGTCATGTTGGGTATGGCCTCGTTTACCCCACAAGGGATCAACGGTGCGGTTTTACAGATGTTCAATCATGGAACGATTACCGCCATGCTCTTCCTCATTGTCGGGGTGATCTATGATCGGGCTCACCACAGACGCATTGATGGATTTGGTGGCTTAGCTTCTGTGATGCCGGTCTATACTGGTGTGATGGGGCTGGCTTTTTTTGCGGCCATGGGACTCCCCGGTCTGTCGGCTTTTATCTCCGAAGTCCTGTGCCTCCTCGGAGCGTGGCACGCGTATAAAATCCCCACTTTGCTCGGTGCTCTGACCGTCATTATCACGGCGAGTTACCTGCTGTGGACGATCCAACAAATGTTTCTCGGACAACCACGTGAAGAGTATGCAGACATGCACCTCTCAGAAATCAACACGAGAGAGCTGTGTATGTTAGTCCCACTTGGAGCCATTGTTGTGATCCTGGGGTTCTATCCACACGCCGTTCTGGATCTGCTCGACGTCTCGCTCCAGGGGCTTAACGAGGTCGTACTGTCGGCAAGCACCAGCAGCAGTCCTGACGCTGCGGCAGTTGCGCTGCGCTAGCGTGTTGAACGAGAGAGAAAGCACGCCATGAACCTCGGCAGTATTGAAAGCCTGGCATATCTCTACCCGGAAGGGATTCTCCTTCTCTCCATTCTGGCTGTTTTTCTTGTAGACCTGTGTGTGGATGATAAGGAGCGGCTCGGCAATATTGCCCTGGTTGGAGCCGCTCTGGCTTTGGTCTTTACTTCAGGCCTGTCCTTCTTTGACATCCGTTTGATCGAAGGATTACAAGGAGCCGGGGAGGGGTGGCTGTTTCATCGCATGATTGCGCTGGATAGTTTTGCCATTTTCTTTAAAGTGATTCTTTCCCTATCCCTAGTCGGGGTCGTCTGGATGTCTCTTGGCTCGCGGGAGATTAACGGCCCGAATCAGGGCGAATACTATGGTATTTTACTGGCGAGTGGGCTCGGCATGTTTTTCATGGCCTCGGCAACAAATCTGCTCCTGGCCTACCTGTCTTTAGAGTTTGTCAGTCTGACATCATATGTACTCACGGGATATTTGACACACAATCGAAGATCTGGAGAAGCCGCGCTGAAATATCTCATTTACGGCGGCGTGGCCTCGGGGACCATGATCTATGGCATGAGCTGGATCTTTGGTTTGACCGGAAGCCTGGATTATACGGAAATTAACGCGGCGCTGCTGCAAAATGCTCCGGATCAACTCACATTATTTATTGCCCTTGTCCTTATGCTGGCCGGGTTCGGCTATAAAATTGCTGCGGTTCCCTTCCATATGTGGGCTCCCGATGTCTACCACGGGGCTCCCATTCCTGTGACGGCTTTTCTTTCGGTCGGCTCAAAGGCGGCGGGCTTTGCTCTCCTGATGAGATTTTTCTATCCAGCGCTCTCTCAAAGTGGAGACGCCGGTATGTGGCAATTCGTCCCCGGTGTCGAGTGGCCACAACTCATGCTTATTGTAGCGATGGTGACCATGACGCTTGGGAACCTTGCGGCCCTGAACCAGTATAATGTGAAGCGTCTCCTCGCCTATTCCAGCATTGCTCACGCTGGCTACATCCTCATGGGATTCGTCGTGCTCAGCGACGAAGGGCTGCGAGCTATGCTGTTCTACATCGTCGTCTATTATTTAATGAACCTTGGGGCGTTTATAGTCGTCATGGTTGTGGCGAATAACACTGGTCGTGAAGACCTAGAAGGCTTTCGTGGGCTTGCCTGGAGAGGGGGGGCTTTGCCTGCGGCAGCCATGGCCATTTTCCTCTTTTCGCTCACGGGTCTTCCTCCGCTCGCTGGCTTTATCGGCAAATTCTATCTCTTTGCGGCGGTAGTGAAGGGCCAATTCTATTGGCTTGCGGTGGTTGGGATATTGAACAGTGTTGTGTCTCTCTATTATTATGCGCGCATTGTAAAGACAATGTTCCTTGATCAGCCGTCTGATTCGGAAGGTGAGGTCACTCTCGACCCACACAATGGATCCTTACTGGCAATCCTGAGTGTGGCGACTGTCATCCTCGGGGTGTATTGGGCGCCAGTCTTCGATTTTGCCGACCGTTCGACGCGTTTTTTCTTAGGTAGCTAGCGAACGCGTATTCGTTGAAGCGTGAACAGGGCCCGATTTGTCCGGTATTTGACGGCATGTTAGGGTAGGAAAGCGAGAACGTCGCGCAACCCTCACGTTGAGCGGGAACTGAACCATGTCGGGGCGTAGCGCAGCCTGGTAGCGCACCTGCCTTGGGAGCAGGGGGTCGGCCGTTCAAATCGGCTCGCCCCGATACGATGTCACTGTCAGGAGGAACAGCCCAACACTCCTGACAGACTAGGCCGTGAGGGCGCCAGTAGCTCAGCTGGATAGAGCAACGGCCTTCTAAGCCGTGGGTCAGGGGTTCGAATCCCTTCTGGCGCATAGGGTGGGTGTAGCTCAGTTGGTAGAGCACTGGGTTGTGGTCCCAGGAGTCGAGGGTTCGAGTCCCTTCACCCACCTTGTCCCCCTCATTCCAGCGCGTGATATTCTTCTGACAAGCGGAGTCACGGCTCCGGTTGCCATGGCTAGGAATAGTAGTTATGGTGCCCGTGGGCCGCTAGCTCAGTTGGCAGAGCAGCTGACTCTTAATCAGCGGGTCCGGAGTTCGAATCTCCGGCGGCCCATCACCCTTGGCGAGGATATATGCGAGAGTGGCGAAATTGGCAGACGCGCTAGACTTAGGATCTAGTCCGCTTGAAGCGGATGGGGGTTCAAGTCCCCCCTCTCGCACATGTGTCTTATTTGGGTGGTATGAAGAGCACCGTTGATATCCGCAATAGGCCATTAGTGTATGAAGATTTCGATTGAGAAGCTGAGCTCGGTCCAGAAAAAAATTGCTTTCGAGATCCCTGCGGATCAAGTCCAAGCCGGACTGGACAAGGCATATCGAACCTATCAAAACCGCGTTCAACTGAAAGGCTTTCGGGCTGGGCGAGTGCCAAGGCAGGTGCTCGAACGTCGCTTTGGAGAAGAGATCGCTGCAGAAGTGAGTTCCTCTCTGGTTGAGGAGTCTCTTACCAAAGCTATAGAAGAGCACAAGCTTGATATTGTGACAAAGCCTCAGATTGTGGCTGAGCGTTTGGTCGCGGGAAATCCTTTCTGTTATTCAGCGACGGTTGAGACGAAGCCTGAGGTCAAGAACGTTGATTACGAGGGGATAGCGGTTGACAAAGTGATCTCGTCAGTAGCGGAGCAGGAGGTTGACGAGTCCTTAACCCGCCTTGCCGAATCTTTTGCCCAGCTTCATCCCGTAACGGATCGAGACCAGGCTGAGTCGGGAGATGTTGTTACCCTGGACTACCGGGCCGTACAGCACGGGCGAGCCATTCCGGGGCTCGAAGGAAAGGGCCGATTGGTTGAGCTGGGCAAAGAGTCGCTCCTACCTGGGTTTCAAGAGCAGCTCATTGGTATCAAGAAAGGACAGGCGGTTGAATTTTCACTGCCATTGCCCAAGGGACCGCAAGAGGCAGAATCCGATCAGCAGGAAGCTATGCCTACTGCTACCTTTCACGTCGCCATACACGATATTGCTCAAAAGGAAGTCCCGCTTTTAGATGATGAGTTTGCTAAAGATCACGGAGAGTGTGATACCCTCGAAGAGTTGCGTGCCAAGATTCGGGAGAATATGGAACAGATGGCGGAGCGGACAGCTGAAGGACAGATGCATGACGCTGTGCTGAGCCAAATACTCAGCAAAAATCCCTTTGAGGTTCCCCCTGGCCTTGTTCGTGAACAAGCGCAGCAGTTGTTCGTCGAGTCGGGCATGCAGGGGCAGAGTAACGTCAGCTTTGATGATTCAACTATTCCTGAGGCTATACGCGAGGATTTTTCCCAGCGGGCAAAGCGACAGATTGAGACGACATTGCTCCTTGATGCACTGGTAGAGCAACTCGGTATCACAAGTACGGAAGAAGAGGTTGATCTGAAGATTGAAAATTTTAGAGCGACGAGTGTCGAACAGCAACAGCAGATTGAGACATTCTACGCTGATCCGAGGAATCGTCAGATGCTGCAAGGGCGGCTGTGCAGAGAAAAGGCTCTTCAGGAGGTTGTAGGAAAGGCTCATGTGCGAGTGGTTCAAGAAGACGTTGCTGAGGCTGAGGAAAACGATTAGTATGGAGCCTTGGTGAAGAACCTTTCACCTCATTGTGGGACTGAGTTGAAAGAGGAAAGCTTCTCTCTGTGACACTATATATCTGGTGACTATCGAGTACGGACAGGTAAGTGAGTATGGATACCGTTTTTTCTTCCGAGCGGAGGGACGTCACGCGAGCCTGGGGCAAGCATCCCTATACCGTGCGGTCTGAAAACGATCCAAGGAGTAGCTATGCCTAGAAATGGCGATGATCGTCCCGGAAATTTAGTTTGCTCTTTTTGTGGCAAGAGTCAGGATGAGGTTCGCAAACTGATTGCGGGCCCTACGGTCTATATCTGTGACGAATGTATCGACCTGTGTAATGACATTATCGCGGAAGAGTGTGACCAGGAAGACTCGCTGGCGGCGTCCTCGACCGTTCCAAAACCGGCAGAGATAAAGCGTGTTTTGGACCAATACGTCATCGGACAGGAGCAAGCAAAGAAAATTCTCTCTGTCGCTGTCCACAATCACTATAAACGTGTTGATTCGCAGTTGATGACAAGTGAGGTAGAACTCCAAAAGTCTAATATCCTTCTTCTTGGTCCGACGGGGTCAGGGAAAACTCTCCTGGCCCAAACTTTGGCTCGTTTTCTTCAGGTCCCTTTTACGATCGGTGATGCCACAAGTCTGACCGAGGCCGGGTATGTTGGGGAGGATGTCGAGAATATTGTCTTAAGCTTATTACAAAACGCTGACTATGACGTCGAGAAATGTCAGAAGGGAATCGTCTATATCGATGAAATCGATAAGATCGCCCGAAAAGGGGATAATCCTTCGATTACCCGAGACGTTTCCGGTGAGGGTGTCCAGCAGGCCTTGCTCAAGATTATTGAAGGGACGGTCGCGAGCGTCCCCCCCAAAGGAGGACGGAAACACCCGCAGCAAGAGTTCGTCCAGGTTGATACGACCAATATCCTCTTTATCTGTGGCGGTGCGTTTGTCGGTCTGGAAGATGTGATTCAACGACGGATTGGGGGGAAGAGTCTTGGGTTTGGAGCAGATGTCCGGAGCACCAATCTGAAGGGGAGCAGTCTGCTCACCGAAGTGCAACCGGAAGACCTCTTGAAATTTGGCATGATCCCGGAATTTATCGGCCGTCTTCCCGTCTTAGCGACGCTCAAGGAACTGGACGATCAAGCGTTAGTCCGAATTTTGCGTGAGCCAAAAAATGCGCTCGTTCGCCAATACCAAAAGCTCTTTGAATTGGAGAATGTCCACCTACGCTTTACGGAAGGCGCGCTGACCGCGATTGCTCGTGAGGCCTTAGCCAGAAAAACCGGGGCGCGTGGGTTGCGGGCTATTATGGAAAACATCATGCTGGATATCATGTACGATATTCCCTCGCAGCCGAATATCAAAGAAGTCCTCATTTCCGAAGAGGTGGTGTCACGCAATGTGCAGCCTATTGTGATGTACCAAAAGGCAACGGCCGAGAGTGCCTGACGACCCGATTCGGAAAGTCGTGTCATGTTGTTCCAGAATGACAGATAAAGAGAGATCGGAAAAAGGAGGGGCCGTGCGTCTACCGCTTTTACCGCTACGAGACATTATTGTTTTTCCTCACATGGTCGTTCCCCTCTTTGTGGGACGGCAAAAGTCGATCAAGGCGCTCGAAGAGTCGGTTGCCGGCGACAAGCTGATTTTTCTCGCAACGCAGCGTGATGCGAAAGTCAACGACCCGATTGCCAATGACATTTATGCCATGGGTACCGTTGGGCACGTCGTGCAGCTCCTCCGGTTGCCAGACGGGACCGTGAAGGTACTGGTTGAGGGGAAACACCGCGGACAGGTTGTCCAATATGTAGAGCAGAATGACTTCTTCTGGGCTGACGTCGAGGAGGTTGAAGAGACGACTCAACGACAAGCCGAAATCGACGCGTTGGTGAGAAGCGTGAATACGGCATTTGAGAGTTATGTGCGTCTGAATAAGAAGATTCCTCCAGAGATGATCATGTCGGTTTCGGCGCTCGATGATCCGTCTCGACTCGCCGACACCATTATTGCCCACCTTGGGATTAAACTGGAGGATAAACAGACCCTGCTCGAAACAATCGACCCCGCTGACCGGTTAGAGAAAGTGTTGAGCTTCACGCGTTCCGAGATCGAGATACTTGAAGTGGAGCGGAGGATACGCAACCGGGTCAAAAAACAAATGGAAAAGACCCAGAAAGAGTACTATCTCAACGAGCAAATGCGGGCCATTCAAAAAGAGCTCGGAGAAAAAGACGAATTCAAGAATGAGTTGCAAGAGCTCGAAGAAAAAATTCGACAAAAGAAGCTGTCTCAAGAGGCTCGGGACAAAATAGAAAAAGAACTCAAGAAGCTGAAGATGATGTCGCCGATGTCTGCCGAGGCGACGGTTGTGCGAAACTATATTGACTGGCTGCTCGTCCTGCCCTGGTATGAATACACGGAAGATAAACTGGACATTCAAGATGCAGAAAAGATTTTAGACGAGGACCACTACGGTCTGGAAAAGGTCAAAGAACGCATCCTGGAATATCTTGCCGTCCAGAGTCTTGTCGGCGAGTTGAAAGGGCCGATTCTCTGTTTTGTTGGTCCTCCGGGGGTGGGGAAAACGTCCTTGGGAAAATCTATTGCTCGCTCAACAGATCGAGAGTTTGTTCGAGTCTCCCTCGGTGGAGTGCGTGACGAGGCAGAAATCCGGGGGCACCGACGGACTTATATCGGAGCAATGCCTGGGAAAATCATCCAGGGAATGAAAAAGGCAGGATCAGGGAACCCGGTCTTTCTTCTTGATGAGATCGATAAGATGTCTACCGATTTTCGGGGGGACCCGTCCGCCGCTTTGATGGAAGTCCTGGACCCCGAACAGAATACGAGCTTCAACGACCATTACCTTGATGTGGATTACGATCTGTCAAAGATTCTTTTTATCTGTACGGCAAATAACCTTGAGCGGATTCCACGCCCTCTCCAGGATCGCATGGAGATCATTAGAATCCCTGGTTACACCGAGTGGGAAAAATTGAATATCGCGAAGCATTTTTTGTTTAAAAAGCAACGTGAGGCAAACGGATTAACCGAACAGAATATCACGTGTTCCGACCGGATTCTGTCTACCGTGGTACGCTCCTATACTCGAGAATCTGGAGTCAGAAATCTCGAACGGGAAATTGCGACGCTGTGTCGAAAGGTGGCGGTGGAAGTTGTCAAAAAGGGAAAAGATACGCATGTCCGATTAAATCAGAAACGACTCGAAAAATATTTAGGACCTGTCCGCTATCGGGTGAGTAAGACGGAGCAGGAAGACAAGGTCGGCGTCGTGACGGGCTTGGCCTGGACGGATATGGGAGGTGAGTTGCTTGCGACGGAGGTGACCATTGTCCCTGGGAAAGGCAAGTTAACTATTACCGGGAAAATTGGCGATGTGATGCAAGAGTCTGCCCAAGCGGCGATGAGCTATGTGCGCTCACGAGCCGATGAGTTAGGGCTCGACAAGGATTTTTACCAAAACATTGATGTCCATATTCACATTCCAGAAGGAGCGATTCCGAAGGACGGCCCATCGGCCGGCGTGACAATGGCAACCTGCCTAGTCTCGGCTCTGACAAAGATCCCGGTTCGCCATGACACGGCTATGACCGGAGAAATTACCCTTCGTGGTCGTGTGCTCCCCATTGGTGGTCTGAAGGAGAAGATACTCGCCGCTCATCGTGGAGGGATAACAAGAATATTGATCCCAGTCGAAAATGAAAAAGACCTTCAGGAAGTTCCGGCGAATATCTTGCGAGCCGTCCATGTCGAACCGGTTGACCATCTCGACGCAGTGCTACGAAATGCGCTCGTCCTTGCCGAGCCTGAGGAGTTCCTGGCAAAGAAAGAGAACGTGGTTGATGAGGAGCCTCTCTATTCTTCCGATGTACCTGACCCGACTGAATCAACCGAGATCGTGACTCATTAAGAAACATGAGGGGATTGACTGGGAAAGGGAGCAGTGGTAGAGCTCAGAGCCTCGTTTAGGGTAAGGTGCGCTCGCTAGCCTCTTTCGTCCTTGCATGTAGGGCGGTTAGCTCAGAGGAAGAGCATCGGCCTTACAAGCCGAGGGCCATCCGTTCAAATCGGATACCGCCCATATGGTGGGGTCGTAGTTCAGCTGGTTTAGAACGCCGGCCTGTCACGCCGGAGGTCGCGAGTTCGAGTCTCGTCGGCCCCGCCATCCCCCATACCTGTCGATGAAGGTGCTGTGATCTATGAAGAAAGAAACGCAAACATTGCCCCGGGAACAAGCGCTCCCGGCACGTCATTGGTATCTAGTAGACGCGAAAGACCAGGTCGTCGGACGGCTTGCCAGTAACATTGCGAGCACCTTACGAGGGAAGGGGAACCCGGCCTTTTCTCCTCATACTGATACTGGAGACTTTATTGTTGTCATTAATGCACGCCATGTGAAACTAACGGGAAAGAAGCTTCAGGATAAACAATACTATCGGCATACGGGATACCCGGGCGGTATACGACAGCAATCTGCGGAACAGCTGATCAAATCGTCTCCTGAATACATCCTGAAAAAAGCGGTAGCCGGAATGCTGCCGAAGAATGCTCTCGGACGCAAGTTGGTAAAGAAATTAAAAATCTATCCTGATGCCTCCCACCCCCACGCTGCCCAGATACTAACCGCTCGATAGAGAGCAGGGGGTCGAGAAAGAGAGAAAGAAGGCGCTTTGTATGGCTGAGAATCAATCTGAATGTTGGGGCACTGGAAAACGGAAGACGGCGATTGCCAGAGTTCGTCTGCTTCCTGGGGAAGGCCGGTGTACCGTCAACAAAAAAGCCCTTGACGAGTATTTTGGCCGTGAAGCGATCCGGATGATTGCGCGGCAGCCACTCATTGTGACGCAAACGGAAGACCAGTACGATGTCAAGGCCAACGTCCAAGGGGGCGGAAACTCTGCTCAAGCCGCTGCTATTCGTCACGGGATTACCCGTGCCCTTCTCAAAGCCAACCCGGACTTTCGGACCCTCCTGAAAAAAGAGGGATTTATTACCCGCGACTCGCGAGAGGTTGAGCGCAAGAAGTATGGTCGGCATAAGGCACGGAAGCGTCCTCAGTATTCAAAGCGGTAAAATCTCATAGGCCAATTAGTCGATCCCAAGAAGGAAATAAATACCGACTAAGCTGAGCGTTCCATTCGCGAGCCAAGCGGAGAGAGTCGGGGGAAGGATCCCACCGTTACCGAGAGAAACGGTGAGGGCGAGAAAGACCCAGTAGCCAAACCCGACCAGCAGAGCCGCAGCAAGTGCGGTTGGTACAGCAAGTTGCTTCGCGCCCGGTATCGCAAGTGCTGCCCCTAAGAGTGTCATCACGAATGCCGCAAAAGGGATCGCACTCTTGAGTTTGAGGTCTACTTGATATTCCGTCGTATCGAGACCTTTTTGTTGGAGGTCTGCGATATAAGCCCTGAGTGCCTGTGATGAAAACTCTTCGGATTTCATGGCAACAAGGGAGAAGTCTTCGGGGGTTTCCTTGAGTAGAGGAGTTGAAGAGAGTGAACGCTGCGTATCTCCTCGTCCCAGCGTTCCCTCCTGAACCCCCTCAAAATACCATCTTCCGTCTCGCCAAGAGGCTTGAGCAATCTTTGTTAAAAACTGCACCTGAAAATTCTCATTGAGGGTATAAATAGTGAGGCCGGAAAGGACATTCCGGCGTGAGTCAAAGTGGTCGATATGGTAGAAGCTGTTTGCGCCATGGTACCAGAACCCTCGCGTTTGAAAAAGACCTTTAAAAGCCTTGCCTTTAATCTCCACAGTGTTGATATAGCGAGACTTGTGAAAGGCGTACGGAACGACATTCTCGTTCCACACCCATCCCCCAAGACTTAATACACCGGCAGACACGAGGAGGGGAATAGCCATCTGCCAGGCACTCACACCACAGGCTTTGAGTGCCTGGAGTTCCTTATGGCGGGAGAGCATTCCGAGGCTCAGCAGCGACCCGGCGAGTGCCGCGGCAGGGACAGCTTGGGTGACAAAGAGGGGTAATTTAAAAAGAAAATAGCTGCCTATAGCGGAGAGGGGTGCTTTGTATTTCACGAAACCACTAAAGCGATCAAAAAAGTCAACCAGCAGTGAGAGTCCGAGAAAGAGAAGAAGGCAGAGTAAAAAGAGACGAATAAATTCTTTGCACAGATAGACTGCGATGAGTCGAGAAGGAAAAGGAAAGCCAGTTTGATCCATAACCCGTGGTGGAATCATCGGACGACAGCAGAGGACAATGGACGCTTGGAAAAGTACTGTGATAACCAATCCAGGAGAGGGAAGAGGGGTTTTTCTTGTGCTACCCGAGAGAAGAGATAGACACCGAGGCCACCTAAGACGACATTCGGTATCCACAGGGCAATGGCAGGAGAGAGCACTCCCCTTTCTCCAAACGTCTCCCCGGCAGTCAGCAGCAGATAGTAGAGCAGGATAATGCCGAGGCTCATACCAAATCCGACCGAACGAAAGGCCCAAGTCGTTCGCACACTCAGGGGAAGAGCGATCAAACTAAAGACCACACATGCAAACGGTAGAGCAAGGCGGCGATGGAATTCAACAAGCGCTTTATTATGTTGTGAAGATGCCTCTTGACTCTGAGACAAGCGATGGAGGAGCTCCGCTACGGTCATATCTTTGGGGCTATGATTCGGCTCGCTCACGTGAGCGAGGAGTGCAGCAGTATCCAGTGTCACATCATAGACAGAGAAATGGGTGGTCTGATGACCCTTTTCTGCCTGTTGCATACTGTGCACAGTCCCCTTGTTTAAGCGTAGGGTCAATAGATTTCCTTTAGCGTTCGGAACAATGAGACCATTGTGAGCAAAAATGGTATCTTTTCTATGAAGAGTCCGACTATCAGCTATCATGATCCCCTTGAGAACTGTCCCTGGCGGTTCAATTTCTTCCGCATAGATAACTAGACCTGAAAATTCACTATTGAACGTCTTCTCTTTTAGGCCTGCGGTTGCCCGTGTTTTCGAAACATCATAGAACACACGATCGAGCCCGGCGTTACTCCACGGGCGGACAGAGAGCGTGAGGAAAAAAGAGATCCCTAAAAGAACAACCGTCAGCAGAGAAAGCGGTACGGCCATTTGAGAAAGACTGATACCACAGCTTTTCAACGCCATGATTTCTCTGTCTGTTGAGAGACGGCCGAATCCCCAGAGAATGGCAAGGAGGAAGGCCATCGGTACTGTCACTTCGAGAAAAGAAGGAAGGACGAAAAGCAGCATTTTACCGATATGCAGGATTGATACGCCCCGACTGATGACCAAATCAATGAGTTCCAGGATACGCGTCGTGAACAAAATGCAGGTAAAAATGAGCAAGCTGAGACAGAAGGGCAGAGTAATTTCGCGGAAGATATAGCGTGTCAGAATTTTGCCCATGAAACGAAATCCTAGAAGAAATACATTACACTGTAAATCGCGTATCATATACGGACTACGCCCCCTCAACGAGTACCTCCGGACACAGCCAGAAACCATTGAGACCATTTATGCCCTCCGATTGCAGAAAACGAAGAGCATTATTCAACATGCTCGACAGCTTCACATACCCATTCAATACCAATCCGCCGCTTTCCTTGATGTCCTCACGCACGAGGGAATTCACCAAGGGGTTGCCGCTCAGATGCGTCCGTTTCGGTACGCTACCCTGACTGAGCTGATACAGCGCCCAATAGACTGTATTCTGGTACTCGATGAGATAGTGGACCCTCAGAACCTTGGAGCGCTGCTCAGAACAGCGGAGTCAGCGAAGGTTGGCGGTGTAATATTAACGAAACGACGTTCTGCGCACCTCTCGGCGAGTGTTGAAAAAGCCGCCGCTGGGGCAACGGCATATCTTCCGCTATGCCGAGTTGGTAATTTGCAGCATGCCCTCATGGCCTTAAAACAAGCGAATTTCTGGCTCGTCGGCCTCAATCCGCAGGCAACTTCTACGGTATATGATCTTGATATGCATGGAAAAGTTGCGCTCGTCCTAGGTGGCGAAGGTAAAGGAATGCGCCCGCTCATCCAGAACACCTGTGATTACTTAGTGTCAATACCGATGGGAGGCCGGATTTCCTCTCTGAATGTTTCTGTCGCCGGTGCCATCGTGCTCTACGAACGGCTCCGTCAGATTCGTACGTCGTAGTACTGTAAAGCTGTATGGCAGCGTCCTTGCTTGTCGTCAGGCTGTTTTTTTGCTATTTGTCCGTAAGGTATAGAAATTGAAGGATATTTCCCTTCTCGAAGAAGAAAGAGATTAAGAAATCTCATTGCTATTGACGGCTAGAATGAGCTAGGGTAGGATGAACCGCTCCTCTAAGATATAACAAGGTTTCGTTTGAAAAGGCCCTGAAATCCACATAATTATTGAGCTACGGAAAATTATACTCGGTAGTGCTGGCGTAGCTCAACGGTAGAGCAACTGATTTGTAATCAGTAGGTTGTAGGTTCAATTCCTATCGCCAGCCTTCGTCAAGATGAAAACCATGCACATGGAGAGGTGCCCGAGCGGCCAAAGGGAGCAGACTGTAAATCTGCCGGCATATGCCTTCGAAGGTTCGAATCCTTCCCTCTCCACTCTAAAACAGGGAAGACTTTGGGCGGGAATAGCTCAGTTGGCTAGAGCGCGAGCCTTCCAAGCTCGGGGTCGCGGGTTCGAGTCCCGTTTCCCGCTCCAATATTAGGTTATGATGACGTGAGAAAATTGATCCCAACGCCCAGGTAGCTCAGTAGGTAGAGCACGTCCTTGGTCAGGACGAGGTCGGCGGTTCAAGCCCGCTCCTGGGCTTGTCCCATTTTCACGAAAGAAACGAATTATTAAAAGCTTGACTGTCGGGAAGGGTGGGACAAGTTTCTCACTGTTGAGCGCGAGACGCAGAAAGGGAGAGAGATGGCGAAGGAGCGGTTTGAGCGGACGAAGCCGCACATGAATGTGGGGACGATCGGGCATATTGACCATGGGAAGACGACGTTGACGGCGGCGATCACGAAGGTCTTGGCCGAGCGGGCCATGG
>JAJEFA010000019.1 GCA_022820725.1 Candidatus Binatia bacterium
GCAACAACGGCTGGAGCCGCACGAATTGCTCCTCGGATAACCAAAACTGATTGCTCATCGCCTCTGCCCTCCCAAGTGAAGGGAGAACGAATCACAGCCCGCTGGCAAGGAATACCCCCTTTATGAGTCCAGACCCTAGTCCTTGAGGGCCTAATAATTTGAACACCTTTCGCATCCTCATATAATTGGACTACGAGGATTACCACTAACGGAGGGAAACCATGAGTATGCACAATCCCGCTCATCCGGGAGAAATTCTCAAGGAACTAATGATTGAACCCCTAGGGTTGTCGATCACCGATACTGCCCGGCATTTAGGGGTGAGCAGAAAGACTCTTTCCAAGTTACTTAACGGGCGCGGCGCAGTCACTCCAGAAATGGCATTGCGGCTTGAAATGGCATTTGGCAAGCCGAATGCAGCGCACTGGCTCAGATTACAAAATGCCTATGATCTGTGGCAAACCCGCCAGCAGTCCGTGTCTATTCACGTAACGCCCATTGAGGGGTATGCGACCTAGTCACAGCCCTGATCCTTGTGGAGACGATGGGCTTGGAGGGGTTCCGTAATGCGCTATTTCAAGAACTGGTCTTTGCCTACGTCGATGTTTCGCTACCTACGGAACGGATAGCGGCATAGTCCAATTTCATTACGTGTGAATAAGCTTTAAGCTGGAGCAAATCACGATGCTGTGTAGCGCGTCTCTCTCCCCCTTTAGGAGTGCGGGCTTCCAGCCCGCTGGCGGCCAGGATGGCCGCCCTCCCAAGCCGTTTGGTGCAGGCCGGTGTCCTCCCCGACGAGCGCGTACTGGCACGGCTACAATTTATCGTGAAACGCGCTAGGGACACCTTCTCTCCCTACACAATCAACATCGCATCCCCGTAACTGTAAAACCGGTAGCGCTGCTGCACTGCTTCCACATAGGCGTGCAGTATGCGCTCGCGTCCGGCAAAGGCGGACACCAGCAACAGCAGGGTCGAACGGGGCAGGTGGAAATTGGTGATCAGGCCGTCTATCACCCGAAATTCATAGCTGGGATAGATGAACAAATCGGACTGATTCGGTCCGGGCTGGACGTGGCCCGTCTGTTGGGCTGACGATTCGAGCGCCCGTGTTGTGGTTGTCCCAACGGCAATAATTTTTCTCCCGGACGCCTTGGCCGCGTTGATGCATTCTGCGGTTGCCGTATCGATCTCATACGATTCGGTTCCCATGGTATGCGTCTCAACCTGCTCCACCCGGATAGGTTGAAACGTCCCCAGACCAACGTGCAGGGTGACAAAGCATAGCTGAATGCCCTTCTGTACCAACTCATCGAGTAATGTCGGCGTAAAATGCAGCCCGGCAGTCGGAGCGGCGACCGCACCGGGTTGCCGGGCATACACCGTTTGGTAGCGCTCCCGGTCGGCTGCGTGTTGGCCTGGCGTGCGCCTGATATACGGAGGAAGCGGGACTTCTCCGTGTTGTTCGACAAGTTGCTGAAATTTCTTTTCCGGGAAGAAGCGGATACTCCCCTGCCCTGCCCTCGGTGCCTCCACCCACTTGCCCCAAAAATTATCCGCAAAATTAATCCGCCCACCGACCTTCTGGTTCTGGCCGCCTTTACACAAGACCTGCCAGACTTCTCCCTCGGCAGCGGTCCGTCGAACCAGGAGGAGTTCGACTTTTCCACCGGTCGTCTTCTTCCCGCGCAACCGGGCCGGGATAACCCGGGTGTTGTTCAAGACCAGCATACAGTCTTTGGGCAGCAGACCGGGCAGGTCCGAAAACCGATGATGCGAGAGGGAGGCGTTGCCTCGCCCCACGCGCAGGAGGCGGGACTGATCGCGCTGCTTCGCCGGCTCTTGAGCGACTAACTCGGCTGGCAGGTCGTAGTCGAAATCAGAAAGGTCCATTCAGGAGGGATAACAGCCCCCTCCCCCGTAAGGGAGGGGAAGATACATATTGAGTCAATCGACTCGCAAGAAAGGCATCTTAGGCTGTCGAATTATCTGGCGGGCTGTCCGTCGGTGCCGATCCTCCCATCCCGCGCAGAAATGGCTGCAAGAGATCAATCGGCACTGGGAAGAGTGTGGTCGAGTTATTCTCCGTTGCGACTTCAGAAAGCGTTTGCAGATACCGCAGTTGGAGCGCGACCGGATGTTGTTCGATAATCCCCGAGGCGTCAGCCAGCCGCTGGGCCGCCTGGAATTCCCCCTCGGCATTGATCACTTTGGCCCGGCGTTCCCGCTCGGCCTCGGCCTGTTTGGCCAGCGCCCGCTGCATCTCCTGAGGCAGGTCAATATGTTTCACCTCAACCAGCGAGACCTTAATCCCCCACGGGTCCGTCTGGGTGTCAACGATCTCTTGCAGATGGGCGTTAATCTTATCCCGCTCGGACAGCAGCTCGTCCAGTTCGGCTTGACCGCAGACGCTCCGCAGCGTCGTTTGGGCCAGTTGCGAGGTGGCGAACAGATAATTCTCGATCTCAATCGTTGCCTTATTCGGCTCCAGAACACGAAAATAGAGAACCGCATTCACCTTGATCGAGACGTTGTCTTTGGTGATCACGTCCTGTGGGGGTACGTCCAGGGTAATCGTCCGCATGTCCAACCGGACCATGCGTTCAATCAACGGGATCACATAGATCAGCCCCGGCCCGCGGTGCTTCACCAGACGGCCGAGTCGGAAAATAACCCCGCGCTCATATTCGGGCAGAATCTTGATGCCGCTTGCCAGAAGTACCAAGCCAATAATCAGAAATGTTGCTGCTGGACCGAAACCAAACATGGAGTATCCCCCTCTTCATCATGAATTCACTGCGCGGCGTACACGTAATACCATATGATCGACCTCGACGATTTTGACCTTTTGACCAACTTCAATCTCTTCGTCACTCTGAGCCGTCCAATACTCGCCGTGCACCCAGACCTTTCCCTGCGGGGTGAGCGGGGTGCGCACTTCACCGATTTCTCCCTGGAGTCCCTCCAGTCCTGACGCGACCGGGCGGCGCCACGCCCGCACGGCGAGCGAGCCGACAATAAACATGAAGGTCCCCACGGCCAGCGAGGCGGCAAAAATAATGCCACGATCAACCGCAAGCTCGGCGTCCGGTGTATCGAACAGGAACAACGAGCCCAACACAAAGGCGGCAATGCCGCTCACGCCCAAGATACCGAAACTGGGGAGAAACATCTCCGCTATGAGCAGTGCCATGCCCAGTCCGATTAAGACCAGACCAGTATAATTAATGGGTAAGACCTGAAAGGCGGTCAGGGCGAGAATCAGACAAATACCGCCCGCCAGACCGGGGAGCAGCAGGCCGGGGTTCGAGAATTCAAGATACAAACCCAGCATACCGGCCATCATGAGCAGGTAGGCGATATTGGGGTCGGCCAGGATGTTCAGCACCTTATGCTTCAGCCGCATCTCGACCGTAACAATATTGAAACGGCCCTCACTCAGTTGGGCCGGGCTAAAATCCAGGGTGATCTTTTCCGAGCCAACCTCAACCGCCCGTCCGCCGGCCTGGGTCAGCAAATCGTGCACATCCGTCGCAACAAAATCAACAACATTCTTCTCCAGCGCCTCGACCTCGGTGATCGAGACACTTTCACGGACCGCTTTCTCTGCCCACTCGACATTGCGGCCCCGCCGCTGCGCAATGGATTCGATAAAGGACACGGTGAAGTTTTCGATCTTTTCCCGCATATCGCCTTCGATATTTTGCCCGCCGCTGGCAACCGGATGCGCCGCGCCAATGGTTGTGCCCGGGGCCATGGCCGCAATATGACCGGCCATTGTGATAAACACACCCGCCGAGCCAGCGCCCGCTCCGCTGGGCGAGACGTACAGGAGAACGGGCAGCGGAGCGCCCAGCATGTCCTTGACGATGCTCTTGGTCGAGTTCAGCAAGCCGCCTGGGGTATCGAGCTGAATAATCAGCGCCAGGGCCCCCTCTTGGGCCGACTGATCAATATTCTCGTGAATGAAGTCACCCACCGCCGGATTAATCGAGGCGTCGATAATAATCCGGTTGATATGAGCGTGCTGACTTTGGGCGGGTATACCCAGGAACATGCCCAGGCCCGTCAAGAGACAGACGACAGAAAAGAGGCGGACCAGTCGAACTGTACGGCAACGCTTTCGCACGCTAGAGACGCCCTATTTCTCGGAGTACCGCCTTAATATCTTCCCACACCAGACGCTTATCTTTCGGATTACGCAGCAAATAGGCCGGATGCAAGGTCGGCATCAGCTTTATCCCATGATAGGACTGCCACTTGCCACGCAAACGGGTAATGGGGGTCTTATCCTTCAGCAGTGTCTGGGCGGCAAATTTTCCCAAGGCAATAATAACCCTGGGCCGAATGATCTCCAACTGTTTGGCAAGAAAGGGCTCACACGCCGCAATTTCATCGGGTTCAGGGTTCCGATTCTCAGGCGGACGGCATTTGACGACATTGGCAATATAAACGTCAGAGCGCTGCATTTGCATGCCTTTGGTAATGATCTGCGTCAGCAACTGCCCGGCCCGTCCAACAAAGGGTTCGCCCTGTTTATCCTCTTCGTAGCCTGGTCCTTCCCCAATAAACATGATCTCTGCATCGGGATTCCCCACCCCAAAGACGATGGTATTGCGTCTTTCACACAAACGACAGCGCTGGCAGTCGCCTATTTCAGTGCGGAGTTCTGCGAGCGTCTGGACTCCAGCCAGAGAGGCTTCCTCGGCTGGGGCTGTTGGAGCAGCCGCGTCCGAAGCCGAGGCCAGAAAAGCCGTGGTCGGTGCGGGCGCGTCAGCGGCCTGTTGAGACTGATATTCGACCATTTCTACCCGACTGTCGGCGATTGATCCTGACAAATCCTGGTCTGACGATGGCATCGAAGAGGGCGGAAGTGTTACGGACGGAGCGGACGGGAAGCCCTCGACTCCGCCAGCCTGCAACTCCTTTGCGTACGCGTACAGGGAGTGGGTAATCTGGGCCAGTCGTGCATGTGGCGAATCAGCGGCCATTACCTGTCGAGGATATGCCTAGGCAGTCCGGTTGACAAGCTGGGATACAAAAAAAGCAAGACCATCGTAATAGGGCGACGGCGGTAGCACTTCTAAAGCCTTCAGAGTCTGTTTGCTGTAGGCGTGGGCCATGCGCGTGGCTTCGTCGAGCACTCCGGAGCGACGAACCTGCTCCAGTGCGCTGTCAATTTCCTGCTGACTCGGCGACTGTTTCTCAAAGACACGCTTGACCTCGGGGTCATGGGCGAGCGCCAGAACAAGCGGCAGCGACGGATTACCGTCTCTGAGGTCTGCCCCGGTTGGCTTGCCCGTCCGGTTGCCGTCGCCAGCCACGTCCAGCACATCATCGACAATCTGAAAGGCCATACCCAGGCAATAGCCGGACTCGGCCAGACTCTCCACAACATCCGGTGAAGCCCCGGCAAGGTGGGCTCCCATACGCGCTCCCTGGGCAAACAGCGAGGCGGTTTTGCGTTCGATGATTTCCAAGTAGTCGTCCCGCGTCACGCTCGGATCGTGGCGTAAGCGGTCTTGCAAAACCTCTCCTTCGGTCAGGCTGATACAGGCGTCCGTCGCCCAGGTAATGACCTTTTCCTCAAAACGACCGCACAGCGCAAAAGCCCGTCCAAATAAAAAATCCCCGGCTATGAGGGTCTCCGCCAATCCAAAGCGGTGTAGGGCCGACTCTTTCCCCCGCCGGGTCTCCGCTTCATCAATAATGTCATCATGGAGGAGAGAGGCGGAATGAATAAGTTCCAGGGCGGTGGCAACATCAACGATGTCATTCACATTTTTCCCGCCACAGGCGCGAAACACCATGAGGGCGACGGTTGGCCGGGCGCGTTTCCCACCTGCCCCAACAAGATAATTCCCGATATCACTCAGCAGTTGTTCGCGGGATTGGAGGAGTTCAGTCAGCCGTTCTTCAACCTGCTCAAGCTCGGCGGCGACGCAGTCCTGTGGCGAAAAGGAAGCTGGTTGCGAAAGGCTGGCTTTGGCAGACACATTACACTCAAATCGGTCAACATTCCCTCAGACCCATCCTGAGGCTTCCCACATAATGCCAAAGGCAGGAAAAACGTCAAGGAGTGCAAACATCTTGTCAATTCAGGCAAAAATACCCAATGGGACGAAGAACTGTGATCCGACCTCAAGACCTTGCCCCCCAACTCTTTTCCCCCGTATGATGCACAGTACGGTTAAATGTAGAGAGAACGGAGAGCTCTGTTATCAGCATGGTACTGCAAAACAAGAACATCCTCCTTGGAGTCAGCGGCGGCATCGCGGCCTATAAGGCGGCAGAGCTCGTCCGGCTCTTAGTCAAGGCAGAAGCCACGGTTCGCGTGGTGATGACCAAAAACGCCCAGGAGTTCATTACCCCGCTCACCCTGCAATCGCTGTCCGGTAATCCGGTGGCAACCGACACGTTTGACCTGACCCAAGAATCCGAAATCGGGCATATCCGACTGGCGGATACCGCCGACCTTGTGCTTATTGCGCCGGCAACTGCTAATATTCTGGCCAAGCTTGCGCATGGGATTGCCGATGATCTGCTTTCCACCCTGCTCTTGGTCGCGCGGGCTCCGGTCGTCCTTGCGCCGGCCATGAATGTTCACATGTATGCCCACCCGGCAACCCAGGAGAACCTCAAGACCTTACAGCGTTTCGGTCATCACATTATCGAGCCTGCTGAGGGGGAGCTGGCCTGTGGCTACGAAGGCAAGGGCCGCCTGGCCGAGCCTGAACAGATTGTCGAATGCGTGGAAACCGCGCTAACCCAAAAGGATATGCAGGGCGAGCATGTCATCGTAACAGCCGGTCCCAACTGCGAACCCATTGATCCCGTGCGCTTTATCACTAATCGCTCAACCGGGAAAATGGGTTTTGCCATGGCCCGCATTGCCCACCAGCGGGGAGCAGAGGTCACTTTGGTCAGTGGGCCGACTGCGCTGTCTACACCGCTCGGGGTGCGGCTGTGTTCGGTGCGCACCGCACTCGAAATGCAGCAGGCAGTCCTCGCCCACTACCCCCGGGCCACCATCGTCGTCTCAGCCGCGGCTATTGCCGACTATCGACCGGCCCAGGTTGCTCCTCAAAAGATCAAAAAGAAAGATGGCGACTTCTCCATTCCGCTCGACCGTAATCCGGATATTCTGGCCGGACTTGGCCAGGACAAGGGTAAGAGACTTCTGGTCGGCTTTGCCACGGAAACGGAAGATGTCCTCCAAAACGCCGAGCGCAAACTGCACTCGAAAAATCTCGACATGATCGTGGCCAATGATGTGACGCAAGAAGGGGCAGGCTTTGCCGGCGATACCAATATCGTCACTCTGTTGGACCGAACCGGCCAGCAAGAACCGCTCCCCCTCATGTCCAAAGACGCAGTCGCCCATGCGGTCTACGACCGTCTGCTGGCTCTGAAGAAATCCCCGTAGGTCCCTTCGTAGATGGGCACGCCCAGCCTTCCCCAGCCCGTAAAACTATTGATGGGTCTGCTCGCCACCGATACGGCCCTCTTCGCCCAAGCGGCTGCACGGCTGGAAGCGGCTTATGGTCGGATGGATTTGGAAAGCGCGGTTTTTCCCTGGGAGACCACGGACTATTACCGAGCGGAGATGGGGGATCACCTGCTACGGCGCTTTGTGGCGTTTGAGCAACTCATCATGCCCGAAGACCTGATCCGGTTGAAGCTTGAAGCCAACGAGTTGGAATACGCCTTTGCCGCTTCACCGGGTCCGGCTTCGCCGCGCCGCGTGAATCTCGACCCCGGCTATCTTGATACGACGAAGCTCGTCCTGGCATCAACCAAGGCCCAGGCCCATCGGCTCTACCTGTCTCAGGGTATCTATGCCGAGGTAACGCTCCTCTATCACCACGCCGCCTACCATCCTTTTGTGTACACCTACGCAGACTATCGCTGGCCGGAGACGCACGACTTCCTGAAACAGGCCCGCACGAAATATCTGAAACAACTACGAGAGCGGCAGAACACGGTATAGAGGCGGGCTTCGACAACCGACCCAATCAACCCAATTGACTCAACCGACTCTCAACACCGCCCGCAATTCACGGGGCAGTCGTTTCACCCTGCCCGCGTCATCAACACAAGCGTGCTGCGTCGTCCCTTCTGCGATCAACATATCGTCAGCCGGTCGGATAACCCGGTAGCCGAATCGAATGCTCGCGCCACCGACCGCCTCCATTGTTGTCGTCATACTGAGCACGTCATCGAACAGCGCGACCGCCCGGTAGCGACACTGGACTTCTCGGACCGGGAAATGAATACCCTCCGCTTCAAGCTCACGATACGGCTTGCCCAGCGCGCGCAGGAACGCCACCCGTCCCTCTTCAAACCAGGGCAGATAGGCGGCATGATGCGCTATTCCCGCCTGGTCGGTCTCGGCGTAGCGAACCCGCAGGGTGTGGGTGTGGGAGGGGGGGGTTGGGGTGTGGGGGTTAGGGATTGGGGAGGAAGATTGCTCGGTCTTTGCCATGAACCCTAGCCCCTAATCCCTACTTCCTATCGTCCCTTCCAGTTCGGTTTGCGCTTCTCGGCAAAGGCCCGTGGCCCTTCGACCACGTCTTCGGAGTTCATCATCTGCTTCAATGCCGGGTAGGATTGGGCAAAGGCTTCGTCCAAGGTTAGCCCCGCGCCCATCATGGCACACTGTTTGGTCGCCCGGACCGATAAGGGGGCGCACTCCTGAATTTCGTCCGTCCAGCGCTTGACCGTGGCCTTGAGGTCGGCCAGTGGGACGACTTCATTCACAATACCCCAGCGATGCGCCTCTTGAGCGGTCATATGCTTGCCGGTCAGCATATAGCCGAGCGCAATCTTGAGCGGCATTTGGCGCGGCAAACGATGAACGCCCCCGGCGGCAGCCGCCAAGCCGACGCGCGGTTCAGGCAGCCCGAGCCGCGCGTGGTCGGCGGCCACGATGATGTCGCACGCCAGCGCCATCTCAAACCCGCCACCCAGGGCAAAACCGTTCACCGCGGCAATCGTCGGTTTCCAGATATCGGTGCGGTCGGTTAAGCCCCCAAAACCGCCCTTGGCTCGCTTTTTCGGGAAGCCGTGCTCGGCGGTGTATTTGAGATCGTTCCCGGCCGAAAACGCTTTGTCCCCGGCGCCGGTCAAGACAATCACCCAGGTGTTGTCATCGGCGAGCGCGTCATCCCAGATTGCCGACAACTCCTCGGCAGCCGGTGGGTGCACGGCATTCAGCCGCTCCGGGCGATTCATGGTGATGGTGGCAACATGGCCTTCCTTTTCATAGATTGCATATTCGTACGCCATAGCTCCTCCCTCGTTGTGTGTCTTTCTTCACCTGGCCAAAAGCGGATTGGATACTACCGTTCCGTCATGGTAAAAGCAACAAAATGGCGGCTTATCCCTCCCCTCTGTCAGAACAGGTTGCTCTGATTACCGGTGCGGGCCGCGGCATCGGCAGAGCCATCGCCCTCAGGCTTGCTCAGGCGGGAGCGAAGACGGCTCTGGCCGCCCGGACCGAACAGGAACTCCAAGACACGGCGCACAGCATTCAGGACCAGGGAGGCGAGGCACTCCCGGTTCCGACCGACTTACAGCAGGATGAGCAGGTCACGACCCTCGTGGAGACAGTGCTCGCGCAATACAAACGCATTGACATCCTGGTCAATAATGCCGGTGGTGGGCCGCCGCGTACGCCCATCGTGAAATCGCGCCTCACCGACTGGGAATCCGTCTTACGGGTGAATCTGTTCGCGGCCATGTCTCTCACTAAGCACGTCCTCCCGTCCATGATCGAACGCCGGCACGGCACCATTATCATGCTGGGGTCAACGGCCAGTTTGAGCGGACGGGCGGGCGAGGCCGCCTATGCGGCCAGCAAGTTTGGTCTGCGTGGGTTTACGCAAGCGCTATTTGAGGAGGGGCGGCGCTACGGCATCAAGGTCTCGCTGCTCTGTCCGGGCTCGGTTGACACCGCGCTCATTCCGTACAATAAGCGGCTGAATCGCGAGAAGCTCCTCAGTCCGGATGACGTCGCAGAGGCCGCCTACCACATTGCCACTGCCTCGCCGCGCGCCTGTCCGGCTGAAGTGATCCTCCAGCCTCAATTTGAGCCGTTTACGTAACCCGTATCATTTTCCTATGGACCTCAGCGGCAAAGTCGCCCTCGTCACCGGCGGCGCAAAACGTGTAGGGAAGGCCATCGTCCTTGCGCTTGCCCAACGGGGCTGCAAACTTGTGGTCCACTACCACACCTCTCAGACCGAAGCGGCGGAAACCGTTCAGGAACTCCAGAGCGCCGGTCACGAGGCACTCGCCCTTCAGGCGGACATCAGCCGGGAAGCGGATGTTGACCGCCTGATCGAGCAGGCCCTTGAGCACTTCGAGCGTATCGACGTGTTAGTCAATAACGCCGCCCTCTTTTATCGCACCCCGATTGATACGGTCACGTTTGATGACTGGGAACAGATTATGGACGTGAATCTGGACGGCACCTTCTATTGCGCGCATAAAATCGGCCTGCGTATGAAGGAATGGGGCTGGGGCCATATTATCAACATGGCCGATGTCGCAGGACAGCACCCCTGGGCCGACTATGTGCCCTACTCTGTCTCAAAAGCCTGCGTACTGGCCTTCAGTCAGGGGCTGGCAATGGAACTCGCGCCCGAAGTCATGGTCAACGCGGTTATTCCGGGACCAGTTCTGTTCCAGGACGATACGCCCCAGGAGGTCCAGCGCCGCGAAATCGAAAAGACTCTGGTCAAACGCGCCGGAACCCCCGAGGAAGTCGCTCAGCTCGTTGTCTTTGTGGCGGAGTCCGACTTCAGTACGGGCGCAGTGTTTTCGGTGGATGGAGGGCGGGGGCTGCTGTGAGGCGACCGGCATGGAGTGGCACAATCTCAGACAGCTCGCTACACTCCCTCCGCTATGAACGCCGAGCATGTCCCTCCCCACCTCACTCCGCCTGCCTGGGAGGATATATTCGGCAACGCCAGTCCCGTTGAAGTCGAAATCGGCCCTGGGAAAGGCGCTTTTCTCCTGGCGGCGGCCCAAAGCACGCCAGAGCATAATTTCTTTGGGGTCGAGTTCTCCAGACGGCGGGTGTATCGGATCAAGGAGTTGATCGAGCGCGAACAGCCGGGCAATGTGCTCGCCCTTGCCGCGGACATCAGTTGCGTGCTCGACAACCTGATTCGGCCCGAATCCGTGACCGTCTTTCATCTTTACTTCCCAGACCCATGGTGGAAGCGGCGACACCACCGCCGGCGTCTGTTCCGGGACGACTTCTGCGTCGCGCTCACCCGCGCGCTCGTTCCCGGCGGGAAGATATTGATTGCCACCGATGTCCATACGTATTTTGTCGAAATAGTCAGGCAGTTAGAGGCGGTCGCTGAGTTGACGCAATTCCCCTGGCAACGGGACCAGCGAAATCGGAACGGCAAGTTGATTCTGACCGACTTTGAACGTCAGTTTATGGATGCTGGCAAGCCCATCTACTACGCCGGCTTCCGAAAGAAAGTGTAGAGCTATCCAACCCGACACGGGTCGTGAACCCAGGGAGCGAGGGGTTGTCGTTCGAGGTCAAGTTCTCCGTAGGGGCAATTCATGAATTGCCCCTACACTGGCCAAGGGGGCGAGGGAGAAGATGGCCCGCGTGAGGTTAGCTAGGCTGCCAGCTTTTTGACGTGGGCAACAATATGTTGGGCGCTGATGCCAAAGGCGTCGAGCAACTCTGCCGACGAACCGGAGCGCGGGACGCCGTTCACGGCGAGTTTGTGGACCTTGACTCCGTGAGCCGCAACCGCGTTTAGCACGGCGTCACCCAGACCGCCGTCATAATAGTGGTCTTCAACCACGAGCAGGGTGTTGTTGGTTTGTCCGGCCGCGGCCAGTAGACCCTGGGCATCAATCGGTTTGACCGAATAGGCGTCAATCAGGCGGATAGCCACCCCTTCGCTTTTCAGCGTCTCACTGGCCGCAAGCGCCTCGTGCAGCGTCACCCCGGCGGCAACGACTGTCAGCGCATCGTTCTCGCTGGACCGCAGCAATTTGCTGCCACCAATGGGAAACTCCTCGGTGTTGGGATAGAGCACCGGCGTTGCCGGACGGGTCGTGCGCAGATAGGTCGTGCCGGGCAGGTCGGGCATGGCGCTGACCAGACGTTCGGTTGCGACCGCATCGCTGGGATAGAGCACGACCGAGTTGGGAATGGCCCGCATCATCGCCAAATCTTCCAACCCCATCTGAGACGGGCCGTCTTCCCCAATCGAGACCCCACAGTGCGAGCCAACGTATTTGATGCACACGCCGGAGATGGCCGCCATACGAATATGGTCAAACGCCCGCGTGAGAAAGGCCGCAAACGTCGAGGCAAACGGAATCTTGCCGCACGCGGCCAGCCCGACCGCGGCTCCGACCATGTTTTGCTCAGCAATATAACTCTCGAAATATCGCTCCGGGTGGGCCTTGAGAAAAGTTTCGGCAAACGTCGAATTCTTGGTGTCTCCGTCAAGGGCGACCACCCGGGAGTCCACCGCTCCAAGCTTGGCCAGGGCGGTTCCGTAGGCCACGCGGGTCGCGACCTTCTCCCCTAACTCATAGGCCGGGGCAGGGACACTTCCGCTGGCACTGGCCGGGGAAAACCCATTGGTTTGCGGCCGCGTTACGTCGGGCACCTCTGTGCTCCTACCGATTTCCAACTCACCCAGCGCTTTGTCCAGATCCTCCCCCTTGAGCGGCTTTCCGTGCCAGCCGGGTTTATCCTCAAGAAAAGAGACGCCTTTGCCCTTGAAGGTCTTGGCAACCAGCATTGTTGGCCGGTCTGTGGTGGCGTGAGCCTGATCGAGCGCAGCCACAACCTCTTCGATATTATGGCCGTCAACCACCAGCGCGTTCCAACCAAATGCGACAAAACGGCGCTGATAGGTTTCCACGTCAAAATTGTACATGGTCCGTTCGCTCTGCCCCATGCCGTTGACATCAACAATGCCGATGAGGTTATCCAGCTGATAGTACGACGCCATGGCCGCCGCTTCCCAGACGCCGCCTTCTGCGACCTCCCCGTCGCCCAGCAGGACATAGACACGGTAGTCAAGCTTATCCAGGCGCTTGCCGTTCAGCGCCATGCCGACCCCAACGGAGAGTCCCTGCCCGAGTGAGCCGGTTGCGGCTCCCACCCAGGGGATACGCGGCGTGGGATGGCCTTCCAAATCACTGGAGAACTTGCGGAGCGAGGGCAACTGCTCCAGCGGCAGGGCTCCGGCTTCCGCCAGGGCCGCATAGAGGACGGGAGCGGCGTGCCCTTTTGACAGCACAAACCGGTCATTACCCGGAAGAGCCGGATTGGTGGGGTCGAAACGCATGTCGGCAAAGAACACGGCCGCCATGATATCCGCAGCGGACATGCACGATGTCGGATGGCCAGAGCCTGCCGCGGCTGTGGTACGTAATGAGTGGACACGCAGTGTATCCGCAGTTGCCTGTAAAGCCTTGATATCAACCCTCACGATTCGTCCCTCCCCCTAAAGGTAAAAAAAGGGACACGGTCTACCGTGCCCCTTTCCACTATCATCCCCTGGCATGCGCCCTTCTTATCCGTGGCTATCCACACACCCCACCGGCAAGCGGCGGGAAAATGCTCAGTTCCAGTCCGTTTTCAAGGACCGTCCCTACTTCGACATAGGTATCACCCACAACAAGCATACCCGCCTGCTCGCGTGGAATGTTCAACATATCAACCGCGTCCTGGACCGTTGCTCCAGCGGGCAGGGAGAGTGAGACTCCGTCCTGACTCCCCTGCGGGGTGTATTTTCTCAGCGCCGCAAAAAGCTTGACGGTTATGGTAACGGAATCGGCCATAGGCGGAGGTGCTGAGACTACCCCCATCGGGCTAGGCGGCGTTGACCGGTCGCAGACCACAGAACTCTTCGTAATCGATCAGCTCCGTAATTTTCGGGTTTTCGCTGCACACCAGGCAGTTCGGATCTTTACGTAGTTTCAGCACCCGGATTTCCGAGCTGAGCGTATCAAAATGCATCATCCGTCCGACAAGCGGATTGCCAGCGCCGAGAATGATCTTGATCACTTCGAGCGCCTGCACGCAGCCGACGAGTCCGGGCAGCACACCAAGGACACCGGCTTCGGCACAGCTCGGAGCCATCCCCGGTGGTGGTGGCTCAGGAAACAGGCAGCGATAGCACGGGCCTTCGGCCGGATCGACAACCGTGACCTGGCCTTCAAACTGGAAGATCGAGCCATCGACGAGCGTCTTCTTGGCCATGATGCAGGCGTCGTTAATGAGATAGCGGGTCGGGAAATTGTCGCAGCCGTTCACCACGATATCGAAGTCGTCGATAATGCGCATGACGTTTTCGGAGGATAAACGCTCCTTGAACTGGACGATGTTCACATCGGGGTTGAGCGCGTTCAGGGTCAGTTGCGCCGACTCCACCTTAGGCATCCCGACCCGGTCGTTGGTGTGCAGGATCTGGCGTTGGAGGTTGCTCATATCAACGGTGTCATGGTCGGCAATCCCTATCGTGCCGACCCCGGCCGCAGCCAGATATAAGGCCACCGGCGATCCGAGGCCGCCCGCCCCAACGCATAACACTTTGGCGTCGAGCAGTTTGGACTGGCCCGCCTCCCCGACTTCCGGCAGGGTAAAATGGCGCGCATAGCGCGTGATCTGCTCTGGGGTGAACTGTCGGTCCGCCACCCATTTATAGCCGGCGTTTTTCCAGGCCGTATAGCCACCGGACATGGAAGTCACATTTTCATAGCCCATTTCCTTGAGCGTCCGGGCGGCAATGAGCGAGCGGACGCCGCCGGCACAATACGCCACGATAGGAGTGCTCTTATCCGGCACGGTCTCTTCGATGCGCATTTCGAGAAATCCGCGCGGGAGCGGGACCGATCCTTCGAGATGGCCTTCACGGTACTCCTCGCGTTCCCGGACATCGAGCAAGGTTGGCCGCGCGCCGTTTTCCATTTGGGCCTGCACCTCGTCAATCGTGACTTCCGGTACACTGTCTCGGGCCTCGGTCATGAGTTCCTGATAGGTCTTTGCCATAGTCTGCCTCCGCGAGAAAGAGTAAACGTGTTCCGCATCTCATGCCTATTGGAGAACACATTTACTCTTTGAGAGCCTCAGGCTCCAGGAGCGCCAATCTCCCTGGCCACTTGCTGCTCCGCTTCCTGATAGCTCTCCAGCATTTCAGTCATAATGGAATCCCGGCCACCCGTCGCCAGGGTACGGGAACGGTTCATAAGGACTTCTTTGGATTCGATAAAATCTTTCCGATCATAGCCCCAAATGCGCGGATGCACATAGGTATCCATCCGGATCGCGTCACACGGACAGGCTTCGACGCACATCCCGCAGTAAATGCAGCGCAGGGTATCGATCTCATAGCGCAACGGAAATTTTTCCACGTCGGGGTCGGGGTGTTCCCCGGCCTCGATGTGAATGCAGTTGGCCGGGCAGGCCGTTGCACACAGAAAACACGAGGTGCAGCGGACCGAGCCGTCTTCTTTGAGCGTCAGCCGGTGACTCCCCCGATAGACGTCCGGGTAGCGCTTGCGCTCTTCTGGATATTGGACCGTATAGGCAGCTCGCGTCCCTTTGGCAAAGCCGAGCGCATGCAGCATATGCAGAGTCAGATTCCGCCAGAAGTGGGACATGGTGACAACAAGACCACGCACGATTTCCGGGATATACAGCCGCTCCCACCACGTCATCTCTTCTTTACGTTTCATGGAGTCCTATCTACCTCCGTATAATAGCAGGCTCGCCACGATCTGCCGCATTTCACTATTATGAGGGGACCGGTGTTTGTCAAGGCAGCTTCTAGTGGAGACGATCTTTTCCCCCACCCCCACCCTTTGGCCAGTTGCTCTCTGACAACTTGAAGTCAAGGATATCCCGTAAGCAGGTCGCCCGTTCGTCGAGCGTTGCGGCGTCCAGCAGGCTTTGCTTCTCGATAGGCAGAAGGTCGAGTTGAAAGGCGAAAAAATTAATGAAGAGCTCGTCAGTGATATCGGGGTCTGCCAGGAATTTCTGCACCACCTCATCCTTCTGCAAATAGGACGCTAACAGGCGGCCAAGGGCCTCACGTTGCGCTGGCTCAAGCGTCTGGTCTCTCTGTGGGAGCCATTCTACCCGGGCTCGACGATAGCTCTTATCGTGGAATTCTTCCTGAATGCGATATTCCCGTAGCCCCTGCAGAAGAATATTAAACCGTCCGTCCGAGAGCGGCACGGTCTTCACCATCTTCCCTACACAGCCAACCGGAAACACTTGAGGGTTGCCTTCATACTGCTCCTGCCAGTCCCCCCGGAGCAAGGCCATGCCAATAAGCGGCGGCTCTGCCGCCATGACATCCCGCACCATGGCGCGGTAGCGCGGCTCAAAGATGTGCAACGGCAGTTGGACACGCGGGAACAGGACAACGTTCGGCAATGGAAAAACCGGAATAATATCAGACAGTTCAGACACAGCAGCCTCGCTTTTCTCACTGGGGATACACAGTATCCAAGCTGTCAGGAGCCCCCCGAGCCCATACCGGACGGGCTATGCCATGTTGAGTTCCTTCCGCAACTGTTCCACGCACGGCCGCTGGGATAAGCGCTTAATCCAAGCCGAAACATGTCTGAGCCGAGAAGGAAGCTCAACCCCAAGCTGTGACAGAATCAACAGCCGAGGAGTAAACGCAAGGTCGGCTAATGAAAATTCGTCAACCAGATATTCTTTGCCGTTCAGATGCCGGTCAAGAAATTCGAGCACGCGAATGATGTCTCCCTGATAGTGCTGCACGCGCTCGTGGTCGATCTGATCTTCGGGTTTCCGCAGCTCGGCATACAGCAGTCCACACTGCGCCGTAAAGGACGTGTCGGCAAAGTCTTCAAACATCCGCACCCGCGCCCGGTCCCCGGAAGGCTCGGGGCGCAGGGGAGGATGGGGATATTCATCATCAAGATATTCGTTAATAAACGTCGAGTCGTAGATGACTTCTTCGTCATCGATCAAGACCGGCACCTTCCCGTACGGATTGAGCCGGAGAAACTCAGGACTGCGTTGTTCGCTCTTCGTCAGATCAACAAAGACCTTATCGTACGATAATTCTTTTTCAGCCAGTACGAGGCGGACTTTCTGGCAGTAGGGGCTGAGGGGGAAGTCGTACAATTTCATAGTGCTACTCTCCTATACTCACGCCAGGGTAGTGTAATGAAAAATGCGGGAGCCCGCAAACCAAAAATGCCGCTCCTGCCGTCTCTCCCCCAGGCCGGTCTCAACTTCTGCTCAGTAACGGTATAGCATGCCTCTCATGAGCCATATCCCTCCCCTCCTCTCTGCACGATTGGCCGGCATTCCGGTCGGCGACACGCTGCCGGTCCGGATTATGGCCGTTCTGAACGTCAGCCCTGAGTCCTTTTACCCAGGCTCTGTCCAAACCAATCGTGAGCAGATAGCGGAAACGGCACATGCACTGGCAGGTGAGGGAGCTGATATCATTGATATTGGGGCAATGTCCACTGCCCCATACTTAAAAACCGATATTTCCGTTACAGAAGAAACCGAACGCTTAGCCCAGGCAGTTGAAGCCACTGCTGCGGCCGTCTCCATTCCCATCTCGGCCGATACCAAGCGAGCCCAGCCGGCCCAGGCCGCCCTACGGGCGGGCGCCCAGATTATCAACGATGTCAGCGGTCTGAGGAACGATCCGGCTCTGGCTGCGCTGATTGCCCGTTCTGGAGCCGGTGCAATTCTGATGGCCGGCGAGCAGCATCCCCAAAGTGGACCACCCCTGGAGCGTATCCGGAACGCCCTGTGGGACAGTCTGACGCGCGCGGAGCAAGCCGGCATTCCACGGCAACGGATCGTGCTCGACCCCGGGATTGGATTTTTTCGCAAGCCTGGGATTGCCTGGGACGAGTGGGATTGCCTGGTGCTGCGGACGCTGGCAGACCTACGGTCGTTAGGATTTCCCCTCCTCGTCGGAGCCTCGCGCAAATCTTTTATCGGGAAAATTCTGGACCAGCCCAAGGTCCAGGATCGTCTCATTGGCTCGCTGACCTGTGCCGCCATTGCGGTGGTCAACGGGGCCCACATCATCCGCGCCCATGATGTCAAAGAGACCGTTGAAGCGGTCCGCATGGCCGAGCGGCTGCGCGGACCGTTAGGGGGATAGCGACGGTCCCATAACGACCTGCCGGAGGGCCGGTACCGTTTCAACCAGAAACGTGGGGGGACAGGTCTCGAAGCCCGCGTGTCCAAATCCCCACGTTACTCCACAGGTAGCAATGCCCGCGGCCTGGCCCGTGCGCATATCAATCTCAGAGTCGCCGATCAGCAGCGTCTCGATCCGAGCGTGGCCAACCGCTTGCTGTAACACGAAAACCCCTTGCGGGTCGGGTTTTCGCTTCGAGAGGGTATCACCCCCAATGACAGCGCTAAAATAATCCAGAAGACCCAGACCCGACAGAATTGCTCGGGTTGGCTGCTCCGGTTTATTCGTCAACACAGACAAACATTTCCCTTGGTCGCGGGCGACTGTGAGAAGCGTTTCCATACCTGGATAAGGCCTGGTACGGTCGAGTAGATGGGCGTCGTAATAATCCATGAAGAGTGTAAAGCCCTCCGCCACCAGATGAGCCCGCTCCTGGCCTAGCGCCCGTTCGATCAGCACGCGGGCACCAAGCCCGATAAAGCTTTCAACTTGGGCAACGGACAGCAGCGGAAGACCCAGCTCCTGCAACATATGGTTGGTTGCCGCCGCCAAGTCGGCTTTGGTATCAACCAGGGTTCCATCCAGGTCGAAAATGAGATGCGCGAAGCGGGGCATGGAAAGCAAAAGGGCCTGGAGAGTTCCAGGCCCTTCGGTATTTCTTCAGTTGGGGAAGAGGGACTTAGACGGCGAACGACGAGCCGCAGCCGCAGGTCCGGGTCGCATTCGGGTTGACGAACTTGAAGCCCGCCCCATGCAGCCCGTTGACATAATCAAGCATGGTGCCATGCACGTATTGGTGGCTGATGGGGTCAACGAACAGTTTGACACCACCCTGTTCGACCACAATATCATCGTCCCGCGCAGCAGTATCAAGACCAAGGCTATACTGGAAGCCGGAACAGCCCCCGCCAACCACCGAGACCCGCAACCCGCCTTCCTGCATGCCTTCCTTGAGCATGGTTTCTTTCACTTTTTCTACGGCCAAATCAGACAGCGACAGGGCCGGCCCATCAGCTATGGGAGCCGCCTCCTGCGGGGTATCATTGGATTGGAGTTGTGTCTCTTGATCCAGATTGTCCATGCCGACCTCCTCAAAGAAGATAAATAAGGTCTATCTTTCCCCGCGTCAATCCCTGTGCCCGTTTTGACCCGGATGCGTGTATGCTACCACAAAGCCGTGTCACTCGAAAACGCAATCCGGACCGAGGCGGCCAGACTCGGCTTTACGCTGTGTGGTTTCACGCGCCTGTCGCTACTGCCACGCGCATCGTTTTTCAGCGACTGGCTGGCCCAGGGCTTTGCCGGCGAGATGCACTATTTAGCAAAGGAACCCCAACGACGTATCGACCCACATATCCCGTTTCCGGAGGCCCGCAGCGTTATCTGCCTGGGCTTCCCCTACTCTCCACCCGTCCTGCCCGAGATAAATTGGCAACACGAACTGCGTGGCCGCATGGCCGCCTATGCGGCTGGCGCGGATTATCACGATGTCATTCAAAAGAAGCTGAAACAGGTGATTGCCTTTCTGAAAGACCAACAGCCGGGGATATGGGCTCGACCTTATGTGGACACCGGCCCCTTGCTGGAACGCGACTGGGCGTATCGCAGCGGCCTGGGCTGGTTCGGCAAAAACACCATGCTGCTGCATAAAGCCATGGGTTCGTGGTTTTTTCTGGCCGAGATTCTTGTCAGCCTCGACCTTGAGGGCGAAGGCATGCCGAGCGACCACTGCGGCAGCTGTACGCGCTGCCTCGATGATTGTCCGACCGACGCCCTGGCAGCAGGCTATGTCCTCAAGTCGCCTCTGTGTATTTCCTATTTAACAATCGAGCATCGCGGTCCGATTCCGCACGTGCTACGCCCCAAGCTCGGCAACTGGATTTTCGGCTGCGACATCTGCCAGGAAGTCTGTCCGTGGAATACCAAATTCGGCCAGCCCCGCCACGACCTGGTGGACGAGTTGTTTCCGTCCCTGCCCGAGCTGTTACGGCTGGACGAAGGCGGCTTTCGAGCCCGCTTCCGGCGCTCCGCGGTATGGCGCACCAAGCGCCGCGGTTTGCTGCGTAATGTCGCCGTCGCGCTTGGCAATAGCGACAACCCCGCCGCGGTCGGCCCGCTGCAAGCGGCTCTCCACGACCCTGAACCCCTGATCCGAGGCCACGCGGCCTGGGCGCTGGGCCGCCTGGCACACACAACCAGTCTCAAGACCGCCCTGGACCGCGAACAAGACGCCGATGTCCGCCAGGAATTGCTCGTGGCCCTCGGTGAGCAGCCGGCGCCCGAGCCATGAGGTTCAGAGACCCGCTATAAGGGAACGCACCTACAGGAAGTCGAGAATAGTCCAACTGCCATCGACGTTCTTGGCGGCAAAAGCGCCGATTTCGATAACATCGTCGATCTTGTCAAGAATCTTTTGGAAATCCTTACGCGTATCAAAGCACGCATCGACACCCTTACCACCCACGAGAGGCACATCCACCTCGGCCTCGATGCACCCCTCTCCATCGGCTTCAACAGAAAAAGTAAAGTCAATATCGCCAACGGGAAGGTCTATAGAGCCACTGCACTTCGCCCCCGGCTTCACCGTTAAGTCAATAACGCACTCCCCAAGATCAACAAGGGGGAAGCGATCAATGGTCCAACTCCCATCCTCATTCCTGATGACAGAAACCCCGATCTTACCGAAAACGTTCGGAAGGCGGGCCGAATAGCAATAATTGAATGCAGGAAGGCCGCTGATGCCTATGCACCCCCGGCCCTCAGCCTCAACAGAAAAAGTAAAACCGGTGCTGATTTCACCCAGGCGGGAGGTATCAAGCTCAAGCGAGATGGAGCCACGGCACGTCTCTCCCGGCTTCATCGTGAGCGTCTCTCTACACGCCGGTTCCCGCGAGACCGCTTCCAGATGCTGAGTCGCCTGATTCCACTGAAAGGTCGTGGTCTCTCCCGGTGTAGGGAAATCCGGGATACTCACCTGGACGCTCGCTCCTGTCAGAAACTCCGTCCCGAGGGTGGTGACCTGAAACGTGCTCCGGGCAAACTCTACGCCATCGTCGTAGGCGACCGCGGTGTGCTCCCCATCGCCAAGGTTGCCCCAATTCGTGTAACTGAAAAATCCATTATTCCCATTATTACTACAGACTCCGCTGGTATCTGCACGGGGCAACCCATACGTCGCGGGGATAGGGTCTCCATCATTGAGGCTGATGGTGATGTCCCCGGCCTCACACTTCCAGCCCGAGATCACCCCGACGCCCGATACGGTAGTCCCGTCGCCGGGAATCTCAAGGGCCCCGGTGGGTTGGGCGTGCGCCAGAGACGGAACCAGGATAATGAGCCCAAGGCAAAGGCGAAGCAGGAAAGACGTCAGCATCTTCTCATAGCTCGGAAGGGAATCTGTCAATCGTCCAACTGCCATCGGCATTCTTGGTGACCTCAATGCCGGAAACTCCAAAAGTGCTGAGGAGATTCTCAAATTCCTCAGCGGTGTTAAAGCAGGGAATTTCGATTCCTATATCCACCTCCACACATCCTCGTCCGTCAGCCTCAACAAAAAAACTGAAGTCAACCCCCTGCTCGAAGACAACGAGAGAGCCACTGCACATCTCTCCCGGCTCGACAGTCAGACCCTCCTCACACTCCCCAAGGTCATTGGACGGACCCCGTGAGACGGCTTCCAGATGCTGAGTCCCCTGATTCCATTCAAAGGTCGTGGTCTCTCCCGGTGTAGGGAAATCCGGGATGCGACACTCACCACTCGCCCCTGACAGGAACTGCGGCTGAGACTCCGGCCCGAGCACGGTTACCTGAACCGTGCGCCGGGCAAGCTCCCTGCCATCCTCTTGGACGACCACAGTGTAGGTCCCATCACTCCTAAGATTCCCCCAGTTCCAGATAGCAACGAAACCGACATCTGCACTGTCGCAGGCACCTGCGTCACGGACATCAGTCCGCTGGGTCCCGTACACCAAGGGAATCGGGTCCGGCCAAGCGAGCATCATGTCCTCATCGTAGATGTGGGCAGTGAGCGGCCCGCCAGCCTCACATTTCCAGCCCGAAATGACCCCAACACCCGAATACGACAAACCATCACCCGGATTCTCCAGAAGAAACGAGGCATGCGCCAGGGACGGGACCAAGACCATGAGCCCAAGGCAAAGGCGAAGCAAGAAAAACATCGGCATCTCCTTATAGAAACGAGAGAAAAGTACGAGCACATTGTATCTCTTCGCCGGAAGGGACACAAATTTGGACGCCCCTTGGGCTTTACGCGGTCAGAAACGCGATGCTGGTCCAGCAGATGGCCGCCAGAGCGGCGGCAACCGAGGCTTGTGGGATCTGCGTCTTAACGTGGTCCATCAGGTCGCAGCCGGTACACATGGCACTCAGGACGGTCGTATCCGAAATCGGTGAGCACTGGTCGCCATAGACGCTCCCGTCCATGACCGCGGCAAAGCACAGCGTCATAAACAGCTCGGGGTGGGCGAGTTCATGCGTCCCGGCAATCGCCCAGGCGAGCGGCATGGCCAGCGGAAACGCCACCGCATAGGTGCCCCAGCTCGTCCCGGTGGAAAAGGCGATAATCATGGTCAGGAGCTGAAGCAGGACCGGCAGGAGGAAGTAGGGAATGCTCTCGCCGAGCTGGTCAACCAGAAAGACCGCGCCCCCGGTCTGGGTGTTGACGCCGCCAATCGTGATGGCCAGCAGCAGGATCACCGAGCCGAGCACCACGCCCCGGATGCCATCGTGAAACCCGGCCATAAGTTCCTTGAGCGCCATGCCCTTGGCCAGCGCCATACCCACTGCCAGCAGGAGAGCCGCCCCAAACGCCCAGTGCACATTGGGCGAGTCCGTGACAACAAAGGTGCCGATGGCAATGCCGATCAGCGCACCCAGCGGCAGGAAGAACTCCAGCACGTGTGGCCTATAGCCTGCGGGCACGTTGCTGGCTTGCAGTTCCTTGGCACTCAGCGGTTCGGCCCCGTCCGCGTCGAGCTGGCCGGTGGTGCGGGAGCGATCCATGGCCGCAGCCAGCCGCTTGCCCAGGAAAAGGGGCTTTTCAATGCCGAGCAAAAACGTGCCGAGAACGGCGAAAATGGCATAGAAACAAAACGGAACGCTCTGAAAGAAAAAGCTGATACGGTCCGCTTCGGTCGCCAGAAAACCGACCCCGGAGACAAAGATGAACGCCTGCACATAGCCCGGCCAGGCATTAAACGCGAGCTGTGAGGCAATGGGTGAGGCAGTCGAATCGACAATATAGGCCAGTTCTTCATGACTCACATTTTCCTTGTCGGCAATCGGCTTGACCGTGGTGCCGACCAGCACCGTGCTCATAGTTCCGCCCTGAAAAAAGATGACGCCCAGCATCCAGGCCACCAGCTTGGCGGTCTTTGGGCCACGCACAAAACGCACGGTCATGAACTCGGCGAAAGCCTGGGCCGCTCCGGTCCGCGACCAGATTCCCATCAACCCCCCGAGCAGCCACAAATAGAGCAATAGAATGCCGGCCGCATTGGTCGTGGCCAGGGCGGGAATCAGCACCTGGCCCGTCAAGTCGTACTGACCCAGAATCAGCGCGCCGGAGACGATGCCGCCCAGCAGCGCGGGGACGGGTTCTCTGGTGACCCAACACAGCAGCACGGCGACAACCGCCGGCAGCAATGACCAATAACCCCAGTGATACTGGGCGGTGAGCCGGTAATAGACCTGCGTGTCTTGCCCGTCACGCGTGACGGTTTCCACAGCAAATTCCTCCGTCACTGCGGGTGCGACATTCGAGCCGTCAACCCGGTTCGGGTTGAGTTCTGCCCGCTCAATGGGAACCGCCTCGAAATACACCGGCTCGCTCCGGGCGATGTAGTACGAGCGCCCGTCGCTATCCGTATGGACATCCAACACGGCCTGGCTCACCGTCCAGGTCGGCGGCACGACCGCGCCGACCACCCAGGAGAGAATCAGGGCACCGGAAAAAATGAAAAAATTGAGCAGGTGAGCAGGCATCTGTTTTCTCCAATAGGGCTGTCGCTCGGGGTGGCCCTGGTTCAGCAGTTAACACTGGTGGCACAAACGTGGATTGAGTGTGTACATTCTTCACGGTGCGTTCAGCTGTTTGTCAAAGCTGAACTGCGGGTCCGTACCATAGTGCTCCCTTCCGATGCGGTTCAGTTCTTCAACGACATGCCTGAAGATGAGATCAATGTGTTTTTGCGTCAGAGACACTTCCTCGCCCTTCTCAAAGAAGCAGAAGACCTTTGGCTTGTCCTGAAGTTTACCGCCTGCGTGTATGATGGCACGGCGGTATACGTTGACATCCTTGAATACGTCGCTCTTTAGGTCGTCCTTGGACTTAAGGCCAATTTCTGTAGCCATCATGGCTCGGTGTCGATCCTCCCAGGTAGAATAGAGGAGCGTTACTACACTCCGTCTATGAAGGACCGAGAGTGGCCCCTCTTTGGCCGCTACGTCCAATAAGTGGCCGACGTCTCTTTGATACTGATATTTTGCCTCTGGACGATTCGGGTCCTCTTCGTCTGCGCTGAAAAACATCCGGTTGGACTTCTTCGTTTTGCCGGAGGAGATCTGGTTGCGAAGCCACCCGTGCCAAGTGGAAAGCGCAGTGATGACTTGAACTCCGTAACCATAAATCTCGATAATGTCGCTGTGGCATTCCTTCAGTGCCTTCATATTGCGACCCTTTAGTTAGCAGATTGTTAGTGGAAGCCCCAGCCTTGGCCAAGGCTTTGCTTTTTTCTGTCCAGTATTCGGAAGGGGAAGGGGGGGGTTGAGACCGCTCAGCCCACCTTCAATCTATCCCCTCCAGCCTCACCGCCGCCGCTGGCAACCTGCGCTCGCATTTTCGACCCCTGCTCATAAAAGCGCGTGGCCCGGATGCGGCTGAACGGTTCGCCTTCGCCGGGCAGGCAGTCCGGCTCAGCCGGGTTGCGAATCGTGACAGTGACGTGTGTTGGCCCATGTGACTGGTCTTTCCTTGCGTTTACTCAGCCGCTTCCGGGAATGGCCAGGGGGACGAGCTTCGAGCGGCGTATGACGCGGTCGCGCGTGAGCAACGGAATGTTGTGCACGATGCTGGTGGCGGCAATGAGCTGATCTGCTGGATCACTCTCAAAATCGAGACGAGTGGAGGCGCGTGCAACAGCGAGATCAAGCGGCCATATCTGTATGCGGTTCAGGACACGGCTTACGTCACGGTCGTCAAGGTCCATGTCTATCCGACCGAGGTCAATCAGCTTGGCCAATTCCCATAGGACAATAGCCGCCACTGACCATCTGTTCTGGGCCAAGAGCGCCCGCTCAGCCAGCTGGAGTTCCCCGTTGAGCGCGAAGACCAGCATGTGTGTGTCAAGATTGAGCACTGGCGTTCCAGTGGACACCGGTTGTCAAAATGCCACCTTGAATTTTGATCTTGTGTTGCAGGCTGCCGATCAGGTCGGCGCACTGCTGGTCGTAGGGAACAACGCGTGCGACCGGCTTGCCGTGCTTGGTCACGATTAAGCCCTCGGCGTCAAGTCGGTCCAATAAGGCCAAGCACTGTTCCTTGAACTTTGCAGCGCCAATCGTTTTCATACCGTTTCTCCGTTTGAAATGGACATATTATATGACCAGTCATAAAATTTGTCCAATAAGGAGTATGATTCTACTGAGATGAATACGGGCGAGGGCGGTCAGCCGACCTTGAGTTTATCCCCACTTGCCTCACCTCCGCCTGACGAAACTTGCGTTCGCATTTTCGACCCCTGCTCATAAAAGCGCGTGGCCCAGATGCCGCTGAACGGTTCGCCTTCGCCGGGCATGCGCCAGGTCATGACCTTGGCCGATTCCAAGGCGACACCAATCAGGGCGCGAGGTTGGTCGTGCGTCTCGGTCAGATAGTAGTCGCCCGACTCTTCGTCCACGTAGCGCAGGGTGATGCGGCGGTAGATGTCCCGCCATTCGTCGTCGTGGCCGAGCGGATAGAGCACCTCGGCTTTTCCTTCGACCAGCACCTTGCGATACAGCCCGGATTCTTCATCAATCGTAATGGCCACCCGTGCGTCTCTTTGGACATTGGCCCAGAAGGCCGAGTATTTGCGCGGGGTGATGATGATTTTTCCGTCCTCGTACACAAACCAGACCGGCACCACACTGGGGCTGCCATCTTCCTGAAGGGTGGCAAGCCGGGCCAAATGACCTCGCTCCTGGAGAAATGCGTCGCGTTCGGCAACTGATAATTTTGGCATACGACCTCCTTTTTCTGTCCGCGTTAATGTCACAAGAGAATGCTTTTTCTCTGCGGGCGTCAACTGCGCTGAAGGCAACCCACCCTTACCCGCAACTTTGTCTGAATGGTATGATGCCAGATAATCAATGGAAACCGTGACCAAAATCCCTGTTCAAACCGTCTCACCCGAACGTCTGCCGGTCGTTGCCCTGGTCGGGCGACCGAACGTGGGCAAGTCCACGCTGTTTAATCGTCTGAGTCGCCGGCGCAAGGCCGTTGTGGACAATACGCCGGGTGTTACCCGGGATCGCAATTTCACCCAGGTGAAATGGCGGGGCAGTCCGTTTTTGCTCGTGGATACCGGCGGTATCGATCCGAGTGAAAAAGATGGGCTCGTCGGACGGGTGCAGGAACAGACACGCCTGGCCATTGCGGAAGCCGACCGGGTTATTTTCCTGTTCGACGGCAAGGAAGGCGTCAACCCGGCAGATGCGCAGGCGGTTGATCTGCTGCGGCGGAGTGACACGTCTGTTTTTTTTGCGATCAATAAGATCGATGGCGACAAACAGGAACTCACTTCGAACGAGTTCTATGCTCTGGGCCTCGATTCCTTCTTTCCCATTTCGGCCGCCCATGGTCGGGGTGTTTCCGAGTTGCTGGATACCGTGGTCGAGACTTTTTCGGAACAGGAAGAAACCCCCTCCCCCGCTACCTTTGACGCAACCGCTCCCGTCGCTAAACCGGACCTCAGGCTGGCCATTATCGGACGGCCCAACGTTGGCAAATCTTCTCTCCTTAACCGCCTGGTAGGAGGCGAGCGCTCCATTGTGGACTCGACTCCGGGGACGACACGTGATGCCGTTGATAGCTGGCTGGTCTGGCAGGACAAGCACGTTCTGCTGGTCGATACCGCCGGCGTGCGGCGGCGTACCCGTATTCATGAGCATATTGAGCAGGCCAGTGCGCTGATCGCCCTGAAAGCCCTGGAGCGGGCGGAGATTGGCCTGCTGGTCTTTGATGCACAGGAGGGCATGACCGATCAGGACGCGCGTCTCATTCGCTACGCCTGGGAGCGCGGGCGCGGCATCGTGCTGGTCGTCAATAAATGGGATATGATTCCGTCAGACAGAAAAAACCAGCCCCAGTTCATACAGGCGCTACGCGAGGAGTTTCCGGTCACACAGCCGCTGCCGATTGTTTTTCTGTCCGCCCTGACCGGTTCGCGTATCAAACATTTGCTGCCCACCGCCACCCGCGTGGCCCAGGCGCATCGCACCGAGATTCCGACACCAGTCTTGAATCAGGCGTTTACCGAGTGGACCACCCGCCACCCGGCTCCCATCTATCATCGCAAGCCGGTGCGCTTTTATTACGCCACACAGGTTGAAACCAGGCCGCCCAAAATGGCCGTGTACACCAGCTCGCCGGATGGCGTTCCGGCCCACTATGAACGCTATTTGGAGAACCAGCTGAGAGGCACTTTTGACCTCGAAGGCACCCCAGTCCGGCTCGACTTCCGCGCCCGCCGCCCACAGCGATACGGGAAGAAGAAAAAACGGTGAGGTGAGGGTAGACCTACTCCCCTCTCGGACGTGTGATGCATATTGTGGCGTGAGCCTCCCGGGACCGGTCCGGCGGCCCCCGCCTCGGGCCGCTCGCCCTCCCGCTGCCTG
>JAJEFA010000007.1 GCA_022820725.1 Candidatus Binatia bacterium
AGCCTTCCGGGGGCGGGTAGGTCCCGGTTTCCGTAATCTCCATGTCCATGCCGTCGTAGAAGTAGTATTCCCAGGCCGGCTGAGGGATGAAGGATTCAAGGATGGCGCGGTCTTTGAGGCTGAGATGCTGTCCGGGAGTCAGCTCGGTCTCCGGGCGGGAGTGCTCAATCCAGTGCCGCAACGTGTCATAGCTCTGGTCCCCCGCCGCCTGCACGGTCGTGGACGACGTACCGAGCCCCAGCACGGCTACCAGAAATACAAAACAGATCGATTTCGCCAGTGCGCGCCTCTTCATGAATGGTCCCTCCTTTTTCATGAATGGTTCCAACTTCATGAATGGTCCCAAGCTTGGACCTCTCTTGCTTCCGGGCAAAGAGAACTTTACTCTTGTATAGATTTCTTTACTTAGGGTAAGTATTATTACACATCTTCTTTATCAGTCAAGCCAAAATCTTTTATCTTCAGCCCAGAGGCCGGGATGACAACAAAGCGCCAACTCGTAGAAGAAGAACTCCTGCGCACGGCCACGGAATGCTTTACCCAACGCGGCTATAACGAAACCAAGCTGGACGACATCGTCGCCCAGGTCGGCATCTCCAGGGTGACCTTCTACACCTATTTTGAGAGCAAGGCCGCGCTGCTGACTGCCATCTTTACCCGTTCGCTGAAGAGCCATCGGGCCACCTTGGAGGAAATCCTGGCCCGACCGCTCTCCCGTCCGGAAAAAATTCGCCAGGTGATGGCGCATCAGATCGCCGCCATCACCACCGATCAGTCGCTCTGTCTGCTGTTTCGCCAGGAAGCCAACCTGCCGCCGGAAACGGTCCAGGTCGTTGAAACCATGCAGCGGGAGATCGATCTGCTGATCGAGGACGAAATTCGTAGCGGCATCCAGCGGGGGGAGATCATCGACGAAAATCCCCGGTTGCTGATGCAGGCCTTCAGCGGCATGTGCAACTGGTTATACCGATGGTATCAGCCCGGAGACGAGATTACGCCCGAGGAAATCGTGCGGGTCTTCAGCCGTCTGCTCGAATCCGGCGGGCTGACGCCCGAAACGCGCCCGGACAGTGGGGGCATCGTGCGGGCGCTGCAACACGTCGAAGCTCAACTCGATGAGGTGCGCCAGGAGTTGACCACCGTCTCGCAGCGTCTGTGTCCCCGCACCGACCCCCCAGACTCGGACGCCTGAGCGGCTGCGGCCGGGTAGGCACCGCCATGTCAAGCGTTGTCATGCAGAGAACACGCACCGACTTCAGCGCCGTACGGATCAGTCTGGTTCTGCTCTGGTTCGTCTTGGGGACACCCCTTGCCTTTTCCCAGTCCGCTCCGCTGCACTTACAAGAAATACGTCTGACGACCGAGGGGGAGGCACGGACAGTCCTGTTTCAGTTTTCTCATCCGCCTGACTCCATCCGGTCGTTCTCTCTCTCATCGCCTTCACGCCTCGTCATTGATGTGCATGGTCCGGTGCAAAACGTGCCGTCCCGTACCTATCGAGCAGATGATACCCTCCTTACCCACGTCCGCCTCGGTTCGCATCCGCAACACCTGCGCCTTGTCCTGGACCTCAACGGCCAGACAGTGCCGGTGCATTCGGTTGAACACCGAGCCACCGAGGTTCTTGCCAAACTAGGGAAACAAGGCGGTGACTCTCCATCGGTGCAGACCCAGGTGCTTTTTTCGCGGTCTCAGACAACACCGGCTTCTCAGCGTGCACTCAAGAGTCCGGCTCCGATCATGGCTGCGGTCCCAACTCCGCCGCCCCCTTCTCCCCAGATTGAACCGGAGCAATCCGCTTCTCCACAACCCTTATCACGACAGGCCCGTTATCATCTGGAACAGGGACAGATTCTGTATGATGCCGGCAAAGTTGACCAAGCGGTCGCCGAGTGGCAAGAGACCCTGCGTCTCGCTCCGCGGACCGCCCAGGCGCATCATCTCTTAGGGCTTGCCTTCAGAGACCAAAAAGATCACACTCAGGCGGCGGACGCCTTTCAGCAGGCGCTTCGGCTTGAGCCGGATAATGCCACTGCCCACGTCCATCTTGCCCGCGCATTCGAAGCGCTGGGGAAAGAGCAGGAGGCGTTTGACACCTATCAAAAAGCCTTGCAATTAGTGCCCTCCGCACCGTATGTCCACAATCGGCTGGGATATATACTCGCCGAGAGAGAGGATTGGCAGGGCGCGGCAAATGCCTGGTACCAGACCATACAGTTAGCCCCGCATTACGCCTATGCCTATGCCAACTACGGTGAAGCGCTCGAGAAAATGGGCAGAAAGCAAGACGCTTTGTCTACATACAAGAACGCCGTACCAGTCTGCGTTCGTTTTACACAAGCGTTTGAGGAGAATCGAAAAAAAAGCAATGCAGAGGCCCTGTGCGCAGAGATACGCAAACGGGTCGCGCGTTTACGCGGGTCATAGCTGAAACACTTGAGCGATGAAGAAAAGTGCCGCTCTCCTCTTATCCGTTGTTATGTGGACCGGGATGGGTCTGCTAGCCCCTGGGCAGGGCGTTGCCCAATTTCTTGCCTCTCCCTCGGGGTTGTATGTGCAGGAGATACAACTCGCTCAGGCAAGAAACCAACGGACGCTCAGCCTCCACTTCTCCCAGCCACCGGATTCTGTCCGCGCCTTTGCCTTACGTTCACCGGCTCGCTTGGTCATCGATGTCAGAGGAGAAGTCAAACGCTCGGCCTCGGCCACGCATCCCACATCAGATGCACTGATTACGCGGGTCCGGGTGGGCTCCCATCCCCACCACACCCGTTTCGTGCTTGACCTCAAAGCGGAGCAGTTCCCCCCTTTTTCAGTCCAACAACGGGCCCATATGGTGACTGCCACCCTCGACGAACGGGATGAAGCGGACAGTTCCAACGCCAACGCTGAACAGGGCAACACCCAGGTACTCTTTGCACGCGCCCCAAAGGCGAGTTCTCAGTCCATTCCTCCTAGACCAGCCCAAGCGCCCGCGTCTTCCGCTCCGACGGTCTTAGCGAAGAAAGTGCCCAAAAAGGTCCCCCCGCCTCCACTTCGTCGAGCAACACCGCCTGCCTCAACACCACATGTGACGCCTGATAGAGAAGTTCCACCGCAGACCACCCCCTTGCCATCGGCCGCCAAGGAACGGAAAGAGGCTGCCCCGCTCAAAGCCACTCCCCCATCCGTCCCTGAGTCGCTAGCGCCGGCCCCCACTATCTCACCTCAGGACACCCCGCAACCGCCGCTCGTGTCTTCTGTTCCGACGGTCTTAGCGAAGAAAGTGCCCAAAAAGGCCTCTCCACTCCCGCTCCGTCAGGCAGCGCTTCCTGCCCTACGTGAGGCGCCTGCCAGAGCAGCTCCGACGCAAGGCACCCCCTTACTATCGACCGCCAAGGAACGGAAAGAGGCTACCCCGCTCAAAGCCCCACCGACCTCAGCCCACGTGCCGCCGCCTGCTCCCGTCAGCCCATCTCAGGACACTCCGCAACCGCCGCCCATCTCTCCCACTCCGACGGTCTTAACGAAGAAAGTGGTAAAAAAGGCCCCCTCGCCTCCACTCCGTCAGGCAACGCCGCCTGCCTCCACACCACGTGAGACGCCTGCCAGAGAAGTTCCACCGCGGGCCACCCCCTTACCAGCGGCTCCTCAGGGATTGAGAGCGGCTATCCCACTCAAGGACGCTCTTCCAGCCTCTAGGTTGCCGGCGCCTGCCCCCAGCATCCCATCTCCGGATACTTCGCAATTGCCGCCCATGCCGGCCACGGCCGCTCGGCATCTCAGGCAAGGCTATACCCTCTATAATCAAGGGAATGTAGACGGGGCGATTCGCCAGTGGCGTCAAGCCATAGACCAGGTCCCTAGCCATGCCGAGGCACATTATCGGATAGGGGTCGCGCTCCAGGAACGCGGAGAACTGCCGCAGGCAATTACAGCCTTACGCGAGGCCACGCGCCTCAATCCGGATGAGGCGACCATCCATATCCACCTTGCCCGCGCATGTGAGGCCGCCGGGCATACCAAAGACGCACTGGCAGCCTATCGTAAAGCTTTGCAGTTGGTCCCGACCTCAGCCCATGTGCACCATCGTATTGGTCACGTGCTCGCAGAACAGGGCGATCTAGCGGGAGCCATGCAGGCCTGGCGGCAGACGATCCATCTTCAGCCTGATTATGCCTATGCCTATGTGAGCCTCGGACGAGCCCTGGGGCAAACCGGCCAGAAGAACGAGGCTGTGACCGCCTATGAGCAGGCTCTTCAACTAGATCCCCGAGCGCCTTTTGTCGCCGAGGTGCGTCAGCAGATCGCCCGACTGCGGGCGGCTGAACCGTAATCCGTACGGTTTCTGCGCGAGAGCCGCGTCAGGATGAGAAAGACGAAGGGCAGCCTGAAAGTTCGGGATCGACAGAATACGTCCAACCGCACGGCTGAGCGCCAGAGTCAGAGTATCGTCAGCCGTACGATAGCGGTGTTGCGTGCCCCCTCGCGGCGGGTCGTGGATAACGTCCCAGACCCGCTCTTGCCACACGACCCGACCGGACGGCAGTTGATAGAGCGAGAGGCTGAGCGATACTCCCGCGCGTGTGGGTCCGCGTACCGGCAATGCGAGCCGACGCGACCCGACCCGGACCTGTTGATAGCGGCGCAGGCTGAACAGCGAAAACTCATCTATCGTACAGCCCAGGGCATAGGTCGCCCGCTGATTGTCTGCCGCCAGCGGCTCCGGAAACGGAAACGGCAGCATTTCCGTTTCAATGCCAGCCTCACGAAAGTGCAAGGTCAGGGCGTATTGCACGGTCTCGGGGAGCCGGGCGAGGGTAAAGAACGTCTTGGGGATATCCGGCAGATGCGGCATCCCTGCGTCCATGTGACGTAATGTGCCAAGATCAGGGACACTTCCGGCTGGCGCGATGGTCACCTGTCCTTCCTCAAAATTCAGACCGGAGAATCCAATGAGAGCGCTCGGGTCATCGGGTAGCGGAATGGTTGTCTGCCGGGTCTCGTGGATGTGCAGAGACGAACGACGATCAAGCGGCCGGAGGACGAGCACATACAGCGGTGGGAGCAGCGGGGGCTGCCGCCGCGTCAATCGAGGAATATATCCAACGCCAACGGGGTGGACTTTTGGTGGGCGCGAGACACGACGCGAGAGTTCCGTCAGCCACGTGTCAGTCAGCGTCGTTCCGGAGCTACATCCAGCCATACCCCCAACGAAGAGCGCACCAAGGAGCAGCCACGAATAGAAACGTTGAAAAGGGGATAGAAGACCCGTGTACATTTTTTGGATTTCGATGCCCCGAGGCTGAGGACAGCCCAGGGGCCACGTGCACGCACTGTACTATGCCTGTGCATCGGTCGCTAGGGGGATGCATAAACCAAGCGATACAAAACTAAAGAATTCAAACTGAGACAGTACCATTAAGGCAAGGATATGGACTGGACAAAAATCAATGAATATTTTTCGACTATTCCGCCCGAGCGCCCGCGATTCGTTCGGCCAGCATTTTGGCGAGCGCGCTAAGTGGCTGATTTTATTGACATCGTAACATCCTATAAAATGTTACGTGTCAAAGTTTGAGCCTAAACGAGTACCGCAGTAGGAGAGGACCCCAACAAATCCAGTGTCACCGAGTTCAGCACATCTCATGAAGTAGTAGCAGTTGTCTTGAAGGTCGCAGTATTCGAGCCTCGCAATGACGTAGCGAGACTCTTCTGTAGAGATGATCGTTTCGAGCCGTTTCTGGGATAGAAGGGGAGTGCTAAGTTGTCTATCTGTCTCGGTAGGGGACACATCACCGATCACGTCTCCCTCTCTACTATCCCAATCAACCTCGATAGAGGTGAGGTAGTCGCGCTGTCTAGGCTGGTCAGAGGTGACATAATTCTTAAGCGTCACACGCCGTGCAACGGTGGTTCCGCGGATTTCAAGTGGCATCACGATCCGAAACCCGGTGGGATCATCTATCCGCTCAAGGTGTATCTGGAAAGAAAGGCGCGGCCGCTGTTGTGCGGCCCTGTCGCTACTCGCCACCCAGTAATAGTAAGTCTGGATGGCAGCAAGAAAAAACATGAGACAAAGCATGCCAAGATTCAGGAGTACAGAGTTCTCGTTCAACCACTCTTTCATCGGCTACCAGTTCCCTTTACGTCCGATAAGGTCATTTCTGTTAAACTTACCCGACTTCTAGTACTGTTCCAGGGGTAGTGTCTCACCTTGAAAAATTCTGACGAGTAAAAACAAGGGCTTATATTTCACACTGAAACAGTACCAAAACTTCCGTCCTCTAGCGATATGGTCGAGCGATCTCTCCCACTGGCATATGGCATATAGTGTACAATAACAGACAGTAAGAAAGAGCCGGAGGATTTCTCAAATGCCACCTTCCCCTATGACTGATCCGTTTGCAGATATCTTGAGTACCACGAACACACACCGTGCCCAGCATAGCTGCGAGGCATACCCGTACGATAAGGGCACATTACTTGGCGTCCTTGCGGCGGCAGTCAAGGCGACACGAATTATCGAGGTGGGAACCGCTCTCGGTTACAGTGCCCTGTGGCTCGCCCATGGCGCTCCAAATGCGCAAGTCGATACTATCGAGAGCGATCCCGAGCACGTTCGTATCGCCCGTCAACACTGTATTGACTATCAGATGAGCAACCGCGTCCACGTCCACCACGGCGATGCCCTGACAGTTCTCGACGGCCTTGACCCAAACGCTTACGATCTCGGATTCTTCGATGGCCTCGCGCCTACCCCACAGCTAGTCACGGGTCTCTATCAACGGCTACGGACCGGCGGTGTTCTGGCGTGCGCGAATCTGACGCTCGGCCCTCACAACGCGGACGATCTGCTCGCTGACCCAGACGCCTGGCTGGCGCATTCGTTTGGCGAGACCGCCATTGCGGTAAAGCGTTGATTTAGTAGCCCCGTTCCCAATCCAATACGTTCAGAAGGGCTTGGCCGGTGACGTAACGCCGCAGGTTCTCGCAGAACAACTCCAAGCCCTTGGCCTGCTGGACATCCGTTCCACCTGACGTATGCGGAGTAATGACAACATTCGGTAATTGCCAGAGTTCCTCTGGCGGCGGGCCGGTGAATTCTCCAGTGTAGACATCCAGACCAGCCCCAGCGATCCAGCCTGCCTGCAACGCCTTGATGAGTGCGGATTGATCAATGATCTCACCTCGGGCCACGTTGATAAGATACGCGCTTGGCTTCATCCGGCGCAGTTCGGCTTCACCAATGAGTCCGTCCGTTTCTGGCGTCCACTGGCTGCTCACCACAACGAAATCGCTCTGCTCAAGCAAAACCGCGAGTACTGATGGCGGAAGGAGTTGGTCGACGCCTTGGGCCTGACTCTGCGGGGCCACTGCTGAGCGCCGGGTTGCCACCACCCGCATGCCCACGGCTTTGGCGAGACGGGCAACAGCCTGTCCGATGCCACCCAAGCCGATAATACCGACGGTTTTCCCCTGGACTAATCTGGGCCGATAGGCTCGACGCTCGAATGCCTGATTGTGCTGATCGTGTAAAGCCTGTGGCAAGGACTTCGCAAAGAGAAAGATCAGAGACAGCACATATTCTGCAATAGGCAAAGCGTTATTCAGGCCGCGCGACGTGGTCACCACGACATCGCTGCCCCAGATGTCACACATGCGCAGATTCGAGGCACCCGCAGGTGTTTGGTGGAGCCACTTGAGGCGGGGCGCCCGAGCACGCAGATCGAGCGGGAAAGGGAAGCGAATACAGATGACCTCGGCTTCGGCCAGCAGGGCATCCCGCTCGGCGCGGGTCGAGGTGTTTGCCGCGATGAGGGCTTGTGGGACGTAGCGACGAACGGATTCCGCCGGCCAGGTCTCAGCGTACTCGACCTCGAACTTCCCGCGTGCATCGGCCACCCGAATGCGGGGATCAACCGCCTCTATCTTTTCGATGACGGCGTCTCCCACCGCACCAATGAGCAGGATATTGAGAGGCTGGACCATGCGGGTGGCCGTAGGTCGGTCTATTCGGCACCGATGGCATCGAGCGCGGCGCGGGCGCATTCGATATCTTCATCTTCTGTCCCGCCGCTAGCGCCAACACCCCCGAGAAATTCTCCGTTTACCGAGAGCGGCAGGCCGCCTCCGGCCAATAATAACGGTCGTCCAACAATCTCAGACACACTCGCGAATAATTGCGAGCGGGATTCCGCCAGTTCGGCCACCTCGCGCGAGGTCCGCCGAAACGTCGCGGCGGTAAACGCTTTGCTCTGGGCCACCCCGGTTGTCAGCCAGCGGGCATCATCCATGCGCGCCAGGGCGACCAGATTCCCGGACGAGTCGGCGACCGCAAAGCTCATGTCCCAACCTTTTTCTTGGGCCTTGTGTTTGGCTGCGGCGATGAATTGTTCGGCCAGCGCTAAGGTGAGTGCCATAGTCTTCCTTTCTTTATGGCGTCAGAACCAGCTTGCCGAACACTTTACTCGCAAGCAGGTCATTCAGGGCTTGAGTAGCCTCAGCCAACGGATACGTCTTACTCACCAATGCCTTGAGCGTGCCATCGGCAAACAGCGGGGTGAGTGCGGCCGCCATCTCTGGGATAACCTGGGCGGCATTAATGAGGCTCATGCCATAGAAGGTGATATCTTTGATGAGGGCAGGCAGCACGCCGAACGTCGCGTCCGGAGCTTTCCCGGTGCCCGTACCGATTAAGACAATGCGGCCGGACTTGGCAACGGCTGAGCAGTCGGCAGCCAAGTTATCTGTGGCGACATTCTCAATGATGACATCCACTCCCTTGCCCTCGGTCAGCTTGAGAACCTCTCCCGCAAAATCTTGCTGTTTATAATTCAGCGCTACCTCAGCACCCAGTTCGCGGGTCCGGTCTGCTTTTTCCTGTGACCCAACTGTCGTAATCACCCGAGCCCCCGCGGCTTTGGCCAGCTGAATGGCTGCGACGCCAACGCCGCCGCCACCAGCAGAAATCAGGACCGTTTCCCCCGCCTGCACCCCGGCTTTATGATGCAAGGCATAATAAGCAGTATAAAACGGTATCGGGATCGCAGCCCCCTCAGCAAAAGAAAGCGCGGGCGGCAGGGGTATGGCCTCTTGGGCGAGCAGACACGTCTTTTCTGCATAGCCGGCACTCATCGCACGGCCAAATACGCGGTCGCCGACCTGAACCTGTGTCACGCCGGGACTCACGGCTTCGACCTCACCAGCCACGTCCGTACCGGTGATATAGGGAAGTTTCAGTGGTGCAAGCTTGCCGGACAACCGGACCAGATCGGCGGGGTTGATCCCAATCGCCCGGACCCGAACGAGGACCTGACCCTCCCCCAACTCAGGATCAGGGGCATCCTCATAGCGGAGTTGCTCCGGTCCTCCAGGTTGGTGCGCTCGCATTGCCTTCATGGCCCACCTTCCCCTGTTAGCGCTGATGGTACAGCGGATGACCGGTGTAGGGCGTCTTGACACAACTGAAGTGATCGCCTTCGAGATTGGCGATATACAGCGTCTGCAAATCCGGCCCGCCAAAAGCACAGTTCGTCGGAAAGTTGAGCTTCTTGCCCTCAGCCGAATCGTCGACCAGCATGCTCCAGTTACCGTTGGTATCAACGGCGATGACCTGATGAGCTGGAACCATCTCCCCGCCCGTCACCACCGCCGGCAGCGTGACGTACATATTACCGTCCACGTCAAAAGCCATACCGTCTGGCAGGGCCGGAAAATCCTTGGAGTAGACCTCAGGCTTCCCAAACGTGCCATCTTTCCTGATCTGAATGCGCAGACAGTCATTGCGGGTGCTTTCCAGCACGTAGACCGCGTCTTCTTTCGGGTCGATCGCGGTGCCGTTGGCCAGGTAAATACCCTCGGCCACGATTTCACTCTTCCCGTTCGGACGGATAACGACCAGCGCCCCCTTGGGTGAGGGAGTGGCCAATTCGGCCAGGACATTCTCAATGCTCGACGTACTCGAGTTCGAGACGTAGAGATTGCCTTCGGCGTCATAGCTGGCAAAGTTCGGGAGGGTCAGCTTGAGTGCACCAACCTGATCGGCAATCAGCGACACTTCTCCGCCCTGGGTCACGCGCATCATGGCCTGCTTACCTAGATCGCAGTACACCAGGTCGCCATTGCGGTCCATGGTCACCCCATTGGGGATGGAGCCCTCGGGCAGCGTGACGACTTCACTTACTGTGCCATCGGGTGTGACCTTATACATAATGCCGTTGCGGCCCCCGCCAAAGACATTACCTTCTTTGTCCACCACTACTCCCTCAGCCTGCAAGACACCCTTGCCAAAAACATCAACTTGATCGACTGAAAATGTCGCCATGGAAGATCCTCCTTTTTCTCCAGATGTCGGAAACGCTACGCCTCGACGCCGGCCGCCTCAGCTGTCTCCCTCTGTTTCGTAAACGTCACCTTACCAACTTCCGAGCCGCTCAGGACAACCAGCAGATTGGCTTCCTCAGCGCCGATATTCCGAAACCCCTCGGGTGTTCCTGGCGGAAAGGAAATCGTGTCCCACGGTCCGAGGACGACCTCGTTTTCACCCTTATCTCCCCAGAAAAAGGCGCAGGTGCCGGACAGCACCACAAACACCTCGGGTTTCGGATGGCTATGCAACGGGGCGCCTTTGCCCGGACTGACCTTGTTAATGGCCATGGTAAAGCCATGGTCGCCCTTAATTGGGGGGCTGGTCTTTCCCGCCCGACCAATCAGCGCATACCCCTGGGTGCCGTCGGGTTTGTAGTTCTTAATGAAGCTCGCGTAGTCAATCGGTTGCAGTTCTTCAAACCGGGCAACACTCGTGTTCATCTTTTTTTGTCCGTTTGCCATGGTGCCTCCTTCGTGGCTATCGGTTTAAATAATCCCCTCTTCTCTCCAACGTGTCAGGGCCGTATCCGTATGTCCCAACCACTCGCCATACACTTCGCTATTATGCTCCCCAGGTTGTGGAATCGGTCCGATTTTTCCGGGAGTGTCTGAGAACTTGACGGTCAGCCCCGGCACATACGTCCGCCCTTTTTCGTGATCCTCGATTTCAACCATCATTTCCCGCTCCCACAGGTGAGGATCGTGGGCGGCTTGCGGAATGGTATGCACCGGCCCGACCGGAACCTCAGCCTGCTCCAGGGCTTGTACCACCTCTGCCACCGTCTTGTCCTTCACCCACTCATCAACCAGCGTGTTGACCTCGTCCGCGTGGGACGCCCGCCCCGCAATACTGGAGAAACGCTCGTCGTCTATCAAATCCGCTCGGCTGATTCCACGACAGAACCGTCCCCACATATGCTGGGGGACAGCCAGGATATAGACCCAGCCGTCTTTGGCTTGGTAGGTGTTGCACGGGGCAATGCCGCCTGGGGTATTGCCCCGCCGCTGTGGTTCCTTGCCGCTGAGGAGATATTGGGCGATCGGGATCTCCATCAGCGTGTAGCCGGTATCGAGCAAACACACGTCAAGGGATTGTCCCTCTCCGGTGACATCTCGACGGTGGAGGGCACCCAGCGCCCCAATAGTGGCGTGCAAGGCCGTGATCCGATCAATGATGGGCGAGTTGGTCATGACCGGTGGACCGTCGGGAAATCCGGTAAAACCCATGAGGCCGGACATGGCCTGGCCAATCGGATCGTAGGCGGGTCGGTCCCGGTACGGCCCCTTCTGTCCAAAGCCAGAGACGTTGATAAGAATAAGCCCAGGGTTGAGCCGTTTTAGCGTCTCATATCCCAGTCCCATTTTATCCATGACCCCTGGCCGAAAATTCTGGAGCAGCATATCGACTTTGGGTACAAGCGCCTTGAGGAGGGCGATGCCCTGCTCGCTCCGCAGATTTAGCGTAATACTCTTCTTCCCGCGGTTGTACGCGGACCAGTAGACGCGGCCCAAGCCGCGTGACTCATCCCCACCCGGCGCTTCGACTTTAATGACCTCCGCGCCCAGGTCGCTGAGCACCATCGCACAGCGGGGGCCGGCCTGATAACGCCCGAGATCAAGGACTTTGATTCCGTCGAGACAGCCTGCCATGGCGTTCATTCCTTATGGAGCGCAAGCGCGTCTCTCTCTATGTATCAAGGCCGTACAATTGGGCCGCATTACCGGCCACCATTTGATAGACCTCGCCCTCTGGCACCCCGGCAAAGTCTTTGGCGATCTGTTCGACCGAACGCGGGAACGTCCCCTCCGTGTGCGGATAGTCTGCACCCCACATCAATCGGTCCACACCAAGGATATCGCGGGTCTGAATGCCAGCCCGATCATCCTCAAAGGTGGCCCAGAACTGACGTTTGAAATACGTACTCGGAGATTCTTCCAGCTTCGGCTCCATCCAGCGGCGGTGGTCGTTCCACCAGTGATCCATAAAGCTGAGCATAGAGGCGATCCAGCCGACACCACCCTCGGCGATCACAAAACGCAGCTTGGGATAACGCTGTGGTACAGCACTCCAGAGCAGGTCGACTAAACCTCGCATGGGCTGGAACATCTTCATTTCAACCACGGCCATGCCCGTGCCCATACGTTTGTATTTAGAATAAAACTCTTCGGCCGTTCCCGTGCCGGAATGGGTGGCAACCGGCAGCCCGATATCTTCGAGCGTGCTCCAGAGACGCTCATAATCTGATGTCGCGTACGAACGGTCTGGAACATCGGCGGGAATCGTGAAGGTCCGTAGGCCCTGCTTAGCACAACGCTCGGCTTCCTCGCACGCCCATTCGAGCGGGCCGCGTACGGGCAGTAGACCCGCCCCAAGCAGTCGATCCGGCGCAGCGGCACAGAATTCACTCAGCCAGTCGTTATAGACCCGCATGGCTTCGCGCTGGTATTCGGCATCTTGAAGCGTGAAGAATTGGAGTCCAAACGCTCCCGCGTAAATAACCTCAGCCCGGACATGGTCCAGGTCCTGGTCAAGCAGGCGCTGTTGTGGGTCCCATGCCCCTGGCCGTGTATCAGCGTGCCGACTCGCCATGGTCTCGATGTTGCCGGCGAGCTTGTCTTCCATGGTGGCCCCTTCGAGCCCGACCGGAAACGGCGTCAGCCCATCAATAATGTAATAGTCGGCATCCTCGCGCGCTTCGACCCGTGGAGCACGGTCACGAAAGCGTTTGTCCATGCGCGTGGTCCACAGGTCTGCCGGCTCAACAACATGACCGTCCGCAGACACATAGCCTTGGGTACTTACCTCCATCGTTCCTCCTTGTTCCTTCGGTTCAACTCGTTTCCTGCTCAATTATTGCACGGCGATCCCATACAACTGCGCCGCATTACCCGTCACCATCTGGTACACCTCAGCTTCCGGCACGTCCATGAAATCCCGCATGATCTGCTCCTGGGAGTAGGGAAAGGTTCCTTCCGTATGCGGATAGTCCGAGCCCCACATGAGGCGATCGACACCAACCAGTTCGCGAGTCAGAATGCCGGCCCGATCATCCTCGAACGTCGCCCAGAACTGACGCTTGAAATAGGTACTCGGGGCTTCGTCAAGCTTCGGTTCCATCCAGAGGCGATGATCGTTCCACCAGTGGTCCATGAAGCCAAGCAGCGAGGCCACCCAGCCGACACCGCCTTCGACTATCACAAAGCGCAGCTTCGGATAGCGTTGCGGGACAGCCCCCCAGATGAGATCTGCCATGGCCCGCATCGGCTGCAAGACCTTGTTGTCAGTCACGCCGAGCCCTGTGCCGAGGCGCGCCATCTTGGCAAAAATAGCTTCGCCCGTTCCGGTTCCGGAGTGGGTCGCCACCGGGAGCCCGATGTCCTGCAAGGCGTCCCACATGGGATTATAATCGGCGTGGGCATACGAGCGTTCCACCTCGGCCGGGATCAGGACCGTGCTAATGCCCTTCAGCTTGGCGATGCGCTCGGCTTCCTCAACCGCCCACTCGACCGGACCCCGCATGGGCAGGAGGGCCGATCCCAGCAGGCGGTCCGGTGCCGCCGAGCAAAACTCACTGATCCAGTCGTTATAGACCCGAATGATTTCGCGCTGATATTCAGCGTCCTGAACATGGAAGAACTGGAGGCCGAACCCACCCGGATAAATCACCTCGGCCCGGAGATGATCGCGCTCCTGATCGACCAGACGCGGCTGCGGGTCCCACGCGCCTGGTCGCGTTTCGGCATGCCGACGGCCTTTGGGGGTGGTGACTTGACCCTGTATTTTCTCCTCCATGGTGACGCCTTCAAGGCCCACCGGGAACTCGGTCAGCCCTTCTATAATGTAGTAGTCAGCCTCCTCGCGTGATTCGACCCGTGGGGCGCGCTCACGAAACCGTTTGTCCATCCGGGTTGTCCACAAATCCGCCGGCTCAACCACGTGACCATCAGCAGAAACATACCCATTCGTGCGTATCTCCATCTTGAATCCCTCCTTTATGGATACAGAGCACACAAAAAAACGGGGAACCGGAGAGCAGTTCTCCGGTTCCCCGTTAGTTGTTTCCGATACTCGGGCGAACGCACTCGGCGGGTTGCCTAGCGGGCCACGCCGTTACGGAGGAGTGTACCCGAGGTATTCCCGGTGCACTCACCATCCTGGAAGGTCTCTTCCCCGTTCACCAGAATGTGCTTATAGCCCTCGGCTTTTTGGACGCGCCGCCACTCGTTCGCCGGCAGGTCGTGAGCAATCTCGCCCGGCAGAGCCTTCACGGTATTGATATCGTAAACCACGATGTCAGCCGCTTGGCCTTCACGCAGCGTCCCACGGTCCTTAATGCCCGCGGCCCAGGCCATGATCCCGCTCAGGCGGAAGTGTGCTTCTTCCAGACTCATGACGCCCTGCTCACGGACCAGCCAGGACAGGACTTCGGTCGGATAGATGGCCGGAGTAATGAACTTCACGTGCGCCCCACCATCCGACACACCCGGCAGGGTATACGGTGAGCTCATCAGTTCCCGATAGCCCTCAATGTTGGCGTTGGACACCGGGCCAGCCCACTCGGTGCGCAGATCATCGGCCACGGACAGGTCGAGCATAGCGTCAATGACGTGCTTACCTTCCTTCTCGGCAATCTGCTGCACGGACATGCCCTCGTATTGGAGTTTGAGTTCAGTATTGCGAACCTTACGCGCAATAAACTTGTCAAACTCACCAAAGACGACATTCATAGTTTCCATGCCGCCCTGGTCGTAGTCCTCACGCATTTCCTTGCGCAGTTCCGGCTTCGACAGTTTGGCTTTACGCTCTTCGACCGTTCCAAGCGTGGCTTCCTTCCAGGCCGGAATGCCATCGAACAGGTTCCAGTCTTCCAGGGTCATGCGGACCGGAGCCCGGGCAGTGACGCCCTGTCCGAACACCCGAGCGCCGCGTTCGTTCGCTTCATTGACCCAATTCAACTGGGCCTGATGGGACTCGGGATGCTTATCACTAATTAACATGGCGTTGTACAGCAGCGGCTGACCGGCTGTCTTGGTCATCTTTTCCAGGAATCTGAAATCATCATCGACACCAAAGGTGCTTTCACTCGCACCGGACTGGGTAAACTGGATACAGCCTTCACCCACTTCGTTCATGGCTTTGGCCATTTCCATATAGAACTCATCCGGCAGGATGTCGGTGATCATCGGCGTGCCATCATAGTCGCGCTGCACGGACACCCGGCTCTCGGGCACCAGACGCTGTGCGGACCAGCCCGCGGCGCCAGCCTTCACGGCTTCCTTATACAAGCCGGTGATGGTTGCCATCTCTTCTGCATTGGGGAAGCGCTTCTTGGCGTCGTCAAAGCCACCCATCACATACGCCACGGCCGGGGCGAGCGGGAAGAGATGAGAAACATTGACGCCCAAAGGCATGCGGGACAGGCGATCCATGTATTGCGGGAAGGTCTCCCAGTCCACCTTCATCGACACCCGCATAGGCTCCAGCGGAATCGCTTCGGTCCGGGACAAGGCCAGCATCGCCCGGTCAGCGTCTTGCTGCCGCAACGGGGCAAAACCAAATCCGCAGTTACCAATGGTAACGGTGGTCACACCGTGCCAACTGCCGATCGTGCAGTACGGGTCCCAGTGCAACTGGGCATCATAGTGGGTGTGCAGATCGATGAATCCCGGAGCAACGACCTGCCCGCTGGCATCAATCTCTTTTTTGGCGTCGCTGCTGCTGATTTTCCCAATCTCAGCAACCTTACCGTCCTTGATGCCAAGGTCGGCCTGGTAACGCGGCACCTTCGTCCCGTCGACGATCGTACCGTTTTTAATCACTGTATCGAATTGTGGCATGCTACCCTCCTTTGTGATTTTACAGATGCTCTATCATCGCCATACTCTCAGAGAAATCTGCTGTCAACCTTCAGACAGAAAAAATAATTTTCTTGCCCGGAGGGGCTCTACCGTGACAGTCGATTGCCATATCTTTCACCTTCTCAGTAGGTTTCACGTACTGACTGGTCTCCTCATGAACGAAAATGCGGCATGACCTCCTGAGCAAACAATTCAAGGCACTCGGTCACCTTATCCAGTGCGAGTCCTGGCAGATGCATGCCCATAGCCAAATGAGTCACCCGTGTTTCGTCCTGGTAGCGTTGCAGGGCCTGAATGCAATCGTCCGGGGTTCCTACAATGGGCGCCCCACCCGGAATAGTAGGGTCAATGTTGCGCAGTTCCTCAACGCTTGGCACTCGATCCATGGCTCGGTCGGCTCGCAGGTCTCCGGCTTCTTTGAGCAACGGAAAGGCAGAGGAAAAGAGATAGTGCATATGCTCACCAACGAGGTCCCAGGCTTTATCCCGACTCTCTGCTACATAGACCCAGCGCAGTTGGGCTAAGTAGTAATTTTTCGGATTCCGGCCACAGCGTTCCAATTCATCATCGTAGGCGCGCTGCTGGGCAACCTCACCCGTACCCATCAGGTGAAACCCCATCCGTGCCGCTCGCTGCACGGCTTTCTTGCCACGGGCACCGATCCAAATCGGCGGATGTGGCTGCTGAACGGGGCGTGGGGTGAGACTGACATCGGTGAGATGATAATAGTCCCCGTCAAAAGAGAAGGTCTCGTTTGTCCAGAGTCCCTGAATAACAGCGAGGTCTTCTTCCAAGCGCGCGTCGCGCTGCTCACGGGGAAAACCAAAGGCATTAAATTCCTTGTTGCGATAGCCTTTACCCACCCCAAGATCGAATCGCCCATTGGACAGAATATCCACGGTGATGGAATCCTCGGCCACGCGTAAGGCGTGTTGGAAGGGCAGAATTAAAATAAACGTACCGATCCGTATGCGGGTCGTGCGGGTGGCAATGCCGGCAGCGAGGGGCAACAGCGCAGGCGACCAGCCATCCGTATCGAAGTGGTGCTCGGTCAGCCAGATATTCTCGTAGCCAAGTTCCTCGACCCTGACGATTTGGTCCAGCAGGTTCTGATACAGTTCAGGGAAAGGCCGCTCCCAGCGAGCCGGATTCCAAAACGGCATGAGCAGACCGAATTTCACGTCACCCCTCCTATATAGACGGCCTAGCAGAAGTGGAGGAATTATTCAAAGCCAATTTTCCTTTTTTCTTCCGCCTGTTACTACCCGTTACCGAATGAAGGTTCGTTCAGGGTAGTGCAGTATATTTCATTCACTCCGGCCTTACGGTGAATCCACAGCCGATCTTTTGTCAAAAGCTCTGGGCTGAGGATTCGAGCGTATAGTGAAGTAGACAACGCTTCCCTTAGCGGCGGTCGTATAGCGGGTGTCCCTTTCTCCCGAGGTGGACTTTCGCAACGTGGTCGGCTTCGAGATGGGCGATATACAGATCGTCAAAATTCGGCCCGCCAAAGGCGCAGTTGGTCGGTCCCTGCGTTTTTGTCCCGTCCGGATCGTCAAGAAGAACGGACAGGTGGCCATTCGGATCGAGCACCACCAAGCGATTCACCATGGGTAGGGTAATAATGAGATGCTCTTCGGCATCAAAGGCCATGCCATCGGGCAACGCCCCTAAGTCTTCACCAAACACTTCGGAGCCGCCGTGGGTTCCGTCCTTATGCATCGCAATCCGAATGCAGTTATTCCGACTTGATTGCAGCACGTACACGGCCTGCTCTTGGGGGTCGATCGCCGTCCCGTTTGCGAAGTAGATGCCCGTCGTCACGACTTCTCCGCGTCCATCCGGTCGCAAGCGGACGAGGGCTCCTTTCGGGGATGGATTGCGCAGCTCTTCCATCAACTTGTCAAAGTTACCGAATGTCAGATCGGTCGAGTTGGACACATACAGGTTTCCCTCGGCGTCAAAAACCGGGAAATTCGGGAGGGTGAGTCTGATATCGCCAACCTGATCGGCAAACAGACTGACCTGGCCGTCCGGCGTGACTTTGAGCACCGCGGCCTTGCCGGGATCGCACACAAAGAGGTTCCCCTGTTGGTCGAGTGCCATCCCGGCTGGTCGGCCGCCCGTACGCGCGCATTCCGTGACGGTCCCATCCGGCGCCAGCTTGCGGATCACACCGTCCGTTCCCCCGCCATAGACGTTCCCTTCACGATCAACGACCACGCCCTCCGGACCTTTGAATCCAGTCGCCGCGGTTTCCACTTGGTCCAGACTGAGTTGTTGGTAGGCCATGGTGTGCCTCCTGTGTAGTTCTCGTTAAAGATCAGGGGTTGCTATCTCCCCATCTTGAGCCGATTCTCTTGCGCCCAGCCCTCTTTGAAAGGGACGGTAAAATACGGGGTGAGCGACATCTTCTTAAACTTCCACTCGCCGTTCTGTCTGACATACTCGTCGTCATAGCGAGCAGCCACGAAATATGCCTCCCCTTTTGAGATGGTCTTTGCTTCGAGGTAGGCATAGCCCTTGCCCGTATCTCCCTGCACCTCAACCGCATGGTTATGCATAAACTGTTTGACAAAAGACAACAGACTTTCAACCCCTTGAAAAAACTTTGTCAGCTCGGCCCGGCCGGTGGCTTTACCCAGATAATCAAAATCGAGGACGGCATCCTCAGTGAACAGATCGGGGATAGCTTCCAGTTCCCCCTCGTTGATACACTCGTGATAGCGAAACCGGAGCGAGCGAACGGCTTCGCGGTCACTCAAATCCTGAATCTTCGCTTCCAGCGCCTGCAAACGGGCTTCGATATCCTGAGACATTGTTTCCCCCCTTTTAGCTTTGTTCTTTTGGTTCCAAACCCTCAAACCACGGCAGCACCAGGGTTTCGTTGATGGTGTAGGTCAAAGCGTGGCTCCAGTCGGGCAGCTCGGTGTACTTCACCTTGTAGCCGATGTGTTCGAGCAGCTCATTTGATGAGCGAATGGCTTCAACCGGAAAGATGAAATCATGCACACCGTGAATCACATGGATCGGCACATTGATGCCTCGCTTCTGTCGTAGCATGCCATCCGTGGCGGGGCTCAGTTCACCCGCAATAGGTGCGATCCCGGCAAAGAGTTCGGCCTGGTCCAAGCCCAGCAGATAGGTATAGGTCCCACCATCAGAGAGACCGGACAGATACACCCGGGAACGATCAACCTGGTACGTCTCACACACGGTGTCAAACATGGTCCGGATAGACCGGCTGTCAACCGGCGGTTGCAGGACGGACCACGTCGGACCTAAGGACTTTGGCGACAGCAGCAGATAGCCCTTGCTCTTGGCGGGACGAAGCCATGTCCAGATATAGTCATCACCCCGGCCATACCCACCGTGAAGGCAGACGATGAGGGGCCAGGCTTTGTCGGGGCTATAGTATTCCGGGACATATAGCGAGTATTCGGCATGCTCCTGGGTCTGTGGCTGATGGATCATACCGACCGGGACCTCCACACCGTCGGCTTGCGTCTCCAAGACATCGCGCTGGGACGCGGCCTCCGGTAGCAGCCAGTATCGGGAGAGCGTCGGGAGGTGGGCGCGCTGGTTGTATAAGAGATCCAGCCCACGACACAGCGAGAAACGACTGTTGACGAACGCCCCGCCAAAATTTGGCCCCGGCGCTCCGTCAAGAAAAGTTGTGCTGCAATTGTTCAGATGTGTCAGCGCGGCACAGAAGGCTGTCTGAAACTCGGCGAGTTCTTCGGGCGGTTCGAGGCTGGTAACACTGGAGAGGGCGGTTTCAAAAAAATCACCAAGAGTGTCTCGTACCCGTCCCTGCGCCTCCGGGATCTTGCCGAAGTGCATATTCTCCTGAACGTCATCAAACGTTCGCAAAAAGAGCAGGATTTTTTCTTCCAGCGGTCGAAGAGATTCCTGGTACTGTTCCTGGCTCAGCATGCTTCTCTTGGCCCCCTTTCGCGTCTCTCTCTGCTTCTTTCTCCGTATGCGCCGCCTTTGTACAATCCTTTGCATCTGCTTGCAAATTGCCCTATCGTACGCAGGAGTTGGCTCGCACAATAAGGAGGGGATTATGAGTACAGCAACGGCGCAGAGTGTCCCGCAAAATACAGACGAGTTAGCTGAGAGGTTTGGCGATCCGGATCAACTCGCCGTCAAGCACAAACTGCCCTATATCGATGAAGCCGCCGCGCGGTTTCTTGAGCAGTGTCCGTTTGTGATCGTCTCAACGGCAGACACTCAAGGGCGATGCGATGCCTCACCCAAAGGCGACCCGCCGGGCTTTATCAAAATCGCAGATGAACGCACCCTCTACCTCCCGGACCGGGCCGGCAACAAAATGTTCCAGAGCATCAATAATATCCTGGAGAACCCGCACGTCGGCCTGCTCTTTCTCATTCCTGGCGAGGAGTGGACCATGCGCATCAACGGTCATGCCCGTATTACCGACGAGCCTCAGCTCTTGGAAAAGCTCAGCGCTCGGGGTCGTCCGGCCCAGCTTGCCATCGAAGTCACCGTCGAAGAATGCTACTTCCACTGTCCCAAGTCGTTCAAACGAGCCGAGTTGTGGAACGCGGACAAATTCCATAGCTACGAGGGTGACTCGTGGGGTGTCATCCTGGCGCAACGGACGGAGATGGAAAAAAGAAAAGCCGTGGAGCTGGATGATATGATCGAAGAGGCGGTCAAGGATTTGTAGCGGCCATCGACCCGATTCGTGAGGATGGCATGCCAACGCTACGTATCGACGAGTCCCTCGATCTGTACTACGAACTCGACGATTTTACCGATCCCTGGACCGCCCCGGAAACCATTCTCCTCGTACACGGCGTTGCCGATACGAGCCAAGCCTGGTTCGCCTGGGTGCCACGTCTGGCCCGGCAATTTCGGGTGCTGCGGCCGGACCTGAGAGGTTTCGGGTATTCTTCTGTTCCGCCGGCGGACTATGGCTGGTCTCTGCAGAGCTTTGCCCAAGACCTCCGGACGCTGCTCGATCAATTGGAAATTGTGGCCGTGCACGTGGTAGGACAGCGTGTGGGTGGAAGTGTTGCTATGCAATTTGCGCATGACCATCCCGACCGGGTCAAAAGCCTGACCGTCATCGGTGGGCCGGCGACGCTTTCCAAAAGTGCACTCAACCCGGACGCCTGGCTCACACAGGTCCAACAGGACGGGGTCGAAGCCTGGGCACGCAGTACAATGGACCGTCGTTTGGGCAATGTCAGCCCGGCGATGAAGGAGTGGTGGATTCGCGCCATGGGCAAGGCATCACCCGAGGTGATGGCCGGCATCTTTCGCTATGTCGGGAATATGGACATCACTGCCCTGCTCCCCCAGATTCAGGCTCCAACCCTGGTAATCACCAGCGACCGGAGCGCGCTGGCTCCAGTCGAAACAGTACGTGATTGGCAAACGCGGATTCCGAACTCGCGGCTTCTGGTTTTACCCAGTGCTGCCTATCATCTTGCGGCGGCGCTGCCGGAAGAATGTGCAGCGGCAACGCTCAGGTTTATTGCCAGCCTCACCGATTGAATACTTTTCTCCACCTGTGCCGACAGACTACCGTCTGCGGCACATTCTCCAGCGCTACATGTAAGGCGGCCAGGGTGAGGCCCTGGCCCTTCTTAGTACTACTGTAGGGGCGAGAAGCTGGCCGGGGTCAGGATCTTGTTGTACTGACTGACAACCATGCCTTGGGCCTTGGGACGGAACGCTTGCATCTCAGGGTCTGCTCCCTGGGCTGCGCGGGCTTGGGCTCGATGATTCATATCCTCATAGGCCCAAATGTGGACGACCTCGTTTAACGGGCCGACCTCGGTTGACCACCAGCCGACCAGTTTGGAGTATTTGCTGATGACCGGCAGTCCTTCTTTTTCTATGAGCGCCTGAAACTCCGGCACCTTCCCCGGTTGCAGCGTATACACACGCATCTCATACACCATAGTCTGATCCTCCCTGTTTTTGAGATTTTCAATTCCCAACAAAAGCCCCACATATCACTCTCGGCCCAGCCCGTACTACTCTGCCCCTTGCCTACGCGCCGCCCACTCGCGTGCCAAGCGCTGGGCTTCGGCAATCTGGGCTGGGGTCATTTGTTTTGCAACAGTATCGCGCAGTTCGCGCGCCTCTTCAAAATTCGTCCCGGCGAGATTGAGCCACATATGAGCCAGAGTGTAATCCTGCTGAACTCCCTGACCATTCTCGTAGAGGCGACCGAGATTGGCCTGCGCGACAGGATTTCCCTGTTCGGCGGCCCGGCGATACCATTTCACCGCCTCGGTATAATCCTGCGCGACACCTTGGCCGACGTTGTACGTATAGCCAAGATTAGCCTGCGCATCCGCGTAGCCCTGCTCAGCAGCCCGGCGGTACCATTTCACGGCCTCAGCATCATCCTCCGGGACGCCTTGGCCCACGTCGTACATGTGGCCGAGCTTATTCTGCGCGATAGGGAGTCCCTGTTCAGCAGCGAGGCGACACCATTTTACCGCCTCGCTATAGTCCTGCGGGACCCCTTGGCCCTCATGGTACATGATACTGAGATTATTCTGCGCGGTCGCGTCTCCGGCTTCAGCGGCTTGACGATACCATTTTGCCGCCTCGGTATAATCCTGCGGGACCCCTTGGCCCTCATGGTACATGTAGCCGAGATTGGACTGCGCACTGACGTTTCCGGCTTCAGCGGCCGCTCGGCAGGCAACGAACTGAGTTGTAGGTGCCACATCGGTCTTGAAGCAATCCGCGGTATCAACATCTTCTGCCGTAATGGGGCGTACTCCCACACAGACCCACAACAAGGCGAGACAGATGAGAAGCCCCCCAATAGGTCTCATGGTGACTTTTTCTCCTCCTTCACTAAAGCGGAAGCGAAGAGACCTGGAAGTGCATTACGCAAACTCGGGGGCGACCTTGGTGGCAAACAGCTCGATGTCTTCGAGGAGTTGGTCTTGGGGTTCGAGCCCGTTGTAGGCGACCAGAGAAAAATACTCGAACGGAATCTCCTCATAGACCTCGGCCACCTGTCGTTTGACATCATCGACGGTACCGGCCACGATCAGCCCCGTGTTGAGCACCCGCTCAAGCATGGACCCGTTGCCCTCGCTGAGTAAAACCGGGAAGAAGTGTGAGGCAAATTCCGAGAAAAACGGTACGATACATTTTTCCACTTTCTCGTAGGCCGCTTCGCGCGTCTTTCCAACATACAAGAAGCGCAACAAGCCCTGCCCCTGTCCGGGGCTGAGTGTCTGCCCACGCTGGGCCGCGCCTTCCCGGTAGGCAGCATCCTGGATACGTGCCCCGGCCATAGGCGCAAAATAGCAACAGGTAAAATCCTGCTCACCCGACCAACGCGCCGAGTCCGCACTACCCGACGAACTAATAAAGACCGGTGGATGTGGTCGTTGGTAGGGCGCCGGCACCACGCTGATCCGACTGACGCGGTTGTGCTCGTCAATCTCTCCAGGCGCGCCATATTCCCGGGCACACGGGTAGGCCGGATAGTCGTCAATACCTTCGTGCGGGAACGGCACTTTGAAGAACTCGCCGTTGTACGAAAAACTCGGTTCGGTCCAGGCTTTTTTGACAATGGTGACCATCTCACGAAAGATCTCCTGGTTGACATCGTCGGCCGTGGCCTGCTGCTCGGACTCGCGGTTCGACAAGGTTGGCAGCGTGTTGTACTGCTGCCCGAGCGTTCTGACCCAACGGGCCTGATAGCCCCGGGCAAAGCCGACAAAGAACCGCCCTTTGAGAATATGATCCAGCACCGCAGTCTCTTCGGCGACGCGCAACGGATTTTGCGTGCCCATGACATAGCCTAACTGCCCCATCCGCATCTGTTTGGCATACGGGCCTAACCAGGCGTTCATCAGTCCGGGAGTGGGCAGCATCTCAAATCCCTCAGAGTGGAAATGGTGCTCGATAAAGCTCATACCCCAATAGCCAAGCTCATCAGCGGCTTTCACGATGTCGACCATGCCGTCAATGATCTGGGCATAACGTTCAACATTACGTCCGACAGGGCGCAACTCCCGCCGTTCTTCGTTGGAGCGCACCGGCATTGAGGGAACCATTTGAATCATTGTTTTCATTACGAAGTCCTCCTGAGTGACCTTCCTGCCTTATCCGTCAGTGTCCGCTTTCGTCAAGCGTCCGAGCGTCACACGCCTTGCACCCTCCCCCAGACTTCGACTACGCTCCGAGCCGGAGGGGTAACGTATGGGGCTTCAGGAACTGTCTGACACCGTCTGCATTGTTGGTGTGGGCGATACCAAACAAGGCGCAGTCCCGGACAAGACTGGCGACGAGTTAGCCATAGAGGCGGCTCGGGCAGCGTTAGAAGATTGCGGTCTGAAGAAAGACGATATTGACGGCTTATTTGTGCAGCCCAGCTATGGGAGGCAAGGCGATTATCTCAAAGTTGGGCTGATGCTCGGTCTCAATCCCAGGGTTGGGGGCGCGGTCGAGGCATCAGGGGCAACAGGCTGTTATATGATTCAGCACGCCGCCCTGCTGCTCAACGCGGGCATGGCCAATTATATCCTGCTGGTGTACGGCACGAACCAGAAGACGAATCGGAATAGATTCGGTGGAGCCCTGCTCGAAGAACACGCACCCTACGGCGCCTTTAATCCATCCGGACCGTTTGCGTTTGCCTTTCGGCGTCACATGCATTTGTACGGGACGACCGAAGAGCAGCTCGCCACGATTGCGATTAACCAGCGCGCGCATGCCGGGCTGAACCCCAAAGCCGTCCAGCAAACACCGATCACGCTCGACGATTATATGAGTGCCCGTTACATTGTGGAGCCCCTCAGATTATTTGACTATTGCTATATTACCGACGGTGGGCACGCCTTTATCCTGACAACGGCGGACCGCGCGACAGACCTGAAAAAGCCACCGGTCTATATCCGGGGGATGGGTCGCCAAGAGGCTTTTCGCGCATATGAAACGCCCGACCTGGTGATGCAGAGTTTTCAGCAGGAAGCGGTCGCCGAGATGGTCTTTGATATGGCTGGGTGCACGCCACAGGACATGCAAGCCTTATATGTCCAAGATGCGTACAGCCCAGCAGTGATCGCAGCCTTAGAAAATTACGGCTTTTGTCCACGTGGTGAATCCGGGCGCTGGATTCAAGACGGGCGCATCGCTCTGGGCGGCGAACTCCCGCTGAACGTCAACGGGGGGCAATTGTCTGAAACCTATATGGTTGGCTGGCAAAACACCTGTGACGCCGTGCGGCAATTGCGAGGAGAATGCGGCGCGCGGCAGATCAAGGCTGTGGAACGCCTCATGTGTACGTACACCGGCGGCTTGCGTGAGCATGCCGGCGCGTTGATTTTACGAAGCTAAACCGGAGAAAGACCCATGTCCGACTATAACAAACCCCTGCCCGTGATCGAAAAATGGAACGAACCGTATTGGCAAGCCGCCAAACGCCATGAGTTCGTTGCCCAACGCTGCCCAGCCTGCGGCTATATCCACCTGCCACCTGGACCGGTCTGTACGAACTGTCTCGGCCCGGACCAAGTCTGGGTTCAACTCAGCGGCAAGGGCAGCATTTACTCGTATGGCATTTACCATCAGCAGTGGCACCCCGGTTTTGCCGACGACATCCCCTACAACGTCGCGCTTATTGATCTGGATGAAGGACTCCAGATTGTGAGCCAAGTCGTTGATTGTGAGAATGATGCCCTTGGCTGTGGTCTACGGGTTGAAGTCACCTTTGATGATGTGACTCCAGAAATTACGTTGCCAAAATTCCGTCTCGTAGGGACGAAGCAAGCCTAGCGGCGAAGCCTCAACTCCAGAGCTCACTTTGGAGGTGGCTTGGAGAAGGTGGCGGGCTACCCTGTTGTAAAAAGGAGGAATCACATGCGCGTAGGATTTATTGGACTCGGTAATATGGGCGGCCCGATGGCCTCGCATATCATCGCGGCCGGACATGACGTCACCGTCTATGATGTCCGTCGCGAAGCAGCACAGCCTCACTTGGAGAACGGGGCACAGTGGGTCGATAGCCCGCGCGCGGTTGCCGCTACCAGTGAAATTACTTTTACTTCTCTGCCAGGCCCGAAAGAGGTCGAGGCGGTGGCACTGGGCGAGGGCGGCATTCTCCAGGGCGCACAACCGGACTCGGTCTACATCGACTTGTCAACGAGTTCACCGACCCTTATCCGAACAATCCAAGCCATATATCAAGAGAAAAAAGTCCACGTGTTAGACGCGCCCGTCAGCGGCGGGCCGGTCGGCGCCCAGGCCGCCACACTGGCGGTCATGGTCGGCGGTAACCATGCCATCTATGAGCGGGTCAAGCCTGTCCTCGACGCGATTGGCGATAAGGTCTCTTACCTGGGTGGAATCGGGTGCGGTGAGATTGCCAAAATCGTTCACAATATGATTGGCATCTGCTTCCAGTCTCTCCTCGCCGAGGGGTTCACGCTTGGGGTCAAGGCTGGAGTGGAACCACAGGCGTTGCTCAAGGCCGTTGCCGATGGGGCAGTTGGTCAGGGGTTGATGCTGAACTATATGGTTCCTGAAGTCATTTTCAAAGGCGACTACGACACTGTTCGCTTCGCGCTACGGGGGGCACGCAAAGACTTGGGGTTGGCCACCGAACTGGGTCGTGAGTGTGAGGTGCCGCTCAAAGTCGCCAGTATCGTGGAACAGGAATTCATCGAAGGTCTGGCGCGTGGCTGGGCGGAACGCGACTCGACCGCTCCGTTCGCGCTGCAAGAAGAACGTTCTGGCGTAACCGTACGAGCACCGAAAGCCTAGTCTGGGCATTGCAAACGGAGGCAAGGATATGCGAGTGGGATTTATCGGCTTGGGTAATATGGGCGGCCCGATGGCCTCACATATCATTACGGCTGGACACGAGGTGACTGTCCACGACCTGCGTCAAGAAGTAGCCCAGACCCAGCTTGAACACGGGGCCACGTGGGCCAACAGTCCCAAGGCCGTTGCGGCTGCGAGTGAGATAACCTTCACCTCGCTGCCCGGCCCGACTGAGGTTGAAGCGGTCGCTTTAGGGGAAGAAGGAATCCTACGCGGGTCGTACCCCAACTCCGTCTATATCGATCTCTCGACCAGCTCGCCGACACTCATTCGAGAGATTCACGCCGCCTACCAAGAGCAAAACGTCCATGTCCTTGATGCTCCTGTCAGCGGTGGGCCGGTCGGCGCCCAGGCTGCCACGCTGGCGGTCATGGTCGGTGGCGACCAAGTTATCTATGAGCGCGTCAAACCGGTCCTCGACACGATTGGCAATAAGGTGTCCTACGTCGGTGGGATTGGCTGTGGTCTGATTGCCAAGATTGTCCATAATATGGTTAGTAATGGGTTCCGTGCTCTCCTGGCGGAGGGACTGACTGTCGGCGTGAAGGCCGGGGTTGCGCCCGAGGCGCTCCGCCGCGCCATTGCGGACGGCGCCATGGGCCAAGGACTCACCCTGAACCACACCCTGCCACAACGCATATTCAAAGGTGATTTCGATACCGTCCGCTTTGTCTTACATCTTGCCCGCAAGGATATCGGGCTTGCCACAAGCCTGGGACGGGAGTTTGAGGTACCAATGAAAATGGCCAACCTGTTGGAGCAGGAATTCATCGAAGCCCTCGCCCGCGGTTGGGGCGAGCGCGACTCGACCTCAGTGTTCCTCTTGCAAGAGGAGCGGGCAGGCGTGCAAGTCCGCTCCTCATAATAATCCTTACTCCGCCCCTATGGCGTCCAGACCAACTTGGGCGCAGTCTATGTCCTCAGCCTCAGTGCCGCCACTCGCCCCAACGCCGCCGAGCAATGTGCCATCAATAATAATCGGCAGGCCGCCACCGGCGAGGAGCATGGGTTCATTAATTAGCTGAATCAGACTCTGAAATAAGTCCGGGCGTTGCTCCGCCAACTCTTCCACTGCCGCGGAAGGGCGCCGAAACGTGGCTGCAGTAAAGGCTTTTGCCTGGGCTACCTGGGTTGTCATCCAACGGGCTCCATCCATACGGGTGAGCGCCACTTGGCGTCCATTCGCATCAACGACGGCAAAGCTCATGGTCCAGCCCTGTTTGAGGGCTTCTTCCTTGGCGGCGTCCAGAAACTGCTCGGCCAGGGCCAGCGTCAGGATTGGCGGTTGTTGTTCTTGTTCGGCCTGTTCCGCTTGCCCCGTCTGCTCAGCGGCTTCCGCCGCCTCCTGGCCGGACGGTGGCGCGGCAGCTTCAGCCGCCGCTACGGCGTCTCCCGGTATTTGCTCCTGTGCCTGAACCCAAATGGTCGTCAGGCCCATGCTCAATATCAGACCCAAAACGACACCGGCTCTTCGTGCATTCACTTTACCCATCTCTACCCCTCCTTCCACCTCGCACTGGCCGCAAACAAGCCTAGAATATCTATATTATTAACTCTTCCGCTTGAGTAAGCAACACGGCAGTCAGTTGTTCCTCCTCTCATCCTGTTTTACCGGCCTTATTGCCGGGCTGCTCCCTCGTGTCTGCACCTGGTATGCCACCCTCCAAAGAATAGGCAACGTCGTGTTGACAGCCATAGTCGGCCTATGGCATGGTTCGATGGAGACTGAGTGAGCGTTCAATTTTCTCGACTGATGAGGGAGGACAGTTATGGCTGAATATGACGTACTTATCCAAGGCGGTACCATTGTTGATGGTTCCCGCACTCCTCGCTTTATGGGGGATGTTGGTATTAAAGACGGCAAGATTGCGAAGATCGAACCGAATGGCAAGCTCAATCCGAGCGATGCGGCTAAAACGCTGGACGCAAATGGGCTCATCGTTGCGCCGGGCTTTATTGATCTCCATACCCACTACGATGCCCAGATTAACTGGGATCCCTATGTCACGCTGTCTGGCTGGCACGGGGTCACCTCGATCGTACTCGGCAACTGTGGATTTGGTTTCGCGCCGGTGAAACCCGAGATGCGTGATCGTGCCATGCTGACCATGTCTCGCGTCGAAGCCATTCCGTACGAGTCCATGAAAGCCGGCATGAAGTGGGAATGGGAGACCTTCCCCGAATGGCTGGACTTTCTTGACCGCACGCCCAAAGGGATCAACGTCCTGAGCTTTGTTCCCATTGCGCCGATTATGATCTGGACCATGGGGCTGGAAGCGGCCAAGAACCGACCGGCCACAGACAAAGAAAAGCAGACCATGTGCCAGATTCTGAGTGAATCCCTGGATGTGGGTGGCTGTGGATTCTCGGCCCAGCGTTTGGGAGATGGCTTTGTGTCTGTCCAACGCGACTACGACGGGACACCGATGGTGACGGACACCATGGCTGACGAGGACGTGCTCGCTTTTGGCCGGGTATTGAAGGAACGGGGAGAAGGCTTTATCCAGCTCACCCAATCCAGCCCGGACTTTGAAGCCGATATGAGATTCTACGATCGTTTGGCCGACGAGTGTGGCCGACCGATTCTGTTTAACGCCACGGCGACGCGTGACGACCGGCCGAGTATCCATCGCCGTATCCTGCGTTGGATGGAAAAGACCAACAAAGCCGGGCGCAAGATCTACAACCAGACCGCGACATTCCGTCAAGGGTTGTACTTCAGTTTTGCCGATATGTCAGGATTGTTCGACGGCAATGATGTCCTGCGTGAAGTGACCATGGGCACGCCAGCCGAACGGCTTGAAAAGCTCAAAAATCCTGCCATTCGCCAGGCTTTGGTCGCAGAATATGATACCGGACATACGCCAGTCGTGACCGGATCGCTCAAAGACTTTACGGTTGAAACCGTGAAGAGCAAGAAGTTCGAAAAGTTCATTGGCAAGACGGTCGAAGAAGTCGCCAAGATGGAGAACAAGCACGTCATAGACGCGATGTTCGATATTGCGGTTGAGGAGAATCTGGAGACCGAATTCTATACTCCCGCTCGTAACGTCCGTGAGGACTATGTATCCGAGTTGATGTCTTCTCCGTACAGCATGGCCGGGGTGTCAGACGGTGGTGCGCATACCAAGTTCATCACCATTGGTGCCTATCCAACCGACCTACTGACGTGGATGGTGCGCGACGCCGGCTTTATGAGCCTCGAAGAAGCTCACTATCGCCTGAGCGGCATGCCTGCCCAGTGCGCTGGCTTCCAGAATCGCGGCGTCCTACAGGAAGGTGCCCGAGCAGATGTGGTCGTCTACGATCTTGAGAACTTGAAGCTCACCCCCGAGAAGCCAAAGGTCGTTCACGACTTTCCGGGTGGCGAGTGGCGGCGCGTCCAGTACGCCGAAGGTTATCGCTGGATCATGGTGAACGGCGACGTTACCTTTGAAGACGGGAACTGCACCGGCGCAACTCCAGGCCACCTGCTGCGCCACGGCAGAGACTAGGCCACATATACTTCTCACGTGCTAACCAAAGAGGGGGCAGGATTTTCCTGCCCCCTCTTCTTTTGATTTTTCAGATAACGCCCTTCTGGATATGAGTTCTAATTCCCCGGTGACTGAGACGGCCGCGGAAACCCCTGAATAGCAACCACCGTCCTATCCGCGTCCTGCCAACGCGAATGAGCAAAACCCAGATTCGCCACATAGAGTACGCCTGCATGGACCACGAGGCTGGCATTGCCGTCCAGCGGCGCGGATTGCTTATTCGCAACCACTACTCGCCGACTGCCGTCGGGGGACAGGCCAATAATCTCGTTCCGAAAAATCTCTGAAACGTAGATATTCCCCTCTTCGTCTAGGGCAATGCCATCGAGGAGGCTATGGCCGCGGGATACGACAATCGGCTCACCAGCACTGCCATCCGGCTGAATCGGAATCCGCAGCACGAGCGGGTCGCCGCTGGTGGCCGCATAAATATTTCGCTGCCCTGCATCAAGGGCAAGGACATTCACCCCAAGCGGGAAACCGGAATATGGCGTCGCCGACCAGTGGAGTAGCGGGTGCTCTGACCACAAGGCGACTCTACCGTCCAGCGTAATTTTCCAAATCCCCGCATAGGTCAAATCGGCCAAATAGATATTCCCCACATCGTCAATGGCCACATCGTCGGGAAAGCAAAACGGCCAGCCATCCCCGCGGGTGGCCACGGGCGTGACCTCGCGCGTTTCGGCATCAATCCGATAGACCCCACTCGTTACATCGGTTGCATCCCGACAGGCAGGGTGGCGTGGATCGCCGACCCGGTCGTACTTGGAGCGGGCCTTATAGGCCACATATAAGTTGTCATCTTTGTCCGAGGCAAGACCAAGGACGTGGCCCTTCCCGCTGTCGGCTTCGGCGGGAACCCAGGCAATGTGGACGTATTGCCCGTCCTCTTTGAGCTGCACGATCTCACCAGTATTGAACAGCGAGGCATACAGGTGACCTTGGCTGTCCACCCCGATACCCTCCGGGGTATCGGGTAACTGCGCATAGACCTGGGCACTAAAGGCTTCGGCCGGCGTTTCCTCCGGCGCAACCTGCGGCATACCTTCTGCCTCCGCTTGCTCTTCTTGGATTTCCTGTCCTCCTAAATTTCCCGTTTGGCTCTCTTGGATTTCCTGCGCTCCCAAGTCCTCCTCTTTGATCGCCTGTGCCATGACGACGTAAGCGGTAATCCCGGCTCCCAGCAGCAGTATGCTCAGTATACCCAGTGTCTTTTGCATTGTGGTGTATTGCCTCCCAATCGTTAGACCAATTCGGCAAGCAGGGCTTGGGCAGCCTGAAAGTCCCGCGTCTCACGCCCTTCAGTAAACCAATCGGTGGTCTCTGTCAGCACCCGCCGTGCACTCTCTCGTTTGTCCTGTTTGCACCACTGCTGGGCTAGACTCGTCGCAGCGCGCAACTCCCACGACTTGGCACCTTGTTGACGGGCAACAAACAGGGCCTTTTGAAAACAACCTTCCGCCTCACTGTTTGACCTGGGAGTGCTCGTCTGTGCTGAGAGCCTGTTTGCGTCCCGCACCAGCAGCAGCTCTCCCCGCAATCGGTACAGCTCCGCTTCCGAGAAACGCTCCGCGCTAGTGTTGACGACTGCCAGCGCCTCATCGAGGAGGGCTAAGCCCTTTTCACTCCGTCCGATCTTTCCGTACTGTTCAGCTAAAAGCCCAAGGAAGTAGGGACGGAGGAGCTCCGCTCCGGTGGCACACCAAGCGGCAATCATCTTTTGCAATTGCTCGACGGGCACTTCGTTGTGCGACTGCGCGGCCGCAGCCCAGTCCCGAAAGATCGTCCCGATCATCTCCCAATCGGGGAACCCGCACTGTTGCGCAAAGGCAATTCCGGCTACGGCACGCTCATAAGTCACCTCTACTTCGCCGCGAAGTTGATGCAGCAGGCCCGTCCAGTTCAGGGCAGCCGCGAGACTGAGACTATGCTGGCGGGCCCCCTCTTCCGCCCGTGCCAGCGCTTCCCGGCTCTTCTGCAGGGCCTGTTCCGGATAGCCCAAAACCCATAAGGCCAGCGTTTCATATAACAAGCAGACGGTCCGTGGGTCTGTACCGTATTGAAACGCCAAGGCTTTATGCTGTTCCGGATTGTGCAGCGCCAGGGCTTTTTGCAGGTGCTCTCGCGCATGGGCAAACTCACCGATCCACAACAAGGTATTACCCAAGGCTCGATGCACCTCTATAAGCAGGTCGGGATCATCCAGGTGTTGAGCCAAAACGAGTAATTGCTCACCCAACTGCCGCGCTGTTCTGAGCTCGGCCCGCATCTCGTGCACAACCCACAGGCCGCGGAGCACCTGAAAAGAATGCGGAGTTTCTCCAAGCTGCTGACACAGCTCCTGCGCACGGGCATACGCGCGTTCCACCTCCGGGGCGGCGTAGCCCTTGGTCGCCATGAGACTCGGACCTAGGCGGGTCTGGATGGTCAACTCTCTGTGGGTCCGGTCGGGCGTCTCCGGCAGCTCGCTGAGAAGCGCCAGCCCCTTGAGAAAATGGCCGATACCCTCACGGTGCGCCGAGCGTTGCACGGCCTGCTCTCCGGCGTACTGCCAGAATCCAATAGCCTGATCGAGCAAGCCGGCTTCGGTGTAGTGGTGGGCGACTAATTCCGGTTGCTGGTGTCTGATATCGGAGAACTGCTTGACGAGGACATCGGCGACTTGGTGATGAATCTGCTGGCGTTTACTCTTGAGCACAGACTGATACGCCGTGTCCTGGAGCATAGCATGCTTGAAGACCCAGCGGGCCTGGGGAAGCATACCTTTTTGAAAGATCAGCTCAGCCTCCACGAGTTGAGCCAGCCCCCGCGTGAGCCGCTGCTCATCGGACGGCCAGACCGCCCGGATCAGGGCATACGAAAAGGCGCGGCCGAGGACGGCGCCGATTTGGGCGACATCCCGGGCGGTCCTGCTGAGTTGATCAAGCCGAGCCATTAATGAATCCTGGAGCGTGGCAGGAATCGTGTGGGGAGCCCCTTCCCATCCGTTTTCAGGCACGCCAGTCTCGATAATGGTTTTCGTCAACTCTTCAACAAAGAGTGGAACGCCATCGGTCTGCGCCGCAATATGTTCCACCAGGAGTTGAGGCAGTCGTTGGCCTTGGGCGACATGAGCAACGAGGTCCTCAATCGGTCGGCGCTCCAAACGACTCAGTGTCAGCAAGTGGACAGGCGGCCGCGGGGACCATGGAGGAGTAAATTCCGACGAACGAAAAACCAGGAGGACAAAGAGGTGAAGCGGAGCAACCCGCTCAATAAGCATCTGCACCAGATCGAGCGTCGAAGGATCGACCCAATGCAGATCTTCCCAAACGATGAGGAGGGACCGCTCTTCTGCTTCTTCAGCCAGCCAGGCGACCAACGCTTCCTGCGTCTTTTGTCGCTGTCGCTCGGGACTCAGCTTGAGCGGAGCGAAGCGTTCAGGCAACGGCAGTGCCAATAAGGAGGCAAAGAGGGCTATACTCTCCTCCGGCAAATGGCGATAACCTTCCAGGACGGCCTCTAAACGGCGAAATTTTTCATCTTCGGGTTCATCGCCTTGAAACTGCAACCAGCGTTGGAGATGGTCGATCACCGAGTAAAAGGCCGTGTTGCGCGCATAGGACGAACAGCGGAATTCTCGGCGCGCCTCGCCTGCCTTGGCGACCTGCTCCTTGAGTTCCTGGACCAGGCGAGACTTGCCGATACCCGGCTCGCCACCCAGCAGCACGACCTGTCCCTCTCGGACCTTGGCCGCCTCCCAACGCTGCCGCAGGAACGCGAGTTCTTCCGTCCGTCCAACCAGAGGAGACAAGCCGGCTTCAAGCGCCACCTCAAACCGGCTCTGCGCACCTTCTTCCCCAATGACCTGGTAGACTGAGATAGGTGTCGCCGTGCCTTTGAGCGCGTGCGGCCCGAGCGTCTGGCACTCAAAAAAGCCTTCGACGAGCCGATAAACTGCGGCACTCATTACGACCGTATTGGCCTTGGCAACAGCTTGGAGGTGCGCGGCAATATTGGGGGTCTCGCCGAGGGCGAGATGCTCATGCCGCTCGCCGGCACCCATGTCGCCTACCACCACCTGTCCGGTGTGAATACCGATCCGCAGCCGAATCTGCGGCGTGTCTTTTGTACTCGGACGAAAAGACGGCCGGCGCTCGGTCTGCCGGAGCCGGCTGTTCATTTGGTCCAGCTGAGCAAGAATGCCCAAGCCTGTCTTCACGGCCCGTACTGCAGCATCCTCATGGGCGATCGGATAGCCGAAATAGACCAGAATCCCATCGCCAAGATATTGGGCGATATAGCCGCCGAAACGTTGAATCACGCCAGCACAAGTCTCCTGATACGTCCGAACGATGTCCCGCCACTCCTCGGGATCAAGCCGACCGGCGAGGGTCGTTGATCCCACAATGTCGCAGAACATAACAGTCAATTGCCGCCGTCCGGTAGGTGCAGGCACCGGTGTAGGCGCGGATGACCACTGTGGCTCTCGTGTTGACTGAGCTGACGGCACAGGTGCCGTTTCACCAACCGGCCGGACTAGTAGAGGCGTTCCACATTCGTCGCAAAACTTTGCTCCCGGCCGGTTGGCTTGCCCACAATTCGGGCATGACATAGGCAGGCTCCCCCGTCCCCGGCTTCTCCTGATTGACCCTGAGAGACTAACGAGACCTCAGCCCCTTCTACCACTCGATGGTCGATGGGTTTCCTTTATACAAGGTCCGGACATAGGCAATGACTTTCCAGGCTTCCTCCTCGGTGATCACCCCATCGTAACCGGGCATTTTATTGCGCCCGGTCATGACCTGGTCCATCACCCGGGTGTCATCGCCCGTACCTTCCTTCCATTCCTCATCCGTTAAGTCAGGTCCCATTCCTCCCCCGCCACGTAAGCCGTGACAGCTATAGCAATTCAGGAGCTTGTAGAGCTCTTCGCCCTCGCTGATCGCCGCTGGATTTCCCGTATACGGATTGAGCTTTACCAGACCGTTGGTCACTTCTTGCTCAGCCTTATCGCGGGCCTCAGTCGGCTGGCCATTGGAGGCTTGAAGCGGCTGAGTATCGGACACTGCCGTATCCTGTTGAGGGTCGTGAGACCCGGCCGGTTGGAGGGCCATACCGGGGACACCGTAGTCAACCAAGATCTGCTGGATTTCTTCCGTATGCTGCGTCAGCAGGCCATTGAGCGTATCTTTCAGCGCCTCGTCGCTCTTCCGGACACCGAGCGCAATATCGTAGGCAAGGAGGAGGGAGGATGACTCGTCCTCGGACACTACGGGCACCACACGGAGTGAGACGGCTTGCCGTTGGGCGAAATAGCCGCCAATCGGTCCCCAGACAATAGCTGCATCGATCTCGTTGTTGGCGACGGCCTCAATGATTTTTCCCGGCGGACTGGGATCGGCATAATTGCCGAAGACGCTGTAGCCGACCACATTATCCACAATCCCGCGCTTGCTCAGCGCATGGGCTGGCGGACTGTTGGTATAGTCATCACCGATCAGGTGCACACCGACTTTCAATTCTTTGAGGATGGGGTCATCAAAGGAGGACAGATCGTATGGTGCGTCTGCGGGATAGACAAAAGCGTAGATCGAACGGTAATACGGCTGCGTCGTTAAGACCATATCGATGTCGGCCGGCAGACCCATGACCACGTCGCACTTGCCGGCGTTGAGCGTACTGCGCAGGAAGCCCCGTCGTTGGGGCCACCAAGTATAGGCGACTGCTTGCCCCAACCCACGGGCTAGGACTTCGGCGATTTTATTCTCGAATCCTTCCTGCTGCTGATTGGAAAACGGCAGATTATTGGGGTCTGCACAAACACGAAACGGTTTGGTCGCCTCGCTCTTCTCGGTTGCCCAGGCGGCAGCCGGGAAGAGCGAGGCGGACAGGAGCAGGAGGAGAGCGAGACAGGGGGGAGCGGGGAGGGCTACTCGTCGTCCCCCCTCAGTTCGGTTGAGCATAAGAGGCTTTACACCAGGTCGAGAGTGCCTATTTACTCAAGCGTGAAGACGTAGAGCATCCCACCCTTATTCGTATCTTTTCCCAGATCGGCAAACGCACCGACCGCGCCCAGAGCTGCGGTAGGATCATCCGTTGATAAGTCGCCGGCGACAACGAGGCCGGACCAGCCACCAATCCCGGACATGATAGCCACATACTGTTTGCCGTCCGGTCCAAGATAGGTCATGGGTGCGCCAATAATGCCGGAGCCGGTTTTGAACTTCCACAGCTCTTCACCAGTCGAGGCGTGGATCGCTTTGAACCAGCCGTCCATGGTCCCGTAGAACACGACATCGCCACCGGTCGAAAGCGCGCCACTCCAGGCGGACCATTTTTCCTTAATGCCCCATTTTTTTTCACCGGCAACCGGATCCCAGGCAATGAATTCCCCTCGATGCCCGCCAGGGCCGGGAAACATTTTGACAATCGCGCCGACGTAGGGCACACCGGCAATATAGCGGACCTTCATCCCCTCGTAATTCATACACAGATGGTTGGTCGGCACGTAAAAAAGCTTGGTCCTGGGTGAATATGACACGGGCTGTTGGTCCTTGGTTCCCATGGCGCCAGGGCAGATGTCTTCCGTATTCGCCCCTTCTTTGGTGCGCTTGTCCGGATTTTCGACGGGCCGCCCGGTTTCGAGGTTAATTTCCTCGGCCCAGTTCACTTCGCCAAATTTATCCGCCGCCAGGACCTTGCCGGATGTCCGGTCAACTTTGTAGGCGAAGCCGTTCCGGTCAAAGTGAACCAGGACTTTCTGGACTTGGCCATTGCCGTCTGCCGGCAGATCGACCAGCACGTTCTCGTTAATCCCGTCATAGTCCCACGCATCGTGTGGGGTCATTTGATACGCCCACTTGGCCTGACCCGTGTCCGGGTTGCGGGCAAACAATGTCATGGACCATTTATTATCACCCGGCCGCTGGTCTGGATTCCAGGCACCCGGATTTCCGGTCCCGTAGTAGAACAGGTCAAGTTCGGGGTCGTAGCTATACCAGCCCCAGGTCGTGCCACCGCCCCGCTTCCACTCTTCGCCTTTCCAGGTTGCCACTCCCAGGTCCTTGCCTTGGTGCGAGGCGTACGGGGAGGAAAAATCTTCACCAATCAACACCTCGGAATCCGGTCCGGTACTGTATGCGCGCCAGACCTGCTCACCCGTATCGACGTGATTGGCGGTGACAAACCCACGCACGCCAAACTCACCTCCGCTTATGCCAGTGATGACCTTGTCGCGTACGACCAGCGGCACCATGGTAATGGTCTGGCCCTGTTTGATGTCGCCCTGCTTGACCTTCCACAGCTCTTTCCCGGTCTCGGCGTCAAGAGCGACGGTGTGCGCGTCGAGCTGATTAAAAAAGATTTTGCCCGCGGCATAGGCCGCGCCCCGATTCACCACATCACAGCAGGCAATCGGAATGGCATCCTCGCTTTGGACAGGCGCATATTTCCACTTAATGGCATGATTTGGGTCCGCCAGATCAATGGCGTACACGATATTGGGAAAGGGAGTCACAATATACATGGTGTCGCCGATAACCAGCGGTGTGCCTTCGTGTCCGCGTAGGACGCCGGTCGAAAACGTCCAGGCGACCTTCAGGTCCTTCGCGTTCTGCGTGGAAATCTGGTCCAGGCTGCTATAGCGGGTGAGGGCGTAGTCCCGACCCGAAGTCACCCACTGGCCGTGGTTTTGCTGCATATCGAGCAGTTCCTGCGAAGCCTGTCCAGGTTGAGAAAAAAGCGGTAAGAGTAACAGTCCGGCAACGAGCAGTATCGTCTGCCCCCCAACAGCAAGCCCTCTAAGCAATCGAGTCTTCATAATGCCCTCCTTTGCCTACTCTTCAGGAATCTGAAACGCATACTCACTCTCCGGGGCCATCCCCTCTCGCGCTGCTGAAAAGCGCGACCGGGAGCCCTTCCCGTCAAGAGAAAGCTACTCTGGGAAGGCTGGCTTTGTCAATCACGATTCCTTCCACAGTTGGCCTTCACTGTCAGAAAGAGACAGGTATAGGCCGTGCCCAGGAAGGCCGCTTCGGCCAGAATTTTCAAGCCTTCCTCAACACCGCCGAGCCATTTCCCCAGGCTGGTACTTCCCTCCTGACTGATGCCCATGAAGAGAAACACATCGGGACGATTCACCAGAGCATCAAGCAGCCCCATAAAGAGGAATAGGACGAATCCACATATCACCAAGGGGAGGACCGTTCGATAAGAGATCAGTTCGGAGCGGTAGACATACAGCACAGCCACACCACTCAACCCATACCCAAGCAAGATCGCGTCATCGAGTCGGTCAGTTAGGGCGGTCTCCGGGCGTTGCAGGAGCCGATGTACGAAACGGTCCAGGGATTCATGGATCTTGGCGACTTCGTCGACTGCCAGGAAAAGAAATCCAAGGGCAATCAGCATCCAGACAAAAGCCGGCTGACGCCACACCGCCGGGTCTAAACTGCCACCCGTCCGACAGTAGAATACGCCGCCAGCAAGGCTGCTGGTCACGAGCAGATGCGCAAACGACAGCCATGTGATCGGGTCACCTTCACCGGTATACGCGGTGGGGTTCTGATGCCAGGCAAAGCCGAGACCGAGGGCAAGCAGGACAGCCAGAAAGTCTACGTAGACCAGGGAAAGCAGGAAGGCCGGAGGAGCGCAGGGGAAGAGCGTCCGATTCACGTCGTCACAGTCCTCTCCGGGCAACCGCGCCGGTCGGCTTTCACTTTATGGCATAGGCATTTGCCGGGGAGCCAACCCCGCCGGGCAGATTGAGCGGAATCGCAACCAGCATACATTCATAGTTTCCGTCCTGCACACAGGCCTGAGCCAGCTCATCCACATCCCACAGCTCCCCAAGGGGCATGCCTTGCAGAGCAATGAGCCGACGATGCTGAAAACCAACGGCCGGGTCGACGGGCAAAGCTTCTACCGCAACGTTGTCTGCGGCAATGGCGGCGATCTGTCGATCCCAGAGCCAGGCGGCGGTCTCTTGCGAGGCCGCCAGACCCGGACAGGCATGCTGCCCTTCGCCAGGTCCCAGGCTGTCCCGTAACCCCTCCCGTCCCATTGCATCCAAGCTTTTATACCACTCCAGCCAGCCGGTTCGCAGTATCAGGATATCGCCCGGTTCGAGTTGCACCTGTTGCGCGTGCGCAACCTTTTCGAGAAAAACCCCATCCATCTCAAACTTTTTCGTCATGTCGAGCGGCGTCTGCTGCGTTTCCATGTAGCGTGCACCATCCAGCAGCACCCCGCGCCCAACGATGCCGTGCTGAGCCCAGTGCTCAATACCAAGTTCGCCCTTTTCGTCCAGATCGCCGTCCTGGCGGCCACCGTAATAGCCGTACTCGCGAAAGCGGATGTGACGCAGGCTGTCCCACTGACTCGAACCCTGCATCGCAAAATTATCAACATAGTCGTCACGACCGCCTCGACCGGTTTCAATATGGTGTCGATAGCCTTTGCTCCGAAACCCGCCGTATAGCGTGATGGGGAAATTCAACGGCAGGCTGAGGTTGAACACCTGGCCGGTCCGAATCAGTCCTGCGGCGTGTTTGACTTTTTCTGGAGTCAGTAAATTCACAGATCCCAGTTGGTCTTCCGACCCAAAGACCTCCCAGGCATGGCGTTCTTGCGTCTCTCCCACGTACGGCAACTCTCCAAATTTTGGCAAACTCGACATCGCTCCCCTCCCGTGAGTTCTTATAAGTATGCCTCGGAATCCGCTGGCCCTCACACCGCATTTCCGATGTGTGAAGAGGGAATAGAGTGTCAGCGCTGCTCGGGCAACAGCTCCAGCACGGCAAGCGTCAGCTCTGGGCCGGTTTGCTCGGCAAAGAAGTAGTCGTCGACCACACTGGCCATAGGACCGAGTTCGAGGTTGACGCTGACCTCATTCTCACTCGGATACCAACGCAGGCGAAAACCGATGGCTTCGGACGGCACGCGATGCGTCGTTTGCCGCCCGCTGGGGCCGTCGTAAAAATAGTCGCCCTCTTCCCCTTCTCGACTGACCAGCCACGCAGCCAGCCAGCGCTTCCGGTCTGCCGGCGCTTTCTCTGCTTCTCCCCAGTCCAGGCTCAGCATCTCAGGCCGTGCGGCGCTCATACTCGGCTCTCCTCAGCATCTGGCTGAACTGCGGACAGCTCAAAACCATATAGCTGAGCCGCATTGAGCCCCAGGACTTGACGCCGTTCGGGCTCGGTGAGATCACCCATAGTCCGGTCGATAGCTTCCTGCGAACGCGGCCAGGTTCCTTCGTGATGCGGGTAATCATCCCCCCATAAGAGCCGGTCAATACCAATCCATTTGCGCGTTTCCAGTCCGACCGGGTCGTCCTGAAAGGTCGCATAGCCTTGACGGCGAAAATATTCACTCGGTGGCATCGACAGCTTGGGGGCAATCCAGAAGTGGTGTTTGTGAAAGCCTTCGTCCATGACCCAGAGTGTCCAGGCCAGCCAGCCAATCCCGGCTTCGACGGTCACAAACTTGAGCTCGGGGAAACGCTCCAGCACCCCGGACGCACACAGGTGGACAACCGGGTCAATCGCCGTCGATAGGGCATGGACAACATAGTTGATAATCGCCCCACCATTGCCCGAGGCGGTCCGCGGGTCTTTGCCCGTTCCGACGTGGAAGCTCATCGGCATGCCGGTTTCTTGGATGGCTGCCCACAGCGGGTCGTATAACGGCAGATTATAGGGCTGATCCGGAACGGTGACGGGCAGAAAAACGGTTTTATAGCCTAACTTGGCGACACGCTGGACCTCCTGCACCGCGGTATCCACATCCTGCGGCGCAATGGCGGCGGTGGGGATAGAGTGTTTTTGCGCTGGGCTGAACACTTCAATGGCCCAGTCATTCCACACCCGACACATGGCGGTTTGCATGGCCGGGTCAGGCGAGGTCCACATCAGCAGCCCACGGTTGGGGTAAATGACTTCGGCGTCAATCCCGTCCCGAGCCAAATCCTGCTGACGCCGCGTAAGGTCAAAAGTCCCACCCTTGGCCCGCTCTAAATCTTCTCCGCTCAGAGTGAAGTCCCGGATACGCTTTTTCTCCTGCCCCTCAACGACCAGCCATTTCCGCCCATTGGCATCGACCGTCAAACGCGGAATCCGGTGGCGAAATTTAGCCTCAATCCGCTTCTCCCAGAGGTCGGGCGGCTCCAGCACATGGCAGTCTGCTGAAACGACAAAATAGTCCTGCATGGATATCGCGGCTGGTGTGGACATCGGGCCCTCCTCCGGCTGTGCGCAATCGGTCTGAGGCGCTTCCACCCTTTAGGCAAGTTCTCCCCGAGCGTCAAGTATGATCCGACCTGCTGCGGACAGGAATTGGGACGGGACAGTACGACTAACTCCAACCCAGGGCCATTGCCAGGCAGAGCGCTTTTCTCTATACAGTTAGGGCTCTATCAGCTAGAGTGCACGAATGGATTTCACACCGCATCCCCAGAACGTCCTTTCTCTGTCTGCAAGACGAAGAGCTGAGGTGGGGGAGGGAAATACAGGAAAGGTAGCACACATTGACACTGGAACCGCTTCTCTGGGGACTTGCAAAAGGTACAATCGGATTTATCGGACTCGTTCTGTATTCCAGCTTTTTTGAATGGGCACTGCACAAGTATTTGATGCACACCCCGACCTTACCCTACTCATTCCGGGCTCACGCCCTCGTCCACCATGGGCTCTTCCGGGCTGACGCCACCTATCATATTCAGCCTGGGGTTGATCCCAAAAAGGTCACCTTTGCGTGGTGGAATGCGCCACTGCTCATCGGGCTGCATCTGCCCCTCCTCCTCGGCCTCGGCTGGGCATTTGGCTGGTCCGTCTGTGTTGGGGGGCTCCTTGCCCTGGCCCTCGATTATGCCCTGTACGAGTATATTCACTATTGTATGCATGTCCCACGCAACCGCTGGGTCGAACGCACCCAGGCGTTTCGATTCGTGCATACCCATCACTATATTCACCATCGTTATCCCTACCAGAATCTCAACGTGGTGAACGTCGTGGCAGACTGGGTCTTTGGCACTATGCGGGCAGCCAAGGACGTGGACCTGAGCGCCGATCCCATCGTCAACCCTCAGGCTGAGCAGGAACTGGCAACACCCCTTGCGGCGTTCTAGCGCGGTTCTCCGTTCCGAGGCATAAGCACAGACAGCCTGCCCCGTCGTCAGTGTTCACCAGCAGGGTGAGCCCTAGCGTGCGGCTTTCTCCCGGTATGCCCCTAGCGTACTCCCCGCTCCTTTCTTGATGGTTCGGTGCTCGGGCGGAGTGGGTCGAAGAACGGCTGGCCATTTATCGGGTTGGGGTTCCGGTCCCTCTTGGGCAGTTACGGCGGGCTGGGTATCGCCAAAGAGCGGCGTTCGGCGGATATCGATACCGGGGACGTTATAGCTGAACTCAACCGGAATCCCGTTTGGGTCAAACGCGTAGATCGAATGGATAAAGCCATGATCTATCGGACCTGAGACCTCATAGTCCGCAGCCACCAGTTTGTCTCTGAGTTCCCATAACTCATTGGCAGACTCAACACCAAACGCGACATGGTCAAAGGCGATTGGACCCCGGAAGGCAACACCGTGCCGTTTCTGGGGGACGGGCTCCGCTCCGTCCCATTCAAAAAAGGCTACCGTGTCGGTCTCGGACAGCTCAAAGAAATAATGCCGAAAGCCTGGTTCACCAATCGTGGCGACCAGACGCAGGCCGAGCAGGTCGCGCCAGAAACGGACCGTCTTATCCATATCGCCAGTGACAAACGCCAGGTGATTCACACCAGTAAATCGGGCCATCGCAGCCTCCTTATTGAGCGGGACTCCTGCACACCATTGTCCCTGGATCAGCGGCCCGTGTCAGCCGGAGCGCTCTTTGTCCATATAGGCCCTGGCAGAAGAATAGGACGAAACACTATACGGGACAAGGAAAGTCAGGGCGATCTTGAAACCCAACCGGGGAGAGAAGTCGAGATTCCAAAGCAGGTCGTACTGATTGATTACGGTCAGGATGGGTCCCACGATGCCGGCCACCTTCAGGGCACGCCTCACCGTCTCCCGCCGAAACCAATGATACAGGAAGTGTCTGCCTCCACCGAACTGATTGCCTGTTGCCATGTGTTCTCCGCGGTCTGGCTGGCAGTCTAGGGGGACGGATATCATCTGGCAAGGATGTTGGTCCTGTCGCGGTCTCTTCGGGCATCCCTCCCTTGGACCTATAAGGTTTTCTCGAATATCCGATAGGTTTTGTATATCTGAGCGCCCATACGTTCGAGACCACGCTGCATGGCCCAGTTATCTTCAAGAATCCACGAACATTCAACGAGACGATAACCGTAGGCTGGGACGTCTTGCCAGAGTTTGAGATATAGCATGGCGTCAAGACCACGCACCCGCACATCTGGGTTGGTGCCGAGTAAGAGAATCCGCAAGGCATCAATCCGGCGCCTATACCACAGAAACTTGAGGAAGCCGAATGGGAATAATCGGCCGTTCATGTGGCGGAATGCCTGATTATAGTCCGGGAGCGCGAGGGCAAAGCCAACTGGTTGGTTCTCCAGTTCGGCGATCAAACACAACCTGGGATCGGCGACGAGGCGCAGCGTGCGGGCAAGCAGATCCACCTCAGCTTCGGTCATCGGCACAAAGCCCCAGTTTTGCGCCCAGGCCCTATGGTAGATGGCGTGCAGTACACGAATTTCTTCCGTGAAGCGTCGGAGATCGATTGATCTGATAGTGATGGCTTGTTTCTTCTGTAGGCGTTCGACCCCCTGCACGAGCCGCTCAGGGATCGTCGCATCTTCACGCAGATCAATGAGATAGGCGAATAAATCTTTGGCCTTGACATAGCCCGCGGTATGGAGGAGCGTCGCATAGTAGGGCAAATGGTGCGGCATCATCACTTTCGGAGCGGTCTCAAAACCGTCAACCAGCAGGCCGCACTCCTCATTCGTCGAGAAACTCATCGGCCCTTGGAGGCGGTGCATTCCTCGTTCACCGACCCAGCGTTCGGCCGCCATCAATAACGCGTCGACCACCTCCTGGTCGTCAATACTCTCGAAAAAACCAAAGAAGCCGACCGAGTCCTTGTGAAACCGCAGATGCTGGTGGTTAATAATAGCGGCGATCCGTCCAACCACCTGCCCATGCTGGCGGGCAAGAAAATATTGGACCTCGGCATGTCTGTGGAAGGGATGTTTGTGGGGAGAGAGAAGCTTTTTGAGCTCAAAAAGGGGCGGTGGGACCCACACCGGGTCGTTTCTATACAGTTGCCACGGCAGTTGGGTGAAATGACGCAAGTCCCGCCGGTTACGGACCGGGGCTATCCGTACGTCTCTGGGCATCTATAGCATGGCACAGCTGGGTCTGCCCGGCACTCGCTGAAACATTGCCCGCAACAGAGAAGCTACTCCTACACGGCAACCTTCTCTACCTGGATGTGGGGCCGGATACGGGCAAAGACGTCTAAGACAAAGTCAATCTGTTTATCGGTGTGGGTTGCCATCATGGAAATCCGAATCCGGCACGAATTCTCAGGGACGGCCGGCGGAATAACCGGATTGGTAAAGATACCGGAGTCAAACAATTCCTTCCAGATCATGCCCATTAACCACATATCGCCGACAATAATGGGAATCACCGGCGTATCACTCGTCCCGATATTATAGCCCAGACTCTTGAGCCCGGCCTGCATGCGGCGGGTATTGCGCCACAAGGCCGCACGTCTTTCGGGTTCCTCTTCAATAATCTGCAGGGCAGTTAACACCGTGGCCACCGACGGCGGCGGCATGCTGGCACTGAAAATCAAAGAACGGGCGTGGTGTTTCAGATAGTGAATAACCGGCTCCGGACCAGCCACCACACCACCAATCGCGGCCAAAGACTTGGAGAATGACGACATAATCAGACCGACCCGATCCTCGACACCGAAATGCTGTGCCGTCCCACCACCGTTCTTGCCCAACACCCCAAAGGCATGGGCATCGTCAACCATAATCTCGGCCTGGTACCGCTCGGCCAAGGCAACCAAACTCGGCAGGTCGGCAATATCGCCCTCCATGGAAAAAATGCCGTCGGTGACAATCAGTTTCCCCGCCTTGGGCGGAGTCTTCTGCAACTGCTGTTTCAGTGTTTCAATGTCTCCATGCGGATAGCGCAGCACAGTCCCGTGGGCAAGCTGAGAACCGTCTACCGCGCTGGCGTGATCGAGCTTGTCCAGATAGAGGTAATCTTTTTTTCCGATCAGGGTTGCCAGGATACCTAAATTTGTCTGATAGCCGGTGCTGAAAACGAGCGCGGCCTCTTTGTTGAGAAAACGGGCTAAACGCGCTTCGAGTTCATCGTGCAAGTCCAGCGTTCCGTTCAAGAAACGACTACCGGTACACCCACTGCCATAGCGCCTGAGCGCGGCCTCGGCTGCGGCCAATACCTTGGGATGGTGGGTCAGGCCAAGATAGTTATTGGAGCCCATCATCACCTTGGACTCACCGCGCACCATGACCTCGGTTCCTTCAGACGATTCTATTGGCGTAAAAAACGGATAATACCCAGTCGCCTGAGCCTCTCGAGCACGGGTAAAACGGGTACATTTCTCGAAAAGGTTCATCCCGTTCCCCTCTCTGCCTGACATCCCCGGTTGTCGGTATGGGTGGCCTGTCGCGGTTCCGGTTTTATCACAGTCTCCCTCATGACAGTGTTTGCTATAGCCATGTCTGTTGTCTATACCACGCTGCGGTTTCAACACATCCGGTAGCCAGCGGAACCTGCGCCTCAAATCCCAACTCCTGCTTAGCCAGCGTAGTTTCGCATAGCCAGCCGGGGGCCAGGAGTTCTTTGACTTTTTCACGATTGAATATTGTTGTTCGCCCGACGGCGGCAGCTCCTCCTTCGCTCACCGTTGCCGCCATCTGCACGAGAAACCGGGGGATACGGACCATATGGACTGAACGTCCAACGGCCCGGCTTATGCACGTGACAATTTCGCTCCAGCCATAGGAGCGTGATTCTGCCACATGATAGATCCCACGCGCTTCTGGCATGGTAGCTGCACGGAGCATCGCCTGGACGAGATCGGTAACATGGACGAGTTGCACCACACTCTCCGGGCCTGCCGGCAGCGGTAAAACACCACGGGCTGCAAGACGAAAGAGCAAAAAGAAGTCTTTCTCTCGCGGGCCGTAGACCACCGGCGCGCGGAGCATAATAACCTCGAAGGTGTCGGACGCAGCGAGGCAAGTCTGTTCTCCGACGAGCTTACTCCGTCCATAGGCAGTAATCGGGTGTGGTTCGTCGCCCGGTTCAACCGGCCGCCCATCTCGTGCCGGACCCGCCGCAGCGAGTGAGCTCAGATAGACCAGTCGCCGTGGGCGTGGCTGCGCAGCCCGCATGGCCTGAACAAGCCTCTGCGTTCCCTCGGCATTCGAGCGCAGATACTCCTCCTCTGTGTGAGCTTTTGTCACTGCGGCGAGATGAAAGACAATGTCGACTTGAGAGACCGCTTGCACCAGACTGTGACGGTCCTCCAGCGCGCCCCGGACCAGTTCGACCCTGTCTGCCCAGTCGCGGGTAAGTCGAGCAATATCACTCGTCGGGCGAACAAGCACACGCGGCCGGACGCCTTGCTCGATGAGTGCATCAACAAGGTGCGAGCCAATAAAGCCAGTTCCTCCGGTCACAAGGACACGGGTGCCTACCTTCACCAGCGGGGCACGTGGTGTTATCCCTCGGGTACTCACAGTAGCTCAAATCACGTAAGGTCGGACGCTAGATAACAGATTTCCCCCATTTAACCAAGGGGTGACATAGCCACCATACTGTTTTATTTATAATAACGCCGTTCTTAACAATACCGTTTCCCATCGTTCCCCAAGACTCTCTTGACAACGTTGTTCCGGTCGCTCTTATAGAGACGTATGAGGGAGGAAGCCGGGGGCTGAGGCAAATGACCAGAGCATTCATCTATGGCATCCCAAAACGAATTTCTTGGTGAGATATCGGACGAGCAGTTCGCTGCACAGGTACGGAAGCGCTTTGCCTCCACGTTCCAGCCCGAGGGTTACATCTATTGGCTCGATCTCTTGCTGTCTTCTCTGCTGGGCTGGACGGCCTTTTGGTTGAGTGTCCAGCAACCGTTCGGTTCTCTGGCCTATCTCGCGACGACGGGTACTGCTCTCTTCGCCTTCCTCCGCGCCGCCTTATTCATTCATGAAATTGCCCACCAGAAGCGGGGTAGCCTGCCTGCCTTTGAATGCGCCTGGCACGCCTTGGTCGGTCTGCCTTTCATGCTTCCCAGTCTCATGTATGTGGGCTCACATGGGGATCACCACCGACCTCACACCTTCGGGACGGCCGGCGACCCGGAGTATGCGCCGCTCGTTCACGGCACACCTCTCGGCCTGGTCTGGTTTGTGCTGAGCGTCTGTGCGGTGCCCATCTTGTTGCCGCTGCGATGGGGGATCATCGGTCCTCTTTCGTTTGTTATTCCCCCGTTGCGAAAGATCGTTATTCAGCGGGCTTCCACTTTGGTGATCAATCCGGCGTATCGCCGCCCTCTGCCTGGAAAGCAGTACCGGTTCCGGTGGCTCGTCCAGGAATGGGCGGCCGTGCTAGTGACTTGGCTGGTGGGCGTAAGCTGGTACGCAGGACAGTTGCCTGGCGTCTGGCTCACGCAGTGGTATGTCGTGACGTCTGGCATGTTGATCGTGAACCAAATCCGGACGTTAGCGGCTCATCGGTATGATAATACCGGGCGACGGTTGAGTGTAGCCGAGCAACTGCTCGATTCCGTCAATATGTGTGGCTGGCCAGCGCTCACCGTTCTTGCTGCCCCTGTGGGTCTGCGCTATCATGCCCTCCACCATCTCTTACCGAACGTCCCCTACCACAGTCTCGGGCGGCTCCATCGTCAGTTGCAAGCGGAATTGCCCCCTACCGGTGTCTATCAGCAGACCATTGAACGCGGCATTCTCTCGGCCATCAGGAGACTGGTCGACCGGATGGGCCGGAGTCGTCGCTCTGCACCACTTAGCGAAGAGCACGTTGGCGAAGAAGCTTAAACAATACTGGCCAGCCTAAGAGCAGTGGGTAGCGTCGCTGCCGCTCTGAGAGCTCAACCCATACCCCGGTGTGCCTGCCTAGTTTCCATAGGACATAGGGCAGCCAATCGTCAAAGGTCAACGCAGTTTTGAAGAGACGCACGGCATACAGGCATTTTGCTCCTGTCGCCCGAACTGCCCAGCTGACTCGCCCGGTCCAGCGTGCCCGCCACGGCATAGCAACCGCCCACTGTCCATCGCTTTCTCGACAGACGTACTTCCCCTGCCGCTCCAGGAGTTGGAGCCCCAACTGCGCGACACGGTCGTAGCGCTCCGGCGATGCTGTGTATAATGCCCGAATGGTTTCCGGCCGTTCGGTCCGCAGTTCAGTCCGGTACGTTTCTCGAAACCCCCTCTGCCAGAGGTCGGCAAGGAGAAAAGATCGGCTCAAATCATGCCGTGCGAAAAAGGGAATAACGCGAGAAAGAAATGTGAGTGTGGCCTGTGTTGCGGCGTGTATGACGCGATTCTGCACCTCCTCGCTACGCGTAAACACAAGCCGCGTCGGCTGACAGAAGCGTGCCCAGATAATAGCAGGGACAACGGCTGGAGTGGTCGCACGCTCAAAATCCGCAGTCGAGATAACCGCATACTTCGCCCGGAGCGTCTGCGGACCCTGCCTGACCTCAATATAGAACACGTTCGGCGGCAGCAACGCGTTCAGCCATCTGAGCAGCCGTCGGTTATAGAAAGACCGGTACGAGCGGACGAGAACATAAAAGTCGAGCACGGTATCAGCCGTCTGCTGGGTACGGAGGCAGGAGCCGTAAAACAGTACGGCATCGATCGCCTCGGCATGACGCTGTTGGATTTCCGTAGCCACTACCTGAACGGATTCAGGCACCGGCTGAGTCCACTCTTGGGCCAAGAGAGCCGTCAGGGTAGGCAGCGGCGCGTGCACATCGTCTCGCATACTTAGGCTCGAATAAAACGGAGTCGATGGTCCGTCGCAAGATGTAGGGTCCGACCGGGCTGCGGCTCAAAGAGTTCGCCATCAATAGTGTAACCGCAATCCATCTGCAGGGTCAGGCGCTCAACGTTGTGGCTGCAATAGCCCGAGTCCAGCGCTATCGGCGGCGGGGGAAGCCCGCGTAAGACCCTCCAGACCGCAACCGGGTTCCGCGCAGCATTAGCCTCAATGGCGGTAAACCGGAGCGGTGCACTCTCGTTTCCCCAAAACGGACGGAGACGCAGGAAGAGCCGTTTCAGCGTGGTTGCCATTACGAGTTGAAATGGCTGTGTTTCAAGCTGATCTGTGGGCGTTTCTTTTGTCATGGCCTTGTGGTTGAACGCCAGACCGATCTCATCCGGAGCAAAAATTCCAGTGGGGGAACCGCTCGCCACCCGCAAGATGGCCCCCCCTAAAAAGAGTCCAGCACCGAATAGACCCTGTAAACGCCGCTTGGGATAGAGCTGATGCTTAAAGGCGAGCGCCCGCTGGATAACGCCCGCGCCGAAAAACATGCCATACTGAGGGCTCGTACCTGGGCCGGAGTCGACACGCAATACCGACCGCTTCACCACATACTGCTCAAGCGTATTGGTCCGCAGCGCGCGGAGCAAAGCAATAAGGCCGACAGCCGGCGAAGCCGTACTGCCAATATCCGCAGCGCTCATATTTGTTCGTCCGCCAGACAGAGGCGCAATAGCCGGCAGGGATTCAAAGATCGAGCCGGCCAAGACTTCGGTCAAGACGCGTTGCAGCGTTCCATCCCCGCCATCCACAGCCAGGAGGGTCACGCCTTGGCGGGCGAGGCAGGTAAGCGCTTCGGGCACATCTGCACTCGACCGCGTCGTCACATACACGACCTCGGGCGCGTCCTCAAGAGTCTGCTTGAGTGCGGTCGGGGAAGCGCGGCTCAGACCGGCCTGGCAATTACTGAGAAGACCCAGTCGCACGGAAGCCCCGGAATGCAGACCGTCCCACCCTGTTCACGAGCCGCCCCCAACCGACAAGCATCGTTTCTGGCCAATACGGCCTGCGCGGGAACCCACGCGCCAACACGCTGACCCTCATGCGGGCGTCCCCACTTCCTGCCAGGTCTGAATCGGCTGGCCGCGCCAGCGTTGGATACAGGCCTGACCCAGGCGCAGTGTGTGAAACCCCAGAGAACAGACGGTCCAGACCGCAACGAGCCAGAAACCCAGGTCGGGACGACCGACAAGGGTCCCGAGTGTTAATAGAATCAGATTCGGATTCCGGCGGGCAGTGATAGTCCGAAAAAATGAGTCAATGGGACGCCACGAGTGAATTTCCAGATGAAAAACCAGTAGAAAGAGACCTTCGAGTAGCCGTCCGAGAATATACCCGCCAATGATAGTCGCCACGACCGGGTCATACCAGATCAAGGCCGGAGAAAGGTTGTCCGCCAGGCCCATCGCCCAAGCGAGATACCAGAATGGAGGGTGGACGAGGTCAAGGCCGTGGTCCAGCACATGGCCCATTCGGCTTGAGGTGCAGGTAACACGGGCCAGCTTGCCATCAACGGTGTCTAAAAAGGTCATGAGCCAGGCACACGCTAGTCCAAGACCAAATTGTCCCTGAATAAAAAGCCAAGTCGCCATACCCACTAGCATCCAGCTAAACCCAGTCACAATATTGGGAGAAACATGGGCACGGGCCAGCAGGCGCGTAACGGCTCGGGCGGGCAGCGGCCAGACCCACTTGGTGACCACATCAGTAATACCCTTGTACGACGAACGAAACATGCGATTTTCAACCTGAGTCAGCGAGTTCGCACACACCCGAAGGAGATAGGGAGGATCGTATTTACGCAATGCCGAGGAATAGGCGGGAACAAGGTCGGCGGGAACCTGGCAGGGTAGATGTTCCTGCTGCATATGACCCACGAGCACCGGAGCGATGAGGTGGGGGAGCAGCGCCTCTATCTGACTCCCGGTTGTGACGACCGCAACAGTCGTTGCGGGTGTATCCGGATCGACGAGCGCCAAGCTCCGGACACCGCCGTTCTCAAGACTCTTCTCAAGCAGGGCACGGACTAAGCGCTCGTCAAAAACATAATCGGTTCGAAAAACAAGGAGCGGGCTATCAGGGAGAAGCGAAGGACGGGAAGTTCCCGTTACAATCTGCGCCTCAGACACACCCGTAGCGCGGAGGGTGCGACACAGGCGTTCTGCTGGCGCGAGACCCCACACTTCAACCGGAGCAGTGGGATCACCCTCAGTGTGAACTGTGGGATCGACAAGCCACACCTGAACGCACTCGGCTCCTGCCACCGGCTTCATATCACTCTTCCTCGTCACGCTGTCACTCGACTACGGCTCTGCCCGGATCACAGCCTGACAGTGAGCGGTCTTATCATACGCCAGGGAGGTGGTATAGGTTAAAGTAGAGTTGCCTGGAGCCACACACCATGCCAGCCTTTACGCTTGCCCATTTATCAGACCTGCACGTCACACCGGTCCGGGTCCGGCGACCGACAGACTTTCTGAACAAGCGCTTCTTGGGTGCCTTGTCGTGGTCCCTGCGGCGGCGCAAGGAATATCGACCCGAAGTTCTGGCCGCACTTGTCAGTGATCTGCACGCACAAGGGCCGGACCATGTAGTCATTACCGGCGACCTGACCAATATTGCACTCGAAGACGAGTTCTCCGCCTCCCTCCCGTGGTTGCAGAAACTGGGCGGCCCACAGCACGTTTCCCTTATCCCAGGCAACCATGACACCTATACGCGCGGAAGCGAATCTTCTCCGTGGGCGTATTGGGGCGACTATATGCGCTCTCATATCCCAACGGATACGCGGCCAGACCCTGAGCTGTTACCCTCAGGCTTTCCGCCAACCGAGTTTCCAACCCTCCGTCTCTGTGGACCACTCGCCCTCGTCGGCGTTTCAACCGCGCGGGCAACGGCCCCATTCTATGCCTCAGGGACGATAGGCCGGACGCAACTGGAGCGACTTGAGCGGCTCCTCAGCGCGTTGGCAAACACACCCCTGAGTCGGGTCGTGCTTATTCACCACCCTCCCCACCCCCTCGCTATCGCAGCTCGCCGCCGCCTCACCGATGCGGCTGACTTTCGAGCTATACTCGCCAAAACCGGTGCCGAACTGATTCTGCACGGTCATGTTCACCGCACGGTCATGGCGAGTATCCCTGGACCTTGGGAGCCGATTCCTGTTGTCGGAGTCCCAGCCTCCGCAGCGATTGGCCGACGGCCGCAGCGACGCTCATGCTACCACCTGTATCGGATCGAGCCGCACGGCGAGGTGAACAGACGACGGCGTTTTCAGATCATTCTTACCTCCCGTATGTATGACCCGCGAACGGCTAGTTTCCACCATGCCGCTGAGCAGCATCTCTCGTAACGCCTCACTCTTGACTCTGCCGCAAACCTGGAGCTAGAAGCGAAATAGCCTGCGTAGAGAGTCTGATTATGAAGAAGTGTCTGTTTTCGTTGCTGCTGTTCTTTGTTGGCATCCTGAGCCCAGTGTTCAGCCCGCAACCGGCCGCTCAGGCGCCCGTCGCCCGAGAAGTCCTCTCAGCCATGGTGACGATCCATGCCGAAATACCGGCGAGTGCGCGCACGGCCCGGTTTCTCGGGGAACAGCGCAGCGGAAGCGGCGTGGTCATCGATACGCAGGGTCATATTCTGACTATTGGCTATTTGGTTATGGAAGCCCGCCGGGTTGAAGTCACGGGTATAGAGGGAAAGCGCATCTCGGCCACCGTTGTTGCCCATGACACGCAAACCGGTTTTGGGCTCTTACGCGCGAACGAACCGCTCAACGCGACCCCTATGCCGTTCGGCAAGTCCTCCGACCTGGCTGAACGGACAGAAGTTATTATCGCCAGCGACAGCAGCGCGGCTTCGGTGCGCCCGACCTTGGTAACCTCACGGCGGGAATTTGCCGGCTATTGGGAATACCTGCTCGAAGACGCCATTTTCACCGCGCCGCCGCATCCCCGGTATGCCGGCGCAGCGCTGATTGGGCCGGATGGAAAGCTCCTGGGTATCGGCTCACTGCTGGTCAATGATGCCCTGCCCGGCCGAGAATCTCTGGCCGGGAATATGTTTGTTCCTATCGACCATCTCAAACCCATCCTCACCGACCTGATTCGGACCGGCCGCGCTAGAGCGACCCCTCGGCCTTGGCTCGGGCTCTTTACCGAAGAGTTCCGCGATAAGCTGATTATTATGTTCGTGGCGCCGGACGGCCCGGCCGAACAAGCCGGGGTACAGGTCAACGATTTGGTCCTCAAGGTTGCCGGTCAGCCGGTCAAAGACCAAGCCGACTTCTATCGAAAGATGTGGGCGGTTGGAGAGGCGGGTGCCGATATCACCCTCACCCTCCTCCACGGGACTGAGATCAAAGACATTACGGTGCGCTCCGCGGACAGAGATCAGTACTTTCGCACGACCCCTCCCCCAAAAAATCCGGACACCACAGAAGCGCTCCAGGCAACCTAGAGGTCGGCCCCAGCTGTAGCCACAGGTCAGACGGCCTTCGACCAAAGCGGTGATGAATCCAGCGTACGGTTCGACTCAAACACACAGCACCCTCTAATCATTCTGGAAGGCGGCCAGCACCGTCGCCGTGTCATACGCCTCACGATAATGGGTAACCACGCCATTCAGCAGGGTCCAGGCGGCCATCACGGCCACGTCGTAACTTTTTCCGGTAGCCTTCACCCGGCTGCGTTCCTCACACATCACGATCACCTGATTGCCCTGCGTAATGAATTCTTTGGGCACGAATTGTTCGACCTCTATCGCTTTTCCACGCGTAGCAAACCACCGCACGACCTGCTTCCGACCCCGGACGGTACCGGCCCAGGGAATTGCCTCAGGTCCGGGTGACTGCCATTCCACATCGTCCGACAGCGGCTGGAGGATGGGGGCAAGGTCACCCTGCATCCCGGCCATGCAGAGATGGGTATAAATCTGGCGGACAATATGCTCATTGTCCGGCCTGGGTGCCGGACGGGCCTTGATTTTATCCTTTGAGGCTGCCCAGGCTGCGGTAAAGGTATCGAGCACAGGACCGTGAAACATATTTTCCGTTTTTCGGCGTAAAGCTTCCGGGTCATCCTCCACAGCCTGGGCCTCGTCGGGCTGGGTGTCCGGAGTGGGCTGCTCGACTCGGTCCAGAGTTTCTGCGGCTTTCTTTTTGCGTTGTGAAACTGCCCAGGCCGCGGTAAAGGTATCAAACGCTGGGGAACTGAACGGCTGCTCCGTCTGTTCCATCATGGTTTCGAGGTTCTGCTTCTTAGTCATACGCGGTTTTCCTGTCTGATTGCGTCATCCGTTCAGACACATGAGGCACGGGTTGTCAGAATCCGTTCAACTGTCACCAGGTCATCGGGAGTGTCCACATCAATAGCCGCCTCGGCAAACGGCATCTCGACCAGGCCGACCCGTACCCCCAGGACACGGGAAGCCTGGACCAGAGCCGTGGTGCGATCGAGCCGACGAAAGAGAAACCGCAGCAGATTCCCCAATCCAAACGTACGCACCAGCCGCCAGGGCTGCTTCCGAAACTGCCCGGCGCGCACCCAAAACCGAACCGCCTGAGCTGCCTGTGGAGTCCGCAGGAGAAAGAGATTCGTTCCACTCCAGCTCCCATCCGCCAAGGGAAGAAACGTACGGCGTGACTCGGGATACGACGCGCGAAAGAGTGAAGCGGAGACCACCCCAACAACGACATCGGCATCATTGTGTTGAGCCGCAGTACAGAAATGCTCGACCATGACGGGGGTAAGCAGCGCATGGTCGGCCGTTGTCACCAGCACGGGACCCGGTGCCCCGTACGCTTCAAAGTAATCTAGGACGCTCACCGCCGGAGAGGATTGACTGGCGTGGAACCTGATCCCTCCTGCTTCTGCACAGTCGGCCAAGACTGAAGCATCGTCGATGCTAACCACAATATCCCGCACCAGCCGGGCCGCCCGCAGGCTGGTGAGCACCCGCACGATCATCGGAACACCAGCAACCGGGATACAGGCTTTGTGACTCTGACCCGCGGCGTGGGCCAAGCTATCCTCCGGCCCGCGTCGTCCGGCAAGAACCAGGGCCGTGAGACCAGGATTTTTAGGATTTGAGGAATTTTCGGGATTTCCTTCATTCTTCATTCTGATGAACCTGATACCTTTGGGAATCCTGAGCAGGATTGTGGGATTTCCTTTATTCTTCCACCCTGATAATCCTAGGAGCCCTGGGAACCCTCATAATCCTGAGCATCCGGAGAATCAAGGTGCATATTTGGATTGACGCAACAAATCCGAGGAGCGAGCTCCGAATCTTCGGAATGACGCTACTCGAACAACAGCTCCATACGCTGCGTGAGGCTGGCCTGGAACCGGTAGAGGTCTATGTTCAGCTTGCCTCTGAAACGACTAGTCTGCCTTCCCTTCTCCCCGCTCCTCTTGTGCGAAAACGTCCGATTCAGCGGAACATCAACGTTCCCTTCTTTATGATCGGTTTGCTGCTGGGCTTCCCGGTCGCCTTTGTGGTGATCGTCGTATGGCAGGTCGTCTCCCTTGGTTTACACACACTGCACCAGGTGCAGTGCTGGAACAGTAAGGAGAAGGAACAAGAAGCGGGATAGTTCTTCTCTCTCCTTGCTCCATCTCTATCTGGCTATGCGTCTCCTGCTTGCCTTTGCCCGCGCCTATCCCGGCCGGAGTGCCCTCACGCTCGCCTGTCTCATCTTCGCAACCCTTGCGGAAGGCATCAGCTTCTCCAGCCTCTTACCGCTCTTGGGTCTCGCCACCCGGGCACGCAGTACCGCGCCGTCACCGGACACGACACCAACCGGCCTGGAACAGTTCAGCCGTGATACGCTCGCAGCCCTCGGGCTCCAGCCGAGTATCGGCCTGCTGTGCCTGATCATCGTCATTGGTATGGTCCTCAAAGCCGGGTTTGTCCTCCTCGCCCAAAAGCAGGTTGGCTATACGGTCGCCCATGTCGCCACCGACTTGCGGCTCTCTCTGTTGCGCTCCCTCCTGGCTGCCCGCTGGGAATACTATGTCCGTCAGCCAGTCGGCAGCTTTGCCAATGCGTTTGCGACCGAAGCCAGTCGAGCTTCCGAAGCCTATCTGTACGCGGTCACGATTATTGCCTTCAGTATCCAAACCGTCCTCTATGTTGTCCTTGCTGTTTCTGTCTCCTGGCAGGCCACCCTGGCGGCCGCGCTGTTTGGGGTGTTGATCGTCTTTGGATTGCATCGCCTCGTGCGCCTAGCACGGCGGGCCGGCGCTCGCCAAACCGCGCTCTTAAAGGGCATGCTCGGACAGCTGACCGATGTGCTGTACACGGTCAAGCCGCTCAAGGCTATGGCGCGCGAGACCCAAGTCGGCCCGCTCCTCGAACGCGGAACCCAACGCTTACAACGTGCTCTCCAGCGTGAAGTCTTGAGTAAGGAGGCATTACGGGCCCTGCAGGACCCACTTCTGCTCATCTGTCTGGTCGGGGGACTCTACATTGCATTAACACGCTGGGCGTTGTCTCTTGACGCGGTGATTATGCTCGTCATCCTGTTCGGCCGGACCTTGAGCAGCCTGAATAAGGCCCAACGCCAGTACCAACGCATGGCTGCTCAGGAGAGCGCTTATTGGTCCCTGCAAGATACCCTCCGGCAGTCAGAGGCCGCGCGCGAAGTCAACACCGGTACCTACCCACCCCAGCTTACTCAGGCTATTACCTTGCAGGAAGTCAGCTTCGCCTATGCCGAGAAACCCATCCTTGAGCGGGCCTCGTGTGTCATTCCGGCAGGAGAAGTGACGCTCCTCATCGGCCCGTCAGGAACAGGGAAAACGTCTACGGTGGACCTGATTGCCGGTTTGCTCCGGCCCCAGAGTGGTGCGGTCTCTATTGACGGGGTTCCGCTCACCTCAATTGATCTTAAAGCGTGGCGCACGGCCATCGGCTATGTCCCCCAAGAAATGCTGCTGCTCCACGAGAGTATCGTTGCTAACGTGACGCTGGGCGATACGGCGCTGACTGAGACGGACGTAAAAGCGGCCTTACGCGCCGCCGGGGCATGGGAGTTTGTGCAAAGTCTACCGGACGGAATATTAACACGGGTCGGAGAGCGGGGCGCCCGTTTGTCCGGTGGTCAGCGGCAGCGGATTGCTATTGCCCGCGCTCTGGTGCATACGCCGCAACTCCTCATTTTGGATGAAGCAACCACTGCGCTTGATCCCGAGAGTGAGGCCGCTATTTGCCAGACCGTTCAGCGACTGCGTGGAACCATGACGATCCTAGCGATTTCCCACCAGCCGGCTCTGTTGGATATTGCTGACCATGTCTACCGGTTAGAGGATGGCCAGCTCAGACCAGTTGACGCGGCCGCCTCGCTTCACGACGCACGGAAAATTGCGTAAGGTGCAGGATTGTCAGGCCATGGGCGTTTCGGGTTTTTCGGTACCACTGCGTAAGAGAATAGCGGCACTGCTGCGGGCAGAGCCGTATGCCAAGCCGGGCACCCGTACCCAGATCGAACGTATCGTCCTTGGTGTTCGAGAAGGGATGACTCCGAGCGAGCGGCCGCCGGTTCGCATCTTTGTCGGAACGGAACCGGACCAGTATCGGGCCGAGCGGGTCTTCGTCTGGTCGATTGAACGGGTCCGCGACCCGGCGCGCGTCTATGAATTATACCTGATGAAAGACCTGGCCGGTTTTGACCGTCGCGGCTGGCTGACGGGCTTTACGAACTACCGCTTTGCCATTCCGCATTTTGCCGAGGGGCGCGGGCGCGCCATCTATAATGACACCGACCAGATTTATCTGGCCGACCCAGGCGAGCTGTTCGACACCGCTATGGGCAACTCCGGTTTTCTGTCCATTCACGATCACGATACCTCGGTTATGTTGATCGATTGTGAACGGATGGCCTCAGCCTGGACGCTGGAGGCCGCCCAACGGCAGCGGCGCCAGCGGTTGGAGGCTGAGGCACGCGCCATCCCCGGCCTCTGGGGCCAGCTTGACTCCCACTGGAACGCGCGGGACGATGAGTATGACCTGAAACGCTCCAAGCTGCTGCACTATACCACGATTCATGCCCAGCCCTGGCAACCGTTTCCCCAACGATTCGCCTACCAACACAATCCGGTCGGACAGGTCTGGCTTGACCTGGAACAGGCAGCAAACGAAGTTGGCTATCAGGTATTTCAGGTCCACCGGCCAAGCACCCAACACCTGGCGTTGTGCGCTCACATACGGGACGCTTCGCTCCAGTCCGCCCCACCGGTCTGCTCGATGCAAGCAACTCGAAATGGTCATAAGAACGACTTTCAGAAGCATATAGAAAAACTCAGAGTAACCACACAGAGTCGCACCCTACTGGATTATTCCTTTGGCCTCAGTCCCTCTTTGACTCGTAGTCATGACCCTCTCGTATCCCACTATAATCCGGCCTTTGCCGCCCCAACCCCTTCCGCCTGCGAAGTCGCAGACGGCGTTGTCTGTACAGATACCCTGGATTTTCTTCCTGACGAGGATGTCCCGTGGATGTTGGAAGAGCTGTTTCGTTACGCCCATCGCTTTGTGTCTGTCTCGGTCGGCGCGGTTCCGTACGAACGTCGTCTACCAAATGGCACCCATCTCCAGGGCCGGGTGCGACCACTACCCTGGTGGCAGACGCATTTGGACGCCACCAGCCGTCGTTACCCGAAGCTGCGCTGGCATCTCCGTCTCGAAGCGCCGACCGACAGCGGACGTGCGGACGGCGACTATGCCGGCGGAGCCCTTGGACATGAACCCATCGTGTGGGTGCTGACCTCGCATAAGCCAGGGCATACCACGCAGGCCCGCGGCTTGGCTGATGCCCTCGGCTGGCCGTACACGACCAAGACCCTGCACTTCCGGGGGCCGACCGGCCTGTACAAATACCTGCTCGGCACCGACCGGGCGACACGCCGTGGCTTGGACATCAGCCAGTCCGACGTACTCGGCCCACCTTGGCCAGACTTAGTGATCGTCGCGGGCTGGCGCCCGGGTCGGGTCGCGAGATGGATTCAGCACGAAAGCCACGGCCGAACCCATCTCGTGTTGTTGGGCCGCATTGGCAGCCGACCAGTCGCGCCGACCGACATCAGTGTCGTTTGTGAGCATTTCCGTCTCCCACCTCACCCGCGACGTATCGAGACCGGCGCTCCGGTCACCCAGGTCAGTCCCGAACGGCTTGAAACCGCAGCCGACACGTGGCGGGATCGGGTCGAAGCCGCGCCGCGCCCCTGGATCATGCTACTGGTCGGCGGCGCGACCGCCAGACACGAGTTGACCCCCGACCAAGCCGACCGGCTTGGCGCAGAGGTCCGGGCCTTCGCCGAACGCCTCCACGGTACAGTATTCGCCACGACCAGCCGCCGAACCGGCCATGCCGCGGCTGAGGCGCTAGCAGCTAGCCTGGGGCCGCGGCACTCGATGTATGCGTGGCGACCAGACCGGGCCGACAACCCTTACCTGGGCTATCTGGCGCTGGCCGACCTCCTGATCGTGACGGGCGAGAGCGAATCCATGCTGGCCGAAGCCGTGGCAACAGAAAAGCCCGTGTATATTTATCCCCTCGCGGAGCGGTCGGCCGGTATCCTGGAGCGGGCGAAAGACTGGACCCTCATGCGCGCCCAATCCCAGCAGAGAAACAAACGGGGTCGCCCGCGGCCACAACGCGGCCTGGCGTATGTGTGCGGGCGGCTGATCGAACGCGGCATCGTCCAGCCGCGGCGTGACCTGAACGCGCTTCACATCGCGTTGATCGAACGGGGCAGCGCTGCGTTTTTTCCGGACGCCGGTGTCTCGAACAATCCACTCGAACTCCGGCCGCGGCCGGCCCTGCGGGAACTCGACAGGGTGACGGAGCAAGTCCGCGGCCTGCTCCCGTTCCGCGTGCAGCCATGACGCCGGTCGTCTTTCTGCGCCACGGCCACAGCATCTGGAATGAGGCGCGCCGTTTTACGGGTTGGGCCGACGTCCCACTGAGTTCACATGGCCGCGAGCAGACGCGCGCCGCGGCCGACTTGCTCCGGGCGCACGGTTTCTCGTTCGACATCGCCTTTAGTTCGGCGCTGCGGCGTTCCATCGACACCCTCAGCATTGTGCTGGACGCCCTGGCACTGTCCATCCCGGTGCAGACAAGCTGGCGGCTCAACGAACGGCATTACGGCGCCCTACAGGGTATGAGCCGCGCCGATGTCGCCCGACGCTACGGACACCGCCAAGTCACGATATGGCAACAACACTTCGAGATTGCACCGCCGGCCCGAGGGATCGGCGACGATCTGGTCGATATGGACCCGCGGGACGCCGGGCCGGACAATCGAGAGCCGCTGACCGAGAGCCTTCGTGACGTCAGGGCACGCGTACTACCCTATTGGCGCGACGCCCTGGTTCCGGCCATCAGGGCAGGCCGGCGGGTATTGGTCGTCGCGCACGGTAACAGTCTGCGCGCCCTGACGACCTGGCTCGATGGGGTGCCCGAACCCGACATCCCGCGCGTCAAACGGCCACTGACCGGCGCGCCGTTCGTGTACGAGTTCGACCATGATGCGAACCCGCTGCGCCGCTACGAGGTCCGCCGGCAATCCCGGGCGTGGCATTGGGTCAAAGCCAGACTCGCCGGCACGGTTCAGCGCACAGCAGGCAGGCCGGGGTAAGCCGTTATGCCGTACCTCGATTACGACCGGCTGGACACTATCGACGCGCAGGCGTTCCGCACCGCCCGCCCCTATCCGTGGGTCAACCCAGCGGGTCTGCTCACCCCAGAGGGCTATCGCTCCCTTTTAGAACATCTGCCCACGCAAGAGCAGTTCACACCCAGCTTTGACAAACCGCGCGCCCACGGCCAGCGTAGCCATGATCGCTTTTTATTGGCCTACCACGACTCCCTACCGGTAGCCCAAGTCTGGAAGGATTTTATTGCCGAGCTGCGCGGCCCGACCTATCAGAATTTTCTTGGTCGTTTACTCGGCACGCGCGCTTTTGCCTTACGCTTTCACTGGCATTACACTCCGCGCGGCTGTTCCATCTCGCCGCATTGTGACGCCAAGGACAAGCTGGGTTCGCATATTTTTTACTTCAATACCGAACAGGATTGGGACCCAGCTTGGGGGGGACAAACCTTGCTCCTCGACGACAGGGGTCGCTTCCCGCGCAACTCCGCACCAGAGATAGAGGCCTTTGATAGCGTCTCAGCCTCACACGCCATCGGCAATGCCAGCCTGCTCTTCGCCCGTAACGGCAGCTCCTGGCACGCCATGCGGCCGCTTCAGTGCCCGGAAGACCGGCTGCGCAAGGTCTTTATTGTGGTGGTCAGTCGCTTTGGACCGGTCGAACGTATAAGACGAATTTTTGGCTGGAAGGCGAAGGAATATTAAGAGGCTGATATCCGTTACCGAGAGAATACCGATCCATAGCCTCATCTGGTTAATGGTTTCCTTGAGCTTGTCCAGTTCCGACATGGCTCTTTCAGTTGACAGGAGTGGGCGAGGATTGGAAGAAGAAAAGCAACGTTTGAGACAACCGGTGCAGCCTTGCGCCGGCAGAGCCTTCCAGAAGAGGAGTTCCCGATGACTACCACCCCACATTGTTTAGTTGTCGGCGTTGGGCCCGGTTTAGGTATGGGCTGTGTACGTCGCTTTGCGGCCGGTGGCTACCGGGTGTCGATGATTGCCCGGCATGCCGGCCGGCTGGCGTCCTGGGCCGCTGAAATTCAGGGGAGTGCAGGATTTCCCGTTGATATCGCCGACGAAGGAGCATTCCGCCAGACGCTCAACCACATTGTCGCCGAGCACGGACTCCCGGAAGTCGTCGTGTATAACGCAGCGCGGGCGACGTTGGGACATTATCGCGACATCAGCATGGAGGACTTCAGCCTCAATTTCCGCATCAATACCGCCGGCCTTTTGATCCTGGCCCAGGAGCTAGCTCCGGCGATGGTCAAGCGCGGCTCCGGCGCGCTCATGGTCACCGGGAATACGGGTGCGCAGCGGGGCACGCCGAATTTTGTCGGCTGGTCGCCAACCAAAGCCGGGCAACGTATCCTGGCCGAAAGCCTGGCTCGCGAGTTGGGGCCAAACGGAATTCATGTGGCCTATGTTGTGGTCGATGCTATGATCGATATGCCGTTTGCCCGGCGGCGCCTCCCTGACAAGCCCAAGGATTTCTTTTCCCAGCCAGCGGATTTAGCGGAAACGGTTTTTCATACCACCCATCAGCCCAAGTCGGCCTGGTCGTTTCTGGTCGAGTTACGCCCGTTCGGAGAAAAATGGTAGCCGCTCCTCACCCGATTGTAGCGCGTTAAGAGGTTCTGCCGAGTAGCGAATACGAGGACAGCCATGGACTATGAGTTAAGCGCCGAAGAAACACGCTTGGTTGAGACGGCGAGGACATTTGCGATTGAGAAGATTGCGCCTTTTGCCGCAGAGTGGGATCTCAATCGAACAGTACCATACGCTGTTTTCCGGGAGGCGGCGGCCGTGGGCCTGACCGGCGTGCTGGCGCCCACGTCAGCCGGGGGACAAGGCGCCAGTTTCCTGGCGGCCGCCAAGGTGTTGGAAGAACTGGCCGGAGCGTGCTTTGCTTTTACCTTTGGCCTATGGGTTCACAACAATATGCTCAACACCATTGCGCGCAATGGCACGCCGGAGCAAATCGCACGCTACGTTCCACCCATGTTGGCAGGAGAAAGAATCGGAGCGTTTTGCTTGACGGAGCCCGGTGCCGGCAGTGATGCCGCGGCAATCACCACACGAGCCGAGCAGTCGCCTGACGGCTGGCGGCTGAGCGGAGAGAAAGCCTGGGTCACAAATGGTGTCAGTGCGGATGTGTTCGGCGTGTATGCGCAAACTAACCCAGCCTTGGGCTGGCGGGGTATTGCCGGCTTTCTACTGGCCGGCGATACCCCGGGTCTTGACCGTACCCCTCAGTACACCATGCTGGGCGGACAGGTGCTGGGAGTCACGGGGCTTAGGCTGACCAACTGCCCGGTTCCCGAGACCGATCTGTTGTTCGGTCCAGGGGATGGATTCAAGGCCGCCATGCGGGGCATCAATATGGCGCGGACGTTTGTTGGTGCGGGCTGTTGCGGCATGTTGCAGGCCAGCCTCAGAACCGCTTTGGCGTATGGAGCAAAGCGATACGCCTTTGGCAAGCCGATTCTAAACTTTCAGGGTCTGCAATGGGAACTCGCGGATGTGGCAACGGAGCTTGAGGCCGCCCGTCTGCTGACCTATCGTGCCGCGCTGGCCCTGGACCGGGGAGAGAGCGCCGTCGTGGAGGCCGCCCATGCCAAGAAATTCGCCAGCCGCGTGGCCTTTAGCGGCATCTCACAGTGTATGCAGGTCATGGGCGCAGAAGGTTTACGCACCAACTACCCGTTTGGTCGGCACTTGGCCATGGCCAAGATGACCCACTATACGGACGGCGCAACGGAAATTCAAAATGTCGTGATCAGCCGCACCTTGCTCAAAGAGTACGGCGTTGACATTGGGTGAGGGATATCCCCCGGCGGCGCTTTGTCCCCCCAATGCCGTCATCGTTCAGGAGTGGGAAGCTAGCGAGAAGATCAACATCTCTTGCAAAACCGCTCAAACAACCCTGGATCGATCTTCTTCTTTTTTCCTTCAAAGAAATTTCGCTTAGTCCATTTGGCCAGAAAACACAGCTCCACAAACGGCAAATAGGACTGAAAGTCAGGAGCACCGAGTTCGGCAAGGTGTGTGTAAAAAAGTGGGCGGAACTCCCCAAGCCAGCGCACGCTCGCCTTGGTCGTGCCCATTCCGATCAACTGGTTGTCAGCAATCCCTTCAACGTCAATAGCGTAGAGCCTACCGTTCTCGTGGCTGAGAATAAAATTCTTGAGCACCGGGTCGGTGTAGTCAAATCCTGTCCAGACCCGGGGTGGCGCGAGTTGCTCAACGACGCGCTGAAGCTGTGCGTACAGGGAGTCGGACAGGACACCCACCTGATGTAAAAAACGCAGGTCTTGGGCAAGACGGGCAGGAAAGGCCGTCTGGGTGGTGTCTGTCAGCGTTGGATGTTTGGTGTAAATGGTCGTATAGAATGCGGCGACCTGACGCACGACCTGCTCTGTCACCTGCCTGGGCCGCTCCCCCTCAATAAAGTCAACCCAAATTTCATGTTCGTAGCAGGTGGCTAATCGCGGAAAGATATCGTCAGCCTGGAAGACTTCAAGATTGCGTTCTATATCTCTCGCAATCGCCGAGTCGGCAAACTGTAGCCGCTTGAAGCGCTGTCCGTTCACGGTTACAAAATGCAGGCTTTTCGCCTTGCGCAAACGGAGACCACGGAGGTTGAGGAAGCGCGTTAGCATACGGCTCAGCCAGTAGACAATCTGCTGTTGCACGAGAGACGCCCTGCGCTTAGTATTCCTGAGAAGACGCGTGTTGTATATCCAAGACGGGAGACACAAAGCAAGTCAGTCCTCCACACGGCTATGACGCCACACGATCCACCCAAAGTCACCGTCTTTATTCCGATCTATAACCGGGAAGCCTACGTCGGCGCGGCCATTGACAGCGTACTGGCACAGAGCTTTCGGGATTTTGAGCTCCTGCTGATCGACGACGGTTCGACTGACCACAGCGTCGAAGTGCTCCGCTCTTATGACGACCCTCGCGTTCGCGTCGTCTGTAACGGGCGCAACCTCGGGATTCCTCGTACGCGCAACCGCGGGCTCGAACTGGCGCGTGGCGAATACATCGCCTTGCTCGACAGTGACGACGCGGCACACCCAGGTCGGCTCCAGAAACAGGCGGCCTTTCTCGACCGCCACCCGGACTGCGTCCAAGTCGGCGGCTGGAAGCAAGACATGGACGAGCACGGGCGCGTGCTGAGAAAGATCAAACGTCAGCCGACCTGCTCAGCGGATATCCACGCGCAACTCTTGTTCCGCTGTAGCCTGACCAACACCACCATCATGGGCCGGACCGCCACGCTGCGGGAGTACGGATACCGGAACGGCTTTGCCCGCTGTCAGGATTATGACCTCCACGTGCGGCTTGCCGCGCGCCACAAGATGGCCAATCTTCCGCAGGTCTTGACGTACGCCCGTGTCCATCCTGGCCAGATCACCGTCCGCACTCAGGAACTCGGGAACACCAAAAAAGCAGAAATCATGCGACGCCAGCTTACGGATTTAGGTGTACCTTGTGTGGAGAAAGATTTGCGCGCCCACCTCATGCTGTCGCGCATGCGAAAATTCCGCTTTGTCCCAGACCGCGCATACCTTGATTGGGCCGAGGCGTGGTTGCTCGGACTGACAGCGGCCAACCGACGGGTCCGGCGATACTCCGAGCGGGCGTTCGCCCGCACAGTAAGTGAGAAATGGCTACAAACGTGCTGGGCGGCCCGAGCCGGTATGGGCCGAAACGCCTGGAACGCTTTTTTCCAGTCCCCTTTGCGGAAAGGTATTGTTGCAACGCTTGGGACAGGCTGTGCACGCGAGTTTGTGAGATGGTCCATCTCGCTTTCTTCATCCCCGACTTGAGCGCAGGGGGCGTTACGTGGGGGCGCATCACGATCATCTACAATCCTGTTGTCACTTCAGACCTGCACACCAAGGCGCACGCGCCCCTCGATCATCCTTGGTTTTAGCCGGGCGCACCCCCGGTGGTGCTCGGCACGGGCAGATCGGCCCATGCTTACGGCTCGCCAACTGGCGCGGCTGTTTCAAAAGCGGCGAGCGTGGCCCGTTGAGAGGAAAAATAGGCCCGCACGTCCGCCAGGTCTTCCGGCGTGTCGGTCTCAGCCCACCACAGACCTTCGATGGAGGCAACTTCGACCATGGATGAGTGGGCCATAGAATCAATGACTGACAAATACCAGCGCTGGAGTGCGGTTGGATCGCGCATGGCTTTCTCCAAAGCAGCCCGGAAGGCGTACACGCCCGTGGCACGGAAAGTCATCAGCCCAATTGATTCGCCATGCACGACGGCCGGTGACAGGTTCTTCCCCACCGCGGCCAGGGTGCGTTCACGCCGAATCGAGACCTTCATGTCATCGTCGTCATAGCTGGGCTTGCGATCAATTGCCAGACTGACAGCCGCGAACGGAGCGAGCAGGAGACGCTCTAACACCGCGGGCTCAAACAAGGTATCGCCGTTCAGCAGAACAAAATCCTCGGTCATCTCCGGGATGGCAGTCCAGCATGTGGCCAGATTGTTCGAGATCGCAAAAAAAGGATTAAAGCGGCTGGTCACTTCGATCTCCGGCAGCGGGCAGCGGGCGAGAAACTGTTCCACCTTGTCTGCCCCAAAGCCGACCATAACCGTTGCGCGTTGAATGCCGCACGTGGCCAGCGTCCGGAGTTGGATTTCCAGAGCCGACCGACTGCCATCAACCGGCAACAGGCATTTAGGGGCTTTTTCGGTAAGGGGCAAGAGGCGCTTGCCCTGCCCCGCGCTCAAAATAATAGCCTTCATGGATTATTACACAGTAGCCGAATTGCTCTGCCCGGTATAAGAGAAAACCAGCAACGAATCAAGCAGGACAAGGCTATTGGCAACCAAAGATGGACTTCCAGCAATGCGCGTCCTCCCTTCTTGCTCTCCGCGACAGCTCGGCCAACCACTCGGCTTTTATATTGTCGCCGAATTGTTTGCGCCAACCCTGTGGGCGTTATTCGGGCTGACCGCACTGGTACTGACAAAAGACCTGCTCGGCTTCTCTGACCTGGTGATCAATCGGGGTCTGGGCCCTGCTGCGGTAGGTTGGATCGCCTTTTACGAGTTGATCCCCCTCCTCTCCCGCACCCTGCCCTTCGCCGTGCTCGTGGGCACCCTGGTCGGGCTGGGCCGTCTCCGGTCTGACCGGGAGTTGCTTGCCATTGAGGCTGCCGGTCTGGCCCGTCGGCATTTGGTTCTGCCGATTCTGGGCTTTGCCACGGCCATGACGCTCCTTGGGCTCGGCTTTTCTCTGTTTACCGCACCGGCCGCCCTCCGCTCACTGGATGACGCGTTACGCAGTATGATCCAGCAAAACCCCGGCGTGGCGCTTCGTCCCGGCAGCGTGCATGAGTTCGGTGATACCCGTATGGTCGCCCGAGAGATTTCAGCGCGTGGCGATACCCTGCGCGGCGTGCTGTTGTGGGTGTCTGATACGGGGCAGGACTATTTTGCCGGGCAGACGCTTTTTGCCGAACGCGGGAGTATACAGCCCCTGGCGCATGGGACCGCTCGGCTGGCTTTATACGATGGCGTTATTCTTCTCTCTCCCCAGGAAGGCGGCGGGGAGACCCGCTTCCAGATCTTTGAGACCGTGATCCGGGAACCACAGAGTACCGAGGCCTGGCCCGTCCAACCGCTCACCCGTCTCTCGTTGCAGGCTCTCATTGACCACGTGGGAGAAACAGCCGGAGCAGAAGAGGGTCCAGAAGCACGCCGCGCTCGCACCGAACTGCATCGTCGTTTTGCAGCCCCCGCGGCCGGTCTCGTCTTCAGCCTGTTAGCTCTGCCCCTCGCCTGTCTGGGACCACGCTTCTCACGCGCGTCGGGCGGCGTCCTCGGACTGGTTCTTAGCGTGGTGTATTACGGTTTGACGCAACTCGGCGACGGACTTGTCCAGGCGGGCGCGGTGACGGTCGGGCTGGGAGTCTGGCTGCCCAATATTCTTGTTGGTGTGCTCGCCGCTCTCCTCCTCGGGCTACAAGACCGGTCCTGGGTGAGACGGCGCACTCCCGATGGACAACCGGTCCAAGGCTTTTCCCAGGCAGAGTCTCCAGCGGCCCTCCAAACACGGCAGGTCCTCCTGCCACGCTACGTGCTGCAACACTACCTTCTCATGCTGGGCTTGGCTTTCGGCTTTTTGCTCGTGGGCTATCTCCTGGTTGATATCCTTGAACGCCTCGAATGGTTTGCCCGCCACAATGCCACGCCAGCCGAAGCCCTCCGCTTCTACAGCGCCCGCACCCCCCTACTGGCCTCACGGATCGTTCCCATGGCCCTCCTGCTGGCCACCGCCCTGACCGTCAGCATCCTGTCTTTCCACCGAGAACTGATTGGCATGCGTACGTGCGGGATTTCAGCCACCCGCACGCTGTCCTGCATCCTCCTGGTTGCCGGCCTCGTCACGCCCCTCTCCTTTGTCTTGAATGAATCTATCGTGCCACGCTCAAACGCCCTGGCCGACCGCCTCAAAGAGACGGAAATCAAGGATCGCGCCCTCCCCACCGGCGTGTTACAGAAAATAGTCTGGTACCGGGCCGGCAGCCACGTGTCCCAGGCAACCCGGCTCGACCCGGCCCTGGACGAAGCCACCGACCTGTCGATCTACGAACTTGGAGACCAGGGCCTGCCCCTCAGCCGGACCGACGCACGCCGGGCCAGACACGTTGGCGATGGGATGTGGGAGCTGGATGATCCGGTCCGGATTCGCATCTCGGAAAACGGCCTCCAGCGCGAGCCGGCCAAGCCGCTTATCCAGTTAGGGGAGGCCCCGGATATCCAGCTTGACACCATGCATCTGAGCGTCTGGCAGTTGGCCCAGGAAATTATCGGGACCGAAATGGCCGGCTATGACGTCACCACCTATCGTGTTGATCTCAACGTCAAATACGCCGCGCCCCTGGCCTGCATTCTGCTCCCGGCTATCGTCCTGTTCTTTGCTCTGCACGGTCCACCGTTTCCGGGTCCGGCCGTGACCTTATTGGTGAGTAGCGTTCTTGGCGTCGGCTATGTCCTTTTGACCGGGGTGTGCGCCTCACTCGGCTATGGCGGGACCCTGTCGCCCATCCTGGCCGGTTGGGGGCCAGCGCTCAGCGCGACGCTGCTGGCCGGCGTCTTTATCTGGCGTAATCAGGGCTGAGCCTGTCATCATAAACGGAGGGAGGGGGAAATTACACTCCGCAAAGCTGTCATCCGGCTGATACCTATTTTATGGTGGCTGGGGTGCAGTCTGCCGACGAGTACGGGCTGTACGACCAATACTGACAGCGGCTACGAAGGTATGTCTTTCAAAGCCGCTCGGAACCGCATGGTAACAGAGCAGATACGGCAACGGGGCATCCGCGACGAACGCGTCTTGTACGCGCTCACAACGGTCCCACGGCATCTGTTTATCCCGCCCGCCTATCGGGATCACGCGTACGACGACGGTCCGCTGCCCATCGGTCAGGGACAGACCATCTCCCAGCCGTACATCGTGGCGCTCATGAGCGAGCGTCTGGAACTCGGCGACGATGAGCGCGTATTGGAAATCGGCACGGGCTCCGGCTATCAAGCCGCGGTTTTGAGCCTCCTGGCGAAACAGGTGTATTCCATTGAAATCGTGCCTGAGCTGATGTCCTCTGCGCGTGAGCTGCTCGCCCAGCTCGGCTACGACAATGTGACCGTTCTGCTCGGCGACGGGAACCTTGGCTGGGAAAAAGACAGCCCGTATGACGCGATTATCGTCACCGCCGCGGCTCCGCGTATCCCTCCCGCACTTCTTGAACAACTCGCCGAGGGTGGACGTCTGGTGCTCCCCGTCGTCCGCGGTGAAGAGCAGCACCTGCTGAGACTCCGTAAACAGAACGGCCGGATTGTTGAGGAAAACCTGGGGCTGGTCCGCTTTGTCCCCCTGGTGGGCGGGGATTCGTAGAACAGAGCTGCTCCGGGGGACCATGCCCCTGGAGCAGCGGGAAAACGCTACGCTCTTCCTTACTCCCCCCCCGCATGCACAATCAGTTGAGCAGACAGGTGGGCGGGGTGGAGTTGGCACTTCACGTCGAACAGGCCGGCCTTGTCGGCCACGAACTCGACCGTCTTGGTCTCGCCGCTGTTGACCACCTCTTCGACATCAAAGGCCGGAATGGCAAAGCCGTGGTTGGGCGGCTCGCCGGGAATTTTATTCACCACCTTGATCCGGACCGTGTCGCCCTGCTCGGCGACCAGTACGGAGGGAACAAACATCTTGTCGCCTTCGTATAACACATTGACAACCGTAAATTTCCGCACCGCGGCGGCCTCTGCCTCACCGTGCTGGTCGGCCCACGCCGCAGGCGCGACCGCCACTGCTCCGAGTGCGAGCAGGCTCAGCGTTGTTCGTGTGATTTTCCACCACTGCTGGATCATACCGTCCTCCTTCACTGCGCTAGAATATGTGTAGTGAGCCATAACCCTGCACTGATTGCAACGGGACCAGGCCGGGCAACCACAGGGGGTTGCCCCTACGATTTTCATTCCCTCTCCCCTGGTGGGATAGGGCTAGGGGGGGGCGCGAGGGCACTGTGAAACTGAGACACTACCGCTTCCAGGGCTGACCCTCCCCCACTTCCTTGCTATGATGCGCCAGCATGCCAGCCCACGCCGCCTTCAAACTCGTCTCAGACTTTCAGCCCCAGGGCGACCAGCCCCAGGCGATCGACCAACTCACCCAAAGCTTGCAAGACGGGCTGCCACATCAGGTGCTGCTGGGCGTGACCGGCTCGGGCAAAACCTTTTCCATGGCGCATGTCATTGCGAGGCTGAACCGGCCTGCGCTGGTGATGGCGCCCAATAAAACCCTGGCGGCCCAGCTCTACAATGAATTCAAAGAACTCTTCCCGGACAACGCGGTCCGCTACTTCGTCAGTTATTACGATTACTACCAGCCCGAAGCCTACGTCCCCCAGAGCGATACCTATGTGGAGAAGGACGCCTCGATTAACGAAGAAATCGATAAGATGCGCCACTCCGCCACCAAGGCACTGTTAGAGCGGCGCGATACCATTATCGTCGCCAGTGTTTCGTGCATCTATGGGCTCGGGTCGCCCGAGTCCTATTTTGATCTCATCCTCTTTGTCGAGGAGGGCAGCGAGGTAGATCGGGACGCGCTGCTCCGCAAGCTGGTCGACATTCAGTACCAGCGTAACGACTTTGATTTTCATCGCGGCACGTTCCGGGTCCGGGGCGATGTGGTCGAGGTCTTTCCGGCCTATGAGGAGAGCCGAGCGGTCCGGATCGAATTCTTTGGCGATACGGTTGATACAATTACTGAGATTGATCCACTCAGGGGCAAAGTGCTGCGGCGGCTGGATAAAATCGCCATTTATCCGGCCAGCCACTACGTCACCACCTCCGGCCGGATGAAGCGTGCCTCACAAGCGATTCAAGAGGAACTGGCAGAACGGCTCAAAGAACTGCAACAGGAAGACAAACTCCTTGAGAGCCAGCGCCTGGAGCAGCGCACCCTGTACGACCTCGCGCTCTTGCGCGAAATGGGCTTTTGTCCGGGCATTGAGAATTACTCGCGCCATCTGGATGGCCGGCGGCCGGGCGAGCCGCCCCATACGCTGCTCAACTATTTTCCTGACGACTACCTCGTCTTCATTGACGAGAGCCATGTCACCGTCCCCCAGATTGGCGGCATGTACCGTGGCGACCGATCGCGCAAGACCACCCTGGTCGAGTACGGCTTTCGGCTGCCCTCCGCCTTGGACAACCGCCCCCTCAGCTTTCATGAATTCGAGCGGCGCGCCGGCCAGACGGTCTACGTCTCGGCGACACCGGGTGACTATGAACGCGAACAGAGCAACGGCCGCGTGGTTGAACAGCTCATTCGTCCCACCGGCCTGCTGGACCCCGAGATTGCGGTCCGACCGGCCGGGGAACAGGTCGACGATCTGCTCGAAGAAATCCGGCTGCGAAGCGAGAAGGGCGAGCGAGTGCTGGCCACCACCCTGACCAAACGGCTGGCTGAAGACCTGACCGACTACTATCAGGAAATCGGCGTCCGGGTGCGCTATCTCCACTCGGATATCGATACGATTGAGCGGGTGGAGATTATTCGCGCGCTACGTCAGGGCCGCTTCGATGTCCTGATTGGCATTAACCTCCTCCGTGAGGGGCTCGATATTCCCGAGGTTTCTCTGGTGGCCATTCTGGACGCAGACAAAGAGGGCTATCTGCGCTCTGAGCGTTCCCTGATCCAGACCATTGGCCGGGCCGCGCGGAATGTGAATGGAACCGTCCTCCTCTACGCGGATAAAATTACCGATTCGATGCAGCGGGCTATTGATGAAACCCTGCGGCGGCGACGCATCCAGTCCAGGTATAATAAGCAGCACGGCATCACCCCCGAGAGTATCCGCAAGGCTCTGTCTTCGCCCCTGGTGAAAGTCTATGAATCCGACCATGTGACCGTCCCCATCGTTTCTGAGGACAGCGAAGAATATATTGCCGCCCAAGACCTGCCCAAGCTGATCGAACAGACCCGTAAGGAAATGAAGGCCGCGGCGGCGACCCTGGACTTTGAACAGGCCGCGGAACTTCGAGATCGCGTGCAGGATTTGGAACGGCGCGCCCTGGGTTTACCCGGAGAAGCAGTCGCTGCCCCGCCCCCGTCCCCAGAAACGCCGGCATCGCCAACCAAGAAACCGAGCGTACGGGGCCGCTCCAAAAGGACCGCTACGCGCAACGCAAACAAAGCTCTGTCCCGCGGCCGCCGCACGCGCTGGCAACGCTGAGCGGGATCGGGAGATGCGGCTTTGCGGTGGGTTGGCTTCCTCGTAGAATATCAGGGTACTTTCGCTCCGCTCGCAAACTGCTAAAAGCGGACAGCCAGACCCAGCCGAAGGAATGTCCATGTCAAAAGACCACACCAAACACCCGGATGAGCTCACTCACGCCCGAGCCGTCCTCGAATCCGAAGCCGAGGCGATCCGTTCCATTCGTCTCACCAACGATTTTCTTCGCGCGGTGGATATGCTGGAGAACTGTCGTGGCAAAGTGATTCTTACCGGCATGGGAAAAGTCGGGATTATGGCCATGAAGATTGCGACCACGCTTTCCTCAACCGGTACGCCAGCCTGTTTTCTACACCCCGGCGAGGCGGCTCACGGTGACCTGGGGTTGGTCGGCAAGGACGATGTCCTCATGACGTTTTCCAATAGCGGCAGAACGCGTGAGGTCCTGGAAACCATCCACCGGGCTAAACAGTTGTACGACATCCCGCTCATCGCCGTGACCGGTCATCCGCGCTCACCTATTGCCCGGAAAAGCGATCTCGTTCTCAGCGTCGGGGCTATCAAAGAGCCCTGCCCGATCGGCTTGACGCCCTCGGCCAGCACCACGGCCATCCTGGCCCTAGGCGATGCCTTGACCCTGGTTCTCATGACTCGTAAACGCTTTACCAAAGCCGATTACGCCAAATTCCATCATGGAGGCTATTTGGGGAGACGCGCCCGCAAAGAAGCGGAAGAAGAGGTCCGTTCCTAGGCCACATGCACCCCTCGGTTTCACGTCTTCTCGCCTCGCCCGGCGGAGAGTCTCCGTAGGGGCAATTCATGAATTGCCCCTACCCACCGAACGAACAAAACCGAACAATGAAGGAGGGACCCATGAGCTATGAAGCCCTGACCCAGAAACAGGATGAGGCGGTCCTGACCATCACTGTCAATCGCCCTGAGGCGCTCAATGCTCAGAGTCGCTTGATGCTGGAAGAGTTTGATCAGGCCATGGCGGCCGCCGCGGAAGACGAGTCGGTCAAAGTCATTATCGTGGCTGGTGCGGGCAAGCATTTTTCCGCCGGCCATGACATTGGCACGCCGCAGGAACGGGAAGACTGGAAAAAACGCCCGTATCCGAAGGGCATGCCGGGCGAATATAAACGCGGACGGGATCTCTATCTCGACTGCACCCTGCGCTGGCGGGATTGCCCCAAACCGACCATTGCCCAGGTCCAGGGCTACTGCATTATGGGTGGGCTGATGTTGGCCTCGGCCTGCGATCTCATTATCGCCGCGGACGACGCCAAGTTTTGTGATCGCACAGTGCGCTGGGCGGGCGCTCATGTCCAGTACGCCAGCCTGGCCTGGGACATTGGCTTTCGCAAGGCCAAGCAATACCTCTTTACCGGCGACTGGATCACGGCCGCCGAGGCCGAGCGGCTGGGGCTGGTCAACGAAGTTGTGCCATGCGACCAACTCGAAGCGAAGACTATGGAGCTCGCCCAGCGCATTGCCCTGCAGGACGCCTATGCGCTGCGGATTGCCAAATTCTCGATGAACCAGATGCAGGATGAAGCCGGCTTTCGGACCGGCGTCACCGGCGCGTTTCAGTCGTACGCCCTCACCCGCATGTATCGGCTGGAAAAAGGCGAGGATACCTTCTCCGGGTCCAAGCGGGCCAAGGAGCGTGACGCGGCGTTTGGGGATAATCGCTAGAGAGTGCGCTCACACCCGAAACGCCTTCATCTCCAAGGTGATTGATGACCTTGACGTCAATCCGGCCGGACGTGGGTTTGTCGAACGGGCGGGAGGGGTCGATTGATGAGCCGGTTGAAGCGCGCTTCGAGCTCGGCCTAAGAGTCGTCCTCGGCCTGATACTTCTCCATCTTCCGATACAGGCGCTAGCGATCAGTCTTGATCGGGAGGGTCGCCTCCATATTCCCCGTTGACGACCCCTCACCCAGGATCCAGGCCCAGCCTATTGGACAAGCAATTTCCCGGCGTATATAAGAGGCACCGCGCATCGTCGAATGCTGAGAACGAGGTCATTCTATACGACCGTTTCTGGTCTCTTTATTCTCCACGTCAGCCTCCGTATGATGAAAGGACTAAGGTACTGAGGTGAGAAATTTGAACGACGGGCTCCCTTCATTATCGGCTCGGGCCAGTGACCTGTGCGCCCTCCTTTTTGAGCGGGTGCTGCTCTTTGATGGGGCCATGGGGACGTCTATCCAAGCCCAGAATCTGAGTCCGGAAGATTTCGGCGGCCTGGCGTACGAGGGCTGTAATGAACACCTGGTGTTGACCTGCCCTGAGGCGATTACGCAAATCCACAACCGCTTCCTGCAAGCCGGTGCGGATATTATTGAAACGAATACCTTTGGTGCTATGAGCATCGTTCTGGCCGAGTATGGTCTGCACGAACAAACGGGCGCCATCAACCAAACCGCGGCCCAACTCGCCCGGGCTTGTGCCCAACGCCATGGCTCTCTCCATCGACCCCGCTTTGTGGCCGGCTCCATGGGGCCAACGACTAAAACGATTTCTGTCACTGGCGGCGTGACCTTTAGCCAACTGCGACACGCCTATGCGGAACAGGCAGAGGGCTTGCTGCGGGGTGGCGTGGATCTGCTGCTGATGGAAACGACGCAAGATACACTTAATCTGAAAGCCGGCCTCTTGGGGATTGACGGGGCGTTTCGGACGGTCGGGCACCGCGTGCCTGTGGCTGTCTCTATCACGATTGAGACGATGGGTACGATGTTGGCCGGACAGGGAGTGGAAGCGCTCTATACCTCCGTGGCACACCGGGACCTGTTTGCGCTCGGCCTGAACTGTGCAACCGGACCCGATTTCATGACCGATCATCTCCGTACCTTGGCGGAATTCTCTCGTTTTCCTGCTTTATGTATCCCGAACGCCGGGTTGCCGGACGAAGAGGGGAACTACAACGAATCGCCCGAGATGATCGTGGCCAAGCTCGAACGTTTTGTCGATGCCGGTTGGCTCAATATGTTGGGCGGCTGCTGCGGCACGACACCCGCACATATCGCATTGCTCAGTCAAATGCTGGAAGGTAAGCAGCCTCGTACGCTGCCGACGACGAAACGGAGCGTGGTCTCAGGGCTCGAACCCCTGATAATCGACGAAGACAAACGCCCGATGCTGGTCGGTGAGCGCACAAACGTGATTGGCTCACGCAAATTCAAACGGCTCATCCGCGACGGCGCGTTTGAAGAAGGCGCGGAAATCGGCCGCCGACAGGTGCGGGGTGGCGCTCATATCGTGGATGTGTGTCTGGCCGACCCGGACCGTGAAGAACTCGGCGACATGACCGTCTTCCTGGATATTCTGGTGCGGAAGATCAAAGTCCCCTTGATGATCGACTCGACCGATGCTCAGGTCATTGAAGCCGCGCTCGAACGCTCACAGGGCAAAGCGGTCATCAACTCCATCAACCTGGAAGACGGCGAGGAACGGTTTGCCCAGGTCGTTCCGCTCATCAAACGCTACGGCGCGGCGGTGGTGGTGGGCTGTATCGATGAAGACCCGGAACAGGGGATGGCGGTCACCCGGCAGCGGAAACTCGCCGTGGCCGAACGGAGCTATGATCTGCTCACCCAGAAATATGGTCTGGACGCCGAAGATCTCATTTTCGATCCGCTGGTGTTTCCCCTTGGCACCGGCGACCGCAATTATATTGGTGCCGGCGAAGAGACAATTGAAGGAGTCCGGCTGATTAAACGAGCGCTACCGGCCTGCAAGACCATCCTGGGTATCAGCAATGTATCCTTTGGTCTCCCGCCGGCCGGTCGTGAGGTGTTGAACTCCGTGTTCCTCTACCACTGCGTCAAGGCAGGTCTCGACCTGGCGATTGTGAACACGGAGAAGCTGGAACGCTACGCTTCGATTGCCGAAGAAGAAAAACGACTCGCCAATGATCTGATTTACTGGCGGGGTGAGGACCCGGTCGCCGCTTTTGCCGCCCACTTTCGGCAGAAGAAAGAAAGCGTCATTCAGGATACGCGCGCCGGCCTGCCGCTGGATGAACGGCTGGCACAGTATATTATAGAAGGCTCCAAAGACGGGCTGATTGACGATCTCAACACCGCTCTCAACGAGCGTCCGCCCCTGGACATTATCAACGGACCGCTCATGGCGGGCATGGATGAGGTCGGCCGCCTGTTTAATAACAACGAACTCATTGTGGCCGAGGTCTTACAAAGCGCAGAGGCCATGAAGGCCGCCGTCGGACATCTTGAACCCTTTATGGGGAAAGCGGTAGGGGCAATTCATGAATTGCCCCTACATAAAGGCACGGTCATCCTGGCCACCGTCAAGGGTGATGTGCATGACATCGGGAAAAACCTGGTGGAGATCATCCTGTCAAACAACGGATACCGGGTGGTAAACCTCGGTATTAAAGTCGCGCCGGAAACCTTGATAGAAGCCGTACGTGAACATCAACCCGACCTGGTGGGCCTGTCCGGTCTGTTGGTTAAATCGGCCCAACAGATGGTGGTGACGGCCCAGGACCTCACAACGGCCCAGGTGAGCTGTCCCCTGCTGGTTGGCGGGGCCGCGCTGACCCCGCGTTTTACCGCCAATAAAATTGCGCCCGAGTACGACGGTCTGGTCTGTTACGCGAACGATGCCATGCGCGGTCTGGACTTGGCCAACCAGATTGTGGATGAAGACAAGCATGCGGCGCTTCTTGTAGACCTTGAGAAAGAACGAGAACGCCTGGCTCAACAGGAGCGCACGCCAAAACAAGAAGCGTCCGAAGCACGTCCTGTCCGGCTCGCTGTGCTTTCGCACGACCAGCCAGCTCCCCATCCGCCCGACCTACGGCTGCATACGCTCGACGATTATGACCTGGACACGGTCTTCGCCTACCTCAACCCGACCATGTTGTACGGCAAGCACCTTGGGCTCAAGGGAAATCTTGAGGCCTTATTAGCACAGGGCAACGAAAAAGCGATCGAGTTACACCGTCAGGTCGAAGCCGTGATGGATGAGGTGATTGCAAAAAAATTGCTGCGCGCTCAGGCGGTGTATCAATTCTTTCCGGCCCAGGCCGAAGGCGACAGCCTACGGCTGTATCGCGCCAACGGCAAAGATACTGCCGCAACGTTTCTCTTTCCCCGCCAGCAGCATGGCGAGGGATTGTGTCTGAGTGACTTTGTGGCTCCGACGAGCAGCAGCAAACAGGACTATATCGCGCTGTTCGCCGTGACCTGTGGCCACGGGGTCCGAGAACTCGCAGAGCAGTACCGCGCGTCAGGCCGCTACCTCCAGTCCCATATCCTGCAAGCCCTGGCGATTGAGGGCGCGGAGGCGTTTGCCGAACTGCTCCATCAGCGCCTGCGAGAGATGTGGGGCTTTGCCGACCCGCCGGGGCTGACCATGCGGGAGCGCTTCAAGGCCCGGTATCGCGGCGTCCGGGTGAGTTTCGGCTATCCGGCCTGTCCACGCCTCGAAGACCAGGAACGTTTATTTCAGGTGCTACCCATCACCACCTCAATCGGCGTCGGGCTGACCGAGGGCTATATGATGGAGCCGGAAGCCTCGGTTTCGGCCCTCGTCTTCCATCACCCCCAAGCCAAATACTTCAACATTCTGGACGACGAGTTGACCGCTTTCGAGCAGCGGCTGGCCGAGCGCGCAAATGCGCTCAGCGTGGCGGCGCTGTAGCCGGCTCCCCCCAGGATCGGTCGGGCCGGTAGTATCTCAGGGATGAAGTGCTGCCTCAGCACGCTGAGGAAGGAAACTCGGGAATCATCATGTCGGAACAGAACCGTCCAGTCTTTCAATCGGTTGAGGCCGTCCAGGCAGAATTTGCCCAGCAGAATTATATTGCCGACCGGGCGCTCGCCCTGACCGTCAAGCTTGCCGCCGATTTGGAAAAACCGTTGTTGCTCGAAGGGGAAGCCGGCGTGGGCAAGACGGAAGTTGCCAAAGTGCTGGCCAGCGTGCTCGATACGCCGCTGATCCGCTTGCAGTGCTACGAAGGGCTGGACGCACAAACGACGCTGTACGAATGGAACTATGCCCGGCAAATCCTGCATATTCGCATGGCCGAACAACAGCCGCAGGAGCGTCCGCTGCTTGAGCGTACCATCTTCAGTGATGAATTTCTGCTGAATCGTCCCTTGCTTGAAGCCATTCGTCATCCGGGTCCCCGGCCGGTTGTCCTCCTGATTGATGAGGTCGACCGCGCGGACGAGGAGTTTGAGGCCTTTCTCCTTGAAATTCTGTCCGACTTTCAGGTCAGCGTGCCCGAGATCGGAACTTTTACCGCCAAGCAGCCGCCCTATGTTGTCCTGACCTCAAACCGAACCCGGGAACTGCACGAGGCTCTCAAGCGGCGCTGTCTCTACCTATGGATCGACTACCCGACACCGGACAAAGAGCGTGAGATCATCCTGCGCCGGGTGCCGGGAATTCGGACTGTGTTGGCCGAGCGCATTGTCACTGTGATGCAAACGCTACGTCAAACAGACTTCTACAAACGCCCCGGCGTTGCCGAGAGTGTGGACTGGAGCCGAGCCTTACTCGGACTTGGGATCGACGAACTCCGGGCTGAAACCCTGCAGGACACTGCGGGTGTAATTCTGAAGTACCATGACGATATTGAGCGCTTACAGACCATTGGAACAGAAACCATCCTGAGGGGCGGCACGGAGTGAGTAGAGGCATACCTCCGACAGGAGACCCACCCAACGAAGACCCCCCCGCTCTGGGCACGCTACCCGAGACGCTGCTCACGCGCACGCTTGAGCTGTGTCGGTTAGCCAAGGAGGCCGGGCTCGGCGTAACCCCGGGCCGAGTCATTGATGTCGCCCGCTCCCTAGGCGGTATTCAGTTTGACAATGAGGACGACTTCCGCCTCACCCTGCGGACGAACCTGGCCAGTAGTCAAATAGAAGAACAGAGATTTGATCGGGTGTTCAACACCTACTGGTACGGAGCAGCGGAGAACGAAGGCTACCGCCTGGGGGTACAGACCGAGTTGCTCCGCGGAAACTTTGATCAAGGCATCCAGGAGGCGCACCAGGATATTATTGGCCAGCTTGAAGACAGCAGCGCGCAGGAAACCCACCGAGACCTGAACCTGACGGCGCGCTGGGACGAGGAGGCGCCACCCATCGAACAGACCGTCCGTGCCCTGGCCAAGCGTCTCGCCACGCGTCCCAGCCGGCGGCTCAGACCGTCCCCACGGGGCCAGCGGATAGACCTGCGCCGCTCACTCCGGCGTAATATGCGGCACGGCATGGATATGCTGGAACTCGCCCGTGTCCACCGCCGGGTGCGCAAGACCCGCCTCGTCCTGCTGTGCGACGTGAGTGGGTCCATGGATGCGTTTAATCCGTTTCTTTTGCAGCTCATGCTGGGGATTCAGAAGGAACTCAAGAATGCGCGCACCGTCGTTTTCAGCACGACCGTCACCGAAATCACGTCTGTATTGCGGCGACGCTCTGTGCAGCAAACCTTACAGCAGGTTGGTGAGACGGTCCGGCACTGGTCCGGCGGCACGGATATCGGCGGAGCACTCACCAAGTTGAACCGGAGTGTCCTGCGTGAAGGCTCGACCCGCTCAACGGTGGCCATTATTATCAGCGACGGATACGACAGCGGCCGCACCGAGATCATCGGACGTGAGATGCGCGCCCTGCGGCGACGCGTGCGCACCGTGGTCTGGATCAACCCCATGTACGGGGCCTCAAGCTTTGAACTGCGCGCCCAAGGCATGAAGGCCGCCCGGCCCTATATCGACCATTTTTTGCCGGCGTATAACGCCCAATCGTTACAGGTCTTGGTGCGCGAGCTGGCGCGGGTCTGAAGGATGAAGAGAGGCCAGCCAAAAGGCTCCCGGCAGGCTAAGACACGGGAACCTCGACTGGCCTGAGTCATCGCACAGGCCGGAACCCTTGACAAACTCGACCCTGCCCGATTAGTCAAGTGGCAGTTTTTCCGAAGCGAGGGGATATGCCAACCAAGTATGTTGATGTTGACGGCTATGCGGTGCATTACTTTCACACCGGCCAGACAACGCTACCGCCGGTTGTTCCTGATGTCAGCAAAGGCAAGCTCTTTTTATATGTCCACGGGGCGGGCAGTAACGGCCATTTCGCCCACAAGATGCTGGATATGCTCTCGGCCGCCCACAGCCCGCTCGCCTTCGACTTTCCCGGCCACGGGCGTTCGAGCGGAACGGAAAGCCTCAAAAGCGTGGCCGCTTATAGCGACTTCACCTATAGTCTGTGGCAGGCGTTAGGTGTGCGCCCGGTGGTCATCGTTGGCCATTCCATGGGCGGCGCCATCGCCATGGACCTGGCCCTGCGCCATGCGGATATGGTTGAGGGCGTAGTCCTGACCTGCACGGCGGCGAAATTCAACATCTCGGATGAGCTTCTCGGTACCTGGCAGGCAGTGATGAAAGGCCGCCAGGGACAGCCCTTCACCAAGGTATCGTGCTCACCTCAGACGCCGCAGGAGATTATCCAAGAAGGCTGGATGGAGCAGATCAAGACCGACCCGCGCGTCCGCTACTTTGATTTGCTGGCCTGCCAGCAGGTCGACCTGAGAGCGCAGCTAGCACAGATCGACCGACCCACGCTGGTGCTGGCCGGAGCGGACGACGCCACCACGCCAGTTGCTCAGGCAGAAGAGTTGCGGGACCATATTCCGAATGCACAACTGGCTGTCATTCCTGAGGCCGGACACTGGTTGCCACTCGAAAAACCGCAGGCCGCCTGCGATGCCATTCAGGCGTTCTTCAACTAAAGAGGAATAGTATGAGTATCAGTCGAAAAGCCGCGCTGGCCGGTGTCTACGAGCACCCGCTCCGTTGGGCTCCGCATAAAACCCAATACCAGATCATGGCCGAAAGCGCCCGAGGCGCCCTGGACGATGCCGGGCTGGGTATAAAAGATGTCAACGGCCTGTTTACCTCGGGTGTGGGCGGGATGGGCATTATCGCTCTGGCCGAGCACCTGAATCTCAACCCCGATTTCCTGGACTCCAACTCGATTGGGGGCTCGTCTTTTGTTTCGCATACGGCCCATGCCGCGGCGGCGATTGCTGCAGGTTACTGCGATGTTGCCATGATTCTGTACGGCAGCAAATGGTCCTCGGACCGTTTTGCCATTGGCACCGGCGGCGGCGGGAGTGGCGATCCACCCGAACAGTTTGAAGGCTGCTACGGCCCGACAACTGTTGGTGACTATGCCCTGGCCGCACAGCGTCATATGTACGAATTCGGCACAACCAGCGAGCAACTGGCCGAGATTGCCGTGACCACGCGCAAACATGCGTCGCTGAATCTGCACGCAAAGTTCCGCGATCTGATTAGCGTCGACGATGTCTTGGCCTCACGCGAGGTGTCCTCACCGCTGCACCTCCTGGACTGCTGCATGATCTCCGATGGCGGTGGCGCCCTGGTTGTCACCTCTGCTGAACGGGCACGCGATCTCAGAAAGAAGCCCGTCTATCTCCTGAGCGCGGCGGAGTCCTGCGCCCATACCAGTGCCGGGGTGCGCGATATTACCGACGCGGCGGCCAAGCAGTCTGGCCCGAAAGCCATGGCGCGGGCCGGGGTGAGTCATAGCGACTTTGATATGGCCATGATTTATGACTCCTTCACCATTACCGTGTGCATCACCCTTGAAAGCCTGGGGTTTTGTCAAAAAGGAGAAGGCGGGTCGTATGTCCAGAACGGTCGTATTGGCCTGGGCGGTGAACTCCCGATCAATACCGACGGCGGCGGGTTGTCCTCCAACCACCCCGGTATGCGCGGAATTTTTTTGGTGATCGAGGCGGTCAAGCAGTTGCGGGGCGAGTGTGGAGAGCGCCAGGTCAAGGATTGTGAACTCGCCTTTTGTCATGGAACAGGCGGAACGCTCGGGCTCCGGCACAGCGGAGCCTCTCTGGTCCTCGGCGTATAGCTGCGGTCCAGTAACGAGGAAGTAATTATGGCTGATGAAAAAAAGAAACCGAACCGTCCGGTCCCCCGGGTAGATGAAGAGTCGCGGCCTTTCTGGGAAGCCTGCGCCCGGCACGAGCTGTATGTCCAGAAATGTCTGCCGTGTGGAACGGTCTTTTACTATCCGCGCGCCTTTTGCCCGGAAGACCTGTCGCAGGACTTTGAGTGGCTGCGCTGTAGCGGCAAAGGGACCGTCTATACCTTTACGATTACCCGTCAGAATCAAAGTTCAGGCTTTCGCAACAAAGTGCCCTATGTCATGGCCTATGTCGAGTTGGAAGAAGGGGTGCGGCTGCTGACCAATATCGTGGGTTGTGACCCGGAGAGCGTCACTATCGGTATGCCGGTCGAAGTCACCTTCGAGGACGTGACGCCGGATGTCTCGGTGCCGCTGTTCAAGCCTGCCTCATAGGCCATTGGGTGTGTTGGGTCAATTGACCCAATTGACTCAAATCGTTCGCTTCTGGCACTATAGACAGTTCACAACCAGAAAAACTGCTTCGACAAAAGGAGATAAAAAAGCCGGCTTTGCGCGCCGGTTCTCAGATAGACCATGGCACGGGTAATTGACCTCCACCTTCACTCTGAAGCCTCGGACGACAGCCGTGCACCGGTTGAGGCTTACCTCAAGTGGCTGGCCCGCAAGCGAGACGAACGGCCGCTGGACGGTATCGTGCTGACCGAGCACCGCCAATTTGACACCCAGAGTGACTACCGGGCGCTTGAGGACAAGTATGGCATGCTGATCCTCAAAGCCTCTGAGGTCGAAACCGAGTACGGGCATGTCCTTGTGTATGGGGTCAACGACGCGATGCTGCAACGTTTCGACTTCTCCAATGTCCGGCTGCGAGCCCAAGAGTTGATTGACGAAGTAGCACGCATGGGCGGTGTAGCCATGCCGTGTCACCCAGGTCGGCCCACTATTGGTTTGATCGAGCACTATGAAAACCGCCCTCCGCTTGAGGGGGTTGTTGGCGTCGAAGCCCTGAACGGCGGAAGCAAAAAAGGCGAGAACGAGCGCGTTGCTGAGCTTATCGATACGTATGGCTACCACGCGTTTGGGGGGAGCGATGCCCATCTGGTGAGCTTTGTCGGGATTTGCGCCACAGAGTTTGAGAAAGATATTACGAATACGGAAGAGTTGGTGGAGGCGCTGCGAGCGGGTGGCTACCGACCGGTTGATTTTCGTGTCCGGCGCGCCCCGGCCCAGCCGGCATCCAGTGGGACCTAGGAGAGACGCGCATGGCGCTTGAATTTGATCGGTCCATTTTAGGCCAGGTATTCGACGAAACGGACTTTCCGCCGGTTGAGAAAACCGACCTCTTACAATTTGCGGACGCGCTGGGGGAGACCAACCCGCTCTACACCGATGAAGACGCAGCGATGCATGGGCCCTATGGCGGTCTGGTGGCGGCTCCGACCTATGTGACACGGCTCCGACCCAAAAAAATGACACCCGAGCATATGCCGCGCTTCGGTAAGGTCGGTTTTGACGGCGGACGTGATGTTGAAATTTTTGCCCCAGTCCGGCCGGGTGACAGGCTGAAAATGGTCAGCACCATACATGATATTTACGAGAAAACCGGGCGCAGTGGCTCTATGTATTTCATCGTTCTGCGGAATGAGATCACAAACCAGGACGGCCAGAAGGTTGCCATTGTTGACCATAGGATTATGCAGCGATGAAAACACTCTATTTTGAAGAGGTCGAAGAGGGCGACGAGTTGCCGCCTATCGACCTGCTCCTGACCAAGGACTTTGTCCGCAAGTACGCCAAGACGGCCGGCATGGATTTTCCACGGTTCACGGACGACGAAGGGGCACGTCAGGAGGGGCTGCCGGGCATGATCGCACCTGGGGTCTTAAGTATGGGGCTGCTGGCCCGGCTGATCGGTGAGTGGAACCAAGCGGCGCAGATCACCCGGATCGGTACGACGTTCCGCAGCCCGGTCCTGCCTGACTGTGCGATCCATTTGCTGGGCTTTGTCACCCAAAAGGATACGGAGCGACATACGGCTGAGTGTGATATCTGGATGGAGAACGATGATGGAGAACGCTGGGTCATTGGCACGGCGACCGTTCTGCTGCCAACCCGGAACTCCTAGTATTCAGAGAGTGGAACAATGCAAAAAAGACGACTTGGCTACGTTATGGTTCTCTGTCTGGTCAGTGTCCTCGGGCTTGGCCTGCATGCGCCAATAGCTTTTGCTCAGAATGGAGCAATGCAGCAGGGGCTGGATGACTCACTGGACATGCTTGACAGTCCCACCCAGGTATACGAACCGTCTGTTTTTGAACCCTTTAATGAGAAGATGTTCTCCTTCAACATCTGGATGGATGAACATATCCTCCGACCGGTTGCCCGTTCCTATGCCGGGGCCGTACCGGAGCCTGCGCGGCTCAGCGTGCGCCGTTTTTTCCATAATATCGGGGTTGTGCCGCGCTTCGCCAATAGCCTCTTTCAGCTCAAGCTGGACGGTGCGGCGCGGGAAGCCGGACGCTTTGTGATTAATACGACGATTGGCGGTTTCGGCTTTTTCGATGTGGCCAAAAACAAGTTCGGGCTCGAAATCAGCGAAGAAGACTTTGGTCAAACGCTCGGAACCTATGGCGTGGGGTCGGGCCCGTATCTGGTATTGCCCTTTATCGGACCTTCCACGGTGCGTGACGCCATTGGCCGGGTGGCTGACGGAGCTATGGACCCGAAGACCTATTTTTTATCCACGGTCGAAGTCACGGCAACGGATACGGGCACAGTAGTCACCAATGCGGTCAACGAACGCTCCCTCAATCTTGAACTCTTCGAGAGTGTGGATCGCTACTCTCTTGATATGTATAGCGCAGTGCAAGACTTCTATATGCAAAACCGGGAGAGGCAGATCGCAGAATAAGCCTCTGGCCTCTTGCAAACACCAGGAAAACAGCGACTGGCATATCGAGGAGTTTGGTCGTGGTCAAAACTCTCCTTTTGGTGGTAGGTCTCCTTTTTCCTCAGCTCGGCTGGGCCGATTCTCCAGCGGAGGTAACCAAACGGCTGATTTCTACCATGCAGTCGTGTGGTCAGGACTTTGGTTCGCCCTCCGCTCCCTCGCAGTGCTCCAATGAAGAGATCGAAAAAAACCTGGCTATTGCTCAATTGTCGCGCTGGCTGATGGGGCCGCACTGGGACACTCTTGGCCAAGAGAAGCAGGCTGATTTCGTTAACCTCCTCACACGCCTGCTACGCGAGCTGGCCTATCCCAGAGCATCGGAATTTCTGGCTGACACGCAGTTCGAATACGGCGACACGCATCAGCAAGGGAATGAGGCCCTGACCGAGGTCTCGGTCGTAAATCCAGATGAAGGGCGGGTGACCATCGGTTTTCGGCTCAATCAGTCGGAGGGCGTATGGAAGATCTGGGACGTCCGGCTCGACGGGGTCAGTATGGCCAGCAACTTGCGCAAACAAGTGCAATCGCTCATGTCCAAACAGTCCTACGAAGAGTTGGTGAAGCGGATGCAGCAGACAATTGCGAACGCCAAGACAGACGAGGCCGGATAACAGCGGACCGCTCAGACTCTCTCCCACGCTTGAGTAACCGCCATGGCTAGGATAGGCTGCCCGACTCAACCGAGGACTGGCAAGACCTGTGCCGGGTGTGGGGGACGTTGGCAGATATCGTGCCCCATCCTCCTAGCATACATACGCTCTCCGTCCTGTCCGTTCCCGCGTGCTTTGTGAGTGGAGACACTATCCGTGCAGGCGATCCCTCCGTCTTTTAAACAACGCCTCATTGCCCTGGAAAAACGGGCCCTGCGGGCTTGCGCTCAGGGAATCGTTTCGTACGCAAAGACAGCCCTGGTCCTCTGTCTCCTGCTTACTGTTGCGGCGTCACTCTACACCGCACGGCACCTCGAACTTGTCACCGGCCGTAATGATCTGATCTCGACTGAAAAGCGCTACCTGCAACTTGATGAGGAATATTCCGAGGAGTTTGTCGGCGTGGACCAAGTGGCCGTGGTCGTTGAGCCACAAGACATCCCGCAGGGCAAAGCCTTTGTGACACGGCTGGGTGAACGACTCGCTCAGGAGCAGGAACATATTGCTGAGATTTTTTATCGAGTGGATGTCTCCTCCTTAGAAGGCAAAAAGCTGCTCTACCTGCCGGCGGAGGATCTGCGCGATTTACAGCGGAGTCTTGAAGACTCACAGGAGATTATTCACGAGTTGCTGACGAACCCCGGCCTGAATACACTGTTCGAGGCGATTAACACCCAAGTCAGTAGTGCCGTTGTTTCGCATCTGGTTGACGACTTCCTCGGGCTGGGAGCCCCACTGGATGAGGACTCCGGCGAGTTCTCCGACTCTCAGTTGTCCTTCCTCACCGCACTGTTACAAGAGATTGCGCAGGCACTGTACGGACAAGACTACCGCTACCGTTCGCCCTGGGCTGAGTTTTTTGGCGGGACGGCCCAGCTCGATGACGACGGCTTCCTCATTGCCGAGAACCGCAAATACATGTTCCTCATGGTCGAGGCGAAAGAAGACGCCGCTGCGGGTTTCAATGACCTCCAGGATTCGATGGCGACCATTCGGCAGGCGATTGCCGACCTGAAAATGGAGTTTCCGGGTCTGGACGCTGGCGTTACCGGCACAAAGGCGCTGGGCAATGATGAAATGCTCAGTGCCCAGCACGATACGGCCGTAGCAACGGTGATAGCCCTGTCGGGTATTGCGCTCCTCTACTTGATCTTTTTCCGACGTATTCGGCATCCGCTCTTTATTGTTTCATCGCTCATGATCGGCCTGAGCTGGACGCTGGGTTTTGTCACGCTCTCAGTCGGCCATCTGACGATTATTACCGTCTTCATCGCGCCGATGCTGCTCGGCTTGGCTGACGACTTCGGCGTCCACTTCATGACTCGCTATGAGGAAGAGCGTGGCAAGGGAAAAAACCAGGCCGAAGCCATTACCATCGTGTTTGAACAGACCGTCCCCAGTATTATTGCGGGGGCGTTAACCACCTCGCTCGCCTTTTTTGCAGTCATACTGGCGGACTTTCGCGGGGTTCAGGAACTCGGCATCATTTCGGGCGGAGGAATCCTGCTATCCGTTCTCGCGATCCTGACTTTCCTGCCAGCCTTGATCGTAGGGATGGACTCGTTCTGGCCCTGGCGTGTTCCCGTGGGACAGCAGACGGTCTTGCAGACAACGTTTTCCGGCCTGGGCCACTACGTCGAACGGAAGAGAAATCTCCTTTTCGGAATCGCCGGACTAGGAACGGCGGCGGGCCTCCTGGCGCTGCCGTGGGTCTCTTTTGACTATAATTTGCTGAACCTCCAGGCACACGGTACAGAGTCGGTTGAGTGGGAAAAGCGTATTATTGAAAACTCCGAGCGTTCGTCCTGGAACGCCTTGGCAACCGCACCGACGCCGGAAGCGGCGCGCCAAAAGGCTCAAGCGTTTGCGGCGCTGCCCAGCGTGGAAACCGTTGAGAGTGTCGCGTCGCTGATTCCGGACGGACAGCCGGAGCGCCTTCACCTCCTGGCAATCATCCGCCCGTTGCTGAGTGAGCTCCCTCCGCTCCGCAATAATCCTGAGGAGGTGGGGGTCGAGCAACTCGAACGGACTCTTGATAAGCTCCGCCTTAAAATCCGCGATCAGGAAAACGGCAGTGCAACGCTCCTGCACGAGGCGCGCCAACACCTGCTGACCGTCTTTGAAGCGCTCCGAACGCTGCCCGAGCAGAACGTCCAACAACGTCTGGCCCTTTTTCAGGACGCGCTCTTTCTCGACTTTCAGGATAAATGGTCTCTGCTCAAGAACAATCTGTCTCCGGCTGGGCCGATCACATTTGCCGATGTCCCGCCTCAGTTGCGTAGCCGCTTTGTCAGCCGGGACGGCCAACGGTTCCTTTTACAGGTCTATCCCAAGGAAAATATCTGGGAGCGTGAGCCACTGACGGAGTTCATTCGGCAGTTGCGCACGGTTGATCCCGATGTTACCGGCTCCCCGATTATTGGCTACGAATCTATTGGGGCAATGCAGGCTGGCTATATTGAGGCAGCCTGGTATGCCTTCCTCGCGATCCTGATTGTCACTTTTTTGGCGCTCCGACGTGTCACGGATGCACTACTGGCCGTCCTGCCGCTCGGGCTGGGTATGATCTGGACCGCGGGCCTGATGTGGCTGGGGGACGTGCAGTTTAATCTCGCCAATATGGTTGCCGCCCCCCTGATTATTGGTATCGGCGTGGAGAATGGTATCCATCTCGTCCATCGTTTCCGGGTAGGCCGTGACGTCTCGGTCGTCAGCTTGATTGCCGGCAGTACCGGCCAGGCGGTTGTGCTGTTCTCACTGACGACCATGGTCGGGTTTGGTAGTCTCATGGTCGCCCAGTATTATGGGATTTTCAGTATGGGCCTCCTGCTGACCCTGGCAGTCGGGAGTGTCCTGATCGCCTCTATTGTGATCCTTCCGCTGCTCTTATACCGAACGGAAAAGAGCGGACAGGAGGCGAGGATAGCCACTCCGGAACTCTCCGTACAGGACTCGGCTCAGGGAGACCTGTCATAGAAGGAGTCTATTGAGTCCTTTGAGTCCGGCCCAACAGACCCAATAGACCAAGTAAGGAGACGTATCACCTCATGGTCAGTGGACCCCAGTTTGTGCAACACCTCAGGAATGCCGGCTTCGACTTTTTCACTGGGGTGCCCTGCTCTTTGGTCAAAGGGGTGCTTGCCACGCTTGAAGAGCGGGGCGGCTATATTGCCGAGACACGTGAGGATGCAGCGGTGGGCCTGGCGGCAGGAGCCTATATGGCCGGCAGGCAACCCGTTGTCATTATGCAGAACTCGGGCCTGGGGGTCTGCCTGAACGCGCTGTCTTCTCTCAGTCTGATCTATGCCTTGCCCTGTCTGCTGCTGATTACGTGGCGCGGCTATCAGGGCAAGGACGCGCCGGAGCATATCATTATGGGCGATATCCTGCCCGACCTGTTATCCACCCTGAAGATTCCGTATCGGGTGCTTGAAGAACAGACCCTGGAGGACGCGATTGGCTGGGCCACCTCGACCCTGAAGCAGACGAGTCGCCCGACGGCGCTGGTCCTTCCACCTGGAGTTACCGCATGAATTTAGCCCAGGCCCTGAGCATAGTTATCCCTGCCCTACAGGACGCCTTGGTTGTCCATGCGAATGGGTTTATTTCGCGGGAGTCCTTCAATCTTGAGGACCGCCTTGGCAATTTCTATATGATCGGCTCCATGGGCCTGGCCTCGTCCATTGCGCTCGGCGTGGCCCTGAATAAACCAGAGCGGCGCGTGGTCGTCTTTGACGGTGATGGCAATGTCCTCATGAATATGGGCTCACTGGCCCTGATCGGTACGCAGCAGCCGCGCAATCTGGTCCACCTTGTTTTTGATAATGAAGTCTACGGCTCGACGGGTAACCAGCCGACGATATCCAGCCACGTGGCGCTCGATGCAGTGGCGCATGCGAGCGGCTATGTTGATGTGCGCCGCGTTGAAGATGCCGACCAGCTACGCGCCGCGGTGCAGGAACTGCTGGCGCCAGACCCGTCTGAGAAAAATGGCCCGTCCTTTCTGTTGGTTAAAATTGAGCCGGACCGGGAAGAGCGACATATTGGTCGGATTACACACGAGCCCCAGCACATCGTCCGGCGCTTTATGGAGGCCATTAATCAGGACATATAGGCCCCATGTCCCTCACAATTCCACGATGCAACAATACATTCTTCTGAATCCCGGCCCAGTCAATGTTTCTCCGCGTGTCCGACAGGCCCTCCTGCGTGGAGACCTCTGCCACCGGGAAGCAGAGTTTTCTGCCCTGCTGGCTGCGGTTCGCGCCAAGCTGCTACAGGCGTTCGCCCCTGAGGGCTATACCGCAGTGGTGGTGAGTGGTTCGGGCACCCTGGCGGTTGAAGCCATGGTCTCCTCGGTCCTGGCCGAGGGGAGGAAACTCCTCGTGATTAACAACGGCGTCTATGGCGATCGGATGCGCCAGATGGCGGAAGCCCACCGTATCCCGACCGTAGAATTAACCTATGCCTGGACCGAAGCTCCAAGCCCGGAGCAAATTGAATCCACCCTGAGAAATGATCCTGCTATCGCGGCCGTGGCCCTGGTCCAACATGAAACCACGACCGGCCTGCTTAATCCCGTGACTGAAATTGGCCGGATCGTGCGTCAGCAGGGACGGGTGTTTCTGCTTGACGCGGTGAGCGCACTGGGCGGCGAAGACCTGGAGGTCGTGCGCGACAGCGTAGACCTGTGTGCCTGTACGGCGAACAAATGCATCCAGGGCCAGCCGGGCGTTGCCTTTGTGTTGGTTCGGAACGAAGTCATGGCGACCATGCAGGACTATCCCCGTCGTTCGTTATACCTCCACCTGCCGCTGCACTGGGAAGCGCAGGAACGACGGAGCATTCCATTTACTCCGGCCATCCCGGCCTGGTATGCGCTGGATGCCGCCCTTGATGAACTTCTGGAGGAAACATCTGCGGGACGGGTCGAACGCTATCGTCTGGCCGCCCGGTTTCTGCGCGACGGCTTTACGGAACTCGGACTCGCCTTTCTCCTTCCCCCGGAATTACGATCCAACTCCCTGACCTCTCTGGCCCTGCCTCAGGGCATTTCGTATCCAGACTTACATGACGGTCTCAAACAACGCGGCTTTGTCATTTACGAGGGACAGGGAAAACTCCGCGCCGATATTTTCCGAGTGGCCAATATGGGCCATCTGACTTTGGACGATTTTCAGCATTTTCTTGACGCCCTTAAAGACGTGTTATCAGGTGAGAAGTTATGAAAGCGATTATCCTCGCGGCTGGTGTTGGCAAACGCTTTCAGGCCATCACCGACCGGCGGCCCAAATGTTTGATTCAGGTCAGTGGAAAAACCTTGCTCGAACGCACCCTCACCGCTTTAGGCGCTGCTGGGGTCAAAGAGGCGGTCATCGTGATCGGCTATCGTGGAGATATGATTGTCGAAGAGATCGGCGAGCGGTGCGGCACGGTGGCCGTTCGTTATATCCGGAACGAGCAGTACGAAAAGGGAGCAATCCTGTCACTCTGGAGCGCGCGTAACGAGTTTGATACCGACCTGCTGATCATGGATGCCGATGTGCTGTTCCCGGTTCGTTTGCTGCAACGCTTAGTGCAGTCCAGACACACAAGCTGTTTTTTGCTTGACGCGAGTTCCGAGAATACCGGTGAGGAACAAATGCTGCTCACCCGGGCCGGGCGGGTGCTGACGATTATCCGGGGCGGTGCGGGCGACTACGATCTGGTAGGCGAGTCGGTCGGTTTTCTCAAAGTCGCCCAAGACGCCGCACCCCTCCTCCGTTCTATTCTCGATGACTATGTGGCGCAGGGCCGAGACACGATCGAGCACGAAGAAGCCTTCCCTGAGTTTCTGGCCCAGCATCATGTCGGCTTTGAGCGGGTTGACGACCTGCCCTGGACGGAAATCGATTTTCTGCAAGACCTCGAACACGCTGAACGTGACATCCTTCCCGATATCGAACGGCTTGACGCGCTCGATCGCCCAGACCGTTCTGGCTGAGCTATGCCTCCTCCCGCCCCTGTTGCTCGCTATCTCATCGTCAACGGGGACGACTTTGGCCTGTCCGCTCAGGTCAACACCGGCATACTGCACGCCCATCGGCAGGGCATTCTGACCAATGCCAGCCTCATGGTCACGGCTCCGGCCTGGGAGGAAGCGGTGGAGCTTGCCCGCTCGACACAAAGCCTCGGGGTTGGACTGCATGTGACCCTAGTCCAAGGGCGGGCTGTGCTCTCCCCCTCGCGTCTCCGCGCGATCATCGACAGCGAGGGGAATTTTGCGCATGATCCAACCCGGGCCGGATTGCAGTATTATTTCTCCCGGCGGGCACGGGAAGAAGTCCTAGCCGAGTGCCGAGCCCAATTTGAGCGTTTTCTGGAAACGGGATTACCCTTGTCCCATATTGATGGACATCTCAACATCCATATGCACCCGGTCGTTATGGACGCGCTCCTGGCGCTCGCACAGGAATACCCTATTCCGGCCATGCGCCTGACCCGAGAAGACCTGACAACCAGCCTGACGCTCGATCCGCGCCATGCCTTGAGGAAACGCTGGGAGTCCGTTGTCTTTACATCTCTCGCCCGGACAACAGAAAAAAAGCTGCGTCACGCCCGTATTCCCTACCCGGATCGTTTGTTTGGCCTACATCAAAGTGGGGCATTGGATGAATCTTATCTGCTCGACCTGTTCCCGCGACTCCAAGCCGGCGTAACGGAGCTGTACTGCCATCCGGCCCGCCTGCCGTGTCCCGAGGTCGAACGGTGGACACCAAACTATCGCAGAGATGTTGAGCTTGCGGCCCTCACGAGTCCGGCGGTGCGGGCGGCAGCCACTGAAGAAAATATTCGGTTCGTTAATTACCGAGACCTCTCTTCGTTATATGAAGGGACGAGTCATTAACCGACGCGTACCATTCGTCCGTCTTTTTGAAGCCGGAAGGTATACTCCCGCCAGCGGACCGTGTTGCCTCGCAAGCTGGCACACCAGACAACAAAAGAGAGAAGGTCCGTGAGAATGGTCAACAGAATAGCGGGACGCGGCAGCGTTGATTGCAGAAAGACCGTGTTCATCAGAGCGGCGGTCAGGAGGCGTACCCCGATGACACTAAGGGCGAGAACAGTCATCTCTATGGACGACCAAAAACAGAGCAGGCTCACACAGGCCCAGACCGTACCAAACGTCACAACCGTACTGATATACCCGCCGGGACGACAGTTTCGTTGCGTTCGCGCCCAGCGCAACTGATGGTGAAACAACCCGCGCAACGAGCCCGCATCGGGACGGGTTTCAACAACGGTGGGCAGGACGCGCAGCCGATACCCAGCCTGGCTAATAAGATACCCAAGGTAATAGTCATCCGCCAGGTAATCGGACAGCCTGGAAAATCCCCCAATAGCGTCGAGGCAGGTGCGTTTGAGCGCCATAGTTGCACCGAAGGCATACGCGGGCCGCTCGACTTGGCTGGCGACCACGACCTGGGTGGTAAAAGTCGTATTGATCATGAGCGATTCCAACAGAGCCGACAGGGGTTGTCCGGAACCGCCGCGATACACACAGGTGACCAGACCTGTTTCCGTCTGCGTTAAGGGCGGAATGATCGTCTGCAAGTAATCGGGCTCAACACAGACATCACTATCGGTAATGACGAGATAGTCATACTTCATCTGTGGCGTCAGATGGTGCAGGGTGCTGACCTTATAATTGGGCCCGATCACAGAGGGCGCAACAACCAGGGTAATATCGCACTGGGGAAAGTCGTTCTGCACTTTGGTGACAATAGCAGCCGCCGGGTCATTGGGGTTGCGGACGCCGCAGAGGATTTGAAAGGTCGGGTAATCGAGCCGACAAAAGCTCGCCAGACTGTCGTACAGATCGGGCGGTGCGCCTTTGAGCGGCTTGAGAATAGTGACCGGCGGAAGCGCCGTACTCGAAGTCGAACCCGGCCGAAAAAAACGCCAGGCCGCATAGACACTAAAAAGATAATAGATCAGGGCGATGCACAGCAGGCCAGCCAGGAACCAGAACGCGAGAAAAAGAGCAAACGTACCCATCCTTTCTTAATCTATATAGCTGGGGCACGTTTACTCTTTTAGGCCATGGAGTCAGACACGTTCTCCCCCCCGTCGGGAGGAGACGTATTAGGCAGCCGGAGAAGGCGTGGTGCTCATCTCCCGCCGTTTCCGCATAGTGCGGAAAAAATCTTTGCCTTCCTGCCACATCCGTTTTCGCTCCTCCGGGTCACGCGCCATCTTTTTCACAGCCTTGAAGATGTAGCGCGGGCGAAGGTAGTACGAGCGGTAGAATTTCTCAACCGTCTCAAAAATTTCTTCCCCGGACAGGTTGGGGTAGTTAATCACGCACTGCTGATAGCCCGATTCACCCACCATGTCCTCGGCCTTGATATAGCCGTTGTCGAGGGCGAAATCGTAAAAGGCGGTGCCGGGATAGGGGGAAGCCAAAGAGACCTGAATGGTTTCCGGATTCATCTCCCGGGCGAAACGCATGGTCTCCTGCATGGTCTCACGGGTTTCCCCAGGCAGGCCCAAAATAAAGGTACCGTGGATCAGGATGCCAAGCTTGTGGCAGTCCCGGGTGAACCGCCGTGAGGTTTCGAGGGCCACGCCTTTTTTAATATTCTTGAGAATGGCCGCGTTCCCCGACTCATAACCGACCACAAACAGCCGTAGCCCGCCGTCTTTCAGCACCTTGAGGGTCTCGTAGTCAACATTCCCGCGCGCATTGGTAGACCAGCACAGGCCCATAGCGCCCATCTTCTTTGCGATTTCGCGTGCACGTTTCGGGTCGGCCGTAAACGTGTCGTCATCAAAAAAGACCTCTTTCATACCCGGAAAGAGGCGCTTCATTTCCTGCACTTCTTCAATGACATTGCCCACCGAGCGGGTGCGGTAGGAGTGGCCGGTGGTCACCTGTGGCCACAGACAAAACGTGCAGCGCGCCGGACATCCCCGTCCGGTGTACAACGACACATAGGGATACTGACAATACGGACTGTTATACTTCCGGAAGTCCAAATCCCGGTCGTAAATCTGAGTGACAAAGGGCAACTGGTCGAGTTCCTCATCGGTGAGCGTCAGACGTTCAAGGTTGTGATGGATCTGTCCGTCCTGGCGATAGCTGATACCGCGGATATCCTTCCAATCCCATCCCTCGGCAACCTCTTTCATGGAGTAGTCAAACTCTTTCCGCGCGACAATATCGATAGCTTCAGAAATCTGTAAGGTCTTCTCCGGCTCGGCCGTGGCCTGACCGCCTACAAACGCGATACGACAGTCCGGATTTTTTTCTTTGATCAACTCGGCGGTCTGCGCGTCCAATTTCACCGACGGCGTACTGGTGTGTAACACAACAAAATCGTACTCCTTGGCGATATCAACGGTCTGCGCCTGATTTAATCCTTCGGGCGGCGCATCCAGAACGCGACTGTTCTCGATCATACCGGCCGGATAACACAGCCAGGTCGGATACCAGAACGACCAGACCTCACGAGTCGCCTGATAGCGCGAGCCTGCTCCCCCATCAAAATTTTCATATGCAGGCGGATTTAAAAACAACGTACGCATGCGTGCTGCTCTCCTTCCCCGCCGCGACCTTCATGAGTGCGCCGGTTCTGCCGAAGGCATGGTATTATACACAGGAAAAGAAGGAAAGCGAGTAGTGCTTGACTTAGCACCTTTACTCTGATTTGGGACGGGGGGTGATAGGTCTGGTAGGCCGAGACATCTGAGAGAAGATGGCAAGCCAAAGTCCCTGCGTCTTGGCTCTTCTCGAATGTGTTTATTCGGTATATAGTCTTATCCCATACACCTTGCACGTATGGCAGATGGAGAGAAATTCTGAAGGGGGAGTAACATGAGAAAATTGAAGTGGTGGCAGCCCTATCTTCTCGTAAGTGTATTCACCTTGACTGGGGCATTTGCAGTCGGAGCGCAAGAAGTGGAACCGCAAGAGCCGGCCGCTGTACAAGACACCGAGCAGGTTCTAGAACTCGGAGAACTCAGGGTGGTCGGCTCCCGTGTGGCGGGTCGCTCGGCCCAGGATTCGCCGGTGCCGGTTGACGTCATTCAGGGCGAAGACTTGCAGACCTACGGCATCCGGGACATGGACTCCCTGCTGTCCGCGACCGTCCCCTCCTATAATGTGAGCCAGGAGCCCATCAGCGACGAGGCCACCTTCGTCCGGCCGGCCACGCTACGCGGTCTGCCGCCGGACTCCACCCTCGTCCTGGTCAACGGAAAACGCCGCCACCGTGGGTCGGTGATTAACTTCCTGGGTGCTCCGAACTCCAGAGGATCACAGGGGGCCGATATCTCCAACATCCCGTCCATTGCCCTGGAGCGCGTCGAGGTGCTGCGCGATGGAGCGGCTGCCCAGTACGGCTCGGACGCCATTGCCGGCGTGCTGAACTTCAGGCTCAGGGAAGACACCGAGGGCCTGACCGTGCAGACGAGCTACGGCCAGAACTACCACGGCGACGGCGACAAGGTGAACGTGGCCGCCAACCTGGGCGTACCGCTGACCGAGAATGGCTTTGCCAACCTCAGCTTCGAGTTCAACAACGTGGACGAAACCAGCCGGAGCGTACAGCGCAGCGATGCCCGAGGCTTGATCGAGGCCGGCAACATGGATGTGCGTCGGCCCGCGGCGCAGATCTGGGGAGCGCCCGAGATTCAGTACGACTACAAATTCTTCGGCAACCTGGGCTTGGACCTGGAGGAGATCAACAGCCGCATCTATGCCTTCGGTAACTATGCGGAGCGCAAGGTCGAGGGTGGTTTCTACTTCCGTAATCCCAATACGCGCAACGGGGTGTTCCGCGGTCCCGGCAACCTCCACAAAATTATCGATATCGGAGACGATTTCGACCCGAGGCCCATCTCGGAGGGCGGAAATTTGCTCGAAAACGGCTTATCCAACCGCTGCCCCGAAGTGCAGAAGCACCCGGCGGCCGATTACTCGAACGTGTCTCTGCCCGACCATTGCGCCATGTTCAACACCCAGTTTCCGGGCGGCTTCACCCCGCGCTTCGGCGGCTATGTGCGCGACTGGAGCATCGCCTTTGGCTTGCGCGGGACGCTGGAGGACCTGGAGGGCGCCTATGCGCTGCTCGACGGCTGGTCCTACGACGTGAGTGCCTACTTCGGCGAGAACAGCGTTGACTATTTCATGCTCAACACGATCAACCCGCAACTCCTGGCGGTCAACAGGGTCGTTCCGACGGAATACCGGCCCGGCGGTGTGAGCCAGACTGAAAAGACGTTCAACCTGGACATTTCCAAGCCATTTGATGTCGGTCTCTTCTACTCCGACCTGAATATGGCCTTTGGCTTCGAGTACCACATCGAAGAGTACGAAGTGGAACTCGGCGGGGAAACCTCTTGGTACGTGGCCCCCGGAAACCGGCTGACGGCGCAGGGTCTCGGCGTCGGCTCGAACGGGTTCACCGGATTCGGCCCCAACATCATCGGGGATCATCAGCGGAATAACTATGCCCTCTACATGGACCTGGAAGCCGAGGTGATTAAAAATGTGACCCTTGGCGTGGCCGGACGGTATGAGAACTTTGACAAGCCGATCGGCGAGTCCGTCAACGGGAAGGTGTCGGCCAGATGGCAACTCCTGGAAATGCTGGCCATGCGCGGTGCGGTCAGCTCGGGTTTTCGCGCCCCAACACCCGGCCAGGCCAATGTGAACAAAATCACCACGTCCTTTGACGCCGATCTTGGCGGGCTGATAGACGACGCCACCTTTCCTGCCCACCATCCGGCTTCGGCTTTCTTCGGCGCCAGCGATTTGACCCCGGAAAAATCCGTCAACTACTCGGCGGGCATTGTCTTCAACGTGGCCGATGTCGATGTCACCGTCGACTACTACCGTATCAAGATGCAGGACCGCATCGTCCGCAGCAGCCGGTTTAATGTTGCGGACGAACTCGCCAAGCGGGGCATCACCCGGGCGGAATTCGACGCGGCGGTCGGGCCGAATCAGATCTCGGTGCTCCGCTTCTATACCAACGACTTCGACACCACCACCCAGGGCGTTGATGTGGTAGCGACCTATCCGTTGCAATCGGTTGCGGGCTTCACCCAATTCACGCTTGTCGCGAACTGGAATAAGACCGAGGTGGACAGCCGGACTCCGGAGTTCATCAGTGATAAGCTTGTACGACAAATCGAAGAAGGCCTGCCGCAGTTCCGGTTCTCGCTGACGGCCGATCACAACTGGGGACCGTGGCGCTTCCTGTCCCGTCTGTACTACTACGACCGCTTCCGCGACTACCCGACCGATAGCAGCTTCGGCTTTAATGCCGGCGAGCGCTTTCTGATGGATATGGAACTCTCGTACACCTTCCTGAACCTGCCGTTCATGGAGGCGGCCACCTTTGCGGCCGGCGCGGAAAACATATTTGATCAGTATCCACGCAGGAACCCGCAAGCGACTGGCGCCGGCCTGAAATACCCGGAAACCTCACCCTACGGTTTCAACGGCGGCTTCTACTATCTGCGGGCTGGGTTTGAATTCTAAGTGGAGGATCGGACGAGTAGCGTCCGTCATGCCATCCACCCGGTCGGGGGCGTCCCGCCCCCGACTCGCGGGCGACCAGATACGACCCAGGGTCTCAATTCCTAAGCGGGTCCCCTAGCGGGGAGGCCGGCTGGAGGGAAGATTGACACAAAAGATCTTCTCGGATAGGAAATTTTAGATGCAATCAGTATGCATAGTAGAGAAAGTGCAGAGAAATTAGCGGTTTCCCGGTTGGAATCTTTTAGACTGAGACATCAACAGCGGGCAATTTTCCTGGAAAAAGAAACCGTAGTTTGCTAGGACGGAAGCACTGATTCACACGCACATATAAGGAGGCCGGCTATGAAGACCAAGCGATGGCAATCTGGAGTATTGGCGGGGCTCTTGGTCTTAACGGGCGCACTGGAAGTCTCAGCTCAAGAGACGAGTCAACCAGAACCGGCCGCCGCACAAGACACCGAACAACAAGAACAGGTCATAGAACTCGGTGAACTCCAGGTAGTCGGGTCGCGCGTGGCGGGTCGCTCGGCCCAGGAGTCGCTGGTGCCGGTGGACATCATTCAGGGCGAAGACCTCCAGACCTACGGCATCCGGGACATGGACTCGCTCCTGTCCGCTACCGTGCCCTCCTATAACGTCAATCAGCAGCCCATCAGCGACGCCGCTACCCTGGTTCGTCCGGCCAATCTGCGTGGGTTGCCGTCCGACTCCACCCTGGTGCTGGTCAATGGCAAACGTCGCCACCGCGCCTCAGTGATTACCTTCCTGGGAGGCGGGGTCTCGGACGGCTCTCAGGCTCCCGACGTTTCCGTGATTCCCGCCATTGCGTTGGACCGCGTGGAAGTGCTGCGCGACGGGGCCGCCGCCCAGTACGGCTCGGACGCCATTGCCGGCATCCTGAACTTCAGGCTACGTGAAGATCGCGAGGGCCTGACGGTCCAGACCAGCTACGGCCAGAACTACCACGGCGACGGCGACAAGGTAAATGTGGCCGCCAATCTGGGGCTACCCTTGACGGACAACGGTTTTACCAACTTCAGCTTCGAGTTCACCAATGCGGACGAGACCAGCCGCAGCGTACAACGCAATGACGCCCGAGGCTTGATTGAGGCGGGTAACGAGCATGTACGCCAGCCGGCAGCACAGATTTGGGGGGCGCCGGAGGTCCAGTACGACTACAAGTTTTTCGGCAATCTGGGCTTGGATCTGGAGGAGATTAACAGCCGCGTATATGCCTTCGGTAACTACGCGGAGCGCAGGGTCGAGGGCGGTTTCTTCTTTCGTAACCCCAACACCCGTAGCGGTGTATTCAGGGGCGACCCGCTTGAAGATGGCACACCCACGATCCGGGTCGCCGACCTGTCAGGCATGGGCCGTGGATGTCCTGCCGTACCGACAAACCCCGCGGCCGACTATACCAATGTGAGCCTGCCCGACCACTGTTTTATCTTTAACGAACGTTTTCCGGGCGGATTCACTCCACGCTTCGGTGGGGTCGTTGAGGACTGGAGTATCACCTTTGGCCTGCGCGGGGAACTGTCCGGCTTCGGCCTGGCGCTGCTCAACGGCTGGCACTACGACGCCAGCGCCAGCTTCGGCCAGAATAGCGTGAACTTCTTCATGCACAACACCATCAACCCCCAACTTGCCGCCATGCGCACAAACATCCCGACCTCCTATAAACCCGGCGGCTACCGGGAGTTTGACAAGACGTTCAACTTCGATATTTACCGACCCTTCGATGTGGGGCTGTTCTACTCGGCGCTGAACTTTGCTTTCGGGCTCGAATACCGTGAGGAAGAGTTTGAGATCGAAGCCGGCGGTCAAAACTCCTGGTCTATAGACGACAGCCCTCACGGCCTCGCCCGACAGGGCTTCGGCGTCGCCTCCAACGGCTTTCCCGGGTTCAGGCCGGATATCGCAGGCACGTTCAACCGGGACAGTTATGCCGGCTATCTCGACCTGGAAGCCGAGGTGATTAAAAACCTGACCGTCGGTCTGGCCGGGCGGTATGAGGATCACGAAAAAATCGGCGACACGCTGAACGGGAAGGCATCCGCCCGCTGGCAGTTGCTGGAAGCCATTGCCGTGCGTGGCTCGGTCAGCTCGGGGTTTCGCGCCCCGACCGTGGGCCAGGCCAACGTCCGGAATGTCACGACCGCATTTGACGGCGGCGAGTTGGCGGACCGGGCCACCCTGCCGCCGGACCATCCCATATCTGCCCTGAAGGGTGGTAAGGGGCTGGAGCCGGAAAAATCGGTCAACTATTCCGTGGGTACGGTCTTCAACCTGGGCGACCTCAGCGTCACCGTCGACTATTACCGCATCAAGGTGCAGGATCGTATCGGGCAGGGCAGTCCACTGCGCTTGACCGCAGAAGATATTGCCACCCTGCAACAACAGGGTATTGCGGATGCCAGCAGTTACTCGTTTGTCACCTTCTTCACCAACGATTTCGATACCACTACCCAGGGGGTGGACGTGGTGGCGACCTATCCGCTGGAGACAGGAGTCGGGAACACCTTGCTCACCCTTGTGGGCAACTGGAACGACACCGAGATCGACAGTTTCAACCCCGCCATCATCAATATCAATAAACAGCGTATGATTGAGGGCAATCTGCCGGAGTTCCGTTTCTCACTTATGGCCGACCACACCTGGGGGCCGTGGCGGTTCCTGACAAGGCTGCACTACTACGACGGCTTTTTCGAGGATCATGTGGGGAGTAACCTGCCCATCACTTCCGGTGACCGTTTCCTGGTGGATGCGGAACTCTCGTACACCTTCCTGAATCTGCCGTTTATGCAGGCGGCGACCATCGCCTTTGGCGCAGAAAATCTATTCGACCAGTATCCGCGCAGAAACCCTTACGCCCAACTCGTCGGCGCGAAGTACCCGGAATCCTCGCCGTACGGTTTTAACGGCGGCTTCTACTACCTGCGTGCCAGCCTGGAGTTCTAGGCAAAGTCCGACGAACACACTGACACCGAGAGGATGGGTTCCCACCCATCCTCTCGATCTGGATATGATGTCGCAGCAAAATCCGGCGTCAAAAAGACCGAGGCATGAGAAATCAGTGATGAGGACACACGGCCTGCTGATCGCTCTGTTCCTTAGCCTGGGAATCGCGCCGGTCGGAGCCCAGAACGCGGAACCCCCGTCGGAGGCACAGCAAGAACAGGAAGCAATCGTCGAACTGGAAGGCGTCAGGGTGCTGGGCTCCCGTCATACCGCACGCTCAGCACGAGACTCGCTGGTGCCGGTAGACGTGCTCCAGAGAGCAGACTTGCAGACCTACGGCATCCGGGACATGGACACGCTGCTGTCCGCCACCGTGCCCTCCTATAACGTCAACCAGCGTGCCGGCGATGCCGCCGCACTGGTCCGTCCGGCCAATATGCGCGGCCTGCCACCCGACTCCACGCTGGTGCTGGTCAACGGCAAGCGCCGGCATCGCGCCGCAGTGATCACCTTCCTGGGCAACGGAATTTCGGACGGCGCACAAGGGGCCGATATTTCGGTGATTCCGGCCATTGCGCTCAAGCGGCTGGAAGTGTTGCGTGACGGTGCTTCGTCCCAGTACGGTTCCGACGCCATTGCCGGTGCGTTGAATTTCGTGCTGCGCGACGATCCCGAAGGTGCCATGCTGGAAGCGCGCTGGGGCCAGAACTACCACGGCGATGGCGACAAGGTGAGTGTCGCCGGCAACCTCGGCCTGCCGTTGACCGATAATGGCTTTGCCAACTTCAGCTTCGAGTTTATGAATGGAGACGAAACCAGCCGCAGCGTGCAGCGCAACGACGCGCGGGGGCTGATTGCCGCCGGCAACGACCACGTTCGTCAGCCGGCGCAATTTTTCGGCACACCTGCCGTTCAGTATAGTTACAAATTCTTTGGCAACCTGGGTCTGGACCTGACCGACAGGCAGAGCCTGTATGCGTTTGGCAACTATGCCGAACGCAAGGCCGAAGGCCACTTCTTTTTCCGCAATCCCAACACCCGAAGCGGAGTGTTCCGGGGCGACCCGCTTGAAGACGGCATGCCGACGGTCCGGGTAGCCGACCTGTCCGACGATCTCAAAGGCTGTCCAGTGGTACCAGCCAACCCGGCCGCGGACTACACCAATGTGAATCTGCCGGCCCACTGCTTTATTTTCAATCAGCGCTTCCCTGGCGGCTTTGCGCCGCGGTTCGGTGGCTCTATGCAGGACTGGAGCGTCACCTTCGGCCTGCGCGGGGAACTGTCAAACATGCTGGACGGCTGGCACTACGACATGAGCGCCAGCTTCGGTCGAAACAGTATTGATTTCTTCATGCACAACACCATCAACCCCCAACTCGCCCACCTGCAGACCGCCATTCCGACTTCGTATAAACCCGGCAGTTACAGTGAGTTCGACAAGGTGTTCAATTTTGACATCTCCAGGCCGTTCGACCTGAGCCTCTTCTCTTCCGCGCTGAACTTCGCCTTTGGGCTGGAATATCGCGAAGAAGAATTCACAGCAAACGCCGGTGAGCCGAATTCCTGGAAAATCGAGGAGAGTCTGGCCCGCCAGGGTTTTGGCATCGGCTCCAACGGCTTTCCCGGTCTCAGCCCCACGCATGCCGGCACGTTCAATAGGGGTAGTTATGCCGGCTATCTTGACCTGGAAGCCGAGGTGATTAAAAACCTGACCATCGGCCTCGCCGGGCGGTATGAGGCGTATGAGGGAATAGCCGACACCCTGGACGGCAAGGTCTCCGCTCGCTGGCAATTCCTGGCCGATATGGCCGTGCGCGGATCGATCGGTTCCGGCTTTCGCGCCCCGACCGTGGGCCAGGCAAACGTTCGCAATGTGACAACGTCGCTCATCAACGGCAGACTGGCGGATGAGGCCACCCTCTCCCCAACCGACCCGATTGCGCGCCAGAAGGGCGGCAAGGAACTGGAGCCGGAAAAATCGGTCAATTATTCCGTGGGCACGGTCTTCAGCCTGGGTAGGCTGGACGTCACCCTCGACTATTACCGCATCAAGATGCAGAATCGCATCGGATTGACGAAGACTCTCACATTGACCGAGTCGGATATAGCGGCACTCCTGGCCCGAGGAGTCGCGGACGCGAGCAGTTTCACCGGGGTGCGCTATTTTACCAACGACTTCGATACTACCACGCAGGGCGTCGACCTCGTGGCAACCTACCCGCTGGAGACATTCGTCGGCAGTACATTATTCACCTTTGTGGGAAACTGGAACAAGACCAAGGTTGACAGCCGCAATCCGACCATTATTGACGATGGGCGAGTGCGGCAGCTTGAAGACAATCTGCCGGAGTTTCGCTTCTCACTCACCAGTGACCACACCTATGGGCCGTGGCGACTCCTGACCCGGCTGCATTTCTACGACGGTTTTTATGCGGCCTATCTGCGGGATTTGCCCATACAGGCGGGTGAACGCTGGCTCATGGACGCGGAACTCTCGTACACGTTTATGAACCTGCCGGTCATGGGAATGCTGACCCTCGCGTTCGGCGCCGAGAACCTGTTCGATCAGTACCCGGCCAGAAACCCGTATGCACGTCTCGCCGGCGCAAAATATCCAGCCTCGTCGCCCTACGGGTTCAACGGTGGGTTCTACTACCTGCGGACCGGATTCGAGTTCTAGTGGAGAGAAGGATGAGGATAACGCGGTGGCCATGTTGGGGAGTAGTGGCGCTCTTCATTCTGCTGGGAGCAGTGACAGCCAGACCACAGGAAGTGGAATCGCCAGCGGAGGTCGTCGGGCTTGGCACCTTGCAGGTCGTGGGCTCGCGTCTGGCAGGACGCTCGGCCCAGGACTCACCAGTGCCGGTGGACATCATTCAGGGCGAGGACTTGCAGACCTACGGCATCCGGGACATGGATGCGCTGCTGTCCGCCACCGTGCCGTCCTATAACGTCAACCAGCATCCCATCAGTGGCGACGCTACCTTCGTGCGACCGGCCAATCTGCGCGGGATGCCGCCCGACTCCACGCTGGTGCTCATCAACGGCAAACGCCGCCACCGTGCTGCGGTCATTGCCTTCTCCGCGGACGGCAGCAATCGCGGGACGCAGGGCGCCGACCTGTCCGTCATCCCGGCCATCGCACTGGAGCGGGTCGAAGTCCTGCGCGACGGCGCCGCAGCCCAGTACGGCTCGGATGCCATCGCCGGTATCCTGAACTTCAAGCTGAAGGAGGCGTCCGAGGGCTTGTCGCTCCACACCAGTTGGGGCCAGACCTACCACGGTGACGGGGACAAGGTGAATGTCGCCGCCAACCTGGGCCTGCCGCTGACCGACAACGGTTTTGCCAACTTCAGCTTCGAGTTTCTGAACGTCGACGAAACCAGCCGCAGCGTGCAGCGCCGGGATGCGCGCGGGCTGATCGAGGCCGGCAATATGCAGGTGCGCCGACCCGCAGCCCAGATCTGGGGGGCGCCCGAAATCCAGTACGACTACAAGCTCTTCGGCAACCTTGGCCTGGATCTGGAGGCGCTTGATGCCCGGCTGTACGCCTTTGGCAACTACGCCGAGCGTAAGGTGGAGGGCGGCTTCTTTTTCCGCAACCCCAATACGCGCGGCGGGATATTCAGGGGCGACCCGCTTGAAGACGGCACGCCCACGGTCCGGGTGGCCGACCTGTCCGGCACCGGCCTGGGCTGTCCCGCCGTGCCCGCCAACCCGGCGGCCGACTACACCGGCGTGAATCTGCCCGAGCACTGCTTCCTCTTCAACGAGCGTTTTCCCGGAGGTTTCACACCTCGTTTTGGCGGCTACCTCCAGGACTGGAGCATCGCCTTTGGCCTGCGCGGGGAGATGGCGAATGCCTCGGCCCTGCTTGACGGCTGGTCGTACGATGCCAGCGCCAGCTTCGGCTACAACAGCGTGGACTTCTTCATCCACAACACCATCAACCCGCAGCTGGCCGCCCTGCGCACCGCTATCCCCACGAAATACCGGCCCGGTGGAAACGCGCAGTTTGAGCGGACGTTCAACCTGGATATTGCCAGGCCCCTGGATACCGGCCTCTTCCACTCTCCGCTGAACGTGGCCTTCGGATTTGAGTATCACATGGAGGAATTCGAACAGAAAGTTGGGGAAGCGCAGTCCTGGTTCATCGATGAAAACCTGAGAAATCAGGGTTTTACCATCGGCTCCAACGGGTTTGCGGGCTACCCGCCGCAGTCGGCCGGCGTGTTCGAACGAAACAATTATGCGCTGTATCTGGACCTGGAAGCCGCAGTCATACCATCCCTTAACCTCGGCCTGGCCGGGCGATATGAAAACTTCGACAGTGCAATAGGAGAGTCGCTGAACGGCAAGGGGTCGGTCCGCTGGCAACTGCTGGACGCTCTGGCCCTGCGCGGTTCGGTCGGTTCGGGCTTCCGCGCCCCAACACCGGGACAGGCGAACATCCGGAAAATCAACTCGCAGTTTACCACCGCAGGCCTAGTCGACCAAGGCATTTTCCCCTCGCATCACCCGGTCTCAGCCTTCTTCGGAGGCAGGCCGCTGGAGTCGGAAAAATCGGTCAACTATTCCGTCGGCAGCGTGTTCAACGCGGGTGACTTCAGTCTGACCGTCGACTATTATCGGATCAAAATTCAGGATCGCATCGGACTGACGCAGGATTTCAGAGTCCCGGGCGAGCAGCGGGCGGCCTTCAACCGCCTCGCTCCCGACGCGAGTACCCTCACCTCGGTACGCTATTTCACCAATGCGTTTGACACGACCGCGCAAGGGGTCGATATCGTGGCGACCTATCCGCTGGCAACGCGGGTCGGTGACACTATGTTGACCTTTGCCGGCAACTGGAACCGGCTGAGGCTCGACCGCTTCGACCCGCACGTCATCAATACCAAGCAGGTGCGTCAGATAGAGGATGGCTTGCCGCAATTCCGGTTTTCGCTGACCGCGGATCACACCTACGGACCGTGGCGCTTCCTGACCCGCGTGTATTTCTACGACGAATTTTTTGAAGCCCACGCCAACACCGAAACGCGTTTCCTGACCGCCGGGGAGCGGTGGCTAATGGATGTCGAAGCCTCGTATACCCTGCTGACGCTGCCCTTCACGCAGGCGGTGATTCTTGCGGTGGGTGCGGAGAACGTGTTCGACACCTACCCGCGCAGAAATCCGTACGCACGTGACCTGGGAGCAAGGTACCCGGAATCCTCACCCTACGGCTTCAACGGCGGATTCTACTATGTGCGTGCCGGCTTTGAGTTCTAACCACGACGGGACGGCTGCGAATCAGGTCGGGGACGTTTTCTTCGGAAAAAAGTCATAGCCGGCTCGGGTCAGAACGATCAGACCGACCGAGTTGTAGACAGCCTCGCGCGCACGTTTGAGGAGCATGAGCGTCAGACCGGCGCTCTCCTCAATACCGAGCAGACGACAGAGGAATACCCCACCCGCTTCACGTACCCCCAACGCGCCAGGGATGATTAATGCCGCAGCCGTGACGGGTTGAATCATGGTTTCAATAATGAGGGCGTCCATCCAACTGACCGGGGTGCCAATCAGGATCAAAAACACATAGACTTCCACCGCCCCAACCACCCAGCCCAGAAAGTGGTACAGGCTGGCCGCGATGAAATCCTTGGCATCTCCGTCATACAAATGAAAAAGATGCGCATCGATGTGTTTGGCCCGCTCCTGCCAGTGCTCCAGGCGGCTCCAGCCTGGGAATCGACGCCGCAGCCAGCCAACGCATTTTTCAACAAGACCCCGCTGCTGCCAGCGCACGAGAACCATCACAAACCCGTATGCCATGACAAAAACGGCACCGAATATCCACCAGGCATGAAAACCGACATCCAGGCGATACAGGAAAAATGGTAAGCCCAGTACAATAAAGGCAACCTGGGAGACAGTCAGGGCCGTCTTGGCAGCGACCACTGATGCCGTACCAACATCGGAGGTCACGCCATATTGCCGCAAAAGATAGACTTTGACGGCCTCACCGCCGACATTCGCCGTGGGCGTCAAATTATTGATGGCCTCGCCGGCCAGTCGGGTGAACGAGAGCCGAAGCAGGGAGAGCTGCCTGGCAGCCGCTGAGCGACCCATGGTATAGCCCCAACCCTTGGCATCAAACAGCGCCACAAAGCTCTGGGGAATCAGGGTCAGGGGGGCGAGCCAGCCAATGTGGTACAGGTGTTGTGCGACCTCAGCAATGCCGACCTTCCAGAAGAGCACTCCCAGCAGGCTGAGGCCGAGCAGAGCTGCACCAAGCTGGAGGGCTCGGCTCTTTTTCTGCTCGGCGGTCATACCTGGATTTCTCTAGGGAGCAGTAGAAGGGGAGAAAGAGTGTCGTCGCCATTCATTTGCCATGAAAAACGGCGGGCGACGATATGCTTTGAAGGCAGTGCAGGGTGCAAGCAATCGCTCTCTTGTCCGGGTACGAGTCTTGGGGTTTGTTGGGTGCCGGCTACTCAGGGGCTCCAGACGGGAGACCGGCCATCTCTCGCACAACGGTCGCCAGTGCCCCCCAGTCGAGGTCGCCCCGCCCTCTGGCAAAGGCGGCCCGCAAATGGTTATCAGCCAGGTCGGCCAATGGTAAAGGTGCGGCAACGTCTTTGGCTAACTTTTGCATCAGCCCGACATCTTTCAGGCCCAACGCCAGCGCGAAGCCCGCAGGAACGAACTCCTGCTTGGCAATCCGGCTGCCATAGCCCTGGAACAAGGGAACGGGCAGTAATGCTCGGATCAGTTCCAGAACGGTCTCGTTTTGCAAGCCGCCCTTCTCCGCCAAGGTCAGCGCCTCGCTGATAGTCTCGATACCGGCAATCACAAAAAAGTTGCCCACCAGCTTGAGGACATTGGCGAGGTGGGGCTCTTCTCCCACCACGATGACCCCCTGACCCATGACCTCAAACGCAGGGCGGCAGCGATCAACGGCCGCAGCTGAGCCGGCCGGACAGATCCACAGTTTTGCCGCGGCTGCGGCCTCCGGACGGCCAAAGACCGGCGAGGCCACAAAATGTGCCCCTCGGTCGTGATACAGCGGCGCCAGTTCTTTGGTCACATCGGGCGAGACGGTACTCATATCAACGTGAATTCCATCCGGTTTGAGGCCGGCCAGAATGCCGTTCTCACCCAGCGCAATAGCCCGGAGCGCGGCGTCGTCGGCAATAATGCTGATCACAATATCGGATTGCGCGGCCAACTCGCGAGGGGAATCAGCCCACTGCGCTCCGTTTTGGCGCAAGGTGTCGGCCCGTGAGGCCGTGCGATTGAAAATCGCGAGGGGAAAATCTGCGTCGAGCAGATGCTGCGCCATGGGCAGGCCCATCCGGCCCAGTCCAATAAAGCCAATCGATGATGTCATATCTGCTTTGTCCTTTGGGTCCTTTGAGTTTATGGGGTCCCTTGAGTCCGACCCAACAGACTCAATAGACTCAACGGACTCAACAGACCTCATCTCAGTGCATGGCATGTGGTTCGCGCAGAATAAATTCGGCGATTTCCGCATCAAACTGCTCGCCGTCAGCCGTGGTCATCTGATAGCTGCCGCGCATGGAGCCAAAGGGTGTGGTCAGCGGACAGCCCGAGGTGTACTCAAAGGATTGGCCCTGCGCCAGGACAGGCTGCTCGCCCACCACGCCCGGTCCTTTGACTTCCTCCACATGGCCGGTCGCGTCGGTAATAATCCAGTGACGGGTCATGAGCTGGGCGGTGACCGGCCCTTCGTTGGTGATGCGGATGGTATACAGGAAGAACCACTGACTCTGCTGAGGAGAAGAGCGGGTCGGATCGTATTGGGTTTCCACGCTGATGCGAATCCCTCGGGTGACTGCTTCAGAGGCTGGCACGCTGTCTCCTCCTCTTTCTCTCATTGGTCCGCATGTCGGGAGTGTATGACCGCCCCGCCAGCGCGTCAACCAAGTCCGTCACCTTACTCCTCAGCCAGGGCCGCTACGATATCTGTTGCCAGCCGCTGACCTGTTTCATTGTCCAGCGTGCCCGCCGGCCATTCAATGCCGAGCCCCGCACCCTCGGTCGAATCCGGGAATCTAGGAATAATATGGAAGTGGATGTGCATCACGGCCTGATGCGCACTGGTACCGTTATTTTGCAGAACGTTGAACGCCGTGGCCCCAGTGGCTTTGAGGACGGCCCGACTCAGCCGGGGCAGCACCCGGCCAAGGGCTGCCGCGGATTCGTCCGAAAGCTGGTCTATTGTTTCTGCCGGCTCTTTTGGGATGAGCAGGGTATGGCCGCTGCTCAGCGGACCAATGTCGAGAAAGGCGAAAACCTGGTCGTCTTCATAGACCTTGTGACACGGAATTTCGCCTGCAATGATTTTTAGAAAGATTGTCTCTGCCATGTCCCGAGATTAACGTATGACAGAACAGGCGGCTAGGGTTGGGGCCGTGAGCTATAATCTCAGGACCCAACCCACCCCGACCTACGGCAATCCGGCGCCCGGCACCTCAACCTGGACCGTTTCGATAGCAGCGGCGGACTTCCCCTGGGCTAGCTCCTCTATGGTTGTGGCCGCGGTCAGCATGAAGAGCGTCTGCCGCCCTTCTCCGCCCAACATACAGGCAACGGCCCGTTTGTCTGCGACAGAAACACGATGCGTGACCTCTCCGCCGTCTTTGACCCGAATAAATTCGCCACTCCCAAACGAACTCACCCAGACCGCTCCTTCGGCGTCCAAACAAATCCCGTCAGGCGTCGCTTCACCCAGTTGAGCAAACACGCGCCGGTCCGACAGCGAACCGTCGTCTGCAATATGGAAAGCGGTTAAACGATTCGCAAAGCTTTCGGCAACGATGAAGGTACCCCCGTCCGGACTGATCACACTGCCATTCGGGAAGCTCAGACCGTCCGCTACCACGCGGGTCTGTCCGTCCGGCGAGACCATGACAATATTTGCCGGCTGGGCTTCTTCGCCGCCCATCAGATCGTAGCCAAAGCTCCCGATATAGGACCGCCCCTGGGCATCAACAACCATATCGTTGATATCGCCCCGGACGAGCGCAGAGACATCAGCGACTTCCGCGAGGCCGTTCGGGTCCTGCCGGAGCAGTTTTCTATCGTGCATGGAGACGATGAGCAGCCGTCCATCCGGCAGAAAGCCCAGCCCCGACGGGCGCTGTGGAACCGTTGCCACCGCCTCGGTGTTGCCCTGCGCATCCACCGTGAGTACTTTCTCGGCGAACATGTCGGAAACCCAGAGTTTGCCGTCGTGCCAACGTGGGCCTTCAAGAAAAACAAATCCGTCTGCGAGGAGCTGCGGAGTGAGCTGGGTAGCCATACTGTCCCCCTTTCATGCTTAGCGGCCACGGAAGACCGGTTGCCGTTTGTCCATAAACGCGTTGACGCCTTCTTGATGATCTTCCGTCTGGCCACAGCGCAAATGCGTTTCCGCCTCCCGGTCGAGCATAGTACGAAAATCTACCGCACCCGACGCATTGACGTTGGCCTTCATATAACGGTAGCTGACCAAGGGGCCGGAGGCGACCCGCTCGGCCAGTTCCATGGCTTCGTTCATGAGCTGGTCGTGGGCAAAGACACGGTTGACCAGACCAATCCGCAGAGCTTCATCCGCGTTAATCATATCCGGCAAAAAGAACAACTCCTTGGCCTTGGCTTGGCCGACCAAACGGCTGAGCTGCCAGGTCGTGCCGTAGTCGCCGCCGTAGCCGACCCGCGCATAGGCTGTTCCGAGCCGAGCCCGGTCGGAGGCAAAGCGCAGGTCGCACGACAGGGCGATACCCAGACCGGCGCCGGCGGCCGGGCCGTTAATGACTGCAATCGTGACCTTGGGCATATGGTGCAGCAGCCAGGGCCAGGTATGACCCTCGCGGAGTTCGTCGACCTGCTGCTCAAGAGTGGAATCCCGAGTGCCGATTTCCTCGCCCTTTTGCATGGCTGACACATCGCCGCCCGCGCAAAAGCCCCGGCCCGCACCCGTCAGCACAACAGCGCCAACCTCGGGGTTTTCCGACATCTCACGCAGCGCCGAAACCGCCGCCTGGTTCATGTCTCTGGTGAGCGCGTTGAGCTTATCCGGACGATTCATGGTCAGAATACCGACCCGGTTTGTGACTTCGATATTGAGATCCGCCATCTATCTTCCTCCTTAGCTCCCTGTGGATGAAGCTTGCACTTTATCGCGTTTTGCGTAGAAAGGAAGGGACAACTCAAGAATGGAAAAGGAGAGAAAATTATGACGGCAACCGCAGACCCGCATCAAATTACGAGTGTAGAACAGCTTCGCGAACGCATTGGATCGCCGAGCGAGCTCGTTCCGCATAAGCTCTGGACCGAGTTGGACGAGTCATGCATGGACTTCATCAAACGCTCACCGTTTCTCTTGCTCGCCACGGCAGACGCCGAAGGGAATCAGGATGTCTCGCCCAAAGGGGACGGGCCGGGGTTTGTCTGTATTGAGGATGCACATACGCTGCTCATCCCGGACCGGGCGGGCAACAAGCTGATCTTCGGACTGACCAATATCATTGAGAACCCGCATATTGGCCTGATTTTCCTGCTGCCGGGCACACCGGAAACCATGCGGGTCAATGGTACGGCGGAGCTCACGGCCGACCCGGAAATCCTGGAACGTCTGTCCGCGCGTGGAAAACCCGCGGTGGTGGCCATCCGGGTCCATATCAAAGAGGTGTTCTACCACTGTGCCAAGGCATTTATCCGGTCGCAACTCTGGAAGCCCGATACGTGGGAGGAACGATTAAAGATCTCGTTCGGCAAGATTCTGGCAGCCAAGATGGGCGGCGATGCCGGCATGGCCAATAAGATTGATGAATTTGTCGAACAGGACTACCGGACCAATCTGTAGGTTTCCTCCTTGAATTCCCTCTTCTAGGGGAGAGGGGGCCTGTTTCCTACAGCAGGTCCAACCCTCTCCGCTCCCATTCCATCGCCACAACCCGGCCCAAGCCGGATTCCGTAATATATAAGGTCTTCGCATCAACACCGCCAAAGGCGATATTCGTGACCGCTCTGTCCTCACTCGGAATCCGATCGACCTGCTGCCCGTGCGGATCAAAGACAATAATGCCCCCTCCCAGCACACCGCAAACCAGGACATAGCCTGCTTCGTCCAGACAAAAACCGTCAGGATAATGGCCGGCCGGTAGTTGACAGAATGACCGGCGCTGGCCGAGTTCGCCTGGGACAAGAATAGGAAAGGCGCACAGGGAGGCAGCAAAGGTTTCTGCTACGAGCAGAGTTTTACCGTCCGGGGTGAGGCCAATGCCGTTTGGATGTTGCAGATTGGTAGCGACACGCCGAATCCATGTCCCCTCCGGACTGGCGTAGTAGACACTGCCCTGGCGCCGAGTTGGCGCATTCATTGGTTCAGGATGCGTGGGATCACGCTGGATCGGATCGGTAAAATAGCAATTTCCTTCAGCGTCAAAGACTAAATCGTTTGGCGCGCTGAGTTGCGCGCCGTCACATGAGGTGTATAACCGTTCGACCTTGCCCTCGGCGTCAATCCGCTCAAGGCGTCCAGTCTCGTAGTCTGGAGCCGGCCCAATGGGCAGCCCCTTGCGCCAACGAAATCCGCCGTTATTCGTGACGTATAAGGCTCCGTCCGGCCCCCGGGCAGCACCGTTCGGACCACCACCCGGAGTGGCAAAGGTGGAGAGCTTGCCGTCAGGGGAAATTCTCCGAACGCGGCCGCCTCGGATTTCTACCCAATGCACACTCCCGTCCGGGTCACAGACAGGGCCCTCCGGGAATGCCAAGCCGGTTGCAATAACGGTGTGAGGCATACGGTCGAGCGCACCCGACGTGCGCTCAAACATTCAGGCCGCCTGCCGCTCTTTGTGTTTCAGCAGCTTGCCGACAATCTGATCCATCACTTGGTCCGCCAATACCCGGACCTCATCTTCGAGCTTGGGCTGAATAGGATGTGGGACCAGAATGGGTTCATACTGAGGCATGCCAAGGGCTGCACATTGGGCGTGTGCGGCGCTCAGAAACTCCGTTGTCGTGATATTTGCAGTCGGAACCCCGCTCTCTTCCAGCGCGATGACATCGTGCGAACTGCACGATATGCAGCCACCTCAATCGCTGAGCGCTTCAATGACTGCGTCGCACTTTTCTTGCAGCTCCTGCTGAATAGCTTCAGCCGCAGGCCGACCTGGAGTCAGTTTCGTCCGTCGCAACACCTCCTTGACGCCGTACTGCTCACGAAGGATTTCCTCCAGGCGGTCCAGGAAGAAGACGCCTTTTGCTTTGTTGATATCCAAGAGACCAACCGTCGTACCAGACAAGGTGTCCAGCCGGGTCGCGAAGGCTTTGGGCGATTGGTCGGCCTGTGAGGTCGGGTCAAGTAGCACGGTTCCCATACACTTCTCCTTTCTTAGAGACGAATCTCTTTTGTCGTAATGGTACTCCCAGAGCTTCCCCGGACTAAGCCTGGAACAGCAGCAGAAAAACGGCCTGCCGTTCCACCCGCGACAACAATAAGAATACTCTCCGGTGCGGGAAACTTCGGATAGAGCGTATCATCAGTCGGCGGCTCGGCCTGGACGTTGACGCCAGCCAACATACTTACTCCAACACCCTCTCCGCCGTTGACCCCAGGCCGGAGTTCACGCAGAGGACGACGGATGTGTTCAAATAAAAATTGACGAAGATCATTTTTAGACCACCCGTCCTGGGCAAAGGTCTTGGCATGTTCCGGTCCGACAATCAGCGCCGTATCCGAGAACACCGGAAAATTCTTGTAATTCCAGACCGAGGCCATAGTCCAGCCAAGCGAGAGTGCCAACTGCTCTGCACTGCGACTGGCATGGTCATTGATCTGAAGCGGGGAGTGGCCACCAAACAGGGTGACGGTACTCTGCTCCGGACGAAAACCTTTCTCTACGTGCAGCGGCTCCCACGGACTCTCCTCCTCGGCCTCGCCAATACAGAACGTGAATTGGGCCGGATGACCCAGAGTGGCTTTGCAAATCTCTTGGGGCTTTGCTCCGCCAATGTTGAGAATAATCAGGCGCAGCGCGCGCCCGATCGTGGCATTCGCCCGAAACCCATGGCCCAGGGCATTATGTCCGCAATTCACCCCAATGGTATGGCGTATGGGACCGTTAATAATCGTCAGTGGGGTTGCCGAGAATGTGGTGACATTAATGGCGTGGGCCGCAAACTGTTCTTCACACAAGGCTTCCACTGCGGCAACGACAACCGGAAAATACGACGCCTGACACCCCGCCATCACCGCATTAATCGCAACCTTTTCAAGACTGGCCGGTCCATAGTTGGGACCCACCGTCCCCAAGACCTCTTGTGGGTCGCGGTCCACTGCAGCGAGCAGAGCCATAACGCGCTCTGCGGTTGGCGGAACAACCGGCAGCCCGTCGGTGAGCCCACTTGAAAAGAGGGCTTCAAAAGGGTCGTTCTCCTGAATATCGATGGGTTGTGAATGGAATGCGGCGGCGTCCGCCATGTTTCCCCTCCAAGCCTGCCCAGCCTTTCACCCTTGCTGTACAGCTGTCAACCGTGTGGGCCACAGACAGGACCATCCGGGAATGCCAAGCTGGTTGCAATAACCGCGCAAATCGTACGCCCACCTGTCTAGCGTCGAAGAAATCACTGGACAAGGCGGACGAAGTAGAGCGAACCGGAAAAATAAGTAAATAAGACCGCTTCCCTCGTCCCAGTATTTAGATAACTATCTATATTTACTTGTGAAACACGATGCACTTGACATCCGTATACATTCCGTATGTACCCTTCACCGAATCAACTCTCACACGAATCCTCACAAGGGAATAGGGGTGGAGGGGATGTTGTCTATCTTACCGGTTCGTACTGCTTGGTTGGGAATCCTGAGTCTCGCGCTATTACCGTTGCCTGCCCGGTCTATCATTGTCCGATTTTTCGGCAATCCATGGTCACATGTGGATTGCAGGGGGGCAGAGTTCTCAGCAATATAGACAGATTACCTATTCATGCTCCGCCGCTCCCAGTCTCTTATTATCCTGCAACTGGCTCTCCTCTTCGTTTTGCCCGTAGGAAGCTTTGCACAAAACCCGCCTGGGGAACGCTCCGCCATGAGCGACCTTCAGATGAGCCAAGACGATATTGCCAACGAGCGTATCTCACCCTATACGCTGCGCCGTATGGGTGGCCTGGTATTCTCGACTCCATTTACCAAGCTCGACGGGCACGGGCATGGACCTGTGAGCGCGCACGAGCCCGACCTTCTTGAAACGCGACCCACTCTCCAAGGAAATGGGACTTTTTTACGTGTCAACGGACTCGACGCGCAGACCTGCATGGAGTGTCATTCGGTCCTGAGCAATGCGGTTGTACCTTTCCGGTTTGGCGTCGGCGGTGTTGGGTCAGCGAGTTCGAATGCGATGTTTAAGCCGACATGGATTGACCCAACAACCGGCGGCAAGGAAAATTTCAACGGTCGGTTCATTAACCCGCCCTTTTTGTTCGGCTCGGGTGGGGTGGAGCTGTTGGGAAAAGAAATGACCCTGGATTTGCAACAACTCAGAGCCCAGGCCCAGCAAAGCCCCGGAACACGCGTCGCCCTGGTCACCAAAGGGGTCTCGTTCGGCAGCATCGTCTGCCAGCAGGACGGCACGTGCGATACTTCACAGGTCGAAGGGGTGGAGGCCGATTTAGTGGTCCGCCCCTTTGGCCGCAAAGGCGAGTTCGCCACCGTCCGCGCGTTCGATGTCGAAGCGATGGAGTTCCACTTTGGCATGGAGTCCGTGGAACTGGTTGGAGAAGGGGTGGATAGGGATGGCGATGGCGTGATCAACGAAGTCACTATCGGCCAGATATCCGCCTTACATATTTTCAATACGACCCTCACGCCGCCGATTATGACCCTCAGCAGCGAGGCCCAGGACGGACAGGAGTTGTTTGAACACATCGGCTGTGCGGACTGTCATATCCCGTCCCTGACCACCAACAGTCCGATGCTGACCTATAGTTTTCCTGAAGTGCCAACGGACCCGACCGCCAACGTCTTCTACCGTGTCGATCTGCGCGACTATCCCGCGTTTTTCGAGGAGGCAGAGCAAGGGGGGATCATTGTCCCGCTGTTCGCCGACCTCAAACGACATGACATGGGACCGGGGTTGGCCGAGTCATTCGGAGAAGAACTGGCCGCGCAGTTCACCACCGCCCGACTGTGGGGCGTGGCCGATACCGCCCCCTACCTCCACGATGGACGAGCGATGACTCTCACCGAGGCGATTACGCTCCACGGCGGGGAAGCGCAAGCGGCGCGCGATGCATTTATCAATACGCTGGACGCCCAGGAAAAGGAAACCCTCTTAACCTTTCTCCGCTCGCTCAGGACACCCCACGCAGACGACGTTGCCCCTGATCTTCAGCCGGTGAACAACGGAAGAGACTGGGAGCACTAATTTTCTTCGAGTACATCTTCCGGACTATGCTGCGTCTGAAACATCTGAAGCGCACGATTGAAGGCCGGGTCTTCTTCCGTATCGGTCAGCGCGCCCTCAGCGGGCAGACCGAGCCGAGCCACAGCCGCCTGCCAGCGCTCCAGTTGTGGCGGGGACAGGGGAACGGACACGGTGTAATGCAGTTCGGTATCGTCACTGAGCAAGATAACCGTCAGCTTCTCCTGTTGAACGAGCTTCTGCAGAATGGCGGCATCGCTCGCCTGTCTCGGGTTGAGATAAAACACGCCGCCTTTGCTCCCCCCAAACGTCGGGTGCAGTTGGTAGCCGATGGCCACCACCCAGACCTGCTCGGGACTCTGCCACGTACACAGGTTCAGGGTGAGCGGGAGAGGTGCGTCGATAAACCAGTCCAGGTCTTCGACCCGACTGACAACGGCCAGTTCCTGGGTACCTTCACGGTCAATAAACCGGACGGAGTACAGGGGTTCTTCTCTTAAGAGCAGCCAGCTTTCTCTGTTAATCACCACACCGGTCGGTTGCATTGAGCGCCCTCCTGTTCGCACGCGCTTGACCCACAGGCACGCATCTATCATACATGGCACTCGCATGGCAGATTCGGCACCGGACCGCTCAGGGGCCACAGCGAGGCGTTCGGTGTGAGGGGCGCAGACACCGGTCATCACAAAAGGAGGGATCATGGCGAGACCGGTCAGGTATAAGATCGTCGGACTGCTGTTCTCCGGAACAATCATTAACTATATCGACCGGGTGAATATCTCTGTTGCCGCGCCGGTTATCATGGCCGATTCCGGCTGGAGTAAGAGTGAGTTCGGGATGGTCTTCTCCGCCTTCCTGGTCGGCTACGCCGTGCTCCAGTTACCGGGCGGCCTGGTGGCCGACCGCTGGAGCGCACGGAAAGTGCTGGCCCTCGCCTTTTGTGGCTTCTCGCTTTTCACGGCCCTGACCCCCCCGGCCGTTTCCGCCTTTTGGCTGCTGCTCAGCGCACGTTTTCTGGTCGGCATGTTTGAGTCCGTGACTATTCCGGCGCTCACCTCCGTCAACGCCCGTTGGATTCCGCGGGCCGAGTTTGGCCGCGCGCAGACCCTGAGCGTGTCCGGCGTAACGGTCGGTCAAATGATTGCCTACCCGCTCACCACCTGGATTATTCTCCACTTCTCCTGGCAGCTCGTTTTCTATTTTAACGCCCTGCTCGGCTTTGTCTGGGCGGCGGTGTGGCTATGGTCTTCCACAGACACGCCCCACGAACATCCGAAGATTGGTGAAGCGGAACGTACCTATATTGAATCAAACCTGCCCCCCCGCCCGGCCGCTCCGCTGCCGTTGTGGACCGTTTTTTCCAGCGCCTCGCTGCTGACCGTGACCCTGGCCTTTATGTGTTATGCCTACGTGCTGTGGACATTCCTGTTCTGGTTTCCGACCTATCTGGTCGAGGCACGCGGCATGTCTCTGGGGGTCATGGGCACGGTCGGCATTTTTATGCACGGCGCGTCGTTTCTCGGTGTTATCGGGGCCGGGATGCTGTCGGACTGGCTGCTGCGCAACGGCTGGAGTGCGCAGTTCGCCCGGGTGCGCTTTGGTGCTTTTGGCCTTACCCTGGCCCTGCCCTGCCTGGTTCTGGCGGCTCAGACTTCCTCACCGCTGCTCTGTACCGTTTTTCTGGTGCTTTTTTACGGGCTGTTCAGTATGGGCATAGCGGTGTTTACCACGGTTGCCCTGGAGTTTAATCCGCACCAGGCCGGCGCTATCTTCGGCATGATGAATACGCTCGGGACCTTCGCCGGGGTTCTGGGTCCCTGGTCCGCCGGGCAGATGATCGAGTATAGCGGAGGAGATTGGACCATACCGCTGTTTGTCGCGACCGGGGTCGGAGCGGTCAGTGCCCTCATCTTATTTGTGGTCAAGATCAGGCGGATCGAAATAGAGGACGTTGCCCTGGTAGAAGCAGCGGAAAGCGGTTCGTGAGTAGATACGGAAAGATAACGGTGACAGAGAGGAGGACCCTATGGCAAACAGACAGAAACTTTCGGATGCGGACATTCAGGCCAGACTGGGCAGTATTCCGGGTTGGAGCGTGGCCGACGGAAAGTTGCACCGGGAGTATAAATTCCAGGACTTCGTCCACGCCTTTGGTTTTATGACCAGCGCGGCCTTAGTGGCGGAATCCATGAATCACCATCCCGAGTGGTTTAACGTCTACAGTACGGTCAGGGTTGACCTGGCAACCCACGATGCCGGAGGCATTACCGAGCTGGACTTTACTCTGGCCGGCAAGATGGAAGAACTCGCCAGCGCGGACTGAAAAATTAGGGCGGGCAACCACAGGGGGTTGCCCCTACGCCGTGCATTCCCTCTCCCCTGGCGGGCTGAGGACCTGACAGTTTGGCAGAGACAGGGAATCCGGGGGGCAGGAAACAGCAATGCCCCTCCTGGGAGGGCGGCCATCCTGGCCGCCATGCGGGCTGGAAGCCCGCACTCCTAAAGGAGGAGGGAGGCGCGCTCCACAGCATCGTGATTTGCTCTCGGGTGAGCGGGCAACCACAGGGGGTTGCCCCTACGATACAACGGTGAACACGGCTGGACTGCTCCTGCGTCAGATAACGCCCGTTTCTTCCAGCCCTTGCAGCCTTTCTTGGGAGAGGCCCAGCAGGCCCTGGTAGATTTCGCTATTGTGCTGACCGAGCAGCGGGGCCGGGGTGACTTCGACCGGGGAGTCGTCGAGCTGAACCGCACAGCCGGGCATGGTAATGGTGCCTCGGGTCGGATGTTCAACAGTGGCGACCATGCCGCGTTCACGGAGCTGTGGATGGGTGAGAATATCGTGTGAGTCAAAAATCGCTCCGCACGGCACGCCGGCCTCTCCAAGTCGCTCCATGACCTCGAACTTGGTGTGCTGTGTGGTCCAGGCGCGAACGATGTCATACACCTCGTCAAAACGGGCGTTCCGCTCGGACGTGGCCGTATAGCGCGGGTCTCCGATCAGATCTTCACGCTCAATCGTGCGTAGCAAACTCTCCCACATCCGCGGCGTCGTGGACATAATATAGGCATAGTCGTTGGGTCCGCCCGGCGCGCAGGGGTAGGTGTCTGTGGGGGCAATATGACTGAGACGGTTGCCGCTGCGCTTTACCACGGCATCGGCCTGGAGATGGTGGCGCATGGGCACCCGCACATAATTGACCACCGCATCCTGCATCGACACTTCCACGTGCTGCCCCTTGCCTGTTTTACCTCGTTGCAACAGGGCGGCCAGAATACCGACGGCACAGTGGATGCCTGTACCGGTATCACCGATAGTCGGGCCGGGTTTGAGCGGCGGCGAGTCGGGCAAGCCGGTAATGCTCAGGGCTCCGCCGGTTGACAGGGCAATAGAGTTGAAACTCTTATACCCGCTCCACGGGCCGGACGTACCAAAGCCCTTGATCGTGGCATAGATCAGCCGAGGGTCGAGATGCTGCAGGTCTGTGTAGCCGAGCCCCAGCCGTTCCATGGTGCCCGGAGAAAAATTTTCCAACACGACATCGACCTGAGGGACCAGGGAACGGAAGAGGTCACGGCCCTGCTCGGTCTTGAGGTTGAGGGTGATGCTGCGTTTATTGGCGTTCAGCAGAATGAAAAAATGCGAATCGAGTCCCGGCTCGTTTGTCAGAAAGTTCCGCCCCGACTCGCCGGTGCGGGGTGGTTCGACCTTAATCACATCCGCACCCAGGAAAGCCAAGAGCTCCGTACACGACGGACCGGCCTCAAAATGCGACAAATCGAGAATACGCACATGGTCGAGAGCGAGCATCGGTTTTCTCCTTTTTTCTCAGCGTCTGATACCCTACCACCTGGGTCGCGTCTCTGCCAAGCTTGTCAAATGGAGAGCGGCAAGAGATAATCGGAACGCAGACTTTCAATCAGGGAGGGACGGCAGGCTATGCAAAACAAGAAAACATATAATCGTGCCACGCAGGATGTCGGGAATATCATTGGGATGGAGCATGTGAATGTCACCGTACCGGACCAGGCGATTGCTTCGACCTTCTATATCTCCGGCCTCGGGTTCACCCGCGACCCGTATATGATGGTCGGGCCGGGCAATATGTGGGTGAACGTTGGCCAGCAGCAGTTTCACCTCCCGGCGAGCGACCCGCAGGTGTTCCGGGGCCACATCGGGGTGGTGGTTCCAAACTTGGACACCTTGCAGACGCGGCTTGAGCGGGTCCAAAAACGCCTCGCCGATACCGCCTTTCGCTGGTCGGCCAAAAAAAGCTATGTCGCGGTCACCTGTCCGTGGGGCAATCAGTTGCGCTGTCACGCGCCGGGTCCGCAGTTCGGGAATATGACGCTGGGCCTGCCCTATGTTGAGATGCCGGTCGCACCCCGCACGGCCCGCGGGATTTGTCAATTCTATCAGGATGTGATGAACACCCCGGCCAGAGTCCTCCAGGAGCGCGGCAGCGCGGTCGCTCAGGTCCAGGTCGGACGTGCCCAGGTTCTCCGTTTTCGGGAAACCTCGAAGGCCATCCCCGCCTATGACGGCCATCATATCGCCGTCTACGTTGCCAACTTCTCCGCTCCACATACCTTCCTGAAACGTCACAAACTGATCACTCAGGAGAGCGACGACCATCAGTATCGCTTTCAGGCCATCGTCAATCCCAAAACCGGCAAGCTGTTATGCGAGCTTGAGCACGAGGTCCGCAGTCTGTTTCACCCCATGTACGAACGGGAATTAGTGAACCGTAACGCCAACCAGAGCATTTTTGCCTATCAGAAAGGCCAAGACGCGTTTGCCGCCTGAGTAGTTTTCGAGGGAAACCCACCCCGCCGCTAGCGCGGCACCCCTCCCGAGGGGAATTTTTCTATCCCCTCCTCGGAGGGGTGGCCGTAGGCCGGGGCGGGTTCTCTAACCCCTAACCCCCAATCCCTAACCCCTGGAAAAGGACGCCCAGCCTAATACCCGCCGCGTTTGTCCACGACATTATCCATGGGCTCGCCACGTAAATACTGACCGAGAATTGGCCGGAACAACGCAGCCGCGTGCTCCCAATAGTGAGAGCGGATGCCGGAATAATGCGGCGTGAGAATCACATTCGGGAGGTGGAAGAGCTCGCTGTCCGCCTCCGGTGGCTCGGGGTCGGTGACGTCCAGCCCGGCCCCGCCGAGACGGTCTTCTTTGAGGGCTTGGATTAAGGCTGCTTCCTGAATAATCGCCCCGCGTCCGACATTCAGGATAAAGGCTCCCGGCTTCATCAACCGCAGTTCGGGCTCTCCGATCAGGCCCCGGGTTTCCGGCGTCAGCGGGGCGGCCACCACCACATAGTCCGACTGGGCCAGGAGCTGGGGCAGGCCGTCCGGCCCGAGCAATTCGTCCACGCAGGCCGGCTTGTCGCCCCCTCGGCGTTTATTGGCGACCACCCGCATGCCGAAGGCCTGACAGCGTTCGGCCACGGCCAAGCCAATACTGCCCAGCCCGATAATGCCGACGGTCCGGCCGTGCAGCTCGGCAATCAGGGAAAACCGGCTGAGCATTTCCTGACGCGCCCACTTACCCTCTCCCTGGAGGCGGTACGCCTCGTGCAGGCGGCGCGCAAACATAAGCATCATGCCCAGCACGTGCTCGGCAATCGGAATGCCGTAGAGGCCACGCGAGTTGGTGACAATGACATCGCTCTCGATCAACTCCGGGAACAAAACGTGCGTAGCCCCGGCCGAGGTGAGATGGAGCCATTTGAGCTGAGTGGCGACCGCCAGGTCCTTTTTGCTGAATCGGACGGCGCACAGGACCTCGGTATCGGCCAGTTCGGCCAGCCGCCGGTCCGGGTCCTGAATCAGGTTGATGTATGCCTGCGGAAATTCGTCTTGCAGTTGCCGGACGAGTGTGAGGGGAAAATCCGGCCAGCCGGCCAGCCCGGCCGCACCGGCAAACGAAATACTCACCTTGGTCATGGCTGTCCTCTTGACGGGCCTATCCGTTGCCTTCCATTTGTGCGTCTCGCCAATAGCTCCACGGCACGGGATAGTGCACCAGTTCTAGTTTGATACCGTCCGGGTCAGCAAAGAACACAGCATAATAATGTGGGCCGTACTCGGGATAATCCGCTGGCGGATCGAGGACGGTGATGCCCTCTGCCAACAGAAAATCGTGGAAGCGGTCCACATCGGCCTTATGCCTGGCCTTGAGGGCCAGATGATGCAGGCCAGCGCGAAAGCGATTATGGCCGAGCGCTTTTTCGTCGCCCGTGGCTTCCTTGATGCCGATAATCAGGTGGGCGTTATGGAAGCCGTTGTAATGCGGATGGACGAGCTTGCGAAATCCGAGCGCACCCAGAATTTTTTCATAAAAGGGCAGTGAGCGGCTCAAATCCGTGACCGTCAGGTCAAGATGATCAACGCCCAGGACCTCAAAGGTCTCGAAGTCAGGAGGAATCGTTTCCAGCGGAACCGAGCCCGGAATGACCGCGTTTTTCAGGTGGTCGGCGCGAAAGAGTTCGGATGGAGACATCGCAATCCTCCTTTGCTTTGCTTGAGCAGACCGCGTGAAGACGTCCTCAGGCCCGAGCCTAGGGACGTTCGCTGGTGTCGTCCCATATACGGCTGGGCGAGTTGAGCGCATCCTAGGTGAGCGTTCTCGTAGCCTTGGAATGGCTCCTAATCCAGCACCTTCTCTTCTTTGAGCCGCGCAATCTCTTCCGGCGTATAGCCCAGCACGTCCCGCATGACCTCGTCCGTATGCTGGCCGAGCAGCGGTGCGGGCATGCGAACGCCGTTGGGCGATTCGGCCAGTAACCAGGGGATGCCCATATGCAGCCGGGAGCCGACTTCCGGATGCGGCAGGCGCGCAAACGCCCCGCGCGTCTCCAACTGCTTGTCCTCCGCCAGGTCGGACGCACTCAGCGCCGGAAAGGCGGCCACACCGGCTTCCTGGAGCACCTGCGTAACTGCCCAGCGGTCGCGCTGGCTGGTCCACTCGGTCAGCAGTTTTTCCAACTCGTCTTCGTTTGCTTTCCGGTCGGAAGCGGTATCAAAGCGTGGGTCACGGGCGAGTTGAGGCTCGCCCATAGCCTGACACAGGGCCTGCCATTCTTCGTCCGAGCCACACGCGACCGAGACCCAGGCGTCTTCTCCCGCGCAACGAAAACAGTTATGCGGGGCCATGACGGGATCGTGGTTGCCGTCGCGCTCGGGCTGGGTGCCGTTCATGACGTAGTCCATCCAGCCCTCGGACACCAGGGCCGCCACCGCGTCAAACAGCGACACGTCAATATACTGGCCCTGGCCGGTGCGTTTCCGGGCGACCAGCGCGGCGCAGACTGCCGCGGCGGCGTGAATGCCGCTGTTCGGGTCGCCGTACGAAATCCCGACCTCTTGCGGCGAGCCGCCCTTATAGCCGGTCAGGGAAGATAAACCGCTGACCGGAGCCATGGCCGGGCCATAGCCCATATACTTTTTTCGCGGGCCGGAATGGCCGAAGCCCGAGATCGAAGCCACAATGATATCCGGCTTGATCTGCTTGAGCTCGTCATAACTGAGCCCCAGGTTGTCCATCACGCCGGTCGCGAAATTATCCACCACCACATCGCTCTGCCTGATGAGCTCTTTGACAATCTCCATCCCCTTTGGTTTGGCGACATTGAGGAGCAGACTTTTCTTGCCCATGCTCCACTCGTTGAAAATACCGGAGCGATTCACCCCGGCTTCCATACCCTTCGGGTAAATCGGCAGCCGACGGGTAATGTCCACCCGCGCGTTGGATTCGACCTTGATCACCTCAGCCCCCAGATGGGCCAGATGCATGGTGCCAAACGGCCCGGCCCAGACCCAGGTAAAATCCGTCACCCGCACACCTGCCAGGGGCAGACGGGAGTTGGGGGTTGGGGGTTGGGGGTTGGAGGGACGTGACTGGCTTGGCAGTTCGGCGAAGACCTCGGCAGTGTGCTCCCCTAGTTGTGGGGCGGGACGGCGAATCTGCCACCACGGCTCACGCAGTCGGTAGGGTGCGCCGAGATGGGTCAGCTTGCCCGCCTTGGGATGTTCCACATCCACAAAAAACTCGCGCGCGCCGAGATGCTCGTCTTCGGCAAGCTGGGCCATGGTCTGCACCGGCGCAAAACAGATTCTCCGCTCCTGGCCCATCCGAAACAGTTCATGCACCTTTTGCTGCTGGAACCACTCATCCAGATACATCTTGAGCACGTCCTGGTTCTTGGCCCGCTCTATCCCGCCCTGAAAGATCTCCCAGCTCCCCCACTCGGGATTCCCCATGAGGTCAACCAGGCGTTCCCACTGGTCTTCTTCCGCAACAACCAGGAAGATCAGGCCGTCCTGACACTCATAAATACCCCAGGGGTACAGCAACCGCTTGCCCAGACGCGAGGCGACCCGCTCGGAGTAGGTGTAATGGACGAAGCTCTGTTCCATAAAAGAGGACACATAGGCTTGGGTGCTGAGATCAATATGTTCTCCACGTCCGGTTTCCAGCGCTCGATAGTAAGCTCCAAGTGTCGCGACCGTGGCGGCCAGCCCGCCTTGGAATCCCGTCTGCTGGCCATACGCCTTGAGGGGCGGCAGATCCGGATAATCTGAAGCCCCAGGGCTCAACCAGGCCCAGCCGCCGGCATTGGCGACGGTGATGTCGTACGCCTTGTAGTCTTTATACGGTCCAGTCAGACCAAACGGCGTAATCGAACACATCACCAGGCGTGGGTTGAGTGCCCGAAAGGCCGGATAATTGATGCCCAACTCCTCCATACGTGGCGGCGCATAATCATGGACCAGGATGTCGGCCCACTGCACAAGTTGAGAGAGGCGGTCTTGCTCCTGCGTCGCGTCAAGCGTGACGCTCCGCTTATTGGTATTGAGGGACAAAAAGAGTCCGCTCTGTTCCGGGTCTGCTTTACCACCAGGAAAAGGCCCGCGCCAACGGGACCGGTCGCCGCCCGGTTCTTCGGCTTTGACGACATTCGCGCCAAGGTCAGCCATGAGTTTTGTGGCGTAGGCTGCCGAAGCAAGATGGCCGAGTTCCAGTACTTTGACATTTTCAAGACCCTGCATATCCTCTCTCCTTCGTCAGAGCGGGTCAGACGGCTCCGACATCTGTCTCATTACCGATCAGAGCAAACGTTTCTAACATTGATCGAACGAATTTCCTAATGTTCTTCTCGGTTCTTGCCTGACTCGCGATTTGATCTCTTGCCGGGACCTGGGATAGTATTCCTGTCCACGGATTGAAAGAGTAAACATGTTCTGCACTGATTCCAAGCTGTTGTACACATTTACTCTTTGAGGTCAATCCAGAAGGAGCGCACCGAAGCAGAGAGCTGGAGAGGTTATATGCGTGGGATACGTCGTCGTCTGGTCATAGGCATCAGTCTGTTGGGCATCAGCCTGCTGTCCGGCATTGGGGGGGAGTCTGTGCGGGCAGATGATCTGGCCGACATCCAACAGGCATTTGAGGCGGATATCCGATTGTTCAACGGACAGGACCCCACGGCGTTCACGGCCACAGCCCACGAGCATGTCGTCTTATTTGGTCCCTTGTCTCCCTTTGCGGTCGAAGGCAAAGCGGCCATTCAGCAACTCGTGCAGGACTATTTTACGAACCACGATTACGTCAAATGGCGTTCGGTCAACGCGAAATTCCTGGTGATTGAAACGAGCGGGCTGGCCTGGGGGCATTACACCGTACGAGAGCAACCGCGGGTTGGGCCGCGACGGATACTGCACGGACGCTACACCTTCACCTATGCCAAGGAAGAGAATAAATGGCTGGTCGTTGCCTTGGACTTCTCACCGCTGTAATGAGGACAGACCGGAGCCGACAAAGAAACGCGAACGTGATGAGAGTACGCTAAGGGAAACTGAGAATGACGCTGCTACGCATCTACCTGGTCTGTGCCTGGAGCCTCGTGCTGGGTGGACCGTCCCCGGCCCTCGGGCAATCGGAACGCGAGGCTCTCATCACCGCTTTCAGCACCGAGATTGAAGCCCTCAATACCGGAGACCTGAACGCGGCGGTTGCCGCTGTCCACGACAAGATCGTCCTATATGGGCTGTACTCGCCGTTTCCCATCGAGGGCAAGGAGGCTTTTCGACAGGCGGTTCAGGACTACTTTGATGAACAAGAGCACGCCATGCTCGAAATCGTCCATCCGCAATATCGCCTGACCGGAGCAACCGGGGTGGCGTGGGGCCACTACCAGCTCACACGAAAACTCAAGGGCGAGCCGGTCGACATTACGCCCGGCCAGTATATGCTGACCTATGTGCAGATCGATGACGCATGGCTGGTGATGAGCATGCACTTTGCGCCCCTACCGCAATGAACCCGCAGATTGACAGCGGCTCAAACGTTTATCTTTTTTGCGCCGCAGGCGGATGCCGCCGAATCCACGGACCGCTACTTAACTCATCCCGTAGAACTGCTTCGCGCTCTCCGCTAAGACCTTGTGCTTGTTCTCGTCCGAGAGCTTCTCCGCAATCATTTGCGGAGCCCCAGGAAAGAAGCCGTCCGGGTGCGGATAATCGGTGGCCCACAGAATCTTTTCTGCGCCAACATAGTCCACCAAGTGGGCGAGGCTGCCCTCAACCGGTTCGTACGAGATCCAGCACTGGCGCTTGAAATATTCGCTCGGAAGCAGCGTGAGGGGTGAATCCGTGAACACCCCGTGATCGTCGCAGTGGCGGTCCATGCGATCCAGCCAGGGAGCAATCCATCCACCGCCCGACTCCAAAAACGCAATGCGCAGCTTCGGGAAACGCTCGCACACGCCATCCCAGATAATGCTCAAACTCGCCAGCATCATTTCCACGGTATGCGAAACAATATGGCGCGGGGCCAGTTCCTCAAAGCGGTCAGCCCCCGCCGCCGGCATTCCGCCCGTCCCTTCGTGGATGCCGATGGCAAAGTCGAGCTCTTGGGCCTCGGCCCAGAAGACATCGTAATCGCGATGCCCCAGCATACGATCATTGTACGGGTTGGGACGCAGAAAGCCGCTCCGCATCCTCAGTTCATTCCGGGCATAGCGCATTTCTTCGATCGCCAGCTCGATGGACTGCATGGGCAGCATGGCCACACCGAACAGCCGGTCGGGATAGGGCTTGCAGTAATCGGCCAGCCAGCGGTTATACGCCCGGCAGGTGGCAGCAGCGAGTTGGGGGTCTGCTATCGCCCCGGAAAAAAGGCCCAGGGTGGGGTACAGGAAAACAGCGTCTATGCCGTCCAGCTCCATGTCCGGCATACGCGCGTGCGGATCGAAACCGCCTTTCCGGCCTTCGGTGTATTTAATATCGGTCGAAGCCCGGCCATCCCGCGCTCCAATGGCCCCGGCAAAGCCCAGCCCTTTTTGGCCGCCCAGGACGCGGCCTTCAATCCTCAGGCGCTCTTTGCCATCCGTATCGACAATCAGTTCGGGTACACGGTTCCGGTAGACCGGGTCAATATAGTCGGCCCAAAAATCGGGGGGTTCCAAGACATGGCCGTCCGAATCAATAACATTATAAGTGCGACTCATCTGCGTTCCCTCCCTGCTCAATAAAGAGTAAACGTGTCAACATCTACATATCTATTGGAGAACACGTTTACTCTTTTCACAACGCGTTGCCTTGCGTCCTACCACCTTCTCCAGAGGGGTACAAGCTTTACTCACCTGTATCGGTCCGCCCGTACGACTTGAAACCTACCGGGGCAAGACATATGCTCCCGGTAACATATCCTATCTCTAAAAAAGGAGGAACGACGCATGAGACCACCAGAAGTTCAGTCCAGCATGATGCAGTATCCTGGCCAAGGCGATACGCCGGTCAACGCCTACCTGAGCCAGCCCACCACCGATGGTCCGCATCCCGGTGTGATCGTTATCATGGAAGCCTTTGGCCTAAACGATCATATCAAAGACGTGGCCGACCGGTTTGCCCGCGAAGGCTATATTGCACTGGCGCCGGATATGTATACGCGCGAGGGCAATCCCGACCCCACCGATATCAACGATGTGATCAAAGTGATGTTCTCCGTCCCGGACTCTCAGGCCATGACCGACCTGGACGCCGCAGCCCGGTATATCAAGGGTCGGGACGACTCTAACGGAAAAGTGGGCGCCATCGGCTTTTGTTCCGGTGGGCGGTACACCCTGATGTTTGGCTGCACGAGTCAAAACCTGGATGCCGCAGTGGATTCGGCCGGCGGTTTTATCATTCAGGACGATTTTCCACCGACCCGCCCGACCTCGCCGATCGACTTGATCAGCAACCTGTCCTGCCCCCTGCTTGGCTTATTCGGTGAAGAGGACCCCAACCCCTCGCCGGAACACGCCGACCGCCTCAAAGAGGAACTCGACAAGCACGGCAAGACGTATGAGATGCGCATGTATCCCAACGCCGGCCATGCCTTTTTCGCCGACTATCGGGATAGTTATCGCCCGGTGGCGGCCCAGGATATGTGGCATCGCGTGCTGCTTTTCTACGGCAAACATCTCAGCAACTAGCCTCATCTCTCTGGGAGAGGACCGGGGGGGGCCTGTGTGGGCCGGCCTCACCCATCAATACGTACACAAGGAGACCACCCATGGCAGTAGAGAAATTCCCCGTCGAAGCGAGCCATATCCTCATGTTTGCTCGTTCTGTGGGCGACTATAACGAGATTTATGCTGACGAAGAGTACGCCCAGACCACCGAGCCCGGCTCCATTATTGCTCCGCCGACCTTTGTTCAGGCGAGTGCCCAGTTTGATCCCGACTATTTTCTGCGGCCCAAACCGGGCACGCCGTGGTTCGGCTCGGGCAAAGAGCCCACGAGCATCAAAAAAGAAGGTAGCGGCGGGGGCGGAGGCGGCGGGGGCGGCCTGCACGCCGAACAGCACTATGTCTACCACCGTCACCCCAAACCGGGCGATGTCCTGACCGCCACGGTCAAGCCGGGCAAGAAATGGGAGAAGCAGGGCAAGCGTTCGGGCAAGCTGCTCTTTTCCGAGACCGTGACCGAGTATCGCGACCAGACCGGTGAACTCGTTGTCACCGCCCGGAGCGTTGGTGTCCAAACCGAGCGGCCCGTCGATCAGTAGGAGGGAAAACATGGCACTATCAGCGAGCACACTCAAAGTTGGGGATACTTACGAAGAACAGGTGGTCGAAGACCTCAAACGCACCCAACTCGTCCAATACGCCGGAGCATCGGGCGACTATAATCCGGTTCATACGGATGAAGTTTTTGTCACCAAAGTGGCCGGCTATCCGACCGTCTTTGCCCACGGCATGCTGTCCATGGGCATGACCGGCAAGATGTTGACCAATTACGTCGGCGACGGCCGCCTCACCCAATACGGCGTGCGCTTTACCCGCCAGGTCTGGCCCGGCGACTCCCTGACCGCCAAAGCCACGGTGAAAGCCATCCGCCAAGAGGAAGGCGGGCACATCGTTGATCTGGATGTCTCGACCGTTAATCAAGACGGGGTCGAGGTCGTCAGCGGCTACGCCTCGGCGCGGGTTGATCCGTAATTTCCTGTTCTCTCACTCTCTCCCGACTAGGAGAGAGTGAGAGAACAGCCAGTCAACCAGTTCAAAAGTTCTGCAGTAGATGACGGAGATACAAAAAGCTCCACAGCATACGCCGTTGTCAGGCCCTACCCTTCCAGACTCCGCATGAGGTTTGGCATCATGCGCCACGGCAGGGCAGGCCCGGCTTCGCGGGTCTGATATTGGTCCCCGCCATAGACGAGATAAGACTGTCGTATCTGCTCTTTTGCCAGATGTTTATAGTATGCGAGCCCCTGAAAAAAATCGGCATTCAGGGTGGCACCTGATTTGATTTCGAGCGCGGTCACCTGATCGCCATAGTCGACGAGCACATCGACCTCCTTGCCCTTGTGATCTCGCCAGAAATGGAGCGGCAACTGCTTGCGCTGGTGGGCATTCCATTTGTACAGCTCGCTGACGACCCAGCACTCAAACAGGCTGCCCCGGAGGGCGTGCAGGCGCAATTCATCTGCTGAACGGATGCCGAGCAATCGGCTCGCGAGTCCGGTGTCGTAAAAGTAGAGCTTCGGTCGCTTGATCAAGCGTTTAGAGAAATTGCGGTGGTGAGGGATGAGACGGTAGGCGATATAGCTCGCTTCCAGAACGGAAAGCCAGGCACTGGCGGTATGATGGGCGATACCAGCGTCGTTCGCGAGCCCGCTCAGGTCGAGCACCTGCCCGATTCGTCCGGCACAAAGCCGCACAAAGGCCCGAAAAACATGGAGATTTTGGACAGCCGTAATCTGACGGGCATCTCGTTCGATATAGGTACGGATGTAGTCGCCGTACCAGTCGAGCGGGTCAAGGTCACGGTCGAATAGTGGAGGATACTGTCCAGTGAAGAGCAAGTGATCGAGCGACGGAATCTGGATATCGGCTGTTTGCAACTCGGCAAAGGAAAAGGGCAGGAGGTCGAACAGCGCCACTCGCCCAGCCAGCGTTTGCGAAACCCCGGCGAGAAAACCAAAGTGCTGAGAGCCTGTAAGGACGAAGAATCCCGGCTCTTGACGCTCATCCACAATCCCCTGGATATAGGAGAAAAGGTCAGGCGCCCTTTGGACCTCGTCGAGAATAGCGCCACTGGGGAAGCCGCCGAGAAATCGTCTGGGGTCAGACAGGGCAAAGTCTAACTGGTCCGGGTCTTCCAGGCTGACATAGGCTTTGTCTGGAAAAACCGCACGCGACAGCGTTGTTTTCCCCGACTGACGAGGACCGGTTATGGCGATGACAGGATAGCCTTGCGCAGCTTGACGTAAAGCCGGAGCCTCTTCCCTTTCAATCATAAGTATAGATAATATAATGATAAGTACAATATTTCAATCATTTTAATAAAAAGTACTATTAAATTTGGGCCTTCAAATTGTCATACCAGGCGGAAGAGAGGACTGAAGTCTGGTCTTTATGGGCTGGTCGTCGTATGGTGAGAGTATCTTGTCATACGAGCATTGCGAGGAACACTATGGATACCGAAGCCGTTCGCCAAGCACGCATTGACCTCACCGCCATACTGCGCTGGGCAGACCGGCTCGGCCTGAGTGAGGGCATCTGTAATCACTTCAGCCTGGTCGTCCCAGGCACGACGGACCGCTTTCTGATCAACCCTCAGGGCCTGCATTGGTCTGAGATGCAGACAAGCGATTTGCTCGTCGTCGACCCGGACGGAAATGTAGTCGAAGGCAAATGGCAGGTTGAGCCCACGGCCTTCTTCATCCACTCCCAGATTCACCGCGGTAACCCGTCTGCCCGGTGCGTGCTCCACACCCATATGCCGTATGCGACCGCCCTGTGCGCCATCGACGGCGGCCGTCTCGAATGGATCAGTCAGAATGCGCTGCGCTTCTATCAGCGGGTTGCGTACGAAGAGGCGTATAACGGCCTTGCCCTGGACGAGGCGGAAGGGCAACGGCTCAGGGAAAAGCTGGCCGAGGGGACGGTTGCCTTTCTCGCCAACCACGGTGTGATCGTGGTCGGGCCGGACGTGGCAACCGCGTTCGACGACTTATACTACCTGGAGCGGGCGTGCATGCTTCAGGTGCTGGCCCACTCGACCGGTTTGCCGCTCAAACGTATCCCTGACCAAGTGTGTCGTTACACCAGTGAGCAGTATGAAACGGCACGCCAACAAGCCGCCCTCCATCTGGAGGCGGTCAAACGGATGCTGAAGCGTGAGGCTCCCGAATTCCTGGAGTAAGTTCAATGCTAAAAGGGGGGCCTCCGGCCCCCCTGCTTTGATCAGGATTATCAAGACAATCCTGTAATCCTGATTGGTCTTTAGACGTCCAGACGATAGCCGGCACCGTCTCGGACCAGCTTGCCGGCGGTTGGTCCGGCAAAGTGGGTTCCGATGATCAGCGTCGGCGTATCCGCGAACTGCTCAAAGGTCCGCCAGCGGGTGGCCAGCGCCATATTGTTATCCACGTCGAAGGGGGTACAGATATTCGGGTCGTGGAACTGAATCGGATGGTGAATGAAGTCCCCGGTAATCATGGCCGCCTCACCATTGGACTCAACCACGACCGAGCAGTGGCCGGGAGTATGACCCGGCGTCGGAATCAGCCGGACCCCTTCACAAATCGTCGTCGGCGCGTCGATCGACTTGGCCAGACCGGCATCAAAAACCGGCTGCATGGAGTCCTCAAACACGCGGCGTTGGATATTGAAGAAGTCCACCGCATCGGCTGGCAGGCTGGCGATCATGTCGTCGTCAATATTGCCAAACAGCTCCAGCTCTTTCTGATCCATCAGATAGGACGCGTTCGGAAAGGTCGGGACCCATTTACCGTCAACCAACTTCGTGTTCCAGCCCACATGGTCAAGATGCAGGTGGGTGCACATCACGTAGTCAATGCCGTCCGGGTCGTAACCGGCCGCCTTCATGTCGTCCAAGAAGGAGGTCGAAAGATTGCTCATGATGTCCAAGGGAGCGCGGTCGCGACTGTTGCCGATGCAGGTGTCCACCACCACGGTCGCACCGGGCGTGTCCACGATCAGCGCATGAATGCTCAGGGAGAGCGCCCCTTCGGGCGTGACGAAGTGGGGAAAGAGCCACTCGACCTGTTTCACGACCTCGGGTGTTGCGGTCGGCAACACATCCGAAAATTCCGGATACACGATCTCCTCAACCTTGGTGATTTTGGTATCACCTATCTGCCAATGCATAATATCCTCCTGTTCTGCATTGTTGTGACGTTTTTGTTGCCTGGTGTTGGGCCTTTTTCCCGCTCCCACTAGGGGAGCGGGCTTGCTTGACAACTGGTCTATAACGGTCCCGGTCGGACGGGGTCCTTACCGTCCCAGTTTTTTGCTGCGTCCTCAACTAGCATAAACAAATCCTTGAAGACAGCATTATTGTCCCACAACTCGGTATAATGACCGATGGTGTTGACCGTGTCAAAATACACCAGTTCGGCATTGCCGACCGTACACTCAAACGCGGCCTCATGGCCCAGCTCTTGATACTGGGCATAGGCGGCCTTGTAGTCCTCGGGCATCAGGCCGAAATGATGGACGCCGACCCGACCGGCATCCAGAAACTCCTTGTAGACGGACGGCTCGTCATTATGTTGCACAATCAGCTCGATCTGGAGAGCACCGCTATTGCCCAAGGCTAAGGTTACATCCACGTTCGAGGGATTGCCCCGGTAGCGCTGATTTCGGAGCGGGCAGTGCTCAAACAAATAGAACGGGCCGACCTTCAGCACATCCACCCAGTATTTGAGCGCGGCGTCCATGTCTCTGACCACATAGGCTAACTGACGAACGGTATGCAGCGGTTGTGTCATCTGAATCCCCCCTTGTGTAAATATTCGATCACGGTCAGGATCAGGCAGTTAAGCCAGCCGGACTGTTAGCGTCTTAGCTTACATCGGAGTGATCGACAAGGAGAAGTGCCCATCCGTGCGGTCAGGCGGACGAAGAGCCCGGCTGACCTGCCTGGAACGGGTGTACACGTTAAGAGGAGGATTCCTTGGACTCGCCAAAAATTGAGTATCCGTGCACTTGGTCGTTCAAGATCATTGGTTCTGATCCCGCGCAGATCACGGATACCGTAGTCACGATGCTCGAAGCGTTCGAATACCAGTTCAGCAAATCGCGTCACAGTCGGACGGGGAAATACACGTCCTGGAATCTCTCCGTTCACGTCAAGAACGAAGAAGAGCGGCTGGCCATATTCAACGGCCTCAAGCATATTCCGAGTGTCAAGGTAATCCTGTAAGTAACGAAGACATCCGTCAAGAAGGAGATTTCGTATGAAGTTTATGTATTTCTGTCTGCCGTCCATTCCCGCCACCCCTCAAGAGCGGAAAGACCTCCGACCCATTGCCCACCACACCGAGCGCTGGCAAAAAATGTTCGACGAGGTGGCCGAGATTGCGCGTATGGTGGAAGACCTGGGCTTCACCGGCGTCGCCTTTCCCGAGCACCATCTGCATACCGAAGGCATGGAGATCGGCAGCCTTCCCCTTCTGACCCAATACGTCATTCACCAGACCTCAACGCTCAAGGTCGGTCCCATCGGCTACGTCCTGCCGGGCTGGAACCCGCTGCGGCTCGCCCTGGAAATTGCCTGGCTCGACCAACTCACCAAAGGGCGCACGCACGTCGGGTTTGCCCGCGGCTATCAATCCCGCTGGCTCAATCCTATGGCGCAGAAGATTCACATCGGTGCAACGGCCAGCGATCAGAGCGACATCGATGTCCGCAACCGCGAGGCGTTTGAAGAAGTCTTTCAGATTTTGAAACTGGCCTGGAAGGATGAACCCTTTCGGTTCAAGGGCAAACACTACGAGTATCCGTACCCGTATGAGGAAGGCACGCCCTGGCCGGCCCACGAATGGACACGTGAACACGGCTCTCCGGGCGAGGTCGATGACAACGGGCGGGTCCAGATGATCGATGTCGTACCCAAGCCGTATCAGAAACCCCACCCCACCCTCTTTCAAGCCTTCTCCATGAGCGAGGCCACCGTCCGCTGGTGTGCCAGGGAGAACATCGTGCCGACCCTGTTCATTTCCGACTACGACCAGGTGCGTTTTTTCGCCGAGACCCATGTCGAAGAGGCTAAAACTGCCGGCCGGACACTCCAGTTCGGTGAGTCGCTCGGCGTACTGCGCGCCGTCTATCCCGGTGATACCAAAGAGGCTGCTAAGAAGATGCTGGCAGCCGGCTTTTGCGGCTACGGCTTTCAGAACTTCTTCCACCAATTCGGCTTTCTTGAAGCCTTCCGCACCGAGGCCGACAACAAAAAATACGGCGAAGGTCCGATGCCCGCCTCCGAAGCCACCCCCGAACGGATGATTGGCTCGAACTTTGCCCTGGCCGGCACAACGAGCGACATCCGCCGCGCCATGGATCAGTTGATCGAAGCGGGAAATCCGGAGTGGTTTATCTGGCAGGGCGACCAGGGCCTCCTGCCGATCGAAGAAGTCAAACGCTCCATCCGGAAAGTCGGCGAGGAAGTCCTGCCGCACTATATGTAGGGCGTTCTCGACGAGCGATGCAGTTCCGTAGGCTCAGTCCTTCAGACCTCCCGGTCTGAATACGGGGCGTCATCTTACTTTGAAGAAAGGGCGTGTATTGAAGAAGCTCGCCTGCGCGATCGCACGCAATGTTGACAGTGCTAAGCAGGATGCTATGGGGGCAGAGATTAAGGGTGCATGGGTTGATATAGAGTCACGCGTTGGCAAAGGTATTACTCAGGCCGATCCATGTTGGGCCAAGGTTCTCCTGACGGAGGAATCCGATGAAGTTTGGGGTCTTTCTGCCGAACGGCAGCAATGGCTATATCATGAGCAAGGCGATTCCGCCGTATATGCCAACCTGGGAGCTGAACAGAGATATTACCCTTGAAGCGGAGCGTTTCGGATTCGATTTCGTCCTATCAATGATGAAATTTCGTGGGTTTGGGGGCGAGACCGGATATTGGGACGGGTGCCTGGAGTCGTTTTCACTGACCTCAGCCTTAGCCACGGTAACGCAGCGGATCGGCTTGATTCCGACCGCCTCTCTCCTGGCGCTTCACCCGGCTTATGTCGCGCGCACCATGGCAACCTTGGACGATATTAGCGGCGGTCGGGTCGGGCTCAATATTGTTACCGGCTGGAATAAGCCTGAGTATGCCCAGATGGGTCTGTGGCGTGGGGATGAATATTACGAGCAACGCTATGCGTATGCGCTCGACTACGTCCACGTGCTGCGGACCCTGTGGAGAGACGGGACCATGACGCATCATAGTCCCTACTTTGATCTCGATGACTGCCAGTGTTTCCCCACTCCCACCCACGAGATTCCCCTAGTCTCCGCAGGGCAGTCGAGTGCCGGACAGGATTTTGTCTCTCAGGTCGGTGGACATAGTTTTGCGATGGTCGCCCCTGAACGGCTGCATGCTATTGCCTCCGGCCTCAAGCACGCGGGGACAAAATATGGGACGCGGGTGGGCACCTACGGCTTGTTTCAAATTGTCGCAGCAGAAACCGAAGACCAAGCCTGGCAAACCGCCTCGGATATTGTGGCCGGTGGCGATATAGAGGCCATCAAGTCGCTGGTCTACTCGGCGAGTCTGGACACGGTCAAGGGTGGTACATCGGGCCAGTTCCGGAATGAAGACGCCGGCGCTGACGCAGACTTGCTGGCCGGGGACATTGAAGCCGGGAATATGGTGTTTATGAACGTACCCGTCCTAGTCGGTTCCTATGAAACCGTGGCTCGGAAGATTGACAATATCGCTGAAGATCACAATATTGAGGGCATGCTATTCTGCTGGCCAGACTGGGTCGCGGGGATTCAGACCTTTGGCGAGCGCGTGTTACCGTTGCTCAGCTGTCGAAAAAATTGGGACGGGGAAACCATGGGCGACTTACGAGCCCTACGGACCGACTTCTGAGTCGTCATCCGTTTATCCATAGATTCAAAAGGCAAATCGCGGCAAGTCTGCAAGTGGCCCACTTAGGCGTTCAGCGTTGACTTGGTGCGCCGGAGAGTGTTTCCGGAGGATAAGTCTTCTGCCACAGGACTGATGTTTGGACAGGCCACGAAGCTTGGTGTCGCGATGAATGAAGGAGGAGAACAATGAATGAATCGAACAGAGTGGCTGCCGAAGCCAGGCCTATGCACGGCTCGGAGCGAGGCATGCCGATCGATCCCCCCGAGCCGAACCTCACGCCCGAAGCGATGGTGGCTCGAGCTCGCGAGCTCGTACCTCGTCTCCGCGAGCGGGCGGAGGCGGCGGACCGTCTGCGCACGCTCCCGCCCGAGACCTACAAGGACTTTTTGGACGCGGGCTTCTACCGGATCCTGCAGCCGCGCCGCTTCGGTGGCTACGAGTTCGATCTGCGGACCTTCTGCGACGTCATGATCGAGATCACGCGGGGCTGCGGCTCATCGGGCTGGGTGCTCTGCCTGACGGCGGCTCACGTCTTCCACATGGCCGGGGTATCCGAAGAGGGGCAGATCGAGATGTACGGGGACGACGGAGACTTCCGCTCGCCGATGACCTTCGCACCGCAGGGGACGGCCACCCCTGTCGACGGGGGATACCGCATCAATGGCCGCTGGAACTACAACTCCGGCGGCGACTACGCGAACTGGCTCGGCGTCTCCGCGGTCGTTCCCGGCGATACGGCGGGCGGGCCTCCCCGGGACACGATCCTCGCGTACCTCCGGCAGGAGGAATGCGAGGTCTTCGACGACTGGTTCGTCATGGGCCTGCGCGGAACCGGCTCGAAGCAGGCGATCATCGAGGACGTCTTCGTCCCCGAGCGGCGCGTGCTCTCCCAGCTTCCCTGGTTCGCGGGTCGGGCCCCGGGTTACGGCGTCCACGAGAATCCCTTCTACCGGACGTCGCCGTTCGACGTCTTCCTCGCCGAGCTGGCGTGCATCTGCGTGGGCCTCGCAGAGTCAGCGATCGACGCCTTTTACGAGCGGGCGATGACGAAGGTCAATAGCTATCCGCCGTTTACGCCCGTAAGGAACGAGCGATCAGTACAGCGCCTCATCGGTCTCGCGCGCGCCAAGACCGACGCCGCCCATGCGGTGCTCCAACGCATCATCGATGGTCAGAAGCGTCGCATGGAGCAGATCGCGCAGAGCGGTCCCGTCGACGTGACCGAGGAAGAGACGCGACGTACCTTCATGCTCGCCCACCAGACGCTCCACCTCGCCCGCGAGGCCGTGGAGCCGCTCTTCGACGCGAGCGGCACGAGCGCCGCTCTGACCGGTCAGCCTATGGAACGGATCTTCCGGGACCTCAACATGGTTCGAACCCACTACATGATGAACGGCGACCGGACCGCCGAGAACTGGGGGGCCACGTTCTTTGGGCAGGAGGCGTACAGCCTGTTCTAGGGCAGCGGCAACGATTCGGGGGAAAGTGGGCCATTTCGGGCTTTCCCTGGTCGAGAGTGTTGTCGTCGGAGGCAGCGGGCCGCACGGGCAGGCGAGTGAAGTGCAATCAGTGATTGGTGAGCTGCTTGGCATGCGGCACAACAGCGGACGATATTCCAGAACTTGCTCTCCGGCAATTTAATCCAGATCCCTTCGTCAGCTCAGGATTTCAAGAATCCCGCCACTCGACCGTTACTCGACAAATATTGGGAAGGGGCGACGGCGACGGCAGAGGAGCGAGTCAAATTGTTGCGCGTGATCTGGGACCTGTTTTTGACAGAGAGTGGCAACAGAATCGCCAGAACTTCGTGATTACGGACGTGGAGTGAGGGATGAGACGGCAGCGGAGTAGAGGCGCGCGGCATCTATCCGCAATGTTGACAGGGCCAAGCAGGGTGCTATGGGGGCAGAGGTAGGGATTCAGACCTTTGGCGAGCGGGTGTTGCCACTGATTGAGTGTCGGAAAAATTGGGACGGGGAAACCATGGGGGCCCTACGGACACTCCGGGCTGACTGCTGAACCGTCATCCTCTCCTCCCATCGATTCAGAAGGAGAAATCGATGCAAAAAGCACCGCACATGCCGCAGGAGACCGACAACGGTTCAATGCCCCGCCAGCCCGACACCTCCCAACGACAAGTCGTACGCGAGCCGCCAACGGGTAAGGAATTTCTCGAAGGACTCCGTGACGGACGGGTCATCTATTTCGATGGTGAATTGGTCGAAGATGTCACCACCCACCCCGCCTTTGCCACCAGCGCCCGCTCGTATGCCCGCATGTACGACACGCTTCACGACCCGGAGAAGCATGACCTCTTAACCTACGTGACGGAGCGGGGCGCCCGTTCACACAAGTTCTACAAACTCCCCCGTACCCCGCAAGACCTGCTCGAAGCCCGTGATGCCATCGCCGAATGGGCGCGCTTGAGTTGGGGCACACTCTCCCGCGGCCCCGACTATAAGGCCGCGTTGGTCGGAACGCTGGCCGGGGACGTCGACTTCTATGGTGAATATGCACCGAACGTCCAGCGTTGGTATGAGAAGATCGCCGACGAAGTGATGTTCGTCAATCTGAGCTTGGTCAATCCAGCCGGCGACCGCTCAAAGCCGCCGGCCGAGCAGCGCGATGTATACATGCACGTCGTGAAAGAGCGTGATGATGGCATTGTTGTGCGTGGGGCGCGCATGGTCTCCACCGGGGCCGCCTTCAGCCACGTCACCTATATGAGTCAGTATGTCCAGCCGACCGGACTGGTTGAGGGCGAAGAGGACTTCGCCATTGGTTTCTTCGTGCCCTTCAATGCCCCAGGCCTCACCTTCATGGGTCGCTACTCTTACGAATACCTGGCGAAAAAAATCGGCTCCCCCTTCGACTATCCTCTCTCCAGCCGCTTCGACGAGTCTGATCTGAGTATCGTACTCGACGACGTGTTCATCCCCTGGGAGGATGTGACGGTCTACCGCAACCCAGCCGTTGTCAACGGCCTCTTCCCACGCGGCTTTGCCCAGCGCTTTGCCTTTCACGCCGCGGCACGGACCGCGGTCAAGCTCGATTTTATTTGTGGCTTACTCCTCCGGGCGACAGAAATGCAGCAGAAAACCGGCTTCCGCGAGGTGCAAGCCAGGATTGGCGAGTTGCTCGGCATGCGGCATAACCTCTGGGCACTGTCCACGGCAATGGCAGCCGAGGCCGAACCTGGGCCAGGGGGCTATCTCCTGCCAAAGACCGAGTACGCGCTTCAGTGGCGCAATATCTACGGCGATATCTTCAGTACGGCTCGGACGATATTCCACAATCTCCTCTCTGGCAACTTGATCCAGATCCCCTCCTCGGCCAAGGATTTTAAGAACCCGGCCACCCGTCCGTTGCTCGACCGCTATTGGAAAGGGGCCACCGCTCCGGCCGAAGAACGAGTAAAGCTGTTACGCGTCATCTGGGACCTGTTTCTGACCGAGTTCGCAGGCCGCACAGAGGCCCACGAGCGCAACTTCGCCGGTGGTTATGAACCGAATCGGGTCGAGACCTATCAGGCGGCCGAGCATTCGGGTCTAAACGCCTCGATGAAAGCCATGGTCGACGAGTGCATGAGTCACTATGATCTCGACGGCTGGACAGATGCTACCTGGGCAGACGTGCCCTGGTCACTCCCAGATTCGGAATAGGCGGCGAAGCTGTGTCCGCACGCTCTCACCAGCCGCCTTTGCGCTGAGAGCCGCCTGGCCCGCTATAGGATGCGGTAAAGCCGGGCTCTTGGCGGAACAAATCTTTCGGCATCGACTGAATGGCCCGCTTCCAGGCAGCCACCAAGCGATCCTCGGCCGCATAGTCAAACGGGTCTTGCAGCATCACTTCCTCCCGCCCCCCATATGCCAATGGATGGTCGCGTAACCAGACCGCCGCCTGTTTGATGCCCTCAACCGGCGAGACAATATCCCGATAGCCCAGTTCTGATTTGATTTTGGTGAGATCAAACATCCGATGGGTCGTCCAGGGTTGCGAGATTAACGGTCTGGCACTGACGGCCAGATCGTACGGCATCGAAATCAGCTCCCACTCGTGACCGAGCGCTTCGGCACACAGTTGCACGACCTGCTTTAAGGTTAAGACATGATCGTCACCACAGTTATATACCTGTCCGGCGGCAACCTCGGGGTGGTCCACGGCCAACAGCAGGGCGTGCGCGGCGTTGGCAGCAGCGCCGGAGTGATTCAGCGATAAGCCGTCGTCCGGGATGATGATGAAAGGCCGCTTGTCCAAGATGCGACGAACAATGGACCATTCGCGTGGGACGACTTGATAGGCGCCATAGATTTGGGGATACCGAAAATGCGTGGCGTTCGGGTGGTGTGTGAAAACCACTTCTTCCGAGCGATACACCCGGTAGCCTTTGCCATCTTCCGCTTCGCTCGTCGTCTTGATCGCATTCTCCCCGGTGGGCACAGGCAGTCCCGGCGGATGGACCATATCCGCGTTCATAAAACCCCGGTAGGCAGGCCCTCCCCCGACCGAGATAAACCGCTCCGTCCGGCCAACCATAATCTCGGCCACCCGCCGTAAGCGGCCGTACATGGCGAGGGTTATATCAAAGTGAGAACCATCGAGGGCACTCCTGAGGGCCTGCTCATCGAACGGGTTGGTATGAATGTGGACTACGGATTCGGGGATCTCATCCACCTCGTGGTTGCCCGTGTGCAAGATGGACACCTCGAATCCACGCGTAATCAATCCATTCACAACAAAGTGACCGGTCGGTCCGGTCCCGCCGATAACCAGGGCTCGCATGGTTAGTGCACTCCGCTAGGCTTTTCACGTATTCGTTTCGCGCTATCCGGCTCTCTATCGGGGAATAACCGGCAACAGAACATAGGACGCCCGATCCTCCTGATGGAACACCGTCTGCTGGGCGGATACTCCCTGCGTGCCCTCGCCAAACGGCTCACCTGTATTCAGGTTACGGTCAAACTCCGGGAAATGGCTGGAGCTGATTTCCAGACGGAGGCGATGGCCCGGCAGGAAGGCGTTGCTCGTCGCCCAGAGATCAATCGTAAACTGATACGGCTTACCCACCTCCATCAACTCAGGCGTAGACGCAGAGTCCCGATAGCGGGCACGGATAATACCGTTGAGCAGGTTCTGTGCATAGCCGTCCGGATGGACGTCAATAAGCTTGGCCGTAAAATCCGTGTCAACGGCTGAAGACGACGCCCATAACGTCACCGACACCGGTCCGGTGATTTCCAGCGCTTGGGTGAATGGCTCGGAGGTATAGACCAGGACATCATTACGTTCTTCGACCGGGCGCTGATCCTGTACCCCCATATCTACGGCCAAGTTATTCCCGCCCAGCGACGGAACCGGATCGTCGGGATCGTACACATAGGTGTCTGCCTGCTCCTGGCCGGGCGGGACGGTTGAGAGGGTCCCGTTCCCGTTCAGCGTATTCGCCTCACCGCCACTATGCAGGAAATAACGCACCTGGCGCACGTTGGGCGGTGGCCAATCGGACAAGTGTTGCCAGCGGTTTTCACCCAGCGTGAAGATACTGACCGGTGACTCATCCATAATCCCGTTGTCTATGTCTTTGAGCCAATAATCGAACCAGCGCAGCAAGGTTTCACTCAGGTCGATCAAGGCGTTCGGACCAAAATCGATATCACCCGCACCGCGCGAAGTCGGCGTCGTATAGGGTAAGAGATGGCCCCACGGACCAATGATCAGCCGTTGACCGGTGCGGGCGACCTCAAACCGACTTTTCCGAGTAATGTTTTGATACGCGGCTGGCCCACCCTCGGCAAATGTATCGTACCACGAGGTCACATGGAGCATCGGCGTCCGAACAGTCTCGGCAGAGCGGTTCACATTGGCTCGATACCAATACTCTCCGTCGTCGGCATGGGTGATGTGATCGGCCATGTATGGCGCGGCTTCTTTCAGCAGTTCACCCCAATCCTTGATGGGCAGGTGGCGATACCACGCGTCGGTCAGGGGGGTGAAGGCGTTTAAGCCCCAGCGGGTCGTCCGCACGCCGGCTAACTCGCCACCTTCGACATACTCCTTCATCTTTTCCATCAGGTCTCTCTGCCCCTGACGCTTGAGCGTGTTGAGGCCCTTGAAGATGGCATACGGCACCATCCAGCCCCACTTCGACACCCCACCGGTCTGATAGATCCAACTGGCATGATAATCGGCCGAAGCGGAAACCGGCGCCATGCACTGGAGGGAGGGCGGCATGGGGTCGTTACAGGCAATCAGATACTGCGTCAGCCCCAAATAGGACTGGCCGGTCGTCCCCACCCGGCCGTTCGACCACGGCAGGCGGGCCGCCCATTCGACGGCATCGTAGCCGTCGGCCGCTTCCTGAAAGATGGTGTCGTATTCTCCTTCGGACTCGAAACGGCCACGGCAGTCTTGGGTGATAAAGACATAGCCATACTGGGCGTACGAAGCATTGAGGCCATTGGGGTCGGCGGAGCCCTTTTTGCCATATGGGGTCCGGCTCAGCAGGACGGGAAAACGCTCGTCCGAGTCCGGCCGGACGATGTCGGCATACAGCGTGACCCCATCCCGGGTTTTCATCGGGACACTCTCTTCAGCGGTGACTCTATATTGTTTGCGCGCTTGGACGATCATGGCTCCCTCCTTGGTAGGCGTCATACCACCTCAGCTACACGCACGATACATTAGCCGGAAGATTGACCCCATAGCAACGAAACCTTTATGAGGGAGGAGGCTTAGAGTTGGAAGGGCAGGCCAAGACCGTTCTAACGAATTGATAGAGTCGAAATCGTACAGGAGGAAAACCAATGGCAGAGCCCGATACCCTGTGTGGCTGGGGAGATCAGGACAAAGTTGACTATTTTGTTCAGCGGAGCGCGTTCTTGATTCCGAAGCGCCTTGAGCAACTCAGTACCCTGCTCGACCTCTTTCCTTGGCCGGCTGATGAACCGATTCGCGTGCTCGATTTAGGTGCGGGCTATGGTGCGGTCACAGAGACAATTCTCTCCCGTTATCCACACGCAACCGTCGCCTGGGTTGACGGCTCGGCGGCCATGCACGAGCATGCCGGGTCCCGTCTCAACAAATATGGTACGCACGTCGAACTTTTTCTGCGCGATCTCGCCGGTCCCACTTGGCACACGGACCTGCCCGGACCGTTTCATGCCGCAGTCTCGGCTATTGCGCTGCATCACCTGACCGATGAACGTAAGAGAACACTTTGTGCTGAAGTGTTCTCTTTGCTCCAGCCTGGGGGCCTGTTCCTCAACAATGATGTCGTTGCCGGCGACCCTACATTACGCGACCAGTTTACGCCCCTGGCTGATCGAGTGATCCAGCAACAGGTCCAGGAGCAGACAGGAGAGCTGTACTCGCTCGAAGAAATTCGCCAAGTACGGACCGCCTTGCCGCGTCCCGAGGGGCAGCGCAGCCACATCGCTCCGCTGGAGTCTCAGCTCAATTGGTGGCGAGAGGCCGGCTTCACGATTGTGGACTGCTATTGGAAGTTTCTGAATTTTGCGATTTTTGGTGGCTTCAAACCCCAAGCCGATAGATAATTAGGGAGCGCTTCAGTTTGGTGCAGCACTCGTCTTAACGAGTTCGTGCTCTTCTCCAAAGATAATCTGTCCGGCTGCGTCTTGGGCGCGAATACGCGCTTCGATTGCAGGGGACAACTGCAAGTTTCGCTCCTCAGGAAACTTGTCCTTGTATAAGTGCGGACGTAAAAAGAATTCCTCTGGAGTCCTTATTATCGCTTGAGTTTTTAAGGGCGCGGGGAACCAGCCGCGGCGCATAAAGTCTGGCGAGAAGAAGACGTCTACGTCTTTCTGTGACCATTCTTTGACCTGCATGGCATCATGCACCGTGTAGCCATAGTAATCTGCCTGAGCGTCCCACCAGACCGCAATCAGGTTATGATAGCCGCGATCTCCGAGGTTCGGATTCATCATTTGGGTAATCCGCTCCTCAACAAAGATAAGTTCATCCTGCTGCCCGTAGACCTCCATCCGAAGCGGATAAAAATAATGCTGCTCTAGCCAGTACACCACCTTGCTGGCGTAATAATCCGGCAGCCAGTCCGACTTTGGACGAGCTTCCAGGACGTAGGTCCGTACGCCACCATTCGGCTGATAGTGCGGATAGTCGTCTCCCATTATTCTCAGGTCTTGGACGGGCACGTCGGTAAAGGACCCCTCTGGCGTCGCCAGAGTAATCACCGGTCGCGTTTTCGGAAAGCGAACCGTCTCGGTCAGGGTATCGGTTCCCAGTATACGCCACGAAAACTCCCAGGCGTCGCGACCGAGCGAGTCATCAAACGTCATCGGCCAGGTGGCCATTTTGTCTTCGCGCTGGGGCTGCGGAAAGCGGCGAACCCGACGGATGGCCGGCGAATAGCCAAACAGGTCGGCCTTGGTACGCTTCTCCTGGTCGGTCCGGTAGGTAATGAAGAGCATTTGGTTGCCGTAATTTTCAGGTGGAGAGAGATCCTGCGTCAACCAGTGAGCCAATAGTTCTCCCGGTTGTGCGGTCAGATGCCCCATCAGGCCCTCGGGTTTCCGGTAATGGACCAGGACGAGGATTTGCGAGCTGGACAGAGAACCGCTGGGAGTCAGCAGCCCCATGTCTTCGACCTGGACGCAGTTCCAGCGCGGCATATGCGGGAATTCCATAGCACGAAAGCCCATTTCCTCAGCCGTATAGGGAGCGCGGAACGGATAAGCTTCGGCCGGCAGATACGGAACGGTCGCATCGCGCGGTGTTTCCGCGGCCATATCGATCGCGGCCCGCTCTCCTTCAGAGAGCTCGGCCAGCGTCTGCCAGGTTTTCTCCGGTCGCCCGTTCTGGTCTTCCACGGCCCAGAGGAGCTGCACGTAAAAAACGAGGCTGAAACCAATCAGACCGACAAGTCCTAGGCTCAGGCCGAGCAGATATTCAAGATATTTAAGCCGTCCGGGCTCGCTCCGCATCCAGTCTCTCCTTTCGCTGTCGTCGCGCTCATGACCTATTGGGCGGCATATCCCCCGTCAACCGTGAATACCGAACCGGTGACCCATGACGACTCATCCGAAGCCAGGAAGAGTCCCATGGATGCCACATCTTCCGGCGTGCCCACACGACCGAGGGGGTGGCTCTTGGCCACGCGTTCCAGGCGTTTGGGGTTGGAGCCATGCAGAACGTGGGCCATCATCGGTGTATCCACCGCGCCGGGACAGATCGCGTTGCAGCGGATGTTCTTGGAAGCATAGGCCGTCGCAATCGCTTTAGTGAGCGAAACAACGCCACCTTTAGCCGCAGTATAGGCATGAACATTCCCAACGCCCAGGATCCCGGCCAGCGAAGAAACGTTGATAATCGATCCACCTCCGACCTTGGTCATTTCGGGAATCGCATATTTACAGCCCAAGTAGACGCTTTTGAGATTCACATCCAAAACGAAATCCCACATCTCCTCTTCAAGGCTGGTGACGGTCGTGTCGTGCTTATGCAGTACAGCTGCGTTGTTATACATGATGTGTAAACCACCGTACGTCTCGACCGCACAGTCAACTGCCGTTTTGATATCGGCCGCATTTGAGACGTCGGTCTCTTGAAATACCGCATCTCCTCCGGCCGCCTTGACCAACTCTACCGTCTCGTTGCCGCCCTCGACTTTAATGTCCGTGACAACGACTTTTGCGTCCTCTTGGGCGAACATCACTGCCGCGGCCCGTCCCTGTCCACCGCCGGAGCCGGTAATTAGTGCGACCTTATCCGCTAGTCGTCCTGGCATAAGCATCTCTCCTCATTCGATTGACTCTGCACGCAAACGCGACTGCCCTGTGCTCTAACAGAACACGACGAGAAGCACTATACGCGGCTACGCCTTGGCCTTCATCTTCTGACCGATTACACTGAGTTCGCTATCCGTCTCTGGACGAAAAAGATGAAAAAATCGCTTGGCTGGGCCTACCTCTTATTTACTCTGAGTCTTTTTGGCCTTGCCGGCCTGCATACGATCTACTTGGGGAAGCCGCTGAAAGGGACCTTTTTTCTACTGGCGACCTGGGCCGGACTCTGGGCTCTCACCCAAGTGCTCATTCTTCCTTCTCCGAGTATCCCCCTTGTCATTGGTCTGGCGTTCCCGGAGCTCTATCAGAATTTTGTGCTCACCATCCCCTCCCCAAGCCTGCCCCTTGTGAGCGGGCTGCTGGCGCTGCCTGTTCTTGGGGTCTGGTGGTGTGTTGATCTCTTGACCCTGCCCCGGCAGGTCCAGAAAGCTAATGCGCGGAGTAAAAGAACGCTTCGATAGCTGGACTGGGAATCATCGACAGCGCTCAAAACTTACAGTACAGTGCGCTTCAAGACTCAAGAGGTGTGTATGGATACCGAAATCATTAAAACCGATATCAGAGACTATATTGCCACGGTCACGATTGATCGCCCTCCCGTGAATGCCATGAACCGGCAGATGTTCGATGAGATTCAAGCCTCTTTTGATGCCTTGAACAATCGGGCCGATGTCCGGGTGGCCATCTTTACCGGGGCGGGTAAATGTTTTTGCGCGGGCGCGGATATGAAAGCGCGTTCGCGCTCACTGGATGATAGCGCGCAACAACCCCGTCACGGGGCCATGTGGGCGCACTCGCGGGCTGCCCGCGAAGCTTTTCATTCTATTTTAGAATGTTCTGTCCCCGTCATCGGTGCGATCAATGGCCCGGCTCTCGGTGGAGGGCTCGCCCTGGTGGCATCCTGCGATATGCTGATTGCGTCAGAACGGGCGCTGCTCGGTCTGCCCGAAATTGATGTTGGTCTGTTGGGGGGCGGTCGTCATACCCAGCGCTTATTCGGTGTCTATAAAGCCCGCAAGATGATGTACACGGGAGAACGGATCGGCGCGGAGGAGTTATACCGTCGGGGCATTGTTGAAAAAGTTGTTCCGCCGGAGCAACTCATGGACGAAGCCCGGGCTCTAGCCCAAGTGATTGCCGACAAAAGTCCGCTGGCCATCCGGCTTGCCAAACATGCCATGAATGCGATTGAGTTTATGGATCTGCGCGATGGGTATCGCTTTGAACAAAATATGACGCACGAGCTGACGGGGAGCGAGGATGCCAAAGAGGCGGCCCGGGCGTTTGTGGAAAAACGGAAGCCGGTATTTACAGGACAATAAACACAACGAAAAGGAGAGACGGGTATGTTGTTTGGCTATTTTACTGAGCGGCCGTATCGGTGGGTCAACGAAGACGAGGTGCTTGAGCACCGGGGGTTCTTTGCCCTGCCCAACTCGCGCTTTGACCGCGAAAAGGCTGCCGATGACTATAACTTTTTTCTGGATGAATACTGCTATGCCGAAGAAGCCGGCTTTGATGCGCTCATGCTGAACGAGCACCACGGCAACCCCTTCTGCATGGGCAGCGTCATGAATGTCGAGGCAGCCATCCTGGCGCGTATTACCAGCAAGGCCAAGATCGTCCTGATCGGTAATCCACTGCCCGTGCTGAAGCATCCGCTACGGATGGCCGAAGAGCTAGCGGAAATCGACCTGATCTCGCGTGGTCGCCTCGTTACCGGCTGGGTGCGTGGAGCAGGAAGCGAGCAGTTCTTCAATAATGCCAACCCGGCCTATAACCGGGAGATGTTCAACGAAGCCCACGACTTCATTATCCAAGCCTGGACCAAACCCGGTCCGTGGCGCTACGAGGGCAAGCATTTTCACTATCGGCACGTGAATCCGTGGGCCTTACCCTACCAGAAGCCGCACCCGCAAATGTGGATTCCTGGCGTGTTGAGTCCGGAGACGGTGCACTGGGCGGCCCAGCATAACTATCCCTATCTGGCCCTGGTGACCGCCCTGAGTCCAACCTGCGACCTGCTGGACTATTACGCCGATACCGCAGCTGAAAACGGTTATCAGGCCGGCACGGAAAATTTTGCCTATTTGATTGGGGTATTCTGCGCGGATACGGATGAAAAGGCGCAAGAGCTGGGTAAAGGGTTTGTGTGGGGTGGCGGAGCCAGTGCGTTCTCCAGACCGGAGCATACTCTACCGCCAGGCTATAATTCCAAAAATGCCATTCGTCTGCTTGCCCAGCGTCCGAGCGGGGGCTGGGTCGGGGTTGATTCGGACCGTCTCAAGGAAGCCCAGCAGGGCCGGAGGAAAAAGAAGAGTACGAATCTGGATGAGGTCCGCCAAAAGCTGGAAAAATCGTATAAGCGCGCCCAGGACGACTACCTGATGATCGTCGGCTCGCCCAAGACGGTCATTGAGAAGATCAAGACCATGATCCGCGTGCTGCGGCCGGGGACATTCGCCTGTTTCCAGGTTCAGGGGCCAGTCGGCAACGAAGACCGGATGAACAGCATCCGTCTGATGGGCCAGGAGGTCATTCCCGCGGTCAAAGAATACGCCAAGGAAATCGACCTGGTCGATCAGTTCACCCGCGTACCGGGTTCGGTCAAACTCACGCCAGGAACCCGACGCCTGCCGGTCGTGGACCGCACGCCATTGAAGGACCTTGGCATGCAGTCGGAGGCATAGGATAAATTTCCCTCACCGACGGGGGACCGGGCAACCACAGGGGGTTGCCCCTACCTTTTATCCCTCTCCCTCGGGGAGAGGGCCAGGGTGAGGATTCCTCTATGCCGGGGCCTCGTGCATCCGCCACGACTTCTTCCCCGCGGGTAAATTGAACAGCTTGGCGGCATTTTCCCGCATGATGTCCTGGCGTTGCTCCTCTGTGATATAGGCCGCGTGGTCGGCCAGTAATTGCTGGGAGCGCGGCCAGGTGGAATCCGTATGCGGAAAATCACTGGCCCACAGCAATTGCTGGTGCGGCATGATATCGACCGCATGAAACGCGGTCGGGTCGTCCTGGAAAGTCATCCAGACATTGCTCTTGATATATTCGCTAGGCAGTTTTGACAGGCCGTCAATAATCCCGCCCTCGGCGTTAATCCTGGCGGCGTGGTCCATGCGATACATATAGTGTGGCATCCAGCCGGCGTCGCCTTCGGCACACACGAGTTTCAGACGCGGATGGCGCTCGAAAACCCCACCCAGAACCATGAGGCCGACAACATCCTGGACAGCCCGGATGATACCCAGAAAATTATTCATCTCATGGCCACGGTGCGGCATGTTCAGGCTACCCTCGCGTGAGGTCAGAATATGAAAACAGATAGGCAATTCCAGGTCGGTTGCGCATTCCCACAGAGCATCGTAGTCGGCGTGGTCATAGTCTTCGTAGATGGGCCGGCCGGGCATCATCATACCAACCATGCCCATATCCTTGGCACGCCGGAAATCCTCAATCGCGCTGTCCACACTCAAGACCGCCGTCTGCGCCAGTCCAAGAATACGGTTCGACGCTTCGCTGCACATGGCCTGTAGCCAGCGGTTATAGGCCAGCATGCAGGCGTTTTTATAGTCCGGGTCGCGGTGCATACACAGTCCCATGCCAATAGAGGCGTAGATGACTTCAGCCGCAATCCCGTCCTGGTCCATATACGGAATCCGCGCATGGCCGCCATAGGCTCCCTCGCGAATATCCGGGAAACGGATTTTTGCCGCGCGACTGTTACGTTCCGTGACCGTGAAGCCGGCACCGTCAATGAATCCCAATTGAATCGGACGCTTCATGCCGTGGACGACAAAGGCATCCGTGCCGTCCGGTTGTTCCACGATACGCGGCGCAACATCCCGGTATTTGGGTTCGATATAGTCGATATAACAATTGGCTGGCTCACACACATGGCCGTCGGCTGAAATGATTCCTGCTGGTATCTCTTGCATCATTGCTCTCCGTTCCAGATCGGATTGGTGACTATATATGCGCCCCAGAGTACGGAAAGCGTGCCCTCTTTTCAAGAAAGCAGGAGAAACGGTGATTTCTACAGGGACTTGTGGTAGGGGAGACACAACGTCAGAGGAGGGGGCCATGCCAACAAACAACACACTCACCCAAGGACTCCGCGTCGGCATCATCGGGGGGTCGATTGCCGGATGCACTACGGCAATCGAACTGCTGCGCTTAGGCTGTGAGGTGACACTTTTAGAGCGCACGGGCGACACCTTGAAAGACAGAGGTGCAGGCATTGGCGTTCCGCCTTCAGTCATGGACACCTTTATTGAACGCGACCTGGTCGATGCCGACACCCCCTTCTTCGCCGGTCATGCGTTCACACGCATCTGGCGAACAGAAAAAGAGCACCGTTACGGCTATCTTGCCTGGGACCAGCCCGCAAATTTGGCTTTGCTCAACTGGGGTGGCTTGTATAGAAACCTTCGCAAACGCGTTCCGGATAGGGTGTATCGCTCAGGGCAGCGAGCCGTGGCATTACACGAGCGACCCGATGGAACGGTTCAGGTGGAGTTGGCCGATGGGTCCACGTCCGCATTTGACCTGGTCGTCTGTGCCGATGGCTACACCTCGCTTGGCCGACGGACTCTCTTTCCCGATATCGCGCTGAGGTATGCCGGCTATGTCTTGTGGCGGGGCTTCCTGCTTGAAAAGGAACTTGAAGAATCAGGGCCGCTCGCAAGCGGTGTCCGCTGTTTAGGCTATCCGGGCGGGCATGGTATTTTTTACTTTGTGCCAGGCTTGGACGGAGCGGTTGCGCCAGGTCAGCGTCTGGTGAATTGGGGCATATATGTCCCGATTGCCGCCTCCGCGCTGGCCGATTTTCTGACTGACAAAGACGGCAACGCGCACTCGGGCTCGCTCCCCCCAGGCGGTATGCCCCTGGCCACGGAAGCCGAGTTGAAACGGCGCGCCTACGAACGGCTGCCCGACTATTACGCCGAGATCGTCGATACATGCCAAGACACATTTGCCTACGCCATTTATGATTGTGAAGTCCCGGCCTACCGTAAAGGCCGACTCTGTCTAGTGGGCGATGCCGGGGCCTTCGCCCGCCCACACACGGCAGCCGGCGCGCTCAAAGGGATTAACGATGCCATTGCCCTGGGCGAAGCGCTCACAACCCATACCTCTCTGGAAACAGCCCTCAGCCAGTGGGACACAACCCGGACCGACACGAACAACGATCTGGTGAGATTTGGCAACCAGCTCGGGCGGGCACTCGTCCTGGAAATTCCCGACTGGTCGCAGATGGACGCTCGGAGCATGGAGCAGTGGTTCACGTCGATCGTGACGATCAAAACCGAAGTTCTCGATCCTGACCTACAGGGCGCAGACGCCGCACGGTTGTGACAAAATTCACGAGAAAGCGTTGATTTCTCGTGTTGAGAAGGAGTAGAGAAAGGAAGAAGAGACGGCAAGAGTTGAGTAAAGGAGGGGGTTATGCTCACCATCCTTGCGATAACAGTTTCTTTTCTGGTCTTTTTGGTTCTCGTCGGCCTGCTCGCCCAACGGGCAGACCGGATACGAGACGAAGACGCTCAGGGGGAAGCAGACAGTCCGTAGTCGCCACCGTATTCCACTGCACGTCGGGTGAGCAATCAGGGGTGCGCTGCGGGGTTACAGCCTTCCCGCAGTATCAGGCGTGTGGAAAATCGCGGCTGACCGTTCTGGTTCCAGCGCTCGCGCGCGGGTGCTGACCAAAGATATTTGGACACTTGACTCGTTTCTTGAGAAAATTTGATAACGACAAAGAGCCAAACTAGTAGTAAGGCGTGTCAGTCAGAAAAAAGGGGGAAACAATCCATGACAGCAACGGCAGAACGTAAACCGGAGGCAAACAGCACTTTTCAACAGGCCGTGGAAACCACAATCCGGGAGAACGGCGAGCTTGGGATGCAGGTCGCCGTGTATCTCGATGGCGAACAAGTCGTGGATGTCTGGGGCGGTATTGCCGACGAGACCACTGGACGGGCAGTCGATGGGGATACGCTCTTCCCCTCCTTCTCTGTCATCAAGGCGACCACGGCAACCGCGCTCCATCTCCAAGCCGAACGTGGCTTGATTGAGTATGATGCGCCTATTGCGCGCTACTGGCCCGAGTTCGCGGCGCACGGTAAAGACACCGCAACCGTCCGGGATGCGCTGAGCCACCGCCTGGGCATTCCGTATATGCCCGAGGGTGTCACGCCTGAACTCATGAGTAATTATGACTGGATGGTTGATCAACTAGCCGATATGAAGCCTGTCTTTGCGGCCGGCACTCAGAATGGCTATATGTGCTACACCTTCGGCTGGGTCATTGCTGAGTGTGTGCGCCGAACCGACCCCAAACATCGGCCATACGGCACTTTTGTGCAGGAAGAGATCTGTGCGCCCCTTGGCATTACGGACCTCTGGATCGGGGTTCCTGAAGAAGCCGAACCGCGCGTGGCACGGCTCAAGAACGCGCCTCCACTGCCATTACCGGCAGATGCGCCGATCCTGCGGGCCATGCCGCCCCAGGTCGGAGCGACTGAGGAGGTCTTCGGCCGTTCCGATATGCGACGTGGCTGCATTCCGGGTGCACACGGCATTATGAACGCCCGCAGCTCGGCCCGGCTGTTTGCCATGCTGGCCAATGGTGGAGAGCTGAACGGTGTTCGCTTACTGTCCGAAGAGCGAGTAAAGACGTTCAGCACCCCGCGTCCGGATACTGATCAGCCGGACACGGTACTGGGCATGGCGATCCGCATGGGGACCGCCGGGCTGTGGGTCGGTGGAGTGAAGGACCCCAAATACCCGTTCCGCCTTGCCGGTTTGAATCCACGTACGGTGTTCCATCCGGGCGCCGGTGGAGCGATTGCCTGGGCCGACCCGGACGCGCGCCTCGCGGTTGCGATCTGTCATAATCGCATGGTCCATAATCCCACGGTGACCTTCAAGCCCATTCAGACTGCGGTCGAGCAGGTCTTTGGGGTCGCGTAAGGAGAACAGGATGACACTGCCGGATTCTGCAATCGTACTTCAGCGTGGAGAGGGCGACTCGGTCGCCATCGGGACCGGTACCCGGTGTACGTTCAAGGTCAGGGGGAAAGACACCGAGGGTCATTTCGGTCTGTTCGAGTATGTGATGGAACCGGGGACTGAGGGACCGCGTCGCCATATTCACCGGCAGATGGCGGAAATATTCTACGTGGTCGAGGGTGCAATCGAACTCCTCGTCGGGGACGAGAAGATGACAGCCCAGGCTGGAACGACCGCCCTCGTCCCCAAGGAAGCGATCCATGCCTTTTCCAACCCAGGCGCGCAGCGCTCCGTATTGTTGATCATGTTTTGCCCGGCCGACTCGCGCGAGAAATACTTCGAGGGTCTGGCCGAACTCACCAAAGGCGGCAAACCGCCAGACCAACGCGCCCTGCTTGAGTTGATGCGCAAGTATGACACGGAGCCAGTGGCGGAACCGCTCTATGGAGAAGCGGAGACACCGTAAACGATCTGCGGCTCACACCCAAACAGACTGACAACACAACCTTTCGATTCGGCGAAAGGGTCTTTCATTGCGATGACTAGGCCCATGGATTGGTTGGAGGTCGGTCGGCTCGGTTGACCCGATCGAGGTCGTCCGTGAAGCGATCATCGCTTGGCTCGGTTCCAACCCAGACGCTAAGCGCTTCGCGCAACGTTGTGTCTGAATGCGACGGCAGCGGCGAGAGCTTGGCCACAGCCTCACCGTTTCGTTCAACGACGAAAACGTCCCTGCGGTATCGAACCTTGCCCAGGATGTCTCCCAACCTCTGAGCTAACTCCGTTGCGCTGACCTTGGTTTGCATAGGTACAGATTACGCACAAATATGTATTTCATGGAAGAGGAAGAGGTCTGTTGAAATCTACCTTCAACTTGACCAGATCACTTGACCTAGTTAAAATTTACCCATGAAGACAATGCTCGTGTCTGAATTCAAAGCAAAGTGCATCGCTATACTCAAGGAAGTCCATCGCTCCCGCGAGCCCATGATTGTGACGCTACGTGGGAAACCCCTTGTGACTATCCAGCCATTCGCAGCACTCCCTTCGGGCAAACAACTCGGCGGGTTGAAGGGCAAGATGACTATTCACGGCGATCTCGTCCACACTGACTCGACCGATGATTGGGACATGCTAGCGTGACGCTGTTGCTCGACACCCATGTCTGGGTTTGGTCTCAGGAGCGGTCTGAGAAGTTGGGACGACAAACGGCGCAAGTGCTACTGGACTCAGAGCACACCAACACTGTCTGTACAATATCCACGCTGGAAATTGCTCGTCTGTTAGCCGTTGGTACAATCTCACTGGCCATCCCGCTCAGCGACTGGATTGCCCATTCTCTGAGCAGTCTGGATGCAACAACATTACCCGTGACCCATGAGATTGCTGCCGAAGCGTATGCCCTCCCCTCCACCTTCCATAAGGACCCGGCAGATCGTATCCTCGTAGCCGCCGCTCGTCTGCATGAACTGACCCTGCTGACGGCCGATGAACGGATTCTGCAATATCCCCATGTGCGAACAATGGACGCCCAGAGTTAGATGAGTGCTGTTCATTAGTCACATGATGAGGGAACACGCCTTGAGCGTCACACCACGCTGGGCTAACGTGTCGGCATGAACGCCCAACAGGAATACCAGCCGCACGAGACGCTCACCTTCGATAATCGCTTTACGCGAGAACTGCCCGCCGACCCTGAAATCGCAAACGCCCGCCGTCAGGTCACGCGGGCATGTTATTCTCGTGTTCAGCCGACAAAAGTCGCCCAACCCCAGCTAGTTGCCTATGCGTGGGAAGTAGCCGAGGAATTGGGCCTCTCCCGCGCGTTTTGTGAGTCGGACGATCTTCCCCATATTTTCTCGGGGAACCGGGTGCTGGACAGCATGGACCCCTACGCGATGTGTTACGGCGGTCATCAGTTTGGCAACTGGGCCGGGCAACTCGGGGACGGCCGGGCCATTAACCTGGGCGAGATCATCGGTCCGACCGGAAAACGCTGGGTGGTCCAACTCAAAGGGGCTGGTCTGACGCCCTATTCGCGGAGTGCGGACGGACTGGCTGTCCTGCGCTCGTCCATCCGCGAGTTCTTGTGTAGCGAAGCCATGCACCATCTCGGTGTCCCGACCACCCGAGCGCTCAGCCTGGTCTCAACGGGCGAACACGTCATCCGCGATATGTTTTATGATGGCAACCCCAAACCCGAGCCGGGAGCCGTAGTATGTCGGGTCGCGCCGTCTTTTGTGCGTTTTGGCAATTTTCAGCTCTTTGCCGCCCGCGGAGAGATAGACGTATTACAACAGTTGGTGGACTACACCATCCGGACCGACTTTCCTCACCTGGGCGAACCATCCCGCGCAACCTATCTGGCCTGGTTTGAGGAAGTCTGCCGGACGACGGCCCGGATGATTGTACACTGGCTGCGGGTCGGCTTTGTCCACGGGGTAATGAACACGGATAATATGTCCATCCTGGGGCTGACGATTGACTACGGCCCGTACGGCTGGTTGGAAAACTATGACCCTAACTGGACACCCAATACCACCGATGCCGCGAGTCATCGCTACGCCTTTGGCAAACAGCCCCAGATTGCCCATTGGAATCTGGTCCAGCTTGCCAACGCCCTCTACCCCCTGATTGAACAGACGGAACCGCTGGTAGAGGCGTTGAACAGCTATGGGCAGGAATTCGAGTCGTGCTGGCAGGCCATGATGACCCACAAACTGGGGCTTCAAGCCTTCAAGCCCGACCTGGACGACACTCTGTTCGGCGGCCTGCTGGAAATTCTGCAACTGGCCGAGACCGACATGACCATCTTCTATCGGCGGTTGGCAAGCCTCGATCTCGACGCCAAACCCGCAGACCAGATCGACGACGCCACCCTGATAGAACCGCTACTGGACGCCTATTACGTCCCGGAGCAGCTAACCCCGGAGACAACGGCCCGCATCGCCGCGTGGCTGCGCCGCTATCACGACCGGGTGAGGGAAGATGGAACGGATAACGAGGCACGCCGGAAACGGATGAATGCGGTCAACCCGAAATATGTGCTGCGCAACTATCTCGCTCAGCTCGCTATCGACAAGGCCGAGCAAGGCGATCCCTCCATGGTACACGACTTGCTGGAACTCCTCCGCCATCCCTATGATGAACAACCAGACAAAGAAGCCTACGCCCAAAAACGGCCCGACTGGGCTCGTCAGCGTCCCGGCTGTTCCATGCTGTCGTGCAGTTCATGACAATGGATCAGGAGAAATTCAGAAGGAGAGAGCAATGGCACATCTGACAACCCTCTCGGCAACGGCGGACACCGCGGATATCCTCCCGATCATTGAAAAGGACGGGGCGGTTATCCTGAAGGATATGCTCGCCCCTGCCGAGGTCGATGGGGTGCTGAGCGAAACCGGACCGTATATCGAAGCCACGCGCAACGGCCAGGACCCTTTCGTCGGTCTCCAGACCACGCGCACGGGCGCGCTGGTGGCCCGCTCACCGGCGTGTCGTGACCTGGTCACCAATCAGTCGGTGCTCAGCACCGCTCAGACCTTTCTGGCGCCCTACTGCTCCCGCATTCAACTCCATCTCGGTCAGATTATTCGCATCCGGCCCGGCCAGCCCAAGCAGGCGATTCACCGTGACCGCTGGGCCTGGGGAACCTATCTGAAAGGCATCGAGCCCCAGTTCAACACCATGTGGGCACTGACCGACTTTACCCGTGAAAACGGCGCAACCCGGGTTATTCCGGGCAGTCCGGACTGGCCGGATGGACGCCGGGCGGACAAGGACGAAATTGCCCAGGCTGAGATGACGCGCGGCTCGGTACTGCTGTATACCGGCTCGGTCTTGCATGCCGCAGGCGCGAACGATTCGGACGACGACCGGGTCGGCTTGAATATCACCTACTCGCTGGCCTGGCTGCGCCAGGAGGAAAACCAGTACCTGTCCTGTCCGCCCGAGATCGCAAAAACCTTATCAACCGAATTGCAGGACCTGCTCGGCTATACGCTGGGGAGCTACGCCCTAGGCTATTACACGCCACCGCTGCCACCGGGGGAAGGGCCCGAGTCCATCGGACCGCAATACGCCCTGGGCCGTGAGCAAGACGGAGAAGGCCTGGGCAGCGCAGAGCTGCGCCAGGAAATCCAAAACGCAACGGGGAGTAAGATCTAATTGGTTTGCCAGTCATCGCAAGCGAACCCTTTTATAGAAGCTTATCAACCTTGAGGAGCGAGGCATGATCGATCGCAATTTTGAGATGATTCACACAAACGGCGTCCGGCTGCGGACCGTTGTGGAAGGCGATGGACCGCTGGTGATTCTACTTCACGGCTGGCCGCAGTGCTGGTATCTGTGGCGGCACCAGATTGACCCGCTCGTGGCTGCGGGCTATCGCGTCGCCGTGCCCGACCAACGCGGCTATGGCGGCAGTGAGTGTCCCCCCAACGTCTCGGATTACAATATTCGCACGCTGGCCGCCGATGTGGCCGGTATCGCCCCGGCCCTGGGCTATGATGAATTCACGCTCATCGGCCATGACTGGGGCTGCGTTGTGGCCTGGAATACCGCCCTGCTCCACGAGGAGAGCTGTACAGCCGTTATGGGCCTGTCCGTTCCCTTTTGGCGCATGACGGAGGCCGCAGTGAATCCGCCGGGCATGGACGACCAATTCTGGTATATCCGCTACTTTCAGGAAGAGGGCCGGGTGGAAGCCGAGCTTGAAAAGGATTTGGAGCGCAGCCTGCGTATCCTGTATTACGGGCTCTGCGCCGACGCGCCGGCGCAGAGCTGGATGAAGCAACTAGAGCACCCCAGGTCGAGCGGCTTGCTGGACGCGCTGCCCGAGCCGAAGCAGTTGCCAAGCTGGCTCACGCCGGAAGACCTCGACTATTACGTCGAGCAGTACCGGACGAGCGGTTTCCGAGGGCCGGTGAACTGGTACCGCAATATCCCGACGAATAATGGCATTACGCCCGAGCTCGAAGGCAAGAAATTCTCCCAGCCTGCGGCCTTTGTTGCCGGGGCGGCGGACGATGTCCTGCTCTACGATCCCAACTGGCGCGCCACGTTTCCAGACGCGTTTAAAGACCTGCGCTTTCTCGAAATCATCGAAGGCGCCGGGCATTGGGTGCAGGCGGAAAAGCCGCAGGAAACAACTGCGTGCATCCTGCGCTTTTTGCGCGGCCTGTAGAACGGAGTGTCTGCGTCAGACTATTTGCCAACCGCCTTGGCCCGCTCAAGCGAGGGCCGGGCATAGCAGGCCTCTGTCCAACGCTTCACGTTGGCGTAGGCCGAATAGTCGAATTTCACCATCGAGAGCAGCATCATCACTCCGGAGACGTTAAGATCGGCGATGCTAAAGGCGTCACCGACCAGCCAGTCTCTTTTGGCCAAGGTGTCATCAAGCACCTTCAAGGGTCGGGCCAGCGTTTTCTCGGCAGCGGCGAGAACCGCCGCGTTCCGCTTCTCCTCAGGCGTAAAAAACTTTTGGACTACGATGTCCATCTGTGGCGGCTCAATCTCGGTCATGACCCACACACTCCATTGCCAGACCAGGGCTTCATCGGCAGGATTACTGGGGTAGAGATCGCCACCGTAGGTTTTGGCCAAATAGAGGTTGATCGCCATGGACTCAAACAGGGTCACATCACCATCTTGTAAGGCGGGAATGCGACCGTTTGGATTCACTGCCAGATACTCCGGCGTTTTCGACTCGTCCATGAAATTGACCGAGACGTGCTCATACTCAACGCCCACTTCCTCAATCGCCCACATTGAACGTATCGCCCGCGAGCCAGAAATCCCGTACAGCTTTGGTTTTGCCATGCTTGCGTTCCTTTCCGTTGCTTTTTACCGAGGCGTATCATTTTATCCGCTCAACGTCTGCCCGGTGGTACGCCCATACGCGGACCTACGACAGCGACCCGACAATCTGGTATATCGATATGTCAGTAAAGGAGACACCTCATGAGTCAGGTCCGAGATGAAGTCCTCGCAGCCAACGCCGCCTACGCCAAGGATTTTGGTAAGAAAGCCGACTTGCCAGCCCCACCGGGTAGACGTTTTGCCATTCTGACCTGTATGGACGCGCGGCTCGATCCCGCCAAATGTGCCGGCCTGGCGGAGGGCGATGCGCATGTGATCCGTAACGCGGGCGGGCGGGCGAGTGACGACGCCATCCGCTCCTTCGTCATTTCGTACAAACTGCTGGGGACGCGAGAGTGGTTTGTGATTCATCACACCCAGTGTGGTATGGCGACCTTCACCGACGAGGTGATGCGCGGCCTTCTCGCCAGCAGCTTGCAGACCGCCACAATGGGCGCTTCAGGCTGGCAGGACTCCGGCGAGGGACCTGGTTCAACAGAGGGGAGCTATATCGATTGGCTGACGATCTCCGACAGCACAAAAAGTCTGGTCGAGGACGTGACGCGCATCCGCAATCATCCCCTGGTCCCCGGCGATATCCCCATTTACGGCTATATCTACGATGTCAAAACGGGTAGGCTCGAAGAAGTACCTGAGGCAACGGAAGCAGGAAAAGTTCCTTAATGGACGATCCCGAGCACATCAAGACCATTACCGGCTACTGTGAACCGCTCTCACTCCGCGCCGGGGAAGCAATCCGCTGTATGGCCTCCAGCCATACGCCCGGCCCTGCCCGACTCGATCTCGTCCGTATTATCTGTGGCGACCCAACCCGGAGTGGACCCGGTTTCAAAGAAATAGAGGTACCGAGCGATCTGCCCGCCGAGGTCGTGCTTACTGAACAGTGTTTACGGCCTGGCTCTTACGGCGAAGTCGATTTGTCGGGTCTCTCGGTCACACGACAGATAAAATTCACGGTTCACGTCCTTGCGACGCAACCGGACCAAGATCAGACCCTGTTTTCGGTCGTCGGTGAATCCGGACCGATGCTGGTGCTGAGGCTATCGGACAAACGTCTTGTGACTCGTATTGGGAAAACCGAGCTGATCCTGCGTGAGCAGCCTCTCCAGACCAAGCGCTGGTACCAAGTTGAAATCGCCGCAGACCTGAAAGACGGCGTTGTTACGGGCACCCTCACCCCGCAGCCAAGTCGTTCACCCGGTCAGGACGTGTTTGAGCGATTCGAGCCCCATACCACAAGCGCTGCAATCGGCAACACATCAACGGGACAGCTTCACCGTTGTTTGTTCGCGGCTTCATCTGACGGCGATCGTTTCGACGGTCGCCTTGCCAGACCCGTGCTGACCCTTGATGCGACGACCCTGGAATGGGACTTCTCCAAAGACATGGAAGGGAAGCAGATCGTTGACGGCAGTGGTCATGAACGCCACGGCCTCCTCCATCAGCTTCCCGCGCGGGCGGTCACGGGCCCCGATTGGGACGGCCGTTATCACGCCTGGACAGCTATGCCATCGCATTATGACGCCATTCATTTTCATAGTGACGATTTGTATGACGCCGGCTGGCCGGTCACCACAGAGCTGAATCTACCGGCCGCTCTTGCCAGCGGCATCTATGCCTTTCGCTTACGAACCGCTCATGGCCAGGATCGGATACCGTTTTTCGTTCGTCCCGCCCAGTATGCACCAACGGCTGACGTCGCCCTGCTCATGTCCTCCTGCACCTATATGGCCTACGCCAATCACCGGATGCTGTTTGAAGGCGCAGACTTTATCGCTACGCGCTCCCGCCTGCGTCCTGAGCACGAATACCTGCGCCACCATCCCGAAGTTGGTCGATCTACGTACGAGAAACACACGGATGGCAGCGGCGTCATGTTCAGTTCTCGACGCCGCCCGGTTCTCCAACTCCGGCCCGGTGCGGACGGTTGGAATTTCACCCCGGATACGGACATTAACGCCTTCCTCGATCATCTCCAGGTTGGTCACGATATTCTCGCAGACGAAGATGTCCATGCCGAAGGGATTGACGCGCTGACTCCGTACCGGGTCATTGTGACCGGGACTCATCCAGAGTATTGGTCAACCCGGATGCTCGATGCCCTTGAAGAATGGCTGCGGCGTGGTGGACGATTGATGTATCTCGGCGGCAACGGACTTTATTGGCGTGTCGCGCTGAGCGACGCCTGGCCTGGGGCAGTTGAATTACGGCGGGCTGAGGACGGCGTGCGCAACTGGCAAACCGAACCGGGAGAGTCTTACCACGCCTTTACCGGTGAGTACGGCGGCTTGTGGCGGCGTTTAGGCCGGACGCCGAATACCCTCGTGGGAGTCGGCTTTGCCGCACAGGGATTCAAACGAGCCATCGGCTATAAGCGCAGTCCCGAGAGCTATACCTCTCGGGCCGCGTGGATCTTTGAAGGCGTGACGGATGAAGCGATTGGCACCTCAGGGCTCGGCGGCGGTGCGGCCGGTCAGGAGGTTGACCGCTATAGCCAAACGCTGGGTTCCCCCGCCCACGCGCTTATCCTCGCTTCCGCAACGGAGTTTGGGCCTGACATGACCCGGACCAAAGAAGAGCTCCAGGCGTCGACCATCGTGCCCTCCCCCGATCCGGTCATCCGGGCAGACCTGGTATTTTTTGAGACCCCGGCCGGTGGGGCCGTGTTTTCCGTTGGCTCGATTTCGTGGTTTGGTGCGCTTGCTCGCAACGGCTATGACAACGACATCGCTCAGATTACGGCCAATGTGGTGCGTCGCTTTGCCGATCCGGCCCCCTTCGCTCTACCGGAATCCGGTTCGCCTGAGCAGGGAGAAGCTCCTGAGTCGTTGCTCTAATAAGGAGGGAACAGATGAGCACGTCGGCACAACAATCAACAAGCCCCGAGCTGTCACGTGTGTGGGAACCGTTGCAGCTTGGCAATCTCACGCTGCGAAATCGGATTCTGCAACCCGCCCACAGCTCGCAGCACGGCGATCCTCGCGATCATGTTTTCTCTGACCGACAGATCGCGTATTTTCGTGAGCGCGCCAAAGGGGGCGTGGCGCTGTGCATTACCGAAACTGTTGCGGCCGCCCGGAGCGCGCTGGGTTCGTTTTTCCATATCGTTGATGTCTGGAGCGAGAGGTGTATTCCATCCATGACGAAGCTGGCCGACGCCGTACATCAGCATGACGCCAAGATTTTTGTCCAGCTCGCCTCAATGGGCGTCCATGATCGTGGCCGGATGTTCATCGACCGCAACAAGCCCATCTGGGGGGCGTCGCGTATCCCCTCGGTCGTACACAATGAAATCCCCCTCGTGATGGGGCCTGACGAGCTCTCTGAATTAGCGCGCGACTTTGGACAGTCGGCGGCCAACGTCAAGCGGGCCGGGCTTGATGGGGTTGAGTTGCACGGGGCGCATAGTTACGGCCTGGGCCAGTTTATGAGTCCGACCTACAATAAGCGCGACGACGCCTACGGCGGGACACCGGCCAAGCGTTGTCAACTGCTCATCGAGTGCGCCGGGCAAGTGCGTGAGCGGGTCGGGCCTGACTTTGTGGTGGGGGTCCGGCTGTCGTGGGACGAATTCCTTGGCCCCGAGGGCGGAATTACCCCGGAGCAGGCAGAAGAACAGGTCGAGGTGCTGGCGGCGACCGGCTTGTTTGATTTCTTCAACATCTCGGCCGGGGGCTATCACACGCTCCATCTGGCGCTGCCCAGCATGGAAGGGGACGAGCCGGATGGCTGGCTCGCGCCGTTCAGCAAACGCGCCAAAAAAATCGTGGGCGACCGTGGCAAGGTCTTTGTTGTGGGGAAGGTCCGCGATCTTCACACGGCTGAAGCCATATTGGAAGACGACGCGGCAGACATGGTCGCGATGGCCAGACAGCTTCTGACCGACCCCTTTACGGTGAAAAAGACGCGCGAAGGTCGCGAACACGAAATCATCCGCTGCAACCGATGTAATGAATGCGGCGCGCGGCTGTTTGAACACCGCGAACTCATCTGTACCCTGAATCCAATCAGCGGCAGAGAAGCCTACTGGGGAGAGGGTTCACTGCAGAACGTCCCGGAGGCGGACCAGAAGCATATTGTGGTTATCGGCGGCGGGCCCGCTGGGATGAAAGCCGCGGCGGTTGCCGCCAAGCGCGGGCACGCGGTCACCTTGCTTGAACGCGCCGACCGGTTAGGCGGCCATTTGCGCGTGCTGGAACAACTGCCGGGCCTGACCGCCTGGTCGATTGCGATCGACAACCTGGAGCGAGAGATCGAAAATGCGGGGGTCGAGGTCCAGTGTGGCGTTGAGGTCACACCGCAATCACTGCGACATATCGAGGCATCCAGCGTTGTGGTTGCAACCGGCGCCTCTTACGAACGCACCGGCCAGAGCCTCTATCGTCCCGAGCGCCAAATCATTCCCGGAACTGATCTCCCCCACGTGCTTGATGTTGGTACGGCAACCAAGCGGGTCCTCGAAGACACCCAGGCGCTCGGCTCGCGCGTTCTCATCCTGGATGAAACGGGTGGCCATTTGCCTTTTGCCCTGGCCCAGGTGCTGGCCAAAGCAGGGGTCGAGGTCGAGGTTCTCAGCCCGCGCATGTTTGCCGGCGAACGCCTCTTTCGCAACCTGGATATCATGTATATCTTCCCGAGGCTGAAGAAGCTGGGTATCCAGATTACCCAGCAATATTTTGTCGAAGCGATCCGTCCTGGCGAAGTCGATGTGTATGATATCTGGGTCGGGCCGGAAGTGCTGGAAACCCGCGAGCGGATCGATAGCGTAGTGATGTCGATTCTTCGCGCGCCCAACGACGCACTCTATATTGCGGCCAAAGGCTCCTTCCCGGAAGTCGTCAGAATCGGCGATGTGGCTGCCCCGCGAGATGTGACGGCCGCCATTTTTGATGGCGAGGAATGTGGTCGCGAACTGTAGGTTGCCAGAACGAAGGAACTCGACAGCAGTCCCGACGCGCAGCGAACGTGTTTAGCCAAGAACCCTCCAGACCCTAGCCCTCGGCCTGGAGAAAACCAAGAGTAAAGGACGATTACACTATGAGTCATTCGGTTACCTATACCAAAGAGGACGGCATCGGCATCATTACCGTCGACAATCCACCCGTGAACGCGCTGAGCCAGCATGTTCGTCAGGGTCTATTGGAGAGCTTTACCGAGGCCGGTAAAGACGACACCATCGCGACGGTTCTCATTTGTGCTGGTCGGACCTTTATTGCCGGTGCTGACATTACCGAATTCGGCAAACCGCTCCAGCCGCCGAATTTCCTCGATACCATGGAGATTATTGAGAACCTCTCCAAGCCGGTTGTGGCGGCCATTCACGGCACGGCCCTGGGCGGCGGCCTCGAGACCGCGCTGTGTTGCCATTATCGCGTCGCGGTGCCATCCGCGCGGGTCGGGCTGCCCGAGGTCACCCTGGGATTGTTGCCCGGTGGCGGTGGAACCCAGCGCCTGCCGCGGCTGATCGGCCCCGAAGCCGCCCTTGAGGTCATCACCTCAGGTGCGCCGATGCGGGCCGGCCAGGCACAGAGCGTAGGGGTGGTTGACGAGATCATTGATGAGGGCAGTCTGCTCGACGGAGCAAAAGCCTTTGCCCGTCAGCTCGTCGCAGATGGAGCCGCCCTCAAAAAAGTACGAGATCTGAACGACAAGGTAACCGGCGTTGACCGCGTCATCTTTGACGCTGCCCGAAAACAGGCTAGCAAAACCCGGCGCGGCTTTGACGCACCCCAGCGCTGCATCGATTGTGTCGAGGCGGCCTGCACCCTGCCGTTTGAGGAGGGATTGGCCAAAGAGCAGGAACTCTTCCGCCAGATTCTGACCAGCCAACAGTCGGCCGCCCAACGCCATATTTTCTTTGCCGAGCGAGCCGCGGCAAAGGTCAGCGATATGCCGAAAGACACGCCGACCCGCGCCATTCAAAAAGTGGGTATCATCGGGGCCGGCACGATGGGCGGCGGCATTGCCATGAATTTCGCCAATGCGGGTATCCCGGTCACCATCCTCGAAACCGGCCAGGAATTTCTGGACAAGGGTCTGGCAGTGGTACGGAGCAACTATGAACGCAGTGCCAAGAGAGGCCGATTCACGCCGGAACAGGTGGAAGAGCGTATGGGTCTCATCACGCCTGCCCTAGACTACGCGACGCTCGACGAGGTTGACCTGGTGGTGGAAGCCGTGTTCGAGAATATGGAGGTCAAAAAGCAGGTTTTCGCGCAGTTGGATACGGTCACCAAGCCCGAATGTATTCTGGCGACCAATACGTCCACGCTCGACGTTGATGAAATTGCGTCGGTAACCACGCGCCCGGACAAGGTCATCGGCACCCATTTCTTCAGCCCGGCCAATGTCATGCGCCTGCTCGAAATCGTCCGCGGCGACAAGACGAGCTTTGAGACTCTGGCCACGACCCAGGCGGTCGGCAAAGCCATTCAAAAAATTGGCGTAGTCGTTGGGGTGTGCGACGGTTTTGTCGGCAACCGCATGCTGCACAAATACGGTGCTCAGGCTCAATACCTGCTGGAAGAGGGGAGCCTGCCCCAGGATGTGGATGGCACGGTCTACGACCTGGGTCTGGCGATGGGGCCATTTGCCATGGGCGACCTGGCCGGTCTTGACGTGGGCTGGCGTATTCGACAGGGGAAAGGGTTGCCGGGCAGCCTGCCCGCAGGCGCGCGCTACTGTGCGCTTCCCGACCGTATTTGCGAGTTAGGACGTTACGGCCAAAAGACCGGCGCCGGGTATTACACCTATGAACCCGGCGATCGCACCCCTCGACCCGATCCGGCCATTGAGGAGTTGATTGTCAATTACTCCAAAGAAAAGGGGATGACGCGGCGACCCATCAGCCGTGAGGAGATCATCGAGCGGTTGATGTACGCCCTGGTGAACGAGGGAGCCAAGATTTTGGAAGAAGGCATTGCCCAGCGGGCCAGCGATATCGACGTCATCTACGTCTATGGCTATGGCTTCCCGGCCTATCTTGGCGGTCCCATGTTTTACGCTGACACTGTCGGTCTCAAAAAGGTGTATGAACGCGTCTGCGCCTTTGCCGAACATGACCCCTCGTCCTGGCAGCCGGCACCGCTGCTCCAGAAACTGGCTGAAGAGGGCGGAACGTTTCATTAAAAAAGGGCGACGCTTGCGTCGCCCCTAGCGTGTCGAAGAGTCCTTCTTCTTTGACGCGGGCCAGAGCAGCACGACCCAATAGCACACAACGCCGAGCACTACCGTTGCCCCGATGGGCATAGGCCCAATCCCGCCGGTCCGAAGCCCCGATGGGCATAGGCCCAAGACGGCATCAGATACGGCAGTATCAGCGCCCACGCGATCAATGCCAGTGTGATGCCGTGCATATCAGCCTCCCCGCGTACCGTTCTCTTCTCGGAGCCGTGGCTCGAATTGAACCCTTCGTGGTATTGGAGAATCGTACCTATCTACATACCAGGCAAGGAGCGTAGGGAGCAATGGATCAACACCAGTTCAACCAAGCCCTGACCGAATTCTTAGCATCATCGCCAACCCCGTTTCACGCGGTCGCCCAGATGGCCACCCGACTGTCGAGTGCAGGCTTTGAGCGCCTGGACGAGTCCGAGGCGTGGCAGCTCGCGCCGGGGGGTCGCTATTGGATTACCCGTAATGACTCAGCCATTATTGCCTGGAAGATGCCGATGCGCTGTACCTTGGCCGAGGGCGGCTTTCGCATGGTCGGCGCTCATACGGATTCCCCAGGTCTGAAGGTCAAGCCTCAGCCTGAATTACATCGACACGGCTATCTGCAACTCGGGGTCGAGGTCTACGGCGGCGCCTTGCTCAACCCCTGGTTTGATCGGGATTTATCGATTGCCGGGCGAGTCAGCTATCTAAGTCAGCGCAATGAGGTGGCCCACGCGCTGCTCGACTTCGCCCAAGCGGTAGCCGTCATCCCCAGCCTGGCCATTCATCTCGACCGGGAGGCAAACCAGAGTCGCTCAATTAATGCCCAGACCTATCTGCCGCCCATTCTCGGCCAAACTGATGAAAAGCCGGATTTCAAAGCGCTCCTGCACAAACGGCTCGAAGCGGACGGCGTCACCGATGTGCGTCAGGTGCTGGACTACGAGCTGTTTTTCTATGACACCCAGCCACCACAGCTTGTCGGCCTGGCAAACGAATTCATCACCTCGGCCCGCCTGGACAACCTATTGAGCTGTTTTGTCGGCCTCCAGACCCTCACGACGAGCACAACCGAAAACGGTGCGCTGCTGGTATGCAACGATCACGAAGAGGTCGGCAGTGCGTCGGCGTCCGGCGCGTGTGGACCCATGCTGAAACACATGCTGGAACGCGTCATGCCGGACGCGGAAGAACGCGCCCGCACCCTCGCCCGCTCCATGCTGATCTCGACCGACAATGCCCACGGCGTGCATCCGAACTTTTCCGACCGGCACGACGACAACCACGGTCCCCGCCTCAACCGCGGCGTGGTCATTAAACTCAACGCCAACCAGCGCTATGCGAGCAACAGCGAGACCAGCGCCATCCTGCACAAACTGGCCGCGGACATTGACGTCCCGGTCCAGGCATTCGTCGTGCGTAGCGACATGGCCTGCGGCAGCACCATCGGACCGCTAACCGCGGCCGAGATTGGGGTGCGAACCATAGACGTCGGCGTTCCGCAGTGGGCGATGCATTCCATTCGGGAAGTCGCGGGAACCGCCGACGCGTTTCATCTACATCGGATATTGCAACGCTTTTTCGATATGGAGCGGGTCTGAACCTTATTCCCCCGCCAGCTCGGGAACGTGGACGGATGGTTTGCGATGCTGGGTGAGCTGTTCATACGCGTAGGCCAACGAAAGGAGTTCCGCCTCACGATACGGCAGGCCGACGATCTCCAGACCCACGGGTAGACCGGCAGGGGTAAAGCCCGCGGGCACGCTCACTGCCGGCATCCAGGTCTGGGCTGCGATGAGCGTATTGGTCGGGAAGTCCAGCAGGGGCCATTTACCGGCGTCAAGCTCGGCCCGTGAGGGCGAGGGCACTTGCGTGGTGGGAAAGGCGAGCGCGGTTGCCCCTGCCTTTGCCATTTCATTGATCACGACCCGCTGGAACTGTTCGCGGGCGGTGTAGCGTTGATAGTACTCAGGGTCTGAGTAGGGGTCTTCGGGGCCTTCGACCAGCGCATCAATAAGATCACATTTGGGATGGTATTTTTTCGCCTCGACGATGTCCTTCAACGTTTTCATCGGCAGTTGAGGGCGAGCTGCCAAAAAGCCATCAATATCGTGGCGCGAATGAGTGACGTACATGGAAGATAATTCGATATAGTGCTGTAAATCGGGAATCCCGATATCAACCAGGGTTGCGCCCGCCGCGGTCATCGCTGCCAATGCCGCTTCGATGACCGCATTGACCTCGGCAGCCTGCGGATCGGCAGCATCCCCAAAGACCTCACGTACCACACCAATCCGTACACCCGAGAGAGCGGTCTGGTCGAGCAGTTCCGAATACTTGACTGCACCCACAATAACCGCTGTCGCGGTATAGGGGTCGGCCGGGTCAAACCCGACGAGCACCTCAAGCATTTTTGCGGCGTCCGTAACCGTACGACACATGGGTCCGGCAGAGTCCTGGAAGACCACCAACGGCGACATGCCCGCCCGGCTGATGAGGCCGGGCGTGACCTTAAGGCCAACCAGATTATCGAACGAAGACGGCAATCGGATTGAGCCACCGGTGTCTTCGCCCAGGCCAATGGCACCCAGGTTGGCAGCAACGGCAGCACCCGTTCCGCCACTGGAGCCGCCCGGATCATGCCCCAGATCATAGGGGTTCTTGGTCGTACCGGACTTGGACGAGTAGCCGAACCAGGAGGTGGCAAAGTCCGGCATGGCAGTCTTGGCCAGAATAATCGCACCGGCTGCATGGAGCTTGGCTATAGCAGTAGCGTCTTTGTTGGGAATATACCCGTCCAGGGCTATCGAGCCAAAGCAGGTCATAATCCCGGCCGTTTCCGCCTGATCTTTCACGACAATGGGTATCCCATGTAGAGGGCCTGACAACTGGCCGGACGCTGCAAGCTGAGCGTCAAGCCGGGCGGCTTCGTCCCGAGCGTGCGGGTTAACGGTTACGATAGAATTGAGTGTCGGGCCGCTCCGATCATAGGCCTCAATCCGGGCCAGGTAGCCCTCCACGAGGTCCACACAGGTGACTTCGCCCGCGCGCAGGGCAGCATGAATCTTTGTGATAGTCGTTTCTTCCAGCTTGAATGACATGGCTTTCCTCTTCTCCATCTCTCCCCTCCTTGGAGGGGCGGCCCGTCCGGGCCGGGGTGGGCTTCAGTCCTCCGGTCTTTTTGCGCCATAGCACGTGCACGGTCCGGTGAGTAGGGGCAGATTTTCAATCCACCCTCCTGGAGCGACCGTCACCCCAGCTTGGGCTTCGTGACCTTCACCGCCGCCCACAACGCGACCAGGAAAAAGCTCGTCAGGAAAATGAAATCCTGAGCGACGGCGGCAAAGTCCGCGCCTTTCAGAATAATGGAGTGCAGTTGAGTGCCGGGCCGGAAGTACACCTACTATGGGAGCCGTTCCGTTCCCTCCAAGCGGCTGAGATCGCGGTCAAAGGTGCCGAGGGGGAGATGTCCAGCTTTACGGGCGACTTCCAGGATCAGACAGTCAGAGAAACCGAGCTTGGGCTTTTGTCGGTACTGTTCAAGGGCGGCGTTTACGGTTTCAGCATTTTGGATTGTGAGACGTTCGTGTTGCAGGAGCATTTCGACCGCCATAACAAGCTCGCGATGGCCAAGACCGTAAACCGTAGAGAGGACCCAAACAGCCTCGATCAAAGCAAGGTGAGAAACCCATGCACCTCTCGCAACAAACGCCTCAGCAGCCAGGACGTGTTTTGGATCATCGCGGGCGACGAGTCGGACCAGGAGGTTGGTATCAACCGCGCGCATACCGGTCTCTGATGTGTTGTTTTATGCCTTCTTTCATCTCCATCATTGTTCGTCTCTTGGGACGACCTTGAGGAAACAAGGCACGATGAATATCTTCGGAGGTAAACTGTCCAGCCCTTCGGACGACGATCTGTTCCCCGACTTGGTCCCATTCGAGTACAGCTCCGGGCCCTATCCCGAGTCGGCGGCGTATCTCAGCCGGGATTGAGATCTGGCCCTGTGCCGTCAGACGTGATCGTGCGAGAGCCATACCAATATATTACCCTGGTAATGAATTGAGGACAAGACGTCGGGGCCGGACGGTTAAGCAAGGCATCCACAAATGACGTGAGGCGAAGAAACTCCTTCGTTAGCTTCGCTCCGATCACCCTCTCGTGCCGTCGATCAATACAAACGCAATCCGACACGGTCGGTCCGAGCGGTTGCTCCAGGCGTGATTGGTGCCGCGCTGGATAATGACATCACCAGCGGTGACTAGCACATCCGAGTCGTCCAGGACCATATGGCATTCGCCCGAAAGCACAATCGCGTAATCAATCGTTTCGGTCTTGTGCATCAGTGGATGTCGTGGCTCCTCGGAGTCGTCCAGCGCCTGCTCCGCTCCGAATGAGGCAAAGCTTTCCCGGGCAGCCTCTCGGTCGATCTGATCGATCCAGTCCTTTTCCGGTGAGAACTCGACGATCCGAAAGACCGTACCGTTGGCGGGAGGAGTCAGAGCGACCGGACCCTGCGTACGGTCGGTTGTGTCGGTCAGACCGGCGGGCGTCTTAGTTGTGACCCACAGATTGGTCACCTCAACCCCAGGCCTGTTCTGTGGGTAGAATATGGGCGCAGGAGTATCGGAGAGGACCGTTGCCCGTCCGTTTGTGTCATGTCCGGTCACGATGCGTCGCGTGCTGTTCGGCATACTGGCTCCCTCCTATAATTCGAGCGCGATACTCCACTCACATAAGACGGTGAGAAATTGCTCGGTACTCTTTTCTTTGAAATGAGAGTTGGTATAGCCTGCATCTACCTCAATGGCGCACTCCCTCAATATGACTCTGGTGGAGGAAGAGCAATGCAAGGCAAAGTGATGACCGTTCTTGGTCCGGTCGAGCCCGACACTCTGGGGATTACCCTGACACACGAACACCTGCTCATCGATCTCCGGGTGTGGTGTGAAGAACCCGAAGACGAGGAGCAAAAGGTGTTCGTGCACGCGCCGGTAGAAATGGAGACGCTCGGTGCCATTCGTCGCGAACCATTCGGCAATCTGGATAACTGTGTCCTCGATGACACGGCCTTGGCTATTGAGGAATTGCGCCGGTTCAAGACCGCCGGCGGCGGCAGCGTGGTGGACTGTACGAATAACGGCCTGGGACGCACGCCGCTGGCCTTAGCAGAAATCGCTCAAGCGACCGAGATCAATATCGTTATGGGTTCAGGTTATTATATTGGCCGTTCCCATCCCTACGACATGGTCGATCGGTCCGTTGAGATGATCGCCGATGAGATCGAATCCGATCTCATGCAGGGCGTTGCCGATACCGGGGTGCGCTCCGGCCTCATCGGTGAGATCGGTACCAGCTTTAAAGTGCGTGAGAACGAACAGAAGGTCTTGCGTGCGGCCGCCCGCGCCCAGCGTCGAACCGGAGCGCCGATCAGCGTCCATCTGCTGCCGTGGCAGAAAAACGGGATCGAAGTCCTCGATATTCTTGAGAGCGAAGGCGCAAATCCGCATCAGGTCATACTGTGTCATCTGAGTCCGACGAGCGACGACCTGGAATATCACACGACCTTGGCCAAACGCGGCGCTTACGTCGAGTACGACTTCTTTGGCATGGAATTCTACGTAGACAGCGTTGGCCGCTACACAGGATCGGATGCCGGCAGTGTCACCGCGCTGAAACGCCTGATTGACGCGGGCTATTCGGAGCGCCTGCTCCTGTCTCACGATATTGCGATGAAGGTCCAACTCACCCGCTACGGTGGATGGGGCTATGCCCACCTCGTCAAGAACGTGGTGCCCATGCTGAGTCGCAGCGGACTGAGTGCCGAACAGATCGATACTTTGATTGTGGAGAATCCACGACGCGTGCTGACCTGGGGCGCGCCGGTGTAAACGCGGGCATGGCTCGAAAACGAGCCCGAGCATGTCCGCATCCGTGGGAGGAGGTAAAATATGGCCGGTAGACTCGCAGACAAAATCGCTCTTGTGACCGGTGGCGCTTCAGGCATTGGGCGGGCGACGGTCCTCCGCTTCGCCGAGGAGGGGGCTGCGGTTGTGGCCGCCGACCGGAACCCAGGCGGTCTGGAGCAGACCAAAAGCCTGGCGCAGAAGATCAGTCCGGATATCGAGACCGTGACCGTCGATGTCTCCAAGCTAGACCAGGTCGAGCGTATGGTTGACACCGCGGTTGAACGTTTCGGTCGCCTGGACGTCCTGGTCAACGCGGCCGGGGTCCTGATTCTGACGCCGCCGCTGGCCGAAGTGGACGAACGGCACTGGGACCTGATGATGTCCACCAACCTCAAAGGGCTCTTCTTTTGCTGTAAGGCTGCCATCCCGGCCATGCTGAAAAACGGCGGCGGCTCCATCGTCAACATTGCCTCCATGGCCGGGGTCCAGGCCTACAGCCAATCCCTGCCGTATGCGGTCAGTAAGGCCGGTATCATCCATCTCAACTCGGTTGCCGCCAGCCAATACACCTCTCAGGGTATTCGGATGAACTGCATCGCCCCTGGTTTCGTGGATACGCCGCAGGCGCGCGGCAGCACCCAGAGCACGGAAGTCATAGAGAAAGCGGTCCGCTATCATCCCCTGGGACGGATAGGTCGGCCCGAGGAGATTGCGAACACGATTCTCTTTCTGGCCTCGGACGAATCCTCCTACATCAGCGGTTCGACCTTTGTTGTGGACGGCGGCTCCTGGTCGGTTGCCAGCCGGCTCTAAGGGGGGAATATGGAAAAGCTCATCGAGATTACCAACAAGGCCGTAGCGGATTACGGCTTTCGGCAGATCGTCCAGTGGAGCCCCGAGGACATCGTTGCCCAGTGGCAGCTCTCGACCCGCGAGGCGGAGGTCCTCACTGGTGTCGTCAAAGACGAGCTGGACCGCTTACCCATCCCGGTCGAACCTCCGGATGTGCCACAAGAACAGGAGCGTGTGGCCGGTATCATTCGGCAAGCGTTGAGTTAGGGTGTCCCAGCTTAACCGCTCCGGACCGGTAGCCGGAGGCGGGACGGACAGGCCGGCGTATGCCAAATGCTGTTTGTTGCAATCCGGGGCTGCGCCAAGTTGGCGAGACGACCGAACCGGTTCAGGCTGCGGGCAAACCAGGGGAAATCACTGCTGGTTATACTGATCCGAATACGGTGGCCGGGTAAAAAGACATAGTGGGTAGGCCAGAGTTCCACCGTAAACGGGGTCACCGCTCCAGGGACAAGCGGCGTAGGCCGTTGCAGCGACTCCCGGTACGAGGCGCGCAGACACCCCTGGCTGACCTTCATTGAGCGTCCGTCGGGATACACATCGGTCAGCTTGACATGCCACTCCGTGTCGTCACAATCGCTCGCAGCGAATAGCTCGATATGCGGCCAGCCCGAGACGACCACTTCTTCCGTCAAGACATCGCCGGTGTAGCAGATGACATCGGACCGGGCTTCAACCGGGTCCTGATTAAGCGGAATATCCTCAAGCGGATATTGCTTGACATCCATCTGAGTTGGGGCCGGGTCGTTCGGGTCGTAGCGATAGGTCTGCGCGGGTTCATCAGACGAGGGAGGCGCGGCAGACAGTGAGCCATGTGTTCCATCGAAGTGTAAATGGAACACCTGATCCGCATCACCCAGCGGCCAGTGGTCCGTCTCAAGCCAGACGTTCCGTCCGGTTTCAAACAGGCGAACCGGCGGATCGTGCTGAACCCCGTTGTCTCTGCCTTTGAGCCAGTAATCAAACCAGCGCAAATGGACCTGATGCATGTCGAGCGCCGCGTCCGGTCCGAAGTGCACCCCGGCATAACTATCGTGCGGCCAGCGGCAGTTGACGTGGCTCCACGGTCCGACAATCAGCTGTTGCCTGCTGCGAGCCGGAGAGGCCTGCATCATATGTTCATAGTGATGAAAAGCACCGGTCAGGTCCTCCATATCAAACCAGCCCGTCACATGCAGACAGGGCACATCAATCTGATCGTAACGCTCATCAAAACGCAGTGCCTGCCAGTGCGCGTCCAGGGTGTCATGCGTCAGCATATCGTTCCAGGTTTCCCCAACCGGATCGATATACTCGCCAATGGCGGTCAGCGGCAGACGGCACAGGATGTCGTCCCAATCGTGGACTTCGAGTCCGTGGAATTCGGCAATCCGCCGCCGGACGAGGTATACCCACCAGCCAAAATAGAGTTGAAATACGCCCCAGGTATACGGAATCTCCTGTTGCCAGCGACCGGCCGCAGAGGTGGAGATCATACAGTGCAGATGGGGCGGACGTTCCGCAGCCGCGGCCCACTGGGTCCAGCCCATATAGCTCAACCCGGTCGTGCCGACCTTGCCGCTGCACCAGTCCTGGCGAGCCACCCACTCAATCGCGTCATGCGTATCCGGCCCGTCGTGCACAAACGCTCGCCACCGGCCCTCGGATTTTCCCCGCCCGCGCACGTCGTGCACAATAACGGCATAGCCCCGTTCCTGGTAAAAGCGCGCCTCGTCCAAAAAAAAGGCTGCGGTGCTCTTGTCGTAGGGCGTAGACTGGACGATCGCCGGCGCAGGCCGTTCGTCCACGCTCGGGAGGTAGACATCCGCGGCCAACTCGACTCCGTCCCGCATCGGAATACCGGTCTCAAACACGGGCCGGTCTGTCGCTGCCGCCGCCCGGATGGGTTCTTCAAAATAACGCTGGCGAGGCGTTTTGGCGTCGTCGGACATGACGGCCATCCCTCCAGAGCTCAGGCAAACAGCCTCAGTCCTGCTTCTGCGCCTGGACCGCCTCCTCGGCGGTCATGACCACCACGTCGCCCGGCCCGGCGCTGACCTCGCCACCGTCAACCACATAGGTCATGCTGGTCGCGAACGTCCCGGCGGGACTGGCCAGGAATAAGGCCAGACCGGCGATTTCGTTCGGCTCGCCCACCCGTTTCTGCGGATTGATCGGAGAGCCGCTGGTCTCAACCGCTTCGACCAAATCCTTTGCCAGGTCGGTCCGAATCAGGCCCGGCGCGATACAGGTCACCCGAATCTTATCGGCCGCCCACTCCTTACCCAGGAGTTGGGCCATATTGATCAGAGCCGACTTGGACAGGGCGTACGTTCCGATACCCATGGAAGGCCGGACACCCTCATTGGAGGTGATGTTAATCACCGCGCCCCCGCCGCGTTGGCGCATGGACTCGCGACACAGGCGGGCCAGATGCAGCGGCGCCCATACGTTGGTCCTCATCACCCTGAGGAAATCCTCTTCGTTTTCCTCGGCCAGGGTCACCAGCGAAACCCCGGCAGCGTTATTGACCAGAATGTCGACACCGCCGAACTCCTCGATCGTTGCCTGATACAGCTTGTCGCAGTCCGCGCTGACCGACATGTCCGCCTGTACGGTCAAAACGCGACGGCCTGTTGCCGCGACATCCTGTTTGGCCCGCTCCAGAGCTTCGGGCCTGCGTGCGGCAAGTACGAGATCCGCGCCATGCTCGGCATAGGCCAAGGCAATCGCCCGGCCGATACCTTTTGAACCACCAGTTACAATGGCAACTTTGCCGTCCAAAGAAAAATCAACGATGCCCATAGTGCTCCTCCTTTACGATTATCGTCTGCGATTCTGTCTCTTACCACGACTGGGGACGAGAGCCAAAACGCTTTTCTCTTGACTCTGACACATGACGAAGACTAGCATCCGAGCAAAGGGGGCGGTATGAATTTCGAGCTGACGACCCAACACAAACGTATCCAGGCCCAGTGCCGGGAACTGGCGACAGACTTTTCCACCAGGGCGGCTGAGCACGACCGTGAGGCCACCAATCCGGTCGAGAACTATGCCCTGCTGCGTGAGGCAGGGTTTCACACGCTCAATATCCCCACCGAGCTGGGCGGCTGGGGAGAGAAGCTGTTCGGCCACTCGCTCGCCCTGGAACAGCTTGCCCAGGGCTGCCCGGCCACGGCGCTGTCCTTCAATATGCACCTGGCCTGGGTCGGCTATCTCATGGAAAATATCGAGATTACCCCCGACGTGAAGCAACGCGTGGCAGACTGGGTGGCACAGGGTAATAATCTGGTTGCCGGTTCGACATCCGAGGCGAGTACGTCGGCCCTGCTGGCTTCGTATGCCCCGGCCACCCAGGCGAGACAGGTGGACGGCGGCTATGTCATCAACGGCAAGAAGTTCTTTTCGTCCATGGTTGGAGCGGCGGATTTTCGGGCCGTCCCGGCGCGTCGTGAGGACGCTACCAGCCCTGGGGCGGCCATCGTTTTTCTGGTCCCGCGGGAGGCTCCAGGGCAGACTGTTGAGGAGGTGTGGGATGTCCTGGGGATGCGCGGCACCCGGAGCGACTGCCTGCTCTTGGAAGACTGCTTTGTGCCCGAGGAATCGGTCGTGTTTGACACCGATAACTTCTTTCCCTCCATTGCCCGTGGGGCGAACTGGTTCTGGGCCTCGTATACGGCGGTCTATTTGGGGGTGGCCGCAGCGATCTACGCCGAAATCCGAAAGGTCGTTCAGGAGCGGGTGCCGCGGGGCTTTACCCAACCCATGGCCTATCATCCCGATGTGCGGCGAAAGATTGCGGAGATGAACGCCGACCTCGAATCGGCACGGCTGAGCGTCTATCACTCGGCCTGGTTGAGCGATGCCGAAGGCCCAACGCAGGATGCCATCGCGGCCCTCTATCGGGCCAAATATCTGGTCGGTGAAGCCGCAGCGCGTATCGGGCGTAACGCCATGACTCTTGGCGGTGCCCACGCCTTGTTCAAGAGTTCGCCACTGGAGCGTTTATTCCGCGACGGCACGGTCGGGGCCATCCAATTTCCGCCTAGCGATTTCTGTTTGGCGAGCCTCGGGTCGTTAGAGCTGGGCCTTGATCCGCATGAGATTCCGCCGCCGATGAAGTAGTGCTACAGAGCATCTACGATTCGGTCGGTGTTTCCCAGTATTCCTCGAAGAACGGATTGTCGATCAGCGTGCGCCAAGTGCCGTCGGGCTGGCGGCGCACGACATTGACAGCCCGGCCAGAGATAGTTTCTTCCGTGCCGTCAGCTCTGGTGCGCTTCATACTCCAGGGAATCCAGGACAGGGCGATATCTCCAGCCTGCACGACGTGTCTGACCTCAGTCGAGAGCTCAGGATACGCATCGGTAAACGTGCGCAAGTGCTCGCGGAGCGCCTGCTCCCCTTGGACCGGAGCCTGTCCCGGCTCGGGGACGAACACCGTGTCCGGCTCGTAGAGCGCCAGCATCGCATCAATATCGCGGGCGTTCATCGCCTCGGGGAAGAGATCTTCGACTTCCTTAGGAGTCCGGGCCGGCATGGGGATACTTTCTCCGCCCTGCCCTACGGCCGAGCCCGGGTTGTTTCGGAACGGTCCGCGCGGGTCGGGTCGTATGCATCCCCGATGCTCGCGCCCAGCAGCCGGATGGGGCCGCTTGACGGGGTTTCGGCCCAGTGCAGCGTATTGGCCGGCAGGTCGAGCCGGTCGCCGGGTTTGAGGACCCACTTCTGGGCGCCAACTCCCATGGTGATTTCACCCAAGACCGCAACCAGCACCTCGTCGTTCGGGTGGGTATGCGCCTCATAGGAATGATTGGGTTCGTCGTCTTCTATATAGGCGACCAGCCCTTCGGCCTCCATGGCGCGAACCAGTTCCGACTGGGTCGGCGGTTCGGGCTTATTCCAACGGGTCACTTTGAGTTCCATATCGTCCCTCCTGCCAATGAGTGTTGATGCCTGAGCTTTCCCTGTAGCGCCAAAGAATGGACGGGTCAACGCAAAAATCGGCAGAATTCCTCGGTTTCGATTGACAAAATTGCGCCTCCAGACGGATAATGCGGGCACAACAGCGTTTTCCATAAGGAGGGAATCGTATGCAAAAGCACAAAGTTATTTCGTCGGACGATCATATTTTTGAACCGCTCGACCTGTGGACGACGCGGCTGGATAAAAAGTTCCGCGACCGCGCCCCGCGAGTGATCCCGCACGAGGACGGCGACTGGTGGTATTGCGAGGGCATTAAAGTCCAGACCGCGGCGGCCGCCGCCCAGGCCGGCCTGCGCTTCGATGACCCGGACCGCCTGAGCTTTCAGGATAAGGTGGAGAATATCCGGCCCGGCGCCTATATTCCGGAGGAGCATATCAAAGATATGGACGCCGACGGCATCGACATGGGACTGGTGTATCCGACCGTCGGGCTGCAACTCTACCAGCGCATTCAGGACAGCGAGTTACTGACCGCCCTGTTCCGGACCTATAACGACTGGCTGGCCGAGTTCTGTGATACCTATCCGGATCGTCTCCGGGGCATCGCCATGATTAACCTTGACGACATTCCGTCCGGGATCGAGGAGATGAAACACTGCGCCAAGCTGGGCCACCGCGGCATTATGATTACCATCGAGCCTCTACGTGGCCGGAGCTACGATAGGCCGGAGTACGAGCCCGTGTGGGCCGCGGCCCAGGATTTGGCCCTGCCCATCAGCCTGCACGTCACCACCAACCGACCCGACCCGGACGACCCGGGCGCCCTCCTCCTGGATGCGGCCAAACCGTCCTTTTTTGTCAACCTGGATCACTGGCCCCGCGTGTGTCTGACCGACATGATTTTCAGCGGCGTGTTTGAACGCTATCCCAAACTCCAGGTCGGTTCGGTCGAAATGGAGCTGTCCTGGGTGCCCCACTTCCTGGACCGTCTGGACTATAACTACACCCAGCGCGCCCGCGAGATTGCCGGGGAACGCTTTAAGGAAGACATCATGCCGAGCGAGTTCTTTCATCGCCACGTCTTTTTGAGTTTTCAGGAAGACCAGATGGGGATTCGCGACCGGGAGATCATTGGCGTGGATAGTCTGCTGTGGGGCTCCGATTATCCCCATTTCGAATCGACCTTTCCCAAGAGCCAGGAGTTTCTCGGTGACATGCTGGCCGACTGTACCGAAGAAGAGTGGGCCAAGATTGTCGGCGGGAATGCCGCCCGGGTGTATCAGTTGAGCTGAGGATGCAGGGGGAGGCTGAGGGTGGAACTTCAAGAGAAAATCATCGTCGTCACCGGCGGGGCGAGTGGCATCGGCAAGGCCCTGTGTCGGCGCTTTACGGCCGAGGGTGCGCGGGCGGTTGTGGTGGTGGACCTGAACGCGGCCGGTGCGGCGGAGGTCGCGGCCGATGTTGGCGCGGTCGCCATGACGGCCGATGTGTCCAAAGAGGCTGATGTGGTGCGGGTGATTGACCAGACCGAGCGCGACCTTGGCCCGATCGATCTGTTCTGTTCCAACGCCGGTATTGCCGCGACCGGCGGCGTGGAAACCTCGGATGCGGACTGGCAGAAGAGCTGGGATGTGAACGTCATGTCGCATATCTACGCGGCCCGCACGCTGGTGCCACGTATGATTGCCCGGGGCGGCGGCTATCTGCTGAACACCGCCTCTGCCGCGGGCTTGCTCAATCAGATCGGCTCGGCTTCCTACGGCGTGACCAAGCATGCCGCGGTCGGCTTTGGGGAGTGGTTGGCACTGACGCACGCACACCAGGGCATCAAGGTCTCCCTGCTGTGTCCCCAAGCGGTCAGGACCCCGATGCTTGAGAACAACGAGAGCAGCCGGGCGGCGAGTGTGGACGGCCTGATGGAGCCGGAGGAGTTGGCCGAGGTTGTCGTCGAGGGCCTGCGGACCGAGCGTTTTCTGATTTTGCCGCATCCCCAGGTCCTGGAGTATATGCAACGCAAAACCGGCGACTATGATCGCTGGCTCAGAGGCATGAACCGTTTACAGGAGCGCCTGGGCGCGGCCCAGGACGAGAAGGGCCTGCCATGAGCTTTGCCCCCAGCGAGAAAGTGGTAGCCCTGCGCGAGCGGCTTGAGCGCTTCATGGATGAGCATATCTATCCGGTCGAGCACGCCTATTACGAGTTTGTCGAGGATCAGAACAATCTGTGGCAATATCCCCCCTTCTTTGAAGACCTCAAGCGCGATGCCAAAGGGGTGCGATAGGTGGACCGGGCCGGGTCGAATCGACCGTTTATCGCCGGGATGGTTCTGACCTGCCCGGAGCCGACCTGCGGCTATGCGCTGTACGAAATTACGCGCTGGGCCCTCACCCAGGATTTGCTAGAGGATAACCAGCACTATATGAAGCCGCTCCACGCGGCGATTCGTCCGCGCTCGGTATGGTCTTCGCTCAAATGCGGGTTTTGCGGCACCTCGCTCTACGACTATAAGCGGCGCGCGCTGCATACCTTTGAGCTGGGCTGGTGGTAGGCCCTAACCTTCCTGACCCGCTTCGTTGGCGACGGCGAGCAACACATCGGCGTGGCAGTCGTCGTCCAGCGGACACCAGCAGGCCAGGTTCTTGCCTTTCAAGTGGTGCTGAATGGTCTCCGCCGAGGGTGGAGGCGGGAGTGCGTCACCGCCCTTAAAAAGCGCGGCCAGTCCCGGGACCAGTTGGTCATTCAGCCACAGCTTGTACACGGCCACCAGAAAGCCCCGGTCAACGGCCATGTCGGGGTTTTCCTTGAGCCGAAAGAACGGGTTACCCCACTTGCCGGGCCGTCCGACATAGACGGCGTTTTTCGGCATCTTCCAGTCCTTGGTGCGTTTGCGTTGAATCCGCCGTGGTTGTCTTTTGCGTGCCATACGCCCAGCATAAGACGGTCCGGTGTTCAGAGCAAGCGTTGGCAGCCGCTCGACAAGGCCGCCCTGAACGCAGTACGCTAGGTGCATCCATGTATCGCTCATGAGGATACAGTCATGCCCAAGCAAGTCCATCTCGCCTGCTTCGCCCTCTTTACCCCGGCTCCGCATATGCCGCTGTCGTGGATCTATCCGCGCGAGAAGATCCGCCACAAATGGTATGAAGGTGAGTACTGGGAATCCGTGGTCCGCACCCTGGAGCGCGGCAAGTTCGACATGCTGTTTTTCGCTGACAGCCTGGCGGGGGGCACGCAGCCCGACCAGGTACGCTACGCCATCCAGTTCCCCAGCCACGACCCGGTCTCCCTGATAACCTATCTCTCGGCGGTGGCCAAAAAGCTCGGCTTTGCCGTCACCATGTCCACCACCTTTTACCCGCCGTTTCTGCTGGCCCGGACTCTATCGACCCTCGATCATCTCACCAAGGGCCGGATCGGCTGGAATATCGTGTCCTCGACCTCAACGGCTGAGGCCAGAAACTTCGGGCTGGAGAGCCTGCCAGCGCATGACGACCGCTATGAGCGCGCCGACGAGTATATGCAGGTGTGTTACGGCCTGTGGAACAGTTGGGACCCGGACGCCGTGCAGATGGACATGGAGCACAAGGTCTTTGCCGATCCGTCCAAAGTCCACCGCGTCGACTTTCAGGGCCAGTGGTATCAGGTCCAGGGGCCGTTTACGGTCATACCTTCTGCCCGCCGGCGTCCGTTTCTGTTTCAGGCCGGCCAGTCGGACCGGGGCCGGGCCTTTGCCGCCCAACACGCGGAAGGCATCTTCAGTGCCGCGCGCGGCGTCAAGCAGATGCGTGCATTCTGCGAGGATATTGCCGGACGGGCCGAACGCCTGGGCCGTGACCCGGACGACATCCCCATCATGTGGGCCGGCCAGCCGCTCGTAGCCGAGAGCGAGTCGGAAGCGCGCGAACGCTGGGCCGCCATTCGTGCCCGGATTCCGCTCGAAGCCTCATTGGCCCAGATGTCGATGCACTTCAATCTCGATCTGTCCCAGTTTGATATTGACGTGCCGGTCCAGGATTTGGACGTGCCCGGCACCAGGGGCCTGTTCGAGATGTATCAAAAATACGACGTGAACATCACGCTGCGTGACATTGCCAAAACCTATCTGACCGGCAGCGATACCAATCCGCTGGTCGGCACCCCGTCGCAAGTGGCGGACGCCATGCAGCACTTTCTCGAAGAAGGCGGCGGCAACGGGTTTCAGATCACGCCGCCGTTTTATGCGCCCGACTATTATGAAGACCTGGTGAATCTCCTCGTCCCGGAACTCCAGAAACGCGGAGTCTACCGGGACGACTACACGGGCACGACCTTACGCGAGCATCTGCTGGACCGGCCCGGATAGCGGCCGGAGCGGGTTCGGTGTGACGCCGAGCGAACCGTCCTGCTCTTCCTACGCCGCCTGAGTGTTCTCGGGTAGCTCCATATACGTCTCGCGCCACTCGCCGGTTTCGTCCCACCGAAAGGGCGTTTGCAGCGTCGTCAGCGGATAACGCGCGGTCTCAAGCAGGTCGAGGGCCATGCCGACGATGGCCCGCTGCATGTCCGTATCTCCCGGCTTGCCGCACGGGTTGCCGAGCGGGAAGTCGGTAAAGACAAAGCGTGGCACCCCGCACTGCTCGACAATATCGCGGGCCGAGCCAAGGACAACCGTGGGAATACCGTGCGCTTCGAGATGCCGGGCAACCAGACTCACGGTCTGGTGGCATACCGGTCACAGGGCGACCAGCAGGGCAATATCGACCCCATCCTCACGACAGAAGTCGAGCACGGCCGGGGCATCTTCGTGCACAGTCTGCCGTGCACTATAGACCGTAGGCACGCCGTAAAAGCGCGGCGCCAGGCTGCCAAGCCGACCTTCAGCCACGTACTCATTTAAGCGGCGGACCGGCAGGAAGGTTTCGACATCGTCGGTATGGGTAGCTGTTTTGTGCCACGACAGGTGACGGGTGTAGAGCGCCTCAGGGGCAGGTCGGGTAGCCGCGGCATACCGACTGCGCTTCCGTCCGCCCTGCAAATCCGGAGCCGCGGTGGTGACCAGTGCGACCCGGCTTTCACTGAGCGGTTTGGTCAGCGGCGTGAACGGCGCGTCCGGGTTGGACGCCCAACGGTAGGGATTACCGTAGCCCTTCGCCAAGTAGAATTCGCGCGATTTGTCGATATAGCTGACAAAGCCGCGCTGGGTTGGATCGAAATCACTCATTGCTGTTCTCCCCTTATCGCGGAAGGCTACGGTTGGGTTGGGAGATAGACCAACCGGCTCCCGCTTGCAGGAGCCGGTCAGCCAGATGAACCTTAGGCGGCCATCAGTTCGGCCAAAGCATCGGCATCGCTGACGGGACCGGGCTTGCCGTTGGCCAGGGGCCGCGAGCCGGGTTTTTGCTCAAACGGATCAACCAGCCCCAGCGTCTTGCCGTGCTCGCGCATGGCCGGAATGACGTCGCGGTTGAGCAGCTCCAGACAGCGCATCCGGTCCTTGGCCGGCACCGGGCCGTCCAGCCAGAAGGAGAAGATACCCGGACGCAGGATATCCTGGATTTTCTTGAGCTTGGGAATCACGTCGTCCGGCGTACCCGCGATCATGACCATTTCCTTGAGGACGTCGGGATAGCTGTCGTAAATGGTCTTTTTGACAGCTTCGATCTCTTCGATCGTTGTTTCTCCACCCTCACCGTACAGCGGCCCGGCAGAAGCATTGGCGCCGAAGTTCGTCCGGGCCAAGCGGCGGGTCGCGGCCTTCGAGTTATAGCCCGGCGGGAACATCCACTCGGGCCGGGCAAAGTGGGCAAAGGCGCCGCCGTACAGAATCCGCTTACCCAGTTCTTCCGCCCGCTCCTGGCTATCGCAGACCATGACCGGTTGCAGATAACCAAAATTCTCCGGTCCGGCCTGATAGCCTTCACGGGCGGCGGCTGTATTGTAGAAATCCCACAGCTCCAGGGTGGGTTCGAGCCGGGTGGCGAGCGCCACGTAGGGGTAGCGGTTCTTGGCACACCAGGCCACGGTTTCCGGGCTGATGAGACCGGGAATCCAGAAGGGCGGATGCGGCTCCTGGACGGGCAGTACCCAGGGATTCACGTGCCGGAAGTGGAAATGTTTGCCCTCATACCGGAACGGGCCGGGCTTGGTCCACGACTGGACGATAAAGTCGATGCCCTCTTCAAAGTACTCGCGGTTAAAGGCCGGGTTGGCGTTATTGGCGAGCTGTTCGCTCCCCGCGCCACGGACCCAGCCGGAGATCAAGCGCCCATTTGAAATCAGGTCGATCATGGCCAGCTCTTCGGCCAGCCGGAGCGCGTTCGATACGGTTGGAACCGGGTTGCCGAGCAGCGCCATTCTGACCCGGCTGGTCGCCTTGGCCAGGATCGAGGCTTCGACATCCATGACCGCGCCCAGGCAGAAGGGGGTGGCATGGTGCTCGTTGAGCATGATGCCGTCAAAGTTCATCAGTTCCTGGTCGGTGTAGATCTTCTCGTCGAGATACTGGTTGAGCAGCCGCGCGCCGTGCTTGCGGTCGAAAAAGCTGTTCGGCGTTCCGAAAAAGCTGCGTTTGCGAACAATCTCGTTTTCGAGATCGCGATATTGCTCCGGATGTTCTTCCGGGTCGTAGTGATACGCACGTTCCGTAAACCACATGAAATGCATAGTCTTTACCTCCTGCTGTAAAACTGCCGTGGACGCACCAGAAATATAAGAGACGGACGGTGGAGGCAAGAGGAAGTCTGAACGAGTAGTGGCTCAGTTTGAAATCTTTTTCTTACGGAATTTCCTAGTTTAAGGTCCTGATTCTTGACCGTTCTTGACAACCTTTTTCCTCTTCTGCATTTTTACGCCCATTCTGTACCGGGGAGGAAACTGCATGAGGAGATGGAAATATCTCGGACTGATCGGGCTTCTACTTATCCTGCACGGCTGTTCGGTCGGGATGGCCCTGTCCGGACGGCCTGACCCGAATACCGGCGCATTGCGGGTCGGGCAGGCCCGCGATGAAGTCTTGTTGCATTTGGGACAGCCGACACAGACCTATGCTACTGAGACGGGCCGGACGGATACCTTCCATCTGCAACGCGGGAACCAGCCCTCCACGGGCCGGGCGGTCGGCCATGCGGTCATGGATGTCCTGACACTAGGAGCCTGGGAGATCATTGGGACACCGGTGGAAGGGTTTACAGGCGAAAAATTCACGCTCTCGGTCTCCTATGATAAAGAAGAACAGGTCACAAAGATTACGACCTCGCCAGGAGTTCCTGAATTTTAGCCTTACCTCTCATCAAACGGCAGAATGAGCACATTTGGTGACGATCTGATTCAGTCCCTCAATGAAGCCCTCGCGCACGCAAAGGGCGACGGTCCCGCCATTCTTCACACTGTTGTGACTCCGCGCGAGGTTCGGAAGCAGGCGAACCTGACGCAAGCCCAGATGGCATCGCTGATGGGTATGAGCCTATCCGGCTACCGGAAATGGGAGCAGGGAACACGGCGGGTCAGCGGCCCGGCCGCAACCCTGCTGCGTGTACTCGAAAGGGAGCCGGAGGCGGTCAAGCGTGTATTGCTTGGCTCATAAGGACGGCTGAATCACACAGCGTCATGTTTCCCGATCCACTCGCGGAGCGCCTGGTCGATCCGCGTCTGCCATCCTCGACCGCCTGCCTTGAAGTGACCGATCACGTCCTGCGACAGACGGATGGTCGTTGACACTTTCGGCCTGGCGACTGGCGGTCTGCCACGGCGGACGGTCGCCTTGGCAAACTTCTCCGGCCAGTCGTCCCTGGACAGATCCGGTGCTGTATCCGGATCAAAATCTGGGGGTATAGAGCGTTCGTTTCCGTTCATTGGCTTTCCCGACACCAATCAGCCCACAATACGCACCTCGTGCCCGCTGCATACCAGCATGGGTTCGACCAGCTCGCCGAAACCGTCCGGCTCATATCCCTGGATGTCGGCGAATGTGGCGTTGGGATGGTCGATGCAGATTTGGGCCACACCGTCGTAGGCGCGCTCTCGCTCGGCATCGTCCAGGTCAACCAGGTCCACGGAATAACGCACCGCGTCCGGCGTATTATTGATGGCCGCGACAACGTTCGGCACGTGGACCTTCAACCAGTAGTCGTCCAGGTGGGCGCGCTCAATGCCCTGACGTCTCTTGATAAAGAAGACGAGCTTGGTGGTGTCGCGGGTCGTCGGCCCGTCAACATTGAGATGCTCGGTCACAAACAGATTGCAGCCCGGCTGTATGGTGGCATAGGTGCTGAATTTGTCGGCGTCGATATTGGGCGGGGCCTGCCGGCCGATCGTAGTCTCAAAATGCTCTCTGTCCCGGAACCACAACTCGGCCATACCGTCCGGTGGACGGCTGTCCGCATCGGCGCTGTCCGAGGGCGGGTCAAAGAAGGTGATGCGATAGCGCTCCGGCTTGACCAGCGAAACGACATGCGGGGCGTGCACATGCTCCCAGACGTGGACCAGCTCGTCATGCGAAACATGGTCCAGACGCCGAACAGCGGCCATAAATTTCAACATGGTTTCCCTCCTTAGAAGCGTGCCTGGGGCACGGGCAGACCGGGGATATCCGAACGCGCCCGAAAGACGCTGCCCTTGAGCTCGCGTTGATCGTTGTTGGCGGTGACTACATACAGGTCCGACATGTCGGGCCCGCCAAAGGCCACGCTGGTAATCGTTTTGGCCGGCACCTTGATGCGTTGATCGACCGTGCCGTCCGGCTTGAACCGCACGATTTCACCCCGCCCGGCTACCGTGGCGACCCACACCCCGCCTTCGACATCAACGGTCATACCGTCAGGCATGCCCTCGGGTAGCTGCGCGAACAGTTGCCGGTCGCTGACCGTGCGGTCGGCGCGCACCTCATAGGCCCAGACAGCCTTGGTGGTGGAATCGCAGTGGTAGAGCAGTTTGCGGTCCGGACTGAAGCCCAGGCCGTTGGTCACCTCAACTCCCTCCCAGAGATGCGTCACCTGGCCCGGTGGATCGATGCGGAAGAGCGAGCCCGGCGGCGGCGTGCTCTTGAAATCGAAGGTATGAATATCGCAGCCAAACGAACCGACCCAGATACTGCCTTGGTCATCCATGGTCAGGTCGTTCAGGCCGAACAGCGGCTTTCCTTCCCACTCGCCAAAGATATCCCGCAGCTCGCCGGACTGCTCGTCCCACTGCGCCAGAGACAGCCCCGTCACCAGGATGCCACCGCCCGCGTTCAAGGCGATGCCGCCGACAAACTTCCGGTCCGCTATTAAGGTTTCAATCGCACCGTCGGGGCTGCGTCGGAAGACACCGCCGCCACGTACATCGCTGTAATAGAGTCGGTTCTGTTCATCGGTCCGTGGCCCTTCAATCAGTCCGTAGCCGGTGGCCAAGGTTTCAAATTCCATACAATCCCTCCTTCTGTGTAACCGCGCCGCGAATATCAATTTGATAGGGCGAGGGTAATAGCTCCGAGGACGGAAGACAATGGCTCTGTCGGCCACAGACAAAGCCGCCGACTTTGTATAAGGTGCGCCTCTACATCTGTCATCACGACACTATCCGATGCGGCAAAAAGAATTTCCCTTTTATTATGGTTGGGCGGTGGTGGCCGTGGCCTTTATTACGCTGGCCATTGGCGTGAACACGCGCACGACCTTTTCCTTGTTGTTTCCGCCCATTCTGGAGGAATTCGGTTGGGACCGGGGCAGTACGGCCGCGGCCTTTTCTTGCGGTTTTCTGGCGGCAACCGTGTACGCTCCCATGGTCGGTATGCTCATGGATCGCTGGGGACCGCGCCTGGTTATCCCGCTGGGTGCGGTGCTGGTCAGCAGCGGCATGGTGGCGATTACCCTGGTTTCTCAGCCGTGGCACCTGTATCTCACCTTCGGCATCCTGGTTGGCGGCGCGAGTACCTCCATCAGCTATCTCGGTCACTCCCTGTTTCTCCCCTACTGGTTTGTACGGCGCCGTGGCCTGGCCCTGGGGATTGCCTTTTCCGGGGTGGGTGTCGGTTCCATTCTGCTCTTTCCGTGGATCCAGAGCGTTATTGACCAGGCCGGCTGGCGTGAGGCGTGTTGGGTGGTGGCTGGGACCCTGATAGTGATCGTGTTTCCGTTGAACGTGATCCTGCAACGCCGGCGGCCCGAGGACCTCGGCTTGGCACCCGACGGAGACCACGCCCCACCCACCGCTCACGGTGCGCAGCGTCCGGCCGATAATGTCGTGGACCATGCCTGGGCCGCAACGGATTGGACCCTGGCCCGCGCCATACGCACCTCCCGTTTCTGGTGGCTGGGCGCCGCTTTCTTCAGCAGCCTGTACGCCTGGTACGCCATCCAGGTGCATCAAACCAAATACCTGACCGATAGCGGCTTTTCATCCGAGGCGGCGGCCTTTGCCCTGGGCTTGGTTGGACTGACCTCCTGTGGCGGCCAGATTGGGCTGGGCCTGCTCTCCGACCGAATCGGACGTGAATGGGTCTGGACTATCAGCATGATGGGTTTTGTCCTGTGCTATGTCATCCTGCTCGGCATGCCCGAGCAACCGAGTCTGGTGCTTTTATACGCCATGGTCGCGGCCCAGGGCGTGTTGGGCTATGGCACGGTCTCGGTGTTCGGCGCCATTCCGGCCGAAATCTTTCAGGGCAAACAGTACGGCCGCATCTACGGCACGCTGACCATTGCTGGCAGTCTGGGCGGCGGGACCGGACCCTGGGTGACCGGTCTGCTCTTCGACCGCACCGGGAGTTATACGGTTGCCTTCTGGATTGCGCTGGCGTTTGCCTTCGTCTCCATTGGCAGCATGTGGATGGCCAGTCCGCGCAAGGTGCGTGTGGTGGCCGGTCAGGTGAAGCATCTGGCCGCGCGACGGGCTCTGGCGGAATAGAAGAAGCCGGTCCTAGGGGGAGCAGGCTCTCCCGGATTTATCTTGATTCTCCAGATATGATATGTACAGTGTACATATGGATGAGTTGCGGTTTGAGTGGGATGGGCGGAAAAACAAGGGAAACATCAGAAAGCATGGAGTCGCCTTCGAGGAAGCCCGAACGGCTTTCTTCGATGAGAACGCGATCCAGTTTTTTGATCCAGATCATTCCGAAGAGGAAGATCGTTTTATCCTGCTTGGGATGAGCTTCAAGCTGCGGGTTCTCGTTGTCTGCCATTGTTTCCTCGAAAGCGAAACAACGGTACGCATCATTTCTGCAAGAAAGGCTGATAGAGCTGAGGAGCGGGATTACTGGAGGCGACAAACATGAGAGACCATTATGACTTCTCAAAAATGAAGGGACGGAAAAACCCGTACCTTAAGCACCTCAAGCAGCCAGTCACCATGCGACTGGACCGGGACACGATTGCCTACTTTAAGTCTCAGGCCGAGGAAGTAGGCATTCCATATCAGAGCCTCATTAATTTATACCTGCGTGACTGCGCCATGAATGAACGCAAACTTCGCATGAAGTGGGCTCCGTAGGTCTTCGCCTTTCTGACCTTGACTGCCCAAATGATATGTTAGGGCGTAGACCGTCGGTCGGGGGAGCGAGAGTGTACTTCACCGGCTCAACGCTCCACCGTTATTTTGAATCGTAAACCCGCCGTCAACAACCAGCGCGGCTCCGTTGATATATGACGCGGCCGGCAGGACGAGGCTCAGGGTTGCGTGGGCGACTTCTTCCGGATCGCCGTAACGCCTGAGCGGCACGCGCCGGCGGGCAAAGATGTCTTTTGCCTTGTCCGGGATGGCGGCGGTCAGGCCGGTATGGATCGCGCCCGGACAAATGCAGTTGACGGTGACACCCTGGGTAGCCAGTTCCACCGCCAGCGCCCTGGTGAGGCCCATAACGCCGTGCTTCGCCGCGGTATAGGGGCTGGCAAAGGCGCTGCCGCCGACCGCTTCAGTCGAAGCAATGTTGACAATTCGTCCGGCCCCGCTTTTCGTGAGATGCGGCAGGACGGCACGAATGAGACGCTGGTGGGCCGTCAGATTCACACTGAAACAGCGCTCCCAGACCTCTTCGTATCGGCTGCTCTGAATACGGGCGGAGGCATCGATCCCGGCATTATTGACCAGAATATCGAGCCCGCCGAAATGTTCGACGATCCGGGTCAGCGTCGGTTCGATCTCCGCAGCGTTGGCGAGGTCCAGGGTCCAACCCGTGGCCGTACCACCGGCTTGGGTAATCTCCTCGACGACTCGCGCAACACCTTCCGCATTTCTGTCCAGAACGGCAACCTGCGCCTCTTCATCGGCAAAGAGGTGGGCGGTTGCCCGTCCCATGCCGCTGGCGGCCCCAGTCACCAGCGCAATTTTTCCTTTGATTGAGCGACTCAGCTTGCTCAGGCGTGGCATGTTTTGTGGCTCCTTTTTTTCTCGTATCCGTCCCGTCCATACTTACCTGTGGCCGGGCCGGTACAAAAGACTCTAGCGGTGTCGGATCTTGTCGCACGCGTTCCTCTTTTGTCTTGCTCTTCGGTCTCATCCCGAGTACACATGCCAGCGAGGAGGGGAGCAATGAAATATCGAGCCATGGCATTGCCGGTGAGTATATTCCTGGTAACCGTTCTCATGCTGAGCCGTCCAAGCGTCGCTCAGACAACGGACCCCCTCCCCCAACTCACGGCAGCGACGCTAGAGCAGTGGATGTCCAGCCTCTCAAATTGGGGACGCTGGGGAGAGGACGATGAACTCGGCACGCTCAATCTGATTACCCCCGAGAAACGGCGGCAGGCCGCCACGCTGGTGACCGAGGGCGTCTCGGTTTCTCTGGCCTTCGACCTGGCGAAAGAGGCCAGCACCAATAATGAGTTTCCGCTTGAGCATAGCCTCCTGGTGCATGATGATGACGGCAATGTCTTTGCTGAGGATATCTATACGATCCGGTATCATGGTTTTGCCCATTCGCATGTGGATGCGCTGTGTCATATTTTCCATCAGGGCAAGATGTATAATGGCTTCCCGCGTTCGGCGGTCAAACCCTCGGGCTCGGAGCAGCTCGGCGTACAGACCATGCACCAGGGCATCTTCACCCGCGGGATTCTGGTGGATGTTCCCTGGTTAAAGGAGGTGCCCTATCTCGAACCGGGCACCGCAGTCCGTGTCGAAGACCTGGAGGCCTGGGAGCAAAAGACCGGCATACGCATCGCGAGTGGCGATGTGCTGCTGGTCCGCACCGGCCTGCATAAACGACGTCAGGAGATCGGCTCCTGGGATTTCACCCAGCGGGCTTCTGGTTTGCACACTGCGGTCGTGCCCTGGCTTAAGGCGCGCGACGTAGCAACGGTCGGTTCCGACGGCACGAATGAAGTCTTCCCGTCCGGGATCGAGGGGATGCCGTTTCCAATTCACCGACTGACCGTGGTCGCCCTGGGCATGCCGCTGTTGGATAACCTGAACCTCGAAGACCTGGCCCGCGAAGCGCGGGCGCGCCAGCGCTGGACCTTCCTCTTTGTGGCTGCGCCCTTGCGGGTCCCTGGCGGAACGGGCTCGCCGCTCAACCCGCTGGCCGTGTTTTAAGGTGATGAGACTTTAGGATGAGACTTTAGGCAGAGGTCCGTTGTGTTGAGCGTTGAAGTAATACGAAACGCCCTGGCCGCCCGTCAGTCCACGCCCGGTCGTCTCAATGCCGATCGCAGTTGTGCCGCGGTGGCCATGATACTCGCCGGACCGGAGGAGAGTCCCGAGCTGTGCCTGATCCGGCGAGCCGAAAAATCGGGCGACCCCTGGTCAAGTCATATGGCCCTTCCGGGTGGACGCTTTTCCCCTGAGGATGCCGACCTTCATGTTACAGCCGAGCGTGAAACGCACGAAGAAGTGGGTCTGCACCTGGACCCGGCCCACCGTCTGGGGTCGCTCGCCCCACTCTCCATCTGGCTGAGCGGACGGGAACAGCCCCTAATCCTGTTTCCTGCGGTCTATTATCTGGGACCGGCCATCCCGACACTGACGCTGAATCATGAGGTCGCCGAGGCATACTGGATGCCGCTGGCGCATCCCTGGGAGGCCGGGAACGCTACCCACCTCAAGCTGTCTGCGGACGGCAAGACGCTGTACTATCCGGCGATTCGTTTTCAGGACCAAGTGATCTGGGGTATCACCTTACGCGTCCTGACCCTGTTCTCCGATGTGCTGGGCCGCCCCTTGCCGCATTTGGAGGAAATTCCGGGACTCGGGCACTAGCCCGTCCATGTAAAAGGAGGGAAGCAATGGAGATTGTTGGTTATGCCGATCAGTTCAGTGTCGCGCCGGGGGAAACGATCCGATTTCATGTGAGCTGTACGCAGCCCAGCTATCAGGCGGACATCGTGCGTTTGATCCATGGTGACCCCAACCCAAAGGGTCCGGGCTTCAAAGAGGAACTCGTTGCAACGCCGGTCAGCGGTGAGTATCCGGGCCGTCGCCAGGATCTCCACACCGGCTCACACATTATCGTGCCTGATACACCACTGTTGGGTCTGCACGACGGCTTCACCCTGCACGCCTGGATATATCCCACAACCCCACAAAAAGGCGTACAGGGCGTTCTCACCAAGTGGTCCGAGACGGAAGGCGGCTATGGTCTGGTGATCGACGAGGGTGGTGTCTTGGCCGTGTGGCTGACTGACCCGGCGGGACGTACGGAGCAGGTACGGATCAATACCCCGCTCCGCTCCGTGGACTGGTATTTTGTGGCGGCCACGTTTGACGCCCACAGCGGCCAGATCGCCGTGTATCAAGAGCCGTTGCGCACGTGGCCACAGGACCAGACCAGGGCGACCGCAACGGCCACGACCCAGCTCCAGTCCACTCCCACGACTGAGGTCGATTGCGTGATGGCCGGCCTGTGGCAAACGGGTGATGACGGCGAGTCCCGCGTTGGTCAACATTTTAACGGCAAGATCGACCGCCCGGGGGTGTTCCGGCGAGCCCTGAGTCGGGACGAGTTGCTCTCGCTCCAGCGCGGAGCCTCGCCGCTGGCCTTTGGCGACGATCTCGTCGCATCCTGGGATTTTTCGGCCGAGGTTGCCTCCGACACCATCATCGACACCTCGCCCCACGGTTTGCACGGTCGAGCAATCAACATGCCCGCCCGGGCCATGACCGGTTATAACTGGAGCGGTGCGGAGACGGACTTCCGCAATACCCCGCACGAGTACGGTGCGATTCATTTTCATGACGACGACCTTGAGGACGCCGGCTGGCAGGTCGATTTTAGCTGGACATTGCCGGCCGAGTGTCGAAGTGGGGTGTATGCCGCGCGCCTGCGGACTGAGGGCGGCGAAGACCACATCCCGTTTTTTATCCGTCCGCCACAGGGCCGGGCCACCGCGGACATTGCCTTCCTGGCGCCGACCAACAGTTATCTGGCCTACGCCAACGAGCAACTCACCACCCTCCCGCCGGCACTGTTTCCCAATCGCAAGCAGGGCGAGCTGGCGCCGGACGACCACTACATCAGAGAGAACCGTTTGCTGAGCCTGTACGACAGTCATACCGACGGCAGCGGGGTGTGTTATTCCAGCCGGCTGCGGCCCATCATCAATATGCGCCCGCGCTACCACATGCGGGCGCTCAACTGCCCGCACCAGTTGCCCGCCGACCTGCACCTGATCGACTGGCTCGAAGCCAAGGGCCACGCCTATGACGTGATTACCGACGAAGACCTGCACGCCGAGGGTCTGGACCTGCTCGCCCCGTACAAGGTCATCATCACCGGCAGCCATCCCGAGTACTGGTCCGGGCCGATGCTGGACGCTTTGGAAACCTATCTGCACACCGGTGGGCGGCTGATGTATCTGGGCGGCAACGGTTTTTACTGGATCACCTCGTTTGCTCCCGGCCGTCCCCACGTAGTTGAGGTTCGGCGCCGGGTCGGCACCCGGAGCTGGCATGCCAGGCCCGGCGAATACCACCACAGCACCACCGGCGAACCCGGCGGCTTATGGCGGGACCGGGGCAGAACACCTCAGCGCCTGGTCGGTGTCGGCTTCACCACCCAGGGCTTTGATAACAGCGCGCCATACGAGCGTAAGTCCGACAGCTTCGACCCTCGTGCGGCGTTTATTTTTGAGGGGATTGGAGACGAAGAAGCCATTGGCGACTTTGAGTCCCTGGTCCTCAACTACGGAGCGGCCGGTTTTGAGCTGGACCGGGCCGAACGTTCCCTGGGGACCCCCGCCCACGCCCTGGTGTTAGCCTCCTCTTCCGGCCATTCGGACTCCTATCAGCACGTGATTGAAGAGGTCTTGCTGAGCGACTCGCAACAGGGCGGCACCGTCAATCCCAAGGTCCGGGCCGACATGGTGTATTTTGAATATCCCCAGGGCGGCGCGGTTTTTTCGGCCAGCTCGATCGCCTGGGACGGAGCCTTATCTCACAACCAGTACGAGAACACCGTCTCGCGTATTACCGACAACGTCCTGCGCCGCTTCGCCGCCGAGGGACCGCTGAGCGAGTGAGGCGGGTGGGGGGATATGGCTGATGAAGTATAAAAAAATGGTATCTTAGGGGTCATCGGTAGCCGCACCGCTAGGCAGAAAGGAGTCACTGTCTTGTTAGAGAAGATTACACTCAGGGATTTTCGCTGCTTCCACCAAGAGCAGACCGCTCGCTTAGCGCCGCTGACGCTGCTCGTCGGGGAGAATAGCGCGGGAAAAACCTCCTTTATGGCCCTGATTCGGGCACTCTGGGATGCGGCTTATTTTTCTGATCCTCCTGATTTCAAGGAAGAGCCTTACGACTTGGGAAGTTTTGGCGAAATTGCTCACCACCGGGGTGCAGGCGGTCAGGCCGATACCTTCACCGCAGGATTTGACGTGATTCCGAAAGGCAACACGAATGGCCCGCACCGCTTCGAGTTCACTTTCGGCAAGAAGGGAGCCGCCCCGGTCCTGGTACGGAGAAAACTCAGCCACGGGAAGACGTGGGTCAAAGAAAATTTGGAAGAAGGCTCACCCTGGCACGTGCGCTTTGGAACACAAAGAGGCGCTTGGCAACGGAATGACAAGCCTTCCCGCGGTCCCCTGTTTGGTCCTCCGAGCGGCCTCTCTTTTTTCGGGGAGAGCTTAAAAGAAGCAAATAAGGAGATTACGCCATTAAATGGCTCTCCGCCACTTACCGAGACGGACTGGCAAGCGCTCCAACCGTTTTTCGATTATTTGTACAGGAGAGGTCCAATCTCGTTTGGAGAAAAAATACCGCTTGAAAAAGTGCGGCCCTTTGCCAGCGCTCCTGTCCGTTCCCATCCACGTCGAACATATGATCCCTTCCCTCCGATAGAAGACCCCGAAGGCGATTATATTCCAATGTATCTTTCCGGTATGTACTTCGAGGACAAGGAGAAGTGGACAGTTCTCAAGAAGCGACTCGAAAACTTTGGGCAGGCGGCGGGGCTCTTCAACGAAATCTCAATCAAGTCTTTCGGCAAAAGGGAGGGAGATCCATTTCAACTCCAGGTCAGGAGATTCGGAAAGAAACGAAAGGGGCCTTGGCGGAACCTGATTGATGTGGGCTATGGGGTCAGTCAGGTGCTCCCGGTGATCACCGAGTTGCTCCGCCCTGATACTTGGAACCCTTTCTCTGATCTGTCTATCTTCTTGCTCCAGCAGCCGGAAGTGCATCTGCACCCCAGCGCCCAAGCTGCTCTGGGAAGCTTATTCTGCCAGCTTGCCGGACCTGAGCGCCAGCTTGTGGTTGAAACTCACAGCGACCATCTCCTTGACCGGGTACGCATGGATGTTCGCGACGATAAGGTGTCGCTGAAACCAGACGATGTTTCCGTGTTGTTCTTTGAACGTGGCGAATTGGATGTACACATTCATTCGCTCAGACTGGACGACCTAGGAAATGTCCTGGACGCCCCGCCGAGCTATCGCCAGTTTTTTATGGAGGAATCACGGCGGTCTCTCGGGCTCTAAGCAATGTGTGCCATTCTTGATGCAAATGTCGTCGCGGAAGTGTTCGGCCCCAGCGGGCGTTCGGAGGCTGGAGTGGGATTCTTTGAGTGGATCAATACAGGAAAGGGCCGCTTGGTGGCCGGCGGCGATCTCTTTGAAGAACTGTGTAAAATCCAAAAATTCCAGGACTGGTGGAAAACGGCGCTTCTTGCTGGAAGGGCTAGAAGGATGGACGATGGGGAAGTTGGCGACAGGACGAAAGAGCTGAAGAGGCAGGACTTATGCCAGTCGAATGATGAACATGTTGTGGCCTTAGCTCAAATCAGCGAAGCCCGATTGTTGTATTCCAACGATCAAGCCCTGCAGAAGGATTTCAAGAACACGAGCCTGATTGCTGACCCGCCGGGAAGAGTCTACTCGACAAAACAGAACAAGAAGTTCGGGAAGACGCACAAGTCGCTTCTTCGGAGGAATGTGTGTCGCTAATTAACACTCGGGCTTGGAACGACATGTTTGGCACCTTTCGGAGGCATAAGCCATTTTTCTTTTGGTCTTTTCTCATTCCAAGCGGCAAGAGGAAAGCATCACCATGGAATCTCTGTTTTGGTTTCCCATCCGTGCCTCCTTACTGTGAGTCTGCGTGGCTCCACACCCCACTGCGGCAGAAGACGTTGATTAAAGTGATAAGCCAAGTTCAGCACCTCGACTCAAGAAAGTTCCTCCTGAAAAGCCTGCTTACTTATATACCAAAGCCCTTGGAGCTTTCCTTCAAGTTATGGTCAAGTTCTCCGTTAGTCATATCCCTACGTCATCCCATTACTACCGTAGCTTAGGAATATGTAAGTCATTCAGCATTCGACAGTCTTTGAAGTCGAAGCTATCGGCTGACCTTAGAGAATAATATGATGTGTGTGAGCCGTCATCTGTGGACCATGTGGAAGTTCCACCCACTTCGCCGCTAGACCGTATTTTGAACGATCTGGCAAGGTCAGGAATCCATCGCAGAGTACGAACCTCATACTCACTTTTCTTATATACGCCGTCTTCGCATAAGTGGTCATACACCTGGTACAAGGCATAATCACGCTCGGCTGCTTTGATATGATTCAGCAGAACTGTATCCTTAAACATCTGAACGTATTCTCTAATTCTTTGTACCTCCTCTGAGGTTATAGGAGCCTCGTAGCCAAACCTATCGAATGCATCGTTGGCCGCAGCCTTGAGAGCGCACCAAACACGAATATCTCTGTATCTCTTTTCGATTACATCTGTGTCTCCAATGTACCCAAAAGCGTCTTCATACAGAACAAAACTGGCCTTTTCGATTATGTCGAAGTCACGGCACGAAAAATGGGCTCCGCTCATACCTTCAAGCTGCTGGAGAACCACTGTTTTTGAGGCTTTCTGAATCTCCTGCACCTCGTCAAGAATCTTCTCGTTAAGCGCAACGAACCGATCAGGATCACGACGGATCAGTTCATTGGACAGCTCACGACAAAGAATATCTAGGCAGAAGGCCTGGTCATAGGACCAACCCCGCCGTAGCTCGTCTACTGCCTGATTGAATACATGCTCATGCTTTGAATTGAGCTTTCTGCGCACCAAAAATCCGACTATAATCCCGCCAACGATGAAGCCTATGAGAAACCACATCGGGGCCTCCTCCTTTTCTTCTTCCGTCCCCAAACATCTTCTTGTCAGCCCGCCGAAATATCGCCTCGGCCAGTTTCTTGAGACTGGTCAGCATCGGGCGGTTTTTGCCCGGTCTGCACGACGTACCAGGCGTTTTTAGCTGCTTAGGAATAATCCTCAGTCTCGTTTGGCTTTGCTCGACAGCTTCGAGATATCAACCGACACGAGTGCCCAGGTTCCGACTCTGAATTCCTTGCCAGCGCGGTGGACTTCCAATGGTGCTTGCTCGGGAATCGTTTCCCCGTCCATCAGCAGTCCTTCAAGATGACAAGTAATGGCTTCGTGCGCCGAATCAATGGCATCGTCCAGGGTATTGCCGGCCGAAAAACAGCCGGGCAGATCAGGTACGGTGACCCCGTAGCCGCTATTACGGTCTTTATGGATGACGATTGGAAAACGCATTAGCGATTCTCCCTGCATTCATATCACACATTTGAGGAAAGAAAGGGAGAAGCAGCATGCGGGCAGACCCGTCTAAAGATTGACAGCCAGCGCGTTGGCAGGATAAGGGCTTGCAGGAAGGCTGCTCTCAAAGGGGGGAATATGGAGCAGGGTCTACACGATGACCAGACAGCCGAGCCGTTGCTCGCCTTTACCGCCAAAGCGGTCGAGATGATCAGGCATGCCATGCGGCTGAAGGGCCTACGGGACGGTGGTATTCGGATGACGGTTGCGGGCGGCGGCTGCAAGGGCTTCCAGTACAGCCTGAACCTTGAGCGGACCGCGCAAGCGGACGATACGGTGGTCGTACAGGACGGGATCAAAGCCTTCCTCGACCCGAACAGCGCTCAACATCTTCAGGGAACGCGGCTGGATTATGTCACCAATCGTCAGGGTACCGGATTTCATTTTTTCGGGATGGAGTCATCCCGGACCATTGGCTGCCGCTCCACGGTTCTGCTGCGGTGGTGCATCGAAAACAACACCCGAACCGAGGGCTGCGTCCAGTGCGCCAAGCGCCCGCTGATGGACATAGACCTGGAGGCGGCGACCCAGTTTGTGGATAGCCGACAGAGCATTTCCCATCCCGGCCTGCGTCCGATGCAGCTGTGCGAAAAATGCCACTATGTCATCTGTCAGTGTGATAATTAGATTTGGAGCCCCGGCCACTTCGAGAATTCCGTATAGGTCCAATCCGTGACGATTTTCCCGTCGCGGCAGGTCAGCACGGCGCAGAAGGGCAGTTGCCAATTCTCGCCCTGGTCCGGGTCGAGCAGCACAGCCTCAACCACGACAACGTCTCCGGTTGCGTGCTTGCGGTCAACGCGCATCTTTCGTTGTGGTGCGGCCTGGAGGACCTGCCGTTCAATTTGGATGAGCTGTTCGTGCCCGCGAATAAAACCCCCATTCACTTCACAGTCAGGGGTATAGACTTCAAAGACAAAGCGTTCGATGTCGTTGTTGTACATGTCCTCATACGCCTGGGCGACCGCGAGACTGCGTTCTTCCTGTGTCATTATGTCCTCCTTTGGAATGCCGACAGTTTGAGGATTCAAGCGGCGATTTGTCAAGGACGGTCCCCCCCTTCGGTCTCCTTTGCCCAGGGAAGGCCAGTTGTGATGCAAGTGATGCCATTGTCAGGTAGTGTCTCAGTTTGCCATTTGTTCTTCTCCGCGTTCGGGCCGCCCCTCTCTCCCGTCTCAGGGCCTTCGGTGACCGGACCGTCTTAGCTCCCGCCTGACGCCCCTCGGCCTGGGGCCAAGCCGGAGCGAGACCACCCCCTCATAATTTTACTCCCCTCTTATCATTTCCTCATAAATTACTAGGGACAACCGGTGGGGAGTCGTGTTAGGGAGCGAACGGCCTACCGGGCCCGCGTCCGCGCGGTGTCCGGAAGCCGAGAGGAGAACACGGTGCCTGAGAGCGCTCGGGAGAGGGCGAACTGCCCCATCTTTCACTGGTCAAAATTTTTCAACATGAGACACTACCTAAAAATCCGTCTCATCCTGTTCCTGCTAGGGATATGGGCGGTCAGTGCTCCGCCCGCTGCGGCCCAAGACGAGACCCTCACCGGCTGGTTCAGCTTCACCGTCGCCGATTATCCGACCGAGTCCGGTCTCACCTCTGAAATCGCCTATACGTTGACCGAGGACTCAGGCGAGCGGCACGAACTGCTGATTGATGTCGAACTCATGCAGCCGCTTGGTGGTCCGGTGACGTTGAACCGCAAGCGGGTGACAGTAATGGGAGAGTGGGAGGAGGTCGGGCCTGACGAAACAGAGAAGTTCTGGGTCTACTCCATCGATTTGGCTCTGTCACAGTCAACCGCCTCGCCGGAAGGGACCTTTGCCTCCGACGTGTTTCCAAGTGGTATCCCTCCGCCCAGGTTGGCGACCCCAGCCGCCGAGAGCGATTCCCACATGCGCGGCTCCCAGGCATGGGTGACGATCTTGTGTCGATTTGGAGATTCGACTGATGTTACCCCTTATCCCATCAGCTACTATGAGGGCTTGATGGGGACCTCTGATTCCGGTCTGGCACACTATTGGAGAGAGCTTTCTTACGGAAAAATCAATTTGACTGGCAGTAAGGTAATAGGCTGGTACAACCTGCCTCGGCCCCGCTCGTACTATGTGTATGACCGAGACGGGGATGGAGAGGAAGATTTTGATAGCGAAAGACTGGTACAAGATTGTATTGCCGCTGGCGATGCCGATGTGTTCTTCCCGGATTTCTGGGGAATCAACTTAGTCTTTAATCAACATTTAGCGATTGGCGGGTTTGCCACCGGTCGGCGGTTGACGAAAGATGGACAAGGGCGGTTCTATGGGATCACGGCTACAATGGCAGGGTATGGGGGGCTTTTTCCTTCTGATACCCGGCCTCATCCTTCTGATACCCAGCCTAAGACTATAGCACACGAGATGGGCCACGTATTTGGCTTGCCTCATTCCTCTGGCCCCTATGATAGGACATATGACTCTGAATGGGACGTCATGAGTGGAGTCGCTTGTGTGGTTCTCCCTGATCCTGAGTACGGCTGTGTAGGCGTGCATACCATTGCCTACCATAAAGACCTTCTGGGCTGGATTCCGCCAGCTCGCAAGTATGTCGCCCACCATAATAGTACACGCACGATTACCCTAGAACGGCTGGCCCAGCCGGGCTCCGCAGGCTACTTGATGGCCCAGATTCCTATCGGGGATTCGACCACCGATTTCTACACCGTCGAGGCCCGGCTGTTTGCCGGCTACGACGACGGAATACCGGGAGAAGCGGTGGTCATCCATAAGGTGGATACCATGCGAGGCCGCCCGGCCCAGGTAGTGGACATTGACAACAACGGAGACCCGAATGACGGCGGAGCGATGTGGACGGAAGGTGAGATATTTACCGATATGGAGAACGATGTTCAGGTCTCGATAGACGCGGTCACTGCCACCGGCTACCAAGTTACCATCAGCCGCGAACCGGCTACGTTCACCAGCACCTGTATTGATTTTCTTTCTCCTTCACCCCCTACCTTCGGGCCGGATGGGAGCAACGCTAGCGTACAGGTAGAGGCGGCGGAAAGTTGTGCATGGTCTGCAACGAGTAATAACGAGTGGATTCGCGTTACTTCCAGTAGCAGTGGTAGTGGCTCTGGAAGCGTCAGCTACTCAGTTGCAGCAAACACTAAGCGCACTGCCCGGATCGGCGCGCTCGCCATCGGTGGGTGGCTCTTTACAGTGACTCAGGTAGGCTCCGATTACACCCCCGTGTTTGAAGAGGATATGGAGAACGGAAAAGTTACCTGGGCTGGGGAATCTCCGTGGACCCATATCACGACTGTCGCCCGGAGCGGGATGTATGCCTGGACGGACAGTCCAGGGGGCCATTATCGGAATAACGACCGAATTTCAATTGGATTTACGGCGGATCTCACTGGGGTCGCTTCAGCGACTCTGACCTTCTGGCATCGGTTCGACTTCGCCAGTGGCGACAGTGGCAGCGTGTCGGTGTCCTCACGGCAAACGGAGACTTCCTGGAGGGGTAAACGTGTACGATCCTTCACCGGTACGCAGACCGCTTGGCAGCATGCATCAATAGACTTAAGTCGTTTCGCTGGAAATACTATAAATATCAGCTTCAACTTTCAGTCCGATGCCATGCATACCGCTGACGGCTGGTATATCGACGACGTAGCAGTCTTCTCGTCAGATTTCGACACACCCCAACCAACCCACGCCCTATTGGAAAATCCGTCGCCTGAGTCCTTCCAGAGCGGGGTCGTCGCCATTTCGGGCTGGGCGTGTGACGCCCACGAGATTATCATCGAACTCAACGGCGTGCCCTACCGGGCGGGCTACCCTACGACGAGGCCGGATACCCTGGAGCGCTGTGGTGATACCGATAACGGCTTCAGCCTGTTGTGGAACTGGAACAACCTGGGAGCGGGCACCCATACAGTGCGGGCGTTGATTGACGGGCAGGAGTTTGCCACCACGACCGTGCACGTGACCACCTTTGGGGAAGACCCCTTCCCGCGGGGCTGGAGTGGGAAGTTTGACCTGCCCGACTTCCCCACCTCGGGCGAAACCACCGTTGTCCAGTGGGAAGAGTCGCTCCAGAACTTTGTCATCACGGACGGGCAGCCAAATACCGGTGGGGGATACGACCGGGTGGCCGGTATTGAGGCGATTTTGGAAAACCCGTCACTGGGATCGGCCCAGAGTGGTGTAGGCGTGATTTCCGGCTGGGCGTGCACGGCCGAAGCCATCGTGATTGAACTCAACGGGGTGCCCTACCGAGCGGGCTACCCGACGACGAGGCCGGATACCCTGGGGCACTGTGGCGATACCGACAACGGTTTCAGCCTGTTGTGGAACTGGAACAATCTGGGAGCGGGCACCCATACAGTGCGCGCGCTGCTTGATGGGCAGGAGTTTGCCACCACGACCGTGCGGGTGACGGCCTTTGGGGCAGACCCCTTCCCGCGGGGCTGGAGTGGCACGTTTCCCATTTCGGATTTCCCCCGCCCTGGGGAAGCCAAACGGCTCCGGTGGGAAGAGTCGCTTCAGAATTTCGTGATTATTCCCTGACCGCGCGTGCCAAGCCACGTTTAGGAGTGCAGGCTTTCAGCCCGCAAAAATGAGAAGCAGGCTGCGGGCAAGATGCCCGCGCTCCCAGGGGAAGGGCAGCTACAAAGGCTGCCCCGACGATGAAGTTCCGGCTCATAGGCTTCAGCCTGTGCGCGGCATCCCCTTCTCTACCTGCTGGTTCTCACAGCAAAAAATACCTGTATAATAGCGCCTTATCTGCCCGCATGAGCGAGCCATCAAGCGGGCATTGAACGAACCTGGGAAGGGGAAAGTATGGGCGTATTATCTGGGTATAAAGTTGTTGAATTTGCGGGTATCGGGCCTGCTCCAATGTGCGCGATGCTGCTCTCGGATATGGGAGCGGATGTGCTGCGTATAGACCGGGCTGAAGACGCCGACCTCGGCGTGCAGACCGAGGCCAAGTTTAACCTGCTGGGCCGCGGTCGCCGCTCGGTTGCGATTGACCTCAAGAAGCAGGAAGGCACGGAGGCGGCGCTCAAGCTGATCGAGCAGGCCGATGCGCTCATCGAGGGCTTCCGTCCCGGGGTGATGGAGCGGCTAGGGCTCAGCCCCGAGGTGTGTCTGGCCCGCAACCCCCGCCTGGTCTTCGGGCGTATGACCGGCTGGGGCCAAGAGGGACCGCTGGCCAACGCGGTTGGGCATGACATTAACTATATTGCCCTGATTGGGGCGCTCCATTCGATTGGACGGAAGGGCGAAGCGCCGGTTCCGCCCCTGAATCTGGTTGGCGACTTTGGCGGCGGTGGGGTATTCCTGGCGCTGGGCGTGGTCAGCGCCCTGCTCGAAACCCAGAAGTCGGGCAAGGGCCAAGTCATTGACGTGGCCATGATCGATGGCGCTGCGTCGCTGATGGCCGGTATCTACGGTCTGCGCGCGGCCGGCAAGTGGACGGACAACCGTGGGGAAAACATTCTGGATACGGGCGCACATTACTACAATGTGTACGAGACCAGCGACGGCCAGTACCTCTCCGTCGGTTCGATTGAAGCGAAGTTCTATGCGGAATTACTGCGTTTAACCGGGCTGGAGCGGGAAGAGTTGCCCCACCAGAACAACCGGGCCGAGTGGCCGGCGCTGACCGAGAAACTGGCCACGATTTTCAAGACCAAGACCCTGGCGGAGTGGAACGAACTCCTGGAGGGCAGCGACATCTGCTACGCGCCCGTCCTGAATATGGCCGACGCGCCCAACCATCCGCACAACCAGGAGCGCGCTACGTTTGTCGAGGTCGAGGGTGTTCCCCAGCCGGCTCCGGCCCCGCGCTTCAGCCGCACCCCGAGCGCCATCCAGCGTCCCCCCGCCAGCCCGGGCGAGCATACGGAAGAGGCCCTGCGCGATTGGGGCTTTGATGCCGGAGAGCTTGAGCAGTTGCGAGGGAGCGGCGCGATCGGCGTGCGGACCACAGCAAAATAGGTACGGAGGTCCATCAAAATAGTGGCTGGGCGTATGCCCAGCCGGTAAAAGTGGCCCTTCGGCGTCACTCCGTACAAACCCCCCTCCGCCTTGCTGGTGTAGGGGCAATTCATGAACTGCCCCTACGTCACTCACTTTGATATGTCCCCACCGCTCCGCAACGGACAGGAGTCAGCACGATGCAACTCGGCATGATTGGTTTAGGCCGGATGGGTGGCAATATGATGAGCCGCCTCATGCGCGGCGGACATGCGTGCGTGGTGTTTGACCTGGATGCGCATACGGTCAAACAGTACGAGCGGGACGGGGCGACCGTAGCCGCTTCCCTCAATGATCTGGTCCAAAAGCTCACACCGCCTCGCGTCGTGTGGGTCATGCTGCCGGCGGGCGCGGCAACGGATGAGACAGTGACCGCCCTGGCCGAGAGAATGGGCGCGGACGACAGCATCATTGATGGCGGAAACTCGCACTTTAAGGACGACATTCGACGGGCCAAAGCCCTCAAACCGAAAGGGCTCCATTACGTGGATGTTGGGACGAGCGGCGGGGTGTGGGGAGTCGAGCGCGGCTATTGTCTGACGGTCGGCGGAGAACAAGAACCGGTCCGGCGGCTCGCCCCGATTTTCCGCACCCTGGCCCCTGGTAAGGGGGACACCCCGGAAACGCCGGGTCGCGAGCAGGTGAACAGCACAGCCGAGGAGGGCTATTTGCACTGCGGTCCGGCCGGAGCCGGACATTTTGTAAAAATGGTCCATAACGGCATCGAGTACGGACTGATGCAAGCCTATGCCGAAGGCTTTGATATCTTACGTGGCGCCCGCGCCAGTGGGCTGGACTATCACTATGAGTTGAATCTGCCGGATATTGCCGAGGTGTGGCGCCGCGGCAGCGTGGTTGGCTCCTGGCTACTGGATTTGACGGCTATGGCCCTGGCGGAAAGCCCGGAGCTGTCCGAGTTCTCCGGCGAGGTTCGGGATTCGGGCGAAGGTCGCTGGACGATTGCGACAGCCATTGAGGAGGCGGTTCCTGCCGATGTCCTCTCGGCAGCGCTCTATGCACGCTTTCGGTCTCGCCAGGCTCATACCTTTGCCGAGAAAGTCTTATCGGCCATGCGCTTCCGGTTCGGCGGCCACCGCGAGTAGGGGCGACGCATGCGTCGCCCCTACGGCTTGCGAGAAACAATCCGGCGTGAGAGAAAGCCGTCATGACAACCCATGTCCTGGCCGGTGATATTGGCGGGACCAAGACCAACCTGGCCCTGTACGCGCTTGAGGGAGAGGATAAGCTCCGCCTCGTTCGGGAATCATCTTTTCCGAGTACGCAGTACGCCGGGCTGGAGGACGTCATTGCCGACTTTTTTGCGGGGGAAGTTTCCCCCGAGCCCCCTCTTCGCTCCAGGGAGACGAACACGGTAATAGCGGCCGGTGCATTTGGTGTTGCCGGGCCGGTTCTTGACGGCAGGGTCGAAGCGACAAATCTGCCCTGGAAAGTTGACGCTTCCGACATACGTCGGTCCATCGGCGGTGGCCAGGTCCGGCTCATGAACGACCTTGAGGCAACCGCCTATGGGGCATTATTCCTGCCCGCTGAAGAAATTCTGACACTTAATGCGGGTAAACCCCGACATGGCAACTGTGCGGTGATTGCAGCCGGCACCGGCCTGGGACAGGCGTTTCTGTTTTGGGATGGACAGAACTATAAGCCCGTCGCCACGGAGGGCGGCCATGTTGATTTCTCGCCTCGGAACGACAAAGAAGTGGCACTGCTGCACTTCCTCAGAAAGCAGCACAACGGACGGGTGTCCTATGAGCGTGTGCTGTCCGGCCCCGGCCTGGTGAGCATCTTCGATTTTTTGTGTCAGGTATTGCAGCGTCCTGTGGCCGAGGCCCTGCGGGCGCGCCTGCAAACCGAGGACGCAGCTGCGGTCATTGGCGAAGCTGGTGTTACCGGTAGTTGCCGGACCTGTGCGGAAGCGGTGGACCTGTTTGTCAGTTTATACGGAGCCCAGGCCGGCAATCTGGCCTTAACGGTGATGAGTGTTGGCGGGGTGTATATCGGCGGTGGGATCGTGACCAAGCTGCTACCCAAAATGACGGCCGGTGGGTTTATGCGGTCCTTTACGGATAAGGGGCGCTTCAGCCAGCTCCTGCAGGATATGCCGGTTCGTATCATTCTGAATCCCAAGGCGGCCCAGGTCGGCGCGGCCCACACGGCCCGAGCGCTCGTAAACCAAAGTTGAACCGGCTCCCTCGACGAGCGTCGAGCGGCCCCCTCTTATTTGACCTGGCCCGTCTGGGTTATGTCGTAGCCGTCCAGTTGTTCGACCGCACGTTTGAAAGCGTCGGAGCGGATGACGGCAGCGAGCCGCTGGCCCTGATCGCTGTTGAAGAAGGCTTTCTGAAAGACGAGGTCGTATTCCTCGCGCTCGATGGGAACAAAGTCGAGTTCCAGAGCTTTGGCCGCTGATTTGACACCAAGACCGGTATCCACCAAACCGCTGGCAATAGCCACCGCAACCGCCATATGGGTGGTTTCTTCCCGTTCGTAGCCCTTGATGCGCTCCGGTTTGATGCGAAGTTTACCGAGCTTATAGTCCAACAGCACGCGCGTACCCGCCCCCGGCTGACGATTGATGAAGGCGACGTCCTTACGCGTCAGGTCTCTGAGATTCTTGATCTTTTTGGGGTTGCCTTTGGGAACAATCAGGCCCTGTTCCCGAATGACCAGATTCATCACAACCGACTTGGTGAGTAGCCGCTGTTTTTTGAGGTCGGGCAGATTATAGACGCCGCTGGCAGGGTCGAGCAGGTGGGTGCCGACCATATGGGCTTCGCCCCGTCTCAGGGCGACCAGACCGCCGAGTGAACCGATATTGCTGGCGGATATTTTGAGACCCGGATGCTGGGCGCGGAGTTGATCGTCAAGCACACCGATGGTCAGGTCGTTGCTGCCGGTAAACAGAATCGTATTGGCGATTTCCTCTGCCGGACGCAGGAGTTCGACCTGCACCTCCGTACCCGCGTTCAAGCCCTCGTCCAGGGACGGAATACGCAACACTCCATCGGCCTTGACCATAGTGGTGATGACCCCGGCGCCGCGTCCGATGGGATTGGCCACAATCGTATCGCCGACCTGACCGAGGTTGACCCGGACAAACTCTTCCAGGCCGAGCCGCGACGGAACCTTGCGCGGCAGGACCGCCCGGATCTTAGCGGGCTCTTCTGCCGGCCGACCGAGAGAATGGGCGATCAGCTTGCGCAGGACCTGCTGACAGATCACGACCGCGGAAACCGGATAGCCGGGCAGGCCGATGACCGGCGTGCCGTCAATAACTGCCAGAATTGCGGGCTTACCCGGCATGACATCAATGCCGTGGACCAGGACTTCGCCCAGTGATTCCAGGGCTCGCAGCGTAAAATCGTGTTCACCGGCAGAGGAGCCGGCAATGATGATGACGATATCGTGCCGCTTGACCGCCTTTGCCAGCGCCCGGGTAATGGTTTTGAGGTCGTCCACGACTCGGGGCAAACGCTTGGGCACACCGCCCCACTCTTCCACAAAAGCCCCGGCGACCCGGGAGTTGAACTCGATAATCCGGCCCGGCTCGGCCGGGTCGCCGGGTTCGATCAGCTCGGAACCGGTTGGAATAATACCAACCGTCGGAGGAGCCATGACCGGAATAGTGGTGTGGCCGGCGGCCAGCAGCGCACCAAGGTCGTACGGACGAAGCTTATGGCCACGCGGCAGCAGCGGTTCGGTGGCCACAATATCCTCGCCAACCAGGCGGACGTGCTGCCACGGGGTGGCGGAATCGCGAATCTCAATCTCGGCTTCGCTTTTCTTAAACACCCGCTCGATCATAACGACCGCATTAGCCCAGGTCGGAATAGGATTACCGGTATCGACATATTGAAACGACGGCAGGGGGGCAGTGCCGTTCTTTCTCCGACGTGGCCGGCCGTCTTTTGCGACCCGCTTGAGCGTCAGTGGAACAAATTCACTGGCGCCGAACGTATCCTCGGCTCGTACGGCAATACCGTCCATGGCTGCGCCATGGTAATGCGGGGCGGACAGCACCGCGAAAATAGGCTCGGCGGTGGTGCGGTGGAGTGCCTTTTCGACCGGGACCCGTTCGGTTTTTGAACGAGGTGGGACGGTACCAAGAAAAATATCGAGAGCGTCTTCCAGCGATTTCTTTTTGAGATAGCGCTTGCGGTCGGTTTTGGCGGCGTGCTGTCCGTGCATGTGGGTTGCTCTTACAGGCAATTCATGAATTGCCCCTACATTGGGCCGGGCAACCACAGGGGGTTGCCCCTACAGTTTTCGTTCCCTCGCCCCTTGGGGGAGAGGGCTAGGGTGAGGGGTTCTCCATTAGAACAGAATCACTTCAACTTCTTCTCCGGCCTCTCGTCCTTCTTCGTTATGGGGAATACAGACCATGCCGTCGGCTTGCACCAGGCTGAAGATCGCACCGGATTTTCCCGGTAGCGGCCGGGCGAGTTGTGAGCCTCGCTCTCCATTTGGGGAGGCGTTTTGCAGCGTGACCCGGACATAATCCTCCCGTCCGGGGGCGGAGGCAATATTTTGGGCCAGCCGGGCGCGGGCCGTGCGCAGCGGCACAAAGGCCGTATCCGTGGACTCGCCGCCTATCATTCGCACCAGTGGTGCGCCAAAGAGAGCAAAGACGACCAGCGCTGACACCGGGTGACCGGGCAGCCCCATGACTGGCTTGCCGGCAGCGCGGGCAAAGATCGTCGGCTTGCCCGGAGCAATGGAAATACCGTGAAAGAAGAGCTCTGAGCGCGGGAATGAACAGATGACATCCAGCGCCATGTCCTTGATGCCCACCGAACTGCCGCCGGACACCATCACGACATCAGCGGCTTTCAGGGCGGTGGAGAGCGCCTTGGTAAACGCCTGCGGATCATCTTTGATGACGCCCAGGTCCGTCACGCTCCCGCCACATTCGGTAATCATGGCGTGGAGAGAATACTGGTTCACGTTCCGGACCTGGCCGGGGCGGGGAGAGCGTGAGGGCGGAATGATTTCGTCGCCCGTGGAAATCAGCGCCACGGTCGGACGTTTGTAGACCGGCACTTTGGTAATCCCCACGCCGGTAAGTGCACCGATATCGTGGGCGCGCAGGCGGCGCCCGGCGGGAAAGATCGGCTTCTTTTTTTTGATGTCCTCGCCAACGCGGAGAATGTTTTCCCACGGCGACACGCTGCGTAAGATCTCGACTGTCCCGTCGCCCAACTCCTCGGTGTACTCCACCATGACCATGGAGTTTGCGCCCGGCGGGAGCATGCCGCCGGTCGCAATCCGCATGGTCTCGCCCTTCTTGAGCCGGCGTTTCGCTTCCGAGCCCATCTCGATTGCTCCAACGAGTTTAAGGTAGGCCGGCAGACTGGCCGACGCCCCAAAGGTATCCTGGGCACGGACCGCGTAGCCGTCCATATTCGTCCGGTTGAAATGGGGCAGATCGACCGGAGAGGTCAAGGGCTTGGCCAGCGTCCGCCCGCAGGCGTCGAGTACCGGAATCTGTTCGCTTTTGGTCTTGGGGGCAAAGGCGGCAAGCTGACGGCGGGCTTCCTCGGACGTCACCACCCGAAAAAAGGCTTTGACCGGGGCCGGAGCTAGAGCCGCTGATGCGCGAGGCACGGCAGTTCCTTCCTCACTTTTTCCAGATAATCGAGATCAATCTCGGCGGTGATGAAACACTCGCGGTCGGGCGCCCGGGCAATAATTTTGCCCCACGGGTCAACAATCATGGAGTTGCCATAGTCGGCAAAGCCGTACACGTTTTTTCCGATCTGGTTCGGGGCAATGATATACACCTGGTTTTCAATAGCCCGCGCCCGCAGCAGGGCTTCCCAATGGGCCGCGCCGGTCGGAAAGGTGAACGCCGACGGAACGGAGATGATTTCCGCGCCCTTGCGGGAAAGCCCCCGGTAGAGTTCGGGGAAGCGGAGATCGTAGCAGACCGAAAGACCGACTGTGCCGAGCGGCGTGGAGGCCACGATGACTTCTTCTCCCGGCTTCATGCTGTCGGACTCTCTGATACTGACCTGACCGGGGATATCAACGTCAAAGAGGTGGATCTTACGGTACTGCGCCAAGAGGGCGCCCTGCGGGTTGATCAGCAGGCTGGTGTTATAGGCGCGGACTTCGTCCGATTTTTCGAGGAAGGAGCCGGCCAGCAAGTGAATTCCGAGTTGGGTTGCCAAATCCTGCAGGCGCCGTGTGGTCGGACCGGGGATGGGCTCGACCTGTTCGGGCTCTTTTTTATGCCGCCCGCGCCAGGAGAAGACCTCCGGCAGCACGACCAGGGCGGCACCCCGTTCTGCGGCCAGACGTACAAACGTTTCGGCCTTGGCCAGATTCTCTTCTTTTGAAGAGGACGCGGTCATTTGCACTGCCGCGGCGAGATAGGATCGCATGATTCAGACTCCCTCAGTCTCTGAGGACGAAGACTACCGAACGCCTCACAGGGGGTCAAGAGAAGAGGCAGGTACTTTGCGACTCCCATCTGTTTCGATACAGATATGCGAGAGCGATCTTACGGTCTCTTTTACTATGCGATTTCATTCGAATAGAGCAGGCTGGCGGTGGCGGCTTCAACTCATGGGGGGAGTCCTGGCAGTCTTTGGAATGTTCTTCGCGGGCTGCCAAACGCTTCAGTATGCGATGTCTTTTACCGAGTCGAGGCGCGACCCGCAGCTTGCCCGGATACTGGGTAACCGGGCGGAACTGGAAGAGCAGTATTGGCAGTGCCAGATTGAGCACGGGAGTGCCGACGCCGCCGAGTGTGCCCGGTACAAACGAGAATTGGACAAGCCGCTTACGCCGCCGGCCGCCTCAGAGTAGAAGCCGCTGGGCAAGTTCCAAAACCAGCGGACGGCTCCTCAGTTCTGCCTATCCATAACGGCCAGACCCTCCAGAGCCAGCCCATAACCCAGACCGTCAAGCATCAGTTTTTTGATCTGCTGGGTAATGGATATGCGCGCATACCGCAGGGTCAGGGGGGGCTGTTTGACCAGTTGTTCGGCCAGCTCCCAGGCACGAGCAGACAGTTGGTCCGGTGGCAGCACCTCATTCACCACCCCAAGGGTGAGTGCCTCCTGGGCAGACAGCTTTTGTCCGGTCAGGAGAAAATAGCGTCCTCGGTTGGCCCCCAAAAGCAGCGGCCAGACCAGATGGACGCCGTCACCCGGCACAATCCCGTTTGGAAAATGGGGAGCGTCCTGAAACGCTGCGGTCTCGGACGCCAACACGATATCGCACAGCACAGGGATCTCCGCATGGATGAGGGCCGGCCCGTTGACTGCTGATATCATCGGCACGGGAATATCGAGCAGATTCATCAGCAGGCGCTTGCCTTCCCAATAGACAGTGTCCCAGCCGCGCGGCGTACCCAGGCTGTCGCCAAAACTGGCAAAATCAATATCCGCGCAATAGCTGTCGCCCGTTCCGGCCAGAATAACGACTTTATTCTCCGGGTCGGCTCCGATATCAACGCAGGCATGGCCGATTTCGCGGTGGGCCGGTTCATTCCAGACCAATGGGCCATCGTTGACGTGAAAGGTGACTTCGAGAATGCCGTTGCGCCGCTGCATTTTCATTGTTTCGTACTTATTGGCATAATCCTCAAATTGACTCATCTGTCCCCCTCCTGTTTTCTTTTACCTTCCCTTCTAACGCTTCTCTGAGGGCGCTGTCGAGAGATATGGTATAGAGGAACAAGTCTGCACCAATGAAAGAAAGGTAGATGTCCATGTCGCATTTTGAGAGAACCGAGCGAACCCGATTGCGCCGTATGCCGGAGCGCGCGTCATACGACACCGCAGTCGTCGAGGCCATTCTGGCGGAAGGCTTATACTGCCACGTCGGCTTCAGTGTTGACGGTCAGCCGTATGTAATTCCCACGATCTACGCACATATTGAGGATCGTCTGTATATTCACGGCTCGGCTGCGAGCCGGATGCTGCGCACGATTGGTGGGAGTCTACCGGTCTGCGTCACCGTCACCCTCCTGGACGGTCTGGTGCTGGCTCGTTCAGCCTTTCATCATTCGATGAATTATCGCTCCGTGGTGATTCTCGGCCAAGCCACAGAGGTTACCGACCCGGACGAAAAGCTGACCGCCCTCAAAGCCATTGTCGATCACGTCATGACCGAACGCTGGGCCGACGTCCGCGAACCGTCGGCTCAGGAACTCAAGGCCACGAGCGTGATCCGCGTGCCCCTGGAAGAAGTGTCGGCAAAAATTCGTACCGGGCCACCAGTGGACGCGGAGGAAGACTATCAGCTCAACTGCTGGGCGGGTGAGCTGCCGTTGCACCTGGTGCCACAACAGCCGGTCGCCGACCCGCAACTCCGAGCCGATATCGCTCTGCCGGAATACGCGAAAGATTATCAACGTTCTGGAGAGAAATGATGTACTGCCCAAAAGCATTTGCAGTTTCAGACCCTGAACAGCTCCAGCATTTTATCGCGCAATATAGCTTTGCCACATTAGTAAGCACCGTAGATGGACATCCTTTTGCAACGCATCTGCCGCTCCTTCTTGACCCTGGCATGTCAACGCACGGGACACTGCTCGGCCATATGGCGCGGGCCAATCCGCAATGGCAGGCTTTCGAGAGCGGTCAGGAAGTGCTTGCTATATTCCAAGGGCCGCACGCCTATATCTCCCCGAGTTGGTACGAGACGACGCCCGCTGTTCCAACTTGGAATTATGCAACGGTACACGTGTATGGCGTGCCTCGTATTATCGAGGATAGCCAGCGGCTCACTACTTTGGTTGACCGGCTCACCGCTGTCTACGAGTCTGGGATGCCACAACCATGGCCGGGAGATATTCCGATGGACTTTAAGCAAAAGTTGCTCAAGGCCATTGTCGGATTTGTGATCGATATCACACGCATTGAAGGAAAATTCAAACTTGGTCAGAACAGACCGCTTGCGGATCAACAGGCTGTGGCCCAACGGCTCGCCATACAGGCTGATCCCATTGCGCAGGAATTGAGCGAGCTGACGCTGGCTCAGCTCACAAACGAGGCTTCCGTTTGAACGTTGGAGAGGGTTGGCTTAACGAAAAAAGAAGATATTCCCGCCGAACACTGAGCCCTATTCCGACAGCGCTCCGCCGCAGGAGCTGCCCGCACCAGCGGTGCAGCCGTAGCAATGGGAATTCAGACGAATGTCCCGACCGATGAGCTGCCGGACCAAGCTGTTGGCGGAGTGTTCGCCTAGGCGGAGCGGGGTGCCGTTACCCAGTCGCAGATCAAGCATCTGGTTAAAATCGCAGTCGTACAGATAGCCGTCCCAGGAGATGCTCACCAAGTGGCGGCACATCAGGCTCTCAAGCGTGGCCGGATTAAAGGCATGGACCAACAGTTCTATGTATTCGGCCAGCTTGCCATCCCGTTCCAAGCTGTGGGCAAAGCGGGCGATGGGCATATTCGTAATGGTCAGCAGACTGTTAAACGTCAGTCCAAAGCGTTCGCCGAGTTCCCGTTTATAATCCGCCTCCAGGTTTTTCTGAGGTGGCGGCAGGTGAGCACCAACCGGGTTGTAGACAAGATTGAGGACTAGACCCGAACCTGCCCGTCCGTAGCCGAGGGCGTTTAATTGCTGGAGGGCGGAAATGGATTTCTCGTAGACGCCGTGGCCACGTTGTGCGGTGACGTTCTCTTCCGAGTAACAGGGCAGGCTGGCAACGATTTCAACCTGATGTGCGGCCAGAAATTCAGCAAGGTCTTCCTGGCCGGGCTCAAACAGGACAGTCAAATTACAGCGGTCCAGCACATGCCGGCCGTTTTGTCGGCTTTGCTCAACCAGAAAGCGGAAGGATGGATTCAGCTCAGGCGCGCCACCGGTCAGATCGACCGTTCGAGCCCCGGCTGCGCGTATGAGTTCGAGGGCCAGTCCGGCCGTCCGCGGAGTCATGATCTCGGTCCGTTTCGGACCGGCATCAACATGACAGTGGAGGCAGGCCTGGTTGCACAGCTTACCCAGGTTGATCTGAACGGTCTCCAGCTCGGCCCGTTTGAGGGGCAGACCTCCCTCCTGGCGTAACCGCTCGGTAAAGGGCTGAAAAGATTGCTCAGCGGCGTGCATGCGCGTGTAGCCACTCCTTTAGCTAACAGCATTTACTTGGCGCACAGCACGCCTCAGCGTCCGTGGTCGCTCGATAATCGAGTTCCTGGGTTCCGGGTTCGCCCTTATGGGCAACCACGGTCATGGACCGGAACGCGATGCCTTCGACCGTTCGCCACGGCTGCGGGTCACGTTTAAGAACAGCGATACTGGAGAAACCAGCCTCTTCAAACGCCGTGATGAATGCTTTTTCCTGCATGGCCCCAGAGACGCAGCCGCTCCACAATTCGGGGTCGGCCTTCAGATGGGCTGGTACCGGTTCGTCGGCAACGATATCGGAGATCACTGTCCGCCCGCCCTGACGCAGCACCCGAAAGATTTCACCAAAGAGTTGCCGTTTATCTGAGTCCTGGACGAGGTTGAGCACGCAGTTCGAGACGACAACATCAACGGAACCGTCGGCAATGAGCGGCCGCTGCGCGCGTTGTTCTGCCATGGCTGTCTCAAAGGTTTGGAAATCTTCAAATGAGTTCACCGGATGCTCACGCAGGTAGGCATCTACGGCATAGAGGTCGGTCCGTAAATCTTGGATTCTGCCACGGTGAAACTTGACGTTGTGATAGCCCAGTTGTTCGCCAATGGAATGGCGATATTTCTCAGCCAAGGCTAACATCTCCGGCGTCATATCAACGCCGATAACCCGGCCTTCAGCCCCAACAACCTGGGCGGCAATATAGCAAATCTTGCCCGCGCCCGAGCCGAGATCAAGCACGGTTTCGCCGGACCGGAGGTGCTGTGAGGGATCTCCGCAGCCGTAATCGCGCGCAAGAATTTCTTCAGGAATGAGCGCAAGAAAACGCGGGTTATAGTCCACCGGACAACACAGCGCCGCTTCCTCCTGCTGTGCCCCGGTGGCATAACGTGCTCTAACTGCCTGCTCGATATTCAGTACCTCTGGCATCTCTATATCTCCCTTCTCGATCACCCCACCTGGAGTTAAGTTTACACCCTATCGTATCTCATCATAAGTGCACCAGAGTCCCAATTTTATGAATCGCTCTGTCATCTATGGGTTCAACTTCTCGACGTTTCGAGATAGTTAGAGGCAATAATGAGGAACGCTGAGTGAGCATGACCAAAGACGACGCGGTCTCGAAATCAGATATAGCGGCAGGCTTCCACCTCCGACCTCACTTCGAGCGCTTCAACCAAAAAGATGATGTGTTTCGCCGCTCGTGGTGGGATGAACGCATTCGGACCCGGAAGAGCGAATTATTCTACGAGACGTATAGAGAGCCGCTCAAAACCTGGCGCAAGGTTGATGGCTTTACCCAAAAGGATTACGCGCTCCGCAATGCCGCCTGGCATGTCAGCGACCTCTTCACCGAACTCAAACAAGACCAGGATCGTCGAGAAGGCTTTTCCGACGAATTTACCTTGTACCGAGACGTGGCCGCAGAACAGATGGACCTGGGGACGCCGGCTCAAGCTGCGGCTGAGATCAAACGGGTCGGAAAATCCTTTGGCGCGGATCTGATCGGCATTACAGATTACGACGAACGCTGGATGTACGTGCATAAATTCAGCGACATGCGTCAACGCGAAAAGCCACAAGAAATCCCCGAGGGCCTGTCGTCTGTCATTGTGGTGGCTCAGGCCATGGACTACGACCTGATTCGGACCGTTCCGTCTGCCCTGAGCGGTGCGGCCACTGGTCTGGGGTATTCGCACGACGCGCTCGTTGTCTTGTCGCTCGCCCAGTATATTCGCAACCTCGGCTATAGTGCGATTGCGAGTATGAACGATACCGCGCTCGCGATTCCGTATGCGATCAAGGCCGGCTTGGGCGAGTATGGGCGGCTTGGGCTGTTGATCACCAAAGAGTTCGGCCCTCGCGTCCGGCTCGGCAAAATTTTTACCAACCTGCCGCTTGCGCCCGATAGACCGATTCGGTTTGGGGTGAAGGAATTTTGCGATACGTGTCGGCGGTGTTCCGAGGGCTGTCCGGTGAACGCTATCCCCTCGAACGCCCCGTCAGACGAAATCTACAATCAGTCCAACATCAAAGGGGTGGTGAAATGGACGGTCGATGGGGAAAAATGTTTCGGCTATTGGGCCGCCCAAAATAGTGACTGCTCTATTTGTATCCGGGTGTGCCCCTACAACAAGGACTTTTCCAAATGGTATACGCGGCTCGGACGCTGGCTGGCCGGTACGCGATTACGAAAGCTGATGTTGCGGCTTGACCTTGCCCTGGGTTTTGGAAGCCGGATGCCCTCGAAGCGTTGGTGGCAAGGTGGACGGGAAACCTTGATGGGGTACGGCGCGCTGCTATTGAGCCGGGGGCGGGAGAAACGGAAGTGAAAACTGTCGAATGATGCTGGGCTTACCCAACCTTACAGCCTCGTTCACCCCGGAAAAGTCACCTCAGGCACAGTCTGCATAGCCCGTTCAATCGCCTCGGCCGGATACTCGTAGCGTTCGAGTTTGCCGGCGTGGTAGTCGGCATAGGCGCTCATGTCAAAATGACCGTGACCGCTCAGATTAAACGCAATGACTTTCTTTTCCCCGCTTTCCCGGCACTGCACGGCCTCATTCATCGCCGCGCAGATCGCATGGTTGGACTCGGGCGCCGGCACAATACCTTCGGCTCTGGCGAACGCCACACCGGCCTCAAAGGTCGCAAGCTGATCAAACGCGGTGGCTTCAATATGACCGCCGTGTAAAAGCGCACTGACATGTGGAGCCATGCCATGATAGCGCAGCCCGCCGGCATGGATGGTCGCCGGCATAAACGAATGCCCCAGCGTGTACATCTGACAAATTGGCGCCACACAACCGGCGTCGGCCCAGTCCCAGGTGAAGGAGCCCTTGGTTAAGGTCGGGCAGGCGGCCGGCTCAACCGCGATGATACGCGTACGCTTGGCGTGCTTAAGTTTCTCTCGGACAAAGGGAAAGGCAAAGCCGGCAAAATTCGAGCCCCCGCCAGCGCAGCCGATCACAATGTCCGGATACTCGCCGGCCATTTCCATTTGCAGCAGGGCCTCTTCGCCGATAATGGTCTGATGCAGCAACACATGCGGGAGAAAGGAGCCGAGACTATACTTTTTGGTCCCCCCGGACGTCTGGGCCGCTTCGATCCCTTCAGAGACCGCCAGCCCCAATGAGCCGGGATGGTCCGGGTTCTCGGCCAAAAACCTTCGGCCCACTTCGGTGCGGTCGGACGGACTGGCAAACACCTCAGCGCCATAGGTCGTAATCACGTGGCGGCGGTAGGGCTTTTGCTGATACGAGATGCGGACCATATACACCTCGCAGCCAAGTCCGAACATATTGCAGGCCATAGCCAACGCGGTACCCCACTGTCCCGCACCCGTTTCCGTCGTCAGCGTCTTGATCCCTTCCTGCTTGGCGTAAAAGGCCTGGGCCACGGCCGTGTTCGGCTTATGCGAACCAACCGGACTGACTCCCTCGTATTTGTAGTAGATATGGGCTGGAGTCTGGAGCGCCTGCTCCAGGCGGCGAGCCCGAAAAAAGGGAGTCGGTCGCCAGAGTTTATAAATATCGCGGACCGGCCCCGGGATCTCAATATATTGCTCTTGGCTGATATCCTGAGCGAGGAGCGCTGTTGGCGTAAAGGAAGCGAGGTACTCGGGCGTGACCGGCTGTTTGGTTTCCGGGTGGAGCGGCGGCATCAGGGGCACGGGCATATCGGCGTTGATGTTATACCACGCCGTGGGCATCTGGCGTTCTTCCAACAGATATTTGATCTGGTCGCTCATGCACACATCCTTGGGACGGGTCGCTATGCCTGAGTCACGTCGCGGACCGCTGTCCGATCTCGTGCAGATGGACGTGGCCGGGCACGCACTGGGTAAATGAGTTGGCAATGGCAATAAATTGCATAATTCCTTACCCTCCTTATGCAGCAGGCTCGGCAGCATAACATCTTTTTTCGGAACGTCGCTAGTCTGCGGGGAAAAACCTCGCTGCTCGCAGCATGCATGCTCATCCGCAAACTGTCTCTCCAGGTAGGGGCGAGAGCCCTTCGAGATATTCTTTCCCTTTATTGATGGCCTTCGACACGCTAGAAGAGACGCTCTGTAATCGTACAAGGAGGAATACAGAATCATGGCAGGGCAAGTCGACGGAAAAATTGCGTTAGTGACTGGCGGTGGGTCGGGTATTGGTCGGTCTACGTCTTTAGCGTTCGCTCGCGAAGGCGCGACGGTCGTTGTTTCCGATGTGGTTGTTGAAGGGGGAGAGGAGACGGTTAATCTCATCAAATCCGCCGGGGGCGAGGCGGTGTTCGTGCAAACCGATGTCGCTCAGGCTGCGGAAGTCGAGGCATTAGTCACGCGAGCGGTTGAGACGTATGGACGGCTTGACTGCGCGTTCAACAACGCTGGCATTGCGGGGGCTGCTGCTCGGACCGGAGATTATACACAGAAACACTGGGACCGGGTGATTGCGATTAACCTGACCGGGGTGTGGCTATGCATGAAGTATGAACTCCAGCATATGCTGACCCAAGGCAGCGGCGCGATTGTCAATACCGCCTCAGTCGCCGGTCTGGTTGGTTTTCGGAGCGGACCTGCGTATGTGGCCGCAAAGCACGGTGTGGTCGGACTGACCAAAACCGCGGCGTTGGAATATGCCAAATCCGGCATTCGCGTGAACGCCGTCTGTCCAGGGGTCATCCGGACACCGATGTTCGAACGTGGCATGGAGCTGGACCCACGCATAGAAGACGGTATGACCGCCAGAGAGCCGATTGGTCGCCTGGGAAAACCCGAGGAGATTGCCGAAGCCGTGGTATGGCTCTGCTCAGACGAGGCGTCGTTTGTGACCGGCCATCCAATGGTTGTTGATGGCGGTTGGGTTGCCCAGTAGGGCTGTAAGGAACGAGCACTCTGCAGGCAACCGTCCTACGTCTTTTGCCCAAACGCGCTCACCATTTCCGAGCGCGGGTCTCGGCGGCTCCACTGTCCGGCTTGTACCATCTGAAAGAATTCATCGATCAAAGCATTAAAGCGTTCGGGCTCTTCCAGGTTTAATAGATGTCCGCTTTTCGGAAAGATGCTGAGTCCTGAGTAGAGCATGGTGCGTTTAAGATACAGATTGACATCCAGACAGGATTCGTCTTCATCGCCGACAACCAAGAGTGTCGGCGTAGTCACGGCACGGAGATCATCCGTGAGATCGTACAGCGAGGGCCGTTCGGCCTGGACGTGGCGCAGGGTATAGGCTGAGCCCACGGCAGAGTGTTCAGACAGGTGAGCGGCAAACTGCTCCCAGACGGTGTGATTTTTGTTCTGGAGCTGTACCCGGCTGGGACCGGAGGAAATCCCCGCCGCATCGACTGAGTTCGCCTGTAATATCTTCTCTGCCACCGCGTTGGTATCGGCCAAGAACTGTTTGCGCGTTGCTGGATACGCGCCCGAACCACCACTGGCAAATACGAGAGCACGGACTCGTTCGGGGTGCTGCATGGTAAGCATCAGGCCCGTATAGGCTCCCATACTCAGGCCGACAACAAATGCCTGCTCAATATCGAGGGCATCAAGTACCCCCCTCAGATCAGCAGTGGAGAGGTGCTGGCCGTAGAGCGTTTCGTCTTCAGGAACATCCGAGGGTGGATAGCCCCGGGCGTTATAGACGACGCACCGATAGTGAGGAGAGAAATGCTCGACCTGTGGCTGCCAGCTTCGTGCATCGCCACCAAACTCGTGGACAAAGATAATCGGCTCTCCAGAGCCGGTCTCTTCAACGTGAAGGGTGACGCCGTTTATTGGTATGCGTGCCATGCGTAATCCTTCCGAGCGCTATTTTGGCCGACCCACTCTCGGGATGCCGGCGATCATTTCGCTTGCCAGTTCCGTGCGGACGATCCGGGCTCCATCTGCCAGGGCTTTCATTTTGCCGCGGGCCGCCTCGCGGCTGCGAGGGATCATACCACAGTCCGTACACGGGTAGAGTTTGTCCGGCGCGACATAAGGCAGGGCGGCTCGAATGCGGTCCGCAACGGTCGCGGGTGTTTCAACCTCTTCCGTCCCCACATCAATGATCCCAACCATGAGGTCTTTTCCCTGGGCCAGTTGGAGGACGGAGGGATCGACACCAGAGGCTGCGCATTCGACCGAGATCATGTTGATCGTACTGGTGCGCAGGAGGGGAAGCGTGCGCTGGTAATGATGCCAATCGGTATTCGTTGTCTTCCAGGCCAGGACCTGAGGAACACCATAGCCGTAGCAGATGTGGACCGCGGTCTTTGCCTGAACTCCCTTGGCCGCGGCTTCGAGCGTGGAAATACCCCACTCCTCGACTGCATCGAGATAGATATTAAAGCAGGGCTCATCAAACTGAATGAGGTCACAGCCGTTCTCGGCCAGCTCATGCGCCTCGTCATTGAGGATGGCCGCCAGGTCCGCGGCGAGCCGCCGTGGCTCTCCATAGTATTCATCCGCCAGTGTGTCCGCTGTGGTCATTGGGCCCGGAAGGGTGACTTTCACCGGCTGGGCCGTGTGCTGTTTGAGGAAGCGTAGCGCGTCAAGAAAAATGGCGCGCGGTCGGCGGACCGGACCGGTGACGCGGGCGACGTCTATCCGCGTCTTATACCGACCGCCACGTGTTTCCTTTTTCACCATGCGGCTGAAATCAATTCCGCTCAGTTTCTCGGTCAATCCCCAGATGTAATGCCGACGGCGCTGTTCGCCGTCCGTGACAATATCCATTCCGGCTTCGTGCTGATCGAGTACGGCCAGGCGCACGGCATCGTCCTGGCCCTCGGGTAAGGTGTCGGCCTCAAGCCGCAAGGAGACAGACGAAATCTGGTTCTGCGGGGCGAGCCAGGTCGGGCGCGGCAGGCTGCCGGTAATCATTGTTTTCAGCATGGTGGAGTCTATATCTTTTTTTTCGATTCAGCGCCAAGCGCGGGACGCGTCCCTGGTTCCCCTGGAACGGTTTTGGTACAGTTCAGCGAAACACTGTGAGGAATGGAGCCATTATGCGTCAACGCCTTCGCTTCGGTGCTTTTCTTGCCCCCCATCACCCGCTGGGGGAACATCCGACCCTTCAATTTCAGCGCGACCTCGAACTGGCTGCGTTTCTGGACGAGTTCCAGTTCGATGAGTTCTGGGTTGGCGAGCATCACTCGGCCGGCTGGGAAACCATCGGCTCACCGGAAATGTTCCTGGTTGCTGCCGCGGAGCGGACGCAGCGCATCCGGCTGGGGACCGGCGTGATTTCCGTGCCGTATCACCATCCTTTTAATATCGCCCAGCGCATCGTCCACCTCGACCATCTGAGTCGTGGCCGGGCCATACTCGGCGTGGGTCCGGGAGCCCTACCCTCTGACGCGGTCATGCTGGGCATCGACCCCAGCACGCAACGTGACCGGATGGATGAAGGGTTGGGTGTGGTCCTGCGTCTGCTGAACGAGGACGAGCCGATTACGGTCGAGAGCGACTGGTTCAGGCTGTACGAAGCGGCCTTACAGCTACGTCCGCTCCAGGATGAGATTCCCGTGGCCGTTGCCTCCTCGATTTCCCCGGCCGGTATGAAAGCGGCGGGCAAGTACGGCGTCGGCGTACTCTCCATTGCGTCATATTTGGAAGAAGGGCTGACCGCGCTGCCAACGCAGTGGGGCTGGGGCCAGACCTCGGCCCGTGAGCACGGCCAACGGCTCGACCGGGCGGACTGGCGTATTGTGATGCCCTTTCATTTGTCTTCCTCAAAGGAACAGGCCTACCGCGAGGTGGCCGACGGGCTTCAGCGCTGGCAGAACCAATATATTGTCGGCATCCTCGGCACGCCAAAACGCAAGCCGTTTGAAGATGGCTATCGGGCGGCCCGAAGCTTGGATGAACACGGCGGGGGTATTTTTGGAACGCCCGAAGACGCGCTGGAAAAAATTGCTCACCTCCAGGAACTCTCGGGCGGTTTTGGCACGCTGTTGTGCTTTGTCCACGACTGGACACCGCCGGACCTCGCCCGCAAGAGCTATGAACTCCTGGCGCGGCATGTGATGCCCCATACCCAGGGATTACTGCGGCGGCTGGAAACCTCGGCAGAGCGGGTGTCAGCCAACAAGAAAGAGCTGATGGACAAGGCGGGTGGAGCGATTTTGAAAGCCATTCGTGAGTACAACGCCGCACATCCACGAGAGCAATAGGGCATGGGTATTTTTTCTGGAAAAGTCACCGTCGTGACCGGCGCCAGCCGGGGCCTCGGCAAGCCGATTGCAGTCGAACTGGCAGAGGCCGGCGCGCGGCTGGCCTGCGTGGCAACCCAGGCCGAAAATGCAGCAGAGACGGTTGCTGAGATCAAGCGCCGGGAGGGAGAGGCGATTGCCTTCGGCTGCCGTGTCGAGCGGGCGGACGAGGTCACGCGCTTGTTTGCCGAGGTAGAGGAGCAACTCGGACCGGTCGATATTCTGGTCAATAATGCCGGTATCACCCGCCCGCAGTTGACGCTGGAGATGACCGAAGAGAACTGGGACCAGCATATGGACATCAATGTGAAGTCCATTTTCCTGTGTTCCCAGGCCGCGGCGCGTCAAATGACGCAGCACGGAGGCGGCTGCATTATCAATATCGGGTCGATTTTAGGCCGCAACGCCTTCCCGGCCACGCTCGGGTACTGCACCTCGAAAGCCGCGGTGGATCATATGACCAGGGTCATGGCGATTGAGTGGGCCAGGTATGGCATTCGCGTCAACTGTATCGCGCCGGGCTATATCGAGTCGGACATGATCGACGGTCTTGAGGCCGACGGCAAGCTGACCGCGATCGATTTAATCAAGCGCACACCCCAGCGGCGGCTGGGCTCGAATGCGGACATTGCCAAAGCCGTGCGCTTTGTCGCCAGCGAGGACGCCGGTTTCATGACCGGCGAGATCATGGTTATCGACGGCGGCTGGAGCGCCTTCGGATATTACCAGACCAGGGGCGGGAAATAGTCGAGTGCCGTCTCGCCGAGCTCCTCGACACAGTCAAACGGACAGCACAGAGTGATCCGCTGGTTTCGCGCGACTTTGGAGAAGACGCTCCCTCAATCCGTCATGGCTACCACCTCGATCTCGATCTCCATCTTTTCGTAAGCCAGGCACGGCAGCGGGATGCCCGTCGTGGCGGGCCCGGGTTCGGTAAAACTGGACGAGCGGATGCTCAAGTTGTCGTGCAGGACCTCGGCCGACGCATTGCCCGCGTAGAACGCCGTCACCTTGACGACGTCGTCCAGCCCGAGGCCAAACTCGCCGAGCACCTTGGCGATGTTCGCCATGCTGGTGCGCGTCTGCGTGACGAGGTCGCCAGGATCGATGACCGCGCCTTGGGGATCGATCGACACCTGACCGCCAACGTAGACCATGTTCCCGTGCTTGACGCCGTGCTTATAGGGCAGGTGCACCGGCCAGTCCCAATGCCCTTGCGGCCACGCGTGCTGGCGCGGCCGAGGGTCGCCGTCCTCGTCCAGCATGGCCGTCACTTCAACCGAGATCATCAAGCCGTCGCGAAAGAGCGCCGGGATGGGAATGCCGGTCGCCGCGGGGCCGGGCTCCGCAAAGTAACTCGCGACCGCCAGCGCCGACCCCTCCCATTCTTCGGCCGTGCCGCCGCCGACGTAGTACCGGTTGACCTTGACGACGTCGTTGTAACCGGCCCCGAGGTCACCGAGCAGCACGCCGATGCGCTCCGTGACCAGGCGGCTCTGCACGACGAGATCGCCAGCCTCGACGACACCGCCATCGGCATCGAGCGCCGTTTGTCCGCCGATGAACAGCATACGGCCGCATCGCAAGGCATGGCTGAACGGCGCGGGCAGAGGTGTCGGTATGCCGGCGTTGGACACCGTTCGCGCCAGACGTGCACCGTCGGCGCCGCGCATCGCCACGCCCTCGATCTCGACGACCATGTCCTCATAAGCGAGCGCCGGCAATGGAACGAGGGAGATCACCGGTCCCGGCCCCTCGCCGAGCGCCGTTGCGACTTCTGCGAGCAGGCGGTCCCGGTCCTCATCGTGCTTGTGAACGTAGAAACAGATGAGCTTGACGAGATCGGCCATGTCCGCGTCAAGCTCGGCCAGAATGACGCGGATGTACTCCATCGCGGCCCGGGTCTGTGTGGTGAGGTCACCCGGATTGCGGACGTTGCCCGCGGAGTCGAGATCGACCTGGCCGCCGAAGAAGATCATCTCGCCGCACCGCACCCCGTGCTTATGCGTCACGTGTATGGGCCAGTCCCAGTGTCCATCGGGCCAGGTATAGCGTCGTGCAGCCATTAACCACTCCTCCCTTTAAGGATCATCCTCACGCTTCGTACCCGGCGAGAAACCCTGGCCAGATACAGCTGCGCAGGTTGCCGAGCCGCACGCAATCGCCGACGAAGCGTGACGCGGGGGCGAGATCTTGCGCGACACTGTCGAATTCCCTGTCGGGCCGGAAACCCCAGGCCGGCACAACGGTGTCAGCTTCGAGATCGATGAGCTGGCCATCGTCGCCGGTGAACTGAGCGCCCCCCTCCGTGATCTCGGCGATGCGGTGGTTGCCCTTAATCTCGACGCCGTTGCCGATCATCATGTCCATGAACACTTTGCGGCTGAAAGGCTCGAGATCGGGAATGAGGTCGTCGGCGGCTTCCTTGACGGTGGTCAGCACGACCTTTTTGCCGAGGCGAGCAAGGTAGACCGCGATGTCGCAGCCCAGCCAGCCGCCACCGACGACAATGACGCGGTCGCCCGCCGTCGCTTTCTCTTCCAGCAAGTCGACGGGAAAGGAGACATGCGGCAGATCGACACCGGCGACGTCGCGAAACTTCGATTGTACGCCGCAGGCTACGATCAGCAGGTCCGGATTCAACGGGCGGATCAGCTCCGGTGTCGCTTCTGTCTCCATGCGGATGTCGACGTCCAGCCGCGTGACCTCGTAGGCCATGTGATCCATCAGCGCGCGCAGGTCGTCCTTGAAACCGAGCTGCGCGGCTATTTGAAGCTGGCCGCCCAATCGATCGGTCTTTTCGAACAGCGTGACCTCGTGCCCCCGCAGGCAGGCGACCCGCGCTACCTCCATGCCGGCAGCGCCACCGCCGAGCACGACCACGCGCCGCCGCGTATCGGCGGCGCGCATCGGGTAGGTGCTTTCGCGCCCGCACTGGAAATTCACGTCACAGCGTTGCGGGCGCCCCAGCATCTCGCCGTTCAGACAACTCTCGTTACAGCGAATGCACGGCCGGACGGCCCTGACGTCACCCGTTGCGGCGTGGTTGGGGATCTCGGGGTCGGTCAGAAAACCGCGCCCGATAGCGATGATGTCGGCTTTTCCGTCACGCACCACCTCCGCCGCCATCGGAACGTCGATCGCGCCTACGGTGATGATCGGCAGGGTCGCGACGTGCTTGACCGCGTCGGCGAGATGCACAAGGTTACCGCGCGGCGCGTAGATAGGCGCGCAGCACTCCTCCCAGCTCTCTCCGATCGACCCCGACACGTGGTGCGCATCGATGCCTTCCGCCTCCAGCATCAGGGCGAACTCGCGGGCTTCTTCTATGGCGAACGCCTCGGGCGAGAAATCGTCGCCGTTGTACCGATAGATGATCGGGAAATCGGGACCGACCAACGCGCGGGAACGGCGTACGATCTCGAGCGAAAAGTGTGCCCGATTCTCGAGCGATCCGCCCCACTCATCGGTACGCTTATTGCCATAAGGCGACAGAAACGTACCGGGCAGGTAGCCGTGCGCACCATGGATCTCGACCGCTTCGAAACCGGCGTTCTTGGCACGCCGCACGGCTTCGGCAAATTTGTCGAGCACTTCCTCGATTTCGTCCGGCGTGATCTCTCGGACGCGATAGTGATCGCCGTAGAGCGCTTCATATACCTTGTCCGGAATGGCGGACGGCGACAGACAGGGTTGCGCATACGAACTCTGACGACCGGCATGCGCGAGTTGCAGGCACGCGCGCGCGCCGTTGAGCGTAATGGTCTCGGCGAGCAGGCTCAGACCTACCAGATAGCGATCGCTGCTCGCGCTCAGCATGCCCCATTCCGCCGATGAGAGCTTTTCGTCGACATGGGCGAATTCGATAATGAGCATGCTGGCGCCGCCTTTCGCGCGCACTGCGTAGTGATCAATCAATGCCTGCGTGACCTCTCCGTCCGCCGTCGGCAAACGCGAACACATCGGCGCCATCACGATCCGGTTCTTGAGGTTCAACTTGCCGATCTTGATGGGCTGGAACAGCGGTGAGAGATCAGCGTTGGACATGGGCATCCCCTCCTCGTCGTCAAAGTCGGGTCCGTAGAATACCGATAGGTGATTGGCGTCGAGTATAGACCGCTATGATTGTTTTTCTCAAGCGTACGTGGCTAAATGCAGAGTGTCATGGGCTAAAATACGAGCGGCAAAACGAGAGGAGGGTAGTATGGCAGACGAGACGGTCCAGACCGAGCTGTCCGAACGGGCACGCGGCTGGCTCAAATACCTGTACCGCAAGGCCATGGTGGATGACGACTGGTCCAAGGACGGTCGGCCATCTGACATGTGGGACGATAAAAGCCTACCCCCCATGGGGAATTTTCATCGCTTCGATGCCGTAGACTCGTCCTATGCGGTCGCCATGATGAGCGACATCACGCCAGCCTGGCGCGAGGTGTACGGCAAGATTCTGGAAAGCCTGGTTGACCGCATTACCGACTACTGGGGAACCTATGACTGGTCCGAGCAGATCGGCCCAGACCCGCAGCGCGAGCACTATCCGGACGAGTTTTTCCCCTTGCTCATTCCCAACGAGCTCCGCGGGAAATATGACACGCCGGGCTGGGCCGCCAACGGGGTTGAGCCGTGGGGCTATGAGCCCGACCCAATCAAGGCTGCCGGGGCGATTTACTATAAAGGCTTTCTGTCGTTGACCATGGGTCTCCACCTGTATGTGTCGGGTGACCGGAAATATAACGACGGCTTCTCGGTGGTGAATAATGGCGAGCACACCTTTCACTACACCCACACCAGCATGAACAAGTACATCAGCGATCAGTGGTGTGGCAGACCCGAAGGCTCGCATTGAGAGAACACCAAAGTGTGGCCGCTGTGACTCACGGTCACCAGCCTCGGTCTGAGGCTTTACGACATCTTCTATAACGGCAATACGTTCCGCGCGTTTGAGCAGTGGTACGAGTACGCCAAGCAAAACTATATTGCTCCGTCCGAGGACCCGCTCCTGCCCGAGTGGGTGACCATCTATTACGACCCGTTGATTGATTACAATAATACCCTGCCCGCCGTCTTTAGCTGGATTATGTGGGGGTTTTACCTATTGCCGAACGACCGGGCCATGGCCACCCGTTTTTATGAGACCGTCAAGCGGGACTATCTGGTCGAGAAGCCGGACGGCACGGCGCATATAACCTTCGCGCCCGGTGCGACCGAGGATCATCCGTATATGACGGTCCGCGCTCTGAGTCTGGCCCACGACCTGGGTGATACGGAGACGGTCAGAAAAATACGCGCCCATGTCGAGGCCAACTACGAGCCAACCTGGGATCGGGACACGGGCGAGTTCTATTATGGCTTTGGACTGAACGAGCCCTATCCGCGCGGGCAGTATAACGCCAATCTGATGGTGACCGAGGTCGGCGGCCCGGGTGCGTGGTCACGCATCTATACCGAGCCGAATCTGGAGAAGTTTGACCAGCCCACCGTGTACGGGGTGGACTTTCCTCACATAGGTTTGTCGCAGGCCTATTACGACCAGGAGAAGAAAACCCTGGTCTTACGGACCTATACGTCTGACCCGGCCGCCCAGGGACGACCGACCAGCTTCCGCGTCAAGAACTTGGAGCGGCCGAGTACCTGTCGGGTGCTCATGGATGGTCAGGCGTGGGACAATTGGATTGTACAAGATGGCGAGATTGAAGTCTCAACCGAGATCGACGTACACGCGTTCCAGATTATTGAAACGTGAGACCGTTTGCTCTCCGAAGGAGGGAATGTCATGACCACGGCGGATTGGAACAGCTTAGCCGAGCGCCTCACCAAGGTGCTGCGCCCGGTGGCCGCGCCGCTGGCGATTACCTTTAGCTCGGCCCGGCCGGCAAACATCCCGGCCTTTGACGAGCCGCTGGCCGAACCAACGCCGGATGGACGGACCGGGCGGGTGCCCGCCGGCTGTGTGTTCTGGATCAAGGCCGGGGAGCGCACCTTCAGTACAATTGCCGAAGACCACGGCAACTGTAGCGTGGGTAGTCTCACCCACGGTTTCAAAACGTTGGAAGAGGCTGCGCAGGGCGAAGACGTGGCGACCTTGCTGGACAGCGGCTGGGTGGCGGAGGAGGTCTTCCCTCATATTCCGACGGTAGCGGACAAGCCTGGGGCCGTTACCTATGGCATTCTGGCGGAAACGCCGATTGATCCCGACGTTGTGCTGCTCCGTATCAACCCACACGCCGCCATGGTGCTCTCGGACGCCCTGCCCGATCTCAAGATCGAGGGTAAGCCGCAGTGTCATATCGTGGCCATGGCGAAGGACGGCCAAGTCGCCGTGAGTGTCGGCTGTGCGCTGAGCCGGGCGCGAACCGGCATGCAGGCCACCGAGATGACGTGCGCCATTCCCGCCCGCCGTCTGGCCGAGGTTCTCGACAAGGTGGAACGGACATCACAGATTGATACAATGGTCGCACGTTATGCCGGAGAAGACGCTCGCCGCTTTCAGTAGGTGACCGATGTATCAATTGAGGTGGCCCCGGTAGGCATGTCGCGGGTTTTCCTGCTTGCTTCAGCGGATCGCGACGGGATTGACAATCGTCTGCACCGCTCCGGCCATGCGCGGTGCGCCGAGCACGAACATAAACTCGTAGGCCGCATCTGCGGCCAGCGCAGCCGTGTTCATGTTCTCGAGGATGTAGGTGCCGTTCTTGGTCAATAGCTCCTGGTGAACCGGAAAGCGCTCGGCCTCCTTCTCGAACGGGATGGCCTCCAGCGCCCAGGTGTCCGCTCCGACCGCAACAACGCCTTTCCCGGCCAGGTGGCGCGCGCCCTCGACACCGATTCCCGGTTCGGGAAAGCCTAGCCCCGGCTCGCCCTCGCCCATCTGCGCGAATTGCTTCAGCCAGCCGGTGTGGAACAGCACCACGTCGCCTTCGCGGATTTCCACCCCTTGTCTCTTCGCAACCTCGTCGATCTCCTTACTGTTGAAGGCCGTACCGTTAGGCACGATGTCGACCTCATAGTACTTTGTCATATCCAGCAGTACGCCGCGCGCCACGATCGGTGGGATGTTCTCCACACCGAACTTCTTGATGCCCGTGAGCGAGTGGAAGTCCTGCGTCTTCCAGCCGTTGTAATGCACATGATCGATGCCGACGTGGCCGAATCCGTCGATCTGGCTGCCGACCCCGAGCCAGGTAACAGCCAAGTCGTCGGTGGTGGTAAGCTCGTTCGGTCCCCCCAGCACGGTATCCCAGACGTAGACCTTGTAGTGGCGGGGTGGGTAGGCCGGCGTGTCGGGACCGGTCACCATCCCGAGCGCGTACGTCTTGCCGATCTTGACCAGACTGGCCGCGAGCTTCACGCGTTCAGGCGTGATGTAGTTCGCGCTTCCGATCTCATCCTCCGGCCCCCACTTCGATTGCGTCCATTCTTGTCCGGCGACCGGATAACCCCACACGAGGACGGCCGCCAGCAGTACTCCGAACAACACCTGTCGAGATTGTCGCTTGCTCATACGCTCACCCCTATACGCAACCTACTATACAACGCACCCTAAATGTAAAGCGCAAACTGCTCTTCGATCTTGCAGGGTAGTTTTCAGCATCCGCGTAACAGCGGATCGCCAGCTATCTTTCTTTTTTCACCTGCGCTATGCTGCCGGGCTTCTGAGGACGAGCCTTAGAAGACTGCTACTATCCGAAGGAGGACACACAGTATGACACAACTCGATTCACCGATGCAGATTGGCATGGCTACGATCTGCCAAAACCCAGCTCAGCAAATCTCGGACTATGAAGTCTACAAGCATGAGCTTCGGCTGGCCGACTTGGCCGAGCCGCTGGGCTTTGATTCAATTTGGAGCGTTGAGCACCACTTTACCGATTACACCATGGTGCCCGATGTCCTTCAGTTCCTGACCTATATGGCCGGCCGGACCAAGACGGTCAAACTCGGCTCGATGGTCGTCGTGCTGCCCTGGCACGATCCCATGCGGGCAGCGGAAGAAATCGCGATGTTGGACGATATGTGCGACGGGCGACTGATTCTCGGGCTGGGCCGCGGCGCCGGACAGGTTGAGTTCGAGGGCTTCCGGCTCGATATGGGCGAGTCGCGCGAACGCTTTGTTGAGGCCGCGGACATGGTCCTGACCGGACTCGAACAGGGCTATTGCGAGTATCAGGGCCAGTATTATACCCAGCCCAAGAAAGACATCCGTCCCAAGCCGTTCAAATCCTTTAAGGGCCGGACGTATGCCGCCGCGGTGTCACCCGAGTCGTCCGATATCATGGCCCGTCTGGGTGTCGGCATCCTGATCATTCCCCAAAAGCCGTGGGAAGACGTAGCGGTAGAATTGGACACGTACCGGACGGTCTATCGTGAGGCCAACGGGACCGAGGCACCGGCGCCGATCGCCGGCGGCTGGGTCTTCTGCGATAAGGATGCCGGCCGCGCCGAAGAGATGGCCCGGCGCTACATCGGTGCCTACTGGCAGTCAGCCATGAAGCACTACAATTTTGGTGGGGACCATTTCGCCAAGACCAAGGGCTACGAATACTACGGCAAGATGTCTGAGGCCATGGGCAGCGTCGAGGGCGTGACCGACTTTTTCCTCAACCTCCAGGTCTGGGGCACGCCAGACCAGTGTTTTGAAAAAGTCCTGGAGATCCGTTCCAAGATCGGCTGTGACGCCTTCACCGGTGTGTTCAGCTACGGCGGCATGCCGTATGAAGACAGCGAGCAGAGCATGCGGCTGTTCGCGGCCGAGGTCATGCCACGCTTGCAGCAATTGGACCAAAAAGCGGTGGCCTAAGTCTCTCTTCCGTTCCATCGGCTCCTGCCCATGTCACCGGGCGGGAGCCGAACTCTTTCTCCCTTTTCAGCGCTGTCCCGAACCTCTGAGACATGGCCTTCACATCAATGCGGTGCGGACTCCCATTCAATCAGGTGGTTGTAAATGAAACGACTTGGATATGGACTGATGGGCAGCGCAATCACCAAGTCAGGATCGTCAATGCCCGTCGTAAACAGGCACTGCATCTCTTCGGGTGTTTGTCTGCCCACCCGAAACCGAATTCCTGGCTGATAGCGACACCTTAAGTGCCTCTCTTGCGTGACTCACCAACGGCGTCCAGGATATCTGCCGTGGTGGCCCGCGTCTTGACTCCCGGTACATCAAACGGTGATCTGGGTGCGTTTTTTTTGACTTTGAGAGAAAAAACGCTACCGTCCCGTCTGCGAATTTCCACTTCTTCTTTTTGCGCAAGAATCAACAGCTGGGCGAGATTCTGACGTGCTTCCGAATAGGTAAATGCCTTCATGGGTACTTACTCCAGTACGTTGATCCCCAGATCCCGAGCTACTTGTTTCATTCTTTTATCAAGGGACATGAGGGATTGGGTCAAGGATTTGGCACAGAACAGAAAATACGCATCGTATGCGTAAATGTTGTATTCAATAGCCAACTCAAGCGCCTTTTGGATATCGATGCTGACCAGCCTGACCGGAATAAGGTTTGCAGCATTTTCGGCGGCCAAGGCTTCAACTTTAGAAATTCGCCCACGCCTAGTCATCGCAGAAAGAGCGTTGCCGATTTCATAGGGCAGTATTTCCGGGGCACTCAGGACTGCGTCCGACGTCACTTCTATGATGCGCCCCTTTTGGGGTTCGTTCAGTGCAATAGCAAGGAAGATATTCGTGTCAGCCACCAAGTTCACAATGACAATTGTACAACTAAAAGGCGGTCGGAAAAAGAGGCGTTAAAAGCAGGAGGATCGTACAGGCTTTCAGTCATAGGCTCGGGTCGCTGGAGCAGTGAACTTTCGAGCCGTCGTCTTGGAATTCACCACATACGACGAGACCCCGAGAGGCATTCCCTCGGGGTCTCATATAGATTGGTAGATCAGCCTAAAAAAGTGGCTCAGGTCAGTACCGCCTCACCCGACACTCCACCTATTCCGGGACCGGGCGGGCGCGTTGGTTGTAGAGCATTTTGCGCAGTTGGTCTTTCTCTTCCTGTGAGAGCTTGGAGACGTCGAAGCCGAGGTCGCTGCCGACGGCCATGCCTTTTTTGACACCCTCGCGTTCCGAGAGTTCCTCGAACCAGCGCTTGAAGTATTTGAACTCGTTGATGTCCTGACCCTGGGATTCCCAGTTGACCGTCCAGGGATAACAGATCATGTCGGCAATGGTGTATTCGTTCCCGGCCAGATAGGGCTGCCGGTATAACTGATTGTTCATCACGCCGAACAAACGGTTGACCTCATCCGTAAAGCGCCGGACCGCGTAGGTCTGGTCGCCCTGGTCGTCGCCCAGGCGGCGAAAATGGCCGCACTCGCCACTCTTGGGTCCCTGGTTGGCCATCTGCCACATCACCCACTGATTGACATCGTAACGAACGCGAACATCCTGGGGATAAAACCGTCCGACCTTCTCGGCGATATACATCATCATCGCCCCGGACTCGAAGATGCTGATCGGCTCGCCCCCGCCGAGTGGCTCGTGGTCTACCAGGGCCGGCATCCGGTTATTGGGGCAGATCCTGAGAAACTCGTCCGTGAACTGATCCCCCTGGGCGATATTACACGGGGTCATCTTGTACGGCATGCCGCACTCTTCCAGCAGAATGGTAACTTTCTTACCGTTCGGGGTGGGCCAGTAGTGTAAATCGATCATACGTTCTTCCTCCTGAGGGTTGGTTCGTCTAGCTCATACTCGACATAAACGCGGCGTACTTATCCAGAATCGGCAAGACCTTGTCTCGGCTCTCGGACGGAACAGCGAAGATGGAGCGTTCAATCCCCAATTCCTGATACTGGTTGATAACCGCTTCCTCGGCGGGAGCCATAAAAGCGGAGACGGCCAGGTCCGAGGCCTGGCGCCCGAACTTTTCCGCCCGCGCGTGCATATCGCCGATCCAGCCCTTGAGGTCGGGAATTCTTGGCCCGATCGGAATCCAGCCGTCGCAGTAGTTGGCAACCCGGTTCAATCCCCCTGGAGTATGGGCGCCCAACAGAATGGGGGGATGGGGTTTCTGCAGTGGTTTGGGATAGGACCAGATTGGATCGAAGTTCACAAACTCCCCGTGGTACTCGGCTTCCTCTTCCGTCCAGATCGCCTTCATGGCCTCGATCTTTTCTCTCAGAATCTTCCAGCGGCGGTCGAAGGGAGTGCCGTGATTTTCCATTTCTTCGGCATTCCAGCCGCCACCGATCCCGAACAGCAGGCGACCGTTCGAGAGCTGGTCTACCGTGGCCACTTCCTTGGCCAGCTTAATGGGGTCGTGCTCCTGCACCAGGCAGATGCCACTGCCGACTTTGAGCGTTGTTGTGGCGGCTGCGGCGGCCATTAGCGACGCGAACAGATCGTGGGTATGCCAATAGTCTCGGGGTAACTCCCCGCCACCCGGCCACGGGCTGCGCCGACTGGCTGGAATATGGGTATGTTCCGGATACCAGACCGATTCAAAGCCGCGGTCTTCGCATTCTTTGGCAAAATCGTCGGGACGGATGGCGTAATCCGTGGCGAACATGACAATACCATATTTCATGCTTTCCTCCTTTTATTAAAAGCTCAGTGCACTTCATGCGAATTCCACAGGGGAGTCAAGCCACAGCGTAGGGGCAACCCCCCGTGGTTGCCCTTCCCAATACCTAATCTCCAGCCCCGTCCGCCTGGCCCCCCGCACCGTATTCACCCCGATGTTACAAACTGCTGTACCAGCTGGCCAACTCGGTCCCGATGAGCTGCGGATTGTCCTCTTGGATGAAATGAATACCTGGCCCGATATCAACCACTTTGAGATTGGGTAGATGGTGCTGGCACCATTCCACGAGCGGGGCGGGGACAAGCGCCCCTGGAGTCGCGCAGAAGAGTAACTTGGGGAGCGAGGATTGCTGAAGCTGGCGGTTATACTCTTCCACCGCCGCCACCACATTGGCCGGCTCTCCGGCAATCGGAATCTCATTTGGCCAGCGCCAGAGTGGCTTGCGGGTCGGCGGGTCGGTGTAGGGCGCTCGGTAATAGTCCATCTCGGCTTCCGTCAGAGTCCGGACAACCGCACCGGGTAAGATCTGCTCGACGAACATATGATTATTCACAATCATGTCCCAGCCCACCTCCGGTGTCCGGAACGCCTGAAAGGTCTGTTTGAAATCCTGGGGAAAGACATCCCAACTCGGGATCGGCATCATAATCGCCTCCATGAAGGCCAGCGCTTTGATATTGGTCTCGTTGCGCATGGCGTAATGAAAGCCTAGGGCCGAACCCCAATCGTGGATGACCAAGGTGATGTTTTTTAAGCCCAGCTTCTCAATGAAGCCTTCCACATATCTGACATGATCAAAGAAAGAATACTCCAGGTCGGGTTTGTCGGACTTCCCCATGCCGATCAGGTCCATGGCAATACAGCGTCCGTAGGCGTGCAGATGGGGCATGATATTCCGCCACAGATACGAGGAGGTCGGATTGCCGTGGAGAAATAAAATTGGGTCGCCGCTGCCTTCCTCCACGTAGTGAATCTGCGAACCCTGCACCTCCGCGTAGTGGGATGTATAGGGGAAATCCGCTGAAATGGTTTGAGTCTTCATGGTGTGTTTCCTTTTGTGTACAGTCTCCGTTCCCGGATATATGTCGGCTCTACCACGGCTCAACCCACGGCCGCAGCACGACCTCAAAGGCCCAGGTCGAGCGGGGCTGGCGGTGGAGTTGCAGATAGGTCTCGGCAATAGCGTCCGGGTCCGCCATATTGTCGTCGACCGTTGTCCCGGCCAGGCGATGCCAGCGGGTTCCGTCTTCCTGAGTCCAACCAATCGCCGCGTCAATCGGTACGTGGGCAATATGGATGCCCTTGGGCATCAGCTCTCTGGCCATACTCTCGGCCAGACCCGATTTGCCCTGACAGGCCATCGCAAACGCCCCACTCCTCGGGTAGCCCTTATAGGCCGCGCTCGCATTGGTGAAGATAATGGTCCCCCGATGACCGTCGGCACCGGGCGAACTGGCAAGCATACTTTTTGTTGCCTGTTGGCCTACGAGGAAGGCGCTATAGGCGGAGTTCAGCAGGGTGTCGCGTACCAATCCGGGGTCGGCCTCGGCGAGGTCTTTGCGGAAAATCTCCGGGGTCCGTCCGTCGATATTGTGCACGACCAGCGTGGGCCGTCCGAGATCGGCGTGTACCGCTTGGAACAGCGCCGTCACCGCCTCGGGCTCCCGCGCGTCACACTGATAGCACCGCACGTTATACTCGCTCTCCAGTTTCTTGAGCGCGGGTTTATCCGGAGTGCGTGCCGCCACTGCCACCTGCATACCCTCGCGGGAAAAAAGCCGAGCGCAACTCGCGCTTGTTCCCGGACCGGCCCCGACGATCAGGGCTACCTCTGTTGTCATATGCTTCTCCTCTCAGGCTGGAACAGGGCAACTCCCTGTCCGTTCTCTTGATGTCTGCCAGCCCTTCCCTAGCAGCCGACAGGGGAAAAAGAAATCTCATACAAGGATCAAGCCGTTCTCTTGCTTCCCGGCGGGGCAGTTGTGTATGCTTGGGGCGGTGTCTAGCGAGGGGAAGATATGAGCCAAGTGAACACGGACCGCGTCTTTGTAAAAAAATCCTACCCGGTGAGCGATAAAGATATCATTCCGGTGTTGGACCTCGGACCGTTTCTGGCCGGAGAGCCCGGCGCGCTGGCCCGCCTGGGCCGGGAAGTCTGTCAGGCGCTGGAAGACATCGGTTTCTTTTTCATCAAAAACCACGGCGTGCCTCAGGAACTGGTTGACCGCGTCTTCGCCGAAAACGCCCGTTTTCACGCGCTACCGCTTGAGCGTAAGCTCTCCGTCAAGGTCGATAGCAAAGGCATCGGCTATATGCCGCAGGGGCTTCAGCAGCCCAAGTACAGTCAGGACGAGCCCGACCGCAAGCCGGATATTGGCGAGGCGTTTTTCATTGGGCGTGAGGCCCGGGCCAGAGGCCGGGACGGCGACTCGCCCGATCCGCTCTATCAGGGCGGCAACCAATGGCCGGCGGATTTGCCCGGATTTCGAGAGACCCTGGTCGAGTATTTTGACGCTATGGAAGCGCTCAGCCTGCGCCTGTTGCCGGTGTACGCCGCCGCTCTGGGTCTGCCCGAGCATTTCTTTGACGACGCATTTCTACACTCGCGGCCGATGGGGATCTTGCGCGTGTCTCACTATCCCGGAACTCCGTGTGAGGAAAACCAGTTTAATGCCTCGCCGCATATTGACGGCGACTTTATTACATTTTTGGCTCAGTCCGATGTGCCCGGTCTGGAACTGCGTACCTCGGAGAAAAAATGGATTCAGGCACCGGCGCTGCCCGAGACCTTTCTGGTCAACGCGGGCGAGATTCTCCGCCTGTGGAGCAACGGCCGGTTTCGGGCGACGTTTCACCGAGCCATTAACCGGTCGGGTCGCGACCGGTACGCGATTCCATTCTTCTACAGTCCCAGCCCGGACACCCTGATTGAGTGTGTGGAGACCTGCTGCGACGCGGACCATCCGCCCAAGTATCGGCCGGTAACAGTCCGAGAGTATACCGAGTGGTTCTCGCATAAGGTCTTCGTCCATCTCAAGGACAAGCCGGGGCGGTCGCCGTACTACGAAGGGGACCGGCCTGACAGTGCGGCCTAAGACAGTCTGAGAGTGTAACTCAAATCAAAGGAGGAAACGGATATGCCAGCACAGAAACCCGAAGAGTGCGATCTGTTGTTGCTTGAAGCAATCAAAGCCGGCGACCTGGAGACGGCCATCTCACTCTATGAGCCGGATGCCACGTTTGTGGTGTCGCCCGAGCAGGTGGTCAAAGGCCACGACGCCATCCGCGAGGTCATGCAGGGCTTTATGGACGCCCAGGCCACGTTTAACGTCGAGGCGGTCACGGCGGTGACGAGCACGGACGGAACGGTGGCGGTCACGCGGGTGAAGGGCAGCAGTACCAGCCCTGGACCGGATGGCAATCCGGTCACGACGCCGCTGCACAGTGTGGAGGTGGTCCGTAAGCAGGCGGACGGGACGTGGCGCTTCATTATCGACGATCCCAGTGGCGAGGGCATCAAGTAAAGAACGGCCTCTACAGCGGTGACCCACTCGGCAGCCCGACCAGCGTGCGGCCGTAGGCTTCCAGCCCCGCCTCATAGTGCAGGGCAATGTGCTGGCTGACCGCATGCAGGTCACGCCAGATGCGCTGGACCGGGTGCTGGAGATACAGGGAGCGGCCACCGCTTAACTCAAACAGCCGGTCAACCGCACGGGTGGCCTGCCGTACGATATAGCTGCGCCAAGCGTAATACTTGGCTCGGTCCTGCGCGGTCGGGACGCGGCCCTCCTGTCCATACTCCGTGACGAGTTCGTCCGTGCACTGCCACATCAGCCCTTCCAGCGCATCGGCGGTGGTGGCGGCTTCGGCTAAAGCGATATAAGCACTGGCCGTGCCGGGCAGGGGGGTCTCGCTCGGGCCATAGACAGGGATGCGAGCCCGCGTCCACTCCTCAAAATGAGCAATGGCCGAGCGGACCGACCCGATGGCTACCGGCACCAGTGCGACGCCCAGAGTGGGGATAAAGGGGAGTTTATACAAGGCGTTCGGATGCAGCTGTTGCCCAGGAGAAGTCCCGGTCCGTTCCGCCCGCTCTAACCAATAGACCCGGTGGTGGGGCACAAACGCGTTCTCGACGACAACGGTATTGCTATCGGTTCCCTGCAAGCCCGCAACATGCCACTGGTCGTTGAGACGATAATCCGTCTTGGGAACGAACATCATCGTCCACTCGGGTGGCGCGTCCGGTTGGGGCGACACCCGGGCCCCGACCGCGACCCAATCGCTACACCACAGACCGCTTAAAAAACTCCACTGCCCGTTGAGCCGGTATCCGCCGGAGACCTCTTGAGCCGCCCCCGTGGGGGCGAAGGAGTCGGCCATCAGCACACTCGAATCTTTCCCCCAGAGTTCCTCTTGCAGTTCGGGCTCAACATAACTGATCCAGAAATTGTGAATGCCGAGAATGCAATACACCCAGCCGGTCGAGGTATCCCCCTTGGAAATCTCGGTCGCTACCTGGAGGAAGGTCCGCAAGTCTCGCTCATAGCCGCCCCAGTAGGTCGGTTGGAGGACACGCAGCAACTCGGAGTCCTTCAGCGCCTGCATCAGCACGTCGGGCAGGCGGCGCTGCTGTTCGATGGTCTGCGCTTGCTCGGCCGCCAGCCGGGCGACCTCGCGGGCGCGCTCCAGCAGGGCGTCCGTTGTCAGAGCAGTCTGGGAATTGTCGCGCATAGCTCCCTCCATTTTTTATTCAGGTTCCGACGTTCCTCCGGAGAGACGCCTTTTTTGTCTGCACCTGACCCGCTGAGCCGTCGTCTCCTGGCGGCAAGTCAGCCAAACCATTTTTCATCCCGCAGTTGGGCCCAGATCTTTTGGACGACGGCCCCACCCTGGCGCTGCACCCGCGCGGCGTCATCGCTCACAAACTGACCGTGAAAAACCTGGAATTTTCCGTCAACCATCACATGCCGCACGCTCAGGCCGTGGGCGTAGAGCAGATTGTTGAGGGGTTCGGGCGGCACGGCTCCGGTGCCGGTCAGGAAGCCGCTGACATCAACTGTACACAGGTCTGCTTTGGCGCCGGGCGCAAGACGGCCCAGGTCCTCTCGTCCGAGCCCTTGAGCGGCGCCCAGGGTTGCGCCGTGGACGGCATCCCAAATGGTCGGCAGGTGGAGTGGAACGGGGCTGCTGCCGTGTAAGAGCCGGGCACGCGCCCGGCCGTACAGAACGGCGAGTTTCAGGTTTTCGATGTAGTCGTTGGAATGGGTATCGATGCCGATCGTCGTGCGTACGCCAGCGGCAAGCGCTTCCGGATAGGGTTGCGTGCCACTGCTGCCGCCGGCGCCATTGCCCGAAGGACAGTGCGCATAAGTCAGATTCTTGCCGGCTAAAAACGGCAGGTCGTGCCGGACATCAATCCCGGTCAGGTGAGCACCAAAAATGCGCTCGGAATAAAAGCCCAGTTCGTCCAACCATGCGGCCGGCCGTTTGCCCCATACCCGCTGAACGGTCTGTGTCTCTTGGGTGCTCTGGGAGAGGTGAATATGAATCCCGTTACCGACTTCTTTGGCCGCGGCCAGAATGGCCGCCATCGTCGTAGGCGTATGCGTGTCCGTGGCATGCGGGGTCATTTGGGGTCGAATCCGCCCTTCCGCGCTGCCGTTGTGAGTCAGGGCAAATTGTCGGTTAGCTTCAATCTCGGCCAGGGTTTCCTGTTCCGAATCGAGCAAGATCTGGTCCGAACGCCGAAACCAGATGGGGAATAGCCGCGCAATACCGGGGATCATCCCGCCAGGATAGCCGCGCGCGCCCCAACGCTTAGCAATGCGGACGTAGGATTCGGCCTGACGGAGGCTCAAACTCATTTCCACCTGGGTCGTACAACCCGAGCGAAGCAGCTCGGCAAGATTATAGGCGGTCAGGGCGTCGAGGTCTTCGGTGCTCAAAGACTCGACCAGTTCGAGCGGTCGGGCATACGACCGGCCGCCCTCAATAATCCCGCGGGTCGGGGTGGCTGAACAGGTATGGGTGTGACCCGAAATAAACCCCGGCAGCAGGAGTTGGCCGCTGGCTCGGAGCCGCGATGTATCGCCCTGGAGCCGGCCGCTTTTGACCTGTTCGATACGGTCTCCGCGAACCCGGAGCGAGCAGTCCGGCAAAAGCGCGAGGCGGCCTTCACGAAAAACCAGCCCCCACGGCGCCTCGATGATACAATCGTGGTGCGGTGGTTGGTCTGACGGTGGCGACGGGCCGGCAAAGAGGGACGGCGGGGCCTGAGCACCGACCACCCCAAAAGCCGCCCCGGCCAGACCGCCCTGTACCAGGAGCTGGCGGCGGGTCAGACCATCCTCAGACTGCGCGTTCGACAGGTCCGGGTCGTCACACCCAAAGCATCCACCGTAAAAGAACGGAGCCATCGTCTCTCTCCTCGCTGTCCAACCCGCCCCCGTCAGTGGTCGGCAAAGCGCGGCATGACTTCCTTAGCAAACAAACGCATTGAGCGGAGCGCCTTGTCATGCGCCAGGCCGGGAAACTGCATCCGCACAATCAGATAATCCATCCCGAGCTTCTGCCGATACTGCTCGATTTCCCGGCTCACGCTGTCCGGGTCGCCAATGATGAAGCGCCCCCGAATCTGCTCAAACTGCACCTCAGACTTGTCGACGACTCGTTTACCCTGATCGGTGGTCAACGGACGCCACTGCGACCAGGCGCCATACCATTCGCGGTGAATATACACCACGTGCTCCCTGGCCTCCGCTTCCGCCTGGGCGGTCGTCTCCGCCACATACACATCCCGCATAACGGGCCTGAGCGGGCCCTGGGTGCCGAACGCGTCGCAGAAGTCCTGGTACATGGCGTAATGAGCTTCAAGCTCTTCGAGACGATGGCGCGGAGAGGCCAAGAGCGGCAGGCCGTATCTGGCTACCCGACGCACGCCCTCTTTAATGGAAGCGCCTATCCAGATGGGCGGATGGGGTTTTTGGACCGGCTTCGGTGTCACTGCCATATCCGTGTAAGAATAAAACTTGCCCTCAAACGAGAAGCGCTCCTGAGTCCAGGCCCGGATGAGGATGTTCATGATTTCTTCCATGCGCGCGCCGCGTTTTTCATGGGGGATACGAAAGCCGGCGAATTCCTCGGGCCGATATCCTGGGGCGATACCGAATATCAAACGTCCTTCTGAAAGCAGATCGACCACCGCCGCTTCTTCGGCCAGGTGAATCGGATCATAGAGGGGCAGCAGGATCACGCCGAGACCGATTTTGATGCGGCTCGTTCGCGTCGCCATACCCGCGGCGCAGGTCAGCAGCGCCGGGAGATAACCGTCCGGCAGAAAATGATGCTCGGTGAGCCAGACCGAGTCATAGCCCAACTCCTCGGCGACCTCGATCTGTTCCAGCATCTCGCGGTAGAGTTGAACGTGGCTGAACCCGCTCTCCGGCGGGGCTTGCATGCCATACGGGCCAAGACCAATCTTCATCGTCTGCTCCTCTCTGGTCCTACGTCTGGTCGATTCCGCGCTGCTGCGCTGAGAGACCATACTAAGAACTTTTTTCAGAGGACGGCAAGACGTCGGGGGTCCGAGCAGGGTATCAGGACGGCGGGTCAACCGTGCGGTACATTAGTAGGCCTCCGCATACAGGCGCCTGAGGTCGGCGGTGTCTTTGTCTTGAAGAAATGCGATCTCCCCGGCCTTATGAGCCAGGAACACGTCTATGAACTCCCCTGGAAACCACGAGCGCAGTTGCTGCTCATTATCGAGCAGGTCGAGGGCAGACTGCAAGTTGGATGGTAATCTGACGACACCGATTTTCGTCAGTTGGTCGTTCGTCAGCAGACTGAGGTCACCGGTCGTCGGGGTTGGTGTCGGTTCCTTGTCTCGAATGCCCTGTAAGCCGGCTCTGGCCAGAACGGCTAGTTGCAAATAGGGGTTGGCGGTGGCGTCGGCGGCTCGATATTCCACACGGAATTGTGACTCGGCCGTGAACCCTTCCAGTCCAATCACGGGACACACGCGTAGCGCGGCCTCTCGGTCATTCTCGGCAAGGTTATTGAAAGCCGCACTCCACCGATGTGGCTGCAAGCGCTCATACGACACAACGCTGGAGGCCGTCAGCGCAAGCAGGCTGGGCAGGTATTTCCGAATACCGCCAAAGAAGCTCCCGGCCACGGGGGTCAAGCGCGCAGGACTGGTGGCGTCGTACGTACAGGGAACACCGTCCCGGTCAACAAGGCTGATATGAATATGGAGTCCGTTGCCGGTGCCCTCGTTTACAACCGGAGAGAAGCTCACTTTTCGGCCCGTTCTTTTGGCGACTGCACGGACCATTTCCCTGACAATGATACACTCGTCGGCGGCCCGGAGGCCCAGGCTAGGCGCAACCGTGACCTCATATTGATCCTGACCGTATTCCGGTAAGAAGGTATCGGGTTTAAGGCCGGCTGAACGCAAGGCAGCAAGCAGCGTCCGCCCGAACTCCACGCTGTGTCTGAAGTTTCCCAAACTGAAGCTCGACCAGGGTACCGCCTCGTCGGCAACGCTCCAAAACTCATGTTCAAATGCCACTTTCAGTTGCAAGCCCGCTTCAGAGAGCAGGTCGGCCAAGACGTTTTGCAAGATCGACCGCGGACAAAAATTCCAGGGCGCACCGTCCAAAGTCCGGATGTCCCCAAGCATGAAATGCTCTGGAGCACTGCCGTCATCAAAAGCAACCCGGACTTCCGCACGCTCGTCCGGAACGAGCAACAGGTCGCCAAGAGATCCAAAAGGACCATCCGCAATCGTGTTGAAACAGGTGATGAGACTATTGGTCGGGACCCAGCCGACACCTCGAAGAACCCGCGTTTCTCGCTCGCTGGCGGGGAAGCCCTTGCCGCGAACCTGGTTCGCCAAATCCGCGCAGACGACCATGATAATGTCTTCGCTAATCATCGGGGTCCGTGCTGAGGTGCGCGATTTCGGCAATCAGGTCCGCTGCCACGACTTGGCGACAGTAGCCCTTGATCGCCCGCTCGCTGGCTTGCTGTCGGGCTGCGGAGTATGTGGCACACGCGTCCGTGACCATGGTGACAAGATAGCCAAGATCACAGGCGTCACGGATGGCGCTCTCCACACATTGATCGGTTGCGACCCCGGCAATCACTAATTGTTTGACTCCGAGAGAGCGCAGCACATAATCGATATTCGTCGAGTTGAACACACTCGACGCCGTCTTGCTGATGACAATCTCATCGCCCACCGGGGTAATTTCATCGAGGACCTGAGCGTCCCATGAGCCTTTCGGGACATTAAAGCCGGTAATCTTATAGTCGAGGCCACGATCCCGTCCGTCTTGGGTGAGGTTTTCGATCACGCAGAACATCACTTCTATGCCGGCAGCGCGGCAGCAGTGCTGTAGACGCGCAATGTTCTTGACGGCTGGTTTGAGGGCGGCAAAGAAGAAGTCGCATTCGGCTCGCTGGGCTTCCGGTATCGCACGGACTTCTTCCCCATCTGGATGCGCGCAGTAGTTTTGCACGTCGATAATGAGAAAAGCAGACTCGCCTCTGCGGAGCGGCAGATCACGACTCAGGGGCATAGCCTCAACTCCTCAAGACAGCGCTGAAGCGCGCAGGTTAATACCCGTCCCCAGCGCGACTGTCCTGCTGTGTTGCGAATAAGATCGTTCCGCATCTCGATTAACACGTGGGGGATACCACGCGCCTCGCCGAACCGTGGAATGGTCTGGTCTTCATCATCAGCTACAATATAGGGCTCGTTCATACCGATGACGGTATCGGGTGCTTGGATGCGCAGGTGCTCGGCCAGCAGTGTCGCCAGCGCGTCATCGCGATTGAACAAGAGCCCCAGATGCCACGGTCGATCGACCCCGTTCAGGGTTGGGGTAAAACTGTGAATACACACCAAAACAGTCGGCACTGATCGTTGCTCTCGGTCGTCGAGTGTCCGCTCAATGATAGCACTGAAAGGCTGCCAAATCTCACGGATACGTTGCTCTCGTTGCGCGTCCGAAAGACTCGCGTTGCCTGGGACTCTGACCCCTGCTGAGACTTCGGGGATCAAATCCGACACCCCAGGCGGTCTATTACAATCCACCACCAGGCGCGAGTATTTTTGATAGATGAGTTCGCCCGGAAGGGTATTCGCCAGCTCCCGCGCAACGGCGAACGCTCCGATGTCCCAGCCAATATGACTCTGCCGTTCAGCCTGCGAGAGCCCGAGCGTACCGAGTCGTGACGGGATGGCGTTTCCCGCATGCTCGCAGACAAGAAGAATGGGCATGTTCGCCTGCTGATGGAGATGGCCGATCGGAGGGACATCGTGGGGTTGGAGCAGCGATAGTTCGGGGGGATCCAAGGGGCGAGCGTACAAAAATGAAGGCCGTATTTCAACATTGCCGGTTTTGCTCTGTCACCGCATACAGCTACTGACACTCGCACCCCTTGCCACCTGCTCGGTAAGGGCCGGTGGCCGCGCGGGACTACAAGAAATGCGGCATGAGGTAAGCCTTGACCGCGTCCAGGGTGGCGGCGGGCCGGATGCCCGGCACCTCGAACGCGACCGGATTGGTGAGTCCGGCGTCGACCAGGGCGGCCAGCCTGTGGCGGCAGTGCTCCGGGTCGCCGGCAATCGCAAAGGTATCGATCATCCAATCCGTTACCAGATCGACGGCCAGGTCGCCTGCGGCAAATCGTTCGCCGAAACGCTGTACGTCGCTGGCGGCAAGGCCGGGACAGGAGAAGAGCGGATGCTCTGGCTGGCCGCTCAACAGCCCGATCCAGGTGGCCAGAAAGGGCTTGACGGCCTCACGGGCAACGGCCGCGTCTTCGGCAACGGCAATAGTCAGCAGGCCACCGACTTCAAAGTCCGCCCAGGCTTTGCCTGCGGCGGTCGCTCCTTGTCTGAGACACTCTACCGCGTAGCGCACATAGGCCGGGCTCAGCAGCACGGCCAGCAGAGCCCCGTCGGCAATCTGACCGGCCAGGGTCAGGTTCTGTGGGCCCATCACCCCCAGGTGAATCGGCACGTCCGGCCGGAGGGGCTGAAAATTGAAGCAGGCCGACGTGGTCCGGAATACCTGTCCGGTATGTGTCACTTCCTCACCCCGAAAGAGCGCCCGGATAATCTCCACGCCTTCCCGCATTGAGGTGGCCGGTTTGGTGTACGGAATCCCGAGGAGGCCCTCAATCCAGGGAGCGACGCTGGCGCCCATACCCAGCACCGCGCGGCCGTCGGATATTTCTTCCAGAGCACCCAACTCCATCGCCGTCAGGACGGGGTGGCGCGTATAGGGGTTGAGCACACCGATGCCGATACGGAGCGAACTTGTGCACGCCGCGATGGCGCTGGCCAGGCTGAACGCCCCGCGGTGTACATAATCTTCCGGTACCCAATAGGTCCCAAAGCCGTCAGCTTCGGCCTGCCGGGCCGTCACCATACATTCCCGGGCCGTCAGATGCTGGAAGCTCACCCCAAATTCCTTCACCTGTCCCATCGCAACCCCTCGGTGTGATTGTGAAACGGGTTTTGAAACCCTTTTTACCGTGCGTTTTTCTGCTCTTCGGAGGCGCTGGCAAAATCCTCCAGGCTGAGCGTGACGTTGACCTTGAGGTCGTCGTCCAGCCCTTCGAATAGCACGCCGTCCTTGCCCCGCACACTGTAAAAAACAACCCCGCCGCCGTCACCGGCGCCTTCGCGATGCGGGTCGCCCGGCGGGCTGGCAGTATAGCTGCCCACGGGACGAATTTCCATGAGCGAACCGTCGGGCTCATACAGCCGGTGTTCGCCCTGAACAACAAAGGTGTTGGTGAGGGCCAAATGCCGGTGGAGGAATATCTGCTCGTGGGCGGGGAATTTGAGCATGAAGTCGACGATGAGCTTTTCGCGATCAACATCAAGCATGGCAAACACAAAATGCTCGAAATCTCCTAATCTGTACCAGCGCACCTGGCGATCATCGAAGGTATACCGCAGTGTCTCAGCCGTGTGAGTGGTGGTCATATCGTGCGCCCTCCCTCTTGGTTGGTGTTGTCATCCGTTTTTGCGATACGGGGCGTTAGGCGCTGCCGATGTCGCTGTAATCCCCGTGTCGCCCCTTGCCGCTGTTGAACCGCATGGCACCCGCGAGACCCTCTGTCTCAACGATATCGACGCTGTTTTCCCACTCGCTCCGCAGGGCATCCGCGACAGGTAAGCCATGCTGCCGGTAGACCGAGCGGCGATCCGCGCGCACGCAGCCCTGCGGGAAACGGGCAATCTCCTGGGCAAGCGCCTCAGCCGCCTCGCGCGAGCGACCATCAGCAACCACCTGTTCACAGGCACCGATGCGGAGGCACTCCTCGGCTGGCACTTTCCGACCGGTCAGGATGATTTCGAGAGCGCGGCCCTGTCCGACCAGTCGCGGCAGGCGTACCGTACCACCATCGATCAACGGTACCCCCCAGCGTCGGCAGTAGACACCGAAGTAGGCACTCTGCTCCATCACGCGGATGTCGCACCACAAGGCCAACTCGAAGCCGCCCGCGACCGCCGGGCCCGCGACCGCAGCAATCACCGGTTTCGACAGCTCAAGCCGGGTCGGCCCCATGGCGCCGCGCGGCGGTTTGCCGCCGTCTTTTGGAAAGTCGAGTTCCCGGAGCGGTTTGGCGCGCCCTTGGAGCGTACTCGCATACTTCAGGTCCCAGCCAGCGCAGAACGCGCCGCCTTCACCCCAGAGAATGGCCACACTGGCCTCCGGGTCGGCCTCGAAACGCTCGAAGGCCGCCACCAACGCCTCTGCGCTGTCGGGGTCCATGGCGTTGCGCGCCTCAGGGCGACTGTGAATGACGGTCGTCACGGCACCCTTCTTTTCAATGCGTACGGTCATCTCTCTCTCCTTCGTCGGTCGGGCTTGCCGAGCCTGTATGCTGTGTTGCGTTTCTTGTACACCGGGGCAGAAATTCCCGTCGAAACCTCCGTCGGTCGGGCCGGGCCGCGCTGAGCGGGTCCTTTTTGTACGGTCCGCTCCAGGGGCTGTCAACAAAGGCCACCGCGAGTGTTGCCACGCTCTTGCCGCCCTCGCCTCTCGCCAGGTATCGTGCCCTCGGCCCGGTATCAGCCCGCTCGAAACATGACCCATGCCACGCTACATCCTCCAGCCCCCGGTTCTTATCGCCAGCGCCAGCGCTGTACTGGTCTCGCTCGATACGTCCGTGAATATCGCCTTCCCGGCGATTACAGCCGCCTTTGGCCTGGACGTCACAGCCATGCAGTGGGTTGTGGTCAGCTATGTCCTGACCTATGCCAGCCTGCTGCTCGGCTGCGGCAAGGTCGCCGATGTATGGGGTCACAGCCGCGTCCTGAGCTGGGGCCTGATCGCCAGCGCCGTCGCCCTGCTGCTATGCGGCCTGGCACCCACCTTCCCCCTGCTGCTCGGGGCCCGGGTTGTGCAGGGCATCGCCGTCGCCCTCGTTTTTGCCGCGGCCCCGGCGCTGGCCACGCTGTCGGTCCCACCGCCCGTCCGAGGTCGCGTCCTCGGTGTTTTTCAGATGAGTGCGGCGGTTGGCTTTGCCTTGGGACCCCTCGTCGGTGGTCTCTTGATCGGCAGCTTTGGCTGGCGGGCGGTATATCTGTTTCGGGTCGTGCCGGCCCTGGTGCTGGGCTGGTGGGCGTTCAGACAGGCCCCGGCAGCCACCAAACAGACTGCCCGGCCCGCTTTTGACACTCTCGGCATGCTCAGTCTGGCGGGCGGTATCGCCGGATTTCTGCTGGCCATGAGTCGGGGCCAGGCCGCCGGCTGGGATTCACCCCTCGTCCTGACCCTGCTGGGGCTCTCCGGCCTGAGCTTTGCCCTGTTTGTGAAGATCGAGAACACGGCCAACACCCCGGTTGTGGATCTCAGCCTGTTCCGCCGACCGGCCTTTACGCTGGCCAACGCCCTGAATGTGCTGGCGAACGGCGCCATGTTTGCGATTTGGCTCCTCGTCCCCCACTATGCCGTGCAAGTTCTCGGGTATCCCGCAGCCACCGCCGGGTTGGTATTGGTCGCCACCCCCCTGGCTACCGCCCTGGTGGCTCCACTGGCGGGTGCGCTCACGGACCGGATAGGGACCAAGCTGCTGAGTTCGGTGGGACTCGGTCTCGAGGCCTGTGGACTGTGGCTGATGAGTACGCTATCCGGCGAAGCCGCTACCCTGCCGGCCGTGTTGACGCTCGGCCTGGTTGGGGCGGGCATCGGGCTCTTCCAGGTGCCCAATATGAGCTTTGTGATGGGGGCGATTCCTCGCGACCAGCAGGGGGTCGCGGGCGGGATGAGCCAGATGATGCGGACACTGGGCGTCGTCCTCGGCGTGACCGGCGCCAGTACGCTGTTTGCCAGCCGCAAGCTCGTGTATGAGGCCGCTGGCTCCGGGGTGTATGCAGACCCGTTTATACCAGCCTTCCAGGACGTGTTCCTGGTCTGCGCAGGAGTCTGTTTGTGTGCGTGTGTGCTGTCCGTGCTCCGCCGGGGAACGGCAGGCTGAGCGCGAGCCGGGCCGCTCCCGGATGGTCCGTGCCCAAGAGCCACGAGTGGGTCGTGACGGAATCGTCCCCCCATTCTACTCGGCATCAGGTACGAGTGGATTTCAAAGTCCCGTTTGATGAGATTCCAAAGAGGAATACGAATTGATTCTTAGCCAACACCGGGCAGTTCGATGATACCGAGTTGGAGATAGAGGGTCAGATAGTCGCTCAGACCCGATTGCTCAACGATTTTGCCATTCTTGATACGACAAATTGTGATATCGGTAAATTCGACCGATCTGCCGGTTGCCGGTAAATCTGGGAGCGGGCCAGTATGAGTGCCGGTTATGGTCAGGCGAACAACGACGCGGTCTCCGGCTGAGATGAGTTCGTCTATCCGCTCACGATAGTCCGGAAAAGCTTTACGAATCTCAAGCGCTAAGTTCTTCGCACCCTCCAATCCGCTCCCCCAGTTAGTCATGGGGTAGTGAGCTTGAAAATCCTCGGCATAAAACTCGCCTATGCGAGAGACGTCTCCCTCGCTCCAGATCACCTGGCAGGCAGCTCTCACGAGCTCTTCGTTCGTCATTGTGCTTCGTCGCCGTCTTGAATTTTGACTTCAACGAAAACCGCGCCGCTCCATTCCGCCCGCATATAGGTCCACGGACGCAGTTTCCTGAATCCCGCGCTGCTTCGCTCGGAATCATCGAGAATGGGAGTGGCCCAGCCTGTATACTCCACTCCCTGAATGAGCATCGTGACTTCCGCGCCGTCCACCAGATGTTTCTCCCACCCGAAATCGCTTCCGATGTAGACCATATCTCCCTCGCGCAGGTAGTTCACCGGAAACGTTTTCATTTGCGCCGTCTCCCGGTCCTTCATCGTGATGAGCATGGTGCGGCCACTGAACAGCGCGTGCTGCTCGGATTGCAGGATGATCGGCACCAGAGGATGGTAGGCCGCAGCGAGTACAGAGAGGCCGGCTAATACGGAAATAATAGTAATCATACGTTTTCCTCGACCTCTATTTCGCATAGGTCACTCCGGTTAGCCGCTCCGACAGCTCCCAGAGTTTTTTGGCGTTTTCGTCGTTACGGGCGTGTTTGCTCATATACGCCTTGGCCGGCGGGCCGGTCATCTCGAATAGACCGCCAGGCCCGAAGTAATCACGGCCGATGACATCCCCAGCCGTAGCCGCATAGAGCGTCGGCAGCGCACCGGCAGGCGGGTCCTGCGCCACAAGCGGAAAACTCATCATAAACCGAAAACTCGGCTTATACTGCTGAAGATTGGTTCGGGTTGAACCAGGATGGGCCGCCGTGGAGAGCAGAGAGCCTGTCTCTGTATGATAACGACGTTGCAGCTCACGCATGAACAGCAAATTAGCCAGCTTGCTATAGCCATACGCCCTGTTCGGTGAATATTTCCTTTCCGCATTCAGATTGTCGAAATGCATGGGGCTATACCGATGCATGATACTGCTCACGGTCACGATACGTGAGTTTTCTGTTTTGAGTAAGAGCGCCAGTAAGCGTCCGGTCAGCGCAAAATGGCCGAGATGATTCGTGCCAAACTGCCGCTCGAAACCGTCCGCTGTCCGCTCCAAAGCAGGCACCATCATGACACCCGCGTTGTTGATCAACAGGTCGAGGTTTTGGTGGGTAGCGGTAAAATTCTCGGCGAACGTTTTAACGGACTCCAGGCTCGCCAAGTCGAGCGGTTGAAATTCGACCGTGGCCTGCGGGGCGCTGTGCAGAATATCCGCACATGCAGCTTCGCCTTTTTCTTTATTCCGGCAGGCGAGGATCACCTGGGCGCCTTTTTGCGCGAGAACACGGGCCGTCTCCAGGCCGATACCACTGTTTGCACCGGTCACAATTGCAATACGCCCGGTTTGGTCCGAAACGTCCTTTTCGCTCCACGCCATGGTTGGTCCTCCTTTGGCTTCACCGTTTCTGTTGAGGGGCGGCATTCTGACATATTGACTTATTATGTCAATAAGTTATTTCCTTCCTCGTAACGAATGAGGAAATTGACAGGTCGGCAGGGTCTGTCATGATGTCTCGACTATGAGCACGGCTGCAGAACACACGCGGAGCGAAAGCCGCCGCGCCGCGATTTTAGAGGCCGCCCAAACCTGCTTCTTTCAGTACGGCTTGGAGCGGACACGGATGGAGGACATCGCCCGTCTCGCGCATATTTCAAGACCCGCGCTGTACGAGCATTTCGAGAACAAATCGGCTATTTTTCTGGCCTTAGCACGTTCTATCATAACATCGCAGCTACAAGAGGCAGAAGTGGAACTTCGGCATTCCGGCCCAATCTGGAAGCGTGTGATCTCCGCTTTTGAAGCCTGGTCGGTAAAGCCGCTAGAAATGATTGCAGCAGCGCCGCATGCTGACGATATTATTCAAGCAGGCTCGGGATTAGCGGCGGATGTGTATCGCGAAGGACGTGAAAATTTCTGTAAACGGCTCTCCGCCGCTCTCCAAGATGCCACCCGAAAAGGTGAGCTGAATCTGAAAAAAGCAGGACTCACGGCGACAGCAGCGGCAGACCTGCTTGTTACTGCGTCGACTGGCGCGAAAGGCGATTGGAAAGATACCGCCCTGTACAGAAAGCGCATCGCCGGCTTTATCCGTGTGTTTGCTGCGGCAACTTCCCCGGGGGAATAGGGGGAGCCATCTGGTAGACTTCGCGTCCGGAATAGAGCAGCGCGCTGAACGAGGCGATGACCACACCGGCGAGCACTATCCAGAGTGAACGGAAGCCCCTGTTCTCCTGCCACGACTCTGCCATACGGAGGTCCTCTACCGGCTGGGTGTGACTCGGACAGCAACCATATTGCCGGCCTGAACCCGGCCGGCCAGCGGCATAGCCCAATACGTCAACCAGGCCATCCAGTATTTTTTCTTATACGCTGCGTTGATCCGATCCAGGATAACGGGATCGGTCACAATCTGGGTTTCCCCACTAAAAGCCGACTCCTGCTTCTCATCCAGCCAGACCAGGACCGGGCTCCCCTTCCGAATCCGGCGGGCTTTGAATGAGGTCGGAGCAGTGATGAAGTAAACTACCTCATCCTCATACGCGAACCAGACAGGAGCCGGGCGACTCCAGTCACCATTGGCGCGCTTGGTGGCCACAGAGATTAACTTTTGGGTCTTCAGGAAAGTTTTAACAGATGGGTTCAATCCGCCTCCGCTGTCTGCCATGCTTCCGCCAGCCACACTCAGAGTGAGCACAATGCCGAGAAACCTCTTCAGAGTCATGATGGCCTCTTAGTGACGACTGCACGCGTGGCATTGACCGACCGCTCGGCCGCCCGGACCGAAGAGGCGCATAAGCTGGGACTGAGGGCCTGACCTGACCACAACCGCAGTGATAATCCGTCAAATCCCGAAGAAGCGCCTGGCGTTCCCCCCCAGAATTTTATCCACCGACTCGGGCGGCAACGAAGACAGGGTTTCACGCGCTTTGCGCACAGGCTCCACAAAGCCTTCGGCGTGGGGGTAGTCGGAGCCGACGAAAAATTTTTCATCTCCGGCAAACTGGACGATGAGGGGAAACATCCTCTCTTCGGGATCGCCGTTAATCCAGATATTGCGCTCGAAGTATTCGGAGGCCGGACGCTCCATCTGCGAGGTATGACCCATGTATTTATACCGGTAGTCGAGCCGTTCCAGCCATTCGCCAATCCAGCCGACCATAGCCTCTATGGTGGCCACCCGCAGACGGGGAAAGCGTTCCAGCACGCCGTCGTAGACCATAGTGGTCAGCGCCATACGCGGGTCCTGGATCAGGTTCATGGTCACGAACATCATGCCGGGGTCGCGGTCGCGGTACCATTCGCGTCCGGTCGAATGCTTATGTCCGGTCAGGTGGATGCCGACACTCAGGTCCAAGTCCTGCACCGCAGCCCAGATGGGGTCCAAATCCGGGTGCCCAAAACTACGGCCGTTTATGGGAGCCGCAGCAACAAATATCGTCCGGCAGCCCAGCCTGGCGACCCGGTTGAGTTCGCGCACAGCCAGCGCCGCGTCGCGCAGGGAAATATGCGCCGCAGGGAAAAGCCGATCGCTATGGCTGGCGCACAGTTCAAACGCCCAGGTGTTATAGGCCCGGCTCAGGGCGTCGGCAAAGACCGGGTCCTCCACAGTGCCTTCCCATAAGAGACCGAGCGTAGGGTAGATGACCTGGGCATGAATCCCTTCGGCATCCAGGAACTCGACCCGCTTGTCCATATTCTGCCAGTCAGGGCTGAGCGCCAGATATTGATCGAAATGGCTGACGTCCCGGCCCATTTCTTTCTGTCCATAGGCCACCACTGCGGCCAACAGGTCTGTGGCGTTGACCAGCTTTAAGGGCTTGCCGTCCACCAGGATGGTCGGCTCACCGCTGGTCGGATCCTTTTCCACCCGCATGGCCCGCTCCCGAAATGCCGGATCAATATAGCGGGGGTAGAGGTCAAGCGGTTCCATAAAGTGGCTGTCACCATCGATCACGTTCATTGACATACTCCTCTCAGTTCGACTCCGGCAAAAAATTCCGTACGTTCTCGAAACGTGAACAACTCTACCATTGGTGCTCGTGTTGAGAAATATCTCTACACACTGGGTTGTTCGGCGTTCTGCGCGGCGGTCACCATGTTCTCTTCGTCCGCTTGATTGCCCCACACTGCATCGTATGCAAAGTCGCTGCCAACCCGTTTCAACTCGGCTTTACATGCCGTATCAATGAAGTCCTGCTGGTCGGGGGATAAAAGCTCGGACGACCCGCCGCTGACACCGCGGCGGATCATCTGCCGGTTGGGCGACGACCACGGGGTGAGCGCCGGGGGCTTGAACTTCTCATCCATGCTTTTCATGTACGCAAATGAACTCTTCTCACATACCGCGGCAAATTCCTCTGAGGTCAATACGACCTGCATGAACTCGGCAATACGTCGCACGACCGCGGCCATGTCCTGCGTCATCTCGTTAAAGGTCAGGATCAACAGGTTGGGCAAGTGACGGTTCTTCCAGTAGCCGTGCAGGTGTGCGGACCAGTTGAACGGCGAGGCATCGGAAAAGAAGAGCCGTAGCCAGACCGGCACGGCCGGCATCAGCGGGCCGAACATGACATCACGGACAAACAGATAATTTGACACAAAGGCATCCTTGGGGTCGCGCAGAATACAGATGTAGCGGGCGTCCGGGGTGGAGGGAATCCGCTCCCACTCCAGATGGGTTTTAATCACCCGCAGGCCGGTAGGCGCGGCCCGGCGGGCGGTATCGTCCGACAGGGGCACGACGAGGTCCTGCCTGGCAAAATCCGGCCACGGTACCACATCGTGAATATGCCTGAACTCGCCCTTGCCCCGCATGGCAATTTGATAAGCGATCTGCATGGCCCAGTTCGTACCGCATTTGGGAAACGTACACACCACCACATCGTGCCGGCTGGGCCGGTAGTCGCCAAAATCATACCCGGTCAGCATCTTGGCCTTCATCTTGCGGCCGACGGCGGCCCAGAAACGATCCGCATACCCGACCGTATCAATCAACCACAGCAGCGGTTTGATAAGAACATAGGTCAAGACCAGAACCGGATACCGGATATGAGCGGGGAAAAGGTCGTGATGAAACGGGCGGTGCGAAGAAGCCATGCGTTCTCCCTTGTCCGGGCGGCACTCCCTAGCCTACCTTATTGCACCAGTTCGATGCCGAACTGTTCGGCGGCATTGCCGCCCAGCATACAGGCCATGCTGGCCTCGTCGATATGAGCCTGACTCAGGGTTTCAATCGCCTCCCAGGCGCTGGTCGTATCCTGCTGCGGATAGCGTGAGCCCCAGACGATTTTGTGGGCAAAGGTGTGGGGCAACTGCTGGATCAGTCGCTCCTCGGCGTCAAAGGCGAGCAGCACCCGGCCCTCTTCCCACATGTCTTCCACATCGGTCCGCACCGGATAGTAGTGCAGGGGCGGAATCGTCAGGACGGACGCTTCCATCTTCTCCAGTACCTCTTCCATCCAGGACGCCTGACCGCCGGCCATTACTACCTTCAGCTTCGGGTAGCGTTGCATGACCGTAAAACCGATCAGAGTCGCGGCTACAAACATATGGTTATCCAACCACGGGGATAGGATCGGTGCGACCGGATGTCCAATCGGCTGCTGGGCGCCAAAGGTAAAATTCGGCCCGTTGCCACCGCCCGCAAACGGGCCGCCGCCGGCTTCCCTGAACAGGGTGACCTGCGTGAGCCGACGGTTGACCTTCTCGATAAACGGGGCGTGGGAGGTCCATTCCGGGTTCCATAAGCCGCTGGCCGGATGAACGGCGAGCGTCAGATCGAGCCGCTCAAGCTCGGCCCAGAACGGGTCGTAGTAGGGATGGGTATAATAGCGCCCCTGCACGAACAGTGGTCGGAGAAACACACCCCGAAAGCATGGCATGGACACAATCCGTCGCAGCTCCGCCAGCGCGTAGTCCATGTTTTGCAGGGGAATCATGGCCGCGGCATACAGGCGGTCGGGCGCGGCCTGGCAGAAGTCGGCGATCCAGTTGTTATACGCCCGGGCGAGGGCGTTGGCGCTGTCCGGGTCCTTGATCAGGGGGAAGCCCTCGGCAAACCAGGTCGGGTAGAGCAGGGTCTGGTCCACGCCCATGGCGTCCATATCCCGCAACCGGGCCTGGGGATCAGACGCCCCCTCGGTCATGGCGTGCCGGGTATCGGGGTCGAGCTCCCCGATCTGCTCGCAGGTCATGCCCGGTCGCCAGATGGCGTAGCGGGGGATGTTGGGGTTGACCTGGTCATGGTGGGCCTCGCCGTTGATTTTGAGATAGGAGGCATACTGACCGTCTTCCCGCCACAGAGAGAATTTGCCCAGGGTGCGATGGTCGGGCTCCAGATAGGTCTCCCAGATCGCGGGCGACTCCACAATATGAGAGTTGGCATCAAAAACGGCAAAGCGCTTGGTCATGCCTGGGCTCCTTCAGCCGCCCGGCCGTTTCCGTTGGGCCGTCTGCCACGCTCACGCGGAGGCCGGACGAGTGCGGCCTCGGGCTCCAGGGAGCGCCTGACCTCGTCCTCGGTCGGCCACCAGTCCGGCCGTTCGATCTCGGTCACTCGCTCCCGGATAAAGGTTTTCGGAGCCTCGATATGGTAGAGCTTGCGCGCGTTGTCTCCCAGGAATTTGCTCTGGTAGGACTCCGGCAGATCGCACGAGCGCATGGTCTCAAGCGCCCGCCAGACATCGTCGCCGTCGTGGTGATACACGTCGGACGACCAGGCCAGGATGTCTTTATAGAATTCGGGCAGACGCGAGGGCGGAGCCTCATCGCCCTCAAAGCCGGTCACACAGTGCGCGAAAAAGGTTTCGCTCGGCAGACGCTTGAGCGGTGCCAGTTCACGCTCGTTGCGGTACAGCTTGTAGAACTTGTCGCAGCGGTCGAGCAGAAAGCTCAGCCAGGTCGAGGAAGCCTCAAACACCGCGGCCCGGAGCTTGGGATGACGTTCAAAAAATCCCGACATCAGGACCATGGTGACCCATAGCGCGGCCTCGGCCTGGAAGTTCTGCACATTGGTCAGAAACGAGTGGGGCAGACCCGCGGAGATAATGGTCCGGGCGATCAGCTCCGCGCCCGAGTACTGTTCGGCATAACCGGCCGGCTTGAGCGAGCCAAAGGCCGGGAAGGGATGCATGCCGTAGACCACACTGGTCTCTTCCATGGCTCGCCACACCTGCTCATACTTGGGCTGGAGCGGGTAATTGCCCATGGCGTCGACAGGCCGGACCAGACCCACCCGACAGCCTTTGTCCGCCACCCGGTAGACTTCCTGTGCCGCGTACTTCGGGTCCTGCATGGGCAGCATGGCGGCAAAATAGAGTCGCTCGGGGTCTTCCTGACAGTAGTCGTACGCCCACTCGTTATAGGCCTTGCACATGGCCTTGGCCCCGAGCGCGTTTTGCAGCCAGGGATAGGTGTCGATATCGGTCGGGATGATCATCACCTGGTCTATGCCCTGGATGTCCATATCCTGCAGCCGCTCCCGCGGTTTATAGGAGCCCTTGTGGTCAAGATAGTCGGCCTGCTCGACCGTCAGCGCCGTCTTGGGGTTCAGGTTGCGAACGTATAAGGCACGCTGGATATCGTGTTTGAGCCCCGGCCCGGCAAAGGAGATGGCGTGGATGCGACCCCGCCGACCGCCAATCAGTTGTGAGCCGATACCCGACCCAGGCACGCCGTTCACAATCAGCTGCCTGCTCTCGGCGTCGAACCACATGGTGGCCTTGAGGGCCTCCAGTTCGTCTTTGGTCAGCCAGTCCTTGGCCCGCTCCCAAATCCAGGGCGGCTCGGTCACATGGGCGTCGCAGTCAAAGGTCGGGAAGTCTTTGGTCATGGGCGCAAACTTTTGAACCGGCATGTCCTCGTCTCCTCAAAGCGTCACGCGGCCAACCTGGCCACAAAGCTTTTGATAAAGGCGTTCACCTGGTCCGGGACTTCGAGTTGAAGGAAGTGACCCGCGCCAATGGCCTGAGCAAACTCGACCTGTTTGAAGCAGGATTTCAGATGCTTCAGGTCGGCGGCCTGCGGAAAAGCGTCCGCCATCCAGGGACCGACCATGACCAGCGTTGGCTGCGACATGGCCGCGGCCGGCGTGGCAGAGTCGGCGGCCATCAGCCGGATTTCTTTGACGCGCACGTCTACGGGTGTGCGACAGGCCTCACCGACCGCGGTCTCGACCATCGCCCGGTCGGCCTGGGGACCAAAAAAGCTGGTATACAACTCCCGGAAATAAGGCTCACCGTCTGGGGCCGTCAGTTTTGTTACCATCTCGGCGTAAAACCGCTCGGTCCCGGTTGTAGGGTTATCGAGGTCGGCTTCGGGCATCACCGCCGAGTCAACCAGAATGAAGGCGCGCACCAGGTCCGGGTAGTCATGGCTGAAGGCGACACCCGCCGGGCCGCCACCGGCGTGCGCGACCGCCACGGCATTGCTGAAGCCTTCGTGGTGGGCCAGGGCCGCGATGTCCGCGGCGTGCCGCTGGGGCGTATGGCCGGAACCCGGCGAGGTCGATTTGCCCATGCCGCGCCGGTCCATACGGAGAACGCGGTGGGAGTCCTGAAAGTAAGCAGCCTGCTCCTCCCAGTGATTCAGATTCGAGCACCAACCGTGGATGAAGATCAGGCCGGGCTTGCCACAATCCTTGCCCTCGACTTTATAGTGCAGTTCTGCTCCGTCTTCGGTTCTGTATGTCGGCATTATTTCCTCCTTGCCAGCATTGCGGCTCATCATAGTCGGACGCCCTGGGGCTGGCAATCGCGCCCTGGTATGACCAAGCGGAATCGATACTGGCCTCAACGACCGGCCCTCGCACCGATAGGGGCGTTCCTACACGGTGAGCGCGGCGCGGTCCGAGACGGATTCGGGCGCGCTGCCGCTGAGCGGCTTCATGCCGGGCGCACAATGGAAGGGGTCGATCAGGCCGAGACGTTTTCCATGTTCCCGCATGGCCGGGATGATGTCGCGGTCGATGAGTTCGAGGCAACGCAGACGATCCTTATGCGGCACCGGTCCTTCCAGCCAGAAACTGAAGATGCCCGGACGGAGCACTTCTAGCAGTGTCTTGAGCTTGGGCAGCACATTGTCCGGGGTCCCGGCAATCATGCCCATGTCCTTCAGCACCGCGGGATAGGCGCGTTCGCTGAACCACATGAAAAACATAAGCCTGCTCCTTCACAAACGGGAACTTTTTCAGGCCTGTCGCTCCGTATGACGTACACTCCATGTCGTGCATTGACAAGCGTCAGGACAGTTCCGGTTATACGCCAAGTATGCAATTGACCATTCGCATTCTTGGCGCTAGATAGTCCGCATTATCAAGAAGATTATCGGATAGTCTGGATGTCAGAATCACAAAAAACCACCATGGAGGTCCTATGACTCAGGATGAAATCGTTGAGCGCAACATCTTCAAAGTGCGCTTGTTCATCGACGCCTGGAGGGCGGTTGACCCGGACGTGGCCATGGCCTGTCTGTCGGACGATATTGTCTATATCAACCAGCCGATCGAACCGGTGGTCGGCCAGCAGGATGTCCGTAAGATCGTCGCAGGTATCATGAAGCTTTCGCACCGGGTGCACTGGGAGCTGCGCAACTGCTTCGGGTACGGCAACACGGTTGTCACCGAACGGCTCGACTGCTGGGACTTCGACGGCAAGGGCTGGGGTCTCAAGCTGCCCTGCATCGGTATGTTCGATGTCAACGAAGCCGGCAAGATCTGTGGCTGGCGAGATTATTTCGACAACCGGATGTGGTTCGAGAACGGCGGTCCGACCCTGCATCTTGACTGACTGTCCGCTACACGACCCCGGAAAGGAAACGCTTATGAGCACGGATACGAATTGGAAAATCGCTCGCAACGAAGCGGTGGTCCGCGCCTTTCTCAAGGGCTGGGACGACCTTGACGTCGACGCCTGTATGGCCCAGTGCACCGACGATATGTGTTATCTCAACCAGCCACTGGAGGCGATCCGCGGCAAGGCCAATGTGCGCAAGATGATCGCCTCGATCTTCGCCCCAGCCAAGCGCGCCGAGTTCAAGCTGCTCAACGTCTTCGGCCATGGCGACCGGGTCATTACCGAGCGCCTCGATCAATGGGACTGGGACGGCAGCGGCACCTGGCAACTCCAGCTCCCGGTGTGTGGTATGTTCGAGCTGACCGAGGACGGCAAGATTTACGAATGGCGCGAGTATTACGACAACGAGCACTGGAGCAAGAACGGCGGCCCGAGCCTGGTGCTCTAAAGGCTCGCACCCTGACAAGCCCGGCCCGCCGTACCGGTCTTAGACCTTCGGGAGAATGTCGTGCACGAGCTGCCGCATATCCCCGATGGTCTTGGCGGTCGGCGTCCCACTGAACGGCGGCCACAGAAGGGGCATGGTCAGCCCGGCATCCCGATACCGTTTGAGATTGTCCGTAATCTGCTCTGTGGTGCCGACCAGCGTTGGCGTCAGCTTGCCCCGCAGCGTCTGATCCGTTTTGTCGCGGGTGATCTCAAACGGCAGCATGCTCGAAATTTCGATGTCGTCGATGGTATGCCCGCTACCGAGCTTCTCCAACTCGTCCTTGATGGCGGTTCGCCAGGCAGCGATCGCGTCCGGCGTGTCCATGATCCCGATCCACCCCTCAAGGCCATACTTGGCAACGCGCGCTGCCGCGAGATCGGGCCGGCCTAAGCCGCCAAAAAACATCGGCGGCCGGGGCTTTTGGACTGGCTTCACGCCAAAGCCACATTTTGGGAAGTCGGCGAATTCTCCGTGGTACTCGAACAACTCGTTGGTCCAGACCCCCTGTAGCACTTCGATCGTTTCTCGCACGTGCTTGTTACGCTTCTTATAGATATGAGCGGCGCTTGACGCGGCGAACTCTTCCGGCATCCAGCCCGAGCCGACACCGACGTTCAGCCGCCCGCCCGAGAGGTGATCCCAGGTCGCGAGTTCTGCGGCCAACACGCCGGGAGCGCGATAGGGGGTGACAATGATACTGACCCCCAACCGCACGCGCTTGGTGATGGCAGCCAGATACGGAATGAGTGGCATGCCATGCAGGAATTCCGCCCGCGCACTCACTGGCAGCGCCTTCGGAAATTCCGACATGAAGCCAAACGACTTTTCGAGTTCCTGGCGGTCTGAGGCCTCGGGCACCACGATACGGTCCAGCGACCACACCGAGTCGAATGCAAGGTCCTCCGCTTCCCGTGCCAGGTCTACGATTTCGCTGACGGTGATCTTGTCGCGGAGATTCGGCAGATACAGCGCGAGCTTCATAGTAAGGTCCTCTCTATTGGTCGTATTCTCTCCCATCTGGACATGGGTTGCTCAAGTCTATTGCCGGAGGCATCTTTCTGTGTCGCTCGATTATTGTCAAGGTGTTGTGCTGGCAATCGGCAGCTCATCGAGCTACTAATGAAAGTCTGAAGCTGTGTAACGTGCAAGAGATATTTTTAATACATAAAGGAGAAGAATATGGCGGCAAATCACGACTTTGAGGTCAAACAACTGCTCAAGGCGTATCGGAAGGGAATCATCTCAGATGAACTGTTTGAGTCGGAGATGAACGAACTGCGGAATGGTGAGGGCACGGGCCAGTATGTCTTTAACGGAAAATCGTACAACAGCGAACGCGAGATGCTCGTCGCTTTTCTGGATGAATATCGCTGTGCCGAGAACTTTGCGGCAGAGTATCTGGGCGGTTGGAATGATGTGAGTACGGAGGAATGTGTCAAGGGTGGCTTGCGTATGATTGAGCAGCGCGAGGCCTTCCATGCCCAGTTGCTGGAAGCACGGTTGAAGGAGCTTGGTGGGAGCGTACAGTGCTCGGTACCAACCGAACAGCGCGAGAAAGAAATGGCCATGTACGCCGCCACAGACAAGACGGATGCCGAAAAGCTCCAATACCTTGCCGATCAAATTCCAGACCTCCCCAAGGCGCTGAAATTTATCACTGATGTGATTGACCAGATCGAGGACGATCAGCAGACCAAAGAGCTGCTGCGCTCGATGGTGCAAGATGAGATGTCCAGCGGCCAGTGGTTGCTGGAAGCGAACGAGCTGTTGAACGGGACGAACGCTACTGCGTGACTGAGCAGCGCATGCGTCACCAACCCGGATGTGGATGAAGACATCCGTGTCCAGGTTGGTGACGTACCGTTCTGTCCCATTGGCCGTTAGGAGGGACGGACCCGCCCCTGAAATCTAATAGCCCAACGCCCGCGCCGCGCCCTCCAGGACAAAGGGGACGGACCAGGCCGTGCGGGCAAGGCGAATATCATCGCTCTGGCCCGAAGCGTACAGACCCGCCGCGCTCATCCAAAAGGCAGCAGATCGCAGTTGGTACAGCATGCCGTAGTACTGACAGACCGCCTCGTCGATCTCGATGCCCGTGGCTTGCTCATAGTCCCGAAAAAAAGCGTCCCGCTCAACCAAGTGGGATAAGAGCTCACTACCCTCTCGATTGAGGTCGGTCAGGACATAGGCCACGTCATACATCGGATCGCCGATGACTTGCAGTTCCCAGTCGAGCACCGCCGAGACCTCGTCGTTGTCGATTAACAAATTACCGGTCCGATAGGCTCCGTGGACTAAGGTGAGGCGCTGGTTGTCCGGAGCGTTGGCCTTGAGCCAGCCTATGAGATCGACGAGGATCGGGTGCGGCTCTAATTGCGAGAGTTTGACCAGTTCGCACCATTTTTGAACCTCGCGCAACGCAAAGTCATTGCCTGACTCGGGGACACCCAGGAATGAGAGTCCGGCGGCTTCCCAGTCAAGGCTATGCAGGGCTGCCAGGGTCTGGGTAAAACTTTTCGGGAGCGCGCCACGCGCGGCCGCCTCGGCATAGAATTTCCTGCCAGCCGAACCCCAGGGGCTCGGACAGGTCCCGGCGACTTTTTCCATCACCAGAAACGGTTGGTCGAGAATGCTCGTATCGCTTTCGTACCAGTATGGTTTGGGGGTGGGCAGCGGCGTGGACGCTAAACTCTGGAGGACCCGAAACTGTACGCCAAGATCGGAGAAGTGTCGCAGCAGCGCATTGCCAGGGTCACGCCGCAGGCATAAACCCTGGGTTTTTGATTCCCCACTCTCCGTCCAATGCGCGTCAAAGAGCCAGGTTTCGTGCGACCAGCCGACGGCGATCCGTTCCATTGCTTCGAGGCGCAAATCCGTGGCGTTCGGCAGCTTGGTCTGAATATACTGACGGATGCGTTCCGTCACGTCTCGATTGTGATCTGGCGTGCTCATGCGGCGTACACCATCTCACGGTCAATACGAGCGCGTAGCCGTGTGCGTACGCGCCCTATCAGGTCTGCAAAGCGCTCCTCACCCAGCTCGGACCGGGTTGCGTAGAGGGTTTCAATCAGGTCTGACACACTCGCCGTATCGAGATCCTGGCGGACCGTATTCACGGCGGCCCGTAGCGAAGGGGGTGTATCTTGGGAGACCGTCAAGGGATCGAGTTCTTCGGCGAGTTCTTGCAAATCGCGTCGACGCGCGGCGGCGTGTTCGTCGGCCAGCCGCAACTGGCCGGCGAGTTTCTGTAGCACCACCGCTGCCATGAAGGCTTGCGTCTTGGGATAGGCTTCCTCAACCGCCGGGCCGATCTCTTTTTTGAGCGTCCGCGCGAGGCGTTCCAGGAGTTCGTCCGGGGCGAATTTGATGTAGTCCGCCATTAGGCGTTTCCTCCGTTTGCTGATTAAGAGTTACGCCGCATCCGGGACCAGCGATGGACCGGCCACATGTCCTGATCCTCACCGTGACCGCCCTCACCATTGATCTCCCAGCGGACCAGGCTGTTGATATCGATAAACGTGTGACGGTTGATCACGATCCGGCTCAACGGTTCACCCAGCGCATGGAGTGTCCGGCCCTCAGTATCGTGGGCCTGAATCTCGACGCGGGTGATCCAGCCGTTGTCCCTGTCTCGCTCAACCCGGCGCTCGCCCTGTGTCAGGGGCAGCGTCCGGCCATCGCGGTGGAGAAAGCCATACGCGACCGGATTCCGGTCGGCCTCTACGTTGGTGACGGCAAGAAAACCGTGTCGGGCCGTGGCCACGCCGGTGACATAGGCGGCCTGGCGCGGGCGGTCCTCCCGCCGCCGCCCCCAGGTACGGTCGCGCACGGCCAGACAGTCAATCGGAATGGTCTCGCCGTGCAGAACGATCTCGCCACTCACACGCCCGATCTGGTCGAAATGATGCGAGCGCCCAAAGGTCGAACCCGTGCCGGTCAGCGGCGCGGGCGGCATCACGCCCTCAAAACGCAGCGAGGCCCGCAAACGCGGCTCATCGTTATACTCCAGCACATAGGACATGCAGGGCTCGATCACCCGAATCGAAACGCCGGTCGGGAGCGTCACGTCGTCCAGGTTTTGATCGCGCGGCAACTCAAGGGCGGTATAGTTTGCGGAATAGAGCACTTCCCACGGTAGATGGGCCGAATCGTCCCACACCCAGGCCCCACCCGCGACCGTGCCGATATTCGGCCGGGCCAGGGTGTACAACCAGCCGCCCAGACGGCGTTCCGGTTGAGAGAACGAAAACCAGGCCGTCTCCGTTGACCACCAGTCCCCGGCCAGTTCGTCGAAGTGAAAGCGGTCGTCTCGGGCAGTAAAGATGCGTTGTTCTGCCATAGGGGGCTTCTTTCTCTGGTCACGAGCGCACGGTCGTTATTGGACCGTAAGTGCGCTGGAATGACTCACGATAGTGACGCATTGGTACGCTCGCGTTCGGATTCTCCCCGCCACACTGTCGTCCGGTTGGCTCCCGAAATGATCCGTCCAGGTGCCGAACGCGGTCGCGTTGGGAAAGCGCTCCAGGACAATATAGACGCCTTGATGAGGACTATGGAGAGGCGCGAGCAGCTCATACGTGCCGCCACCATTGTCTTTGGCATAGGCGGCTACGTCGTCCACAATTTTTGATAACTGTTCCAGGGTGCAGCCCTCCTGGAGCTTGACGGTTACCACATCGTACATGGCGGAGCGGACGGGCAGGGTATGCCCGAGTAGCAGGACGAGTCCGGCCAGGACTCCGATTATGGTTTTCATTATTCCCTCCCATGTCAGACCGTGACTTCGGATCGAGCGGCAACTGCCCATCGCGCACTCAGAGCCAGGCTGCTTTAGCGCAGTTCGAAGCCTTCGTACCCCTTAGCGGCCACGTCGGCGAAGATCTCACGGTAGAGCGGCACACCGCCGGCAAACAAGAGGAAGCGGCCGCGCACGTTCTCGGGATTGGTACTACCGAAGAACCACGAATCCTGCATCTCATTGATGAGCAGCCCTTGGGCCGAGTCATAGCAGCGCCGGGTCCAGGCGTCCTCGGCCTCGGCGGTTGTGGTCATAGTCTCGAACCCGTGCTCGCGCATATAGCGGATGCAGTCGACGATCCACTCGACGTTACTCTCGGCACAGCGGGTGATATTGCAAAACACCGCCGGATTGTGGGGCCCCATGATGGCCCACAAATTCGGGAAGCCCGAGAACTGCACGCCCAGGTTGGTGCGTGGCCCGTCGGACCAGTGCTCTTGCAGGCTCCGCCCGTGTTGGCCACGAATGTCCATACGCAGCAGCTCGCCGGTCACGCTATGAAAGCCGGTGGCGTAAATAATCACGTCGAGTTCATGCAAGGCGCTCCCGGTTTCGACTCCGGTGGAGGCAATTTTCGTGATCGGCGTTTCGCGCAGATCAACCAGACTGACATTGTCACGGTTGAAGGTCTCGTAGAAATTCTTCTCGCCCGGACAGCGCTTGGTGCCGAAGGTGTGCTTCGGGATCAGCTTTTCGGCTATGGCCGGGTCGATGACACGCTCGCGAATCTTGTTGGCGAGGAACTCGGCGACCTCATCCGCGGCTTGCTGGGACATAAAGGAGTCGCGGTAATTGCCCAGCCACAGCGCGAATCCGCCGCGCTCGTACAATTCCTGATAGCGGGCCAGGCGTTCCTCTTGCGGCACGTCCAGCGCGGCACGCGGGTCCGGTTCGTGAATAAAGCCCGCCCAGGTGCGTTTGCACAGGGCGAAAATCTCGTCCGCGTTCTTTTTGAATTCCCGTTGCTCCTCTGCGGTAATCGGACGGTTCCGCAGCGGGGTGCACCAATTAGCGGTACGCTGAAAAACGGTCAGATGTCCACACTCAGGGGCAATCGTCTGAATGATCTGGACACCGGTCGGGCCGGTACCGATAATGCCGACGCGCTTGCCCGTGAAATCGACCGGTTCTTTCGGCCAGCGAGCGCTGTGCAGCGACACTCCCGCAAAGTCTTCAACGCCGGCATAGTCCGGAAACTGATGGGCCGACAGTAGCCCGGTAGCGCAGATCACATAGCGCGCCCGGACGCGCCCACCGTTGTGGGTCGCAATCTCCCAGTGCTTGTCCGTTTCGTTGTACACGACGGTCGCAACGCGGGCGTTGCACTCGATGTCACGCTTCAGGTCGAATTTGTCCGCGACAAAATGCAGATACCGTTCGACTTCCGGTTGGCCCGAGAAATGCTCGCTCCACTCCCATTCGTCGATCAGTTCCTGGGAAAAAGAGTATTGGTAGGAATAGCTCTCGGAGTCGAAACGGGCGCCTGGGTAGCGATTCCAGTACCAGGTGCCGCCGATATCAGTGCCGGCCTCGAACACCCGGGCCGAGAGGCCGAGCTCGCGGAGTTTATACAGTGCATACAGGCCGGACACGCCGGCCCCGATAACAATCGCATCATAGTGCTGGGTCACGATCAGAGTCTCCTTTGGTCAGCGCAAGGATGCCACCTAACCAGTTGCTCAGAGACTGTCAAGTAATGGGGAAGGAGATCAGTACGCAGGTCGGAGAAGCCGATTTATTGACAGCCTGAGGCGTGGGGCAGTAAAGGAGAACATCACCCAATTAGGAGGGGCCGTATGCCGACGGAAAATCTGGGACCGGTTGTCGATGCCGACGGTCACGTGCTGGAGCCGCTCGATACCTGGCAGAAATATATCGACCCTCAATATCGAGACCGGGCCGTGCGCCTCGAACATGACGACAACGGCTGGGAAGTCCTCCTGTTCGACAACAAGCCCCTGAACGTTATTCGCGGCGCGCTGGGCGCGCTGGGTGGGGTGGGCTCGGACCCCGAAGAGGCCGAAGCCTTTTTCACACCGGGTCAGCGCACGTATGCGGACGGCTGCCCGCCGGGCAGCTATGACCCGGTCCCGCGTCTCAGGGTCATGGACAGCGAGGGCATTGATATCTCTCTCCTCTACCCCACCGTCGGCATCGCCTGGGAAGGCTGGGTCACCGACCCCAAACTCGCCACCGCCTACACCAGGGCCTACAATCGCTGGATCATTGATTTCTGCAGCGAGAATACAAAGCGGCTCTATCCAGTCGCTCATATCTCTCTGATTGACCCGGATGGCGCGGCTGACGAAGTGGTGTGGGCCAAAAAGCAGGGCTGCGTAGGGGTGTTTCTCTCGCCGGATATGGTGGCGCGCGGCTGGAAACACTTCAACGACCCGGCCTTTGTTCGCTTCTGGGAAACCGTTCAGGATTTGGAGATGCCGGTCGGCTTCCATGTCGTCCTGCGTGACGAGCCGTCGTGGCGGGACTGGATTCAGGGTGAGGGTGATTTCGGCCTGTTCAATTTCGCCTTTCTGGCCATCGATGTAATGGCGGCCTTTACCCAGATGATTTCCCTGGGCATGTTCGAGTTATACCCGCGGCTCAAGTGCACAGTCCTGGAGTGCGGCGCCAACTGGATTTCGGCCTGGCTGGACCGGATGGACCATAAATACGAGCCGCTGGCGGGGCGGTCCGTGCTCAAGCTGAAACCCAGCGAGTATTTCTATCGTCAATGCCTGGTTTCGGCCGATCCGGATGAAACTCTGACCGCCCGGATCATTGAGCATATTGGGGCTGACTATTTCGTCTGGGCGTCGGACTATCCCCATATCGACTCCAACTACGGGGTGGCGGCCGAACTCAAGGAGCGTCTCACCCCCCTACCCCAAGCGGACCAGCGAAAGGTCCTGGGGACCAACGCCCTACGCTTCTACGGCATTACGGCCTGAGCGGCTGCGCTCTCAGTCCCGCTCAACCCAGTCATCCAGGACAGGCGGGACACGCAGGTGTTCGGGCACGCGCTCCATGCCGATACGGCGGTCCAGCTCTGCGTGCCAGTGGTAGATGCGACGCTCCTGATAGTTGAGGGGCACCCCGCGAAACCCCGGTGAGGTGATCGACTCCTGGATCGGCTCCACAAAGGCGATGTCCTCGTCAACAATCCGGTCGAAATTCGCAATACGCGTCTCCCACAGCGGATGGCGCTCGCCGCCGCCCCAGTCCGGCGCAAACCAGATAACGTCCAGAATGGTGCGGTCCACGCCCTGCGGCCAGAAGGCGACGGCCGGAATGCCGGTCGGCGCGATCGGCACGATCATATTCGGAAAGACGAGGTAACTGGGATTATGATCCCGCTCGATGGTCGTAGCCGTGGCCATCTCGGGCATACCGATAGTTCCGGGGTCAACCCAGTCCGGGCGGCGATTGGGCGAGAGCATCATCGAGTGCCCATGATCCCACAGATGTACGCTGGTTCCCAGATTGTCGAAGATGCGATCGGTGGTGTGGCGGTGCAATAACCGGAAGTGATACGCCTCCAGAAAGTTTTCCAACACAATCTTGTAATTACCCCGCATCTCGACGCTGCGCCGATGGACGAGCCGCAAGTCGTGCAGGGGCAGATGCCGAAAATAGCGCGCAATCGGCTCAAGAAAATGGTCCAGAGACGGGGCATCGGCGTCTTCACACACGTAAATCCAGTTACCCAGCAAGTCACACCGTACGGGCACCAGACTGCGGCACGAATGGTCCAGATGAGCCCAGTCGCGCGGATCGGTAACGGCAGTGAGGGCTCCGGTCGTGTCATACGTCCAGCCGTGATAGCCGCAACTGAGGTAACGGCCGGTCTTACCCTCCTCTTGTTGGACCACCGGGGCACCCCGGTGGCGGCAGGTATTATAAAAGGCCCGAATCTGGCCGTCGGTGCCGCGGATCACCAGGATAGGAGTGCCGGTCCGACGCCAGACGATGAAGCTGCCGGGCTCGAGGAGTTGGTCGGTATGGCCGACATAGACCCAACCCCGCTTGAACAGCGCCTCGTGTTCCAGCGCAAAGAACTCCGGCTCCCAGTAGCGCCCGCCGGGAATATCGGGCAGGGCCGGAAACTCAGCCGGAGCTGCGGTTCTGCTGCGCTCAAAGGCGACACTGTCCATCCAGCGCTTGATTGTCTGCGCGTCCATACCGCGACTATACGTGGTGACGTACGGATGGGCAATTCTATCGAGCCGGGCGCGGTGGTTACGCCTCTTCCGCTTCAGCGTAGCCGAGGCTGCGGATGTCCTGTCCGTGTCCCTGCCGGGTGATGGTGTATTTGCTGACCAGATAGATGGAAACCCAGGGTAAGCTCAGGCTGAGGGCGACATGGAAAATGGCGAGGTTGCGTATCGGCTCCTGCATGGACTCCACGCTCGGATTCGGGACCGAGAAGCCGAAGGCCGACAGCAGCAGCCCCACGATGAGCACGCCGCCGGCGCTGATCATCTTCTGGGCCAGGGCCGGTCCCGTGGTCAACAAGCCCTCACTGCGACGGCCGGTCTGGCGCTGGCTTTCCTCCACGATATCCGCGGCCATGGAGCCGACCAGGATAAAGCCCGTCACCACCAGTGACACCACAAATGTGCTGTGCAACAGCAGCAACCACCACAACACGTCGGTTCCGTTGGCCGGAAACAGCGCGACCGATACCAAGGGATCAAGCAACCGCAGCACGACCGGCAACGGACCCAGCGTGGCTGACAGCAAGAACAGACCAATCGCGGTCCGCTTCTTGTCCCGCCCGCGCGTCAGCGGATAGACCAGCAGCCCGCAACTGATGGCGACAAGCATATGCACAACCGGAAAGATCTGAACGTGTTCCGGCGTCCACTGCCAGAAATACAGGTCATAATAGCGGTCCGTATTGCTGTGCAGGCCGACGTACAGCGCAAAAACCAGCCCCGCGGCAAACAGCATCAACCACGAGCGGTTTGACAGCGTCTCGACGATTTCTTGGCCCAGCTTACGCAGGCTGAATCCCACGGCAGACCCATCCTCGGGAACGTGCAGGGCGGGGATGTGGCGGTGCAGGCCGAGCGTTGAGATTATACCGGTCGCAAAAATGAGCAGGCCCCCGATCCAGGCCATGTTGCGGTAGCCATCCGGGTTCAGATAGGCCCGCGAGCCCTGATACTCAGCCGTCTCCGGCAACAGAAAGGCCAGGGTCAGCCAGGCAAACCCGGCACCCCCAAACCAGCCGTAGGAGGTACTCCAGCCGACCAGTTGTGTCCGCTGGTCGTAGTCCTTGGTGAGTTCCGGACCGAGGGCGGCCCGCGGAATTTCGTATAGGGTCATAGACACCCGCACAGCCACGGCCAGACATAAAAGCCGCACGAACAAACCGTTCTGACTCAGATCGGCCGGCGGCTGGAGCAGCAAATAGAACGAGACGGCAAACGGCAGAATGCCGGCATACATGAAGGGATGGCGCCGGCCCCAGCGCGTCCGCACCCGATCCGACCAGACGCCGACCAGCGGGTCGGTGATCGCATCAACCACCAGGGCCAGGGCTAGGGCTAGCCCGGCCAGGGCCGGGTCCAGCCCTAATACCTGATTGTAGTAGACCAGCACCCAGCCGCCGAAGACGTGGTTCTTCACGCCGCTGGCGATGGCGCCGAACCCGAACGCGTTCAGGGTGCCACGGCTGGCGTGGTGGACGTGCACGGCTGGCTACGTGAGTTCCACGCCCTCCAGCCGACCGGTGGACCGCCAGTCGTCGAGGATACGGAAAAACTTGATGGGTCCAGCCCCATAGGTACCGGCGAAAAATCCGTTGTCGGTATCGAGCTTGCCCTCGTTGTTGTAGTAGCCGGGGGTGCACTCGGCATAAAACCGCTCGGCGATGCGCGACTTGTCTTTCATCTCGGCCAGCCACATGTCTTCGGATTCGAGCGTGGCCTCAATCCGGGTTGCGCCCCGCTGGCGGGCCTGGTCGAGGATATAGGTGACGTGCTTGGCCTGTTCGTTCAGGGCGTGCGGGACATTAACCGACAGGGCGGTCTGGGTGAAGCCGAGGAAGAAACAGTTCGGAAACCCATTGGCCTGGAGTCCGAACAGGGTGCGCCAGCCCTTGGCCCACTTGTCGGTGAGGGAGAGACCGTTGCGACCGATGATCTCGTAGCCAGCCCGGCGGGTATAGCTGGTGCCGACCTCGAAGCCGGTGGCAAAGACAATGCAATCGACCGGATACTCGGTCCCGTTGGCCACGATGCCCCGCTCGGTGATGCGCTCGACACCCCGGCCGTCGGTATCGACCAGGGTCACGTTCGGCCGGTTAAAGGTCGGCAGGTATTCGTCGTGGAAGCAGGGCCGTTTGCAGAACTGCCGGTACCAGGGCTTAAGGGCCTCGGCGGTGTTCGGGTCGTTAACGATGGCTTCGGCCCGGTCGCGCACCTGATTCATCTTCTGGAAGTCGAGCAGCTCCATGAGCTGGCCCTTCTCGCGTGAGGTGAGACGCCGTCCCAACTCGCGGGAAGCTGTCTTGGCAGCGATGCCGGTCAGGTTGCGGAAGATCTCGGTCCAGCCGTCAGACACGAGGTCTTCGTCCTGGTCGCCCCCGCTGACCAGGATGTTGAAGTTGTCCATACGTCGCTGCTGCCAGCCCGGTTCGAGTTGCCGGGCAAAGTCCGGCTCGGTTTCCCGGTTGCTGCGCACATCGATGGACGAGGGGGTGCGCTGGAACACGTACAGGTGCTGGGCCCACTCACCGAGGTGGGGAATGCACTGCACCGCGGTCGCGCCCGTGCCGATGATGGCCACGCGTTTATCGCGCAGGCCGGTGAGATTCCCATCCGAGTCGCCGCCGGTATAGTCATAGTCCCAGCGGCTGGTGTGAAAGGTATGGCCCTTGAAGCTGGTGATGCCGGGGATGCCGGGCAGCTTGGGCCGATTGAGCGGCCCGTTGGCCATGGCCACGAATTGCGCCCGGATGGCGTCACCCCGGTCAGTGTGAATAATCCAGCGCCCGCTCGTGTCGTCCCAGCGCATATCAGAAACGCCAGTTTGGAGGCAGGCGTTTTTGTACAGGTCGTAGTGGCGGGCGATGGCCTTGCTGTGTTCAAAGATTTCGGGCGCGTACGAGTATTTATGCTTGGGAATATAGTTCAGCTCTTCGAGCAGCGGCAGATAGCAGTACGACTCGACGTCGCACATGGCGCCGGGATAACGGTTCCAATACCAGGTACCGCCAAAGTCACCGGCCTTCTCAATGACTCGGATATCGTTAAAGCCGGCCTCGCGCAGCCGGCCGCCCATCAGCAGCCCGCCAAAACCGCCGCCGATAATGGCGACCTGGACCTCGTCATTCAGCGGGGCGCGCTCGACCCACTCGGTATAGGGGTCGTCGGTGTAGCTGGCAAATTCGTCAGCGACTTCCTGGTATTGCGCGTTGCCTTCCTCGCGTAGCCGCTTGTCGCGCTCGTAGCGATATTTGGCCCGCAGTTCGTTCGGGTCAAAGCCTAATCTTTCTTTTGGGTTACCCTCCAACAGGTCGATGCTCATGCGTGTCTCCTCGGTCCTACTTCCCGGAATGGCGTTGATTCCTCAATGGATTGCTCTGCATAATGCGCGAGCAGTCTAAAGAATATTCGCCGGTGCGTCTATTGGGCCACCGGACGCCCATATGGAGGAGAGCCGCGTGAGTCGGTCCGCAGAATACGATGCCATCGCCGAAGCCTACCAGGACTCCAAGCGCCTGCCGTTTCGGGAATATGTCGAGCGCTACACCCTGTTCGAAATGCTGGGCGATGTGCGCGGTAAGGAAGTGCTGGACGTTGCCTGTGGCGAGGGATTCTACACGCGCCTGATCAAACAGGCTGGGGCCGCGGAGGTCACGGGCGTCGATATCTCCGCGGCGATGATTCAACTGGCGGAAAAAGAGGAGCGGCGGCACCCCTTGGGTTGCCGCTATCTGCACCGGGATGTGGCGCAGTTTGAGCCGTCCAGACCCGTTGACGTGGTCGTGGCCATGTATCTGCTGAGCTATGCCGGCAGCCGGGCAATGCTCTACCGCTTCGGACAGGTCTGTTATGCAGCGCTCCGACCGGGCGGTCGGCTGGTCGGTATCAAAGACAATAGCCAGAGTCCTCTGGTGAGCAGCGCGTCGCTGGCAAAATACGGCATTGAAAGAACATCGGCAGCCCCCTCAGCCGAGGGCGACGCCGTGCAATATACTCTTGCCAACGAAGACGGACAAACGTTCTCGTTCACCAATTTCTTCTTCAAACCGGAAACCTGTGAGGACGCCTTTCGAACGGCCGGGTTTCGGGAGTTCGAGTGGGTCCCTGTCGCGGTGCACCCATCCCAGCGCACCGATCCTTTCTGGGATGATTTCCTGAAAGACCCACCGCTGATCGCCTTTTCGGCGTTGAAATAAGGCTATGGAATCGTTCTTGCCAGGCGGAAGCCGAGGCTGATGTTGCGGTCGCGCGGTGTATAAGGATGGCGATTCACCGCACGACACGAGTCGGCGGTACTGCGCCACCCACAGCCACGCCGAATCCGGCCGCGGCCCGTGGCCGGGCCTTGGGGGTCTGTGACCGAATCGGCGGGATACTCTCCATACCCGTCCGCCACCCACTCCCAGACATTGCCGTGCATGTCATACAGCCCCCACTGGTTGGGCTGATAACTCCCGACCGGGGCAGGTCCGCTGGCAACACCGTCTGAACAGGTCGTGTTCCGCCACGCCAGGTCCGTGCTGCTATCGGCATGATTCGCATACTGACAGAGTTCGGACTCCGCATCGCCAAAGTGGTACCGGGTCTGCGTCCCGGCCCGGGCCGCGTACTCCCATTCGGCTTCAGTCGGTAGCCGGTAGGTCGTCTCCCCCGTCCGCGTGTTCAACTCCGCAATAAAGGTCTCGACCTCCTCCCAGGAGATGCCCTCCACCGGGCAGGTGTCACCACAGTGGCGAAAAAACGACGGGTTGTCTCCCATAACCGCTCGCCACTGCGCTTGGGTGACTTCGTATTTTCCCAAATAAAACGGCTGGCTGATCGTCACCTGGTGGAGTGTTTCGTCCTCTTCATGGTCCTCCGCTTCCGCCGGTGAGCCCATTTGGAACGTGCCCGCCTCAATCCGCACAAATTCCATCGCCAGAATGTCGATCAGGTCCTCGCCCTCCGGCCCAAGCGCCATTTCCAGGTGTTGTGTGCTCTGGTTCCACTCAAACCGCACACTTTCCCCAGGCGAGGGAAAATCCAGTACTCGAACCTGGGCGTTCGCCCCCTTCACAAACTCCTCCCCGGTGGTCGCCACCTCGAACGTACTCCGCGCAAACTCCATCCCATTGTCGTAGGCTACGGCGGTGTGAGTCCCATCATCCAGATGCGCCCAGTTCTGGACCGTACTAAAGCCGTTGTTTGTGTCGCCACATATTCCGGCGGTATCGGACCGCTCATTGCCGTACGGCAGGGGAATTAGATCTCCACCGTTAAAACTGACCGTAATCGTCCCGCTGGCCTCGCATTTCCAGCCCGAGATGACCCCTATGCCCGACAGCTTGGCCCCATCACCGGGAATCTCAAGCACTGCGGCATGAACCAGAGCCGGAGTTAGAAAAATGAGGCTAAAAAGACGGAGTAAGGAACGCATCAAATCCTCCTCACCTAGCGCTAAATGGGGTTCGATATAGCACGCGGTCCCGGCGGCTTCATCGGGGGCAGGTGAATGTGACCAAGCTCTGGCACATGCGCCAGGGCGAGCGCCCGGCCCTCATTCTCTACCGGGACGTTCCAAGGCTTCCCGAGTAGTTACCGTAGGGGTGGAGTGCTCTTGGTAATCAAGGCACCGATAAGGATGTGGCGGACATGCTCCCCCGGCCCCTTCCTATATGGTGGAGGCATGGTCCATTCCTTTAACTCCGTACTTCTGCCCTTAATCTCGCGTCTAAGAAGCGTCTAGGGGTCTCGTTAAGAGCGTAGATGTATCTTGTCGTCTGAGCAAATGAGGATTCGTTGATTAGGGAAAGCAACCTTCCACGAGGAATGTCGCCCAATAATTTTTGTTGAATCCCTCTAGTCTTGAATCCCAAGACTGCCTTCCGGGGACTGAGGGGTAGCGCAAAAACCACATCTGGATCAGCGACTCCAGTCGTCCGAATACACGGCGAATCAGATAGGAGCAAATGGTTCCTTTGGCCTGTAAAGTCCACGACTCCACAAAATTCCAACTCAGTCTGCACTATTCGTGCCGAATTTGAGATAATTGGGCCTAAGTTCTTCAAGGGTAGGTTACTGAGTAACTCCGGGTGGCCCTCTATGAATTCGAGAATTTTTCGATCCGACTCAGACCCGCCTTCTAGATCATCCGTCATCAGGGAGCGCGCCATGTCCTTTATGCTCTTAAGTTTCGTAGGATTACGCATCTCCAGCGACTCTGCAAAGAGAAATAGCCATCGAACATCTCCACTGCAAAGCTTGGCAGAGCCAAACTTAAGCAGCTCATCGATAACCCGCGCGGCATTGCTATCGATCGGCTGCATAACCTGCTCTTCCACGAGATTGATCTCCGCCTCTTTCACCCCCTGAAACGAATAGATTCCCCGATCAAATCCCGTGAACTTTGGGCTGCGACGGGTAAAGGGAAGGCCGGGAACGTCTTTTCGGAAGAGGCCAATCTTCTTATCGGAACCCATCCAATTCCGCAGAAGGAATTGGGGGACAAAGTGTTGTTTTTGACCTTTTCTCAAAGAGACCTCCAATTAAGATTACCGAGCGATGTTCCCTACAAGGGAGTTGACATTTCCACCAAATTCTTCTTCCAAAACCGTAATTTGTCAAATTTTGTCGCCTCTAGGTCATGCGAGATGACTAGGTTTTTGTCACGGGCCTGTATACTATGCGGCAATCAAGGTACCGGAGATGGAGGTGGTTCCCCCTCACCCCACCCCTCTCCCTCCAGGGGAGAGGGAGGAAGATAAGGAGCAAGGCTATGCGACTCCAACTGGCGCTCAATGTTCGTGACCTCAATGAGGCGGTCGAGTATTACTCGAAGCTTTTTGCCGTCAAACCGCACAAACTGAGAGACGGGTATGCCAATTTTGCGATTGATACGCCGCCGCTCAAGCTGGTCTTGTTCGAGAACCCGGAGGCTGAGGAGCGGCTGAATCATCTCGGGGTCGAGGTGTTTGATGAGGCGGAGGTTGCCTCTGCGGCGGCGCGCTTCGAGGCCGCGGGGATTGCGCCCGAGGTCCAGCGTAATAAGACGTGTTGCCACGCGACCCAGAACAAGGTGTGGGCCTTGGAACCGCAGGGGCTGCGCTGGGAATGGTATCGGATTACCGACGATGAACCTGCGGAGTGAGGTATGAGCGCGGTGAATATGGAAGAGCTGGCAAAACGCCTCCAGGTGTTGGAAGACATTGAGGCGATTAAAAAAATGAAGGCTGAATTCCATGCCCTGTGTGATGAGGGCTATCAAGACCTGGACGGGATCATGGATTTCTTTGTCGAGGATGGGGTGTGGGACGGAGAGGCGTTTGGCACGTATGAAGGCCGGGCCGCTATCCGGGCGCTTTTTGCGGACGTGCCGAAAACGCTGCCGTTTGTCCGCCATCAGGTCATGAATCCGATTATTGAGGTTGACGGTGATACCGCGACTGGCCAGTGGTATTTATTCCAGCCGACGACCATGGTCGGGGACAATGGGGAGCAAGCCGTCTGGGGCTCAGCCAAATACGACGAGACGTATGTCCGGGTGGATGGGAAATGGAAGTTCCAGCGGCTCGGGGTCACCTTGGGATTCTGGACGCCATACGACCAGGGCTGGGCCAAGAAGTGGACGCTCCTGGATTAGAGGAAGGAAAGACGCATGGATAAACCGTCGGGCATCATGGAGAAGCCCCTGATTGACCCCCTGAGCTGGCTGTATCCATCTGCCAAGCCGCAGGCATATTACGATGCCATCAAACAGAAGTTCGCCGAGGAGCGGAATCTCCGGCTGGAATACCGTCCGGAAGGCACGGCGCAATATACCTCTGACCTGACCGGTATGCTGGCGCAATACGAGGAGGACCCCTACGGCGGCCCGATCATCTCGCGGGAGCCTCTTAATGATCAGGTGGAATGCCTGTTCATCGGCGGTGGCTTTTCTGCCCTGCTGACCTCTGCCCGGCTGCGCAAATGTGGCGTGGAGAGCATCCGGATTGTGGAACGGGGAGCCGATGTGGGCGGCACCTGGTATTGGAACCGCTATCCGGGCGTGGCGTGCGACGTGCCGTCGTATGACTATCTGCCGCTGCTCGACGAGATGGACTACGTGCCCAAGGACCGCTTTGCCAAGGGACCCGAGATTTACGCCCACTGTCAGGCCATCGCCAAGAAATATGATCTGTACCAGTCAGCGGTTTTCCAGACGACGGTGACGTCCACCATATGGGACGAAGCGGAAGAGCTGTGGCATATCCGAACCGACCGGGGTGACCATATGCGGGCCCAGTTCGTGATCTGTGCCAATGGCACGCTGTCCAAGCCCAAGCTGACCAGGATAGCCGGCATGGAGTCCTTTCGGGGTCACTCCTTTCATACCTCGCGCTGGGACTATGACTATACCGGGGAAGACCTGTCGAGGCTGGCGGATAAGGTCGTCGGGATTATCGGTACCGGGGCGACCGCGGTCCAAGCGGTCCCCGGCCTGGGGGAAGCGGCCCAGGAGTTATACGTATTCCAGCGTACCCCGTCCTCGATCGATATCCGCGACGATCATCCGACCGATCCCAACTGGGCGCGGAAACTGAAACCTGGCTGGCAGACCGAGCGGCGGAACATGATGCGCAAAATCATGGACCCCCGGTTGACCGCAGAGCAGAAGGCCCAGCGCGCCGCGCTTCCGCGTGAGGAGATCATTCGCCGCCAGGAGAACGCCAACATCGACTACATGCTGCGTATCCACCAGCGCATCGACGAGATCGTACAAGATCGAGCGACGGCCGAGGCGCTCAAGCCGTGGTATATGTTTATGTGTAAGCGCCCGTGCTTCCACAACGACTATCTACCGACCTTCAACCGGCCCAACGTCCATCTCGTCGATACCCACGGCAAGGGCGTCACCGAAATCACGGCAAAGGGACCGGTCTTTGAGGGCAAGCAGTACGAGCTGGACCTGCTCATCTATGCCACCGGCTTTGAGGTCCAGAAGACCGGGATTTACAACCAGATCAGAGGCGTCGGCGGGCGCGAGCTGACTGAGAAATACAGCAGCGGCATCCGCACCCTGTTTGGTCTCCATACGCAGGGCTATCCGAATCTGTTTATCATGGGGGGGTATCAGTCTTCGTTCCAGTTCAATCTGACGGATATTCTCAACACCGAAGGCGATCACATTACAGCCTGCATCGACTATGTCCGCCGCAGTGGCTATCAATCGATAGACCCGACTCCCGAGGCAGAGGAGTGGTGGGTGCAGGAAGTCATCAAGCACCGGGGCAAGACCAGCCGGAACCGGGACTGTACGCCCGGTTACTATAACTTCGAGGGCGAGTACAACCGCCGTCAGGACGGGAACTATAACGGCGGGTTCCACCGCTATGTGCACTTCATGCAGAAAGCCCGGCAGAAGATGGACGAGCACTTCGTTTTTACAAGGAAGGAGGAACTCAGATGACCATGACTGATCGACTCGACCCGGAACTGGCCGCGCCGCTTGAAACCTTTCTCCACCTGACCGGAGGCGGGCTCAACCTGCACGATATCCCGGCGACCCGTCGCACGATGGAGGAGATGGCCGAAGCGCAAATGGCCAAGGCACCCCCCATCACGGGCATCACCACTGCGGACCGGCAGGTGCCCGGACCTGACGGGGAGGTGTTTGTTCGCATCTATCAGCCAACCGAGCGGCCCGACACGTTGCCAGCCCTCCTCTGGATTCACGGCGGTGGCTATGTGTTGGGCAGCGTTGAGCGGGACGACCTGCTGGCCTCCCATCTGGCCAAGGTCGCGCAGTGCGTGGTGGTATCGGTTGAGTACCGGCTCGCTCCCGAGCACCCCTTTCCGGCTCCGGTCGAGGATTGTTATGCCGCGCTCAAGTGGCTGGCGACCCATACCGGCGAGCTTGGCGTTGAGTCCTCCCGGATTGCCATTGGCGGGGCGAGTGCCGGAGGAGGGCTGGCCGCTGGATTGGCACTATTAACGCGCGACCGGGCCGAGGTCGAACTGGCTTTTCAACTGCTGATCTATCCCATGATTGACGACCGCAACGTCGCTCCCGCCAGCGACACGCTGTCGGATACCTTTGTGTGGACCAGGGAAAACAATCTCATGGGCTGGCGCGCCTACCTGGGACAGGAACCCGGAGGAGCGGATGTGTCGCCGTATGCCGCAGCCGCTCGGGCCAGCGACCTGGCGGGTTTACCGCCGGCCTATATTCCGGTGGGTGACCTCGACTTGTTCCTGGACGAGAACATCGAGTATGCGCGGCGTCTGCTGGCGGCAGGGGTACCGACCGAGCTACACGTCTATCCGGGCGGCTATCACGGCTTTAACGGCTTTGCTCCTGGGGCAGAGATCGCCCAGCGCTTCAATAACGAACGCGACGAGGCACTGAGGCGGATACTCCACCGTTAATCGAACCAGTGGATGGGATTCCGTCGCTCGACCTGGCCCAGCATGATCGAAGCCGTCGTATACCCGAGCAGGCATTGCAGCGGACGGCTCAGGGCCCGCACGGTCTCCAGCGATATCGATAAATAGGCATTCTCCTGCTGGCGCAACCAGGCGCAGCAGTAGGACAACGACAAGGCACGGCGTTGCCGGTCGCTGGTATTGGCGCCACCCCCATGCCATATCCCACCGTCGAAGAGCAGTACCGACCCGGCCGGCATGACGATGTTGATCGGCGGTTTCGCCGGAACCTCTTCCTCTGTGGAAATGTGACTACCGGGCAGCAATTCGGTGCCGCCGTTGGCTGGGGTATAGGCGTCGATTGCCCACAGAGTGCCGACCATGAGCGGTGGACGCGGGCGCGGCAGGGGGTAGACGCTGTCGTCCCGATGCAGTCCCTGGGAGGTTTCGCCGGGAAGCAGGGTGATCCCGGTCGCGGAGCTGAGCTGAATCTGGCTCTGCAAATAACCTTCGATAATGGCGATAACCCTGGGATGGGTGCACGGCTCATCCGCAGTGCGTGTCTTCTCCATGAAATTGTAAATACGTTTGGTGCAGAAGCCCTCGAAGTCGGTTATTCCCAGGGGGGTGGCGGCATGAATCGTATCCATCTCCGCTCCGATTTCCGTCACCTTGTCCGCATTGAGCAGCCCTTCAAGAATGAGATAGCCGTCGCGTCTGAGATTCTGGATGTCCGCTGCGACCGCCTCCCGCTCCTCTGGACTGGAGAGCCCCTTAAGCCGTTGGGTGTCGCGAACATCGGCATCGAATGGATTACCCGCCTTGCGGGCACTCGACTCACTCATAGTTACAGCCCTTCCATCCTCAGGTGTGCTGGAGCACGCGACCTTCGTAGGGGGGCTATAGTGAATACCAGAGCCTGTCAAGTTCTGAGGGAATGCGACTAACGGGGGGTCGTTCCGGTAGTACTAGAGTAGTATCGTACGTTCATGGTCAGCGCACTCACGGCATTCAGGATCGCCGTCCACGTTGTGTTGTTCCTCCTAGCGGTGGTGGTTTTCTATCTGGGCTTAGGCATTGGGTTGTCGCAAAGCCCGATGTACGGCAACCTCCTGTTCCTGACTGCCCTGGCGATTGCCAGCCTGAACGCGTGGTGGATGGTGCGCAGGCCCCGACGCCGGCAGCGATATCCTTCCTGACGACCAGTGGCGTAAGAGCGAGATGCTCTACAACATAGACGACCCGCGCTATCGGGTAATGAACGGATACCGCCATATTTTCAACGAGACCCCTATCGAACCCTGCCTGAATATGATTTGTAATGCATCTACCCGGCTGGACGACGGCTGGGTGGCTATGTTTATTTTCTTGCCAGAGGAGGCAATGTTGTGAGGCTATTTATTGGGAATCTGTCATGGGACGCCACCCCGGCCGACCTCGAAGCGTTATTCGGCGAAGTCGGGACGGTCACCTCAGCGAACATTATCACGGATAGGGAAAGTGGGCGCTCTCGCGGATTTGGCTTTATTGAAATGGAAAACGACGATGAGGCCCGAACGGCGATTGAGCGTCTACATGACTATGAATTTATGGGACGGCCCCTGACGGTCAACGAAGCCCGGCCCAGGGAGCGCCGCGAACGCCGGTGGTAGAGGTATGCCAGGGAGAGCAAAACCAACCAGTTTTCTCAAGCGCCAACGGGAACAATACCGCCAACAAAAGCAAAAGGAGAAGGCGGAGCGCAGGCGCGAGGCCAAAGCCCGCAAAGCGGCCAATGTGCGCGCTGAGGGAGATGAGGATCCCGATATTGCCGGCATTCAACCTGGCCCGCAGCCTCTTCCCGAGCAGTGGAATGTGCTTGAGGAAGAAGAGGAGTAAGCCTGCCTGATTTCAGCGCCTCAGCCGCATCAAGGCGCTGATCGGTCCGGGGGTTTTCTTCCTATCCACGCCGCTTTTTCACCCTAGTTGCCAACCCGGTGGCGCTCTATTGTTGTCAGAGGGACGCAGCCCGCTCGGCCTGCTCTTTACAGGAAGGGTTCCAACTCGGCGGCTCGTGTTGGAACGGCGTTCCGCGCGTGGTCGAGGCGCTGTTGGCGCACGGCCTGACGGACGAGATCAATCCCCTGGACGGCTGTGGGGTGCTGTTCGAGGAAGGTCCGGGCTTGCCGGTGCTGCTCAAGCCAGGCTTGACTGACATACCAGACTTCCTGTTCACCGACGGCAATGCGGGTGTCCTGGCCGTCCCACACCAACCAGGACAGGGCGTAGGACCAGTCGGTCACGCTGGATTCCTTCCAGCCCGAATCCGGTAAAGAGCGGATATCGAGGCCGTCCCACTGGGTGGTGAGTCCCTGCGGCCTCCCGTATTTATTCACCACAGCCAAACGCATGGGGGCGCGGTATTCCAGGTCATAGAGTTCGGCATCGTCGGTCTCAATCGCATGCTGGACCGCTTCGGGTACCAACTCGATACCAAACGCGTACAGGCCGAAATCACGATCAATCCGAAAGGTGACGGTCCGCGTCTGCCAGGTGGCGTATAACACGATTTCAGGACCCGAGCGGATGGTGGACGCGGCTTTCAGGTCGCCACCTGCTGCGCGTTCCAGGCCGGGTAATTGCTCTACTTGCGTCAGCGTTGACTGCCACTCCGCACCGAGCGGCAGGGGCGCTATCGATTGGGCGTACGCAAGTGAGAAAACACTCCCCAGCAGGAGAAACATCACGGTAAGCGAGTGAAGCGGCATGAAAAGATTCTCCATTCGTAGCAGGTTTCGCCCTTCACTAAACCCTAACCTCCAATCCCTAACCCCTAACTATCAGTAGCCATCAAATCGCGCGACCCGCTCGCGGTGATAGGCGGCCGCGCCAAAGGCGAACTCATTCCACTTGGCCCGTTTGAACCAGAAGTGCATATCGTGCTCCCAGGTAAAACCAATCCCGCCGTGCATCTGCACAGCCTTGTTGGTCGTACGCGTATAGACCACGGACAGGCGGGCTTTAGCAATAGACGCCGCGCGGGACGCATCTTTGGCGCGCGTGTCAAACGCGTAGGCCGCGTACCAGACCAGAGGCCGGGCCGGTTCGATCTCACTCACCATTTCGGCAGCCATGTGTTTGAGAGCCTGGAAGGAGGCAATCGGCCGGTTAAACTGCTCACGGACTTTGGTGTACTCGACCGCCATGTCGAGCGCTTGTTGTGCGCCCCCAAGGCTGTCGGCGGAAAGGGCAACGCAGGCCAAGTCCTGAAGCTGGGCCAGCAGTTTCCAGCCTTTTCCGACCTTGCCAAGAAAGCCGGAGATCGGCACCTGCTTGAACCGGACCTCGTACACCCGTCGCGTTCGATCAAACATGTCCAGCGGTCGGATGGTCAGGCCCGGTGCGTCCCGCTCGACCAGCACCAGACTAACGCCCTTTTCACTCTTTCCACTAGTGCGGACGGCCACTACCAGGATGTCGGCCACAGCGGCAAAAGGAACGAACATCTTGGTACCGCTCAACATATAGCCGTCACGTTTTTTCCTGGCCTTGAGAGTAATGCCAGCGGCGTCCAGGCGGTCGCTGGCTTCGAGAAAAGCCAGGGTGCCGATAGCGTTGCCTGAGGCGAGCCGGGGCAACCAGGTCTTTTTCTGGGCGGAGTTGCCGCCACGCATCAGGGCGAAGGTAGCCAGGGCTGAAGAAAACAGAAACGGACCTGGCACCACGGCTCGACCCATCTCTTCGAGCAGCAAAGCCATATCGAGCAGCCCAAGACCGAGCCCACCGAATTTTTCCGGAACAAGCAGACCGGTCCAACCCAGCTCTGCCATTTTCCGATGCAACTCAGGGGAAAATCCGTGCTCGTCGTCCAAGAGCGCCCGCACGAACTGGGGGGAACATTCCTGGGTCAGAAACTCTCGGGCTGAGTGCTGGAGCAGGTCTTGTTCTTCCGATAGGCCGAAGTCCATGATGAGTCCCTGGCGTGTGCGTCAGCGCGCCTTGGGCATGCCGAGCCCACGTTCGCTAATGATATTTTTCTGAATCTGAGACGTTCCGCCTCCGATAATGAGACCCAGCGTGAACATAAACTCATACGGCCAGATGCCATTGTCGATCACGTGTGAAGCCCTCCGGTTGAGTGGGGCGTAGGAGTTCATGATTTCAAGGGCCAGCGCGCAAATATCGTGGTTCAGTTCGGTCCCGACCAGTTTATTCACCATGGCGCCGATGCCGGGCTTGCGACCTTTGGTGGCGTCCGTGAGTTGCCGAAAGGAGTGATACTTCATGGCTTCGACCCCGGTTGTCAGGTCGGCCAATTGCTGGCGGATGATCGGGTCTTCCGCCGCGGGCTGGCCGTAGCGGCTGTGGCTGCGGGCCAGGCGGATGAGGTTTTGCATCATAAGCTGAGTACGGGTGGTCGAGCCTAGCATATTGCGTTCATGAAACAGGGTGGCGTTGGCCACCAGCCAACCCTGGTTGAGTTCGCCGACCAGATTCTCGCGCGGGACGCGGACATCCTCGAAAAAGACCTCGTTAAAGCCGGCGTCACCCGTCATTTGGACCAGGGGGCGGACCGTGATCCCCGGCGTCTTCATATCGATCAAAATATAGGAGATCCCGCGGTGCTTGGGCGCATCCGGGTCGGTCCGCACCAAACAGAACATCCAGTCCGAGAACTGGGCCCCGGATGTCCAGACCTTTTGGCCGTTGACGATGAATTCGTCGCCCACGAGTTCGGCTCTGGTCCGTAGCGAAGCCAGGTCCGAGCCCGAACCGGGCTCGGAATAGCCCTGGCACCAAATTTCTTCCGCGGTGAGGACTTTGGGTAAATAGCGCTGTTTTTGCTCCTCGGAGCCAACTTGCAGCAGAGTGGGGCCGAGCATGGTCAAACCGGACGCGCCGATCAGACCCGGCGCACGCGCCAAGACCAGTTCTTCGTTCACAATGGTCTGGCGCATAATGTCGGAGTCACCCTGACCGCCGTAGGCTTTGGGCCATCCTAAAGCGACATAGCCGGCTTCGTACAGCCGGCGCTGCCAATCCTTGGCGCGCTGGATGCGTCGTGGATCGTTCGGTGGCAGATCGCTCAGAGTTTTGTCTTTTTTCGGCACGTTGGCCTTGAGCCAGGTCCGTACCGTTTTCCGAAACGCCTCGTCCTCTTTGGAATATGCCAGGTCCACGCAGGCTCCTCCTTCAAGACCTAGAGATTATATAAGCGCTTGGCGTTCTCGCCAATGATTTTTTGCTGGGCACGAGTCGAGAGTTTTGCGCAAGAGGCTTTGACTTCATCGACCACGCCGGGAAAGGTGCAGTCGAAGTGGGGATAGTCCGACCCCCAAATGACACACTCTTCAAGCCCCAAATCGGCAATGCCACTCAGCGTGCTCTCGTCCGGGTCCATCGAGATAAAGCACTGCTCGCGGAAATGCTCGCTCGGTCGCTTTTTGAGCCACGGGACATAATGACCCATAGTGTCAAAATGGCTGTCCATGCGGTCCAGCCAATAGCCGAGCCAGCCGACCCCGGACTCTAGGAACGCGACTTTGAGACCGGGAAACTGGGAGAGTACACCGCCACAGATAATGTCCATACAGGCCCCCTGCTGTTCCCAAGGGTGACAGACCATATGGAAAAAGAACGGGTCTTTATAGCGCTCCTGACCCAGGGTCGGCATCTTGGTGCCGAAACTGCCGTGAATGGCAATCGGCACGTCGAGTTCCTGGGCTTCCTGCCAGAGGGGATGATAGGCCGGGTCGTTGAGCCGGCGGCCGTTAAACGGATTGGGGCGAATAAAGACAGCGCGCATCCCGAGTTCTTTCACAACGCGGCGCATTTCGGCAACGGACGCCTCGACATCTTGGAGGGGTAGCGGAGCCACGCCGTAAAAACGCTGCGGGTAGGCTTTGCAGAAGTCGGCCAGCCAGTTGTTATAGGCCCGGCAGGCTGCAGCCGCGACCTGAGGGTTGGTGATGTCGCCGTAGATGAGCCACAGCGTTGGATAGAAAAAGGCGACCTCAATGCCCTCAAGGTCCATGTCTTTGATCCGTTCGTGCGGGTCGTAGCCGCCGGGGACAATCTCGTCCCAGGACATCGTGCGCGCCCGCTGGGCGTCTGACATGCCACCTGGGGTGCAGGCCGCGGCAATCGCCATATTGCGATCACGCCGCAGTTCGCCGTTAATTCTGAGACAGTCGATCCCCTCCGCATCCTTGGCAATCTGAATCACCTGTGCCCGGTAGGCCGGCTCGGTGTATTCTTGCCAAACGCTCGGTGGCTCAAGCAGATGTCCGTCTGCGTCAATAATGGTTGCCATGACTCCCTCCTATGAGTAATGCGGCAAAGAGGACATGTATCCTCCAATAGATACGAGATGCTGGATACGTTTCCTCTTGAAGCTATTGGGGCGGCTCCGGCGGCAGGACACGCAAATGATTGCTGATCCGCTCGTATGTCCCCCCTTCTTCTACCAGCCCCTTTAAGGACACCACACAACACTCGTCCTTGTCGCTCAATTCTTGCCAATCAACGGATTGGGGTGGAATGCCGATCTTCACGATGACGGTATCGACCGACAGGATAAATTCTTCGAGGGCGGCAAAGATTCTTACCTGCGGCTCCAGCGGAGAAACAACGATTTCCTTGTAGGGCAGAGGCAGGCGTTCCTCAGGGACGAGCTCATAGTCCAGGGTCACGCGCAGGACATCTTCAGCCGGACGCGTGAGTTCCGCATTCGAAATTTCGACGAGCGGTTTATACACCTCGGGCTCGGAGCAACCACCCACGAGGACAAGGAGCGGCAAGAGACGGAGCAGTCTGGGCATAGGCTTTCCACTTTCGTGCTTGTGCCTTATCACGTGGATGAGAGGAAGAAAAACCCGCGGCAGGGATTTTAGGGCGGAGGCACTCGGAACACCCAGCAATGACGAACCGAGAAGGCTCCCGCCTCATGCAGAAATGTCAGGGCAAAGTTCATCAACTGTGATATTAAACATCACATGAGAACTCTCGTTAATCTCTGAGCGGTGGGGGAAATTCATGGATAAGTCTTCTTCAAGAGCCTTGCAATCCAACACTCCTTTGTCGTTAACATGTGAAAAATAAACATATTTAACAAAGCCAGAAAACGATAGGCATTACGTTTAGAGATACCGTTCAGCTCTCCCATATCGTGATTCCAGCGTCGCAAGTGTTTCATCTTTTGTTCTATCTTATCCAATTGCTGTAAAGCTTGGATGAAGGGGAAATTTGCGGTTGCAGGTACTCGCTTTTTTTGTCCGAGACTATCGGTAGCTTTTGTCTCAGAGATTGCCACTACTGTGACTGCTAGAAATGTTAATAGTAGTAATCGAGTGCACATATAATGCCTCTGTTACGTATGTTTTCTCGCTTCATGGCTTGATTGCCGTCGCGTAGAGTACGTTCGCTTCGACCGCTGCCACGCCATTGGCACGGATAGCGGCGAGATTGGCTTTACGAACCTGCTCACGCTCGGCTAGCTCCAACTGCTCAATCGTCCCCCTGTAGCCCGACCCGAGAACGGCAGCCCACCAGTCTTCCGGCGAGCGAAGAGAATGGACGCCGGTCTCGCTGGCGACCTGTACATTGCGGACGCCGCCCTCTTCCAGCATGGCCCGCAGGGTGGCGGGGTCGGAGATGCGGTCCCAGGGGTTGAAGCCCTTGTGGAGCTCGGGACGGACCGTAGCAACGGCATCCCAAAATGCCGTGTTGGCAGGCTCAAAGAAACGTGGCCCCCAGGTGGTGATAGCGAGCGTTCCCCCCGGAGCGACCATACGCCAGAGTTCCCTGACCGCCCCGGGCATATCGGGAATAAAGAATATGCCAAACACACAGACTACGACATCGAAGTGGCCGCCGGGCAGACCGAGGTCCAACATATCACCGGCCCGGAACTCTATGTTCTCAATCCCCTGGCGCGCGGCCTTGGTGCGCGCCAGTTCCAATAGCCTCTCAGCGAGGTCAACTCCGAGCACGGAGCCATGGGGCGCCACTTTTTTCGCTGTGGGGATTGCCGACGCTCCACTGCCGCAGCAGACATCGAGGCAATACGCGCCCGACGGCAGGGCGAGCCGGTCGATCGTCCGACGGCCGAAGCGGTCCCAGAACGAGTTGGCGCTCAGATCGTAGGCGTCGGCCGCCACGTTATAGGTCCGGGCCGCTTTTGTCTTGGCCTCAATGGGGGTCGGCATAGCTGCGTATTCCCGTTTCTTGTGTGGAGCTATCGGGCAGCCGCGCTCCGCCGAACTACACGAGCCGCACATCCCGGGCGAACTTTTCCATCATCTTCATCATGTCCGCATACGTCCGGGCGAAATTAAAGAAGGCCAGATACAGATAGCTTGCTCCGAGTTCCTGGTAGCGGGGGATATCGTCAAGGAGCTCGTCCGGCTTCTTGCCACGTGGGGAGACGCATAGGGTAATCTCGGAAAGGTCGCGACCGGCCTTTGCCGCTTTTTCTTTGAGTTTCTCCACCCGCTCGGCAAACTCTTGCGGACTGAACACCACAGCAGGCCAGCCGTCGCCGTATTCGACAACACGCCGCAACGCCGGGCCGGTATGGCCGCCAATCCAAATGGGCGGATGGGGCTTTTGGACGGGACGCGGCTCACAGCCGACCTCGCTGAACTGGTGAAAGCGACCCGTGAACGAGGGGTTTTCGTTGGTCCATAACTCTTTCATGACCGCGATGGTTTCTTCGCTGAGCGGACCGCGGTCGGCAAAGGGTGCATTCAGAATGTTGAATTCTTCCTCCATCCAGCCGACTCCAACGCCGCAGATGAGTCGCCCGACCGATAGGACATCAAGGGTGGCCAGCGTCTTGGCCGTGACAACGGCGTTGCGATGCGGCAGCACGAGCACGGCCGTTCCCAACCGAACCTTGTGCGTGCAGGCGGCTACAAAACTCAGCACACTCAGGGGTTCAAGCAGGGGTGCCTGCGGGTCGAGGGGGAAGGCACCGTTCGGGCTGTAGGGGTAGCGAGAGGCAATTTGCTTCGGCGTAATAATATGATCGGCGACCCAGACAGAATCAAAGCCCAGCGCTTCGGCAGTTTGGGCCGTGGTCTTGAGGCGGTTGAGGACATCTCCTTGTGCCAGTGGCCCAAGATGGGGGAGAAACGCACCGTACTGCATAGCCATCCTCCGCGGGCAGAAAATCCACCCCCTGCTACCATACCCCCAGGTGAAATGCCAATCGTCTGCTGGGGACGATTCCAGAGAGTATCAGACGGGCGACTCGGGTCTTGTAGCCATCCCCGCAAGGACATGCTACAGAGCGGTACCGAGGCCAGCCATGCCGAGTGACGTCAGGGATGCAAAGAGTAAACGTGTTCCTCAATACCATGAAGATGCTGAACACGTTTACTCTTCAGGGAAAGCTGAGGGGGTTCGGGTCCTCCTGGTCCGCCATGGAGAGACTATCTGGAATCAGGAAAACCGCTGGCAGGGTCAAGCCGATACGCCACTCAGCCAAACGGGCCATAACCAGGCGTGGCAGCTCGCCCGACGCTTCCGGAGTGAAGAACGGTGTATTCGGGCGATTTACACCAGCGATCTCCGGCGGGCGCGTGACACTGCAAATATTCTGGGCCGGGCATTAGGCGCCACGCCAGTCGAGGCGACGGCGTGGCGCGAGATGGATATTGGCACCTGGAGTGGACTGACAACCGCCGAGGTAGCGAGCCGGCACGCCGAGGAATGGGTGCGGCTGCGACAGGGCGAAGACCTGCCGCGCGGCGGAGGCGAAACATTTGCCCAGTTTCAAGGCCGCCTCGTGCAATCGAGTCAACAGTTTATCCGAGACCATAGGGGCGAGCAGATTATCGTGGTGACCCACGGGGGCGCGGTGCGGGCTTTCCTGTTGCACTGTCGTGGTCTGAGCATGAGCCAATTCGGTCAGATTGAAAAAATTGGCAATACCGGCGTCAGCGAAGTCTCCCTCTTTCCAGGCGGAGCGGCCAAGATTCACATGATTAACAGCACTGCTCATCTCAACGGGGCGGTGCTGTCTGGCGAGACGGTTGACGCCTAAAGCAGAGTCACATGAGGGACTAGGAGTTAGAGGCCAGGTTTCTCCAATCCCTAATTCCCAGTCCCCAACACCCAATTTGAGGATAGCTCGCTGTTACATTTTTTGTCCTCGCGCTGGTTCAAAGTGAGCCTGAGTCTAGGGCTTTTGTTCATTCTTGTCTCCTCCGTAGATGTGGCCCATCTCATCCGACAACTGCGCGCAGCCCGCCTCGACTACGTCGGTCTCGCCTTCTGCGGCTATCTGCTGGGACAGGCCCTGAGTGCCTATAGGTGGCGTCTGCTGGCCCGTCCGCTCGGGTTTGGACAACCGCTGAAAACCTTTATCACCTACTATTTTGCCGGCATGTATCTGAACGTGTTTGCCCCGAGCGTTGTGGCCGGAGATGTGGGTCGGAGCTATCTGCTGGCGCAAGGACGCGCCCGTTTGGGTACTGCGCTCCAGTCCGTCCTCGCCGACCGGGTGAGCGGCTTGGTGATGCTGGTCTGGGTGAGTGCGGGTGGTTTTCTGCTGTGGGGCCCAAGCGTGCTGCCGGTTGAGCTGTATTATGGCATGCTGGCTGCGGCCGGCGGGACTATCATCCTGTGGTGGGGTCTCCCTTGGCTGGTTGAACGCTGCACACCGACGGGTCATATCGTCCGGCGCTATGTAGACCAGCTCATCCTCCCCTACCGCACGGATTTGGCTCTGCTCGGCTGTGTGTGTGGCCTGTCTCTCGGCTTTCATCTCTTCCAGCTCGGCTTACACGCAGTGGTGGCTGCCGCCCTCGGGCTTGTAGTCCCGTTATGGTACCTTGTCCTCTTTATCCCTGTGGTCCAAATCTTGAGCGCCCTGCCCGTCAGTTTTGGCGGGCTGGGGATACGAGAGGGAGGCTATGTCCTGTGTCTTGCCCTGTGGGGGATAGGGCAGGACGAGGCGATCGCCTTTGGCTTGGTCTGGAGCGCTATCGTGCTGGGAGCGAATATCTGTGGCGGCCTGGCCTTTCTCATCTCTCCGGAGGTTGGTTTCTCGACCGCAACGCTCAAAAAAACGTTGGACGAATCAGAATAGTTTCTTCTCGACCGGCACCAACGGAAATCATTTTGACTGGGACGTTCACCAATTCTTCGAGACGTTCGACGTACTGACGGGCGTTGCGCGGCAGGGCATCCAGGCTGCGCATATCGGTCAGCGGCTCGGTCCAGCCGGGGAGTTCCTCATAGACAGGGGTGACCTGTTCGAGGATGTGCGCGCCCGCCGGAACCTCGTCATATTCCTGTCCCCGGTAGCGATACCCCGTGCACACCCGTAGGGTGGGCAGTCCGCTCAGCACATCGATCTTGGTCAGCGCCATGGTATTCAAGCCACTCAACCGCGCCGCCGTTCGTACCACAACGGCATCGAACCAGCCACAACGTCGAGGCCGGCCGGTGACGGTGCCAAATTCGCCCCCGTCGCGACGCAGCTTTTCACCGTCTGGGCCGTGCTCTTCAGTTGGGAAAGGTCCGCTGCCGACCCGTGTGGTATACGCCTTGGAGATACCAATGACGTTGTGGATCTGCTGCGGCGCAATCCCCGCTCCCGTGCACACCGCTCCGGCAATGGTGTTGGATGAGGTCACAAACGGATAGGTTCCGTGGTCCACGTCGAGCATGGTGCCTTGCGCGCCTTCGAACAACACCTTCTGGCCGGCCTCAATCGCGTCGTGAATATAGCGCGAGGTATTAGTGACGTAGGGGGCCAGGCGGTCACGCAGGCAGCGGTAGTGGTCGAAGATGTGTTGATACTCAAGGGGCTGTTCTTTCAGCAGGGTACCGAGGTAAATGTTCTTCTCTTCGAGGTTACGTTCCAACTTCTGGGCGAACACGTCTTTGTCCAGGAGATCGACAAAGCGAATCCCGACGCGGGCCATCTTGTCTTCATACGTGGGACCAATCCCTCGGCCGGTCGTCCCGATTTTGCCCTCGCCGCGGAGTCGTTCCCGCGCGAGATCGATGGCCTTGTGGTAGGGGGTAATCAGATGGGCGATTTCACTGATCTTGAGCGAGTCCGGGTCAGACAGGCGCCCCTGCTGCCGGAGGGCATCGATTTCCTCAACCAGAACTTCGGGGTTGACCACAACGCCATTGCCGATCACGCACACCTTGCCGTCGTGCAACACGCCCGACGGGATGAGCCGAACGATGGTTTTCTTCCCCCCAACAACCAGGGTGTGACCCGCGTTGTTCCCACCCTGAAAACGGACAATGACGTCCGCCTCGCGTGAGAGCAGGTCTACCACCTTGCCTTTGCCTTCATCGCCCCACTGGACGCCGACAACAACGAGCGTGCTCATTGGCTGCTTGCTCCTTCTTCCCGCATCAACACTCATAAACGGATCAATTGGGCCGACAGAATAGGGTCGAGTCTGCGTAACGCGGCCAGGACCTCGGGTGAGACCTGATCATCGACATGAATCAGGGAGATGGCTTCTCCCCCGATTTTCTCCCGTCCCAGTTCCAGACCGGCAATATTGATCCCCAGGGTGCCGAGAAGGGTGCCCACCTGGCCGACCACACCGGGAACATCTTTGTTGTTCAGCAGTAGAATCGTCCCCTCGGGAACGGCTTCCAGATGAAAATGATTGACCCGCACCAGACGCACGGTCTGATTGCTGAAGACCGCCCCCGCGGCAGAGTTGACACTGTCCTTGGTATGCACGCTGACATCAATGGAATTTAAGAAATCACTGGGAGTGCTGCTGCGCGACTCGACGACACGGATGCCGCGCTCGCGCGCCACTAACGGGGCGTTCACCACATTAATCGCCTGTTCGAGAATCGGACTGAGCACCCCGCGCAGGACAGCCGCGGTGGCGGGCGCAACCTCATACGCGGTAATTTCCCCGCTGTACTCGATGTGGATCTCGCGCGGGGCGTGCGGCGTGATCTGGGCGAGAAAGCTGCCGAGCTTTTCGCCCAGGAAGAGATACGGTTCCAAAATGGCCAGCTGTTCGTGACTCAGCGCAGGGAAATTCACTGCGTTTTGGATCACTCCACGCTGGAGGAAATGGGCGACTTGGTCGGCAATGGCAATGGCGACGTTGATCTGAGCCTCGTCTGTGGCGGCACCCAAATGTGGGGTACAGATCACATCCTGTCGCTGTAAGAGGGGGTGGTCGGCCGGGGGCGGCTCGTCAACAAAGACATCCAGGGCTGCGCCCGTGACCCTGCCATTCTCCAGTGCTTCAAGCAGGGCAGCTTCGTTGACAATCCCACCTCGCGCGCAGTTGATAATGCGTACACCGTCTTTCATCTGGGCCAGGGCGTGGGCATCGATCAGGCCGCGTGTTTCCTTGGTCAGCGGCGTGTGCACGCTGATAAAATCCGCCTGCCGATACAGTTCCTCAAGCGGAACGAGTTCGACATTCATTTTGGCGGCCGCTTCTGAGGTGACGAAAGGATCGTAGGCGACGACTCGCATCCACAACCCCAGGGCGCGCTCGGCGACAATGGTTCCAATATTGCCCAGGCCGACTAGGCCGAGGACTTTATTGCAGACTTCGGTTCCGGTGAATTGGGAGCGCTGCCAGTGGCCGGCCTTGAGCGAGGCGGTGGCTTGCGGAATGTTACGCGCCAGGGCGAGGAGTAGCGAGATGGTGTGCTCAGCCGTGGTGACGTTGTTCCCGCCCGGCGTATTCATGACGACGATGCCACGCCGGGTGGCGGCCTCAACATCGATGTTATCAACGCCGATGCCAGCCCGACCAATTACGCGCAGGTTTGGAGCTGCCGCAATAATCTCCGGCGTGACTCGTGTCCCGCTCCGGATAATCAGACCCTGGTACGGAGCGATCCGCTCGGCAAGTTCCGGTTCGGCCAACCCCGGTTGGACGGCACAGTCGATATCCGGCTGGGCTTGCAGCCGCTCCACCCCTTGAGGGGCGAGCGGGTCGGTAATAAGCACTTTATGTGACATGCTGATACTCGTCGCTCGGGTCGATCATTCAACGGCCGGCCAGCTTGGCAGGAGAACGGCTTCAGCAGCCCGGACACCACTACCCAAGGCCAGCGGAACCCCAAACCGACTCAGGGCCATTTCAAGGCTGCTGATGGCCGTAATGACATCAAAAGGGCCGACATACCCAAGGTGAGAAATACGTACGATTTTCCCTTTGAGATGGTCCTGCCCACCGGCAAGATCAACACCCATACGGTCGCGCATATAGGTCAGCAACTGCACACCATCAACGGCGGGTGGAAGCCACACGCCGGTTGCGGCCGGGCTGGGATGGCTCTCGGCCAAGAGATGTAGACCCAGGGCGCGCACGGCGGCATGAGTCGCGGTCATCAACAGAGTGTGGCGGGCCCAGACCTGTTCGAGCCCTTCTGCCTGGAGTTGTTGGAGTGCCTCGTGTAGACCGCTGATCAGAGAAATGGCCGGAGTGTAGGCAGTAGTATGTTTGGCCTGTTCCGTACGTTCTTTTTGCAGATCAAAGTAGAAACGTGGCAGCTGGGCCCGTTCCGTGTGCTGCCAGGCTTTCGGACTGAGGGCGATAAACGCCAGCCCTGGGGGCAGCATCAGGGCCTTTTGTGATCCGGTGATGAGCACATCAATCCCGGAGCGGTCCATGGGCATATCGGTTGCGCCAACCGCCGTAATGCCATCAACAATGAGCAGGGTCTCAGCGTCCCGCGTCAGGGCGGCAATCTCTTGGACCGGGTGAAGAGCCGTTGTCGAAGTTTCACTGGCCTGCATCAGAATAGCCTTGGCTTTGGGCTGATGCCGCAGTGCCTTGGCGACCGCCTCAACTGTCACAGCCTGCCCCCATTCGACCGCAATCTCTTCGGTTTGCACGCCAAACGCCGCGCAGATTTTCAGCCAGCGTTCACCGAATTTCCCACCATTGACCACAATGACACGGTCTCCGGGCGAACAGGTATTCGTAATGGCCGCTTCCATCGCCCCGGAGCCCGAGGCCGCCAGGATGAGTACGTCCTGGGCGGTTTGGAACAGCCATTGGAGACCGCGCTGTACCTCGGCAAAGAGTTGGCTGAATTCAGGGGTCCGATGATGAATGAGGGGCTGCGACATCCGCAGCAAAACGTCAGGCGGCACTTGAGTCGGCCCCGGAGTGAGTAAATATCGCTTTAACATCGGCCTGCCCACGCTACACGCATAAAAAAGCCCGGATGGGCTCCCCGTATCCAGGCTATCAGCTCTCCCTCCCTCCTTGGTAAAGACATGATGTATCGAAGCCGTGAGGCAGAGTCAATGCTCCTGCCGGACCCTCTTATCCGCGCCTAACCTGCCTAAAAGTCTTTGGTTTTCGCTTGACACGAAAAATGGCGCATACTATAGTCGTGGGAGAAAGTGGGAGAAAGTGGGGATTAGGATAAATTCGTGTTTCGCGGGAGTTTTGAACATACTATTGATGAGAAAGGCAGAGTCAGTATCCCCTCGAAATTTCGAGAGATATTGGTTGGGCGGAACGATGCTCGCCTGATTGTCACGAAATTTATCTTGGCATCCTTTCGCTGTCTCGATGTGTACCCCTATGCGGAATGGGAAAGCTTTGAGCAGGACCTGAGGGAAAAACCCCGTTTTGATCAAAACTTCTTAAAAATCGAGACCTTTTATCTCTCGAACGCTCAGGAATGCCCCGTTGATAAGCAGGGCCGGATTTTGATTCCTCCGCTCCTCAGAGAATATGCCAGTCTGAAGAAGGACGTCATGTTTGCCGCTGCGCTTGAGAAATTTCGCATATGGGACAAGGCAGTATGGCAAGAATTTAATGAAGAGTCTGAAAAAGATCTTGCTCAAGACCCACGGTTATTCAGTAATTTGAACGCAGGTATGGCAGCAGACATATAGGAACAGGTTCAAGACGAGCAGAGCCCCCATGCACGCAGCATCCCTCTCTTCAGACTCGATTCAGCCCATCCAAGCGCCCGGGCACGTCCCTGTCATGCTGGAGCAGGTCCTCTCCTTTCTGCAACCCTGTCTTGGCGGTGATATTCTTGATGGGACGCTCGGGGGAGGCGGACACGCTGCGGCCCTGTTGGAAGCCGGCCATGGAAAAGGCCGGCTGCTGGGCCTAGACCGCGACCCACATGCGCTGCTGGTTGCGCGACGGCGGTTAGCCCCGTTCGTCGGTCAGCATATCACCCTTCATGCGAATTTCAGCCAAGCGGCGGCTGTCCTGCGTGAGGTGGGATGGGCAGGAGTCGATGGCCTCCTCCTTGACCTGGGTTTTTCCTCACTCCAGGTCGAAGACGGAGGACGCGGCTTTAGTTTTTTACGCCCGGGGCCACTCGATATGCGGATGGACCAAAGTGACGGGCAGAGTGCAGCCGATATTGTGAATACTTCCAGTGAAGAAGAATTACACCGGATTCTCCGAGAATACGGAGAAGAACGAGCGGCCAGAGCGATTGTCCGGGCAATCCTCCAGGAACGTGCACGCGGACCGATCACAACAACAACGGCCCTTGTGAAAATTATTGAGCGCAGTGTCCGCCGGCCCATCCGTCATCAGCGGCATCGGGTCCATGCGGCAACACGGACCTTTCAGGCACTGCGCATCGCAGTGAATCAGGAACTCCGGCACTTAGCCGTATTCTTACAGGAGGGATATACCTTGCTGCGACCCGGAGGGCGCATGGTGGTGCTCTCCTACCACTCGCTTGAAGATCGTCTGGTGAAAACCGCCTTTCGGCGCTGGGCCTCCGCCTGTATTTGTCCCCCCCAACTCCAGGTCTGTGCCTGCGACTGGAAGCCGCAGGTCCGAGTGTTAACCCCCAAGCCGTTGACACCAACCGGTCAGGAAGTCATGGAGAATACACGGGCGCGGAGTGCGCGCTTACGCGCAGTGGAGCGATGCGAAGGAGGATGATGATGTGGAAGTTGCCCGGATGGGGTACGTATGGCGTGCTTACAGCTGTTGGACTGGCTCTGGTCCTGTCCCACCTCTGGATTCGGCTTCAGGTGGTCTCTACGGGGTATGCGCTTGCAGATACGCGACAGCTCATCAGCGCCCTGCAAGAGGAGCACCACGCCCTCACCATAGAATGGGAGGCGGCCACGGCCCCCAGTCACTTGTCTCAGCTCGCCGGCGACCGGCTCGGGCTCGCCGTACCTCGCCCTGAGCAGATCGTTATCCTGCCATAGGAGGGACGCATGTCGAGACGGATCGGCCTAGTGGCGGGGATGTTGGGATTGGGCCTGCTTCTTATTATCGCCCGTCTCGTCCACCTCACGGTGGTACAGAGGGATACGCTGGCACAGCGGGCTGCCGGACAATATCGCCACCGTGAGACCGTAACGCCCCAACGTGGTGCTATTGTTGATCGCAACGGACGGCGGCTGGCCTTTAGCGTTGGGGCTGAATCCCTCTATGTCCATCCGGCAAAACTCCCGGCCGACGTGGATAACATGATTCCCGTGCTGGCCCACTATCTCTCTCTACCCGCACAACAGGTCGACGCCGTCCTCCGTTCCTCCAAGCCGTTTGTCTGGCTCAAACGGGGCGTCTTCCCCCAAGAGGCCAGTCAGATCAAAGCACTTAACGTGTCTGGCCTTGACAGCAAAGGCACCCAGCGCCGTGTATACCCGTACCGGACCTTAGCCGCTTCTCTACTCGGATTTGTCAATGTGGATGCGCAAGGCTTGGAGGGGATCGAAAAGGCATATGATCGCTATTTGCTCGGCCCAGTGAGCCACACCCTGGGTGAGCGTGACGGGCGTCAACGGGCGATTTTGATCCGTGGTGGCGCTCAGCCGCCTGAAACGTTCCGCGTACGTTTGACGCTGGATACGACCCTCCAGTACGTGGCTGAGCGCGAGTTGGAACGTGCCGTGCGACATAGTCGGGCTGCAGCGGGGTCTGTGATCATACTTGACCCCCAGACGTTTGCCATTCTTGCGCTGGCTCAGGTGCCGACCTTCGATCCGAATACACCTGGAGATTTCCCACCTGCTGCGCGCCGCAATCGGGTGATCAGCGACTATTACGAGCCCGGATCGACGCTCAAGGCATTATTAGTTGCCGCCGCCCTGGATGCCAAACAAGTCAACGAAACCGACCCCATTTTTTGTGAACACGGGGCCTATCGGGTTGGTGGACATACTATCCACGACGTTCATCCCTACGGCGAGCTCAGCGTCGATGGGGTCTTGACCAAATCGAGCAATATTGGCGCGGCGAAGATCGGCGAGCGGTTGGGGAAAGAGCACTACTATGACTACCTTTGGGCCTTTGGGCTCGGACAGAAAACCAGCGTTGATTTGCCCGGAGAGATAAGCGGAGATCTCCCTTCATTCCAAGCATGGTCTCGGATCAAGCTGGTGACAGCCAGCTTTGGGCAGGGGGTGGCAGTGACGCCCTTGCAGTTAGCCTGCGCCTATGCGGCACTTGCCAACGAAGGCATGCTCATGCGCCCCTATGTGGTGAGTGAAATAGTGAGCAGTACAGGGGAAGTCGTCCACGCCAACGGCCCGACCCCGATCAGGCAGGTGATTCAATCCGAAACCGCGCAACGCATACGGGCCTTGCTTGAGCACGTTGTCGCGCCGGGGGGAACAGGCCGGCGTGCACACATTCAAGGGTTTCGAGTGGCAGGAAAAACGGGGACCTCGCAAAAACATGACCCCCGTGGCGGGTATTCGGAGACTGGTCGAATCGCATCTTTTATTGGCATGGTTCCCGCCGAGCAGCCCCGACTGGTGATTTTAGCGGTCATCGATGAGCCCAAGACAGCCACCTATGGAGGAGTGGTCGCGGCCCCAGTATTTCAAGCGATTGCCCGGCAATCCCTGGCCTACCTTGGGGTCGCGGGCAGTGCGGGGGAAGGCACGGACATCCAATGGGCAGGCAGTCCGCAGTTCTCGACCGCCAAGCTCTCCACTGAATCCGCGTTTTCGCCCGAAGCCTATAGCGCGGCAGGGGATGACTCGTTAGTCGGCCGCTCCGAGGCCGATGACTTTATTGGACTCAGTCTGCGGGCGGCCATGCGGAAAGCGTCGGCGAACGGGCTACAGATCGTTGCCCGCGGGAGCGGCTATGTCACGGACCAAAGGATCCGCAATAAGACGCAGACTGGCGAAGCGGTATATGAACTCAGGCTTGAGGCAGACGAGTGAGGTGTGATGTGACGTGTTTGCAGCAACTCCTGCCGCTTGATTCGTCCGGGTTCACTGACCCGGCGTTCCAGATTCACGGTCCGACCGATATTCCAGTTGAGTCTCTGGCGTATGACTCCCGCCGGGTGACGCCAGGGGCGCTCTTTTTTGCCCTGCCGGGAACAAAGACTGAGGGGACGGCCTTTCTTGAACAAGCGCTTGACCAGGGGGCGCGGGCGGTTGTCGCGCCGCCGGGTACGGAGATGCCTCCAGATGTGACCCTTATCACCTCGGAGCAGCCGCGACGGCTGCTTGGGGCAATCGCCGATCAATTTTATCAGCGGCCGAGTGAACGGCTGACTCTGATCGGTGTGACTGGAACAAGTGGGAAAACGACAACGACATATGTGTTAGAAGCCATAGGCAAAGCGCTGGGCTGGTCGGTGGGCGTCATCGGAACGGTGAACTACCGCTATGCAGATCAGGAGCGTCCCGCTCCCCTGACCACCCCAGAAGCGATTGAGTTGCAAGCGCTCTTATCCGACATGGCCGAGGCTGGAGTGAGTCATGTCATCATGGAGGTCTCGTCTCATGCCTTAGCCCAGGAGCGGGTCTGGGGCTGCCGCTGGGACGGTGGGGTCTTTACGAACCTTGGCCGTGATCATCTCGATTACCATCTGAATACGGCGGCGTATTTTGCCGCAAAGGCGCTGCTCTTTCGCGACGGTCTGGCGAGGTCGCCAAAACGCAGCCGCTTTGCGGTCATCAACGCGGATGACTCCTGGGGCCAGAAACTGCTCACAGAGCCATTTGCCTATCCCGTACTGACCTATAGCCTCCACCAGGATACGACGGTCTCTGTCCGGCACCTCAGCTATAGTTTGTCTGGCATCCAAGCGGAGTTGCAGGTTGGACAAGAGATGCTCTCCGCAGCGTCGCCTTTGATTGGCGAGCCGCACGTCTACAATATCCTGGCGGCCGTCACTGTTGCGCACGCCCTTGGAGCCCCACTCAAACAGGTGAGTGAAGGGATCGCCCAGTGTCGCCGGGTTCCAGGCCGGCTGGAAGCCCTCTCGGTCGGACGACGATTTGAGGTCTTCGTTGATTATGCCCATAAGCCCGACGCGCTGGAGAAGACGCTGGGAGCCTTGCGTACTCTTACCGCAAAGCGGCTGATCACCGTCTTCGGTTGCGGCGGGGATCGGGACAGGGGCAAGCGACCGCTGATGGGCGAAGTGGCAGGCCGCTTGAGCGACGTGGTGGTTTTAACCTCGGATAACCCCCGAACCGAGAACCCGGGTCAGATATTAACGGAAACGGAACCGGGACTCAGTCGGACTGGGATGACCCGAGAGGAATCCAACCGGGTGAGGGGAGCGGATATCCTCACGGATTCGTATATGGTCATTGCAGACCGACGCAGCGCTATCCGACGAGCGCTGGACGAAGCCCAAGCCGGCGACGTGGTCGTCATTGCCGGCAAGGGACACGAGGATTATCAGATTATCGGTACGACGCGCTCTCATTTTGATGATGCGGAAGAAGTCCGGCACTATCTGTCGTTGGAGGGTGGTGTGTAATGCTGTACGCCTTTCTCTACGCCCTCCATACGACCTATTCCGGGTTTAACGTCTTTCGCTATATTACGTTCAGAACCCTGTTGGCGGCCTTATTGGCCCTGAGCGTTTCCTTTATCCTCGGACCGTGGCTGATTGCGCGCCTGACCGCGCTCAAGGCGGGCCAGCCCATTCGCTCAGATGGACCCGCAGCACATCTGAGTAAAGCTGGCACGCCTACCATGGGAGGGACGTTGATCCTTTTCTCTCTCACGCTGGCGACCATCTTGTTAGCGGACTTGACCAATCCGTATGTCTGGTTGGTGCTGGGCGTTACTATCGGTTTTGGCTTGATTGGATTTCTCGACGATTACAAAAAACTCAGCCAGCGGAACTCGGCTGGTTTGCGCGGAAGATATAAACTCCTGGCGCAATGTGCGATTGCCCTGGCAGCCGCCGGATGGCTGTTTATACAGCCGGGATTTGACACCACGCTGACCATTCCCTTTCTCAAAGACGTTCGGCCGGCCCTGGGCTGGTGGTATATCCCCTTTGCCGCCCTGGTGGTGGTAGGAGCCTCGAATGCGGTCAATCTCACTGATGGTCTGGATGGATTGGCCATTGGGCCGGTGATGATCGCCGGGGTAACCTATGCCATTTTCACCTACGTGAGCGGGCATAGTAGAATGGCGGAATACTTACAGGTGCCCTATGTGGCGGGATCCGGGGAGGTGGCGATTTTTTGTGGCGCCCTGGCAGCCGCCGGGCTGGGCTTTTTGTGGTTTAACGCCTACCCGGCCCAGATGTTTATGGGTGATGTGGGCTCCCTCTCCCTCGGGGCGGCGCTGGGTATTGTCGCGCTGATCAGTAAACAGGAGATCGTGCTAGCGGTCGTGGGTGGCGTTTTTGTGATTGAGGCGGCTTCGGTCATCTTTCAGGTGAGTTCGTATAAATTGAGGCGGAAACGTATCTTCCGTATGGCTCCGCTGCACCACCATTTTGAGTTGCTGGGCTGGCCGGAACCGCTGATCATTGTTCGCTTTTGGATTGTTTCCATCATCTGTGCACTCGCTGCATTGAGCACGCTCAAACTGCGCTGAGAAAACGAATATGAACCTGACGGGGAAAACTGTACTGATCATTGGCCTGGGGCGAACGGGGGAAAGCGTGGCGCGTTGTGTTCTGGCTCACGGCGGCCACATCCGTATCGCAGATAGCCATGCCGATGCGGTCGCAGGGGCCCATACCCAGTTCGATGGCCAGCCTGTGGAAATTCGCTCAGACGACGCTGACGGTCTCCTATGTGGTGTGCATCTTGTGATTCCCAGTCCTGGTGTGCCGGCGACCCATCCCCTGCTGAGGGAGGCGGTCCGACGGCGGATTGCGGTGCAGAGTGAAATCGAGTTGGCCTATCGGCTCCTGACCTGCCCGGTTGTGGCCGTCACCGGTACGAACGGGAAAAGCACAACGACAGCCCTTCTTGGGGAGATGATCCAGCAGTCCGGCCAGGAGACCTTTATTGGCGGAAACTTGGGAACCCCGCTGATTGACGCCGTTGAGACATCCCATGCGGTTGCGGTGGCCGAGATTTCCAGCTTTCAACTCGAATGGGTCGAGCAGTTTCGTCCAGAGATTGGCGTCTTTCTCAATCTGAGTGAAGATCACCTCGATCGACACGGTAGTTTTGAACAATATGGCCAGACCAAACAGCGCTTATTTGCTCAGCAGCGGCGGTCTGACTGGGTGGTCATGAATCGAGACGACGCTAGCGTCCAGGCGTTGTGTCACGTGCTCCCCGGACGGCGGTTTTCTTTTGGCTGGACTCCGGTGACAGGAGACAAGAGCGAAGCAGCCTGGGTTGAGGCGGAAACCCTCGTTCTTCGTCACGCCGACCGCGAGATGCGCTATGCGATTAATGACATCCAACTCCGTGGGAGGCATAATATTGCCAACGTCATGGCCGCGGTGAGTGCGGCGACGTTGTGGGGGGTCCCCCCGGCTATCATCCAGACCGTCTTAGCCTCTTTTACCGGCTTACCACACCGGCTTGAACTCGTCGCGGAGAAAAACGGAGTAGCCTATATTAACGACTCCAAAGGGACAAATATCGACGCCGTGGTTCAATCGCTCAACAGTTTTTCTGAGCCGGTTATTCTGCTTGCTGGCGGGGTGGAGAAGGGCGGCGATTATCGCCCCCTTCGAAAGGTCGTTCAGACCAAGGTAAAAAAGCTGATTCTTTTTGGACAAGCCCAGCACTCCTTATGCACCGCCTTGGGGCAAGACACCGAAACACTGCTGGTCGATGCATTGGACGAGGCGGTTCAGGCGGCCCACCGGAGAGCTCGAGCGGGTGATATCGTCCTCCTCTCTCCAGCCTGCGCGAGTTTTGATCAATTCCGGAACTATGCCCATCGTGGGGAGGCGTTCCGGTCCTACGTGGAAGCACTATGAAGATGCTTGGCGAAATACTCTCCGGGCAGTTCACTGATGCCCAAACCGCGCAGCCGATCCGTCGTGGTCCGGTTGACTCATGGCTACTCGGAGTGGTGTTCCTGCTCATCTTGAGCGGGGAGCTTTTCGTTTTGAACACGACGTATTTTTACGCATTTGACCGTTTCGACGATGCCTATCTTTTTGTTCGGAAATATAATGTCGCCTTAGTAATCGGCGGTCTTGGCTGTCTCGTGGCCCTGGCACTCCCTTCGACAGTATTCCGCACCCTCGCCTATCCGGCGTTAATCGTAGCATTCGTCAGCCTCTGTCTCGTCCTGCTGCCGGGCTTCAGCCACGGCAACGTGCAGCGCTGGCTGTCCTTTGGAACGTTGAATTTTCAACCCTCCGAATTCACCAAAGGAGCCGTGGTGCTCTACCTTGCCTATGCGCTGGCGAAAAAGGCGGAGCGTATACACAGCTTTGTGTATGGCTTGCTCCCTCCCCTTTTGGTGGTCGGGTGTATCGTGGTGCTCATTGCCCTGGAGCCAGACTTAGGGGGTGCCGTATTCATCAGCCTTCTTTTCGCTGCTTTGCTTTTTGTTGCTGGTGCACGGAGGTGGCATCTTGCTATGCTGGCTTTGGTCGGGTTGCTGAGTCTCGGCTATGGAGTCCTGAGTGCGGACTACCGGACTGATCGTTTGTTGACGTTTCTGGATCAGTCAGCGGATTTGCAGGGGGAGGGCTATCAACTTGATCAGTCCCGTCTTGCCTTTGGGGCAGGCGGGGTCTCTGGGGTTGGGCTCGGAGAAAGTCGCCAGAAGATGTTTTATTTGCCCGAGGCCCACACGGACTTTATCTTCGCCGTGATTGGCGAAGAAACCGGTTTATGGGGTACCACGGGCATCGTCCTCCTCTTTGGTCTCTTCGGGGCTCGAGGGCTCCGGGTCGCGTCGCACCACCCTACCCAGTTTGGTCGTTTACTCGCCTTTGGCTGTACATTCCTGATCGTCTGTCAGGCCGGAATCAATATGGCGGTTGTCGTCGGCCTGCTCCCGATAACCGGGCTGCCGTTGCCCTTCGTCAGCTATGGAGGGTCTGCGTTGGTCATCATCCTTTTCTGTACTGGCATATTGCTTTGCCTCTCGCGTGAAGTCCAACGGCAGGAGAGTGCCCATGCCTAGGGCGCCTCGACTCCTCCTTGCAGCGGGAGGCACCGGCGGACACCTCTTCCCTGGGGTTGCCGTGGCAGAGCTCGCGCAGCGACAGGCTGGTGCGTCGGTATTGTTTGTTGGCACCTCTGGCGGAATGGAAAAGGATGTCATCCCGCAGCTTGGATTTTCTTTACGTTTCATCCCTGCTGAACAGCTCCGCGGACGAACGAGGTGGGGAAAAATCCGCGCCATGGGGGTCGCGGGCTATGGTATTGGGGCTGCCTGGCGCATCATTCGTGAGTTCGCTCCCGATGTGATCTTCAGCATCGGGGGCTATGCGTCCGCTCCGACCGTCCTGGCTGGCTGGCTGCAGCGTATCCCCTGCGTCTTGCTTGAACCCAACGCGATTCCTGGGCTGGCAAATCGCTTTCTGAGTTGGTTTGCCGCCCGCGTCTGTCTTGGATTTGAAACGGCCGCCCACTTTTTCCCGAGACACAAGGTTGTCTATACTGGCAACCCGGTGCGATCTGCCTTACGACCAACGCTCCAGCCGACGACAACAGATAAGCCCTTTACCATTCTCATCTTTGGTGGCAGTGCCGGAGCCCATCGGCTCAACCATATCGTACCTCAGGCTTTAGCCCGGTTACACAAGACACAGAGTAGCCACAAGGGCACGGACCCAGCGCAGGCGATACAGATTATTCATCAGACCGGCCAAGCCGAGTGCGCAGCCGTCTCAGCCTCGTATACGACACGAGGGATAGCGGCACGGGTGGTCCCGTTTATTGACGCCATGCAGGAAGTATATGCCGAGGCCGACCTCGTGATTTGTCGGGCGGGAGCAATAACCGCTGCAGAGCTGACTCTGCTCGGAAAGCCGGCCATCCTTATTCCCTACCCATACGCGGCAGACGACCACCAACGCGCCAATGCTGAGGCCCTAGTGCAGGCGGGCGCAGCGGTGATGCTCTTGGACCACACGCTGTCCCCCGAGTTGCTCGAACAGACGGTTGCGCGCCTCGTCCAGCACAGAGACACCTTAGGAAATATGGCCCGAGCGGCGACGGCTTTAGGCCGCCCCGACGCAACTGCCGCCATCGTCCAGACCTGTTTTGCCTGCGCCCCTGATGCATCTTCTTCCGGTCAGGAGGTTTCGTGTCAAGAAAGATGAAAGGGCGAGAGCCGGACAGCACCGTAGGTCGCCGGGCAGCCAAGGCTGGTGCGCCGCCCTCCGTGGCCGTAGGGCTTCAGATGCCACCGGCTCGGGCCACCCTTCCCTCCCGCGCGACCGCTGTGTCCGAGACGCCGGTCTTGTTTAATACTAACCGGCGGATTCACTTTGTCGGTATTGGCGGAGTCGGGATGAGCGGTATTGCCGAAGTCTTGCTCAATCTAGGCTATCAAATTAGTGGCTCGGATTTGACCGAGTCCGAGACAACGCGGCGGTTGAAACGTCATGGCGCACATATTGTCTATGGTCACCAGCCCCAGCACGTCCATCCCGATACCGATGTTGTGGTCATCTCGTCGGCTGTCAAATATGCGAATCCGGAAGTCGTACACGCCCGCGCACTCAATATTCCAGTCATTCCTCGGGCCGAAATGCTGGCCGAGCTGATGCGCCTCAAATACGGCATTGCGGTTGCCGGGACGCATGGCAAGACGACGACGACGTCCTTAATCGCAACCACCCTGGCGCATGCCCACTTTGATCCAACCATGGTCATTGGTGGACGGCTCAACGTGCTGGGGTCTAACGCGCGGCTGGGACAGGGACGTTTTCTCGTGGCGGAAGCTGACGAGAGTGACGGGACCTTCCTCCTGCTCAGCCCAACTATTGGCGTAGTGACCAGCATTGATCCCGAGCATCTTGATTACTATGGGCACATGGATCACGTCCAAACCGCCTATCTCGACTTTATCAATCGGCTCCCCTTCTACGGTCGTGCCGTGCTGTGCTTGGACAGCGTGCATGTCCGCGCCCTGCTTCCCCAGATTCGCAAGCGGTTTGTGACCTACGGCCTCAGTCCAGAAGCGGATGTGCAGGCCAAACGTCTGACCGTCTCCGGTCTTACCACCCGGTGTGAGGTCTGGCGTAGAACGGAACGGCTGGGAGATGTCCAACTGAACCTCCCTGGGCGTCACTATGCGCAGAATGCCCTCGCCGCGGTCGCGGTCGCTCTGGAACTGGATATTGCGTTTTCCCAGGTCCAGGAAGCCCTGCACGACTTTACCGGCATCCAGCGACGCTTTGAGATCAAGGGGGAAGCGGCCGGGGTACTGGTGGTTGACGATTACGCCCATCATCCCGAAGAAGTCCGAGCCACCCTACGGGCTGCCAGGGAGGGCTTTGGTCGCCGTTTGATCGCGCTCTTCCAACCCCATCGCTATTCACGTACCGCTCACCTCTTTGACGATTTTTTGTCGGCCTTTGACGACGCGGACGTCTTGGTGCTGACAGAAATCTACCCTGCGGGGGAAGAGCCGCAGGCCGATATCTCGGGAGAGAAGCTCTACCACGCTATCAAACGCCGTGGCCATGCCGAGGTCCATTTTGTCCCACAGCGCGCGGACCTAGCCCAGACACTCCAAACCATCACCCGAGCGGAGGATTTAGTATTGACCCTCGGAGCCGGAGACATTGTCCAGACCGGCCCCGAGTTGCTCGCACGCCTGCGGAATGGAGGCGTCAATGCAAGCTGAGGTGCGGACGGCACTGAAGACGCAGCTGCGACGCACCCTCGGTCCGTGTGTGCGCTTTGATGTTGGTCTGGCCCGCTACACGTCTTTTCGTATTGGTGGACCTGCCGATATTTTTGTCGAACCGAACACGTTGGAAGAGCTTCAGGTACTAATGTGTCTGGTGACGGAATACGGAGTACCCTGCTTCCTCCTCGGAGGGGGGACGAATGTCCTTGTCAGTGACAAGGGAGTCCGCGGAGTCGTGATTCGGCTGGGGCGGGGTTTCGACTATGCCGAGTGGGGGATCCAACCTGGGCAGATGCCTACTGCACAGGTTCGTGTCGGCGCCAGCCGCTCATTAGGTCAATTCGTACGAGAAGCCGCACGCAAAGGGTATGGAGGAGTGGAATTTGCCGAGGGGATTCCTGGACGTGTGGGGGGAGGCCTCTTGATGAATGCGGGGGCCTTTGGGAGCGAACTGAGTGCAGTGGTTGAGACCATCACAGGGGTGACCCTCACAGGCCAGTCTCTGCGGTTATCCAACGCCTCGATTGGCTTTGCCTATAGAACGACTGCACTCCCATCACAATTTATTGTGAGTGAGGTGGTGTTCCGGCTCCGGCAAAAACCCCGAGTCAGTATTACGGCCGCGATGCAACAGGCACGCGAGAAACGGCATCGCAGTCAGCCCCACGGATACCCGAACGCTGGGTCCATCTTTAAGAACCCGCCGGGACGCTATGCGGGACGCATGATTGAGGCGGTGGGCTGTAAGGGCAGCCGTCAGGGGCAGGCCCAGGTCTCTGAGCAGCACGCCAATTTTATTGTGAATACGGGAGGGGCCACAGCGAGCCAGGTATGGCGCCTCATAGAACAAGTGCAACGCCAGGTATGGCAAGAAGAACGGGTCTGGCTTGAGCCCGAGGTCCGACGGGTTGGAGAATGGTAACCAAGATAAAATCCGAACAGCGTGTCGGGGTGCTCTGGGGCGGGCTGTCGGCGGAACGGGAGATTTCCCAGCTGACGGGAGAGGCCGTCTGTGCAGCGCTGGAGGCGCGCGGCTATAGTGTCCAGGCTATCCCGGTTAAACCCGATGGCGCCTGGATTGCTCAGGTACAAAGGACGGATGTCATTTTTATCGCCCTGCATGGAAAATTCGGAGAAGATGGGGTGGTGCAAGGCGTACTGGAAACTTTGGGGATTCCGTATACAGGGTCCAGCGTCATGGCGAGCGCCGTCGCCATGAATAAGCCGATGGCAAAACGGATTTGGCAAACCTACGATTTGCCAACGCCCGACTGGCAGATTGTTGAGCGGGGGACACCGGCTGAGCAGGTCGTGCCTTCCTATCCGGTCGTAGTCAAGCCGGTTGCGGAAGGATCGAGTGTTGGCGTGAGTATCGTCCGCTCCGAGGTGACGCTCGCCTCCGCCCTAACTCAGGCGTTGCGGTATGACACGGCGTGTTTGGTGGAAGCCTATATTCCCGGGAAAGAAGTCACTGTCGGTATTCTTCAGGAACAGGCGATTGGAGCAATGGAAGTGATTGCCAAGGGTGAGTTCCACTCCTATAAGGTCAAATATACGCCGGGACGGGAAGAATTTCTCATGCCTGCCCCGCTGCCGGAAGCAACCTATGCCCAGGTTCTCAATCTGGCATGGCAGGCGCATCGTGCCCTCGAGTGCAGCGGATATAGTCGAGTCGACATGCGGGTCAGTCCGGCTGGGGAGATTTTTCTGATCGAATTGAACTCGCTACCTGGCTTGACAGGGTTGAGTTATCTCCCACGCATCGCCGCCCATCATGGACTGTCCTATGAGGATCTCGTGGAGGCTATTCTACAGCAGGCAACCCTCCATATTCCGCGAGGAGAAGCATGAGACCCCCAGCCCGCAAAGAGCCCTCGATCCTTCTCCGGCTATGGCAGGTCGTAGTCCAACGGACCCTGATACCAGTCCGATCGCTCCTCCTATTGGGGCTTGGGTGTATCGTTTGCAGCATGGGAGGAGTCGCCTTGGTACACTATGCCAAGCAGCACCCGTACTTCGCTGCGACAGATATTGTTGTCTCAACTGACGGCAGGCTCACACCGGACGAGATCAAACAGTGGACAGGAGTGACGCCGGGGATGAATATTATCGCTCTGGACGTCCAGGCAGTGGAGCAGCGTTTGCGGCAACACCCCTGGGTCCACACTGCTGGTGTCACCCGGGAGTTCCCGCAACGTATTTATCTGACGATCCACGAGCGTCACCCCATAGCGCGCATCCGGCGTCCAGAGGCCACGTATCTGGATGGGAATGGTGACAGCTTTGCCGCTCCCGCATCGAGCGTGCACGATCTGCCGTATGTGAGCGGGCTTGAGCGGGTTCCCCTGGAAACACAGACTGTCAGGACAGTCCTGGCTGGAGCTCGGTTATGTCTCTCGCTGATACAGGAATGGAACGTGGCGCTGTCCGAAATTCATTGGAACGACCAGCGAGGATATACCCTGTTTCTATCCGACCGCCAGGTCGCGATTCGGCTTGGCCAGCAGATCCGCCCGACCGTGTTTGTGCTGATGCAACGGGTACTGGAGCGCTGGCCACAAGACCGACGAGCAACCGTTTTTGATGCGCGCTTTACTGATCAGATTGTGGCGTCCCCTTATCCAGTCTCACTGGATAAGGGGAAAAAGAGGAAACGTGTCCAGCATCTCCTGTCTACTGGAGGACACGTTCCCTCTTTGAGACGTGGGCCTAACTCGCACGCTTAGGGAGGCGGTATGGAGAATATGGAGAACAAGGATTCCCTATTGGTGAGTGTTGATATCGGGACGTATCAGACATCGGTTGTCGTTGCGGAAAAAACGCACGATGGGCTGGCCGTTTTGGGGATAGGGACCGCGCCATCTCAAGGCGTACGCAAGGGCCTTGTCACCAATGTTGAGAACGCGGCCCAGGGGCTACAACAGGCAGTGGCTGAAGCCGAGGCCAATGCAAGCTGCGAAATTCATAATGTGTTTGTCAGCCTGACCGGTGGACATATGGAAGGAATTTCGAGTCAGGGCGTTGTCCGGGTCAAAGGCGGCGAGGTGTCTGCGGACGATGTGCGGGAAGTGGTTGCAGTAGCCCGGACGATCGCCCTGCCCCCGGAGTGTGAAATTTTACACGTCTTTCCCCAGGGGTTTCTGGTGGATGGACAAGAACGTGGCCGTGACCCCGTTGGGGCGAGTGGCGTGCGGCTTGAGACCGATGTCCATGTGATCAGCGTTTCCTCAACCGCCCTGTATGCTCTCCAGAAGTGCTGTGAGCGGGCGGGGCTCTATCTCAACGGCGTGTACTATGGCGCGCTGGCGGCAGCTGAGGCCGTCTTGACTCCAGAGGAAAAAGAGCTGGGCGTTGTGGTGATCGACATTGGGGCGGGCACGACCAGTGTGGCCGCTTTTTGTCAAGGCGTCGTCTATTATACCGCAGTTCTGCCAGTTGGTGGGGAAAACGTGACGAACGATCTGGCCGTGGGTCTCTGTATTCCAGTGGCAGAGGCCGAAAGGCTGAAACAACAGCACGGCTGTGCTTTGACCAGTCTGATTGCGCCGGGTGAGGCAATTGAGATGCCTCGTATCGGCGAGCGTGATGCCGCTCCGCTCCCACGGCGAAAGATGAGCGAGATTATCGAACCGCGGATTGAGGAGATTTTTGAGCTCGTCCGAGAGCAGCTCGATTTTGGGGGCCTCTCAGACCGGCTCGGCGCGGGTGTGGTCCTCACCGGTGGAAGCGCGCTCCTTGAGGGCGTACCGGACCTTGCCCAACGCGTCTTCCGTATGGCGGCGCGTCGTGGTGCGCCGCGGTGTGCGAGCGATGTGGTTGATCCGAAGAGTCAACGTGTCCCACATCTGATATCTATGGAAGGACACGTTGACTCTTTAGCCCAGAGTCCTATGTATGCGGCGAACGTCGGCCTGATCTTGTGCCATGCGCAGGATACGCTCCGCCCTCCGGCCCAGGTACGGAACGGACAGAACTGGCAGCATATGCGAGAACGAGTCGTCGAGTGGTTTCGGGAATTTTTTTAGACCGTAGCCTCTCCTGTGGAGACATGCTAACTGAAGATGAAGGAGGTGGGAGATGATTGAGTTTGTGGAGAATGAGGGTAGTGGGGCTCAGCTCCGTATCATTGGGATTGGAGGAGCTGGAGGGAACGCCATCAATACCATGATCAGTGGTGGGTTGTCCGGCGTGGACTTTATTGTGGCGAATACAGACGCGCAAGCGTTGCGGGTCAATTTGGCGCCGACCAAGATTCAACTTGGCTCGGAGTTGACCAAAGGGCTCGGTGCGGGTGCCAATCCCGAGATCGGTCGTAATGCCACGCTGGAAAGCGAGGATGAGCTGCGGCAGCATCTGGTCGGCGCCGATATGGTTTTCGTGACGGCGGGGATGGGCGGCGGAACCGGTACCGGTGGGGCACCCATTGCCGCCCGCCTGGCAAAGGAAAGTGGGGCGTTGACCGTTGGGGTTGTGACCAAGCCGTTTCTCTTCGAGGGGAAACGTCGCATGCGGCAGGCCGATGAGGGGATTCACGAGTTGAAAGAAAATGTGGATACGCTGATTTGTATTCCGAACCAACGCTTATTGGCGGTGGCGAGTCGCAGTCAGCCACTCATCGAGGCCTTTCACAAGGCGGATGAAGTCTTACTCCAGGCCGTTCGAGGTATCTCTGACCTGATTATGGTGAGTGGTCTGATTAATCTCGACTTTGCGGATGTGCGCGCCATCATGGCCGAGATGGGGATGGCGATTATGGGGGCCGCCACAGCGAGTGGAGAGAACCGGGCAGAAGAGGCCGCGCGGCGTGCTATTGCCAGCCCGCTGCTTGAAGATATTTCCATCAGTGGAGCGCGCGGCGTGTTGATCAATGTGACCGGTGGACGGAGTCTCACCCTGCACGAAGTAAATGAGGCGGCCTCGCTTATCCAAGAAGAAGCGGCTGAGGATGCCAACATTATCTTTGGCGCGGTCATTGACGAGACCATGGAGGAAGAATTGCTCATTACGGTCATTGCCACCGGATTTGGCGAAAAGGAATTAGAACGGCCGAAAACGCCAACGCTGAGCGCAGTGTCTGGTGGAAGACGGAACACAAAAGGGCAGCTCGGGACATTTGATCCAGCGGTGCTGGAACAACCAGCCTATGCACGGAGACACACACTCGGGCAGAGCTCGGTCGTTCCTTCGGCAAAAAATATGGACGCGGAGCAGAGCGATGAGCTTGCCGAAGGGATGCCCGTGTTTCTCAGAAAGCAGGCGAATTAAGAGGAACGACCCATTCGTCCATGTATATTGCGGGCCGGAAGCCCGCACTCCGAAGCCCTGACTCCCGTGCGTTTGGGAGGAGAACGCTGCTTGTATGTGGCTGACCACCGAACGGGCGCGTAACCGTCTGGCGGCTGAAAAGCCCCTTTTTTCAGCCGCCATTGATGGAGACATTCCGCTCTGCCTTATTTATCCGAACGAGTATGCGGTCGGAATGTCGAATCTGGGTTTCCAGGCCGCTTATAAAATCTTTACCCAACATGAGCGCTGCCGCTGTGAGCGGGCGTTTCTTCCCGCCCCGGACGAGGCGGCCGCGCAGAGACGGACTGGCGCGCCACTGGCTTCGCTCGAAACGCAACGGCCCCTGGCCGATTTTGAAATCCTGGCCTTCTCGATTTCGTTTGAAACAGACTATCTGCATATCCTTGATATTCTGGCGGCCGCGCATATTCCTCTCCGGGCTGCGGAACGGGCTCCGCACCACCCCTTGGTCATTGCCGGTGGGCCAGCAACCTTTCTCAACCCCGAACCTATTGCCGATTTTATTGATCTGTTCCTGGTCGGTGAGGGTGAGGAAATGATCCCAGAGTTTCTAGAGCGCTATGCGTCGCTGGAGCGAGAGACGAACGACCCGGCACTGCGCTTGCAGGCGCTCAGTACCATAGCCGGCGCCTATGTGCCAGCCTTGTTCCATCCAGCGTATGATGCGGCTGGGCATCTGGCCCAGGTGACCCATGTTGCTCCGCCTGTCCAGACTTCCCATACAGACCATGCCGTATCGGTGTGCAACCCTGAGCCGAGGGTACAGCGGCGCTTAGTCATGGATTTGGACGCCTATCCGACAACGTCACAGCTCCTGACTCAGGAAACCGTTTTTGGCGATATGTTTCTCATTGAGACAAGTCGAGGCTGTGAGTGGGGCTGTCGGTTCTGTGCCGCCGGCTTTATGTATCGACCCGTCCGTTATCGCAGTACGGCAGCCTTAACACAACAAGTGACACAAGGCTTACAGGAACGACAGACCATTGGCCTCATTGGGGCGGAGATGGCCAGCCAGCCGGGTATTGCCGGCTTGTGTGAGTTTATTGGTCAGGCCGGTGGCCGCGCGTCTCCGTCCTCCTTAAAAGCCGATGTGATTACCCAGGATTTGGCGCGCGCAGTTGGACGCAATAATACCCACTCAGTCACCGTCGCACCAGAAGCGGGCTCGGAACGGATGCGCCGGGTGATTAATAAGAACTTAACCGAGTCGGAGATCCTTCGGGCAACAGAGATGTTGATCGGTGGAGGGGTACAAGCCCTCAAGCTGTACTTCATGATGGGCCTGCCGACCGAGACCCAGGATGACGTTGATGCTATTGGAACGTTGACGCAGAAAATTCATAGCCGGTTTTGCGGTAAACGGGCCAAGATTGGCAGGATTACCCTATCGATCAACGCCTTTGTGCCCAAGCCGTGGACTCCGCTTCAGTGGGAGCCCATGGAGGAACTCCCCGCTCTCCGGCGCAAGATGGCGCGTTTGCAGAAACAACTTGCCCGTCTGCCGCGCGTGACGGTCGATATCGAGTCGCCGCGTGAAGCCTACTACCAGACCGTGCTTTCGCGTGGAGATCGGCGCGTCGGTCAGCTACTACTCGATATCCATGCGCACGGGGGCGATTGGTGGAGCGTAGTCCAACGTTGGCGGCGTGAGGCAAAACGTCGACCCGGCGCGCTCAACCCCGACTTTTTTGTTCACCGCCGGTATGACTCGGAGGAGCGACTGCCCTGGGATTTTATCGATCACGGAGTGGACAAACACTATCTGTGGGTCGAATGGCGGAAGGCCTTATTGGAGCGGCAAACGCCGCCGTGTGATGTGACCTCGTGCCGGAGTTGCGCCGCGTGTTAGCCAGAGGGCGCGGGCGATGATTTTTGGCATAGGGAATGACTTGGCCGAGGTCGATCGCATCCGGGCCGCGCTCGAACGTCCCCGAACGGGCTGGCGCTTCCGCGACCGCGTCTTCACTCCTGGTGAGCAGGCCTATTGCGAGCGCCGGGGTAAAGGCAAGTATCAGAGTTATGCCGCGCGCTTTGCAGCTAAAGAAGCCACAATGAAGGCGCTGGGACGCGGTTGGGGCCGCACCGTAGGCTGGTGTGATATTGAGGTTGTGCGGCAGCGGGGTTCACGTCCCGAGATTGTCCTACACGGTAAGGCAAAAACATACGCCGCCGAGCAAGGTATCCGTCGCTTTCACCTGGCGCTGACCCACACAGCCGCACTCGCGGAAGCCCAAGTCATGGCTGAGTTGTAAGCATTGGAGGGGCGCGGCCGTCACGCCCCTCTCTTCAACCTGCTATCTGGTGTCAAGCGAAATCCTGTTCCCGTGGGCCAGCAGGTCGGCCACGGTCTGGAGAAATGCCCCGGCAGGGGCTCCATCTATCACACGGTGATCAAACGTCAGGCTCAAGACCATCATCGAACGCTTGGTAACTTCACCACGATAGATCACCGGTTTTTCAACAATCCGGCCAACGCCGAGAATGCCGGATTGCGGAGCATTGATGATGGGCGTAAAGGCGTCAACACCGTACATCCCCAGGTTGGACACGGTAAACGTCCCGCCCGACACTTCTTCCAGCTTGAGCTGACTGGCTCGTGCTCTCTCGGCTAAGGTCTTGGCCTCTGCGGCAATGTCCTTGAGCGATTTTTTGTCCACGTCCCGTACAACCGGAACGATCAGGCCCTCGTCCAGGGCCACCGCCAGTCCCACGTGGATGTCGCCGTGCACATGGATGGTATTCCCTTCGAGGGAGGCGTTCATGCGCGGGTGCTGCCTCAGGGCATGGGCACAAGCCTGCACAATAAAATCGGTATACGTGGCGTTGAATTCTTGACGGACTTCTTGGCGGCGATCGATCAACTGCGTAACATCGACCTCCGTGCTGATCGTGAGCTGGGCGCTGCCCTGGAGGCTTTGATGCATGCGCTCGGCAATCACTTTCCGCATGCCGCGTAAAGGAATATCTTCCGTGGCGGTCGGCGGTGCGGCTGGGGCCGGCGGTGGGGCGGCTTGACCTCCGCTATCAATGATTTTCTGCACATCTTCGCGGGTGATCCGACCGCGTGGACCAGTCCCGGTTACGCCGGAGAGATCGATATTATGCTCTTTTGCCAGCTTCCGGGCCGCGGGAGTGACAGGAACACGGCCGCGCTTCTCTTCCGCTGCCGGGGGTGTCGTTGAAGCCGCCACTGGAGCGGGCTCAGGTGGAGCGGCGACCGGAGCGGCTGCCGCGTCTGCGTATTGCGCGGCGACTTCGGCTACCTCTTCTCCGGCTTCCGCAATAATGGCGACGGGCAGCCCAACGCCAACCACGGCTTCAATCGCGTACAGCAATTTGGCGACCGTTCCGTCCGCAGGCGCTTCGACTTCATACAGCACTTTTTCGGTTTCAACCTCAAACAGGGCCTCGCCGGTCTTGATCGTGTCGCCCTCGGATTTAAACCATTGTTGGATCGTGCCTTCGGTCATGGTCAGACCGAACTTTGGCATTACGACTTCTACGGCCACAGAGATATCCTTTCTTTCCGCAGTAGCTGACGCAGCGCTAGCCCAGCATCTCCTTGACAGTCGCGGCAATTTTCTTGTCGTTGGGAAGAACGAATTTTTCCATAGGGGGGCTGAACGGGATCGGGACATCCGGGGCGGCCAGGCGTTTGACCGGAGCATCCAGGGAGTCAAAACCCTTATCCGCAATAACGGCAGAGATTTCGGCTGCCGCGCCACAGCGCAGATGGCCCTCATCAACCACCAGGACGTTATGCGTCTTGGCCACAGAGGAGAGAATGGTCTCTTCATCCAGTGGAATCAGGCTACGTGGGTCTATGACTTCGGCGGAAATCCCATCTTCTTCCAAAGATTTTGCAGCCTTAAGCGCTTGGGAAACCATATAGCCGATCGCGATAATAGTGACATCTGAGCCTTCACGTTTCACCGCAGCTTGCCCGATGGGCACGAGATACTCCTCTTCCGGGACTTCTTCTCTGCTTCGGCCCAGCTTGAGGTGCTCAAAGACTAGGACGGGGTTATTATCCCGAATGGCGCTTTTGAGGAGGCCCTTCATATCGTATGCACCCGAGGGAACCACAATTTTGAGCCCCGGCACACTCATGAACTGGGAGTAAACCGTCTCGGAATGTTGAGCAGCAGCCGAGCCGACTGCGCCGCACACGGCCCGGAAGGTAATGGGCATGTCGGCCTGGCCACCCGACATATAACGCAGCTTGGCCGCTTGATTGCAGACCTGATCCCAGCAGCAATAGAAAAAGCTGGCAAACTCGATTTCAACAATCGGCCGCATCCCGGCCATGGCCGCACCGACCCCAGCACCAGCATAACCGGCTTCTGAAATGGGAGCGTTCAGAATCCGCTCGGCACCAAACTCATCGGTCAAACCGCTGGTCGCGCCAAAGGCACCCACCCAGATGTCCAGGCCCATCATGAAGGTAGCCGGGTCATGTCGGAGTTCCTCGGCGAGTGCCGTATTAATCGCTTGAATAAAATTCATTTCAGGCATGATTTCCCCCCTAGGCTGCAAAGAGTAAACGTGTCCAGCATCCGCCTGTGTTTGGAGGACACGTTTACTCTTTTGAGAACATATCGTCCAGGGCTTCCTCAGGCTGCGGATACGGACTGTCTTGAGCAAATTGAACGGCGTCATCAATGGCCTGTTTCACCTCGGACTGGACGGTATCGAGCTCTTCTTGGCTGAAGGTGTCCGGCATGAAACGTTGCTCAAAGGTAATGAGCGGACAGCGCTTCTTCCAGGCCTCTATTTCGTCTGCCGGACGGTAGCTACGCTTGCCGAGAAAGGCTTCCTCACCCACCACGTGCCCTTCCCAGCGGTAGGTTTTACACTCAATCAGGGTCGGACCTTCGCCCTTGCGCGCGCGTTCGACCGCCTCGCTGGTGGCTTCGTAGACCTCGACAACGTCATTGCCGTTGACCACGACACCGGGCATATCGTGGCCGCGCGCCCGGTCGGCAATATCTTTGACCGAGGTGACGTCCTTACCGGCGGTGAACTCTCCGTACAAATTGTTTTCACACACATAGATCACGGGCAGCTTCCAGGACGAGGCAATATTGAGCGACTCGTGAAACGTGCCCTCGTTTGAGGCGCCATCCCCGAAGAAGCAGGCGGCGACCTCACCGCTACCGCGCACCTTTGCCGCTAGACCCGCACCGGTCGCAATCGGTAAACCGGCACCCACAATGCCATTTGCACCCAGGATACCCAGGTCAAAATTGGCAATATGCATGGAGCCACCCTTGCCCTTGCAGTAACCGGTCTTTTTTCCAAACAACTCTGCCATCATAGGTTTGACCTCGCCGCCCTTGGCGATGAGGTGGCCGTGGCCGCGGTGGGTACTGGTAATATAGTCCTGCTCGGTCAGGGCGGCGGCGACTCCGGTGGCCGAGGCTTCTTCGCCAATCGAGACGTGAACAAAGCCAGGTATTTGACCCTCTTGAAAAATATCACGCACACGGGACTCAAACTGCCGGATCCTTTGCATCGTGCGATACATATCGAGCAGCTTGTCTGTACTCAGGCTGGTATCCGCCATAGACATTTCCTCCTTTTGGGTTTGCGCGGAAAGCCCCGTCTTCATAGTCTGAAACAGGGGCGAAGGTCAACAACGCCGCCGCGGGGAGGCTCATGTATGACATATAATTCGGCGGAAACCGGAAGAGATGGGACCGTTACCTTGAGTGTACAGTTCTTCTTTTTATGACTCGACATTATCGGGAGGTCGGGTTGGGGCCTGGCAGGATACGAAAATTTGATTCTTCAATCTCGTTGCAGGCTCGATAGGGAGACCGCTATTGCGGCGGAAGGATAGCCGATACGGCAATGGCCTGGCCGCCCGGAGGGAGCGCGGTATCGTCTTCGCCCTTTATCTGCTCATGCTGGTACTTGTCTCTTGACGGGTTCGTCAGAATGGAAATGGTGCGGTCGGCGAGGTTCACAACCCAATATTCCGGGATGCCGCTTGCCGCGTACGCCTGGGCCTTCTGCCCCTGATCGTAGACCAGGGAGCTGTCCGCGACTTCTATGACGACCATAACCTGGTCCGCCTGCGGGTGGTGCTGAGCGTAATCGGTTGGGTCAGGTTGACAGATGACAATATCCGGTTCGGGCTCGCTCCAATCGTCCAAAACAATCGACGCTTGGACGCGAATATAGGCCCTATCCCCCACGACCGGCAAAAGCGTGAATAAGAGACGGTGAATGGTTGCCGCATGGGGGCTGTTCTGTGGACTCATGGTAATGATGACTCCGTCGAGCAGTTCAACCCGCTCATCTGCCAGAAGACGAGACTCTGCCAGGCGGTGGTACTCTTGACGGGTAAAACGATGGGGTGCTGGGGCTGTCGGCGCGCTATGCGTCATGAACCTAGTCTAGTCTCCTTGGTGGGGGAAGACAATCAAGCGTGTTCCCGTTTCCACGAGACCGCGTTAGGTCTGCACCCGTACGCGGTAGCCGATTTTCACTTCACCGTTCTTCGGCACCGTGACCTCAAAACGTAGGGTATGCGCGTCGGGCTTTTCGTATTGCTCCGGGGTAGAAGCGACGACTTCCCAGTCACCATACATGGGCTCTTCGACGCGGACCCGCGCGTCTTCGTCCTTGTGATTACGGACGACGATTTGCCAGCTCACCTCTGACGAGCGGCGTGACAGGCGCGTAAAGCTCGTTTGGCGGCGCTCGCCAACGACGTCAAAGGCCTCGCCCATTTTCAGGCTGACGGTTTCGTCTTTGGGCGTGTGGTCAATGCTGTCCTCGCCAACAAATTGGAGGCTGCCGTGCGTGTCAGCTTTGTACACGCGAATGGTCCCTTTGGGTAAAGGCATTCCGAGGCTGTTCTTCTCAGCGTTTTCGATTTCGAGATAAACGCTCACTTTTTGTTGTGGAGGAGGCGTATCAAACGTGGTCCGCACATAGTGAGGCCGGCCGCGGAGAACGAGGTGTTTGGTAATGGGAATATCCGTGGCGGATAGAAGCGCCATCTGCTTGGTCTGGTTGTTTTGGACCGTGGTCGGTCGATCCAAGGTATACAGGTGGTATTCGAAAAAGGATTCTTCCTGAAACTGCGGCTCTGAAGAAGCGCGAGCCGAAGCGGCCATCGCTATGACCCGCTCGCGGAGAACTTCCGACTGAACCCGGTTGACATCACCGGCTACCAGCTTGAGCGTCGCGTTGCGATAAGTCGCACCAGACTTATTCTCAATAGAAACCCAGCCAGACAAGTCAGCCAGACTGTCATCGCTATTTAGGGCAAGAACATAATCGGCCTGCCAGGTAATATCATTGGTGAGGTAGGAGGCTTCAATGGTGTGGGTGCTGGCGGTCTGCGCCCGGAGTAGCCATACAAGCGTCGGCTGGGCGATCAGGTTGGCCGGAAGCTGGGAGAGAATCACTCTGCCCGGCAACCCAATCGAGATTTCGTCTCCGACTTGATAAATTGGGGAGTCGTTCGTAGCGAGTAGGGTGGCGGTCACGAGTTCATCTTTGCCGGTAAAATAGTTCTTGTCGAGCAGCCGGACTTCTTTGCCCACATATTTTTCGAGTAAGGTCTCCGGGCTGAGTAGGTCATATTCATAGTTCTGTTCCAAGACGTGAAAGGTTTCCGCGTCGGTCTGCGACCGAATAAGCACCGTTGTCGGCATGATCCGGGCCGCGACATCCATAAAATGAAGGCGGGTCGCCCCCTCGGCCAGTTCAATCTCACGAACATCTTTGACCAGTCCAAGGTTGGAATTATAGATCGTCAGCGAGACCTGGGTCTGATCAGCGTGGGTACTCGTGAGTGGTGCGGCTGAAAGCAGGTGAGCACAAAAGGCCTCGAAAACGAAAAGACTCGCAGCAAGAAGTGCACTAGGTTGAAGGCGTTGCATAGGCGGTACGGTCACTCGTCCTTTCTCCCCGAATGCTTCCAGCATACCGGGTTTGCCGTACGAACGCCAAAAAGGCGACAAGATCGCAGAAAAATTCACTGAACTCCTAGGCCATCTCAAAGCGGGTCAGTAAACCCAGTTTCTTGGCCTGATAGAGCGCATACTGAAAATAGGCAATGGAAAGGACAAACAGCACGGCCGTCAAACCGAGAGATATCAGCAGCGGCTGCCAGGCCAATTCCCCGGTTGCAATGGCATATCGCAGTCCTTCAAACACATGGGTGCTGGGCAGGGTGATGGCAATGCCCTGAACCCAGCCCGGCATACTGTCGAGCGGATAAAAAACACAACTAAAAGGCTGGATGATAAATCCTACCGACCAGGCCAGGATCTGAATACGGAGTCCGTAGCGAAAAATCAGGGCAGCGATGAGAATGCCGATGACCCAGCCGAAGAGCAGCAGGACACTGGTGAAGACGGCGATGGCCGTGCCGCCGATATCCATAATGTTAAAGGCGTACAGGCCCCAGGCGAGGAAGCTGAGAAAAAGAAAACTCAGGATACAGCGAATGAGACCAATAAGACCAATTGCCACAAAGAGTTCGATCGAGGTGACTGGCGAGGCAAATAGATTATACACATTGCGACTCCAGAAATCTTCGAGGATAAACGTCCCAACATCGGTCTGCGCCCGCCAGAACAAACTCCACAGCACAGCCCCGCCAAGAAAGAACTCCATGACTCCGGAGAACGAAGACGTTGACGCAATAAACATGCTGGTGAACCCCCACAAGAGGAGGGAGATGACCGGCCAGTAGATAATGTCAAAAACACGATCCAGACTGCGATAGCACAGACACATGAACTTATAGACCAAGCCCCCAATTGCCGTGGCCGAAAAGCCGTAGTCCTGAGAGTTCATAAGACGCATGCGGCTCACAGCTCCCCTCGGGCGACCTTGATGAAGACATCCTCAAGCGTCGGCCTTGAGACATGGATATCGACAATTGGGTTGCCGCTTTGTGTCAAGTGTCGGAGTAAGGGGTCGAGTTGGCGCGTTGGATCATCGAGGATAAAACGCAAGGCATGATCTCCGTTCTGCTCAATCCGAGATATTCCATGCAGTTGACGGATGGGGGTGAGATCAGACCCGGCTTGAAAGGCCACCTCGACGACCTGATGTGGAATGAGCCGCTTAATATGAGTAGCCGTATCAACGCGGAGAATCTCGCCTTGACTTAAAAAGGCAATCCGCCCACACAACTCTTCGACCTCATTCATATTATGTGAAGTGAAAAGAATGGTTGTTTTTCGTTCCCGTTGAACGGCCTGCAGCGCCCGCCGAGTTTTTTCGGCAATGTCCGGATCAAGGCCAACGGTACACTCATCGAGCAGCAAGAGCTCCGGGTCGTTCAGAAAGCCTTTGCACAACGTGACGCGGGTATGTTGGCCCGAACTGAGGTGCTGTAAGCGGCGTTTGGCCAGGTCTGTAATCTCGAAGCGTTCAAGCAGTTCGTCGATTTTCCGGGGAAGATGTTTGACGCCATAGATCCGGCCGTAGACCATCAGGTTTTCCCACACGGTCAGCACACCGTTCATGCTGGTAAACGCCGCAGCCACATTCATCCGGCGACGAATGGCAACGTGGTTGGAGGTAAAATCGTGGTCGAAAATTCGGATTGAACCGCTGTCGGCAATGATGAGGCCAAGCAGGATATTGATCGTGGTGGATTTCCCTGCTCCGTTCGGGCCGAGCAAGCCAAAGAATTCTCCCCGCTCCACGTCTAACGAGAGACCCCGGAGGGCTTCAACCGTACCATAACGTTTCCGCAGAGCACGGATTTCAAGGAGAGCCATTGGCGGATGATGAGAGGTGTATAAGCGGCGTGAATACGGGGCGAGGTGCGCCCCGCCCCATACGCTTAAATCACGCCTTTTTCTTCGAGCTGGGCGACCTCCTCGCGGCTGAGCCCGGCAAAATGAGTGTAAATCTGCTCGTTATCATGACCAACAGGCACAGACCCGCGCCAGACCTTGCCCGGTGTAGCTGAAAAGGAAGGACTGACACCAGTCCCTTTAACCCGGCCGACCTGGTTGTCCTCCCACTCGACATGGACATTGCGGGCCTCGTAGTGCGGATCTTCCGCCATATCCTTGCTGTTCATAATCGGACAGCAGGCAACCTGTGCGGCGTTCAACTGTTCGACAACTTCGGCTACCGTTCGTTCGGCAATCCACCCGCGCAGCAGGGCGTCAAACTCGATGCCTTCCACACCGTTGACATCGACACTGGCCCGCTGCCATTTCTCTTCCTCTGGGTCAAGGTCTAAAACTCGACACACCCGGGAAAAAACCGCGAGGCCAACCGCGCCAACCACCACCCAGCCATCGCTGGCCTGGAACGCATCGTAGGGTTGAAACGCGGTGGCTTTATTGCCCGTTCGCTCGCGGACAAAGCCATTGCTGAAATACTCGACCATCGTCCCTGAGAGTAGACGGTGAATGGCCTCGAACTGCGAGATATCAACGACCTGCCCTCTGCCGGTACGTTGCGCGGAAATATAGCCGGCCAGGGACGACCACAGGCAGAACAGAGCCGTAATATAGTCGGCCGTCCAGGGATTGGCCCGTACCGGCGGGTCAGGGTCGGGAAAGCCGGTTTGATACATGAGTCCACCAAAAGCCTGGCCGATCATGTCGTACGAAGCCCGACCCAGATAGTCCTGATGACCAGTCTGACCGTAGCCGGAGACATGGGCAATGACGAGCTTGGGGTTGGCCTGGAGCACGGCCTCGTCGGTCAGTCCCCATTTGGTATAGGAGCCGGGCTTTGAACTCTCCATCCAGATATCGCACGACTTGACCAGCTTGAGAAACAGCTCCTTGCCCTCGGGCTTGCTAAAATCCAGCGTGACATACCACTCGTTCCGCCGTTCCTGAATCCAGGTGGTTGCCACTTGTCCCTGACCGTCTGCGGTCGGCAATTGCATCCCCAGATGTCGCCAAGCCGCGTCGCCCTCTCCGGTTCGTTCAATCTGGATGACCTCAGCGCCCATTTCCGCAGCCAAGACCGCAGCAAACGGCTGGGCGACCAAGGTTCCGCTCGATACAATCCGCACGCCCTGCAACGGGCCGAACTGTTCGGGTAGCAGTGATGCCGGACGTGTCTCCATACCGATCCTCCCATGTATCCTGCAATATGCTGTCCATCCCTAACGGAAATCGAGAATGAAGAAAAGACTGCTTGAACGGCTAGTGACAAGGCTGTATACCGCAGAGCAGACCGACCCGGAGGGACGCTCTCGGGTCGGTTAGGAAAAGGAGGACCTATGTATAAAGTCATTGGGATTCTCAAGCGGCCTGAGGGGATGGGGATAGCGGACTTTCGCCGCTGGTGGCTGGAAGAACACGCCCCCAAGGTAAAGAAATGGCCTGGCTTGAAACGGTACTGCATTAACTTGGCAACAACCGACGACCAGCGCTACGACGGCGTGGCCGAAGTCTGGTTTGAGACACAAGCGGATATGGACAAGGTCTTCGGAACCTCTGAAGGCCAGACGGCCAGAAACAGCGCGACGGGCGGCTCGGCGGAAATTGTGATCTTATTAACGGAAGAAAACGTGATGGTGGACGGATAGGAAAAGCGAAAGAGGGAGGAGAGAAAGCGGGGCGGCCTGGACACCGCCCCGTTGTTTTTAGTGATCGGTTTTTTAGCGATCCGTACTGCGCAACACCTGTCCGGGTAAGCCTCCCTGATATTCGTCATCCTGATACAGAACCTGGCCGGAGACGACCGTCGTCTTGATCCCTTTGGATTTGGCGACAAAGCGTTTTCCGCCGCCGGGCAGGTCCCAGACATATTCCGGGTCTTTTGCATCGACCGTATCAGGATCGAACAGCGTCAGGTCGGCCACCAGGCCCGGAGCAATGCGCCCCCGGTTGGGAATACCGAACAGATCGGCCGGGACTGAGGTCAGCCGCCGGACGCCTTCCTCAATGGTCAATACCTGATTGTCCCGCACCCAACGACCGAGCAGATAGGTCGCGTAACCCGCATCACACAGCATATCCACGTGCGCCCCGCCGTCGGACAGGCCGACCAGGAAGCGGGGATCACTGACCAGGTTCTTCACCCCTTCGGGTTCAAAATTGAACGCCTGGAGGTCGAACAGCAATTCCAGCCGGTCGGCCACCGCTAGGTCGAGAAAAGTGTCAACCACGTCCTTGCCCTGGTCGCGGGCAATCTCGGCTACCGTCTTTTTGCTGGCGACATGCGGTTTGACCTCATCACTGTAGGCATCAATTACGGTCATCCGACCCCACTGGCCGCGAAAGATCCGGCGCGTATCCATCTCTTCGCGAAAGGCATTGCGAAAGCCCGGGTCGGCGTAAATCTGCATCTGTTCTTCAACACTCTTGTTGAAGACGTGGTGCCAGGCCGAAAAAATGGCAAAGATGAACGGGTTCCGCATATTGAACTGGACCCGTAGCGGACGGCAGGTGATCTGCGGCACGGCTTTGTCCCAGCCGAGGATGGGTTGGACCTTCTCTACGGCATTCAGATAGGACTCCGGCTTGCCCGGCTTATTGAACAGGGCCAGGAAGGTGACCGGACGCTGGCTTTCATCAACCAGGAATTTGAGCAGATCGTATTCGTCGTCCGAGACCTGTCCGACATTGGTCCCGGTCAAGGCAATCTCGATTGTGCCGCGGCCCTCTTCTTTCATGACCTGGCACAGCGCACTCCACTCGGCTCGGCTGGCATTGCGACAGGCGAGCGGGCGGCCTTCAAAGCCAATATGGTTGTTGAGAATGGTGCTGGTCAGGCCAAACGCACCGGCGCGCATAGCGGTGCGAAACAGCCGTTGCATCTCACCGATCTCGTCCGGAGTGGCTTCCCGCTCAAACGACTCTTCGCCCATCACATAGTGCCGTAGGGGCGTGAGGGCGGCTAACGAGGCCACGTTGATACCCATGCCGCGCTTTTGCAGGACATCGAGATATTCGGCGTGGGTTTCCCACTGCCAGTCAATGCCCCGCTCCATGACCTCGAACGGAATCGCTTCGACATTCACCAAGTCCCACATGACAATATCACGGGCTTTGGGTCGAACCGGCGCAACGCCCACCCCGCAATTACCCATCACCACCGTGGTAATGCCGTGCCAGGAGGAGCAGGTCACCAGCGGGTCCCAGGCGACTTGGGCATCGTAATGGGTATGCGGATCAATAAACCCTGGGGCCAGCACCAAGCCGTCGGCATTGATTTTCTTTTGGGCCGCCTCGCCATTGTCCTTACCCACTGCGGCAATCAGGCCGTCTTTGACCGCCACATTGCCGTAGAAGCTTAGCGCGCCCGTGCCGTCGCAGATACGGGCGTTTTCAATAATCAGGTCGTACATGAATGATTCCTCCTCTTGATCAATCTTTCCCAATCAACTCAGGTCAACCCGGACGCCAGTATCCATGCCCATCGCAACCCGATACCCGCCCTCCTGGGCCGCCTGGAATTTCTCACACCACTCTGTGACGCTGTCTCGAATCTTCTGCTGCCGTTCGGTCGTGGTGGCATATTCACGCACCATGTCAAAAACGGGCTCGCCATGAGCTTCGGCCTCACCGGCATGCGCATAAAAGAATTCAAGGTCGTGCCTAGTCAGGCCGTATTTTTCTTTGAGCGCGCCCACCAAGCCCTTCATGGAGTCATCGCTGCGCGTCTCGCCGCCAATCGACATGGCCGCCAGGGTGACCAGGCCGTATTCCTTCCGGCCAAGCTCAATCACCCAGTCTACATAGGTGACCGACTCTTGGGCCACAACCGGTTGCCGCACTTCCTCCTCGGTGGCTCCGAGCGCCTGGGCTAGCCGCATGGACAGCATCCAGTGGGCGTCTTCCCCGCGACCCATAATCGTTTCTTCGTCAATCAGATTTTCAACAATATGGCGACGGATTTTCCGATCCAGCGGTCCGAGGCCGGTATTCATAAAAATCCCACCAAAGGCCCGGATATGCTGGCCTGTGACATAAAAGAGGTTGAGCGCCCATTTTTTCAGTTGCGGGCGAGACAGCTCTCCGGCCAGCAGGCCCTGATAAAAGCTGGGACCAAGCAGGGGCTTTTCATCTTGGTGTTGGATATAGCCACGCAAATCAGCCAAAAAGGTATCAACTGTTGCCATGGATCCCCTCCTTCTGCCGTCATTATGTATCCCTTTGTAGGAGAGCCGCGCAAGAGAGAGTTTTTCGGTAGAGTCTCAGCAGGACGGGCAACCACAGGGGGTTGCCCCTACGAGACACATTCCCTCTCCCCTAGGGGGCTAGGGGGGGGCCAGTGGGCTTACCGTACAATGTGCATAACACGTCTGAACGGGGCACCTGCTTTACGATTCGCTGCTTTCCGGCAGGTCTCCCCGCGACGGGTCGAGATGGACAATGGTCGTGCCCCAACCGCCCGCCCCCATTGGCGCATCGGCAAAGTCTTCCACATAGGGCAGGCGAGTGAGCAGTGAACGAATGCTCTCGCGCTGGACTCCCTTACCTTTGCCGTGGATGAGACGCACCTGGGTAAACCCTGCGACGCAACACTCGCGTAAATATTCCTCTACGACACTACGAATTTCCTTGGGCGCAAAGGGATGGAGATCAATCACATCCTCAATGGGCATGACGATAGGATCGGGGAAGGGGCTGTCGTCGAGTTCTTCCGAGGCGGAGGGAAGTGGCGCTTTGGCTTTTTTTGCATGCGTATTCTTTCTTGGTATCGGTAAGAGAGCCCAGATCGCACGCATTTTTCCTCGACCGGTTCCCTTTCTGGTCATCTGCTACCCATCCTCCTCCCGCAGTACCATTTCAACCGACCAGCGCACTTCCTCTTCTTTGAAAAAGAGGGCGCCGCGTTTTTTGCGGGGTAGACGGTCGGCTATGCGTGGATAGCGCTGTTGCGCAGTTGTGAAGACCTCCCGCAGGATGCCGCGCGACTCAACAGACAGATCCGTATGGATGATGGTCAGGATGTACTGGTGTTCAAGCAGGTGGGTTGTCAGCATTTCGACCAGAGCAATGGTCTCCTCATTCTGTACATCTTCGACCTGTGGAAGCACCTGCTCAGCCCAGTCGATATAATACCAGTACTGCTCCAGCGCGACCCGGGCTGCGGCTATATCTTGGACGGTCAGCATGGCTTCGGCTTCTGCCAGTTTTTCCCGGGCAAAGCCGAGCGAGAGATCGACGACCTGTCGGGCGGTCGTGGCCAGCCAGAGTTGTCCCACTTCGGACCAGGAATCGAGTTGATACCCCACAGTATCCGGTGTCCGGCCGGGTTCCGGCAACCATTCGATGTCACCAAAGGTTGTGACGAAACCGTGGCCGGCTACTGCCGGGGACGAAACGAGCAGAAAGCAGGCGGTCAGAACGTTTTGAAGGGAGCGGGATTTCACGAGGGGACCTGCCTATTGGGTGTAGTGGGTTGTGCGGATTCTTGCAGGATGGAATGAATCGTCGTATCCGCGTCGTCCGTGTACTCGGCGACTGTGACCAGAAAATCAACCGGCAGATACTCTCCGTTGGGCGCTAATTCCAGGAAGACTTTATATACGCCGGCGGTGGGGAAGACGTGATGCAGCGGCACGTCCGGGCCAAAATACTCCTGCTTTGCCGGGCGACTCATGAGTTGAACCATGCGTCGGGCCATCTGGTCTGACGACATATTGTGACCACGCATGCCTTCCATAAAACGTGCCATCTCCGAGGTGTAAGTGTGCTGATGGCCGAAATACTCGCCGTCCAGGCGCCAGCTTGCCATATGGACTTCGGTGCCGAGATAGAGGCCCAAATTCCTGACTGGGACCCCCTCTGCGGAGGTGAGGTGACACACAATTTCGACCTCATGACCGGCAATGGGCGGAGACGGCGACGTGCGTAAGGCAACGCGATACGAACCGAACTGTTTTTCCTGACGAAAATCAGGCTCGGGCGGCGGGCCGGACTCCCCGGTGACGGTGACAGTGAAATATTTGGTCCAGCTTCTGTCCTTGTGGGTAAACTCATTGACAATGAGATACTCTCCCGCCTTGGGAAACGTATAGGGAAAATGAAACCGGGCACGCTGAAGATCCCGGTCCGTGAGCGGAATATAGTCCTCATGGTGGGTATGGGCAAAGGTGGATAAATCACGGTTCACAATGAAGGTGTGAAGGGCTCGTTCGTGCAATATTTGCAAATCAACGACCGGTTGTTGTGTCTTGGTATGGGTCAGGTGAAAGGTCAGGGTTGTATCCTGACCAGCCTGCGGGAACGTTGATCCAAGGTCCAGTGTCAGGTGATATGGCCCGGCCGGCCGGGCAACGAGTCGGGTGTCTTCGCCGCCCCAACATCCGCTCAGGCCGTACAACAAGAGACCCAGCACTCCACTCCAGAGCACAACGTCCGGCCACAAGCCTGTTCTGAACCACGGCGAAGAAAAGAGAACCAGTATAGATGGGGGGACTGAATCCATCGCCGCTACGGTATAAAAAAATTAAGTATTTGTCGATGTTTAGCGCACTATTAAGGTTCTTGCTTTTCTGTGACCATTACTCTATACCGGGAGAAGCCTTTGGGGGTATACGCCTCTTCTCAGCGAGAAGAGTACAGGGCTTTTCGAGTGGAAAGTGAACACACTATGTCTGTAGATCCGCGGATGATCCATTTATACAGCTATTACCGTGATGCCGAGCTACGGGGTGCGACGCTGCTCTTAAAATTAACCATGCGCGTCGAAAACATTGAGGCCCAAGTCAAATTGTCTCGGCATCTGGCCGACGAAACCCGCCACGCCTGGCTGTGGACGAAACGCATTACCGACCTGGGATATGAACCGGTCCATGTGGATGATGGCTACCAGACCCGCATTGGCAGAGCGGTTGGCATTCCTCGCTCGTTGATTGATCTCTTCGCGCTCACGGTCGTGGTCGAAGAGCGTGCCCAGCGCCGGTATCTCGAACATGCCAAACGGACAGATGTCGATCCCGAGACGCTTGCTATCCTGCACGAAGTCACCAAAGATGAAAAATGGCATATCGGCTGGATCAAAAACGAGCTGAAAGAGATGGCGAGAGCAAACGGTGGGGAAGGAAAGATGCGGGAAACCCTGCAACGCTATCGGGATATCGATCGACAGGTCGTTGCCGACTTGGTGGCCAAGGAACGGGAAGTGTTTGGCTTTTCGTTTTCTGATGCCCCAGCAGCGTAGTCATCAGTCCAGTCTCTCTCGGAGTCATGCCAGAAGGGATCAGAGGCGCGGTCCACGAGAGCGCTGAGCCTGCCCCCGCTGTTTCGCAACAGGACCGGCCCCGTCGTAAAAAACGTATTCGTCCGGCGCGTGAAAAAAAACACCTGCTCGCCCGGATCGAATATGTCTTGTTCCTGGCCGCCTTCGCCTTTTTTCGCGTCTTGCCCTTTCGCCTCGCGTTTCGGGTCGGAGAAGGTATAGGCACCCTCCTCTATTGGATAGACTGGCCGCATCGTCGGGTAGGGCTAACAAATCTGGCCCTGGCTTTCCCGGCCAAGGACAGAGCCGAACGACACCGTATTCTGCGGGAAAGTTTCCGGAATCTTGGCCGCTTACTGGCCGAGTTCTGCCATCTGCGTTCTCTCACACCAGAGAATATCCACGAGCGGGTGCAGTTTGAGAACGAAGCCGAATGGTGTCAGCTTGTAGACAACCTGCGCGCTACTGGTGCCCTGATTCTCACCGGACATTTTGGCAACTGGGAACTCTTCGCCCACGCGGCTGCGTGTTACGGACTCCCCATACACATCATCCATCGCCGTTTACGTAATGTCTTTATTGAAAAAGTGTTGACGACAGAGCGCGAACGGGGCGGGACCAAAGTGATCAAGAAAACGACCGCCGGGATTGAGGTCTTTCGGGCGATTAAGAAAAAGAGTGCGGTTGTTGCCGCGGTTGATCAAAACGCCTCGGGGCGGATGGGCGTGTTCGTGCCATTTTTTTCACGACTGGCCTCAACCTCATCCGGCCTTGCCGGCTTGGCGCTGACAACCGGTGTTCCAGTTGTGCCGGCCTTTCTGATTCGGGAAAATGGCTCATGCCGGCATAAGATCGTGATCTTACCGTTGATCGAGCCGGTTCGGACTGGTAACCAAGAAGAAGACATTCGCGCCACGACCGCAAAATTCACCGCCATATTTCAGGACATGGTCGAGCGCTATCCAGACCATTGGCTGTGGATACACAAGCGCTGGAAGCGTCGTCCAGATGGTGACACCCTCGTCTATCGCTAGACGTACGCATGGAGGAAAAAATGAAGAAGAGCCACGCCGGGCTCAGCGCCCTTGATATTTTGATTACGGTGCTTGTTCTGTCTGTCCTCTTGTTAGCGGCCGCCTATCAATTTGGCGCTTATGACGGATTGTCCGCTCAACCCACAGCCCAATCGACCGAACCGCAAGAATAGAAACGCTGGCTCGGTGTCCCTGCCAAGACAGAAGCTAGGCGTCTGCCTCGCTTGTCTACGGTTCAACCTGCTGCAATTCGACCTGAGAGGAAGCCAGCAACTCCTGTACGGTGTGGAGCTTATACGCCTTCTCGTAAAATATGCGTCGGATACCAGTATTCACCAGCACCTTGAGACAGTGGATACACGGGGTGTGGGTGACATAGATATCCGCCCCACTGATATTGGTGCCGTTCTTTGCGGCTTGGGCAATGGCATTGATCTCTGCATGGATGGTCCGGTAGCAGTTCTGTTCGATCTCCCCGGTCGGCGTCTTTGATTCGTAAATCAGGCAGCCAACCTCGGTGCAGTGCGGCTGTCCGGCTGGCGCGCCGTTATAGCCCGTGGTCAGGATGTTCCGTTCGCGGACAATAACCGCGCCAACTTTGGCGCGTTCACAGGTCGAACGCTCGGCCACTTGGCGCGTGATGGTCATGAAATATTGATCCCAGGAAAGACGCTCGGTCATGACTGGTACACCAACGTCCAGGGGGGCAAGGCTGACGACGGGGGACGGTGTTCGAGCTGGTAAGCCACTGGTGTCACATCCTCCCGGAACGGAAAATTTGCGGATATGGTGATGGGGACGGGGGTGAAAGTCAAGACAAAAAGCCCGACGGTACACCAACCATAGATGGTCCGCTTGCGATCAAGGGGCAACACGTGGTCGGCTGTCGGCGGGTGGTCGATACCTAAGATGGCTAACAGGACGACCCACACAAACCAGCCTTGCCAGCCCTGAAAGCCCAGCACCAGAATAACCAGCAGAAAGGCGCGTGCTATCCAGCGGTGAACCGGCCCAAAGAGCGAGTACACCACATGGCCGCCATCGAGCTGGCCAACCGGCAGTAGATTGAGGAAGGTGACAAACAGGCCGAACCAGCCGGCCAGCGCAATGGGATGAAGGATGATTCTGACCTCATCGGGGGTGACGCCAAGAACAAGCGTGATCAGGGCGGAAAACAGGACGGAGTCGCCCAGAATGATGCCTCCCGAAAGTGGATCGAGCGGCTGCACCTCGGAGAGTGTCAGGCCAACGATCACCGCAGGAATAGCGAAGCAGACCCCGGCCCAGGGTCCGGCCGCGCCAATATCAAACAGTGCGGATCGATTGGCCGGCGCCGATCTCATCCGAATAAACGCGCCAAAAGTCCCGACAAAGAACGGCGGACCGGGAATGAAATACGGCAGGCTGGCCCAGACCCCGTGGATGCGGGCCAGGACGTAATGCCCCATCTCATGGCTGAGGAGGATGAGCAGTAAGGTGAGGGCAAACGGCAACCCCAACACCAGCGCAGACGGGTCCCTGAGAGGGTCCCCACCTGCCTGAAAGGTTCCGGCGAGTGTTGTGGTCAAGAGGGTTGCCCCAAACAGGACGATATGGATGAGCGGGATGGTTCTGGGCGGAACAGTCCGGGGAGACACAACCGATGACGACAAATTCGACGGGACAGAGTGATCAAGCGACGGTTGCGTCATATACTATATCCCAACTTATACGTGACCAGCCCCTTGGCAATCCGCTCTCCGGTCGAGGCTGTGACATCGACCTCAATAAAGACAAGGCTCCGTCCACGCCGTATGACCTGGGCTTCAGCAATGAGATCAACGGCGTGCGCCGCAGATAAATAGCTGACCGAGAGATCGGCCGTTGCCCCACGGGTGGCGCTCGGGTCGGCCTGCGACCAGGCTGCAATAACCCCGGCGCTGTCAATCAGGGTCGCAATGACCCCACCATGCACAACGTCGCCAGCGGTTCGCAGTTCAGACCTGAAGGGCAGGCTGAGGCGGCAAAATTCCGGCGCCACCCTGTCGAGGCGAAAACCTAGTAGCACCTGAAATGGATCGAGCTGAGGCTGGAAGTCGGTCACAACTGCGTCCTGGTCAGACGATTGACAACCGGCACCGTCGGTCTCTGCTCCACGCTTCTCTCCTGGAGCGGGTCAATGGCAAAGGGCAGGCGGACCGGCTGATTGAGGGGGGACTCGGTCTCCTCTTGGTACGAGGGCTCAGGCAAGAGGTCCGACTCCTCAGGACCGTCGTAGGGGAAGAAGGTAACGGCAATCACAATATACAAGATGCACCATAAGGCCATAAACGGCGTGCGCTCGGTGAATTTCAGCGGACCGATTTCAATCTCTTTTGTTCCTTGGACCGCACGCAGCAAGAAAATGAGGGGAACGGCGACCAGCGCAGCCGCCAGAGCCGGATACAGCATAAACGAGGCGGGAGTATACGTTTCACCGGCGTCAATATATGGCTTGAGCCGCAGACCGGACACAATGGCTGCGGATAATATAGCCAGGGCGGTCACCAGCATTCCCAGGAGTTCGTTTTTCATATCTCCCCAAACAAACAATCCAAGCGAGCGGAAGTCAAGGTGGCGCAAATCGGCTCTGTCGGCTACGCTCCTCTCACATCCGGCGGAGTGTCCCTGTTCAGTCCACGGATGAGCATGAGTCAAGACCGTGAAAATTTCTAATGTTGAGTTTGCCGGCGCTGCGATGCAGCCGGGACGATATCCAAAACTCTCTCAGCCGGAAATCGCCTTTGCCGGACGTTCGAATGTCGGTAAGTCTTCGTTAATCAACCGACTCCTGAACCAGAAAATTGCCCGGACGAGCCAGACTCCAGGCCGCACGCGGCAGCTCAATTTTTTTACCATCAACCAAGCCCTGACCTTTGTTGACCTGCCTGGTTACGGCTATGCCAGAGTTGCCAAGTCTGAGCGGACGGCCTGGCAGCGACTGATTGAAGACTACCTGATACACGCACCAAACCTGTGTGGGGTGGTCATTATCCTCGATATCCGGCGTGGTCCCGAAGCAGAGGAGGCGGCCCTGGCCGACTTTCTCGCCTATCATGACCGCCCCTTTCTCTTTGTCGCCACCAAATGCGACAAGCTCAAGCGCAACCAGCGGGAAAAGCAGCGCCAAATCCTGAGGCGGCAAATCGGTGGTGAGCCCCTGCTTCTTTTTTCCGCTCGGGATGGCCAGGGCACGGACGCTCTGTGGCAGGCGATGCTTACGCTGACCGCTGCACTCGAGACGAAGAAAATATCAGATGCCTAGCGTTTCGACTATCATACCGACCTATAATCGCCCCGCCTTTCTGCGTGAGGCGCTGGCCTCCGTTCTGGCTCAGACGTATCGGGATAATGAAATTCTTGTTGTAGATGACGGCTCAACGAACGCGACCCGGTACGCAACCCGACAGATCGTCGAAGAGTATACTCGTGCACAGACCCGTCCCATACGCTACCTCTATCAGCCCCATCAGGGCGTCTCAGCCGCACGCAATCGGGGGGTGGACGCCAGTCGGGGCGAATTCCTCGCCTTTCTCGATTCCGACGACGTCTGGCAGCCCGAGAAATTAGCTCACCAGGTCGCTTTTTTTGAGGCGCTGCCGACCGCACAGATTTGTCAGACCCAGGAAACCTGGATTCGGTATGGAGTTCGGGTCAACCCACGCAAGAAACATCGAAAACCCCATGGTGATATTTTTGTCCAGAGCCTCGCCGACTGTCTGGTCAGTCCCTCGGCTGTGATGCTGCGTCGGGAATTGTTTGAGCGAATGGGAGGTTTTGATGAGCAGCTCCCGGCCTGTGAAGATTATGACCTGTGGCTGCGCATCAGCGTACGAGAGCCAGTCTACCTGATTGATACGCCTCTGGTCCTGAAACGCGGCGGTCACGCCGATCAATTATCCCGCCAGTTCTGGGGAATGGATCGGTTTCGGCTTGTCGCGCTCCGTAAACTGCTCGACTCGGGCCGACTCTCTCTCCAGCAACGTCAGGCCACACTGTCCATGCTCCACAAGAAGTGTAGAATCCTGGCCAATGGAGCGCGCAAACGTGGCAAATCGGCGGAACCCTACCGGGCCCTGATGGCGCGCTATCCCTGCGCGCAAAGCGTCGATACACAGGAGTCGTATGGCAACACAGAATGAGCAGGGGCAAGCGCAACGGATAGCGGCCTATGCCCAGCGCAAGCACTTGAGTGGCACAACGCTGGCACGCTGGCAGGCATGGCCGACGACCGACCAGGCTGCGCTGTTCTCCTTACTGCAAGACCTCCAATGCGGTGAGAATCATCTCAAAGACTTGCTCGATTGGTTCGAGGAGATTGCTGCGCGTGATGAGCAGACTGTCGCGACCATTCTCGAACGACGGGAGCTCCGCAGCGCACAGGCAACACCGGGGTCACGTCACGACAAACTCAAAGCGGTCAAGACAGTACTGCGCAAGATACGCTACCCGCGTCTGACCCGGTTAGAGGAAAACATCCACCAGGTGGTGAAAGCCCTCGACTTAGGCAGGACAGGACGGCTATCTTTCCCGTCAGACTTTGAAGGCGATGAGGTCACGGTCACCCTAACAGTCCGTAATGTTCACGAGCTTCAGAACGCCCTTTCCCAGCTTCAGCAGCGGCTCGATGATGGCCGCTTTCAGCGCGTGTTTGACACTCTGGATGAGGTGTAAGTCCTGCGGCATAATAGACGGCGATGTACCGACCGACTGAAATCCTTATCGAACGCGGCGAGGAAGACGCGCCGGTCGTTCAGCGGGCTCTCATTAAGCTACCTGAGCTGCCTGTCCGCATTGTTGAAAAAGACTGGGAGCAAAAGGAAGCGTGGTCCGCGGGCAAAGACCCGTTCGGTGCTGGCAAGCGTCGGCTGTTCTTTACCCGCCAACGCGCCCGTTTTCTCGAACATTGTCCGGCCGGAACCCCTGGGCTGGTGTGCTGTAACTATCTGATCGTCAGTCTGATCTCCAACTGCCCAATGGATTGCAGCTATTGCTTTTTACAGGAATATCTCGCCAATAACCCCGCACTCAAAGTCTTCACCAATAGTGACGATCTGCTGGACGAGATCGCTCAGGTCGTCGATCGTCAGCCGTGGAGACAATTTCGGATTGGGACCGGTGAACTGTCCGACAGCTTAGCCTTGGATGCCCTGGTCGGTTTCTCAGCAGACCTGGTGCCCTTCTTCGCCGCTCGGAAGAATGTTCTGCTCGAACTCAAAACGAAAAGCGACTGTATTGATAATTTGCTTACGCTCGAGTCACACGGACGCGTCGTGGTGTCGTGGAGCCTGACACCACCGGCTATTGCGGACACGGAAGAGTACGGCACAGCGTCGTTTGCCAAACGCCTCCGGGCCGCCCGGCGCGTCCAGCAGGCTGGCTATAAAATCGGTTTTCACTTTGATCCGCTCATCGAGTATCCCAACTGGGAGGCGGATTACCAGCAGACGCTGGAACAGGTCTTTACGACCGTTGACCCGCGTGGAGTAGCCTGGGTCAGTTTCGGCAGCCTCCGCCTCACCCCGTCCCTACGAAAAGTCATCCGTCAACGCTTCCCGCAGACCCCTCTCTTATCTGGCGAGCAGGTCTTATGCGATGATGGGAAATGGCGCACCTTTCAGGCCTTGCGCGTCAAGATGTACCGCAGCCTTATCTCCCAACTGAACAGCCTGGCTCCCACGATTCCGGTGTATATGTGTATGGAAACTGCCCCGGTGTGGCAAAAAGTCTTCGGTCGCGCTCCAGGCTGTGACAAGGATGTTGCTCGGTCGCTGACGAAGCCGAATCTGAGCCACGGGAGCCCACCTCAATAGGGCAGGCGTGCAGAGCAATTGACATCCTGGGAGGCGCTCTGGTAGCTGTCAGAGAACTTCTTTACCGACCGGGGAGGCAGTATGGCAATTGATGGACGAGAATTACGTAACGCAATGGGGCTGTTTGCAACCGGGGTCACCATCATCACCACGAAAGATGCCACGGGAAAGCCGTTTGGCCTGACTGCCAATGCGTTTAGTTCACTGTCTCTGGACCCACCACTGCTTTTAATCTGTGTGGATAAAGGCGTAGACTGCTACGACTGTTTTGAGGAATCCAAGGTCTTTGCCGTCAATTTCCTGAGTCTGGCGCAAGAAGAGCTGTCCACCCGTTTTGCAACAAAAGGAATTGAGAAATTTGCGGGCTTATCCTACAGCCTCGGGGAACTCGGGGTTGCCCTGCTTGATGGAGCGCTCGCGCATTTTGAATGTAGCGTCGCCCACGCCTACGAAGGTGGGGATCATACAATTTATGTTGGAGAGATTCAGCGGCTCGTGACCGCACCAGGCGACCCGCTCCTCTTTTATCAGGGGAAATATCGTTCCCTGGCTCCGCAGTAATCCCCTCTGCGGTCGTCCGCTCAACGAGCATCTCGTTGGGCGCTGCGGCGTCGTTACAAAATCTCTTTTGACTGGACGTTTCCCTCGGCGTCAATATCGTACACTACCGGGACACCGGTTCCCAGCTCAAGGCTGAGGACTGCCTCTCGGCTCAACTGGTCGAGATGCATGATGATCGAACGCAGGCTATTGCCATGCGCTGCAATCAACACATGCTGTCCGGCTTGGACCGTTGGGAGAATCCGGTCTTTCAGATAGGGTAGAGTCCGCGCGGCCGTGTTTTCCAGGCTTTCTCCGCCCGGTGGAGCAATATCATAGCTCCGGCGCCAGAGTCGCACCTGCTCATCGCCAAACTTCTTGGCCGTTTCGGCTTTATTGAGTCCCTGCAGGTCGCCGTAATGGCGTTCGTTGAGTGCCTGGTCCTGTTCGACGGGAAGAGACGGTTGGCCGAGTACCTCCAAGACCAATTCGAGCGTTCGGATGGCACGCTGAAGCACTGAGGTAAAAGTGGTATCAAATTGCAAGCCAGCAGCCTTGATCTTTTCTCCAGCCTGCCGGGCCTCTTCCTCACCTTTTTCCGTCAGGGCAACGTCAACCCAGCCGGTAAAGCGGTTTTCCAGATTCCATTGTGATTGGCCATGTCGAAGGAGTACGAGATATGCCATCTATTCTCCGAGTTTCTCCAGCGTCTTCAGACCAGATCGAGGATGCAGTCTTTCCGCTCGCCATACCAGTCCGGCCATCTCCGGGCAAGCGGGGCGGAGTGCTGAATATGGGCAGCAGCAATTCACGGCCTGACAGCAGTCCTGGACGAGCAGAGTCAATCCTAACCTGCGAGCCGACGAATAACGAGTTCCATAAGATAGAGGGCCATGGCAAGGGGGATGAGGTACGGCCAAAGCGGCAGTTGCTCGGCTGGTCCAAGCGGCGGGCTGAGGGTTGCCAACTCAGGGTTCAGTGCGCCGCCCGTTGCCTCGGCTAGCATTTCAAAGAGGCGGAGATTGGGCTGGGGCTGAGGAGCTTCACGCGGCCGGAGACGGGGCAGCGTGTAGCCGAGCGGGCCAAACCGCTCCCCGCTGGGAAGGGTTCCCTCAAGGCTGTAGTCGCCTGACACGCGGGTGTCGTACTTCCCTTGATAATGGCCGGGCGCCAAGTGTTCAAAAAGCAGGCGAGTGGTCGTCCCATCCGGTGCCGTGAGTGTTGCCGTGAGCGTTGCGTCGGCTTGGGCTGACCCTTTCGTTCCATAGAAAAAAGCTTCAACCAGCAACCCTGTCTCGTTGTGCCCGACCTCGATGGAAAATGGAGAGGCGTGCTGTCCATTGCGTCCGTCTCCCTCCTCTCGGGCAAAACTCCAGCGGACGGTTTGATTCCAGAACTGGCTGTAGCGGTCCCAGCCCACCCACGGCTCCGACCATCGTCCATTTGCATCCGAGGTGAACGCCGCTGCTCTGCCCTGGCCATAGGACCAGGAGGCTAAAAGGGGAAGCTGCTTGTCTGTATCCCGGACCGATAAGTCTGCCCGTGCCCCCTTTTTCAGTCTGGTTTGCACATAGCCTTTCACTGCCGGCAGTCGCTGCTGAGCCAAGCCCTTAAGCAGAGGGGAGCGCGGGTTCGGAATGGGGCGCAGGAGCCGCTCAACCATAGTCTTTTCTTCCGGTTTCTCTTCCAATTCGTCAAGGAAGAGGTCGGGTAAGGTCGACGGGTCGGTGGTGTGATAGAATGCTCCTCCCCCATAGTCTGCCAGACGAGATAACAGACGCAGGTTTGCCTGCTTACCTACGGCAATGGTTGAAATCGTGATCTTGAGTTCGTTGCGCAGCACTGAGGCAAGGTCCAGATAATCGCTTCCGCTGCCGCCAGTCTCACCGTCGGTCAGCAGCACAATATGTTTGCGGGTGGCATGCTGACGTTCCAACTGGCGTCTGGCCTCTTGCAGGGCGGGCAGCAGAAACGTGCCGCCGGACGGCTTTAAGCGGTCAATCCGATCATCAAGCTGGGCGCGCGTTTTACCCAAATAGTCGAGTGGGGCCACCACAAACGGGGTCTTATCAAAACCGATGATCCCAAACAGGTCGGTATCGGTCAGATTCCGGGCAACCGCCCGGGCGCCCAATTTCGCGTACAACAGTTTCCGCTGTTTCCGCATACTGCCGGATTTATCAATGATCAGCAGCATGGCCGTCCGCCGTTCCTCTTTTTGGGGGGGGACGAGCCGTACGGGAAGGGCTTGCTCAATTGCCGTGCCAGCGTAGTGGCCCAGACCGAGGCTGCTTTCCCCTCCAACCATAATCAGACCACCACCATTTTTGACATAGGCATCCATCCCGCGCGCAAAGGCCGCAGGGAGTTGCTGGTGAGCAATATTATTGAGGATCACCGTAGTAAAGGTGTTGAGCGCGGGTACGGAGGCGGGCTGAGTATGCGGGGCAAGGGCCGTCACGGCGAGTCCACGACTGCTTAAAGCCTGTTCGAGATAGCGATTGTCACGCGGCGTTGCACTGAGCAACAAGACACTCGGCCGCGGCGCAACCCGCACCCACGCGGTTGCCTGGTTGTCGTAAGGAATGGCGTCGGGTGCCTCAGCATGCGGGACGAAATTTGCGTGCAGGGGAATGAGACCACTGCCGGATAACCGCAGCGAATGGGTGAGGAGAGAAGCTCCTGGGCGGAGTTCAGTTTCCTGCTGCCACACGACCGTATCACGCTCGCGTACCGTCAGCTCGCCCCGGACAGGTTGCAGGGCGGTATTCTCCAGCGCAATCGTAATCTCAATATCGTCTCCGCCCGAGGTGGACTGCGGTGCACTAAAACGCTGGAGGGTGATATTGGGTGCGCGTTCTTCCGACGGCGGGGGCAGTGGGTAGAGGCGGAGCCCCTGCTTTGCCAGCGCGGGGAACAGGGCTGTCACCGTTCCCTGCGTTTCCCAGCCATCGCTCAAGACATAGACCGGTCGGGGCTGGGGTTCTTCCAAAAGCTGACTCAGGGCAGCCTCAATATTGGTCTCTTCAGGCTGTACGCCTTCCGGCGGACTGACCAAAAGAGAAGGAACATCCTGCCAAGCTAACCGCTGATTACTCCCCCCAAAGAGCACCACCGGAGTATCTGGAGTGGGCCGTATCTGATCCGTAATCGTCCGTTGTATCCACTGCCGTTGAGAGACGGTCATGCTGTCTGAAACGTCGATGGCCAGGATGGGGGGAACAGATTGTTGGATACCTTGGGTAGAGGGACCTGCGGCCGCGAGGATGAGCACACTCAGGAAAAGCCCGCGAAGCACAAGACTCGGCAACGAAGGACGCTGACGGAAAGCAAAACATTGCAATAAGAGAAAGAAGGGGATTGCAATAAGACCGTACAGCAGAGCCGGCTGGCTCCAGCCCAGTGGCGACAGGAGATCGGTCAGTAGCGTCAGGCCTTCCATATTCACAACAACATGCTCAGTACTGTTCTCGGGCCATATCCTTTCGAGCGACCCACCACCACTCCAGACTGCATAGGACGAGCACGGCGAGCAGGAGCCATGGCCAGACAGGCCGCTCATGTGTTCGGCTCACGCGGTCTGTCTGGGAGATGTGAGACGGCTCACCAGACTCGTCAACCATTAGGGAGAGCGGCCGGCCCAGGTCGGTCTCCTCCGGACTCAGAAGGTTGACGGCCGCGGGACGTTCCTTGCCATCTTTACGAAAAGTATACACTCCCTGCCGGTCCAAGGAGAGGGCTCGTTCGATCGGCCGAAAGTCGGTCTCCTGAGGAAATCGAACAGACAGGATTGGGACGGTTGGACTATCTGTGTTTTCCTGCGGGCTCAGCATTGCCCCTGTTTTATACGGGGCGGATTGCGAGGCTTGGTCCGAGAGCCAGCCTAAAATATTCAGTGTCAAAATGGAGGCCGGCAGGTTGCGCGTTCCCAGGTAGGGTAAGAGGTCGAATCCGGTCACGACATAGCGCCGTCCAGCCCGTTCTCCAGCCAACAGGAGCGGGCCGACCGTACTCTCGACAATGGGCGTATTCCACCCAGAGGGTCGAAGGGCTTGGGCATAGGCTGGAATGAGTAAAGGAAAGGTCACATACGAGGTCAGGGGGTGACCGTGGGTCCAGTGGGTGAGCACGGGCTGCTGGGCGCTCTGTCCCAAGGAGAAGAGCGGGTTGTCGTCGGGCGGCAGAAAAAAGGCCGCCGGCATCGGGGGCAGTGCTTCTGGCGCGGTCAAGTGAAAGAGGACGCAGGTGAACTCGGGGGCGGACGTCACCGCAACGGGGTTATAGTCCTGGGGGGTCATCAGCGTCAATTTGATATTTGGTATCTGATCAAGACTGTCCCCGACCTCAGGCGTTGGGCTGACGAGTAAAACAGCAATCTCCTCAAGGGGCGGCAAAACCGCGTAGGCTTCGTTATCAACGGCCAGTCCATCTTTGTCTTGGCCTCCTCCCTCCCCCTCGCCAAACAGAATCCGGGCTCGGTAGCTCGTCGAGAGGGGGAGTTGGGAAAAGGAGAAGGTCTGGGCTGCCGGTTGTCTGATCTGTTGGACGGCGAAGCGCCGTTGGGTCTGGCCATCTTCGATGACAATCTGCCTCAGAGGCAACTGGGAGAGGGCATCCTCGGTGGCGTGTATGCCGACCGTAGCGTGAATATCATCTGGAAAAAATGGACTCTGGTATAAACGGAATGTGCTGATTCCGATATTAGGCTGGGCAGAACCCAGTGTAACTGTGTGGAGGGCCTGCCCGGACATGTGTCCGCCGGAGGGCGGCGTGACGGGACGATCGGTCACGAACAGGACATGTTCAAAATCGCGGTCGCGCAAAAGCCGGATAAAAAAGGCGGAGAGCGCTGCACCGCTCGGGTCGGGCGCATCGCTGACACGCAGCCGCTCCAACACGGCCCGCAGGTCGGAGCCAACCGTGAGGGGCTCTACCGCATCGGCCGAACCGGCGAGAGGGTCGAGCAGCTCCTCGGGGACCGCTCCAAGGGGATTGGTAGTGAAGATGCTAATATGGTACCCGGCCGGGATATCTGACAGTTCCTGTTGAATTCTCTCTTTGGCCATCTCAAAAAGTGAGGTCTGGCCCGACGGGTCGCGCGCCTGCATACTAGCCGAGGTATCGAGGACGAGTGCAATTTTCCCAGCGGTTTCGTATTGCAAGACCGGACGGGCGGCAATAGCAACCAATAACAGCAGGATGAGAAGCTGGAGCAAAAAGAGCGGAGACAGCCGGAGTCTACCCCACAGGCTTCGCCGCGCCGGGGAGGAAATATCCTGGTAGAGAAAGAGCGCTGGAACGACCCGGCGTTGATGTCGCTGCCGGAGCAAATACGGTACAAGCAGCAAGGGGAGCGCAAGCAGGAGGGAGAAGGCGGCTGGAGAAAGAAAACTGAACTGCATGAGAATTAGTGCGAGGACGTGGTCGTCCGACTACATCAGCAGCCCCATCTCTGGCAGCTCACGTAAAATAAAGTGAGGCACGTCTTGGTGAGTAATAAAACGGGCATAGTGAACACCGGCCTGATGGCAGGAACTCTGGAGTTCTCGGTTGTGTCGGTCCAAGCGTTGCATATAGGTCTGTTTGGCTCGAGTGTCGAAGTAGACCACGCTTTCCGCTCCACTTTCGCTGTCCGTCAGGCGGGCGCCGCTCGGAAAGAGCGGCGGGTCAATTTCCTCATGGCCGAGAACCTGAATAAGCACCAGGTCAAAGTTTGCGTCGCGCATCAGACTCAAACCGGTGCGAACATCGGACAGAGGAAATAAAAAATCAGAAACCCACACCGCCTTGCCCGGATGGTGGGACTGCTGCAACTGCCGCGCTAGCGATTGGACGACGTTGACCCGACCCGCCGGTCTATAGCTGTCAAGAAATTCCGCGACATTGCCCAAGCGCTGACGGCCCCGGAAGAACGGCGTTGTTGTTGGAGCCGCTGTATCCGCGCTCAAGAGAGAGAGCTTGACGGCGTCGTTACTGGCCAGAACAACATGGGCCAACGAGAGGATAATATCCCGAGCGGTTTCGGCCTTTCCATCTTGAGCAGGGTAGGCCATAGAAGCGCTTCCATCCAGGAAGAGTGAGGTATAGAGGTCCTCTTCTTCTTGGAACTGTTTGATATAGAGCCGGTCAGTCCGACCGTACAGATTCCAGTCAATATAGCGCAGGTCATCGCCGGGGGTGTAGCGGCGATAATCCGCAAATTCGAGTCCCGCCCCACGGCGCAGCGAAACATGGCCACCGGGACGACTGCCAAGGAAGCGCCGTCTGGTCTGAATGCGTAATGTTTCCAGCCGAGACAAATAGTCTGACGTAAATAACGGGGGTAACACTTGGGCTCCTGTATCACTGTCTCATATCGAAACTTATACCAGCGGCTGGTAGTGCATGACTAGGAGTAGACGGAGATATAACGGGTCGTGCATGGCACGCCCAACACCGCTTCTCGTCGGTCTACAGTCGGAGGCGCTGCGCCGGTCGTCATCCCTCTACAGGGACAAAGGCGGACGAACGATCTGGCGCCAGACAGCGCTCCAGAGCCCAGCGGGCGGCCAAGGCGTCGTCCCGAGCGTATTTGGATAAGAGCTCAAGTGCGGCTGGGGCTGGTTTCCAATCAAAACAGGCCTCCGAAGGGACAACGACCGCGGCTGGCCTGACTGCCCAGGGCTGAGCGCAAAGGATGATGGTCCTATAGGACGGTTGCGCCTGAAACCAGGCGAGTATGCGTGGCTCTATTTTTTTTGCAGCCCGGGTGAGACGATCCAGATCGGTAAAAGGCAGGGGCTCGGGACGGGCGCGGTCGAGACGGACCAAAACGAGTTCTTGGATACGCGTCCAATAATCCCTGGGTGCGGTGAGCAGTGCGGCGCGGTCGCTCAGCTTGATCGTCCGAAATTCCTCGGAGTCGAGGGTAAAAGCAAGGATACAGGTCGGATATGGAAACTCAACCGCGCGGTCATGCCACGGATACCACCGGCCGGTCAGATCAAAAAAATGACGGACAATGAGCAGGCGATCCGTACTCAGCGGGTACGGGCCGGAATCAATCGTCCCGAGATATGCTTCCGCATTCAAAATAAAGGTGTAGGATTCGAGCGCGGCCAGAAACTGTTCGGTCACCCATCGCATTTCGGCATCGACGGGCACCAGCAGGGTGGACAGTTGCTGAACGATTTCCCTGGGGAGATACGGATTCGCCCAGCCAGCCTCGCTGTTATCCTGATGTCCGTCGGTTCGCGAGACGGCTGCACACTGGTTCCAGCAGTCTAAGACCAGTTCAATATCCTCGGCATGGTCGCTGGCTTTGATCGCCCCAAAATCGAGCAGAATCTCTCGCCCAACCAGGAAGGAATAACCAAACATCCAGATGGCCAACGGAGAGAGCGTGGTGTCGAGTTGTCCGCTCCTCTGGGCAATCACCTGTGGGGTAGCCCGAGAAGAAAAGCGCCGAATATGCCCCGGAAGCGCCCAGAAAAGATGGGTGGCTGCGAGGGAAAAAGCCTGATTGACCGGAAGACGAGTTGGGCTCGGGCCGATAGGCTGGAGGATTTCTTTGCGAAACTTCACCCCCATGCTGCGGATGAGCTGGTTCGTTACTCCATCGTCATATATGGATTTCTGAACCACTTTGGTCGGATTAGCGCAGGTGTGGCGGACGGGTCAAGACAGGGATTCCAGGGGCTTCGTCGGCCGGGCGGAGGACTCCCTTCCCAAAGAGTAAACGTGCCCAGCATCTACCTGTGTATTGGAGGACACTTTTACTCTTTATTCATGCAATACTGGCTCAACAGCAGGAGGAGCAGCGTGCGCACAGGTTGGCCAGCCGAGTGCCACACTCGGCGCAGAACTTCATCCCAGCCGGATCTGCAAACCTTGTTGCGGGCTGAACCCTCCTGATGCGCCCCTCGTACTGACCGTCTGTTTCCGATATATGCCTTTCTGGAGTAAGGGCGGGTTGCACACCCGCCCCTACCTTATTATGGAACGGCTCTACCTGCTCGTCGTCAACTGGCCGAAGACCTTGCTCCTTCTTCTCTTCATCCTCACCTGCGTCTTTGGTGTGTACGCGAAAGATATTCGTCTGGACAGCTCGGTTGAGAGCCTCCTGAACCAAGACAACCCGGACAGCCAGTATTACGCCGAAGTCCGCCAGCTCTTTGGCAGCGATGAAGTCGGCGTGGTCGGGCTGCTGGCCGCCGACATCTATACCACTGACGTCTTACACAAGATTCAGCGTCTGACCGAGGCGCTTGAGAACGTCGAGGGAGTCCAGGAAGCGCTCAGCCTGACCAATGCGCTTGACCCGATTGCCGATGTGGTCGAGCCGCCGCCTTTGGTCACGCAGATTCCCACCGAGCAGGACGGTCTGGATGCGCTTCGCGAGACGCTGGCCGATCGGCCCATTTATCTCAAGAACCTCGTCTCCGCAGACGGAAAAGCCGCAGCCATCAACATCTTCTTCGCCGATATGGACGACGAGGAGTTTATGCGGCGGGGTATTGATGAGCAAATCCAAGCCATCCTCGATACGGAACGTGAAACCGGACCGGAACAATTGTTTTATACCGGCCTCCCTCGCTTCAAGGTCTATTCCGCACGGGCCATGCAAGACGACTTGAGCCGTTTCATTCCGCTAACCCTGCTCGCTATTGTGCTCGTGCTCTTTGTGAGCTTTCGCTCCCTCCGCGGAGTCTTGTTACCCGCCCTGACGATTCTGGTCAGTCTGATTTGGACGCTGGGCATCATGGTGCTCGCCGGGAGCAGCCTCAGCCTGGGGAGTATTGCCCTGCCGCCTCTGATTCTAGTCCTGGGCACGGCCTATTCGCTCCATATGGTGGCCGAGTATTACGAACTGGCCCGGCCAAACGGAGCGGTCCGAGAGGTTGTGCTGGAGGCCCTCAAAAAAACCAGCCCGCCGATTTGTATCACCGCGTTGACGACCGTGCTCGGTTTCCTCTCCTTGGGAGTGAACCCGCTCGCCAGCATTCGAGCAATGGGAATTTTCTCGTCGGTTGGTATTCTGATTGCTTTTCTCCTCTCTATTCTCCTGGTCCCGGCCGTGCTCATGCAGTTACGGCTACCGGCCAACCCGACGGCAGCGTTTGCCCCTGGGGTCACCACGGCTCTGCGGCGCATTGGTCGCTTTGCCATTCAGAATCGCCTGAGCGTTATTGGTGCGGCGTTGCTTTTCGCCGTGGTGGCGGTCTGGAACCTCTCCTCGATTCAGGTCGATTCGAACTTTCAGTCCTTCTTTCGTCCCAACGACCCGGTTCGCCAGGCCACCGACGCCATTAATGAACATCTGGTCGGCAGCATGGCTTTTTATGTGGTGATTGATGGTGAAGAAAAAGACGTCATGAAACAGTGGGATACCTTACGCCGGATCAAAGATCTGCAATCCTATATCGATGGCCTGCCCGGCGTGGATAAAACCGTTTCGTTTGTTGATTATTGTGAGTTGCTCGACCGCGGAGCGCAGTCTGGTGGCGGTGAGCTTCTGGTCGGTCCGGATGGCGAGGTGATTGCGGCGCCACCGCCAGACAGTCCCACAACTTTCTGGCAGGAGCCGTCTCAACTCCGCGCCGTCATGCAACTCGTCGCCGGCAGTCCGACCAGTTTTCGGTCTGTCGCCAGCCCGGACTTTGCGCGCTCGAATATCCTCGTCCGTACCACCCTTTCCGGCTCACAGGAAATTTCCGCACTCGCGGAGCGTATTAGCACCTACGCTCAGGAGCACTTTCCGCCCGACCTCAAGGTGCGTCCCACCGGCAATCTGATTCTCCTGACCAAGACCACCGGTGATATTATTATCGGCCAGATCCGCAGCCTGGCCCTGGCCGTCAGCGTGATCTTCGTCATTATGTCGGCCATGTTTCTGTCCGCCCGGATCGGGCTGATCGCCATGATCCCGAACATCTTTCCCATTGTCATTTTTTTCGGGCTGATGGGGCTCTCCGGCGCAGTTCTCAACCTGGGGACCAGCATTATCGCTTCAATCGCGCTGGGCATAGCCGTGGATAATACAGTGCACCTGATGACCAGGCTGAGCGCCGAGGTGCACGCGACACCAGACCAGGAGACCGCCCTACTCCACACCCTTGGGACGGTGGGCAAGCCGAGTCTGTACGCCTCCGTCATCTTATTTCTGGGCTTTCTGGTGTTGTATTTTTCGACTTTTGTCCCAATTCAGGAATTTGGTATGCTCTCGGCGGCAACCATGGTCGTGGCCTTTGGGGCGGATGTAATCTTGCTGCCGGCCTTGCTTGCCACCACCAAGATTATCACCCTATGGGAAGTCTTATACCTGAAACTCGGACGGGACCCACAGAAGACAATTCCCCTCTTTGCCGGGCTACGCCCCGTGCAGGCCAAGATTGTCACGCTGATGGGCGAATTTCGGACCTTTGCCAAGGGTGATTTCATCGTCAGGCAGGGAGAGATGGGTCGGGAGATGTTCGTGCTGATCAATGGCAGGGCAGATGCCCGGCTCAATATCGACGGCACGTCAAAGCTGCTCCGGACCATGGGACGCGGCGACGTGATTGGCGAGATGGCCCTCATTCGTCAGAATCAGCGGACCGCAGACGTCATTGCCGTAGACGACGCCGAGGCGATTGTGGTGGACGAGCGCTTCTTGCATCGTATGCAAAAACGCTACCCGCGGATTGGCGCCCGGATATTCCTGAACATCGCCAAGATTGTGAGTGATCGTTTGGACGACGCGTCTCGACGCGGGTTGGCGGAAGTCGGCGGCCCCTCTTTGGGAGAGCAACCAGGAAGCTGACAACAAACGCGACCGGGAAATAGCTCTATGCTGCGTCATCTGCACGTGAGAAATCTCGCCCTGATCGACGATCTCGAACTGTCGTTCGAGTCCGGTCTGAATGTGCTCACCGGAGAGACGGGCGCGGGCAAAAGCCTGCTCATGCAGGCCATCGGCCTGGCCTTGGGCAGTCGAGCAACCGCCGGCCTGATTCGCCGCGATACCACAGAAGCCGTTGTCGAGGCGATCTTCGGCCTCGACCAGGCGCGCCTCGTCCCTCTCTTTGCGGAACATGATCTGCTTGAAGCTGAAGAACTCCTCGTCCGCCGCGTGATTACGGCGAGCGGGCGGAGCCGGGTGTATCTGAACGGTACGCTGACCACAGCCGCGCTGCTGCGTCAGCTCAGCGCCGGGCTGCTGCACGTCTACGGACAGCATGAGCAGCAGGTCTTACGCGAGGCTGATTCGGCCCTCTCCCTGCTCGATGATTTCGCGGATACGACGCCACGCGTCCAGGAAATGGCAACGCGCTACCAGACCCTGCGACGGGCCTGGGAGCGCTTGCGCACGCTGACCGAGGACAAGGAGGCAGCTGAGGCCCGCCAGGACTTCGTCCGTTTTCAGGTCGATGAAATTCACCGTGCCGCCCTCCGGCCCGGAGAAGAAGAAGAATTGCGGCAAGAACGGACCATTCTCGTTCACGCCGAAAGGCTCTACCAGACAACGTCCAACGGCGAAGCGGTGCTCACTACGAATGATGGTGCAGTTACGGATCAGCTCGGGCGACTACTGGCGCAGTTACGTGACCTGGTCCGGGTGGATGCCAGTCTGAACGAGGCAGTCTCACTCCTGAGTGACGGGCTGACCCAGATCGAAGAGGCGGCGCTCTTTCTGCGCAAATATGGCGAGCGCCTCAGCCCGAATCCCGAGCGCCTAGAGGAGATTGACGTGCGTCTCGCGTTGCTCTCGCGTCTCAAGAAAAAATACGGCGGAAGTATTGAGGCGATTCTGGCCCGGCAGTCTGCGCTGGAACAAGAGTTGGAACACCTCGAAAGTGGGGAAGAGACGATTGCCGCATTGCAACAGGAAGTTGCCCAAGCCGCTCACACGGCCTGGGCTTGGGCTGACGACCTGTCAAAGGAGCGTCGTGGAGCCGTCCGGAGTCTTGAGCAAAGCATCCAGACCGAGTTAGGCCAGCTCGGCATGCAGGGCGCGCACTTTGGCGTCCAATTCCCGCAGCAGCCTGAAGAGGGTGGCACGAGCACGTCGGATTCGCCGTTTACGCAAAATGGCCGACGTCTCGGAGAGCGTGGCTATGATCAGGTCGAATTTTATCTGTCCGCCAATCCTGGGGAGCCGCTCTTACCACTCGTCCAGGTTGCCTCCGGCGGAGAACTCTCCCGGCTCATGCTCGCCCTCAAGGCCCTCAGTGCGGCCGCGGAAGCCACGCCGACCCTGATTTTCGATGAAGTGGACGCCGGAATCGGCGGTGGGGTGGCCGAGGTCATCGGGCGACGGCTCAAAGCTCTGGCCGACCAGCATCAGGTGCTGTGTATTACGCATTTGCCGCAGATCGCGGCCTTTGCCGACCACGCCTACACCGTGACCAAAACAGTCACACAAGGCCGCACCATTTCTTCAGCCAAACGTCTGACCCAGCGTGAACGTCTTCAGGAACTCGCTCGCATGCTGGGCGGTGTGGAGATCACGCCCGAAGCCCGCCGCCACGCGCGCGAAATGCTTGAGGGCGCGCAACGGGGCTAGCGGCCTTCCCCGTCACGAAATGACTCGATTGTCTCCGTAACAGCCTGGATTGCTGTGGGCTGGAGCGCGATATCAACATGTCCAACCCCCGGCAGGAGAGTGACCGGAACTGGCCTTCCGGCCTCCTCGAACACAGATAAGAACTGATCGGCGTGGAAGACTTCGTCGTCTTGACCGACCAGGATGTGAAGTGGCTGTTCGGCAGCGCCAACATCTGCCCGATAGTCATCATGAGGCCGAAAGTTTGTTGCCAGGGCATAGGAATAGGTGGGCGTTAAGAACTGCTGCGCTTCGGCCGTCAACGCAAAAGCAACCACCGGCAAAGTGTTGAACCGGGTGATACCGAAACGGTTGAGAAACGTGAGCGCGATGATGCGGGCGACCCCGGTTGCGACCCAGCCGCCGGCTCCAGGTCGATACGTAGGCGCATCCTGGTGAATGAATGGGGCTAACAGCACATACTGATCGAATAGTTTCTGTCGCGAACTGGCAGCAAAGCGCAGGGCAAAGCCCCCACCGGACGAAAATCCGACCAGCGTCCTGGGGCCAGCGGGTTGGACAGCCTCCAGGAAATCCTCCACATCATCTTCGAGTTGGCCAATGTAGGTAATCTGGCCCTTCGGACCGGACTCTCCGTGACCGCGCATATCCAGGGCATAGGCCGCATAACCCGCCTGCGCTAACCCCTTCGCTAAAAGATGGAGGCTGCTACTGCTTGCGGACGACCCATGGATAAGCACCGCCGACCCTTTGGCTGGGCTTGCGCCAGACGCGTAGGCACGAAACGCCAAACGCGCCCCATCCCGAGCGGTATAGCGTTTCAACTGGGCAAGGTCAGAGAAATCCGCGTTACGGAATGGTGCGTTAATACTTTCCAGCGGAGGGGGCGGCTGGGGAGCACCAAACACAACGGCCAAGGCGAGCAGCACAGACACGACAGCCACCCCCGCAATGAGCACAATTGCTATACGCTTCATAGATCCGCCTGCACCGATCTATTGTAACAACGGTCAAATATAGAACTCTACGAGTAGAGAATAAAGATTTGACTCTCGTTTGAGATTCTACAACAATTCTCGTGAAATCCTTAATGTGAGGGTCTTAGGTCAGGCTGCTCCAAGAGTAGGAGGAAATGATGAAAAAATACCAAATTCTGGCGGTCGTCCTCGGTATGCTTATTTTGACCGCATCAGCAGGGCGGGCAGACACCATTACGGCGTTTTTAGACAGCCCGGCCGACAAGACCGGTGTCGCTGGGATCGAAACGATCCATGGCTGGGCCTTTGCGACCAATGATGCGCCCGTGTCAGTCTATCTCCGAGTTAATGGAACCACTCAGCACGACTACCCCCTGCCGTGCTGTGGTCCACGAGAGGACGTGCAATGGGAAGTAGCAGGCGCTCCCCTCAACACGAGTTATTCCGGCGTGGTCAACTATGCCCGCTTGGGTGCTGGTGAGCATACCGTTGGCGTCGAGATTCAGGCCGACGGCTGCGAGCCGGTTATTCTTGAGCATACCGTTATGGTTGCCGTACCTGGGAACGTCGAATTTAACACAGCCTTTAGCTTTGAGGATTCATGGACGGGGGTGGATGCGCACGATGACCATATCCTCATTATTAACGCAACAACTGGGGCTGAGATGGGCAGGTCGGCCAATCTGCGGGTGGAGTATTCCATACCCACCCAAAACACCGGTATCGTCGAAGCCTACAACGAGAGCGCAACAACGGGTGAGACCTTGCACGAGGTGCAGACAATTTTCAACGAGCACTGCATTTCCTGCCATTCGGACGCATACGAGGGGGGCCGCCCCGTCGCGGGTCTGGATTTAGCCGAAGGGAATATGCCACGGAATACGATTGCCGCCGGAAGCGGTCAGCTCTCTGATGGCACCCTGCTGATCAATCCGGGTCGTCCGGATGAGAGCTATCTTGTAGAGAAGATAGCCGTGGATGCACCCACCCGTGGCAGTCGTATGCCTCATCGTATGCCGCCGTTGTCCGATGGGGAGATTGAGACCATTCGAAATTGGGTGCTCGACGGAGCGCTCGTTCCGTCCGGTTCTGCCTATGATGGAGATGGCGGGCATGACGACGATCATGACCATGACGACAATCATGACGATGATGATGACGACGATCATGGCCATGGGTAGGCAACGAACACAAGCCGGCCGCTAGGATAGACGGTCAGCCTTCTCTCATTTGTTCGTTCCAGTTTTCTCGCTCTACGGCTGAAGGCATGACCCGTCATGACTGATATGGCGGGTTTGCTTGTCAGGCCGGAACATTCTCATTGCCGCGCGGTGGTGATAAGAGAACGGGACCGTGCTGGACTTGCTCAAGAAACGTTTCGGCTACGACCAGTTCCGTCCGCTGCAAGCGGAGATCATCGCCAGCGTACTGGAGCGGCGCGACACCCTGGTTCTGATGCCGACCGGCGGCGGGAAATCCCTCTGCTATCAGTTACCCGCGCTGCGCTTCGACGGGCTGACGCTGGTAATCTCACCGCTGGTCGCGCTGATGAAAGACCAAGTCGATACGCTCAAGGCCAACGGCATCGCCGCGGAGTTCATCAACAGCAGCCTGACCTACCCGGAACTGAACAACGTGCGGAGGCGGGTACGACGGAACACAGCCAAAATCCTGTACGTTGCCCCGGAGCGGCTGACCCTGCCGGGCTTCATGAATTTCCTGGCCGAACTCACGGTCAGCCTGGTAGCCGTGGACGAGGCACACTGCATCTCCATGTGGGGCCACGAGTTCCGGCCCGATTACCGCAATCTCGTCACCCTGCGGCACGCCTTACCGGGCGTGCCGTGTATCGCCCTGACCGCTACGGCGACCGAACAGGTCCGCCGCGACATTGCCGAACAGCTCGAACTGACTCAGCCACAGGAGTTCGTGGCCAGCTTCAATCGTGCCAACCTGACCTATAGTGTGCGCCCGAAGCGCAACTCCGTTGATGCGCTGACGGACCTGCTGGACGAGTATCGGGGTGAGTCCTGCATCGTGTACTGCTTTTCGCGCAAGAGCACGCAGGACCTGGCTACTGCGCTGTGCGAGCGGGGTCTGTCCGCCCTACCCTACCACGCCGGCCTGGATACGACGGTACGCAGCCAGACCCAGGAGAGATTCATTCGCGATGAGGTTCCGATCATCGTGGCGACCATCGCCTTCGGGATGGGGATCGACAAGCCTGACGTCCGACTGGTCGTGCACTACGACCTGCCCAAGTCGCTCGAAGGCTATTACCAGGAGACGGGCCGCGCCGGGCGCGACGGCCTGCCCAGCGAGTGCGCCCTGTTCTACTCCTACGGCGACAAGGTCAAGCAGGATTTCTTCATCGACCAGATAGAAGACCCGGCCGAGCAACGAAACGCACGGGATAAGCTGGCGCGGGTGATCGATTTCTGCGACCTGCAAACCTGCCGCAGAAAATATCTACTGGCCTACTTCGGCGAAGACTGGCATCAGGACAACTGCGGGGGGTGCGATGCATGTCTCACGCCCAGGGAGGAGTTTGACGCTACTGTCATCGCCCAGAAAATCCTGTCAGCCATCGTCCGCACGGGGGAGCGGTTTGGCATCGCCCACGTGAGCCGGGTACTGCGCGGTGCGAATACGAAACGTATTCGAGAATTGCGGCACGACAGGCTGAGCGTGCACGGCATTGTTGACGACTTCTCCGACAGCGAGATCAAAGAGGTGGCCGGTTTGCTGCAAGCCGAGGGCCTGCTGCGCAAGAACAGCCGCGAATACGCTGGCCTGAGTCTGACATCGGCTGGTCGGACATTCCTCAAAAATCGAGAGGATTTGACCCTCACGCGCGCCAAACAGGCCGAACCAGCTCCCCACACCACCTCCGACTCCGACCCGGCACAGGTATGGCGTAGACGGGATACGCCGCCCCTGGCAGATGAGCAGGGTGACATCGCGGTTGACGCGGCCCTGTTCGAGAAGCTGAGGGAACTGCGACGCAAGCTCGCCGCAGAACGAAACGTGCCGCCGTACGTCATCTTCGGCGACGTGACGCTCAGGCAAATGGCGGCCTATTTACCCCAGAGCCGAGAGGGTCTGTCTCATGTTTCGGGCGTGGGCGCGGCGAAGCTGGAGCGCTGGGGCGAGGCATTTCTGGAGGTTGTTCGCTCGTACGCCGATGAGCAGGGCCTTGTGGAGCGTCCTGTACCGGGCACACGGCGCAGCAGAGAATCGCAAGGTAGTAAGGTGAGTCGGAAAGGTTCAACGTATACTGCGACAAAACAGTTGCTTGAGCAGGGCCAATCAATTACTGAGGTCGCAGCGGAACGCGGCCTCTCTCTCCGCACGGTAGTAAGCCATATTGAAAAGCTGGTCGCCGACGGCGAAGACGTTGACCTTGGCCCATTACTCCCGTCATCGGATCGTCTGGAAGCCATCCAACACGCGCTAGCCCGCTCCGGTACCACCGTCCTGGCTCCGGTCAAAGCGATGCTGAGTAAAGACTATACCTACGAGGAGATCCGATTAGTGCGAGCGTTCATGCACCAATCACACTAACTTCAGCCTCCAATCTCCACGCGCACTCCCATTATCCGCGGGATGTACACCCATTTTGAGCACTTAGATATTTTGTCTGAACCCGCTTGCAACCAGCCCTCAGAGTGTCCTACCCTGGCAAGGATTGCTTAGAGACAGAAAATCGATCGCGAGGGACTCAGTATGGATAAGACCCTTATGCTTTCGCTCTACCGCGACATGATTCGTATTCGGCGTTTCGAGGAAGAAGCGGCGCGTTCGTATTCGCGGGGCAAAATCGGTGGCTTTCTGCACCTGTATAATGGCCAAGAGGCGGTAGCGGTTGGGGCGATGGCGGCGGTTGAGCCCACGGATTATATCGTGGCGACCTATCGGGACCACGGCCATTACCTGGCTCGGGTTGGGGATATGAATGCGGCCATGGCGGAACTGTTTGGCAAAGTGGATGGCTGCGCCAAGGGCCGGGGTGGCTCCATGCATTATTTTGACGTGGCGAAACGCTTCATGGGTGGCCACGCCATTGTCGGGGGCCATGTGCCCATTGCCGCAGGGATTGCCTTTGCCTCGAAATACCGGGGCGAGCCGGACGTGACGCTGTGTTTCTTTGGCGAAGGAACGGCCAATATGGGTGCCTTTCACGAGGGCCTGTCGCTGGCCTCACTGTGGAAGCTGCCCGTTCTTTTTATTTGTGAGAATAATCTCTATTCCATGGGTACCCCCCTCTACAGGACCCTGTCGGTCGAGGATGTTGCTGTGCGAGCAAAAGGCTACCCTATGGCCCAGGAGATCGTGAACGGCGACGATGTGCTCGAAGTCCGGGAGGTCATTCGCCACGCGGCCAAACGTGCTCGCACCGAGAGTTTGCCGATTCTCATTGAAGCCAAGACCTACCGTTTTCGGGGCCATTCCATGTCCGACCCGGCAAAATACCGCACCAAAGAAGAGGTCAAAGAATGGATGGAGCGTGACCCCATTCGGCTTCTGGCCGAGCGTATCTACGCGTTGGGGATCGCCAATGAAGAGCAGCTCAAAGCCATTGACGAAGCCGCGAAACAAGAAGTGGCAGGGGCGGTGCAGTTTGCCGATGAGTCTCCATCACCCGACACAGACACGCTGTTTGACGATATCTACTACGAACCGGACCACCATGAGCAGGACGAAAAGGTTGTGCCGCTCGAAAAACGCCGTCAACAGGCAAGCGTGTAAACCCTCACCCCTGCCCCTCTCCCAGAGGGAGAGGGGAGAATGCAGTTTCCCCTCTTTCAGAAGGGGCGGAAAAATTCCGTTCCCTCTCCCCTGGCGGGAGAGGGCTAGGGTGAGGGGGAAAAGGAGAACTCACAGATGCGAGAGCTGACATACCGAGAGGCGTTGCGAGAGGCCATGGCGGAAGAGATGGAACGCGACGAGCGCGTGTTTCTCATGGGCGAAGAGGTCGGCCATTATAATGGCGCGTACAAAGTATCCGAGGGCCTGCTCGACCGTTTTGGTGAACGCCGGGTGGTGGACACACCGATTGCAGAAACCGGCTTTGCCGGGGTGGGGATAGGCGCGGCGATGGTTGGGCTGCGGCCCATCATTGAATTCATGACCTGGAATTTTTCGCTGTGCGCCTATGACCAACTCGTCAATAACGCGGCCAAGCTGCGCTATATGTCGGGTGGACAGATCACCCTGCCGATCGTCTTTCGTGGTCCGGGTGGGGCCGCGCATCAACTGGCCGCCCAACACTCCCAGGCCGTCGAGAGCCTGTACGCCTATGTGCCTGGGCTGAAGGTCGTGGCGCCCTCAACCCCCGCCGATGCCAAGAGCTTGCTGAAGACCGCCATTCGGGACGACAATCCGGTGATTTTTATTGAGGGTGAAGTCCTGTACGGACGCAAAGGGCCGATCCAAGACGAGGAATATCAGATTCCACTCGGACAGGGCGAGGTCAAACGAGCGGGCCAGGACGTGACGATTATCGCCTGGTCCAAGATGGTGCATGCCGCCCTAGACGCAGCCACCGAACTGGCAAAAGAAGGCATCGAACTCGAAGTCATCGACCCACGTACCCTTCGCCCGCTGGACGACCGGATGATTTTCGATTCCGTCAAAAAGACCAATCGCTGTATTATTGTCGAGGAAGGCTGGCCGTTTGCCGGTCTTGGCGCGGAAATCGCCTACCGCATTATGAAGGAAGGCTTTGATTATCTGGATGCGCCGGTTGTGCGGGTCACGGGTGAAGACGTACCCATGCCCTATGCCAAAAACCTGGAGCACGAAGTCTTCCCAGGCGTGGAAAAAATCGCTCGCGCGGTCAGGAATGTGTTGTACAGCTAGGGGGCCGGCAGCGCCCCCCCCAATTCTTCCAGGCGACGTTGTGCACGGGAGAAATTGGGATTGATGCCCAGGGCCTGCTCAAATGCCGCCCGGGCCGCATCGGTCTGACCCAGCCGCATATAGACCTCTCCTAATTCATAGTGGGCCACATCATCGCTCGGGCAGATTGCCAAGCCAGCCTGATAATAGGCGATGGCGGTTGCATCATCGGTGGTCTTTCGGGCGGCGTCAAAGTCGTTAAATGCCCGGTTGCACGCCTCGGTCTGCTGTTGTTGCTGGGCCTGCTGTTGCTGGAGGGCCTCGGTCTCTCGGCGTAACTGCTCGGCTTCCTGGCGTAACCGCTCAATTTCCGCACGTTGTTGTTCGAGGATGCTCGTGTCGAACAGACTGCACGAGGCCAGGAATGCGCACAGCCCCAGAAAGAACACACAAGACGAAGAGGTGGACATGCTTTGAATCTGTTGAGTCTGTTGAGTCTGACCCAACGGACTCAACAGACCCTGAGATTAGAAGTTGTCTTTCAGAAAACGGGTCTTTTCCAGGACTGATACGGGATCGAGGGAGAGTCCGGGGAAGGACTGCTGCACGTGCTCTTGCAGCTCAGAACTGTCTACCCGGACAAAGGGGTTGATCTCTTTTTCCTCGCCTACCGTACCGGGAACGGTCGGCTGGTTTTTGGCTCGCAGCTCCTCGGCCCAGCGCAGTTTTTCCTGGAGTTTCACATTGCCCGGCTCCAGGCTGAGGGCGAAGTTCAGATTGGTGACGGTGTACTCATGCCCGAAGTAAATCCTGGTGTCGTCCGGTAACTGCATCAGCTTGACCATATTGTTGTGCATGTCTGCAGCCACACCTTCAAACAAACGTCCACAGCCGGCCATAAAGAGCGTATCGCCGGTAAAAACCGACTTTTCCGCTTCAAAATAGGCGGCAATATGGCCGCTGGTATGACACGGGATAAAGAGAAAACGCCCTTCGAGGTTGCCAATGCGGACCGTATCGCCCTCATCGACCATATTGGTAATGCACGGCGTGCGCGTCTCGTCCCGCTTATGGCCGTACACCTTGAGCTGCGGAAATTCTCTCACCAGTTCCTTATTTCCGCCCACATGGTCCCAGTGATGATGGGTATTGATGATGGTCGTAAAGTTCACGCCCTCACGCTTGATCGCCGCGGCAACCGGACCAGCCTCGGACGGATCGACAACGCCGGCCTCGTTGGTCGCTTCATCAATAAGCACATAGGCGTAATTATCGGACAACACGGGGATAGGAATGATTTTCATGGGTTTCTCCTGACTGCGTAGTGTTACTGCTCCATGGGAAAGCCATACAGCTTGGCCGCGTTTTCGTAGACGAGCTTGCGGCGAACATCTTCGGACAGGTGGGCGAGCTGCTTGTGCAGAAATTCTTGAGAATCCGGCCACACCCCATCCGGATGCGGAAAGTCCGAGCCCCACATCACGTTGTTGACGCCAACCCGCTCAATCATATCCAGGCCGGTCTGATCTTGCTGAAAGGTGGCGTACATCTGCCGGTACCAATACTCGCTCGGCTTCATGGTGAGTTCGAGGTCTTGAAACTGGTCTTCCCACTCATAGTCCATCCGTTCCAGGACGTAGGGAATCCAGCCGATCCCGGCCTCACCAATCACCACTCGGCACTGGGGGTAGCGCTCCAATGCGCCCCCATAGATCACCGCCCCGATAAAGCCGGCGGTGGCAATCTGAAATTCGGTCAGCACGGTGGCCAGCCACATGCGCTTGGAGCGGCGGTCGGTGGCCCAGGTCATATCGAGCTTGGGACCGATGGTATGCAGATGAATCGGCAGACCGGTATCGTGCGAGGCTTCCCAGACCGGGTCCCAGTCAAGATGCCATAGTGGCATCATGCCGTGACGGACAGGCAACTCGGCCCCTTTGAGGCCCATTTTCGCACAGCGACGCACCTCCTCGGCCGTTTTCTCGGGAGACGAGGCCGGCAGGCTCGCAACTGCGGCAAAGCGACTAGGCGCGGCGCGGCAAAAGTCCGCAGCAAAATCGTTATAAATCCTGACGACCGTGTCGGTCACCTCGGGGTCATCAATCCGAAAGGCGGCGCCGAGAATACCGTAGATGACCTCGCCCACGACACCATCACGGTCCTGATCCTTAATCCGCAGCTCAGGTACGGTCGTGCGCATAATCCCCTTGCCCTGGTCCTCGTAGAGGCCGGTTGAGGCCATCCGGTCGGCCCGATGAATCTGGCCTGGGATATACTGTCGCCCGGCCGAACCCATCCCGCCGACCAGGCCCATGCTAGTCCCATTGTGGGCCACCCATGTTTTTCCCTCCGGGGCATCCACCACCCGAGGCATTTTGTCTTTTAAGTGGACCGGAGCGTTCTCGGTAAAAAGAGTGGCCGGCAAACACGGAATATCCATATGCCCATCGGCCGAGATGACCGGGTGATTAAACATAGCGCGTCCTCCATCATATTTGAGAGGTCAGGGAGCGCCCCCATACTTCTCCGCTGTGAGGCATGTCCCCTGCGAGTCCTTTACTTAGCAGAAAGCGATAAGCAGAGGAAAGCGTGCTGTTTTACCTTGCCGGACAAGGGGCCGTGTGAAACAAGAACGCTATCCATACAGAGCTTGCCGCTCCCGGACTCATATTTTGAACTGGCGCGTTTTTTATAGCCTGAACCTCGCGATTTTCACCTCCATGCTTGGCATGGGCATCGTGATTCCGTTCATGCCGATTTACGCCAAGGAACTGGGTGCGACCGGCGTCAGTATCGGGTTCTTCTTTGCCAGCTTTCCCCTCGCTCAGATCCTGTTCATGCCGCTCATTGGCCGGCTATCCGACCGACACGGCCGTAAGGCGTTCATTGCCGCCGGCCTGTTGCTCAGCAGTCTGATGTCGCTGGTCTATGTATCTGCCCCCAATATTGTGTACCTGACCCTGGGCCGATTCTTCCAGGGGATTGCGGTTGCCCTCATTATTCCCATCTCAACCGCCTACGTCGGCGACCTTGCTCCTGCGGAAAGGCGGGGCGAGTTGATGGGTATTTTCAATCTGGCCCTGACCAGTAGTATCGGAGTCGGCCCCCTGCTTGGGGGCTGGGTCAGCGATACGTATGGGATGGCGCTCAGTTTTTATTTGATGGGCGGCTTGAACGGGCTGGCTTTTCTCTTTGTCCTGTTCTTTTTGTACGAGACCCGTTCTCCCCACACGGAGGTTCAGCGATCGCCGTCCTACCGCGAACTCTTACGTAGACCCAGTGTGCGCGGGATTACCCTGTATCGCATGGTGACGTCCATTCAGATGGGACTGTGGTTCTCCTTCCTCCCACTGTTGGCCGTCGAACTCTTACAGCTCAGCCAATCCCGCATTGGGATCATCATGGCGACCTATATGCTGGTCAACAGCCTCGTCCAGATACCGTTCGGACGCATGGCTGACCGCTATAGCAAGCGGCTATTGATTATCATCAGCGGCTACCTGGCCTCCTTCGCGTTTGTGACCATCCTCTTTTCCGCGGGTTTTTGGGATCTGCTGCTCATTAGCGCCTTCACCGGAATTATGGGAGCGCTGGCCGGCCCGGCCCTAACGGCTCTGGCTGCCGGCGAGGGCAAGCAGGGCGGAATGGGCGCGATGATGGGCGTGCTGAATATGGCGCTGAGCGTCGGCATGATGCTCGGCCCGGTCGTCGCTGGCATGCTGTCGGATATTGTCGGCCTGCGGCCTTTATTTGGTTTTGGTGCGGTTGCCGGCGGGATAGGCACGCTGCTGTTTACCTGGTTGACTGTAGAGAAACCGGTGACAGTGGAAGGCCAGAAGGAAGCGGAAGCAGGGTAGTGTCAGCCTGGGTTACCTCAACCCCGTACCGGCAGCTTGTACGGGAGAATCCACATCTGTTACAAACGCTTTCCTGCGAGCCTTTTGTGTGACGCAATGGTTTGCAAACCAGACTCGACGGCACCAAGAACCACGGAGACCTATGCAATTTGATCTCAAGACTCTTCGCGGGGACATCTTCGGAGGTATTGCCTCGGCCGTGGTGGCTCTACCGCTAGCCTTGGCCTTTGGTGTGGCCTCCGGTTTGGGTCCAGTCGCCGGATTATACGGCGCGATAGTGGTCGGCTTCCTGGCCGTGGTACTGGGCGGAACGCCGACGCAGATATCCGGGCCGACCGGGCCGACCGCGATTGCCACTGCGGTCATCGTCACCCATCACGCCGACAACTTGGCCGAGGTGGCGACCATCGTCATCTTGAGCGGGCTGCTCCAGATCGCTTTCGGCCTGCTCAGGTTTGGACGGTTCGTAACCTATACGCCGTATTCCGTTGTCTCGGGGTTTATGTCTGGCATCGGCGTTATCATCATTCTCCTTCAGACCTTGCCTCTTCTGGGCGCGTCGGCAACAGGTGGACCGCTCGACGCCGTCCGGGCATGGCCCGCGGCCCTGGCCAACATCAACCTGGATGCCCTGCTCATCGCCGCCGTAGCACTCGGGGTTGGCATCTTCTGGCCCCGACGGTTAGACAATATATTACCCTCACCGCTCGCAGCCCTGCTCCTCGGAACGGTCGTGGCAGAGCTCTGGTTTTCCGCTGCGCCAGTGATTGGTGAAGTCCCCACCGGGTTTCCCGAGCCGCAATGGCCAGTCCTGTCCGGAGGGTTTTTGTTCAAAATGTTGGAGCCGGCGCTGATTCTCGCGCTGGTGAACTCCATCGACAGTTTGTTGACCTCGCTGGTGGCCGACTCCATGACCCGGACACAACACAACTCGGACCGGGAGTTGTTTGGTCAGGGTGTGGGCAACGTGGCGGCCGGGCTGCTCGGAGTCATGCCTGGGGCGGGCGCGACCATGCGAACGGTGCTCAACGTGCGGGTCGGCGGGCGAACGGCGCTCTCCGGGGCTCTACACGCCGTACTCCTCCTGGCCTTCATATTTGGCCTTGGCCCGCTCGTCGAGCGAGTCCCGGAAGCCTGCCTGGCCGGTATCCTGATGAAGGTGGGCTGGGACATAATTGATTGGCGTTTCCTGCTCCGGATTCGCCATGCCACGACAGAAAACGTGGTCATCATGCTGCTGACGCTGGTGCTGACTGTGTTCGTCGATCTCATCATGGCGGTTGGTGTGGGGCTGATCGTGGCAGGCTTCGTCTCTGCGCGTCGCCTGGAACCCGAGGAGTTGAAGAAGGTCGTATCGGTCCCGCTTCTGGATGCCGTGGTCTCTCCGGAGGCAGAGAAATCCTACGACGCCCGCGTCGGGCTCGTCGCCCTCCCCGGCCACTTTTCTGTGGCGTCCGCGCGGGAACTGGCACGGTCGGTCGGGGCTGATATCAAGGACCATGAGGCGGTCATCTTCGATTTTTCGGACGTAACGTATATCGACGACAGCGCGGCCCTGGTTATCGAGGATCTAGCCGAGGTCTCCCAAACGGAGGCCAAGGGCTGCGTTGTCGCCGGATTGTCCGGTTCGGCTGAGGAAGCGCTCCGTATGTTCGGTATCCATGACCGTATTCCTCCGGAGCATTTTGTGCCTGACCTTGAAACGGCGAAAAAATTGGCCTGGGAACTGGTCAACAGATGACGCACGAGGGAGGAAAACGGGACGAAGCGCTGCTCCGGGGTACGGGTGACCACGCCAGGTCCGGTGTGATAGAAGCACTGGGAGAGATGAGATTACAGTAAAGATGAAAGGAGAATATAAGTATGTCCGCCTATCTCGTTGGTGGAGTAGATGTGAGTGATCCCGCTTGGGTGGCAGAGTATGGACCGAAGGTTGAGGCCCTGGTGGAGAAGCACGGGGGCCGGTATCTGGTACGCGGAGGGGAGATGGATGTCGTGGAAGGCACAACGCCGGCCGGCCGAGTGATGGTCGTCGTTGAGTTCCCGTCCCTGGAGGCCGCCCGGGCGTGGTATAACGACCCGGAATACGCCCCGCTGATTAAGCTGCGCCAAACCGGCTCCGAAGCCGAGATTGTCCTGGTCGACGGGCTGTAATTCAAGTAGCGGTTAACGAGAATGCGACTCCGCTACACGCGGGTCGCGTTCCTCCTTTATTTGGGAGAAGCCCCAGTGTAGAGACCTGTCTCTACACTGGGGTATTTGCAGTAGTGATAGGGTTCCTACACTCCGCTCAGGCGCTGGAGTGCCGCCTCTATCTGATTGAGGCCCTGCTCCAGATTCTGCATGGACGTGGCATATGAAATGCGGACGTGCTCCGCGGAGCCAAAGCCCTCACCGGCCACCAGCGCGACCTTAGCCTCTTCCAGGAGATACAGCGAGAGGTCCATGGCTGACGCAATGGTTTTGTCCTGCCATTGGGGTCCGAAACAGCCCGAGACCCGTGGAAAGACATAAAACGCGCCTTCCGGCAGCGTACAGGTGATGCCGGGTATGGCCCGGAGGCGGTCAACCACATAATTGCGGCGTTTGGCAAATTCTTTGGCCATGACACCGACCGGTTCCTGGTCGCCGGTCAGGGCTTCAATCGCCGCAGCCTGGGCGATCGAGTTCGGGTTTGAGGTGCTCTGGCTCTGGATGGTTTCCATCGCCTTAATGACTTCCTGCGGCCCGGCGGCATAGCCCAAACGCCAGCCGGTCATGGCGTAGGTTTTTGAGACCGAATTGGCTATGAGCACCCGGTCGCGCAGGCCCGGCTTGAGGGCGAGTAAATGGGCGCAACGTGGGGCGTCGTACAAAAATTTCTCGTACACGTCGTCAGAGATGGTAAAGAGATCGCTGGACTCGACCACGTCAGCAATCTGGCTGAGTTCGTCCTCGGCGTAGGCGGCACCGGTCGGATTGGACGGGCTGTTGAGCAACAGCACTTTGCTGTGCGGGCCGAGGGCTTCGCGGAGTTGAGCGGCCGTAATTTTGAAGCCGGTCTCTTCCGTTGTGGGCAGAAGCTTCGGTGTCCCGCCGGCCAGGACCACGATGTCGGAATAGCTGACCCAATAGGGCGCGGGGATGAGGACCTCGTCTCCGGGGCCGATCAGGGCATGAAAGGCGTTAAAGAGGATGTGTTTTCCACCACACCCGGTCGTGACTTCCGGGAGTGCGTATTCGAGGTCATTGTCCCGCTGGAGTTTCGCAATAATGGCCTCTTTGACGTCCGCGGTTCCGCCCACCGGCGTATATTTGGTCTTACCGTTCTTGAGCGCCGCAATCGCCGCGTCTTTAATATGTTCCGGGGTATCAAAGTCGGGCTCGCCGGCACCGAAATCAATGACCTCAATCCCCTCGCGGCGGAGCGCCGCAACCTTCACCGTGACCATGAGGGTCGGCGAGGGTTTGACCTGATCCAAACGTGGTGACAGACGCATTTTCCCCTATACTCCTCTTATCGGACACACGGTCTACACGCTGCTCAGACAACGATGTGCAGCGTCATACGCGTGTGATGTAGGCATTCAGGCCTGCTGCGCGAATTTTTCGCGGAGTCGTTTTTCGACATGAGGCGGGACGAGGCCCTTCACGGAGCCGTTCAGACTGGCAATTTCTTTGACTAAGCGGGCCGCGGTATAAAAATGGGCCGCTCCGGTCGTCAGAAAAACCGTATCAATCTCGGGCTTCATGTGGCGGTTCATGAGCGCCATCTGAAATTCGTATTCAAAATCTGAGGCCGCGCGTAACCCCCGGATGATAATCTTGGCCTGCATACGCTCGACGTAATCGACCAGCAAGCCGTGAAAGCTGTCATAGATCACCCGGTCGCCTGCCTCCTTCAACTCCTCGCGAAACATGTCGAGCCGTTCCTGGGGAGCGAACAGATAGTTCTCTTTCTGGGGGTTATACACAACAGCCACCACGACTTCGTCGGCGAATTCAAGGCTCCGCCGAACAATGTCGATATGTCCATAGGTTGGTGGGTCAAAAGAGCCAGGGTATATGGCGCGGCGCTTCACTCGGATTCCTCACCCTCATGTAAAGAGTAAACGCGCCCTCCAACAGCCATGTAGATGCTGGGCACGTTTACTCTTTCTGGTAAAAAGACACCTCGGTTGTGCCGTAACGGCGACGGTCCGTCAATACCAAGGAGGCGTAGGCCGGGGCTCCAGACTCCTGCTGCGTGTGTTCAACAACGACCCAGGCCCCTGTGAGGAGGACCGGGCTCCGCGCTAAACGCCGCAGGGTTTTGTCCACCCAGCCTTCTCCATACGGCGGGTCCAGAAACACCCCACCAAAACGGAGTCCCTGGTCCTCCACAATACGAATGCCGGTCAGGGCGGAGGCCCGCAGCAGACGACCACGATGGAGCAGCTTTGTGGTCTTAAGGTTGGCGCGGATCACTTTCTGGGCGTCTGGACTGGCATCAACGAACACGCCGGAGCGCCCACCCCGGCTTAAGGCTTCTATGCCAAGCCCGCCGGTCCCGGCGAACAGATCAAGAATATCTATATCGGTGAGGGAAAATCGACTGGCAAGGATATTGAAAACAGACTCTCTCACTCGGTCGGCAGTGGGCCGGACCTTGTGTCCCTTGGGCACCACCAGGGTGAGCCCACCTGCCGAGCCGGAGATGATCCGCATTTAGACGCTAAGAATGTGAACGGCCAGAGCGGCCGCCTCGCCGCGGACCATGCCGCCGCCATTCTCGGTTAGTCCAACTTTGGCGCCTTCGACCTGGCGTTTCCCGGCCTCACCGCGAAGTTGCCAGAATATCTCAGCGATCTGTGCCGTACCGGTGGCACCAACCGGATGGCCCTTGGCCAGCAAACCGCCGCTCGGATTCACCGGAGTTTTCCCGCCGAGCGCCGTCACCCCTTCGTCAATCAAGCGACCGCCCTCGCCCTGCTGGCAAAGACCGAGCTCTTCATAAATGATGAGTTCGGCCGGGGCTGAGGCGTCGTGGACTTCGGCCACGTCCAGGTCTTCAGGGCCAATGCCGGCCACTTCGTAGGCCTTTTTGGCCATGCGTTCCGTCACACCGGGGTCCCCAGGCTGGTGGTCCTGGCCCGAGCCCAGCACCGAGGCTTTGACGTAGACCGGGTTGGTGGTGAATTCTTTTGCTTTCTCGGCGCTGGTGAGCACTAGGGCGGCAGCACCATCACCAATGGGGGAACACATCATCCGTGTCAGCGGGTCGGCGATCATGGGTGAAGCGAGCACGTCTTCCATGCTGCGCGGAGTCTGGAACTGGGCGTGTGGGTTCAGGCTGCCATTGGTGTGGTTCTTGGCAGCAATCTGCGCATAATGCTCTTTGGTTGTACCGTATTTCCGCATATGGCTGCGGGCAAACTCGGCGTAAAAATCCATGAACATACTGCGCGACTTGCCGGCCCCAGCCCCCTCGCCTTTCTCTCGAGTTGCCTTTTTCATGTCCGCCAGCGTTTTTTGCATCAGCTCGACATCGATAGCGCTACCAATGGCGGCAAACGATTTCTTCTTGTCCTCGTGGTAGAGCTTTTCCATACCCAGGGCAAGCACGACATCGTACATGCCGGACGCGACGTATAGCCAAGCCAGATGAAAGGCGGTAGCCGCGCTGGCGCAGGCGTTTTCGGTGTTGATAACCGGAATGCCGCCAATCCCCATTTCGCGCAGGACCACCTGCCCGCGGATACATTCCTGACCGGTAATCAGGCCGGCCATGGCGTTCCCGACCGCGACCGCCTCCAGTGCATGAGATTCAATCCCGGCAGATTTGAGGGCACCCTCAATAGCTTCGCGAGACAACTCCTTCATGCCTTTATCCAGATGCTTGGCAAAACGGGTCATACCCGCGCCAACCAGGGCAACCTCTCTCATGTAACTCCTCCTTCTTCTTTACTGTGATGAGCGGCCCAACTATATCCGCATTCCCTCTTGTTCTGCAAGGCGAATTTCTTCAGGATAGCGCGTGTGAATTTTGTTCTGGTTCCTATCAAAGCCCTCTCCCAGGGCAAAAGCCGCCTGTCCGCGCTCTTGTCCGACGCCCAGCGACATAGTCTGTCTCAGGCCATGTTGCGCGACGTCCTGACGCAACTGCGCCGGGCGGCGACGGTGGACCGCTTTGGGGTCGTAACCTCGGACCGGACCCTGCTGGACCTTGCGCGCGGTTTAGGCGCGGACGCCATTGATGAGGGCCATCCACGGGGGCTGAACGGGGCCGTTGCGGTTGGGGAAGAGTTTTGTCTGCAACAGGGCGGCACAACGCTGCTGGTCCTGCTGTCAGACCTGCCGCTGGTCACCTCCGAGGACGTTGACCTGCTCTTGTGTGAGGCAACGGACGAGCCCGAAGTGCTGTTAGTAACCTGTAAAGAGGGCGAGGGCACCAATGCGCTCTTGCGTACCCCACCGCTCGTTATTCCCACCTGCTTTGGCGGTCCAAGCCTCGGTGCCCACCAGGCTCGGGCTCGGCAGGAGAATATCGCCTGCCGGGTGATTGAGGCTCCGCGTATTGCGTTTGATATTGACTCGGTTGAAGACCTCACGCTTTTTGCCTCAGAACCAACGGCAACACATACCTACCAGGCATTACAGGATTTCGATGTTCTGCCCGCCCTGGGGATTGATCCGGCGGAGTGACGCGCCGACAGGAGGAATGCCCGGTGCATCTCACGCGCCCACTGTGATCTATGGGAAAGCCACAGGTCGTTGTTATCACCGGCCCGACCGCCACGGGCAAAACTGTGCTCGCGCTCACCCTGGCCCAACGCTATAACGCGGAGATCATCAGCGCGGATTCCCGTCAGGTGTATCGTCACCTGGACATTGGGACGGCAAAGCCAACACCAGCAGAGCAGGCCCAGGTGCCGCATCATGTGATTGATGTCGTCGATCCGGATGAGCATTTTGATGTGGCCCGCTTTCGGGCACTGGCGCACGAGACGATTACCGCGCTGACCCGGCGTGGCAAGCACGTTTTTGTGGTGGGTGGCACCGGCCTCTATATTCGGGCCTTGACCCGAGGGCTCTTTGTTGGACCGCAGGCCGACCCCGCCCTGCGTAAACGTCTGACCGCTCAGGAGCGGGAGCACGGCCCTGGTTTTCTGCATGATTGGCTACGCCGGGTTGATGCGGACACGGGCCGTCGGCTCCATCCAAACGACCGAGCCCGGCTGATTCGGGCCTTGGAAGTCTGGTTGTTGAGCGGGAAGCCAATGAGTGCCTGGCAGCGGGAACACGGCTTCCGTGAGCGACCGTTTTCGACGCGACTCGTGTCCCTGGTCCTGGAACGAGAGGCCCTGGCCCGGCGTATTCAACAGCGCTGCCAGCAGATGATTCGTGATGGCCTTGTTGACGAGGTCCGCCGGGTCTGGGATATGGGGTTTGGCGAACAGCTTCCCGTATTCCGTACCATCGGCTATGCTCAGATTGTAGACCTCTTGCATGGACGATCCACCTTGGAGGAAGCAGTCGCCGGTATGGCTACGGCAACCCGGCGGCTGGCCAAACGGCAACTGACCTGGCTGCGCGCAGAACCTGAGGTGCAATGGTATACGCCAGCACAAGAGCAAGATATCGACCGGGTGGTGCAGGAATTCTTTGAACGGGCGAGGAATGCCTAACGGAGCAGACGGCAGAGACCTCGGACCCCTCTACTCCTGACGTTTCCCACCTGCCGTATTGAAGGAGCAATCGTGCAGACAACCTATCTCGATTTTGAGCACCCGCTGGAGGAGTTGGACAAACAGGTGTCCGCCCTCAGCCAGTTGGAAATCCGGTCAGCCCAGCAACAGGCTGAACTCGCCGCCCTGGAAGCTCAGCTCCGACAGCGTGAGGCCGAGGTGTTTAGCGCTCTTTCACCGTGGCAACGGGTGCAACTCTCGCGGCACCCGGACCGACCCTATACGCTCGATTATATTGAGGCCTTATGCTCCGAATTCGTGGAACTGCACGGCGACCGCGTCTTTGGTGATGATCCGGCGATTGTCGGTGGTCTAGCGCGTTTTCAAGGTACGCCAGTGGTGGTGGTCGGCCATCAGCGCGGGAAGACGGTAACCGAGAAAGTGCACCGGAATTTTGGCATGCCCAGACCCGAGGGATATCGGAAGGCGCTTCGCCTCTTTCATCTCGCCGAGCGGTTCCAACGGCCCGTGCTGAGCTTTGTCGATACCCAAGGAGCCTATCCCGGAGTTGGTGCTGAGGAGCGCGGCCAGGCCGAAGCCATTGCCAAGAATATTCAAGAAATGGCCGGTCTCAAGACTCCCATCATTGTCACGGTGATTGGAGAAGGGGGAAGCGGCGGTGCCCTGGCCCTCGGGGTTGGCGACCGGCTGCTGATGCAGGAAAACGCCTGCTATTCGGTCATTACCCCCGAAGGTTGCGCGGCGATTCTCTTTGGTGAACGCACACCGGAACGGTCAGCCTGGGCCGCCGAGGCGCTGAAGGTCACGGCTCCGCACCTTCTCGATCTCGACGTGATTGATGAGATGATTGCCGAGCCGTCAGGCGGAGCTCATAGGCATACCCAGGCCGCGCTCAGCGATGTTGGAGCCGCAATCGACCGGCACCTGCAAGCGGTGAGCGACTTGTCCCTCGCCGAGCTCATGGATCAGCGCTACACGAAGTTCCGTCGGATGGGAGAAGTCGGTATTGTCGATACCGCAGAAGAGTCGGCGGCCGGAGTCAATGAGAGTAGCGTCACACGCTGAACCGCAAATGTTCCGTCTCGAGAAGAGATCCAAGCCGCGTAGACTGGCTCAGAAAATCGTAGTACAAAACGCCGTGTGGCGCACAAACGTTCTTCCTCTTCACCACCGGCATTGGATATATTCAGAGAGAGAATTGATCGGATCGATGCCCAAATCCTCACGCTGTTGAACCGCCGTGCCCGTCTGGCTCAACGGATTGGAGACACGAAGGGGAAGACCAGCACGGTCTATATACCAAGCCGTGAACGAGCCATTCTCGCCCGTCTGGCCGAGCTGAACACCGGACCGCTGCCGGACGAATCCGTTCAGGCCATTTATCACGAGATTATTTCCGCTTCCCGCGCGCTCGAAACATCCTTGCGGGTTGCCTATCTCGGACCAGAGGCGAGTTATGCGCATATGGCCAGCAAGGAGCAGTTTGGCTCAAAGGCGGAGTTTGTCCCGGTAGAGACGATTCCCCAGATTTTCTCAACAGTGGAAAACGGGCAGGTCGACTACGGGGTCGTGCCAGTCGAGAACTCGAGTCAAGGCTCGGTTGCCCTGACGCTCGATCTTTTTATTGAAACGAATCTGCATATTATTGCCGAGCGGTCCCTGGCCATTCGGCACTGTTTGCTCAGCCGGGCTACAAAACGGGAGCGCATTCAGCGGGTCCTGGCCCATCCGCAGTCTCTGGCGCAGTGTCAGCACTGGCTGGCTACGCATCTGCCGGGCGTGCCCACGGAGGTGGCGTCGAGCAATTCTCGCGCGGCTGAACTAGTCCGGCGTGATACGCGTGCCGCAGCGATTGCCGGACGCTTGGCTGCGGAGCGCTATCGACTCAATATCATCGATGCGGATATTCAGGACCAAGCGGCAAACTACACCCGTTTCGCTATTCTGAGCCGGACGTGGCAGCCGGACACACCGACCGGAGATGATAAAACGTCCCTGGTGCTGTCGGTCCGTGATGAGCCGGGGATCCTGTATCAGGTGCTGAGGCCGTTTGCCGCACACAGCATGAGCCTGCTGCGGATTGAGTCCCGGCCGCTCAAAGGGCGACCCTGGGAATATGTCTTTTTTATCGATGTCGAAGGGCATGTGAACGACCGGGCTCTCGCCGAGGCCCTGCGAGAGATCGAACCCTGCTGCATGTCGGTCAAAGTGCTGGGTTCATATACCTCCTTTGGGTCGGCGACCGGGTCGGTGCGGCAAAAACGGTGAACGCGTATGGATATTCGAAAGTATGTACCGGATTGGGTCTTGAGCCTCACCCCGTATCAGCCGGGCAAGCCGATTGAAGAGGTTGAGCGGGAATACGGGATCAGCGACTCGGTGAAAATCGCTTCAAACGAGAATCCCCTTGGCCCATCTCCAAAGGCGCTTGAGGCGATTCGTGCAGCCCTGCCCCAGCTCAATCTGTATCCTGACGGCGATGCTTTTTATCTCAAGCAACGCCTAGCTGAGAAATTCGGGCTGGACCGGTCGCGGATCATTATTGGTAACGGATCGAACGAACTGATCGAGATGATCGTGCGAACCTTCTTGCGTGTGGGCGAATCGATTGTCGCCGCGGAGCATGCCTTTGCCATTTACCATCTGTGCGTGCACGCGGCCGGGGGCCGTACGATTACCGTTCCACACACCGGCTTTGCCTTTGATCTGGACGCCATGGCGCGAGCCGTTGAAGCTGATACGCGCATCATTTTTTTGGATAACCCCAATAATCCTACCGGCACGATCTATACCAGGACGGACTGGGAGGCGTTTCTGGAGCGGGTACCGCCGAGTGTGGTGGTTGTGGTTGACGAAGCGTATTTTGAATTTGTCGATGACCCGGACTACCCCAACTCACTCGACTACCATTCGGATGAGCGGGTGCTCATCACCCTGCGTACCTTTTCCAAGATCTGCGGTCTGGCCGGCGTTCGCGTTGGCTATGGCATCTCCTCGCCGGAAGTGATTGACGCCCTCAACCGCATTCGCCAGCCCTTTAATGTGAATACGATCGCCCAGGTGGGAGCGTTAGCCGCGCTTGACGATACTGAACATATCCGCCGTACCCAGGATAATAATCGCCAGGGGCTGGCCTATCTACGTCGGGAGTTGGACCGTCTGGGTATCGAATACGCGCCGAGCTGGGGGAATTTTCTCTTGGTCAAGGTTGGTGCTGGCGTTTCGCAAAAACTTTTGCCCCAGGGGATTATCATTCGGCCCATGGAGGGCTATGGCTATCCCGGCTATGCCCGCGTGAGTGTGGGTTTGGCCGAGGAAAACGAACGCTTTATTGTGGCCATGGAAACGCTGCAAGCGCAGGCATAGCCTGCACATCGTACAGTATGTCAGTATTATTTCATCGTCTGCTTATCGTCGGGGTTGGTCTGATCGGTGGCTCGCTCGGACTGGCGGCCAAAGCGCGGGGGCTGGTTGAACAGGTGGTTGGCTTTGGTCGGACCGAAGCCAATCTGAAAATTGCGCTTGAGCGCGGCCTGATTGATGCCTATACCTTCGATCCAGCCGAAGCGGCCCAGGGAACCGACTGCGTTCTGCTTGCCGTTCCCGTCCAGGCGACCGGTCCGGCCATGCAGCAGTTTCTGCCCTATCTCTCGCCAGGCTGTATTGTGACGGATGCGGGCAGTGTCAAAGCGCCAGTCGTTGCCACACTCGAATCCCTTGTCCCTGACTCGCTGCCGTGTGTGGCCGCCCATCCCATCGCCGGGACTGAACATGCCGGAGCTGGAGCGGCCTTTGCAACCCTCTTTGAGGGACGTTTATGTGTCTTGACACCAACTGCCAGGACAAATACGGACGCCCTGGCACGGGTCCGGGCCTTGTGGGAGGGCGTTGGTATGCGTGTCGAAGAAATGGACCCTGATGTCCACGACCGCATCCTTGCCCAGGTCAGCCATCTGCCCCATCTTATTGCGTTCAGTGTGATGAATGGCCTCCTTCAGGCGTTTCCTCTTGCAACCCGGTCGCAGTCGGAGCAGGTCGATCCGCTTGTCTATGCTGGCAGTGCGTTTGCTGACCTGACTCGGGTGGCCGCCAGTCCCGTCGAAATGTGGCGTGACATCTGTCTTGAGAATCGCGACGCCTTGCTCGCCGCGATCTCCGGTTTTGAAGCTGCATTGACGCAGATGAAAGCCGCCGTAGCTGAGGGAGACGGACAAGCGCTCTCGACGGATATTACGCGAGCCCGCGAGGAACGCCAGCGCCTGACTCGTTTGCGTGAAAAAGAGTAAACGAGTCCTCCACTAGACACGGGATGCTGGACACGTTTACTCTTTTGGGGACATGACACCAGCGGTGACGATCCCTCCAGCTCCCCACGGCATACAGGGTGTAATTCACCTGCCGGGCGATAAATCCATCAGCCACCGGGCCGTCCTGTTTGCGGCCCTGGCCACAGGAGAGAGCTGTATCCGGGGCTGTTCGCTGGGTGAGGACAATCTGCGGACGATCCAGGCAGTCCGGTTGTTGGGAGTCGATATCACCCAACATGACACAACGGTGATCGTGAGAAGCCGAGGCTGGGATGCTTTCCGGCCCCCGAGCGAGGCGGACGTCACCATCGACTGTGGAAATTCAGGCACCACGATGCGCCTGCTGTCCGGTATCCTGGCCGGGTGTTCTTTTACCTCCCGCTTGGATGGTGATGCCTCGCTCCGGCGGCGCCCCATGAGGCGGGTGATCGAGCCACTACGGCTGATGGGCGCTACGATTGAGAGTGAAGGCGGGCAGCACTGCGCGCCGTTACGGATTACAGGACAGAACGGGCTCCTCACCGGGATTACGTATGCGAGTCCTGTGGCGAGCGCACAGGTCAAATCCGCTATCCTTTTGGCTGGTCTGCACGCCAGCGGGCGGACGACGGTAAGAGAGCCCGAACGCTCCCGCGACCATACGGAACGCCTGTTACCCGCATTTGGCGGACGACTTGCGGTGCAGGAGCGAACGGTCTCTGTTGACGGCGGAACACCGCTGCACGCCCAGGATGTGAATGTTCCCGGTGACCTCTCTTCTGCGGCCTTTTTTATCGCGGCAGCCCTCCTGCTCCCTCGCTCGGAGTTGCGTATTCGTCAGATTGGACTCAACCCGACCCGGACGGGGATAGTGGATATCTTTCGCGCAATGGGGGCCCGGATCGAGATACATAATGCGCGGGACGTCTGCGGAGAGCCGGTCGGAGACCTGGTGGTCCGCTCAAGCTCCTTGCGTGGGATAGAAGTCGACGGTGAGCTGATTGTCCGCGCCATTGATGAACTGCCCATGCTTGCCGTGGCGATGGCGTTTGCTCACGGCACATCTGTCATTCGTGGGGCCGCAGAGCTACGCGTGAAAGAGAGTGACCGCATTCGCGCCTTGGCCGTCGCCCTAGCCGCCCTCGGCGTGACGGTAGAGGAGCTGCCGGATGGGCTGGTGATCGCCGGGCAGGGCCGTGTGCGAGGCGGAACGGTTCACAGTCAAGGCGATCACCGGATTGCAATGGCGCTGAGCGTAGCCGGACTCGGTTCGGACGAGGGCGTTGTTGTCCAGGAGCCGGAATGCATTGCCATTTCCTTTCCCGGATATTACCGCCTGGTCCAAGAGATAACCGGAGTGCGACTGGAGACAGGCTGATGGCGGAGACGAAAAAGGGCCTGATCATCGCCATCGACGGTCCGGCTGGTGCAGGCAAGAGTACGGTTAGCCGCCTTTTGGCCGAACGGCTCGGCTATCGCTATATCGATACCGGGGCTCTCTACCGGACTATTGGTTTACTTGCATGGGAACAAGGTGTGAATCCAGACGACGGCGAGCGCCTCGCGGCCTTGTGCGACGCGGCGGATATTACGCTCTCGGACACGCGCGTCCTTCTGGGCGCTCGGGATATTAGCAAGGATATTCGTCGCCCGGAAATGGGCCAGATGGCCTCAGAGATCTCGGCTCAGCCGCAGGTTCGCCGCGCCCTCCTCGGGCTGCAACGTCGGCTCGGAGGGACCGGCGCGGCCATTCTTGAGGGACGTGATATTGGAACGGTTGTTTTTCCGGACGCGGACATCAAGATCTTTCTCGACGCCTCAATCGAAGAACGAGGACGACGGCGTTACGCCGAGTTGCAACAACGGGGAGAAGCCGAGGTTTCACTTGCGCAGACCCTTCAAGATATGGCGGAACGAGACCGCCGTGACAGCCAACGCGCCCATGCTCCCCTCCGACCTGCGGCTGATGCCGTACGCATCGATACCACCACATTGACCCAAGCGGACGTAGTTGACAGCATGGCTGAATTAGTCCATGCCCATGCAAGTATTGAAAGCAAAAAGGAAAAGCCAGGATCGTAGCTCTTGCAACCTCGCCACGAGGAGAGTATGCAAAGGCGATGTACGGGAGCTTCGTAGGGGGTAAACCATAACATGGAACATAACGAACAGCGTAATGCTGAAGAAACAACGTCAGCGCAGAGCGAGGTCACCGCACAAGACCAGACCCAAACAGGGAACGCTGACACTGAGAGCCAGGCAGCAAACGAGAGTCCGTCGCCAGAGACAACGGGCACCGGCAGTGAGACCGCACCCGCAGCGCCAGCTCAACCAGGTAAAGGTGTTGGGGAAGACTTCGGTCAAATGTTTGAAGAAAGCATGCGCTCGGTTCAACCGGGCGAGATCGTCCGTGGCCGGGTGGTGAACATCGGACCAGAATTCGTCACGATTGATATCGGCTATAAATCGGAAGGCCATATTCCGCTGGCTGAATTTCGGCAGCACGACGGGCAGCTCACGGTCAGTGAGGGAGATGAAATAGAGGTCTACTTTGACTCGGCCGACTCTGAGCAAGAGGGGATTGTTTTATCCCGAGCAAAGGCAGAGCAATTTCGTATTTGGCGAGACATTGAGGAAGCGTTCAATAACCACACGCCCGTCAATGGTTCCATTGTTGGCAAGGTGAAAGGCGGATTGCGCGTCGATATCGGGGTGGCCGCGTTTTTACCGGGCTCTCATGTTGACATTCGCCCCATCCGCGACCTGGATCAATTTCTGGGAAAAACAGGTAAATTTGCGATCCTCAAATACAATCGAGCCCGCTCCAACGTGGTCGTATCACGCCGGGCCGTGCTGGAACAGGAGCGCGCCGCGCTGCGGGAAGAGACGCTGAAGGTCCTCGATGAAGGGGTTATTCTTGAGGGCACCGTCAAAAATATTACGGATTACGGAGCCTTTGTTGATCTGGGGGGGCTGGATGGACTCCTGCACATCACCGATATGTCCTGGGGACGGATCGGTCATCCCTCTGAGATGATCAAAACCGGGGAGACGATTAAGGTCGTTGTGCTCAAGTTTGACGCGGAAAAGGAACGGGTGTCACTAGGCCTGAAACAACTCGTCCCCGATCCGTGGGGATCGGTCGCCGAACGCTACCTGCCCGGCAGTCGGGTGCAGGGCAAGGTCGTGAGTTTGGCCGATTACGGAGCTTTTGTGGAACTGGAGCAGGGAGTGGAAGGGCTATTACACGTCTCCGAAATGTCGTGGACAAAGCGGATTTCTCACCCCTCTAAACTGCTCTCCGTCGGCGATGAGGTTGAAATCGTGGTCCTCGACCTGGACCCTGCCCACCGTCGCATATCCTTAGGGCTCAAGCAGGTCTCGCCGAACCCGTGGGAGACAGTGCGGGCAACCCACCCGGTGGGCAGCCGCATCCACGGCAAAGTCAAAAGTGTTACCGATTTTGGTGTCTTTATTGAAGTTGAGGAAGGGATCGACGGCTTGGCGCATATCTCGGACCTGCATTGGACCCGAAAGATTAAGCATCCCTCGGAGCTATTTAAAAAAGGCGATGAGGTTGACGCCGTTATTCTCGGCATTGATGTGGAAAACGAGCGCATTTCGCTCGGGATTAAACAATCGGTCGCCGATCCCTGGGTCACTCTGCAACAAGAGCATCCGGTGGGGAGTCGGATCCATGGCAAAGTCACGAGTGTGACCGACTTCGGTGTCTTTGTCGAAGTGGCCGATGGCATTGAGGGGTTGATTCATATCTCTCAGCTCTCAACGGAGCGAGTCGAGAAGCCCTCGTCGTTATTTGAGGTCGGCAACGAGGTTGAGGCCGAGGTGATCCATATTGATCCCCGTGAACACAAAATGGGACTGAGTGTGAAGGCCTTACGCCGCAGTGAAGAGCGAGAGGAAATGGAGGCTTACCTCAAGCGCGAACGAGAAGGCGCACGCTTCTCTTTTGAGGATATCTTGGGAGAAGAGTTGCGGCTCGACCGGGATGACGGAGATCCACAGAAATCATAAGGCTTGCTGATGGGGGATGGTAGCGTGACCAAAAGAGACCTGATCGAGGAAGTCGCCCAGCGCTATCCTCGTTTTTCACGACGAGATGCCGAGGTCATGGTCAATACGGTATTCGACAGTATGACCGAGGCCCTGGCACGGACGGAACGGATTGAAATCCGCGGATTCGGCAGTTTTATCGTCAAACAGCGTCCGGCGCGGGAAGGTCGGAACCCGAGAACTGGAGAGGTGGTCGCGGTGGCGGCCAAAAAAGTTCCGCTCTTTAAGGTCGGGAAAGAATTACGCCTCCGCGTCGACGGTCAGCCTCTTACGGCAGCCGAACCCGATACGGAGACCAAGACTGACACAGATAACGCGGGCGGTTGAGGCACGTGACGCATCCGACCGGGGTCGTTCCTTCCTATCCAGCCAAGCCCCATTCCAGAGAGAGCCTCTTCATACACAACGGATGGGAATATTCTGAATAAAGGCAGGCAGGATTGTGCAACAGACAACTCCAATTGAAACGCTCCGTCGTGAAGTCCAGACGGTTGGTGACCTCAAGAAAATAGACTATCAGGTTCTCCCCGTGCGAGAAGAGATGCGGGCGAATTTGATCCGGATGCTCGCCTCAGGGGAAAAATTGCTCCCCGGTATTATCGGCTATGACGAGACCGTGATTCCGGAGATCGAAAACGCGGTACTGGCCGGACATCATATCGTTTTTCTGGGTGAACGCGGACAGGCGAAATCGCGGGTGATCCGGGGCTTGACTGGCCTGCTGGACGACTATGTGCCGACCATCCGTGATAGCGAGATTCCAGAGAATCCGCTGGCGCCCATCTCTCCGCAGGCACGTCGCTTGGCTGCGGAACGCGGAGAGGCGCTTGAAATCCGCTGGCTGTCGCGCGACGAGCGCTACGCCGAGAAGCTGGCAACGCCCGATGTGTCCGTTGCCGACCTCATCGGCGAGGTGGACCCGATTAAAGTGGCCGAAGGGCGCTATCTGGCCGACGAGGAAACCATCCACTACGGCCTGATCCCCCGGACGAACCGCGGCATTTTCGCGGTCAACGAACTGCCCGACCTGACCGAGAAAGTGCAGGTTGGCCTGTTCAATCTGATGGAAGAACAGGACTTTCAGGTCAAAGGCTTCAAGGTCCGGCTGCCGCTCGATGTGATTATTGTGGCGAGTGCGAACCCCGAGGACTATACGAGCCGGGGGCGTATTATCACCCCACTGAAAGACCGTTTTGATGTGCAGATTCGCACCCACTATCCACGCTCGATTGAGGAAGAAATTTCTATTATGGAGCAGGAAGCGGTCCAGTTTGACCACGACGGCCTAGTGTTCCATACCCCACCGTTCATGAAGGAGATCTGCGCTCAACTCACCATGGAAGCCCGGGATTCGAATGAAATCAATCAATCGTCCGGGGTGAGCGTCCGCATGACGATTAACAATTTTGAAAGTGTGATCAGCAATGCGGAGAAGCGGGCCGTGCGTCTGGGTGAAAGCGAAGTTGTGCCGCGCATCAGTGACCTGTACGCACTCTATCCCTCGACTGCGGGCAAGATCGAGCTGGAATATATGGGCGAAGAGCAGAAAGACGGAGACCTAATTGAGCGTCTGGTCAATCGCGCTGTTCAGAAAGTCTTCGACAAATATATGCGGGTCGAAAATTTACAGCCGGTCATCGATCATTTCGCGAACGGCGGGGGCGTTGAAATTTCGGATATGATGCCGTCTCAACAATACGTGGAGGGTATCCAGAACATTCAGGGGCTCCAGGAGAGCCTAGCGGCATTAGGGGTTGATGGTCAGCCGAGCTTCATCTCCACGGCCACCGAATTTATCCTGGAAGGCCTGCATCTGCATCAGAAGCTCAACAAAGAGCGCCAGGGCGGCCGCCAGACCTATCGCGCCTAGGAGTTGTCTGCCCAGCAATCAAGCAAACTCTTTGTTCGGCAGGCTGATATCTTGCAAATCTATAGGCAAGCAGCCTTGACACAATCATGAGCGCCACAACCCGGCCGACCGAGCCGACGCTGGCAGGGAGCGGCACTGTGCGGCCCGCTTCTTACCTATCAGGTTGACGACCCACTCAACATAATGCGCAGGGACCCGCATCCGGCCTTGATATAGGGCATTGAAGACGGCATCGGCGAGTGTATCACGTGTCAGGATTCGCTGGACGTCATCCTGCGCAAAAATATCCACCGTGCAGCCCGTCGAAAGCTCTCCGAACCACTCGGCGCAAATCCGAATGGCTTTGCGTTCGTCTATGGGAGCTGTCGCGCCGTACTCCAGTGCGTAGGCGATGGTCGCCGCTTCACCGTCATCAAGGGTTTGGTTGGCAGGACCGGATACGAGACTGATGAAATGCTGTGTCCCGGCGTCTCCGAGCCTGACAAGTTCCACACCTCCCTGAGCGACCAGCGCGGAGAGCGCCTCCGCATCGTTGCGTCCGGTTCTGCCATCGACCTCAAGCTCAAAAGAAACTTCCTCAACAACGAGGAGTCGGTTGGGCAAGGCACCAAGAAGTGCCTCCGAGTACCCGGTTGCATTCAGGTTAATAATGACACTCGTGTCAGCAACAACGGACAGTGTGGAATCAGTGAGGCAGCTTCGACATTCCATCCGCCTCAACCTCCTCGATTTCCACGTCGTCCAGAATCTCACGCAGTTCGACCCGACTCAGGCGTAAAAGACGAGCGAGTTGGCCCTCGCTGAGCAGGCCTTGCCGCCAAGCTTCCGCAGCCAGCGAATTCAGGCGGAGCGTCGTGGGACGCTCCGCTTCCATTTTACCCGTATCAACAGCGGCCAGGTCGCCAAGAACCTGACGAGCCTGCTCGTCCGTGATTCCGCCATTGGCTTGGAACCGATCCCAGGTTCCCGGTTTGGTCAGGCCAAGCTCTTCAAGCCGCCGGACCATTGCCTCGCGCGATATACCGAAGGTGTGGGCGAGCAGGATAACATGCCGGCGGGTGAGGTGGGATGCACCCGCAGTGAGGTCCTGGAATCTGTGCCCAACCGTATGAGTTGGCGTCAGGAAGGCACGGGCAAAGGCGCTAGCGTAGCGTTCTTCGCGTGAACTTTCCTGTTCATTGGAATGCAAAATATCGGGCTTTTTACGATTCGCACTGAAATGTCCGAGTTCATGCCCCCCGGTCTGGGTTCGGCGTTCGTGCGGATGGTTGGCGTTTAATAGCATGCATGCACCGATTTCCTCGTCATAGGCGAACAAGCCAGATACCTGAGAGTCGAGCGGCCTCACATAGACGCGCACGCCGAGGTCCAATTCAAGCAGGCTCACCAAGTCGCGGACCGGTGCTAATCCCAATCCAAGCCAATGCCGCAGCTCGGTCGCATTGGTTTCGGCTTGGGCATGGACATTACCTGGCATGAGCGGCCGTTCCGGAGGGTCATTTCGAGTGCGCCTGATACCGAGCGTACTTTCAAGCTCCACCTCAGCCTGGACAAGGTCCGTCAGTAGCCGGGCCGCGTTATCGGTAGCGTGGTCGCTGACCGTGCTGAGCTTGCGGAAGCGAGGGACGAGATCAATACATACTGACTCGTGGCGAAGCAGGGCGTTGACCGACGTTTGATACCGACGGGCCAGCTTTTGGAGTTCGTCTGCGCGAATCCGGCGCTGCCCCTTCTCTATGGCGACCAGCGTCGTGCGCGCGATATCAATGCTGGACGCCGCATCGGCCTGGGTCAGACCAGCCGTTTCACGTGCGACGCGCAAGCGTGCCCCGACATGAGGAGCAGGCAGTTCCTGTTCCAGACCTGTGGAGGGATTGTTATTCATGGAACACCTCGAATGTCAGAAACAATATTATAATAACTGACAATGTCAATTCAAAACGACTGAAGAGTCAGGCGGGTGTAAGTTCCCTTTCCCCGCTCCGCCGGGATGTGGGGATAGTAAAGGTAGGCGGGTTGCTCTATGATCCCGTCATTCCGTGACCGTGCTTCCAAACTGACATGATCACCATTCGCTATACTGACTGGGATGGCAGCCAGCGTGTCCAGCTGTCGGCCGATAAAATCTTCGAAGAGTTGGCCGAACATCTGTCCTCAACGGACGATATGCAGAAGGCGCTGGAGCAGCTCATGCGCCAGGGTCTCGGGGAGGAAGACGATAAGCTTAAGGGCCTGGACGATCTCGTGCGCGACCTGCGCGAAGAGATGCGCAAACGCTACCGCGAGGCCAATATGCGCTCCTCGCTCGATGAGATGCAGGACCGGCTGGACTCCATTCTGAGTCAGGAGCAGCGCACGCTGGAGGAGCGGCGACCTCAGCAGCCCGAACTCGAAGAGAAGGAGCAGTTTCTCCAGCAGTTGCCGCAGCGCCTGAGCGAGAAAATGGAGAAGCTGTCGAACTATGAGTTCGAGGACGAGGCCGCCCAGGCCGCGTTTGACGAACTCATGCAGGAGTTTGACAATATCCGCTCGCTGGAGAACTTTCAGCGCCGTTTCAACGACCTGTTCAATGGACCGCGCCCGCTCAGCTATCAGGAAGCGCTGGAACTGATGGAGGAGATGGAGCAGCTCCAGGAGATGGAGCAAAACCTGCTGTCCGGACAGCCAGAGAAGATCGACCCGGACCAGCTTCAGGAATTGATTGGCCAGGCCGCCAGCCAGGACTTCCAGAACCTCCAGGAGATGCAGTCACTATTGGAAGAAGCCGGGTTTTTGATCTACCGCGAGGGCCGGGTGCAGTTGTCGCCCAAGGGCGTGCGGCGGATTGGCCAACTCGCCCTGCAAGACATCTATACCAATCTGCTACGCGACCGGAACGGCTCACACGCCACCGACCATCGTGGCATGGCCGAGATCAAAATAGACGAAACCCGACCGTATCAGTACGGCGACCCGATGCATCTCGACCTGGTCGGGACGCTCAAAAAGTCCATACAGCGGAGCGCGGGTGTCCCCCTGTCCATCCAGCCGGGAGACTTCACGATCTTCGATACCGACCATACGACCACCACCTCGACCGTCCTCCTGCTGGATATGAGCTGGTCCATGAGTTGGGAGGGTCGCTTCGGAGCGGCGAAAAAAGTCGCGCTGGCGCTGGAGAGTTTGATCCGCACCCGCTATCCGCGGGATTATTTTTCGATTGTCGGGTTTTTCACGCGAGCCGTGGAACTCAAGGTCAAGGACCTGCCCGAGGCGAGTTGGAATATGGGCGACCCGTTTACCAACCTTCAGGACGGCCTGCGGCTTGCCGGGGACCTGCTGCGCCGCCACCCGAGCCATAATCAACACATCATTGTGGTGACGGATGGCCAACCCACCGCCTATTTTTCGCGGGGACGGCTCTACTGCGAATGGCCCCTGTCTTTTGGGGGGATCAGTATGCGGGCGGCCCAGGAGACCCTGCGAGAGGTGGAGAAAGTCACCAAGCGGGGGGTCACGATTAATACCTTCATGCTCGACGACAGCCCGAGCCTGCGTACCTTTGTGGACAAAATGACCAAGATGAACCGCGGTCGCGCCTTTTACACCCGCCCGGACAATCTGGGGGAATATCTCCTGGTTGACTACGTGGCAAATCAGAAAAAGAGGATTTGAGCGGCTGCACAGCTTCAGCTCGTTTCGTCCGGTCCAACCTGGGCGAGGGCGCGCTGCTCCTCTTGCTGCATGTCGGCGAAAACAACCGCCTCGATCTCCCGATAGTGCCGGAGGGCGGCATCCACCTTTTCCTTGCCCTCTTTGGCTTCGAGTTCGGCGATCTTTTCCCTAATCCAGGTCAGGTGCGCCTTCTCGTCTGCCTGCATCTCGTGCAGAATCTTGAGCGTCTCCGGAGCGACATCGGACCGGGCGGCATGTTCCGTGTACCGTTTGTGCGCTCGCTCGGCCACCACGCAGGTGAGGGCCAGCAGGTCAAGGAAATTCGCCGGCAGGCCGGCCTTACGCCGGAGTTGACGGTGGTAGCCATTATCAATCCGCATGGGCTCGCCGCCCAGCGCCAGAATACGCTCGGTCCAGAGCCAAGCATGATTGGTCGCATCCGCTAAATGACGGGCCAGCTTTTCTTGGATGTTCTGGTTCTCCGCAAGGTTGATTAGCCGCAGAATCAAGTCGGCCCCACGTAATTCGGCATCCCGATAATAATTGAACAACAGGACTTTGTAGGCGTTTTTTTCCATGCCGGTCTCTTCAGGCTCGCAGTGCCTCAGCTATCAGTGGGAGGCTATTCGGGCAAGGGTGTAAGAAGCGGAAGAGAACAGTCCGGACAGGCCCTAGAGTTGGTCGAGACAGGCTGGCAACGCCGAGAGATGGCTGATCTCAAAATCGGGCTGGGCCAACTGGTCGAGGCCGTCCGCCGTATGGGCTTGCAGGACCTCGTGTCTGGCTCGCCTCTTCCGGTTGAGCCAGACGCTATGCAGCCCACTATTTCGAGCGCCAACGATATCGTGCAGCAGAGAGTCGCCGACATACACGGCTTCTTCGGGGCGGCAGTTGGCAGCACTGAGAGCGGCAGAAAAGATAAAAGGAGCGGGTTTGCCCTGGTCAAATTCGCCGCCGACAAAAATATCGTGGAAATATTCATGGAGACCGGCTGCTTTTACTTTGGCCCGCTGCATGCTAGGCGCGCCGTTGGTGAGCAGACTGATATGAAAACGCCGGGTCAAATCTGCGAGAAAGGGCAACACGTCGGGATACGGTTGGCAGCTGCGTAAACGCTTCTGCCAATAGGTCGTGGCCGCGGCGTGCGCGACCTCTGCATCATCGTGGCCAAACCGTTCAAGGGTTTGCTGCCACAGGGAGGCGAGCATGGCCTCCGCTGAGCCCAGGGGACGCAGGTAGCGATCATAATCTCCCCAGGCGCGGTCGGATATTTCACGATAAGTTGATTCAAGCGCCGCCGCACTGAGGTCCGGCCAGCGTTCACATATCACCGCAAACGCAGTCTTGAGGGCCCGATCAATCGTTGCCCCATCGTCGGCCAGGGTTCCATCAAAATCAAAAAAGACAGCTTTCAGCATAACAACCACAGCCCCACAGCAGAGAGTTGGTCACTCCTGCATGACAGCAGGAACGCGTTCTTGCGCCATAACAAGTTTGGACACATCTTGCGCTTCCTGGGCCAGACGCGCAACGCCGCCATGCTGCGGACGCCGGTCCCCTTTTCATTTTTCCTCTTGACAGGCTCTGGAATGCCAGGACAATAGGCGCGCAATCAACTCAGGCAGTCTCGCCTTCGGTGCTGTTAGGAGGGGTATATGGACTTTGGTTTACAGGACCGTGTGGTAATCATCGCCGGCACGGGCTATGGCATTGGTCGCGCCGGCGGTCCTCGGTGCGACATCATCGCACCGTCCCGCTCGGAGTGAGGGTCGGGAAAAAGTAAAAGTGTATGAAGGATAGGATTTTGCACAGCGGCACGCCCCGGCGTGAGGATATTCGGAATGTCGCCATTATCGCCCATGTCGATCATGGCAAAACCACCCTCATTGACGCTCTGCTCAAACAGAGTGGCACCTTTCGTGACAATGAACAGGTGGCCGAGCGGGTGATGGACTCGTTTGCGCTGGAACGGGAACGCGGCATCACCATTCTGGCCAAGAACGCGGCACTCTCGTATCGCGGCGTAAAAATAAATTTTGTCGATACGCCAGGTCACGCGGATTTCGGCGGCGAGGTTGAACGCTCGTTGGCCATGGTCGATGGAGTCATGCTCTTGGTGGACGCCTCGGAAGGTCCGCTGCCCCAGACGCGCTTTGTTCTGAAGAAAGCCCTGGAGGCCGGGCTACCCTCAATTGTCTGCATTAACAAAATTGACCGGCGGGACGCCCGGGTCTCTACCGTGCTGGATGCTATCTATGATCTCTTCATCGATCTCGATGCCTCAGACGAGCAACTCGCCTTTCCGATAGTGTACACCAACGCCCGAGCCGGGATTGCCAAACGCGCCCTGGACGAAGAGGGACAGAATCTTCAGCCTCTCTTTGACCTAATTGTCTCGGCCCTGCCCGGTCCGGCCTATGCGCTAGACGGTCCCGTGCAGTTCCACGTGAACAACCTGGACTATAATGATTATGTTGGTCGGATCGCCGTCGGACGTATTATTCAGGGCGAGCTTCAGAGCACGGCAGCCTATACACTATGTCGCGACGATGGCTCCCGTGTCCCGTGCAAAGTTGCCCAGTTGTATAGCTGGCAGGGGCTCAAACGGCACGAGATCGCGGCGGCCCAGGCCGGCGATATTGTCGCGGTGGCCGGGATTGAAGAGATTCAGATCGGAGAGACGATCTCCGATAGTGACAATCCAGTGGCCCTGCCCACGATTCAGATTGACGATCCGACGCTGGCCATGGTCTTCGGGGTGAACACCGGTCCCTGGGCGGGCCGGGAAGGGCAATATGTGACGTCACGGCGTATCCGCGAACGGCTCTTTGCCGAGATGCATAAAAACGTGAGTCTGCGCGTGGAGGAGACCGACTCCCCCGACGCCTTTCGGGTGATGGGGCGGGGCGAGCTCCAGCTCTCGGTGGTGATTGAAACCATGCGGCGCGAAGGCTACGAACTTCAGATTTCCAAGCCAACGGTCATTGTGAAAGAAAGTGAGGGCCAACTCCAGGAACCGATGGAGTTGGTATTCATCGATGTCCAGGAGGACTATGTCGGCCAAGTCTCTCAACTCATGGCCCAGCGCAAAGGATTCCTGACAAACATGGCTCCCCCGGAATCGGGCCGGGTCGGGCTGGAGTTTTCCGTTCCCTCGCGTGGCCTGATCGGCTTTCGGGCGCGCTTTCTGACGGAGACACGCGGAACGGGTGTGATGCATACCCTCTTCAACGGCTATGCCGCCTGGCATGGTCCGATCCAGAATCGAAGTAACGGTGCCCTGGTCGCCGACCGCGAAGGACAGGCTACCCCCTATTCGCTGTTTCACTTGCAGGATCGCGGGCTCTTCTTTATCCCGGCCGGCACGCGCGTGTATGAGGGCATGGTGGTCGGAGAGCATACACGCGACAAGGACCTTGATGTGAACGTGTGTCGGGAGAAGAAGTTGACCAATGTCCGCGCTGCAGGACGAGATGAAGCGGTTCGTCTTGTTCCGTATAAAGACCTGGGTTTGGAAGACGCCCTGGAGTGGATTGCCGCGGATGAATTGGTCGAAGTCACGCCGCTGTCCATCCGCTTGCGCAAGCAGGTTCTCGCCCAGAACATGCGACCCAAACGTCGCGATGATGGGCTACTCTCTGCGAACATTGACCAACCGTTCGGGTAGTCCGATGTCTCTCACGGATGATCTGACAGCGCTGCTTTCCTCGGAGCAGGTTTCCACCCGGCCCGCCGACCTGGAGCTTGCCGCGCACGACGAGTCGGCCTGTCCGCCAACATTCCCCGATGTGGTTGTCTGGCCCCAGACGACCGAGGATGTTCGCCGGGTCGTGCGTTATGCCTATGAGCAGGCGCTGGCGCTGACAGCTCGGGGAGCAGGATCGAGCCTGGAAGGCAACCCCATTCCGGTCCGGGGCGGGATCGTTGCGGACCTCTCGCGTATGGACCGTGTTGTCACCGTGCACGCAGAGGACCTTCAGGTCACGGTTCAGCCCGGCGTCGTCTACAACGATCTGAATGACCAGCTCAAAGCCCATGGCTTGTTTTTCCCGCCGTCACCCGGTGGCAGTTCCGATGTGGCAACAATTGGCGGGATGGTGGCGAATAACGCCAGCGGTATCTATTCGGTCAAATACGGCGGGACGCGCGATCATGTCAAAGCCGCCACTGTGGTGACCGGCACGGGCGAGGTCCTTGAACTTGGGACGCGCAGCCGCAAAACGTCGTCAGGCTATCATCTGCTGGGCCTGCTCGTCGGCTCTGAGGGGACGTTGGGCATTGCGACCGAACTGACGCTCTCCCTGGTCGGTCTGCCGCAGGGGCGGAAACAGGGCGCGTTTACCTTTCCGTCCGAAAAAGCGGCGGTCACGGCGATCGCGGCAATGATGCGCTACGGAGTTGATCTGGCCGCGGTCGAGTTTCTTGACCAACGTTCCATCGCCGCCCTCAACCGCTTTCAGGATTTCGGTCTCACCGAGCGTCCCTCGTTGTTTCTTGAGGTCCACGGTTCCGAGAGTGTGGTTGAGGAAGTGTTCGAGACCGCCCAGGGCCTGTGTGAAGATCAGCAGGGAGAGCGGATTGTCCTGCCCGGCGGGCGCAATCCGTGGGAGATCCGCCATTTCACGACCCGCGCGATTCAGGCCCTCAACCCGCGCGCCAAAACGATTCGCACGGATATGGGTTTTCCCATCTCGCGTCTGCCCGAGGTGATTGACCAGAGCTATGCGATTGCCGAGCGGCACGGCACTGTCTTGCACACCTTCGGTCACGCCGGACTCGGCATTCTGCACGCCCTGCTGCGCGAAGATCCGGCGGACGAACAGCGCTGGGCCATCGCCAACCGGGCCAAAGATGAGATTGTGGCCTTTGTCCTGTCTATCGGAGGAACCGCTTCAGGTGAGCACGGTATTGGGCTCGGCAGCCAGAAATATTTTGCTCAAGAACACGGTGCCGCGCTTGAGCTGATGAAGGGCGTTAAGCACGTCTTTGATCCCAAGGGCATTCTGAACCCAGGGAAAATTTGGCTCTAGCTCGTGTCCGCGCTCTGCTGTGCCAGCCGATCACCGGCCTGCCGAATATCGGAAAAACTCACCCCGGCAATGGGCAGGGCGATTAACCCCTGGCCAATGAGGGTCAGAAACTGGACGGCGTTGAGGACTAGGCCGTAGGCCAGGCCGTCAGCGTCGCTCACCCCATAGATGCCAAGGGCGAGCTGACACGCATATTGATACGGTCCGATCATGCCCGGCAGATTCGGCAGCGCCGTACCAAAGCTGATAAAAATGAAAATGACCAGGGCCGCGCTAAAAGGCGCGGACAGATCAAAGGCGCGGATCATGATATAGCTCGATACAATAGGTAGAAACCAAACGAGCAGGGAGACCACAAAGACGGCCAGGAGCAGGCCACGATTGGGCAGAATCCGCATCCCGTCGGTGATGGCGGCCAGAATGCTTTTGACCCGATCGCCAAAACGTGCCGGGAGCAGGCGGAGGACCCAGCGATCAACAAACGCCTCTCCCTTCCACCAAAACAGCAGGACCACGGACACGAAAACAGCGGCAATCGCAGCTGGAACCAGCGCACCGCGACGGACCCATACGGGTAGACTTTCAATAAGCAGTAATCCGGCCAGCAGATAGAAGACAATACAAATCGAGTCCATCATCTTCTCGACCACCAGATTGCCGATAACGTTTGAAATGGACACCTGGGAACGGCGGGATAAGAGCCAGGGACGGACGACCTCGCCCAGGCGCACCGGCAGCAGATTGATAGCCATATAGGCGACCGAGGTCACGACCCACAGCCGGCCGACCGGCACATGTTCGAGGGGGCGGAGTTCCAGTTGCCAGCGCCAGGCGCGTAGCACCATAATGAGCAGGCTGACGACGACGGCCACACACAACCAGCCAACCTGCACCCGGCCGAGCGCGACGCCCAGTTCATCCAGTTCAACGTTGCGAAATGCCAGATACAGAAAGCCCCCACTCACTACCAGGCTGAGGGCGAGATTCAGCAAACGACGACGAGAGGAAGAGTGTTCTGCCATGTCAGCTCCTGCGCTCGGGTTAGCATAGCACGCGCTAGCCTACCGGTCAGGAGCGTGGACTATCGTTTGTGGTTAAGGGAACCGTACGAAAAAGAGTAAACGTACCCTTCCATCAGACAAAAAAGCTGGGTACGTTCACTCTTCATGAGCCGAGACCAAAACCTTGCCGTTGCCCAGTCCGTCCGCTTGAAGCCGATTGAAGAGATCGCCGCGCAGCTATCATTACCGTCAGAACATCTTGAGCCCTACGGTCGCGTGAAGGCGAAAATCGCGCTTGAGGCCCTCTCTGCCGCTCCTGCTCAGACCCAGGGCAAGCTGATTCTTGTTTCTGCCATTAACCCAACCCCTGCGGGTGAAGGCAAGACCACCACGACGATAGGCCTAGGCCAAGCCCTGACCCGCCTGGGGAAAAAAGCGACCGTGGCGGTGCGCGAACCCTCAATGGGTCCGGTCTTTGGGGTGAAAGGCGGAGGCTGTGGCGGGGGCCACTCTCAAGTCCTGCCCATGGAGGATATCAATCTGCACTTCACAGGCGATATTCACGCCGTCAGCTCTGCGCACAATCTGTTGTCGGCCATGATGGATGCCGCCATCTTTCATCGAGCGGTGGATTTGGATGTCCGTCAGATTCGCTGGCGGCGCGTCATGGATATGAATGACCGCGCGCTGCGTCAAATCGTAATGGGCCTTGGCGGACGTCTCATGGGCGTCCCGCGCGAAGAGGGTTTTGATATCACCGCGGCATCGGAAGTCATGGCCATTCTGGCTCTGACGAGCGGACCCGCGGACCTGATTCAGCGTCTGTCACGTATCGTGCTGGGCTATTCGTCCCAGGGGGAGGCGGTCGCCGCGGACCTGATCCACGCGCCGGAGGCGATGGCCATTATTTTGAAAGACGCTCTCAAGCCCAATCTGGTTCAGACCGTGGAAGGCGTGCCAGCCTTCATCCACGCTGGGCCGTTCGGCAATATCGCCCACGGCTGTAACAGTATTCTCGCCACGCGACTTGCCCTGAACTACGCCGATTATGTGGTGACCGAAGCCGGCTTCGGGTTTGATCTGGGAGGAGAGAAATTCCTCGATATCAAATGCCGTGAGGCCGACCTGTGGCCCGCCGCGGTGGTCCTGGTCGCAACGGTCAAGGCGCTTAAAATGCACGGTGGTACGCCAGTGGCAGATGTAAACACACCCGACCTGTCAACCCTGAATCAGGGCATGGAAAACCTGGCTAAACACGTCGAGAGTCTGAGCGCATTTGGCCTTCAGCCGATTGTTGCGGTGAATCGGTTTGCCACCGACACCGAGGAGGAACTGCAACTGGTCGTAGAGGAAAGCAAATCTCTGGGCGTAGACGCAATAGTCATTGACGTGTTTGGCCGGGGAGGAGAAGGCGGGCTGGCGCTAGCCGAGGCGGTAGTGAACGCCTGTGATGGACCGGCCCCGGCGCAGCGTTTTCTGTATCCATCAGAAATGCCGATTGATGACAAGATTCGGACCATCGCCCAAAAAGTCTACGGCGCGGCGGATATTACCCTGCTGCCACGCGCACGCACCGACCTCAAACGGATCAACGACCTGGGATATGGCCAGGTGCCCATTTGCATGGCCAAGACCCAGATGTCGCTGTCCGACGACCCAAGACGCTACGGCCGACCGCGTGACTTTGTGCTGAGCGTACGCGAAATCCGACTCTCGGCCGGGGCCGGCTTCTGCGTCCCACTCACCGGGGACATGTTGACCATGCCCGGCTTGGGCGCAAAACCTGCGGCTGCCGGGATGCGTATGGATGAGAACGGCAAAATTTCGGGGATGTTCTGAGCCTGGCAATAGTGCCGATTGTCACTCGGCCCGCCGCCGGGTGAGCTCCGCATAGCAATAGACGAGGGCCAGCCCACGATAGGGTCGCCAACGCTCGGCAAAGGCGCGCATTTCGATTTCGGTTGCCTTTTCTTTTTTGCCCAACATGCCCTGGGCAAGGTATTTGACCACGCCCAGGTCGCCGCCCGGAAACGCGTCGGCTCTGGCCAGGCCACGCATCAGTGCAGTTTCCGCCGACCAGCGACCAATCCCTTTGAGTTGGATCAGGGCTTCAATCGCTGCTTCGTCTGAAAGCTGAGCGATTTCGCTCTGATGCAAAGCCCGAGAGGCAAACGCTTCGCCCAGGCGGATCAGCGTACTGGCCTTGGCATTGCTCAGCCGAAAGCCGCGTAGGGTCTCCAGGCTCTGGCTCGCAAACCGTACTGGATCGGGAAACGCGTAATACGTACACCCCTTGTACCGCCATTTACGACCAAACGCTTCAACCAGATCCTTTTTAATGGAATAGGCAAAGGTGAGGTTGACTTGCTGTGAGAGGACCGCCATGACCAGCGCCTCGAACAGCGTTGGGCTAGAGGTGATACGCAGCCCGCGAAAACGCTTGACCAGCGGCGCCAGCATCTCGTCCTGACGTGCTAAGCGATAAAATGGCCTGATGTCAAGGTCGGTACACAGAATGTGACGCAGCTGGGCATGAAATTCCGCCTGCTTGAGGGCGGCCCTGGATGGACTGCGCAACTCCACCGTCAACCTCGGCTTAGTCCGCGTACCGACATCCGTCACCGTAGCCAACGCCAGTTGGCGACCGGCCGCGAGTAGGCGTTGGTACTGATTCCCTGCAACCAGATCGACATTCTCGCTCGCAAAACGCCGGAATCGGGCTATGGTCAGGTCGAAGGAATACGGTGCTCGCGGAAGGAGTTGAAAGGTAAGGATCATCGCTCCAGGTCTTTGAGAGCCAGGCGGAGTTTCAGTCGAGTATTGCTGTCCTCAGTTGCGCGGGTCCCGACCCCAAATCTCCAGACCCTAATCCCTTTCTTAAATCACTTCCTCTTCTCTCAACTTGGCTACATCTTCCCACGAATAGTCGAGCAGCTCGGTGAGGATGCGTTCGGTGTGTTCGCCGAACTCCGGGGCCGCACCTTTGGGGTCACCGGGAGTTTTGCTCAAGCGCACAGGCACGCCGACCAACTGCGTCTTGCCGATACTGGGATGCTCATAATCGACAATATATTCGTTGGCGAGCATCTGTTCGTCGGTGGGTAGGTCAGCAATCGTGTTGACGACCGTGTAAATGAAGTCTCCGCCTTCCTTGAGGGCTTTCATCCAGTCGTCTCGGGGCCGTGAGATGAACGCAGCATCCAGAATGGGAATCAAATCTTTGGCGTTGTCGGCTCGGTCTCCCATGGTCGCAAAGCGGGGATCATCCAGGACGTGCTCAATGCCCAGGACTTTGCAGAAATCGGACCAGTAGCGATCCTGCTGCGGCATGGCCAGGCAGATCCACTTGTCATCGCCGCATTTATAATGGTTCCACAGTGGGCTCGGCGCTGCGGCGCGTGGCATGCGCTTAAACTCCTTGCCGAGAATAGCTTTGCACGCCACATTAAGCCCCTGGAGCGCAGTCATGCTGCCCAGATGAGAGATATCGACCTCCTGGCCCATACCATATTTTTCGCGCGCCAGCAGAGCGGCCATGACACCGTATGCGAGCATGATGGCGCCCATCTGATCGGCGATGCCACCGGCAATGCTGAGAGGTTCCATCTGGGGTTCACCCACCGCAGTCATGATGCCCGAACGCGCCAGCCCCATATAATCAAAGGAAGGCTCACCGGAATCCGGTCCGAACGGACCGTAGCCGGTTGCACTGGCGTAGATGAGTTGTGGGTTGCGCTGAGAGAGCGCCTCGTAGCCGATGCCCAGCTTGTCTGCCACGCCTTTCCGGAAGTTCTGGACAAAGACGTCGGATTTCTCCGCCAATTGATAGACAATCTCTATGGCTTTGGGGTTTTTGAGATCAAGGGTGAGGCTCTGCTTATGCCGGTTATTGGCCTCAAAATAGAAATTCGGGCCACTCGTCGCCCCAACCAACGCACCGGCAATACTCAACACGCCTCGACCCGGGTCCCCTCCGACGCGCTCTTCGATCTTGATGACTTCGGCGCCCAAGTCAGCCAACATCATGGTTGAGACCGGCCCTTGTTGCCAAATCGTCCAGTCAATAATGCGAACGCCATCTAATGGTCGCTTCATAGCTTCCCCTCCTGATGGAATAACCCTGGTGACATAGCTAAAGTAAGCGGACTGTAGCATAGGCCGGGCGGAGAACAAAAGGAAGCGAAGGAGAAAGTCTGAACGGGGACGCAGGGTTGCACTCTTGCCTGCGTATGCAGAAGACGGTATAGAAAGGCGGCCTACGAAACAGGAGCGTATTATAAACCATGCGGATTGATTTCCATGTTCATACGACCCGCGGCAGCTCTGACAGCAATCTTGACCCTTTGCTGATGATCAACAAAGCGCACACCATCGGCCTAGAGGGGATTTGCATCACCGAACACGACAATGCCTGGACGGACCCGGAAATCGAGGAGTACGCCCACGAACGTGGGGTGACATTGTTTTTGGGGATTGAAGTCACGACCGAGTGGGGCCACGTCGGAGCCTTTGGCCTCGACCGCTATGTCGGCGGTATCTATAAGGTCAAGGAGTTGCGACGCATTATCGATGAGGTTGACGGCTTTCTGATTGCCAACCACCCGTTTCGTTACAAGCTCGACCCCCGCTTCCAGTTTATCCATAAAACCGCTCCGATCGACCAGGCCGATCCTGCGTCTGGGAGTAACGCCCTCGAAGTGCTGGAATATGTAGACGCCATTGAGGTGGTAAACGGTGCCTGTTCAGAAGAAGAAAATCGGTACGCCCAGGCGGTGGCCGAGCATGTCGGGTGCAAACGCATTGGAGGCAGTGACAGCCACTCTGCCTCTTCCATCGGCTGCGCGGTCACAATTTTCGAGCGTCCCCTTTCGACCACCAGGGAACTCATTGATGAGCTCAAAGCAGGCCGCTATTCCACCGGTCAAGGGCTGAACACTGGCGAGTTACGCGCGTTCCCCTAGCCAGCGTCATTTCCTGTAGACCGCGTGCACGAGACACTAAGGTCATGACACGCCCGAAAGCCTTGACCATTGCCGGGTCGGATAGTGGAGGCGGGGCCGGTATTCAGGCCGATCTCAAAACCTTTATGGCACGCGGCGTATATGGCCTGAGCGTGCTGACCGCGGTGACCGCCCAAAACACGCTGGGCGTCCAGGCCGTTGTTGAACTCCCGCCTGATTTTGTTGCCCAGGAGTTCGACAGCGTGTTTGGCGATATGCAAATCCAGGCCGCAAAGACGGGCATGCTGTCATCCATTCCCCTCGTTGAGGTGGTGAGTCGCAAAATAGGAGAATATGGCGTCCAGAAGCTGGTCGTTGACCCGGTGATGGTCGCCAAAGGAGGCCACGCCCTTCTCCAAGCAGACGCCCGCCAAGTCCTAACAGAGAAACTGCTCCCACTGGCGTTTGTGGTGACCCCAAATCTGCATGAAGCTGGGCTGCTGTCCGGCATGGAGGTTGTCCGGCGGTCTGATATGGAAGAGGCCGCCCGTCGTATTAAAGCCTTAGGACCGGCCTATGTGGTGGTGAAGGGCGGGCACCTCGAAGAAGACGCCTGTGATCTGCTGTTCGACGGTAGCACTTTTCGAGCCTACTCCTGTCAGAAAATGGACACGGTGTGTACGCATGGAGCGGGATGCACCTTCTCTGCCGCGATCACGGCTGAGCTTGCCAAAGGCGAAGCGGTCGAGGAGGCAATCGCGCACGCGAAAGACTTTGTGACTCGCGCGATCTCCACCGGGTTCCGGATTGGACACGGGCATGCTCCGCTAAATCATCAAGTTGATCTGTAAGACAGCTTGAGGTACCCAGCCAGCCGGACTTGGGGCTGCAGGGGCTCCGTGCCTTGTGGCCCCTCAGGGCCTTAGATAGAATGTGCTCCCTTACTTTATGAGTGAATCTTCAAAAACTGCCGTGAAAAAACAGACCGGGGGACGAGTGCCGCCTGAACCGCAGCCAGTGCAGCAGCCCGAACTCCACCTGCTCGAAGATATTGACGCCCTCTTCTCTCAGGCTCACGACTTACGCGGCACGCTACAGGAAATCACCAAGATCATTACCCAACGAATAGGAACTGATGTCTGTTCGCTCTATCTTCTAGACTCCAAGGGGGAGCGGCTGACGCTTTGGGCAACGACTGGTTTAGATCAGACGGCTGTCGGGAAAGTCAGCCTGGACAAGCACGAAGGGCTGACGGGCCTCGTGATTGAAACACGGGAACCCGTCGTCGCCCCAGATGCCATGACCCATGAACGGAATAAATACTTTCCGGAAACCGGAGAGGAGCGCTTCCATTCATTTCTGGGCCTTCCGATGAGCGACAAGGATAAGATACTTGGCGTGCTCATAGTCCAGAGTCGGAGTCGTCGCCGTTTTCCGCAGACAGAGGTCCGGCTGCTGAGAACGATTGCCACCCAGGTTGCGGGCATCATCGTGCAAGCCCGTGTACAGGACTCGCTCAAAACAAAGGAGCGAGAGCGTCAGGATTATCGGGCACGCATGTTGGCGGCCATTCAACGCCCGAGCGCCTATGAGCGCAGGCGGGCTCAGCAAACACAGAGGCCGGGGCGGGCAAGCCGTTTACGGCTGACCGGCATCAGTGCTTCGCCTGGGATTGGCTCCGGTCAGGCTCACCTTGTTCACCCGGTTGTTCGTCTTGACGCGATTGAGGAGCACCATACGAACAATCCGGATGCAGAAATCCAGCATCTGCGTACTGCTCTGATGCGGTCGATTCAGGAAATTAACGCGCTGAAGGAACGCGTCCAAGAACGGCTGCCGGAGATCGACCGGGCGATTTTTGATGTGCATCGCATGATGCTGGAAGATGTGGCGTTTATTGAGAAGATTGAAACGCAGATCCAGGATGGCTACGCCGCCGATACCGCTCTGAAGAAAGTCACGGAAGGCTATGTGGAGACCCTGGAGCGAGCAGGCGGTGAGCACCTGCGAGACCGAGCAGCCGACGTGCGTGATATCGGCCAGCGGGTCCTCCGCCATCTGCTCGGCCTGGAGGAGAAGAGCGGACCACAAGGGGAGAATCTGATTCTTGTGGCGGACGACCTCTCTCTGTCTGACCTCTGCCGAGTGGATCATCGTCAGTTGAAGGGAGTCGTCCTGGCCAACGGTGGCGCAACCTCACATACGTCTATTCTGGCGAAGTCCTTTGAAATTCCAACCGTTGTTGGGGTCGAGCACGCTGCCGTTATCCAGCAGGGCGATGCAGTGATCGTAGACGGGAATGCCGGGGTGGCCTATGTGAATCCTGGCGCTGAAATCGTTCGTGAATATAGCCGCTTTGACCGCGAGTATCGCGCGTTTAACCGGAATCTCGAAGAAATTCACGACCTCCCCGCAGAAACGCGGGATGGGGTGCGTATTGCGCTCGGTGCCAATATCGGCTTGCTGAGCGACGTTGATTTTGCCAAGCGCCACGGAGCCGAAAACGTTGGGCTCTACCGGACCGAAGTCCCGTTCCTGACCTACAGCGATTTCCCGGACGAAGAGACCCAGTTAGCGCTGTATCAAAGGGTGTTGACCAGTATGGAGGGCAAACCGGTCACCATCCGCACCTTGGATCTCGGACCCGATAAATATCCGCCTTATATGAAGCTGCCCCAGGAAGATAACCCCTTCTTAGGCTGGCGCTCGATTCGAATCTCTTTGGAGATGGCTGACCTCTTCAAGGTACAGTTGCGCGCTATTTTACGTGCCGGAGTGCATGGGCCGGTTCGTATTTTGTTTCCCATGATCTCCAGCGCAGAAGAACTGCTCCAAGTCAAGAACCTGTTGACGCAGGCAAAGGATGAATTACAACGCGAGGGAAAACTGTTCGACCCGTTGATGCCGGTCGGCATGATGGTTGAGGTACCTGCGGCAGTATGGTTAGCAGATCGACTCGCCCAGGAAGTGGACTTCTTTAGTATTGGGACGAATGACCTCATTCAGTATCTACTTGCGGTAGACCGGAATAACCGCAAGGTCGCGTCTCTCTATGAGCCTCTCCATCCGGCTGTCTTGAACGCCATAGCCACCACCGCCCGCGCTGCACAACACGCCGGGAAGCGGGTCAGTATGTGCGGAGAAATGGCCTCCGACCCGCTGTGTACACTCGTCCTACTCGGGGTCGGGTTAGACGAACTCAGTATGGAGCCATTCTTTGTTCCGGTTATCAAACGTCTTATTCGTTCGCTCTCTTATACCGACGCTCAATCTCTCACCCAGGAAGTTACTCAACTGGGAACGGCTCGCGAGGTGAAGGGCCGCCTGTTTTCCACCCTCAAAGATCTTGGCATGATCGAACTGGTCGAGATGTATCGTTAGATTCCGGCTGTTTTTGCCCGATTTTATTGACATTCCCAAGACTGACGGATAAAAACTAGAGAGATGGCCTTGGCCCCGGATGTATCATTTTTCTTTCTCGTTTCTGCCGAGAGTCGGATATCTCATGTTGTGATTGTGGAAGAAGGATGAGAGGAGGACACGGGTAGAAGAAGTGACCAGTTCGTGAAGAAGTTGATAGGCAAATGGTGAGTCGGAGGCGCTTCGTGGCAAGTCCTCTCGACTTCTGGTGTGGGATGTAGTGTAGAACCCAATCGGGTGAGGAGGTTGGTAGCATGACAAAGACCGAGATGGTGAAAAAGCTGGGTGAAACATGGGGGGAAGCCTCGAACCGTGCAGCAGCCGACAAGCTGGATTCCTTTGTGGAGTTCATCACAAAAACGGTCAAAAAAGACAAAGAGTTGAAAATTCCCAACTTGGGGACCTTTCGGCTCCGTCAGTTGAAACGCCGCAAGGGACGCAACCCGCAGACCGGGGAGCAGATTACCATCCCGGCTCGGAAAAAAGTGGCCTTCACACCGGCAAAAGTATTTAAGGAATCTATTCTCGGCCCTGCAAGGAAGACGGCAGCAAAGAAGACGGCAGCAAAAAAAACAGCGGCAAAGAGAACCGCCCGCAAGAAACGAGCCTGACAATTCTTGTATCCGCGGATATTTTCCCTCTTTCCTCTTCAGGGTCTGATTAAGGGACGTCTTTGGCGTCCCTTTCTTTTTTCATGGGCTACGCAGTCAAAGAAATTTTTTATACCCTCCAGGGCGAAGGCGCTCACACCGGCCGGCCAGCGGTCTTCTGTCGTTTTACTGGGTGCAATTTATGGTCTGGGCTGGAGAAGGACCGCACTACGGCGGTCTGTCAGTTCTGCGATACCGACTTCGTTGGGACGGACGGCTCCGGGGGGGGACGTTTCGCGTCCGCCCGCGATCTGGCTCAGGCTGTCGCTACCACTTGGCCCGCCCAGCGGACGCCACACGGTATTCGGTTTGTCGTGTGTACAGGCGGCGAACCCTTACTCCAGCTTGACGCCGCGCTGGTTGACGCCCTGCACACAGAAGGTTTTGAGATTGCCATTGAGACAAATGGGACGCTACTTCCGCCGCCGGGCATCGATTGGATCTGTGTCAGTCCCAAGGCTGGCTCGACCCTCGCCCTCAGGCAGGGCAGTGAACTGAAGCTCGTCTTTCCCCAGTCCGGTGCCGAGCCAGAGCGCTTTGCTCAACTCGATTTTCAGGAGTTTTTCCTGCAACCAATGGACGGTCCTGAGCGAGAGCGCAATACGCAATTGGCGCTACAATACTGTCTTGATCATCCGCGGTGGCGGCTCAGTCTGCAAACCCATAAACTGCTCGGAATTCCGTAGTCCGATTTCACTCATCAATACGACCGAGAAACCCCTGTGAAAGACAATCTCAGCCAACAAGAAAAGCTCCTTCAGCTTGCCGCACAGCAAGCCGCCCGACAGGGGAAAAGTGTTGCGCGTTATCTCCGAGAACTGCAAACGAAAGTCTCACGCCAAGAACGCGTTTCAGTTCAAGGTGTGGGACCCCGGCAGCAGGAGCCCCGCGCGAAATATGTCACGTTGACCCGTCGAGAGGTTGAGCGATTCTTTGCCCAGATCACCGACGAGCGCGACCGTGCGCTGTTTTCCGCCATGTACGCCTTCGGACTGCGCGCCTCTGAGGTCGGCCTCTTATTGCGCGAGCACGTCGACTTTCACACTCGTCGTATTCATATCCCACGCCTCAAGGGTGGCGTCGCCGGAGAGAAAGCGATGACCGCAGAGTATCTGCATCTACTCCGAGCGTATCTACAAAACCGCAGGGACTCCCTGCCCTACCTCTTTCCGTCGCGCAATGCGCGTCCGGTTAGCCGCCAGCGTATTGATCGACTCTTCCGCATGTACGCAGAGCAGGCCAAGCTTTCGCCGTCGAAACGTCACAGTCACTGTTTACGCCATTCCGTTGCCGTCCATCTGCTTGAGGACGGACATGCACTAGAGGAAGTGCAGGTGCATTTGGGGCATAAGTCTATTCACTCAACAGTCGTCTATACGAAAACCACCGTGCCACGCCGCCGTCCGCTTCCCGTGCGTATCCAACCGCCCGGAAGCACGCGAACGGTCATACGAGTAATAAAAAAGTCAGGGCTGCGCTAAGTCGCCCTCATCGTATCCGGGAGGGGATCGTGCCCTTATATGAACGAGTCAAAATTTTTATTATGACCCCTTGACTCGGAACCGATCGTTCTTACGTTTGTCTTGTGTCAGACAGTAACCCAAACCCACAGGAGGTAGAGACAATGAGACGAGAACTGAGTGTATGGCGAGGCCCGTTTGGAACGATGCACCCCTGGCGGCATGATCTGGAGTCTATGGTCAACGATTTTTTCTCTTCCCGCGACTGGCCGGCAGTACGCACTGGAATGCCCTCGGAAGCGTCCTTCAGGGTTGACGGTTATGTGGAGGACAACAGACTGCATATCAAAGCGGATTTACCCGGAGTGGAGCCCAAAGATGTTGAGATTGCCCTGGACGGCAATCGCCTGACGGTCAAGGGTGAACGCAAAGCAGAGCACGAAGGGAAGAATGGTGGATACTTCCATCAAGAGCGTTCGTACGGCTCGTTTGCCCGGTCATTTGTTTTGCCGAAGGGCATAGACGCGGAGAAGGTCGAAGCGACGGCCAAGAACGGGACGCTCGAGGTCGTGGTGCCCTTCCCGGAAGAGGTTAAGCCGAAACGTATTCCAATCGATGTGAAAACCGAGGTCGCGACAGACGCAGCCGCAGACTGATTGCCCCTCTCCCTTCTCCCCATGCGTTGGGGGCTCCTGGAGGAGCCCCCATTTTTTCAACCGGTTGGCCAAGCAACACACAGCCTAGCTGCGTTCTTCCAACCACTGGTTAAAGCCTTCCGGCGTATTGCCATACGGCAGGCCGGCCGCATAGTAATCCTCAAGCAGGCGCATATCGTTTTCCGAGAGCGTCAGAAAGCCACGCTGCTTTTGCTCCTCCTTGCGCCACGCCCGGTCCAGCATCTCCCGAATTTCACGGTCACGGTCGCTCATTTTCTCCTCGCTTCGTAAGGACTCTGTGCGCTCCCTTCAACTCCCCCTCGCCCACCCTCACCTGATAACACCATCGACACCAGAAATCACTTCTCGTACATTACCCCTGTAAAGATTTTCACGACTTTTGTATGGTTCTTGAGCGGCGCAAATGAGTCGCTGCCACATAGACGGACGCTCACGGAGGGAGAGAGTCATGGAACTGACTTCATTTTCGGCTACGACGCTGGCTCGATTTATTCGGACAAATCTCGTCTCTTCGGCTGCCGTGGTGGATGCGCATCTGGCTCGCCTCGAAGCAGTCAATCCCAAGCTCAACGCCGTTGTACAGCTTCGGGCTGAAGCGGTGCAACAACAGGCGCGGGAGGCCGACGAGGCCGTCTCGCGAGGAGAACGCCTCGGCCCATTGCACGGTGTTCCCATCACGCTCAAGGATTCCTTAGACACCGCCGGCATGGTCAGTACCTGGGGGACAATGGGTCGAGCCGATTTTACCCCAGAGCACGACGCCACAGTGGTGGCCCGTCTACGTGCTGCGGGGGCCATTGTCCTGGGCAAAACCAATACGCCGGAGTTTACCCTGGCGGGGATTACGGACAACGATGTCTATGGCCGGACAAGTAATCCGTATGATGTGGAGCGGTCGCCCGCGGGCAGTAGTGGGGGAGCCGGGGCGATTCTTGCAGCGGGCGGCTCGGCGCTCGACCTGGGGAGCGACACGGGCGGCAGCATTCGCATGCCATCCCACTACTGCGGTATTGCCGGTATCAAACCCACCTCGGGCCGAGTGCCCCGCACCGGACACGCCATTTCCTTTGAGGTCGGCGCCCTAGATGCCTTTACCCAGATTGGCCCCATGGCGCGACACGTTGAAGACCTGAGCCTTGTCTTATCCATTATTGCCGGTCCGGATGGACACGACCCCGCGGCCGTGCCAGCTCCGCTGGGAGACCCCCAAGACGTGAGCGTGAGGGATCTGCGGGTCGCCTTCTTCACGGACAACGGGATCAAATCCCCGAGCCCGGATACCGTCAGCACCGTTCGGGCTGCGGCCAGCGTACTTGCCGAACATGGAGTCTCGGTGACGGAAGATCGACCGCAGGGTGTGAGCGCCGCCGAGCGGCTATGGTATAGTCTCTATCTTGCGGATGGAGGAGCCTGGATACGTCAGCTTATCCGCGCAGCCGGGACTGAGCGTATGTCGTCCGCCTTGGATTGGATGCAAACGGCGCAGCCTGTATCACTCACGGAGTTTACCCAGGAAATGAGCAGGTGGAGTGTCTACCGGGGTGAAATGCTGGCGTTTATGGATCCCTACGATGTGCTGCTGTGTCCTGTCAGCGCCACACCCGCCACGCGCCATGACGACCCCGACGGCCCGGATTTTACCTACACGTTCGCCCACAATCTGACCGGCTGGCCAGGCGCGGTCGTGCGCTGTGGGACGTCTGCTGAGGGACTGCCGATTGGGGTCCAGATCGTCGCCCGGCCTTGGCGTGAGGATGTCGCCCTGGCCGTCGCCCACTATCTGGAGACGAATCTTGGCGGTTGGCAAAGCCCATCTGTGTAGCGTTGGGGCTGCCTTTTAGGCTGGCGAAGGGCCCTAACGCCCTTGCTCGCTCACCTCAAACACCAGCCGTCCGGCTGCCTCCTGGGCTTGGATACGGGTCACAACCTCAGGAGGAATATGGAGCAGACGCTCCTCAGGGAATTTCTCTTCCTCCAGGGCCGGTCGTAAAAAAAAGAGGTCGGGGGAAGACACCTGGGCTTGGGTTTTGACAGAAGAATCAAGATACCACTGTCGGCGCATAAAATCCGGGCTAAAGAAAAGGGCAACCTCCTGGGGCTTCCAGGCTGTTACCCGGTGACTATCGTTCACAAAATAGGACATCAGGTCATCGGCAATATCCCAATACACGGTAAACAGCGATCCATACCCCCGCTCTCCCAGGGCCGAATTAAAAACCTCGGCCAGCCTCACCTCGATGTAGCCGAGATTCCCGTCGGGACCGTATTTCTCGATGCGCAGCGGGAAAAAAGAATGTTCTTCCAGCCAAAACAAGAGCCGCGGTACATAGTAATTGGGCAGCCATTCGGGACGGGCCTGGGCCTCCACAACATAGCACCTGACCCCGCCCTCGGCCGTATAGTACCGATAGCTGTCTCCCATGAGCTTAAGCTCAGCCGTCCGCCGCTCTTGAAACTGACCGGTCTGCCCATTCCGTAACATGATGGTAGGCCGCGTATTGGGAAAGCGCACAGTTTGGTACAGAGTGTCCAGACCCAGCACCCGCCAAGAAAACTCCCAGGCGTCGCGTCCATACGTATCGTCAGGCGTGAACGCCATATTGGGTATCTTGCCCTGCCGGCGGCGGGGCACGTCATGACGAACCCGACGCTTGGCCTGCGAGTACCGGAACCGTTCTTCTTTCTTGATAAATTCTTTCCCGGTGCGATAACGGATCGAGAGTCGTTGCGAACCTTCTGCGGCGGCGGGAGCAGTACGCTGACTGAGATACCGGTAGATTTCTTCGCCAGGCTTGAGGGCGAGTTCTGCTCCCACACCTGTCGCGCTTGAGTGATAGGCCAAAAAATTGGTTGTACTGCCCGGGTTGAGAAGCACACCCTGGGTGGAAATCGACGAGAACGCCCTGGCAAATACGGCTGACCAACGCGGATAGAAGGTAAACTCCATGAGCCGATAGCCCATCTCCTCAGCCGTATAGGGCGGCGTAAAAGGATAGGGTTCAGCCGGCAGATACGGCACCTGGGGATGGCGAGGGGTGTCAGTCGCGAGGTCCAGCTTCTGCCGTTCCTGCGGTGAGAGGTCTGCGACCGTTTTCCAGGTGCGCTTCCGAGAGCTGTTAGTCTCTTCAGCAACGGCGGAGAGCGGAGGCCCGAGAGTCAGGATGAGAGCCGCAAGGAGCCAGCAGGACAGGCGCGAGACCATAAGGCGTAATTAAACATACGACGAGAGGATTGCCTAGCTTTTCGCACCGATGGCTGGAAATTTTGAGGGAAGGGTTGGCGGCGTGCTCATTTGACGCAACCTCGGAACATCAGTTACTCTTGACGCCGCTCACCGCGGCAGAAAGCAGCAATAGCGACAAAACCTGATTGGGAGGTTCAGCTTGGCGTCAACCCCTGTCAACGACCACATCCGCTACGAACCGGACGAGCAGTGCGCCCCACTCTCGTCCTTCATCGTCGGCGTACAAGGCATTATGCTGGTGCTGCCGCCCGCCATTTCGATCGTGGTCATCAATGCTCTGGCGGCCGGCCAAGGCGAAGAATACCTCACCTGGGCGGTATTCTCGGCGCTGATCATCGTCGGGATAGTCACCGCGTTGCAAGCCTCCAGAATAGGTCGATTGGGCGCGGGGCATCTGGTCGTCGTGGGAGTGACGCCCAACTATATCGCATTGTCGGTGCTCGCCCTGAATGAGGGCGGGCCGGGGATGCTAGCAAGCCTGATGGGCGCGTCTGCGCTCTTTTTCTTTGCGATAGCGACATGGCTTCCGCAACTGCGGCGCGTGATAACGCCGACCGTGTCAGGCACGGTGCTGATGCTGATAGCCGTGATGGTGCTACCTATCTGTTTGGATCGATTCAGGGAAGTACCGGAGGGTGCACCGGCATTCGCCGGGCCATGCGTCGCTGCGGTCACGCTGATGGTATCCACGGCGCTTATACTGCGCGCCCCGCCGCGCTGGCGTCCGTGGTCCATGTTGATCGGATTCGTGTCCGGCTGTATGGCCGCTGCCCTGCTGGGGGTGTATGACCTGGAGCGACTGTACACAGCACCGTGGGTTGGTATTCCCCAAGTCGGTTTCCAAGGGTTGGACCTGACACCGGCTGCCGGGTTCTGGGCACTGCTGCCGATGTTCCTGATTGTCACCCTGGTGCAGGCAATCAAGGGCATTGGAGACAATGTGGTGATTCAACGGGTGTCGCGGCGTAGACCGAGGACGACCGATTTCCGGCTGCTACAAGGCTCGCTCTACGCAAATGGGGTGGGCATTTTGCTATCGGGTCTTGCGGGAACGCCCCCCGCATCGCCGTATTCGTCATTTACGGCATCGGTCGTGAACATGACGGGGGTCGCCGCGCGCAATGTGGGATACGCCATAGCAGTCATACTTCTGGTACTGGCATTGATTCCAAAGTTTACCGGCGCGCTGCTCACAATACCCAGCCCGGTGATGGGCGCATTCCTATTGACTGCTCTCGGGATATTCTTTGTCGAGGGAGTACAGACTATCACGCGGGACGGACTCGACGCTCAAAAGTCCCTGGTGGTGGGAGTGTCGTTTGCGATTGGCGCTGGGTTGCTGCAGCAGAACATTCTTGAGGACGTGCTGGGACATCCGTGGGGAATGCTGCTAGGCAACGGCATAACAGTGGGCGCGGCAACGGCGATTGCGCTCAACGTCTTCCTGAATGTTACCAGTGCACGTCCCAAGCGGTTGGAGACTCGACTGGACTTTTCCAACCTGCCCCGAATTGACGCATTCATGCAGGAAGTCGCCGCCGATATGGGCTGGAGCGAGGCAGCGATCCAGCGGCTGCGTTCGGCGGGCGAGGAGACGCTGTCGAGCCTGTTACAGCCGGACAACAAATATTCCGCGGACAGTGGGACGGACAAGGCACCGCGCCTGATCATAGCCGCGCGTCCCGCTGGCGGGGCGGTGGAGATGGAATTCGTCTCGGCGCTGGAGGACGAGGAGAACCTGGAGGATCGTCTCGCGTATCTGAACGAAGAGGACGAAAGCGTGGATGAGAGGGAGATATCGTTCCGCCTGCTGCGTCATTATGCCTCATCGGTGCGCCACCAGAAATATCAGGGGATGGATATCGTTACGGTGCGGGTCGAAATATAACGGAGGCTTGGATTGACGAGCCAACGCAAGGCAAGGATCGAGTTACGCAGAGACAATCGGCTCGATGAACTCCAGCATGGCTTTGACGCATTCCTGCGGCTTTTCCAAAAGAAGAAAGTGCGTCGCGTCAGGCAAGAAGTCGTAATCGACGGTGAAGATATCGCTCAGGTCGAGCGTCGGCAGGTATGAGTAGGGCAGAGTCGGGTCAGCCCCGATGACTTTGATCGGACAGCGAAGCGACTGAAAGTCCACGAGCACGGCAAAGGGGGTGGCGTAGTCGATGATCTGCGCCTCATACTCAGGCGGGCAGCATAGTTCATACCCTTCCCCATCCGTACGCTCACGCAGGGTTGTTCTGGCAAAAAGATCGAATACCCCCGGCAGCATATGCTTGAAGGTTGGCACGTAGGTAAGAAGCTCCGCCAATTGTTGCGGGGTTTGAAATCGATTCGTGCGCCGGCGGGTCATTTTAGCCAAACGTATTGCGATATCTTCAAAATCCTTATAGCTACGGCCAGGCTTGCAGAGCGGTGGGTCGAACAGGACGAGGGCGGCAAAGTTGCTGCCCTTGTTGGGTGACAGTAGCGTCGACAGAGCCGAAATCGAGTGGAACACACCTATTCTGGGCTTCGGTCCATAGTGGCGGTCGAGAGCCTTAAGGATGATGTCGTGGTCCTGAGCCAATGTTGGAACATTATGGTTTTGGAGATTGCCGACCGGGTTCCAGCCATGGTTTCTGAGGTCGTAGATTATCAGGTCGAAATCGTCGGTCAGGAGCGACCAGAACGGATAATACAGGTCGATTGCGAGACCGTTGCCGTGGCTCAGAACGAGCCGCGGGCCTGACGGGTTTCCATGTTGCCGCAGCGTAATGACGGTGTCGTCGTCCACGCGCACATCGTGCGTAGAAAGCGGCTCAGGTACCTCCCATACAGTTTCTGAAGTCATTGGCAAGTCCCTCGTCTTTCTGACACGTCACCGTTCAGCCGCTGTCATGACTGGTCGCCCAATTGGGACGGGAAAAGCTCGTGCGCGATGGCTGCGGAGAACTCCTCGTTGCCAATGTATTCGACGCGCCAATGTACTTCCGGCAGCTGTGGGAAGCAAAATATGCTCATCCTCCCCTGATACAAGACTGGCGGCACTTCAAACCGGGATACATCAAAGGAAAAGCCCATACCAAGAGCCTTGATCAGGGCTTCCTTGATGGTCCAGAGTCTGAAGAATAGCTGAACCCTATCGCATCCACGCACGCATGCAAGGGCGGACTGTTCATGAGGACCAAACACGGCTTCACCCAGTTCGTCAAAATCCCTCCGGGCGATGCGCTCCTCCACATCCACGCCCAACCGTCCATGGGGAGCAAAAGCTATCAAGCCATGCTTTCCACTGTGACTGAGGTTAAATCTGATAGCCGGCGGCGCCTCGTCCACTAGCGCGAACGGCTTCCCGTAGGAGGATGAGCCGAAGCTGAGGCGTTCATTGCTGCAACCGATTCGGCTGCATAAGACAGCCCGAAGCGCAGCACGACATAGAGCAAACCTGCGACGAGGGCCTGGGAGCGGATAGTGGCGCCAACGCACCCGTTCTTCCTCGTTCAGCCATAGCGCGGATGACGCCTCACGGCTGGCATGAGGCGTCAGGTCGACATGTATGACAGTGGCGGAGCCGACTTCACGGAAAGAACTCCACCAGCACCTTGCAGCGGAAGTGGACATCAGATGCCGGTTACCTCCGCAGGAGTGGGGGTTAAGCGGCGTTGGCTTCCAAGTACGCGATCAAGTCCCCAATGTTCCGCATCTCCGCGCCCTTTTCAGGAGTGAGTGGGACATTGAACTCCTGTGCGATCACCTTGCCGAATGCCACTATATCCAGAGAGGAAAGACCGAGGTCAAAAAGGCTCTTGCTCGGGTCCAGCAATTTGCCTATTGGCTGTCCATCGACTTCCAAGTTTTCGTCCGCGAGTTGTTTCAGGCGTTCTTCAATTGAAGCCATAATACAGTCCTCCATTCAGGGGTTTAGAATAATATGGCCAGTATCAATAACAAGTACTCACGTCAATCGAATTTCCTGAAGCTTTCTCCGTGACACGGCACCTCAATTACACCCAGTGGCGGCGCCGCTGGAACGGATAGCTCGGCAGCGAGATGCGGCGGCGCCACTCCCCGGCGAACATGCCCTCAAAGGAAAGCGCCAGTCCCGCCTCGTATGCCCCCGCAACCGCCTCTACAAAACCAGTACCGCCCTCCTCTGAATCCTCGTCGGATGGCCGCATCAAGCTCGTAAGCACTAATGGTGAGGAGGCATCTTCCTCTCCGTCCGACGAGTCCGGCCATTCAAGACTCACCTGCGGCCCCAATACCGCGTCAGGGCCAATCTCCACCACTGCATCCACTCCCAACTCGGCAAGCGTGGAGACACCTGTGCTGAACACCGCAGTCTCGCGCGCCTGCGTGCGCCAGTACATCCCGTCGAGTGGACTGTCCGCATCCACAACTCGCCCCGTAACGCCGCTCACCAGAGTCAGGGAGGGCGGCGAGACCACACTCTCTGCAAATGCCGTTTCCAGACCGTTCAGAGACTGGTTCGGGTCCACTCCCGGCAGCGCCGCCATCAGCGTGCCGCGAGTCAAGGCGAAACGCAATCCCTCCTCCAAGGTGAAGACTCCCGCAGCCTGCGCCGCGGCAATCTCACCCATGCCATGCCCCAGCGCGACATGTGGGCAAATCCCGACGCTCGCCCACAGTGCCGTCAGCGCACATTCCAGTGCGTAGAGGGCCGGCTGCGCCCAAGCCGTGTCATTCAAGTCGCCCGTTGCTTCGGCGCATCCGAACATCACATCGAGCAGCGACGCTCCTCTCTCCGTGCGCACCACAGCGTCACAGTGGTCCAGAACGGCGCGCACGACCGGCTCGCTGTCGTACAACGCCTCGCCCATGCCAGCCCATTGGCTGCCCTCGCCTGTATACACAAAGGCAACTCTCGTTGCGGGCTGTGGTGCTGGATTATCAGCCGTAGCATCGGTCTCCGCGAGTTTCGTCAGCCCTGCGCGCAGAGACTGTGCGTTTCGGAACACCACACCCGCGCGATGGTCAAAATGGCTGCGTCCAACACTCGCCGCCCACGCCATGTCAGCAAGGACAGGCGCTTCAGTGTCTTCAGGCGACAACGCAGCAACGCGCTCGTCGAGCCACGAGAGATACTGTCCGGCCTGGGCTCGCAGGGCGCCGTCCGCCTTGCCCGACAACGGCAGGAAACGCGCCGTGCGCTCCGTTAGTCCGTTCAGAGCCAGCGGCGGGTTCGCAACCGGTTCAGGCAAGGAAACAGGCACCTGCCGCGCGGCGCCCCTAAACGATTGCATGCTAGCGCATGCGTCATCATCGTCTGTTGCGCTGGCATAGCCTTCTACCACCATATGCGCATTTGTGCCAGAAACGCCGAACGCGCTCACTGCCGCGCGCGGCGGCCGGTCGGGATGGAGCGGCCAGTCGGTCTTTTCAGCAGTCACCCGCACGGGCAGTCGGTCCCACTCGATTTGTGGATTCGGATTCTTGAAGTGCAGATGTTTCGGAATGACGCCCTGCTTCATCGCCAGCACGGTCTTAATCAGACCGGCCGCGCCCGCTGCCGCCTCCAGATGTCCGATGTTTGACTTTACGGTGCCCAGCAGCAGCGGGCGGGCGGCGGCGCGCCCTCTACCGTATACCGAGCCGGCGGCGTGTACTTCAATCGCGTCGCCCAATTGGGAGCCCGTCGCGTGGGCTTCGAGATAGTCCACATCCGCCCCGGTGAGGCCCGCCTGAACAAGCGCCGCCTCCATCACACGCTCCTGTGCCGGGCCGTTCGGGACGGTCAATCCTGCGCTCGCCCCGTTCTGGTTAACGGCGGAACCCTTGATGACACCCCAGATACGGTCGCCGGCCGCCTCCGCCTCACTCAGCCGCTTCAAAACGACTATTCCACAGCCCTCGCCACGCACATAGCCGTCCGCAGACGCATCGAAGGGGCGGCATTGTCCACTTGGCGACAACATTCCCGCATCCATCATGAACCGGGAAACGCCGCGCGACAGCACCACCTGCACGCCTCCGGCGAGAGCCAGGTCCACCTCGCCCCGCTGGAGCCCGGCGACGGCTTGATGCACCGCGGCCAATGCCGAGGCGCAGGCCATGTCGATGGCCATTGCCGGGCCTTCCAGACCCAGTGCGAATGCCACCCGTCCGACGGTTACGCTTGCGGTTGTGCCGAGGTAGCTGTCCGTCTTGCCGCTGGCTCTGATCAAACTCTTGTATTCACCGCCGACAACCCCTGCGTACACTCCGGTACGGCTGCCCCGGAGTCCGTCAGGATCGATGCCAGCCTCTTCAAGAGCCTGCCAACTCGTTTCCAGCATCATCCGCTGTCGTGGGTCCATCAAGCGCGCTTCTATCGGCGCAATGCGAAAGAAGCGCGAGTCGAACCACTCAATGCCCTCAACAAACGCGCCGCGCAGGTAGGCTGAATCCTCAGCGTCAGGGTCTCCGACAGCACCACTCCATGGGCCGGTCCCCTGGCGTCCGTTGGTAATCCCGTCAGTGCCCGAGTCCAACAGATGCCAGTATTCGGAAAGGTCTTTTGCACGAGGGAAGCGGCACGCCATGCCGATTATCGCTATGCCGTCATCCTCGGTGGCGACGGACGCGCGGGGTGCCGGTGCGGCCGGCTCGGACATTAAAGTCGCCCCGCCGCTCTCACCAAGTTGACCGAGTTCGTCCGCCAGATAGCGGGCTAAGGTCGTAATGTCGGGGTAGTCGAAGATAGCCGTATTGGAGACGACATACTCGCCCGCGAATACGCGGTTGAGCCGGTTTCTCAGTTCCACCGCCATCAGCGAGTCCATTCCCAGATCGAAGAAGCCGACCGAGGTTGAGGGTGGGCTGGGCAGCCGCATCACCGCCTGGAGTTCCTTTTGCAGGAACGATACCAGGATACTCTCCGCATCAGTTTGCGGCGAGACGCGCAACTGTGCCAACACGTCTTCCGCTGATTCCGACGCTTCGTCAACATCGCTTGCGGATGCGGATAACAGATCCTCCAAGAACGGGGGAATATCATCGTGACCCGCCGCGAATGTCGGCCAGTCCACTACCGCCACCATGCCTGCCGGAGCATCCTGCCTCACCAGCGTTTCGAGTGCGCGCAGACCCTGCTGGGGCGTAATCCAGCCCGTGCCCACCGCCTCCAGTTGCCTTTCGATGCGCTCTCGCTGCTCCTCTGCTTCGCCAAGCCCCGACCAAGCTCCCCACGCGATCGTCTGCCCAGGCAGTCCGAGCGCGCGCCGATGGGCTGCGAGTTGATCAAGAAATGCGTTCGCCGCCGCGTGATTCGCCTGACCTGCATTACCCAGAACGCCAGTAATGCTGGAGAACAGGACGAATAAATCCAGGTCGCGCGGTGCGGTCGCGCGGTGCAGATGCCATGCACCCAGCATCTTCGGCCACAGTACCTGCTCAAAACTGTCCCAACTCTGATTCGTCAGCGTAGCATCGGACAGAACGCCTACGCTGTGAATGACGCCCGCGAGAGGCGGCAGCGTGGCATCGATACGCTCCAGCATCGCGTCCACCGCCGCCGTGTCCGTCACATCCGCGATCTCCACCTGCACCGTGACGTCGCGTTCGCGCAGGGCGTCGATGGCTTCCACGGCCTCGGGGTCGGGGTTGCGGCGACCGTTCAGTACGATTGCGCCCGCACCCCGTTCTGCCAGCCAGTCCGCCAGGGCACAGCCAATACCGCCCAATCCACCGGTCACCAGGTAGGTTCTGTCCTCCCGTAACCGTCCCCGCGCCAGGGGTGGCATGGTGAGGACATTCTTCCCGATGTGCCGGGCTGTACGCATGAAATCCATGGCTGATCCGGCTTCGGTCAGTGACCACCGGCTATGCACAAGCGGTTTCAACTCACCCGTCGCGAGTCGCTCCATGACACTCTTGAGGGCGTGACCCGGTAACGCAGGGTCGCGCTCTTTCAGGCCATCCAACTCCAGGATGGAGTAGGCTACATCCGGGCGCATCGCCGCCATCTCCTCCCTGCTCAGGATGTTCTGATTGGACATCTCCACAAAGCGGCCACCCTGCGCCAAACAGGACAAGCTCGTATCGATGAAACCTTCCCCCGTCAGACTATTCAGCACCACATGAACGCCTTCGCCGCCGGTGGCTTCCAGAATTTCCTGCCCGAATTTCGTCTGCCGGCTATCGAACACGTACTTCACGCCGAGCGAGCGTAGATACGCCTGCTTCGGAGCACTCGTTGTGGCGAACACTTCCGCTCCAGCGGCATGTGCTAACTGGAGAGCTGCCAACCCCACGCCCCCTGATGCGGTATGGATTAGCACCCGGTCGCCGGCCTTTAGCCCCGCGAAATCGAACGATAACGCGGCCGATACAAACGCGGTCGGCACCGTCGCCAGCGCCGTGAGCGGAATCCCCGAAGGCACGGGCGTCACCAACTCCTCCCGCATGACCGCCTCTGACCTGAAGGTGCCGAAGGCGAATCCAGCCACGCGGTCGCCCACCGACACGCTCGACACGTCGGGAGCGATTTCGAGTATCCGGCCACACATCTCTCCGCCCAACGAGCCTTCTTCGATGACACCCAGCGCACGAAAAACATCCCACAGATTAAGCCCGGCGGCCTCGACCGCTACGCGAACTTCTCCCGGTTCCAAGGGACGCGTCGGCAAAGGCTCAACTTGCAACCCTTCCAAAGCGCCACCTTCATCGGGCGCAATCAGCCAATCCGGTTCGTCAGGCAAGGTCATCCGCTCAGTACTGGCCTCGCTACGCACGAGGCGGGCCACCTGGCGGATACCCCGACGGTACGCGATGTGAGTCTCAGGGTCGGGATGCAGCAGTTCATTGACAAGATCGGATAGCGGCACCGGTGCTCCGGGGTCCAAATCAATCATCCTGGGCTGCAAATGGGGCGCTTCCCGTGACACTACCTTACCAAAACCCCACAGCATTGCGCCTGCGAGTTCGCCGAGACGCTCCCGTTCCAGTGCCTGTGCGCCGCGCGTCACAAACCATACGCCGGCGGTGGGTGTGACGTCGGTGTCTGCAATACCCTGCGTTACCGCCAATGCGCTGGCCCCTGCCTGTTTCGCATCTTGTGCAAACTCAGCAGTCGTCGCTTGTGCCCCGTGACCATCCAGTGCTACGAGATGGACAATTCCTTTGAGCGGCATATCCTGAGGGAGACCTTGGAGCAGAGAGTGCCACGACTCGCGACGCTCCATCTCCACGGGTATCTTGACAACCCCAGCCCCTTCTTCCCCCGATTTCCCGTTCACCTGCGCTTCTTTGCCTGTTAATAAGACTGTCTGGTTACAGGCGGCCAATTCCTCTGCTAGCCCTTCTGCCGTGCCGCCACAGTCGCCCACCAAGACCCATACTCCTGGCGCCTCCGTTACTTCCACCGGTCCCCGTGCTACGATTACGCCCCGGTCAGGCAGCCCGGTCGAGTCGGATTCTTCCGGTCCCAGTATCTCTACTTCCTCGAAACCTGCGTCGAGAAGCGCCCGTGTCCACACTTCCGGTCCCACCAGAGCGTGGTGGGTACGGTAGGTGTCGGCAAACCGCCACCAGCCGTCCAACTGTCCGAAAGCCATATCCAGCCAAGCCTCGCCGCGATGATTCTCAAGGGCTACGAGCAGACCCGACGGGGCAAGGAGATTCCGGCAGTGATTCAGCGTCTCCGGCAGGTAGCGCGTGGCGTGCAACACATTGGCAGCAATCACCAGATCGTATTCGTGCGGCTTAAAGCCCTGCGCCGCCGGGTCCACTTCGATGTCCAGCACTCGGTATTCGATAGGCGCGTCGCTGTCGCTGAAACGTCTCTCCGCTTCCGCAAAAAAGCCCGCCGAGATGTCCGTATATGTGTAATCAAACCGTCCGGCCGGAAGCTCGGGCAACACCGTCGCCGTCGCCGACCCGACACCCGCTCCAACCTCCAATACGCGCAGCCTTCGACCTTCAGGCAGTTCGCCTACGAGTTTTGCAGCCGCTGCCCCAATCATGCTGTTAGCTGCTCGCCATACGGGCGCATCCCGGTACATATCGGCCGCACTCGGTTCTCCACTGCTGAACAACAGCGTCAGGGGGTCCGCTCTGCCGAGCAGCACCTCTGACAGTGCGCCGCCGCTCCGACCAAACAGCCTGATCTCGGTGACACAGTGCGGGTGACGTGTAAGCATCTCGGTTGCAAAGGCTTCCGGGTCGCTCGACAGTCCTTCAGGCAGAAGATCATCTTGCCCGACTTTCACCATAAACCCTTCGCCCACCTCTTCCAGCACACCGGACATGGCCAGAATCTCCAGTATGCGGTGGAACAGCCGCTCGTGCTCCGCCACAACTTGCAATTCCTGCCGCAAGGCATCCGGCTCTATCGTTTCGCCCACCTTGCGCTTCCACCCCAACTGATCGAGGGCCGAGAGCGCATAGGACCGCGCCAAGCACTCCAGGTCCATATACGAGGCGGCTCTTTCTTCCGCTTCGACACCCTCCGCCGAAAGGAATTCGGAGTACGGTGTGGAACGGGCCGCTACGGTTGCCGGACTCGGAAGGAAATCTGCGGGCGGCATTGCGGGCGCAAGGAGTTTGTCGCGCCAGACGACTTCGTACAGCAGGTCTTGCAGGCCTTCCGTCGCGGAAAGCAAGGCTGTGCGGGTGGCGCGCTTCACCGTGTATCCGCTCAAACCGCCAAGCTCTATGCCGTCCGGCGTGTAGAATTGCAGATCGCCGCTCAGCACTTCCGGCGTCTCGTTCCGCCCCTCGTCCCGCTCTGAGTCGCGGTCGCTCTTCCGCAAACGGGCGTGGCAGATGAAGCGTTCAGGCGGCTGTTTCCTCAGCCACAAGCGTTCCCATCCGAAGGGCAGATAGGTGACCTCGTCGTCGCCTCCGGCGGATTGCCGCGCCGCCGAAAGGACTTGGAAACAGCCGTCAAGCAGAATTGGATGCAGGTCGATGCCGCTACCGTCAACGGCTTCCGGCAGGGCGACCTCGCCAACCGCCTCGCCATTCACCGCCCAGAGCGCCTGAAGCGTGCGGAACGTTGGGCCCAGGTTGATGCTGACGTCTGCCCGTGTGCGGTAGAATGCCGCGACATCCTGCGCAATCATGCCCAACTTCAATCCGTCCACATCGATACGATTGGCGGTCCCGCGCGGCCTGACACCCAGCGCCGCTGTGCCCTCTGCGTGCAGCGTCCAGCCCTCTTCGGACGCGCCCTTGCTGAATATCTCAATATGCCGCGCGTTCCCGTTCTCGGACGCACTCAGCACGGCCTGGATTTTTCGTCCGCTCTGCTCGGCGTTGTCCTCCTCCGCAAAGACCATCGCACTGTGCAGTTGCAAGTCCTCCACATCCACCGACTGCGCGCCTTCGGCTAGTGACGCCGCTGCCGCCACAGCGCCATACAACGCCCCCGGCATTATCACCCGTCCGAAGGCGCGATGGTCGTTCAGCCAGGACGGGTCGGAAGGGAGCATCTCCGTCTCGAACATCACCTCGCCACGCGGCGACTCGTGCCTGGTGCCCAGCAGCGGATGCCCGGCGACCGTACGTCTGCGCCGCGGCGCCTCGATCCAGTACCGTTCACGCTGGAAAGGATATCCCGGCAGCCTAATCCTGCGCCGCTCCTCTCCCGAGAAAAGCCCCTCAAAGGCAAGCGGCAGCCCTGCCTCGTATGCGCCCGCAACGGCAGCCATAAAGTCCTCGTCGTACGCTGACGGAAGGGCATCCTTGGCTGGACGCAGCATACTCTCAAGGACGATAGGGTCTTGCGCGCCATTCGCCACGTCAAACCAGACCAGAGACACCAATGGACCCAGCACCGCGTGTGGACCCAGCTCTATGACCAGATCGACGCCCAGTTCCGCCAGCGTGCCGATGCCTTTGCGGAACTGTACGGCCTGCCGCGCATGACGACGCCAGTATTGGCCATCAAGCGTCTCGTCCGGTGCGACAACGCTACCCGTGACGTTGCTCACCAGCGCTACGGACGGTGGCGAGACCGCAACATCCTGGTACGCCCCCTCCAATGCATCCAGCACGGGTTCTACCAAAGCGCTGTGGAAGGCCTGGTTTCTGGTTAACGGTCTAACGGTAATCTCTTCGGCCTCGAAACGCTCCGATACTGCCTGCACTGCCACGGTGGGGCCACTGATGACCTGATGAATGCCGTTGTCAACAGCGAGGCTCAAGCCCGCGCCGTCGGATGACGCATTGTACTCATCAACCGCCGCCGCCACTGTATCCTGCGGAGCAAACACCGCCGCCATCGTGCCTGACTCAGGCATTGACGAAAGCAGGGCGCCGCGTTTTGCCACGAACCTCAGACCTTCCTCCAACCCGAACACGCCGGCAGCCTGCGCCGCCGCAAATTCGCCCAAGCTGTGCCCGATTACGACACTAGGTTCAACTCCGATGCTGCGCCACAGTGCGGTCAGCGCGCATTCCAATGCATAGACGGCGGGCTGTATCCAAGCGGTATCGTTCAGGTCGCCTTGCGCCCCTTCGCTGCCGAATATGACATCCAGCAGCGAAGTACCCCGCTCCTCCAATATGACTTGCTCGCACCGGTCGAAAACTGTACGCACCGCCGGCTCGCGTGCGTACAGGGTCTTGCCCATACCCATCCACTGGCTGCCCTGACCCGTGTACACGAAAGCCACTTTCGGCGCTGCTTTCGCCGCCGCGCCGCCGTCGCCCTCCACAACCGCCTTCAGCCCGGCGCGCAGCGACTCGGCGTCCCTGAAAGTCACACCGGCGCGGTGAGCGAATTGGCTGCGTCCCACGCCTGCCGTCCACGCCATATCCGAGAGAAAAGGTGAAGCGGCCGCGTCTGCGGATTCCAGGTCCGTGGAGCGCTCGTCAAGCCACGCCAGATAGCGTCCGGCCAGTTCTCGCAGAGCATTGTCCGTTTTGCCGGACAGGGGCAGCAGCCGTGTCGCCCGCAGCTCGGGCGCTGCCACCGCCGAATCTGCGTCCGCCTCGGGCAAAGAAACGGCGACATGCTGCGGAGAGCCTGTGGGCCACTTCTCGTCGCGCAATCCGTCAGCCGCTGTCTGCGGCGTGCCGTAGCCCTCCACCACGATGTGCGCGTTTGTGCCCGACCAGCCAAAACTGTTGACGCCCGCCAGCGGCGCTCGGTCGGACACCAGCGGCCACTCCGTTGCCGTCGCAGTGACACGCAAAGGCACCTGCCGCCAATCGACCGCCGACGATGGATTGTGGAAATTCAGATGCTTCGGGATGAGCCCCTGATTCATCGCCAGCAAGACCTTCATCACCCCGGCAACGCCCGCCGCCGCCTCCAGGTGTCCGAAGTTCGTCTTCACGGAGCCAATCAGCAGCGGTCGCTCTGCCCCACGGCCCTTCCCGTACGCCGCCGCCATTGCCCGCAGCTCGATCGGGTCGCCCACTGGCGTTCCCGTGCCGTGCGCTTCCACATAGTCCACCTGTGACGGCCGGACACCTGCCCTGAGCAAGGCGGCCTCAATGACTTGTTCCTGGGCCTCCCCGTTCGGCACGGTCAGCCCTGTGCTCGCGCCGTCCTGGTTCAGTGCAGAGCCGCGAATGATACCCCAGATGCGGTCGCCGTCCGCTTCCGCCTCGCTCAGCCGTTTGAGAACCAGTATGCCGCAGCCCTCGCCACGCACATAGCCGTTGGCGGCGGCATCGAACGTCTTGCATCGCCCATCAGGCGCCAGCATGCCTGCATTGGCGCGGAGTTCCAGCAGCTGCCCGGACAGGATGGTGTGTACCCCACCCGCCAGCGCAAGGTCGGCCTCGCCCCGTTGCAGGCCGGCCACCGCCTGGTGCATCGCCACAAGTGATGACGAGCAGGCGGTGTCCACGGCAATCGCCGGTCCCTGCAGGCCGAGGGCAAAGGCGACCCGTCCGATGGCGGTGTTGTAGGAAGTCCCGCTGACCGCGTACAGACTGGAGGCCGGCTCGGTGGTATCGAGGGCTTCCAGTATGACCCCCCGGTAGTCATTGGTACTGATGCCTGCATACACTCCGGTGCGGCTGCCCTTCAGTCTGTCAGGGTCTATCCCCGCGTCTTCAAGCGCCCGCCAGCTCGTTTCCAGCATCAGGCGCTGCTGGGGGTCCAACATCTGCGCCTCGACCGGCGAAATACGGAAAAAAGGGGCGTCGAACCGGTCAACGTCGTCTATGAAACCGGCGAAACGACATGCCTCTCTCTGAGCCGTGGCGTCCCGGAACAGCTCGCCGACGCGTCCGACACCGGAACCGGGAACGCCCTCGCTGACCGCATTCTCGCCCGCTTCCAGAAGACGCCAGAACGCCGAAACATCATTCGCACCGGGGAATCGGCACGCCATGCCGACGACTGCTATCGGCTCTCCGAATTGTGAATCCGAGCGATTCCGAATATCCGGCTCAGCCACCGGAGTGTGTGAAGAATCCGCAGACTGCTTTGTACTCATGGTGTTCTTCTCCCGTCGTGGCCTGTCACCAGGAGGTGTCGGGTTTCCAAGATTTGTATAAATACTAGCTTGCAGTATAACAATCCTAAGAAAATAATTTCATAACCCAACCTTGAAGGGAAGGAAATTCTTATGGGGGCAGGAATAGACATTCAGTGGGAACGGAAAAACGGGGTTTTGGTTGCCGCGCTCGCGGGGCGTGTCGACGGTGGCAATGCCGAGGAATTTCAGCGTCTCATGGAATCCGGCGTTGAGCCGGGCGACCAGGCTCTCATCTTGGACTTTGAGCATCTGTCCTTCATCAGTAGCGCAGGTCTCCGGGTCAGTCTGATTCTTGCCAAGAGATTCAACGAGCCGGGTAAACAGTTTGGCATTTGTACGCTCTCTGGCCCTGTCCACGAGGTTATCACGATCAGCGGCTTTGATAAGATGATTGCCGTGTATGAATCACGGGCCGCCGCGCTCGACGCACTCACAGGGGCGTCCAGCCCCAAGAGTCAGGACGAAGGCTGAAAGCAATCAGAAGAACCGGCACGAGAGTTTCCCCAGCTTTTTATTGGAGCAAGCGGGCACTCAAAAATACGACTTCCTCTTGCAGTTTGGTGGGGTCAGCGCTAGCGGGGAGTATCCACCCGGCAGTGGCTCGAACCCCTGACAGAGAGGCGGCGCATGGAAAATCACAAGCAGTATACGGGCTATCAATCCTACCAGTATTTAGACGCGCCGCGTGACTACAGGCGATTCCGGTTGGCCAAAGAAGTCGGGCGGGTGGCTTCTTCTCAGATTGCGCTCACGCCGGCCGAGGAAGCGCGAGTGCAGAGCTTATTAGCCGAGAATATTGCGATCTCCATGCACGACCATCCGGTTGTGGTCCCGGAGGAAATCAACGAAATCTTCGAACAAAAGCGCTTAGGTCGGGACTTCACCGGCTTTCAGGGACTGGCGACCTCCGGGCTGGACGGCATCTTTGACAATTTGATGAACGGCCTGTGTACGATTACCTCGCAGGCCGGCTGGAAGTGGAATGATATCACCCACGACTTGGGTATGCGTTTGTGCGACCTGGCCCACCAGGATTTTATTCTTGTCTGCGACGGCGTTCGCGATATTATCGCGGCGCATGAGACCCGGCGGCTCGCCCTGGTGCCGACGCTTGAGTCCGCAACGCCGATAGAGAATGAACTGGACCGGCTCGATGTCCTGTATGGATTTGGCGTGCGCAGCATGGGCGTTGCCTACAGTGAAGCCAATGCTTTGGGCAGCGGTTTGCGAGAAGGACGAGACGCTGGCCTGACCGACTTTGGGCGCCAGGCAGTCCGGCGTATGAACAAACTTGGCATACTGATTGATGCGGCCCATTGCGGCGATCAGACGACGTTGGACATTATTGAGGAAAGCGAACTCCCCATCGTGATCTCCCACGCTGGGGCGCGGGCATTATGGGACACCCCGCGACTCAAGCCGGACCACGTGCTGGAGGCCATGGCGGCCAAGGGAGGCATACTGGGGATCGAAGCGGCTCCGCACACGACCCTGACCGAGCGGCATCCGCACCACAGTATAGAATCATGCATGGAACACTTTGAGTATGCAGTCCGGCTGATCGGCATGGAGCATGTTGGGTTTGGGCCGGACACCATGTTCGGCGATCATGTCGGGCTGCACCGGGCCTACGCGGCCCAACTCTCCGTTGACAAGATACTGGGCAATAAAGCGTTTGATCCGGTCGAGTACGTTGATGGCCTGGAGAATCCTGCCGACTTTCCCAACATCGTACGTTGGCTGGTCAAACAGGGCTATACGGATCCAGACATTGCCAAGGTTATAGGCGGCAATGTCATGCGCGTTCTCAACCAGGTGTGGGTACGCTAGGGGACGGTTCAAACACCGGACAACTCGGTCAGTGGCCGTGCTGGGCGACAAATTCCTCCAGCACCTGGTTAAATTCAAGCGGCCGTTCGATCTCGTAGCAGTGGCCGACCTCTTTGAGCACGCGCAGTTCCGCCCCGGGAATCCGCTCGGCCAGAAAGCGGTTGGCCGCAACAGGGGTGGCCTGGTCTTCCTCTCCGACCAGAACCAAGGTGGGCTGGGTAATCTCCTGTAAGCGGTCTGAGATATCCCACTGCCACACCCCGTTGGGGTCTTCCAGGCAGGCCAGGGCCACTCGGCGCGGAAAGCCGCCCTCGTTCAGGAAGTTGTGCTTAATCATCTGGCACACCTCGGGCCGCTCGGTCCGCGTCTTGACCGAGAAGCAGCGGGTAACCAGGTTGTCCGCGGCTGCCTCGTAATCGTTCTGAAAGCTGGCAATCAGCTCAGCGGTATCCAGGGTCTGGTGCAGATTGGTCGCACTGCTGATGATGACATTCCCGGCGACCAGGTGCGGATAGTCAAGACTCATCTGCATGGCCCGCATCCCGCCCATCGAGTTGCCGACCAGAATGGCGCGATCAATGCCCAAGGCGGCCAGGACGGCGGCATCGTCGGCTGCCATGTCCGGAATGGAATAGCCCGTGAGCGGCTTGGAGGAGAGCCCGTGTCCGCGCGCCTCAATAACAACGCAGTGATATTTATGGGCCAGGATCGGAGCCTGATACGCCCAGAGCCAGGCGTTGGCCGAAAAGCCGTGTAAAAAGACCAGGGGAAACCCCTTTCCATAGTGGTTGTAGTGAATCCGCACTCCCTTTTCTCTTTCAACGTACGGCATAGACTTCCTCCTTTGGAGATACCAAACGAAGACAGCCATAGCCCGCCTTTCTTGGGCCTGTCAAGCTTCGGGCTTCTCCGGTGCTCACTCGGATGTCAGCTTACGCTATGCTAGCCTGGTCTACGGCTCGGCTGGGAATAATAGGGATACACATGAGCGTCAAAGACCGACTGAGAACCATCGTTAATGACACTGATACGTGGGAAGGGAGAGCTTTTGATTGGGCGATCATTGTTCTGATCTTCTATGCAATAGCCGTGCTCGTCTACGGAACGATACCCGCCCTGAGCGAGGATGCGAGAAAGTTTCTCTGGATTTCCGAAGTAGTGATTACGGTGCTTTTTACTCTTGAATATATTCTAAGATTTTATCTGGCGGAGCGAAAAAGGGATTACTCTTTCAGCTTTTACGGAATAATTGATTTCGCAGCGATTCTCCCTTTCTACCTTGATCTTTTATTAGGGACTGAGGTAGCGGTGCTGCGCGCCTTCAGAGCGCTCCGGCTACTCCGAATTTTTCGATTACTCAAGATTGTTCGCTATAACAAAGCGTCGGATAGACTGCTGAAAGCACTATCTGAATCCAAAGAAGAATTTACGCTGTTCTTCTTCACGACCCTCATCCTGCTGTTCATATCGGCAGCAGGAATATACTACTTCGAGCATCCCGTTCAGCCAGAGGCGTTCAGTTCCATTTTGCATTCCCTATGGTGGGCAGTAGTGACGCTGACAACGGTCGGCTATGGGGACGTGTACCCGATCACTCTCGGTGGAAGGATTTTCACCTTTATCATCCTCTTGATCGGGTTGGGCGTAGTTGCCGCCCCTGCCGGCCTCATTGCCAGCGCCCTGTCAAGGGTGCGGGAGACAGAAGACCATCCACAAGGGTCGTAAGCATATGGCCCTGCCCCTTATTTCAGCCCCAGCCCCTGGGCGAGCAGAGGCGCGGCCAGTTGATTCAGGCTGACCCCCTCGCTCGCCGCTCGCTTGGCGAGCCGCATATGTAGGGTCTTGGGAATACGCTGCACAAACTGTCCGCTGTAGGTTTTTGGCGGGGGTAGTTCTCCCTTGTCTTCCCGTTCGGCCATGGCCCACGCGGTGAAGGCGTCACGGGCTTCTGCTATGGCGGTGTCGATAGTCTCGCCATCCGCGAGACAGCCGGGTAAGTCGGGCAGAGTAACCAGATAGCCGCCGCCTTCCTCTTCGGAGATGGGAGCAATATTGATCGCATAGTCCTCAAATCTCATTGCTTGCCATACTTCCCGAGTAAAGCCCCATTTCCGCCCAGGGTCCTAATGCTGGCGAAGTTCAAGCTCAAGGTGCATGCCGACAGCGGCCGCGGCACGCCTGAGCGTATGCAGTGTCACGCCTTCGTTCTCCGGGTCGAGCAAACGGTCTAGCTGAGAGCGGCTTGTCTCCATACGTTTGGCCATTCGCGCCTTAGAAAGGTTTTGCGCCCTCATCGCTTCTTCCAACTTGTAAGCAAGAACCGCCTTGATCGCATAGGTCTTTGCGTCTTCATAGGTGCCATCCTCCCGGAGCAAGCTTTCAAGCGTAGAGCCGAGGTGTGGATTCTTTTTAGCCATAGCGGTTGTACTCCTTCATTCGACGCTCCGCGGTCTTCAACTCTTTCTGAGGTGTCATCCGGGTTTTCTTGATAAAACCATGCAATAGCACCATATTCCTCCCCGCTACGATGAAAAACACTCTGGCTATACGTCTTCCCGTCAGGGTGCTACGTACTTCATACAAGCTCTCATGACCAGTCAGCCGTTTACACAGCGGCGGACCGCACGGCCAGCCGAATTCGACCTTCATGATATCCTGGCCAATCTGTTTACGGTCCTCCGAAGGTAACTTTCCGAGCCATTCGCGTGCAGGCTCCCGTCCGCTTGCCAGCCTGTAAAATTTGGCGACAATAATCTTCTCAGGCGTCTTCATTACAGATGTGTACCATGTATGGTACAGGCAGGCGACCCGAGCGGCATTTAATGAGGAGCGTTCATACCACTTCAAAAAATATGGCTCTGAATCCTGCTCATCTCTCTCCGATTTGAGAACACATGACCAATACTTCGTATTTGGTACGTAGCACTTGGTTGAGGCGTGGGATACGGTAATTGGATATCCGTCAGTCTTGGCGCGGAGAACGATATGGACAAGGTTTTTATCTACTGGGACGACTCTAATATTTTCATTAGCGCCCAAGCACTCGCGGTAGAACGCGAGGGCGAGGATGCGCGTCCTCGGGTGCGCCTTCATATCCGTAATCTTCTGGAATTGGCGCACGCGGGAAGACCGATTCATCGTGCAGTTGCTGTCGACTCCATTCCGCCAGAGTTGCGTCATGTGTGGAATCGGCTGGAAAACGAAGGGGTCGCTGTCCACTTACTGGAGCGTGGCGCGCTGCACGGTCGTGAAGTGGGCGTGGATCAAGTCCTGCAAACCTATATGCTCCACGACACCGTGGACCACAACGGCGACCCTGGTATTGCCGTCATCCTGACCGGAGACGGAGCCGGCTTCGCGGACGGCGTGGGCTTTCACGCAGACCTGGAGCGCATGCACCGCAAGGGATGGCGTATAGAAGTCTTGTCATGGCGGCACAGTTGCAACCGCAGAATGCGGGAATGGGCAGAAGAAAATGGCAAATTCATCGCGCTGGACGACTTTTATGACAGTGTAACGTTTCTGGAGTCACCGATGCCGGGCCAGCCGGTCGCCGACCCGCGCTATGCCGTACCGCTGAATCTGACGGAGCGTTAGTGATTGTGAATGTAGGGAAATATCAGGTTGCACCGTCGTCGCTAGATTCTATCCTCGTTTTTATAGAATGTCGGCTGCGGTTAAAATTCCGACCAGCCTATTTTTTTCATCTCCATCTTTGGAATCAATGACAAGGATTGGACTCGCGCCGATGCAGCCCAATATGCTGGAGACGGGTTTTTCAGGACCCACAATATGATGATCTTCATCCACCGGTGGTAGCTTCAGCCCGTCTTTTTCTGCTTCTGCCTTTTTAATTGTCTTAACGAGCCGATCATTTCGTTTATCAGGGGAGTCACGGAGATATTTGGCAACCGAATATTCTGAAAGCATTCTCCATTCGTTCTCAAACCAGACGGGAATATAAGAGAAGCCATGCTTCAACATCTGTTGGCGCGCATAACTGACTGGGTGCCACCACTCAGCTTTAACTACGTCTCGAACCATGAATTGCGAAACTCTGGAGCATTCAGAATTGGGCATAAGTGCATCCTCAAGTATGATTGCGAGGTCTACAGCGTGATCGGTCAGTATCCGTGCGTAAGCACCTTGATGCACGGCATCATTCCTTGCTCGCCGTAGTTCGTCATATAGAGCGCTAAATGTGGTGTGATACGCTGGACATTTGCTTGCGACCTCATCACACAACGGAGAATAATCAGCCACGCAGGTCAACTTGTTTTTATATCTTCCGAGGTCAAGTACCTTCCCCTTCATCTGCTGGCCCATCAACTCAAGCGTGTGGATGACGGCCAGGAACCCCTCGGCGTCCGCTAGGGCAGCGGCTCGGGCCGAGCGGAGTTGGTCACGGTAGAACTGCTTCTGTTTCTCCTCCAACACCTCTTCACCTGCCATCTATACGAGTAGAAGAGTTTGACATGTGACTCTGTACTTTATTCTTGCTTTATGCCGCTTAATGCTCGTGGCCTTCCCAGGAATACTCGGAATGGCTGTGGTCGTCGTCGGCATATTCCCCATAATGGTTGTGATGCTTTAGTTCAGTCTCCAGTTTATCCATCCGGCCACTGCCGAAGCTGTGGAGTTCGTCCTCCAGTTCATCTATCCGGCTATGGCCGTGGTATCGATCAGCATACTCCCCGTCATGCTCGTGAAGTTTGTAATGACCGTGGGATCGACTGGCATACTCACTGTCATGATCGTGGAATATGCACCAGCCCAATACTGCAAGTATCGCCCAGGGTAACCAAAATACATTATAGCGTCGCACGACGCCGCGTATCCGCACTATAAGGATTGCCCGCGGCAACCAAGATATGCGCACCTCACTCACTCCCGGTCCAAGGCCCGGTACTGGATGGCCTGCGCGATATGGGCGCCGGTGATGTGTTCCTCGCTGGCGAGGTCGGCAATGGTGCGGGCGACTTTGAGAATGCGGGTATAGGCACGGGCGCTCAGCCCCAGGCGCTGCATGGCGTTTTCCAGGAGCTTTTCACCGGCGGTGTCGGGCTGACAGTACGTGCGGATATCCCGGCTGGACATCTGCGCGTTGCAGAAAATCTTGCGCTTCTGAAAACGCTGGAGTTGAATTTCACGGGCACGGTTCACACGCGTCCGAATGATTGCCGAGTCCTCACCCGTAGCTTTATCACTCAGCTCTTTATATTTGACCGCCGGGACTTCGACCTGAATGTCGATACGATCCAACAAAGGGCCGGAAATCCTGGCTCGATAGCGCTGGACCTGTTGCGGAGAGCAGGTGCACTCGTGCTGCGGGTCGCCGAAGAAGCCGCAACTGCACGGATTCATCGCGGCAACCAGCATGATATCCGCCGGATACGTAATGGATCCGATCGCGCGTGATATCGTGACCCGGGCATCCTCCAGAGGCTGACGCAGGACTTCGAGGACGTTCTTGCGGAACTCCGGCAGTTCATCCAGAAAGAGCACGCCGTGGTGGGCCAGAGAGACTTCGCCCGGTTTGGGAACCGTGCCGCCGCCGATCATACCGGCATCGGAGATGGTGTGATGCGGGCTGCGGAAGGGCCGCGTGGCAACGAGGGCCTTGCCGTTGAGGGTGCCGGCGACGCTGTGGACCTTGGTCGTTTCAATCGCCTCGGTCAGGGTTAGTGTAGGCAGCACGGTCGGCAGGCGTCTGGCCAGCATGGTCTTTCCAGACCCCGGTGGACCCACTAACAGCAGGTTATGCCCGCCACTGGCCGCGACTTCGAGAGCACGTTTGACGTGCTCCTGACCTTTCACATCGTTAAAGTCAACCTCATATGCGGAGTGACGGGTAAAGAGCGTATTAACGTCAACAACGGTCGAATCAAATGACCGCTCGCCGTTGAGCAGCAGAAAGGCTTCACTCAGTGTGGACACACCAAAGACCGCGACCTCGTCAACAACCGCAGCCTCGGCCGCGTTTTCCGTAGGCACGATCAAGCCCTTGAGTCCTTTTTCCTTTGCCATCACGGCTAAGGGTAAAGCCCCATGGACGGGCTTGACTCGTCCATCGAGGGAGAGTTCACCCAGGATCGCGTAGGATTGCAGATGTTCTTTGGTGAGCCAGCCTTCCGCCGCCAGAATGCCGAGGGCAATCGGTAGGTCGTAGGCCGCCCCTTCTTTTTTGACATCCGCAGGAGCGAGATTAACGGTGATGCGGCGAGCGGGAAATTCGTAGCCGGAATTCTTTATGGCCGAGCGAACCCGGTCCTTACTCTCCCGGACAGCGCCTTCAGGAAGGCCGACGGTGGTAAATTGCGGCAAACCCAGTGCCACATCAACCTCGACCTCAACCAACAACCCATCAATACCGACCAGAGCCCCGGATACCGCTGTCGCAAGCATGCCTTGCTGCTAACGGAAAGAGCCCCAGAAATCAATAAACGAGACTGGCCGGCCGAAAGAGGAAACGTGTCCTCCAATAGATATGTGATGCTGGACACGTTTCCTCTTTGTTCTCTTGTCTGACCGCAGAGAGGTGATAGGCTGCACCCCGCGTTGAAATACGGACTAGCCAGAAAAAGGAGGTATTACTATGGCCCGGATCGGAGTGGTTGCTGCCAATATGTCAGGACTGACGTTTCCCGAGTTGCAGGACTTGGCCAAGAGCGCCGAGGCGGCTGGATTTGAATCGATTTTTTCGCCGGAATTCATGAATGACTCGTTGATGAACTGCCAGATCATGGCTCAGGCCACCTCGCGGATTAAGGTCGGCACCTGGATTGCGAACATCTATCTACGCCATCCGGCGCTGTGCGCGCAAACGGCCATCGCGATTGACGACACCTCGCACGGCCGGCTGATTCTGGGCCTCGGGGTGAGTCACCGGCCCATTGTTGAAGGCCTCTACCAGGAAAAAATGGAAAAACCGCGAACCTTTATGCGCCAGTATATTGGGGCGATCCGTGACATGGCCGCGGGCAAAGAGTTGCCCGGCATGGCCATGCAGCCGCGTGCGGCAACCCACCACGTCCCCATCTACATCGCCGCTCTAGCCCTGGGCACCGCCACGCTCAGCGGCGAGTTGGCCGACGGCGTGATGCTGTATCTCTGCCCCAAGAATCGGCTGCCCACGGCTGTAGCCGCAGTCGAGAAGGGAGCAGCCAAAGCCGGCCGGCCGCTCGCGGACATTGATATTACCACGGGTATTCCGTCCTGTATTCACGACGATATGGACGCGGCCATGCAAGCCGCCAGGGCCAATCTGGGGTTTTACGGCGGTCTACCGTTCTATAATAAGCTGTTTCACGACAGCGGGTTTGAAGCGGAAGCCGCCCAACTCGCAGATGGTCAGGGACTGGGAGCGACAGACAACATGGCGGACGAACTGTCAGTCATCGGACCGCCCGCCCGCTGCCGGGAGCAACTCGCCGCCTTCCGCGAAGCCGGCGTTCAGTTGCCGATTCTCAATCCGGTGCCGGTCGGAGACCAGACCTACGCCCAGGCCGTCCAGAAGGCGATCGAAACGTTTGCCCAGTGACAGGTAGGGGGTCGGCGGAGTCATTTCTAAAAAGGGAAGCCATCCCCGGAGGGGAAGAGAAGACACCATCCCTATTGCCCTCACGGGATCTCCCACCGTTCGCCAACCGCGAAAATTTTAATGGGATCGAGCGTCCCGCCGGCCTGCTCAACGACCCGCTGAAGTTCTCGCGGCGGTTCGTCTATGGGCTCGTCGGTAAGGCGAAATGTCCCCCAGTGGCACGGCAGCATCCAGCGCGCCTTAAGATCAAGAAAGGCCTGATAGGCTTCGACGGGGTTCAGGTGGGAATAGTGCATGATCCAGCGGGGCTCATAGGCTCCAATAGGAATCATGGCCACATCAATCGGACCGAATTTCTTCCCGATCTCGGTAAAGCCGTGAAAATAGCCCGTATCGCCAGCGAAGAAATAGGTCCGCTCGGCGTTGGCAATGATCCAGCCACACCACAGGGTGGAGTCCCGCGCCTGCTCAATACGTTGCGACCAGTGTTGCACCGGTACACAGGTGACCCGCCAGCGACCGTGCTGCGCGCTTTGCCACCAATCGAGTTCGACCGCTTTTCTTCCCTTTTTTTCGATCCACTCGCCGAGCCCCATTGGGACAAACCAAGTCACGGTCTGAGGCAAATGTTCAACCGTGTAGGCATCCAGGTGGTCGTAGTGATTGTGGGAGACCACGGCAAAAGCATCGGCAGGAATAGACGTAATAGGCACGCCGGGCGGATGGAGACGGGCCGGAATCAGCGCACGCTTGCCAAAGTGGGGGTCTGTCAGGAAGACATCCCCCGTGTCATGGATAGCAAAAGTCGAATGGCCTACCCAGGTGACGGAAGCCGAGGTTTCAGGAACGGCAAACGAGCGGCCATCGTTGTCTACTCGACGAACGAGCGGCGGGTCGCGCCACTCGCCGACATAGGCGCTCCGTGAGACCGCCCAGCGAAACAGATCGGTCCAGTGCTTGTTTGAAGGGCGCCAGGGATTGAACCATGCTCCAGGCTGGCCGTGGGCCGCATACAGCAACGTCGGGTCAGGGTTCAACTCGGGCGTGCGGTCCGGGGGAACCGAACAGGAGACAGAAAAGCAAACCAGAAAGACGCCGGAGAGAATACGGGTATACATGAGAGATTCTGCTCTATCCCGCCCTCTCCGAGAAGAAAAGTCCTCCTTCGACTCCGCTGCGCTACGCTCAGGACCAACGGAGGGAGAATCCGCGCATCCTGAGCCTGTCCTGAGCCGAGTCGAAGGGCGTAGCCCCGGAGGGGCGAAGTCGAAGGGTCAGCAGCTTGTTTCTACGTCTGGTACAGAGACGCCACAAACTCCCCATACCCGTTGTAGGGCAGGGTTGCTTTGATTTCTCTCGTCCCCAGGACGCGCTCACTCGCCTGGGACCAGCGGGGATGCGGGACGGCAGGATTCACGTTGGCAACAAAGTCGTACTCCCAGGGGATAAGGGTATTCCAGAAGGTCTTCGGCTGTTCTTCGATAAACTCGAGGCGCACAATCGACTTGATACTTTTATAGCCATACTTCCACGGCACCACGAGCCGAATCGGTGCCCCGTGCTGTTTCGTCAGCTCGTGGCCGTAGATGCCGGTCACGAACAGGGACAGCTCATTAGTGGCCTCGGCCATGCTGAGTCCTTCGTGGTACGGCCACGGATAGGTGTCGTTGCGCAGGCCGGGCGCCGCTTGCGAGTCGTGAAAAGTGACCATACGCAGATATTTGGCCGAGGTGAGCGGCTGGACGAGATCGACCAGCGCCTTAATGGGAAAACCGGTCCAGGGCACGCTCATGGACCAGGCTTCTACGCAGCGGTGCCGATAGAGGCGTTCTTCCAGCGGCATCTTCCGCACCAGGTCGTCGATATCGAAGGTCTGGGGCTTATGCACCAGACCGGTCACCTCCACCTGCCAGGGGCGGGTCTGCCAGTGCTCGACCAAGCGCACGACCAACTCTTTGCGCGAACTGAACTCGTAGAAATTATTGTAATTGGCCGCATCCACTTCGGACGTCAACGGTCGGTCCAGAGTAAACTGTTCGTTGCGCTGCGCTGGATAGAGATCGGCGGTGGCGCTTGGTTCGGGCAGGCCGCGAATCTCAGGAGCTTCTTTTGCGCCTGAGCTTTCACACCCGGCAAATACTCCTAGTGTACTGATGCCGGCGATTCCGAGCGCTTGCAGAAAGCTGCGCCGATTGAGGGAGACATCTTCCGGGGTTGCCGTGCGCTCAGGTATTTCCCAGCCACGAGGGATTTTGATCAACATAGTGTATCCTTTCTGCTGCGTGCCTGACCTGAGGTTCTTAATCTCACTCTCATCATCGTAGGTGACTGGCGGCGAGAGTCAATCTGACATAGGCCGTATTGTGAATTCCGGGTCGATCCGCCACAATCCAACAGGCCGTAGCGTAGTGCGGCCACTCTGAGGAGGAGACATGGCTGACAAGACAAATGGCACACCGAAACTCCTGTCCGGGATAACCGTGCTCGACTTTACCCAATATCTCGCCGGCCCGTCCGCAACCCGGATTCTGGCCGACCTCGGGGCGGATGTCATCAAGATTGAACGCGCCCCCGGCGGCGATCTGGGACGGCAGATTCATCTTGTTGAGTACGGCCAAAGCGCGCTCTATCTCGCCGCCTGTGCCGGCAAGAAAAGCGTCTGTGTTGAGATCAAGCACCCGAGGGGAAAGGAAATCGTCTATCAACTGGTACGGAAGGCTGACGTTGTGGTGGAGAATTATAGTCCAGGGGTCATGGCACGGCACGGGCTGGACTATGACACGCTCAAAGAGCTGAACGCCAAACTGATCATGTGCTCGGTGTCAGGCTATGGGCAGGACGGGCCGTACGCCAGCCATACCAGCTTTGACATTATCGCTCAGGCCCAGAGCGGCGTGATGGCCATGACCGGCGAGCCTGATGGGCCGCCGACCTATGTGGGCGACTATTTTGGTGACCCGAACGCAGGTATTCATGGTGCGCTCGCCATCTGTGCCGCGCTCTTTCACCGTACCGGCAGCGGACAGGGCCAGTATATTGACGTGTCGCAGCTCGAATCCCTGGTCTATCTGGACTATGTCAACTTCCCGCTTTTTCTGATGAGCCAGGGCGCGATCGTGCCGCAGCGTTTTGGCGGAGACTTTTTCAATGTGTGCCCCTATGGCGTGTACAAGGCAAAAAAAGGCTATCTGGTTTTTGCCGTCGCCGGGCATCAATGGCCGGCCCTCACCAAGGCAATGGGCAAGCCGGAACTGGCCACGGACAAACGCTATGCCACCATGGAGGACCGGGTCCAGCGCAGCGCGGAGGTTCGGAAATATATCGAAGACTGGCTCCAGACCTTTGAGGACGACGAGACGCCTCTGAAAATTCTAGCCGAAGCCCGCGTACCGGCCGCGCCAATCCTGGATATTCCCGACGCCGCAGCCCATCCCCAGTTGAAGGCGCGTGGACTGTTTCAAGACGTGCCACATCCGCTGCTCGGCCCGACCCCGATTGCCAAATCGCCCTTTCATTTTTCCAACGCGAACGTCGAGATTCCCTTTCGCGCGGCATTCCTGGGCGAACATAATGAGGAGGTATTGCAGGAGCGTCTGGCCTATTCGGAAGAGCAAGTCGCCACGCTGTATGCAGACGGCGCTTTGGTACAAGAGGCTCAGGTGAAAGAGCTACGAGCGGCAGGCAAGCTCTAGGCTACGCCGGAGCGGGCCGTCCCCGTTCTTACCGTCCTTTCCACTCGGGTTCGCGCTTTTCCGCAAATGCACTCGGGCCTTCGGTATAATCCTGGGTCTGCGTCAGCGTCGAGAATAAGATATTCTCAAAGCGCAGGGCATCTTCAAGCACGCGACCGAGACTGCGCAGCATGGATTCTTTAGCCGACCGCACACCCAGCGGGCTGTTGCGCAGAATGGTCCGGGCGTAGCGCTCGGCAGTGGGCATCAGTTCCGCGGCGGGCACAACTTCGCTCACCAGGCCGATCCGCAGCGCTTCCTGGGCGTCAATCGGCTCTCCCGTGAGCTGCATCTTGAGGGCATTGGCCAAGCCAACGATCAGCGGCAGACGGACCGTTCCGCCGTCGCAATGATGAAACCCCCGCTTGACCTCAGAGCAGCCGAACTGGGCGTTGTCTGACGCCACGCGGATATCGCACGCGAGCGCGAGTTCTAAGCCTCCGGCCAGGGCGTAGCCATTGACGGCACCGATAATCGGCTTCCAGATTTCGAGACCACGGGTAATGCCGCCAAAGCCCAGGCCGTTGGCCACCTGTCTGACCGCATACGGATTCCCGCTGCCAATACTCGGCGTGTAGGTCTTGAGGTCGGCTCCGGCACAAAAAGCCCGCTCGCCACTCCCGGTAAGGATGGCCACCCAGACATCCGGATCGTCACGAAAGTCGGTCCAGACTTCAATGATTTCCTGATTGTGCTCAGGCCCGAGGGCATTCATAGCTTCCGGGCGTTGGATGGTGACATAGGCGAGCCGGTCACGTTTCTCATAGGCAATGACAGACATGGGCTTCTCCTCTTCTATGTTTCGTGACGGGCATCCCGTCCCACTTGCTCAAGTCGAGCGATGACTTCCTTGGGGTTAATCCGGTTCTTAAAAAAGAACACCCTGCCCGGAACGTCGGTAAAGTCATCCTGGCTGACGTTCAGGTTGGCCGATACGGCAATCACCATGTCCTGCCGACCTGAACGGCGCAGCTTCATGAGCTTTTTTTCCAGGTACTCCGGCCGCCAATAGCCCACGATTTCCATGAGTGCGGTGCGCCCGTCCGTGTGGCGAAAGGCAAAGTCCGGAATAAAAACGGTCTCTTTCAGATTGATGATGGCTACCTCTCGTTCAATCTTCCAGCCGCTCTCAATCGCGAGAAAACGTTCGGCAAAGGTCTTTTCGAGGAGCGAGTCATACATGGTGCTGTCATGATAGTGAGAGACGAGATTGGCACTTTCGTCGAGGGGGAAGTAGCGATGCTCGCCTGCGGCGGTGACAATCTCCGCCTCCATCTTCCAGCGGGTGCACAGCAGCAAGGCCGGCAGGAAAACGGCCAGCTTGAGGCCGTACTTCTGGGACAGGCGGAACATGCTGACCGGTCCGTCCAACAGGATCTCATAACCACTGTCAAGATCGCCCTCAATCGCGTGCATGAGCTGATAGAATTTGATGAACTTGAAGAGTTGCTTGTAACGGCTCGGAATGTTCCGAAAGACCGACAGTTTCATCCGAATGCAGCGATACAGCAGGGCCTGCGCCAGGGCGACATTATAGCGTTGGAGCAACCACGTCGGCTCGGGCGGGTCAAAGCGCGTCAGGATGTGGTTCTCAGCCAAGTCGGCGTAGAGCGCCCAGGCAATCTGTTCCGGCTCGGCTGTATACTCGCGCGCAACCTCAGCGATCAACTCGTCTTTGGTCACGGGATGGATATGGTCGGGCTGTAAGACAACGGGATGGTTCTCGCGAGCCAAAGCGAACAGGCGGCGACGGACCTCCAGCGGCGGGGCCACCGCCTGCTCCTCAAATTCGCACCGGTCATCACGTAGCAGCTTGGCCAGCCCGCGCTGGATACGAAAGTCGGTCCGGTCTTCCGCGTACTGATTAAGCGCCACGGTCAGCTCCCGCCTGGGTTTACCCTGATGATCGGCATAGATAGCGATCAACTCCTCAGCCATCCGGGTAAAGCGCGGCGCGTCGGTCCGCACGTAGCGCGGATAAAGATACGGGCCTTCGGTCCGCGTCAGCAGGAGATCTGAGGTCAGCATGGTTCCGGTCGAGTCTGGAGACTTTCACCACCGAGGGCAAGAGGGACGGGCTAGACTGTTCAGTCTGGTTCGCTATGGTCTGGAAAGAGCAAACGTATCCTCCACTCAAGTGTAATTGCCGGACACGTTTACTCTTTGTCAAATAGGAGGGGCTATGACGTATCAAAACCTGATATTTGAGAAGAAGGATGCCATCGGCTATCTGACCCTCAACCGGCCGCAGAAGCTCAATTCATTCAGCAAGGAACTGATGGCCGAACTGGGCGAGGCGCTTGATGCGATCGAAGCCGATGACGACATCCGGGTCGTGATTCTGACCGGAGCCGGCCGGGCGTTTTCCGCGGGGTTCAATATCGCTCCACCGGAGGGCGAGCCCGAACTCTACGACCGCTCCGCGGATAGCTGGCGGTCTGATCTGAAATACAACATCGAGATTTTTCTCAAGATCTGGCATTCCAGCAAACCGTATATCGCCGCGATTAACGGCTATGCCTTGGCTGGTGCGTGCGAGCTCGCCCAGTTATGCGATATTAAAATTGCCTCCGAGCAAGCGGTATTGGGCGAACCGGAAATCCGGTTTGGGACCGGCCCTCCGGTTCTGGTTACGCCGTTCAGCGTCGGGTTTGCCAAGGCAAAGGAACTGCTCCTGACCGGGGAGATGATCTCCGCACACGAGGCTGAACGCCTGGGCATGATTAACCGCGTCGTGCCGCACGACCAGCTCATGCGTGAGTGCGAGAAGACGGCTCGCAAACTGGTGAAGATCGCTCAGGTCGGGGTGAAGTTTAACAAGGCCGCCATTAACCGGGCGTATGAGAACATGGGCTTTCTGAACAGCATCTACCAGAATCTCGATCTGGTCGTCATGTTTGACACCACCCGGACGCAAGAGCAGGAAACGTTCAACCAGATCCGGAAGGAAAAAGGCCTGCGCGCCGCGCTCGACTGGCGCGATGCGCTGTTCAAGGAAGACGACTGATATCTCTGCTCATCGCAGCGCTGGCCGTGCTGGCGCTGGTCATCCCGGCCGGCGCCGATACACCGACATCGCAGTCCGGGAGCACCCTCCAGCCCATCCCCCTGGAGGATATGGAAGTCTCGGTGTTTGCCCCGGTCGCGTTGCAGGCCGTGCGCATTCCCGGCTCCATCACCCTCGACGGTCGGCTGACCGAGCCGGCCTGGCAGAGTGCGCCGGTCGGCAGCGACTTCCGCCAACGCGAACCCGACGAAGGCGCCCCGGCCTCCCAACCAACCGAGGTGCGCGTCCTGTACACGGCGACCCATCTCTACGTCGGGGTGCTCTGTCACGACTCGGACCCGAGTGCGGCGGTTGCTACCCGCTTCAACCGGGACGCGGACCTGGCCGCGGATGATCGGGTGACGCTTCTGTTCGATACGTTTGCGGATCGTCGCAACGCATTCAAATTTCAAACCAACTCGGTTGGGGCGCGGGTGGATGAACTCATCGGAGACGAGGGGGAGACCGAGAACCGGGACTGGAACGGCATCTGGAACGTCAAGACCGCGCGCGCGCCGAGCGGCTGGAGCGCGGAATTTGAAATTCCGTTTCAGACCCTCAGCTATGCCCCGGGACAATCGAGCTGGGGTTTCAACGTCCAGCGCATCATCAAGCGGGTGAACGAAGAAACGGTCTGGAGCGGCTACCTCCAGAGCCTGGACTTCAACCGGGTCTCACGCGCGGGCCGACTCACCGGACTGCGCGGCAGGTCCCAGGGTCTGGGACTCGATTTTTCCCCGTTTCTGACTACCGAGGTGCGCCGCGATGCCACGTCCTTTAAGCCGGGTTTTGACCTGTTCTACAAACCCACCCCCGGCCTGACACTCAGCCTGACCCTCAATACTGACTTTTCCGAGGCCGAGACGGACGATGTGCAGGTCAATCTGACGCGCTTCTCACTCTTTTTCCCCGAGAAGCGGCAGTTCTTTCTGGAGGATGCGCCCAATTTTGCGGTTGACGGCCTGACCCCGACCTCGGGGCCCTTGGTGATTATCCCTTTTTTCAGCCGGCGGGTCGGCATTGCCGACGACGGCAAACCGGTTGACCTGATTGGCGGCGCGAAACTCAGTGGTCGAGTTGGCAAGTATTCCCTGGGGATACTCAACGCCCAGACCCAAGAACGTGACCCCGTACCGGGCGAGAATTTCAGCGTGATCCGACTCAAGCGCGACGTCGGAGAACAGGCCTCGGTAGGACTGATCGCGACCCGGCGGACACCGGAGAACGGGGATGCGACCGGCCTCTACGGGCATGACTTTCTGTATAAGACAACCAGATTTCTGGGAAGGCGCAACCTCACCCTGTCCTCGTTTGTATTAAAGAGTTTTCGTCCCACAGCGCGCAAGAACTGGGCCTGGGGCAGTCAGATCAACCTACCCAACGATACCTGGACGATATTCGGCACCTATCGCGAGGTGCAACGGGATTTTGACGCCAGCATGGGCTTTGTGCCGCGCACCGGCATTCGACGCTTTGGCTGGTTCCTTCAGGCGGCCCCGCGCCCTGGGCGCTGGGGAACGCGGCAGGTCGCCTGTGCTTTCGACGGCAATTATATTACCGACCAGGCCACGGACCGCCTCCTCACCCGCAACATCGTCTTTCCCTGTGAGTGGCGTTTCGAGAGCGGCGACACCCTCATGTTTCGGGCCTGGCAGCAGTTGGAACGCCTGACCGAAGATTTTGAGATCAGCCGTGGTGTCCGGCTGTTGCCCGGCCGTCACACCTTTCGCCGTTATATGGTCAAAGCCGAGACCGCGGATAAACGCAAGCTGTCGGCCAGTCTGGCCCATTTCTGGGGCGACTATTACAGCGGTAAGCGCGACAGTTGGAACCTGCGTCTCAATTTTCAGCCCGGCCCACGCCTGTTCCTGAGCCCGGAGTATCTCCAGAGCGATGTCCGTCTGCCTGAGGGCAATTTTGTTACGCGTCTGCTGCGGGTGCGGCTGGACATAGCCGTCAACCCCAATCTGTCCTGGTTCAGCCTGATCCAGTATGACAACGTATCGGACGTGTTCAGCATCAACACGCGCATTCGCTGGATTATCGAACCGGGCAACGACATCTTTCTGGTCTTCAACCAGCGCTGGCTGGACGAAGAGGGCAGCTTCCGCTCCATCGGCCGCGAGGGCCGCTTCAAGGTGCGCTATACCTATCGGTTTTGAGAACGGCGGGAGACGCGTGACCAAATCGGCCCTACGTCTTCTGCCGTCCATTTTTTTCTATCGGCCCTGCCGCAAGTTTTGTATGGTAAATGGTTCGGGCAAGAAGGTCTCAATCCGATAACTCTTCCCATCGCTCCGCACCGTTACCGTTCCCACCTGATCCGTTCTGAGCAAGGTCGTACCCTGCTGCTCATAGCGGCCCACCACTTCTGGCGCTGGAAAGCGAAAGCGGTTTCGATAGCCGAGCGAAGCGACCGCTATCTCAGGTGACACGGCTTCAAGAAAGGGCCGGGTGCTTGAGCTGCGGCTGCCGTGATGGGGGACTTTGAGAATCTCACTCTGAAGAGGTGCCGGTGTTCCGAGCAGGATGCGCTCCCCTGCGGCCTCAACATCACCCGAAAACAGCATATCCACCTCCCCGTGACTGAGACGGAGCACAAGGGAGGCGTCGTTTGTGTCCAGTCCGGTCTGGCCGCAAAGCGGATGCAGGATTTGGACCCGCACTCCGCCGATTTCCCGGTTTGGCGTATCCCGGCACAAGGAGTGAGTTTGAATATCGTTCTCCTGCAACGTGGCCATCAGCCGCTTGAAGCGCCGGCTATCCGACCGCCCTTCACCGTTGAACCAGAAGGCCGCGACGCCAAAGTGCTCGGCCAGAAACTCCAGCCCGCCATAGTGGTCAAGGTTGGGATGACTGAGGACCAGCGTGTCTATGCGTCCGATTTTCTGCTGCCACAGGAAAGGCGCGACGATAGCCCGACCCGAATCAAACGTCCGACTCGTAAATCCGCCCGCGTCAATGATCATGACGTGGGAGCCGGGAAACTCGACCACGGCCGCATCACCCTGTCCGACATCGAGAAAAGAGACCCGTAGATCCGTCTGAAAGTAGCGTTGGGTCAGCCAGTACAGACCGTCACAGAGCATCAGGCCGAACAGGCAGGAGAAGAAGACTCGTCGCAACCCGGATGGCTGGAGGCGGGCAGAGAACAGGAGGGAGACGCAGAGGGTATAAAACAAAATAAGTTCAAAAAGCGTGAGAGTCACAAAATGAAAAGCGGTAAAGGGCAAAGCGGCAATGGCTTCGACCATCCACACGCCGAGCGAGACCACGGCTCCGGCACACCACACGGCCAGAGCCGCAGCGCCCATGTGAATAAACACCAGCGCTGCCGAAGCCAGACCCAACACCACGGCGGCACTCCCCAGGAAAGGTACCAGCAGCAGGTTGGCCACAAATCCAACCAGCGGGACCGTATGAAAATGGGTCGCAACGAGCGGGAGCGTACCGACCGTCGCACTCAAAGAAACCAAGCCATAGAGAAGCGCCCAGCGACGGAGTCGTCGCCGCCACGGAGAGAGGTGGACCGCGCGCGTTTCGTCCCGATTATCCCACCAGGATTGAAAACGATGCAGACCAAGAAAAATAGACAGGACAGCGACAAAGGAAAGCTGAAAAGACACATCAAAGACGGCTCCCGGCCAGATAAGTGACACGATCAGGGCGGCAAGGGCAAGGCTGCGGAAGACCTCCTCTTTTTGGTCAAGCAGCAGTGCAGTGAGAAAGACAGTCACCATAATGACCGCTCGCAGGGTCGAAACACTGCCGCCTGCAAGTCCGGCGTACAGCAGTACGACCGGCAGCGTACAGAGCGCGGCCAGTTTTGGTACCGACCACATCAACAACACGTACTGACTTCGTGCCAGAAGCCACCACCAAGCCCCATACGCCAGCGCTGCAACCAAGCCGATGTGGAGCCCGGAAATGGCAAGTACATGGGCAACGCCCACCCGCGTAAAGCTGTCGCGCAACTCCGGGTCGAGTCGACTTTTATCGCCAATAATCAGCGCACGGAGAATGGCCGCGGCTGTGGTTGAAAGCTGCGCGTCAAAGAATGCGCCAACCGTCCGACGAACGTGTTCAAGCCGATGACGCAGCCAAGTCCCGGGCCTGTTGGCCGGCTCGATCTTTTCGATGTTCTTGTCATCCCACACAAAGGCAGTGAGATAGATATCCCGCCGGGCCAGATAGCTGGCATAATCAAAACTCCCCGGCGTATGAAAATTGCGCGGGACTCGGAGTTTAAGCGGAAGCCGCAATACATCGCCGTATTGCCAGGGGCTTTGCAGATGTCGCACCGTGACGAGGACCTTGCCCGTTGCCGGCTGAAACTGATGGTCTTTACAGATACCTTGCGTTTCAAAACAGACCTGTCGCGCCTCAAGATACAACCGGCCACGTCCCAGACCCCGTTCCGGCTCCTGGAACAGCCAGCCTTCGAGTGTAATTTTTTGCGGTAAAGCAAGCTGCCGGAGGTGGTGTACGGGAAAATCGGGAGCGTAGACTCGATGGAGAGTAAGGTTGCCGACCACGGAAGCGCCACTCAGCAGACTGACCAAGACGGCTAGACGGAGCCCGCCGATGATCCATCCGGCCACGCTGAGGGTCAGCAGTCCGCCCAGCCAGAAGGGAGCAGCCGCCTGCCAGCCCCAGGCCACGCCAGCCTGGCCCAAGAGGTAGGCCAAGGCGAGATGGATGAGGATCAACCGCAGAGGGGCGCAGCCTCGCTAGCAGTTCCCTATATCAAGAGGGTATGAAGAGAGATCCCAGTCTCCCGTTTGACAGTTGGTTTCAATCTGGCAGTAACTTTGGCCGGAGTTATTGCCGTACCAGCCAAAGGTCGGCTGATCACATGAGCCGGACGCGGAACTGTCGCTCCACGCGTCTGAACAATCGCTCACGTCCTGCTGCTGACCCAGCGCCGGAGGGCTGGCCAGCAACAGGGTGGAGACAAGCGCGATACCAAACAGAATGGAAATACGGTTGAACATCAATCGATTCCTCCTTCGCTCTTGTGACAATGTCGGACAGATACCCTACCCCATACACGGCTCCCCACCGGTTGTCCCTAGTAATTTCTGAGGAAAATTATGAGGGGGGGTGGTCCCGCTCCGGCTTGGCCCCAGGCCGAGGGGCGCCAGGCGGGAGCAAGACGGCCCGGTCACCGCAGGCCCTGAGACGAGAGGGCAGGGCGGCCCGAACGCGGAGAAGAACACATGGCAAACTGAGACACTACCGCTCTCCTGGTTTCCTCTCCACTAGAGCAAATCACGATGCTGTGTAGCGCGTCTCTCTCCTCCCCTAGGAGTGCGGGCTCCCCTCCCAGGCCGCTTGGGGCAGGCCCGTGTCCTTCTCTACGAGCGCGGCCTGGCACGGCTACAACGTATCGTGAAATGCGCTAGCCACGAAAAATGGGGCGGCTCTGTTAGCGTGGAGCGGGATGTGCCCGTAAGTGCTGGTGGATTTTTTCCGCCAGGGCCGGGGTAATCCCCGCAACCTGGCCCAACGCTTCGGGTGCGGCGGCGCGCACCCGCTTGAGGCTGCCAAAATGCCGTAAGAGCGCTTTGCGTTTGGCCGGGCCAACGCCGACAATCGCCTCAAGCGGCGAACTGAGCCGCTCTTTGGCACGGAGGTTCCGGTGATAAGTAATGGCAAAGCGGTGGGCCTCATCCCTGATCCGTTGCAGGAGAAAAAGCGCCGTGGCGTTGGGCTTGAGAACCACCGGATTCTTGCGACCGGGCAGAAAGACGCGCTCGGAGGAATGGGCGACTTCTTCGGCAAACGGGTCCCGCTCGGTCCGCATCTTGGCCAGGCCAATGACATCGACCTCAGTAATTCCCAATTCTTGCAGCACAGTGACGGCAACGCCGAGTTGGCCTTTACCGCCATCCACCATGAGGAGGTCCGGCAGGTCATGTTCTGCCAAGGCGCGCTGATAGCGGCGGGTGAGGACTTCATACATCATGCCGAAATCATCCGCTCCTTCGACGGTTTTTATGCGAAAACGGCGGTAGCGGTTCCTATCCGGCTCACACTCGTCAAAGACCACCATGGAACCGACGGAGAGATTGCCCTGGGTATTCGAGATATCGAAACACTCAATCCGTTTTGGCGCGTTTTGCAGGTGCAGCGCACGACGGAGGTTCTCCAGTGTTTTCTCCTTATGTTCTTCTCCCCGCCGCTTTTCGACAAAGCTGTGACGCGCATTTTCCTGGGCCATTGCGACCAGCCGCAGTTTAGCTCCGCGCTGGGGACAGAGCAGGCTGACCTTCTTCCCTTTCCGTTCCGAGAGAAGTTCCGCCCGGATGTCGGCATCGTCAAGTCCAACCGGAATAAGAATCTCGTCGGGGACAAACCGGCCACCCTGGTAGAATTGGCTCAGGAATTCAGCCACGACCTCCGCGTCGGGGAACTCATTGTCGGTAAAGCTATAGGCCAGGTTGCCAACCAGTTTCCCGCCGCGCACAAACAGAACCTGTCCTTCGATCAGTCCACCTTCGCGGTACAGGCCGAACACGTCCTGGTCGTTTCCGAGGGGGGTCGCGACCTGCTGCTTCTCCGCGGTTTTTGTCATGGCCTGGATTTGATCCCGCAGCCGGGCGGCTTCTTCAAAACGCAGAGCGTCGGCAGCCTCATTCATCTGCCGGGTGAGGCGGTCTATCAGTTGGGTGCTTTTACCCTCAAGCAGCAGTAGGGCATTTTTCAGTTGGTGCTGATAGTCTTCAGGATCGACCGGCAGGGTACAGGGACCGAGGCAGCGCTTGATCTGATATTCCAGGCACGGCCTGGTGCGGTTGCGAAAGACGGTGTCGGTACAGGTTCGCAGGGGAAAGACTCTGCGAATGATTTCCAGGGTTTCCTGGACTGCCGTGCTGGAGTGGAACGGACCCAGATATTTACTGCCGTCTTTCGCAATCTGGCGGGTCAGGAGGAGGCGTGGCCACTGGTCGTGCGGGGTGACCTTCACGTGCCAATAGGAGGTATTGTCCTTGAGCCGGATATTATACCGAGGCCGGAATTTCTTGATCAGGGTGTCTTCGAGCAGCAGGGCTTCTTTTTCGGTTTGGGTAACAATAACCTCAACATCGGTCAGTTGGGCGAGGAGAAAACGGATTTGTGCACGACCGTCCCCGCCACGGGCGTATTGTCTGACCCGGGCGCGCAGATTGTTCGCTTTCCCGACATAGATGACGGTGCCGGTGTGATCCGTGAACTTATAGACGCCGGGACTGGTTGGCAGGGTTGTCAGCTTGGCTTCGAGTTCGGCGTTACGGGAGAAAGAGGAAACGTGTCCGGCTTTCCTGTCTGGTTGGAGGACAGGTTTTCTCTTTACGGCACTCGCCACACAAATCCTCAGAAAAGAAGGGCGACCCCGAAGGCCGTCCTGATAACAGTGTTCAGCTGCGCTGCTATTCCGTCACAGGTTCTCTCAGTTATAAGAAAATACACTAGGTTTGCACTCCATACCTGTCAATACGTTATGCAGGAGAGCCCCGGTCGCGTTGACCGAGCAGGGGAAACCCGTTAGATGAAGGGCTGATATACTATAGCTACCGATCCGCTTGCAGAAGGAGAACCGTTCAGTATGGCGACGATGATCACCGAGGATTGCATTAACTGCGGGGCGTGTGAACCCGAGTGTCCCAACACCGCCATCTATCAAGGCGGGGTGGAGTGGGACTTTAACGGCGCCACGAATCCGGCTATCGATGACGACATTTTCTATATTGTCCCGGACAAATGCACGGAGTGCGTGGGCTTTTTCGACCAGGAGGCCTGTGCGGCCGTGTGTCCGGTGGACTGCTGCCTACCCAACCCGGACATCGTCGAGACGGAAGAGGTATTGCTGGCCCGCGCCAAGGAGCTGCATCCTGAGCAGACGTTTGGGGATGACTTTCCGTCTCGCTTCAAAGGGGAAGGGGGCGAGGCCGCCCCGGCTGAGGCTCCCGCGGCAAATGGCGCGGCGGAACCGGCGGCCGCTCCGGCTCCGGCGGCACCCGTCGCCGTAGCGCCAGCGGTCGCGGCACCCACACCCAAACCGGTTGCGCCCAAAAAGGTCGTTGAGGAAAAGGTCTTTGAAGGCGAACTGGCCGGTACGTACGCTCAGGCCCTGGCCCGCGTCCAATCGGCGCAAAACCATTCAATTCTGGGGACGCTCCTTGCCTCGGCTCAGCCCATCCTGGGCGCGCTGCCGCTCTCAACCAAGCGCGCCCTGGAGCAAGCTATTGGCGATACGCGCTATTTTCATGTCGGGACGGCGACCAGCCTGAATATCCTTTTCAATATGGTCCTGTATCCGATTATTCTCCTGGCCGTTTATAGCGCTGTTTTAGGGGGAGAACTCTTCAGTCAGGCGGCGAATAAATTTATCTTTCTTGGCATTCTGATTGCCTCGGTCGAGACCCTCATCCGCCTGCGCGAGTCTTTCTTTCAGGGCGTTCCAACCGAAGAAACTCCGCTGCGCGGGACCTTCTACGGCCTCCCCCTTGCTCCGGCGATGGCCCCTTTTCTCGGGGTCTCCGGCGGACGGACGCCGGATAAGGGCGACCAGCCGATTGAGGGCTATTACACGCCGGAGTTTGATGAAAAGACTGAACGTTCGCGTCGCTACGGCGAGCGGTATACGGTCGAAGAACAGGGGAATGCCTATATCCTGCGTATGGAATTCCCGCAGCGTGTTCCGGTTTCTGCTGCCAAGCGGGAAATGGGGATTGGTGATGAAATGCCCGACTACGAGTATACGCTCTCTCTGAAGGACGGGAATTTCTTTGTCCGCGGCAGTGTCGATGACCCTGATATCCGTACACTCGCCGCAGTATCGTCCGCGTTTCCCCCTGACTTTAATAAACGCATTGATATGAAGGGAACGATATCGAGCTTCAAGCATCGCTATAGCGATAAAACGCTCGAAGTCGTGCTATTCAAGCGCTAGGACTCTTCCAGCGACACGAGCAGGAACGAGTGGCGGAACCTCTTCTCTCGGAGACGGGTGGAGAGGTGCCGCTTCTCCGCACTCGCTTCCCAGACAGCACCCCTGCTGATAGGGAATGGCCCCTCTGTGGATAATGCTTGCAAAAAACCGACCCACCCCATAAGCAGTAAATATGTCTCAAAAGCGAGTATTTCTCTCCGACTCGCTTGCCGTCCTGCAAGAGGCGCTCATTGCCGCTGTCCACACACTGAAAGCGGCCGATCCGTTGGCTCCACTCACGATTATTGTTTCGAGTGATGCCCTCAAGGCACAGCTCAGCACCGCAATTGCCAGGGCAGGGGACGGGTATATTGGCCTGCGGTTTACGACGCTGATCGACTATGCCGCACACCTGACCGAAGCGCGACTGATACGGGAGGGGAAACGTCGAGTCCCGGCCACGCTGGTGCCATTTCTCATAAAACATCTCTTGCTGGAACAAGACCTGGTCGGAAAGAGTAACCGTGTCCTCCAACAACATGTAGACGCTGGATACGTTTCCTCTTTATTTCAGGAACTCGCCCGGCAGCCCCGGTTTCCCCAGTTCCTGAGCGAGACGCTGTCAGATCTCAAGCAGGCGGGTGTCCAGCCCCACCATCTGCGCGTGTTGTATACACGGATTCCTCCACGGGACGTATTATATCGAGAGAAAATACGACATTTGCTGGACTTCTACACGCGATATGAAGCGTATTTAGACGAACAGCAACTCGTTGATGACGCCAGTCTGTTCATTGCCCAGACCCCAACTGACGAGCCGCTCCTGGTGTACGGCGGTCTTGAGTATACCGCACAACAGCGGCGTTTTCTGGAAACGCTTTTCGCGAAGAGGGATACTCTGGTCTTTCTGCCCTGGCGAGATGGTTCGGCCTACGAAGCTGTGACTCCCACATTGAGCTGGCTCAGCGGACTCGGCTTTCAGTCGTCTCCATTAGCCCATCCACAGGCTCCATCCTGTTCACTTTCTCGGGTCCAAACCCGGCTTTTTGAACGCACCGGGGAACCGCCTCAACGGCCGGCCTCAACGCTCCCGGATGCCTCTCTTCACATCGTTTCCGCACCAGATCAAACCCAGGAGGCACGCGAAATTGCACGCACGATCTTTTCGCTGGTCCGAGAACAGGACTATACCTTTGATGAGATTGGCGTACTCCTCACCGAACCGAACACCTATGGTCCATTGCTGCTGGAGACGCTCTCCCGCCTGGGGATTCCGTGTACCTTTGTTGGGGAGTGGCCCGTGCTGGCCACACGACGGGGAAAAGCCGCGCAGGCGCTGTGCTCCCTCTTGTCAGAAGACTGTCCACGGCAGCGTCTGTTCGCCTTTCTCAAGCTGGCCCGCCCCCCGTTTCCAGCTCTTATTGGGGAAACTGTTTCAGAGGTACATATTGCCCAGTGGGAAGCCATCTGTCTGGAGGCTGGAATAGGACGCGGCGGCCAGGAATGGCGCGTTCGACTCGCCGCCCTGGAAGCACACTACAAAAACACACCAGAGGAGCAAGCCGAACAGCTCACACCCGCTCTCCGTTTATTTGTCAGATTTATGGACCGTTTGCTGGCGGATGTGAAAACGGTTCAAGACCAACAGACCTGGGAAGGCTGGCTGGCCCACTTCCTGCGGATGTATGGAGATTATGTGTCCGGCGGAGTCTCGTGGGGTGACGAGGAACCGGACCAAGAAGGTACAGGTGAGCATGATCTGAATATGACGGAGACGCTCCGGAGTCTCTCCCCGTTCTTGGCTGAAACAAATCGTCCTGAGGAATGGGTTGAGGCGGTGCTGACCTGTCTTTCCTGGGAAAAGGTGCGACTCCGAAAAACGCACGCGACCGGGGTCTTTCTTGGCCATATGACCCAGGCGGCCGGTCTCCGCTTTCGCGCGGTCATCATGCCGGGTCTCGCACAGGAGTCTGGAACTCGCCTTCCCTCTCAGGACCCTATTTTGTCCGATGCCGAGCGCCAGCATCTGGCCGAAGTCCTGACCCTGGACGTGCCCGCCCGCCGCCAGGCGGTTGAACGCCAACAGCTCCTTTTCCTGCTGGCGACCCAGAGTGCGCGGGAGGTATTATGTCTGAGCTATCCACGCACTGTCCAGGGAGTCGCCCGCCCACCCGCGGCGCTCCTCTTACAGACGGTCAGTGTGCTGTGTGGCCGGCAGGCCACGCTGGCAGACCTGCAACACCGGAGCCGGTGGGTCTCGGTGGCTGAAGGATACGCGCAGAGTACCCGGCATGCGGTGGACGCGCTGGAGTTCCACCTGGCCTATGCATTGACCCACGCTCCTCACGTCAATCACAGCGCTGTCCAGCCCGGCCTACAAACGATGCCGTTCTTTGCTCCTGCCGCGCGGGCGATGGTACACCGTTGGGAGCATCCGCACCTCACGGCCTTTGACGGCTGTATGCAGGCGGAGAGCATCAAAGACACGCTACGTCAGCACCTCTTCCCGCAGGGGGTGTATTTGTCCGCGAGCAGCCTGGAAACATACGCCCGCTGTCCGTTTCGATATTTTCTGGAGACCGTGCTTGCGCTCAAGCAGTGGGAAGAGCCGGAACAGATTCTTACCCTCCTGCCACGCGACCGTGGAGTGTTAGTACATGCCATCCTGTACGAGTTTTTCTCCCGGCTCCAGCAGGCGAACCAACTGCCCCTCTCCACACAACGGAGTGACGACGAGCAGCAACTGCTCACGCAGATAGCAGAGGAGCATTTTGAGAGGTTTGCGCAGACACGGCCAGTCGGACTGCCCCTGCTCTGGGAGCTTGAGTGCGAACACCTGCTGCGGCGCTTGTACGCCTTTCTTCAGCGCGAGCGCCGGGCGGCACACAGTTTTTGTCCAGCGGCGTTTGAGACGTTTTTTGGCATAAGGAGTGAACGTGTCCAGCATCCGCATACTATTGGAGGACACGTTCACTCCTTCGGCACAGAGGAGACAGGGTCGGGGGGTAGGGAATCGGAGCGAACCCCTACCCCCCAATTCCTACCCCCCAATATGCCCGTTCCCTTTCGCCTTGATACGGGGGAAGAGGTCCAACTTCGAGGCCGGATTGACCGGATTGATATTTCGACGGAACACATTGACCTTGTACAACCCAGGCAGGCCCGCATTCTTGACTATAAGACGGGCCGGGCACCAGCTCGGGGCTTTGCCGGTGGAACCACGCTCCAACTGGCCCTCTATCTCTATGCCGCTCAGCACCTCCGCCCGGACCTGGATTGGGTCGGGGCGGAATATATGAGTGTGGACGGAGCTGCTCAACCTGACAAACAGTCTCTGACTATGGAGACCCAAGCGGCAACGCTCGGAACCTTACGGACGATCATCACCCGCCTTGCCGAGGGCATCACCACTGGACTGTGCTTTCCTGCTCCAGATGCCTGCCAGTCCTGTGCCTTTCCCGAAATCTGCTCTGCGCACGGCGCTGAGTGGGCGACACAGAAACTCCAGGACCCCCACACAACAGCGTGGCGCTGGGTACGGTCACAGGTATGACCCCGGCTGCTCTTTCGGACAACGGCGCTCAGCAGCGTCTCGTCTCGGATTTTCAGACCACGTTTTTACTGGAAGCCGGAGCGGGAACAGGCAAGACGCAACTCTTGCTGACTCGTTTGCTGGCCCTGCTGCGAACCGGTCGGAGTCCGCTGAGCCGGGTCGCAGTTATCACCTTTACGGAGAAAGCCGCAGCTGAACTGCGGGCGCGGCTCCGCGCGACGGTTGAGGCCACCCTCCAAACATCTCTGCCTGAGGCGGAGCGTGTAGCCTTACAGGTAGTGCTGTCCGAGCTTGACCGTGCCATGGTGATGACCATCCACGCGTTCTGCGCGGCCCTGTTACGCGAACGAGCGTTGGAGGTCGGGCTGGACCCGGCTTTTACGGTCTTAAACCAGGCCGAGGCAGGCCTGCTGCACGATCAGGTCTGGCAGACCTGGCTCACCCAAGAACTGCAACCTGGGAATGACAGCGCGCACCTGATACGCCAGGCGCTTCGCGCTGGTCTCTCAGTGACCCATCTGAAGACTCTGTGCGATTTTTTGGTCGAACAGCGGGACTGCCTGGACTGGCTGCCCGCGGCAGTCGATGCAGATATCCCGACATACTGCGCCGAGGTCAGCCAGACTGTCACCCGGCTGACGGCTCTCCGGGACTGTTGCCACGACACCACAGACTCGGCGTTCGAGCAGATCACGACGCTGACCGATATCGTTCCAGCAGCCTCCCATCAGGACAATGCAGAGGCCTGGGAGCATTTTCTGTTACACCGCCTGACAGTACAGCCCCGAAAGGGGAGACGAACGAACTGGCAGCCGACCACTGCGCTCGATGAAGCCCGGACGCTACTTGCCCAGTTCAAGGCCCTTCATCTCAAGACCCGAGCCGCCTGGCTGCATAATCTGACGGTTGGCCTGGCCAACTGGCTGGGCGGCTATCTGCGTGCCTATCAAGCCAAGAAACGGCAGCAGGGCAGCCTCGATTTTCTGGATCTGCTGGTGCTGATGCGCAACGGCCTCAAGCAGAGCCGTGAATTGCGGCGCTATTTTCAACGCAAATTCGACTTCCTGCTCGTTGATGAAGTCCAGGACACCGATCCCCTACAAGCCGAAATTCTGTTCTTCCTGGCCGAGGATCAACCGCAGACGGAGCGCTGGACACAGGTTGCCCTCCGTGCTGGGAAACTGTTTCTGGTCGGTGATCCTCAACAATCCATTTATCGCTTTCGGCGGGCTGACCTTGAAGTCTATCAGCTGCTTCGCTCAGCGGTTGAACGACAGGGGAGCGTCCTCAGCCTCTCAACGAATTTTCGGATGCGGGCTGCCCTGGTGACACAGATGAACGCCCTCTTTTCACGGGTGCTGGACAATGAGGACGACCCGGACCAACCGGGGTATCTGCCCTTACGTGCGGTGAGCAGTGATGAGAACGAAGAGGGGCTGACGTTTTTACTCTTGGACCTGCCTCACGTAGCGCCACACGAACGGGGTATCCAGGATGCGCTCGAAGCGCGCTGCACGGCACAATTTATTCGTCACAGCGTTGAACAGCAGACGCTGGCAACACAGGCAGGGCGGTCTCTGAGGTATAGCGATATCGCTATTCTATGTCGGACGAATCGAGGCGGAGAGCTGTATGAACGGGCACTACGGGATGCCGGTATTCCGTATCGGAGTACCGGCGGGCGGAGAGTTACGGCAAGTCAGGAACGGACCGATATACAGGCGTGTGTACGGGCGCTGGTCCATCCGGCGGACGCCACGGCCCTGGTGGCAACCTTGCGCTCGTCACTCTTCGGTTTTTCGGACGAAGAATTGACACAATTTCGCTGTGCCGGCGGGACCTTCGGCTATCTCAGCGGCCGAGTCCCGGAACAGCTTCCCTGTGCTGACCGGTTCCATGCCGCTTTTGCGGTGCTGCGCACCCTACACCAGAGGCTGTCCCGTACTGTGCAGCGTGCTCACAGTGCCAAGGCCGGGCTCTCTGCTCTGCTCACCGAGATCTATAGCCACACCCCGTTGCTCCCGCTGTTTGCCTGCCGACCCCACGGACAACAGCGGCTCCACAACATGCTTCAACGTGTTGAGGCATTGCGCGAGCCGTCTGGCCAATATGAGACGGCGCAGGATTTCTCCCCGGACTTTTTCGACCGTCTGCTCACCTCTACTCTGGATGAATCCGAGGGCGGCCAAGCGGAACAGGCGAGCACTCTTGATGAGCCGCAAGATGCGCTCCATGTCCTGACTATTCATAAGGCCAAAGGCCTGGAATTTCCGCTTGTCGTTGTGGCGGAGTCTGGAGCGCCGCCCAATCGATTGACCCGTCCCGGCCTGGTCAGACGCAAAGACAATCGTCTTGAACTCCACCTCGGTCCGCGCGCCCTCCACTGTTGCACCCTGGGCTGGCAGGAGGCTGAGGCCCGAGAACGCCAGCAGGAAGCTGCCGAGGAGAGACGGCTCTGGTATGTAGCGGCAACGCGCGCCCGGGAATATGTCGTGTTTCCCATACCCCCATCGTCAGAGGCGAAAAAAAAAGACACCGTGCTGCATACGGCCCTGCGCGACCTCCCGGTCACAGCGCGGCTGGCTGTCCATCCTCATGATGACAGCCAGACGGACCCGCCTCAGATTTCGTCCGGGTCTGATCTGACTGACCCCCAAGAAAAGCCCGTGACTTCTGACGCTCAGCCTTCCGATATAGATTGGGTCACAGACAGACGGCGACTCATTGCCAAGGGGCGGCGAAAGCGACAAACCCGGAAGATATTTCAACGGGGAAATGTATCGCAACAACAGGCGCAGTTGGATCGTCTTATTACGCAGACGGCCATACACCTGAGACAGGGGCAAGCTGTGGAAGCATCTCTCCAGGTGGTCTCAGCCGTGCAGGACAGTAACAGCCAAGCCTCGGACGATCCTCTCCCCGACGATGTGCAGCAGTATATCGCCCAGGCCGCACTCTGGCCACGTATTCATACTGCCCCCCAATGCATTGTAGACGAGGAATTTGTTCTGCCTGTCGGCAATGCGCTCCTCACCGGACGTATTCCACTGGCGTTTCTCGAAGGCGGGAAATGGGTTATTGCTGATTTTTCCCTGGGAGGAGCGAACCGCTCAGGAGAAGAGCAGAACGTTGTGTATACACGGCTTGGACCCAGCGCTCTGGCCCTTGAGCAATTGACCCCGTTTCCGGTGCATGACCTGCTCCTCTCCCTGGTTGATCGACAGCAGGAAATCTGTGTTACGTGGGAGAGTCCGAAGAAGGACACTCTCCGAAAAAAATTGTTGGGCTGAGAGGCCTTGTGAGAAACCGAGATGAAAACCGCGCCGCCTGATTTTTCAACCGCGGAGAAGGATTTCTACCTCAAAGAATTCCGGGGAAAGAGCCTCCTGTTCGCTCTGCGGGCAAAAGATATCACCGCGCCCAAGAACCGAGACGCGATCCAGGAAGTCCTGCGCACACTGGTGTTGAATGAAACCCGAGTGATCTTGCTCGTGGAAACAGACGCATCCACACCGGAGCGCCGGGCTGTTGATGGCCTGCATACACAGTTGTCTCACGCGCTGAACGGCATCCCTGCCCCCGTACTCCTGTCGCCCGAGAGCGATGAAGATCAGCGCTGTTTCATCATTCTGGAAACCCTGCGTACAGTTCCCGTTTTCATAGGACTCTGGCCGGCCCAGGCTCGCTTACCGGCTCTTCAGAACACGCAGCAACTCGCGAACCGCCTTACCGTTTATAAGCTCGTGATCCTGGACCCGCAGGGTGGATTGACGGCCAGCGGAGCGCCGTTATCCTTTCTGAACGGTTCGCATCTGGAAGAATTACAGACTCATGGCGCGCGCGGGGAACTACCGCACGAACGGCACCAGCAACTGGAAACAGCGCGGGTGGCCTTAGAAAGCGGTGTTGCTTCAGTCTCTCTGTGCTCGCCGGCGAACCTGGCAAAAGAACTCTTTACCTACGAAGGGTGTGGGACATTTTTTACCCTGACAGACTACTGTCAGGCGGAACGCTTAGCCCTGGATGATTTTCCTGAAGCCGAACGACTCATACAGCGAGGCGAACAGGAAGGAGCGCTCAAAAAACGGTCTCCATCAGAGATCAGTCAGTTAATGCTACACGGCTATGGTGCACGACTGGGGAAAGAACGAGACCTCGTCGGGTTATGCGCGCTATTGCCGTATGCCGACGACAACGCAGGAGAGATAGCCGGGCTCTACACACTCAGACGATTCCACGGAGAGGGAATTGGCAGCCGCTTGGTTGGAAAAGCGATTACTGAGGGGCAGGCCCGCGGCCTGACCTATCTCTTCGCCTGTACCAACCAAGAGGGCGCACGAAGGCTTTTTGAGCGGTTTGATTTTCACCAAGTCACGCCGGACGCAGTCCCAGACGCAAAATGGCACGCCTATGCTCCCGAACGAAAGCAGGTCGTCAGCGTGTATAAGCGTGAATTGGCGTGAAATTGCAGTAAGCATCTTCTGAGTGCTCACTGCACGAATACTCTCTCAGCATATTCTTCTCAGGCTGAGGGTGGGGTTTGCGCCTGTCCATAATTTTCTTGATATACATACCGATTGCATGTTATGTTCACCACCGATAGAAGAATCGATGCAAAGGGTTTGTCGTGGCAAGAATATCAAAAGCCGAACAGTTTCAAAAAACCCAGAGAATCTTGCTGAAGACTGCCCGAGAGCTGTTCACCCGGAACGGATATGCCGACACCTCGACCGAAGAGATTGTCCGTCGGTCCAAGGTAACAAGAGGCGCGCTGTATTATCACTATCGTGATAAAGCCGACATCTTTGCCGCGGTTTTCGAGGAGGTGCGGGCCGATTCAGCACGATTCATCAGGGAAAAAATGAAGGGGGCTGAAGACGCTGGGGCTGATTTGTGGCAGCAGGTGATAGTCGGCTGCCACGCCTTTTATTGAAAGCGCACTGACCCCGAGTGCGCAGCGCATTGTCCACACGGATGGCCCGTCAGTTCTGGACTGGCCTGTCGTACAGAAAAGCGGACCGGGACTGACCCTCTTACGCAAGGTCCTCGGGCAGCTTATGGACGAGGGTCTTATTGAAAGGATGCCGATTGACCCGCTGTCATACGTGCTCTGGGGGACGTTTTTCGAGGCAGGGGTGTACATCGCCAATGCAGATGACATCTCTGCGGCCCGGGAAGAAACAATCGAACTGCTGGTTCGTCTACTGGCCGGACTCCGGGTTCAGGTGCCTGCCGCTTATACCGATGGACAGGTCGGTTACAGCACCGTCCGGCCATAGGACGCGAGGAAGACACAGCCGTGCTTGAGTCTGCGTTGCTGCTGGTCTGCTGTGCGCTCTTCGGCGGTGCCGTTGTTTCCGACCTGACCGGACGTTGGATTCCGGACAGCGTTCCACTCACCCTGCTGATCCTGTTCGTGTTCTACACCCTGACCATTGGTCATCTCGCGTCGGTGTGGACCCATATCGCCATCGGTACGGTCCTGCTGCTGGTGGGGTTTGCCCTATTCGCCTTCGGTGGGCTCGGTGGAGGCGACGGCAAGCTCATGGCCGTCGCCGGCTTGTGGGTCGGTCCGCATGATCTAACGCTTTTTCTGATCGGTCTGGGGCTGATCAGCCTCTGCCTCGCGCTGTTTGCCTTACTACCGTTCGATACGACTCGCCGGCTACGCGCAAACCTGCCCTTTGCGGTCGCTATTGCTCCGCCTGCTATCGTTCTCCTGGCACTCCGTGCCTTTTCCGTATGACGGAGTGAACTCCCATGCGAAGATATCGAACGCTGCTCCTCGTTGTTCTACTGGGGATTATCCCCGCAGCCATTGCCCTCTCGGTCAGCATGTGGCTGTATTTCGGCCCGGACGAAGAGGGCGCTGTGTCGCTTGAGCCGGAGTCGGTCGTGGCACCGCCGCCCGAACCGGTCGCCCCCCCGGTGGAGGTGCTTGCTGCGGCCCGCAACATGCCGGCCGGGACCCTGCTTACGGCGAACGACCTCACCTATGTGCCGCTGGAGGCCCGGAATGTGCTGTCCAGCCATATCCGCAAAGAACCGACCGACACCGGACAGGAACAGGAACCGCCTTCAGTCATTGGTGCCGTGACCCGCATAACGTTTCTGGCCGGGATGCCGCTGACGGATACAGGGCTCATCCGGCCTGGTGAGGATGGGTTTCTGGCTGCCGTCCTGCTGCCCGACCGCCGGGCGATCACCATCACGGTCAACCAGGAGACGAGCCACGCCGGGATGATTGCGCCGGGAGACCGGGTTGATGTCATTTTTACCATGCAGGTTTCATCGGATGACCCAAGCCAGCTCAACTCCTTCAGCAGAACCGTGCTTGAAGATATTCGCGTGGTTGCCGTCGGCCGTCGTATCGAGAGCGTCAGCTATGCGGAGCAGGAGGACATCCTCACTGCCCCCCAGGTCGGCGGCAATACCGTGACCCTTGAAGTGCGCCCGCCGGAGGCCGATAAACTCGTACTGGCCACCACCCGAGGCAGCCTGGCACTCGCCTTGCGCCCACTCGGCCAGGCCGACGACACCGGCTGGCGCACGCCGGTCGGTCTCAACCGCCTGCTGCCGCCACCGGCAACGGAACCGCCTGCCCCCGACCCGGTACGGGTGCAGGTTTTTCGTGGGACCGAGCGCGAGGAAGTGCTGCTGGACAAATAGACAGTGGCTCGTGGCTGGTTTTATCCCCTCCTTGGACGTGTGATGCATTTGTGGCGTAAGCCTCCCGGGATCGGTCCGGCGGCCCCGCCTCGGGCCGCTCGCCCGCCCACTTCCTGGGAGCGCGGCCAGCTTGGCCGCTTGCGGGCTGGAAGCCCGCACTCCTAGCCCCTGCACGACGCAGGGGCGCGAGGGGCCGTCGAGTCATGCAATACGCATCACACGGCCCGAGAAGGGGGGAGAAGGGAGCGACCCGGTTTGATCGTGTCTGCGGGGCGCTATCGGGGCGGTTTATTATCAAATGCTGTTCTTCCCTAACAAACGTCTCCAAAAAATATAGGGGGGGTCTCGGACCTGAATTCAATAAAATCAATAACTTATTGAACCGCGCAATGCCTTTTAGGGCGCAATTTGAGGGCTTATTGAACCATAATTTGTCTTTTTGGGCGAAATTTTGGGGCTTATACGACCGACAGGAGGGGCGACGCAGGCGTCGCCCCTACACAATTGGGGCCCAATCACTAATTCAAGAGCAGCCATATGAAACAGCGTTCTATTCCTGGTGGGCTCCGCCCTCGTTTCGCTCATATCGTCTGCTGCTTTCGAGCCGGAATATATTCTCTCATTGTCCGGTATTCAATCCCTGCATTCCCAGCAGTACCCGCTCTCTGTCGGGTCGCCTGCTGAAGACGGAAGCTTTGCCTCTCCCCTCCGGGGTGGGTTTGGTCCTTGTTTTTCCGGCAGCGCCCGTCATTGGCCCAGGTTGCCCAGTATCTCCATGGTCGAGACAAAAGCCGGTCCCGCAACCAGCAGCAGGGTCCCCGGCGTCACCAACAGCAGCATGGGCATGCTCATCAACACCGGTAGACGAGCAACCTGAGCCTCAATCCGGGCCGCACGGTTCTGCCGCTCGCTGTCGGCACTATTCCGCATGGATTGGGCCAGCGGTGTCCCATAGCGCTCGCCCTGGGTGATGGCCATGGACAGGTCGCGCAGCCCCTCCACCCCGGCCCGGACATGCAGGTCGTTCAGCACCTTTTTACGGTCGGTGCCGAGTCGCAGTTCTACCTCGGCCTGGGCAAACTCGCGCGCCAAGTCGGGCGCCATAGTCTCCAGTTCCTGCACCACCCGAGACAGGGTACGCTCAAAGGTCAACCCGGATTCAAGGCAGAGCGTCATCAGGTCCAGGGCGTCCGGCAGCGCCGCGGCCATCCGGCGTTGACGGCGGACGCTGAATCGGTCCAGGCACATCTCGGGCAAAATCCCGCCCATGACCGCACCGGCCAGGCCGGCCAGCAGGATGGTCGGGGTTGAGGTGTAGTCTCCCAGCCACTGCCCCGCCGCCATCTGAAATCCCAGCAGCGTGCCGCTGGCCAGGGTAACGACAAGCTTGACCGTCATGAATATCGACAAGGCGTCGGGCCGGTGAAACCCTGCCTTCATGACCAGGTCTTTCAACTTGGCCCGCTCGGCCGCACCAACCGGAACCAGCCGGGACGCAATATTCAGGAGAGCGGACGACACTGAACGCAGGGAGAAGCCTCCACCCTCCTGTTTGCGCCGTTTCTGCGGTTCGCCATAGACTGCCACGGCCCACGCCCGTACCCCGGCGAGCCGACGGTCCATCACCTGAGCGTTACGAGTGTTGCGAAAGACCATCACGCTGGCAACCGCCATGCAGGTCAGTGTTGTGATGACGACGAGCCAGAACATCATTGGGATTCTCCGTATTGCACGATCATGCTGACAAGGAACCCACCCCGCCGCTGACGCGGCACCCCTCCAAGGAGGGGATGTGTGCTGCTCTCCTCCTTTAGGAGTGCGGGCTTCCAGCCCGCATGGCGGCCAGGATGGCCGCCCTCCCAGGAGGGGATATGTAATACAAAAGAAGGCATTACCTACCGTCCGACTCGGGCGGACAGGGCACGGGCGACCAACAGCCCGCTCAGAATGAGGCCAACCCCGAAGCGAAGCAGCGTGCCACCCGACTCGGTATAGAACAAGGTCTCAATAGTCTGCGGATTGGTGAAGTTCTGGGTGACCAGCACCACGACCGGCACAAACGAGATAATCGCCAGGGTCAGCCGGGTCTGGGCCGTCGAACTCTTGGCCTTGAGCGTAACGAGGTGGCGGGCGCGCAGGGTCTCCGAAAGATTGCCGAGCGCACCCGAAATGCCGCCTCCGGTCGTCAACTGCAAGCAGACCGCGGCGGAGAAGAGAGAGAACGCGGGAATACGAACGCGCGCCGCGGTACTGCGAATGGCGGTTTCCGGGTCCAGCCCGGCCGCCACCGCCGAGGCTATTTCGCGCATGATCCCCCCGACCGGCGGCGGGGCGTCCTGGGCCACAATCGAGATGGCCTCCATTGACGGAACACCGGCCCGCACCAGGCGTACCACCTGATCAGTAGTCTCGGGAAATATCCTGGTGAACTCGTTGCGCTGGCCGGCATCCTGCATGGCCAGCACCGCCCAACTGCACCCCAGCCCGCTGACCGGCAGTAAAAAGAGAATGGCGAGCGTCCCAAAACCCAGAAACGCCGCACCCAGCCCGGTCGCCACCATGCCCAGTACGCCCAGCCCGACTGCCCTGGGCAGCACCTTACGGACGTCAATCAGGGGGAATTGATACTCCAGCCGTTCAGCCAGCCGCGACTTGCTCCGTTGCTCACGGAAAACACTGACGTTGTCATCAGTGGTGGCGTCCGGCAGCGTATCGCCCCTGAACGACGCCGCGACTCGGTCCAGCCGGCGTTTCAACTCCCGCTGCCGGGGCCAGATAACCAGCACCAGATACAGGCAGGGGATCTCAATCAGAAACGCAAACGCCGCAACCACCATGCTCAGCAGCGGGTTACCAAGCAGGAGCAGGGCCAGGAGGCCAGGGAGAATCACCCCGGCTACGCAGGCGAGTAATGTCAGGATAAAATTCATGCCGCGGCCTCCACGTTTCTCGCGTTACCCATCTGGAGCACCTCCAGCAACTCGGCGCGCAGACCTGCCGCGTCCACCGAGGCCATCCAGGACGGCTGGCGGCCGGTATTCTCAAAAGTATGTTCTTCGCCCGGCAGGCGACGCCACATCTCCTCGGTAGTAACCACATCGCCCTCCATCCCGACCACATCGGTAATGCTGGTCACACAACGATGACCGGAGCGCAGCCGGGCCAACTGAACCACGAGATCAACGGCCGACACAATCTGGCGGCGCATGGCCGACAGCGGCAGGTCACCCGAGGTCAGCATCAACATGTTTTCGAGCCGCATCAGCGCGTCGCGCGGATTATTGGCATGGATGGTGCACATCGAGCCCGGATGGCCGGTATTCATGGCTTGCAGCATCTCGTTGGCCTCGCCACCACGTACCTCACCCACAATGATCCGGTCGGGCCGCATCCGCAGGGCGTTAATCAGCAGATCGCGGATGGTCACCTCACCCGTCCCCTCCACGCTTTTCGTGCGCGTTTCCAGCCGGACCACATGCGGCTGCTGTAACTGCAACTCCGCCGAATCTTCGATGGTCACCAGCCGTTCGGTGTTGCTGATCTCGCGCGACAGGGCGTTCAGAAAGGTGGTTTTCCCGGCACCCGTACCACCGGAAATCAGGATATTCAGCCGGGCTTTAGCACAAATCTGGAGCAACCGGCTCATTGCCGGAGTGAAGGCGTTGCGCTCGGCCAGCTCGGTTAGGCTGATACCACGGGCCACAAAACGCCGGATGGAGAAGGTGGCGCCGTCAATCGCCAGCGGCGGAATAATGATGTTGACGCGGCTGCCGTCGGGCAAGCGGGCGTCCACCATGGGGCTGGCCTCGTCGATCCGCCGCCCAACCCAACCGGCGATCCGCTGGGCGATATTGAGCAGGTGCTGTTCGTCCCGGAACCGCACGTCCACCTGCTCCAGCCTGCCCCTGCGTTCGACATAGACCGATTTGAGCCCATTGACCAGGATGTCGGAGATCTGCGGGTCATTGAACAATGGCTCCAGCGGACCGAGGCCCTTGATATCGTCCACCAGTCGCTGGACCACTCGCCGGCGGTCAAGCGGCGTCAGGTCCGAGGCGATCGAGTCTTCGCTATCCAGGAAGGACTGGAGTTGAACGGCCAGCTCGTCCCGGCTCAGGTCGGCCGCCTTGGACATATCAAGCGACTGCACAACAACCGGGTGAATCTTGACCGCCATCTCGGCGACCAGCCCGTCCGAGGTCTGGCGACGCGTCAGTGTGGTAGGCTCGGACGCCCCGGCAACCGCAGCCGCTATGAGTTGCTCCTGATGCGCCTTGGTCTGTGGGACGGCCGGCGCCGGGGCAGGCGGATTATTGGGAGTCTGCACCGGGGCGGGCTTTTGGGCGGTCGGTTTGGGACGGCGTCCGAAAAGATTGCGGGGCATACGAATACTCTTTGTCTTAGAATTGGGGGTCGTACTGCACAGTGTCGGCCAGCGAGATGGCCGGTCGGGTCAGCCGCCCGGTCAGATCGTCCAGGGCTTTCCTGTATTTTTTGCTGAACTCCCGTTCCGGCAGGCCGTAGTTGGTTGCCGCGGGCAAACCGGGCTCGAAGGGCACGGTCACGTCCGGCTCGCGCCCGGCCAGGGTATAGCGAATATCCTCCGCAGACAGCGCACTCTTGCGCGTCCGCGTGTGGTTTTCGACCAGCAGACCCCAGTTGTCCCTGCCAAGCAGGGCCATACGGCGGATAACCCGGTTAAGACTGACCAGGGTCGGTTCAAAAACCAGCACACGTTCGTCCGCGTTTGCCAGCACGGAAAACAACAGGTCGGTATCCGTCAGGCCGTCCACGATCACGAGGTGGGAGCGGTTGGCGAGCTGCTCCATCAGCCATTGGACGGCCTCAGCCGCGGGTGGGGCCGGTAAGCTATCACTCGCCCGATAGCCGTAGACGGAGATACGTGGGATCACCCGGGTCTGCACCCCTTCAATCAGGCTCGGGTCCGGGTCCGGCTTGGCCGCCAGGTCGAGCAACTCGTCAAACCCCACCGCGGGCTCAACGTCCAGCATCAGCGGCAGGGACCCGGAGGTCCGCTCCAGGTCCAGCACCGACACATAACTGCCCTGGGCCGCTGCGGTCAGGGCTGTCAGTGCAGCCAGGGTGGTGGCACCGCTACCGCCGCATCCGGCAAACGCAATCACCCGTCCGGCGTACAGGCGGGCGGTCATGTCCTCCTCGTCCTGAAGCGCCGTAGTCACCGCGTCGTGAATATCGCTGACCGTCAGGGGTTTGGGCAGATAGTCGCTGACCCCGCAGGCCAGCAGTTCGCGGGTGAAGCGGGCCGTGTCATTCGAGCTGACGGCAATGACCACGGTCCCGAACTCGCACACCGAGGCCAATTCATGAATCCGCCCGACCGGAAACTCGGTGCCGTCCAGGTCAACGAACAGCAACTGGGGCGATGTCGCGGAACTCAGCGCTTTAATGGCCTCGGTGATGTCACCGCGCCGCACCTGGGCTCCGCGCCCGGCCAGCGCCCCTTTCAGCACCTGTTCGGTTTCGGCGTCAACCGCAAAGGCGAGGATCCTGCTGGTTTCGGTCGCTTCCATGGACGGCGTTTCCTCGTCCTCTAGGTGTCGCCACCCCCGATAGCGATGGTTTGCGATACGTCCGGCAGCTCGCGCACCTCGTCAGTCACCCAGCGCTGATAGGCTCCGTGAGTCGCCCCATAGGCCGCAACCGGCCGCTCGGCCGAATCCGTTTCCAGGCTGTCCTCATAATCCGCTCTGATGTCGCCCAGGCTGCGCTGCGCTCCTTCAGTACTGGACAGCGCCATGCGGGTGGACGGCAGGGTTTGGTAGAGCGATAGCGGCACCACGGCGCATCCGGCGCTCGTCATAGCTACAGCCAGCAGGACAGGAAGAACCCACCCCACCGCTGACGCGGCACAAAGAGGAAACGTGTCCAGCTTTTTTGGCTGACTGGAGGATACGTTTCCTCTTTCCCTCCCGAGAGGGGATGTAAAAAAAGCTCCCCTCCTCGGAGGGGTGGCCGAAGGCCGGGGTGGGTTCCTCTCCTGGCAAGCACCTGGGAGAGCGGCCATCTTGGCCGCTTGCGGGCTGGAAGCCCGCACTCCTGGCCCCCTGCCACAGACAGGCACGGCGCAGGGGGGCCACCGGGGAATGTAATGTGCATCACACGTCCCAAGAGAGGAGCCTTTCCTATCCCCTCCTCGGAGGGGTGGCCGAAGGCCGGGGTGGGTTCCTCCCCTGCTAAGCGGCAACAGCGAGTCAGACCAGAGCCTGTTCATGGGCGTTCTCCTTGCCTCAGTAATGATAGCCGCGCAAACGGCGACCGGGGAGTTGGCGGTCCCGGTCGGTCGTGCGGGGCATGGTCGTTGCGGTAGTCAGCCGCGCCGTGACCACGACAATCAGCTCGGTGGCGTTCGAGCGGACCGACTGCGAGCCGAACAGCATGCCCAGCAGCGGAATGTCCTTGACAACCGGCAGGCCGGATTCGACCGCTTCACTCTGGTCGCGGTACAGCCCGGCAATCACGATGGACTCGCCGTCGCCAACCTCAACCGTGGTCTCGGCCCGGCGCACATTGATGACCGGAATATCGAGCCCGGTGACTGTGAGCGAGTCGGTATCCGAGCGCTGCGACACCTCCGGGCGCACGGTCAGCATAATACGCCCGCTGTCAATAATCGTCGGCACGAAGTCCAGCAGCACGCCGTATTTCTTGTACTCGAAAATAATCGCACCGTCCTCAAACCCCGAGGGCAGCGGGTATTCCCCGCCGGAAAAAAAGCTGGCCGTCTCGCCCGAGACCGCGGTCACGTTGGGCCGCGCCAGGACCGTCGCCAGACCGGCGGTGGCCAGCGCGTCTATCAACCCCCGCACCGTGGTTCTGCCGGGGCTGATACCGGTACTGCCGAACAGCGCTGCGGCTTGTCCTTCGATCAAGCTCTGCGATACAAATCCGGTCGCCTCGCTGAAGAAGAAGCGGCCGACCCGCATCCCGAGGTCGCGCCCAGCGCCGATGTCCGGCAGCACTTCCCAGTTGAACCCCAGGGTTTCGCTGACGCTGCGTTGCACTTCGGCGATCTGCACTTCGAGGTTGACCTGCTGTTTGCCCGTTACGCTGATGCGGTTTTCGACCGGCGTTTCTTCCGGCAGAGCGGTTGTCGTCAGCCGCAGGGCCAGGTCGGCCGCGTCGATGGACGCCACCGTACCGCTGAGTTCGACGCCTCGGTTGAGTTGGCGGACGATCACATTTTTGAGCACAGGTACACCCTCAATCGCAGCCCGGGCCGGCTGGATATCCAGGACTGTGGCTATGGTCCACTCGCCGACCAACTCGCTGTCGGCATCGAGTGCAGCCACTGACGTCCGGCCCACGGCCTTGGCGACCACGAACAGCACGCCGGACGAAACCAACTGTACATCCGCAATTTCCGGGTTGGCCACAAAGACCGAGGCGACCGGCGTGTCGAGTCGGAAGAGTCGGCTCTGAGAGAGGGGAATCTGCACTGAGGCGGGGAGGGTGGGGAATTGGGGGCTGGGGGTTGGGGATTCGGGGGTGATGGCTGCGGTTTCGGCGGTTTCGGTTGAAGGAGTGTTTTCGATGACTGCTGCAGTTTCTTCGGAAGGCGCGTCAGGAGTGGAAGCCACGCCTTCCCCCTCTCCCTCTGGGAGAGGGTCGGGGTGAGGGCTTATAGCGGTTTCTACTGGGAGTGTCTCTTCTGAGACGGTTTCTGGTGTCGGTTCGGCTGGCGGCGTTGCCTCTTCTGCTCCACTCTCGGGTGCTGTGGTTTCCTCAACCGGAGGTGGCGCTTCGGCGGTCGGGACGGATTCGGGTGACGAGTCGGATTCTGCCGGCGGCGTCTCCGCGTCCGCTTTCACAGGTGGGGTATCCCCCTCCTCTCCCCCCCCGCTGCCTGGGAGAGCGGCCATCTTGGCCGCTTGCGGGCTGGAAGCCCGCACTCCTATAGGAGGGGATGAGTCGGGAGCATCCTCGGACGCAGTTTCAGCGACCGAATCAGGGGCTGCGTCCGCTTCTCCCGAAGAGGCCGCTTCTGCCTCGGACGCAGCCTCAGTTTCAACCGGAGGTGGCGCTTCGGCGGTCTGAGCGGATTCGGGTGTCAAGTCGGGTTCTGCCGGAGACGCGGACGTGTCTGCTTTCACAGGCGGGGCAGCCTCCTCCTCTCCCCCCCCGCTGCCTGGGAGAGCGGCCATCTTGGCCGCTTGCGGGCTGGAAGCCCGCACTCCTATAAGAGGGGGTGATTCGGGGGCGTCCTCGTACGCCGGGTCGGTCTCAATAGCGAAGGGAAGAGAAGGGGGTGCGGCCTCTGCTAATGGGAGGGGAGCGTCCCCGGAGATATGTGGGGAAGGAGGGGCGTCTACCGGGACAGCTTCAGGAGGCGGCGCCGGGGATGGGGGTGCCGGAGCCTGGGCAAGCCCAGGGCCTGCCTCTCCATCGGCAAGCAGGTCAACCACGACCTTGACGCCACCTTCCTCGTTATTGAGGAGAAAGGTGCGCAGCCGGTACTCATCGGTGAGCAAGGCGACCACGCTCTGGCCGTCAGGGCCGAGAGCCACGTCGGTGATATACGTGCCAAGATGGCGTGGAATCTGCTGAAATGTGGTGTGCAGGCGGCGATCGAACATGACAGTCAGGGTTTTCCCCTCTATGCGCGCACCGTAGGCCACGACCCACGGCCAATCGAACACTATGCGTCCAAAATCGTCATGCGCCCAGGCACGCGTCACAATAGGCACGATCTCCGGCCCAACGCCGTTGAGAACCGGTGCCGCCGGTATTGTTCCGGGGTCCGGCTCCTGGCCGTAGCCTGGACTGCTGCCTGCAATGAGTATGCCGACAACGAGCAGCACAAGCATGAGCCTACATGCTGAATGTATTCTCTCCAAAACACTGCGATACTATACGCGCGGAGCATAATGAAGCAACGACGCCAGAACCGCCCCACCGCCCGCTGGCGGGGGCGGTCCTCTCGTCTCTAATTCGTCCCACTCAGTTGCCAAACAAGTGTGGTTATTGCCTCCCTGATATCACTCCTGAAGGTCTCATAGGAAATGAGAATGGCCACGACAGCGATGCCTACCAGAACGGCGTATTCCAGGGCCGAGACGGCACGCGTGTTCCGCAGGTAACAGGCAAGCTTCTTAGCAACACATGTGGTCATGGCTTCTTCCTTGAGCAGGGTGAGACCACAGCAACTGAACGGGCCACCGGATTTTAACTATCAGTTAGGGTCTGCACCAGGAGTCTTCGTCATCGTAGTCCCTCCTACTTTGTCCCCGATAGTTTTAAGCGCTGTTTCGATGTTATCGGTAAAGGTTGCGACCGCTACTCCCATGGCTGTAGCGATGATTCCCACCAGAATCGCATATTCCAGGGCGGAGACGGCGCTATTGTTGCGCAGATAGTGGACGAACTTTTTGGTGTAACGTGCGATTGTGGTCATGTCTTCTTCCTTTCTTCGGTTAGGGGTTATGGTCAACGAACACGTTTTCGGGCCACATCTGTTTTTCACCTGTAAAACTGTGTCTCCCTCCTTCCTCCTCCACATAAAACAAAAGACTGCATAGTGCGCTTAGTACACGCGCCGGAATCGAGACAACTGCTGGGCAATCTGCTGAAACGCACCTTGCAGGTCCCCAGGCGAGGTGTTGTTGACGAACACATACTGTCCTCCTGGATCGTCGGCCTGGCTCGAACACCGTTCAAGGTCACCTGCCAACTCTCCGACCCGGCTCCGGTCCATGGCCGCAATGGTAAACACCCGGATGCCGGCGTTTTTTGCCGCAGTACAGGCGTCGTTGCGATGTTCCTTCACGATATTGCGGTCAAGGTGATTATCATCGCCGTCGGTCAGTAGTACGAGCGCTTTCTGTAACCCTTCCGTTTGGTCCATCGGATGCGTCGCGCCTCCCCAGATATCTCGCCATGCCGGTGCCAGCAGCCGGTGACCCCAGACCACACCGAGCGTTGAATACGTGGCTGAGCCGCGGTCACTCAAGGAGTCAATTTTCCGTTTTGCCGCGTCAATATCGGTCGTGAGCGGCAGGATTGTGGGGACACCGCAGTTGAACTGGGGCGTCTGAAAATAGATTTTATCATTCTGGTTCGTGAGTCCCGAAGGGTTGTAAAAACACTCGTTCGGACTAGACGGAAGTGGGTCAGTCCGGCGACAAAGGTAGGATATGGGCATATCCCTTGGGTATGCTCCGGTTGGCGAATAAAATCCCATAGTAAACGGCTCCACTGTTGGCGGAGCCGCGGAGATGCCGGGCGGATCGTTGCCGGACATCCGGCGCTGGTCCACACAGCCCTCCCAGCGTTTGCTTCCTTTGCTTGGCAGGTCGTGCCACTCTCCGGCAGCAGTGACGAGGTGAGGGTCCGGGAACCAGTTTGTTTTGGAATTCCTCGGTATTTGCCTATAACTACCGTCGTAGGGATTGGGGTAATAGCGCCGGGTCGGATATTGGGCCCAGCCGTGATCTTCCCAGCGGGTGCGCGTCTGCTGGTCGAATTGCACCCGGTAATGCCAAGGAACGACTCCAACGGCTATAGTCGACCCCGTAGCCGTCAGGATATCGATCAGGTCCTTGGCCGCCCGCTTCACGATAGTCATGCGGGAATCTTCGCCGACCGTGCCGGAATCCTGTCCGGAAAGCGTATTCCCCATTGAGCCCGTGGAATCGATCGCCAAAACGACCTCATTGATGCCCCCTGCTCCTTCGATTCGCTCGGTCCGGGTTTCCACCTCTGTGGTTTTCAGTTCCTCTGCCGTGCCTTCGTCGAGCAGCCAGTGCGTGAAGATGACACCACCGGACAGGTCGGCAGTAGCGCCGACGTCCACCATGCCTACGCCGTGGTGGAGCACCAGCTCAATTTGCAGCGTTGCAGCGGCGTCCCCGCGCCGACTCTCCGGGATGTTGGCCAGGATGTAACGCTCGGCCAGGGGCCGGAGCGCAGCTTTTATATCATCGTCGTCTGTCAAATGACCGAGTGCCTGCTGCCAATGGCGGGTCGCGGCGAGACTGGCCGCGTCGGTGGCGGCCTTGAGGGTGTCACGCTGGTAGACGAGGTGGGTATGGTCGGAGGTCAGAGCGAAGCCGCCGATGCTCATGAGGGTCATGACGGCCGCGCCTATCGCGGTGGCCGCAGCACGCCGACAGCGAGAAAAACGAATAACCCACCCCGGCCCCCTTCGACTGGGCTCAGGACAGGCTTCGACAAGCTCAGGGCCACCCCTCCGAGGAGGGGAGCAGAATATATCCCCTCTGGAGAGGGAAAGAGGGAACGTGTCAACATCTCCCTGCCTGTTGAAGGACACGTTTCCTCTTTGTGCCGCGCAAGCAGCGGGGTGGGTTCCTGTTTGCATCATCCCATCAAACCATTAAGTCGCGCCCAGCCTTGTCGCTAAGTTGTCGTCGCGCGAGGGCACGATGTAGTGGGCGTACACCTCTCCGGAAAAAGCCGTGCCTGTCCGTTCGACGCACACCTCCGCGACGATGACGGTTTCGCGGTCCGCCATGGTGAATTCTGCCGGCAGCGCAACCGGATCGGTATCGAGTTTGATTTCATTGGTCTGGTTTGCCGATTCGCACGATGTCAACGGATCGGTGGTACCGAGCAGAGCCACCTCTTTGCTCCAGAGCGCGGTGAGCGAGGCGCTGCCAGGGTCTTTGTATACCGCGGCAACCACAAAGTTGGCGTTTGCTGTCGGGAACTGCTCCTCGTGCAGCAGTTCGGACAGGCTCTGGACAAAGGCGTTCATTTTCTGCCGTAATTCCGCCTCTGTGAGTCCGGGCGGCTCCTCCCGGCTTACGGTGTCTGCCAGGCTCACGGCGACGTGTATGGTGGTTGTCTGAGCGCCGGCCAGCCGGTACAGATCGAGGGCGACCAGTGAGACGGCGATCATGACCACGGTGCCGAGTGCGCTCTCGATAGAGGCTACGCCTCGTCGATCGCACAGATAGTTTTTCAGACTTGCGTTTTTCCACTTCATTATATGCGTTCTTCATTGCGCATAACGGCCACGGCCCGGAACTCCGGTCCCTCCTCGCCAAACACCGTTTGCGTGAGCTGACCCAATACAGACTGGGGTTTCATGTGCAGCCGTACCACCACGGTATCGCGGGTCCCGCCGCCAAATCCGACGGTATCGTCTTGCACCGCCTGTTGGCCGTTCGCTATGTCGGCCGGGGAGCTGTAGACTTCGACCGTAGCCGACACACAGTACTCGGCCGTCTGGTTTTGGTTGTTCGAGGGATCAGAGCACTCGGTGTTCATCAACAGGTCATAGTCCAGCCAACCGTCGACCTCGGCGTCAATGGCCTGTTTGATGCGACTTGCCATGTCCGTGGCATCGCTGGCCGGGGTCGCAGCCAGGGCATTGGATCGCGCGACCCGGTAGGCCGCGCGCTTGACCAAGTCTCCGGCAAAGAGGGCCTGAACGATCTCGAACATCCCGGCCAGGCAGAGTATGAGGGGAATGGTGGCAATGGCGTTCTCCAGGGCGACGGCCCCGCGCCGGCAGGTCAGAAATCGTTTGACGTTGTGCATGCGACGCAGCTCCTTTCCCGATGCTTTTCTCTTCTCTCGCCCCACCTGCCTTACTGCGTACGAGCACTGGTGGGCAGGGTGACCCGGACCGCCGTGCCCTGGTTGGGCATGGAGTTGATCAGGATGGTGCCGCCATATTTCTCCACCAGATGCTGAGTAATGGTGAGTCCCATCCCCAGTGCACCCTCCCGGGTGGTGTAGAAGGGGCTGAAGACTTTCTTGCGGCGCTCGGGCTGGATGCCGATTCCGTTATCCGTGATGGTGACAACGGTGCTGTCGCTGTTCTGCTTGGTCTCCACCCGAATGATGCCTTTCTTCTGACCGCGCTCCTGAATCGCCAACGCTGCATTCTCCATAATGTTGGTGAACATCAGATAGACGTCAGGTTCCGCCGCCAGTACGGTTTGAGTCGGGTTCAACTCTTTGAGGATCAACGAGCGGCTCTTGGCCTGGATGCGGTCGGCGACTTCGTCAATGTAATCGTTGAGTTCGAGCTGGGCGTAGCCCTCGTCGCGTTTGGGCGCCAGTGTGGGCAGGCGTTTCGCCAACTCCACAATCTCGTTGGTCTGGGCATGGATACTCGTGACGACCGCCGCCATGGCTTCCCGGTCTACGTTCATGGGGTCCCCGGCGGCAAACTCGGTCTCGTTGTCAACCGGCAGACCCGGCAGGTCGGTCGTCTCGGCCCCGTTGTCGGCTGGCTGGTCCGGCAGGTCGGTGAGCACCTCGGTGCTGGTGTTGATACGCTCGGCCAGACTCACCAACTGCTCAGCAGCGATATCCACCCCGACCTGATAGGCGGTGAACTCTGCGGCGGCGGTCGAGTCGCCCTCTTCGGTATTGAGCCGCTCGGCTTTCATGAGGTTGGCGGTCAGCCGTTCAAGGCCCGCGTCCGGTCTGGGGCCTGCCTGTTCTCTCAGCAGCAGCGGGTTTTGCTGCGGGGGCACCGCGCTCCCTCTGCGCGTCTTGTCTCTGCCCTTGGGCATTCTGAAAGCGATGGTCAGCCACATCACCCAGAGCACCACGCCTGTGCCGATGATGCCGCGCTCGTACCAGGCAGCCAGGGCCTCGGTCCGGTCGATCTCAGACTCCAACCCCTTGATGATGGTTTCTCCCAGGTCGCCGATCTGATCGGAGGTTGCCTCCTGGAATATCTCCTCGGTCGGGGCCTGCTTTTCGAGCAGGACTTGGCCGTGCGCCACAAAGTTCATGGCGGTGTTGACCAGCGCGGGATGGCGGGTCGCGATGTTGTTGCCCAGTTCGGCCAGGACCCGTGTCAGGCGCTCCTTTTCCGGGGGGGCCGGACTCGCCAGATAGGTGGTGATCTCTTCGGTGATGGTCGCTACATTTTTGATGAAGGCCGAATTGCCTCCGCGGGTCTGCATCTGCTGCATCACATTGGTGGCAGCCAAGGGCAGATAGCGCACGGAATTGCGCAGTACGGCGTAGCCGGTCTTAAAACGCTCAATGCGTTCTTCCTTGGCGGTAATGGCGCTCAGGTACGCATTCGTGGTGTTGGCCAACCGGTCCGGCAGGCTGGGGGTGCTCTGGATGGCATCCGCCAGCGTCTCTTTGAGGCGGTCCATCCGGGGGATGAATTGGGTCAGGGAGTCAAAGTCGGCAAAGGGGTCGGAGCGGACCCGGGCCACTTCGACACTCCACTGGGATTCGAGTTGCTGGATCCGCCGCACGGTGGAAATGGCCAGGTGGTGCTCGCCGGCTTTGGTCTGCGCGGCCATCCAGTAGAACCCGGCGGCGGTGGCGACGAGGGCGATTGACAGGAAGATGCCGATGGTAATGGATTTGGATCTCATGGTGGTGATTCCTCAGTGGCTTACGTGTGATTTAGCGGCCCGTACGGACTGGGCCGGCTTTTCCGTTTTTGGATGCTTTTCTGGCGGTTCGACCCGTACGCAGCGGGCGGGCTTTTCCGTTTTGGGAAACTGTTTCGGCTATCTCCGCCGGAGGGCTTTCCTGGGCTGTCTCTGCCGTAGAGATTTCCTGGACTCCATTCGCCGCCGGGCGCTGCCCAAGGTTTCCGTTGCGACGGTCTTCTTGGAACTCGGCAGACATGGGGCTCTGTCCGAGGTCAAATTGGTAATTGTTTTCTTGGTATTCTCCGGCCAGGGTCTTGATGAAGGCCACGATGGCCTCTTTGTCCTCGTCCGGTGCTTCCCGTCCGAGTTGGAACTCGAACATGGCATCGACCGCGTCGCGCAAGGTCTCGGCGCTGCCGTCGTGCAAATAGGGAGCCGTATGAGCGGCCATACGCAGGCTTGGGACCTTGAAGGCGTGTTTGTCGGCCTCGTTTCCGGTGACGTTAAAGCGTCCCAAGTCGGCGTCGGTGATATTGCCCCGCTTTCTGAAATAATCGTTAATCACACCAAAGACTTGGAACATATTGCCACCGACGTTTGCCCCTTGATGGCAGGACACACAGCCGTAGCGCTTGAACAAGGCGTAGCCTTCTTTCTCCTGTTCGTTGAGGGCTCCGGTGTTGCCTCTGAGCCACTGGTCGAAACGACCGTTGGGCGTGATGAGAGAGCGCATGAACTCGGCAATGGCATCTTTGATGTTCTCGCGGGAAATGATTTGGGGATCGTTGGGATAACTCTCCTGGAACATGCGGGGATAGTCCTTGTCCTGAAAGAGTTTGGTCACGACATCCGGCCAGATGCTTTCCATCTCGATGCGACTCTGTAACGGGCCGTCGATCTGGTCTTTGAGGGTGTGCGCCCGGCCGTCCCAGAACTGTTTAAAATTGAAAGCGGAGTTGAACACGGTGGGCGCGTTCACCAGCCCGGTCCGGCCCTCAATGCCGGTGGACACGACCAGTCCGTCATCACCACCGGCACTCAAGTCGTGGCAGGTGGCACAGGAGATCGTATCGTTCTTGGATAATCTCGGTTCGTGGAACAGCCGCCTACCTAGCTCGGCTTTGGCCTCGTTCACCTCAATCATGATCGGGACCGGCTTGATCGGCTCTGCGGCATCCCCGTATTCAGCGGACACGAGGCTGAATGTCAGGCCGAGGCTGAGTACCCGTAGCAAGCGGTGGGGCGACCTATCCGGCTTGGATGTCTTTTGCCTTGTCTTCATCATTCCTTCCTAACTCGGTTACCGTCGTTTACTCCGTCTCACTCTTGACCTTGTCGCTGTTTTTGAGCAGTTGTGGCAGCTCGGCCCTGTCGCCTTCCGCCCAGTAGGTGTCACTATGGCTGGCATGGAGCTGCCGAGCTTCGTCTATGCGGCCCGCTTCGACGAGCATCCGCATCAGGTTGGCAGTAATGAGCGGATGCGACACCAATGCCAGCGCCGCTTTGTAGTGTTGCTCGGCCAGCGGATAATCGCCCTCAAGCACGGCCACGACCGCCAGACCGTTCATGACCCAGGATTCTACCGGTGTGCCCTTGGCCAGTTCCATTGCAGCGAGGAAGTGGGTCTTGGCCATAGCGAAGTCTTCCCGCCCCAGACTCGCCCGCCCGGCACCGAGCAGGGCCTCGGCCTTGAGGGCCGGCAGCAACGCCAGTGTGCTGGCTTCGGTGAACAGCGCATCCGCGGTCGCAAAGTCGCCCGCGTGCAGGGCCATATAGGCCAGTCCGAGTTTGGGTTCCGGTGCGCTCGGGAAGGAGGTAGACAGTCGTTCATACAGCCGTCCGGCGGCAACCGGCTGGCCGGTTTCGATGGCTGCGGCCGATACTTTCAGGCTACTGTCCAACATCTGCTGTTGGGCCGGGCTCAGCGCTCCCCGGCCCGGCCCGGCCGCTAACTGGCTGCACGCGCTCAAGAAGATGAACCCCGTCAAAACGGACATCGTGAGATAACAAAGTTTTAAAATACAGACCGTTTGCATTCCAAGCATCCTTATAAATACATTCCTTATGTATGTCAACCACTTAATCTATTCTAAGTGAACTATTCTCGACTCATCTATTATGCCGTTGACATACAAATGATATGTATGTATACAAATATTTGTTAATACTCGACTAACATTACTTATTGAGGGAGAGAATGTATGGCAGCGCTTCCAAAAGCGGAGCAATATGAAAAAACTCGGTCAGCTTTACTGACCGTTGCCCACGAGTTGTTTGCCGAGCAGGGATATTCCAACACGTCGACCAAAGATATTGTGGAACGTGCCGAGGTAACCAGAGGGGCTCTCTATTATCATTTTCATAACAAGGAATCCCTGTTCCAAGCCGTTTTTGAGCGGTTTCGACAGGCTCGGACGCAAGCGATTCTGGAGCGGGTGCAAGAGGCTGAAGGCGACCTCTGGCAGCGGTTTGTCGAGACGGGCTGCACCGCCATTATTGAATCCCTGTCTGACAAAAGCGCGCAGCGCATCATTTTCACTGACGGCCCGTCCGTATTAGACCCGGACGTCTGGCACAAAAACGTACAGGGCGTGAATCTCCTCGCTCAGGTCTTCGAGCAGTTGGAGGCGGAAGGCTTTATCGAGGAGAAGACCCCGCACCGAGCACTGGCCCGCCTGGTGTGGGGAGCTTTCCTCGAAGCGGGGGTCTACATCTCCCACGCAACCGATTCCGTCGAGGCCCAACACGAGATGCTCCAGGGCCTGCAGTACTGGCTCGGAAAACTGCGGATCAAGCATTAGAGGGGGAAGTCCGCGAACCTCCCCTCGCCTCCACTACCCTATTTTCTCTTGACTTCCTCCCTGACTGACCGTAATATGGGCGGGATTCTTATTTTTCACAGCTCTGGCCAAGCTTTTCGGCCCGCCTATAAATTCTTTTGGATCAACTAAGCAGAAGCAGTTCTGTCGGAGTAGTCAATCCTTTCCCTTGCCTTTTCTGTACATTGGGATGAAGGCAAAGTTGCGTCCTGTCGCGTTCTGGTGCTGTTCATGTAAAGGGGGCTGAGACGTCTTATGGAAAAAAAGAAAAAAAGAAAAACGGCGACGGTTTCGCAGACCCTCCAAAAAACTTCCATACAGACAGCGGCGCAGCAGTCTGAAAAATCCATACTGATAAAAGCCCAGACTGTCACCTCTGCCGCTTCAACGCCACAAGGGGAGAAACCGATACGAGAAATGGAAACCGTCATGTCCATTCTTGAAGATATGGATATTGAGACGGTTGATGTGCTTGAGGAAAGGAACTCCACCAGCATTGAAGAAGAGGAGACCACTGCTCCTGAGACGGTCAAACAGGACGAAGAGAGCTGGGGAGGGAGAGTGGTGGCGGCTGGGGAGCCGGTGACGGGAGACACGTCAGACCCTGTCCGAATGTACCTCCAGGAGATGGGCAATATCCCCCTCCTGAGCCGTGAGGAGGAGGTGGCGATCGCAAAAGAGATCGAAGCTGGGGAGAAATGTATTCGCCAGGAAATCTTCTCCACCCCTTTGGCGCTCCAATATATTTTATCTCTGGGGAGTCGGCTCAAACAGGACGAAACAGAAGCGCGGCGTATTTTTGGCGACGAAGAAGAGGATGCGGATACGTCCGGCAAGGAAGACCAGCGCATTACGCTCTTTCTGGGCCGTATGGGACCGCTCAAACGCCTGGCCGGAGAGCGGGAAAAGGCGGCAACATTGTCTCGCAAGCGGACTCCGGTCGCAGAGCGAGAGAAGGCACTGAAGCGACTGGACACTCTCCGCGAGAAGATCAGGATTTCACTGGACAGTCTGCCTTTGGGGCGGCGTCATATTACGGTGGTGACCGATAAACTGAAGGAAGTCGGCGTCATGCTGGACAGACAGGAACGGACCATCCGCAGACAAGAGTCCGCCCTGAATTGCAAGGCGTCTGAGATTCTCGCCCTGGCACGAGTGTCCACATCAAAGAATGGACGGACCCGTCCGAAAGCGGGAGAGAATGGGAGCAAAGCCCAGGCGCAGAAAGTCCAAGAAGCCAGTCAGACCATCAAGGACGCCCGCAAAGAAATTCAGCACCTTGAGAGGCAGCTTGGCACGAATCGAGAAGAGCTGCGTCAAGCCCTGAAGACGATTGCGCGGGGAGAAGCCCAGGCGCAAGAAGGCAAGCGCCGTCTCATTGAAGCCAATCTGCGTCTGGTGGTGAGTATTGCCAAACGCTATGTCAACCGTGGGCTGGGATTTCTGGACCTGATTCAGGAGGGCAATATCGGCCTGATGCGTGCGGTTGAAAAATTTGAGTATCAACGCGGCTATAAATTCTCGACCTATGCAACGTGGTGGATTCGACAGTCGGTGAGTCGAGCCATCGCCGACCAGGCCCGGACGATTCGCATCCCGGTCCATATGATTGAGACGATCAATAAGGTGCTGCGGACCTCTCGCTACCTGGTCCAACAGCTCGGCCGGGAACCTTCGCCGGAGGAGATTGCCACTCAGATGGAAGTGCCGGCGGACAAGGTCCGGAAAGTCCTCAAAATCGTCAAAGAGCCGGTCTCCCTGGAGACGCCAATTGGGGATGATGAAGAAAGTTCGCTGGGAGATTTTGTTGAAGATCGGCAGACCCTCTCTCCGGCAGACGCAGCCATGGCCCTGAGCTTAGAGGAACAAACGCGCAAAGTCCTTGCCACCCTGACGCCGCGCGAGGAGCAGATTTTGCGCATGCGGTTCGGCATTGACGAAAAGACAGATTACACACTTGAAGAGGTTGGACAGCGCTTTGCCGTGACTCGTGAGCGCATCCGTCAGATTGAGGCCAAAGCCTTACGGAAATTGCGCAACCCAACCCGAGCGAAGAGTCTGGAAGCCTTTATCGATAGCTAAGAAGCCACAGGCTCTATAGACCCAACAGACCCCATAGACCCAATTGGAGGAACGAGTGAATTCGAAAGACCTGGAACAACAACTCAGACGGTGGCGAGAAGAGCGTGGCCGCAAGCCGGTCCAGCAGTCTTCTCCTACCGCAGATAAACGGACCGTTCGCGTGAACGGCCAAAATATTGTTGTTGTGAAGCGCTCCCGGAGCAAATCCTCGGGACAAGTTCCCGCCCAAACGTCGTCCTGAGTCTCCTTCGACTTCGCCCCTCTGGGGGGCTACGCTCAGTACGAACGGAGGGGAAGGACCCGTCCTGAGCTTGGTCGAAGGGGTCGTAAGAGTCAGTGTATGTGGATTGACAAAATTCGGGGCCATTTTTCCCGCTAAGTGCTGATCTTCATTAAGCCCGCGTTGCGCGGGCCGTGAGCCAGAGCAGCGCTTGAGCGGTGTAAAATAACCCGGTGTACTCTCAAGAGTAAGCGTGTCCTCTCAATAAACAGACATACGCTGACACATGCACTCTTTTAGCCAAAGAGTACATTCCGGACCGCCGCACAGAACGCTGTTGTTGAGGCGGACCCACCTTGGTCAGGCGGAAGGGTCTCGCCGCTGGCGTACACCTGCGCGATTGCGTCCTCAAGACGCTGGGCCTCGTCGGGCCAGCCGAGATAGTCGAGCAGCAGCGCGGCGGAGAGCAGGGTTGCGGTCGGATTAATGATGTTCTGGCCGGCGATATCGGGTGCAGAGCCGTGGACGGACTCAAAATAGGCATAGGTGTCGCCGTAACACCCGCTCGGTGCGAGTCCGAGACCACCAATGGTGCCGGCAGCAACGTCGGACAGGATATCGCCGTACAAATTCGGCATGACAACGACGTCAAATTGCGATGGGCTGGCGACGAGACGTCGCGCGAAATCATCGACAATGTATTGCTCATAGCCCAGGTCGGGATACTCTTTGGCCGTTGCTTCAACCACTTCACGGAATAAGCCGTCACTTTTCCGCAGCATATTGTACTTGCTGGTACAGGTGACAAGCCCCTTCCCCCCCTGGGCTTTGCGTTTGCGCGCCAGTTCAAAGGCAAAGCGGGCAATGCGGCGGGAGCCGTGCTCGGTAATCGCTTTAATGGCAAACAGGCCCTGAGCTGTAGTATCGAGCGGTTCACGCGTGATCGCACTCGTCAAGCCGAGTGGCGCAAGCGTATTCAGGTCGCCCTCAACCCCCATATACAGGTCTTCCAGGTTTTCCCGAACCACTACAAAATCAATGGATTCCGGATTTTTGAGCGGGCTCCGAAACCCCGGCCTCCAGCGCGCCGGTCGGACATTGGCATACGTCTGTTTGCCCCAGCGCAGGTATCCGATCCCGCCGGTCGTGCCATTGGTCGAGCCAAAGAGAGTCGAGTCCGATTGGTCAATGGCTTCGCGTAGCGCACGCTCAAAGCCCTTTCGTGAGCCGTACTGCTTCACTCCCTCTTCACCTGATGGAAACTCGGTGAAGCTCAGGTCCAGCGCAAAGTTTCTCAGAATTTCGACCGTGGGCGCCATTGCCTCGGGTGCCGCATCATCACCGGGAATCACCACAACGCGCTTTGCCATATTGTTATCCTCTCTGTTCGCTCAACCGCACATCACGATAGTTCTTACCAGGAACAATCTTTCCAAGAACGGCCGGCAGCCGCGCACCGGTTGCACTCGGGACGTTCGAGGGCAGGCCGTGCACAGTGGCGTAGGCTAAAACGGCAAATGCCAAGGCTTCCAACGACTGGCTCTCATAGCCGGTCTCTTCAAGCAGTCGGACGCGAACACCGGGCAGGGCCTGAGCGAACCGCGCTCGCAGGGTCGGGTTGAGCGCTCCACCACCGGTGAGGTAGACCTCAGCCAGCGGGCCGTGCGGCAGGATAAAGTCGTGATACGCTCGGGCCATACTCGTGGCGGTAACGGCGCTTGCCGTCGCCACTTGGTCGTTGGGAGACAGCTTGAGTTGCGCGGCGCGTTTGAGGAATTGCTCTGCAAACGGCGCGCCGAACTCTTCCCGGCCGGTCGACTTGGGCGGTCGCCGGGCAAAGTACCGATGCCGGAGCAGTTCGTCCAAAAGACGGGCGTGCACGCTCCCGGCCTTGGCCATTCGGCCGTTCCGGTCGTACCACTGCTTGCCCTGGGTAACGGTGTGGACAACGGTGTCGATCAACATATTCCCAGGGCCGGTATCAAAGGCCAGCAGGTCTTGGTTTGCGGAACGCGGCGGCAGGTAGGTCAGATTGGCAATCCCACCGATATTATGCACGGCAACCGCACGGCCGGACTGTTGAAACAGAAACGCGTGCACATAGGGAACGAGCGGCGCGCCCTCGCCGCCCAGCGCCACGTCTGCCGGCCGAAAGTCGGCTATCGTGGTGATACCAGTCCGTTGCGCAATGACGGCAGGTTCTCCAATCTGGAGGGTTGAACCTGGTCCGGGTCGCTGGTGGGGGTTGTGATAAATCGTATGTCCGTGGGAGCCGATGGCATCGACCTGCTCCCACGAGACAGCCGCATGTTCGCACAGCTTGAGTACCGCCCGGGCAAACAACTCGCCGAGGAGCACGTTGACTTGTGAGACTTCACCGGCATCGATCCGGGCTCCCTGGCTGACGCTCAACAAACGGGCTCTCACCGGTCGGGAGTAGGGGAATGAGCGGAATGCCCGTTGTTGAATACGGAAGCGGCCCCGCACGCGGGCAATATCGACCAGCACGGCATCAATCCCATCATGGGACGTGCCGGACATCAGGCCGATAACCGTCCGTTTTGACATGCAGGTTCCTACGGGAGAATACCCTCATCCAGGGGGACGCGATGGTGAAACAATGGGGAGCCCAGGGAGAAGAGTCCCTCCTCCCTGGATGTGCGTAGTATGGTGTTCAGTCAGTCAGATCAAACTGAAAGACGGCATCCATGCCCTTGGCCGCCTCGGCATTGAACCCCTCCGGCATGCCGTCAATGACTTCCTGTACGGTTTCCAGCGGCGGGCTGCCGGCCTCCGGCGGCGAAAAGAGGTTTTGGAGCCTGAGCGCCAAGCCCATATCTCCGGCAATTTTCAGCTTGCCGCTCATAAACGCCATTTGGCCGTTGAGTTTACCGTTGATCATATCCAGGTAATCACTCTCCTTCATGGTGAGAGTAATATTCGGGGACGCATGGGTGCCCATCTGCACCTCGATGCTTTCGTTCGCGATACGGAAATGGTACTGGGTGGCCATCGCGGCTTCCTCCTCATCAATCCAGGATACGGATACGCTACCATAGATCCTTGTACCGAGAAACTATAGATCGTGTTGTTGTATAGAGAGGGGAAGGAATGAACATGACACAATGTGACAAAGAGGGAACGTGTTCTTCAACAGATAGACAGAAGGCGACACGTTCCCTCTTTACGGCACGGGAACGTCACTGGGCCGGGCTGGTGCTCCTTTTTGTGAGCCTGTTCATGGGAACGTCCAGCTACGCTCAGGAGAACCGACTTCAGGACGCCCTGGCCCAGGTCGCCAATGAATCAACGCTTGAAATTACAACTATAGGACGGAAGAGTGGCAAGCCGCGGACAAAACTGATTTGGTTTGTCTACGACCAGGGAGCTTTGTATATCCAATCCGGACAAGACGGAAAAACCCATTGGTATCGCAACCTGCAAAAAACCCCACAGATGCAGTTGAAAGTCGGCCAACTCGTCCTCACCGGGAGGGCACAGTTTGTGACGGATACGGCTGAAACCGAACGGGTCCACGATCTCTTCCGCTCAAAATATTCCCTCGCGCGCGTTGCCGGATTTGTCGGGTCCTCAATTGGGCATGGCAAGGTCATTCTGGTTGAAGACTTGGCTGACACCGCGCCACAAGAGTAAGCGTCTATGCACGTCAATGTTGTCATTGTTGCCGCGGGAAAAGGTACGCGGCTGCAAAGCGAGTTGCCGAAACCTTTTCTGTCCGTGGCCGGCAAGCCAATTCTCGTGCACACTCTGCGGCGTTTTGCCCCCATTGGGGCGGTCCGGCGCATAGTCGTTGTCGTTGCTGCCGAGCGCGAGGCCCTCTGCCGGGATGTGCTCCGCACGCACGGTCCCTGGCCACAACCGATTACTATTGCCCACGGAGGAGCGGAACGACAGGATTCAGTCCAGAATGGCTTGGCCGCACTTGAGCTCCAATGTGAGATCGTGGTGATCCATGACGCGGCCCGGCCGTTTATCAGCGTGGAGGCAATTCAGCGTAGTATTGACACAGCCGCCGAAGCGGGCAGCGCGGTGGTGGCAACCCCTGTTCGCGACACCATTAAACGGGCCGACGCACAGCACGCGATCCGTGAGACGGTCTCCCGACACGATCTGTGGCTGGCGCAAACGCCCCAGACATTCCGGGTCGGAGTGATCCGAGCAGCCCACCGCTGGGCACAGCAACGGGGTATCACGGAGACGGACGATGCCGCCATGGTTGAGCAAATGGGTCAGCCCGTCCGCCTCGTTCCCGGCGACACGCTCAATTTCAAGATTACAACGCCGGATGACCTGGCTCTCGCCCAGGCAGTGCTGCAAGCGTCCGGGGACTGACTGGATCGGAGCCAATGAGGCTATACATATAGTCAAACACTTTATCCGTATTTGACGTGGAGAGGGCGATTCTCATTGGAGAAGTCATAGAACGCCAACGTGATCGAGCAGCGCGGGAATGGAAGTACCTGGTCCGAGGGAATGCCGTTGATGGGCGACAGATAGTGGTCGTCAGTAAGCTGGGATATATAGACAGACTCGTGATAATAACAGTGTGGATTGATGATGAACAAACTGAGATGTGACACGTGCGGAGAGCAAGTCGCCCGCATCCGCCACGTCTCCCGGAGCTATGGTTCTGGCAAGGACCTGCTCGTGATTGAGGGGATTCCCCTGATCTCGTGCTCAAGCTGCGGAGAAAGCTATTTCACTGCTGAGACACTTTACGAGGTCGAACGCATAAAGTGTCATCGAGAAGGATTCGCAGAGACTCGGCTGGGGTCCGTGGCAAGATTCCATCAGGCGGCCTGATACAGCGATCTAGACGACGCACCAAAGCGCGTTGCTAAGTTTGATCGTTAGCGAACAAGGAGGCTCGTAGAAGTGGCATTTCTTGAGTTTGAATGGCATGACGAATGCGGCTTTCTTGCATGAGGCTGCACGTGACTACTTTCGGCAATTCTTCTAGGCTATTCGCTAACCGGTTGTTCGAGGCGATACAGTAAACTGCGCCCCTTGGCTCTGCGTTATGCATTAAAGAACTCCTGATGGCCCCCACTATTCACAGAGAACGAGGATTTCGGTTCTTTTTCTTCTCCCGAGAGGAGCCGCGGATGCATGTTCACGTTATCCGCGCGGAAGGTGAGGCCAAGTTTTGGCTGGAACCGGAAATTGAACTTGCGAGGAACTATGGATTGTCGCGTAGCCAATTGAAGGAAGCAGAAGAGATTGTAGAGGAGCATCAAAATGAGTTCCGAGCCGCTTGGCGTGAGCACTTCGGAAGCTGAGATTACGAGCATATCTGCGCACGGCGTCTGGTTGCTCGCCGGCGAAGAGGAGTTTTTTCTCTCTTATGAGGATTTTCCCTGGTTCAAAGATGTTTCCGTGGGGAAAATCCTGAACGTGAGGGAACCAACTCCCGGTCACTTTTATTGGCCCGAGTTAGACATTGATCTCGGAGTGGAAACCATTCGCCATCCTGATCGTTTTCCACTTCGAGCTCAGCGTGATACTTAGCCCGGCGCGCGTAGCAGTGCGCGGCCAGCTTGACCAAAGAGGTTCGGGGTCGGGCTCTTGGCCTGCGCTTCTTCCTGCGTAATAAGCCCTCGCGTGGCGAGATCAGTAAGCGCCCGGTCCATGGTCTGCATTCCATCCTTTTGGCCAACCTGGAGAGCTGAAAGAATTTGGTGCCCCTTCCCCTCGCGGATCAGTGTGCGGACTGCCGGGCTGCCCACCAGGATTTCCAAAGCCGCGACTCGCCCTCCGCCTTTCTTTTGACATAAAGTCTGGGTGATGATGGCTTCGATCGCGTCGGCGAACTGAGTCCGAATCTGGGGTTGTTGGGCGGCTGGAAAGACATCGATGATCCGGTCAACGGCCTGCGCCACGCCTGGCGCGTGTAAGGTGCTCAAAACGAGATGGCCGGTTTCGGCGGCCGTGAGAGCGAGTTGGATGGTTTCCAGGTCGCGCATTTCGCCAACCAGAATAATGTCGGGATCTTCGCGTAAGACCGCCCGTAACGCGTTGGCAAACGAGTGGGTATGGACACCGAGTTCACGCTGATTGACAAGGCATTTCTTGGACTGATGGGCGAATTCGATGGGGTCCTCAATCGTGACAATATGACCTTCGACGGTCTCATTGAGATGGTTGACCATAGCGGCCAGAGTGGTCGATTTTCCACAGCCGGTTGGACCGGTCACCAGGATCAGCCCTTTTCTCCGCGTACATAATCGGCTGAGAATCGGCGGCAACCCAAGTTCATCGAACGAGGCACTCTGTGTTGGGATGACTCGAAACACCGCCCCCTCGCCGTGTTGTTGCATAAAGACATTCACCCGAAAGCGCCCCGCGTCACCCAGGTCACAGGAGAAGTCGAGTTCGAGACTCTCCTCGAACATCTTTCGCTGGTCCTCATCCATAATATCGGACACCAGGGCGTGAACTTCATCCCGGGACAGCGGGGCCGGATCAAGTCGCTTCATGATCCCGTCGAGCCGCATCATGGGCGGCGCTCCACTACTGAGGTGGATGTCAGAAGCGCCGGATTGGACGGCGCGGGTAAGGAGTGCGGTTACCTCCGTTGACATAGGAACCTCCGGCCGCGGAACAACATACGCTCGCCTCTTTCCCCGCAACTGTACGCAGAAGAAGAGTACGGAACAAGAATGAATGCTGGAGTGCTCGGCTGGCTTACCTTATAAAGAGTAAATGTGTCCTCCAATACATATGAAATGCTGGATACGTTTACTCTTTTTATCTCTATGCACTCGTGGTCGCCTGTGGTAAGCCGGACGTTCTATTCTCCCTCCCAGCAGGAAAAGGAGACTCCACGATGGGATATGAGACCATTATCTACGAGCAGGTCGAGGACAAGATTGTCCGCATGACGCTGAATCGTCCGGAGAAACTGAACGCCATGAGTCGCCAACTCTTGTCCGAGTTAGACGCGGCCCTGGAGGAGTTTGAAACGGACAATGATGCCAGTGTCCTGATCATTCGTGGGGCCGGCCGGGCCTTCTGCGCCGGGTATGATCTCCAGCCGGTTTCGGGGCCGGGGGGAGGCTTTACCGTCACCAATGACCGCTGGGGATTGCGTAAGATCGTTGCCCGTTGGCAGCGTCTATGGAACCTGCCAAAACCGACGATTGCGCAGGTCCACGGCTATTGTTTGGCCGGGGCGACGGAGTTTGTCGGACATTGTGACTTGGTCTTTGCGGCCGACGATGCCCAGTTCGGCCATCCTGCCGGACGTTCGCTCGGAGTGCTCCCGTCGCTGGCCATGTGGCCCTACCTGATGGGGATGCGGAAGACCAAGGAGTTTCTCTTTACCGGGGATTCCATGACCGCGGCCGAGGCGCTGGAGAACGGCCTGATTAACCACGTCTACCCGAAACAGGAGTTGGAGGACGAGGTGCTGCGCTACGCTCGTCGTGTTGCCGCGGTGCCGGTTGACCTGCTGACGCTCCATAAGGCGGCGACCAATCGCTTTTTTGAGGCCATGGGTCTGTATGCGGCTGAACAGTCGGCAACCGAATTTGACGTGATTGCCCACCAGACCGTAACAGTCAAAAATGAGGTCAAAAAAATGATGGAACGCGGTCTCAAAGAAGCCCTGCGTGAGCGTGACAAGCCGTTCGCCAAGAAATAGCATGGGAAGCCGGCTGATGGACGGGCGCCGCATCTACCTGATGCGCCATGGGGAAACCCTGTATCAACGTGTGGCAAACGAGGGGGCGCTCGGGAACGGGGCACTGACCGAGCGTGGGCAAGAGCAGACTGCGGCGGTCGCCTTGCTCTTTCGGGGGGTGCCGCTTGATACGATTTACGCCAGTCCGCTTGAACGGGCGTATGACACCGCCCAGATCATCGCCAAAGAAAAAGGGCTGGACATTCAAATAGCGCCGGAGCTGAGCGAGATCATCCCGAGTGATACGGTCTTGGCCCAAAAAAGCCTGACCGATATATTTAAGGAGATTCAGGAATTCTTTAAGAATACGGACTCTGACTGGGACGAATCCTATCTGGGTGGAGAGAGTTTCCGTCAGGTCTATGCCCGTGCCGGACGCCTCCTACAGGCCCTCTTAGCCAAAGATAATTGGCAGACCATTCTCCTTGTTGCGCATGGGGGCGTGAACAACGCCTTTTTGGCGCATGCCACAGGAGTTACGCAGGGACGGATTTTTAATATTGAGCAGGACTTCGGCTGTATCAATATTATTGACTTTGTTCACGGTCGTCCCTTTCTCCGCCTGGCCAATTTTACCCTCTACGATCAGCTCAAAATTCACCTGCGAGAGCACAGCTTGGATATTATTCTCAATTTGTTGCGGGGGCGCGGCATTATTGATGCCGATTGACCCTGAAGAGTCCAGCTTGGTCTTCATAAGGACAAAAACTTTTCATCGTCGAAAAAAAGAATGACAAACCTCTTGACTTGACCTTCCACTTTCTTTAATTAGTCTGAATAAACTAGTTTATGGGGGTGCAACATTAGCGTTCAACTTGTCATCTTAGGGCTGTTATCCGAGAAGCCGTTTCATGGTTATGAACTGCGGCAGGAAGTCGAGCATCGGCTGTACGCCAAGTACATCAACCTGAGTGGCGGCTCGCTCTACTATAATCTCGGGCAGCTTGAACAGGCCGGCTATGTGGAAAAGACCAAAGTCGAGCAAAAGGGAAACTATCCGGCTCGGCAGGTCTACCAAATTACGTCGGCCGGCCAAGACCATTTACGGGACGAGTTGCGGCGTCAACTGTTCGACACCGAAGAGCGAGCTAAGGTCTTTGACCCCTTGAACGCCGCGCTCGCCTTTGGTCATCTCCTTGATGACTCGGAACTGTGTGAGGCGCTCCAGAGCCAACTTGAATGGACCCACAGGCGGCTGGCCTGGGTCACCGAGCAGCAGGCCTACTGGAATGAGCAGGGTGTCACACTTCCGCAAGCCCAGATTATTGCGCATGGATTGGCATATCTGAAAGGGGAGATTCATTGGCTTGAGGAATTCCTGGCCACAATCGATGGACACAACGGTCGGGGATTGAAGGCAGATGGACCAACTGGCGTCGCTTCTCCAGAAAGAGAAGCGATATAGAAAAAACGTAGAGACATCCCACATAAGAGGAGGGTTCAGAATGGAAGGTTTAAGTGTTCTCGATATGATCCAGCAGGGGTGGTATATCACCTATCCCCTGATCATCATGTCGGTGGTTGTCATCACCATCATCTTTGAACGGATAGTTGCCCTACGCGGGTTGATCGGTGGGACCTTGCAGATGGCCGGCGGTCTGGTTGGCGTCTTACAGAAGGGCGATTTTCAAGCAGCGATCACCTCCGCCGAGGAGCAGGCGGATAAACCGGCGGGCCGGATATTTCGAGATGTCCTTGCTCAACAAGAGGGCGAATCGCTCGAATATTTGTCTGAAATCATTGAGGACCGGCGCTTCGAGGAAATCGAGGCGCTCAAAGGCAGCATCTGGGTCCTGGGAACAGTCGGCGTGAGTGCGCCCTTCATTGGGCTACTCGGCACTGTCATCGGGATTATCAAATCCTTCACAAATATGGCGGTTGAGGGCAGTGGTGGTTTTGCTGTGGTTGCTGGTGGTATTTCTGAGGCCCTGGTTGCAACGGCTCTTGGTCTCGCAGTCGGGATCGTTGCGGTGGTCTTCTATAACTATTTTCATACCAAGCTCGAGCGGATCGAGGCGGCCACAACGATCAGCTCAGACCGTGTCCTCGAAGCAGTCCGCCTGGGGAGGAAAGCTCATGGGAATGACTAACCCACGCAAGAAGAGCGGAAGTGGATCCGATATTATGGCCGAGATCAATATCGTTCCCTTGTGCGACATCTTTTTGGTGCTACTGATCATCTTTATGGTGACAAGTGTGGCGATGGTTCAATCCGGCGCCGAGATTAACCTGCCCGAGGTGCAGGAAACTGAATCGGAGCCACGGCAGATTGTGATTACGGTGACACCCCAAAAGGAAATCTTTGTGAACGCCAGACCGGTAACCATGGCCGATCTTGAGGTGGCCATTCGGGAGCAAGTCACCGCCAAGCCGGACGTCCCGGTTGTGCTCGAAGGGGATAAGGACGTCATTTTAGGAGAGGCGGTCAAGATTCTCTCCATTGCCCAACGAGCTGGAGCGGCTCAGGTCGCGATTGCTGCCAGACAGACCGGTTAAGGAGCCCGTCACAATCGCTAAAGGAGGGAAGGGCCATGGCTTCGCCCGAAGAGAACACAAAAACATCCGAGAGCACTTCCGTCGAGCGGAAAATCCAAGAGGATTTGTGGCTGTATCGAGGTGGGGGATTTAGCAGAAATGCGCGCTGGTTCGCTTTCTCGACGGCGGCCCATATTCTCATTTTGTCCATCTTTGCCACCACGGCCGTGACCATCATGAAAGAGCCGGAAAAAATTCTGGTCAAGGCCCTGCCGCTCACGCAAGAAGAACTGGACGCCATGGCGGAAGAGGAGTTGCCGGACGATTGGGAAGGTGAACCCTCGCTTGAGGATATTCCCGGCATCCTGACCATGGAGGACCTCGCACCGAATAGGGCACGTCCAACCGGTCCGTCATCCACCGGTCCGCTCCAGGCCCCTATCCAACGGGCGGCGATTCCCGTCTTCTCGGGTATCGGGCCGGTGACGATTGAGGTCCAGCGCGTTGACAGTAGTTTTTCCGGTATCGACACCCAGCTCAGCGGTCTGGTTGGCGCGGGGGACCTCGGCGGGGGCGGAGGATTCGGCGACTATGGGCGGGGGCTGCGCAAGGTTGGTCTTGATGTCGCCCTGGTGATTGACGCAACAGACAGCATGCAGTTTGTGATCGATTCGGTGCGTGACCGCTTGACGAAGCTGGTAACGTTATTGCGAAAGCTCGTCCCAACCTCCCGGATCGGTGTGGTGGCCTATCGGGACAGGGGCGAAGAATATGTCACAAAATGGGTTGACTTAAGTTTTTCCACACCCAAGCTCAAAGGCTTTTTAGCCAATCTACACTCTGACGGGGGCGGCGATTGGCCGGAAGCGGTGTATGAAGGCATGGACGCAGCCATGAATGATTTGAGCTGGCGGAAACGCTCACGTCGGGTGGTCATTATCGCCGCCGGCTCACCGCCCCATCCGGAAAGCATGGGTAGCGTGCTGAGCTTGGCGCAAGGGTTCCAGGCGCGCGGTGGAGTAGTCAGCGTGATGGACCTGGCCGATAAGATGCACGAGGACTTTGAGTACGCGCTCTGGGAGCAGACCGGAAAAATTATGAATGTCGCCTTTCAGCCAACGCCGTTGCCGAGTTTCTACCGTGAATTCCGGCATACCATGGCGTCTGTGGCCCGGGCCGGCGGGGGTGACTTTATCCCGCTGACTGAGGAAAAGGCATTGACCAGGAACATCATCATTATGACCTTTGGTTCGCGCTGGGAAGTGGAGATGGCAAGATACTTACGGGACTTGGAGTAGAATGCAGTCCGGTGGTTGATATAGTGTGATACCAGAAAACCCTGTAGGCAAGCGTTTCTCTTCGTGCAGGTGGGGACGGACGGCGGGAGCTCTGAACGCAAAGCCATGATGTAAGAGATAGGGTTGAAAAAGGAGTGTTAAGCGTGCGGCGTCTGGTTTCCATTGTCGGTATGATCTCTCTGAGCCTGACCCTGGGCTGGTTGAACTCCGAGGTCGAGGCGGCGTCTATTGCTGAACTCTCTACCAAGGCGAAGCAGGCCCGGGGCAAGGCCAATGCGCTCAAGCAGGGGAGTTGGGATGCGCAGGCCAAGTTGCAAGCCATTCAAATCCTGGGTCCGGTTGCCCTAGAGTTTGTTGCGCTCCCCAATTTGGCCCAAGCAGTTAAAACCCCAGCAAGCAAAAAAGCCATTCGCGATATCTACGAGACGCTCCAGGGTCCGCTCGACGATATCTATACCGGTAGCTTCAAGCGTGTTGACCAGATGACGCAGGATGTTATTGCGCGGGATGGCGACCTGGAGGCCGTGCAGGACTCACAGGAGTACCGCGCCGAACAGGGGGTGGCTGCGCGCGCTTTATATTTCTTGAACTGGCTGAACTACATCGGCTCGTTCACGTTCGATGGGAAGAAAAAGGAAACCCTGCTGACCAAAGCCATGAACGGCTTTGGTGAATTCGCGGTTGGCGATCAGGCCTCACGGCTCAAGAACGAGAGTCTGTTCGGCCGGGCGCTGAGCGAGCGCGAACTCGAGAAGTTTGACTGGGCCATACGGGATTTTGAACTGCTGCTCAAACAGCCCGGCGTGTCTGCCGATATGAAACGAAAGGCCCAGAGGTCGCTGGAGCAGACGCGGCGCTATGCTAAGCGTGGCGGGAAGGGCCAACCTTCTCCGACGGAATTGGCGCAAGCCCAGTTCCAGCAGGCAAAAAACATTGCCAAGCAGAGTAGAAATGCGAGCGGCAAGAAGCGTAGCCAGTTGCGCGGTCAACTCCTGGCCCTGATTCTTGAACTTCGCAAGGCCGGCGGGAAGTGGCAGGACCGAGCCGACGCGTTGATACAGGCAGAGCTGACGCGCGAGGAAGAACTCGTCCTCGCCGAGCAGGAAAACCCGTTTCCGCCCTGGTTAAAGGCCAAGGAGCATATGCAGAAACGGCGCTTTGCCAAAGCGGTTCCTTTTCTTGAGGAAGTCATTGCTTCAAACGACCCCAACGCCGCCGTGTATCAGACAGACGCGCAATACTACCTTGGCGTCGGGCTGTATGAACAACGTCGCTATCGACAAGCCATCAACACCCTGGACACCTTCCTCAGCAACGGGGGGGCAAAGACCAAGCACGCGGCTGACGCGGAATACTTTCAGTTCAAGTCGGCGGAGTCGTTATACGCACGGGACCAAAGTGCACAGAACGGGAGGCTGTATGTACAGGCGATTCGCGACTTCGCACGGAAATATCCCAGGCACCGATCCATCTACGAAGCCCACTTCCGGCTGGGTGAGTATTACCAGGAGCAAGAGGAGTATTTGAGAGCAGCCGATGCGTATAAAAAGGTGCGCGGTGCGCCGGCGTTCCGGGTGCGCGCCGACTATGCCACGCTCCAGTCGTACTTCGAGGTTCTGCACGCGATTGAAGACGGCGATACCAGTAGTGGGCTGAGTGAAGACGAACTCCGTCAGCGGATTGGAACCAGCCTGGACGCCTACTGGAAGAACAGTGCTACGCTGGCTAAGAGCAGTCCCAGACTGGTGAAGCGGGACCCCTATCGCGAATATCCGGGCAAGGTCAGCGTGATGCACGCGGTCTATTTGAGCCACGATATGGACGCCAACGCCGAACAGATCGTTTCTTTTCTGGAAGGCTTTGAAGAGAAATATCCGAAGCAGCCTGAGGCGTTTGAAACCGTTGCCCGGACTCGGCTGGTCGCCCTGCAAAAGACCGGACGCTATGCCGAGCTCGCCAGAGACGTGGACACGATTTTAGAGCGCTATCAGGCCGACAAACAAGAAGAACTCCTGGCCGGCCTGGCCGGCGTGCTGGAAAAAGACATTCGGACGCTCCGCCGTCAGGATGATAAAGACAACGAACTTATTGCCAAGCAGACGCTGGCGCGTCTGCATGAAGCCTGGCTCAAGAACGATGGCGAATTTGCGGAGGATCAGTCCCCGGATCGCTTCCACTATGATCTCGCTCAGCTCTATCTCGACACCCAGCAATACGACAAGGCTGAGATTATCTATAAAGACCTGGAACAAAAGCAGGGTGCCTATGCGCTGGTCGCCATTGTCGGGTTGGCCCAGGTCTCTGAGGTGCGGGGGGATAAAAAACGGGCGCTTTCCCTGTGGGAGGCCATGCTCAAGGGTACCCAGGTTGGTGACCCGCTATGGTTTCGCGGGACGTTTGAAGTGGCCCGGCTGAATGACACTCTCGGTAATGCGGACCAAGCCTGTAAGGTGGTCAGTAGCGCTCAGAGGATGCTGAAACGGCTTGGTGATGCCAGTCTCAAGACCAAAATTCAGGACTTTGCCAGCCAAACGTGTGGGGCGTAACGTCTCTTTACTTATTGTCGTTTTCCGAGGGGCACGCTAGCGTGCCCCTTTGCTCTTCTGTCTCAGAGGAAAGTCTCGACTCATGAAAATCGCTGAAAATCCACGCTCCGCCTTCCACTGGGGCGGCTATGCCCCCCGGGTCACGGAGGGTCGTTTGGTCGCCATGGATGCCACGCCCGAAGACCCGGACCCATCTCCCCTGGGGCGTTCCTATGTAGAGGCCGTCAATGACGCGCTCCGTATCCGCCAACCTATGGTGCGGGAGGGCTGGCTCAGGAACGGCCCGGGCAGCGGTACTCGTGGGGGCGAGCCTTTTGTCGCACTCAGTTGGGAGCGGGCGCTTGATCTTGTGTCCGTTGAACTCGAACGTATCCGGAGCACATTCAGCAACCGGGCGATTTATGCCGGCTCGTACGGCTGGGGCAGTGCCGGTTCCTTCCATTTCCCCCAAGGACAACTGCATCGCTTCCTCAATCTCTTCGGTGGCTTTGTCCGTTCCATCAACACCTACAGTCATGCCGCGGCCGATGTGGCCATGCCCTATATTGCCGGGAATTTTTTTCGTCTGCTGGTCGAACAGGCCTCGTGGCAGGCGATTGCCCAACATTCCGAGCTTGTGGTGGCATTTGGCGGAATGCCCCTCAAAAACGCCCAGGTAGCCTATGGCGGAGTGGCCCGGCATCGAACGCGGGAGGGCCTGGAGGCCTGTCGGCAGGCAGGTGTCGAATTCCTGAATATCGGTCCGGTGAAGAACGACGCGGCCGACTTTCTGCGGGCCGAATGGCTGACCCCGCGCCCCAATACCGACGTGGCGCTGATGCTCGGGCTGGCTCATACTCTGGTCAAAGAGGGGCTGACCGATTTTGAATTCCTGACGCGACACTGTGTCGGCTTTGAAAAATTTCGACCGTATCTCATGGGCGAAAGTGATGGACAGCCCAAGGATGCGCACTGGGCGGCTGATATCACTGGCCTGAAGGCTGAGACGATTATCGCGCTGGCCCGGCGTATGGCCACCAAGCGCACGCTGATCACGATAGCCTGGTCCCTCCAACGGGCGGATCATGGCGAGCAGAGCTATTGGATGGCAATCACACTGGCCGCCATGTTGGGACAGATCGGACTCCCCGGCGGAGGGTTTGGCTATGGCTACTCGTCCGTCGCTACGGTCGGAAACCCGTCCTCTCGTATTCCCTGGGCCACACTCGACCGTTGTGCCCACCCGGTTGACGACGTCATCCCGGTTGCCAGGATTGCCGACCTGTTGCTGAATCCGAACACGGAATTCGATTATAACGGACGCCGGGCGACCTATCCTGATATTCGCCTGATCTACTGGGTCGGCGGCAACGTCTTCCATCACCATCAGGACTTGAACCGCCTGCTACGGGCCTGGCAAAAGCCGGAAACCATTATCGTCCATGAACCATGGTGGACACCCATGGCCCGCCACGCGGATATCATCCTCCCGGCAACGACCCCGCTCGAACGCAACGATATGGTCTGCACGCCCCGCGACGGCTTTATCGTGGCCAATAAACAGGCGGTAGAGCCGGTCGGCGGGGCACGGAACGATCATGATATTTTTGCGGACCTGGCCGAGCGCCTTGGCTTCCGGGAAGGGTTTACCGAAGGACGAGATGAAGCCGGTTGGCTGCGCCATCTCTATGCGCTCTCCCGCGAACGGGCGAAGGAATATGGTTTTACCCTGCCTGGCTTTGAGCAGTTTTGGGCAGACGGTTATTTTGAACTGCCACCCCCATCTGAGCCCCAGCCTTTTCTGTCGGCCTTTCGGTCTGATCCCGATGCCCATCCGTTAGATACGCCGTCCGGGAGGATTGAGCTCTGGTCAGAACGGATTGCCTCGTATCACTACGACGATTGTCCGCCTCACCCGACCTGGATGGAACCTGTCGAATGGCTGGGGAATGAGAAAGCCGTATCCTATCCCCTCCACCTGATTTCCAATCAGCCGGTCGGGCGTCTGCACAGCCAACTCGATCAAGGGTCGGTCAGTCGCAGTTCAAAAGTCGCCGAACGTGAGCCCTTGTGGATCCATCCGGTCGATGCCCAGGCGCGTGGGCTCAGCGAGGGCGATATTGTCCGGGTCTTTAATGACCGGGGGCAATGTCTGGCCGGGGTGCGCATTACCGCCAATATCCAACAGAGCGTGGTCCAGCTTCCCACGGGAGCGTGGTATGACCCGCTCGAACCAGGACTGCCGGGGTCATTGGAAAAACACGGCAACCCAAATGTCCTCACTTTGGACAAAGGCACGTCAAAGCTGGGTCAGGGGCCCAGTGCGCACACGACTTTGGTTCAGGTCGAACGCTACCAGGGCGACCCACCGCCCGTGACCGCGTTTATGCCACCGGAAATTCGCCGGGACGACGCTTGAGAGCGGCTTACGAAAATCGCTCCCAGGCGGCTTGCCGACTCACCCCGAGGGCCTTTCCGATTTGCGTCCAGGTGATCCCTCTCTGACGCAGGGTCTGTACATGCTGCTTGAGGATGTCTGCTACTGAGTGAACGGTGGCAGCCGCCGGGCGTAAGATGCGCAGGAGTTCATCATCGGTGAGGACATCCCAGCCTGGAAAGGCTGGCCTTGGTTCGCCGGCCAAGATCTTATTACACACCTCCACACACCCATCGCAAATATGGACCCCCGGCCCACCAATGAGTTTTGCGACAGCGTCAGAGTCCTTCCGGCAAAACGAACAGAAAAGCAGATCCTTCTCAGTGGTTCCCATGACAGTCACTAGGATGGGGCGAGGCGGTCTTGCCGCCCAATATCTTGTTACACACATCTACGCAGGCGTCACAAATATAGACCCCCGGCCCACCAATGAGCTTGTTCACGGTCTCTGAATCTCTTCGGCAGAAGGAGCAGGAAAGGCGAGGTTTCTTTTTTGCACGTGCTCGCATAGCAGCCTCCTCATGATGAATACGTCAAGGATATCTTGACGATTGAACCTTGTCAAGGCATCCTTGACATCATTCTGCTGCGTCGCACTGGCAAGCCGGTGACGGGTTTTCGGCGTGCTGCTACCGAGCGTCCTGATGCGATCGAAGCAAAGGCCCACGGACCGAACATTAGAAGTCTATACTAAACCCCTCGTTCGCCTGGGTGCGTTCTTCAATGAGAAAACCCCGTGCGCCTGTGTAGGAGCCAGGTGGGAAAGAGAGATAGCCACGGATTTCCGCACCGGGCGCAATGGTCTGATCCGTGAGGACAGGAGTCGGGTCGTCTTCGCTTGCTTCCAACGGTCTCACCCGTTCGCCAGACTCGGCACGTAACGAGACCTTATTGGCTTTGATCAGATAGGCGCGGTCGGTCCCGTTGTTAATCCTCACTTCCACCACAAAATTTTCACTGTCCCGGGCGCGCTCCCACCTGTCGTCCGCGGCTCTACGCATGTCGTCCGTGGTCCTGCGCATGGCGGACGAACCTCTGCCCGGCGGGACGACGATCTCCGGGGCTATTGCGTTTAATGGCCGGACCTGGACTTCCACATTCTGCGGCTGAGCCTGAAGAAGGGATTCAGGAAAGACAGACAAGACGCAGAACCCGAGTACAATCAGACCAGAGCGGTAGACAAAACGCCGGCGAGAAAGCCTAGCCGTGGTTGAGCGGAGAGTTTTCAAAGCTCTCATAGCGGTATCCTTAATCGTTTTGGAAAATCCTTAATGAAATTCTTGTAAGCAGCCATAGCAGCCTCAATTTTGCATACGTCTACGACCCCCGAGAGGCGTGCCGCATTTCCCTTCTCCTCAGAGTCTCCGGAAAGAACTCAGCGTCAAGAATGTCTTCCAAGCGAAAAGGACAGGTAGCGGGAAAGCGTGTCACTGTCAGACCGGTTTGGTTGGCGGCGCTCCGGCGGGCGCGGGGGTATTGTCGCTTGACAAATGCTGGGAGCTGAGGGCGCAGACTGGGGCTGTCTTGGAGTAAGTCGGCAAGCGCATCTCGCGCATTGTCAATACTGTCTCGCCAGCTTCCTGAGCGCCGTTGCTTTTGCTTGGCCCATTTCAAGAGGTGGATGAGAAGATTCTTCAGATGGCTTTCGACTGCGCGCCGTTCACTCCGCCCCATGTCTTCCAACTCCTCCGCGAGCACCTCACAATCAATCTGGTCAAACTGACGAGCCCGAAGACGGGCCGCCTGTTCGAGCAGCCACGCATGGTAGTCGTGCTCAGAAAGTGGTGGTTTTGCTGATGGGACAGCCATGACATTTCCTTATTCAAATCGTTTTGCGCTATTTCGCATCCATATATTTTACCGGGACCAGCCTGTGGCCGAGCATATCGACAGCCGCTCCGCATTGCTCAAGCGCGATATAGCCCAGTAATGGCTCGTATTCGCCGTTCTCCGGCTTCATGTCTATGAACAGTACTTCGTTGTAAATAGATCGAAAGCCTTCCACGGTTATTTTTACCGGACCGCAGACTGTTCCTTGAACGACTTCTTGAGTCGCTGTTTGCAGTTCAACCGTCTCCTCCGAAGCAAACGCGCCGAACCGGCTCTTCCAGTGTGACGGTAAGGTGAGATAGCTTGCTCCGGTATCAGCGCGGGCGTCCAGTTTCATGGACGAGCCGGTTTCGGAGAAATTCTCGATGTCCACTGTTGCGACTATTCTTCCCATTGCGTATTAACTCCCGGTAGTTCTCTGCGGATTACCAGTCGAATAAAAAAAAGGAAAGGTCTCAACCTTTGTTTTGTCTCCGAGCATCCTGAGCGTAGCCAAGCGAAGCCGAAGGACGCTACCCTTCCCCTCAGAGGGGAACTCCGCTACATATACCGCGCTATGCCAACACAGGTGGATTCTCCAGGAATTCTGTATTTTATCGGCCAGGGCGGGAACATCATGTATCTCATTATCGCCCTGTCCATCTTCGCGCTGGCTATTGTCCTTGCAAAGTTTTGGGGCTTGGCGCGATTTCGAACGCAGCTCAATCGGCTGTGCGAGCGCCTGCATCTGCTCATTCAGGGGTCTGGAGGGCAGCTCGACCAAGACGGCACCCTGAACGCGGCGCTCCAGGTCTGCCGCGAGCATAATACGCCGCTCGGCCGACTGTTCGAGACGGCTTTCTTGTATCGTTTTGAGGAACGGACGGAGCTGACTCGACGCCTGGAACGATTCGGAGGCGAGGTAGTGGCCGGACTAGAAGCGTATATGACGGCCCTGGCAAGTGTGGTCGGAGTCGCACCCATGCTGGGCTTCTTGGGCACGATTATTGGCCTGGTCGAAGCCTTTATGAGTTGGGAGACGCTGGGCGACCAAATTACCGTTGGCGTTCTGGCCGGCGGTATTTATAAAGCCATGTTGACCACGGCGGCAGGACTGACGGTCGCCATCCCCTACTATCTTTTGTACAACCACCTGACCTCGCGCATACAACGTTTGACTCGTCTGACCGAGACGCGTACCGAAGAACTCCTCGATACCCTGACCGGGACGACCGCGCAAGAATCCCTGCCGGAGGCCGTGCCGTTACAGGAGCCAGCCCGTCATGCAGTTTAAACGGAAGGCGAAAATCCTGACGAGTATGGAGCCCCTGGCGCTGACGGATATCGTCATCAATATGTTCATCTTCTTCTTCATCACCTTCAGTTTTCTGGCAACCTTTCAGAAAACACGTGAAGGTCAGGTCGATGTGAGTCTCCCCAAGGCTGCGTCCGCAAAACCTCCGGTTGAAAAAAAGCGCCTGAGTGTGAGCTTGAAGAAGGATGGCCAACTCTTCTTAGGTGAGACACCGACGACTATTGAAGAACTCGAAGCCCGTTTCAAAGCCGAAAAGCTCCAGGGCGCGGACGTGACGCTTGTCATTCGGGCAGACGGCGATGTCACCCATAATCGGGTCGTTCAGGTCATGGACCTCGCGCGTACCGAAGGGCTGGGTCGCCTGGCCATTGCAACCCAGAGCAGGTAGGGGTTGGGGGTTAGGGATTGGGGATTAGGGGTTGGAGATGAGAGGAGTTCAGGGAGGGGAAGTCCGGCCTGAGCCCGAATAGCCGACATCCACACCCAGGCATGTCTCCCTGGCAAGAACACAATCTGGCGGCCATCACCCATCGCCTCGCCCCACTCCGTCACTCCCCGCAGGGCATCCTTTTTGAGCGACGATCTGCGTACAACCATATTGTCGTCCGGAGAAAACGCAATCAGCTCCTGCTCTGTTATCGACACCAGCAGAGTCGCATTGAGGAAGTCCAATCTCGGCTCGACCCGCTCTCTCCGTTGGACCTCCTCTCCCCTTACACCCAGGCGATGTTGCTGTCCTTGGTGTGGTGTCCTCAGCCTCGGCGTATTCTTTTTATCGGCCTTGGGGGTGGACGGCTGCAAATGGTATTGCACCATGTTTTTGGAAGCGCCCAACTGGAGACTGTCGAGCTTGATCCTCTTGTAGTTGACCTTGCCCCCCGCTTCTTTGGGTTTTGTCCGGATGGGCGTCAGCGTGTCGTGATTGCCGATGGCAGATCACATATACGCACACTCGCGGCTGGGACGACGTACGACCTTATTATTCTGGATGCCTATCAAGCCGAAGGGGTGGCTCCTCATCTTTTGACCTACGACTTCTACTCAGAGTGCCACGCGCTCTTGAGCCCTGACGGGCTGGTCGTTTCCAACCTGCACGCTTCTACACCCGTATATGATGCCGCGCGCAGGACGTTTGCCGCGGCATTCCGATATACGACTGCCTGCTCGGTACCAAGCGGCAATATCGTTGTGACAGGCAGTGATACGGTTTCCCTGGACTCAAGGATATTACGGAATCGAGTCGTTCTGGCAGAGCAGTTCGGGACAAGTGGTCTGCCGCTTGCAGCCTGGGCGAAGCAGGTCTCTTTCCGTGCCCCCTACCGGAGGAGGGCATCTGTTCTGCGAGATAGCGGTCTTCCGGCATGAGTCGTTGGTGTGGACCTCGCGGTCGCTTTTTCCTCACTTGCTTCCATCACCCCGTGTTTTCAGCTACAACCCCTAAAATAGTAATCCGACTTCCCGTAAGGCTGCCGTATGTCTGCCAGACACCGTTTGTATCTCCGGGTCGGAGATTATGTGATTCATCGTCGCTACGAAGAATGGGGCACGGGCAAGGTGGTTGAGGAAATGACCTCAACCCTGGACGGTGGAACCTGTCTCGCACGGGTGGACTTTGAGGACGGCCAGCAGCGCACCTTCGATAATAATCTTGACAGCCAATCCTGTTGTTATTTTTTTGGTGTGCGGCTCCATCAAAATCCCTTGTTAGACCCGGACGGTGATCCGGATTTCGCGGTTGCTTCCCATCAGCCGGAAAAACAGCATTCCCGACGAACAAGGCGTCCGGCCAAGCGTCTCTCCCGAGACTAGACGATTTATTGGTGAGATTCGGGCGCTGCTTCTTGCGGCGTTTCGGCAGCTTCCAGGGTTTCCCCCCTAGGCCCAGTCCGTCCGACCTGTCTCAACTCCAGCGTTCTGACGGTATCGGGGTTCACCCACGGCAGACCCATCGCACAGGGTTTTGCCATGCCTTCCTCTTCAACCTCTTCGTACTGCGGAAAGCCTGCCTTGCCGAAGTTGACCATCATCCGTTTGCCCATCCACACGTTCTCCTCGTGATCTTGATGATCTATTCATGGCTCTTCTGTGACACAGGGTCAAGTCCGCCCGCTGCCCTCTAGCAAAATGATACCCCAATCGGTAGCCTAGACGGCAAATCTACTGTTCAGGTGAGGAAGACGACGAGATGAAACCGGTTGCGGAAAACGTGAAGCTGGCCGAGGTCGAACTGGCGGTTCTACAGGCGTGGGACAAGAACGAGATTTTTCAGAAGACCTTGGCCAAAACCCAAGCGCAACCGCCCTTTATTTTCTATGACGGTCCGCCCTTTGCCACTGGACTCCCGCATTACGGACATTTGTTAGCTGGGACGATTAAAGACATTATCCCTCGTTTTTGGACCATGCGCGGGCGGCATGTGGAGCGTCGCTTTGGCTGGGACTGCCACGGTCTGCCGGTCGAGATGGAAATCGAGCAGACTCTGGGGGTGAATGGCAAAGCCGAGATCGAAAAATTCGGGATTGCCAATTTTAATAATGAGTGCCGGAAGATTGTCCTGCGCTACACCCAGGAATGGGAAAAGACGGTGCGGCGGATGGGCCGCTGGGTCGATTTTCGGAATGACTATCGGACCATGGACGCCTCCTTTATGGAGACGGTGTGGTGGGTATTCCAGCAGATGTGGGACCAGGACCTGGTTTATGAAGGCTATAAAGTCCTGCCGTTTTCCACCCGGTTGGGAACCGTGCTGTCAAATTTCGAGGCCAACCTGAACTACAAAGACGTCCAGGACCCGGCCATCACCGTGCGCTTTGCAGCCGAAGGCGAGGAGCAGGTCTTTTTTATTGCCTGGACCACTACACCCTGGACCCTGCCCTCGAATCTGGCCTTAGCCGTCGGCTCTGACATCGACTATGTGAAAGTCCGTGACCACGTGGATCAGGTCAGCTATATTATGGCCGAGGCCCGGCTCAAGACCTACTTCCCCAAGGAAGACAGCTACACGATTGAGGCCCGCTATCAGGGCAAGGACCTCGCCGGCCGGACGTTTACCCCGCTGTTTCCCTATTTTGTCGATCAAAAGGAGGTGGGCGCCTTTCGGGTCATCGAGTCCGAGCATGTGACCACCGAAGACGGGACCGGCATCGTCCATATGGCCCCGGCTTTTGGGGAAGAGGATTTTTATGCTTGCCAGAAGGCGGGTATGCCCTTGGTGAACCCGGTCGATGATGACGGCCGGTTTACCGCGGATGTCAGGGATTTTGTGGGTCTACACGTCAAAGAAGCCGACCCCAAAATTATCCAGCAGCTCAAACAGGCAGGACAGCTCGTTCACCAGGGCACAATCCAGCACAGTTATCCCTTCTGTTGGCGCAGCGAGACCCCGCTTATCTATAAGGCCGTCACGACCTGGTTTGTGCGGGTTGAAGCCCTTCGGGACCGGCTGGTGAAAAATAATCAGCTGACGGCCTGGGTCCCGGATCATCTGCGGGACGGGCGCTTTGGCAACTGGCTGGAGAACGCGCGTGACTGGGCGATTAGCCGGAATCGGTACTGGGGGACACCGCTGCCGATCTGGAAAAACGAAACCGGCTCTGAAGTCGTGAGTCTGGGTAGCATTGATGAACTCGCTGAGCGGACCGGAACGCGGGTCGCTGATCTCCATCGTGAATTTGTCGATGACCTGACGTTTCCCGATTCAACCGGGAACGGTGTCATGCGACGGGTGCCGCAGGTGTTCGACTGCTGGTTTGAAAGCGGTTCGATGCCCTATGCGCAAATCCACTATCCGTTTGAGAACGCAGAGCAGTTCTCACGGGTGTTTCCCGCGGACTTTATTGCTGAAGGGCTGGACCAGACCCGGGGTTGGTTTTACACCCTGGCGGTCGTCGCTGCTGCGCTGTTTGACAAGCCGGCTTTCTACAATGTTGTTGTCAATGGGATGGTGTTGGCCGAAGACGGCAAGAAGATGAGCAAACGGCTCAAGAACTATCCTGAGCCCGAAGAAATTCTGGCCGAGCATGGGGCCGATGCTCTGCGCCTCTACTTGATCAACTCGCCCCTGGTCCGGGCCGAAGAACTTCGCTTCAGTGAGCGCGGCGTACGGGATACGGTCCGCCGCCTGCTCCTGCCCTGGTGGAACGCCTATAAATTCTTTGTCACATATGCCCTGGTTGACGAGTGGCGCCCGTCCCATGCGCTGGAGGCGATGTCGCCAAACATTTTGGATCGCTGGATCCTGTCGCGCAAACAGACCCTCATTCGCCGGGTCAGTACCGAGATGGAGCAGTATCGGCTGTACAATGTGGTCCCCGCTTTGCTTGATTTTCTCAACGAGCTGACCAATTGGTATGTCCGCCTCAATCGTCGCCGTTTCTGGAGCGAAGCCGATTTTACCGCCGAAGGCAAGGAGGCGGCTGACAAGCAATTTGCCTATCAGGCTCTGTATGACGTTTTACTGACATTTTCCAAGCTCATGGCCCCGTTTACGCCGTTTCTGGCGGACGCCATCTATACGAATCTGGTCACGCTCCAAGAGGTTGGAGCGGAAGAGAGCGTGCATCTCGAGCCGTTTCCCGATTACGATGAAAGCCAGGTGGACACTCGGCTCGAAGATGCCGTGACCCGGATGCAGCGGGTGATCTTGCTCGGGCGGAGCTTGCGGAACGAACGGAAGGTCAAAGTGCGCATCCCGCTCCAAACGCTGACGGTCCTCCATCGTCAACCAGGGATTCTTGATGAACTGCGCCCCTTGGAAGGCTATATACAGGAAGAATTGAACGTCAAAGAGGTCGTCTACAGCACGGCGGAAGCTGAGAAAGTCACACTCAGCGCAAAGCCGAACGCGCAGGTCCTCGGCCCTCGCTTTGGAAAATCCTTTGGTCAAATTCGCAAACGGATTACCGATCTGACTATCGATCAGATGCTCATACTTGAGGCGGGAGACCCGATTCAACTCAATGGGGATGCCTTCCAACCCGAGGAGATTCAGATCCTGCGCCACGCGCGTGAAGGGTTGCCGGATGTCCGTTCGGACCGATTTATCTCTATCGATTTTCCGTGCGAGCTGAACGACAGCCTGATCGCGGAAGGGTTAGCACGTGAAGTTGTGCATTATATCCAACAACTCCGCAAGGAAGCTGGCTATCAGGTAGAAGATCGTATTGCAGTAACCTATGAAGCGGATGGGCGCTTACATGATGCCATTACGCAACACAAAACCTATATCCAACAAGAGACCCTTGCTCACGCCCTGGTACATCGCCAGCCAAGTGGAGATCAGGTCCAGAGTGTAGAGATTGATGGCGCGAATCTGACGGTTGGGGTGCAGCGCGAGTCGGCCTAACTGCTACTCAGTGATTGATCCCTTTCTGTCTATTGGCATAGGGTGTAATGAATCGCGTTTTGGCGTCATGCTGCCGGATCCCATGCGACTTCCCCTTGTGATATTGACCCGCTACCAGGGGCCGATTAAGGTGAAGAGGGTCAAGACTCGCTCTGATATTCAGAGAAAGCTTGAGAGAAGATCGTAGTCTGGGAGGTCTGAGATGTATACGAAGAGCGGAATACGATGGGGTGGTGTCCTGGTGCTGACAGCGTTTCTTGTGAGCGCCTGCTCTCAACCCCTCTCGACCCGAGAGAAAGGCACACTGGGGGGCGCAGGACTCGGGGCCGCAACTGGCGCAATTATCGGGGCCGTCGTTGGGAGTCCTGGAGCTGGAGCCGCCATTGGTGGAGCGCTCGGGGGTGTCACCGGCGCAGTCGTTGGTGACAAAATGCAGAATCAAGAAACTCAGCAGCAGAACCAGCAGCTTCAGCTTGAGCAGCAACGGCGCGAGCTTGAGCAGCAGCGACAGGAACTTGAAGAACTCAAGCGGCAACAAGAATACTAAACCGGAGAAAGTGTTGGCTATGAGCAAGACGGTCCTTCCTCTGCTGACGTTCATACTGGTCTTTGTGATCGGCTGTGCGCAGCCCTTGTCGACCCGCGAGAAGGCTACGCTGGGTGGTGCGGGTCTCGGGGCCGCCACCGGTGCAATTATTGGCGCTGCGGTTGGAAATCCGGGGGCCGGAGCCGCCATTGGTGGAGCGCTAGGAGGCGTCACCGGCGCAGTCGCCGGTGACCGATTTCAGAAACGTGATACTGAACTCGCGGCGAACCAGCAGCAAATTGAACGGCAACGCCAAGAGATAGTGCGCAACCGCCAACTGCTTGAAGAACTCAAGCGGCGCAATCTTGAGGCACGAGAGACCGAACGCGGTGTGGTGGTCAATCTTCCGGATGTCTTGTTTGAATTCGGGCGGTCCGACCTGACCGGTGATGCTCAGGGTCGAGTCCAGGGCATTGCTGACGTGCTGAATGATCAGGCTCAGGGACGACGGGTATCAATTGAAGGGCATACCGACGCTATTGGCAGTGAAGAAGCAAACCAACTCTTGTCTGAAAGACGGGCGGGTAGTGTCGCCAGCGCCTTGGCGACAGCGGGGGTCGACCAGGCCCGGGTGACAACAACGGGCTACGGCGAGCGGTATCCGGTTGCACCGAATACCAACCCCGACGGCTCGGATAACTCAGCGGGACGAGCTAAAAATCGGCGGGTTGAAGTGGTGATTGAAAATTAGTGGTCTGCTACGGGTGAGGGGATTGCTCATTCCAGCACTTCTTCTTGAACGTCCGCCTCTTCCCCATACTCTGAGGCGGGTGTTGTCTCTCCGCTCCCTTCTTCCGGCTCCGGCTTCTCCCAAAAGTCTTCGGGATTCTTAGCGAACCGGGAAAAAACATAATCCCGCAGGGTAAAGACGGTCTCTCCCCCCTCCAGCATGGCAAAGTGCTTTTCCGCTTCCTCTTGTATTGTCTGGCCGAGAAAGACGGTCGCGAGTTTTTCACCCGCCTCATCTGTAGCGACAAGGGTGAGGGCAGGCTTGTCGAGTCCATACAGACTCAAGTCTTCCGGGTTATCCGCGGCGATTTCAAATCCACGCAGTTCTCGCAGGTCAGCGACATATTGGCTGAGGGTTGCCGTCTTAAGCGTTCCTTCAGATTTTCTATCAATTTCCCACGCGTTCTCTTCCCCGCGCGCGAGCGTAAACCCCCCTCTCCCCGCGCGCGTGACCACGACTTGGGCGATCTTTCCTTCCGGTATGCTGACGACGCCCTTATCTCGAAAGTCAGTAGCTGACTTGCGCAGGTCTTTCAGCAGACCTGCGCGCGCAAGATAGAGCGTTTCTCCGTCGCCACGCTTGAGGTAACGTTGCGTTGTCCCGGCATCCACGCTTTTCTCGTCTCCAACCGATAGCGTTCGTTTTGTGTCCTCTCCAAGGTGGAGCGAAACGGTCAGTTGAGCCGGGTCAAGGCCAAAAGCTGACAGGTCGAGCAACGGCTGCTCAACGAAGTCTTCCGCCCGCATACCTTCCAGGGTTGAGAGGTAGGTTTGGACGGCGGTCGTATCGACCGCGTGTGAAGCCCGGTTTTCAAACGTCCAACCATCATCCGTCTTGCCCAAGACAATACTTGTCTCAGCAGTGTTGATGGCTATCCGGGTGACCCGGTCTCTCTCAAACGGCAGCACCGTCTTGTCTCGCAGTTCCTTGACTTCTTTGGTGAGTCCCAAGCGAAACGCCTGGCGGGTGAGATGGAGCTGTGGATCACCTTCTTTCTGAACATAGGCGGAAAACCCGACTGGCGTGTCTTTGCCAATCGACACCTCTGGCAGTGTCGTGCCGTCCTGCAGAGCAATGCGCAGAACGACGGGCGGCTGAGCCAAACCGTACAGGGCGAGGTCGGCCGGCTCTTCGGGGGTCAGACTGCGGGTGACCTCTTCGTCTACTACGGTGGTTAGCATATTATTCACCGCAGTATCGTCGGCCTTCGCCTGAATAGGAGCCGTAATGTCCCACTCCCCCGCTGCAGTCTGTTGTAGGCGGATTTCTCGCTCGGGATAGGTCAGGGTCAGCGTATCCACCTTCTCCTTCTCGAACGTCAAAATCGTCGGTCTTTCGGCCTCCTGTTTGGCTTTCGGCAGTTCAATAAAATAGACATACGTCCCCAGGCCCAGGAGGACGACCAGCATGAGAATAGTTCGTGGCACATTCATAACTAGCGGAGAGACAAGCTGGTTACCGCCGTCGCCACCACGTGGCGAGCCCGGCAATGAGCAATATCTCGGGCAGAATCAGAACGGACAGATAAAAGACCGTCGTTCCTTGGTCGGCAGTAAGCTGAACGCGTGAAGCGCGAATCGTCCGGGGACGGATGGAGATCAGCTCTTCTTCCCCGACGAGCCAACTCACGGTGTTCAGCAACAGGTCTCGGTTAAAATACTGACCGAGAAACTGATTGTTGGCAAAACCGGCATTGCCAAAGACCACCATCCGGGCGGTATCCGCAAGCTCCTCATCTATTTCTTTCAGCTCCACTGTGACTGCGGTAGCCAAAGAGATAGGGCCTTTACGATCATGATCGTCGAGCCGCACGCTTTGGTTTTGGAACACCTCCTCAAGGTCGGTTTCCGCCCAGGCGTTCGGCCCGGTCTTGACCAAGCTGACTGATGTGATTCCAGCCCGGCCGGCCGCATCTGCTTCAACCGAGCGGGAAATGCCGTAGGTTGTCAGCGCCGCCGAGCCGCGTCGACCCAGGTCCGTCGTAATCGGATGTTCCCCATAGGTCTGGGCCAGGGGAGTGAGGGTAAACGTCCGGCCACGCAACAGCTGGAGTTGTTCATCGACAATGACATCGTTGCCGACCTGAATCCCCCACTGGGCCAGATATGGAATCAACTCTGGCGTTGCGCGCGGATTGAGCAGGAAGAGGGCCGCGCCGGCTTTTTTCAAATAGGCATCGATCAACTGAGTCTCATGCGCCAAGAGGGAACGCTGTGCCCCGGCAACGATCAGCAGATTGGCCTCTTCCGGCACGGATGTATCCGGCGCAAGGACCAGCGTGTTGACGGTATAGCCCTCGTTTTCAAGCGCCGTCCGGAGTTGCCCATAACTCCCGGCATCCTGAATATCCTGGCTGCTGGGCTCGCCATGCCCCTCGAGAAAGTAAACGGTTTTCCTGTCAGGGCGGGAGATTTTGATGATGCCGTTAGTCAGGTCTTCTTCGGTTGTTTTGTTGATGAGATTGGTCTGGTCTCCATACCGCAACACAATGGTCGGAATCGTGGTGACCTGGAATCGCTCGGCCAAGTCCGGTCGTTGGTCGGGATCGATGATCCGTGAGGCAATCTTGTCCGAATCATACTCATAGCTGCTCAGCAGTTCGCGCAGTTGCGGGTCCGAGCCGGCTTGGACAAAGGCGTCAATTTCCAGTTTTTTATCCAACTGGCGGAGCACATTTTCTGACTGTGGAGACAGGCTATAGACATTGGCCTCAGTCAGATCGAAGCGGTGATGGTGACGGGTAGACAGATAATTCACCAGGATGAGGATACCGATAAAGAGCAGAGAATAGACCGCGGCGCTGGCTCCGTATTTGGTCGAGCGCTCGCCAAGAAAGGCTTTGACCGACCCTCTGGACGAGATGAGGGCACCAATTACGGCCACGAGGCCGGTCAAGGTGTGCACGAGGACATAGGCGGAAAAATGGCGAGTCAGGAAATAGGCCACTCCGGCAAACAGCAGCAGAATGACCCCGACCACCCCGTAAAACGAACCAAGACGCGCCATAGCACTACCTCCAGCGCAGCGATTCAACCGAACGCTGGGTCAAAAATAAGGACAGCAGGATCAGACTGGCGAAGTACACCAAATCTTGGGTGTCAATGAGGCCGTTGACCATTTCGGCAAAGTGTTCAGTGACGGATAAATAGCGCAAGAGAGGTCCGAGCACCTCACCGGCAGTATCAGCCGGCCAGCCGATAATATACAGCAGCAGAGTGGCCACCAGCCCGCTCACTGCGGCAATGATCTGGTTTTCGGTAAACGACGAGGTGAGGAGTCCGACGGCAACAAAGGAAGTCGCTAATAATAACAAGCCCAGATAGCCGGCCAGCAGGACTCCAATCTCCGGATTGCCAAACGCAATCAGCACCGCCGGGTATACCCCGGTCAGGCCAAGCATGATGCAAATAAACAGAAACGAGGCCAGGAATTTGCCCAACACAATCTCGCCCGTGCGGAGCGGAGATGTCAGGAGGAGTTCGTAAGTACCACCTTTTTTTTCTTCCGCATAGGCACGCATCGTGATCATGGGAACGAGAATGACCAGCACAATGGACAGATTATGCATCAGCGGGGCAATAACAAACTCGTTGAGATTCAGCTGATCTTCCGCTCCCTGCTGGAGCTGGGTGTAAATACTGAGCAGCACATTAAAGCGGGAGAGCAGGTTAAAGAAAAACCACCCACCCAGCAAGAGAAACCCGGTCAGGACGACGTAGGCAATGGGCGAGACAAAATAGGCCCGCAGTTCTTTGCGAACGATGGTGAATACATTTCTCATTCCGCGGCCTCCTCCACCGTTTCCGCCGCTCCCGGCTCTTCCTGTGCAATGGCTTTGAGAAACACGTCTTCGAGCGTCTGATCTTGGGCGAGGTTCGTAAGCATATCTTCGGCCACGACTTTTCCGGCGTTAATAATGACGACTTTCTCACACACCTGAGCGACTTCGGGCAGGATATGCGTAGACAGGATAACGGTATGCTCGCCGGCAAGCTCCTTAATCAAGGATCGGATGCCAATAATCTGCTGCGGGTCGAGGCCGACCGTTGGCTCATCCAGAACGAGAACGCTTGGATTATGGATAATCGCTTGGGCCAGTCCTACCCGTTGCCGATAGCCTTTTGAAAGATAGCCAGTAACCCGATAGGCGACATCAGTCAGGCCACAGCGCGCCAACACATGGTCCAGGGCGTCCGGGATATCTGCGCGTGCCATACCTTTAATACGGGCGACAAAACGCAGATACGCGGTGACCGTCATATCGTTATAGAGCGGCGGGGATTCCGGGAGATACCCGATCCGTTTGCGGGCCTCAAAGGACTCATCAAAGATATCAAATCCCGCTACTTTGACGGTTCCCGCTGTTGCCGGCATAAAACCCGTAATAATGCGCATGGTCGTGGTTTTCCCAGAACCGTTCGGTCCGAGGAATCCGAGGATCTGACCTGACTCAGCCTGGAAGGAGATATCAGACACCGCAGTCAAGTCACCGTAGCGTTTCGTAAGATTTTGTACTTCTATCATGGTTTTGTTACGCCTGAGAGTGGGCAATACACGGGATGACGAAAATTCGCTTTTGGCAGGAATCTTTAAGACCGGTTTCCCCTCTTGTCAAGTTGACCATAGGCAGGGAAGTTGTCTCTGCCGCTGTTGGACGGGAAAACTCTGGTGACATTCATACCCTTTTCGTTTTTTCTCCCCAGTGAGCGAGGGTCTATTAGGAAAGGGGGAGGCTCGATACTATGATCTGGAGCAGGTCTTCATAGTTTTTTGCGACCGTGTGCTGAATAGTCGTGTCTCCTTTCACGTCTTACCCTAAGGATGCTGGAAAACGGTGGAAATAAGCGATTGGGAACTCGTCCGGCGCTGCAAGCAGGATGACCGTCAGGCGTTTCAAGAACTGGTTGAGCGGTATCAGCGAAAGGCGGTGGCAATTGCGCTGGGAATGCTCCACGACCGTGAGGATGCCCTTGAGGTCGCCCAAGAAGCGTTCACCAAGGTTTTTACGAGTATCAGCAAGTTTAAAGAAGAGTCCAGTTTTTACACCTGGCTGTACCGAATCATTGTAAATCTATCTATTGACCGCCAGCGCCAGCGTAGCCGACGCTCAATGTTCGAGCGACATCAGTCAAGGGGAGATGACGATGACGATTGGGTTGAGAGTATTCCAGATACGCACGGCCTTGACCCTTCAGAGCTCGTTGCCGAGCGTGAACTTGGACGGCAGATCCGGGCTGCTATCAACGAGTTGACGCCTGCCCATAAAGCGGTCATATTACTACGGGCCGTCGAAGGGTTGTCGTACGAAGAGATCAGTCAGGTGTTGCAGTGTTCCAGGGGAACGGTAATGAGCCGCCTGCACTATGCAAGAAAAAGGTTGCAAAAGCGCCTAGGGCACGACCTTTAACCAAGACTTCCGACCTATGATTCGTATCTCTTGTCAGACACCGCCTCCCGCCTTTCCCCGCACCGTCAGGTGGGAAGCTCGTTAATCAGGATAGCGCAGCATATGGCGAGCTGTTCTCACCCCTCACAACTCATTTCTCTTGTGTATGACAACGAGCTTGACGAGGCTCGGCGTGACGAAGCCACTTCTCAGATCGCCGATTGTCCGGAGTGCACCCACCGGCTGCAACGGCTCGAACGCACGCATGAGACGCTGAGTCAGACACTCGACGAGGAAGTCGCTCGTGTTGATTTCTCGGATTTCTGGCCACGGATTGAACAGGGAATAGCAGCTCAACCTGCCTCTCTGACGAGTCAGTGGGCAAGTCGTTTTCGGCTCTGGCGTATGCAGTGGCACGCCCCCTTTTCGTGGCATGTTCCGGCGTGGGCAACAGCTGTGGGACTCTTTCTCTTCACCGCGGCTGTCTCCACGCAGCTCCCCACTTCGAGAGGGGCTGTGCAGATCCCGGCGACCAAGAAACCGGTGAGAGTAGCCCTCAACAATCAAGCGCAGATCGAATCTCTCTCCGCGACCTCGACCGTCCTGGTCTGGAATGAGCCGACGAGCAATGCCACAGTCATCTGGGTCGATGAGATACTGGGGGAAGAGCTGCCATGAATATGCGCCACCTGTCCTTTTCTGTGCCAGCCACCCTCGTGTTTTTCCTGTGCATCGCCTCAGTTGCCTTGGGGGATATGGTTCATATTCGTGTTGAGACCGTTCTGGCAACCGACGCCTCACAGGAATTTGATAATCGTCTGACCGGGATGCGTTCTCAGCTTTTGGCCTTCCGCTATTCTGCCTATCGCCTGGTTCAGGAGGAGCGTCGCAAAGTCGAGTTTGGCAAACAGGTAAACTTCTCTTTGCCCGGTGGACGGTTTCTCCAGGTCGTTCCAAAAGAGTATGTGAATGAACAGATTGCACTTCACGTGATGCTGATGGAAGGCGCCTCTCCTTCTCCGCTGATGAGCACGCTGCTCTCAATTCCGAATCGCGGCATGCTTTTTGTCGGTGGGCGCAAACACCAAGGCGGGACGCTCATCATTCGTATCGGTGCGGCGGCGGACACTCTCCCTCCCACCATCATCAAGACGGAAGAATAACCTCGCTCCCTCCAGACGCGACGCTTCTGGCAATCCGTGAGCTACTTCACTTGACAATGGTTATCCCAGCAGGTGGTAGCCGATACTCACCAGACCACCGAGGGGCCATACATACCACGCAAACAGGTGAAACCGCTCTTGTTGAACGAGGCGGAGGATGAGAGCAATCGCCGCATAGCCGACGCTGCCGGCGACAACCATACCTATGACGTAGGGGCCGAGTGGCGGGAGAGCCTGTTCCTCCAGCTTTGCCACTTCCAGCAGGGTTGCCCCAAGAATAGCCGGGATGGATATAAGCAAAGAGAAACGCGCCGCAAGTTCCCTCTTGAGGCCAAGGAGAATACCCCCCGTAATCGTCGCTCCAGAACGAGATATGCCTGGGATAACAGCGAAGCCCTGCAGGATACCGATGACGAGCGCGTGGCGTGCGCGCATTTGCGTTGTTGAGTTATGGACCTCTTGTCCCTTTCCCCACCAGAGAAAGCAGCCCGTCAGGAGGAGCATACAACCGACGACATCAGGACGGATAAAAAAGGAAATGAAAAAGGTATCGATACACAGCCCGAGGAGGGCAGTCGGGATCAAGGCCAGAACGATATGGACAACGGTTTGTCTTTCGCGCCCGGAGAAAACGCTCGGCGAAGGAGAGCCAGCACGGAAGAGGCCGGTATAGAGTCCGTAAATGTCGTGACGGAAATAGGTCAGGAGCGCGACCGCGGTCGCAACATGAAGGACGATATTATACAGGAGATCAATTTCTCCTGAACCACCGAAGAAATATTGGACAAGGACGAGATGGCCGGAAGAAGAAACAGGCAGAAACTCAGTTAAGCCTTGCAGGATAGCAAGCAGGCAGGCGTCAAAATATCCCATGGTACATGCTTCCGATAGAGAGACCAGCGGCAAGAGGGGAAGCTTCTAGGGATATATCAATAAATCCAGGGAATGTTGCCTCCCCTTGTTTCATCCGTTTGGAGGGAAGGGAAGTGGAGCATCTGCCCCTGCTCTCGTCCGTGCTGTTTCAGTCCGTTTCTGGCTCTGGCTGAAAGAGGGGTAAGGATTCTTCAATATCCCGAAGGAGTGGTGCGGCCGAATCCTTTGTTGAGAGCAGCGGCCTCTTCACTGGCCACTCAATGCCAATGTCTGGATCATTCCAGGCCAAGCAAATTTCATCATTCGGGTCGTAGAAATCCGTGCACTTATAGATAATTTGAGCGCGTTCACTCAGGACAGCAAAGCCGTGGGCAAAACCAGGGGGAATATAGAGTTGGCGAAAATTTTTTGCTGAGAGGACGACGCTTGTCCATTGGGCAAAGGTTGCTGATCCTCGTCGAATATCCACCGCCACGTCAAAAATTTCACCCTCCAAGGCTCGTATCAGCTTTCCTTGAGGATGCTGCATCTGGGCGTGGAGCCCGCGGAGCGTACCGTAGGATGATTGAGAATGGTTATCCTGAACAAAAGTCGCCTTGATCCCTCCCTCTCTATAGGTACGGGCGTGGTAGGTTTCGAGGAAGAAGCCGCGGGCATCGTGGTACACGTCCGGTTCAACCACCGTCACGCCTGGAAGTCTGGTCGGGAGAAAGTGCATGCCTGCCCTCTTCATGAGGATTCATGCTGAATCAAACGAAAGAGATATTGGCCGTAGGCATTGCCCTTCATGCTCTTGGCCTGCTTGAGCACTTCCGTTTCAGAAATATACCCCATGGTGTAGGCAATTTCTTCGACACAGGCGACCATCAGGCCCTGCCGGTCTTGCAGGGCCTGAATAAAATTCGAGGCGTGGAGCAGTGACTCATGGGTCCCGGTATCCAACCAGGCGATGCCTCGACCAAGTTTTTCCACGTGCAGACCTCCCAGGCGGAGATAGGCCCGATTCACATCCGTGATTTCCAATTCGCCCCGGTTGGAGGGCCTGAGGTCTGCGGCAATAGAGACAATCTGATTGTCATAGAAATAGAGGCCGGTGACAGCGTAGCTTGAGCGTGGTTTGGCCGGCTTCTCTTCGAGACCGATGACCCGTCCTTGAGTGTTGAATTCCACGACTCCGTACTGTTCCGGGTTGCGGACTTGATAGGCAAAAATGGTCGCCCCACTCGTCCGCCGGGTCGCGACACGCAGCGAGTCCGGAAAGCCGTGGCCATAGAAGATGTTATCCCCGAGAACAAGCGCAACCGCGTCACTACCAATGAAATCACGACCAATCAGAAAGGCCTGGGCAATACCTTCGGGACGGGGTTGCGTCGCATAGCTAATATCCATGCCAAGCCACCGGCCATCTTTCAGGAGACGCTGGAAGCCCTCCTGCTCATGCGGGGTGGTAATGACCAGGACCTGCCGAATCCCCGCCAGCATCAGGGTGGAAAGCGGATAATAGATCATCGGCTTGTCGTAGATGGGCATGAGTTGCTTGCTGACTGCCCGGGTAATGGGATACAGCCGTGTCCCAGAGCCACCAGCGAGGATAATGCCTTTCATGCTGTCTCCTTGAGCCCGAATCCCCAGCCCCTAACCCCTACTCCCTAAGCCAAGTCGCTCTCGGTTATACCTGTCCGCCTCAATAGCTTCACACCACCGCCGATTGTCCATATACCAACGGACCGTCTGTGCCAGGCCACGCTCGAACGTGTAGCGTGGCCGCCAACCGAGCTGGGTTCTGATTTTTGTTGCATCAATGGCATAGCGTCGATCATGGCCGGGACGATCGGTCACAAAGGTCATCAGCTCGGAGTAGGCTGGAATACCTCGCTCCTTGAGAGCCGTATTTTTTGCGGCGGGTAGCAGCTCTTCAATAATGGTACAGAGCTGCTCCACAACCGCACGATTGGTCCGCTCATTTCCCCCCCCGATATTATATTGTTCACCACTCTGGCCCTGCCGCAAAGCAAGCAAGATGCCCCGACAGTGGTCTTCAACATGCAGCCAGTCACGGACGTGTTGTCCATCGCCATAGATTGGGAGAGGTTTGCCCTCAAGGGCGTTCAGAATCATGAGAGGGATGAGTTTTTCCGGAAACTGATATGGGCCATAATTATTGGAACAACTCGTGATTAGCGTGTGCAGGCCATAGGTCTCGTAATAGGCTCGGACAAAATGATCGGCGCTCGCCTTTGAGGCGGAATACGGCGAATTTGGCGCGTAGGGGCTGGATTCGGAAAAGCTGCCCCCAGATCCGAGGCTGCCGTATACTTCGTCTGTCGAGACGTGCAAAAAACGGAACCGTCCCTGGACGGCCGGGGAAGCCACATATTTTCGGGCCTCCTCCAGCAAATAAAATGTCCCAATCAGATTCGTTTCAACAAACGGCCAGGGGTTGTCAATGGAGCGGTCCACATGGGTCTCTGCGGCACAGTTCACCACGGCCTGAGGCCGATATGTCCGGAATAATTCCGCCACCGCCGTCTGCTCGGCGATATCGGCCCGGGAAAAGGTCACGCGCGGATTGTGGAGGACATCTTCAAGATTGTTCAGACTGCCGGCATACGTCAACTTATCAACAATAACGACAGAGGCCGTTGTTTCGGCCAGGGCGAGGCGGACCAGATTGCTCCCGATAAACCCTGCCCCGCCAGTGATCAACATGGTCTCCATACGTACTCGGGTCCGTGTCTTTCGCCACCCCGCCTTCGTATCAGCCGCTGGGCTGATACTTCCCATTCTAGACCAGTGGAAAGCGTGTTCACAGCCCGTCAGGCGGTTGAGGTTGGGCTAGTTATGGGTGGGCCGCGGTCGGCAGGAGGCGGGCCAGCACCTCGCGATAGCTTGTTGGGTTCAGACGAAACGTCGGATGGTCTCGATCAACTCCGGTGTAATAGCGGAGCAGGATCAGGTAACGCCGAACCAGTTCCGGTAGCAGGAAGTTCTGGCGTACGTGTTCCTGGGCCTGCCGGCCGAGTTGGGCCGTTTGCTCCGGCTCATCGAGAATCCGGGCCATTTTCGTCGCAATTTCCTCAACGTCCATGGGTTCAACCAGATAGCCCGTCTGCCCGTCAACGACCTGCCGTACAATCCCTCCGACACGCGAACCAATAACCGGGGTTCCCTGCCACAGCGCCTCGGACACGACCAGGCCAAAGCCTTCGCGGGTTGAGACGTGGACGAAGCCCCGGGCCAGACGCATCAGCGAACCGACGACCTGATCGTTGTTTTCAACATTGACCCAGAAACGGATATCAGGATCGGCGCCGGCTTGCGCTTGCAGTTGCTCCAGCATGGCTTCACCTTCGGGGTCGTCGGTTGCGGTGTTACCCAGAAAGATGAGATAGGGCACCGGGTCATAGGTCTTGTGCTGACGCAGGCGTTTGAAAGCACTCAGGATAGACGCTTGATTTTTATGGATATCATAGCGTGAAATGGCAGCAAGAATCGGACGATCCGGGTCGACGGCATGTTGCTGGAACAGTGGGGCGAGCACCTCTTTGGCGCGGATTTCGGTATGCTGCTGATTTTTTTCCGCCCGCGGGTCTATGCACGGTGTAATCTGGTATTGGGGAATCTGTAATCCCGGCCCGACAAACTCGGGCATGGTAAAAATCGCACCCGCATACTGGTTGAGATAGGGGGCCAGGAAACGCCACACCGTCGGGTTCGGCGTTGACGTGTCAATATGACATCGCCACAGCACATTGCCCATGAGCAGGCCACTCATAATCAGCGCCGCAGGTTGGGGATCATGGACAACAATCAGATCAGATTCTATTGCGGCATTTTGAGCGTGGGCGGCCAGATTATCCAAATAGGTTTCAAACAGTTCCTGAAGAGAAATCGGCTGGTCTACGCCCTGGAGCGTGTTGTGAAACTTCTTGGTGACGTGAAAAAACGCCTCATGGCCCTGGATGGTAAACCAGCGGGCGTGAACGCCGAGTGAGCGGGCAAGCGGAATCACACTCCGCAGCATCTCCGCCACCCCACCGCCCACAAAGGTCGAGTTGATATTTGCCCAGCCTTTCCCTTCAACGGGAGCGGCAAGCTGCTTGAGCGCATCGACCCCTGCCTGGCCAATATAGGGCTCGTATTCGTCAATCGTCAGGAGAGATTCTGGCGCGTATTCTTCCAGCCTGGCAGGTCCGTCACTCATGGTGTCTGTCCTTATGACCGTCCCATCATAGGCGGTTCAGCCGCGAAAATTATTCCACCTTGTTGTGCGTGAATATGGCTCTCATACCATGTGGAACGGGAACCGACTAGAAAATCTGGCGCTATACAAAGTCTCAATCGAGACGGGTTGTCAATGGGGGAACAGAGGCGGGCTGATGCTCGGGGCGCAAAAGGTCCATCACCGTCTTGACGGGGTGAAACGTACTGCCCGGCACTTCCACAAAGACCGTATTCCAGTGCGCCATAGCCCCGTTCCACAACCCCGGTAATTCGAGGGCTCGCAAGGAACGTCCGTCTTTTGATTTCTCGGAGATAAATCCGGTCGCGGGATCGACGAACTGGGCTAACGGAAAGGGGCGTCCGCGATAGTCCCGCACACCACAGACGAGGTCAACCGGATTGAAGTGGGTGGCTGCTTGCCAGCGTACGCGTTGCTCCGCGTTTGTCATATCGACTTGGGAAGCCTCGACAATTTGGAGTGAGGTTGTGCCGTTGACCTGTCTGACCCAGAAAGGTCCTCCACCCGGCTCTCCGGTATTTTTCACCACCCCACACACGCGCAACGGCTGATCGAGTTGAGCAATGAGAAAATCACACTGACGCAGCATTGCGGTGCGCTCAAAGTCTTGAGGCAGGACAAGCGACAATTGGTCCTGAGCAAAGCAACGAGCGGCATCAATAGCGATACGCGTGGCGGGCGACTCTCTGGGGAGGGAGGCTCTGAGTTGTGTGATATGAAAAAATACCTGTTGCTGGAGGTGGAGAAGATAGCCGCACAGGAGCTTTTTATACCGGTAGGTATCGGGCTTGAGTCGGTCGGGCAGGACATTGTCGATATTCTTAATAAAAACGATATCACCTTGAAGGTCGGCCAGGTTTTCCAATAGAGCGCCGTGCCCGCCGGGACGAAAAACAAGGGCTCCACTACTATCCCTGACTGGGATGTTATCCGAGTCTACGGCGATGGTGTCTGTCGCGGGCTTCTGAATAGAGTACGAAATGTCGAGTTGAGCGCCCCGCTGAGCGTAGCGGTGGCGCACGCCGTCAAGATACGTCTGAATAACCTGCCGGTGGGGCGCGGGAACCGTGAAGTGCAACCGCGCAACGGAGGAAGCATCTCGGACATACTCCAGCGCTTCAACCAGATGTTCCTCAAAAGCGGTCCGGCTATGGTCTCTATAGGCGTGAAATGGCACGAGTCCTTTGGGTAGGTTGGCATAGTTCAATCCTGCTGGAGTGAGGAGATAGGCGAGAAGCGTGTGATACTGCCCCTGACTCAGGAGTCCCTCCAGCGTATGGCCGTCCCTGTGTAAGACTGTCCGCAGTTCCTGGGCAAAAGCAAAGTGGTCAAGCTGACCGAGAAAGCGATGAAACGTCTGACAGTCGATATCTCCCTCGGCCGCTTTCCTGGCCAGCACCTGATTCGAGAGCAACTCCGGCTGCTGAAAAAACGAGAGGGGGAATTGAAACATCCGACTAGCCGCACCCGAGGCAGGAACAAATTTGATCAGGCGTCCTGCTGCGGCAGCCTCGGCATGCAACTGGGCGAGTCGATCTGTCTCTGCTGGTATGCGGGCAATCCCATCACCGAGCGTACACGGTCGCTCCAACTGAATGGGAGGAAAACCCTGCTGAAACTGCCGAATATGGGTCGCAACCGTCTCGGGTAACATCCCGCAGGCCTGGAGCTCCGCACGGTCCTCAGCGGTCAGCTCATAGTGCATAGTCACCACTATCCACTCACTACCATCCCTTGTAAACTTCCTCTCAGCCCACTCACTAAGGAGAACCGTATGGCCGTTGAGATCCCTGTCCTCACCCAACAATTACAAGCATTCTGTCTGAGCCATTATGGACAAGAGGCGAGCGTACACCAAGTCGAGGCCATGCCGGGCCATGCCGGGCTAAGTTTTGGCTTTACCGTGACCTATGAAAAAAACGGCCAAGCTGAAAACGAATCTCTGGTCATGCGTCTGCCGCCTAAAGGCGTTCGCCAAAGCGGGAATACCGATGTCCTACGCCAAGCGCCTTTACTGCGCACGCTCAAGAAGAACGGAGTGCCTGTCCCTGAGGTGCGTTGGGCCGGAGATGACCTGCGTTGGTTCGAGGTGCCGTACCTGATGGTCGAACGCCTGCCCGGTCGCACCTTCCACGTCTGGGAACCCGACGCGTCGTTTAGCCGGGACGCCGAGGCCGTCGCGCTGCTCTACCGGCAGGGGGTGCAGGCTTTAATCCAGGTCCACCAACTCGATTGGAAGACCGAACTGGCCGGCTGGGAAGCGCCCCGCTCGCTCGAACAGGAAATCCACTTCTGGGACCCCATTTTAGCCAAAGCCGCAGAACCGGAATGGATCACCTGGGGCGAAGAGGTCCGCGCCCTCCTGCTGGCCCATCAGCCCACGGACCCCCCGATCGGCCTCTTTCATGGCGACTATCAGGGGACCAACCTGTTATTCGACCAACAGCCCGCGGGCGAGCAACTGGTGGCCCTCTTGGATTGGGAGATTTCCGGTATCAGCGGACATCTCCTCGACCTCGGCTGGCTGCTGGTCTTTATTGACCCGGAAAGCTGGGATGCCGAACGCCGTCCAATCTCAACCATCCCGCCGATTGACGCACTCGTGGCCTTGTATGAAGACGGCGTGCAACGCAAGGTCCCCGATATCAATTGGTATCGCGCCCTGGCCGGCTATCGCTTTGGCGCGATCAGTTGCTTTAACGTAGTGCTGCACCGTCGCGGCAAGCGCCATGACCCTGAATGGGACCTGATCGCCCCATCGGTCAAGACGCTTTTTGGCCGGGCCAAGGACTTGCTGCTTGGTGCATAAGCGGGAATGGTTAGCCGGCCTCGGCTATAATCCGCTGGGCGCGCTGCACGAGCTGGGGCACCTTCCAGACAAACTCGGCGGCTTTCGGATTGGCCGCGGTGCCTTCGAGAGAGTGTCGATACAGGCCCTCCAGGATAATGGCGTACTTCCAGACCGCCAAGCAGCGATAAAAGGGAAAGTGCTCCATGGTCCGGCCGGTGCGCCCGGCATAGCGTTCGGCCATCTCTTCGCGGGATAAAAAGCCCGGCAACTGGGTCAGGGCATTGCTGTCAATCAGGTCCGGGGTGTCTCGCTCGTCGCCGGTGGGTCCCCAGAAGCTGAGCAGCCAGCCGAGGTCGGAGAGCGGGTCGCCCAGGGTCGCCATTTCCCAGTCGAATATGGCGACTAAGCGGGTCGGAGCGGATGCCCCGAACATCACGTTATCAACTTTGTAATCGCCGTGGACAACTGTCGCTTCACTCGCCGGCGGCAGCCGCCGTTGCAGCCAGTCACCGACTGCCTCAAGTCCGGGCAGTGGGCGGGTATGCGGCACGGTCAGCTCGTACTGTTTGGTCCAGCGTTTGAGTTGGCGTTCAAGATAACCCTGCGGCCGGCCAATGCCTTCCAGGTCCGTGCCCTGCCATTGCACGGCGTGGAGTTCGGCGAGCGCATCGATTAATTCTTCTCCGAGCCGTCGGCGTTCTTCCCGAGTCTCAAAAATCTCCGGGAGCGTTTCCCGGATCACGATGCCGTCCACCCGCTGCATCAGGTAAAAGGGGACACCGAGAACGTCGCGATCTTCACACGCAATCACCGGCTGCGGAGTCCGAACGTCAAAGGTGGACAGGGCAGACAGCACCCGGTATTCGCGCAGCATGTCGTGGGCGGTCGGCAGGAGGTCCCCGCTCGGCGGACGCCGCAGCACCCAGCGCTTGTCTCCCCAGGAGACAAAAAACGTTTCGTTTGAGTAGCCGGCTTCGTGCCGTTCAATCCCGATGTCGCCCTCTGTCAGGGAAAGCCGGTCACACAGAAAACGAATAAGCTTCGGCAGGTTAATAAGTGAGCTGTTTTCCTGAGCCATCGTGTTTCTCTCTTCTCCCGTTTTTAGACTTGATAGGCGGCGTGCTGACGGCGCCGCTCACTGATGCCCTCCTCCACCGTTCCCGCAGTAATGACCTCGTACAAAACCGCCTGCTTACCTTCCCGTTTGCGCAGAATCCGGCCCAGACGCTGCACGTGCTCGCGGGTGGAGCCGGAACCGGACAGCACAACGGCAACACTGGCTTCCGGGATGTTCACGCCTTCGTTCAACACTTTTGACGTGGCCAGCGCCAGGTACTCTCCGTGGTTAAAGGCTTCGAGTATGGCCTTGCGCTCCTTTGTCGGCGTTTGATGGGTCAGGGCCGGAATCAAGAACGCGGTGGAGATGGCGTGAACCGTATCGTTATCACTGGTAAAAATAATGGTCCGGTCACGGGCGTGCTTTTTCAGCAGGAAATCCAGGGTCCGCAGCTTGGCCTGGGTTCCCAAGGCCAGTCTTTTCGCCCTTTGGTGGGCCAATAAAGCACTCCGGCCCTTCCGACTCGCCGCGCTCTCACGAATAAAACGATGCCAGCCGGCCAGGCCGTCCAGGACGATGCCGTGATCCACAATAAAATCATAGAACGTGCTGCGGGCCCGACGGTATTCTGCTTCTTCCTCTGACGTGAGCGTGACCTTGAGGCGTTCAACGACGTAGTCGGACAAATACTCCCCAGCCAACTCGGTAATCCCTTTGGCATACACCCGTGGGCCGATAAGGGTATCGAGCAGCCCCTCACGCCCGTCGGCACGTTCCGGCGTCGCCGTCAGCCCTAAGCGATAGGGGGCCAGACACATCTCCGCAGCATGGCTGTACACATCGCCCGGCAGGTGATGACATTCGTCAAATATCACCAGGCCCCACCGGTTACCCAAGCGATCCATATGCCGATAGGCGCTGCTATAGGTTGTCACCGTCAGGTCTTCGATTTCATAATACCCCCCGCCAATCAGCCCGACCGTTTCACCAAACGCCGCACACAGCAGGTCGTACCACTGATTCATGAGATCAATAGTGGGAGCAACAACCAGGGTACTCCGCTGGACAATTTCTATGGCTCTTTGGCCAACATAGCTCTTCCCGGCCCCGGTCGGCAGAATGACCGTGCCGCGTCGGCCCGTGGTGACCCAGGCCTCAAGCGCGTCGCTCTGAAACGGCCGTGGCGTTTGGGTCAAACGACTGGACAGGTTTAGCCTGCGGTAAGCCGGCGCAGCGTTCGTGCAGACGGTCTGGTGCTGTTTGAAGGTCTCAACCACCTGGCGATAGTGATGGGCTTGCGTTCGCCACCGATCGACCCGACCATCCCACCGGAAGCAGGCGGGCGGGACAAACCCTTCGGGCGGGTCGTAGAGCACGAGCGTCCCAAGGTCGAAGGACAGATGCATGGGAGGGGGGGATTGGGGATTAGGGATTGGGGGTTGGGCTTCCCCAGTCCCCAACCCCCAATCCCCAGACCCTTTTTCTATACCACCTGTTTCTCGCGGAGTTGGGCGATCTGCTCGGCACTCAGGCCCACATCGCTCAGAACCTCGTCCGTATGCTGCCCAAGCGCGGGAGCAAAGGAACGAACCGAGCCCGGTGTGTCCGACAGCTTAATGGCCACGCCGGCCTGGGTCACTTTTCCGGCTTGGGGGTGGTCGAGCTCAATTGCCATCTCGCGATGTCTCACCTGCGGGTCGGCAAAGACCTCAGGCACATCGTAGACTTTTCCGACACACACATCGGCTTTGGTGAAAAAATCGTACCACTCATCGCGTGTTTTAGTGAGCAGAATATCCTGGAGTTCTTTTTTCACCTGCTGATGACGCTCCGTTGAATGCTGGGAGAAGTCTCCCATCTTCATGCCGCAATCCTTCCAATCCGGGCGGTCCAGCGCGTCACAGACATTATTCCACAGCCAGGGCTCGGTGCAGCCGATGGAAAGCTGTTTGCCGTCTTTGGTCTGATATACGCTGTAATAGGCGTATCCACCGCCAAAAACTCCCTTGGCCCGGCCCGGCATCGTACCATCGGCAAAATAATCACGGACGTTCGGCGTAGCCGCAAGCAGTGAAATCGTGGTGTCCAGATAGGAAATATCAACCAACTGCCCCTGGCCGGTCTGTTGTCTGGCAAACAGGGCAAACATGATACCGAGCGCGCCGTGCATGGAGGCTCCGGCATAGTCGGCAATAATGTTCAGCGGAATGGAGGGTGGACCTTCGGGTGGCCCAATCAGGTCCAACACCCCGCTCAAAGAGAGATAGTTCAGGTCGTGGGCCGGGAAATTGCGGTACGGACCGTCCTGACCGTAGCCGCTCAAAGAGCAGTAGACGATGCCGGGGTTGATTGCCCGCAGGGTCTCATAGTCACCGCCCAGCCGCTGCATCACACCGGGCCGGAAGCCTTCGACCAGCACGTCGTACTCCTTGGCCAAGGCGTGTAAAACGTCCTGACCGGCCGGGTCTTTCAAATTCAGGGTGAGACTCTTTTTGTTCCGATTCGTGAAACTGGTGGCCAGTTTGCGGGCCTCGTCCGGCTTGGGTGACGCGCCCGAGCCGGCCAGCTTTCCGGCGGGAGGCGGCTCGATTTTTAAGACCTCGGCCCCCATGTCGGCCAGCATCATGGTACAGAATGCACCTGGCCCGACTCGCGTGAGTTCAAGAACTTTTATGCCATCAAGCGCTAATGCCATGCTTCCCTCCTTACGAGCGAGAATGAAGAGTATTGTCGGGGACTGTTATAAACGATCCATCCATACGGGCGCTAGAGGTCTGTGGACCTCAGAGGCCACTAAGCGGGAACCGTACGGAACCCTTCTTGAGCGAAATGATGGTCAAGTGTGAGTGCCAGCCCGATTTTTTGCCGCTGCATCACAATGAAGCTCGTACAATCCGTAAAGCTATACGATTTGTCGGCGCGTTTCTCAAAGAGCTTCCAGGCAGCCCTTTCATCTGACGGCGTGACATGGAGTAGAGTCACAAGCTTCGGGTCCAGGAGGGTTTTACCGACGAGGCAAGCGATACGATGGCCGAGGCGCGCTCGCGTAAGGGTGACGATTTCGTCGAAGACATAGGTTGAAGTCAGCGGGAGAGCCGCATAGGTATCGAGAATGGCTTGAAGGCGTTCGTGATCGGGATCACGCGCGTTGATATAAGAAAACCATGCACTCGTATCCACAAAAAGCGCTTCGTTCATCGTTGCTCTTGCCCGTACAACCAGCGGTCATGAGCCTTACCGCTTGCTTCTGAATCTCGCCCTATCCCAGCAATTGCTTGGAGTCCTCTCCGCGGAGACGGAGGAGGACGAAGGTGCGATGTGAGAATCTTGCGGAGCATTCCGGAAAGACTGACGCCCTCCCCTTCGGCCATTCTCTTTAAGGTTCCATATTGCCATTCCTCCAGTAATACTTGAGTGCGATGATAGGTACTCATAGTCCTTCTCCTTATGGGATGTATGTACATTATAATGTAATGATGTTTAAGACCTCAGGACGGACTTTTCGCCAGGAGTCTATCAGGGTCGAATTGAGGCCCTCCTCCCTATCTGCTAGCCTAGGATTTTTCTCCTGAAGAGAACGCTAAAGGGTTAGGCCCGTGACTCCGCAAGAAAAACTGCAAAAAATCCGCGCAGAACTCCAACACCGTTTTCTCGAACGACATACCCTCATCGACGGCGCGCTGGCGGCGTTATTGGCCTCCCAGCACGTCCTTATTGTCGGCCCTCCGGGGACGGCCAAGTCGATGCTGGCGGACGAGTTGTGTCGCCGTATTACCGGGGCACGCTATTTTCAGTGGCTGCTGACAAAGTTCACGACACCGGAAGAACTCTTTGGCGCGGTCAGCCTCAAAGCGCTCGAAGCCGACGACTATCGCCGGGTCACGGATAACAAACTGCCCGAGGCGCATATTGCCTTTTTGGACGAAGTCTTCAAGTCCAGCTCCTCGATCTTGAATGCGATCCTCAGCATTATCAACGAGCGGGTCTTTCATAATGGCAAAGAGGCCACACCAGTGCCGCTCCTGACACTCTTCGGGGCCAGCAATGAGCTTCCCGAGGACGATGAACTCCTTGCGCTGTATGACCGCTTTCTGCTGCGCTTCGCTGTGGATTATATCCAGGAGGACTTTCGCTTTCTCCACATGCTCCAGGCGCAGCGACCGGCTGACCGCACGACGCTGACCCTCGACGAGCTGCGTCAATTACAAACTGAGGCGCAGGCCGTCACCGTCCCTGATACCGTTCTTGGGGTTATTGCCGAAGTGCGCCGGGAACTGCGGACACAAGATATTCTGGCGTCCGACCGTCGTTACCGCCAGAGTGTCGGTCTGCTGCAAGCCGTGGCCTGTCTGGATGGGCGCCGTGTCGTCACCGAAACCGATGTCTTCTTTCTTGAACACGTTTTGTGGAAGGAGCCATCAGAGCAGGCCACCGTGCATACCGTGATCCATGGCTTGATTCATGGCTATGAGGATGAGGTGCAGGAACTCCTGTTTCAGGCTAAAGAGTTACGCGACTATGCCGAGCGGCCCTGGGAGGACGCGGAGCAACGCGCCCGCGCGATCATTGAGGCGCATACCAAGATTCGGAATATTCTGACCAAGGTGGAGGAAATCCACCAACACGTTCAGGAAGTTGGGCGCGCCATCGACAAGGTTGAAAGGACGAAACAGGAAATTCAGGAGATCCAGGGCCAGCTATTAGCCAGGCTCTAAACCGTCCGAAAGATTATCATGCCTCGCCGACGCGCCAAGAAAAAATCCCAGTTCAGCTTCCCTCCCCCAGCCCCCCTACCGGATAATGTGTACTGGATTGAGAGTGACTCGTATGACCGGGCGGTCTATGAGCAGCTCCGCGCCGCCTCCCCCTCTTTACAGGGCCTTGAAGAGAGTGGAGCTTCTCTCCTGCCGCACTTTCGGGCACTGCTGCGCGACCTTTTTTGTGCGCTCTTCAAATATAATGTCGTTTTTTTCAAAGCGGACGACGTACTCCCCAGCGCGGCAGTGAACCGGGAGTTTCTCACCGCCTTTCACCCCTTGGGGGGTCAGGGGGGTATGAAAGAAAAGACCGGCGAGTTGGCGAACCTGCTGCGAGAAGCCACCGTCCTGGATGAAGGACAAGCCGGACTGGCCACCGTACTCTTAGGCGAGGGCGCCCTCCGCCTGCTGAAATCTGAAAAGACATTGACCCGGCGCGACTTGCTTGATGTCTGGAATGTAGAGAAGCAAGAAGCGTTGGTGCGGGAGCACATCGACGAAGCCCAGAATGCAAAGGAACTCACCGAACAAGCGGGCGCCGCAAAGGACGTATCACAAGAAGCCAAGGAGATGCTCGAACAGACGGCCGAGCGTATGGCCAGCCAGGCACGGGCGGAAAATACCCGTCTGCAACGCCTGGCCAGACAGCTCAACCAGGACCTGTCCCGTGTCCAGGAGGAGATCCGTAATCGTTTTCTCAAAGAAGCGATTACGGTTGCCCAAAATCTCGATGACGCAACCCAGGAGGCCGAGTCGTGGGGGCTGGCCGTTGGTGGTGGTTACCAATCTTCTCCCGGCCGCCAGATTGAACTGGGGAAGCGCCTGGCTGGGAACGACAAGCTGAAAAAGCTCGCTGCCATGGTCGGGCGGATGAAGCACCACGCGCTCGCCCTGCGGCGGAAAAATTTTGAACGTACCAGTGACGAGGTCTTCGAGGTAGGTCTCGGCGCGGAACTCAGCCGCTTGCTCCCCCACGAGTTGCTGAGTCTGCAGCATCCTGTATTACGTCAGGACTTTATCCGACGCTTTGTGGACAACGAGCTTTTACAGTACGACCTGCGCGGGGTGGAGGCACAGGGCAAAGGCCCGCTTATCGTCTGCCTCGACGGCAGCTCATCCATGCAGGGAGACAAAGAGGTCTGGGCCAAAGCGCTTACGCTCACGCTTCTTGAGATTGCCCGGCGCGAACGGCGCCGGTTTCGGGCGATTTGTTTCTCATCCGCGGACGCGCCCCTGTACAGCGTCGATCTCAATACGCGGGTGCGCTATGAAGCGGACATGGACAAGGTTCTGGAGTTGGCCGAATACTTCCCCGGCGGTGGGACCGATTTTGAAAAGCCCCTTGACGCGGCCCTGGGGTGCATCAAAGAGGAAACGTGTCCCGCATCCACCCGTCAAGGAAGAACACATTTCCTCTTTCGGGAATCTCGTTTCCAGCGAGGTGACATCGTGTTTATTACCGACGGCGAATGTCGGGTCCACGCAGACTGGGCCGAACGCTTTACCACAGAAAAGAACGCGCTTGGCTTCTCGCTCTTCTCGATTCTGATCGATGTTGGTACCAGTTCACTGGGTTCGCTTAAACCTTTTAGCGATAAGATTACGGCCGTCTCTCAGCTGACCAGCAAAGAGGCCGGAGACGTGTTTGTCAAATTGTAGCGAGGAGAGGGAGCGCTTCGATATGACTGCCTTGGCTGGACTGCGGATTCTTGACCTGACCGACCTCAAAGGAGCCATGTGTGCCAAACTCTTTGGCGATATGGGGGCGGATGTCATCAAGATCGAGCCACCGGCGGGGGATGCCACGCGTCGCATTGGTCCGTTTCTCGATGGCAAACCGCACCCCGAGCGGAGCCTGCTCTTCTGGTTCTATAATACCAGCAAACGGGGCATCACCCTTGATCTGAACCAGCCAGCCGGCCAGGAGTTGGTCAAGCAGTTGGCAGCAAAGGCGGACGTGTTGATCGAGTCGGCCGCGCCAGGGACTCTCGCCCGGATCGGTTTGGGTTATGACGAACTGAAGCAGATCAATCCAAATCTGGTGCTCACCTCGATTACGCCTTTTGGACAGACCGGACCCTACCGAGGCTACCGCTCCTCGGACATGGTGGCCGAGGCCCTGGGCGGCATGATATGGACCAACGGATTTCCCGATGAGCCGCCGCTGCACGCTATGGGCCTGCAAGCCTACCATAGCGCCTCCTTTTTTGCCGCGATCGGTACGCTGTTGGCCTTGTTGACGCGGGACAGCCTCGGCGAGGGCCAGTGGGTGGACGTCAGTATGCAGGAAGCCGTCGCCGGGGCAGTGGAACATGTAGCGCCGTTTTATCATCAGGGACTGGGGATTGAGAGCCGGCGCGGCAGCCTGCACTGGAGTCGTTATTTCCGCGTGGCTCGGTGTCGCGACGGCTATGTCATGCACTGCTCGTTGGGAGATTGGACTTCGCTGGTCGAATGGGTCAAAGGAGACGAGAAGGCCCAGGACCTTGAGGACACACGCTGGGAAGATCTGGTCTATCGAAGGGAGCATGCCGAACACCTGTTTGATATCCTGGATGACTGGGCCAAAGACTACAGCGTGGCCGAACTCATGGAAGGCGCCCAACTCCGGCGCATTCCGTATGCTATGGTCCGACCACCGGAGGCCTTGGTGGACGATCCCCAGTTGAACGACCGTGGCTTTTTCTCCACTATCGAGCATCCGGAGTTAGGCCGAACCGTGCAATATCCTGGCGGTCCCATTCATTTTACGGCAACGCCATGGCGCATTACCCGCCGTCCACCCCTCCTGGGCGAACATAACACCGAAATATATGATAAGGAGCTCGGGCTTGAGGCAGACCGCCTGTCGGCCCTGAAGCAGACTGGCGTCATTTGAACTGGAATACCCCATGGTCTGAATAGTCAGGAGCAGTCCAAAACGAAAGGATTCCATCACAGTGAAGCCGATACCCGTAATCGTCGCTCTCCTCGTCCTGGCCGGTCTGATTTCCACTCGAACAGACTCCCTGCGTACCGGAGAAAAGAGTAAACGTGTCCAGCATCACATGTCTAGTGGAGGACACGTTTACTCTTCTGAGACTGCTATTCCTGCCGGTTCTGCCAGCGCCTGGCAACAAGTCGCCACCCTCTTCCCGCATACGCCCGGCAGTCGCTGGGTCTATCGGCTGTCCGGCGCGTGGTATGAGACCGAGGCAGAACTCAGCGTGGAGGTGAAAGGACAGCATCATGTCCCGCATCTCCAGCGTGACGCCGTGATACTGGATGAAGCCCACCCCGGCGTCACGCCGACCGCGCCCAAGGATATCCTGCCGGTCTTGTACTACTTCCATGAGGACTATCTGGTCAGGAACAGCAACCATGCCTACGGCGATAATGAGCGCACGAACCTGGTCTCAACCGGGACCATAGGCGAATCGTTTGCACCCGTCTTGCCACTCGACCTCGCCAGCCAGAGCGCAAACCCAAGTGAAGAGTGGCAAGAAGTCTGGGTCGGCGAATGGGGCGAGGAGGCCCAGCTCTCAACGCTCTATCGTTTTGGACTGGAGCCGGAGCTGGTGGTGGTCACGGCCGGGACGTACACCGACTGTCTGCGGGTGGAGACCAAACTCGTCCGGGCGAGCGGACGCGGTTTTCACTATACCGAATGGTACGCCCCTGGCGTCGGCATGGTGAAGAGTACTACCACCGATCTGATGAGCGAACGCATTGTGGAGCAAAAGGCACTGGTCACGTTTCAGCTCGGGCAGGCTGAACCCGAGCATAAAGGACGGTGAGGTTCTGGGGGATGTAGAGAAGAACCGTCAGTCTGCTAGAATGACAATATTGTCCATTTTGATCGTATTATATTTATCCGGGAGAGAGAAAACAGCATATGGCCGAACCCATTATCTTAACAACGAGTGTCGAGGGACTTCCTCCGCCCCGTCGCGGAAAAGTCCGTGATATTTACGAAACCGACGAGCATCTGTTGATCGTGGCAACCGACCGGGTCTCGGCCTTTGATGTCGTGCTGCACGAAGGCATACCGGGCAAGGGACGGGTCCTGACCCAGGTGTCCCGCTTTTGGTTTGAACGCCTGGCCGACATCGTGCCGCACCATCTCATTTCTGTTGACGTGGATACGTTCCCGGCTATTTTTCAGTCTGCCCGTGACAGTCTGGCCGGTCGCTCCATGTTGGTCAAAAAGGCCGAGCCGCTACCGGTCGAATGCATTGTTCGGGGCTATCTGGCCGGGTCCGGCTGGCAGGAATATCGGGCGAGTGGAACCGTGTGCAGCATTCCGCTACCCCCAGGACTAGAGGAGAGCGCCCGGTTGCCCGAACCCATCTTTACCCCCTCAACCAAAGCCCCGCAGGGCGAGCACGACGAGAATATTGCCTTTGCGGAAGTCGAACGCCTCATTGGCACGGACCTGGCCGTCCAGGTGCGGGACCTCAGCCTGGCCCTGTATAAGAACGCCCACGCCTATGCGGAAACCAAGGGCTTCTTCCTGGCGGACACCAAATTCGAGTTTGGCCAGTGCGACGGTCAGCTCATTCTTATTGATGAAGCCTTCACCCCGGACTCGTCGCGCTTTTGGCGAAGCGAAATCTATCAGCCCGGCAAATCTCAGGACAGCTATGACAAACAGATTATTCGGAATTATCTGATTTCCCTGGGCTGGGACCGCAGACCGCCCGCTCCGCATCTGCCGCAGGAGATTATCGATCAGGCGGCCTCCCGCTACCAGGAAATCTACGAAAACCTGACTGCTACAGACGGCTAAACCCACGAGCATAAGCATGGCATCCGGCATCGGCCTCTGGATCGGTTTCACCCTGATTGTTCTCGTCCTGCTGTTCCTGGACCTGGGGGTTTTTCATCGTGAGGCGCGTGAAGTGTCGCGCAAGGAAGCCGGGATATGGAGCACCGTCTGGATCGGCCTCGCCCTGGTCTTTAACGCCTGGATTTATTATACCAGCGGCTCGGAGCCGGCCCTGGAATTTCTCGCCGGCTATTTGATCGAAAAATCACTCAGCGTGGACAACATCTTTGTCTTCTTGCTGATCTTCTCCTATTTTTCCGTTCCCCTGGCCTACCAGCATCGGGTTCTGTTCTGGGGGATTCTGGGCGCGCTCATCATGCGTGGGATTTTCATTGCCCTCGGAGCGACGCTGCTACACTATTTTCACTGGATCATCTATCTCTTCGGAGCCTTCCTGATCTTCACCGGGATCAGGATTGCCTTTTCGGATGAGACCGAATCCGATCCCGAGGATAATCCGGCCATTCGACTCCTGCGGCGGGTGCTGCCGGTCACGGACAAATACGAAGGCCAACACTTCTTCGTCCGGCATCAGGGGAAGCTTTTTGCCACCCCCCTCTTGGTCGTCCTCGTTTCCATAGAAAGCACGGACCTGGTCTTTGCGATCGATTCGATTCCGGCCATTTTTGCCGTCACCGACGACCCCTTCATCGTCTACACCTCAAACGTCTTCGCCATTCTGGGTCTGCGCGCCTTGTATTTCCTGATTGCCGGCGTGCTCGATCTGTTTGTCTATCTGCGCATCGGCCTGGGCGTGGTGTTGGGCTTTGTTGGTGTCAAAATGCTCCTGGTCGACGTGTATCCCATCCCGATTGGTCTCTCCCTGGGTGTGATCGCCCTGGTCCTGACCGTCACGGTCGTCGCCTCGCTGCTCTTTCCGCCCTCCGAGTCGGCCAAGGAAGATGTTTCCGAGGCGGTGTAGGCTGCCCCATGTCTCCCCCACAAAAAGGCCGGCGCGCGCTCGAAGGTGTTCGTATTCTTGATTTCACCTGGGTGGTCGCCGGTCCGGTTGCGGTCCGTATCCTGGCCGACCAGGGGGCCGAGGTCATTAAAATCGAGCGGCGCGATACGCTCGATCTGGGGACGCGGCGCGGCGGCTTTTCCGGCAATCTGCATCGAGGCAAGGAGAGCACGGTCATCAATATGGCCGATCCGCGCGGGATTGAAGTCGCCCAAAAACTCGCGGCCATATCAGACGTCGTGATCGACAATTTCAGCGCACGGGTCATGCGCAACTGGGGGCTCGACTACGAGAGCCTCAAAAAAATCAAGCCCGATATTATTGCGGTCTCCATGTCCGGCTTTGGGCATACCGGACCGCACAAGGATTATGTCAGCTATGGGCCAACGCTCCAGGCCTTGTCCGGCTATACGCTCCAGATGCGTCACCCTGGTCACGAGCCGGCCGGCTGGGGCTATTCGTACGCGGACATGACCGGCGGCTACAGCGGCGCGCTGGCCGTACTGATGGCCCTGTGGCATCGTAAACAAACCGGCCAAGGACAGTTCGTTGACCTGGCACAGTTTGAGGCGATTTCCAGCCTGGTCGGACCAGGCTTGCTCGACATTTTAAATAATCAGACACCCACAAAGAGGAAGCGTGTCCTCCATGCACATGAAGATGCGGGACACGTTTCCTCTTTTCAGCCGGTCGGAAATCGTTCCCAGGAGGCCCCGGCGGCTCCACACGGGGTGTATCGCTGCAAGGGCGACGACCGCTGGTGCGCGATTGCCGTCTTCACCGAAGCAGAATGGCAGAGTCTGTGCCGTGTCTTGGAGCAGCCGGCCTGGACACGCGAGGCACGCTTTGCCAGCCTTGCCGACCGTCTCCAACATCAAGACGCTTTGGATGCCCATATTGAAGCCTGGACCCAGCGGCATACGGCTGAAGAGGTCATGTCCCGCCTGCAAGAAGCCGGTATCGCCGCCGGTGTGGTTGCCAACGGGGAGGATCTGGACCGCGACCCCCAACTACGGGCGCGGGACTATTGGGCGCAGTTGCCGGCCCAGGAAAATGGGAAGACGGAGGAGTTCATACTTGACGGGCCGCCGTTCAAGCTCTCGCAGACGCCAGGCTACGTGGCCGCCCCAGGCCCGTTGCTGGGCGAGCATACGGAGAGCGTCCTGCGCCGCCTGCTCAACTATTCCGACCAGCAGATCGCTCAACTCAAAGCAGAGCGCGTCATCGCCTCGCATGCAGAGATCCATGCCGAGCGGACGGTACAGGACTAAGGAGACATTATGCCGTTTGCCTCAGTTAATGGGATTGAACTGTATTATGAAACCCACGGAACGGGCCCGGCCCTGGTATTAGCCCACGGCGGAGGAGGGAGTCATCTCAGTTGGTGGCAGCAAGTTCCGGCACTCTCCAAAACGTATCAAGTGGTAACCTTCGATCATCGGAGCTTCGGCTATTCCCGCGATGTGCCCAACGGCCCGGGCCCGCGGGCGTTTGTTGAGGATTTGACCGGATTACTGGATCATCTTGGGATTCAGAGCGCGGCACTTGTCGGGCAATCCATGGGCGGCTGGACGGTATGCGGCTTTGCCGCTGCCTGTCCCGAACGTACCAGCGCGCTTATTTTGTGCGACACCACCGCCGGGATTGAAACGCCGGAGATCGATCAAACGCGCGCCAGCCTGCGTGAACGCGCGCAGGGCAATCTGGCCCAGCTGCTCACCAGCGCATACGCCCTGTCTTTTCCTGAGCGGGAACCAGCGCTGTGTTTTCTCTACCAACAGATTTCAGCCCTGAATCAGCATATCTCTCCCAATCTCGTTTCAACGCTGATGAGCCTGCACACCAACGTCACGCCCATTGTTGAGCACAATATTCCCACCTTGCTTGTGGTTGGAGAAGAAGACGTACTGGCTCCACCACCCGCCATGCAAAGCATTACGACCCGCATTCCGCAGGCACGCTTTGTGACCGTCCCCAAGGCCGGCCATTCCGCGTATTTTGAGCAACCAGCGGTTTTTAACCGCTTGGTGGATGAGTTTGTGCAAGAACACCGGCCGTTGCAACCCGCAGGCACTGAAGTCGTCTACGTTGATTCGTAGGCTAAAACGGACGGATTTCAGGTCCCCGACAACTCCCAATGGCGCTGCTGTACGGCCCGGACGTTGGGGAGCAGGCCCTGACGTTCATAGGCGGTGACCGGCTGGTCGAGCCGGGTACCGTCCATTTCGTCCAGAACGTGGATCACTGAGGTTTCCAACCCTTCCAGATCGTAGCCGCCTTCGAGAATGGCGGCACAGCGGCCCTGGGCCTGATCCCGCGCCACGCGCAAGAGAATCCGGGCCAGGGCGGTAAAGCCCTCTGCCGTGACGGTCAGACCACCGAGGGGGTCGCGGGCGTGGGCGTCAAAGCCGGCGGAGATCAACACGAACTCGGGCTGAAACTGCCGACAAATGGGATCGATCACTTCTTCAAAGAGCGGCACAATAGCGGCATCTCCCCAGCCGGCGCTGAGCGGCAGGTTGACGGTATAGCCCTCGCCGCTGCCTTGGCCGGCTTCTTCGGCGGCCCCCGTGCCGGGGTAGTACGGGTATTGATGGGTCGAGACGTACAACACACCAGAGTCATCGTAGAAACTGTGCTGGGAGCCATTGCCATGATGCAGGTCCCAATCCATCACCAGAATCCGGCTCAGCCCAAAGCGTTCCCGCAGATATTGCGCCCCAACAGCAACGCTGTTGAACAGACAAAAACCCATGGCCCGGTTGCGTTCGGCATGATGTCCGGGCGGTCGCACCAAGGCGAAGCCGTTATCCACCTCGTGCTCCATGACTGCGTCCAGAATGGTCAACAGCCCACCGGTGGCGAGGAGGGCCGTCTCGTACGACTGCGCGGACACCCGCGTATCCGCGTCAAAGGCCGCGGCTTCGAGACCGGCAGAGGCAGCGACCTGACCAATCAGGCTGGTGTCGTGGACCAAAGCGATCTCCTCATGCGTTGCCCGTCTGGGCTCAAACCGTTTCAACCCGTCGCGCTCATAGGACGCGAAGCGGCTGAGTAGGGTACCGATCCGCTCCGCCCGTTCCGGATGACCCGGACCTGGGTTGTGGTCCTGATAACGTGTATCCAACACGATGCCTGTCTGTAACATTGATCGCTCCTTACCGGTCCGGGAGAGTGTTCCCCGATCGTGCCCTGGCCATAACTTGCGCCGGTTTTTCGATTATACTACGAAGAGTAAACGTGTCCTCCACTAGACATACAATGCTGGACACGTTTACTCTTTTGTAACCCGAGAGGCAAATATGTTTGGAATCGGGATGCCGGAATTGGTGGTGATTCTGGTCGTGGCGCTGATCGTCCTCGGCCCAAAGCGCCTGCCCGAAGCGGCCCGCGGTTTGGGCAAGGCCTTTGCCGAATTGCGCCGGGCAACGAGCGGGGTCACCGAAGAGCTTGATAACGCCCAGATCATGCTGGACGAAGAAGTGCGGGCCGCCGAACGCAACGCACAGACGAGCTCCACGGCTCTGCCGACCGCTGCCTCTTCCGACTCGCCCCAATCTTCGGACACGCCGGAAAAGAAAGCAGGCACCGGAGGGGACAACTAGGACATGGTCTATGACGACCGGTCCATGCCGCTCACCGGCCATCTGGATGAGCTGCGCAGCCGCCTCATTCGATCTTTGCTCGCTGTTTTCATTGTCTTCCTGCCGGCCTATTTCTTTGCCAACGTGCTGTTTGATTTTCTCGCTCAGCCCCTGCATCACATTACGACCGATCCCCATTCCCTGATTGGCACCAGCCCGACCGAGGCATTCTTTACGAAACTCAAGGTCGCCTTTATTGCCGCGCTCTTTGGCGCCAGTCCGGCCATTTTCTACCAGCTCTGGCAGTTTGTTGCGCCGGGCCTCTACCCGCAGGAACGCCGCTACGTCTGGCCGTTTGTCATATTCTGTTCATTTTTTTTCGTGCTGGGGGCCGGCTTTTGTTATACCGTTGTCCTGCCGATTGCGTATGCGTTTTTTCTGGGAGAGTTCCGCAGCATCGGGGTGCAGGCCACCTTAAAGATCAGCGAATATCTAACCTTTACGGCCAGAACGCTGCTCGCCTTTGGGGTCACGTTTGAACTGCCCGTCTTCGCCTTTTTCTTTGCCCGTGTGGGGCTCATCACCCACCATACCCTCATCGGCGCATTCCGTTACGCTGCGGTCGGCGTCTTTATCCTGGCCGCCATCCTCACCCCACCCGACGCCATCTCCCAAATGCTCCTCGCCGGCCCGCTGCTCCTGCTGTATGTGCTCAGCATCGGGGTGGCCTATGTGTTTGGGAAGAAAGAAGAGGCAAGTGAGGGGGCAGAGATGGAAGAGCCGGACGAGTAGGGGAAAAGCCATGAGTACAGACATCAAAGTGACGCCTTCAAGCGGAAATGTTTTCGCTGATCTCAATCTGCCAAATCCAGAGGAGTGCTTAGTCAAAGCGACCATCGCCTTGAGCATTGGAGAGCTGATTGAGAAACGGGGCCTCACCCAAGAGGGAGCGGGGGCTATTCTTGGGTTGCCACAATTGAGTGTCTCGAACCTGGTTCGAGGCAAACTAGATAAGTTCACAATCGACCGGCTGCTCCGCTACATGCGGAAGCTCGACTACGACGTCACTATCAGTTTTAAGCCCAAGCCCAAATCCCGCGATGAGGCCACAATACATGTCAAGGGAGCACCTCTGCCAGCCTAGCTCCCCTCCTTGAAATTATTGCCCAAGCTCAACCAAACCACGGAAGAGAAAGCCCTTTGGAACCTCCTAGTTTACTGTACTAAGAGTTGACATTTCCTTCCCTCTTGGGCATCTTTACGCCCATCTACATCAGGCGCAGAACCCGCTGAGTCGGGTCGCCTGCTCAATACAATAACCGCACCACAGCGTGGGAGTAGCCACCCACGCTGTGGTGAATACGCAGGACTCACTCCATTTCCGTGCTGTGATGTAGATACGGCCCGGCACCTCGTGCCACGGCTGAACCGCTCTGTCATAGGAGAAGAGAGATGTACCGTATCATTCGGTAGTGTCTCAGTTTGCCATGTGTTCTTCTCCGCGTTCGGGCCGCCCTGCCCTCTCGTCTCAGGGCCTGCGGTGACCGGGCCGTCTTGCTCCCCCCTGACGCCCCTCGGCCGGGGGCCAAGCCGGAGCGGGACCACCCCCCCTCATAATTTTACTCCCCTCTTATCATTTCCTCATAAATTACTAGGGACAACCGGTCGGGAGCCGTGTTAGGGAGCGAACAGCCTACCGGGCCCGCGTCCGCGCGGTGTCCGGAAGCCGAGAGGAGAACACGGTGGCTGAGAGAGCTCGGGAGAGGGCGGACAGCCCCGCTTTTCCTGGTCAGCAGTTTCAAAGTGAGACACTACCTATCATTCCCATCAATAGAGAGCGGAGTGACGCAGAAGCTCGTACTACCCACCTATGGTGACTTGGTTCTGACGTTTGATGAACTGGCACAGGATAACAGGAGGACTCCTGATGGCGTATACCTGGCAAAAAGACGTGTACACCCTCATATATCGTTTCCAAGGCAAGAGGGGGCTTTTTCTCATGATCGTCGTGCCCCTACTCATTGGCATCCTGTGGACGGGCGGGCGGGCGGCGGAAGCGGCGCGCCTGGAGAATCCAGGCGATGGGCAGGTCTATTCCGGTATTGGAGTCATCTCGGGCTGGAAATGCGACGCTGACGGTCCCTTGACTGTCCGCTTCAATGGCGGTCGGCTGATTCCGCTGGTCTATGGCAGTGAGCGGACGGATACCCGTTCGGTCTGTGGCGATACAGATAACGGATTTATCGCGCTCTGGAATTGGGGCCATCTGCGTGCAGGCACGCAGATGGCCCGCGTGTATGACAATGGGGTCATGTTTGCTGAGACTACGTTCGAGGTTGGGACGCTAGGCGTCGGGTTCTTGCAGGGCTTTGAGGGGGGCAATAGCGTGGGGATATCCTGGGGTGGGGGCGAGATTTTTTACGAATGGAACGAGAACACCCAGCATTTTGAGGTGGGTGCTGGTTGGCTTTGGGATCGCGACAGCGAAGAAGAAAAACAGATTGAAGAAAGGTGGAGAGAATCTGACGAACGACGGAGAGAATACGACGAACGGCGAGAACAGCTAGCACAGCAACCGCCGGAGTGGCACGCAAAAGGGGCGCGCTTGGAAAATCCGGGGGATAAGCAGCTCTATTCCGGGATTGGGGTCATCTCGGGCTGGAAATGCGAGGCTGACGGTCCTTTGACTGTTCGCTTCAATGACGGCCAGTCGATTCCCTTGGTCTACGGTAGTGAGCGGACGGATACCCGTTCGGTCTGTGGCGATGCCAACAATGGCTTTGTCGCCATTTGGAATTGGGCGCATCTGGGGGATGGTATCCACACGGCCCGAGTCTATGACAATGGGGTGGCGTTTGCTGAGACCACGTTCCAGGTTGGAACGATGGGCGTCGAGTTTTGGGATGGCATTCCACATGATCCAGATTGGGACGCGGAGGTGGCGACATTCAGCGAAAGGCTGATTAACGATCAACTCGGTTGGGCGGGGTGGGGGTATGTCGGGTATGATGGCGGGGTGTGGGCTGCGCCCGGTATCCCATCTGATCCCTGGAATACGTACTTCAAGTGGAACGCGAACACCCAGCATTTTGAGGCGTTTGCGCGGCGGCGCTGGCAACTGTCAGAACCGCCGGAACCGCCACCAGCCTGGCGCTGGCAAGAGCCGAGTTTTGAGGATAGGCCGGATGACTTCAGTGGGCCACAGATTCATGTCTATCACGCGGTTCCGCGTGATGCCCGCGGCTCTCGCGATATGATCGGCTATATTGGTGCGGTGGTGCAGGCCGCCCAACGGTGGTTAGCGGTACGTACCTATCGGGGGCGTGCCTTTCGTATTGATACCTACCAGGGCAGACCGGATGTGACCACGCTTCCCCTGGACATGACCACTGCGGAGATGCAGGCATACAGCCTGCCGGGGACCGTATTCGATGCGCCCATCCTGCAAGGTGGTTTGTCCCTGAGAGATATGGAGAGTCACGACCCGAACAATCTGCACGTGGTCTTCATTGAAGCTCCTCCATCAACTCGGCAAGACTCTCCAGGACACATTTGTGGAGCGGCCTCCCCATCTTCTGGCGTGGCAATCGTGTTTGCAGGTATGAGCTCTCGAATGCTTCAAAATGGGGAGCGCATCCCGCCTTCTCCACACTGCACCCCCTTATCGTTGGTCTTCTTGCATGAGGTCTTCCATTTGCTGGGTGCGGTCCATCCTGATGCGCCGCACTCGGATGGAAGCCATGTAAATATTGACGATGAAGGACCCTGGGATGAGGACGGACAGCCGTTGCGGGGCTCTGGTCTGCCGTGGCGATGGGACTTAATGCAATCGTATGGTGGTTTCCATGAAGCTGAACTGGATATCGGCAGTGATGATTACTATTTCCACCCCGAGAAAACACCAGTCTGGCCACCACCAGAGTACGATACAGTAGACAGCCCATTTTTTACGGCTGGCCCTTGGATAGATATAACGCGGGCGGCCTCGTCTCATGCCCTACGGGCATCGCCACCCGAAGGGCAGCCTGTAATCGCACCTGACAATCAGGCTGAGGCTGTCCCCTATTATCGCGCCCTACCAGAACCGCTACCCGAAGGACAGGATGGGCACAGCTCTGGTGGATGGTGTCTCGGCGTGGTGGATTAAGAGGCGGCGGGTAGAACGACATCCCGCTCGATTTGTTTCCCGATGGCTTGACGGGTGCGGCGGAGATCATGCGTGCTTTGGAGATTGAGCCAAAATTCGGCCGAGGTGCCAAAGTAGCGTACTAACCGTAAAGCCGTATCGGCTATCACCGCGCGCTGTGCGTTCAAGATGGCCGTAATACGACTCGTCGGGACATGCAGGGTCTGCGCAAAAGCCCGTGCAGAAAGGCCCAACTCCTCAAGCTCCTCCCGGAGATGTTCGCCCGGGTGAATCGGTCGCATGTTGTTTGGCATCCTATACCTTCCTTATCAAGTTGACAGGTGTTGATAAATTTACCAACATTAAGAAATGGTCAGAGACAGCCGTCAGCTCTCCTGGGTTAAGGCCGCCCGCAAGGAGTTTGAAAAATTTCCACTGGGAGCGAGACGAGAAATTGAAATCGCTCTGACTCTAGCGGCAGAAGGGCGTAAAGCTGATACGGCCAAGCCTGTGAAAGGTCTGGGCTCTGGTGTGTTCGAAATCGCACTCGCATACCGTTCAGATGCCTACCGGGTGGTCTATGCCGTCCAGATTGGAGAAGCGATATGGGTTGTCCATGCTTTCCAGAAGAAATCTAAGACTGGCCTGAAGACTCCGAAGGCAGAAATTAATGTAATCCGAACGCGGCTCAAACGCCTGAAGGAGATGTTACGATGAGCAAAACACGTGGGGAAGAACTCGAACTGGTTCACGGTAGTGGGAACGTATTCCGTGACTTCGATGATCCGCAAGCCGATATCTTACAGCTCAAGAGCATACTCGCGGCTCAGATTATCGGTATTCTGGATGACCGGAATCTGTCTGTTCGGAAAGCCCAACAATTAACCGGGGTCGCAGCAAGCGAGTTCTCCCGTGTCCGTAACGCCAAGCTCACTCGTTTTACGGTAGATCGCCTGATGACTCTCTTGAACAAGCTCGACCAAGAGGTAGAGGTCACGGTTACGATCCGGCCACGTACTCACACCCCCCAACACGCCTTGGCATAAGTAGGGAAACCTTTAGTACAAGGAAAAACCGCTACGCGGCATCGACCACCACACGTACATCGGCATACTTGGACTGACGCGGTTTGTCCCTGATAACAATTTCGATGGACTTATCCAGCTTATTCAGAAAGCGAAACAAGCGTTCAGCCGAAAACCCATCCAAATGGCCTTTCATGAGGGCAGAGACATTTGGCTGCTGAATACCGAGCAGCTTGGCGGCCTTGACCTGAGTGAGCTTCCGTTCCCGGATTATCTGGCAGATTTGAAAGGCTAACTCCGCCTTGGCCAGATGTTCCTCTGGGTTGGGTAGCCCAATGTCCGCAAAAACATTGCCGCTACTCTCTTCATACTCGATGGGGTTCGTTGCGCTCTTTGTTCGTGTCATTTTCCGCCTGCCTTCACACCAACCGCTGCTCGCAGTTCTGACGCTGACTACAATTTCGGCACTTGGCCTTCGTAGAGGGTGGGGAGAGGGGTTGGTCGAGTTGCTGACGATGCGCTCGAATGTGTTCTGCAATGCTAATCACCCGCGAGCGCAACCGGCGTGTGTTTTTCACCTTGACCCGCTCGCCGTCTCTCAAAATGATAAAGCCGTAGGGGGGCCGGACGCCGTACTCTTCTTCGACTAACACCAGATACACCCCAAGTTGAGCTTGGTAGCTCTCGCTCATCTGGCGTCCGGACTTCTTTTCTTCTGGAATAAAATATCGACCACGCTGGACAATCCGGTCCGGTTGCCCGCGGAGCCTATAGCGCTCAGAAGATAACCGGACGTCATCATGGCTGATGGTCCTGCCGTAGCCAAAGCCGGCCCGGCGACGACCGATGAGGGCAACCACAAAGAGCAGGACGGAAAGACTGAGCAGCAGCGTCAAGATAACCATCACGACAGGTAGACGCGGAGCAGGATACCGGCCAAGGCGAGACCCCCCACAATGAGAGCGGCTCGCATGAGCCAGGCGGTCAGACGTTCGACCCGTTGCCATGCGGCATGCGTTTCCGTGCCCCGGCGGAGCGCTCGCACACTACCCGGCGGAATTTTGAGTCCATGCGTCAGCCGCCACGCTTCCTCGCAATAGACGTAGGTTCCGATTTCGCTTGCGGTGACCCACTCGTCGTGTTTGGCCATAGGCGGTCGGGTCTGGAGACACGGAGGTGGTGAGACCGATGATCCCCCTCACGCTGCGTCCGTAGTCTCCGGATGCATCTTCTCCATCAGCCAGTCATCATACGCTGTCGGACGGGGAACCTGGTGCCAGTCCATATGCTGACGCAGTGATTCGAGCGCGGCCCAGGCGTCATCGATAAAGTCCGGCACGATCAGGAGCACGATAATGGCCTTGGTATTATCGATTGTCCGCACAATACCGAATTCTTCGTAGGACTCGATAACGCATTTGATGAGCGCAATATCGGCCCGCTCAACCCGCAGGTAAATGTCGATCAGCTCCATGTCCGCACCACGAGTACTGCGTGCCAGGGCTGGAGTCAAGCTTGACGTGACATCGGCGGCCTACTAGAGTCTGACTCTGCCGTGCCGGAATTATCCGGCCGAAAAGAAGGAGGGAGTATGCCGGGTGCCTTATCAGGTTTTCGGATCATTGAATGCGGCGAGATGGTCTCTGCCGCCTACGCGAGCAAGCTCATGGCCGACATGGGCGCGGAGGTCATTAAGATTGAGTCGCCGCACGGGGGAGACGCGGCCCGCCAGCGCGGTCCGTTTCCAGGGGGAGAGCCACACGCGGAAAAGAGCGGGCTCTATCTTTTCCTGAATACCAATAAGCGCGGGATCACGCTCGACCTGGAACAGACCCAGGGCCAAGAGGTCTTTCAGCGGCTTGTCAAAGACGCGGACCTGCTTATCCATAATGTCCATCCCAAGCATATGCCGGCCGCTGGTCTGGACTATGACCGCCTGGCGACCATCAACCCCGGCCTGGTCATGACCTCAATTGCACCGTTCGGCCTCAGAGGGCCACACGCAGAGTATGAGGCGTCCGACCTCACCCTGTGGAATGCGGGTGGGCTATGCTTTCTGAACGGCGGAGGACCGGGTACCGATCATCTTCCGCCGCTCAAGGCATTTGGCCAGCAGGCCGGGTTTACGGCTGGGGTGCATGCCGCGGTTGCGTCGCTCGGTGCACTGTTTGCCAGACTGCGCGGCGGGTTGGGCCAGCACGTCGAGTTCTCCGTCCAGGAGTGCCTGATGGGCATCTCGGAGTTCGGCACCATGATGGCCTCCTACGCTGGTGTGGCGGTGACGCGACTGGGACACAAGCCGATACAACCGCTGGATCTATTGGAGTGTAAAGACGGCTGGATCTTCATCTGCTGTGTGGAGGAACATCACTGGCACTCGTTTGTTGATCTCATGGATAATCCGGAGTGGGCCGCCGAGCCCATCTTCGAGGATCGACTAAAACGGGGCGAGAGCTGGGATGCGCTCAAACTGCTCATCCAGGACTGGGTCAAGGATTTCACCGTGCAGGATTTGTATCTCAAGGCGCAGGCACGCCGGATTCCTTTTGCTCCGGTCTCAACCATGGGCTATTTGCTGAACTCCGAACATCTCAACGCCCGCGGATTTTTTGTCCAGCTCGATCATCCCGAAGCGGGTAACCTGACCTATCCGGGCGCGCCCCATATCTGCTCGGAAACCCCGTGGGAACTGCGCCGCCCGGCCCCGTGTCTGGGACAGCATAACGCCGAGGTCTATACCGAACTCGGCATGACCGCCCAGGATCTGGCCGTGCTTCAGCAAGCCGGTGCCGTCTAGGAAAAAGCACAAGGAGAAGATCATGAGCCGACCGCCGTTGGATGGAATCCGCATTGTTGACTTTTGCTGGGCCTGGGCCGGTCCCTATGGCGCCCTGCAACTGGCCCACCTGGGCGCGGACGTCATTCGGATTGAAAGTGCAAAACGCTTATGTCCGTCACGCCTGATTCCGCCCTGGCCGGACAACGAATCGGGTGTGAACCGGGCGGGCTATTTTAACCAGTACAACCAGGGCAAACGCTCCCTCACCCTGGACCTGAAAGCCCCGGAAGCCATTGATATTGCCAAAACACTGGTCTCCAAGAGCGATATCGTGATGAATAATTTTGCCTCCGGAGTGATGGAAAAACTTGGGGTGGGCTATGACGTTCTGCGCCGTATCAAGCCCGACATCATCATGGTCTCTCTCCCCGGTTATGGAACGAGCGGACCGGAAAAAGACTTTGTGTCCTACGGCCCGCCGCAGGTCGCCCAGAGCGGCCTGTCAGCCCTGACCGGCTATGTCGGCGGTCCGCCCATGATGGCGGGTTTTTCCTATGGGGATCCCAACGGCGGCGTCCATGCCACATTTGCCGTCATGGCTGCCTTACTCCACCGTGAAAAAACCGGACAGGGCCAGTATATCGACCTCTCCCAGTGGGAAGCGGCGATCATGTTACTGCCCGAAGCCCTCATGGACTACAGCATGAACGGCACCCAACCCGAACGGATGGGGAATCGCGACCCCCATATGGCACCCCACGGCGTCTTTCGCTCCAAAGGCGACGACCGCTGGGTCAGCTTGTCGGTCCGGGACGAGGCGGAATGGCAACGCTTGTGCGAGGTCATGGGTCAGCCCGAGCTCAGCTCAGACGCACGTTTTGCCAGCCTGGCCACGCGGAAGGAAAATGAGGCGGCACTGGAAGAAATCGTCACGGCCTGGACTCAGGAGCGCACCGCAGACGATGCCACCCAGGCGCTGCAAAACGCCGGTATTCCCGCCTATCCTGCGCTCGATGCAATAGATATGGTCAACAACCCGCACGTTGGCGCGCGGGACTATTTTGTGGAACTGGAACACCCAGAGGTGGGGACCCGCCGGCATATGGGCATACCCTGGACCATGTCCCGTACCCCCTGTGAGATACAGCGTCCAGCTCCCTGCCTGGGCCAGGATACGGATGCGGTCCTGACCGACATAGCCGGACTGAGTCAGGACGAGATCGCCGCGCTCCGAGAAAAGGATATCCTGACCTAGACAGGAAGAAGTGGAGACCGGCTGGTTTTATAAGCCGTACAACCGCCGCGCATTCTCATAGGTAATCTTGCGCTTGATATCGGCGGGAATGCCGGCAAAATTCTGCTCTATCACCGCTCGTGAGCGTGGCCAGGTTGAGGCGCGGTGGGGAAAGTCCGACGCCCACATCAGATTGTCCGCGCCGCTCAGGTCATAGGTTCTCACCCCGGCTCGGTCATCTTGAAAGGTGGCATAGATCTGTCGTTTGAAATACTCGCTGGGCAGAAGGGTATTCGGGGTTGGGTCCACATACTTGAGCGTTTCGGACGAGATGTCCAGACGACTCAGATAATGGGCAATCCAGCCGATATCGTTTTCTGCGGAAACCAGCTTCAGCCTGGGAAAGCGTTCGCATACGCCGTTGTAGATCAAATCGGTCAACGAGTTTTGGACCTCGTGAATAATAGACATATTTGAGGCAACCCGTCCCTTTTTGAGCCGGATGTTTTGCTTGCCAGTAAGAATATGCAGGCTGACCGGCAGGTTCAGATCCTGGGCGGCCGCCCAGAACGCATCAAAATAGGCATCGCTGTAGGGCACCTCCCGGGGAGAGGCCGCGTTAATCATGACCCCGCGCAGGCCTTTGTTGGCAATGCGCTGCAACTCACCCACGGCCTGCTCGACATCCTGCATGGCAATCAGGCCCAAACCAACAAGGCGCTGGGGGGCGTGGCCGACGAATTCGGCTATCCAATCGTTATAGGCCCGGAAGCACGCCCATTGCAGGTTGACGTCTTTAAGGTGGAAGAGGAACATGCCGAGGGTCGTATACAGGACCTCTCCCTCGACCCCGTCGATATCCTGATCCTTGAGCCGTTCGACCGGGTCCCAACCGCTCGGACGCGCCTGCTCATAGCCGACGTTCTGATTGGTGGCCAGATCCTTGGGATCCTTACCCGCGGCAAACCCGCCACCCACGGGAAAGGGGACAAGACCTTCCGCAACGAAAAAGCTGCCCTGCTTGTCTTGATAGTCTTTGATGACGCGCGGCGCCCGGTCTCGAAAACCTCGGTCCACGCGTTGCACCCAGAGATCCGCCGGCTCTATGGTGTGCGAGTCTGCCGAAAAAATCGCGCTCGGTATTGCATCCTGTGCCATGCTGTCTCCCCTCCTTGGTGGTTGTAATTATCCTGCGGTTGACAGGGGGATGTCAATCCGACCGGACTAGGGGGTATTCCGCTCACCCTGTGGCATGGGGTGTATAGACGCATGAGTGAACGATAGAATCTGCCCCTGAGTCTATGGAGGGAGGGGGGGATTCCCATGCGCTACATCGTCTACGGAGCGGGTGGCATCGGCGGGGCCATTGGGGCACGGCTGTTTCAATACGGGCATGAAGTTATTCTGATCTGCCGGGGGGAGCACTTACACGCCATCCAATCCAAAGGACTGACATTAAAGACTCCCAAGGAAACGCACCAACTCACAATCCGTGCGGTCAGCCATCCCGAAGAGATCGCGTTTAGCCCGGACGATGTGGTGTTGCTGACGATGAAGTCCCAGGACACGGAAATGGCGCTGCGCGACCTTGAGCGCGCGGGAGGCCGGGACCTTGCCGTCGTCTGCGGTCAAAACGGGGTGGACAATGAGCGCCTGGCCATTCGCCGATTTGCGCACGTCTACGGCATGGTTGTCTGGATGCCAGCCACCTATTTGGAACCGGGGCTCGTGCTGAATCATGCCGAGCCCGTTGGCGGTATTCTGGATGCTGGATGTTACCCCAACGGGGTTGATCCGCTCATCACCCAGGTGACGCAAGATCTGACCGCCTGTAGTTTTAGTGCGGTACCTGACCACAATATTATGCGCTGGAAATATACCAAGCTGCTGAGTAATGTGCGCAATGCCTTTCAGGCGGCGTGCGGCTTTGCGGCACGCTCACGAAAAATTATTCGTACGCTCCGCACCGAAGCCCTCGCCTGCTACCAGGCAGCGGGCATTGAGTTCGTGCCCGAGGATGAATTACAAGCGCGGGTACGATCCCAGATCACGCTCGCCGATATTGAGGGCCACCCCCGGACCGGCGGTTCGTCGTGGCAGAGTCTGATGCGCGGTTTACCCACGATCGAAGCCGATTTTTTAAACGGTGAGATCGTTATGCTAGGCCGCCTCCACGATATCCCTACCCCCTGTAACGCCCTGCTTCAACACGTTGTCAATGATATGGCACGGACCGGCCAGAAGCCGGGCAGCATTGCGGTTGCAGATCTGGAGCGCCAGCTCGATGAGGTCAGCAGCTAGACTCTCGTCTTGGAGACGTTCTGTCTTGCGTAGAGATCGGTTATAGTAGCGCCATGCCGTTTTCATTTGAGTCCAGCCTGCCCGTGTGGATGACGTTTACCGCCGGTGAGGTTCCCATCGTCCTGGTCGCTCCACACGGGGGTCGCCGCCCGGCTGATGCTCCGATTACCGATAGTATCAAGGTCAACGATCTGCATACGGCCGAGCTCACTCACAACCTGGCTGTACAAACCCGGAGCTACGCGCTGATCAACCACTCGCACGACCGCAACGAGTTGGACTTGAACCGTGTGAGTCAGGTCAAACAAGAGGCACCGTGGTTTCTCGCTGCCCTGGTCGAACTCCTGTCAACACTGACGGCGCGGCATGACTCGGTGCGCGTCTTTTTTATTCATGGCTGGAACGTGGTCCAGCCCGTGTGCGATGTGGGGATTGGGCTCCGTCAACGCGCGGGCAAACTGATGCAGGCGGGCAAAGGGGAGCCAACGCTTGACAGGTCGTTCTTTTCCGCTGTCGTGCTCCCCTTTTATGAAGCTGCCCAGGAACAGCATATCGATGTTGCGATTGGGCGGCGCTATGCCGCGGCGGCCAAGAATAATTTTATGCAGGTCTTCAGCGCGCGATTCCTGCACGATGACTCTCCACAGATACGAGCGCTGGCCGAACTCAGCGTGCAGGGCAGGATTAACGCCGCACAGTTGGAACTTGGCGTGGGCCTGCGTTGGCCCGGACTGGAACGTGATCGCTTTGTCCGCGTCTTTTGCCATACTTTGGGCAGTTCCTTGCAAAATGGTGTCGTACCTGACCAGAAGGGGGAGCGCGACTTTTCGGTTTTTTCTTTTCTTGAGGCTCCTCCCGAAGAGGCCGAAACGCCGTACGATTCCCTGCTGCCTTTGGCCTGGGAACGCGAGCCTACCCGCTTAGCCTTGCACTTTCACGACCCGAGAAGTGGGTTAGGGGTGATGGGTGGCGTTGAATTTGACCGGCAGGCGTCTGTCCACTCCGGACGCTTACTCCTCTCCCTTGGCGGGACGGAGATGGTGCTCTTTACCGGAGAAGATACGCGCGGACCGGACCCTGGCCACGTGCAGGTCGGGCAGTGTGTGTGGCGGCGGCAGCCGGAGGGTCTCTCCATCGGCTACCGGGGAACGCTCATGCGCTTTGCCCATCCCCAGGCATTCATTCGCCTCGAAGACGGATTGGCCGCCTCCTGGATAGAACCGGCTGAAGTGGACCTGCAGTTGTTGTTTCCTACGATGAATGCCAGACGTCCCGCCCTTATTCAGCTCTGTCAACTCCAGGGACGCGTGGCTTTTCCGGACCGCGAGTATACGGTCAACGCCTGGGGCTTTGTTGACGTGCTCAGACCTGACGAAACCGACCGACTCCTGCCGCGCCGTTTATTGTCGTTACCCTTTGGGTCTGACCTGGGGATTTTCCTGGTCCGTGCCGAAACTCCCGACGGGCCGCATTCTGCCGGTATTGTCTATCAGCACGGCAATCCACAGCCGCTGGACCCCGGAGACTGGAAGCTCGAATACGCCTTCGAGCATGGCCGCCCCACCCGTTTCTCGGTCTCCTTTGCGTCCCCTGCCCCGCTGTCGCTCGAGTGCCAGGGAGAAACCCTGACGGCTATTCCCATTGTGCGTCATACGCATGATGGACCGGCCCTAGCTGTCACCTTTGGGCTGTCCCGGACCGTGTGGCAGGGACGGGAGGCGTATGGGATCTATGAATTCTCCGAATACCTGAAGGATGCGTCGGCACGGGTCGCGTCACCCGGAGCGTGATTCCCGCGTGTTCACGCATTGACCTATCCGGGTACGGACCATCAAGAGGAGAGCGGAGAAGGCATCCCGCCCATCGCCCTACCGCTTACGCAATGGCTTGGAGAGCCTGGTCCGAGGACTCCGGGGACTGCTGGGCCGGCTTGTCTTTGAGGAAATCAATAAACTTTTGGGTCGCTTGGGTAAAACGACGCCCCCGTTTGGAAATAAGACCAAGTGGACGCATGATGACTTCGCCGGAAAACTGGACGACCTTGAGGGTCTCATTCTTGACTTCAAGAGAAACGGAGGGCTCGGGGACAATAGCGATCCCCGCGCCTATTTCAACTGCGCGTTTGATCGTTTCGACATTATCCATTTCCATCATGTATTGGACTTTGATCCCGTACCGCCGGAAAAGACGGTCAAGCGCCCGACGAGTCGGAATGTCCCGTTCAAAACCGATAAACTGCTCGCCATCAAGCTTCTTGATGTTGATACGCTTGAGTGAGGCAAAGCGATGTTGTGGGGCGCAAATCAAGACCAGCCGGTCCTCCCGGAACGGGGTGAGGCGAATCTGGGGCCGCTTACTCGGATAGGCGACAATACCCAGATCAATATCACCGCGACTGACATCTTCGTAGATTTTATTGACGCGGGTATATTCCAGGTGGATATTGACATCGGGAAATGTCTGGAGATAGCGCTTGAGCGGCGAAGAGAGCTCATAGAGTCCGACACTATAGACCGTGGCTACCCGAACCGTGCCCGCGACCGAGCGGGAGAGGGTCTGGATGCCGTCTTCGATTTCACGATACTTCTGCACAATCTCCTTGCCCGCCTCATACAAGACCTGACCCGCCTGTGTCAGACGCACATTTCCTTTAGAGCGTTCCACCAGTTCTCTGCCGTAGCGCTCCTCCAAGCCGCGAATCTGCTGGCTGACTGCAGATTGGGTAATGAAATTTTTCGAGGAGGCAAGCGAAAAGCTGCCCGTCTCAGCGAGATCACAAAAAACCTTGAGTGTTTCAATATGCATGATTACTAATAATTGAAAGAAGATTTTTTCACTTTACTTATAGATGGATTTTCGCTATTTTTCCACCCTCACATACAATCATCATCACAGATTAATTTTTTGTGGAGGAGAGGATCTATGTTTGAACCAGACACCCTCTTACCCGAGCAGTATTTTACCTTGCTCGGGCGTAAACCCCTACAGGGTGAGAAACGACTTCTGCTCGCTATGCTAGAGGATGCAGTTCATTGTTTCCAGACCTATTTGCTGGCAAAAAAGCCGCACGAGCGGCGACTCTTTCAGGAGGCCGAGGAGTGGATTATTTCCACTGATGGCCTCTGGTTCTTCTCTTTTGAAAATATTTGTGACGTGCTGGGCATCAATCCGAGCAGGATGCGTGAAGCGCTCAAGGCGTGGAAAGAGGAGCAAACGCTCCGCTACGCCCAGCACGGCGAAGCTCTGGTTGATGTCGCTCTCAGCGTAGAGATTCCTGCCCGCGCCGACATCTAACCTCTCTCTAGTCTTGACATAAAAAGGGCAGGGAAAGCCCTGCGTTCGGGCTTTCCCTGCCCTACTACCACCCCAGTTGCCTATAACGGGGCAGTGGCAGCCCTTCCTCCAGCGAGGAGGACAAAAAGGCAGAACGCGGCAGTCTCGACGAGTTCTGCCATTGCACCCCAGTGGTCTCCGGCGACCCCTCCCAGGCGGGAATTGCAGAACAGCGTAAAACCGATAATGAGTCCACCCAGGGGCAGAACGAGCGCAATCCCAGCAATTTCAATCAGCGTAAACAAGACGCCCAGAGCGATGAGGCTGGAGAGGGCAAACTCATTGAACTGGACCCCGTGTACAAAGGTCGTGCCCGGCCCCTCGGTTCGAGCCGGACGGGAACTATAGGCCATCACCACACACGCCCACCGACCCAGCATGGGCCCAAGAAAGAGAGCAATGTCTCGATAGCCGCCGAGGAGCATATCCAAGGCGCTCACTTTGCACACGAGGAGAAAAAAGAGGACCAGGACGCCGATCGGTCCGCGCGCAGGCGTTCTCCTTGCTGAGCGCGAGCCATCAAACAGAGCGTCTGTACTCTTCACGACCCCATCAAGATGAACCCCTCGGCTCACGACCGCCAGCAACCCAACAAGCATGATGCTGAGCAGTGTCGGTGGAAGCACGGGCCGGAATAGCCAATCTACCCCCCAGACCAGCGCACCAAGGAGAAGCCCGACCAGCGGGAAAAAGACTGCGGACCGTCCAGAGACCGTGGCATCAAAAGGTCGTGCGCTTTTCGTCCGGATGATGGTGAGAAGGTGTAAAGCCGTCAGGAAGTGGATCAGCATCCTGGCTCGTATACCACTTCCCTGACTACGCGCAAAAGACCAGAGTCGGTGCAGGCCCACAGAGCGGACACGGCTCTTCTCGGTTTACCTTATCCCAACGACAAGAACGACGCTCCGGCCCACGACATGGACGCGGACGGGAAGACGCCCATCAGCACTGTGCCGATTGCGGCGATCAGGATGGCCGCCCCTAACGCGGAACGAAGTGAGGGCAATTCGACAATCGCCTCACCCTCGCGCATATACATATTGACGACGACGCGAATGTAGTAATAGGCCGATACCACGCTATTCAGCACGCCGATGATCGCCAACCAGATATATCCGGCCTGCACCGCGGCGCTGAAAATATAGAACTTCCCGGTGAATCCGACCAGCGGCGGAACACCCGTCAGAGAGAGCATGAACACGGTCATAGCCATACCCAGGGCTGGATGACGAAAACCGAGGCCGGCATAATCATCAAGCTCTTCGTGCGGCTCGCCCTTACGCCCAACAGCGACCACCACCCCAAAGGCACCCAGATTCATCAGCCCATAGGCCACCAGGTAGTACATGAGAGCCGCACCGCCCAACTCCTTACCGGCAACCATGGCGACCAGGAGATAGCCGGCGTGGGCAATGCTTGAGTAGGCCAGCATGCGTTTGATGTTGTGCTGGACAAGAGCGGTGATGTTGCCCACCGTCATGGTGAGTGCAGCCACGACCCACAGAATCCCCTGCCAATCCGTGTGGACCGCACCCAAGGTATGCAGGAATATCCGGGCAAAGGCGGCAAAAGCCGCGGCTTTGACACCAACCGCCATAAAGGCGGTAACGGTTGTGGGTGAGCCCTGATACACATCCGGAGTCCAGACGTGGAACGGGACAGCGGCCACCTTAAACCCAAAGCCGACGATTAAGAGACCCATGCCAATCAACAGCAAGGGCGAAGAGCCCTGGGCACCGACGTGTTCGGCAATAGGTCCAAGCTGCACGCTGCCCGTCGCTCCATAAATCAGGGCGATACCGTACAGCAGGAATCCACTCGCAAACGCCCCCAGGAGAAAATATTTGAGCGCGGCTTCGTGGGAGGTGAGATGTTGCCGCCAGATCCCGGCCAGGACGTACACGGCAATCGACATGGTTTCCAGACCCAAAAAGATCAAAATGAGGTCGGTCGCGGCAGCCATGACCGTCATGCCGACCGTGGCAAAAAGAATGAGGGCGTAATACTCTCCGTGTCGAATCTCTGCGGTTTCGAGATAGGTCAAAGACATCAACACCGTCAGACCCGCGACCAGACAAAAAACGAGATGAAAGAACACGGCATACGCATCGAGGGCAAACATACCGCTAAACGATTCCACATCGTTCTGGCCCCACAGCAACCAGGAACACAGCGCCGTGACAACAATACCCGTCAGGCTCAGCCAGCCGAGCAAAGAGCGCTCATCGTCCTTCATCCAGATGTCCCAGAACAGCGCCAGCATGCCGGTCACGGACAGGAGCAGGGTCGGCAGGACCGAGAGCCAATTAACGGCGGGGAGTGTCATGTCCATACTCAACTCGCCCCTTTGAGGTCTATTGGGCCTTTGAGGTCTTTGGGGTCCGTTGGGTCAAGACTCAACCGACCCAATGACTCAACCGACCCAATGGACTCAACCGACTCTATCGACTGATGATCGGCGGTTTTGTGAATCCGCGCCAAGGTGGCTTCCACCGACTTCTCCATACGGCTGAGGAAGGGCTTGGGGTAGAGGCCCATCAGCAACATCAGGGCGATCAACGGAACAAAGATGGCCAGCTCGCGGCGTGACAGATCGGTCAGTTTGGCGTTCTCCGGCTGCGTCAGCGGTCCGAAAACAACCCGCTGATACAGACGCAGCATATAGACGGCACCCAGGACCACGCCGGAGACCGCGACGACACCGGCGAGCGTATTCGCCTGAAAGGTCCCCAAAAGGATGAGGAACTCCCCGACAAAGCCGTTCAGGCCCGGCAGACCGATCGAAGACAGCATGGTAATCAGAAAGACCGAGGCAAAGAGCGGCTGTTGTTTCCACAGACCGCCATATTCGCTGATGAGCCGCGTATGGCGGCGTTCATACACCACACCGACCAACAGGAAGAGCGCCCCGGTTGAGAGGCCATGGCCGAGCATCTGATACAGCGCGCCTTCGGCGCCCTGTATATTGAACGCAAACAGCCCCAGCATGACAAAGCCGAGGTGGCTGACGGACGAATAGGCGACCAGCTTTTTCATATCCGGCTGCACCAGGGCCACCAGCGCCCCATACACGATACCAATCACTGAGAGCGCCATAATCAGCGGCACTGCGGCATGGGCGGCATCGGGGAAGAGCGGCAGGGCAAAACGCAGAAAGCCATAGGTGCCCATTTTGAGGAGGACGCCGGCCAGAATGACAGACCCCCCAGTTGGGGCTTCGACGTGCGCGTCCGGCAGCCAGGTATGAAAGGGGAAAAGGGGAACTTTGATGGCAAAGGACAAAGCAAACGCGGCGAACAACCACATTTGGGCGCTGACCGGAATCTCAAGGGTATACAGGCGCAGGAGGTCAAAAGTGAGCGTGCCGTGCTGGGCATTATGGAGATAGGCGAGATACAGAATAGCCACCAGCATCAGGAGACTGCCGACCATGGTGTAGAGCAGGAATTTGAGCGCGGCATAAATGCGCCGTTCGCCACCCCAGACACCGATCAGGAAATACATGGGAATCAGCATGACTTCCCAGAAGACGTAGAAGAGAAAGACATCAACCGCGACAAAGGTCCCGATCATGCCGGTTTCCAGGATGAGAAAGAAAAAGAGATACTCCCTGACCCGATGTTCCACGCTGCTCCAGGTGGATAGAATCACCAGCGGCGAAAGAAAGGTCGTCAGCAGCACGAGGAACAGGCTGATGCCATCAACGCCAACATAGTATTCGATCCCGAATTCGCTAATCCAGGAATAGCGCTCAACGAATTGAAACTCGGCAGTCTCGCTATCAAAGCCGGTAAACAGGCCGAGCGAGATAACGAACGTGAAGAGCGAAGCGCCGAAGGCGGTTCGACGTGCCAACTCCGCCGCATTCCTGTTGAGGGTCAACAGGAAGAACGCCGTCAGCAGCGGAATGAAAACAATGAGGCTTACCACAGATAATACCCCAGAATCACGATCGCCCCACAACAGAATGACAGAGCGTAGGTCTGGACATTGCCGGTTTGCCAGAAGCGCAGCACCGAGCCGTTGGCCTGAATCACCTGGGCCGTGCCGTTGACCAGGCCATCAATAACGACCGTATCCCACACCTTCCACAACCAGTCCGAAGCGGCCAGCAGAGGCCGAACAATCGCCGCTTCATAGAGCTCATCAACGTAGTATTTATTCAGCAACAACTGATGCAGGCCAGCGAACTGCCGGCTGAGGCGGTCGGCCCCTCCTCTACCAGGGACAAAAGGGGGGTCTTGTACATACAGCCGGTAGGCCAGCCCAATCCCTCCCAGCCCAAGCAGGGTGGGCAGATATTTCACCAGGGGTGACACATGCGGATGCTCATGGCCGTAGAGCGGACTGAGCAGTTCGGGCACGGTAAAATAACCACCGATCAAGGACAGGATGGCGAGCACCACCAGGGGCATAGTCATGACTTGGGGCGATTCATGAATATGGTGAGCAATCTCAGGATCAGAGCGATTTTCTCCCCAAAACGTGACAAAGAATAACCGAAACATATAGAAGGCGGTCAAGCCCGCTCCCAAGGTCCCGATCAGCCACAGCAGGGGAGAACCGTGCGGACTCCCAAAGGCGTGTTCCAGGATGAGATCCTTGCTGAAAAAACCGGACAGCAAGGGAAACCCGGCAATAGCCAGACAGCCGATGGCAAACGTCCCATAGGTGGTCGGCATCTTGCTTCTCAGCCCGCCCATCTTGCGGATATCCTGCTCCTCGCTCATGCCGTGAATGACGCTCCCAGCGCCGAGAAAGAGAAGGGCCTTGAAGAAAGCGTGGGTCATGACATGAAACACACCCGCGGCATACGCGCCCACACCCAACCCGAGAAACATATAACCCAGTTGACTGACCGTTGAGTAGGCCAGGACCTTTTTAATATCGGTCTGCACCAAGGCAATTGTGGCGGCAAACAGGGCGGTGACGGCGCCGACCACGGCCACAACGGCTAACGCGGTCTGGGACAGGGAATACAGGAAATGCATCCGCGCGATCAGATAAATGCCGGCCGTCACCATCGTCGCGGCGTGGATGAGCGCACTCACCGGCGTGGGACCGGCCATGGCGTCCGGCAGCCAGACATAGAGCGGAATTTGGGCAGACTTGCCGGCCGCGCCGACAAAAAAGAGCAGGCAGATCAGCGTCACCGTCGTCACGGGCAGCACTGAGGCATGGGCCGCGATTTCGCTGAACGACAGCGTCCAGACGCCGTGGGCGCCCAGGCTCCAAAACAGGAGAAACAGGCCCAGGAGGAAACCGGCGTCACCAATCCGGTTGACGATAAATGCCTTTTTCCCGGCACTGGCTTTTTCGTCGTCCGTATACCAAAAGCCAATGAGTAAATAGGAACACAGCCCAACGCCTTCCCAGCCGACGAAGAGGAGCAGGATGTTATCGCCCAGCACCAGCAGCAGCATGGCGGTGGTAAAGAGGTTGAGATAGGCAAAATAGCGCACCACATCGTCGTCGTGGGCCATATAGCCAACGGAATAGACGTGGATGAGAAAACCGACCCCGGTGATGACCATGATCATGGTGCCGGACAAGGGGTCGACTCGCAGCGCAATATCCACATGCAGGGCGCCCGAGTAAATCCAGGGGTAGACACTATCAACCAGGGCACCACCGTCCGGCAGTTGGACAAAGGCCGCAAATGCAAAACAAAAAGCCAGGAAGATCATACCCGGCGAAACCCAGTTCACGACCTGCCTGCCATAACGGGGACCCAAGAAGAGGTTGAACACCACCCCGAGCAGGGGAAAGAGAACAATATAGCGAAGATACGAGACCGTCTGGACGGCGACCTCTGCCGCGTGCGGATGTTCCATCTCTACAGCACCAATCCCAGTCGATGTAGGGGCAACCCCCTGTGGTTGCCCGTGATGTCGAATGAGGACAGGCACAGGGGCCTGCCCCTACAACCCGGTAATTGTGTCATACGCTGTTTTTTACCATCGCATCAGGTTGAGTTCGTCTACGTTGACGGTCTCTCGGCCACGGAAAACGAGCAGGATGATGGCCAGTCCAACCGCAACCTCTGCCGCCGCAACCGACATGACAAAGAACACGATGATCTGTCCGTCCATATTGCCGAAATGCCGGGCCAGGGCCACGAAAGACAGGTTGACGGCATTCAGCATGAGTTCAATCGACATGAAAATAATAATGATATTGCGGCGCAGGAGGACGCCGGTCACGCCGATGGTGAACAGGATGCCGCTCAGAATGAGGTGATAACTGGTTGGGACCATCTGCCGCCCTCTATCGTTTTGCCAAGACCACTGCCCCGACAACCGCGACTAACAGGAGTATACCGGTGATTTCAAAGGGCAGCAGATACTTGGTGAAGAGCTGACTGCCCAGGGCTTCGACCGTCCCGAAGTTCTCGGGCAAGCTGCTCTCGGCCAGCTCGGACGAGGAGCCCTGCAGCAGCAAGCCCAGTTCCGCAAGCAGGATGACGCCGCCAATAATGGCCACTCTACCCAAGCCGTGTCGTTGCGTCCGCAGAGTGTCACTCTGCAAATTAAGCAGCATAATCACAAATAAAAACAGGACCATAATCGCCCCGGCATACACAATGATCTGGAGCGCGGCGACCATATGGGCATTCAGAAACAGAAAATAGACCGCCAGAAGAAAGAGGGTCATGACCAGAAAGAGGGCACTATAGACCGGACTGGGGTGGGCGATGACCATGACCGCGACCACAACCAACGGAATAGCAAGGGCAAAGAAGGTCACGAAATCCATAACGTCTACTCGAAGAGGAGAATAATCAGCGCCGTCAGCATGACGTTGGCCAGCGCCAGCGGGAGGAGAATTTTCCAACCGAGACTGATGAGCTGGTCATAGCGGAAGCGGGGCAGAGTCCAGCGAATCATGATCTGGAGCCAGCAGAAGAAGAGCACCTTCAGCGTAAAGGACCCGACCTGCAGTAGTGTCACGAGGAGTGAGGGCAGCGCCAGAGTGCCTCCCCACGGGAAATGAAACCCGTCCCGCAGCAGAAACGGTACTTGCCAGCCGCCGAAGAAGAGCGTGGTAATCAGCCCGGCAACGATGATGGCTTCGACAAAGTCACCCAGCATGAACATGGCCTGCTTGGCGCCGGAATACTCGGTGAAATAGCCGGATATCAGCTCAGACTCGGCTTCGGGCAGATCAAATGGAATCCGTTTACTCTCGGCTATCCCGGCAGCCAGGAAGATCAGAAAAGCCACCGGCTGATAGACGATGCCCCAGGCCGGAATCCAGCCCCCGATCAGCGCGCCCTGAGCCCGTGTAATCTCCTGCAAGTCCAGCGAGCCAAAGGCCAGGACCACACCGATGAGTGCCAGCCCCAATGGGATCTCGTACGAGATCATCTGGGCGGAGCCACGAATCCCGCCCAGGAGCGCCCAACGGTTATTGGAGGCCCAGCCGCCCAGGACGACGCCGTACACACTGAGTGAGACCATAGCCAGCACATACAGAATACCGATATTCAGATTGGCGGCCTGAAGCGTGATTTCCCGTCCGCCAATAATCAGCACGTCACCAAAGGGAATCACAATAAAGGTGATCAATAAGGGCACCAGGCCAATAGCCGGCGCAAGTGTATGCAGCAGCTTATCCGCCCCCGGAGGCACAAAGTCTTCTTTTGTGAACAGCTTGATGGGGTCGGCCACCAGAGTGTTGACGATACCAAGATTAAAGGGGAGTTTGCCAAGCACGGCCGCGCGATTGGCCCCAATCCGGTCTTGCAGAACCGCGCTCCCCTTCCGTTCCACCCACAGCAACAGCCCGCCGAGATTCAGCACCATCAAGATCATCAGGACGGTCAGGCTAAACGTGATGAGAAAATCAATCATAGAGTGTCTGACGTTCAGGAGCCTGAGGTGGAAGCAGATTCGGCCTGTCTTGCCAACTCATCAATCAGGCCGAGCGTACTCTCCGGGGTCTGGTTCTCGTGATAGTCGTCGTTGATCTGGATAACGGGAGCGGTCCCGCACGAACCCAGGCATTCCACCTCACTCAGGGAAAATATCTTATCGCCGGTGGTCTGACCGACTTTGACGCCAAGCCGGTCCTCCAGACAGTGGACAATTTTTTCAGCGCCACGCAAAGTACAGGAAAGATTCGTGCAGACCTGTACGTGGCATTTCCCCATCGGCTCCTTGTAGAACATGGTGTAAAAAGTCGCGACACCATGCACATAGGCTGGCGACAGGTCGAGCAAATCGGCAACATGCTCCATCACTGCGGGGCTCAGATAACCGAATTCGGTCTGGGCCAGCCACAGCGTGGGCAGAATAGCGGCTTGCTTGGTCGGATAGCGGGTCAGCACATCCTCAAACTGTTTGTGCGTTTCCTCTGAAAATTGGACAGCCATACTCTGCTCTCAGCACTAGAGGGGCGACTCGTGCTCTCTCCCCTTAGCGGTCACACTCGCCGCCGATCATGTTGACCATGCCAAACGTCGTAATAATGTCGGAGATCAGACATCCCCGCAGCATCTCGCCCAGCGCCGCCATACCAAAAAAACAGGGTGGCCGCACCCGGACGCGATAAGGCCGGCCACTGCCGTCACTGACGAGATAAAAGCCGAGTTCGCCGTTGGCGCCTTCCACACTCTGGAACGCCTCGCCGGGTGGAATTTTGACTCCCTCAATGACCAGTTTGAAATGGTTCATGAGGCCCTCAATATTACCGTACACCTGTTTCTTTTCCGGCAGGGTAATCTGCGGGTCGTCAATCCGAATCGGGCCGCTCGGAATACCGTCCAGAGCCTGCTCAATAATCCGCATGCTCTGTCTGATCTCCTCAAAACGCACGGAAAAACGGTCGTAGTTGTCGCCCTGGGTACCGGTTGGGATATCAAAGTCAAAACGGTCGTAGCCCGAGTAGGGCTGCGCTTTCCGCACATCGTAGGGTACACCGGTTGCCCGCAGGAGCGGGCCGGTGAGACTGTACGAGATCGCATCTTCCGGCGAAATGGTTCCAACGCCGGACATACGGTCGATAAAGATCCGATTCTTGGACAGCAGCTTGTCACAGTCACTCAGGATACGACGCATATCGGCGAACGCCGTCCGCACGCGCGCGGCAAAATTATGTGGCAGATCGTGCGTGACACCGCCGACCCGGGCATAGCTGACCGTCAGGCGGGCGCCGGTCACGGCCGTGACCAGATCGTACAAGGTCTCCCTCGATTCCATCAGATAGAACCCGACGGAAATCGCTCCCGCTTCCGTGGCCGCCATTCCCAGACAGGTCAGGTGATCGGTAATCCGGGAGATCTCGCTCATGATGACCCGGATGTATTGACAGCGTTCCGGGACCTCAACGTCGAGCAGTTGTTCGGCCGTTATGGCAAAGGCCACATTATTGATGAGCGGTGAGGCGTAGTTCAGGCGGTCGGTGTAGGGGATGCAGTGGTTCCAGGTGCGCTGCTCGCACATCTTCTCAAAGCCGCGGTGCAGATAGCCGATCTCGACATCGCAGTTGAGTATTTTTTCCCCGTCAAGGGTGAGGTTAAACTTGATCGTGCCGTGGGTTGCCGGATGGGACGGGCCCATCTGCAATTCCATAATTTCAGAGGTGGGATCGTGTTCAGCAACCTCTTGTTGAGTCGGGAGAAGGGGGGCCGCGGCTTCCGCCATAGGTTGTTACCCTTTATGCCATGGATTGGTAATGGGGTCGCGCTCTTCGACCAAGGGCTGACGTTTGTTGACGGGATAATCCTTGCAGAGTGGATGACCACGGAATTCTTCGTACATCAGGATGCGACGCAGGTCCGGATGATCGGTAAACGTAATCCCGAACATATCCCAGACTTCGCGTTCCAGCCAGTTGGCCGACTTCCAGACCGACGCAGCCGATGGCAGCTCGGCACTCTCCTCTGTGAGTCGAACCTTGACCCGCAGGCGATGATTATGTGTCAGTGAGTGGAGATGGTAAACGACCTCGAAGCGCGGCTCTTTCCCGAAAAAGTCAACTCCGGTGATATCGAGTAGCAGGTTGAAGGCAAAATCCGGATGCTCTTTGAGCTGGCTCAAAACAGTCAGCAGGTCTCCACGATCAATGACAATCGTATCATTCCCGTGCGAAGAGTGCTGCTCTTGTATCGTGCCGGGGAAGGCCGTCTCGATATGAGAGAAAATGTCTGCTTCAGCCATCTCTGCCTATGGGCTGGCTAGGTCGATTCCAGCCCCCCCTTTTTCACCTCATAGACTAGACCCACAACCAGAACGAGCACGAAGAGTAACATGGCTATGAAGCCGAACAGGCCTAACTGGCGGAAGACGACCGCCCAGGGATAGAGAAAGACCACTTCAACATCAAAGACAATAAAGAGGATCGCGGCGAGATAAAATTTGACGGAAAAGCGTCCCCACGCGGAACCGCTGGGCGGATTGCCGCACTCGAACGGTTCATCCTTGACCGCTGAGTGGGTCTTGACGCCGAGCATCGTGCTCGCAAAGGTCATGACCAGGGCCACGACCCCACCAAGGATCAGCGCAATCAGGACAGGAACGTATTGGTCCATAGAAAGCTCGTGTCGGCTCCGGTAGCGGTAATGGGCAGTATAGGATCGTGTTGTCGTCTGTTCAGTGCCCTCGGCACAAGATACAGAGGCCCGGCACGGTGTCAACAACCCCAAACACCAGCTTTCTCTATCCGAGCCACGGAGTGACAGTCTATTGTTGACGGGCGCTTTTTTACGCGGGCACGCTCGGTCCGTTCAATAGCACGTCCCTTCCTTGCGGGAGGACTGGGGAGGTGGTAAACCTTCCACACACGTGACCCTGGGGATAAGGAAACATGTCCTCCAACAGCATACAGATGCTGAACACGTTTCCTCTTTCAGGCATGTTTATGGGAGAGGTGCCAGAGTCAGGCCGATCGGGCACGACTGGAAATCGTGTGTACCTTCGGGTACCGAGGGTTCGAATCCCTCCCTCTCCGTCCATCCTTCCGCATAAGATGTTGGAATATATGAATATTTTTTAAATTCTTAAATTATTACCCACATTTTTCCATCCATTTATTTGTAGCATGGAAGGGAACATCCCGGACCTTCTGGGACATCCCACGCCCTGTCCTCGCAGGGGAGACGCTCCTTCTGTAGCCCCCTGTCCAACCGACACGACTGCACTTATTGTGACGCTATTCCACAGCACTCGTAGACCCGGCGGGTCGGAGCGATATTACTCATCATCGCGACGGGGATGAAAAGCAGGAACGACAACTCCATCAGCTGTCCAGTCTGAGGGACCCCAGCCACAATACTCAAAGAGAGACGCCCTTCGTTCTTGTATGGGGCTCCCCTTTCTTTACTCCACCCGCTCCAGGTCCTGGACCCGACTCTTCTCTCCTTCCAGCGATTGCAGAAAGGCCACCAAGTCTTGGCTCTCCTGCTCCGATAAGTGCGCAGTCTGCCCGTGTTGGTCCGTGGGGTTGTGGGTGACCAGAACATCCCGGAGGGTGGATGCCCGTCCATCGTGCAGATACGGGGCCGTGTGCCACACCCCCCGCAGCGACGGCGTATCAAACCTCGGTCCCAAGAGCTCCCCCGGCCCATGGCCCGTCCCGATATCATGCATCAGTAAATCGGTAAAAAGTGGCGGCACATGGCAGTCCGTGCAGCCGCTATCGGCCCGGTGAAAGACCGCCTGCCCACGCGCTGCCTCCGGAGTCAGCGTCCCGTCCGCCAGCCGGAACGGACTCGGCTTGGGTTGCAGCGATGCCACAAACGCGGCGAGCGCGTCCAGATCCGCCGACCGCCCCGTATTGGGCGATCCGAGTTCGGGATGCGGGTCCTCCAGCAACCCCGTGCCGGCCTGCAACTCCCGGATGGTGAACTCAAAGTCCTGCACCTCATCCCGATCCGCACTCCAGTGGAGCGGATGGGTCTGGGCGAGCCCTCTGAGGTTGGTGGTGTTCCGGGGCCCATCGGGAAACAGCCACGTCCGCCCATCCTGCTCGCCGTCCGGATGACAGCTCTCACAGCTCATCCAGCGGTCCCGTGAGATGCGGGTCGAACGGCTGGAGGTGAACAGCAGTTTGCCTCGTTGCAACTGCGGCGGGAGTGGGCTGGTGGTCACCGGAATCCGTTTGATCTCCTCGAAGGTATTGAGATCAATCACCGACACATCATCCGAGAGGGAGTTCGCCACATAGGCGGTGCGGTCGTCCGGGCTGAGTACAATGCCCCGTGGCCCATCCCCGACCTCAAGATGGGCCAGCACTTGACGGTCTTCCAGATCAATGACGGACATATCCCCACTGCCCAGGTAGACGATGTGCATCCGCTGTCCATCGGACGAGAAGGTTAGATCGAACGGGAGATTCACCGGGCGGTCTACTACGGAGAGTTCCAATCGTTCGGTGAGCAGATGTTGGTTAGTTACCAGGGCAATGACAGAGACGACCGGAAAGAGCGTGGTATCAAACAGGGGGTGGGGGTTGCTGACATTAGAGCGGATATGGGGCAGATAGGCGCGGTTGTTGGTCGGGTGCAGGACGAGGCGTTGGGCCATATTACTCTCCGGGCCGGTCGCAATGACGGTGCGCACACTGCGGCCGGTCAGATCAATGACCGAGACCATGCCGGACAGGAAGTGGGTGACGTACAGCCGCGTCCCGTCGTTGGTAATGGCAAGGCCCTTGGGTCGGGGTTGTACGGGGATGGTGTCCACCACTTGGGCGAGTTCTGTATCCACCACGTCAATCCGGTCGGCGCCGGATGCGGCCACGTACACCAGGTGACCATTGGGGGCGACCACGACGCCATAGGGCTCTGGCCCGACGCGCAGCTTGGTGCGGATCGAGAAGGGCTGAGTATCCAGGATGGTCAGTGTGGCCGAGGCTTGGCTGGTGACGTACAGCCATTGGCCGTCCGGACTGAGTGTGAGGATGCGGGGGTCGCGGCCGACGATAATCTCGTCCAGCGTGGTTTCTGAGGCGGTGTCAATCGCCGAGACAGAGCCGGAGTCTGGGTTGACGACAAAGAGGGTCGTCCCGTCGGGGGTGAGGCCGATGCTGCTCGCAGTGTGTGCGGAGGTGGGTAGCCAGAGGAGGCCGTGGATAAGCAACGCTCGCAACGCTGGAAGACACGGACGCCGAAACCGAGGAGAGATGATACGCATGGCAGGCCCGTTCGTCTTTCATTTCCTTCAGCCCCAGATCAGGAGGGTGATCTCATTCCAAGGGTTCCAGATCACGGATCGCATTGGAGCCTGGTGCTACCGGCGTCAGGTTCAGAAACTCCGGGCCGTGCAACGTCACCACCCGCGCCGCATAACTTGGCTGACCTTCACTGTCCGTACCCTGCCCAAACAGACTGACCGTGACCACATCTGCCGCTACCGGCTGACCATTCCGCTCCACATCCAGGATCGGCACCCCGGCTGCCAAGCCCACCGGATCGTAGTCATACGTCAGCCCGTTGTTCCTCACCGACAGCGAGCCATCTTCCAGTACCACGCCCGGTATTAGTGCCGTCATATGTCCCTCCGTGAGTGTCAGTCCAGCCGGCGCACTGGCCGTGACAGTGAAGTCCGCCGGAGCTGTCAGGAAGTCGTGGCGGGGCATGTCCACGGTGAGTGGTACACTGTGGGGTGAGACGACATATACCGAGAAGCGGCCTCTGGCTGTGCCCAACACATCCCCCTGGGGAAAGGGGGACGTCACTTGCCCGGCAGAGGTGCTCCCGTCATAGGTCACCTGGAGATCAATGGTGTACTGTCCCTGTTGATCTACGATGAAGTTATCCTCTGGCTCATAGTAGTAGCCGATCTCATTCGCCCAGCCGCTGAAGCGGCGCTGCGTCCCGTCTGGGGCGGTGACGGTATAAGTCACCTGGGCGGGCAGGGTGGGGCCGATTGCACCAACTAAGGCGAAGGTATTGCCCGTCTCCAATACACTGCCTGGCCGAATCCCGGTCAGATGGATAAAGAGATCAATGTCTTCGCCTTTGAGGGTGAAGAGAGGCCCGCCGCTCGGGCCGCCCCCGTTGCCCTGAAATGGGGGAAAGGTGCGGGTGCCATCCGGGTCGTCATCGGGCACTAGGACAAACAGCGAGCCATAGATAGCGTAGTGGGACTGGTCAAGTGCGGAGCCGTACAGCACGGCCGCCCCATACTGGAACTTGAACTCGCCGGGTAGGTCGCCGTGGGCGCCCACGCCGATCTGGTTGGCGTATCGATCATTGAAGCGCCAGTACAGACTCTCAAAATTCTCTTCGCCAATTTCTTCGCGGACGCGGACAAGGGGACGCTGCACGGAGCGATAGCTGTAGGCCCACAGATCTACTTTGGTGGGATCAAGGTGGGGATCACGCCTATCGGGTCGACTGGAGAATAGCGGGGCTTCGCCTACCGCCACTCGCTCCACAAAGCTGCCGGGTGGCTGGAGATGGACACGCGGGTCGCCCTCATGCCCCAATCCTCTTTGCTTCAGTAGCTCCGTGAGATGCCGACTTGGATCGTGAAAGGTCACGAGCGGAGTGGATGACTCCCGCTCTTCGACCCAGGTCACATCGCCAGACTGAAACGGAAAATGGACATGAATTGCCTCGCCATTATCAGGAATCTGGTCGAGAAAGAACCACTGCGGTCCAATCGTGTCCTGGGCATCAATCCCACGCCGCCCGTGGGCGACAATAGTCGGATTGACCGGCGCTACGACGCCACCCCAGGTCCGGGAGCCCATCCACAGTTGCCCTCGTTCATCTCGGCCTGTCGCCATGATATCGACCCGGTACTCACCCGGTTGGTCGAAGACCACACTGTTGCCCGCCGGTTGGAAATACCCAAAGCGGTTCGTATGCCCCCGAATGACCCGCTCCTCAAGCTCATCGATATCCGAGTGGGGCGTGTGCTGGAGCCGAACCTCGACCTCGGCTGTCATCGGCGGGGAGATCACGAGGCCGGGATTAAATCCATCGCCGACCTCAAAGTGGGTACCGGGCAGCACCGCTGTATCCAGGGCCAGTACCCGGCCGACGTAGACTTCATAGGTCCCTCCTCCCGTCCAGGTATTCCCCCAGATGTCATCAATCGAACCTTCAACGGTAATGACATGGAGCCCATCTTGGGCAAAGGTGACCTTGAAGCGGGGGTCCATCGTACTGAGTTGGTAAGCATCGGTGATATGGCCACCCCCTGCGTCTAAGGGAATACCCTCTTCGCTCACTAGGCTCTTGGACCGTGACTGCACGAACGGGGCTGGTCCCAAAACGATCTCACGCTCATTGGGATGACGAATCCGCACGGTAAGACTACCCGAGGGAAACCGGAAGGGAATACGAGGCGGGTTAGGGAGGCCACCGAAAGACGCACCAACGAGGCTCACGGTCGGGACAAACGGTTCGAGGCGATAGGTTAGCGGTTTGCCTGAAGATGCCTCCAGGCGCGGTATCACAAGTGTTTCCGAGGTGGTCAGAATCCGTTGGGCCACCCCGAAGCGGTCAATGTCTTCCATTGCCACGACCCCGCGCGAGCCGTTGCTGAGGGTATCTAACAAGAGCGGCCAGTCCAGACGCGGCGCGGCGGGACTCCCTACTTTGATAATGGGGAGGTCAACGTTACGTTCAAAATTTCGCCGGAGACCACCGGCGAACAGACGGCTGGGGGGATGCTCCGCCGGCATATCTGGAAAGTCGAAACCAAGAAACGGACGATAATACCCGACAGGAAAGTCAGACGGCAGGGCGAGCGTCAAGTCGACCTCTGCTTCGGCCTGAGTCGCAGCCGTTTTGACTAAAGGCACGTCTTGGCCTTGGCATAAGCCGTCATCCCAAAACCGAGGTGGCCGTTCAATCGGTAGCCCGGTGGGAGTGAGGAAGGTCGAAACAAGAGAGTTCCAGCGGAGGAGAATCGATCCATCGGTGTCGGAGAGCCGGTTGAGACAGAGGTGTGACCCCACCCGTAGCGTGTCAATCCCCAGCAAGGCTGGAGAATCTACCCGGACTGTGCCTTGGATCTGTAGTGGATCGCCAGGAGAAAGAGTCTCGGTCATGATTGAGCCGCCGAATGTCCAAGCGGGAAGCGAATCAGAAGCTATCCGTCCTGCACCACCGATCGAAATGCCAGCGCTTGGCGGGTCGGCAACCCGCAGGATTGTGCCGGGCAGAGATGAGAGATACCCTTCAGGTTTCACACCCGTTTCGAAGAGTTGGTGATACAAAAACTCTGCCACGCTCGTGCCGACCGGGTCGGCTTTGATGAGGACGGACGTACCGGTTGGGGCAAACAAGGTCGTGGTAAAGCTTCCACTGGTCGTGGCTTGAGCCGTGGTAAAGTGCCCAGTCTCCAAGGTAAAGGCGACCACCTCGCTCTGTGGCGGAACGGAACCCGCCACACCGGTCAGTGTTACCTCACCGTCTTCTGTAGGCGGGGAGATGTTGATTAAGGCGGCCTTGGGGGGATTATCGGGCACGAACGGCATAGGATCCCGACTCACCGTCACCACGAGGTCTGTCACTCGCTCCCCGCTAGCTTCAAGCCGGAGTCGAGTCGGATGGAGAGGGGCCAACGGGGTGGCCGTGACCACATACACCGCCGGAGGGACCTGGAGTTGAAAGTCGCCCCCAAGTTCGCTATCAGCACAAACGCCTTCCCGCGGCTGCTCGAGCAGGTAGACGCAGACCCGTGCGTCTGCCACGGGATGTCCACCATCGTCCACCACTGTGCCTTCCAGTAGTACGCCGGAGTCTAGAGTGATGTTGAGGACGGTATCCTGGGTTACCGCCACCCCCTCCAACGTCTTGTTCAGGAAGTCGTCGTGATGCATGCTAATCCGGTAGGTTCCTGGGGGCACGCCCAGGCTGTAGTGGCCTGCCTCGTTCGGAGCGCCAAAACTGACCTCACCGACATTGTCGCTCCAGACGGACAGCCAGCCCCAGGGCACCGGCTGCCCATTGGCCGTCACCTGCCCCGACAGCGTTACCCCTTCCTCCAACACAAAGTTCCGGGTGGTATCCGCCGAGAGACTCAGCCTTTCTACCTTTTGGGCAATGAGTGGACCGTGCCGAGGCCGCACCCGCAAACGGTAGGTCCCCGGCGACACCGAGAGGCGATAGTCGCCATTCGCGTCCGTCTCCTGTCCGACCCAGCCGGGGTCTTCCAGATTGACGGTAGCGCCGGAGACGGCATTGCCGGCGGTGTCGGTAACTCGCCCGGACAGGGTGACGGTCTGTTGGGCGGCGGCGGGCTGCACGGCAATTCCTATTCCGCTACTCAGGACGACTAGGATCAGAAAGCGCAGAAAAGTACACAGATTGGGCATGAAGTTCTCCCTGCGTTATTCCAAGCGTTCAAGGTCACGGACCGCATTGGGGCCGGGCGCGACCGGTGTCAGGTTCAGGAACTCCGGGCCGTGCAATATCACCACTCGCGCCGCATAACTCGGCTGGCCCTCGCTATCCGTACCCTCTCCAAACAGACTCACTGTGACCACATCGGCTGCGACCGGCTGGCCAAAGCGTTCTACATCCAGGATCGACACCCCGGCGGCGAGGTCCACCGGATCGTAGTCATAGGTCAGCCCATTGGCCTCAACGACTAGCGAACCGTCCTCCAACACGACCCCCGGTATCAAGGCTGTCATATGCCCGCCCGCAAGCGTCATTCCTGTCGGTACACTGGCCGTAACGGTGAAGTCTGCCGGAGCCGTCAGGAAGTCGTGCCGGGGCATGTCAACGGTAAGTGGGGGGCTGTGAGGCGAGACGACGTACACCGAGAAACGGCCTCGTGCCGTGCCGAGTACGTGACCGGTCGGAAACGGAGCGGTGACTTGTCCGGCAGAGGTACTCCCATCATAGGTCACTTGCAGATCAACTGTGTAGCGCCCCGGTTGGTCCACGATGAAG
>JAJEFA010000014.1 GCA_022820725.1 Candidatus Binatia bacterium
ATTTCCCGGGACGCATATTTCTTGAGAGTTCGACGACATACCAACCGTCTGGAAACGGCGGGAGAGGACAGCGATGTCTTGTTGCCTCCCCTTCTCGAGCTGCACCGTATTTCATCATTGAATAAATCCGTTGTTTAAGGGACCAGGCAAATCGGCCAAACTAATTGTGCGCAATTCCCAAATCCGGCTCGAGATTGTGGTGCGCCTGATGGATATAGGCGCGGTCTTCATTACTCGAAGAGACTCTGTTTCACGAGCTCACGAACCCTTTCTCTCAGCCGGGGAAGATAGCGAAATTCATATTCCTCGTAGCTCATTTCTCTGCGTCGCGCGCGGCAAGTAAAAAGCGCTCTATTCCCTCGGAGGAATCAGCCGGAGTTGGATCGTGTATAACGCCGGGACGACCATCATAACTATGGCCGTGGTGAAGAGAATGCCGAAACCGAGCGAGGCGGCAAAGGGGATCAGGAACTGGGCCTGAATGGAGCGTTCCAGAATGAGCGGTGTGAAGCCGAGGAACGTCGTCACGGAAGTGAGCATAATCGGACGAAAACGCCCCTGAGCGCCTTCTATGATTGCCGTGCGTATGGGGACACCTTCTCTGAGTTTCTGATCGATGAAATCGATCATGACCAGGGAATCGTTCACGGCCACGCCGCTGAGGCCGAAGATTCCCATAAAGGATACCGCGCTCAGGGCTACTCCCAGGACCCAGTGACCCAGGATCACTCCGATAAACCCGAACGGGAGGACGGCCATGATGATGAACGGTTTGGTATAGGAGCGCAGGGGGATGGCGAGCAGCACGAAAATCATGAGTAAGGCAATCGCAAACCCGCGATACAGCGCACCCAGGGACTCGAGTTGCTCTTGTTGTTCACCTCCAAACGTGTATGTCAGATCCGGGTACACGGCGGTCAGGTCCGCGAGAATCGAATCGGCCAGGATGCTGTTGGCTTCGCCACCGGAAATCACCGTAGGGTCCACGTCCGCCGTGACCGTGACGACGCGCTGACCATCCCTCCGTCGAACGGCCGGCGGCGATACGCCCGGGTTCAGCGAGGCCACACTGGTAACCGGGACCTCGGCCCCGCTCGGCGTACGCAGCAGATACCCTTCGACATCGGTGATGGCATTCCGCTCATCGGCGGGCAGGCGCACGTAGACCCGGACCTCTTCCCGGCCGCGCTGCACCCGGACGGCCTCTGCACCGAAAAATGCAGCACGCGTCTGCCTGGCCAACTCTTCAAGCGTGAGACCCAGGGTCCGCGCTTCCGGTCGCAGTTCGAGCTGTATTTCCGGGATGCCCGGGGTGTGATCCGAACGGATGTCGTAGACGCCTCCCACGCCACGGAGACCATCGACCACGGAGTCTGCGATCTGGGCGAGGCGCTCCGGGTCAGGGTGCGACAGCACGGCCTCGACCGGATTGCCCAGGTCAATGACCTCGCCGCTGAAGGTAATGCCGCGCACGTAGGGCAGCACCCCCACCTCCTCTCGCCATGCCTGCACGACCTCTCTGGTGGAGAGCTGTCTCTGCTGCGCGCCCAGGAGTTTGAATTCGACAGTAGCGATATTGGCTTCCGGATTGAGGGTCGGCGCAGGATTCAGTCCCCCACCCTCAAGTCTCGGCCCCTGTCCGACGGTCACCGTGACGCCGGTCAGCAGCGGAGGCGCATCCTCGGGCCGGTCACGCGAAAGTCGTTCGATGACCCGGTGGCCCGCGGCCTCCAGTTCCTTCGCCACCTCGTACGTCCTGGACGCGGTCGCCCCATCGGGCATATCCAGAGTGACCGTTGCGAAATCCCCCTCAACGGCATCGGCCAATGTAGTCGGGACGATACCCGCCGGTACCAAAGAGATACTCAGCACGAGCATGCCTACAGCCCCCGCCATCGTCACCATGGGCTGGTCCGTCGCGAACCGCAGCGCCCGATTGAGGGGGCCTTGCAGAAACCTGTTCAGCAAAACGTCCACACGACCCTGGAGCCGTGTGAAGAACCGATCGAAGGCATTTGTCGGCACCCATTCCGGGCCGTGCAGATGGGACAGGTGGTTGGGCAACACCAGCAACGATTCGACCAGAGAAACCAGCAGCACAGCGATCATGATGACCGGCAGTGCCGACCATATATCTCCGACGCCACCGGGGATGAATAGTAGCGGGACGAACGCCACCACCGTAGTGAGGACCGCGAATATCAACGGCACTTTGATCCGACGTGTGCCGCGAATCGCCGCCACGACCCCGGGCGTTCCCCGCTTGCGTTCGTCTTGAATGTGCTCGGCTACGACGATCGCATCGTCGACGACAATACCTATGGCGAGGACAAACGAAAACAGGCTGATGGTGTTGATTGCATAGTCGAATACCAGCATGGCGGCCAGGGTGCCGATACCCGAAACGGCGATGCCGGCGGCGACCCACAGGGCAAGCCGAATTTCGAGAAACAAGCTCAGGGCGATCAACACCAGCAACATACCCAGAATACCGTTCTTGAGGAGAAGAGCGGCGCGTTCCTCATAGGCCTGGGATTCGTCATTCCAGATGGTGATGCCCACACCGTCCGGCAGAGCCGGGACCACCTCGTTCGCCAGGTGCTCCCGGACGGTCGTGGCGACATCCATCACGTGCTCATCATCGGCCCGGTAGACTTCGACGAATACAGCGGGGTGGTTCTGGTGGCGGACCATCAGGTCGGTTTCCTGAAAACCGTCGCGAACCTCGGCGATGTCGCCAAGGCGCAATACCGTGCCGTCACTACCGCTGAGAAGGACGATCTCTTCGAAATCCTGTTGGTCGTAGTTCTGGCCGAGGGTCCGGACCCGCACCTGGGATTCCCGGGTATCGATACTGCCGGCAGACAATTCCAGGGAACTGCGATGAATTGTGTTGGCGATGCCGGGGAGTGTCAGTCCAAGGGCTCTCAGCCGATGCAGCGGCACCTCGATCGAAATCTCGTATTTCCGAACCCCACTGACTTCGACCTGGGACACGGAGGGAAGCGTCGTGAGGTCATCCTCTATCTGGTACGCCAATTCCTTCAGCGAGCGCTCGGGCACATCGCCATACACGATGAGCCGCATCATGCTCTGGCGGTTGGTCATCTCCCTGAATTGGGGACGTTCGGCACCGGCGGGGAAAGACTGAATGCGATTGACGGCAGACTCGATATCGTCCAATGCCCGATCCATGTCCGTTCTGGAATCCATTTGAATGCGGACGGATGCCATACCTGGGGCCGCGACGGACTTGACCGCCTTGACGTCATCCAACCCGCTGACCTGGTCCTCGATCTTGGCGATGATCGACTCCTCCACCTCCTCCGGGGTGGCGCCGGGATAGGGCATCGAGACTTCGACATGGTAGAACGGGACCGTCGGCCACGCTTCGCGCTCCAGACCGGTCAGCGACACCAGCCCGGCGGCGATGATAGCCCACATCAGCAGATTGGCCGCGACACTGTTGCCAGCCATGTAGGCGATCGGGCCGGATGGTTCCGTGTGAGTACCGTTGTCAGGACTCATGGTGTCGGATCAACTCCTGTCAGGACGCGCATGCCTTCTGTGGCAAACCGGATTCCACCGGTGATGACGGTCTGGTCGCTTTCGAGGGTGCCGGTCACATATACCTCGTCGTTGGTCCGTTGTAGGACTTGTACCGGAACGATACTCACCACGCCGCCATCGTTCACGATCCAAACCTCGTTGCCGGATTGGAGCGCCGCTCGCGGCACCCGGGAGTATCCATCCAATTCATGGCCTTGGATTTCCACGTCTACGAACTTGCCTACCAGCAAGGGAGGGTGATCACCGCTACCATCGGATCCGTCCGTCCGGACACCAGCGGTAAACGGTTCGGGGACACGCACGATCACATCTATCGTTCGCGTTTGTTTATCCAGGGACAACTCGCTCCGATCCACGTACCCCTCCCAGGTGTAGCTCCCATCCCCGTACTGGGCGACCACCCGGGCCGCCACCCGTCGCACCCCGTCACCCGCCCTGAGATCCCAAAGCCCCGGGATCAGGGCGGCGTCGGAATCGGACAAGGGCACGACGACTTCCACGGCATCCGCAGCGAAAAGCCAGCCGACGGTCTGGCCAGCGGCGACGATTTGTCCCACGTCCACGGATTCTTCGCGTACGAAGCCGTCGAACGGCGCAGTGACCTGGGTCCTGGACAGGGCGAGATTGGCCTCGGCGAGCCGGGCCTCGTCACGGCTCACCGCGGCACGCGCCGCGTTCAATTGAGGCTCCCTCAGCGTGAGTGGATTCGCGGCTGACGTTGAATCAGAATCTCCCTGGCCAGCGATATACAGCTCGTATTGAGCCCGGGCGATTTCGGCTTTTTCCTCCTCCTCAAGGAGGGCCACCCGCCGGGCGGCGAGATTGGCCTCGGCTTCCCGCACCCGGTACAGAAAGTCTGTCTCTTCTATGCGGATGAGCGTCTGGCCCGCCGTTACCCGTCCCCCGCTCTGGAATCCCGGATCCACCCAGTCGATCTTCCCCCCCACCTGCGGTGCGATACCGACCTCGGCGCTTGGTCTCACGGTACCGGACCCGTAGACCGGTATGGGACCGGTACCGGCCGCAACCAGTTCCGTCTGCGCGAACGGGATCTGGGGCGGGAGTTCAGTACGGCTCGGTTCGGGTGCCAGTGAAACGAGAAAAACCGCCAATGCCACTGAAACACCGAGGATGGCGCTGGCAATTACAAAACTGAAAATGCGGGACATGGTGATTTACTCCGGGGCACTCGCAAGCAGATGCGGTTGAAAGAGGGAACGTGTCCCGCATCTGCCGGTCGAGGAAGGACACGTTCCCTCTTTGGTATCAGGAGCTCCGTTACTCTGCTGGATGGCTTCTCCTTCGTTGAAAGAGTAAAGGTGTCCAGCTTTTTTGTGTGATTGGAGGACACGTTTACTCTTTGCGGTCCACGCGCCCCCCAGCGCGCGGTGCGGGACAAGACGCGCGTGCCCCAGGTCACGCTGCGCCGTTGCCAGCGCGGACTGCGCGCCCAGGAGGGTGTGCGTTGCCGTCAGGAAAGCCTCATAGTCACTCACTCCGGAGACATAACGCTGTTCCTGCAACGCCATTTCGGCCTGAGCCTCTTGCGCCCGGGAAGCCAGTAAGGAATACCGGCGGCGGTTGGCCTCCAGCCCCGCAAGGGCGGCCTCGACCTCGTTGACTGCGCTGACCACGGAACGCCCGTAGGCGGCGGCAGCTTCATTCCACCGGGCCTCGGCCAGATCAACGTTGCTGCGCAGCCGTGAACCCTGAAATGCGGGGCCAAGCAAGTTGAAGCTCAGGTTACGGAACCATTGATCCGGGTCGAACCACTCGCCTGCCTCGGCACTTTGCAGCCCGATGGAACCGTACAGGGATAAGCTCGGCAGCAAATCCGCGCGGCGTGCACCAACGGTGTAGCGGGCCGCTTCCATCCGCTGCCTTGCCGCGTTGATGTCAGGCCGCTGTGCCAGGAGGTCGGCCGGAATGCCTGCCGGAACCGGGTCGAGCGCGGCGGAAGGCGTCAGGGAATCGGGCAACGTGCCTGCGAGATCCGCATGGTACCCCCCCAGGAGCACCCAGAGTCGGCCTTTCGCGTCCGCCAGCAGCGCTTCGATTTGCGGCAACCTGGTTTGCGCGGTGCTCAGGTTCTGCCGCGCCGTATAGAGGGCACGCGCATCGGTCAGCCCGCGGTCATAGCGGGACTCGGCCAGGGACGCCCGCTGCTGAAAGATTTCCACGACTTCGCCAGCCAGCCGCCGTTGGTGGCGCAGGTCGACGATCTCCAGATAGGTGCGCACGGTTTCGGCCAGCACCCCCATGCGGGCCGTCAGGTAGTCCGACTCCGAAGCCTGCCGCTCGGCACCGGCGGCGCGCGCGTCGTTGCGATTGCGGCCCCAGAAGTCGAGTTCGTAGGAGATGTCAAGACCCAGGTCGTAGGTCGTCAGGCCGATCCGGTCGGGAATCTCGAAGCCAAAATCGCGGTATACGTCGGAACCCACCCCCAATTCGTCTATGTACGCGGCAATACCCGCATTGGTAGATGTCTCCATGTCGGCGATCTCCACCGAAGGCTGAAGCAGCGGAAACGCCGGGGCTTTGACGATACGCTCCCGCGCCCTGGTCTGGTCGACCCGGGCGACCGCCTCGGCCAGGTCGAAATTCGAGGCCAGCACCGCTTCGATTATCTGGTCGAGAACCGGATCGGCGAACGCCTTCCACCACTCCAGCGGCTCGTATGAGCCGGCAACTTTACTTTCGGCAAACTCGTCGGGTAACTCCGTCACTGCTTCGAGAACCGGGGGCATGTGATTTGGGGTAAGGGAGCAAGAGGCGATGAGACAGCCGACGATGACCGGAAATAACAGGGTGATTGATCTGAGTTGGGAAAGCATCATCGCGAATACGGCCACATCGGCTTGAGTCTTATCGGCAAGAGCCTTCGGGCTGATCGCATCACAAGCGCGTGGCCCAATGGGAGTTCGATTTCACTCCAAAATAGTCAGTCCGTCAACCCGCACGCCGTCCTGGTACTCAATGGGAGCCATCGACACAAGAAGAAGGAACGACTGGCCATTACGCTTCGGGCTTGCGGTAGAATTCGACGTAAAATTGAACCGCTCCTTCGGGTTGGACATAGTGAACAACTTCAGGGGCAATAACGCCGGCATGCTCAGAATCCAGGAGAAACGCCTGGTTGATGGGCTCTGTCACAACGTACATGAGTTGTCCGGCCAAGACCTGAATCTTTGCCCACACACCCGGCTTCGTCGCGTGGGATGAGGTCAGTCCAACCGGAACGGACTCAGCCTGAAAAACAGCTGTTCGCTTATACGACTTGAAGTCATCGGGGAGTTCGAGCGCGTCACACCGGACGCAGTTGAGGGTCACGCCAAGCTTGGACGCTCGGCCGTCTTCGGTGACGACCCAGGGCCGGTTTTCAAACGGCGGGTTATGGCGCACGTGCTGGCCATGACCACATGCGAGGTCGGCGACCCAATCGCCTTTCTGATCACGATGAAAGCCTATAATTTTTCTCTCCATAGATAATGTGCACTCTAGTTGTGAACAATCGTCCGTTGCACGCGGCAAAAAAACCGAAACCGCATGCCTATTGCCAGCAACAGATAGCCGAGCCAAAAGAAGAGCAGAGCCTGATAAAGCGGAGAGGGAAGAAGCTGCTGTTGGAGCGCGGCGTGCAGCGCCATCAGACCGGTACCAACGTAATTCAGGACACCTGCCCAGTGCCCGATGGGGTTGGACACCAGCGCAATGGCCGTGTCTCGTCTGGAGAGCCACCACGAATCAAGCGTATACTGGCCAAAGGCGCAGCCAACCGCACACGGAATCCACCACGGCACGATACCGCCATACGTCAAATAGGTCAGGGTCACGAGCAGAAAGGTAATATCCGCCAGATTATCGAAAATCTTGCCCCAGTCAGAACTCAAACCCAGTGCCCTGGCAACCGGACCATCATAGTAATCGCTGGCGCAGATCACCACAAAGAGTCCACCAACACAGCCCGCGCGGAGCAGGGTTGGCTGCTGGCTGCTGTATCCCATGGCGAGGAGAAACGCCGGGGTCAGGACAAGTCGCACACTGGTGAGAAGGTGGGCAAAATTAAACGGCCGGTGGTCTTCGATAAACAGCGTGGCCATATACGGCTTCCTCTTCCAGCAAAATGGGCTAAGCCGTCTGGAAGAGCGGCCTAGCTGATGGGCGCTCTGACGCTGAGTATGAACGCTGGAGGGTCAGATGCAAGAGGCTCGTATCACCCCGAGGTAGCGAGGTAAAGGACAAGGTCTATTGCTTTGTTGCCGGCGCTGTCCCCGGCATTTCCACCTTTTGCGCCTCCGCTGCTTCAATATTGAGGACTTTGACGGCAAAGAAGAGCGTCTTTCCGGCCAGCGGATGGTTCAGATCAACAATAACCGTGTTCTCCTTCACCTCCGTAACTTCGGCAAACATCATCCCGCCATCCGGGCCGCGTCCTTGGAGTTTTTTCCCGACACCCCATGCCTCTTCGGGGACATTCTCCTTGGGCACTTCTTGGACCCGATTCGGGTCAACCTCGCCATAGCCTTCCGCCGGCGCGACTTCGACGCTCTTCGTATCCCCGACCTTGAGGCCTATCAGCTGTTTCTCCAGGCCCGGAATGATCTCCCGGGAGCCATGCGTATAGACTAATGGGTCTTTCCCCACATTCGTGTCAATAACCGTCTGGTCTTCGAGGGTGAGCGTATATTCGAGCGACACGCGCGTGCCCTCGCCGACCGTGTCTTGGGCGTAGCCTGAGGGCGCCAACAGGAATCCAAGACTGAGTGTGATACTAAAAATTCTCCGTTTTCCCTGCCCATAGCGTGTCGTTCCCATCGAGAATATCCTTCCTTCTATCGTCCGTATTGCGTTCACTATTGGATTTATCGCCATGGAGCAGAGACCTCACGGTTGCTCAGGCACTGTCTCCACCTTCAGTATCTTCACGTCGAAGAATAATGTTTCTCCGGCGAGCGGATGGTTGGTATCGATGACCACCGTCTCCGCCTTCACTTCAAGAATCTCCGCATAGAGTGGCCGGCCCTCCGGACTTCTTCCCTCAAGTTTCTCCCCCACTTTCCGCCGGTCTTCAGGAATGCTGTCTTTCGGCACTTCGATAATCCGTTCAGGATCGTCCGGGCCATAGACGTCTTCGGGCGGCATGGCGAACTGTTTCGTCTCTTCCACTTTGAGTCCGGTCAGGTGCTTTGAGAAGAAAGGGACCCGTTTCTCCGAGCCATGGATATACACCAACGGCTCCTTGCCGACGTTCGAGTCAAAAACCGTCTTATCTTCAAATGTCACGGTGTATTCGAGTGACACGCGCTTGCCGTCGGCAACCGTCTCCTGTGCGTCCCCAGAGGCAGGTCCGAGGACGGTCAGCAGGAACGCCAGACTCATAGTCGCGGAGAGAATTCTCCCCTTCCCGTCCCCGTACCGTCTGGTCTGCATGTCCCTTTCTCCTCAAAAAAAGAAGGGCACGAGGATACCTCCGTTTGATCCTCGTGCCCTGAGTGCCGTTCCACAAACGTTGCTAGCGGCTCGCCCGGAAGTGCGTCGGGCTGACCGCCAGCATAGCACACTGCCCTAAAGAGGAAACATGGCCTCCAATAGACATGCAGATGCGGGACACGCTTCCTCTTCGGGGAGTCGAGCGTCACTCCATGCGTGGGGGCTTCAGGCTTGAACCCAGAGTACCCTTGAAGACTTTGAAGAGATGATCGAGGTCCCACGGCCCCTGACTGTAAATCGTCTTTTCGGGCTTGAGATGTGAATACAGAGAGATTTTATAGCCACTCGCTCCAAAGGCCTGCCCGTTGACATACTGAGCTTCATCACTGGCCAGAAAAATAACGATCGGGGACACATTGGAGGGATCAAGCGGACTCCCCTGGGCGGAACCGCTGCTCTCCGACAACCCCATTTCCTGTGCAAAGTTGGCCGGAATCGTATCGGTCATGCGGGTGGCCGCACCGGGCAGTATGGCGTTACAGGTGATATTATACTTTGCCAGGGCGTTGGCGCTGCTATACGTCAGTCCGAGGATACCGGCCTTTGCCGCGGCGTAGTTCGGCTGCCCCGGAGCGCCCAGCGCGGAACCGGAGGAGAAGTTGATAATCCGCCCGCTCTTCTGACGACGCATCAGAGCCGATGCCGGACGGATCGTGCAGTAGTGGCCTTTGAGGTGGACCGCCACTACCGCGTCCCACTCTTCTTCGGTCATATTGAAGATCATCCGGTCGCGCAGAATACCGGCACAGTTGACCAGGATGTCGAGCTGACCGAACGCATCGACCGCGGTCTGAATCAGGTTTTCTCCACCCTGCACGGTGGCGATATTGTCCGTGTTGGCAACGGCCTCTCCGCCCGCCGCCTGAATTTCTTCAACCACCTGCTGCGCCGGAGCTTTATCTTCTCCCTCGCCATCGACACTGCCGCCCAGGTCGTTCACCACGACCTTCGCCCCTTCTTTGGCCATGAGTTGCACAATACCTCGTCCAATACCTCTGCCCGAACCGGTGACGACGGCAACTTTTCCGTCAAGCTTTCCCATGCTGATGCCTCCTTTGTGTATGGGTTCACAGTGCGGCCTGGCAGCCTCAGCCCTTTGGCAGGCCGAGCACCCGGTCACCCAAGATATTCTTTTGTATTTCCAATGCCTTCCCGCCTATCGTCAATAAACGCGACCATAGGGCGGCCTTACGAGCACGACGACCGGCTGCCCCACGCGCTCTCACTGTGTCATTGATGTCCGTGCAGCATCTCGGAATAGGTCGGCAATGGCCAGAGGCGGCTATCCACTAACGCCTCCAGCCGATCCGCCACGGTCCTTGCGGACTGCATCAGTGGCTTAATGGTTTCGTGGGCGTAGGACGCCGATTGCGCGGGACCATCGTCAGGGAAGTCGTCGAACGCCACGGCCAGTTTGTCGGTTTCAGTAAGCAATTGCTGAACGAGATTCGCCTTTTCATCGAAAAGCTTGGACGAGTAGCCGGATTCGGTGCTCACACGGGCATCCTCGATGGTGATGGGAATGATCAGCGTCCGCAGGATGTTTAGTAGCGTTCGTGCCTCGATCCACAGCTCTGTCGCATACGCCTCTTGGAGGACGCGTTGCCGCGCCGTGATTTCGCGCTCGTTGAAGATATTCAAGTCACTGAAGAGCTTGATGTTCTTGGCCGATGTCAGCGCCTGGTATGCCTCGGGACTACTCTTCAGGTGGATCAGGGTGGATTTTTCGGCATGTTCGTGCAACTCCTCGGAGTAGCCGTTTCCGCTGAAAAGGGCGCCCTGATTCTGTTTGATGGTTTCGCGGATGACTTGGTTGACCGCCTTGCCGGCTTCGATCTCCTCGCACATATACTTCAGGCTGTCCGCCAGCGCCGCGTTGACCATTGTCAGCGGGAAAGCGATATGCTGGTTTCCGCCCACCGCGCGAAACTCGAACCGATTGCCGCACCAGGGAAAAGGCGCGGTGCGGTTGCGGTCTTCCAGACTGGCCCGGATGTCGGCCACTGGCGCCGATATCTCGATCTGCTTGTGTTGCGTTTCGTATGCAGTGAAATTGCCGCCCTCGGCGACCTTTTTCACGTGTGCTTCCAACCGTTCGCCGAGGTGGAGGGTGAGGATTGCCGGCGGCGCCTCCTGCGCACCCAGCCGGTGGTCGTTGCCGGCGGTCGACACCCCGCAACGCAGCAAGTCGCCGTGTTTGTTCACCCCGCGCAGCAGGGCTGCGACAAACGCGATGAAGCGGCGGTTGTCGTTTTCGGTTTCCCCTGGCACGAACAGGTTGGCACCTGTGTCGGTGTTCAGACCCCAGTTGTTGTGCTTGCCGCTGCCGTTGATACCGGCAAACGGCTTTTCGTGGAACAGGATGACGAAACCGTGGTCGAAGGCCAAGTCGCGGAGCACGTCCATTGCCAGCACGTTGGTGTCTGCAGCGAGGTTGGCCAGATTGAAGATCGGCGAGATCTCATGTTGCGCCGGCGCCACCTCATTGTGGGTGCAGTGGATCGAAATCCCGAGAGCCCACATCTTCTCGCGCGCCTCGGCCATGTAGCGGTTCACCCGCGGCGACAGTCTGGCGAAATAGTTGGACGACAGCTCCTGCCCGCGCAGTGGTGTGGCCCCCAGCAGGGTACGTCCCGTGGCCACCAGATCCGGCCGCGCTAAGTATTTTTCCCGATCGATCAGGAAGAATTCCTGCTCCCACCCAACATTGCACACGACCTGCTTGGTGTCGGTGTCGCCAAGATGATGCAACAGCCGCAGGCTCTGCTCGTCGACCGCGAGGTCGGCGCGCAATAATGGGGTCTTCTGGTCGAGCGCCTCGCCGGTCCAGGAAACGAAGGCGGACGGAATATACAGCGTCTCCCGGTAGACGAAGGGCGGAGAGCCGGTATCCCAGCCGATATAGGCCGCCGCCTTATGTGTTTCGCGCAACTCCCCGTTCGGAAACGACGACCCGTCAGTCTCGGTCTGAAACAGCTCGGATCCGGTCAGGTTGATGATCAATCGATCAGTCGCAAAATCCACCGCCACGAAGGTCTCGAGTTTCTCCCCGTGGATCGGTCCTCGTAGCGGCGAGAACCAATGCGAATACCCGATGCAACCCTTCGACTGAGCCCACTCCAGGATGGATTTCGCCAGCGCGTTCGCGTCCTCCTTGTCCATCGGCAGTCCGGTCGCCCGACAGCGCGCAAACGCGTAATAGATGTCCGGGTCTACCAGCTTCTTCAGGATTGCGTCATCCAGCACGTTGCTGTTCATGTTCGCCAATGCCGGCGGTAGGGCGGCCGTCTGCGTCGGGGCGTCGTACGTGGAGTGCATCAGGGCCACGGGTTTTTCCTCCCCACCAGTGACAACGGCAACTTTCCCGTTAAGCTTTCCCATGCGGATACTTCCTTGTGTACGGGTTCACAGCCAGGCAGCCTCAGCCCTTTGGCAGGCCGAGCACCCGGTCTCCCAAGATATTCTTTTGTATTTCCGAGGTTCCGCCCCCAATCGTCAGCAGGCGGTACCATAACGCAGCGCGCGGCCAGCGGCCATTATCAATCGTGTAGTGTGAGCCTTGCGTGAGCTGGGCGTACGGTCCGAGCAACTCGGTGGCAAACCGGGCGAGCCGCATATTGAGTTCCGAGCCGGCAAGTTTATTGACCGATCCCTCCGGTCCGGGCGGATTACCTTTGAGGCGTTTGCTGAAGCTGCGGAACATATTGTAGGTGATGGCTTTGCATTCAATGGCAAGTTGCGCCAACTGCTGACGCACGGCAGGGTCCTCACAAGCGGGTCGGCCGTTGATTTCCACTTCTTTGCTCACCTTGAGTAGCTCGGAGAACTGACGGTGGACGGGCAAGCCGGATCCAATCCCGGCACGTTCATGCATCAGGGTGGTGACCAGGACTTTCCAGCCCTCATTTTTGGGTCCGATCAGATTGGTCTTGGGCACCCGGACTTCCTCAAAAAAGACTTCGTTGAACTCGGAATCGCCCGTCATCTGAACCAGCGGTCGAACCGTCACTCCCGGCGTTTTCATATCCACGGCCAGACAGCTGATCCCCCGGTGTTTGGGCGCGTCGGGGTCGGTACGGACAAAGAGCTGGATGAAATCCGCCCGATGGGCAAAGCTGGTCCAGACTTTCTGGCCGTTCACCACAAAATAGTCACCGTCTTCTACGGCTCGCGTCTGCATCGACGCCAGGTCAGACCCCGCTCCTGGCTCGGACAGTCCCTCACACCAAATTTCGTCGCCCGACAGAATCCGGGGCAGATAGCGTTTCTTCTGCTCCTCAGTCCCCCAATGAATCAGGGTCGGACCGGACATCATCAGCCCGAGCGTATTGGCAAACCGCGGGGCGTGGACTCGGTGCAGCTCCTGATTGAAGATGAACATCTCCATGAGGCTGGCGTTGCGCCCCCCGTATTCCTCTGGCCAGTGGATACCCACCCAACGGTCTTGGTGAGCGGTCTGTTGCCACGCCCGCTGATACTCAAAGCGCGCGTCCGCGTCGATATCGTCAAAATGCTCGGGATCGTAGCCCGCAGGTAGATGGCTGTGGAGCCACGCACGCAGCTCTTGCCGGAAAGCCTCCTCTTCCGGGGTAAAGTTGAAATCCATTCCCGTCTCCTTCCGCGGCCCTACCTTAACCGCTTCATATCTGGGGGTAAAGAGATTGGAGGGAAACGGGAGTGTTGTGAGTGAAGGCGGACCTAGTCCTCGGGGTATATCTGCTCGAGTTGAGCCACGAGGGCAGCCTGCGTGCCGGGCGGCGGTTCTGTTTCCGCAGTGTGGTCTTCAGCGTCCGGCGCTGACTTCCTGGCGGACTGTTGCAGCCGGGCGATTTCCCGCTCTTTGTCGGCCAGTTGCCGACGCAAGTCATAGACCAGAGCTACTAGCTGGCTGTGTGATAGCGCGGTGACATTCAGGTCAGATTCCACTATTTTTTTTCATCACAGGCGTGGCCGACTTGCAATGCAGATCTGTTGTTGAACGTTCATTTTTGACAAGTTCTCACCTGCTTGCTACGAAGAATGAACGTGTCCTCTCCACCACGGTCAAAGCGGGACACGTTGGACACGTTCATTCTTTCTCGTCAGTTATGGATGCGACACTACGCCAAGCGCTTGACGCTGCTGTTGCTGAAAAGTGGGGGCGAGCAACTCGGATTACGCGGATTGATCCACTGGCTGGAGACGCCTCAAGCCGGAGTTATGTGCGGCTGTCTCTGAACGGTGACAGCCCGGCCTCGGCGGTCGTCATGATTCTGGCCGGAAGCGGCCTCGCGCTCTCCTCGGACGAACTCGCCGTGTTCGACGAACCCCTCAAGGAACTGCCCTATCTCAACGTACATGCTTTCCTGGAGCCCCTGGGCGTGCATATCCCAGAGCTCTACGTGGATGGCTATCAGGATGGTTTTCTCCTCCTGGAAGACATTGGCGACCTACCCTTGCGCGATGCCGTCCAAGACCTGCCGCACGCCGAGGTAGAACAGTGGTACCGGCGCGCGATTGACCAGTTGCTGCTCATCCAAATCGAGGGCACCCGCCAGAAAAACGAGCGGTGCATCGCCTTTCAGCAGCGCTTTGATAAGCGTCTCTTCTTGTGGGAATTTGAGCACTTTGTTGAATGGGGCTTGGACAAGCGTGGCAAGCAGTCCCTCTCTCCGACGGAGACACAGACCCTGAGTGGTATCTTCGAGGATATTTCCACCCGTCTCAATCAGGCTACCTTTTTTCTCAACCACCGCGATTACCATAGTTGGAATTTATTCGTGCAGCAGGAGCGCATCCGGGTAATCGACTTTCAGGACGCCCTGCTCGCTCCCGCTACCTATGATCTCGCCACGCTGCTCAATGATCGGGATACGCCGGGAGTCGTCTCCCCGGAGTTGGAAGAGGCACTGGTCAATTACTATCACGAGGCGTGGCACCACACTGGTGGTGCCACGCTGGCACTGGAATACGTGTGGGACGAGTATAATCTGTGCCTGCTCCAAAAGGCCTGTAAAGTTGTCGGCCGTTTCTATTATCTGGAGCTGGAAAAAGGCAAGAGCGGCTATACGCGCTATATTCCGCCGACGCTGGCAACGATCCGCCGGGTATTGGACCGTCTGCCGCAATATCGGCATCTGCAAGACATTCTGGCGAGCCATTTTCCAGAGCACTTCTCCGCCTCATGACGCGCGCCATGATTCTTGCGGCCGGCTTCGGGACCCGGATGCGGCCGCTGACGGATACGCTTCCCAAGGCGCTGGTACCGGTCGCCGGCCGACCCCTGATCGAATACACGCTCCTGTTTGTCAAATCCCACGGCATTGAAGAGGTCGTGCTGAACCTCCACCATCTCGGGTATCTGCTCAGAGACGCGTTGGGCGACGGAAGCGCCTACGGCTTGCGGATCACCTATTCGCCGGAAGACCCTATCCTGGATACTGGTGGCGGGATCAAGAACGCCCAGCCGTTTCTCGACGGTGAACCGTTTCTGGTTTTGAACGCGGATACGATCCTTGATTTCGATCTGACCGCCTTCCTGGCCACCCACCGGCAGACCCAGGCCATTGGGACCTTGCTGCTCAGACCGAATCCCGATGAGATGACGTATGGCTTGGTTGAAACGGACCGGACCGGTGCCATACGGCGGGTTCGAGGCGAGCCGAGCGAGGTGGAGGTTAAGGAGCCGCTGTCTGCTTTCATGTTTACCGGCTGTCAGGTCCTAACGCCACGTATTTTTGAGACCATGCCGATGGGTCGTGCCTTCAGTACGACCCATGAGCTGTATCCCCAGCTCATCCGAGCGGGAGAAGCCTTACAGGGCGTCGTGCATGCTGGCCCCTGGATGGTGATTGATGACGCGGAAGGCATCGCTCGTGCGACCAAAGCGATTGTCTCCGGCCGCCTGCGCTTATCCTACCTGCGTCCGTAGTCGCTCTATCACAATCGAGGCGAAATTCGTGAGACAGCGCTGGGCCGCAGGCGCATTTTGCACAGTCTTGAGCAGCCAGTCTTGCAGCGGCTGCCGCCCAGACGGCCAGCGCGGGAAGGATTCAGGAGGCAAGACGGCAGCCAGCGAAGCAATCAGCCCTTCCATAATCGCAGGAGTGAATTCCGGGTGGAACTGGGTTCCCCAGATATCCGTCTCCAGGGAGAATGCCTGGTAGGGACAGGTCTCATTGTGGGCCAGGGCAGTCGCGCCTGGAGGCAGGGCGGTCACAATCTCGCCGTGACTCTGCTGGGCCTGAAAGGATTCGGGAACGTTAGAAAAGAGCGGATCCCGCTGTCCGTCTGGAGTCAGGCTGACCGTCACCGTGCCGAGTTCCCAGCCCTGCGGATTTTTTTCAATGCTGCCGCCAAACGCATGGGCAACGTGCTGATGACCGAAACAGATCCCATAGATGGGCACGGACTGATCCGCAGCCCGTTTCAGCAAATCTTCACTCTTGGTCACCCAGGGATCAGGGTCGTTCGCCGAAGCCGGTGAGCCGGTGACAATGATGCCGGCCCAGTCCGGTTCGGGAAGAGTTTCCTTACGCGCATCAACAACAACGCAGCGCGCTGGACCCAGGACATTGAAGAACGCCTGCTCGTACCGACCACACTGCGCGGTCACAGCGCGAGGCAATTCGCCCGTTTTCAGAATGAGGAGTGGTTTCGTCATACGCGCGCCTCTTCTTCCGCCTGGTGAAATATAAATCCCACAGCCGGGATTGGAAACCCGGTAGAGAAAGGCAAAAATAAAATACAACAAGGGCTAGGCGACACCCCCTTCGCTCCGCTATGCCTGAGTGGAGCCGTGGCCCCTAGGGCTGGTCATGGCTTGTCTCAAAAGGAGGGAAGAGTATGCGTGACTATACAGCAGACAACATCACCGAAGCGGTTGTGAAAGAATATGCGAGCAAGACTCAGGACCCACGCATGCGGCGTATCATCACCAGCCTTATCGAGCATATGCACGCCTTTGTGAAGGAGGTTGAACTCACAGAGGCGGAATGGTTTGCGGGCATTCAGTTTCTGACCGCCACGGGCAAAATGTGTGACGACAAACGGCAGGAATTTATCCTGCTGTCCGACACGCTCGGGGTGTCCATGCTGGTCGATACGCTCAATCATCCCAAGACGGGTCTTGGGACTGAATCGACGGTCCTGGGTCCGTTCTATGTCGAGGACGCACCGGAGCAGAAGAACGGCACCTCCGTCATCCGTAGAGATGTTGACGCGCGGCCGACGTTAATGAGAGGGAAAGTCACGGATGCCGAGGGAGCACCGATTGCAGGCGCGACGGTTGATGTGTGGCAGACCTCGGCCAACGGCCTGTACGATATTCAGGACCAGGATGCGCCGGAGTGGAATCTGCGCGGGAGATTTACGACTGAGGCAGACGGCAGTTATGCGATCATCTCCGAAACCCCGGTGAGCTATTCGATACCGACCGATGGCCCGGTCGGCCACATGCTGGACGCAACCGGACGGCACGGGATGCGTCCGGCGCATGTACATTTCATGCTCTCCGCTGACGGCTACAGACCCCTGACCACCCACATCTTCGTGAAGGGTGACGCCTATCTGGACTCTGACGCGGTCTTTGCTACCAAGGATTCGCTCGTGGCCGACTTCAAGGAGTGTGAGGACGCAACCCTGGCCGAACGCTATGGCCTCACAACACCCTTCACCCTGCTGGAGTACGACTTCGGCCTGATGCCGGCGGTGCACTCATAATCCGCGGCCGTTAGCGTTCCCGGTGGTCCCGTTCCTGGCCCGGCTCTTTGGGATGGGCATACGGGTGCGGTCGGTCGGTTTTGACCGCAAAGGGAATAGCGGCTAAACGCTGCAGGCTGTCTTGATACGCGGCGATGAGGCGGTCTTCGGCCTCGTAGTTAAACGGGTCTTGCAGCCGCTTTTCGATCTCTCCGCCTCGTTCGGGCTGGTTGGCCAGATACCATGCAACCGTTTTTTCTATGGCCTCTTCGACTGGATAGAGGTCCACGTATCCCAATTGGTTTTTGATCTTGGCGAGGTCAACAACGCGGTGGTGCGAGGTTTCCTGCAGGGTATAGGGACGCGCGGGACGGGCCAGGTCGTTGGGCATGCTGATAATGTCCCAGTCATGATTCATGGCTCTGGAAATCACTTCAATCACCTGATGGATCGTGAGCTGACTCTCATCGCCGCAGTTGTATAACTGTCCGGCCGACGCCTCGGGTTGGTCGACCGCCAGCAGCACCGCGTGGGCCAGATTGGCGGCATAGCCGTGGGTAAAAAGCGTCAGCCCGCCGTCGGCGACGATCATATGCGGGCGCTTGTCAAGAATACGCCGGATCACACACCACTCGCGTGGCACGAGCTGATAGGGACCGTAGACGTAGGGATACCGGAAATAGGCCGCGGTGGGATGATATTCCAGCACGGCCTGTTCGGTTTGGGCGATCAGATAGGCAAAACGGAGCTCCGCTTCACTCTCAACAACGGGGGCGTCCTCGGCAACCGCCACTTTGAGCCCGACGGGAGAGAGCACCGAGGGGTCCATATATCCCCGGTAACTCGCCACCCCGCCCACGCCCACAAAACGCCCGATCTTGCCGACCAGGGCCTCGGCAAGAAAGCGAATCCGTCCGTAGGTGACGACCGCCAGATCAAACGTGCGGCCAGCCAGGGCGGCGTCTATGGTTTCTCGGAAATGCGGATCACCGTGAATATGTTCAACCTCAGGCGGAATCTCGGGAATCTCGTGCGTTCCACGATGAAAAATCGTGACCTCATAGCCCCGTTCAATCAGGCCATTCACAATAAACGGTCCGGTCGGTCCGGTGCCTCCGACAACCAGTGCTTTCATAGCGCTCCTTTCCCTCTCAAAACCCTGACCGTATCGATAGCCTTTCTCCCCGCCCTTAGTACAGCCCCAACTTCTTCTGTTCCCGCTCGTATTCCTGGTGTATCTGTTCCCTACTGGCGCGGGTGGATATCCGGTCCTACGGGCCGCTCATCATCCGTAAACCAGCCGGTGACGCTGCGGACCATTCTTGTGTAGAGCGACGCCTGTCTTTTCTTCGGCTTGTTTGTTTTGCGCGACGCCTGCCAGCCAAACTCACGCTTTACCTCAGCCCATACCCCTTCATCTTGTTGTGTCAGGTGCGGACGGTACGGGACGCGTTCCGTGTGCGAGACACACCCCAGGCAGAGGCTCACGCTGAGCAGGAGAAAAATACATCGCTTCGAAATGTCCATGGTGTAGCCGACGCCATGCGTTATCGACCTATACTCCCTCTGCACGGGCAACCTGAAAATCCATTGACGAGCGAGCCAAGAGCCAAGTTCCCACGGCCCCCTAGGCTTCGTCCTCAAGAAAAGACGCGGACTGCTCTGCAGCCGTGTCGTACTGCTGCTGGGTTATCCGGCCGCGTATCAACTCGACCCGCAGAAAAAGAAAATAGGTTTGGATGACATCAGTGCGACAGTAGCGGTGAATATCGTCCAAACGTCCGTCTTCCCACAACTGCTGGACCATCGATCCATCAATATCGGTTTTCCCCGGCAGCCCGATCAGCTTGGCCAAGGCGTTGAAGCCTCCCCGCAGACGGTGGACTCCGTAATTGGTCAGAAAATCGTACAGATCGTAGTGGCCTTCGTCAGAGAAGCGGTAACGCGCCTTGCCACTAAAATAGCGTGGAATGCGGCAACCATACTTGAGCGCTTGCAGTTCCAACACGGGCAGGTCGAAATTCCGCCCATTGAAACTGACCAGAGTCCCGGAGAAGCGTTCCAATCGTTCCCAAAAGGTTCGTATGAGCGCCTCCTCGGCTTCATCTGATTGAGCGGTGTCTGCGGCATTAATCGTCTCGACTCCGATCAGCACCCGCTCTTCATTCACTTGCCCAACAGCGATGGAAATGGGCCGGTGAAAAGACAGCGGAAAGAAATCGTTACCCTGTTCCTCGCGCAGGCGCTGTTGCATCCGGCGGTAGGCGTCGTCATCCGACAAACCTTCTTCTTTCGCCTGCGGGAAATAAACGGCCCGCACCAAGCTCTTGTCAATCCGGGTCTCAATATCGAAAACGGTGTAGCGCATACGAAAAACTCCGGAGTGAAATGTACTCCGGGACACCAAACCCGCGCCTCCGCTTTAGGCGATAAAGCGCGTGGTAGGCTCGTCTTCGACTCGTTTTACCTTCCCATCGTACATCAGCAGATGCAGATGGGCCAAGGTTTCAAACGTAGCCGCGAACACATGAAAAATCGGCAGGCCGGAATTCAAATCAAAGACCTTGGAGGCGACTTCATAGGCCGAGTGCGCTTTCCCACGAATGAGGTCGTACATCTCATCCAAACGGTAGCGATGATGCTGAATAATCTGCTTGGCACGGTAACGGTGATCCTTAAATACGCCACCGTGGGCGGGCAACACGAGTTCCACATCAAAGTCCTGGACCTTCTCCTGGGAGTCGAGAAAATCCTGGAGCGGATTATCCGGTCCCGCGTAGTACACACCAACGTGGGGCGTAATCTTGGGCAGAAGATGATCGCCCACGATCATAACCTTATCCTCGGGCAAGTAGAGACAGCAGTGCCCTTGGGTATGGCCGGGCGTCCAGACGACCCGCAGCTCACGTTTCCCCACGTAGAGGGATTCACCATCGCGAATGAAATGGTCCGGTTTGGCCGGCATGTAGCGGGAGCCGTAAAAGCTGCCCGGGGTCGGCAGTTGCTCCGGCGAGTCCAACGGAATGCCGTGTTGCTGAAAAAACGCAAACGCTTCGGGATGGCGTTCGGTCGCTTGCAGCCGTTCGACGCGGGACAATTCCAGCTCATTCAGATAGACCTCGGCACCGGTCAACTCCTGGTAGGTTCGCGAGGTGCCAAAGTGATCGGCGTGATGGTGAGTTGAGATGAGGGTGCGGATAGACGTGGGTTGACAGCCGACTGCGCTGAGAGCGGCCTTGAGCGTGGCAATACTGTCTGCGGTGTGCATGCCCGTATCGATCAACGCCCATTCATCAGCGTCTCTGACAAGATAGACATTGACAATACTCGGCCGCATCGGGAGCGGCAAAAATAGCTGGTAGACGCCAGAGGCAACTTCGCGGATCTTGGCTTCAGTCTTGGTTTCGGTCTGTGTCATTCGTGTATGCTGTCCTTAATGGGAAACGTTGCTTTTATTTTCACCTTCCAGCGGGCTATCACTCCGTCTTCGACCACCGCGGTGATATCTGAGACCTGGACCTCGTAGATCCCGCTCACCGTAACGGCCGCCCGGGAGACGGCAAGAGATACCGCGTCTTCAATACTGGTTGAAGACAATCCTGTCAGCTCAATCGTTTTCTCGACCATAAGCCCTCCTTGTGTCGTGCTCACGGATATGGCTATCGCTCTGCGACGGAGCGCGCGCTATCAACAGGACGATAGGCTGCGGTGCGGCCCAAAGGAGAAGCCGCCTCGGGCGTATAGAGTCGGCGCCGCAGCGTCTCCTTGAAGCGGGCCAACAACCGGGGTGCATCGACGCCACTGTTGGTGTCAACGAGCCGCTGGACCAGTAATCCGTTCAGGGTTGCCATAATCAAGGCCGCCTCTTCTGCCGACTGAATGTCAGGCATGAATACTCGCATTTTTCGGCCCTGATTCAGAATGGAAGTCAGCAACTGCTGATACACATGGTAGAGGTCGCTGACATGGTCAATGACCTCTTTGGCGTTCTCTTCCTCACGGACGACTTGGCCCAGGACAAATTTTACTGATGGTAAGTGGTCAGTGATAAAGGTATAATAATCATCAATGAGTTTCTCGAATTGTTCCCGTTCGCTCAGCCCACGCAGGTCGGTCGCGTCGATTGCATACGGGGACAGGAAGTTCTGTAAGGCCGTACGAAAGAGGTCATTCTTGCTATTAAAATGCCACAGAATGAGTGCCTTACTCACCTCCGCAGACCGAGCCACCTGTGCCAATGAGGTATCGGCATACCCCTGCGTGGCGAACAGCTGTCCGGCAACGTCGAGAATTTTTTCGCGCGCGTTCACACGGGCACGGTAAGTAAAAAGTCTGAGACTGTCAAACATACCGGAGGAACGGTAGTGTCTCACATTGAATTTCTTTCTTCGTCCGTGTTCGTCCCGCCATGCTCTCCCGTCCGGGAGCCGGCGGTGACAGTGTCGTTCCGCGCCCGGCCTAGTAGTTTTACTAGGGACAGCCGGCCGGCAGTCGTGTAGATAAAGGGCAGTGTGTTCCCGTACGCGCGTCCGCGCCGAGCCCAGGAGCCGATGCCTGAGGAGGACGGACTGCACAATGAAAAGAGCAAAGGATATCCCTGCTGTCTGTATGCGACATAATAGCCTTCGTTTCAGCATCCTCGTCTTGGTTCTGATGAGCGTAGGCGGCGGCGTGGTGCTCTGGTCTCCACCCTCCGCGCCGGTCTTGCCGAATCCTTCTACCGTTCAGGCTCTTCACATCCCGCGTCCAACCGTCGCGGATATCCAAAAACGGGGTGTACTCACCGTGCTGATGCACCATGATGCGTCGTCTTATTTTCTCTACCGTGGTCAGGAACAGGGGTTTGAATACGAATTGGCCCGCGAGTTTGCCCAGCAGCTAGGTGTCACCCTCCAGGTCCGGACCCCGCCCCCAAGTGTTGCGCTCACGCAATGGCTCATTGAAGGGAGAGGCGATATCGCAGCCGGTGTTGTTGTCCCGGATGACAGCCCGTCCACTCGCGTCCGGTACTCTGATGCCTATGACGTGTCCGCTCGCCCGGAGCCGGCCCGCATAGGCTGGGCTGTCCGAGCGGAACAAGTGGAACTCTTAGCTGCGGTGAACCAGTACCACATCCGGACGAAGCGGTCGGGTCTGCGGAAAATTTTATACGAGAAATATTTTGCAAATACACGTTTTCTCCGTTCGGATGAATCAACCGTATTCTCCAACCGTTTGTCACAGTACGATCCGCTCATTGCGCGCTATGCTGAGCAGGCCGGCTTTGACTGGCGGCTTATAGCCGCTCTTATTTTTGAGGAGTCACGCTTTGACCCGAAGCGGAGGAGTTGGCGGGGCGCATATGGCCTCATGCAAGTCAGGGAGGTTGCGGCTCGTGAGGTCGGGGTGAAAGATTTTTACACCCTGCACGGCAATCTTGAGGCGGGGACCAAATACCTACAGTTTCTTCTGCAACAATTCTCTGGTGGCAGGAACCAGGACCGTCTTGCCCTGGCTCTGAGTGGCTACCTGCTCGGCCCGAGTCGAGTCAGAGCGGCCCAGCGGCTCGCCCTTGCCCTGGGCTACGACCCGTACTGTTGGAAAGACTCGGTTGAGTCGACTTTTCCCCTCCTGGAAGACGCTGAATATTACCAGCAGATCAACGCTAATTTTATCCCCGGCGGTGAGGCGGTGCAGTATGTCAATGCCATTCTCCGGCGCTATGAATTATACACCCGCTATGTTCCACGTGAGCTGCCGGATGCCCGGCAGACTCAGCCTCACCAACCGGTGCTCTCGGTCGCAGAGCCGACAGGCTAGATGAACGGCGGCTACCCACCAGGCAATCGGGCAGACAGAGGAGTTATCACGTGACGTGGGTGTTAAAGCGCTCGTTGACCTCTCGATGAATATAGAAAATGGCTTTCCCGATCTGGTCCGCAGTCCAGGTAATGCACGGGAAGTCGGCGTAGGTCATATACCCGCCTGAGAAGACTTCATTGCGATTGCCGTTTGGACCCAGGAAATAAATCGTGGTCCCGCGGGTGATTCCATGCCGGGCCGGACCAAAGTCGATTTTCACATTATTCCTGCCCAGGATGTCACCAGCCCGTAGGATGTCATTCCAGCTATCCAGCCAGAAAGCGAAGTGGTGCAGCTTCCCGTTTGCGCCTTTGACAAAGGCAATATCGTGCGCCTTGTTCGAGCAAAACAAAAACGCGCCCAAGAGTTCCTCGTTGTTCGGGTCGGGAATGATCCGTTCGCTCATTCGGAAGCCCAGGACTTGGGTGAAGAAATCCACATTGGTCTGCACGTCTTCAGCCGTCAATAACAGATGATCCAACCGGTCCGGCCCGATCCCGGTCGCCGACCGGTCGCTCGGCCACGGGTCAGGGTTGAGTACACCAACCTGCGTGCCACTCTGCTCGGCCTCGGCATACAGTTCCAATACATGGTCAGACGGGAGCGTACAGCGGACGGCCTGTCCAATCCCCAGATTCTCTCCTGCCGAAACCCGACTGACGCTCAGGCCGAACTGCTCTGCCCCCTTCTCAATCCGGGCAAGCTCATCCTGGGTCGCGACTTTATAGCCCATCTTCACCATACCCAGTCCACCATTTTCAACGACCAGACTGTGATGGTCATACTCGTCCCAGCATTTGAAATAATGTTTGCCATCCTGACAGGCGACTTCCTGTAGCCCCAGGACATTGGTGTAATAGTCAACTGCTTTCTCCAGGTCCGATTCGCGGGCGTGTACATATCCAAGGCGCATTACACTCATAGGTCACCCTCCTGCACGGTGTTCGTCTCAGCTTTATATCGCCCATCTCTTACTGTCCAGCACAAAATCTCCTGGCCCTGCCGTTGTCCCCCTCCGGACGAATCGTTAAGCTCGGGACGATGAGATGCGCCTACTGCCAGGAGCGTGCCGGCTGGTTCAAACGGATATGCGCAGACTGTCAACGTTTATACAATCTGTACACCCAGCGGCGCGGGCAAATCGACTTGCTGCAATTCCTGGACATCTGTATCGAAACCGGTCTGCCGCGCGAAAAAATCGAGGCATTTATGAACGCCGACCCCTACGGCAGCGGCAGCATCAAAGATCAGATTACCGCGGATATGAGCACCGAACTTCTGGGCGCAATGGGGATTCGGGTGCAACAGACCGCCCAGGATGTCAAACGCCTGCGTGAGAGAGGCGCATGGCACAGGATGGATGAAAAGCCGGAGGAATAGTCTAAGGGCTTCGCTTGATTCGGAGCGGACCGGACTCGGCTTGATTCCTCTCCGCGTTCACCGCTATGAGAGAGCATCATATCGTAGGAGGATGTATGGGAAATATTGAATTCGGGACGGCTTTGCCAACAACGGACAATATCGGGGAATTTGCCCAGCGGGCAGAGCATTTAGGTTTTGATTTGCTCGGCTGTGGCGAACACGTCATGTTTCACGGACCGGTGGCCAATACCTTTATTTCGCTCTCGGTTGCGGCCGGCGCCACCCAGAAGATCAAACTGCTCAGCTCCATCGTCCTCCTGCCGTTATATCCAGCCGCTCTGGTGGCAAAAATGGGAGCGGCGCTCGATGTGGCCTCACACGGACGCTATAATTTTGGGGTTGGCATTGGCGGAGAGTTCCCAAAAGAATTCGAGGCCTGCGGCGTACCGGTGAAACAGCGTGGCTCACGCACAAACGAGGCGCTCGAAGTGATCACCCGTTTATGGACGGAAGAGAAAGTGTCCTTTGAAGGAAAGTATACGACACTTAATGAAGTCAGTATTGAACCGGCTCCCGTGCAGAAGCCACGGCCGCCAATCTGGGTTGCGGGCCGCAAGGAGCCGGCCATGAAACGCACGGCAAAGTATGCGGACGGCTGGCTGCCGTATATGTATACGCCCGATCAGCTCCACGACAGCATTGAGAAGATCAAAAGTCTGCGTAAAGAGTATGGGCGGGATGTCGAGTCGTTTCAGCCCGGTGTGTTCATCTTCACCGCGACCCATTCAGACGGAGACAAGGGCCGGGAGATGGCAGCCAACCGGCTCGGCAAACAGTACGCCCAAGATTTTTCCAAGCTGATCGGGAAATATGCCCTGGCCGGGACGCCGGAAGAGTGCCGCAAACGACTTCAGGAATATATTGACGCCGGCGCGAAAACAGTCATCCTGCCCTCGGCCTGCCCAACCGACTATATTGACGAAAATACGCGCCTGATCGGGGAAGAGATCATTCCGGCGTTTCAGTCTGGTTGAGTCGGTTGGGTCGTTGGGTCATTGAGTCTTGATGCTAAGGACTCTAAAGACTCATGCCGCCCGATACGCGGCGCGGCACTCTTGACTACAAAAGTAGACGGTCCGGCCACGCCGCGAGACCTGAATCGCTTCGTCCTGCGGAATGAAACGCCCACACTGGGGGTCCTGGACTAAGGCCACCCCGTCCGCACCCTGAGCGTGTTCCTGCCTGGCACGTTTCTGACCCGACGAAGCGGCGGGCAAAAAGAGACGACGGATACCCGCGATAACCAGGTAGCCCACTGCAAGCACGAGCAGCAGGCGAACGAGTCCAGGCATACTCGGCTATTCGCTGGCTGGCGGACTGCTGCCCGGGCTCTGCAAGTAGTTGAGGAGTTCGGAGTCCGGGTTCAGAACGAGAGTGGTGTCATTGCTCAGGATTTTCTCGTAGGCCTGTAGGCGTCGCGTGAAAGCGTAGAACTCAGCGTCTTTGCCAAATGCGTTGGCATAAATGCTCGTGGCCTCGGCATCACCTTCACCTTTGAGCTTTTCGCTCGACTCGTACGCGGTGGCCAGGATGACTTCACGCTCCCGGTCGGCACCGGCCCGGATCTGCTGCGCCTGCTCTTCCCCTTCCGCCCGGTAGCGCTTGGCAATCCGTTCGCGCTCCGCCCGCATACGGGCAAATACGCTGGCCTGGACTTCTTCGGGCAGATCGAGCCGCTTGATGCGGACATCGGTCACTTCAATACCAAAGCTCTTGGCCGTCTCTCGGGTATCTTTGGTCACGATAGCCATAATATCTTCACGCTTTTCACGAATAAGGTCGAGAAAATTATGCGTGGCGATTTCTTGGCGGAGACGGGCCGAGATAATGTCATCCAGCCGCGCCATGGCCCGAATGCGGTCGCGGACGCTCCGGTAGAATTGGAGGGGGTCGTCAATACGCCAGCGTGAAACATGATCGACCAGGACACGCTTCTTGTCGAGCGTAATATATTCGGACTCGCGGGCATCGGTTGTCAGGACCCGTTTTTCAAAGCGGACCAGATTCTGCGCCACCGGCAGCTTAAAGTAGAGACCAGGCTCCTGAATGATGCGTTTCGGATTACCGAACTGCACCACCATCCCCTGTTCCCACTCACCAATCGTAAACGCAGCCTGGGCCGCAACAAAGACCAGGACCAGGCTCAGACCGATAATTAAGCGCGGTACCATTTATCTCCCCTCCTGACTCGCCACGGCGCCGGCTGCGGTCTCGCCGGCGCTCAGCTCTTTCAGTGGCAATAAGGGCACGACCCCTCCGCCGCCGTTTTGTGAATCGAGTATGAACTTTTCCATCGTCGGCATAATCCGCTCAACACTCTCAAGATAGAGCCGGTCACGTGTCACAGACCTGGCTTTCTCATATTCGGCCAGGATTTGGAGGAAGCGCTCGGCGTCACCCTGGGATCGAATGACCCGCTGGGCCTTGTAGGCCTCGGCTTGCTGGACCATCTGGGCGGCCTCACCACGCGCTTTTGGCACCACGTCCTCCTGATAGCCTTCGGCCTCCTGGCGGAGCCGGTCTCGGTCCTCCAGGGCCCGGACCACATCGTTGAAAGCGTCCCGGACTTCATTGGGAGGGTCAACCGCAAGCAGGCGGGCCTCGGTGACAAACAGGCCGGTTTGATAGATGTCGAGCAGGCTCTGGAGCGCCCTTTTCGCCTGCTCCTGCACCTCAAGCCGTCCATCCGTCATCGTGTAATCAATCGTGTTCCCACCAACCGCACTGCGCAGCGCCACTTCCGCCGAAGAATGCAACATCCCTTCGGGCTCAAACGCGCCAAAGAGATATTTGACCGGGTCTTGAATGCGGTACTGCACCACCAGGTTGACCTCAACGATATTTTCGTCGCCGGTCAACATGAGGGCTTCCTGCGGAATGGTGCGGCCACCGCCTCTACCGCTGCGCCCAGGTACCCCTGACGGACGATAGCCGACCTGAGCACTGCGGACACGGGCGATATCGACCACCACATGTCTTTCAACGGGCCAGGGCAGATGAAAGCGCAAGCCCGGGTCGGTTTCCGCCACAACCGCCCCAAAGCGCAGTACAATCCCTCGTTCGCTCGGACCAACGACATAGAATCCCGAGCCGATCCACAGGAGGGCGACGACCGCAATGATCAGCCATACCCCGGCCCCTTTGGTAAAACGTTGGAACGTCTGTTTGAGATCCTCAAGACCCTGGAGGAGTTCGTCGCCGGGAGAGGAGCCTCCTTGATTTTGCCATCCATCTGCCATATTGCCCTCCGTCTTTCCTGCCGTCGAGACTTTATACCGTGTGTCACTCCGGCAGAGGATCGTATGAAGTTTCTGGAAGAAGATACATGCGAGAGAAAGGTCGCACTGAGAGCCAGTTCTTTTGACCGCTATGATACACCGGATAAGAAAGGAATACCAGACAGCTTGACATATCAGGTGCGGGCGGGCGAAGAGACACAGCAATGGACAACACCCCAGCGAGAGCGATATGCTGGGCGGACGCAAACGCACACGCGCAAAAGACAAAACAGGAGTTCCCCATGTCAGATACTCTCCTTCTGCAAAAAGAAGCCCCTTTAGCCTGGATCGTTTTCAATAAACCCGAGCGCCGGAACGCGGTGGACCTGGACATGTGGAGTACCCTGCCCCAACTTGTGGCCGAGGTCGCCACAGACGATGACCTCCGCGTACTCATCCTGCGCGGGGCGGGCGAGGAAGCCTTTGTCTCAGGGGCCGATATCTCACAGTTTGGCAAGGTCCGCTCCGGGTCCGAGTCAACGCGGGAGTATGACCGCGCGGTGGACGGCGCGCTGAAATCGCTCGCCAGCCTCGAAAAGCCGGTCATCACCATGATTCACGGTTTCTGCATGGGGGGAGGCTGTTCGGTTGCCGTCATGTGCGACCTGCGGCTGTGTGCCGATGATGCCCGCTTCGGGATTCCGGCGGCTCGTCTGGGCATTGCCTATCCGCTTGAGCGGGGGGTTGAGCGGCTCGTCCATATCGTTGGGGTCTCCAACGCGGCCGAGATTCTGATGACCGCCCGGGTGTATAACGCGGAAGAAGCGGCCCATATGGGTCTGGTCAATCGCGTCCTGCCCAAGGCCGAGCTTGAATCCTATACCCGCGAATACGCGCTCAAGATGGCGGATAACGCCCCCTTAAGCGTAGCGGCTCACAAGTTTTTTGTTCGGGAGAGTGCCAAAGCCGCGACCCTGCGCGACATGGACGCCGTCAAGACCTGGTCCACCCGTTGCTTTGGCAGCCAGGACTACCAAGAAGGGGTGAAAGCCTTCATGGAAAAACGCCGCCCCCAATTCCAGGGGAAATAGCGCAGCCGGCCGCGGTACCATCAAGCTGCTATTTCCTTCCCCAACCATTGATTCCCTCTTGCGTGACACCCATAATGACTGTACAGTCAGTCACATGACTAAAAGTTCAGCCACGAAGAAAGAAGACGTACTCCGCGAGTTCCGAGTCCGCGAAATTCTGGATGCCACCTGCCGGGTGGTGGCACGCAACGGGTTTCAGGGAGCCACGGTGGAGCGTGTTGCCGAGGAGGCGGAGATCGCCAAGGGGACCGTCTATCTGTATTTCCAGAACAAAGACGAACTCTTCACCGCCGCGGTGGAGCAAGGAATACAGAATTTCACCGGTCAGGTACGCACTCAAGTCACTGAGGCGCTGACTCCGATTGAAAAGCTCCAGCGTCTGATTGAAGTCAGCCTTGAACTGAGCGATACGTACCGCGATTTTTTCAAGACTCTGCTGCTGGAGCGAAACTTTCTGGCCGCTTCACCCAATCATCCGGAAGCGGCGCATATGCTCGATCTGTATCTGGCCCATATTCATTTTATCGAAGAAATCATTCAGGACGGCGTGCGCGTGGGTGTGTTTCGGCCCCATAATGTCGAAGCCTCTGCCTTTGTCCTTAACGAGGCGATCCGTGGCTGCTTTCAGCAACGGGCATTAGGGCTGACGGCTCGTCCGGTCAGCGAAGACGCGAGTATTTTGCTCGATTTGTTTTTCAACGGAGTTCTGAATCAACATCAGAACCATGAGGAGCCGGTATCGTGAAACACTGTTTATTCTTTCTTGGCCAAACCTTTCTTGCCTTGGCCCTGCTTGTCCTTCCGAGCTGTCAATCGTCCAGTTCGGAGGCGGCCAAAACACAAGGCCAAACCGCTGCTGCCCCTCCCCCGCCGCTCACCGTTCAGGTAGCCCAGCCAGTCGTACGCACCGTGGTGCGGACCGGCCGGGGACAGGGCGCGTTGTTCGCGAAAGAGAGCATCATTCTGTCAAACAAGAAGGAAGGCTACGTCCAGCAAGTGTATGTTGACTTTGGTGACAAAGTGAAAAAAGGCCAGCTCCTGGCCGAGATGGAGCAGGAAGAACTCGCCCTGGAGGTCGAAGTCCAGGAAAGCGCGCTCAAACAGGCGGAAGCCAACTTCATCCGCGCTCAAGCTGAATATACCCGCGCCAAGGAGTTGGCCTCGGAAAACCTGATTCCCGAGCAACGGCTGGATGCCAATGAGGCCGACTATAAAGTGACGGAGGCGCGGGTCCGCACCGCGGAAAAGATCCTGGCTCTGGCGCGGAAACGCCTGCGTGATACCCGGATCGTTTCGCCGGTCAACGGATTTGTCCAGGAACGCTTTATCAATCCTGGCGAATACAAGGAGGCAGCCTCACAACTGCTGGAGTTGGTCGTGGTCAATCCGCTCAAGCTGCGTTCTCCTGTGCCGGAGCGCTTTGCCGCGGTGGCCGAGACGGGCATGCCGCTTCGAGTTGAGGTCGAAGCGCTGCCTGGGCAGATGTTTGAAGGAGTCCTGACCCGCATGGCCGCCCGGGTGGACCACAGGACGCGGTCTCTGCTGATTGAAGCCGAGATCCCTAATCCTGACGGAAAACTCCGCCCCGGCTATTTTGCGCGTATCACCGGCGTCCTCGGTGAAGAAGACGCTCTCTTTATTCCACGCACCGGCCTAGCGCGCTTCGCCGGTGTGGAGCGCATCTTTATCGTCGAGGATAACATCGTGACCTCGCGCGAGGTCACCTCGGGCATGGAGGACGGAGACTGGATAGAAATTGCCAAAGGGCTTGCTGAAGGAGAAACGGTCGCCGTCAGCGCCCTCAACCGTCTGGCTGATGGCATGACCGTGCAAACCCAGGAGGTTCTTGGGTCTTCGGGTCTCAAGGACTCAACCGACTCATGATCCCTGTGGAGAGCGTATGATTCTTGCCGATGTGTGTGTTCGCCGACCCGTCTTTGCCACCATGCTGGTTGGGGTGCTCGTGGTGGCCGGCTGGTTTTCCTATAACAGCCTCACCCTGGAATTGATGCCCAAGGTCGAAATGCCGGTTGTGACGGTGACCACCACCCTGCCCGGTGCCGGACCGGAGGAGATTGAAGCCCAGGTGACCAAGATCATTGAGGAAGCCATCAATACGGTCAGCGGGATTGATGAGCTGCGGTCGGTCACCCGTGAAGGGTTATCCCAAATTATTGTCCAGTTCGTTCTGGAGAAAGACCTTGGTATCGCCGCTCAGGAAGTCCGAGACAAGGTAGGCACGGTTCTCGCCGACCTGCCCGAAGATGCAGACCCGCCGATTGTCGAGAAGTTCGACATTGATGCCACGCCGATTGCCACCATTACTGTTTCAGGCTTTCGTGGTCTGAAAGAGCTGACCGAAATCGCAGAGAATCAGGTCAAAGAACCCCTGGAGTCCGTGACCGGGGTCGGGGCCATCGACGTCTTGGGCGGTCGAAAACGGGAAATTCAGATTCTGATTGATCCCGACCGACTGAAGGCCTACGGGCTGGCCATCCGGACCGTGGCGCAAGCCCTGGCCAAACAGAATGTCGAATTTCCGGGTGGACGCATTACTCAGGAGAGCGGAGAGACCGTCTTGCGCACGCTCGGACGGGTCAAATCGGTCCGTGAGTTCGAGGATATCGTGGTCGCCACCAACGATGGGGTGCCCATTACCCTGGCCGATATTGGTCGGGTCGAGGACGGCGTGGAAGAACCGCGTTCACTGTCCCGGTACGACGGCAAGAATGCCGTATCTCTGATCATTCGCAAACAGTCCGGATCGAACACGGTTGCTGCGGTCGAGGCGATTCAGGAGCGTTTGGTTGAGGTTCGTCAGCTCCTCCCGCCGGGGGTCGAAGCGCTCGTTACCCGCGATCAGTCAGAATTCGTCAAGGCTTCGGTGCACGAGGTCGAGCAGCATCTCATCCTGGGCTCGCTGTTTGCCAGCATCATCGTGTATTTCTTTCTCGGCAATCTGCGCTCGACACTGATTGCCGCGGTCGCGATTCCGGTGTCCATCATCTCGACCTATACGCTCCTGGCCGCAGCCGGCTATTCCCTCAATCGCATCACCCTGCTGGGGCTCACCCTGGCCGTCGGCATTGTCATTGATGACGCGATTGTCGTGCTGGAAAACATTTATCGCTATATCGAAGAAAAGGGCATGAACGCCTTTGAAGCCGCGCGCGCCGCCACGGCCGAGGTGGGCCTGGCCGTCAGCGCCACCACCCTGTCGCTGGTTGTCATCTTCGTTCCGGTCGGCTTTCTCAAGGGGATCGTCGGCATGTGGCTGAGCAGCTTCGGGTTTACCATGGCGTTCTCGATCATGGTCTCCCTGCTGGTCGCTTTTACCCTCACGCCCATGCTGTGTTCGCGCTTTCTGCCCAAACATCTCGATGAACATGCTACTGATCACGCCCATTCTTCACGCGAGTCACGCTTCTACCGGCTCATTGATCGTTCCTATACCGCTATGCTGAAGTGGTCGATGCGTCATCGCTGGGCGATTGTATGCCTCACCCTGGGCGTGTTTGTTTCTACTCCTTTTATTGCGGGTCTTGTCCGCCCCAGCCTGATGGCCAGCGACGACCGGGGGGAGTTTGAAATCAATATCAAGACACCGCCCGGGTATTCGTTGGCGCAAACCGACGCCGTGACACGCCAGATTGAAGAGGAGATTCATCCCCTTCCGGGTGTGAACCACCTGCTGACCGAGATTGGCTCGACCGTGGGTGAGTCGGTGACAAAGTCGAAAATTCTCGTCACCCTCACGCATTACTCCGAGCGGGACCTTCACCAGAGTCAGATCATGGATTTGGCTCGTGAGAAGGTCCGGGGATTTCCCAATCTCAGAATCAGCGTGGACCAGATTCTACCGGTCAGCGGTGGGGGTATCCAGAATGTGGACGTTTCTTACAACTTGCGCGGCCCGGACCTGGAAACGCTCCGGGAATATTCGGAGGACTTGAAAACCCGCGCCCAGAACATGCCCGGTCTGCGCGATGTGGACTCGACCTTCGAGGGCGGGAATCCCGAACTCCAGGTCCATCTTAACCGCCGCAAAGCCTCAGACCTCGGCATCGAAGCCGCGGATATTGCCTCGACCCTGCGCATCATGGTCGCGGGTGAAAAAATTACGACCTATCGTGAAGGCGACGAGTTATACGATGTACGTCTTCGTCTGACACCCGAGAGCCGGAATCGACCGGAGATTATTCAGCAGGTCGCAGTCCCGTCGGCGTCGGTTGGACAGGTCATACTCAATAATGTGGTCAATATGGTTCCCGGCACCGGCCCGGTACAAATTGACCGTCAGGACCGGCAGCGCCAGATTACGATTACCGGCAATCTGGCCCAAGACAAAGCGCTCGGCGACGCGATTGCCGACATTGATGCCGAGGTCGAGGAAATGGGCCTGCCGCTGGGCTATACCACCGGGGTGACCGGCATGGGCAAGATGTTTGAAGAGATGATGGAAAGCTTTCAGATCGCCTTTCTGTTGTCCATTATTGGCATGTATATGGTCCTGGCAGCACAGTTTGAGAGTTTTCTGCACCCGATTACCATTATGCTGTCCCTGCCCCTGGCCGTGCCTTTTGCCCTGTTGGCACTGTATATCGCGGGCCAGCATTTGGCGTTGTTCGCGATTCTGGGCATGTTGTTGTTGTTCGGGATTGTGAAGAAAAACTCGATCCTGCAGATTGACCACACGATCAATTTACGGGCCGCCGGCCTGCCGCGCGACGAAGCCATTTTGCAGGCCAACAAGGAACGGCTGCGCCCGATTCTGATGACAACCCTGGCCCTGGTGGCCGGCATGATCCCGATTCTGATCGGCCAGGGTCCGGCCGCGGAAAGTCATCGGGGCATTGCGGTCGTGGTCATTGGCGGACAGAGTCTCTGCTTATTAATCACCTTATTGGTGACACCCGTCGCCTATTCCCTATTCGATGACATCGAGGCATGGCTGGGCCGCACGCTTCCTGCCCTGAAAAGCCTGCCGCGCCGACTTTTTCGCCGGAGGCCAGTGCAAGAATCGCCTCCGGTCTCCGACCGAATACCGCCTCCAGTCCCAGCCCGAGTAAAAGAAGAGGAAGCATTCGGAGATTGAACAGGGGCTGACCACACCGCTTTCATTCACTATCCGATCCTTCGGACGGCTCAAGCGGATAGACTTTGAGACTGTGCCAGCGATGCAGGCGCACCTTGCCGGGCGGAAAGTCGGGTGGCTGGGATACGTCCGCAGCCCGGCAGAGGTGCACTTCCACTTTGCCCCGGCTGCCGCGCGCCTTGGAATGCCAAGCCGCCAGCCGGGCCGCACGCATCAAGACCGCGGGCGGCAGTACGGCGAGCCGGTCGGGATTGCGTACCACAACGTGGCTGCCGGGAAAGTTGACCACGTGCAGCCAGAAGTCTTCAGGCTCCGCAAACTCGAAGGTCAGCCGGTCATTCTGGGCGTCCCCTTTGCCCACCAGAATCTCAAAACCCTCAAAAGAGACGGTTCGGAAAGGTCGGCCCTTACTCGCCATTGTCATCGGTCCCTACGCGTGTCGTGCGCACTTAGGGGAACAGCTGGTCGTTACCGCCGCGCGTTCCGTCTTTTTGTTACCGGACACCCTATGCCTCCACTCTTACGACATATAACATACGCTCCGGCATTCGGGACCGGTGAGTGACCCAGGCCCGAGGGATACGAGTGGGAAATCAAGACGTACTGCGCGATAGTGATTCAGGCCAACTCCGTCGCTTTATCGCCCATCTCCTGCGCGATATCCGTGCGCTGGAACACATGCTCGACACCGGTTTGATCGAATCCGGGGTCCACCGGATTGGGGCTGAGCAAGAACTGTTTTTGGTGGATGCTGCCTGGCATCCGTCTCCGTGTGCGCTGGATATCCTGGAGCGGATTGATGACCCCCATTACACCACGGAGCTGGGGCTGTTTAACCTGGAGATCAATCTGGATCCCTTAGTATTTGAGGGGGACTGCCTGAGTCAACTTGAGGGTCAACTCAACCGCTCACTCGCCACAGTGCGGGCCGCCGCTCACCAGTGCGGGGCCGAGGTGATCCTGAGTGGGATTTTGCCGACGCTGCGCAAGTCTGACTTGGCGCTGGCCAACATGACCCCCAAGCCACGCTACCGGGCACTGAATACCGTGCTCACTCAGCTCCGTGGGGACGATTACGAGTTCCGGCTCAAGGGCGCGGATGAACTGAGCATCAAGCACGACTCGGTCATGCTGGAATCGGGCTGTACCAGTTTTCAGGTCCACTACCAAGTCGAGCCAGCCGAGTTTCCTCAGTGTTATAATATCGCCCAAGCCATGACGGCTCCGCTCCTGGCCGCGGCCGCCAACTCGCCCCTTCTGTTTGGCCGCCGGCTGTGGCGCGAGACGCGGATTCCATTGTTTCAACAATCTGTTGATACCCGTCGCGCCAGCACCCATCTGCGTGAGCGTGCGCCGCGGGTGAGCTTCGGTCAGCGGTGGGTAGACCACTCGATACTCGATCTCATCCAGGAAGATTTGGCCCGTTTTCGCGTCCTGATCGGAACGCCGTCAGAGGAAGATTCTTTGCGCTTACTGGAACAGGGTGGGCTGCCTGAGTTACAGGCCCTGCGTCTCCATACCGGGACGGTGTATCGCTGGAACAGAGGCTGCTTTGGTATCGGAGGGGGGAAAGCCCATATCCGTATTGAGAACCGTGTCCTGCCGGCCGGTCCGAGTGTTGTTGATGAAGTCGCGAATGCCGCTTTTTTCCTCGGTCTGCTTCGGGGAGGGCAACAAACCTATGGTGATATTGCTCAAAAAATGCCCTTCCATAACGCGGAGATCAATTTTCTGGCCGCGGCTCAGAGGGGGCTTGACGCCCAGTTTACCTGGCTCGACGGGCAGGTTGTGCTCGCCCGTGATCTGATTCGCCAGGACTTATTACCGCTGGCCCGGCACGGACTCCGCACGGCAGGGCTGAACCCGAAGGACATTGAGCGTTACCTGGGCGTGGTCGAACAACGGGTCACGGTCGGCCTGACCGGTTCGTCCTGGCTCTTGCGCTCACTGGCGGACATGCGGGAGACTGATACCCAGGCGGCGCGGCTGAGCGCACTGACTGCAGCCACCGCCCGGAGGCAATGGGCGGGAAGCCCGGTGCATGAATGGCCGTTGGCCCAGATTGAAGAAGGCTGGAGTGAAACATTGCACGCCCTGCGTATTGAAGAATGTATGACGACCGATCTGTTCACTGTCCATCCCAATGAACCGATAGACTTGGTGGCCAAGCTGATGGACTGGAAAAGGATTCGGCATATCCCGGTTGAAGACGACCAGGGTAAGCTGGTTGGCTTGATCTCGTGCTTTGAGGTCCTGCGTCACTGTGCGCCGTCGCTCCAACAGGCCGAGAGCGAACCGATCCCGGTCGGGGCGATCATGCAGTCGAATCCGCTGACGCTTCCGCCCGAAACACCGCTCGTCGAAGCGGTCGCCCGGATGCAACAGGAAAAAAGCGCGTCTCTGCTGGTGGCCAAGGACGAGCGACTGATCGGGATCGTGACCGAGCATGACATCCTGACGCTAACGGCCCGGCTGCTTGAACAGTCGGCCTAGAACGACTGATGCCCGACCCGCCCGCTCAGTTCCCCAGCTTTCCCCGCCTGCTCGGCAGCTATGGCGGCGATACGGCCGGGCCGCTTGTGATTGGTATTGGAGGAATGCACGGCAATGAGCCGGCCGGGGTGTTTGCCTTGCAGGACGTGCTGCACAATTTACACGACCGGCGTCCTGCCTTTCGGGGCACGCTGCTTGCACTCACCGGAAATCGCGCCGCTCTGGCACGCGGCTGCCGGTATATTGATGAGGATTTCAACCGGCTGTGGGTAGCTGAGCGCCTCCAAGAGGCGAGGGAGCGACACGCTGAGCTAACATCAGAAGAGCGGGAGCAGCGGGAGCTGCTTACAGCGATAGAAGCGGCGCTGGCCCAACGCCAGGGACCGGCGGTTTTCCTCGACCTGCACACCACCTCCGCCGAGGGTCAGCCGTTTGTGGTGATTGGCGATAGCCTGCCCAACCGTCGCTTTGCGTCCGGTCTTCAGGCCCCGGTCATTCTCGGCCTGGAAGAACAGCTAGAGGGCACGCTGCTGAATTATCTGAGCGAGCAGGGACATGTCGTCATCGGTTTTGAAGGCGGACAGCACGCTTCGCCAGATGCGGTGCAGAACCATATTGCGGCTATCTGGAGCGTCCTGACAACCGCTGGCTGTCTCCGGCCCCAAGACGCACCCGAAAAGACGCCGCCCGAGCAGCCGGTCTGTCCGGTGGTGGAAATCCGTTATCACCATCTGATCCAAGCCGGTGACGACTTCGTGATGGAACCCGGCTTCACAAACTTCCAGCCGGTCAGGCGTGGTCAGCTCTTGGCCCATGACCGTCACGGCCAGATTCGGGCTCAGGAGTCCGGACAGATCCTGATGCCCCTCTATCAGGGACAAGGCGCGGACGGATTTTTCCTGGTCAGAACGGTTCGGTGGTTCTGGTTGCGCCTCGCGGTGTGGCTGCGCTACCTCCGGCTCGAACGACTCTTACCGCTGCTGCCTGGAGTACGTCGCCATCCGGACCAAGCCACGACCCTGATTGTCGAACCACACATTGCCCGCTGGTTTGTCATGGAAATTTTTCACCTGTTGGGCTTCCGCAAGAAACGGCACCGCGCCGGGAAACTGCTCGTCAGCCGCCGCTGGCATGAGCCGGGGGCGTTTGAGGACGGAGAGTCCAATCCGTAAGAGACGGAACGCAAAGCCCTGTTTGCATATTTTGGAAAATATATGGTACAGGGAAGCTATTCTGCACACAGTACTATTACCGTTCCGAGGTTGTCCGATACCGGATACTTGGGATTGAGCAGTAGTACGGGGGGGACCTTCTATGGCAGCAACGTCTATGTCAGCCTCAGTCGAAAGTCAGGCCGTCCAGGTAGAAGAAATGAAGCACGACCAAGCAGCGCACGGCGAGATGCCGTTCATCCGCTTTCTGGTCATAGGCGGCGGCCTGGGGCTGCTGTCGTTGTTGCTCATCAGGCTGTGGCAGGGTGAGTGGTGGTTCCCGGTTGGTATGGACGCGACGACACCCGAATTTGCGACGTATTGGCTGGGTTTGCTGTACGTCGAGTGGATCGTCCTTATCGCCGCCGCCATCATCGGCTTTACGTCCTATCGCAAACCCTGTTCGACCTGTGCCGTTCAGCGAAAAGAGTTGGGACGAATCGACCCCGAGCACGAGCTTAATCATATCGGCAAGCTCTGGGCCACGGTCGCGGTGGCGGCCGCGTTTGGCTTTGGGGTCAGCTATTTTGCCGAGCAAGACGCCGTGTGGCACCAAATTGTGGTGCGCGATACGGCCTTTACGCCCAGCCACATTCCGCTCTTCTTCTATACCTTTCCCATGTTGATCATCATGACTGGCGTCAGCTCCTGGTACGCCTATAACCGTTTACACTATCTCTATGTGGGTGAGGGGGGTAAAGGCATACCCATCTGCTATTTGCTGTTTCCGGCCGGCGGCTGGTTCCTGTTCGCCAATGTGGCGTTTAATGAACTGGGACACTCAAGCTGGATTACCGAAGAGCTGTTTGTGCAGCCTTACCATTGGCCGTTTGCCTGGGCGACGTATTTCTTTTTTGCCGGGTTTGCGCTGCTCTTTAAGACCGTGCCACGCATCTTTGAAAACCTGGGAGAAATAGCCCAGCAGGCGTCAACCGAGGCGAAGGCGTCATCGTAGGCTACCGACTCGTCTACCGGCGGACTAATGAGTAAACGCGTCGATATTTGCATGTCTGTTGAGGGCACATTTGCTCATCGTCGCACTGCACGGCGTTCAGGAAGGGGCGGGCCTCGGGAGAGGTTAAGAAAATGAAGGCCGAAGAGCTTGCTGCGCTTGGCCAGCACAGGATGGCCAAGGTCTTTGATGTCATCCTGCTCCTGGCCCTGATCGGCTTTTTCACCGTAATCCCCCATGTCAGTCGTATGCTCTATATGGGTGACTGGGATTTCTGGGTGGACTGGAAAGACAAGCTGTGGTGGCCGATCGCCGGGCCGAGCGCTGCCCTTTTGGTGACTGCGGTGGGTCACTATCTGGCCTGGCACTATCTCCGCCTGCCGCTGGGGGCCACGTTTACCGCAGTGTTCGTTTTGGTCGGCGCCTGGCTGAGTCGGATCTTCAGCTTTTACAGCATGGAGTATTATCCGATTAATTTTATCTGGCCGGCCACGACGATTCCTATGGCGCTGGCGCTTGACCTGATGCTTTTGTGGTCACGCAGCTATCTGGCGACGAGTCTGATCGGCGGGTTTTTATGGGGATTCCTCTTTTATCCTGTGAACTGGTTGATGCTTATGCCCTTCCTGCAGCCGGTGACGCTGTTTGGCAAGACCTTTACCGTTGCCGATTTGATGGGCTATTACTTCATCCGCCCCCAGACCCCGGAATATCTGCGCCGGATTGATGAGGGTACGCTGCAAGCCTTCCTGGGCCAGCGTATCTGGATCAGCGTGTTAATGGCCGGCATCGCCTGTACCATCATGTATTGGGTTGGCCTCGGCATCGGCAAAGCGCTCGGCGTTATGCCGCTGCAGAAAGTCCTGCGTCAAACCTGACTGGTAGAGGCGTTCATGTCTCCACTTGGAAAAGCCTGCCTCGTTGTCAGCCTCACCTGCCTGTGCGTGTTCGGGGCCTCGTTTATGCAGGCGCCGGTTGTCCACGCCCACGGTGAGCACAACCTCGAACCATTTGTCCGCATGCGCGGGGTCGCGTTCTTCAATGTCGAGTTCTCGCACGAGCGGCTTGCGGTCAACGAAACCATGACCGTCACCGGCAAGTTCAGAGTGATGAACTCCTGGCCGCGCATGCTGACCACGCCAGAGTTGGCCTGGGTTGGCGTCCTGGTGCCGGGTCCGAAACTTGCCGTGCGCGAACGCTGGGTGAATGACCGCTTTATCCAGAACGCGTTTAATATCGAGTTAGGAAAGATCTACGATTTTAAGATGATTCTCCAGGCACGCGAGCCGGGCCGGTATCATGTCCACCCACTGATTAATCTGTCCGGTACGGGTGGGCTGGTGGGGCCGGCTAAGTGGATCACCGTTGTGCCGGGCGACGCCCCGCCGTCCTATACCATACAGATTCCGGCAACCGGTGAGACCATAGACCTGGAGCATTACGGGTTTGGACGGGTTGTCGGCTGGCATATCGCGTTTGGGATTCTCGGGCTGGCCTGGCTGGGTTATTGGGCCAGGCGGCCGATGCTCGTCCGTCACGCGCTGCTGATTAACGGGGTTGATGAAGAACAGATCACGCCTGCTGATCGTCGAGCGTCTCTTATTTTCGGTGTGGTCCTGGTGGTCCTGGTTATCGGAGGGTTATTGGTCACGAACTCGGGCCGTCCGCCGATCATTCCACACCAGGCCGCCAGAATGTGGGACCTGTCCGGTCTCCCAGTCCCAAATGCCGTTCGGACCGAGGTCAAAGAGTTACGCTATAACACCACCGAGCGGTCCCTGAGCATGCAGGTTGAAGCCACGAACACCTCGGATCAAGCGGTGGTCTTGCGCAAGTTCACGACCAGTTATCTGTCTTTCATCAACCCCGCCACGCAAGACCTCTATTCGGATTTGCAAAACGAGATTCCGACGATGCAGGTGGAACCCGACGGACTCTTCCAACCGGGCGAAACAAAGATGCTGACGCTGACAATGCAGGATGCCATATGGGAGACGGATCGGTTTATTGAGTTCGATCAACCTCAGATTACCGCGGCTGGCGTACTCGTTTTTACTGATGCTCAGTCTCTTGCCAGGGAAGACCTGCAACCCATTATGATGGGGAACAGCCGCGAAGGCTTAGGCGTCCCGTGGGAGCATATCTCCAGCCTGAACGAGGTCTATTCCAATATCCAGATTGATTTTGGACGCATGGGCCAGTAACGTCCAGCCCTGTGCTATCGGCCCACCCCTCTACTCCCAATCGATTCATAACCAACAACGCGGTCAAAAACAGCGGAGCAGTATGGAGACTGCACTGATTATGCTCATCACGTTATTGTCCGTATGCCCGACAGACGCCCAGGATATTGTTACAGGTGGCGTAAAGCTTTAGAGCTCAGTGGGAAAGATCATGGCTACAAATTTCTATTATGTTTATGCTCTAAAAGATCCAAGCTTAAATCCTGCACGGCCGTTCTATATCGGTAAAGGAACGGGAAGTAGAGCGTTTGATCATCTGGTAAAGCCAGACAATACAAGAAAGTACACTCGGATTAGAAAAATAAGGGATTCTGGAATGATACCATTAGTCGAAATTTTGATAGATGATCTAACAGAATTTCAGGCCTTAAAACTGGAATCTGAGCTTATCTCAGCATTCGGGACCGAGGAAACGGGAGGTATTTTAACGAACGCTGTCGTGCCGAGTGGTACGGCGGGAAAGGAACGTCTTGGTGTTGTTGTACCCCAGGGAGCCGTTGAACGAGCCCAACTTGGTCTTGGGCTGCTGAAATCATCAGTATACGAATTAGCAAAAGCAAATCCGTCTGGGATTCTAAATTCTGATGCAGCAAGCCTGCTTGGCTTACGGAGTGATTACCAGGGTAATCAAAAAGATTACCTATCATACAGTATATTGGGTTTGCTCATACGTGAAGGTAAAGTTATGCGTACTGAGGGTCGTAGACCTAGGCATGTGGCAAAGACCTAAAAAGTGGAGCTACCTCACAGCGCGCCCCCATCCCGAGTCCGTGGACTCGTCAACCGCTTGTACCGACGGCATCGACAACGACTTTGACAGGCTGATTGACGCAAAAGACCCAGGCTGCGACACCAGTCCCACAGGGATAGAGGCTGGTCGTTCTCCGTCTGGAGAATCAGACTCTCGGGGATAGTCAGATCGGGAGAGGATCTGAGATTTTTTATCCTCAAGATGAAAGCCAGTTCTCCAGCCGCAAGCCTGCCACCCGCTCAAATTCCTTCAGATTATTGGTGACCAAGGTTAATCCTTCGCTTCGAGAGTGACCCGCTATATGTAAATCGTTTACGCCGATGGGCCTCCCCTTCCGTTCCAGCGCTGCCCGGATATCTCCGTAATGGGCAGCCGCCTTATGTCCATACTCAAGCACAACCAAACGGGAAACAAAGTCTTCAACCTGCCGCAGGTTGTGATCGGGTCTGGCACTTTTTTCTACGCCGTGCATCAACTCAGCCAGCGTGATTGAACTGATGCACAACTGGCCGGCGTGCCGGTTAAAGGTATCCAAGGCGTCTATCGGGCGGCGCTTGATAACATAAATGGCAATATTGGTATCGAGCATGTATTTCAACATCAAAAGGCTTCCCGCTCAGCGTGCTCCTGGGAAGCCCGTTCTTCCAGAAAATCATCGCTCACACGCTCTTCAGAGAAAAAGAAGCTGTCCCATGAGCTATCTACGGGAGATAACACCCTATCCTTCCCGACCACACGAACATTGACTTGTTTCACTTCGTCCGGAAAACGAGTATCGGCGGGTAACCGGACCGCCTGGGTACGGTTATTCACAAATACAGAACCAATAGGCATTGAAAACACCCTCCTGAGCTATATACACAAAGTATATAGCAAATTCGTCCCAGGGCAAGCCTATATCGTCATCCCTGAAATTCCTCGTTTCAGGCTGTCATTGAGGGTGTCAGTAGAGATAGTGAGGCGACGGATAGGAAAGATGAGGCGCAATTCTACGGTACCAGCACTACCTTCCCGTAGGCTTTACCTGTTCCGCTGACGGCGCGGTGGGCCTGGGCGGCTTCGGCCAGGGGGAGTTCCTGTCCGATCACGGGTCGGAGTGTGCCGTTGGCCAAGCCGGCCACAAGGGCTGAGTGGATGCGGACATGGTCCTGTGGCGTTGCGTTGCGTAAGGTCATGCCGATGATGGAGGCGTCCTGCATCATGGCCGCCCGCGGATTGATCTCGATCGTGCCCTGATTCCTCTCGCCCCGATTGCCGATGACAACCACTCGCCCATGCATGGCGAGGAGGTCGAGGTCCTTGGCGAGATTGACGTTGGCCAGCATCTCCAAAATCACATCAACGCCCCGCCCATCCGTCAGGGTCTGCACTTCTTCCAGATACGAGGCGGCACTATGATCGAGAACGTGCTGTGCGCCTTGTTCGGACACGAGCTGGCGCCCGCGCTCCGTACTCGCGGTTCCAATCACCGTCATGCCAGCAGCCCGCCCGAGTTGCACCCCGGCGATACCCACCCCACCGCTGGCCCCGTGCACGAAAAGCGTTTCGCCGGGTGAGGCATGACCGCAGTGAAAGAGCGCCTGATAGGCCGTTCCATAGGGCACAAACACGGCAGCCCCTTGGGCGAACGACGCTGGTTCGCCGAGCGGGTGCACCTGCTCCTGTTTGCACAGGGCCTGTTCGGCGTACGTACCGCTGAGAGAACCGGCCAGATACACCCGGTCGCCCACGGCAACCCGATCCACGCCCTCGCCCACGGCCTCGATCACACCGGCCCCGTCCGACCCGGGGGTGAAGGGCGTCGGCGGCTTGGGATAAATACCGGACCGAATATAGGTCTCAACCGGATTGACTCCGACCGCGTGCATGCGCACCACGACTTGCCCCGCCCCAGGGGTCAGGTCCGCGACTTCTTCGAGCTGCAATACCTCTGGTTCACCAAACTCGTGTATCCGAATAGCTTTCATAGCGTTTACTCACTTCCACGGCGGTTTGCCATTATTTAGCAGCAGCTTGCAAAGTCTGGGTATCGAGCGCGGCCAGCATCTCCGCGACGGTCGTCATCTTCTCACGCGGCTTGCCTATTTTTTTCCCGTTCTCGACTTCTATCTGATCCAGATATTTCCAGTCAGCAAAAGAGACGTAGCGGACACCCGTCTCGGCCAGCAGAGCCGGAACCGCCTCGTCGCTGGCGTTGATGGTATTGGGTACCTTGCCCTGTTGCAGGTCTTCCAGCATGAGCCCGACGGTTTCAATCGCGTCCGGCTTATTCGTGCCCACCACGCCGGACGGACCGCGCTTGATCCAGCCGGCCACATACAGGCGCTCAATAGGCGTCTGTGTTTCCGGGTCGATGACCCGACCGGTTTGATTTGGAATAATCCCTGAGCGCTCGTCAAACGGAACGTCTTTCAGCGGATGACCCTTATAGCCAATGGACCGAAAGACCATCTGAATATTCGGCAGCTCCTCGTATTCTCCGGTTCCGCGCGCGCGCAGCGTCCCGCTGTCATCCTTTACCAGACGGTTTTTTTCGAGCCTCATGCCCTCGACGCGCTCGGTCCCGTAGAGTTCAACCGGAGAAACAAAAAAGCGCGCCCGAATCTTCCTGGGGGCCGTGCCCTCGCCCTTGGGAATCTGGGCCGTCAGGATATCCATATTGCGCTGATGCACCGGCTCTGTCGCCTGTGCCAGGAACTCGGCATTGGCCTCATCAAGTTCGAGGTCCTTCGGCTCGACGACCAGATCGGTAATCGGCATTTCCGTCAGTTCCCGAATCTCGGGGTTGGTAAAGGCCGCCTGCGCCGGCCCCCGTCGGCCCAACAGATAGATCTCCTTGACCGCACTTTTCTTGAGCGCTTCGAGCGCATAGTCGGCGATATCCGTTTTTGAGAGTTCTTCAATCGAGCGAGCCAGAATACGGGCGACATCCATGGCCACATTGCCGTTTCCGATCACGGCGACGCGTTCAACATGGCTCAGATCATAGTTGAGGTCGCGGTAATCAGGATGCCCGTTATACCAGCCGACAAAGATCGTCGCCGGGTCGCTGCCGGCCAAGTCTTCACCCGGAATACCGAGCTGCCGGTCGGATTCCGCACCGGTTGAAAACAGAACTTGATGGTAGTGGGCCAGGGTATCGGCCAGCCGGATATCTTCGCCAAAGGTCACGTTTCCGAAAAAGCGAAAGCCGGGGAGGTTGGCAAATTTTTCGTATTGTCGAATGACCGCTTTAATTTTTTGATGATCCGGTGCCACGCCGCCTCGGACCAACCCATAGGGAGTTGGCAGGCGGTCAAACAGGTCAACCCGAATAGCAGTATCTTTTTGCTTGAGCAGTTCGCCAACCGCGTAGAATCCAGCCGGTCCCGAGCCGAAAATAGCGACGCGGAGGGGGGTTGTTTCAGAGCCAATCTGATCCGTCATGCAATACCTTTCTCAAGGAGAGATACTCTATTCTCTCCCATACTCTTCTCGTGTGAAACCCGTTTGCTATACATAGAACCCCGCGACCCGTCAACTAGGCGGGAGGACCCAGGATTCTCCAGGGCGAAGAGTGGCCATCTGACGAATCAATTGGAGCAGCGTCCGCTTTCCATTTTCACCCTGAGACCATAAGATACGCAATCGGTTATAAAGGAGGACAGCCCGATGAGTGAGAACGGCAATCCGAAAATTCGCTTTGGCATGTGGTACGACTTTCGTAACCCGCCTGCCTGGAAACGCCCCTATGACCACCTCTACAACGAAATCATCGACCAGATCGTATGGGGCGAGGAGAACGGCTTTGACGATATCTGGCTGTCCGAGCACCATTTTATCGAGGATGGCTATTCTCCGTCGCTGCTGCCGATTGCCGCCGCGATTGCCTCGCGGACCAAGAAAATTCATATCGGGACGAGCGTGGTGCTCCTGCCTTTTCACAATCCGGTCCGGATGGCTGAAGACGCGGCCACGGTGGACGTGATTTCGGGTGGCCGGTTCGAGCTGGGTGTGGGTGTTGGATATAAAGTCGAGGAGTTTGAGAGCTTCGCGATTTCGAGCAAAGAGCGCGGCGCCCGTACGAATGAGGGCCTCGAAATCATTCGTCGCCTGTGGGAGGGCGAGACCCTGACGTTTGAGGGGAAATATTACACGGTGACCAAAGCCAAGCTCACCCCGGAGCCGATTCAGCAGCCGCGGCCACCGATTTGGGTCGGCGGCTTCACCCCGCCGGCACTCCGGCGGGCGGCAAAGTATGGCGACGGCTATATCGGCGTCGGCCCGCTGAAAGAGGCGTATGAACGCTATGTGACTGCCTTGGAAAAAGTCGGGAAATCCACCACGGACATTCGTCTCGCGGGTGGCTATTTTTGGCTGATTCCGTCTGAGGACCCGGACAAGACCTGGAATGAAGCAGCCGAACACGTTCGCTATCAGGTCAACGCCTATGCCGAATGGTCGGAAAAGGCCGGTATGCCCCTGTTTCCAAAAGTACCGGATACCAACGCTTTACGCCAATCGGGCCTGTTTCAGGTGGTAGACGTGGACACCTGTATTCAGATGATCCGTGACTATGCCTTAGAGACCCCGCTGACGCATTATTATTCGTGGACGCTGCCGCCGGGCCTGCCGGCAAGCTGGATTCAGCCCCATTTGGAGCTGTTTACCAGCAAAGTTATCCCGGCCTTCCGCTAGTCCGCAGGAGCAGGCTATGGACCTCCGACCTCCCGGCGTTTTTACCTTTCTGGATGGTCTTACGGGCGAACAGACCGGCCAGCTCGCCCGCAAAGTCGAACAGCTTGGCTATAGCGCCCTGTGGTTTCCCGAGACCCTGGGCCGCGAGAGTTTTTCGTTTGCCTCGTATTTGCTGAGCCAAACCGAGCGTCTGGTCATCGCCACCGGCATTGTGGTGACCTATGCGTATGAGCCGATTGCAATTGCCAATGCCGCCCGGACACTCGCCGAACTCTACGGCGACCGCTTTGTGCTCGGCCTGGGCGTGAGCAACGCGCAGGGCAACGCCCGGCGCGGCATTCCGTATGGCAAGCCGCTCAGCTTCACGCGTGAATATCTGACCAGGATGAAAGCCGTACCGTACGCCGCACCGGCCCCGCAAAACGACCCGCCTGTGGTGCTGGCCGGGATGATGCCCAAGATGCTGGCCCTGGCCGCAACGCAGACCCAGGGAACACATACCTATTTCACCGTGCTTGAGCAAATTGCGGCAACCCGCAAGGCCCTTGGACCGGAACCGTGGCTGTGCGCCGAGCTAGGCGTCATGCTGGAGTCGGACGCGGATACGGCCCGCGCCGCCGCCCGCAGTTATATGCAGACCTATCTCCAAATCGATCACTACGTCCAACGCTTCAAAGAGGTCGGTTTTACCGACGCCGACATGGCCAACGGCGGCAGTAACCGACTCGTGGACGCGGTCATTGCCTGGGGGGACGAAGCAAAAATTCGCGAGCGGGTTGCTGCCTATTATGAGGCGGGGGCGTCCCACGTGTGTATCATGCCGCTGAGCCCCAAGGGCGGTATAGTGCCGGACGAGCGGGCCATCGGAGTATTGGCACCAGAGAGGTAACGCGGCGCGATCCCTGCATTGGCCTCACCTGACAGACTGTATGAGCAAGCTTCTTCGACCGATAAAAGGAGGAAAGACATGAAACTCGGACTCTTTGGCATCAATATGGGACCGTGCAGTACGCCGGACGCATCGGCGCGGGTGGCACAGGCCGCCGAGGCGGCGGGGTTTGAATCCGTCTGGGCGGGCGAGCACGTTGTGTTGCCGGACCCGCAGGAGCCGCCCTCGCCCTTACCGCCGACCTACCCCATGCTCGACCCCAATATTTCCTTTGCCTTTCTGGCCGGCCAGACCCAAACCATCCGCATGGGAACCGGCATTATTATTTTACCGCAGCGGAATCCTCTGGTGCTGGCAAAAGAGATGGCCAGCCTGGATGTACTCTCTGGCGGACGCCTGATCTTTGGTGTCGGCATTGGCTATCTCAAGCCGGAATTTGACGCCCTCGGAGCCCCGTTCGGCCATAAAGGGCCGCGCACGCTCGATTACGTTGATGCCATGCGGGCGATTTGGAGTCAGGACGACCCGTCCTATCAGGGACAGTTTGCCTCCTTTAGCGGCGTCAAGGCATTCCCCAAGCCGGTTCAGCAGCCCGGTCCGCCGGTGGTGTTTGGCGGTATGACCCCCCAGGCGTTCCAGCGCTCCGTAACCCATGGCAACGGCTGGTACGGCTTTGGCCTCGATGTGGACGGAACCAAGAAATGCCTCGACGGCTTAAAGGCTGCCGGAGAAAAAAATGAACGCCCGAGCGGATTGGGCAAGCTGGAAATCAGCGTGACGCCGGTTGGACGGATCGATCTCGACAAGGCCAAACGTTATGCGGACCTGGGCGTGGATCGTTTGATTCTGCTTTTCCCGCCCAAAGGAGACGCCCTGTTCACCCTCAGCGCCACTGAGACGGAAATTATGGATTACGTCAAAGAGCTTGGGGATACGGTTATTGGGCGGGTCTAGCTGTAGGGGCGGACCACCGGGTCCGCCCGGCGTACCCGACTCAGGATGTCTGCGTCCGTCCGCGCTGTTTCACCCCTTCGACCCGGTTCGCAATCGCCTCTGGCGTGACGCCACGCACCTGCTCACGCCAGGCGGTTGATTCGAGTTGAAGCCCGTCGCTGAGCGTCCGGGCATAGCCTTCGTTAATCACGCGCTTCATATTGCGCAGCATGTCGGGCAGACACGACAGCATATCCTTAGCCAAGGCGTGACAGGTCGGCAGCAACTCGTCAGGAGCCACAACCCGGTTCACCAGTCCCCAGGCTTCGGCTTGCTGGGCGGACAGATAGTTGCCGGTCAAAGACAATTCACGCGCCCGGTAAATACCGATCACGCGCGAGAGTTTCTGGCTCAATCCCCAGCCCGGCATGACACCCATCCGGGCGTGCGTATCCGCAAAACGCGCCTCGCTGGACGCAATCAAGACATCGCAGGCCAGGGCCAGCTCAAACCCGCCAGTAATAGCAAAACCGTTGATCGCCCCAATAATGGGCCGGTCGAACGTCTCCATGACCCGCACCACATCCATGCTGCCCTGTGTTGGTCGCGGTTCTTGTAAGGGCTCGCTCGTCCGGCTCAGTTCTTTGAGGTCCATCCCCGCACAGAACGCCCGGCCGGCTCCGGTCAGGATAACGACATGGGTGGCCGGGTCGCTTTGCAGTGCTGCAAAGGCGCTGACAATTTCGAGTCGGAGTTCACGAGACAGGGCGTTCATCGCCTGTGGGCGGTTCAGGGTCAGGGTTGCGATTCCATCGGTCTTCTCAACCATGAGGACTGGTTCTGACATGCACTCTCCTCCTTAGGCTTGCTAGTATGCCCTGAGCGAGGCAGGCCGCCAAGCGCCCGCTTCATTGACGCTCTGTGCGTTCGTGTCTACACTCCTCTTCTTTTGAGCCCGAGGCGTTTGGGAAAGCCTATACTGCCTATAAAGCGTGAACGTGTCCGGCCTTTATAGCTGCTTTTCGATGTTAGGCGGGTTTTTTGGAACAACGGACAGCCCTTTCTTCAGCATCGGCCTTTACCTACCCCGGCTTCCAACGCTATTGGGCCGCCCGGCTGTGTGTCACCCTGGCCATTCAAATGCAGGCGGTGGCCATAGGCTGGCAGATTTATGATCTGACACGTCGGCCGCTCGACCTCGGCCTGGTCGGCCTGGCTCAATTTCTCCCGTCGCTCGGCCTGGCGCTGGTGACCGGCCACGTTGCTGATCGCTATGACCGGCGAACCGTGATGGCGCTCTGCATCATCGTTGAGGCGCTCTGTGCTGTCCTCTTTTTGACGTTTACGCTGCAAGGCGGCACAAATACGCTTTTTCTCTTTGGGGTGCTTGTCCTGTTCGGGACGGCCCGCGCCTTTGAGTTTCCGGCTTCGGTTGCCCTGATGCCCAATCTGGTGCCCCAGCGCCTTTTTACCAACGCCGCGGCCTGGAGCTCGTCTTCGTGGCAGGTCGCGACCATTGTCGGCCCGGCCATCGGCGGGCTGCTCTACGCCATTGGACCGGAGGCGGTGTATGGTTGCTGTATTCTGATGTTTCTTCTTTCCGCCTTTTTAGTGAACACCATCCGCATTGAACATCGCGCGAGAGAGCAAATGGCGGCCACCTGGGAGTCTGTTGTGGCGGGGATTTCCTTTATTCGGGGTCAGCCGGTTGTGTTGGGTGCCGCATCGCTCGACCTGTTTGCGGTACTGTTGGGTGGAGCAACCGCCCTGCTGCCGGTCTATGCGCGGGATATTCTGCACGTGGGTCCCTGGGGACTCGGGCTGCTGAGAAGCGCCCCGGCAGTTGGCGCACTGGTCACGGCGCTGATCGTTGCTCGCCGGCCTATTCAGCGTCATGCGGGTGCAATTCTTCTGGGGGCGGTCGGGGTCTTTGGACTGTCCATTGTCGTCTTTGGACTGTCTCACAATCTCTGGCTGTCGCTGCTGGCCCTCACCATCCTGGGCGCGTCAGACATGGTCAGTGTCGTCATTCGTCGGGTCCTGGTCTTGGTGAAAACACCGGACGAGATGCGCGGCCGGGTCAGCGCGGTCGAATCGGTCTTTATTGGCGCGTCAAACGAACTCGGGGAATTTGAGTCCGGCGTCACCGCGGCCTGGTTTGGGGTCGTCCCCGCCGTGGTGCTGGGCGGGCTCGGCACCCTGGCCGTTGTTGGCCTGTGGGCGCGTATCTTTCCGCAGTTGCGTCAAGTCGATTCCTTAGAGGGAGAGCGACTGGAAAAACTCTAGGCGCTGATTCCCCGCAGAAGGTGGGTTCAGTCCCGGTCCGAACGGCGGTACAAATACAGATAGACTCAGAAAATTCAAGCGTCGGGTTCGCGCCCTGTTTGCCACACACGATGTCCAAGGTTATTACCATCACGGCTTTGTTCTTATTGTCTGCCAGCGTCGCTCTGGGCCAGCAATATGTGGAACCAGCGGTTTTCGACCGGGACCACCCCCTGCGTTTCAATCATCTCTGCTCCGAATCCGGACGCAGCTATGGGGCGCACCGGCAGGCATACGCCCTCTTCGAGAAACGCTCGCCCGAGGACCGGTACGAAGCGCTCGTGCTGGCCAACGTGTCTGTGGGATGGATCGCCGGACCGCCCGGGCCGAACGGCGTTTCTCTTATCATTGAGAAAAAGCGGCTCGCGCTTCCACCCGAGTGGTACGACGCCACGTTCGGACTGGCTTTGCAGTTGGTCGCCGTGAAGACACAGCAGGCAATCACCGGCCCGGTTCTCACGCGCTATGTCCAGGTTGCGTCCGGTCAAGGCGGAGAGAAAGAGTACCGGCTCTCCGCCACTGGAGAGCTGGACTGGGTGCGGTTCATGGAACCGGAGGAGAGCGATGCGGCTCCGGTCAAAGAGCACCGCCACCCTCCCGAGCTGCGTCTGTACGGGAAGGATATCCCAGGGCTGGACGGGGACTACGCGCTCAATCTGGTGTTGGAAAATACCCGAACCCGCACCCGTATGACGCTCGAAGGGCCTGTTCTGGAAAATTTCCCCGCTCTGCTACAAATCAAAAAGCCGCAGTCCGGTGTGCTGGGCTTTGCTCAAGCCATGAATCCTTTGCAGAAGGGGGGCGTATGGGACTGGCTCAGGACCGGCTGGCGCTATAGAAATTGCATCCAGCTCCGAAAGCAGGCCAAGCAGGAACTCGACCGTCGCTTCATGCGCCCTCCTTTCACTCCTCGTTGAGAGCCACCCTGGACATCTGGCGGGTAACTGATAAGAGAGCGGCTGCATGGCGCGGTCCGTTAGGACCGAACCATGCCGACAGTCCCACCACGCAACGGAGAAGGATACATATGAAACTCGACAGCTTACTGACCGCTCACTCGCTCGACGAGGCGATTACGATTGCGCGCAATGCCGAGGATATGGGTTTTGACGGGGTGTGGAGTATGGAGAACCAGCACGACCCCTTTCTGTCACTCGCCGTCTCGGCGACCGCCACCACCAAGCTCACCCTTGGCACGGCGATTGCCCTGTCGTTTCCGCGCAGCCCGATGTCGCTGGCCTACACGGCCTGGGACCTGCAACGTGCCTCAAACGGGCGATTCGTTCTGGGCCTCGGCACCCAGGTGAAAGGCCATAATCAGCGACGGTATAGCGTGAAGTGGGAATCGCCGGGACCGAAGTTGCGCGAGATTGTTCTGGCGCTACGGGCGATCTGGGACTGCTGGCAAAACGGCACGCCGTTGGACTTTCGGGGCGAGTTTTATCAGCATACGTTGATGACCCCGGCCTTTTCGCCAGGGCAAATCGACCATCCGCAGATTCCCATCTATATCGCCGGGGTGAACCCGTATATCTGCCGTTTGGCGGGTGAGCTGTGCGACGGCTTTCACGCCCACCCGTTTCACTCCACAAAATTTCTACGTGAACGGGTGATCCCCCAGATCGAAGAGGGAGCGCGGAAATCCGGTCGCAGCAGAAAAGACATTGTGGTCTCAAGCTCGTCTTTTGTGATTATGGGTGACACGCAGAAAGAAATGGACGCCATGCGCGAAAAGGTGCGCATGCAGATCGCGTTCTACGCCTCGACCCGAACGTATAAACCCGTGCTGGACGTCCACGGCTGGGGCGACGTTTGTCTCCGCCTGAACGCCAAAGCGGCCAAGGGTGAGTGGCAGGCCATGGCCAACGACGTGACCGACGAAATGCTGGATGAGTACGCAGTGACCGGCTCCCCGGATGAAGTCCCGGCCATGCTCAAGGCAAAATACGACGGCTTGCTCGACCGGGTGGCCTTCTATCATCCCGACCGTCCGGGTGTGAACGATGCCCGCTGGCGCTCGATAGTTCAGGCGTTTTCTGTATAAAAAGCGAATCCAAAAGGAGTTACCGACATGCGTGCGTGGCAGATCAATCAAGAATTCGGCATTGAGCATTTAACCCTTGCGGACCGGCCAGACCCGCAGCCCGGTCACGGTCAGATTGCTATTCGCGTCAAAGCCACGTCACTCAATTATCGTGACCTCATGACCGTCAAATACGGCGGGATGCGTGGTCTCAAGCTGCCGTTGATTCCCCTGTCCGATGGTGCGGGCGAGGTGGTTGCCACTGGCGAGGGCGTAACACGGGTCAAACCGGGTGATCGGGTCGCCGGTATTTTCTTTCAGAACTGGCTGGCCGGTGGGCCGGATGCGTCACATGGGGCCTCAGCGCTCGGCGGTGCCGTGGACGGCATGTGGGCCGAACTGGTCGTGTTACACGAAGACGGGGTGGTGACGATCCCCGATTATATGACGTATGAAGACGCGGCCACCCTGCCCTGCGCCGCGGTCACCGCCTGGCAGAGTATGGTCACGCTGGGCAATATGAAAGCCGGTGACACGATATTGATTCTGGGAACCGGGGGCGTCTCGATCTTTGCCCTTCAGTTTGCCAAAGCCGCCGGGGTGCGTACGATTATTACATCGAGCAGCGACGAAAAGCTGGGACGCGCCACCCAGCTCGGCGCGTCCGAAGTCATAAATTACAAGACCACACCCGAGTGGGGTAAAAAGGTGTTGGAACTCACCGATGGGGTGGGGGTTGATCAGGTGGTCGAAGTGGCCGGAGCCGGGACGCTGGTACAATCGATGGAGGCCACGCGGGTCGGCGGCTTTGTTGGTTTGATCGGGATTCTGGCCGGCACAGACGGTGAGGTAAATCCCATTCCGGTGCTGATGAAGAGCCTTCGACTCCAGGGTGTCTATGTTGGCTCACGCGAGATGTTTGAAGAGATGAATACGGCCATGGCTGTAAATCAGATCAAGCCGGTGATTGATCGGGTGTATCCGTTTGAGGAAGCCCAAGAAGCTCTGAAACTCATGGAAAGCGCCACGCATTTTGGCAAGATCGTCATTACGGGCTAAGGGATTCCACTTCAGCGTACCGAAAACAGTCGGTGGTGTGGTCGTTGACCATGCCGGTGGCCTGCATGAAGGCATAACAGATTGTTGACCCCACAAAAGAGAAGCCGCGCTTCTTGAGGTCCTTGCTCATCGCGTCCGACTGCGCGGTGCGCGCCGGAACCTCTTGCAGGGTGCGCCACGTGTTCTGGCGCGGCCGCCCACCGACAAACTGCCAGATATAGGCATCGAAACTGCCCGCCTCTTCCTGGACAGCGAGAAAGGCGTTCGCATTCTTTATGGCGGACGCGACCTTCAGCCGGTTTCGCACGATACCGGGGTCGGCCAGCAACCGTTCAACTTTACGTGGCGTGTAGCGGGCGACACGAACGGGGTCGAAGTGGTCAAAGACGGTCCGATAGTGGGGACGCTTTTTGAGAATAGTGTCCCAACTCAGGCCGGCCTGGGCTCCTTCGAGGATGAGAAACTCGAACAGCATTCGGTCATCATGCACCGGCACGCCCCATGCCTCGTCATGGTACTGAATCGCCAGCGTGTTTTTGGCCCACGCGCAACGGGTGAGCGGTTTCATATCACTCCTCTATTGATCTTTCGGCCAAGTAGAGAAAGAAACCGTATCAAACCCTACTGTATGAGCTTCTTGAGGAAGCCGTTGAGCATGCCGCTTAATACAAGACAAACATAGGCTCGCCGGTACCCCTCTGCAATATTTTCCTTACGGCAACGGCCCATCCTGGAGAAAGCCGCGAATGACATTGGCGGTCAGACGCGACACATTATTGTCGTAGTTGTTGTAGGAGAGACTGCCGCACCAGGCCATGGAACTGGCCGAGAACACCGCCCCGTCATTCGGCGTCTTGAAGTAGACAATGTCTGCCCGGATATAGGGATTCTGATCGCCGGTGCCACCGGCCGCAAAATAGCCGCGCGCATTGAACGTCGACTCCTCTGAGACCGTCACGAAAATATCGTTATGGCCCTCGGAATGGGCGAGTAGAAAGGCGTTGTGGGGCGTGCCGAGTTCCAGGTCGTAGCGGTCAAGCTCCAGCCCGGCGGCTCCACCCCCGACCAGACCGAAATTTCCAATCGGCTCGTCTTCGCCGATGCCCTCAAACATCCAGGCACATTCCGACCGGAAGCTGTCCGGGGCTCGGCGGTAATAGCTTGAGGCCGTCAGACCGAACGAGGTGAAACTCACGCCGGTCAGCTTACTCATGTTCCGGCCTCGCACCCGCCACAGGCCACCGTGTTTTCCGTCAAAGGCGTTGCAATACTCCCCTGGGCTGATGGTCCAGGCCCGCGTGCCGTTGTCACCTTTGCGCACCTCGATGAGGGCGGGATTGTCGGGGTGAAATACCGTACACCAGTAAAAACCGTTGGCGGCGAGGTAGAGCCAGCGACCGCCTTGCTGTTGGTAGGCTTCGTAGGCGTCCAGCATTTCTTCCGAGCAATACTCGGGATGGTGACAGGTCAGCACGACACGGTACTGCTTGAGCAGTTCGACCCCTTCATGTTGCAGGTCTTCATCCGTGTGCACATCAAAGTCAAACGCCATGGCTTCAAGCCAGTCGGTCAGGTGCAGGTCGGCGTTCAGTTGCCAGACCGAAGGCGACAGCACGTGCGTGTATTTAGGCCGCATATTGAGAATGGGCCGCAGCCGCGAGGAGATATGCACCCCCCAGCCGTCGCTATGGACGGTGTAGGTGCCGTAGCCGTAGCCATCTTTTTCCTGGAGCAAGAGGTCCCCTGGTTGCATCAGTGGTACGCGGCCGGTCAGGAGTTGGGCGACCTGTGAGTCCGCGCTGAGATTTTCGTTGGCATAGGCCATATAGCTGGCCGTGGGAATGATCACCGCGATTTTGGCGGTGGGTCTGCCCGCCGAGGGACGAACAAAGAAGGGGATGTAGTCTTCACTACCGGGCGTATCCTGCCCGCCCAGGCGCAGGCGGGCGGCGTACACTCCGCTTTTCAGGTCTTCGGGAACGGTCAGGGAAAAATCAACCTTCCAGCGTGCGTCGTCTACGGCGTCATCATGAAAGTGAACTGCCCCGTACTCCTGGGGCGCAGCCGTAAAACTCATATGATCCGCAGTCCATCTGTGACCGGGCATACCACGCGACGGCATGTTGATGCAGTGACCGTGCAGGCGGTGTAGGGAGTCGTCCAGCACCTGGGTTGAAGCTGCGTTCGGAACGATATTGGCCGCAAAATCCCAGGCCGCAACCAGCGCCGGCCGCAGCTCGGTCGGGAGGGGTCGGGGACCTTGCAGGACGCGTTCGATTTCCGCCCGGTTGAGCACGCGATTGGCGATAGCCGGGCGTTCTATCCGTCCGTTGAACTTGGCTTCGTGTTCTGGAATCTCTATGGGCGAGTGTACGTGACTGAAATGCCCGCCACAGATGTGTCGCCCTGAATGTGCCTGGGTGGTTACCGCGGCAATCAGTACCGGGCAGTCATTCGGGGTGGGAGCCTGGGGAGAGCCGGACCGCTCGACTGCGGCGCGGGTTTCTTCGATGGGATGGATGAAACGCATCCCGTGCCCCGTGTTGGTGCTGGTCACGATCGGTTCCTGCACCAGGGTCATATGACCGCTGGCCGCGTCAAAGCTGGCCGCCACCAGATACCACACCTTACGGAACAGCGGTTTGCCCGAGGACAACTGTTCGACCACGCCTTCTCCTCGGCCTATCCGCACGGCCAGCTCGCCCTGCTCGTCAATAAACAGGCCATAGCCCGTCTCCTCCGGCCCGGACCATTTTGTGATAATGCCCTGCACGCCTTTGGTTGGTGTCGTGGGGAAGACAAGGGCCATCAGGGTGAAACTGCTGATGTCGAACCGCGCGTCGTACGGCACACAAATATACGAACCGGCATGGACGGCTTGATGACGCCCCGGATACTCCCCACTCACCGCGGTTGCAATTTCTTCTTCCTTATAGCCGGGACCGTCAGGATTGGTATCGCCATGGATGAGCCGGACGATATCGGCCCGGTAGGACTCCTTGCGTTCGGAGTGCACATAAAATTGAATGGTTTGTCCGGGCTGGACGGAAATACGATCACTATAGCCGGTAATCCCCAGTGTCGTCATACGTCTCTCCTTTAAGGAGTAAACATACCCTCCATATCATATCCAGATGTTGGTACGTTTACTCCTTCCAAACCACGGCTTAGTCTGTAATCCCATAGGCGTCGAGTAAGGCGTTGAGGCGTTTGAGGAAAATTGCATGCTCAGCGTCTTCCCGAGTAGGATAGGCTTCGTCCGTTATTTCAACCGCCTTGCCCCGGACACCGGGCAAAACACCAATACGATATTCCTCCCAGGGGCGTGTTTCGATGATGACATGTTTGTCCTGCTGGGGAACGACGCGCAGACGATCCAGCAAACGGGCCAGCTCCGGACTGTCCATGGGGGCGGGCTTGCCGGGCTGAGCGGCCTCATACAGCGGACGGACACGGTGCTCGGCAATCAGCGCGGCGCGGCGCTCGGGGTCGGCGAGCACCGGCAGGAGGTACATCCGGGTGTTATAGGCATCGACCGCCCGGTAGGAGTAATCGTCTTGCAGGGCTGTTTTTTCCGGCTTGTTTTCCATATGGCCCTCCCTTTTGTCCCACAACAGATCGCAAGCAGGTCCCCAGCCTAGCTGGCTCCATTACGAAAGCCAAGATTTTTTGACAGGCACTTATGCCAATTTTACACTATGGGCCGGGGGCAGTAGGGCCGACTCTGCCGAGGGGCTTGCCTAGAGCGTTTCACGTTCAGCTCTCGCCGTGCAGGGGGCTCCTGTCATGCCGGACGTGATCCGGCATCCAGCGAGCGGCTACACAGAATCCAATTTGCTTTAGGCGGCCGGCGCCGTTGTCTTGATATCGGCCAGGAACTCGATGACCGCCTGGCTGAAGATATCGTTCTTATCCCCGGCAACCATATGGCCGGCATCGGACACATCGACGTATTTGGCATGCGGCACGGCATCGAGAAATTCCTGGGTTGTTTCGTCGCTGATCACGTCGCTGAGTTTTCCCCGGACCAGCAGGGTCGGCACCCGGCGCAGCCCGCGGGCCGCAGCCATGAGCCGTTCGGGGTCGCGCCGAAAGCGGGCTGGGTTCATGAGGTCCGGGTCCCAGTGCCAGCGGTAACGGCCGTCCTCTCCCTTGCGCAGATTTTTGGCCAGACCGCTCACATCCTTTGGACGGGGACGGTGAGGAATATAGGCGGCGATGGTATCGGCGACTTCTTCCAGGCTCTCAAAGCCGTCGGGCCGGGCGGTCATAAAGGCTCGAATGCGGTCTACGCCTTTCTGTTCCACCCGCGGCGTGACATCGACCAGCACCACCCCGGCGCTCACCGGCCGCGGCGCTTCCCCTTCGGTCAGCATTGAGGTAATGCCGCCGAGGGAGGCCCCGACCAGAACCGGCCGTTGATCGAAATGACCCAGCACGACGTGGAGGTCCGCGGAAAACTTCTCGATATTGTAATTGCCGTCCGGAGCCCAGCCACTCTCACCATGTCCGCGCAGGTCCAGAGACACCGCATACCAGCCGTGCTTGGCCAGTGTCCGGGCCGTATTTCCCCAGGCAAAGCGCGTTTGGCCGCCGCCGTGCAGGAGCAAGACGGGTGGATTGTCGGTGTCCCCCCAGGCATCACCGACAATGGTGAGTTCTTCTTCGACACGGTAGGTCACGCGTTGGGCTGAAATGTCTGTTTGTTGTTCGGGCATGTATGTACTCCTGAATGTGTTCCAGTCGAGGGACGAGCTATAAAATCGAGGGGAACCCTACCATTCAGCCCGAACAGTGACAAGGTAGGATTATCAGAGAGGGATACAGTCGCATCAAAGTTTTCTTGTCCTATAGGAGCTTGCCTCTTGTCTGGAAGATTCGTACACAGAGAGGGCAAAGGAGGATGCCATGGCAAAGGACGATATCTGCTGGCTGTCCGCAACCGAACTGGCAGAAGCGATTCGGCGTAAAAAGCTCTCCCCGGTCGAGGTCACGCGAGCGATACTCGATCGGATTGACCAACTCAACCCGCAGTTCAACGCCTTTGTCACCTTGACGGACAAAGCCGCGCTGCGCGACGCGCGCAAAGCTGAGAAGATGCTCATGCAGCGCTCGGCTTCACTTGGCCCACTCCACGGCGTTCCGTTCTCAACCAAGGATCTGGTGATAACCAAAGGGGTTCGCACAACGTTTGGAACGCCGCTGTTCGCCGACAATATCCCGACCGAAGATGCCCCCATGGTGGCGCGCATGAAGGCGGCGGGGGCCATTCAACTCGGCAAAACAAATACACCAACATTTGGCTGGCTGGGGGTGACTCACAATCTCTTGTTCGGACCAACCCGGAATCCGTGGAATGTCGCCTTGACACCGGGAGGCTCAAGCGGTGGAGCCGGAGCGGCGATTGCGGCCGGCCTGGGGCCTCTGGCCATAGGAACGGATGGAGGTGGCTCGATTCGGATTCCTTCGTCGTTCAGCGGGGTGTATGGGATCAAGCCGTCTTTTGGCCGGATTCCCGTGTATCCACCGAGCGGAGCCTGGAGTTTGTCGCATGTCGGGCCGATGACGCGGACGGTAGCCGATGCCGCGCTCATGCTGAACGTCACAGCCGGACCGGACGGACACGATCAATACTCTTTGCCGGTGGACACGACCGATTACGTCAAAGCCCTCAAGGGCTCGCTGAAAGGCTGGCGGATAGCATGGTGTGATGATCTTGGCTCTACCAAGGCGCTCGACCCGGAGGTCAAAGCCCTATGCGCCAAAGCGGCCCGACGGTTCAGGGATTTGGGGTGCCGGGTCGAAAGCGTTAAACCCAAATGGCCAAACCCGCAACCGGCCTGGGAGGGGCTGTTTTGTGGCGGGATTGCCGCGCGATTGGGGCCGGCCCTCAAGACGCGCCGGTCGGATATTGATCCCAATCTGGTGAAGCTGATTGAGAAAACGCACAAATGGAAAGCCAACCACTATATTGACTCGTGGTTCGCGCGCTTGGACTGGAATACCGGAGTCCAGAAATTTTTTGAGAAATACACCCTGCTGCTCACCCCGACCCTGCCCTGCCCGCCGTTTGCGGTCGGGCTCGATAACGCCAAATCGATAAACGGCACCCGGCTCGCCCCGTACGAGTGGCTCACCTTTACGTTTCCCTTCAACCTGACCGGCAATCCCGCGGCGTCCATTCCGTGTGGGTTTACCAAAGATGGGTTACCAGTCGGACTCCAAATTGTGGGACGACGGTTTGACGACGCGGGCGTGTTACGAGCCTCTGCGGCGTTCGAGAAGCTATGCCCCTGGCAGGCGACCAAACCGTCAGTCGGGTAGGAGTTGCCGGCCGAAGATGATCCCCACCTAGCGTGCCGCCTCGACCCGCACGGTTACGATGTCGATATCGTGGTATTGCTGGTGGCGGACCGAGGCCGCGAAATGTTTCAGCAGGCGGAGAGAAATCTCGTGCTCTTCGGGTGTGGCGCTCCCCTCACCGAGCAGGACCATGCGGTCTTCGAGATTTTCATCGCCGACCGCGGCCACAAATTCCAACTCGACTGCCGTGCTGTCGCCACGCGCAACAACAAAGAGTCGCCGCTTGTCGGGGGTAGTTTCGTCCTCCGGCTGCACCAGACTCAGCAGCGTTTCCTCACCGGCCGCACACAAGCGCTCCGTCGAGGTGGTATGCCAATTGAAGCCTGACGCCAGTTCACGTAGAAACCCGTCGATCTTGGGCAGGGCCGTTATGTCCAGGTCCATTTCCAGGCGGTGACGGCGCGGACCCGTTAGCTCCGTAAACAGGGTTAGAACGAGAACGGCCAGACCGCCAGCCGTCATGCCGTTGCCGAGCAGCGCTCCCCACTGCTCGCCGAGTTGGGCGGCAAAGATGTCCTGGTTCTGAAAGCCCGCGCCGAGCCAGAAGGAAATCCCGACCACCACGCCTTTCCGATAGTCGAGCCCGTCCTGCATGACGATCTTCATACCCTGGACGAAAAGCATACCCATCAGCACCATGACATAGGCGGCAACCACCGGGCTGGGAATGGCGAGTATCAGGGCCGCCACCTTGGGCAGAAAGGCGAGAGTGATGAAGATGAGACCGAGGCTGACCCCGACATTACGCGCCGCCACACCGGTCAATTCGGTGAGCGGGATACTACTCGAGTAGGTCGTATTCGGTACAGTACTGGCCAGACCGGACAACAGATTGCCCAGACCATCGGCATTCACCGCTCCCTGGACCGTCCGGAAATCGACCGCTCGGGGGGTGCGCCATGAGACGCGCTGAATGGCCACCGAATCGCCTATTGTTTCAATGGCACCGACCAGGGTCACAAACACGAATGCGGGCAGAAGCACCCAGAATTCGCTCCCAAATGACAGGTCAAAGCCGGGCCAGCCGGATGTCGGCATGCCAACCCAATCCGCCTCGACCACGCGCGCAACGTCATAAAGCCCGAAGAACGAAGCAACCACACAGCCCACTGCGATACCGATGACCGGTGCCCAGAGCCGCCATACACCCGACGCGCGCAACGCCAGTACCGCAATGGCGACCAGGGTGGCCGTGGCGGACACCGGCGCTGCTGCCGGCGACGTGCCCTCGGGCACGACTGACGCCATCTGAAATGCGATGGGCATAATGGTCACGGCAATCAGCGCGACCACCGTGCCCGAAACAACCGGCGTAATGATCCGTCGTAAGAGCGACAGCCGAGTCGCCAGGGCGAATTGAAACAGGGACGAGATGAAGATAAGCGTCGCCAGCAAGGCCGGACCACCCTCCACCAGGGCAGTGATACATACCGCGATGAAGGCGCCGGAGGTCCCCATGATCAGCATGTGACCAGCTCCGAAGCGCCCGACCCGTACGGCTTGCAGGACGGTGGTTGACCCACTGATGATAAGCGCCGCGAAGATCGCCCAGGACAGATAGACCTCGCTCTGGTCGGCCGCTCGGATCACAATCGCGGGGGTCAACACTATCCCGCCTATCACCAGCATGGCCGCCTGAAAACCGATACCGAAGGAGAGAAGGGGCGGTGGGTTTTCGTTGGGCTCGTAACGAATGGAGTCTTTGCTGCGCGTCGTATCTGATTCCATAGGTACACAATCTCGCTTGTTTAGCGGGCCGTATACATGGCGAGAGTCCCGCAGTTCTTGAACTGACGGGACTCTCATAGGTTGCGGGGCTAGGATTTGAACCTAGGACCTCGAGGTTATGAGCCTCGCGAGCTACCGGACTGCTCCACCCCGCGCAGGACAGCAATGCGGCTGGTGCCGCGTCGGATAGATGTAACGCCCTGAAAAGATGGCGTCAAGACCAAGGTTAAGGCCGTGATTGCGCGGACCTTTCAACCAGACGCTTCAGTCGTTTGACCTCTTGGGGAGTCAGCATCCGGTAAGCACCCACCGGAACGTCCAAACTGAGCGGGCCGTACTGCACGCGGACCAGTTTCTCCACCCGATAGCCGAGGGCCTCACACATCCGGCGCACCTCGCGGTTGCGTCCCTCGCGCAACACCAGTTCGAGCCAGGTCTTCCGAGCCGTTGTTCGGAGAATATGCGCCTTGGCAGGAGCCGCGAGAGTACCATCGTCCAATTGTACACCGTGGCGAAGCTCGGACAGCGCTCTGCTGGCGACGACACCGCCTACCTTTGCCTGATAGGTACGAGGCACCTGAAAACGGGGATGGAGGAGACGTTCCGTTAGCGCACCGTCATTGGTCAGCAACAGCAGCCCGGACGAGTCATAGTCGAGGCGGCCGACCGGAAAGAGACGTTCGCGAACGCCGGAGAGCAAATCGCGGACCGTTGGGCGGCCCTCCGGGTCTTTGAGGGTGCTGACCACACGCGGCGGTTTATGCAGCAGGAAATACAGCCAACCGGTGGGCAAATCGATCAGATGGCCATCAACCTCAATGCGATCCTGTCGCGGGTCCGCCGTTGTTCCCAGACGCGTGACCGTTTGTCCATTCACCCGCACCCGGCCGGCTTGAATCAACCGCTCCGCTGCCCGCCGCGAAGAGATCCCGGCCTGACTCAGGATCTTCTGGAGCCGTTGGCTCTGAGGTGCCTTCTGCGTGTGCATTTGCCGTTGGCTCATGGATGTCGGGTAACGGGGGGAGGTCGGTAATACTCTCCAGATTGAAAACTTCAAGAAACTGCTGGCTCGTCCCGTATATCCATGGGCGGCCGGGCACATCTTTGCGTCCCAGGACGGTAATGAGCTTGCGCGTGAGGAGCGAGTTTAACACGCCGTCCACATCGACACCACGAACGGCTTCAATCTCAATCTTGGTTAGGGGTTGGCGATAGGCAATAATGGCGAGCGTTTCGAGGGCCGCCCGGCTCAACTTGACCGGCTTATCCCGACCCAGGGCTTTCACGTAGTCGGCATAGTCGGCAACCGTCCGAAACTGATAGCCACCCGCCACTTCTCGGAGCCGCACCCCTCGGTAGGGGCCAGTATACTCGGCACGCAGAGCGGCGAGGGCTTCCTTCACCTCTGTCTTGGTTGCGCCAGTAACCTCAACCAGACGGCGAAGCGGCAGAGGCACGCCAGAGGCAAACAACAGACTTTCGACGATCGCCTTGATGTAATCTGTTCTCATAGGTGTCCGAGGGCTTCGGGTAAGGGCTCCTCCGGGCTCACCGCCAGGGAGGCAACGATCGGACCAAAGGCATTCTCTTGGCGCACCTGGATCATCCGACTCCGGACCAGTTCGAGGACGGCCAGGAAGGTCACCAGGATCTGCAGTCGGGTTGAATCCTGGGGAAAGAGATGCTCGAAGAATACCTCTCTTTTTTCCCGTAAGGTATCAAGCACGGCCCGCAGCCGGTCACGCAAAGACACATGCTCAAGCATGATCTGATGCGCCTCCTGAGAGTCTGCGCGTGTCATCACATCCTGCAGGGCATCCAGCAGGTCGCCCAGCGACAAGTCATACACGACATCGTCTTTGTCATCCGGTTCAACGGGCATGGGTGGGCGAATAAACACATCGCGGTTGAGCATCTCCCGCCCGACCAGCGTCTCGGCCGCTTCTTTGAAGCGTTGGTATTCGAGCAGTTGTCGAGCCAGCTCCGCGCGCGGGTCTTCGCCCTCTTCTTCTTCGGGGGTTTCCTCAATAGGCAGCAGGAGACGCGATTTGAGGTGGAGCAGGCTGGCCGCCATCACCAGGTATTCTCCAGCGATATCAAGATCGAGCTGTTTGAGGAGATCGAGATAGGCTAAATACTGGTCGGTAATTTCGGCAATGGGGATATCGGGCAACTCCACTTCGTTCTTTTTGACGAGGTGGAGCAATAGGTCGAGCGGACCCTCAAAGACGTTGAGTTTAACGCGATAAGACATGGAAAGGGCCTCGTCGGCTGAACGCTCTTCGCCGTTCGTCATAAGAGTGGACACGCTAACGGCTTTATATACCCTGGAGAGCGTGTTTACTCTTTTTCCCATGTGACACAAGGGGCAGCCAACACCGTCTCATCAACTCTGGTGGCCCAACCCTTCCGTCACCTTACACACCAACAACCTCCCGCACCTCCGCCATGGTTTGACGGGCGATTTCGTGAGCCTGACGTTCCCCTTCCCGGAGGACGTCGCGCACATCGTCGCGGTGGTTTTCCCAGTACGTTCGTTTTTCCCTGAATTCGGCCAAATCGTCAAGCACGTGCTTGATCATAATCTTCTTGCATTCAAGACAGCCGATATCCGCGGTTTTACATCCACTTGTGACAAATTCGATTTCTTCCGGCGTGCAGTAGAGGCGGTGCAGGTGAAAAGCCGGGCAGTCGGCCGGGTCGCCGGGGTCGCGCCGCCGCGCCCGGCGCGGGTCGGTCATCATCCGCGACAGTTTCGTATCGACCTCCTGCGGCGGGTCTGACAGGACGACCGCGTTGCCATAGCTCTTGCTCATTTTGCGGCCGTCAACACCAAGAATTTTTGGAATCTCCGTCAGCAGAGCCTGGGGCTCAGGAAAGACCCTGGCCTCATAGACGGCATTAAAGCGCCGGGCAATCTCGCGGGTCAGCTCGATATGCGGGACTTGATCGACCCCGACCGGAACCCGCTGCGCCTTATACATCAGGATGTCGGCAGCCTGAAGGACAGGATAACCGAGCAGCCCATAGTGAATCGTGGTCACCGCGGCCTCATCATCAGAGTCAATAAAACCCAGCTCACGCGCTTGCTCTTTGACGGTGGGGTTCCGAATCAGCCACGGTGTCGGCGTAATCATCGAAAACAAGAGGTGGAGTTCGGCGTGCTCTTTCACATCGGACTGCCGAAAAATCACAGACTGGTTGGGGTCGAGCCCGACGCTTAACCAGTCAATCACCATCTCTTCGGTATTGCTCCGAATGCTGTCGGCGTCCGTCTTCCCAGTGGTCAGGGCGTGCCAGTCGGCCACAAAGAAAAAACACCGGTACTCACTCTGAAGTCGGACCCAGTTGGTGAGCGTCCCGTGTAAATGTCCAAGATGCAGCTTACCGGTTGGACGAAAGCCACTCACAATCGTTTGTCGCGTCGGTGTGGTGTCGGTCATGCAGAGAATCTCACAAGAGGGTGTTGAGAACGAAGAGCACCGGAGGTTGGAGTATGTCGCCAAGAATCCCGGTCATCAACAGGAATATCACGATCAACATGCCATAGGGCTCAAGCCTGGCGAGTGCCAGAGCCGGCTGCCGAGGCAGCAGTCCGGTGGCGACCCGCCCGCCGTCGAGCGGCGGGAGCGGAAATAAATTAAAGACGGCGAGTACCACATTGATCAGGACGCTATTCAACAGGTTGCGGGCGACCAGTCCATCGGTGATGAGTTGGAGGGACAGCAGGAACTTCAGCACAAAGGCGGACAGCCCGGCTAATATCAGGTTCATGATCGGACCAGCCGCGGCCACGCGGACCATATCTCGTCGGGGGTTGCGCAGGTTCGTAAAGTCTACGGGAACAGGCTTGGCGTAGCCAAACAGAAACGGTGCGCCAGTCATAATCAGCAGAAAGGGTAACAAGAGGGTTCCAAGCAGATCGATATGGGCAATGGGATTCAGGGTCAGGCGGCCCATTCGGGCGGCGGTCGGATCACCCAGCAGATAGGCGCTATAGCCATGCGCGAGCTCGTGCATGATAACCGCCACCAGGACCGGCAGTACCCAAATGGACAGTTGCTGCACCACGCCCGAGACATCCATTGTTTTCAGTCTATAGACTCCATTTTCCTGACACAAGGCGTGAGGCAACGGAAAAAGTGCAGAAGACTACAACCCTCTTGTCCCATTCAAAGCGTAGTCGAACAGGTCAAAGTTGCTGAGCCGACCAGTTGCTGCACGTTTGCGATAGCCTACGGAGACGGGCTCAGAAAGGATGAACGGGACTACCTGCTCCGCCCGTCCGCCATGAGAGCGAAGCGGTACGTCTCCTAACGCAGACAAGTCATGGTCTCGTTCCGCCGCCCCAAGGGCTGTGTGTTCATCGCCAAGCACCAGGAGGTCGGCCTCACGGTCGGGCGGCAGGAGAAACCATTCGCACGCGGTGGATCTATCATAAACCGCTTCAACCCCAGGAATGTCCGCGATGACAGTCTGCACAACAGCCCGGTCCGCACCAAGACAGTAGACACGGACACAAGACCCCAGAGCGCCATGATGGGCCACATAGGGATCAGTGATGGGGCAGATCACACGCGTCTTGCCCTGACCGCAGCTCGCATTCAGGATATCCTGGAGAAACACGACCTGCGGTTTGGCGTTCATACCATGGTCGGCTGTGAGGGCAACCAGGGCTCCCGCTTCAGCCAGCCGGCCGCACATAAGGTCAAGCACGGCATAGAACGCGTTCGCTTCCGCACTCCCCGGCGCATGTTTATGTTGGACATAGTCGCTCAGCGAGAGATACATCAGCTCCGGCCGGTACTGTTCGAGCAGGGCGAGACCAGCTTCCAGGACAAAGAGTGACAGTTCGGCAGAGTAGACACTGGGCTGTGGACGGCCAATCCGCTGGCACACGTTCTCAATACCATGCACGGGGATGGTGCAGTCTTGCGCTTTTTCGGCAGAGAAACATATACCGTCGGCGATACCGGAGCCAAGCAAACGGCGCAGTTTCTCTTTGGCGGTAATGACGATGACTTTGGCCCCGCTGTGGGAGAAGCGCGCCAGCAGGGTTTCGGAGCGGAGCTGGCGAGGGTCGGTCATCATGACCGGCTGTCCGGTTGTCGGATCAAGAAAATAATTCCCCGAAATCCCATGTACAGCGGGCGGACTGCCCGTGACAATGGACAGATTGTTCGGATTCGTAAACGTCGGGACGACCGCGTCCGCCCAGGTGCCAAACCCTTTGGTGAGAAAGCGCTGGACGTTGGGCAGAATGTTTTGGGTCAGGCCAGTCTTGATATAGGCTGGATCACACCCGTCTATGCAGACCACGACCACAGGCCGACGTGGGAAGGCGTAGGCGCGGTGATTCAGGCGCACTGTTTGAGTGTGTCGATCCTGCCCTTTTTCTGGCATACGCCTGCCAACTCCTCCTGATGGGGGTATTGTCTCTTCGAACACTTCGTATAGCAGTCCTCCGTGAGAAAAAGGACTCCCTGTGGTATTTGCTTTGCCGGTCTGGAGCCGCCATGAGATGGCCACGCCGGTTGCAGGGGTTTCTCGGAATCTTTAAGATACACGGCCTGAACAAAGTTTCCGGGGGAACGGAGAGGCGCTGGTAAAAAACTATTGAGCCCACCTTTGGGACGGTGGGATGTTGGCAAAAGAGTAAACGTGTCCAGCCTCTCATGTCTAGTGGAGGACACGCTTACTCTTTTCAGTAGTTTGTAAGGCAGGATATTATGCAAGACGGGCAACGGCGTGTCGTTATTACTGGGCTAGGGGCGGTCACTCCACTGGGCACTGGAGTGGAGAAAAACTGGCAGGCACTGCTTGGAGGCCGCTCTGGGGTCAGACCTTTAACCCGCTTTGATGTTTCAGACTTTCCCACGCGGATCGCTGGCGAGGTCACCGACTTCACACCGACCGATTTTATCGAGAAGAAAGAGGTCAAAAAAATGGACCTCTTCATCCAGTACAGCGTGGCTGCGGCCCAGATGGCAATGGATGAGGCTAAGGTTCCAATCACGCCGGACAATGAGGACCTGGTAGGGTGTATTATTGGGGTGGGGATTGGTGGACTCACCAGTATCGAGGAGAACCATCTGCTCTTTCTCGATACCCGTCTCAAACGCGTTTCTCCTTTTTTTATCCCCAAACTGTTGAGTAACCTGGCACCCGGCCAAATCTCTATTCGCTATGGAGCAAAAGGTATTAATTATACGCCAACGAGCGCCTGCTCTTCTGGTGCGCATGCCATTGGGGAAGCGTACCGGGCCATTCGGCTGGGCGACCAAGACGCTGTTATTGCTGGGGGAGCGGAGGCAGCGCTGACCCCGTTAGGGCTTGGCGGCTTTATTGCCATGCGGGCAGTCTCGACACGGAACGACGTGCCTGAGGAGGCCAGCCGTCCGTTTGACAAGAATCGTGACGGCTTTGTCATGGCCGAAGGCGCCGGTATCGTTGTATTGGAGGAGCTCGAATTCGCAAAGCGTCATGGGGCAACCATCTACGCCGAAGTGGTCGGCTACGGTGCCAATGGAGACGCACACCATATCACCGCGCCCTCGCCCGAAGGTGAAGGCGCAGTCCGGTGCATGCGGATGGCCCTGCGGAGTAGCGGGCTTGATCCAACCGAGATCGATTACGTCAACGCGCACGGGACTTCAACACCGTATAACGACGCGACCGAGACCTTGGCTCTAAAAAGGGTCTTTGGCGAACACGCCGCCAAGCTCGCTATCAGTTCAACCAAGTCCATGACCGGCCACTTACTTGGGGCGGCTGGTGGTGTCGAAGCCGTCTATTCCGCTTTGGCGCTCCATCATCAGGTCATACCGCCAACCATTAACTATGAGGAACCTGACCCGGAGTGCGATTTAGACTATGTGCCTAACAAGGCCCGCTCGGCACCAGTCCAGGCCGTCTTATCCAATTCCTTCGGCTTTGGGGGAACCAACGCCTGTCTCGTCTTTCGCAAATGGGACAACGATCAAAACGGGCAGAGCACGAACCAGTAGAACGGGCGGTTAGAGCAACGAGAACACTGGGACCGAAACAATCAACCTGCCCTGAGCGAAACAGTAGGCAACGTAGTGATTGGCCTGAAAGAGTAAACGTGCCCTCCCAATCAGACAAAGCCGTCGGCCCGTTGACTCTTTATCTCGCTGGGCAAGAAGGATTAAAGAGGTAGCGCATGGGCGCACGTATTATCGGCACGGGCTCCGCCGTCCCTTCGACCTGTCTCACCAATGATGATCTAGCTGGGCGGGTTGACACCAATCATAAATGGATCGTCACCCGAACCGGCATACAGGAACGGCGAGTCATCCGAAAGGATGAGGCTTTACTCGACCTCATTCACACGGCCAGCGAAACGGCGCTCAAGGCGGCGGGCCTGACCGCGCAGGACTTGGACGTGATTCTGATCGCCACGGTCTCTGGAGAGTATGCCTTTCCTTCCACTGCCTGCTTACTCCAAACACGCCTTGGCGTGGATAATATTCCTGCCTTTGATGTTGCGGCAGCCTGTGCGGGGTTTGTGTACGGCATGTCGGTTGCCCATAGCTATCTCAAAAGCGGAGAGTATAACCGTATTCTGCTGGTTGGCGCAGATGCCCTGAGTTCTATGGTCAACTGGGGAGACCGGACGACCTGCGTGCTGTTCGGTGATGGCGCCGGAGCCGTCGTATTAGAAAATCAGCCAAATGATCAAGGTCTGCTCAGCACTGTCGTCGAGTCCAGCGGTTCCCTGTGGCAGCTGCTCCACGTTCGGTCCGGTCTGCGGCAAACATTTGATCAAGCCGGGGAACAGGAGCCGGACTGGGGGATTCAGATGAAAGGCCCCGAACTGTTCAAGGTTGCCGTTCGTGCCTTGTCCGACGTGACAAAGAAGGCCCTCGAAAAAGCCGGTCTGGCTCCGGAAGATATCAAGCTGATGGTCCCCCATCAGGCGAATTTACGCATTATCCAAGCGGTGGCCGACCGCCTAGGGGCAAGCATGGACAAAGTGCACTGCAATGTGGACCGCTTTGGAAATACGTCTGCGGCTTCCATTCCGATAGCGCTGGATGAGGCTGTTCGAGCAGGCAAAGTCCATGCGGACGATATTGTCGTGCTCAACGGCTGCGGGGGTGGGCTCACCTGGGGGGCGTCGGTTGCGCGCTGGTAGGATCGCGCCGCTGCGGGTTGATTAAGCAATCGACTTTTCAAGACTTTCCTGTTGCGAGAGAGAGGATGAGCTCATATTATTGGGCATTATACGTGCCTGGGTCCGTCATCGCTGGTGCGCCGCCCTGGTTTGGATCGAGAAAGGCTAGGACACGCTTTCCCGACGACTTGTCCATCCAGCGGCGCAGTCGTTGCTCAAGCACCAACCCTAGCTGATAGTCACGCTTGATATGAGCCACGACTTCTTCGGCGCTTCTGCCTGTTAGCGGCGTCGATTTCCGTTTTCCTTTTCGGGGTCCTGCTGAGGGGCGGGACTTCACGAGCAGGGGGCGATATCGGCCGTTTTGCTTGTGATACGCCCGCCAGACGGACGCAGACCGGTCGCGGACGAGACGCAACGTCTGTTTTTCGTTCTCCCAATACTGGTGTTTAGGGGTGCTGCCGTAATACAGAATCTCTTGAGCAGAAGCCGTTCGACCCATAGCATCTCCCACCGAGGTTCTCTCGCTGGTTCCTGCTCCTAGTATAAGGGGAAAGGCGTATGGAAAGAAAGAGAAGGCAGATTTTCTCGGTGCCGGAGGAAGGCCGCTAGCCGGTTTCGAGCCGAAGGTCCATGGCTTGCGTCGAGTAGGGTTCGGGCAGCGTACAGCGTGGAGCCTTGGCCCAGAGCCCTTCAAGATTGTAAAATTCTCGCACTGTTTCGTAGAAAATATGGACAATAACGTCCCCAAAATCCATAAGGACCCATTGTCCGTGCGAAACGCCTTCAAGGGCTAAGGGGCGATGGCCTTCCCGCCGGAGGGCCTCCTCAATCGCTTGGCTGATCGTCTGCACCTGAATGTCCGACCGCCCGGTACAAATCACAAAATAAGAGGCAACGGACGTCAACGCTTCGACGTCAAGGACAACCAGGTCGTATGCCTTTTTGTCCAACGCAGATTGTGCGCACCGCAGAGCTTTTTGCCAGCTGTCGTCAGCCTTCAAAGGAAAGAGCCTCTTGGGGACGATAGAGGGCGTGAGTCGCGATATAGTCCGCCACGGCAGGCGGGAGCTGATGGAGTGTAGGCTGACCACCGCGCAGGTTGTCACGGATGCTGGAGGCCGAAATATGAAGACCGTTCAGTGTATAGAGCGTCAATGTATGCCCTGATTCGTGCTGGTATCTCTGCCGGACTGGATCATACCAAAAGGCGGGCCGCAGAGCAACGGGAAGGAGTTGGTCGGACGGTGGAGTAGGAACCCCGGGACGCGAGGTGACAATCAGGTCGCATAAGCTGGGAATCTCCAGGTAGTCCTTCCACGTCTCTATCTCACAGAACGCATCCATCCCGATAAGAAAGGCGAGAGAGGTCAATGTTTCCCTCGTCCGAAAGGCACGTATCGTATCAATCGAGAACGAGGGACCGGCGCGGTCGAGTTCAATACGAGAGGCAAAGAAAGCAGAGTTGGCGGCAACTGCCCGCTCCACCATATTGTAGCGATGGTGGGCCGGGGCGATATCCGTTGTGCGCTTGTGTGGAGGAGAAGCAGAAGGAATGAAGTAGATGCGGTCCAGCGTAAACGCCGCGCAGACTTCTTCCGCACTGCGTAAATGACCCAAATGGATGGGGTTAAACGTTCCGCCGAACAGCCCGACTTTCATACGCAAGAGTCTGAAAGGGTTAACGGGCCCTCCAACTCATATAAAGCGGTTGACGCGTTGCCTCTTTTTCGCCTGTTAAGCTCGGATCTGGCCATCTCCGTAGACTATATATTTATAGGTTGTCAGCTCACGCAGGCCCATGGGCCCCCTGGCGTGGAGTCGGTTCGTCGAAATGCCGACCTCAGCTCCGAATCCGAACTCAAAGCCATCGGTGAAGCGCGTCGAAGCGTTTGCATAGACCGTCGCAGAGTCAACCTCACGCAGAAACCGTCGGACGCAGGAGTAATCTTCGCTCACGATACAATCGGCCAGTCCTGACCCGTTGGTATGGATGAAATCCAGCGCTTCATCAAGCGAGCGCACCGTTTTAACCGAGAGAATTTTATCAAGGTACTCGGTCTGCCAATCCGTCTCAGTCGCGACACCCACCTGAGGAACGATCTGGCGGGTCTGGTCACAACCCCGCACCTCGACTCCCTCTTGTTCGAGTCGCGCAACAAAGTCAGGGAGGAAACGGGGGGCAACGGTCTCGTGCACCAGCAGGTTCTCCATAGCATTGCACACCCACGGTCTTTGGGCCTTGGCGTTCAGACAAACTTGGTGCGCCTTTTCAATATCAGCCGCAGCATCGACATAGGTGTGACACACGCCGGAGAAATGCTGAATCACCGGGATAGCGGAGGCACGCGTGACGGTGCGGATCAATTCCTCTCCGCCACGCGGAATAATGACATCAATATAGCGGTCTTGCTGGAGGAGAAAGGAGACGGCCTGTCGATCGGTTGAGCGGACCAGTTGAACCGCCCCGTCCGGCAAGCCCGCTTCGGCAAAGGCCTGGGTCAGCACATCAACAATGGCACTATTGGTCGCAAACGCCTCCGACCCTCCTTTCAGCACAACCGCGTTGCCAGCCTTGAGACACAGGCCGGCGGCATCGGCTGTGACATTCGGCCGTGACTCGTAAATAATCCCGACAACGCCGAGCGGGACACGGACCTGACTGATCTCCAGGCCATTTGGTCGCTTCCAGGTCGCAACCGTTTCCTCGACCGGGTCCGGTAGATCGACCATAATTTCGAGCCCTGTGGCCATGGCCTCTATACGCGTTTGGTTTAGCGTTAGCCGATCGAGCAGAGCGGCAGATAAGTCGTTGTCCCTTCCCCGAGCAACATCCTGGGCATTGGCGACAAGCAAAACCTCTGTCTGCTCCCGGAGTTGCTGGGCGGCGGCAAGAAGCGCTTGGTTCTTCGTATGTGTTGACACTGTTGCCAGTATTCGGGCGGCTTTTTTTGCAGTTTGGGCTAATGCGACCACCATATTTTCAAGACTCATCGCCTCTTCCTTTGTATCTCTGTACTAGTCTTGCAGCAAAGCCAAATCGTCACGATGAATCACCTCATCGCTCACCTTATAGCCGAGGGTCTGTTCAATCTGACTCGTGTGTACGCCTTGAATCTGCCTCAGAGCTGCGGCGCTATAATTCACTAAGCCCCGAGCAAATTCATCCCCGCTGTCGTCGAGACAGGTCACACAGTCCCCTTCCTCAAAGCTTCCGTATACTCCCCGCACCCCGGCAGGTAACAGACTCCTCCCATCCTGCCGAATCGCCGCCGCCGCCCCAGCGTCAAGACGGAGTGAGCCGGCCGGCTTCAATGTGTAGGCAATCCAGTGTTTCCGACTCGCAATCCTATCCGAGACTGGTAGAAACAGCGTGCCCACTTCCCGGTGCGGGTCAAAAGCCGCATAGAGCTCTTCGTCGCTCCGGCCATCTATGAGAAGGGAGGGAATACCCGACAGAGCCGCCTTTTGGGCGGCTTCGATTTTAGAAGTCATCCCGCCACGGCCCAGCGGGCCGGCTTGTCCACACCGCTGCATCAACTGGTCGTCAAACCGCTCGACCAGGGCAATACGTTTCGCGTGCCGGTCCACGCGGGGATCTGTTTCGTATAAACCTGCAACATCGCTTAATATGATCAACAGGTCCGCCTCAACAAGGACGGCGACTTGGGCGGAAAGATTATCGTTGTCGCCAAACTGGATTTCTTCAACCGCTACCGTGTCATTCTCGTTGACAATGGGCACGACTCCAGATTCGATCAGAGTCAGGAGGGTATGCTTGGCGTTCAAATAGCGTCGTCGATTGGCCAGATCATCATGGGTGAGAAGAATCTGCGCCACCCGAATGGCGTGCCGCGAAAAACATTCTTCATATAACGCCATGAGCGTAATCTGCCCAATGGCCGCGGCCGCCTGCTTCGCCGGTATCGTCCGCGGGCGCTGTTTCATATTGAGTGCACCCATTCCCGCAGCCACGGCTCCCGAAGTCACCAAGACCACCTCCGCCTGCTGCAGGGTGGAAAGGATCGTCGCGAGTTGGCGAACCCGTGGAGCATAGACACCGTCTCCATCGGACAGCACGCTGCTCCCGACTTTCACCACAATACGTCGCGTCTTCTTAAGAATACGCGCTTTCTGCGTGAGCTGGATATTACAGCCACTCATGGTGAGGAACCCTCGGTCTCCCCTTCGTCTCCCATCCAATATTCTCTCTGTTCGAGCAGATGGGCAATTGCTCTCACCAATTCCTGCTTCCCCTCCCCCGTTACAGCAGAGATGAGATGTAATGTTTTCTCATGTCGAGCGAAAGCTTCCTGCACCTCAGAAAACCGGTCGCGGGTGATCGGCAGGTCAGCTTTTGTGACGGCCACGATCTGCGGATGTCGAGCCAAGGCAGTGTCAAAAGCGGCAAGTTCACGATTGATAATGCGGTAGTCGGTATACGGGTCACGTGCCGGATCAGATATATCAAGAAGATGAACCAGAATAGAAGTCCGCGAGAGATGACGCAAAAAGCGCACGCCCAGCCCATGTCCGGCATGCGCACCCTCAATGAGTCCCGGTACGTCAGCCATGACAAATGAGCCCTCATCGCCATAACGCACAACACCGAGGTGCGGAACGAGGGTCGTAAAGGGAAAGTCGGCCACACGCGGACGGGCGGCCGACACAGCAGAGATCAGCGTCGACTTCCCAACGTTGGGAAACCCCACCAAGCCAACATCAGCCAATAAGCGAAGTTCCAGTTGGAGCTGCCGCGTCTCTCCGGGCAGTCCCGATTGGGCGAACCGGGGAGCCCGATTGGTGGAGGTGGCGAAAGAGGCATTCCCTCTCCCGCCTTTTCCGCCGTGGGCGACCACGACCTGTTGGCCGGCAGCTCGCAGGTCGGCGAGTATTTCTCCACTCTCCATATCGCGCGCAATGGTTCCGGCCGGGACGGAAAGAATAAGAGACTTTGCGTTTTTCCCGTGTTGATCCTTACCCCGTCCATGTTCGCCCCGTGCCGCTTTGGCGTGATGCCGATGGGCGAGATCAAGCAGAGTGTTGTGTTGTGGGTCGACGCGCAGGATGACGTCTCCGCCATTGCCTCCATTGCCGCCGTTCGGCCCTCCCCAGGGCCGAAACTTCTCGCGCAGAAAGCTGACGCAGCCGCGCCCGCCATCGCCGGCTTTGACCGTCATGGTCACTTCGTCAACGAAGTTCATAGCCCGTGTATATCAGGAATAGAGGACTGAAGAAGCCCAATAAAAAAAGCCCCAAAGAGGGGCTTTTCCTATAATCTTGCGTTCGCGCGTGCGACCGAACAGATTATTGCGGATACACACAGACCCGCTTGCGCGTCTTGCCCATACGTTCGAACTGAATCACTCCGTCGGTCTTGGCAAACAGTGTATAATCTCGTCCCATACCAACATTGGCCCCTGGGTAGATACGCGTTCCGAGCTGACGAACAATAATGTTTCCCGCTTTTGCAAATTGGCCGGCAAAAAGCTTGACGCCGCGGCGCTGTCCTGGGCTGTCTCGGCCATTCCGACTGGAGCCTTGTCCTTTTTTATGTGCCACGTTTATCCTCCCAGGTTGATCGATTTGACCTGCACGGCCGTAAAGTGCTGCCGATGGCCATGTTTGCGCCGATACCCTTTGCGCCGTTTCTTCTTAAAAACAATGATCTTTTTCTCTTTCCCATGCTCAACAACGCGAGCCGTCACGGAAGCGCCGGGCACAAGCGGGGTGCCAATTTGAACAGCGCCCTCAGTCGAGGTGAGCAACACCTCAGGGAACGTAATATCACCCCCGACCTCTCCCGGTAGAGACTCCACTCGCAGGAACTCGCCCTGCGTCACTCGATATTGTTTTCCACCCGTACGAATTACTGCGTATGACATCTCCCGTTACCTATGCGAGCGTGTTTTTTCTGTCAACTCCCAAGAGCGTGGCGAATGGCCTCGGGAATGGGCTGGGGCTGGTCATGCGAATTCACAAAAACTGCGGTGATCGACCCACTGACGCAGCGCTCTCCAACTCGGTGGATCTCCCCGGCAAAGGTCATGGAGGTGGTTCCAATCCGCTCAACCCAGACTTTCACCTCAATCGGTTCATCAACAAAGAGGGGAGCATAAAATGTTGCCGAGACGTTCACCCGCGGCAGCCCTGATATTTTTTGGTGGTCGGACAGCGGGAACCCGGCCTGCCGCATCAATTCCCACTCGGCTATCTCAAAATACCGGAACGCTGCCGTGTAATGAATACGACCCGACGCATCGGTATCGACCCACCGAACTCGAAGTTTTTCCGTATGGGACAGCATGCTTTTATAGGAGTTTCTGAACGGGAAGGCCGCGCATCCCCAAAGGATTAGGAACAAATATAGGGAAGCTCAAGATGGGCAATTACGCCTGTGGCTCAACGGCCTTGTGGGCAGCGGTTTGAATCCGTGGAATAGCTGTGTAGGTCTGGCTCTCGGGCCCGTTCTGCACGCTCAGCCTGGCGAGGTACTCTTCCAGTTTCTTTCGTATTGCCGCGAGCTGTGGGTCAGGTCGCGCTGTAGGTGATTGCCAAACAAGGGTTTTTGGTGCCGGCACTTTTTTCAATGGGTCGATATACCGACCGTTTTTATGCATCTCAAAGTGCAGGTGCGGACCGGTTGCGGCTCCTGAAGACCCGACATAGCCGATAACCTGTCCCCTTTTGACAAAAGCTCCAGCTCTCACTCCTTTTTTGATCCGCCGCAGGTGGGCGTATGCCGAGCTATAGGGTCCGGCATGGTCAATTTTGAGAAAGCGGCCATAGTCGCCTTTCCAGCCAGCATAAGTAACCTTGCCATCCGCCACCGCGCGTACCGGTGTTCCCGTTGGAGCGGCAAAATCCACGCCACGGTGGGGACGTTTCCGCTTGTAAATGGGATGCAACCGGGCATCGCTAAAGACCGATGAGACGCGGGTGAATTGGACAGGGTAACGCAGAAACTGCTGCCCAAACCCTATCCCTTCTCCCGCGTCAAGGGGAAAGACGAGGTGTTTTCTTCCCTTGTTCACGATTTCTGCGGCAAGCACTTTACCATGCTTCACCGCTTGCCCGTTGTGCTGAATTTCCTCAAAAATGATTTTGAACGGGTCACCCGGCTGAAGGTCGTATGAAAGGTTCAGATCCCAGCCCATGTCTGCCACCGCATCGATGATACCAGCCGGGACACCTATTTTTCTGGCTGCCCAACCTAAACTATGGGTAATACGGCCACCAACGGCCCGCCAGACAAGGGTCGTGGGAGCGGTCTCGATGCGGGACTGAATATGCCCGCTCTCATCCTTCTCAAACACGAGCGAAGTGTCCTGATTGATGCTACAGGAAACGGTTCGCAGCGTTGGCGTCCCATTGTGATCGGGTTCATAGGAAAACGTTATGGTGCGTCCAACTTGCAACCTCCGCACCTCAGCCCTTTGTTGCGCCGCAGTGATCCATGCGGCGGTCTGTTGAGGCGAGAGTCCTTCTTTTTTCAGAATACCCGCAAACGTCTCGTGCGGCTTAATGGCATGCACGATGTGGTGCGGCATGCCTATTGGCGTTACTGACTCAGGCAGCGGGGGAAGGGTAACGAGAACGGACGGGACCGTGTCTTCTTTCTCTTCCGGGGTTGGTTGCGCCCCGGTCGAAGCCGTCTCCACATGACTCGGAGCATCACTTCTTTTCGTAACGTCGCTTCTTTGCTGAATCTCGTTCAAACGTTGTTGGGCCTGAGCGGTTACCTCATTTTTGGCAAAAGAAGGGTCAACGGCCGGGTTTGCCGCCCGAACAATTAGCCCGAGAAAACCGACTGCCAGGATGGGGGCGATGAGCAGCGCCTGAACGTGACCGTTCTGGCGCCTGAGGGAGATACAGAGTATTTCCTTACAATACTCCAGCCACCGGCTATGCATGGTCAAAAAAGGTGCCAGTAGAACGCAGAAAAGTCAAGGAGATATAGTCCAACATTGTTTCGCTGTCAGACCGATGGTAGGTTGGACAACGGTGAAAAAAATCCTGCCTCCTATTGCGTGTCTTGTCATTAGCGTCAGCGGACTCACCGCCTGTTACGTCTATGCCCGGCTCAACACCCCAGGTCCGCCTTTAGCGGCCCCGGCTCGGATCTTTATTGCTCCGGGCAGCACTCTCCAACAAACAGCGCAGATGCTTGTTGCCGAAGGCATACTGGCTAGTATCCAGCCATTTCGTTTCTGGGCGCAATTCACAGGTAAAGATCATTCCATACAAAGTGGGGAGTATATCCTGGAAACCCCACTGACCCCGCGGAGGTTGCTTGAGACCTTGACCCTAGGTCAGGTCATCCACCACATGGTCACGATCCCGGAAGGACTGACACTCAAACACATTGCCAAAAGACTGGAAGACCGCGGGTTTGGCCCCCAAGAGCAATTCCTGTCTCTGAGCACCTCTCCTCAGTTCTTAGCCAAGTGGAACCTCCAGGAGCATGGACTTGAAGGCTACCTGTACCCGGACACCTATTTCTTTTCAAAGCAAAGCTCTGCGGAGGATATTCTGGAGCGTATGGTCACACGTCTATCTGAGGTCTTTACCCCGGCCATGCAACAGCAGGCCCAGGAGTTAGGGTTCTCCCAACATGAGGTCCTGACCTTGGCTTCGCTCGTTGAGAAAGAAACCGGGGCGGCAGAGGAACGCCCGCTGATTGCCGGAGTCTTTCATAATCGTCTCCGTCAAAACATTCCCCTCCAGTGTGATCCAACGGTCATCTATGGCATTCCGAACTTTGACGGGAATCTGACACGTCGCCATCTGCGGACGCCCACGCCGTATAATACCTATCTGTTTACTGGCCTTCCGCCTGGCCCAATTGCCAACCCGGGACTCGCGGCGATTCAAGCCGTCCTCTCCCCAGCCCAAACGGACTACCTCTATTTTGTTGCTCGGGGGGACGGCACACACGTATTCTCTACCCGGCTTGCGGATCATAATCGTGCGGTTCGCCGGTTTCAGAAACGTGGCTCGCGCAATGGATAGCTTGTCCCAACTCTTCGCCGCGACGGCCCGGCGAGTGCGGTGGCAGCGGAGTGCCAATACCCTCGGTTTTTTTCTACCCCTGGGGATTGCGGTCTTTTTTCTGGGGTACAGTCTGATCCTGGCCTGCTCGCTCCCCATCGGATTTGCTTTTCTTCCGCTCCTCGTCGTCTTCGGTTTTCTACTGCACTCCCTCAGACAGGGAAAAAAGAGCTGCCAGGACGAGAGCATTGCCCGCCTGCTGGACGAGAAGACGGCTGGCCAAGAGCGTTTCCTCACTCTGACGACCCTACCGTCTTCTTCAGACTTCTTGGCCCAGATTCGGAGCCAAGCCGCCCGGAAGGCTGCCTTCTTCGTTCCCGAGCGCGACCTGCCTTTCCATCTCGACAGGCGGGTTCCGTTTGCGTGTGTCGGTGCAATCCTGAGTGGCCTGCTCTTCTTGTTTTTACCATCCGGTAGCGCCGCCCTGGCTCCAAGCGGCCTCTCGCCTGTTACCCCAACGACTGAAACCCTGCTCCAGAATATTGAGGATATTGCCCGGCAGTTGGTCCGCGCACAGTCTTCCCTTGAAGAACAGCCTTCCCCTGAAGAACAGCAAGTCGGAGCCCAACTCCTCGTCCTTGCTCAGGAGCTCAAGAATCCGGCTCTGACCCCTCAGGAGAAGATGCGTCTGATTGATGAAGCGCAAAAACGCATGAATCTGCCGCTGCCGGTACCGCAGATTCTTCCGCTTGATCTCAAACTCTTTGGGAGCGACAGCAAACAAGACGATAGCCCAGGCAACCAGGGTGACAGCCCACAGCCGGAGCATACGCCACTAGCAAAAACAAATGAGAACCTGGAGCAACTCAAGAAGTCGCTGTCTGCTCAGAGAAATGAGGCACAACCGGGTACGCAAAACACAAACCAGCCGGACCAATCAGACAATCAACAGTCACAAAAGCAGCAAAATACCTCCCAGGAATCCGGCGGTGGCATCAAATTTGACCAGCCTCAGTCTCAAGAACAAAAAGGCAAGCAGCAGGCCCAACAGAATACCTCCGATCAGCAGCAAAAAGCTCCGCAGCCCGGCCAACAACCGGACGCCCAGCAGCCGCCTTCCGGGGTGGACCCCCACAAAGCCGGACCCGAGCAGCACCGTCACGCCACGCAGCAGAGCAATGAAAGAAAACAACCTCAGCAGTCCCCAGAGCAATCAGACCAACGGCCCGGACAATCTGGCGGGCAGGGAAAAGGCGAACGCTTTTACAAACCGGGCGAGCAGCCCGGCGGATTTCTGACCCAGGCTGCCCGCTACGTCAAAGTTCGTATTCCGACCGGTGTCGAGGTGGAACAGGACAGCCGGGAACTGACCGAAAATACCAGTCCGGCGGTCCCGACCACGCCCTATAGCAACGCCCCACTCGCCGAGCGTCCGCCAGAGAAAAACGCCCCCCAACAGCGCATTCCGCTCGAATACCGAGCCATTTTCCAATAGGAGCCGCATGCCAACCGTGTCATCGTCTTTATCCTCAGAACAACGGGTTGAACACTTTCGACACATCTTTGCGACCGTCGAAGAAGAGGTCGGCCAGCTCATCGTTGGCCAGCGGAGTATCTTGCGGAAGATCTTAACCGCTTTTTTTGCCGGCGGGCACGTCCTTATTGAAAGCGTGCCGGGTCTGGGCAAAACGTTAATGGCCAAGTCACTCAGCCAAGCCCTGGCGCTGAGCGCCAAGCGTATTCAGTTTACGCCAGACCTCATGCCGTCTGATATTGTTGGTACCCAAGTCTTGTCTGAAGGCACTGACGGCAAGCGCTATTTTGAATTCAAGCCCGGCCCGGTCTTTGCCAATATCGTTCTGGCAGACGAAATTAATCGCGCCACGCCCAAGACCCAGTCGGCTGTCCTCGAAGCGATGGAGGAACAGCAGGTCACCGTTTTTGGGGAGACGCATACCCTCACGCCCCCTTTTCTTGTTGTGGCAACCCAGAACCCAGTCGAGATCGAGGGAACCTACCCGCTCCCCGAAGCGCAACTGGACCGTTTTCTGCTCAAGCTGGTTATCGAATCGCCCAGCGCGGATGAGGTGGCTGAGATTCTTGAACGCACCACAAAAGAGACGCAGTACCGCATCAATCCGGTTCTCTCGACGGATACGGCCCCAGCAGTCATCGCCGAGATGCAAAATCTGGTGCGCGAAGTCCTGCTGGCTCCCCCGCTAAGTTTGTATATTGCCCGACTTATTGAGGCGGCCACGCCCAGCAACCCAAATTCGCCGGTGCCTGAGGTCACGCACTATCTCCGCTACGGCCCCAGCCCGCGTGGGGCCCAGGCCCTCACCCTAGGAGCCAAGGTCAACGCTCTGCTCGACGGGCGGGTGCATGTCAGTTTTGAGGACATCACCGATGTTGCGCTGTCGGCCCTGCGGCACCGCTGCCTGCTGAACTTTCAGGCGGAGGCAGAGGGCATTAGTGCCGACCAGATCATCGAACTGCTGCTGAAACAGGTCCCGAAAAAATAGGAGAAGATTCCATTCATTTTTTCTGCCCCTCGCACGGCAACAAGAGGCATGACAAGATAGGAAAACAGCAACAGCTACGCGTCCAGGCGACGAGAGCTGAAAGGAATTGAGAACGATGAATCTTATTCACACGGTTTTTGAACCCGAAGGCGCAGGCCCGCATCCAACCATTCTCGCCCTGCACGGCTGGGGTGCCAACGCGCTCGACCTCTTGGGCTTATCTCCACATCTGTGTCGAGGTCAGTTTCTCGTACTCTGTCCGCAGGGCCCACTTCAGGTCCCCATCGGTCCGAACATGGTCGGTCATGGCTGGTTTCCGCTGACGAGCGGCGGACCGATCGATGTCCAGGCTATTCTCTCCGCGCGCGAGGCCGTTCGCACCTTCCTCAACGAAGCACTCCAGCGCTACCCTGTTGATTCCAAAAAACTGTGTGTGCTGGGTTTTAGTCAAGGCGGGGTCATGGGTTATAGTCTGGCCCTGGGAGAGCCCGAGCGCTTTGCCGGACTAGCGGCCCTGAGTTCGTGGCTACCGAAAGATATGCTGACCGTATTACCGGACGTGCCAGCCACGGAGCAACTTCCCGTGTTGGTCCAACACGGCAGTAAGGACGAGTTGATCGATGTGGGCCGGGCACGTCAGTCTGTCGAAATCCTGCGTGATGTCAAAGCGCCCGTGACCTACCGGGAGTATGATATGGGTCACGAAATCAATGCCCACAGCCTGACTGACCTGTCCAACTGGCTCCAGGAAAAAGTAGTATCACCGATTACCCTAGCGTCCTGAATCCACCCCATCGGCGCAGTTACCCTGCCGATTTAGACGGAAGCAAAAACTCCGTGGTCACCTGTAAGAAGTGCTCCAACTGGTCATGGTGCACCCAGTGACCGGCTTGAGGGATCGTCACCAGGGCAGGATTTCGGAAGGCTTTTGCGCGTTCACGATCTTTCTCCAGATCAACCGCCCAGGATTCGCTGCCCCTGAGTAGGAGGAGCGGGCAGGTAATACGTCCCCAGATTTCTTGGGCGTCCGCCATATTGAAGCGATATGGTGAGCGGGCGCGGACATAGTTGTCAAACTTCCAGGTATAGGTTCCATCCTCATTGCGGTGGGTTCCATACAGGGTCAGGTGGTGGGCCTGCTCCGGGCTGAGGTGGGGATTGGCTCCGCGCATACGTTCGACCGCCTCTTCCAGCGTCCGATAGCGCTTTGGCAGGCGACCGGCGAACCCACGCATTTCATCGACCCAGTGTTGCATCCGCTCAAACGCGCTTTTCGGCTGCTCCTTGAGCATCTGTGGAGGGGGTCCCCAGCCCTCAATCGATACGACCTTGGCTACTTTTTCGGGATACACACCGGCATACTGGAGCACGATACCACCGCCGAGAGAATGTCCGATCAGCGTGACCGAAAACAAATCGAGCTGAGCCAGCAACTGTGCAATATCGACGACATGATCAATCATCGAGTACTCGCTGCCACGAGCCCACTCCGAATCGCCATGTCCTCGCAAATCCGGGGCAACGATGTGATAGTCTTCGCGCAACGCCTGAGCGACCCAGTCCCAATTCCGACAATGATCCCGCCCGCCATGAATCAGAACGAGTAAGGGCTTGTCAGGGTTGCCCCAGTCAACATAGTGCAGCTTGAGACGCTGCGAGTAGAAATAATGTGAGGTCGGTCCGAGAATGTGTTGTCCTGCCATGCCTATCCTTTTCTCAGGGGGAGCCTTCAAACGTGGCCGGGTAGACAGTATATCGTCAAGCCGCGCTAATCCACAGTATCGCTGAGGTTCGTTTGTATTTTTTCGCCCCGAGCAATAAGGACTGCGTCAGCTTTGTTCGTCGCCAGGACCTCGTCGAATTCCAGGCACCCACCCCGTGCCATGAGAGTCTGGAAGAGAACGCAGTTTGGGAACGCTACCGGGAGTGTCAGGATAATGCTATATCCGGTGGGCAACCATAGCCCTGCTGTGAGAGTCGGGCTGATACAGTAAAAGGAGCACACTGATGGAGACACGCTACGGAGATGTTGAAGTAAGCTTGGCCGATTATGTGGCAACCGCCGAGATTCAACGACCGCCAAACAATTTCTTTGATACGGCCCTCATCCAGTCCCTGGCCGATGCCTTTGAAGACCTGGATAAAGAAATGGACTGTCGGGCTATCGTCCTTGCGGCGGACGGCAAACATTTTTGTGCCGGGGCCAATTTCCATAGCGGCCAGGCAGAGCGTGACCTGCGCGATGTCGAAACCGGCAATCCGCTCTACGCCCAAGCCGTACGGCTATTTTCCTGTAAAAAGCCGGTTGTTGGCGCGATCCAGGGCGCGGCTATTGGGGGCGGCTTTGGACTCGCATTGGTACCCGATTTCCGCGTGCTCTGCCCGGAAACACGATTTGCGGCAAACTTTGTCAAACTCGGCTTTCATCCCGGCTTCGGCCTGACTTATACCCTGCCCCGTCTGATCGGTGAGCCACGCGCGAACCTGGTCTTTCAAACCGGCAGGAGGATTGGCGGCGAGGAGGCCTATAGCTGGGGCTTGGGCGAGGTTCTGACCACAAAGGAGAACGTCCGCTCGGCGGCGCTGGAACTCGCCAAGGAAATCGCCGAGAACGCCCCCCTGGCCGTGCAGTCCGTGCGGGCAACCATGCGAGACGGCATTGCGGCCGCGGTCAAGGCGGCGACGGATCACGAGTTTCGAGAGCAGCACCGGCTCCAGCAAACGGAAGACCACAAAGAGGGCATTAAAGCCGTGGCTGAGCGGCGGCCCGGCAATTTTGTGGGGCGGTAGCCTCAGATCGGAGCAGAATGGGCATAGACCCTGAAGGCGGCCAACTTCAAGCTACGATGCGGAGCACGCCTTCGGGAGAGGTCACAGGGAGCGGCGTATGAGCGGCCGGTCTACACAGGGCGGGTCGTAACCCGCTCTCGTCACCACGTATCAATGCACGGCCGTTTTTTCTCTGTTCGCGGGGCGGGCGGGGGTGAGGAGCGCAGGGCAGCCAGAATCCAGCGCCGGGACTCGGCGGGATCGATCACATCATCAATCTCAAAATACGTTGCCGTGCTGAGCGCTTTGCCGCTTTCGTACATCTTGGCAACAAGCTGTTCGTAGAGTTCCTTGCGCTTATGCGGGTCCGTCTCAGCTTCCAACTCTTTGCGGTAGCCCAGCTTTACCGCGCCCTCCAGCCCCATGCCGCCAAACTCGCCCGTTGGCCAGGACACTGCAAAAGCCGGGGCTTTAAAGCTCCCCCCGGCCATCCCCTGCGCACCGAGTCCGTACGATTTGCGCAACACGATAGTGAAGAACGGCACGGTCAGGCTGGCGCCGGTCACAAACATGCGACAGCAGTGACGGACCAGCGCGGCCTTTTCGTACTCGGGGCCAACCATATTGCCCGGCGTGTCGCACAGCATGAGGATGGGAATGTCAAACGCGTCACACAACTGCATGAACCGTGTGGCCTTGTCCGCCGCGTCAGAATCAATGGCTCCACCCAGATGTTTGGGGTTGTTGGCAATCACACCAACCGGGCGTCCCTCAATCCGCACAAAGGACGTGACCATGCCAATACCAAAATGCTTGCGGATTTCCAGCACGGAACCGGTGTCGGCCAGGGTCTCGATCACATCGCGGATTTCATAGACGCGCAAACGGTTCTCCGGCACGATATAGCGTAGCAGGCGTTGGTCGGCACATTCCCACTCGGCGATGGGTCCTTGAAAATAGGACAGATATTGCTTTGCCACCTGGACCGCTTCGGCTTCGTCCTTGACCGGGATATCCACCACGCCGTTCGGCACCTGCTCTTCCATCGGCCCCACCTCTTCCGGTCGGAAGACACCCAGTCCACCCCCCTCAATCATGGCCGGGCCACCCATGCCGATATTCGATCCTGCGGTCGCAATAATCACATCACAGCAGCCCAGAATCACGGCATTGCCGGCAAAACACCGGCCTGAGGTAATGCCGACCAGAGGCACCATGCCGCTGAGCTTGCCCCACAGGTAAAAGGCCGGGACATCCAGCCCGGATGGACTCGACCAGTCGGTGTCGCCCGGACGACCGCCACCACCTTCGGCAAAGAAGACAACCGGCAGCTTCCAGCGCTCGGCCAACTCAAACATACGATCTTTTTTGTAGTGATTCTTAAAGCCCTGCGTCCCGGCCAGCACAGTATAATCGTAGGAGATGACAATGCACTGCGCGGCTTTTTCGTCAAACATATCGCCATTGACCCTGCCAACCCCAGCGATCATGCCGTCCGCTGGGGTGCGGCGGATTAAATCGTCCAATGAACGCCGCTGCCGTTGGGCCGCGATAACCATGGGCCCATACTCGACATAGGTGTCAGGATCACAGATATCATAGATGTTCTCACGTGCCGTGCGTTGGCCGGTCTTCCGCCGCCGCGCAACCGCCTCGGGCCGGGCGGTGTCCATGCCCAGTTCATGCCGCTCAACAATCTCGGCCAGGTCCGGACGGATATAGTCGAGGTCAAGCTCGGTCGCTTTTTCGACTGCCGTCACCTCCACCTCGGTCTCTTCAATAAAGGCAAGCGGATGACCCTCAAAAACGGCGTCTCCCTGACTGACGGTCAGTTGGCGGATAATACCACTCGTTTCCGCCGAGATCACATGTTCCATTTTCATGGATTCCATGATGAGGAGTTGCTGGCCGACGTGCACCTCGTCTCCTTCACTGACATCCAGACTTATAATAGTTCCCTGGAGGGGAGCCGGGACGGCGACGGTCCCGTCAGGACCGCTCACCTCGGATGTCTGTCCGACCGGAGCCGTGATAACATCTGCTGTCGAGCCCACAGACTTACCGTGATCAAGCACGGCCAAGGGATCAATGTTATCCACCTTTACACCAGCCAACGCTGGGGTTTCTGACTGAGTCAGGTCGGCGTGGAAAAAGAAACGCTGGTGATGATCCGTCTGAACCAACTCCGGACTGTGGTCTTCAACAAAGCGGGTATAAACATCGTTCTTCACAACTGCCGGATGTCGCAGGAGGCTCTGTAAGAACGGAATGTTCGTGGCCACGCCTTCGATCTTGAATTCGCACAGCGCCCGGTAGGTCCTGGTCACGACGTCGGAAAAATCCGACGAGGGAGAAGAACCGATCAGTTTGGCCAGCAGGGAATCGAAGCTCGGGCTGGTAGTATAGCCGACATAACCGAAGGTGTCGGTTCGCAGACCGGGACCCGACGGCACTTCAAACGCAGCTAAAGTCCCACCCGACGGGCGCGGCGCGCCATCCGCCGCTATGGTCTCCATATTGATACGGACCTGCACGGCAAAGCCGCGCGGCTCGGAAATACGTTCCTGAGTGAGTCCCAGGTCGGCGAGCGAGCTGCCGCCAGCCAGGCGTAATTGTGTCTTGACGAGGTCTACACCCGTCACTTCTTCGGTGACGGTATGCTCGACTTGCAGCCGTGCGTTGGCTTCAATAAAGGCAAATGTCGCGTTGTCGCTGCCATGTTCCGCATCAACCAGAAACTCGAACGTACCCAGGCTGGCGTACTGCACCTCCTGGGCGAGTCGAACCGCAGCGGAACTCAAGCGCTCTCTGAGCGCAGGCGACAGCCCGGGCGACGGAGCGATTTCCACCAGCTTCTGGTTGCGACGCTGGATGCTGCACTCACGCTCACCAAGATGACTGACCGCACCGGACCCGTCCCCAACGACCTGGACCTCAATATGCCGTGCACGGGGAATAAGTTGTTCAACATACACATCGCCATTGCCAAACGCTGCGCTTGCTTCGGACTGGCACCGCGCGTAAGCCGCTTCAAGATCATCGACCGCCTGCACCGCCCGCATACCACGGCCGCCGCCGCCAGCCAGGGCTTTAATCATCACCGCCCCGTCGGCACCCAGGGATGCCAGGAACTCTTTGGCCTCGTCCACACTCGTCGGACCGGACGTCCCAGGCAGGACCGGCACCTCGCATCCTTCAGCCAGCGTTCTAGCCTGTCCTTTGTCGCCAAACAGCGCCAGTGTTTCGACCTGAGGTCCAACAAAAGTCAGCGCGGCCTCGGCACAGCGCCTGGCGAATTCCGCGTTTTCGCTCAGAAACCCGTAGCCGGGATGAATCGCATCGCAGCCCGCCTGTGCGGCCAGCGCAATGATCTGTTCGATATCGAGATAGGCCGCGGCACCCCGGCCTCGGAGCGGCAGTGCTTCGTCTGTCTTTTGGGTATGGAGCGACTGCGCATCATCTTCGGAGAAAATAGCAACGGTCCGTATGCCGAGTTCGGCAGCCGCGCGGGCGATACGGATAGCGATTTCCCCTCGATTGGCGATCAAAAGACTCGTCAGGCCCATGCATCTTACCTTCTGATTGGACGAGTTGTATAGAATGGGCTGGAGGAACGCTTCACATCCCAGCCCTGGGAAAGAGGCTCGCCGTCCGGGCGAGCACATGCGTTGTCAAAAGAGACGGCCCAGGAGAGGGTCTCTCCCCTGTCTCCGTTCTTTGACATCTCTACTCCTTGGCTTTTTTTACCGCCTCGGTCAACTCGGGCACGGCCTTGAACAGGTCCGCGACCAAGCCGTAGTCAGCCACGTTGAAAATCGGTGCGTCAGGATCTTTATTCACCGCCACAATGACTTTCGAGTCCTTCATACCGGCTAAGTGCTGAATCGCACCGGAAATTCCCACCGCAATATACAACTCCGGCGCCACGACTTTCCCGGTCTGCCCCACTTGCAGATCGTTGGGGACAAAGCCAGCATCCACCGCGGCCCGACTGGCACCCATGGCCGCGTTCAGCTCGTTCACCAAAGGCTCCAGATAGGTTGTGAAATTCTCGCCCGACTTCAGCCCGCGCCCGCCAGACACCACAATGCTGGCCTCCGTCAGGTTGGGCCGGTCGGACTTGGTTTCATTAAACTCAATAAACTGCATTTTGGTCGCGTCCGCGTCGAGGCTGACGCTGACCTGCTCCACCGCGGACTGCTCTCCCGGCTGAGCGGCATCAAATGCAGTGCTACGGACAGATACGACCTTAACCGTGTCCGCAAGCGTCACGGTTGCCATGGTGTTGCCGGCATACATGGGCCGCTGCAATGTGCCATCGTCATTGAAGCTGACCACATCACTGGCCATGCCCACGCCCAGTCGGGCCGCCACCCGCGGAAAAAGGTCTTTGCCCACCGCCGTGGCCGCCGCCACCACCAATGTGACCTCGTTTGCCTGCACGAGCTGTTCGAGCGCGGCAGCATAGGCGTCCGCGAGATAGTTTTCGAGCGCCGCATCATTGACGGCCACGACCTTTGCCGCCCCATAGCCTGCCGCTTCCTGGGCAGCGGCAGCGGTGTCCGAGCCCAAGACGGCCACGAGCACGTCGCCACCGAGTTTACTCGCCGCATCTTTACCGGCTTGAATGGCAATCAGCGAACTCTTGGGGACGCGCCCTTTTTGAGTTTCCGCAAAAACAAGTATATTTCCCATTATTCTCGTCTCCAGATGTCATCGCATAGCGCAGCCGCGTCAGATCACTTTCGCCTCGTCGTGCAGCAGGCCAATCAACTCTTCCACGGTCTCGACTTTTTTGCCGGCCTCTTTCTGGGTTGGCGGTTCAAGGCTATTGATCGTCAAGCGGGGACTCATATCAGCGTCGAGATCTGCCGCGGCGACTTCTTTGATCTCTTTTTTACGCGCCTTCATGATACCGGGCAGGGAGGCGTAGCGAGGTTCGTTGAGCCGTAAATCAGAGGTAATAATACCGGGCAGGGCAAAGCCGATTGTTTCCAGTCCGCCGTCCACTTCGCGCGTAACCTTGACGGCTTGCTGGTCATCGGACAGCACGACTTCAGAGGCGAAGGTCGCTTGGGGCCAGCCCAACAGCGCCGCCAGCATCTGACCGGCCTGATTGGCGTCGTCGTCAATCGCCTGTTTGCCCATGAGAACGAGTTGAGGACCTTCGTCTTCAACAATTTTGGCCAGGATCCGGGCGACAGCCAAGGAATCCAAATCTTGGTCACAGCCAACCAAGATGGCCCGATCAGCACCCATCGCCAAGCCGGTCCTGAGTTGCTCGGTCACCACGCTGTCGCCAATACTGACTAACACCACCTCACCGGCGCCCAGTTTTTCCTTGATGCGCAAGGCTTCCTCAAGCGCGATCTCATCAAACGGGTTGATGACATATTTGATATTATCCGTCTCAATGCCCGATCCATCAGATTTCACACGGATCGTTGTCTCCGGGTCAGGAACCCGTTTGACCGTCACAAGTACTTTCACCAGTGTTTTCCTCCTGTCATAAATTGCGCAAGTATGGCTCGCTTCAGGTGCGGCCCCTAGTTCAACGCTTCACACCCTGGCTGTCAAGCATGCACGGTCAAACCGTCAGGAGGAGCTACACGCTCTCCGACCTGCCCAACTCAAGAAAGCGGATGACCAAGACGGCTGGAGAGCTCTTTCCCCGCCTGGATGGTCAGAGGAGCTAACTCTTGCTCGAGCCGTTCGAGTTCAATCCGATAGGCAGGACCGCTAACCGCTAAGCTCCCGACGACCGTACGGGTGTAATCTCGGATCGGCACGGCCACCGTCCGGACATCGGTCAGGTGCTCACCGTTTTCAAGCGCATAGCCTTTCTGGGATATCTCTTTGAGTTGGGCTTCCAACAGCGTACGGTCGGTAATGGTTTGCTCGGTATGCGTCTGGAGCGAATCGAGCAGGGAACGTTGGACCTCTTCTCTGGTCTCGAAGGCTAAATGGACTTTCCCCGCAGCCGTGCAGTGCAGCGGCAGGCTCTCCCCAATATGCGAAACGATCCGAACGGCCTGATCGGGTTCAACCATGTCAACCGGTACGACTTTTCCCTGCCGCATCACGGTCACATAGGCCGTCTCACGACAGGCTTGGACGATCTCGCCCAGGACCGGCTTGGCTTGTTGCAACAGCCCCATGTGTTGGATATAGGTCTGCCCGAGTTGCAGACATTTTGTGCCCAGACGATAGTTCTCGGTCGAACGATTTTGTTCGATATAGCCGCGTGATTCCAATGTTGCTAGGATTCGGAAGACGTTATTTTTGTGCAGGGTGAGTCGTTTACTCAATTCGGTCACACCGAGTTCCGCATCAGTATGGAATTGCTCAAGAACGTCGAGGGCATGGGCGACCGCTTGGATAATATAATTGCTTTTTTCTCGTCGCACCACGGTATCTCCTTAGCCAGAAACAAGAACAGTCTTCTAATGGAAAAACTGTTCTAATTTAAACCCCATTCGATTGTCAACAGAGTTATAAAATTGTTCTGTAGGGATTTCCGACGTGAGCACAGCCTCTTCCTTCACAATTCTCAACCCGAACGGCACCTTTCCAGTGGTGCTCACCTGTGAACACGCATCATACGCACTCCCGCCTGAATACGGGACGCTCGGGGTTCCTCCTGACGAGTTATGGCGCCATATCGGCTGGGACATCGGCGCGCGAGCGGTTGTCCAAGAGATTATCCAACATATTGATTCCACAGCTATTTTATCTCAATACTCGCGCCTCTTAATTGACTGCAACCGTGACCTGTCAGACGATGATCTCATTATTCCTGAGAGCGATGGTACGCGCGTTCCGGCTAATATGCATCTGACCGAGGCAGAGCGACAGCGGCGTATTACGCAATTCTACCAGCCCTACCATGCAGCTATTGACCACGTGTTGACGCAAAAAATTCCACCGCCTGTTTTGCTGCTCAGCGTTCACAGCTTTACTCCGGTCCTCGGTGAGAAGAAAAGGTCGTTTGATTTAGGCATCTTATTCGACCGCTACGAAGACCTTGCCCAGGAGTTCGAGCAACGGCTGAGCCATACCGGCTACCGGGTGCGCTATAACGAGCCCTACTCCGGTTATGATGGTCTGATCTTTAGTGTCCGGAATCATGGCGAGCGTCATGATCTCGTCTATCTCGAAATCGAAATTAATAACGGCTTATTACTGGACAGGACGAGTATTGCCGCAATGGGCCACAAGCTGAGCTACGTGCTGAAGGACGTATTTCCACCACGCTGAAAACACCAAAAAGAGTAAATATATCCTCCAATCAGACAAAAAATATGGACACATTTACTCTTTGCCAACAGACTGTCGAACGTACGGAAAGGAGAACCTACATGCGTATCATTCTCATCGGTCAGGCCGCATTTGCTTCAAGCTCGCTCGATAAGCTCCGGGATAAGGGTCAGGACATCCTGGCGGTGTTCTGCCCCCCGGACAGAGTCGAAGGAAAGTTTGATCCGGTCAAAAAGCGGGCAGGGGAACTCGGCATCCCTGTTTATCAACACCGCTCTATGAAAGGCCCTGAGGTCCTGGAAAAATTTCAAGAGCTCGACGCTGACCTCGCGGTGTTGGCATTTGTGACCCAAATCGTTCCGCCTCCAGTGTTCAGCGCGCCCAGACTCGGCAGTATCTGTTTTCACCCGTCACTTTTACCCAAGTATCGTGGTGGGAGTGCGATTAACTGGACCCTGATCAATGGTGAGAAAAAGACCGGCATATCCTGGTTCTGGGTAGACGAGGGCATCGATACCGGTCCGATACTGATCCAAAAAGAAGTCGAAATCGGCCCAGAAGAGACAACCGGCACCCTGTACTTCAACAAACTCTTCCCGCTCGGTATCGAGGCCGCCGGTGAGGCGATCGATCTGATTGAAGCCGGCAATCCACCACGTATTGTCCAAGACGAATCCCAGGCCAATTATGATCCGTTGTGTCGGGATGAACATTCGGGCATCGACTGGTCTCAGCCAGCGCAAGCCGTCTTTGATCATATCCGCGGGTGCGACCCGCAGCCCGGTGCATCGACACTATGGCGCGGGCAGAAAATTCGCTTGTATGATTGTCGCCTGGAGCCGACTGGCGGATCGACAACGCCGGGACAAGTAGTCGCTCTTGGGGGTGGGACGGTCAGCATTGCCCTGAACGGTGGCACGGTCGTCGCCAAAAAGCTCCGCGGGGAGCAGGGCAAAATCGCCGCCGATGAGCTCGCCGGACATATTGGGCTTCGGGTAGGTTCCCAGCTCGGCTGACATCAACGTCACTTTGCTCTCTCAGTGAGGAGGGGCAATTCGTGAATTGCCCCTACGGCTGCCGGCTTTCGATGGGCTCAAGCTCGACCAGAACCTGACCAAGTTCGACGAGGTCTCCGTCGGCCACATGGATGGTGGCCACACGGGCATTCCCTTCGGCAGTCAGTGCATTCTCCATTTTCATTGCTTCGAGAAGCACGAGGGTTTGCCCGTCCTCTACGGCCTCGCCTTCGACAACTTTGACGGCAAGGATTTTCCCTGGCATGGGGGAGCGGATCTCAGGTTCAAAGCCCCCCCTCGTCCCCCGCTGACGGACTTGATCGTGCTTGGGAGGAGTGTGATTGAATTCGTAAGTCCGCCCCTCGATGGATATCAGGCTGCGGTCACCAGCCCGGACCACATGGGCATGTAGAGGATGACCGTCAACGAGGAAGGTGATCGTACCATCCCGGACAGCGACCACGTGTGCCGGCTGCTGAGGCTGGCCGTTCCAGACAAGCTCGTACAGATCGTCGCTCTCACCGTGCTGGTTATATTCCAGCGCCAGTTCTTCACCCGCGACATAGAGTAAGGTCTTCATTTCAGGTGTCGTTTCAGAATAATTCTGGTATCAGGAGCCGAGGCGCCAGCCGCCAAGCTGTTGCCATGGAGTCGAGGAGTCCTGCGAGGGCAAAGCGGTCTGTCCGTCACCGTTTCTATATGGACCACGGTGCAGGCTGGCGGCCAAGGCAGCAGCAAGCATATGTGGCTGCTCGCCAGGTTGCCAGTTCGGAAAATGCTCGGACAGAAAGCCGGTGTGGGTATCGCCAGCGGCAAAGGCAGGATGGTCCATGAGCTCAATTAAAAAAGGTACGTTGGTTGTGAGGCCCAGAATTGCCGTTTGACGAAGAGCCCCAGCCATGCGTCTGCGGGCTTGTTCGCGGTCCGCTCCCCAAGTCGAAATTTTGGCAATCATGGGATCGTAGTATATCGGGACCTCGGTCTGCGACTCGACTCCGGAATCAACTCGTACCCCCGGCCCCTGGGGCGCCTGCCAAGCCAGGACATGTCCGGGAGACGGCAGGAATCCGTGGGCGGCATCTTCCGCGTACAAACGACACTCAAGGGCGTGGCCGTTCCGGCGGATACCATCTTGCTGGAAGCCCAGCGCTTCCCCGGCGGCAATCCGGATTTGTTCTCGTACCAGATCCAGACCGGTAATCCACTCGGTAATCGGATGCTCGACCTGGAGGCGAGCGTTGACTTCCAGAAAATAGAATTTTCCATCGTTGTCGAGGATGAACTCCACGGTTCCGGCATTGTCATAGCCGGCGGCTCTGGCCACGGTCAGCGCGGCCCCCGTCATCTCCTGCCGCAGGGATTCGGACACGGCTGGCGAGGGAGTCTCTTCGACTATTTTCTGATAGCGGCGCTGAATGGAGCATTCCCGTTCGCCAAGATGGACGATATTCCCGGCAGTGTCACCAAGAATCTGGACTTCCACATGGTGGGGACGTTCGAGAAAACGCTCGACATAGACCGTCCCTTCGGCAAAGGCCGCTTCGGCTTCGCGCTGCGCCGCAGACAAGGCCTCAACCAACTCGGCTTCCTCGCGGACGATGCGCATTCCTTTCCCGCCACCACCCGCGGCCGCTTTGATCAAGAGGGGGTAGCCGAGTGCTACGACTTGCTCACGCACGGTCTCGGGGTCGGTCGCCAGGTCTTCGAGTGCAGGAATCACCGGAACACCGAGCTGAGCCACTGTCCGGCGGGCGACAATCTTGTTACCAACCGCAGACAGGGCGTCCGGAGCAGGGCCGATAAAGGTCAGGCCGGCATCAGCCACGGCCCGAGCAAAGGTCGCATTCTCCGATAAAAACCCATATCCCGGATGGATCGCGTCCACCCCGGTCTGACGGGCCGCGGCCAGGATGGACTCCACGTTGAGATAGCTCTCGCTTGCCTGAGCCGGTCCCACGCACACGGCCTCGTCCGCCGCATACAGATGGGGTGAAGAACGGTCAGCCTCTGAGTACACGGCCACTGTCGCAATACCCATTTCGCGACAGGTCCGGGCGATACGAGTGGTGATCTCGCCTCGGTTTGCAATGAGTATTTTTGAAAACACAGTGATCTGGATGCCTTCGCAACGTTGTCAGGACAGCAGGAGCGGGCAAAGAGTGAGCGGGTCCTCCAATCAGACAAGAAAGCTGGACACGCTTACTCTTCGTTTCCTGTACCGGACTTAGGCGTTCACGCCTTTTTCCTCGGCATGGATCTTTTGATACTTGCGGTAGTCGTAGCCCGTTGCCATCGTGAGGAGCATCTGGTCCATCCCACCGCTCCGCTCCCGGCGGAGGATTCTGAGACGGTGAAAGAATTCCCGATAATCCTTATTCACACGCCGTTTTTCATCCATGTGACGAAAGAAAAAATCACGCAGTCGAGTCAGGGTAAAACGGAAGGCGGAAAAACGGAGTTCATTCGGAAAGGCGTCCCACTCGGCCAGCGACAGCGTGCGTTCGGACTGATAGCCGTCGAGGAGGGCGTTGAACCGACCAATATGGTAGCGCTCCTCGTAATAGCACATGGCGTTTACGGCAGTTGCCAGGTCAGCAATAAACTTTCCAAAACAGGCCGCTTCAAAGTCGAGCACCCCAACAACTCTTCCACCACGAAACAGGACGTTATCAGGAAAGAGGTCACCATGGATCATGCCTTTGGGCAGCTTTTCCTCCCGATATTCTTCCTGATGGGCGATTTCGTCATCCAGAACGTGCCCGATATGCTTCAGATGAACCGCAATCCGGCCACGCAGACTTTGATAAATGCTACGTACACGATCAAAAGCAAACCGGTTTCTGATCGGGATATCATATTCCTGGCCAATGAGATGGAGCCGAGCCAGAGTCTGTCCAATCTTTTCTATATGGTCAGTGGTGAGCGTTGCTGCCGAGAAGTCTTTACCGGCCAGATGACGATAGATGGAGACCGCTTTCTTTTCGTATTCCTGGAGATAGGAACCGTTTTTATCAACCACCGGTCGTGGGCACGGAAAGCCATGTTTACGCAAGAAGAGCAGAAAGTCGATTTCACGCTGCGCGTCGCTGGTGTCTTTGACCTCATCGATCCGCAGAATGAATTTTCCCTTTGCGGACTCAAGGCCATAATGGGTGTTCACCGACCCGGCAGAAATGCCCTGGACGGTTGACAAACGTCCTAATCCATAGTCTTTGACGAGACGATTAACGGCTTTGCGGTCAAGGACGGTGTAGACAGCCATGAAGACTTCTTCGGACATGGACCTCACTTTTTTCCGCTCCATCCTCGTACTGTCCGGATGGACAATCATATTATCGATGCTTGTGTTTTGTCAAGAAAAACTGACTGAATGTCCATTCAGAATAGGAAAAGCAAGGGTTCTTACGGCTCAGTTTGGATTTGCGGAGGCTGAATATCTGTACCCGTCCTCCCCGTTTCCAGGCGGCGGATAACGGTGAGGCTGGCGTCAGACAGCAGGCTGATCCGGAGTCCGGCATATACTGGTGGATAGGTCCGCAGGGTCTGGCAAGCGCGCGTGAGCAGTTTGAGAGCGCCGGGGTACTGAGCGCTGGAGAGCTTGAGGTAACCAGCTGCTAACTGCACAAGCCCCTGGACAAAACGTTTCTCTTCGCCAACCGTCTCATTCCAGAGCGCTTCCCAGATTTCATGCGCGTCAAAGAAACGGCCCGCGTTAAAAGCCGCCACTCCGTGTAATAACAGGCGACGAGGCATGTCCTATTCTTTTTTGCCGGAGCGCTCTTCGACGCCGAGAGGATCCACAAGCGCAATTTTAATATCCATCACGTTTGTTCCTGTTGAGCCTGGGCGAAACAAGTCACCGAGAGCACAGAAGAAAGTATAGGTATCATTATTGCGCAGGAATTGAGCGGGATCGAGATTTTTTCGACGTGCTCGGTCCAGCGTCTGGCCGTTCACAAAGGCTCCGGCGGCATCGGTCGGACCATCTATGCCGTCCGTTCCGGCACTCAGCAGACTCCACCCGGCTTCCCCGGCAAGCTCTTGGGCGACAGCCAGCGCAAATTCCTGGTTGCGCCCCCCCTTCCCAGAGCCTCTGACCTGTACCGTTGTCTCGCCACCAGCCAGAATACACGTTGGGCCAGAGCAGTATTGACGAACGGCGCGTAGGGCTTGGGCAAAAGTGCGTCCGGCCATGAGGGTGTCACCGGCCAGGGGCTGAGAAATCAGGTGAGAGCGCAGCCCGCGGCGCGCGGCAGCCTCGCGGACCGCTTGCAAGGCCAAGTGATTCGATCCGATCAGCATATTGTGGACGCGAGAGAATAGCGGGTCTCCAGGTTTTGGCGTCTCAGGTCGGGCTCCACGGACCCCTTGCTGCAGATGCGCGCGCACAGACTGGGGGAGCCGCGAGGTGATGCCGTACTGCTCCACAACCCGCCAGGCGTCCAGAAACGTTGTTGGATCAGCAACGGTCGGGCCCGAGCCGATCACACTCATATCATCACCAATCACGTCCGACAGAATCAGACTGACCACAGTCGCCGGCTGAGCGTGGTGCGCGAGCCAGCCACCTTTGACCCCGGATATGTGTTTGCGCACAGTGTTCAGCGCCAGGATGTCCGCCCCACATTCCAACAAGACAGCATTGGTAATGGTCTTGTCTGAAAGTGTCAGCCCGACCGCGGGGCGTACAAGCAGGCTGGAGGCTCCGCCAGTCAGACACAACAGGACGAGATCGTGAGGTTGGACCTGGGAGAGACTCTCTATGAGTGCTTGGGTCGCGGACTCACTGCCCGGTCCGGGCAAGGGATGCTCCCCTTGCACCATCCGCACTCCAGGCAGAGACAGGTCAGATACCGCTTGCTCGCTCGGAATGATGACACAGCCACCAATACTCCTCGGACCGAACACGGGCATTAGCGCCTGAGCCATACTGCCGGCCCCCTTGCCTACCCCAATCAGGAAGAGACGACCCGTCAGAGCGAGCGTCAACGCGCCAGCGGTCTCGGAGAGGGAACGTGTCCTCCAGTCATCTAAAAAAGCTGGATACGTCCCCTCTTTATCCCGTGGCCGAACGATCAGCTGTTCCTTTTCAATCGTAACAGTCTGTGGGATCAGATGGTGCGGATGGACCGCCTCAATGGCCGTCCGAAAGAGCGCAGTGAGGAGAGAGTGTTGGTGGTCGTCGGGTCGCATCTCATCATCGCGGGCCGACAGCAGGGGCGCCTTGCGCAGGCGACCAGAATAGACCGAGGAAAAAGACGAGGCTGGTTTTACCCGTCGTCCAGATCAACCAAATTGGACCGACCGAATCCACCCCCATCATCAATACGGCGCTGAAAGCGAGCTTCCTTTTCGCGTTCCTCTTGACAGGCAACACACAGTCTGGTGAACGGCAAGGCTTCAAGGCGGGCTTGGGCGATTTCTTCTTCACAATCTTCGCAAATGCCGTATTCGCCCTCTTCGATCCGCTCCAGTGCGTTTTCTATGGCTTGCAGTTTGTCTCGATCACGGTCACTCAGGATCAGGTGGATTTCCCGTTCGCGCTCCTCGCTGGCGAGATCGTAGGTATCCATTCCTTCGTCCAGTTCACTCTCTTTACCCTCTCGGATCTCTTCGTCAAGCTGCATCAGGATTTGCTGCTTTTGGCCGGCGAGCGTCGTCCGCATTTTTTTGAGGAACGTTTTTCTCATGACGCCTTCTCCAAAGGGTGAACGTGTCCAGCTTTATTTGGATGAGTGGAGGACATGTTGACTCTTTTTCACCACGGTCGAGATAAAAAGGAGAGACACATTAGGGAGAAGCGGCTGCCAAGTCAAGAGCTGTGGGCGTTTGAAACGGCTGCTCGGGAAGACAGCGCGCTTGCAGGTCATAGCCGGACGCTCCGGTAATCCGGGCGCGGACCATGTCGCCGCTGTCAGCCGGACACTGTTCCAGGAAGACGATGCCATCGATATCTGGAGCCTGGCCCTGCGTTCGTCCCCACCAGCGGCCGTGATCGTCCTGACCACAGACGAGTACCGATCGTTCCTCACCCACCAGCGCACTATTTTTTTTACGCACGACCTCGGCCTGGCAGGCCATCAATTTGTGCCAGCGTTCCTCCTTAATCTCTTCGCTGACTTGGTCGGTCATTATGCCTGCGGTCGTCCCTTCCTCCTGGGAGTAGCGAAACACCCCCACGTGATCGAGCTCCGCCTCGATTACGAAGTCGCACAGCTGCTGAAAATCATCCTCTCGCTCACCGGGAAAGCCAACAATAAAAGACGAGCGTACAACCACACCGGGGATAGCGTCCCGAATCCGGTCCAACACACGGCGAATGCCGTCCCCGCTTTTCTCCCGCTTCATCCGCCTCAACATCCGGTCACTGATGTGCTGGAGGGGCATATCAATATACGGGCACACCTTTTCTTCTGCGGCAATGAAATGCAACAGGGATTCATTGAGATAATTCGGATAGCAGTACAGCAGCCGAATCCAGTCCAGCCCCTCAACCCGCACGAGGGATTTGAGCAGGGCCAGCAGGGTCGTCCCATCACGGCGCTCTCGCCCGTAGGCGGTCAGGTCTTGCGCAATCAGATTAATTTCTCTCACCCCTTGTGCGACCAGTCCGGTGGCTTCGGCCAAGAGAGAAGCAATCGGCCGACTTTCCTGTAAGCCGCGAATTTTCGGAATGATACAAAAGGCGCATTTATGATTGCAGCCTTCGGCAACCTTGAGATAGGCGGAGTAAAAATGGGTGGTCGGGATACGCGGAATGGTATGATCAGGCAGGACATGGGAAGCCCCCACATACAGGGTGGGACCAGAAGAGGGAACGTGTCCAGCTTTTTTGTCTGATTGGAGGACACGTTCCCTCTTTTCAAGTACGCGCCGCTTCTGTGCCAATATCTCGGTGATCCGAAGAAACTCTCCTGTTCCCACAAAAACGTCAACTTCGGGGAGGAGTTCGCGCAACTCTTGGCCATAACGCTGAGCGAGACAACCGGTCACAATGAGCTGTTTCTCGGAAGAGGAAGCGTGTCCAGCTTTTTTGTCTGATTGGAGAATACCTCTCCTCTTTGTCCCCGTCGTCTTATAGGCCGCCAGATCCAAGATCGTCTCAATCGACTCTTCCTTGGCCTCGTCGATAAAGCTGCACGTATTGACCATCAGGACCCCGGCCTGTTCCGGGTCGAGGCTCAGCGTATAGCCTGCATCCGCCAGCAGGCCGAGCATGACCTCGCCATCCACGAGATTTTTAGGGCAACCCAGATTCACCAGATAGACGGACTTGTCCGGGCCGGGCCGGGCCTCACTCGTCATCTTTACGATCCTTACGCTGCCGCAAGAAACGCTGAAGTTCCTCAGCCATATCCTTGCCGTTGGCATGCCCATTGCCGTTGCCGTGTCCGTTACCGGCTTTGTCCTGCGCAGCGGTCTCCATTTCCAGCCCCTCTTCCTGTTCCTGTTCTTCCAGGCGTTTGACGTAGGCGGCCAAGTTGGGATTCTCGGCAATCGCCTTTGCGACCTGCGCGTCAAACTCTGCCGCGCCTGTCACCAGTTCGGTGGTATCCAGGGCGAAGTGGAGAAAGGACTCAAGACGGCTGACGAGAGCCAGGGCGGCCTTTGGGTTTGGAGAGGCGGAAATATAGTGCGGCACGTTGGCCCAGAAACTGATGGACGTCAATCCAGCCTGACGGCAGGCATCATTCAGCACCCCCACGATGCCCGTTGGCCCCTCGTAACGGGACGGGGTGAGTTGGAGTTGCGTCGCAATATCGGGGTCGCTGCTAAATCCGACCACGCGCACCGGTCTGGAGTAGGCCACATCGGCCAAGAGCGCACCCAGGGTAATCACGAGGCGCACCCCACACTGCTTGGCAACATCCAGACAGGCCGCTGAATACGCCTTCCAGCGGAGATGCGGTTCAATGCCCTGACCCAGGACCATGCTACGCTTGAGCTGCTCTGCGCTCGTCGCAAAGAATTCATTGGCCGGCCAGCGAATCTCGCGGTAGAGGCCATCTCGCAGGCGCACGTGGGGCCGAACCTCACTAAAGTTATAAAATTCTTCAGGGTCGATCGTCGCGAAACGCTGGGCCTGGAGTCGTTTGATGAGGAATTGCGTGGCATGCGTCGCCGCACTGCCGGCATCGTTCCAGCCGGAAAAGGCGACAATCAGGACAGGGTCGTTCAGTTCCGGAATTTGTTCAATTGTCAACGCGTTCATGGTCTCCCCCTAGAGGCGCTTACCCCTTGGTCTCAGGCAAGGACAGAAAGAGGAAACGTATCCAGCCTCTGTGCCTGATTGGTGGACACGTTTCCTCTCTGTCGCAGGAGTGTACCTGCTTCCCGGATGATTGCCAAGAGATTGTGCTGGTCTCGTGACCCGGTTCACGGGTCGAGAACGGCCGAAACCGTTACTCGGCTACCGTCGATTGTTGGAGCAGATAGGCTTCAATAAACTGATCGATATCACCATCCAGAACCGCGTCGGTGTTCCCGACCTCCACGCCGGTGCGATGGTCTTTGACCATCCGGTAGGGATGGAGGACGTACGAGCGAATCTGACTCCCCCAGGCAATGTCTTTTTTGCTTTTATGCAGGCCCTCCATTTTCTCCTTTTGTTTCTCCATCTCCAGCTCGTATAAACGGGCGCGGAGAATTTTCATCGCCATGGTTCGATTCCGATGTTGGGAGCGTTCGTTTTGACACGCGACTACGATTCCACTTGGGAGGTGGGTCAGACGAATCGCGGAGTCAGTTTTGTTGACATGCTGTCCCCCGGCTCCACTGGCCCGGTAGGTATCAACGCGCAAATCTTCAGGACGGATATCGACTTCGACCGCCTCATCAATATCCGGATAAACAAAGACAGAGGCAAAGGAGGTATGCCGCCGGGCGTTGGCATCAAACGGCGAAATCCGAACGAGCCGATGAATGCCTGCCTCCGCCCGCAGATAGCCGTAGGCGTAGGCCCCCTCAACAGTAAAGGTGGCATTTTTTACGCCACCGCCCTCACCAGGCAGGTGTTCGGCCATCTCTACGCTATAGCTGCGGCGTTCCGCCCAGCGCAGATAGAGCCGCAGGAGCATATCGGCCCAGTCCTGGGCCTCAAGACCACCCGCACCGGGATGGAGACTGACGATGGCACTCTGCGCATCGTGTTCTCCACCCAGCATACGCTGCAACTCTGCCCGACTCACGGTCGCCTCAAGCTCGGGCACCGCCCGCTCGACTTCTTCAACCGCCTCGGCGTCTCCGGCTTCGGCCAGTTCCAGAAAGAGCAGCGCGTCAGATGCGGCCTGGGTCTGCTTTTTCCACTCCGTTACCGTGTCGAGTAGGCTTGCTCGCTCCTTGAGGATGGCTTGCGCCTTTTCCTGATCTTGCCAGAATCCGTCGGCCAGCGTTTGCTCTTCCAGGGCGGCGGCACGGGCTTCCTTATCCGGGATGTCAAAGATGCCTCCCGAGACTCTCAATGCGTACGCTCAGCTCATGTAATTTTTCTCTGATTTCTGCCAGCATCTCCGCCTCCTCCGGTTCGCTTGACGAATACTACAATTATCCCTGTATAACCTAACATAACGAGCGTCCCGACGACGCACAACGTCACAAACCAGTCGCCGTACTGGGTATAGAAAGAGGTCACGTGGGGCCAGGCAAGCTGGTCGACAATAAAGGTGGTCTCCAGGAGCGCTGTTTGGGCCTGAATCTGTCCATCGATATTCACAATAGCTGAAATCCCGGTATTGGCGGACCGCACCAGGGGCACTCGGTTCTCGACAGCCCGCATGGCCTCCATGGCCAGATGTTGATGGGGTGCCGAAGTCTCTCCGAACCAGGCGTCATTGGTCACATTGATCAGCAGCCGTGCGCCATTATGAACGAAGCGACGCGCGAGGTCAGGGAACACGCCCTCATAGCAGATGAGCACGCCAAAAGTCTCAAAGGCGTCAACGTGTCCAGCTTTGTCGTCTGAGTGGAGGGCAGGTTGACGCTTTAAGGGGAGAGAAAAAACAGTCGGCGTCGTCCCTGGCGCAAAGTCGCCTATCCCCTCCACTAATTTATCCAGAAAGAAGAGCACGCTGTCTTGAAAGGGTATGTATTCGCCAAAGGGAGTGAGTATTATCTTGTCATAGTATCCCAGGATCGTCGTGTCCGGAGACAGGAGGTAGGCCCGGTTGAACAGCGTGAGATCCGTATCATCGACTTGAAAGGCAGGGCTGCCAAACAGGATGGGCGTGTTGGTGTCTTGAGCCAGGTCCAGCAGCCGGCCACGGTAGGTCACATCGGACTGAAAGAAAAATGGCACCGCCGCCTCCGGCCAAATAACGAGGTCGGTTGCGTGTTCCGTGATCTGACGCGTGAGTTGCTCATAGCGGGCGAGAGTGACCTCTTGGTAATCAGGATCCCATTTTTGATCCTGGGCGATATTCCCCTGGGCGATCCCGACGTGCAGCGTATGGACCGGGGGCAGAGCCGCCAACTGGCTGCGACGCCAGTTTCCCCACCCCCAAAGTCCCGCGATAACCAGGAGCAGGACCAGCACCAAGCGCCCGCGGCGCTGACGGGAAAAAGCGATAAAGAGAGCGACATTACCGAAGATCACCAGCGCCGACAGCCCGTAGACACCGGTATATTCAACAAACTGAATCAGGTTTACGAAGTTGTATTGGGAATAGCCGAGGCTGGCCCAGGGAAACCCGATAAAAAAGAACGAGCGGACCCACTCCAGGGCAACCCAGAGCATGGGTCCAAACACGAGAAGCAACCAACCGCTGTTGTGCGGTCTGCTCTTGTGACAGACACACAGGCCAGCAGCAAAGACACCGGTGTATGCCGATAAAACGGCACACATCAGGAGCAACGGACCGACGGCAATAATATGAGGAATATTGCTGTACAGGCCAATCGTATCCACGATCCAATACAGCGTACAGAGATAAAACCCCATACCGGCAATCCAGCCAAGGCTGAAAGCACGGCGTAGCGTCTGCCCCTGCGTCATCCAGAGCAGCGGGATGAAAGCAACCCAGGCCAGAATATTCCAATCGACTTTCGGAAAGGCCAGGGCAAGCAAAACACCACTCGCGCCAGCGAGCGGAACAGGCCACAAACGCTGCATACAGACCGCAGCCTAGCCTGACTCTCCCAGCCTGGAAAGGCCGCACCGGCCTCCTCGTTATTCAGGCATGGGCCCGGGCTCAGCATCTTTCAGCGGCCGACATACAAGGATCAGCCGCGTTGCACCCCTTCCGCTTCAGCAGCCAGTCGAAGCTTCCGGTCCAGCGTCGCAAGGGGCCGCCGTTCGCGGACCGCAAGTTCAAGATAGAGCGAGTCGTACACGGTGAGACGGTGCTCCCGGGCCAATCGCAGTATCAGGGCGCTCAAGGTCTGCCCTCGTCACGCATCCGGAGTATTTCATCAATCGAGACCCCTCCGAACTGTTCGCGCAGCTTTCGGGTGTTCTTGGCAGCCTCGACGGCCCGGTAATGGTCCGGCGCCTCGGGCGGCACTAACCGAGCCACGGGACGCCCGCGTTTAGTGATGGTGATAGTCTCACCTTGCGCAACCGCATCGAGAAGAGCCGAGAGATTCGTCTTTGCCTCGAACGCGCCGACCTTCCGCATCCTATATCTCCTTGAAAAGCGCTGATTTATTATCTGGTTGGATTTCGCATTATCAAGTTCCGGGAATAGATGGTAGTGTAGCACTTTGAAATCTGACCGCCCCGTTCTTGGTACGGCCCAAGCCTGGGCCGAGGGGACCGTACAAGAAGAAAATCTCAGAGTGACCTGTCACCCCAGCCGCCCAACGAGAAGCCCTCAGTCAGGAGACACTATGGGTTCAGTAAACCACCGGGTCATCAGGACGAATGGCATCAACATGCATATCGCGGAGCAGGGCCAAGGGCCGCTGGTCATTCTGTGTCACGGATTCCCCGAACTGTGGTACTCCTGGCGCCATCAATTGCCGGCCCTCGCCGCGGAGGGCTACCACGTGGTCGCCCCCGACCAACGTGGCTACGGGCAAACCGACAGCCCCGACGAGATAGAAGCCTATAGCCTCCTCCACTTAACCGGGGATATGGTTGGCCTCGTCCAAGCCGTGGGTGCGGAACAGGCTGTCATTATCGGACACGACTGGGGGGCACCGGTTGCCTGGTTTTGTAGCTTGTTGCGGCCCGACCTCTTTCATGCCCTGGGGCTCCTCAGTGTGCCCTATTTCCCGCGCGCCGATAACCCGCCCTCGGAGGCTATGCAACTCGTTGCGGGAGAGCAGCAATTTTATCAGCAATACTTTCAAGAACCGGGGAAGGCCGAGGCCGAGTTTGAGGCGGATGTACGGACGAGCCTGCTCAAGTTTCTCTACTCCAACTCCGGAGACGCGCGGCCGGAGCACCGCTGGCAGTTTGTCTTCGGGAAGGCTGCGCAATGCCTCGACAGTACGACCGTCCCCGAGAGGCTGCCGCCGTGGTTGACGCCCCAGGACCTCGCCATCTTCACCCAAGAGTTTGAGCACACGGGGTTCCGCGGGGGGCTGAATTGGTATCGGAATGCTGACCGCACGTGGGAGTTGACGCCGTTTCTGCAGGGAGCGAAGCTACGACAACCGGCGCTGTTCATCGCTGGGGAGCATGATACGCTCATGACCCTCAACCGCCCGGCCATCGACACCCTCGAAGACGTGATGCCCGACCTGAGAAAAAAGGTATTGCTCCCAGGGGCCGGCCATTGGATTCAGCAGGAACGCCCGACGGAGGTCAATGGATTGCTCCTTGAGTTCTTGGCCGGCTTGGACACCTAACCCCGCCCTGTCCCGCGCCCAAATTTGGGCAGTAAACCAGTTTTTCAATTCAAACTGATACACTACCGAATAGATGGAAGCCCCCTGCTCTGCCACGACTCGCGGTCAGTTCGAGCCTTGGGAGTCAGCGAAACTTTGACTGCTCGACAAGAGTGGCAACAGCAGCCCAGCCGGACTCTCCCAGCCTGGAAAGGCCACGCCGGCTTTCTCATTATTCCAGCATAAGCCGGAATCCGGTATCTTTCAGCGGACTGGTCGAGGTATAGGGAAGGAGAGCCTTGGGTGAGGGTGGACAGAAAGAGTGAGAAAATAGTTGACTACAGTCGAAAAGCAAGTCAGGTTGTAAGGTGCTAAGATATAGAGGTTTTTATCGATTCAACGATTCTTATATTTATGCTCACACAACTTGATTGTAAAAATGGGGAACTTTAGGCAATAAAAAAGCCCGACCCCTCGCAGAGGCCGGGCTTCCTTCGGAGAACCATTTTCACACTTAGACTTGTGGAAAATCCGGGGCAGCCTTAGATGATATTCGATTATCGCGCTGTCCTTCGAGCCACCCAAAAATCTTCGCGGTATCATTAGCAACCGCGTGAAGGACGAAGAGGAATAGATAGACAGGAAAGGAATCAATCCGTGAACTACAACTGTCCTCCATTTTATGTGAGGGTCTTCGCTACCCCCCTTGGACAGGACCTGTGGGATTTCCTCAACCAACCTTCAACCATTGCGGGAATGCAGGATGCGAGCGATCGGAGAAGGCCGGCTGTTGAATTTTTGGAGCAGGACCTACCTTCCCATCTGAGGCAAGAGGTCGCAAGAGACAGCGACGTAGACCTCATTAAACAGATGATTGGCAATATGGTGAGGCAGGTACTCGAAGGGAATGGTTACAGGCACCATTCGCACGGGCACCTAGTCCGGCCTGAGGGGGGACTCTTCAGGTCAGGGAGTCGCTATGTGTCAAATTAAGGGGCCACTTTGCTGACGCACTATGACCAAGGGCGTCTTGCCGTATGATAGAGGGTTTTGGCGCTTACACCGTCTCAGGAGGGAAGAACCCAATGAAGCGCAAGAAACGACAAAAGGAAGAGACCCGAGGCCGTCCCGGTCGTCCGATGGCGGAGAAGATTCCTGACACGCCGGAGAACATCATGAAGGCCATTCTTGGTACTCCCCCCAAGAAGCGGGATGAATGGGATTTTATGCAGGATGTGTCCAAGGCGGAACGGGAGAAATTAGCGGAGTGAGCATGTCATTATCTCGAAACACCTTAACCACCATTCTGAATGAAGTTACTCAGTGGGCAACACAGGCAGATATCATGGGAGAACCTTGGCATGATGGAGAATGGGCACCGTATATAAAAGCCGCATTGGGAGCAGCAGGGACGGAGAAGGGCTACACCCCCTATTATACCATCCCCGACATTCAGAGCGAATTTTTGTATGACTTGATATGGGTACGGGAAAATGAAGGGGAAAGAATTGTCAGTGTTCCCCTTGTTGCCGAAATCGAGTGGGGGAATCAGGGTGACGTGTGGGACGACTTTCAGAAACTACTCGTCGCCAGAGCAGGTGTTCGCGTGATGGTCTTCAATGGCTGGCCGGGGCTGCTAGAAGAATTACAAGCCCACGTTCATCAATATGCACACGGTGGAGACCGCTATTTGTTTGCTCAATACACCCTTGGCATTCCTGAGCATGAATTTGTGGTCGTGGAATCAGTCAAGCAAAATTGTTACCTTTCGCTATAATTCCCCAACAAAATTAATGCAATAACGGTCATGGCGATGTTGATGCTGAAGCCAATCCAGATTGGGGTCATGGCCGTTTCCTCCTTCTTCTCTATTGCATCAGCAAGAACAGCGAATCCTCAATAGCCTGTTCAAGCGCCTCTTGTGTTTCTGCTGTGACAGGGGGGTGAGGGGCTTCCAGCGTGGTCGCCGGACTCGTCGCAGATTGACTGCTACGGGTGCCAGTGGTGGGATAGCGCTCATACGTTAAGTCTTCGGCTATCGAGTCAATAGCTGAGCGGGACAGGCAGTCCCCGTACGCCTCTCCGTAATGACCGCTCACACGGTTGCCATCTGGCTCATAGAAAAGCCAGACTCGACACACGCTGCGTTCAACGTCCGCGAGATAATAGCTATGTCCAAGGGAGCCTAGTCCTGAAAAAAGGTATGTCGGCCACAAATATGTTCTTTGTGGCACATCTGCGACGCATGGTTTTACCACGGTATTTGCTGGACACTCTCCGAAGCGGTAGGTTTGCGTCGTGCGGCTGTTGGTGAAGCGCCATGTCCCCACAAATTGGCCGACTCCACTAGTTGCGGGAGGTGGTGGCAGCTCGCGGGACGGCGTGTAGTCGGTGATCGTAAAGCCCTGGGTGGACTCCTCCCACTCAACCGTCACCTGTTTGCCATCGGAGAGTGTAAGCGTGCCCTGCCCTGTTACCCCCTGGAGAAAGTTCGTGCCGAGCGTCTGTACCTCAAAAAACACCTGTGACTCGAACATGCCGTCCACATAGAGCGCAACATTATGGCGGCCGTCTCCTAATTCATTGTAGTTCCAGAGCAACCCAAAGCCGTTGTCTGTATCGCCACACGTGCCACGGGTGTCCAGCCGCTCCGATCCATACGGGACAAATTGCCGCGGCCCGCCGTTAAAACTAACCTCCAGTTCATCGGCATCACAGACCCACCCTGAGACGAGGCCCACACCGCTCTTGATTGACCCACGAGAGGGATTTTCTAAGCCAGCCCATGCAGGCAAAACACAGAGAATGCTGGCGAATATCAACGCAATACTGAGGTGTGGTCCCATTTCTCCCCCCTGACAGTAGAAGGATCAGACAAATAGGAAGAGGACAGGAGCGGCAGGTGCTAGAGGCGAAACGGAAGCCGCCGCCCGGCTGATCCAGATTGCCGGGCCGTGTTTTCATCGCGCAAATGTAATGCGAGGTCTCGCCTATTCGAGTGTACGGGTCATGACTCTCGCACAACTGAACTCTGTTGTATGCGGCGAGCGACCCGACATGCGGTAGTGTCTCACTTTGAAACTGCTGACCAGAAAAAATGGGGCAGTCCGCCCTCTCCCTCGCTCCCTCTCAGGCATCGTGTTCTCCTCTCGGCTTCCGGACACCGCGCTGACGCGTATTCGGGAGGCCATTCGCCTCCTAACACGGCTCCCCACCGGTTGTCCCTAGTAATTTATGAGGAAATGATGAGGGGGGAGGAAAATTATGAGGGGGTGGTCTCGCTCCGGCTTGGCCCCAGGCCGAGGGGCGTCAGGCGGGAGCAGGGCTCCACTCTCACCGCCGGCTCTCGAACGGAAGGGAAGGACGGGGCGGGAGCGACGAAGAAAAATCTCAAAGTGAGATCCTCCCGTTCTTTATCCATCAAGGCGCGATTCGACCTACATCGCCAGATTGCTGCAACAGGGCCTTCAGCTCACGCTCTTTTCGGCGCATGCGGACGGCTTCGCTGTCCGACACTTCGTGGTCGTAGCCAAGCAGGTGCAGAATACCGTGGATGAGCAGGGCGCGCAGTTCGTCGGCGAAGGCGCGTTTGCGCTGCCGGGCCTGCCGCCGGGCGGTGTCGATCGAGATAACCACATCGCCCAGAAGAGTCGGACAGTGTTCATCGGCCAGCGGAAACGACAACACGTCTGTTGGCCGATCTTTGCGCCGATACTGACGATTCAGTTCATGGATGGTCCGATCCGTCACGAAGGCCAGACTCAGCTCGGCCTGTTTCAACTCCAGGTGACGCAGGATCGTTCGACTCCAGCGGCGGATCTGGGACCGATTCAGACCCGGCACTGTTCCGCTGATGTCTACGTTCAGACCGGGCCTGGAGGCGGTTACGACGGAGGGCACGACTTTCCTGGTTGCGGCGCTCCTGGGCTTCTTGGGCGCGTTCATAGGCAGTAATCACATCCTGAACGAGACGATGGCGGACCACGTCTTTTTCCGTGAAAAGCGTAAATTGAATCCCATCGACATCGCGCAGAATATGTCGGGCCTCTTTTAAGCCGGAGCGCGTCCCGGCGGGGAGATCGATTTGGGTGATATCACCGGTAATCACGGCTTTCGATCCGTAGCCCAGCCGGGTGAGGAACATCTTCATTTGCTCACGGGTCGTATTCTGCGCTTCGTCCAATATGACAAAGGAATCATTAAGCGTCCGGCCCCGCATGAATGCCAGCGGAGCCACTTCGATAACACCACGCTCAATCATTTTTTGGGCGCGATCAAAGTCAACCATGTCGTGCAGGGCATCGTACAAAGGCCGCAGATAGGGATTTATTTTTTCGGCCAGATCGCCCGGCAGAAAACCCAGCTTTTCCCCTGCCTCGACCGCAGGCCGGGTGAGGACAACCCGACTCACTTTCCGCTTCATCAGCTCGGCGACCGCGACGGCCATGGCCAGATACGTTTTGCCCGTGCCAGCAGGTCCAATACCAAACACAATATCGTAGTTGCGAATGGCATCGATATAGGCTTTCTGAGCAAGACTCTTGGGAGTAATGGTTCGGCGGTTGGACGACACATAGACCGTGTCGAGAAAAATATCCTGAAGGTTCGCCGTATGATCACGGCTGAGGATGCGAACCGCGTAATCCACATCACTCGGATAGACAGGATAGCCGCGTTGGATGAGGTCGTACAGTTGGGTCGCCACCCGACCCGCCAGGTCGCGCTGGGGCTCGTCTCCGGCAATGATGAGGGCGTTACCGGAGGCTGAGATTTTCACGCCGAGCGCGTTCTCCAGGCCGTGCAGATGCGCGTCGTGCTGGCCGAGGAGATCGCGTAAGAAGCGATGATTGCCAAACTCGATATGAGATGTTTCTGCTGTCACCTGTTCTACTTCAGCCAAGCAACCTCCATCAAAAGCGTACAACAGTTACGCTTTATGCATCTTTTTCAATCAGCTCATACACCTTTTGGAGGGCTTCATCCAGGCGCTTCGGATCTTTTCCGCCAGCCTGAGCAAAATCGGGCCGTCCACCGCCGCCGCCGCCAACCAGCGGAGCGATCTCTTTGATAATCTTTCCGGCGTGATATTGCGGCACCAAATCCTTACTCACCGCAGCTAAGAGCGACACTTTCGCCCCGTTCGTTGCTCCGAGGACAACAACCGCAGGATGGTGTTTGTCGCGTAGCGTATCCGCCATCTCCCGGAGGGCTTTCTGATCCACGCCCTCAACCCGACTGGCGATCACATTGACTCCATTGGTCTGACGGACTTGGGAAGCAAGATCATCACTTTGTGATCCGGCAAGTTGGCTCTGAAGTTGGTCAAGTTGTTTTTCAAGCTCGTGTTGCCGGCTCAGCAGTTTTTCCAAGCGTTCGAGCGCGTCCTCCTCAGAGCCCTTCAGGATACTGCCCATGTCCTTGAGCACACGCTCGCGTTGACGCACCCAGTACAGGGCGCCCTCACCCGTGACCGCCTCGACCCGTCGGATACCGGACGCCACACCTGTCTCCGCTCTGAATTTGAACAGCCCCACGTCTCCGGTCCGACTCACGTGGGTTCCGCCACACAGCTCGGTTGAGAAATCTCCCATCCGTAACACCCGAACGATCTCGCCGTATTTCTCGCCAAAGAAAGCCAGCGCCCCCTTTTGGATCGCGTCGGTAAAAGACATTTCCTCACTCGTCACCGCGGCATTTTCCCGAATATGGTGGTTCACCAGGTTTTCGATTTCATCCAGGACATCGTCCTTGACTGGACTGGTATGCGTAAAGTCGAAACGGAGCCGATCCGGGGTGACCAGGGAGCCGGCCTGCCGGACGTGTGAGCCTAAAATCTCGCGTAGCGCGGAGTGCATGATGTGTGTTGCGGAATGATTCAAACGAATGGCCTCACGCCGCGGTGCGTCAATACTGAGCTGGACAGCATCCCCGGTCTGCACCGCGCCCTGCACTACCCGGCCCTTATGCACAATGAGTGCAGGCTGCGGTTTGAGCGTATCCAGCACCTCGATGAGATCGCCGCGGCTCGTTCGTATCGTCCCCGTATCTCCCACCTGTCCGCCGGACTCACCATAAAAGGGCGTCTCGGCAGTGATCAGATCAACCGCTTCCCCTTCGCCTACCGCGTCTGTTCGGGGCTGTCCGTCCACAAGCAGCACGCGCACCTCGGATTCGTGTTCGGCCTGATAGTCACCAACAAAACTGGAATGCACATCCGAATCGGAGAGCCCGGTGCTGATAGAGACCGAACCCTTTTGCCCCTCACGCGCGCGGGCTCGCTGCTCTTCCAGAGCGGCCTGAAATTCATCGTGCTCGACGCTGAAGCCTTCGGACGACAGAAAATCCTCGGTCATATCCAGCGGGAAGCCGTAAGTATCGTACAACCGAAAGGCGGTTTCGCCGGACAGGGTTGCGGCGTTGCGCTGACGCAGATCGTGGATTTCTTGTTCGAGCAGGGCCAGACCCCTGTCCAAGGTTTCCGAGAAACGGGTCTCCTCGTTGTGTATGACCTCAGTCAGATAGTTCCGCCGCTCAATCAGCTCGGGGTAGGCTGAGCCCAGGAGCTGGACCACGCTCCCGGCGACCTGAGAGAAAAACGTTCCCTCAAAGCCAAGGAGTCGCCCGTGGCGTAAGGCGCGGCGCATAATCCGCCGTAACACATAGCCCCGCCCCTCGTTGGTCGGGACCACACCATCGGCAATGGCAAAGGCCGCCGTGCGCGCATGGTCGGCAATCACCCGAAACGACACGTCCTGTTCCCTCGTCTCGCCGTAGCGCTTGAAAGCAGAAACGTGTCCGGCTTTTGTGGATGATTGGAGGACACGTTTCTGCTTTTCGCCTAACCCTTCGGTAAAGGTAATGATGTCGCGCAGCAGATCGGAGTCATAATTGCCCGGCACGTCCTGGAGGACAGAGACAATGCGCTCCAGGCCCATGCCCGTATCGACATGCGTCTCGGGCAGATCGTCCAGGGATTGATCCGCATTGCGGTTGTATTGGATGAACACCAGATTCCATAACTCAATATAGCGCGGACAGCCGCCGTTGACCGCACAGGTATGGCCCGGTGTATTGGCTAACTCGCAGGCCTGCGGGCCACGGTCAATATGGATTTCCGAGCACGGTCCACAGGGACCCGTCTCACCCATTTCCCAGAAATTGTCCTTTTCAGCAAAACGCAAGATCTGTTGCGGATCGATATCGGTTTGGGTCCGCCACCACTCATCGGCTTCGTCGTCTGTCGTATACACCGTTGCCCAAAGTTTCGGCTTGGGCAGCTTCCAGACCTCGGTCAGCAACTCCCAGGCCCAGCGGATGGCTTCCTTTTTGTAGTAATCGCCAAACGACCAGTTCCCCAGCATTTCGAAGAAGGTGTGGTGGTAGGTATCGCGGCCTACTTCTTCCAGATCGTTATGCTTCCCGGAGACACGTAAACATTTTTGCGAATCGACCACACGCCGGTGGGTCGGCCGCTCAACCCCGAGAAAAATATTCTTGAACGGCACCATCCCGGCATTGGTGAACAGCAGCGTCGGATCATTGGCTGGAATCAAAGACGCACTCGGGACGATCTGATGACCCCGGTCGGCGAAGAATTGCAGGAAGCTGTTGCGTATCTCGTTCCCTGTCATGACGGTGACTCTTTCCGTTCGCTAGTCGTTATACGCCTCAATGAGTAAACAGGCCGGTCTCTCAATGTCTGTTGAAGGCACGTTTACTCATCTCTTCCTAGCACGCTTGCCGCAACACTGGCAGAGTATCCTCGTCGCAATAGAAATCGATATGCGCGGGCGCGTGTCTTGGGCTCTTCGAGTGCGGCAGCGGAGAAACGACGCTGGATAAGCTGCTCGGCGAGCTTGATCTCCACCGGTTCTTCCCACTCGTTCAGTGCGGTTGTAATCACATCGTCCGTAAGTCCTCGTTGCTGGAGTTTGGCCCACACCCCACACCGACCAAAGCCTTGCTTCTGAAACCGCTCAACCAGACCACGCGCCAGGCGAGCATCGTTCAGATGGCCGCGCTCCCTCAGTGTGTCAACCGTCTCGGTTACGGCCTGTGACGTGAATCCCTTGAGCCGTAATTTCTCGTGTAAACGAGCCGCGCTGTAGTCGCCCCGCGCCAGGAGACTATAGGCATAGTGCAGCGGGGTCTGCTCAGAAGAGGAACGCGGATGACTCATAAGTAAAGGAATGCAACGCTAGGCGTTCTCAGTCACCTCTTCTTCTCCCACTGCGGCTTCGGCTCGAGGGGCGTTGAGACCAAACTTCTCCCGAACCTGATCCTCTATCGTCGCGGACACCTCGGGGTGGTCTCGCAGATATTCTCTGGCATTCTCTCTACCCTGACCGATCCGCTCTCCAGCAAAAGAATACCAGGCGCCAGCCTTTTCAACGATATTGTTGTCCACGCCAATGTCGATCAGCTCACCCTCTTTGGATATTCCGCTTCCGTACAAAATATCGAATTCCGCTTCCTTGAACGGCGGTGCAACTTTATTTTTGACCACTTTGACCCGGGTGTGATTCCCAACCACTTGGGCGCCCTGCTTGATGGCGCCCGTACGGCGGATATCCATGCGGACGGAGGAATAAAATTTGAGGGCGTTACCACCGGTTGTGGTCTCGGGACTGCCAAACATGACGCCGATCTTCATCCGGATTTGATTGATGAAGATAACCAGGGTGCGCGAGCGTGAGATCGTACTGACGAGTTTCCGGAGCGCTTGCGACATGAGCCTGGCCTGCAGGCCCATCTGCGGCTCACCCATATCGCCTTCGAGCTCAGAGCGGGGAACCAGGGCAGCCACAGAATCGACCACAATCACATCCAGCGCACCGCTTCTGACTAAGGTGTCCGTGATTTCGAGCGCCTGTTCACCGTTATCGGGCTGGGAGATCAACACCTCGTCAACTTTCACACCAAGTTTGCCGGCATAGCTCACGTCCAGGGCGTGTTCCGCGTCAATATAGGCGCAGGCACCATCCACTTTTTGCGCCTGAGCAACGACGTGCAGAGCGAGCGTGGTTTTCCCCGATGATTCAGGTCCGTAGATCTCGACCACACGTCCGCGCGGCAGGCCACCAATACCAAGGGCGAGATCCAGGCCCAGCGAGCCGGTCGAAATCGAGGCGATGTTACGCGCGAGAGCATCCTCGCCGAGCTTCATGATCGAGCCCTTTCCAAACTGCTTTTCGATCTGACTGACCGCTAAGTCCAACGCTCGCTCACGATCTCTGTCTTCTGCCATATACGCTCCTTACTGTTGTGGACGGTGGATTGATATACCTTGAACAGGATCCAGAGGGGTAGCGCCGAGTGGCGTATAGACTGCCCCGCCTGGTCTCAGGTCACTCTGATACAGGGTCACTTTGTCAATAAGACTCTCACCAAAATTGTATTGGAGATACGTCTTCATCCCTCCCAGTACCTGACTCCAGCCACGCAGGGAGCGGACCCGGCCCAAGGTAATATGCGGGCGAAACGCGCGGTCCTCGGACGGAAAGCCACAGGAGCCGAGAGCCGACTCGATCTTTGTATGCAGCTCTTGTAGACCGTCACCGGTCAGACGAGCCCACAGCACCCGCGGTCGGGTAAGTGAAGGAAAAGCCCCGAGTCCTTGCGTTCGGACTCGGAACTGAGGGTGAAGCTTTACGGCTGCGCGCAATGCGGTCAGGGTGGGTGTAACGCGAGTCTGTTCGATATTCCCAAGAAACCGAAACGTCAGATGAAATCCCTGTGGTTTGACCCAGCGGATATCGCCTTGGGCCCTTTGGAGAGCGGATTGAACTTTTGCCATTTCTTCGCTTACTGACGGGGCTAGATTAGCTGCGATGAAGGCGCGAATCAACAAGGGGTCATCTCTTTCCTTAGCGACGTATAAATCCTGATTCTGCAATAGGAATTTCAAGAAGCGCACGCCGCACCCAGTCGAGACACAACTGAGAGGTCAAGGTTTTTATCCATTCCCGGTTGCCCCAGAGCTTGTACTGCCGCGACACCAGCGTGCCATCCATAGCAAGTGCCAGGCAGGCGGTTCCAACCGGCTTGTCCGGGGTGCCGCCGTCTGGTCCGGCAATGCCTGTTACCGCGACACCAATATCGGTGCCCAGACGGGTACGGACGCCGCTGGCCATTTCCTTGACTGTCTCCTCGCTGACCGCGCCGTGCTGACTCAAGGTGTCGGGGTTGACATTGAGCAACTGGGTTTTTGCCTTGTCCGAATAAGCAATAATGCTGCCCAGGAAATAGTCCGAACTGCCCGGCACATTCGTCAGGCGATGGCTGCCCAAGCCTCCCGAGCACGCCTCAGCAAAACCGATCGTTTTCCCCTGCTCTTTGAGGAGCTGACCCACCACGCCTTCCATGCTGACATCCCCCTCGCCGTAGACGTACGGGCCGATTTTCTCGCGCAGCCGCCGTGCCAGCGCTTCGACCCGTCGTTCAACCTCGCCCGCCTTCCCCCGGACAGTCACGCGCATGGAAATCTGGGGGAAATTGGCCCGAAAGGCCAGCTTCCCCTCGTCTTCAGCAACCACGCCGGACACCAGTTCGTCCAGTCCGGACTCACTAATACCGAAGGTCTGAAACGTCCGGGTCAGAAAGACATCGCCCCCACCCCGCATTTCACCAAGCCAGGGGATGACGCTTGCTTCCATCATGGGTTTCATCTCGCGCGGGACCCCTGGAAGGACGATCAGATGCTTGTGACCGTGCGGGGTCTCCAGCGCTAGGCGGTAGCCCGGTGCCGTCCCGAGATGGTTGGGAATAATGGTTGCGCCGGCGGGGAACTGAGCCTGCTTGAGATTATTCTCCGGCATGGTGCGGTTCAGCGAGGCAAAAATCCGCCGAATATTCTCAGCGACTTCTTCAGAGAAGGTCAACTCGACTCCGGCAACCTTGGCGACCAGTTCGGTCGTGAGATCATCCGCCGTGGGGCCAATGCCACCGGTGGAAATGATCACGTCGGCGTGCACCATGGCCTGTTCCCAGGCCCACACAATCCGCTCCGCCACATCGCCAACCGTGACAATCGAGGCAACGTCTAGCCCGGCTTCAATCAGCTTATCCGCAATATAGTTGGAGTTGGTATCAACAACCTTGCCGGTCGTGATTTCATCCCCCGTGCTCAGAATAGCGGCCCGTTCAATCATAATCGTTCCCTCACGCAGACTGGCTCCTGACTGGCGGTCTCGGTAAGCGATGCACACAGCGCCAACGAGAGATTGAGCGTATCAAACAGGTCGGAGAGAAAAAAGGCGAGCGCCAGGAACCCGGATATGGGTCATCCCTCACATGGACGAACGGAACAGTTCCTATCCTAACTGTTTCTCCAATTCAGGCCGAAAATCCGGGTGGGCGATTTGGATGAGGGCTTCGGCCCGCCCGCGGAGGTCTTTGCCCTTCATGCGGGCGATGCCGTATTCGGTCACGATATAGTCGGTACAAAAGCGGGGCGTGGTGACAACGGCGCCGGTGGCCAGGCTGGCAACGATCTTTGAGCGCTTGCCGTCTTCGGTCGTTGACGGCAACGCAATGATGGACACGCCGTCCTCGGCCAGCGCCGCGGCCTCCACATAGTCGAGGCTGCCGCCGACACCGCTGATCTGTACCGGTCCAATGGTCTCGCCATTGCTCTGGCCGTGCAGGTCGATTTCCACGGCGGAATTGATGGAGACGAAGCGCGGCAGCTTTGCCAGCTCCAGAATATTGTGGGTGACATCGACGGTCGCCATTTCCACGAGCGGATTACGACCGCAAAAATCAAAGAACTCCTGGTCACCGGCAAGCTCGCCGGTGAGAATCTTGGGGGTGTGTTTCACTTGATCCAGAAACTGGATCAGCCCCTGTGACAGCATGCCCGAGTAGAGGTTCACCCCTCGTTTGTCTGCCAATCGGCCCAGCACCGCATCGGGGACGGAACCTATACCGAGTTGCACCCAAGCCAAGTCAGGAACCAGGTCGAGAACATAATCGACGATTTTGGCGTCACGCTCGCTTTGGTGGGGCGAACGATAGGTCCCGAGAGGTTCGGAAGACTCTATGGCAAAATCAATTTTCTCAACCGGTACCCGGCTCTGGCCGTGCGTTGCCGGCATATGAGTGTTTATCTCAGCGATCACCATTTTCGCGCTATCGATGAAGTCTTGATAGATACTGACCGAAATCCCCAAGCTGACCGTTCCATCCTGATCGGGCGGCGAGACTTGCGCCACGACGACATCCGGCTTGATGATCCCGTTCTTGTGCACAATGCGGGTGATCTCGCTAAACCGCATGGGGGCAAAGCCAATCTTGCGCGGGTCGTTTTCTTTGAACAGCCGTCGAAGTTGGGGCGCAGCTTGCCAGGTCACGTAGCGGAAGTTCGTTCCCAATCCATTTTCCAGAAAGGGATATTTTCCAAACGCCAGCCCGGAATACACGGTCAGGTTGCTGAAGCGCTCGACCTCGTGCTGGAAAGCCGTATAGAAGGTCGTCGGTTCGACGCAACTGTGGGGGAAAATCGCAATGCTGCCGTCTGGGATGACTTGTACGGCTTCGTTCGGGGTAACAATCTTCATGGCAGCCTTTCGCCCTCAGGGTACGACTTCGTATTTGATCCCCTCACCACGCTGCATACGATCGAATGCCTGACAGAGGTCAACCAGAGGGTAGCGACCGCTAATCAGGTACTCGGTTGGCATCTGCCCGGATATGAGCAATTCGGACGCTTTCCGTACGGAGGCCGGGTTAAAGTGAAAGGGGCTCGACAGACGAATCTGATCGTAGTGCAGCCGAGTTGCGTCCAGCGAAACCTTGGTTCCCTGCGGGCAGCCGCCAAAGAGAACGACCTGGCCGCCGGGACGAGCAAAAAACAGGGATTCCTCCCAAACGCTCGGCTGGGCCGTACACTCAATGACTAGGTCAGCCCCCCGGCCCCCTGTGGCCTCCAAGACTTCTTCCCGGGCCTCCTCAGCCGGACGGGCAATCACGCGGTAGGCGCCAAGTTCGCCCGCAACTCTGGCCCGATCCGGGTTTCTGGCTACCATATAGACGCGCTCCAGACCAAACATTTTCAAGAGGATGAGGTGCAACAGCCCAAAGCCACCTGCGCCAATAATCACTACCGTGTCTTCGGACGTGAACGTCACCTGCTGTAATCCAAAGACCACGCACGACACGGGCTCCAACAACGCGGCTTCGACAAAAGGCAGGCTTTTTGGCTTCTGGAACATATTGGATCTGACAATCCGACCGGGAAGGCTGACATATTCCGCATAACCGCCAAATGCCATGGTCGTCATGAGTGACGTACACAGGTTTTCTTGATCATGCTGACAATAAAAACAGCGGCCGCACGGGCCGGTTGGCGCAAGCATAACGGCGTCGCCCTCGCGGAAGTTTGTGACCTGCGACCCGCACGCAGTAATCGTTCCAGAGTATTCATGGCCAAAACGGATCGGCGGGGGCATCTTGGGATGGCCACGCAAAAAGGCCTTGAGATCCGTTCCGCAGGTCAAGGCAGACTCAACCTTCAGCACGACATCTTCGGGGCCCGGTTCCGGTACGGGTAATTCCTGACAGGCAATCTTCCCTGGGCCAAGCAATAACATCGCCTGCATAGTCGTCACTTTCTTTTCCTCGCCGCAAAGAGGAAATATGTCCAGCTTTTGTAAATGATTGGAGGGCATGTTTCCTCTTTTCACCATAGCAAGGGGCGGACATGAAAATGATAATGATCCGGAATCTGTCGCATATTGTGGTCGAACATCCACTTCGGGAATTTCCCGGTATACTTTTGTTCGGCCACGAGATTGAGGGCGTTTTCCATAAACGCGACCTCTTCCGGACGCACATCAACGCGGTGCTCGCCAAGGACCGCGATAGGCACCTCACAGGAATCGCAGTCGAGGATGGTAAAACGGAGGGGAGCGTAAAACTCGGCATACCACTGCGTATAATGGGCCATCTCACACAGGTCGCACATCCGATCGGTTGGCATTGTTCCTACTGGGGAGGGTTGAGAGTCACGCGGTCGGACTTTACCGTTCTGTTGCTGCGCTGTCACAAAATTCAGGACCTTCTCCATGTAGGCGAGGTCTTCTGCACGAATATCATCAAGCAGGGTTTCTACCGTCACCGTCAACGGGGCTCCAGCTTCTCGGCCGATAAGGGTAAAAGCGAGTGGATAGTGAAATATCACGAGCGGCTGTGTTTCCCCTTGAGGGGCGCCTTGTGAGAGCCACACTGGATGGTCAGCCACTGGTTATCCTTCCTGTACGCTTATATTGCACTCACTCCGACGGCGCCCTCCCTCTTGAAAGAGGAAACGTGTCCAGCTTTTTTGGCTAATGGAGGGCGCGTTTCCTCTTTGAGCGCGTATCGGCCTGATGAGCTATATTACGGGGCGGGAGAATGAAGATCAACCTGACCGAGCGGTCAGCCCAAATCTTTTTCATCGTGTATGAGGGTTATATGAGTGTACAAAAGGCTCGCTACTCCGCGGTCGAAGCGATTGCCGATATCCGGGACGGAGCGAGTGTTCTGATAGGCGGGTTTGGCGTACTCCAAGGGTGGCCCCATGAATTACTCTTTGCCCTGCGGGACAGTGGTGTTGTCGACCTGACCATCATCTGCAATTCTCCCGGATTCGGATCGCTATCTCCTCAAATTCTCGCCGAAAACGGCCAAGTCTCGAAACTGATCTCCTCTTTTGGGGGCTATGCTTACCGCACAACGCCGCTGTCCGAGCAGATTGGACGGGGCGAAGTCGCCTTTGAAATCGTGCCCCAGGGCACCTTGGTCGAGCGCATTCGGGCTGCTGGAGCGGGGATTGCCGCGTTTTTCACTCCCACCGGAGTTGGCACGGTCGTCGCAGAAGGGAAAGAGAAACGAGTCTTTGGCGGCCGAGAGTATCTCATGGAAACCGCGCTCCATGCCGACTTTGCCCTCATTCGGGCGTATAAAGCTGATGCGGCTGGTAATCTGATCTACCGCGGTACGGCGCGCAATTTTAACCCCCCGTTCGCCTCTGCGGCGACGGTCACCATCGCTGAGGTCGATGAAATTGTCGAATCAGGGCAGCTTGACCCGGAGGCAATTGTCACCCCAGGCATCTTTGTTGACCGTCTTGTTCTGCGTGAAAAACCGCTTAACCGTGTTCGAGTCTTGGAGCTCATGCGGGCTCAAGGCCGAACGATCAAAACGGCAGAGCAGACCACTGGGTCTCCTAGCGGCCTGACGCCGGAGCTCATGGCGCTACGCGCCGCTCGCCTCTTAGAGCCCGGCCAGTATGTGAACCTCGGTATCGGTCTGCCAACCCTGATCTCGGATTTTATTACTGACGACGTGACGCTCCACGCCGAGAACGGCGTGCTGGGTTATGGTCCGCTTGCCACGGACGGGGAAGAGGATATCGATCTGTATAATGCCAGTTCTCAATTGGTGACGCTGCAACCAGGGGCCAGTTTCTTTGATAGTACAGATGCGTTTGCCATGGCCCGCGGGAGACACGTGGACACGGTCATACTCGGCGGCTTTCAGGTTGCAGCAAACGGTGACCTGGCAAACTGGAAAGCCCCGCATATGCAGGCCGGTTCAATTGGCGGAGCCATGGACCTTGCCGCCGGAACACGCCGGTTGATTGTTGTGATGCATCACACCACGAAGGCGGGTGAGCCAAAACTGCTCCCCAAGTGTACCTATCCGCTCACCGCCCGTGCGTGTGTCTCGTGGGTACTGACAAATCTGGCTTTAATTCAAGTGACCTCGCAGGGCTTTGTCTTAAAAGAATTTGCACCAGGCGTCACTCTCGACGCAGTGCGAGCGGCGACTGCCGCCCCCCTCCATATTGCGGAAGATATCAGAGAGATGGAGTTTTGATCTGACGGCAGCGTAAGACCAGCGCACCTCACGCGTTTCCCGTTTAGTGCCAGGACTGGGCGGACTCCTCACGCTCAGCCACCAGCCGATGATACTGCTCTTCCAGGAACCGCTGGTGCTGTTCTTCGGCCTGGCAGATTGTGTGCAGCACCCGACGGGCGAGCGGCTCGGTGACCTGGCGTTCCAGGGCATGATAGTGCCCGAGCGACTCCTGCTCTTTTGCCAGCGCTATTTCAAACAGCGTCCGCACGGGATCGGAGACCTTCTGCTGGTGACAGAGCTCTACCCAGTGCCGCACGGCGTCGGTTTGGGGCGACCTATCGTACTGGAGGAGATGGATGTTTCGTAAGACCGTGTGGAGTTCCGGATCGTCTTCCCACTCAATCCACTCGATGAGGTCGTCAAGATGTTGCTCTTCTTCTCTGGCGAACTGCCGGGCTGCAAGTCGAGCGGCTGGAGTAGGTGCGGCATCTGCGGCAAGTAAGTAAAAATCAATAGCTCGCAGTTCGTCTTTCAGAGATTCACTCACGATCCTATAGGCTGTATCCTTCATCAGAGTGCCCCTCCTCTTGTGTTGTGGATCAGATTCCGTCGCTCCTTCTCTAACTGCTACTGGTGAAGAGCTAAGACCGGGCAGCCCGCTTCACGCATCATTTTTTCGGTCAGACTGCCGAGCAAAAGGTGAAACAGACCGGTGAACCCATGGGTCGCCATCACCAGTAAATCCGCGCCAACTTCTTTTTCCATTTCGAGAAACGTGCGCGCCGGGTCATTACTCACATGCACAACCGGTTCGTATCGAACGCCCTCAAGATAGCTCTGCGAGACTTCCGCTAATCGCTCCTTAGCCACCTTTTCCGCCTGGACCAGATTCGTTCCTTCTCCCTCCTGAAGCCGATAGACATCGCGCTGGAGGTAGATGTCTTCGGTAGGGACAACGTGGAGTGGATAGACCGTTCCCCCGTGTTGTGCCGCAATTTGCCTGGCACAGATGAGGGCAGTCGCCGACCGGTCTGCAATGTCCACCGGAACAAGGATATTCTGGAATGCAGAGGTGACGACTTCTTCATCGCCTTGACGAATGGCCAACACTGGACAGACCGCCTCCCGTACGACCCTTTCGGCCACGCTACCCAGAATGAGATGGGCAAATCCGGTTCGACCGTGCGAGGACATCACTACAAGGTCAGCGCCGACTTCTTTTTGGGCTTCCAGAATTCCGGCAGCCGGATTGCTATTGAACTGGGTCAGAATGGCATGGTTGGTATCGCTGAAATGTTCCTGAGCAATCGCCTCTAACTGTTCCCGGGCAACGCGTTCTGCCGTACTGATATCTGCCCCGCCACTTTCGCCCGGCCTATAGACCTTGCGCAGGAGATGCAACTCATCGGTGGGCACGACATGAAGAAGGTAGATGGTCCCCTCTCCGAGTTGGGCGAAGTGTCGCGCATACGAGAGCATCTGGGGCGATGTTTCATCCAAATAGACAGGACATACAATCTTGCGAAATCCCTCAGCCATAGCTTGTCCTTTCCTCCAGGAAACAGGAACGGTCTGTCATGCGTTCTAATGCCACGCCTCCGCCATTGCGGAATGCGCTTTCACATCGCCGCGTTGTTGGTGAGCATAGTTTTGCAACTGACGTTTGGCCGCATCAAAGGCATCTCGAATAGCGACTTTTAAATCCTGGTTTTCATGGTGGTTGACGACCAGTTCAGCACCAGGAACGCTCAGGTCGATGCGAACCTTATAGGATTGACTCTTCCAGTGATGATGGGTCTGGGATTCAATAACGACTTGGCAGCGGGTAATACGACTATAAAAGGTATCAAGCTTGCCGGCCTTCTCATGAATGGTTGTCTCTAGGTGTCTGGAAAGATGCAGGTCGCGAGAGACGATTTGCACTGGAAGTTGCATACTTCTACTCCTCCAACTCTTTGGGTTCACGCAAAAAGGCCTATCTCAGCGTAGAACGGATCGGGGGCGGACGCTGCCGGGCAGAAAAGGCGCCAATAGTCCGAAGGGGAAATGTTTTTGGACGAAGGAGGATAGGGGAAATTTGTATGGATGGAAAAAACCGAATCGTTCGGTGGAGAGGAACGGAGCTGAGATGTTGCTCCCGAGTTGGCATATAGAGCAGCTATCCTCCTCTCTATTAGTCCGTGGACGATGGTACCTTGCCGCGACCTTCCACACACCACTCCTTCCTACCTAGCACCCTCACATTGAGAGTCAAGGTCTAAAATTGAATTTTAGTTATTCTAATAGAGATGGGTGCAAACGATGGGAAGGTAGAAAAAGCATCCCACCGCCCACGGAAAACCTTACCACCCTATGATATGTGACGGCATACGTTTGCTCTGTTCCCCACGGATATCCGCTCCGCCGTACAGCGTGCCAGACCTGGCATCAATACGAATGCCCAGCACATCCCCCTCGCTCCACGCCGGGTTGACCTGGAGCCTATGTCCGCGGGCTTTGAGTTCACGCTGTACCTCTTCAGGAATCCGCTCCTCAACTCGGAGCAGACCGGGAACACCATTATGCGGATAGAAACTGGTCGGGAAGTGGGAGGTCGAAAATCGCGGAGCTTCGATGGCGTCCTGTACTTCCATTTCAAAATCAGCCACAGCCAGAAAGAACTGGAGCGTCCACTGATCCTGCTGGTCTCCACCCGGCGTACCAAAAACCATACAAGGGTTTCCGTCCCGCATGACCAGGGTCGGCGTCAGGGTGGTACGCGGGCGTTTTCCCGGCACCAAGGTGTTCGGATGCTTTGCATCCAGGAAGAAGGTCTGCACTCTGGTCCCTAGCGGGAAGCCGAGGCCGTCTATTACCGGAGAGGACGGAATCCAGGCCCCGCTCGGGGTAAAAGAGGCCATATTCCGCTCGTTATCGATCACCGCCACATAGACGGTGCCTGGACCCCAATTCCGGGCCGCAAAGATATCTTCCCCTTCGAGCAGCGCAGCGCCGGTCCGCGGATTGCCCGGCCGCTGGTCAAGCGACGCCTGTCCGTTGTCGATCAGCTCACGTCGCCTGGACGCATAGTCTTTGGAGAGGAGTCCTTCCAGTGGCACATCGGTAAAATCCGGATCGCCGTAGTATTGCTCACGGTCGGCGAAGGCAAGCTTGGCCGCTTCTGTGACTGTATGAATATAATCCGCACTATTCAGGCCCATCGCCTTGAGATCAAACCCTTCAAGCAGGGCCAGTTGCTGCAGGAACACCGGGCCTTGGCTCCAGGGGCCACATTTGTAGACATCATAGCCACGGTAGTTGAGGGTCGTCGGCTCTTCGATCCGAATATGAAAGTCGGCCAAGTCTTCCGCGCTCAGCAGCCCCCCCTGTTCTTTCGCGTGGGCTGCTATGGTCTGGGCGATGGATCCCTCGTAAAATTCGGCTCGAGCGGCTGCCAGACCGCCGAGGCGGTCATCACCGGCCCGTTCTTCGGCCACCGTCAGACGCCGGAAGGTCCGGGCCAAGTCCGGGTTCGTCACGACTTGGCCGATGTCGGGCAAGTGTCCACCTGGCAGATAGACCTTGGCAGAAGACGGCCAGTGTTTCCTGAAATGCTCGGCATTTCCGGCAATCGAAAAATCCATATTCAGATAGGCCGGTGCCGGGCCCCGTAAGGCACAATGCATGGGAAAGCCATTCTCGGCCAGTTCCAGCGCGGGAGCGACCACCTGGGCAAAGCTACAGGTCCCAAAGCGTTGCAGCACGGAAATGAAAGCGTCCGGAGCTGCACACGGCCCGGCGGCCAGGGCTCCGCTGCCGGGGATGAGGGTGATACCCTGCTGCTGAAACCATTCAAGCGTTGCCGCCTTGGGCGCAACAGTACTGCCGTTAATCGAGAAGACTCTCTTGTCCGTTGCGCTATAGGCGAGCGCGGACAGTTCGCCCCCAAAGGTATGCATATGGGGGTTGAGTACGCCTTCGGCCAGCGTCGCGGCAACAGCCGCATCAAATGCGTTGCCCCCAGCCCGGAGAATGTGCATACCGGCTTCGGCGGACAGATAGTGCTCGGTCGAAATCATCCCTCGCGTACCCATCAGGGTCGGGCGATAGGCCATAGATCACTCCTTCATCAGTTGACAAGACAGACAGGCATTAACCAGCGGCTTCCTCACTCAATGCTCTCACCTGCTCCTGTACCACGTCGGGTGGACACAGGGAAAGGAACCAGCGACCGGCAAGTAGCAGGACGGTAATATCGTCGGCAACACCGATAAAAGGCAGAATATCAGGTAGTAGGTCCATAGGCAGCAGCATATAGACCAGTGCTCCGACCAGCACAGCCTTGGCCCGGAGCGGCACCCGCCGGTCTCGAAACAGCCGCCAGAACAGCTTGGCAAACCGGGGCAGATGCCGGACGAGTTTCAGAATATGAAGAGGGGACAGGCTCGGGCGTCCTATAGGCATATGTACTCACACGTGGTCGGTCAAAGAGAACGGAGAAAGCCGCTCAACGTAGGTCTGTGGTTCCCGCTGTGTCTGCTACAATACGCTCATTCACGCCGTTCGTGAACCTGAGGCAGCAGTGAGACATGCGTATTCTTGTGATTGAAGACGAAGCAAAAGTCGCCAGTTTTATTCGCCGCGGCCTTGAGGCCGAAGGCTACCGTGTTGATATCGCCCCGGACGGCGAGGTCGGACTGACCCAAGCGTTTGATCATGAGTACGATCTGATCGTTCTGGACGTCATGCTGCCCAGGCGGAATGGATTGAATGTCCTCCAGGAGATGCGAAGGCATAAGCTCCGCCTTCCGGTGCTGATGCTCACCGCACGTGATACGGTTGCGGATAAAGTCACCGGGCTGGATCGAGGCGCGGATGACTATCTGACAAAACCGTTTGCCTTTGAAGAACTGCTCGCCCGGATTCGCGCCTTGCTGCGTCGGGGTAGCCCCCTGTCTCCCTCCACCTTAAGCGTGGCGGATCTGGAGCTCGACCTGATCTCGCGCAAGGTCACACGTGCGGGCACTCGGATTGAACTGACCGCAAAGGAGTTCGCCCTGCTCGAATTCTTTTTGCGTCACCCAGGGCGTGTGCTCAGCCGCGCCCTGATCGCCCAGCATGTATGGGGCGTGGATTTCGACACCTTTACCAATGTGATTGACGTATATGTCAACTATCTCAGGAAAAAAATTGATGCGGGGTTTCCCACCAAGCTGATCCATACCGTGCGCGGGGTGGGCTATGTCATAAAGGAACCTGAGGGATAATGCGGTTCCTCTTTTCCAGCCTGCGGGCTCGCCTGACGCTGTGGTATACGGCTCTGCTGACCGGGATGTTAGCCCTCCTGGGGACAACGGCCCTCATCCTTCTCGACCAGGGCTTGCGCGACAATATCGATGCCTCGTTGAAATCGGTCGCCGTGTCCATTGCCGATTCAGTCCGGCGTCCCTCGTCGCCGGGACGTGATTTAGATGCGGCTTTGAACGCGCTGCTTGGTCCGTTTGGTCCCGGGCCGACTTCTCGGTTCTTTCGTTTACTTGATCCATTCGGTCGTCCGGACCCCCGCATCGTGCCGCGCCCGCGTATGCAATTCCCACTCAGCCCGGAAGCGCAGTTGAACGCCCGGCAAGGCCGGGAAACCTATCAAACCATCACCTTGTCCTCTCCTCAGGGGAGAGAGAGGGGGGGGATACCGGCCCGGCTGCTGACGCTGCCGGTTATTGAGCGCGGCCGGATGATTCATCTCGTTCAGGTCGCCATGCCTCTTGAGAGTGCGGACACGGCCCGTTCCCGGTTTCTCTTGATTCTCTTGGGACTCACCCCCCTGGCGCTCGGGGGAGCTGGGGTGGGCGGCTGGTTTCTGGCGCGGCGCGCTCTGGCTCCCGTGGATGCGATGGTTGATACGGCCCGGGCAATAGAGGCGGAAGACCTCTCGCGCCGGATCGAGGCCGCAGACAGTACGGACGAACTCAGCCGTCTAGCCGCCGTCCTAAACGCCATGCTGGAGCGGCTGGAACGCGCGTTTACTGCCGTTAAGCACTTTAGCGCCGATGCCGCTCATGAACTGCGCACCCCGCTTACGATCTTAAAAGGTGAGATTGAGGTTGCGCTCCGCTCTCCTCCGACGCCGGAGGAATATCGCTCCGTCCTGGTCAGCTGCCTTGAAGAAGTTGACCGCCTCAGCACGCTCGTCACGGACCTGCTCTTTCTGGCCCGCTCTGACAGCGGCAATATGAGTATCGCGCGTACGCCGGTCAATCTGGCGGCAGTCCTGCGTGATGTTTGTGTCGCGCTGGGCGCGCTGGCCGAGACGGCGCATATTACCTTCAGGCATGAAGCGCCCACCGATCTCTGGGTGCGAGGAAGCGAGACCATACTGTTCCGACTTATGTTCAACCTGGGTGAGAATGCTATTAAATACACCCTGGAGGGTGGGACCGTGACGCTGACCCTGGAACCACGCGGGACAGAGGCATACTTGTCTGTGAGAGACACCGGAGCCGGTATTGCCGCCGAGGAGCAGCCTCATATCTTTGATCGCTTTTATCGCGCCGACCCGGCCCGGAGCCGTGGAGGAACCGGTCTCGGTCTGGCACTCGCCCGTTCAATTGCGCTTGCCCATGGCGGGCAGATCAGTGTCGAGAGCCGCGTCGGGCAAGGGAGCTGTTTCACTGTCCGGCTCCCGCTGGTCTCAGTGCAGCAGCCTGCCGGATCGCCCGGTCAGGAGAAACCCAAGTCGGAAGGCGAACAGAGGGAATGAGGCAGCGGGGAGGCGTGTCAGACATGCGGCCGGTGTTCAGGCAGTATTTCCGACTTCTCAGTCTCCTAGCCGGGGTGTTCATTCTTTTGCTCGTCCTCCCGTCAGAGTCTGGCGCTGAAGGTCCTCCGCTGCCAGTCCGTTTCAGTGGGAAGCTCTATTTCGTTCCAACCGGCGAGCCTGGTCGGCATGACGACCTCCTGGCCTTCGGGATTTCCAAAGAAAAGGAAGTCTATCTTCAGGTTGACGAATTCCACACCACGAGTCGAATGGAAAGCGAGCTTTCTGTGCTCCGAGCCATGCGCCGACACAAACCGAATCTGCGTATCCTCAACGGAGAGATTTTAGCTCCGCTCCTGACCGAGGAGCATATTCGGAAACCCGTCCTGCTTGCCGGATTTTTCTACCGAACGAGTGGCCGGCTCACTCTTGTCTCGGCCGTCCTCGAAGAGGAAGAGGAAATGCCTCCCGCCCAGCAAACTCCGCAACCAAAAGCGCACTACTGGTGAATCGCCTTCTCCTTAGAGGGATACCCCTGGGCTAGTCTGGGTGTCCTCCCATCCCACACTCCTCCGGGCAGAGGTCCTGTGGTACACTGCGGTCCACATCAGACTATGTAAGGAGGTTCCTATGGCGGTCAAACCTGGCTGGGAAGGACGTTGCTACGAAGACTTTGAAATCGGGGATGTCTATCGCTGTCGCTTGGGGCGGACGGTGACGGAGACGGATAATACCTGGTTTACCTTGCTGACCTGTAATACCAATCAAATCCATTTTAATAACGAATACGGCAAACAGACCGAATTCGGTCAATGCCTGATTAACAGCGGGCTCACCCTGGCGATTGTTGCCGGGCTCGGTGTCGCCGATGTGAGTGAGAACGGCTTTAACCTGGGCTGGGATAATGTCACCCTCCCAAATCCGGTGTTTGCCGGCGATACGCTGTATTCCGAGTCGGAAGTTCTGGAGAAGCGCGAATCCAAGTCCAAGCCGCAGTGGGGAATCATCAAAGTTGAGACACGGGGGGTCAAACAAGACGGCACCTTGGTGTGTCAGTACACGCGCAACGTGATGGTCTGGAAACAGGCGCATGTCCCCAAGCGCGATCTTTTTCCCGAGTTAAAGCAGGATTAGGCAGAGGGACAGCCGTACAGGGCTGCCCTACCCAATCCCCTATGCGTTTTCCACAGCGGGGAGTTGTGGGAACGCCTCTCCATATCGATTCAGCCAGGTCACCTCTTCGACCGGGCGTCGGGTCACCGGCCCGAATTTTCCTTTGGGATAGCCAATCGGAATGAGCGCATACGTCGTAAGAAATTCGGGCAGGTCGAGAATTTGCCGCATCTCGTCCTCATACAACGTCGTAATCGTCGTGAGCGAGGCACCCAGGCCAAGGGCCCGGCACGCCAGCAGGATGTTCTGAATCGCGGGATAGATACTCCCACCCAGAATCCGTAGAAAGGTTTCTCTGTTCGGTCCGTTGAGACGGGCTTCATGACTCTTGCGCGAGCGGAGACAGGGGATAAGCAGGACCGGCGGCGCAGCCAGGTGCTCGGCCAGATAGGCGGCCGCGCGTACGTTTTTGCTGTTCTCCGGCGTGAGTCCGGCTTTGGCATAATTGGTTTCCGCCATGCGCCAGCCGCGCAGATAGATCTCGGCAATCTGTTCCTTTACTTTCTGTTCCGTGACGACCACAAAGCGCCAGGCCTGGACCCCGCCTCCACTCGGCCCCTGAGTGCCGGCTTCAATCACTTTGTAAATAAGCGCTAATGGAACCGGATCGGTCCTGAGGCGGCGCATACTGCGGCAGGAATACATAATGTCAAACAGATCGGTCTCGGCCATGATGTCCTCTTCTTCCCGTTGGGCTGAACAGAACATATCTATTCCCTGGAGAGAGCACTAGGAGACACCAGGTTGTCGAATGGCTCCGGGCTTGGCACAATCCCCAACAAAGGAGGGTCTCGTATGACAACCCCAACCATCCATGAAATTCCCGTAGAGCAGGCCACCCCTGAAACAGTTGCGCCATTCGGACAGTTGCTCGGCGTCCATGAGCAGGCCAAGCCGCTGCCGGTCGCCTTCTATGATGGCAAGGTCAGCGTCTACGCTCCGGTGACGTTCGAGTCTGATGAAGAGACCATGCTCACCCTGGCCAGCGTTGACCGCCGCGAGATGCAGGTCCAATGGATGGAGCGCCATTTCAAGCATACGCAGACCTTCATTCCGCTTGAGGGGAAACCGTTCGTCGTTGTCCTTGCCCCCCCAACCGAGGGCGACCTGCCGGACCTCGAACAGGCCCGGGCACTCCTGTTCGACGGCTCGTCTGGCTTTACGATGAAGGTCGGAACCTGGCACGAATTTCCGTTTGCCCTGGTCGACCAGTCAAATGTGATCGTCATTCTGCGCCGGGAGACCACGCAAAATCTTATGCCCGACAATGTCGTTGATGGGGAAGCGCACGGGCCAGACCTTGATAAAAAGAATTTGGTCGCCCGGACAGGGGTGACGGTCCAGGTCAAGATGTAAGACGGAGGAAAAAGGTAAGCTTCTTCTCCGGCTCTGCCCGGTCATTAGTAATGGCACCGCCCGCCATCGATATTGAGCGTTTGCCCGCTCATAAAGTCGCTCGCATCCGACGCCAAAAAGAGAACCGTCCCTGCCACGTCTTCCGGCTCTTCGTTGCGTTTGATGATCTGCCGCTTGACCGACTGCCGCCGGAACCGCTCAAAGGTTTCGGGATCGAGGATCGTCTTGCTCGCTTCGGTCATCGTGTGGCCAGGGGTGATAGCATTCACATTGATCCCCGTCCCGGCAAGTTCTCTCGCTAGCGCACGCGTGAGGGAAAACACCGCCCCCTTTGAGGCGACGTAATGGAGAGCAAACGGATCCCCAGCCCAGATCGTACTCGACGAAACATTAATGATCTTGCCTTTGCCCTGTTCCTTCATGGTCGGCACGACCGCCTTACAGCACAGCCAGATGCCTTTGACGTTCACCTCCATCATTCGATCCCATTCGGCTTCCGCGATCTGATCGAACGGGCCGACCCACATCCCCCCGTACAGGGCAGCATTATTCACCAGAATATCGATCTGGCCGAAACGTTCGAGCGCCGCAGCGGCCATGGCTTCGGTGCTTTGGGCGCTCGTGACATCGGTAGTCACCTCCACCACCTCACCCCCCGAGTCCCGGACTCTGGCGACGGTCTCCTCGCACGACAGAACGTCAGACGCGACTACCCGGGCTCCCTCCCGCGCAAAGGCGCGGCAGTATTCCTGGCCGATCCCCCGCGCCGCCCCGGTCACGATGGCTACCCTCCCAGTCAGTGATGCCATACTTATCCCTCCTTTCTCTTCCCTTGCCGTATCACCTCAGCCAGACCAGACAAGAGGGAAGCCTGCGGATCGGTGCGCCTTGTCCTGTGGCGATGGCAGGCCAAACCCGCCAAACGTGGAGCCCCCTCCCAGGCAGCAGGCGTTAGATATACAAGAAGGAGGTTGAAACGTATAAAAGACAGAAAGTGCCGGGGCTAAAAACGGATAACAGGAATGGACATTGACCGGGTGCGGAGGCTGATACGTCAAGGCACAATCACGCTACGCTTTACCGATCACGCCATTACGGAAGCGAGAAAAGATGGACTCACGAAGGAATGGGAATCCAATTGGAAAAGACGAAGGCGAAGAAAGCAGCGGTAAAACGCTGCCTGGAAGGATGTTCGGGTCAGCTTCGTCCTGATGCAATAACCCGAGTTTTTCGGCGCGCTGGCAGCCCTGTCGAGGTCATTCTTGAAGATATTCCGGCTGAGGTCTGTCAAGTGTGCGGGCGAGCGTTCTTTTCACAAGAGATAGCCCGAGGGGTTGATCGAATTCTTTTTCCCTTCCACGGGAAGCATAGGCATATCCCAGACCTCCCCCCGGCAAGAGTTATTGTTGACTTCGATAAGGCGCAACGGAAAGAAGCGGCATGATGGTATTCATGCTCGTTCTACACTGTGAGCGAATTTCCACCAAGGAAACGGGACAAACCATAGGTTGGGTAAGCGTAGCGTAGCCCGACATCTCTTCTGTTCAGTATCCTGCTGAAGTACAATTTCAGGCTTCGGCGATTGCCCGTGCTGGTTGGACAGTAAAAAAACAGGGAGGGAAATAATGACTTGTTGAGGAGCTACAAAGAGATGTTCTCAATTCTGAAGTACGAATTACGGAGCTACTTCGGAAAAGTCTTGTCGTGGCTTGGGCGCTAACTCCCAATACGCCCTTCAACACAGACTCGGATCTCTGTTCAGTGTCACGATTCTGAAAACCCTGTTTCTCCGAGGAGCAACAACAAAGTCTTCCCGTCTTTTATTCCTTTGACTGCGCCGCCTGAATCAGCTTCCAGATTCGCTCTGGGGTGAGCGGCAGGTCCGTGATTTTGACACCCAGGGGTTGCAAGGCGTCCTCAATCGCATTCGCCACCGCGGCCGGCACCATGCCGGGTGTGCCCTCGCCTTTTCCCTTGGAACCCAACGGGGTATGGGGGGAGGGGACGTTGTGTTCGATGGTTTCGATATGTGGGAGGTCTAGGGAGGATGGGATGTGGTAGTCTAACAGCGTGGTCGTGAGTTGCTGACCGTTTTCGTCGTAGATGAACTCCTCCATGCACGCATTGCCTATCCCCATGGCCACCCCGCCGTGGATCTGGCCCCGAACTACCATAGGATTAATGGGCTGCCCGGCGTCATCCACCGCAACGTAGCGCAGAATTTTATATTCCCCCGTGTCGGGAGACACTTCGACCTGGGCCGCGTGAACGTTGCAGCTATGCATACCCGCAGTCTCAGCTTCAAAATGGGAGGTATGCTCAAGACCGGCCTCCATACCGGGCGGCAGTTCGGTGGGGGAGAGCAGCGCCACCTCGGCAATCTTGGCAATCGGCACGCGCTGGCTTTCGTCTCTGGTCAAAATGGCGTATCCGTCACGAAAGACAAAGTTATCCTCACCGGCTTCGATATGAAGCAAGTGGGCGGCAATATTGGCCATCTTGGGCCGCAGGGCGCGCGCGGCCAGCACCGCGGCGCTGAGCGTATAGGAAGCGCCGCGGGAGCCAATGGTGCCCGCGGCAAAGGGGCCGGAATGGGTGTCACCATAGGTGACATAAATATCCTCCGGCGACAGGCCGAGTTCGCCGGCGACGACTTGGGCGATCGTCGTCTCATGCCCCTGGCCGTGCGGCGAATCGCCTTCGGCCACCTGGACTTTACCGTGCGCGTCGAACTGGACCGTTGCCACGCCAAAGCCGGGCTGGCGTTCCATGGGGACCAGCACCTCGGAGGGAACCCCGGAAATTTCCACCCCCATGCTGAAGCCGACGCCAAGATAGCGTCCGTTTTGCCACGCCTCGGACTGTTCTTGCCGAAAATTATCGTAATCCAACGCGGCGCACGCCTTGGCAAACGAGCCGGGAAAGTCCCCCGAGTCTACGTGTACACCGACTGCGGAGACGTGCGGGAAGGTCTTGATGGCGTTTTTAAGACGAATCTCAACCGGGTCGATCTCCAAGGCACGGGCAGCCATTTCAACGGCCCGGTCGAGCGCAAAGCGCCCGGCAAACGAACCGAACGCCCGACTTGGCGTCAGACAGGCTTTATTGGTTACCACACAGGTGAGATCGATATCCACGTTGGGAATATCGTAGCCGTTAATGAGGTACATCGCGCCCAAAAAGGGCATGGCAAAGCCGACGTAAATGGCCGTCCGGGCATCGCCGCAGTCGGCCAGAATTCGATCCCGCAGGCCAAGAATGGTGCCGTCCTTCTTTACAGCCAGTTCAAGCTCATGAATCTGATCCCGTCCCTGCCCCACATTCATCAGGCTTTCTTGACGATTCTCGATCCATTTCACCGGACGGCGGAGTTTCATGGCTAAATGACAGGCCATGAGTTCTTCCCGATAGAGCGGAGCTTTTGTTCCAAATGCGCCGCCCATGTCTTTGGGCATAATAACCCGCACCTGGCTGTGTGGCAGGTTGAGGTATTCGGCCAATAGGTGACGTTTGATGTGCGGGCGCTGCGTGGTCAGCCACAGGGTCAGCCCCTCGCCTGGGTTATACGTTGCCAGGCAGCCACGGGTCTCCATAGGCTGGCCGCCGGTGCGGTGGCACCGAAAGCGCTCTTTAATAACCAGGTCCGCCTGGGCAAAAGCCGCATCGGCATCACCGGCAGGAATGTGCTGGTGGTAGAGTACATTATCGCCCCAGTCAGGATACAGCCGTGGCGCGTCAGCCTGGAGGGCATGCTCGGGGTCGATTACGATATCGAGCGGCTCATACTCGACGTCGACCAGCTCAATCGCGTCTTCGAGGGTATATTTATCGCGGGCTACCACAACGGCCAGCGGGTCGCCGACGTATTTCACCTCATCAATCGACAGCGGCCAAAAGATCGGCCGATTGGTCTCGCCGGGCAGGTTTGGCGTACTCATGTCCGACAGTACCGACCCAAGATGTTTGACATCTGCGCCGGTGAGCACGGCCCGCACGCCGGGCAGGGCAGCCGCCTGAGTGGTCTCTATGGACGTGATTTTTGCGTGCGCGTACATACTGCGCACAAAGCCCATGACAACCATGCGCGGCAGGACAATATCAGGCAGATATTGTCCGTCCCCAACCAATAAACGACGGTCTTCTTTGCGTTTAATAGATTGTCCGACCCAGGCGTTTGCAGTAGCCATGACGCGCTCCCCCTGTTTACACTGGAAACCACTCTTTGCGCTCTTCTGGCGACAGGGCCTCGACCGCGGCGATGGCGTGCTTGACCGCTTCGACGATATGGACGTAGCCAGTACAGCGACAGATAACCCCCGACATGGCAGTGCGGATTTCTTCGTCCGAATGCTTGGGATTCTGGAGAAATTCGTACAGGGTCATCAGCAATCCGGGCGTGCAAAACCCACACTGTAAGCCGTGCTTCTCCCAGAATCCGTCTTGAATGGGATGGAGCGCATCGTCTTTTGCCAGGCCCTCGATGGTCAGCACGCTGGCTCCGTCTGCCTGAACTGCCAGCAGCAGACACGCCTTGACGGCCTTGCCGTTCAGGACCACCGTACACGCCCCGCAGCGCCCTTCGACCGAGCAGCCGACGTGCGTCCCCGTCAGTCCCGCTACCTCGCGAATAAAGTCAACCAGCAGGAGACGCTGGTCAACCGTCTCCTCGTAGACTTCACCGTTAATCGTTATGCCTATGCTCCGTTTCATGCCGACTCTCCTCACAGAGTAACTCCTATGGAGGGGGCGTTTACTCTTCTGCTCGGGCGCTGGCCTGACGCACGACCTCTGGCACCGTGACGCGAATGAGCTGACGACGATAGTCTGCCGATGCTCTGACATCATCCTCGGTTTCCACTTCCTCGGCCGCGGCTTCTCCGGCCTGGGTCAGGAGCGTCGCGTCAATGGCTTTTCCTTGCAGCAGACTGGCAGCCTGCTCAGCCCGGCACGGCTTGGGCATCACGCCGCCAACAACGATACTTGCCTGCTGGCACACCCCGCTCGGGTCTCGCGTGATCTGGGCCGCCACGCTGATAATGGCAAAGTCGCCAGCGACCTGACTGTGCTTTGCGTATGCGCCACCGGACTGCGCGACCGGCGCTGGAATTTCAATCCGCGTAACCAATTCATCCTCGCCAATATCGCTCATCAACGGGCCGGCCAGAAAGTCATCAACCAGGACTGTCCGCGTGCTGCCATCCGCCTTGGCCACGACGAGTTGGCCGTCCAGGGCCATAACCGCTGGCGGATAATCGGCTGAAGGGTCGGCATGAACGAGACTGCCGGCAATCGTCCCCCGGTTTCGGATTTGCGGATCACCGATATTCCGAGCGGCGTCCGCCAGCAGCGCATAGGATTGCAGAATAATCGGGTGGGTGGCTACCTCGGAGTGACGGGCGAGCGCGCCAATGTGGAGGCGGCCATCCTCCTCACGAATATCGTCGAGCGCGGCCACCTGGTTCAGATCAATAATGGTCTGCGGCTCGGCCAGCCGCAGCTTCATCAGCGGCATCAGACTCTGGCCGCCGGCCAGAAGTTTGGCCTGCTCTCCGTATTGATTGAGGAGCGTCAGCACCTCGGCGACATCAGTCGGTGCAAAATAATTCTCGATGGCTTTGGGATACATCCTGTCCCCCCCTCCCTGCTGCCTAGCAAACCGGAATGGGAAGTCAAGCAAAAACTGCTCTTACGCCAGTCATCCGTATCCTCCGAGGCGTAAAAGCGAAGACTGTCAAGTTTTCCGGTCCGAGACCGACGTTAGTCCGACGACGGGTAGACCCGATAGGATACCAGTTCGGTGACGCTCTTGACCGGCGTGCCCGCGCCTTCGCTACTGATGGCTTTCACCAGGCCTACCCCACGGGCGTACCACTCGGTGTAGTGCAGGTGGAATTCAACAGTCTTGCGCCTTGGGTCAGCCACCCGACTCGTTGTCCGGGTTTCCACGCGCAGACAGTTGCGGAACGTTCCGGCTGGGACCCGAACCGCTACCGGATCGATCCGTGCGTGGGCCGAGGCCGTCACATCCTGACCGCCCTCAAGTGGCCAGGCATTAGTCTGGAGCCCGGCCTCCCAACTCCGCTCTCCGGTATAAGGGCTGGGCAGGACCAGTTCGATTCCTTCACCAAGATTTGTGTCCCACACGACGTCATGTTCGGAATCAAGCCAGGGGTAACGGAGGAGAAAGCCGTCTTTGCGCATATAGGCGACCGTGCTTTTCGCCTCGGGCGCTCTGTCGGTTAACGGTTCGTACTCCTCGGCAACAATATAGGACACGCTGTCAAGCAGCGGAAAATCATCTCGGATTACGGTTTCCGTCATATAGTAGTGATAATCGCCCCCGGAGAATTTCACTTCGTGCGTCCAGGTATTATGCAGAGCGAGCGGGAAAAAACTTGCCCGCCCAGCGGGGGACGGTACCGTCAGGACACTCGAAAGCGCACCCAGAACGAGGAGGGCAACAAGCGTTGTCGCGATGCGCGGCATAACACTCGGACTATATGGACCGGAGCGCCGTCAGGCAATCATTCTTTTCACATCAAGCACCTTCCGGTGTCTTCTATAGAGAACGTCGGAGAAATAAACGAGACGGAGGGAGGTGTTTATGTCTACGTGTCGCTCATTGCTCATTGTGTGGTTTTCACTGACTTGCTTTCTCGGGATGCTCGCTCCCCTGCCGGTCGGGTTCTGGGTATAACTTCTTCAGGCGGAAGATTGGAATGGCACCTGTGACAGAACAATCTCGCAACCTGGCGAGCGCATTTGGGGAGATCCTCGATCTCCATCAGCACACCGTCTATCGCTATCTCATCCGCTGTACGGGCAATAGCGACGACGCGCAGGAGTTGTTTCAGGAGACCTTCCTCCGAGCTTACCGTGCCTACGGCGACCTGCCGACTGATGCGAACCACCGCGCCTGGCTCTTTCGGATTGCCACAAATCTCGTAAAAAATTATATCCGTGGCCGTCAGCGTTATAGAAAAGTATTTGTTGCGGACGGTTCCATACCTTCTTCAAAAGTTCATCCGACAACACCAGAACAAACGTTTCACTCGCAGGAGACAGCCCAACTCTTCCTGAACGCGATTGGGGCCTTACCCTTCCGACAGCGCACGGCATTGATACAGCGGCAGCTTGAAGGGCTCGCCTACCGGGAGATTGCCGAAAATCTGGACTGCTCCGAAGACAGCGCCCGGGCGCATGTGTATCAAGCCCTGAAGAAACTACGTGCCTGCTGGCAACAGATCGTGACCGGAGAAGAAAGGAGGGGCCATGCCAACCCAAAAGCGTAACGTGCTCGCGTGTGGATTTGCGGAAGATGATATTATTGCCGAGGCGCTTGGCGAAAATTCGCCGCCTATACGGCAGAAAGTCCAGCGTCACCTGACCACCTGTCCTGACTGCGCTCAGCGCCTGGAACAGTACAAACAGGTCCACCTCCAACTGAGATCTTTACCCGCCCCGGAGACCGGACTCGCCGCAGCTCGACGCGCACTCGATAGACAGTTGACCCACTTGACTGCGGACGCTCGACCACGCCTCGTCCTGAGCATCTGGGATTCGCCCATCGGGCCGCTGCGGATTGGCACAACGGACAAGGGGGTGGCCCTGGTTGAGTTCGCTTCTCCCGACGACCCCAGCAATAGTGCAAAGAGGCTTGAAGAAAAATTTACGGTTGAGCACGCTCAAGGTCATGGGGGCGCTATCGCAGCACTGACCCGGAAACTTGAAGCCTATTTGAGCGGTTCGCGACAAGCGCTTGATTGGGTGATGGATGATGCCCTCATGCGGAGCGATTTTCAGCGTCAGGTCCTACGGGCGGCAAGTGAGATTCCCTATGGCAGCCTGACAACGTATGGAGGTCTGGCTGAGAGAATCGGTCGGCCCACAGCCGTCCGGGCGGTCGCGCAGGCCCTGCGTTACAATCCGCTGCCGATTCGGATCCCCTGTCACCGCATTGTAGGCAGTAATGGCAGCCTCACCGGCTATGCCGGCAATAAAATCACGCTCAAGCGGGATATTCTTTCCGTTGAAGGTATACCGACTGTCCCGTCACGTTCAGGTTTTGCTATTGCCCAGGACCAGCTCTATGTGGGTCGGCAAACGGAACAGATATTTTGTCGACCGAGCTGCGAGGCTTCAGAGGGTGATCGAGCGGGGAATCGAATATTCATTGCCTCGCGTACCCGAGCGGAAGCAATTGGCTATGTACCCTGTGGCGTCTGTCGGCCAGATCTCCGGCCGATCCACCACGCGCCCGTGCCGCGGTTGGGCTAGGCTTGTGGTCGGAATCGCTCCCAGGCTTGTCGAGAGGCGCGCTTTTCTGTACAGCCTCAGATATGAACGCCTTGCGTCTCGCTCCCGCGGTGCTGCTGGTTGTGTACCTGGGTACAGCCTGCGAACACTTGCGGAGCTCCGCTGACCCATCGGTTCCATCCGACCTGCGGCAGGCCCTAGAACAACTCGCTGACGGGCTGGAAGCTTTTGACCCAGAGCAAGTGCTTGCCGTCTATGCGGATGATTTCATCAGCGGCACCGGACGGTCGAAGCACGGTGTGGGCGAGGTACTGATACGGCTACGGCAGAGTAAGGTATCGCTGAGCGTTGAGAAGATCGATGTCACGGAGGCGGACGGCACGCACGCGGCAATCACGACCTCCATGCGCCTGCGCTATACCGACCGTTTCCGCAATATCGGAACCGGCGAGGTGGTCATTACCGATGTCCTGTCGCATCTCTTGCGAAAGAACGCGGGGCAGTGGCAAATCTACACCGACAAACGCTTGGCCACCTATCGGGAGGGACGGTTTGGCACATCTTCACCGAATGTGACGATTGAGGTGCCGGACCGGCTGCCGACCGGTCTGGATTACCCGGTAGCCATCGTTGTGCAACGGCAGCCCCAGACCCAGTACCGCGTGGCCATTGGCAACTATCCCGAAGACCCTGGCGTTCTCCCCCCACCGGATATCGATGCCCTGCTACCCAAGGGCGGGCGGTTGGAGGCAAATCTCCTCCCGAACCCCCAGGGCTTGAGTGAGATGGTCCGGGTCACCGTTATTGCCGCAGACTTCCAGGGCGACTGGCAGGGTGCAACAACCGTGTCCAAGCTGGTACCCGGCGTCCAGCGAACCGAGCGCCGCAAACGGCAGGACGCTCCATCACTTCCATCCGAACAGCAGGATGTATAAGCGCGAGATGCACAACACGTAATCGGAAGCACACTCATGTCTATTGCAAAAAACAAAGCCATTGTCCGTCGCTATTTTGAAGACTGTCTCAATCAGGGCAAAATGGAGACCATTGATGAACTCATTTCTCCGACCTATGTCAGCCACTATCCGGCCGGCTATGATCTCGGCGGCGGACCGGACGATGTCAAACAGATCGTCTCTTCGGTGCGCAGGGGATTTCCAAACGTCCATTTCACGATAGAGGATTTTGTCTCCCAAGGCGAAAAAGTGGTTGCCCGCTGGACCTTCTACGGCACGCATGACGGCAACTTCATGGGTGTTGCGCCAACGGGCAGGGAGGTCGTGGTCGCGGGTGTGGCAGTGTATCGCCTGGCGGACGAGAAGATTGAAGAAGTCTGGCTCTCGTGGGATGTCTTCGGGTTGTTCAAACAGCTTGGGGTGCTTGCCTCGTAAGAGAGGGGGGATACACATTCCCGGGAACCAGTACTCGCCAGACGTGTGGAGCTGCCGGGCCGGGGTGGGCTCTTTTTCGCGTCACACATAAGAGAAGGGTGACCTGTTTTCCATGCCCGACCGACCGCCACGTTTTTTTACCCATGTCTATCGTTTGGTCGCACAGGTGCCACGTGGAAAAGTGGTGACCTATGGACAGGTGGCAGCCCTGCTTGGCGCACCCCGAGCCGCGCGGGCGGTCGGCACGGCCCTTCGACACCTGCCGCGGCCTTTAGTGAAAAAAGTCCCATGGCAACGGGTGATTAACGCCTCGGGTGGCATCAGTCTGCGGGGCGACGTTTTGCGCGCCGAAGAACAACGCTGGTTGCTGGAGGAAGAAGGGGTGGCGTTCAACCGCAACGGCAAGATCAATCTGGACGAGTATCGCTGGCGTGGCCCCAGGAACTGGAAAGTACCTACGTGGGACACGCGGCTGTAGAAGACAGAGACGGATGCGTACCGGGAGCCCTCAAACCCGCCTTCGTTCGTCGTTCGGAAGCGGTTGAGTTTTCCTGCGCAGCATCACACCGGCCTGGACTGTAGGTCTGACTCGCAGGACTGCTGAGCCGCCGCTAGCAGCCCCGCGGCAACCTTCCCGTGAAGACGGATCAACTCAGTCGCTTGACGCGCTTTTTCTCTTTTGATCCGCCCGATACATCGCAATGGCTGCCACCACAATAAAGCCCACTATCGCAATAATTTCCAGCGGTATGCCGAACATCCTGGTATCCTCCTTCGAACGCCGCGCACTACCAGTTCCTCCCATGGCTCGACCGGTAAGCGTCCAGGTAAGCGACACCTCCGCACGGTGAGATGTCAAAAACCGGTCAACAATGGAGGATAGATGCTTAAGCAAGACGCGGAAGGGGATAAGCGTGAATCGCCCACAGTTGGCCCATCCACTCTCCTCTCGTGCCGGGGCGATGTCAAGGGACACGCTGGCGGATGTGTCCGCAATCAGGAGCTATGAGGGGCGCACGGACGTGCGCCCCTGAACGACCTACGCGAATTTTTCGATATAGGGTTGGTACTGATCCAGGAGCGGCAACACGGTGTCAGTATCGGCCGAGGGGAGAAACAGCACGGCCCGCTCAACGCCCAGCTCTTGATGGCTGGCCAAGGCTTCTTCCTTATCGGAAGAACCAAAAACCGAGACCGGCACTTCCTCGGGCGAGCGACCGGCCTGCTCGGCCAGGGCGTGCAGCTCTTTTATCGACTCGGGCAGCGTCGAGGTGTCGAAGCCGACCGGAATCCAGCCGTCACAGTAGTTGACGACCCGCTTCAAGCCGCCGTTGAAAGTTCCCATCAGAATCGGCGGGTGCGGCTTCTGAACCGGCTTGGGGTAAGCCCAGATCGGATCGAAGTCCACGAACTCACCGTGGTACTCGGCCTCTTCATTGGCCCAGATTTCTTTCATGGCCTCGATCCGCTCGCGGCAGACCTTCCAGCGCCGATTGAACGGCGTACCGTGGTTTTCCATTTCCTCGGCGTTCCAGCCGCCACCGATGCCGAACAGCAGGCGCCCGTTGGAGAGTTGATCCAAGGAGGCCACTTCGTTGGCCATGGTAATCGGGTCGCGCTCAATCACCAGGCAAATGCCGCTGCCGATCTTGATCGTACTGGTCACTGCCGCGGCTGCCGTCAACGCGACAAACAAATCATGAGTATGCCAGTATTCCTTGGGCAACTCTCCACCGCCCGGCCACGGGCTCTTGCGACTGGCCGGAATATGGGTGTGTTCGGGAAACCAGATGGACTCGAAGCCCCGGTCCTCACATTCCTTGGCCAGGGTATCGGGCCGAATGGCATAATCCGTTGCAAACATCGTAATACCAATTTTCACTGCGTCCTCCTTAGGGTGAAGATATGAGCCCTTTTCATGACAGCTTGCGCGCGCCGGGTCAATGAGGGAGCGGAGCCACGGGCTCAGTCCTGAAAGAGTAAACGTGCCCAGCTTTGTAGATTTGTTGGAGGGCGCGTTTACTCTTTTCCGTAAAACATCCGTTCCGCCGCCTCTTGCAGCTCGGCCCGAAAGTCCGGATGGGCCACGCTGGTCAGGGCCTGTGCGCGTTGGCGGAGACTCTTGCCGCGCAGCGTGGCGATCCCGTGCTCCGTGACCAGATAGTCCACAAAAGCTCGCGGGGTCGTAACAACAGTTCCGGAGGCCAGGGTGGGTACGATGCGGGAAATCCGCTCACCATCGAGGAACGAACTCGACGGCACCGCGATAATGGATTTTCCACCGGCCAGACAGGCCGCAATAGCGAACGCCGTCTGGCCGCCCGTGCCGGTAAACATCTGCCAGCCGATGGACTCGGATGCGACCTGTCCGGCGAGATCAACGCTCAAGGCGTTATTGATGGCCGTAAAGCGCGGGTCTTTGCTCAGTAGCCGAATGTCGTCGGTATAGTTGAAATCGTACAGCTCAAAGACCGGGTTCTGGTCAATGAAGTCCAGCTCTTCGACGCTCAACTGCGGGTGAAAGGCGGTGCCCACCACCTTGCCCGGATGAATGGTCTTGTTTTTTCCGGTCAGGATGCCTTCCCGCACCAGCGCTACGACCCCCGGCGGAATAATCTCGGTCTGCATCCCGAGATCGCGCCGGCCATACACATAACCGAGCAGCGGGCTGGTCATATCACCCGCTCCAATCTGAATCGTATCCCCATCTTCCAGCAAATCGTTGGCGATCTGCATACAGATGGCGTCGATCATATCCTGCTTTTCCGGAGTAAAGGTCTCGGGTGTGACCAGCGTAGCCGGCAGACTCTGACGTTCGACCAGGCAGTCAATGTCTGACACATGAATCGTGTTTGTCCCGCCGGTTCGGATGAAACTCGGGTCAACCTCGGCAATGACCCGCGCGGCCCGCTGCGTCATCAGCGGCGACATGCCGACGCACGTGCCAAAACTACAGTTGCCGTGCCGGTCGGGCGGCGACACGGTCACCAGATACACGTCCAGGTCGTCAATCCCGTAGGGAAGGGCCTCCGCCCGGAAATAGGAGACCGGCACGTAGTCGAGCTTGCCCTGGTGGAGCAGGGGCCGTTCGCGCCGGCTCAGATACCACGACTCGAAATGAAAGTATGCGTCGATGCCGGGCAGGTTCCAGTCAAACAGAGAAATCAGCGTATTGAGGCGCAGACCCCGCAAGCGTTCCCGGTTTTCGACCAGGGCCCGGCACAGCGTAAACGGCGTCCCGGTCAGGCCGGCGGTAAAAACGTGGTCGGTCGGCGCGATCCGGTCGAGCGCGGCGTCCGCGCTCACCAGTTTATCGCCCCACTGCGCGTGCCAGGTCATGGCGAAGCCTCCTTGTCTCGCCGACGCCAGTCCTACGGAATCAATACGAGTTTCCCGACCGACTGACGCGACTCCATGTGGCGATGGGCCTCGGCCGCTTCCGCCAGGGGAAAGGACTTGCCAATCAGCAGTTTGAGCTTGCCTTCGTCCATGAGCTGGAGCGATTGCCGAATGCCTTTCTGATGAACCTCAGGCATGGCTGAGACCGTATATAAAATAAAGCCGCTGACCTTAATGGATTTCTGGAACAGCCCAAACAGGTTGAGCGGATCGGGCACGCCGCCGGACCGACCGTAGAGAATCAGATGGCCGAACGGCGCCAGACAGCTCAGGCCCTTCTCCAGGGTTGGCTTGCCCACCGCGTCGAGAATCAGGTCCACGCCTCTGCCGTCGGTCAGTTTGAGCGTCTCCTCCGCGAAGTCCTGGGTGGCATAATTGATGACTTCGTCCGCGCCGTACTCTTTGGCCAAGGCCGCTTTCTCATCGGTCGAGACCGTGCCGATCACCCGCGCACCGGCCGCTTTGGCAATCTGCACCGCGGCGAGGCCAACACCGCCGGCCGCCGAATGGACGATGACGGACTGGTCGGCGGTCAGATTATGGGAGGTAAAGAGCATGTGGTAGGCGGTCAGCACCTGAATCGGAAAGGCCGCGCCCTGCTCAAAACTGACCGAGTCGGGCAGGGCCATGACCTGGCCGGCTGACGCGAGCGAGTACTCGGCATACGTCTTCATGCCGATCGAAGTCACCCGGTCGCCCGGTTTGATCCCCGCCACGCCATCACCAACCGCCTCAACCACCCCGGCGGCTTCAAGCCCCGGGATATCCGGCAGCTTGGGCTGCATGGCATATTGGCCCTGGCGGAAGAGGGTATCCGCGAAGTTGATGCCGATTGCATGATTCTTGATCAACACCTTGCCCCGCCGCACCGCCGGGTCGGGCGCATCCCCGAGTTGTAGGACCTCCGGACCACCGAGTTGGTCGAAAACAACGGCTTTCATATTTCTCTCCTTCTCACGCAGTATCGGCAGCCGTTGTACCCCTCACCCGGCCTTTCGACAAGCTCAGCCTGGGGATGAGGGCAAAACCGCCGGACAATTTCATTTGCAGCATACGTGAGAAAACGTATCACGCCTGTGCGCTTGGACGTTTCTGTACAGCCGCGTACCAGCGCCGTACGTGCTCCCAGGCCGGAGCGAGTTGAAAGTCCGACCTGGCGGCAAACTCAATGGCCACGAACAGCGAGATGTCGGCCACCGAGTAGGCACCGGCCAGCCATTCGTTGTCTTGCAGATGCGTATTGAAAAGGGAGAGCCGTTCGCCGAGCACCTGACCGGCTTCCTCGACCACTTTCGGGCTTTGTTCGACCCGCTCGGCAAAATACGGGCTGGTATGCAAGAAGCGGCGGGTTCCTTGGAGTAAGACCCCAAACTCCGCCCGGCGCTCCCACGCCCGCACCTGGGCGCGTTCAAGCGGCGTCGTGCCAAACAGCGGCGGGTCGGGATGATACTCTTCCAGGTACTCGATAATGGCCAGCGATTCCGGGATGACCGAGCCATCGTCGAGCTCAAGCAGCGGGACTGCGCCAAAGGGATTTTTGTGGAGATAGGCCGACGTTCTTTGCTCACCGCTCAACAAGTCGAGCGGTTTGAGGCTAAGAGTGATCCCTTTTTCTGCCAGATATATCCGTACCCGGCGGCAGTTGGGCGACTGTGGAAAATCGTAGAGATGCATGACGAGGTACTCCTTCCAGGTGTGTTGGACAGGAGCACAGCATACGGGAAGAGGCTTGGCCGCGTCACCCCGCCCACAATACGCCCCGCCCTATCTCCTGTGGGGTTCCGTAGGGGCAATTCATGAATTGCCCCTACAACAGCTCGTCGAAGAGCCTGCCCCGTACTTGATACGGGGGTCGGGGTGGATTTACCCACACGGGTCTTGCCTGTCAGCCCGGACTCAGCCACAACAGGCGCATGCCGACCCTGAACGCAAAGCTGACCACCGCCGGCGAGGATTACCGGACCGACCTCCGCCGGATACGGGCCTCGGGCGGAGCGACCGGGGAGCGGTCGTACTATCCGGCGCTGTCCGACGGCGTTCAGCTCCCGCGCGAGGACAGCCGCATCGTGCCGGCGTTTCTCGCGTGCAAGGCGTTCACGCAACGCAACGGTAATCGCGCCGGTCATGGTCTCGCCGGTCAAACGCGTCAGCTCACCGGCTAGCCGGCAGGTTTCATCGTTCTTGATATTGAGGCTCATGGTCGTCCTCCGGGTCGGGAACGATCACCGTTCGAGCTTTCGGGAGAGCGCTTCCGCCTCCAACTCGTCCACGAGTTGATTGAGCCTGTCAACGTCAACACCGGGTTTGAAGTGAAAGGCGTGGGGCTCGACTTTAAAGGGTGGCAATCGCACAGTCTTCCCCTGGGCGCCAAGGCCGACTCGCAACGCATCGTTTACGACGGCCTTCATGCTCCTGTCGGTGCGCCGCATCTCCCGCTGCAGCAGCCGTTCGACATCGGGGTCAAGGGTGAGTGTGGTCCGCATGTACGCATCTCTTCCTGCTTTCGCAGGAATGACGGAACTGTCTTGCTCATATTGCTGGCAGTTGGCTGGAGACGTTGCGCTTGGGATCGGTCCCGTGCGCCATCTCCACACATTCGGTCTGCTCCTGGACCTCCTCCACCAGAGCTTTCAGTTCCTCGACATCACGTGATATCTGTCGGAGGTGCGAGGTGGTGGCGAGTTCGCCTATCGTCCACATGAAGACGCCAAGCATCAGACAAATCCAATACAGCATGGCCGCGCCTTCGGTATTGAGAGAACTCTTGATCTGTTCCGTATTCATGGGTGCTGTGGCTCCTTGCTCGTAGCATTCCTCTGCCTTGTAGCAGAGTAGCAGAATCCATATATGTGACCAGAGTATTTCCATATTCCGTGTCGTCCTTCAGCCGTCTTCACCAGATGGACACCGAAGACACAGAGGATGTATGCGACCGACCGCTTGTGTACTTTTTATCGTTCTTCTCCTGTTGTCTGACGCGCTCAGCGTAGCCGCGCAGAGCGTCCCCATACGGTTGACTGGTGTGTTGATTCGCCCGGACGATGAGATCGGCGAGCTGTATCCGTACTTTGAAATCAGTCTGGACGGCGAAGTATGGAAAATGCGTATCCGGGATGTTGAGGTGCGGATGGCAGGCAACTCTACGCCGACGGTACTCCGCCATTTTGGACGCTTTCTCTTCTTTACCGGACCAGCCCCCATCATGAAATATATCCAAAGTGACGCAGCCGAAGGGCTACCGCTGCACTTTGAAGGACGGCTGTATTATAAAAAGCGCACCTTTCTGATCAGCGCGGTGAACCCTGCGCAGATCGAGGGATTGCCGGATTCTTCTCAGCAGGAAGGGTGTCCTGGCGTCTGTCCGCAGTCACCCGACTCACCCGTCCAGCAATGGTGAATACCAGTCACAGGAAGTTTCAAGCAGATCGCATCCCCCCATATCCCGCTTACCCGCGTTCGTGTTAAGAACCTCGTCCATGCTGCTGCCATACTACGAAGTCCGGGCCGGACAGGGACCGTATGCACTGATGCTGCACGGCTTTCTCTCAAGCCGGGCGCAGTGGCTGCCTAACCTGGAGGCACTGTCTACGGTGTGCCGCCCGGTGGTGGTTGAGCTGTTCGGCCACGGCCGGTCGCCTGCCCCAGACGATCCCTATGAGTATGCTCCGGAGCGCTACGTGGAGGCGTTCGAATGCATCCGGGAAGCGCTCGGCGTAGCAGACTGGTTTGTCATTGGTCAGTCGCTTGGAGCCGGCCTGACCCTCCGTTATGTCCTGGCCCATCCGGACCGGGTCCTGGCTCACCTGGTGACCAATTCCTCGACCGCGTTCAGCAGTAGGGACTGGGTACGAGAGGTGCGGCCGGGGACCGACAAACTGATCGCGCTGGTGAAGCGCGATGGGGCGGCTGCGCTCGAAAGAATCGCCGTCCATCCAAAGAATGCGCGCCGTCTCGCTCCGGCATTCAAACAGGCACTGTGCACGGACGCGACGCGTCACGATCCCCTTGGAGCCGCCTACACGGCGCGCTATACCTCACTCGCCGATCCCATTGATCCGGCATTGATGAAAACCAATCGGGTGCCGACTCTGTTGGTGTGTGGTACGCAAGAAGAACGCTTCGAGCCACGCCGCCGCTTTGCCGAGCAGACCTTACCCCATTTGGAAGTTGTTGAAGCCGAGGCCGGGCATGCGGTCAATCTTGAAGCGCCGGAAGCGTTCAACCGGGCGGCCGTCTCGTTTTTGCAACGCTTTCTATAAAAAAGGGCGACCCGGAGGTCGCCCCTGTCGCGGTGTAATTCCTGCGTTATTGCGCTTGTGCACCGTTGATATAGTCTTCCATCACCTGGTTGCCAAAGCGCACCAGGAGTTCCTGGTCCTGGAGGATGAATTCCTTTTTCGCGCCCGAGGCCAGCACTTCCTGGGTCTGCTCCAGCGTGCTGGCATCTTCGGTGAGGATGTCGCGGAAGATGACCTTGCTGTATTCCTGGCTGAAACGCTGGGCTGCGGTGTGCGCCTTTGGGAAATATGATCGTACTTCCCAGAGGGACCGGTCAGCCGCCAACGGCCAGAAATTATACGTGAAATACGTGCCGTGGCCCACATCAACAAAAAAGTTGGGGAAAAAGATGTTGAGGTCGAGCGACCAGCGCGGGTCGCGGGTGGGGTTCACTCCTGATGGCAGGGATTCGCGCGTGAATTCATTGGGAATAATGAGCGATCCGGCCTGATACGCCAGAGCCTCAACCGGACTGGGCTTGTGTTCGGGATTGCCGAAGGCGGAGAGCTGACAGTGGCGTTCGAAGAGCCGGAAGTCAAGCGCGTGACCAAAGGGATTCTCGCGGCTGGTAAAGGAGTCGGGCAGGCTGCGGGTATGGAGAAAGGCCACATGGTAGGCTTCCTGAAAGGCGTCCTTAATCAGTTTCCAGTTGCACTTGATCTCCGTTTGCCAGGAAAAACATTGGCTGGACGTCTCGGCAAAGGGATAGCCGCTCAGCCGTTCGGCAAACTCGCCCAGGTATTCCTGGAGGGTTTCAGTCGGGTTGGGATCAACATTAACGAAAATAAATCCCTCCCAGGTATCGATCGCTACCGGCGTCAGCCCTAATTGTTCTTTCTTGAGATCAAAAAAGCTCTCTTCGTCCGGTACGAATTTGAGTGTCCCGTCGAGCCCATAACTCCAGCCGTGGAACTTGCAGGTGAAGTTCTGACAGGAGCCGCCGCTGTTCCATACCACCTTGTTGCCACGGTGAGCGCACATATTGTGGAAGGCGCGGATCTGGCCCTTTTTGTCACGGGTCACGATCAGAGAGGTGCGACATATGGGCAGGTCTTTGACAAAATAATCGCCGGGGTTCGGAATCTGCTCAACCCGACCGACATTCAGCCAGACTTTCCGAAAGACGCGCTCTTGTTCGAGCCTGAAATAGTCCTCGGAGATATACGGCTCAATCGGAATGGGGCCGGTGTCGAAGTTGTACTTCTCGTGCCAGGTCCGGGTCGCTCCGTTTGTCAGCGGCGCGTCGAGTGCAGCAGTTGCCATGCAGGTTCCCTCCTTTGCTTTCCTGTGGATGCTTTCCTGTAGACGACATCCCCTGTTTAGCATTTTCGGTGCGTTCCCTACTAGAGGCCAAGTTGGATAACCCCTAGACTCAAGAATAAGCATAGACCGGCAGCCGAAAGCTTTCCTCCATGTCCGATCCGGCCCACCACCAACCACTTCCGTCTGTTGAGGCAGATCGCACCTATCGGCCCGGCTGGTTGCGGTTCGCCTGGTTTCTGGGCCGTCCGCCGGCCCTTACCCGCCGGCAGTGGCGCGTGCTGGGTCTCGTGGCGGCGGCTTCTTTTTTTGAGATGTACGACCTGTATCTGTTCACCCTGTCGCTCAAACAGATACAGGCCGGACTGGGGATTGCCGAAGACCAACTCGGCTATCTGGGCTCCATTGTCCGTTTTGGTGCGCTGCCGGCCTTTGGCGTCGCCCTGGTCGCCGACCGCATCGGCCGACGGCGGGTGCTGCTGTTCACCATTCTGGCCTATACCCTGTTCACGGGGGCCACCGCTTTTTCGCCCAATGCCACTATTTTTGTGATGTGCCAGTTTTTCGCTCGGACCTTTGCCGTGGCCGAGTCACTGTTGGCGGTCGTTGTCATTGCCGAGGAATTTGACCCCGAAGTCCGGGGTTGGGGCATTGGTGCGTTAGCCGCCATCCAGTCTACGGGCGCAGGGCTGGCCGCGCTGCTCTTTGCCCTGGTCGGCCACCTGGAGAACGGCTGGCGGGGTCTGTATCTGGTGGGGCTGGGTCCCTTGTTGCTGCTGGCCTATTGGCGCCGCACACTACCCGAAACGGCCCGGTTCAAGGCCCATCGCCAGCAGCGCACGGACACCATGCTTCAACCCCTGGTGAATCTCGTACGGATGTATCCGGGCCGCCTGCTGGCCGTGACCACGGTGTTGTTTGTGGTTGCCGTGGCCGAGTCGGCGGCTAATTTTTTCGGCCCCAAATATCTCCAGGACGTGCACGGCTGGACACCGGGCGGCGTGGGCCTGATGACGTTTGGGGCCGGGGCGTTTGCGATTGTGGGCAATACCTTCGCCGGCTGGCTGAGCGACCGCATCGGGCGCAAGAAGGTAACGATGGGCTTTCTGATCGGGCAGGTGACCTTCACCCTTGCCTACTATAATGTGCCGGCCCTGTTTGTAATTCCCAGTTGGGTATTGATGGTTTTCACTTTGCTCGGCGTGAATGTCGTACTGGCCGCGTATGGCTCCGAACTCTTCCCGACCTCCTACCGCTCAACCGCCGCTGGAGTACGAATCATTATTGCGACAGTGGGAGGGAGCATCGGGCTGATGCTCGAATCGGTCCTGTACGGCGTGTATCAGTCGCACTGGCCCGCGATTTCAACCCTGGTCCTGATTATGCTCTTCACCCCGGTGCTGGTCGCGCTGGTCTTTCCCGAGACCAGCGGACGCACGCTTGAGGACATTGCCCCGGAACGATAAACGGTGCGGACTGTCCGATTTATTGTTTGGTCTCTAGATCTGGTGGGAAGAGAGTGTCCGCCCGCTCTTTGACCTGCTGGGCCAAGTCGCGCCGCCCTTTGAGCAGGTAGTGCCGAATGGCCTGCTCAAAGGCCTGCTGGGCCGGCTGCTTCTTGCCCTGGTGAAAATAGGCTTCTCCCAGACCGGTATAGGCCTCCGCCCTGTCCGGGTTGGCATCCAGCACCGCCTTCAGTGCCGTCTCCGCCTCAGCGTACTGCTTTTGGGCGAGATATCCCCGTCCGAGTGCCAGTTGGGTGTCAATGTTTTGCGGGTCGGCCTCGGCCGAGGCGATATAGGCTTGCAGGGCATCGTCGAGACGGCCCTCTGCTTCGTGGACCCGTCCGAGTTCAAGCTGAGCCACGCTTGAGCGGGGGTCAACCCGCACCGCGGCTTGTAGCTCACTCCGGGCCGCGCTCAGCCGACCCTGTTGCCGGGCAATGGTCCCACGGTTGATATGGTAGGTTGTCATCGCTCGTTTCGCGCCCGGATGGTTGGCATCGATATTCAGGGCCTGACGAAACTTTTGGGCCGCAAACTCCGTATTGCCGAGCTCGTTGGCCAAGGCCCCAATGCGATAATAGGCTTCGGCGTTATTGGGGTTCTCTTCGATGGCCTCTTCGTACTCCTTCATAGCCGGGGCGAACAAGGTGCGGCTTTCAAGCTCTCTGGCCGAGGCCATAAAATCTTTTTTCTCTGCGGCGCAGGCGACCAGAAGCAGGCCACTCAGTCCGTATAGGACCAAGCAGGGCATTACATACCAGTGCTTCAAAGAGTAAACGTGTCCTCCAACCATACGAAAAAGCTGGGCACGTTTACTCTTCATATCAGATCGTTCCGCCATCATTCTGAGTCATCCTAGGCGTTCAAGTCGGCGGAGGCAATCAAGGGTGCGCTCGGCCCTGCTTGCCAGCAGCGGCAGCCGAATGTATCGGTTTGGGTCACGTATGGTTCATACTGCTGTGATCTCAACCGGAGGAGCGGATGCCCCTTCTCCACTGACACGTTTTGGCGGGCTCTCGCTGCTGAAACGGGCGCTCCTGACAGCCCAGCGAGCAGGTGCACGGGTCTGCTACGTATTGGCTCGCCATGAAGAAACGGCAGCCCTGCAACGCTCGCTGGAAAATGACCCACGCCTTACCACAGACATGGTGTGGGTCGCACCGTCCGGTCCGCTGCCGACAGACCTGCCTTCCGACGTAGGGCCCTGTCTGGTTTTCTCGTGCGATACGCTTTTCCGCCCGACCCTGATTCGGGACGTGGGGAAAGAATACGAGGACGGCTGGCAGGTACGCGGTGACTCCAATCATGCAAGCCTGGCGGTTGTCCCTGTTTCACAGCTCGCTTCGCTGCTGGCGACCTGGACACAGGAGGGCAACCTGTCGCAAGAGTACATCGAACAGCTTCCGGTGCGGTCTCCCGGTCAGCACTTCTTGTATCGTCTGACTCAACAGGACGACTGTGGTGCGGTTGAGAAAGCCTTTCTGCTCACCTTGGAAAATCCACGCGACGGTCTGGTTGATACCTATCTCAACCGCAGGTACTCCCGGCTGCTCACCCGCCTTTTTCTCCGCACCCCGCTGACGCCTAATCAGATTACCATTCTCTCATTTCTGACCGGACTGCTGGGCGCGAGTTGCTTCCTGCTTGGCAGTTATGGCGGGTCGGTGCTTGGGGCGCTATTGCTTCAATTCTCGACCGTCCTTGACTGTGTGGACGGCGAGGTGGCACGGGTCAAAATGCTGGAATCGCCGCTGGGAGAGTGGCTCGACATTACCCTGGATACGGTGGTCCATATTGCCATCTTTCTCGGGGTCGGGGTGGCGGTCTGGAAACAGGATGGACTGGCCGCTGCTCCGCTGCTCGGCGGGCTGCTGGCCGCGGCTGCGTTCATTTCCTTCCCATTGGTAACGCGAGCCGAGAAAACCGAGGACGCCGGCCGGGCACGGGGCGGCTGGGAAGATGTCTGGATTGAAAAAATAGCCGGTGGAATGCTGACCAGCCGCGACTATTCCCTGCTCGTGCTGCTGTGTGCCCTTGTCGGCAAACTGGTCTGGTTTCTGTGGGCCGCGGCTATTGGAGCCCAGGTGTTCTGGGTCGTGCTGCTCGGCCTGCTCTGGAAGGCCGGCCGCTTGGGGCGGTAAAAAAAAACTTTGCCAGGCATTCAGTCGCATCCGGTTGCAACTGCTATCGCCCGACATACTGCGTGCATCTGCTCCGGCTTGAGGCGGCCGATATACCGAGATAAATGAGCGCGTTCGACGGTCTGAATATGATCGAGATTGATCGCCGACTCACGCTTAAGACCTTCTGTCGTTCCGACTACAACCTCACTGGGAAGACCACGAATCGTTGACGTGAGCGGGGCTACGAGTACTGTATGAAGTATATTGATAGCCTCCGGGCGGCTAAGGACTAAGACGGGTCGCCGTTTATCCGGTCGCCGAAACTCGTATGTCCAGATCTCTCCCCTGGCGATTTCTACTCGCCTGGCCATGTTCCTTGATCCGCCCAGCCATCAAGGTCTGAATCTGTCGGGTGTTTGCCATAGCCACGTTGGTAGGCTTCTGCAATCGCCTCCCGGTGTTTCTTGCGCAAATAGTCGGTCACAGCTCGACGGATGACCGCCGAGCGGCCATTCCGTTGGACCTCTTCGTCCCGATCGAGCGTTTCTAAGAGCCTTTCATCAAAGGTAATTTGGATTGCTTTCATGTGGATGTTCTATATGGATTGGAAATCCACATCAATACATATACGATCATCCATCTTAAAACATAATCAGTCACCGCTTCACCACGCCACCTTCTTCGGTCAGGCAATCGTACCGGCCTCGCGCAACTCGGCCAGGGTATCCGTGGACAGGCCCAGTTCGGCCAGAATCGCGTCGGTCTGCTCGCCCAGCAGCGGGGCGGGCTGACGCAGGAGTTCCGCGGGCGTGCCTTCGAACCGCGCGGCTGGACGGGCCTGGCGCATATGGCCTGCGTGCGGATGATCGGATTCAACAATCAGCTTGTTGGCCGCAACCTGCGGGTCGGTCAATACATCGGCCTTGCGATTGACCGGCGCACACGGCACCTGCTCGGCATCCAGGCGTTCCAGCCATTCGGCCGAGTTTTTTTCTTTCAAGACCTCGGCCGTCATATCCAAACGCACATCGGCATATTTGACCCGCCCGGCAGGCGTACTGAACCGGGCGTCTTCCAGCCATTCGGGCCGCTCCAGGGCGCGCGTCATGCCCTGCCATTCCTTGTCCGAGACCGCCGCCGCGGTGATATAGCCGTCCGCGGTTTCAAAGACCATATCCCGCGTGTCAGCCGGTCGGGCCGGCCCGATGTCCGAGCCCATGAAGGTGTACTGCGTCATGCCCTCGTGCCACAGAAACGAGACCACCGCGTCCAGCATGGCGAGCCGGACGTGCTGCCCCTCCCCGGTCCGCTCCCGGGCCAGGAGGGCGGCGGTAATAGCTTGGGCCGCGGTCAGGGCCGTGACCTTGTCGGGAATGATGAGCCGCATCATTCGTGGCCGGCCGGTGTCCGGGTCGGATTGGATATCGGCCAGACCGGACAGCGCCTGAATGACGGGATCATAGACGCGCTTACCGACATACGGTCCTTTTTCGCCAAAGCCGCTGATGGATACATAGATGAGGTCCGGCTTCACCTCGCGCAGGACGTCCTCACCAATTCCCATCCGCTCGGCTATGCCGGGCCGGAAATTCTGGACAAACACATCCGCCCCGGCGACGAGGTCCTTGAGCAGACCGATGCCCTTTTCGTCTTTCAGATTCAGGACTACCGAGCGTTTATTCCGATTCAGGGTGGAAAAAAACGGGGAAATGGGCCGCGACTTGCCACCCAGGGCACGGGTCAGGTCGCCCGTTCCCGGCGGTTCGACCTTGATGACATCCGCCCCCTGGTCGCCCAGCATCATGGTGGCCATGGGGCCTGACAACATCTGGGTGACGTCAATAACGCGATAACCAGCCAACGGTCCTGACATGAGTCGTCTCCTCGATACGGTATGGTTTCCAGTTCTGGTTTTGCCTGAAGCCGTCCGGCACTGTCAAGCGACGGACACCTGACGCAAGGGGGAGTCGGTCCAAGACAAATGCTTCGGGCTAGTCTACGGGCACGGCAAAGATGACGACCCAGACCAACAGAACAGCGGCCAGGGCCGTAGCAATCCTGCCGATTCGGCGCGACCGGCCCTCAGGTCTGTGGCCGGCAATTTGAAACGCGGTCAGAGCCTGTGACAGGTAGTAGGCGGCAAAGGCACGCGAGGCCAGGGCGATGATCTCGAACACATTGGTTGTCCAGACCAGGACGATCCCCAAACCGATCACCGCCACATAGGCGTACCGCACTGGTATCCGACCTCCGCTTTCCTCTTCGGCCAGGCCACCTGCCCCAGCCGTATCGGCTACTGCTGCGCTGAACTGGCTCATGGTGGCGGCCAAAACGAGCATGGCCGGGAGGACCATGGCTATGTGACCCGAGAGACCGATAATCGCCGTCTCGTCCACTTTCAGACCATCCAGCCCCAGAAGAAGCGGCATGCACATGACAATGAAGGCAACGTAGATCAGACCCGAGACGATCTGGGCGAAACGCATGCTCTTGATGCGCAGTTCTGCAGAGAATTCGTTGCCAAGATAGCGTGAGGTTTCAAAGCCCTGCACAACCAATAACATGCCGGCGAGTTGACGAAGCTGTTCCCAGGCCGACACCGAGGGTGCCGGAAAATCACGAATCGAAAAATCGACAGAAGCGTCATAATTCGCCAACCCGAACAGCAGGGCCACGATGATCGCCAGCTTGATGCTGACCGAGTACTCCTCGACACGGACCAGACCCTCCAGTCCTCGGCGCCAACCGGTATAGCCGATGAATATCAAAATCAGCGTGGTCAATACCTGGGCGCCGATTTCCGTGTCGAATCCGACGCCTCTGAATACAAAGGAGGCCAACAATCTGATGTAGAACGCAACGGATACGATGTAGGCCAGCGAAAGGGTAAAATTCGCGAGACGCTCAGTCATCACCAGCAAGGCCGGCGCCTCGCCGCTTTGCAGCAAGGGCTCGCCATGACGAATGTTAAAGCGCGAAATTTCACCCAGGCCATAGGCGATGACAACGATGGCCAACATCGCCAGAGGAGCGATCCAGCCGACGACCAGGGCGAGCAACGGCGCGACCACCAAAAATCCACTGCCGATGATCGAGGCCAAGGGTGTGACGCTCGCTCTCCAGATCGTGCTCTCCTTGATTGCCGGCAGCAGCAAAACAGCGGCAACCGCGACCGCGATGAGTGGGAGAACAAGATTGATGACGTCCATGATGACGAACGAATTGTATTCGGACACTATAAGGCGTGGATGATCCGAGACAAGTGACGATTGTCCCGCTCCGGAGGCCTCTATGGGGTCTTATGCCTGAGAGGCCGGGAGGAGCACGACAAGACAGCGCAGGGCGCTACTCCGGTGTATAACCCGGCACCTCGGGCGAATACGAAAAGTCGTCGGACGTAAAGGCCCGGAGGGCAAACACCACAATGGTGATCAACCCCCAGAACAAGCCGACAACAACGCCGGCATCGACAATGCCGCGCCACGGCTGAGCCAGATAGGGTATGACCAGGACAAAGGCGACGATCATGGCTGTGAGAACGAAGACGAAAATTTGTCGGGGTCGGTGAATGGAGAAATAGCCCATGCAAAAGACGGGCGCCAACAATGCACACAGCGGACTCGGGTGGACGGCCAGATATTTTGCGCGGGCCGCGACTCGCGGGGCAAAGCCGCACTGAAAGCCGTAATAGCCTTCCGAGTAGGCCATCCAGACGACGTTCAGGCCGAGCGCCAACCAGTGATACCAGGAAAACTCGTAGTGAAAGGCGTCCAGCGTAATGACAGAGAGTCGGGCGATGGAATAGACCAGTAGGAGGATGACACCGCCAATTCCCCATACCGCCCCGAGCCGCCCTAACATGAAAGTCCTAGCATAAAATCAATTTTTGCTCTCCCGTGGAAAACAATCGGAGCATGATGGCTTGCCGTCTGGAGCAGGTCAAGAGGAGGGACAGGCGAGAGCGGTTTACGATACGTTGTCACCATGCCAGTCCGCGCTCGTCGGGAAGGAGAGGGGCCGGCTCCAAGTGGGCGGGGCGGGGGGCGGCGCTCTGCCTGGGAGGGCGGCCATACTGGCCGCCATGCGGGCTGGAAGCCCGCACTCCTACAGGACGTGTGATGCACATTGTGGCGTAAGCCTCCCGGGGACCGGTCCGGCGGTCCCCGCCTCGGGCCGCTCGCCCGCCCACTTCCCGGGAGCGCGGCCATCTTGGCCGCTTGCGGGCTTCCAGCCCGCACTCCTGACCCCCAGCACGGCGCGGGGGAGCGGGGGGCCGCCGAGTAATGCCATACGCCTCACCCGCTCCGAGCGGGGAGGAGAAGGGAGCGACCCGGTTGTATCGTGTCTGCGGAGTACTATGGGAGCGGTTTATTATAAAACACTGTTCTTCTCTAACAAACACTTCCAGAAAATATAGGGGGGGGTCTCCGACCTGAATGCAATAAAATCAATAACTTATTGAACCACAAGGCGCCTTTTTGTGCACAATTGGGCGGCATATTGAACCGTTAAATGTCTTTTTGGGCGTAATTTGGGGGCTTGTACGACCGATAGGAGCGCCGTATACGTTGCCCCTACACCATGATGGTCCAATCACCAATTCAAAATCAGCCATCTGTTAAACAGCGTTCTATGCCTGGGGGGGCCGCTCGCGTTGCGCTCATCGCTGCTGCGGCGTCTCTCAGAAGATAGCGGAGCAGTACGTTGGTGTCCACTCAGTCATATGTCGCTCAGTCGCCGCTGGGCTCACGGCCCGCGCAACGCGGGCTTCGATTAGCTTTCATAGATAAGAACTTTCGCTCTACGAGATTTACGTACCGAAATATAGACATCCTATAGGATGTTTAATATGATGTCATCATGAGGTTGGTGCTAGACACCAACATAATTGTCGCTGCTTTTCGGAGCCGTCGGGGGGCGAGTAATGCGCTCCTCAGACTGCTTGAGATGCGACGCGCGACGCTCCTGTGCTCCACGGCTCTCTTCCTGGAGTATGAGGCGGTTCTGAGCCGTGCAGAAACCCGTGTAGTCACAGGTCACCAACTCGACGACGTTGCAAGGATCATGAACGCCCTTGCCGCCCTGAGCGAGCCAGTTGACATATCGTTCCGGCTCCGACCGATGCTGCGCGACGCCGACGACGAAATGATTCTGGAAACAGCCCTGAACGGGCATGCCGACGCCATCGTAACGCACAACGTCAAGGATTTCAGACCAGCGCCCTCATTTGGGGTTGAGATTACAACCCCTGGTAGCATGGTAAGGAGATTGAGCAGATGACTGACACCCGTCGCTACAAGTACCCGTTGCAATTGCCCATATCACTAAAAGATACGGCGACGCGTCTCGCCAGGGAGGACGGCGTCTCGCTCAATCAATGGATTGTCGCCGCCGTCGCCCAGAAGATCGGCGCCGTCGAGACGGCGGAGACTTTTCTCCGAAAGCGCGCGGCAGATGCGGTCGAGAGCGATCTGACGCACTATCTCGACAAGGCCCCGGACCTCCCGCCTGATCCAGAGGATGCAGAGTGATTCTGTCGCTCAGTCGCCGCTGGGCTCACGGCCCGCGCGTAGAGTGATTCTGTCGCTCAGTCGCCGCTGGGCTCACGGCCCGCGCAACGCGGGCTTCCGGGGCTCTCTTCCGGCAATCCGCCTCATCGCCCGCATTGAGCGGTGTTCATGAGGTGTTATTCTTCCTTAAAGTGGTCGATGACGATGACCGAGTCGAGCAGATATCTGGCCATCCGTCAGGGCCATTCCTTGCGCATACGCTCCTGGTACTCGAGTCCGTCCCCAGCCTGCCAGATGCCCGCCGTCTGCTTGAGCACATCTTGAAACGACGCGGCCGAGCCGCGCTGTTCCCGTATCTGAAATTCGCTGACCGCCTGGCGAATCAGCGCGGCCATGGACACGCGGCGCAACGCGGCCTGCCGGTCCAGCCACGCCTTCTGTTCGTCATCCAGGCTGATCACTGTTCTGATAAGTCCTTTGCCCATAGCTTCATCCGATATCAGTATATTGAGAAAGCGATATCAGTATTCGGAAGATGGCCGCAAGCGCTGGTTGTTCTTCACCGCCTTCTCTCTTTCGGCCCTGATTCGGTCCGGAAGAACCGGGGCCGGTTTGTCATGTGGGTCCTGCGGGACAGGCTCACCCGCAAAGGCTCTTTTGAGAATCGACTGTCGGAGAACGTCGCAACGCGCAAGGCTCGAATCAATTCCTGTTGCTGTCACGGGCTGAGTGGGCGCTACGGCTCGGTGGTGTGAGGCAACTGCAAAGCGGTGGTGTCGAAGGTGTACACCGCATGCAACTCATCGTCGCTGGCTGCCGTTTTCAGAGCCTTGTGCACGATCAGGGCATCGGCGAAGTCCGCATCCGTCTCACGATATGCCTGCAAGGCGCTCCAGATCACTTCATCGTCCTCAAAGCGCACGTTGGGTTCCTGCAAAAGCTTTTCGACGACAGCAACCACGTCAGCCTTGGTTGCGCGATAGCGACGCCCAATCAATGTCCACACCGCCTCCGCCAATACGACATCCGTAATGAGGATGCGCTCGTCGCGTTCAAAAACGCGACGCGCCCTTTCCGCCTGCGCTGCGTCGTCTCTCAGGAGATAGCGGAGCAGTACGTTGGTGTCCACTGCAATCAAGGTCGGCGTTCCCGCTTCGTTTCAATGGCGTGTTGACGCGACTGCTCGTCGGAGACCGTCTCGTCCGCTCGAAGATGAGCGAGACATCCCCAGGCGCTCCCAGGCTGTTGGCGGACTATCGTAATGCGACCGTCGGCAACGAAGCTCCGGCATTCGTCACCCGGCTCGATACCGGCCGAGCGACACTGGTTGGCCGGAAGCGTGAGTTGGCGCTTCGCGCTGATTTTGGGCATCATCAACTCCAATGCACCTTGCTTTTTGACCGGGGAATTATAGTAATTGCTTTACTTAATATCAATTTGTAAAGAAAAATCGTATCATGGATGACTCAGGCCGCCAACACCTCCAATCATATGTCGCTCAGTCGCCGCTAGGCTCACGGCCCGCGCGTAGAGTGATTCTGTCGCTCAGTCGCCGCTGGGCTCACGGCCCGCGCAACGCGGGCTTTTGGGGCTCTCATCCGGCAAGGCGAACGGGAGACGCTTCTCGGTGGCAATGCGTATCATCATCAGTGGAACTTCAGGTGGGGAATATGTGCTGTCGGCATCACCTCGTGGTGTGTCAAAGCATCTTCTGCATCTCCCCCAGCCGCTACATCCACACCGGCGACGCCGAAACCTACCGTCCCATCGCAGGGATTGTGGCCGAACTCGACGCTATCGAAGCCGAGGCGCGGGAGACGGATGCGGCATTGCGGAAAATTCCGGAGCAGATCGGGGTATGAACGTCTTGGCTATCAAGGCGCAGGAGAGACAGGACGACCAAGACAGCGCGGAGCGAGGGACGCTGAATCCTATTGATTTCCGGGCATTTATGATTGTTCTGAGGAAAATCTACCAGAATCTATCAATTTAACGCTATACACAGGTATACACAGGTATACACAGGTATACTGTTGTATAAAACGATCAGTGGCGACCTGGAAATAGACCTGCCTGATCTCTTCACCGTTGTGGTGGAAGCGGCTGTGGAACGCGAAACGTGCCTGGCCGTCATGATTGACGAGGTCCAGTATTTTACCAAAAAGGAACTCGGCGCGCTCATCATGTCCATGCACAAGATGCAGCAGCGCCAACTGCCATTGGTGTTGATGGGCGCCGGTCTGCCCATCCTGCCGGGTTTGGCGGGAGAGTCCAAATCATACGCTGAGCGCTTATTCAGTTTTCCCGACATTGGGGCGCTGTCCGAGGCGGACGCGAGCAGAGCCTTGCAAGACCCCGTCAAGCCCTATGGGGTCGTGTTCGCCGATGCAGCCATCCGGGAAATATACGACCTCACCCAAGGCTATCCATACTTCCTCCAAGAATGGGGGTATCAAGCTTGGAACTGGGCCGAGAACTCGCCGCTTAGCCTGACAGTCGTGCACAGCGCTTCCGAGACGGTCAGCAAACGCCTTGACGAAAACTTTTTCCGGGTTCGTTTTGATCGCCTGACTCCCGGGGAGAAACGGTTTCTCCGCGCAATGGCGGAACTCGGTCCGGGAGCGCAGCGCAGCAGCGAGGTTGCAGAGGCATTGTCGGTGAAACTCCCAAGTATCGGGCCAACCCGGGCCAAACTCATAAACAAGGGCATGATCTACAGCCCCTCTCACGGCTACTTGGCTTTTACCGTTCCCTTGTTTGATGCCTTCATACGGCGCGCCGTGCCTGAATTTGGACATGGGCGCTCGCCTGCGGATGGAGAGTGATTCTGTCGCTCAGTCGCCGCTAGGCTCACGGCCCGCGCAACGCGGGCTTCTGGGGCTCTCTTCCGGCAATCCGCCTCATCGTCCGCATGGAGAGCAGCCCCTAATCCGCTCAGGCCACCCAATCGTATGCCGCTCAGTCGCCGCTGGGCTCACGGCCCGCGCAACGCGGGCTTCTGGGGCTCTCTTCCGGCAAGGCGAACGGGAGACGCTGCTCAGTGGCAATGCGTATCATCATCACCGGGCTTCACAGGTGGGGAATACGTGCTGCCGGTATCACCTCGTGGTGTGTCAAAGCATCTTCTGCTAGGCTCTGCCATATTCTCAGGCGGAATCGGTAGTGAGCAATGCCTGATTTACAAGAATATCTACGGATGTTCGACAATCTTAAAGTCAATAAGCGTCGTGGCGCTCTTGCGCCACATAAACCTTGTCTGTTGTTGGCGGTGATTGACCTTGTGGAGTCCGGCGCCATCACGGATGGATATGTACGATACACCCCTATGTTAAGGGAGATATTCAGTGAGTATTTCGCTATCGTCTCAAAGCCCGAGCATCGTGATAGGCCGTACCTTCCATTCTTCCATCTCCATCACAATGAGGATGAGACTTTCTGGACGATCAAAGTCAAGGAAGGCCGACAGACCGATTTTGAGGGGATGAAACCGTCACATCGTCAGATGGAGGATTGTATCGAATACGCTGAAATTGATTATGAGCTTTTTAGATATATACAAAGTTCTGCAGACCGGAGAATAATGAGGGAACATCTCATCCGCCGATGGTTCCCCGATTATCAAGAGGCGCTCAACAACAAACTCACCTTCCATCGCGATTCGAATAGCTACGAGCGCGCGCTCCGAGAAGCAGTCGCCGGTGAACCCGTAGTCAGCGAGGCCCCGCCCGTTCGTAGTGTCAGGGACAAAGAAGTAAGGGACAGTGCTTTCCGCCGCCTCGTTCTTGAAGCTTACGACTATCGATGTGCTGCTTCGGGCTGGCGCTTGATTGTTCCGGAGAGTCACATTCTCGTGCAAGCCGCCCATTTGATTCCGCACTCAAAGTCGCAAGACGACGACTCGCGCAACGGGATCGCTCTGACACCGAACTTCCACTGGGCGTTGGACCGGCACATTATTGCGCCTGGACCTGATATGAAGTGGCACGTGTCGGAGGTGGTCGATAAACGGATTCCAGACAATCAGTCTTTGATTGAACTGGAAGGCAAGGCCGTCATCCCCCCGACTAAGCGGAGCATGTCGCCTCGAAAAGACGCATTGGAATGGCGGCTGGAGCGTCTCTTACCGGCAGCATAAAGCATCCGTTTAGAACAGCGGATGGCAATGCCAATATCCAGTTCGCTGAGTTTTCAGCGGAGGACATTCTCAGCGCTCTACAACCGCACCTTGCGGCATCCACGGGTTCTGCCTGTACCTCGGGTATCCCCGAGCCTTCGCATGTTCTGAGGGCTATCGGGTTGAGTGGTGAGGAGGCGGAATCCTCGATCCGCTTCAGCCTCGGCTTTGACACCACCGACGCAGATGTTGAAGAGGCGGGATGTCTGATTACGGAGGCGTTGACACGGCTGGCGCGGGCCGGGCTGCTACGCGCGGTGTGAGAAGCTCCACCCAGCCAACCACGATATTGCTCAGGGGACTGCCCGCGCACTCTGCCGGTACTTTCCAAGCCCATACGCGCGCATAGTCTCTCGAATAAAGCGCTCCTTCTGTCTTGGTGGGCGCACGATTTCAAGAGCGGTCTACGATACGTTGTCGCCGTGCAAGTACGCACTCGTCATGCCGACCCACCCCGGCTCTGCGGGCCACCCCCCCCCGAGACGTGTGATGCAGATTATATTACTCGGCGGCCCCCCGCTCCCCTGCGCCGTGCCGGTCTGTGACAGGGTTCCAGGAGTGCGGGCTTCCAGCCCGTAAGCGGCCAAGATGGCCGCTCTCCCAGGCAGGGGGAGGGCGAGCGGCCCGAGGCGGGGGCTGCCGGACCGGTCCCTGGGAGGCTCACGCCACAATAGGCATCACACGTCCCGAGAGGGGATATGAAGAATACGCCCCTGCCGGTCACAATCGCAGGAATGACGGACAGCTACACAGCAGCGTGATTTGCCCTACAGCACAAACCACAGCGCTTCGGGAAGAAATCGATCAGCAATATTGAGGTAGGTCTGTTTGTTCGTGACCCAGCCAAGGAAAGGCTGGGCACTCGGGGTCGAAAAGAACGTAATCAGCGCCGCAGCCGTCATCAGCAGGGAGGTCCGCGCGTTGTGAAAATCGGCGATTTTGAGCGCTGTCCCGAATGAGCTTTTGAGGCGCGAGTTCAACAGGTCCACGCTGAAAAGCTCGTCGAGCAGCAGATGGAGGATATAGCCAAAAAAGAGAAAAAAACCGATGGACCAGGCAAACAGTGCGCTCAGGGCAAACAGATAATAGCTCAGGCTGGTGGCCAGGAACCAGAAAAAGAGGGCGGCAACGAGCGAATGAAAAATACCGCGATGGACCGTCAGCGCAGAGAAGATGCCCAGAGCCAGATAGCGGACCGCGCCATACGCCACCCCCCAGACGATCCAGAGTTCGACGATCGAGTAGCTGGCGACTCGGTTGAACGCGGCCAGAAAGGCAAACACGATGGCCAGGGCGGTAAAGATCAGCTTGGTCGGACTGGAGTGGTCAAGATCGATGTCCGGCAGGAGCCCGCCGACTGTCCCGACCACGGACAGGGTGACGACTTCTTGCGGGCTGTTCATCCCCGCGCCCAAGCAGGCCGTTGCCAGGAGCCCGCTTCCGACCGCGGCGGCGCCAAGGTGCGTTTTGAAATTGGCCATTGATCTCAAGGGGGGATGCTCCCCCCAGCCCCCTAGCGCCGCGTCAAACCCGTCAGAATCCCCATCGCCGCCATACCGGATGAAGAGAGATTGTGCGTAATAAAATCCCGAAAGTTTTCTGCCCTGGGCAACACCCAACTCAGGACTGACTGATAACTCGTCTCGATATTCTGCCAGTTGAGATACAGCACGCCGAGATACTGCAACCCAAACAGGGCCAGCAGGACCAAACCGGCCAGAAAGGCGGTCGTACGCAGAAAGATCAGCAGCACATAACCGATGCTGAATCCGACAACAAAACTGAAGCCGAGCTTCGTGAGTAGGGGCGACCAGTCCTCCAATCGCCTTTCCCAATCCGGCGGGAGAGGCTCTTCAGCCGGCTCCTCCATCATCTCGAAGGCCGGCACCGGGGCAGACTGAAAAGCCGGTGGGTCCGACAACGGGTCGGCTCCGGAGGCAGAGAGATTCCCCACGGTCCGCGTTTCCTGAAGGCCTGAAGGCGACTGGGGATGCAGCGCCATGCCGGCCACACCTATCAGCAGCGCGAGGCTGACCAGAACGATCTTCCAACGCGGCAGCCGGTGCGAGACTACGGTCTCGGTGGTCTGTACTTCTTCGGGCGAAGCGGTCTCCTCACGATCTTCGGCGGCCTGACTCATAGGTAGAAATCATTATACCGGTTTTTGAGTCGTTTCTCATCTTTTCAAAGGAGCCGATGAAGAGGTGGGACTCGAAGAGCCGCAGCGAGCGCTCAGGCGACCGATGACCTCCTCCAGCGCTACGGTATACTCGGCCGCAGCCGGGTAGCCGGGGGCACGCTCCAGCCCGCGCTCCTGCTTGGACATTTCAAAATTCCAGACGCGCAACAGCCATAATAATTCGTACCGGGCAAAGGTCTCCGACTCGACGATCTCAGTGCCGCGGGGGCCATAACCCGTGACGAACGCCCGGAAGAGGGCGGGGTTGTGGCCGAGTTGACCTCGGTCGTCTTTGGCCGTCCAGTATTTCATCTTCACAAAATCGAGCGGCGCCACATCCACGACCGCATTATCCCAATCAATAACCGCCGCGAGCCGCCCGTCCCGGACGAGAATATTGCCCGGTGAGAAATCGTTATGGATAAGACAGGGGGAGAACGGCAGCGCGGCCGGCATGGAAATATGCTCCACCGCGTGCAAGAGCGTCGGGCCGAGTCGGCTGCGCGCTTCGCCCACCTCCTTGTTCAGCGCGGTCCGAAAGCGGTCCGCCCAGGCCTGCGGAGCGTTGCCTATGGCAAAGAAATCGGCATAAAAGGCATCGAACCGCACCTGATGCAGGCTTGCCAGCGCGCGGCCCGCCGCCCGATATACCTGTTCGTCCGGGTCATCCCACAGGGGCTCACCTTCGATCCACTCATACACGAAATACGGCTGCGGCAGGATTTGCCGGCTCCAGTCAAAGGCCAGCCCGGTGGGCTCGATACCGGAACTCTTGCGGCCGGCCCCGCGCTGCGCCTCACGTAGTTGGCTCAGCGCCCGCGCCTTTTCCGTATCGTCCGCCCCGGCATGAGTGGGGTCCAGCAGCCAACTGATGAAGACCTCTTTCATCAGGTCCGGCTCATAGCGATAGACCTGCTCCTGGCTCCGAATACGGAGGCCGTACATCCGTCCGTTGGCTTCGACCTTGAGGATAGTATTGATGTTGCCGGACAGCGTCCGGCACACGCGCGGGGACGGGTCCCCGGTCAGCGGGGTAAAAATCTGCCGGAGTTGCGCTTCGGTCATCATGCGGGCAGGCCCTTCGACCGGGCTCAGGACAGGCTTACTCCACAACCGCGCTGAGCACGAGGTCGGACAGACGTTGGAAGCGCTCCATGCTGTACGACTCTTCCAGGGCTCCGGCAGTCAGGCACACAAAGGTGATGTCGCGCTCCGGATCGATCCAGAACAGGGTTGACCCCGCTCCAACCGCGCCAAACGTGTTCGGCGACGCCAGCGTGCCGAAATAGGTGGGAAAGATACCTGTGCCGCGCACGAAAAAGCCCAGGCCGAGCGACGCCGGAAACTCGTCCCAGTTGCGGACTTCCCTGGTGTAGTTCCACAGATTATTCGGCCTGAGACCGGTATGGTTTGTTGCGGCCAGGCGAATAACAGCCGGCGATAGGACGCGGACGCCGTCCAGTTCTCCGCCGCGCCGCAGCATTTCCGCCAGCCGAAAGATATCGGCGGCGGTTCCCACCCCACCGCCGCCCGGAATTTCCGTGTCCTCCTGAAGCATGACGTTGAAGCCTTCAAGGACCTCCGGTGGAAAGAGCCCTTCCCGCCGGTCGCGTACCACAACCGGAACCCGTCGCGCGGCCAGGTCAGGCCGCAGACCCAGGGCCGTATCGGACATCCCGAGCGGGGTAAGGATATCCTCCGCAAAAATCTGCCGCAGCGGCCGCGTCCCCCCATCCAGCCGGCGGACCACTTCACCCAGGACCGCATGGGCGGTAATCGGGCTATAGCTGACGATCTCTCCGGGCAGGGCATCCAGACCCTGCTGGCAGATCGCGGCGACAACCGCTTCGAGATTGCCCATCATCTCCTGCGCTACGGGTGGAAACCCGGCCGACATGCCGGCGGTATGGGCCAGGAGCTGGGCGATCGTCACCCGCTGTTTTCCCTTGCTCGCAAACTCGGGAATAATCTCGGCCACGCGGGTTGTCGGGGCGAGTTGGCCCCGGTCGACGCGGGCAAGAATCGCGGTGGCCGTCAGCGCCTTTGTGACGGAGAAGAGGTAGAAGACATCGTCCTTTTGCATGACGCGCTGACTTGCCCGCTCGGCAAAACCGAGCGCCTCGTACAACACGACCCGTCCCCCGCGCGCCACAATAACGACCGCTCCGTCATACTGCTCCCGTTCAATATCGTTCTGCATACACGACACGAAGTGATCGAGTCGTGCCGCGTCAAACCCGCACGCCGAGGGCTGGACCGTCTCCATACAATGCCTCCTTGGAATTACTAACAGGGAGCATAGCGCTACAGACGGGGAGGAGTAAAGGAAGCAGGGGAAAGACAAACCCGGCCTTATTCGGCGGAGTCTTCCTTGCCGATTATTCACTGTTCAGGTACAGTTATTTGTACATGTACGGCCATGGAGTAGAATAATGGATGCGATTAGTTATACGCGCGCGCGGGGCAATCTCGCCAAGACGATGGAGAAAGTGTGTGATGACCATGCTCCTGTCATTATTACGCGGAAGAGTGCTGGATCCGTTGTCATGATATCTCTCGAAGATTATCAAGCGCTGGAAGAAACAGCCTATCTCCTGCGCAGTCCGAAGAATGCCAAAAGACTCATCGAGTCTATAGCTGAGCTCGAAACGGGTGGTGGGACTGAGAGGGTACTTGTCGAGTGAAGCTTATTTTTTCCGAGCACGCCTGGGAAGATTATCTCTACTGGCAACGGACCGATAAGAAAGTCCTTCGACGGATCAATGCCCTTCTCAAAGAAGTCCAACGCTCTCCTTTTACTGGCGTTGGTAAGCCTGAGCCCCTCAGACATAATCTCTCTGGCTATTGGTCCCGAAGGGTTACCGACGAGCACCGGCTTATCTATAAAATAGAAGGAGACGGGCTCCTGATCGTCCAGTTACGCTATCATTATTAATCCGCTGAGTCAGAGAATGGAGTAACCTCCCTGCTGCAAGGAGACACACTGAGGGGATCAATGCCTGACAAAAAAACGGCTCCGTACGGTTCGTGGAAATCGCCCATCACATCAGACCTGATCGTGGCCGGAACGGTGGGCTTGGGCCAGGTTCGGCTGGATGGGGAGGTGGTGTACTGGATAGAACAGCGACCGACCGAGGGCGGGCGGAATGTCATAGTGCGACGCACGCCCGACGGAACCATAGCCGACCTGACACCGGCGCCCTGTAATGCCCGGACGCGCGTGCATGAGTATGGGGGCGGGGCGTATGCTGTCCGGGACGGGACGCTCTATTTTTCAAATTTTGCAGGTCAGCGGCTGTATCGGCAGACCGGGGCGGCCGAGCCCGAGCCCCTGACCTCGGAAGACGGGCTGCGCTATGCCGACTCGATTGTTGATACCCAGCGCAAGCGTCTGATCTGCGTGCGCGAAGATCATCGAGTGACAGGGCAGGAAGCGATAAATAGCCTGGCCGGTATTGATCTCGCCAGCGGGGAAGAGACGGTCCTGGTCTCCGGGAGTGATTTCTATTCCAACCCCCGGCTCAACCCGGATGGTACCCAGCTCGCCTGGCTATCGTGGAATCATCCGCAGATGCCCTGGGACGGTACCGAGCTGTGGGTGGGGACGGTCCGCCCGGACGGTTCCCTGGCAGAGGTCAGGCTGATGGCCGGCGGCGAAGCGGAGTCCATTTTTCAGCCCGAATGGTCTCCGCTCGGCATCTTGTACTTTGTGTCGGATCGTTCCGGCTGGTGGAATCTGTACCGGGTGCGCAATGACAACATTGAGGCACTGTGGGAAAAAAACGTGGACTTTGGCCGCCCGCAGTGGATGTTTGGCATGACGACCTATGCCTTTGCCTCTGCCAACCGGATTATCTGCACCTACGCGGAAAACGGGACCTGGCATATGGCCAGCCTCGATCCGGGGACGCGGCAATGCGAAGCCATTGCGCTGCCGTATACCGAGGTGGGCGATGTACAGGCTTCGTCTGGCAGAGCGGTGTTTCTGGCGGGCTCGCCAAGCGCACCGCCCGCCGTCGTCCAACTCGACCTGGAAACACACGACCTCAGCGTCCTGTGTCAGTCCAGCCAACTCGACCTGGATCAGGACTATCTGTCAGCACCCCAGGCTATTGCCTTTCCAACCGAGCACGACCGGACCGCGTACGGCCTGTACTATCCGCCCACAAACGCTGACTACGCGGCTCCGTCAGAAGAACGTCCGCCGCTGGTCGTCAAAAGTCACGGCGGGCCCACCTCGGCCGCGCAGACGGCCCTTGATCTGCGGATTCAGTACTGGACGAGCCGCGGCTTTGCCGTTCTGGACGTGAACTATGGGGGCAGTACCGGTTATGGGCGGGCCTATCGGCAACGCCTGAACGGCCACTGGGGGATTGTCGATGTGGACGACTGTGTCAACGGAGCGAACTATCTGGTCGCCCGTGGCGAGGTCGATGCTGAGCGGCTGACTATTACCGGCGGCAGCGCCGGAGGATACACAACCCTGTGCGCACTGACCTTTCGCAACACGTTTCGGGCCGGAGCGAGTCATTACGGGATCAGCGACCTCGAAGCGCTGGCGCGTGACACCCATAAGTTCGAGTCGCGCTACCCGGACAATCTGGTCGGACCCTACCCGGAGCGACAGGACGTCTATGTCGCGCGCTCGCCGGTTCATTTTACCCAGCAGCTCTCGTGTCCGTTGATCGTCTTCCAGGGCGCGGAAGACAAGATCGTCCCACCGAATCAGTCCGAACTGATGGTAGCGGCCCTCAGGGAGAAAGGGTTGCCGGTTGCCTATGTCCTGTTTGCGGGCGAACAGCACGGCTTTCGCAAGGCCGAGAATATCAAACGCGCCCTGGACGGCGAGTTGTATTTTTACTCGCGAATTTTTGGGTTCTCCTTGGCTGAAGCTATCGAGCCCCTGACCATCGAGAATCTGCCGGAGTAGGGGCGACGCATGCGTCGCCCTTCCAAATACGCCCGCATTGGTTTATTGGCAAAGGAGACCCACTGCACAGTAAGGAGGGAGATCGATGCTACGTGTCAGCAAGGTACCGTTTGAGAAGGTTGACCCCGATCTGCAAAAGACCATGCAGCAGAGCGACGAGGCGCTCGGCGGGTCGGAATGGATACAGGTCTTTGCCCACACGCCGGACCTCTACAAGCACTTCGTCGATTTTTACTACTCCCATATTATGGTCGATGCCGGCGGGATCAGCGTCAAGCTGACCGAGTTGATTCGGCATAAGGTGGCCCAGATCAACGAATGCCAGCTTTGAATGACGGCCGTGTATGCCTCGGCGAGGCAACAAGGTCTGACAGAGGAAATGATCCACGCCCTGCCCCATTTTCAGGACAGCGATCTGTTCACGCCGCGTGAGAAAGCCGCCCTGCGCTTTGCGGACACCCTGGCCCGCGATCATAAACAGGTCTCCCAGGATTTGTTTGACGAACTGCGGACCCATTACAGTGAGCCCGAGATCATGGCCCTGGGCTGGCGGATGGCGATTTTTATTGGCTACGGTCGGCTGGTCTACGCCGTTGGACTCGACGGGGTGGGCAAACCGTGTCCGCTTTCATTCGCGCATGAGGACATGCAGGCAGAAGCGGAACAGCCGGGCTGTTAAACAAGGACTGCTGTGGGGCTGTTCACGATTCCGCTCTATTTTGACTATAAGAGCGCCTACTCCCACCTGGCCAAGGCCGAGGCGTATCGGCTGGAAGAGGACTACCGCGTCCGCTTGGAGTGGTTGCCTTACGTATTGGATATTCCGGCGGCACTGGGCAACGTAGAGACCCGTACGGAAATGGAGTGGCGCAAGGTGCGCTACTCCTATCTGGACGCCCGCCGCTGGGCCAATACGCGCGGCCTGCTGGTGCGCGGCCCGCGGAAGATATTCGATTCGTCTCTGGCCTGCATGGGCGGCTTATACGCTATGCAGCAGGGGAACTTTCGGCCCTACCACGACGCGGTTTTTGATCGGTTCTGGAAGCGGGAACTCGACATTGAGGATCGCCAGGTGATGGCGGCCTTATGTGCCGAGGTTGGGCTGGATGGGGCCGGCTTCCTGGCCTATGTCGAAGAAGACGGTCCGCGTGAACTTGCTGCGGTACGAGAACGCGCGGAAAAAGATAAGGTCTTTGGCGTACCGATGTTTTTTGTTCGCGGCGAGCCCTTCTGGGGTAATGACCGTATTGACTGGGTACGCAAGCGCCTGGACGAGTTGGAATTACGCAGACGCTAAATCTTTCACAGGACAAACTCCACCACCGCCCCGCCGCTGCCGTACAGCGGGCCATAGGCGTGCACCTGCGCGCCGGTGAACTTCCGGCCCAGGGCGCCCAATACCCAGGCGCCGTGCTTAAAGCCCATATCGGCCTGCCCCTTTGCGGCAAACTCGGGCAGGGCGGCAGACAGCCCTTTTCCGTCGCCGGCTTGCAGCAGAGCCAGGATCTTTTTATTCCAGCGGTCGTATTTCGGGGCGGCAATCTTGTCTTTGGCAATATCGATCTCGTGCCGAAAGAACGCGCCGGAAAAATTCCCTACGCCCACCACCGCCACCCGTTTTTTCTGTTTGCTCGCCAATCTCGCTGCCAGGCGTCCGAGTTTTTCGGTCAGCGCAAAGTCGTGGTAGAGATTGTTCGAGGCCAGGACCATCGGAATTTTGCCGCCCGGATTCAGGAAATTCGCGGCGACAATCGTCCCCGTATCAATCGGAAACCCGTCGTAATTGACCGCCTTGGACTTGACCCCGAGTGTACCGGTTGCGGCCACGCAGGCTTTGGCCAGCCGGGTGTCAATTCTCAATTTGTAGGGCAGCTCGCCGTACTCGTGCCAGTTTTCGTCAACGTGCAGACCGCTCACCCGCGGGCGGGTTTGCCACAGTTGGTCCAGGACGGCGATCCACTGCGTTGAATATAAGAGGATCGCATCCGGTTTGGACTGGACGAGCGCCGCGCCGGCCCGTTCCAGGCCGGTCGCAATTTTGCCCCAGGGCGGGTTATCGCGTTTGACGTAGGGCAGGGGCGAGCCGGGGACGAGAAAGGCGGAGACTACAGCCATTTCGCTTGCCTACGCTGCCTGTCTGATGGCCCGGCGTGAAGCGCGCGTTTTCGAGGCCGGTTTGGAGAGCCTGGCCCGTTCGAGGTTCCACTCCATCACGGCGTTCCCCGTGCCGATTACGGTACCGTAGCCGTGCAGTTCGGCTGGAATCTCGGGATAGCCCAGGGCGGCAAACATCCAGGTAAAGGCCCCGGATTTCACCTCGGCAAACGCCTCATCGATAAATTGCGGGAGCAGGTGAAAGACCTCTTTGGTGTTGCCCTGACGCAGGAGATCAATCATCCGCATATCCCACTGATAGCCGGACAGGCTTTGCGGATGTTCCTGAGACATGTCTTCCGGCAGGGCCGGCTCTTCGTGAAAATGCCAGTGGCACAGCGTGTTGGAGGCCAGGAGCACGGCGCGGCGGCCCAGCTTTTCAATGGCCGTGCGGGTGGCCCGGCCCAGACGGTCCATTTCTTCGAGACCCTCTTCGGTCGAGAGATAATAGGGCGAATTATTGGCCGACAGCCCGATAACCGGGATGTCCCACTGGGGGCGCATCATATGCAGGGTGGTGATGGTGCCGTAGTCAACGCGAAAATTCGGGTTGCGCATCATCTTGGTGTACAGCCCCTGCTTGGCCCCTTCCGCGCAGCAGGCTTCGGCCAGGGCAACATCGACGTTCAGCTCAAAGGTATAGCGAAAGATATTCGGAAAGATGGGGTCGACCGATTTGCCGCTGAGCTTGGGAACCCCCAGAAAATGATGCCCCTGCTGCGTAATCCAGTGCGGAGAGTGGACCAGCAACACGTCCGGCTTGAGCGCATCAAGACTCTTGCGGGCGCGTTCATACGCCCAGCGGAGCTGTTCCCAGCCGCACTGCGACCGGGGTTCGTTCTGGGGCGGGTTTTCTCCGTACACCAGATGGGGCGGATGGGGGGCCAGAAAACCGGCGACGATGGCCCCTTTCTTTTGCGTCCGTGGCATGATGGTCTCCCTTCACAGCTTGAGACAGACGTTACGCAATTCCGTATAGAACTCCAGCGAATGCACCCCGCCTTCGCGGCCGATGCCCGATTGCTTGGCTCCGCCAAACGGGGTGCGCAGGTCGCGTAAAAACCAGCAGTTAATCCAGGTGATGCCCACGGTGATCTGCGCGGCCACCCGATGAGCCCGGGCCGCGTTCTGCGTCCAGATTGAGGTGGCGAGCCCGTAGGGCGTATCGTTGGCCAAGCGCACGGCTTCTTCTTCCGAGTCAAAGGGCCGCACATGGCAGCACGGCCCAAAAATTTCTTCCCGCACCACCGGAGAGTCTTCCGACAGACCCGTCCAGATGGTGGGTTCGACCCAGGCTCCCTGCGTATACGGGGGGGCCATATCGGGAATGCCGCCGCCGGTAATCAGCGTCGCCCCGTCGGCGCGGGCGCGCTCGTAATACGAGAGGACCTTTTTGCGATGCTCAAGGCTGATCAACGGCCCCAAGGTCGTGGCCGCATCGTGCGGGTCGCCGAGAGTGAGGGATTCGGCTTTGGCCTTCAGCGCGGCCAGGAACTCGTCAAAAACCGGCCGCTCAACATAGACCCGCTCGGTTCCCAGACAGACCTGGCCGGTGTTGGCGAAGCACGCCCGGCCGATACCCTCAATAGTGGCCTCAAGATCGCAGTCGGCAAAAATGACAGCCGGGTTTTTTCCACCCAGCTCAAACGAGACATCCCGCACACCCACGGCCGCACGCTGCATAATGGCCTCACCCGTGACGGTCTCGCCCGTAAACGTGATCGCATCAACACCCGGATGGCTGACCAGAAATTCTCCGGCCGAGTCAGGACCGAGCCCGTGCACTACATTATAGACACCGTGAGGCACACCGGCCTCGTTCATCACCTCGCCCAGCAGCGTAGCCGTACTCGGCGTTTCCTCCGAGGGTTTGACGACCACACTGTTCCCGCAGGCCAGGGCCGGGCCGACCTTCCAGGTCATAAGCAGCAGGGGCAGATTCCACGGACACACCACCGCAACTACGCCTTTTGGTACGCGCAGGCTGTAGTTCAGCGCCCCGGTGCCGTCCGGGGTGGGCATGTCGAAGTGTTCGCCGGAGACGTTCTTGACTACATCGGCAAAGATACGGAAGTTGGCCGCGCCGCGTGGAATATCAATATGGGAGGCCAGGCTCACCGGCTTGCCGGTATCGGCCACCTCAGCCTCAAGAAACTGGTCAAAACGTTGCTCAATACCGGCGGCAACCGCGTATAACACCTCCGTGCGTTCGGCCAGTGTCAGCCGGCTCCAGGGTCCGTTGAGGGCAGCCCCGGCCGCCCGGACCGCGGCATCTACGTCGGCCCGGCCAGCTTCGCACACCTGGCTGATGAGCGCATTATCAATAGGCCGGCGGTTCTCAAAGGTTCGGCCGCTCGTCCCTTCGGTATAGGCACCGTTGATAAAATGACGGGTTGTCTGGGTACTCATCTACGGACTCGTTGGCTCAGAGGATAGATGGAATGCGACGTGGTTTCGCTCTAGCTTGGCCGGTGCTGAGTGTATACCATACTCTCTAGCCTGCAACCACCAAGGAGGATGCCATGGCCGATATCAACCCCCACGCTCTCGCTGAAACGGACTGGCTGGAAGACCATCTGAACGATACGGACCTGTGCCTGCTCGACTGCCGTGTCAACCTGATCCCCGAGGATTCCGGCGGCTTCCGTATGGAGAGCGGCCGGCCCGCCTGGGAGGAGGGTCACATCCCTGGGAGTCATTTTGTCGATTTCACCACCGACCTGTCCGACCAGCACAGCGACCTGCCATTGATGATGCCGCCCGCCGACCAGTTTGCCGCCGCCATGGCGCGCGTCGGAGTGAATGCTCACACCCGAGTCGTTCTCTATGACGATTTCTATAATATCTGGGCGGCCCGAGTGTGGTGGATGCTCCGCGCGAGCGGCTTTGACAACGCGGCGGTCCTCAACGGCGGCTGGCACAAGTGGACGCAGGAAGGCCGGCCCGTCTCGAACCGGCCTGCTGACCCGGTACGGGGCCAATTCGTATCCACCCCGCGGCCCGAGTTGGTGGCGGGTAAGCAAGAGGTGCTGGAGGCGATACAGACGCCGTCAAGCTGCCTGCTGAACGCCCTGACTGCCGAGGATCATGCGGGCACGGGAGGAATGATTCAGTATCCCCGGCCCGGACGCATTGCGTCGAGTGTGAACGTCTCATTTTACGATCTGGTCGATCCGGAGACGCACGCCTATCTGCCTGCCGAGCAGCTCCGCGAAAAATTCGAGGCCGTTGGCGCCACCGACGCTCAGCGGGTCATTACCTATTGTGGGGCTGGGATTGCGGCCAGCAGCGACGCTTTCGTCCTTACCCTACTGGGATTGAAAGATGTTGCCGTCTACGATGGTTCACTCATGGAATGGGCCGCGGATGCGAGTCTGCCAATGGAGACGGCCGGACAGTCTTCGTCGTAGCGTCAGTGAGGGAGGACTGACAGACACGGGTCAGAGACACCTGGAGGGGCCGTGAACGAAGAAACGCTGGAAATCTCACTCGTGAACGATCTGAAGGAGATCGCCCGCGTCGCGGAGCATATCGACGAGTTCTGCGCCTCCCAGGACATTGCGTTAGAGGTCGCCTACGCGATCAACCTGGCACTCGATGAGATCCTGACCAATACCATCAGCTATGGGTATGACGACGACGCGCCGCATCGGATCGAGATCAGCGTCCGCCCGGAAGTGGAAGCGCTGGTCGTCGTCATCGTGGACGACAGCGCGGCGTTCGACCTGTCGAACGCGCCGACACCCGATACCGGAGCCTCTCTTGAAGAGCGGCCCCTGGGCGGACTCGGCCTTTTCCTCGTGCATCAGATGATGGACAGCGTCGAGTATCGGCGGGAAGGGGAACGCAACATCGTGACCCTCAAGAAGAACAAGACCGGAGAGCAGAGACCGGAAGACGGCTGACGATACGGTCTCCGCCGATTCCCACCTGGAATGAGCCACAGGAGATGCACTTGCCCACATGGGCATTGGGCATGCTCCATCCACCTATCTTTATTCCAATCCTGACGAAAAAATGTTAAGATCTAACTATGCTTCATGAATTTTCGGTATCGAATTATTTCTCTATCTACGAGGAAGCCGTCCTCGATTTGCGCATCCCCGGCACAGCACCCGACTTGCCGCGTTTTCGACCTTGCCAGGCGAAGCCCGATATTCGGCTTCCGACTGTGGCCGTCATCATGGGTCCGAACGGCTCGGGTAAGACGACATTACTCCGTGCATTGGCGGGTGTTGTCCATGTTGCTGCAGCATCGAACTTGTCTAACTGGAAAACTCCAATCAACCTAATGCTGCCTTTCTCATTGACTAAGGCCCAAAATGAGCCGATCACGTTCCGTGTAGAGTTTGACGCCGACTGGCTGAAGCCGGGTGAGGAACTGGAGATATTCCGCTATGAACTTTCCGTAGGAAGAGAGTTTGTATCTGAAGCGTCTCAATTTCGTAACTTCATTCTCCGCGAAGCTTTTTTCCACTTTCCCAAAGGCCGGCCGCGGCGGCTCTTTGAACGTGGCGCGCCCGGAGAGACGATCTATGTTTCTCGCGAGTTCGGATTGAAACCAGCAGACGCACGGCTGGACGCGATTCGGGCCGACTCCTCGGTGATTGCAACACTGGCTGTTCTCAACGTGCCTCTCGCCATGCAGATCGCCGATGGGCTGGAGCGGGTCTCTTTATCTACAAATATCATCCCTCACGGCAACCCGCAGATCCCGACCGAATCGGTAGTGAATTTCTATGAAGGTAATGACGAGATGAAGAGCTGGATGAAACACCAGATGCAGCGCAGCGATCTTGCTATTCAGGATGTAGAGTTCAACATCGACGGTACGGGCAAAAGGCAAGTGTACTTCAGCCACCACAACATCGGAAGCATTCCGTTGCTATTCGAGTCAGGTGGCACCCAACGCCTGTTCCACCTTCTACCTCAAATCCAAATTGCTCTGGGTTCGGGCGGTCCGGCCATCCTTGACGAGATTGATGGCGACCTGCATGTGGATATGGTTAGCGAGATTATTCGCTGGTTTCACGACCCCGAGATGAATCCGCACAACGCACAGCTCTTTGTCTCCGCCCACAATGTTGGCCTGCTTGACGATCTGGAGAAGGAAGAACTCTTTATTGTTGAGAAGGGGCAAGGCGGCGCAACCCGCGTCCACGCCGCTCAGGACGTAAGTGGGCTGCGGCGTGACACACGGCTCTACCCTAAGTATCGTGCCGGCGTGTTGGGTGGCATTCCGAAAATCGGTTAGGACACAATGCGCGGTCGCCGACGGCCGGTCCGGCCGCGCCGCAGCTTCTTCATAGCTGGCGAAGGCCAGAGCGAACGTCCCTTTGCGCGTTTTCTTCAGCATCTTTGCGATGAAGCAGGCTTGCACGTACACCTTGACATCAAGCCGCAAGACGGTGGCGGCTCCGTGGCCGTTATTGAACAAGCAGGGCGTTGGTTGAAAAGAAATCGTTCCCGGCGCGAATACCGGGCGAGATTGGTATTGCTGGACCGCGACCGGATTGAGGTCGAACCGCAAGAGGGGATTCGGGCTCAGGCCGTCGCAGCTCGCTACGAGCTCGAAATCGTTTTTCAAGACCCGGACCTGGAAGGACTCTTAGTCCGGCTACATAAAGGACAGGAACAAAGAAAAATTCGGGCACCCGACTCGGAAAGCGAACTGCGAAAGGTGTGGCCCGAGTACCAGAAACCGCCAACGGCCGAGCAGTTACGCCAACGCTTCACACTGGACGATGTCCGACGAGCAGCCGCCCACGATCAACGCTTGCGAAAGCTTCTCGAAGTGATCGGGCTGTGGTCGTAGTCTGAGTGGAACAGAGCGAAGCTGACTGCCCTGTTCCCCAACACCCGCTAGAGCAAATTCCGATGTTGTGTAGCGCGTGTCTCTCCTCCTTAAGGAGTGCGGGCTTCCAGCCCGCATGGCGGCCAGGATGGCCGCCCTCCCAGGCGGGGAGCCCCCCAGCCCCTCCCTGGCCGCTTGGTGCCAGCCATGGTCTTTCCCGCCGAGCGTGGACTGGCACGGCTACAACGTATCGTAAACCGCGCTAGGGCCGGATCGTATAGGCGCGGGGGCCGGTATGGGCTGAGAGCTGGGGCTGAATCCAGTCCACCCAGTCACACAGCATCGGTCGGGTGTGTCTGGGGTCGATCATATCGTGGACGGCAAAACCTTCGGCCCGGGCGTAGACTGAGCGTTTGCTGGCGAGCGCTTCTTCAATCTCCCGGCGCTTGGCCTCCGGGTCTGGCGCGGCGGCAATCTCGCGCCGGTAGGCGACCGCGACTCCCCCCTCCAACGGCAGGGCGCCGCTCTCGGCCGACGGCCAGGCAAACACCATTCCATCCGGCCCGAAGTGGGCCACGCCGGCAACGCCATAGACCTTGCGGACGATGACCGACACCCAGGGAATGGTGCATTGCATAAGGGCAAAGATGGCCGCTGTTCCATAGCGGATAGTGGCGCTTTGCTCGGCCTCCGGTCCAATCATGAAACCGGGTTCGTCCACCAGGCTGACCATGGGCAGATGAAAGGTGTCACACAGATCAATATGCCGCTTCACCTTTTGGGCGCCCTCTGCGGTCATAGCACCGGCATACCACTGCGGGTCGTTGGCCAGAATCCCGACCGGCTGGCCGTTCATCCGGGCCAATCCGGTAATTTGGGACGGACCGTACAAGGGCGCAATCTCAAAAAATGAGCCACGGTCAACAACGCACTCGATGACCCGCCGCATCGGATACGCACGCCTGCGGTTACGCGGAATAATGCCGAGCAGTTCTTCTTCCTGACGGTTGCGGTCGTCCTCGCCGGGCTGGACCGGAGCCGCTTCCCAGACATTGGTCGGCAGATAGCTTAGAAATTGCCGGATTTGGGCGAAAACGGCGGGCTCGTCCTCCGCAACATTGTCCACCACTCCGCTACGCAGGTGGATGTGTGGGCCACCGAGTTCTTCCTTTGTGATCGGCTGACCGAAGGCGCGTTCCACCAGAGCCGGTCCGCCGATCATCACCTGCGAGGACTTCTGGGTCATGATCGAGAAATGAGAGGCGACCAGACGGGCCGCGGGCAGACCAGCCACGGCTCCCAATGCGGCAGATGCAACCGGCACCATGGACATGGCCTGCATGACCGACATGAAGCGGGGCGGGGCGTTCACCGATTCCGTACTGCCGGTTGTTTCGCCGCTGTTCTTCCCGCGGGGGACACTTCCGCCACCGCCTTCGAGGAAACGAATGAGGGGCAGCCGGTAGCGACACGCCAGCTCTTCGGCCCAGACGCTCTTGCGAAAGCCGGCGGACGAGGGCGAGCCACCCTTGAGGGTGAAGTCCTCACCACCGACCACGCAGGGGCGGCCTGCGATCTTGCCGAAACCGACAACATAATTCGCTGGGGTAAACGAACGGAACTGACCCTGTTCATCGGTTTCGGAGTAGCCGGCAATCGGCCCTTGCTCACGGAAAGAGTCGGCATCGAGCAACTGGTCCACGCGCTCGCGGACGGTCAATCGTCCCCGGTCATGTTGCTTGGCAACCGCTTCGAGCCCGCCCAGCTCATGGGCGAGCTGTCTGCGTTGCTCAATGCCCCGGACTTCTTTTTCCCAGCTCATAGCGTGGCGTCTTTCACATTACTGCATAGGCGAAAACGCGGCCGGCAGGACGATTTTGTTCTGCTGCGTCAGCAGCAACTCCCGCGTGCCGGGCGGCCAGTTGGGCAGTTGCACGGCCTCGGCCCAGACGCGGCTGCGCTCATTCAGGCTCGTGTAGGGCCAGATATGGACGAATTTATTGAGCGTCCCGAGATCGCTATACCAGCAGGCGGCCAGGGGTGAGAGCTCGGTCCGGGCACTGATGGTCTTGGCCCAACGCTCCAACACGGTCGGCATGGCTCCCGGCCGGTATATATAGGTGCGGATCTCATACACCGGACCGAGCTGCCGCTTGCCGAGCGGTTCCATAAAAGGCGCGGGGATAAAGATTTCGGATTCCATGTGTTCGATGAACGTGCCAATCGGAGGAGGCCACGTCCCGCTTTGCATGGCCTGCGCTCGAGCCTCCGTCCGCTGCTGGAGACTCTCATACGGCCAGACATGGATGATTTCGTTGAGCGGGCCGATATCGGTATGCCAGAACGCTCCGAGCGGGGAAAATTCCTCACGGCGGGGCAGGGCCTCACCAAAGATCCGTTCGCACTCGGCAAGCGTCCCCGGTTTAAGGCGATAGGTCCGGACTTCATAAATCATACTGGTTCTCCTTGGCGGCGGGCGGTGTCGGCTTACTGTCCTTCCGCGTCTGCTCTGCCTAGCGTGTCCGTGCGACTTCCGAGTTGTCCTCGGGCTGACATTCCCGTAGCGCCTGTTGCAGACCGTCCCGGTCAAAGCCCTTGCCGATAAAAACGACGTGCTCGGGTGGTTCGGGTAATAAATCCAGCCACTCCATGTCGAATTCGCCGGTCACATATTGAAACATCCACTGCTCGTCCGAGTCGGTAAACCGCACAAACCCCTTGGCACGCCATACCGTGTCCGGCAGGCTGCGCATCAGCCGCTCAAACCGCTCGCGGACCAGTGGGGCTTCGCACAGACACGTCAGCGTATGAAAATGGTCGTGCATCGGTGCTTGACGCGAGGCGGAAACGTACCCGGCATTTTTGTCTGTCTGTCGGTCTACAATCTGGGCGTAATCCATTTCCCCGCGCTCCGTCCGAACAATCGCCGTGCGCGGATTTAACTGACGAATCTGCGTCTCCAGTTCGGCCAGGACAGACTCGTCTGCCAGGTCCCGTTTGTTTAACACCACGATATCAGCGAGCTCCGTCTGTTGACGAATGCCCGAGTGGACTTCTTCGGCCAAGCGGCTGAAATTAATAGGGTCAAGAACAGCAATCAACGAAGCCAGGCGGACCAGGGGCAGGACTTCTTCCTTTGTGGCCTGGTCCATGAGTTCGACCGGGTCGGCGAGACCGGTGGCTTCAATGAAAATGACATCCGGCTTGAGGGCGGCAACATCCTGGATCGCGAGACCCAGGGTGCCGCCAATCGTGCAGCAAATGCAGCCATTGGTCATTTCCCGTATGGTGTGGCCCTGCCCGCGCAGCAGCTCGCCATCGATGTTGACCTCCCCATACTCATTCATCATGACTGCGGGTTTGAGCCCCTGGGCCAGACAATAGTCCAGGAGGCGGCACAGGAGGGTCGTCTTGCCGCTGCCCAGAAATCCGGAAATCAGATGGACCGGGATACGCTCGGCCTCAGAGAAAACAATCCGCTCTTTTTGCTCGTCCATAGCGTCAACAGTATTCCAGGATTCACGGGCGTGGGGAAGGCCGGACGTGGATCGTCATAGCTTGCCGAACGGGCGTAGAAGCAGAACTATTGCGTTGCCGTCGCACCCCGTGTAATTTCTGGTCAGAAAGGTCAGAACAGGCGAATTATGAAAAATTGGCAAGTACAAGAGGCAAAAGCGCGTTTCAGCGCCTTGGTACGTAGTGCCGAGACTGACGGGCCACAGACGATTACTGTCCATGGCCGCCGGGCCGCAGTCGTTCTTTCCCCGGACGACTATGACCGTCTGAAGCACCCGCAACCATCGATGGCTGAGTTTCTGCGGGCTTCCTCTCTGGTAGGTGTGGACCTGGACATTGAGCGCGACAAGTCACTTCCGCGTGATATCGACCTGTGAGCTTTCTTATCGACACCTGTGTGCTATCGGAACTGCTCAAGCCGAGACCCTCGCGCCAGGTTTCCGAGTGGTTCCTAGCAACACCGCAAACCGCTATGTTCGTGAGCGTCCTGATCCTGGGCGAGATCCGAAAAGGGGCGATGATGCTGGGGGAAGGCCGTCGCCGAACACGGCTCATCGCGTGGCTGGAAACGGATTTGCCAGCCTGGGCGGGAGACCGCATTTTGCCGGTTGATGCCGGGGTAGCGGATACGTGGGGCCGCCTCATGGCCAGGAACCGTAACATCCCCGCCATTGACAGCCTGATCGCCGCCACCGCACTGCATCACCGTCTCACAGTCGTCACCCGCAACGAGGCCGACTTCGCCGCCACGGGCGTCGAACTGCTGAATCCCTGGAAACCGTCTTAGAGCAGTTCAGCAGTACCGCAGCGCGACTGACCAACGCAAAGAGTCATTCGGAAGATGGAGCAGGAATGTGGACTGCACCCCTTGACTGAGACATAGAGATAAGCTCGTGGTGGTGGTCAAAGGGGAGCGAGCAGGTGGGACTGAAGCGACGACAGTTTACCCGAGAATTTAAGTTGCAGGTGATCCGAGAAGTCGAAGCGGGCAAGGCGTAGCTGCCCCAGAAGCTTGGATTGAAGGCGTGTGTCGAAATCTGTTTCGTCCGGATGTCGGCGATAAAGCAGAGAGTGGTTCCCAGGCAGACGCTTTCATTGAGCTTTTGAGGTCCTTTTCCAGCGCATCAGTTGGGCCAAATGGTGCAGAAGTCACCTTAGACAGAAAAAGTGGCAAACGTCTGGCAAAGACAATAAGCACCGGTGATGGGTAATAAACTAAAGAATGGGGAGAAGAGCCCTTCCCTTACGGCTCCCGGGTGATCACCAGGCCACTCCCGCGCAGCATGGGGGAGCCGTCAATGGCGCATACGGCCGAGGCGTTGGGGACTTGGCGCTTTTCCGCCCGGTCGGTCACCTGCATGACGGATTCGGCAATATGACCCATGCCGTGCAGGCGACCCTCACTCAGACTGCCGCCGAACGTGTTGACCGGCAGCTCGCCTTCCAGGGCAATACGTCCGTCCTGAATGAAGCGGTAGGCTTCGCCTTGTCCACAAAACCCCGCCGCCTCCAGCCAATACAGGGTGGAGGGGCTGAATCCGTCGTACAGCTCTGCGGCGCTCATATCCTGGGGTCCTAAGCCTGAAGACGACCAGAGCTTGCTGGCCAGCGAGTGGCCGGACTCCATATAATTATCCAACGAATAGTGGAACAGCGCCCGGCGGCGGCTGGTGTTCTGTCCGTAGCCGGCGATATAGGCCGGTGGGTGGCGCAGGTCGACGGCGCGCTCTGCCGTGGTCAGGACGAGCGCGACACAGCCTTCAACCGGAATATCGCAGTCAAACAGACATAAAGGCTCGGCGATCCAACGCGCGGCGAAATAATCCTCACGGGTCATGGGCGTGGTATAGAAATAGGCGTTCGGATTGAGATTCGCATTCCGCCGGCTATTCGTCACAAAGGTCGCGAGATGCTCTCGGGTGGCGCCGTAGCGATGCATATAGCGCTGCCAGGCCATGGCATGCCACTGAAAAATACTTGTACAACCATAGGGGGCCATGAATTGAGCGTCGCCAGGAGCCCGGTTACCGGACCACGCCCCATAGCGGCCACGCGGGTTGTGGAGCGCACGCCAGACCAGCACATACTCGCACGCCTCGGCCAACAGGGCATTGACCCCTTCAATAACCGCACTCGCGATCAGACCGGTTTCGATTTGGGCATACCACCGAATATCGGGAGCGAGCGGGAGGTGATTCATCACGTATTCGACGCTGACAATCTGCTCACCATCCTGCGTACCCGCGCCGTGGAAAGGCGCTTCGGGAAAGGTAGCCAGACCATCAACCTGCTCGGCCGACAGCCCGGCGTCGTCAAGGGCAGCCCGACAGGCATCCAGGCTCAGCGCACCGAGGGACTTTTGCGGACGGCGGCTCAGTTCGGAGTAGCCAATGCCAACAATGGTGGTTTTCCCTTTTCCTTGCCAGCTCATGGGTGCGTCCTTTGGTCAAGCAATGAGGCGAAACTTGGGTAGCGTCAGCTCTGCATCAACATCTTCGAAATAGACTTCGACTTGTCCGCCGATTCGAACCTGCTCGCGTTGCACCTCGGACAGGTTGGAAACGAGAAAGAGCTGCGGCTGTTCTTCAAGCTCGACGAGAATATTGAGGTAGGGCAGTTCATCCCCAAAACCGGCCACATTGGGCTGGTACATCACACTAAAACTGTAGATCGTGCCTCGGCCGCTGACCGGCTCGAACGTGAGGGCTGCACTATGACAGGCATTACACACCGAGCGCGGCGGATGATTAAAATAGCGACAGTCCTGGCAGCGCTGGATAACCAGGCGATGTTCCCTGGCCGCCTCCCAGAACGGACGGGTGAGGTTGTCAATCAGGGGACGTGGTTTTTCCCGTGCGGTTGCCATGTCGGCCCCGCATCTTGCCATAAGTCCACGTATGGGTTCAATGCGAAGCCGATATCCAGGAACGGAGCCGGCTGTTCGCTGTCATGAGGAAGCACTTATCCTGTACGGATCGCGTCAAGCTCCTCAAACAGACGGTCAATCTCGTCTTCCGTGGTGTAAAAATGGGGTGAAATACGGAGACCGCAGCGCGGGCGGTAATCGACAAAAACTCGCCGGGCGACGAGTTGCGCTTCGGCTTGGGCCGCACCGTCAAAGTCGATACACACCAGACCACCGCGTTCCTGGGCGTCTTGCGGCGTGTTGATATGAAGACCACGGGCAAGCGCACCGTCGATCAAGCGCTGGCATAACTCGATATTGCGTTGCCGAATCTGTTCCACGCCAACCTCAAGAAGAATCTCGTAGCCGGAGCGGGCGGCATAGATGGCTGACATGCCGGGCGTACCGCCCAGAAAGCGCCGCGCACTGTGGGCGTAGTCAATATCATCGCCAAAGGCAAAGGGCTGCTCCTGCGAGAACCAGCCGGTCATCACAGGACGGCGTGACAGCAATTGGTCCGGACGGACGTATAGATAGGCCGCCCCCGGTCCGCCGCATAACCATTTATGGGAGCCGCCGACCACAAAGTCGGCCTGCCAGGCCTGTACGTCGATTGGGACGGTTCCAACGGTTTGATAGGCATCGACAATAACCTGGGCGCCACGTGCATGAGCGGCCTGAACGATGGGGGCGATATCGATCAATGCGCCCGAGCGGTAGAGACCGTGGTCCAGGACCAGGAGCAGCGTCTCGTCGTCAATGGCCTCGATAAAGCGTTCGGCTGGTTGTCGAATGCCGTCCGGAGAGGGGATCATCACCGGCTGGGCGCCGTACCGGGCTCGGGACTGAATATTATAGTGCAGGGTGGGAAAGGTCAGTTCGGCGTACAGAATTTTATTGCGCGTGCCGCCGAAGTCGAAGCAGGAGAGCGCGGCGCTAAACAGGGCGGACACATTCTGGTGCATGACCACGCTACCCGGCTCAGCGTTGAGAAACCGACCAATGAGGCCGGCAGTTTCCTCGAAAAATCCCATCCAGCGATCCCACACCGCACTCCCTTCCTGCTGCCAGCTTGCGGCATACTCGTGCAGCCGGTCCGTCGTGGCCCTGGGCATCGCGCCCATGGAATGGGAAATCAGATAGGTCGAGGTTTCGAGAATGGGAAACGCCGTCCGCCAGCGAGATAGATCATGTATCATACGGCCCTCCGCCAAGTTGGGTTCTGACACCCCAGAGAATAGGGAAAAAACGGACGCTGACCCGCCCCTGAAGATAGCGGACGCCTGGGGCCTGGAAAGACGCGCGACCGACCAGTTTTCCGGTGTATGCGTCTCCCGTACCGGGCTTTGCGCCAACCATACGCTCGGCCATTAAGGCGTGACGGGAGCGCCAGATACAAAACTGTTCGTCATATTCAACCATGACTTCACACAACTGGTGCAGGTCCAAATACCGGGGGTCGGTATAAATGTGCTCAACCGCCCGTTCCTGTTGCTCCACTGTATCCGTGGCAAAGCCGCGGCTGTGCAAGAGTTCGCAAAATGCGCTCCACAGGTTGGGACCGTCATAGGCCGTCTGGAGCCGCTGCCGGGAAGCCTCACTCCCGGCGAACACCTCAAAGAAGCGTTCGTCGCGGAGGCCGGACAGGAATTCGAGCTCTCGAAACTGTAAGGACTGCAAGCCGCTGGCCGGTCTGAGCAAATCGCGAAACTCCAGAAAGTGCACCGGCGACATGGTTTCCAGCACCTGGACCTGCTGAATCATCACTCGCTCGATCTCAATGAGTCGCCGTATCAGCCAAATCGCCTGTCGCACCCGCCCGGCCCGCAGATGGCCGATGATGGTACGGACTTCGTACAGCAGCAACCGAAACCAGAGTTCATAGCTTTGATGAACGATGATGAACTGAAGTTCATCATGAGCAGGCGGGTTGGACTGGAGTGTCTGGAGGCTGAGCAGTTCCGGCAGGCGGAGGTAGGATTCATATGTCAGGTCCGGTTTGGCCTGTGGCATGGCCATTATTGTACTGCCGAAGGGAGGGGAGGAGCAATCGGGATTTTACCGGATTTGGGACGTAGGGCCAGAGACGGTCATGGGAAAAAACGTTTACCCCCGTAGCCCTGCCTGGCGCATCAGCGGCATGACGCGCTCGCCGAAATACTTCAGCTCTTCGTTATAATCCAGCCAGGAGACAATCAGCCCTTCAATACCGGTGCCGGCCAGCTTGACCATTTCATCAACGACCTGCTCCGGCGTGCCGACCAGGGGATAGCCACCCCAGCCGGCAATGAAGCGTTCGGCAAACTGGGTGAGAGTTGCTTCGCTGAACGACTGACTCTCGACGCCAAGCAGGTTCAGGATATTGCGGGCCGCGGTCCAGTCGCCTTTTTCAACAACGTAATCATAGGCCTGTTTGGCTTCTTTTTCCGTGTCGCGGCAGACGACAAAACCGTAGGACATCATGCCGATCTCCCGACCATAGGCATTGGCCTGCTTTTTCACATCCGCGACGATCTCTTTACCGTGCTCCAGGGTATCGACCTGGATAAAATTAAAGTCCACTTCACGCGCGGAGAAATCCTGGCCGGCGGGCGAGAAGCCGGCGTTAATCAGAGCCGGATAGGGCTGTTGGACCGGCTTGGGCAGCAAATAGCCGTCTTTGACCTGGAAGAACTCGCCCGCGTGATCAAAATTCTGCTCGGTCCACAGACGCTTGATAACCCGGAGCCACTCGCCGGCGTACTGGTAGCGCTCGTCGTGTTCCATCTGCTTGGCCGCAAACATTTCCATCTCCGGTGAGAACCAGCCGCACACAATGTTCAGGCCCCAGCGCCCATGGGAGATATGGTCAATCGTTGCGCCCTGTTTGGCGGCCATAATCGGATGAATGGTGGGGACGTGCGAGGTGGAGAAGAGCATAATATTTTTGGTCTGGGTAGCCATGGCCGTGGCCCAGGTATAGGTCTCCATGCAGGTCCCATTAAAATCGGTGCTCCCGCCAAAGCCTTTCCAGCGTCCGACGGGTACCAGGAGTTCGAATCCCAGGTCATCGGCCTGCTGGGAAATCAACACGCTGTGTTCATAGGTGGGCTCAAAGGTGGACTCGGCATGCGTGATGGTACACCCATAACTACAGTTCTGACCAAAAATGCCCAGCTTCATTTTGTTATCGTTAAAGACGGGGACGTGCTGGCGGCGATATGCTTTGATGTCGTCTGGATGCATGGGGGTTCCTTTATCTGGGTCGTTGGGTCATAGGGTCTTTGGGGTCCTTTGGGTCTATTAAGTCGTTGAGGTGCCTCTTGTATTTCTCCCATGCCTATGTCTTTGTGAGCAGGGTCAAAAAAGAATGTAAACGATTTGGGACGCGGGTGGGAAAACTCGAAATTCATATCTGTACCAAGACCAAGTGTACGAACAGAACGGTTGAGGTCAAGGTCCGCAGCGTCGATGCTGCGCCGGGTGTCCATACCGGGCTCACGCTACTGGCCGAGGTGCAGAAACTTGTTGCTGAACAGCGGCTCGAAGGGGCGACGGAAGTCCGCGAGGCCACGTGTATGTCGAGCTGTCCGGTCGGCCCACGGCTCGACCTGATGCAGGACGACATGCGGGTGCGCTATATCAAACGCCAACGCCCAACAGGTCGGCCGGATTTTGTCACGTGGAGTTCGATAGATAGTATTGAGAACGAGATTCGGAACTGGTTGGGAGAGCGAATGTAAAGGAAGGGCATCTATGCGGGTAGCCGTTGGTGGATATCTGGTCGCCGTGAATACCTTTGCCACCCAAAAGATGGGGCTGGGCCTGTTTCAGCGGGCAACGCTGAGCGGAGAGCGGGTGCTGCGGATGGGCGGCGCTCAGGGCTCGATTGCCGGCTTTCTGCACGGAGCGCGGCAGTATCATTGGGATATTGTTCCGCTTCAGTTTGTGGTGCCCGGCGTTGGGGGCAAGGTGACGACGGAAGCACATGAAGCGGCTAAAGCCGGCTTTCTCGATCTTTTGCGTAAGAATCCGCCGGTGGACGGCGTGTTTCTCCAACTGCACGGCACGGCCGTGTCAGACGAGTGCGATGACTGCGAGGGCGATTTGCTCAGAACACTCCGGGAGTTTCTGGGTGACAAGGTGCCTATCCTGGCCACCTTGGATGGCCACTCCAATACCACCCCACTGATGGTTGAGCAGGCCAGTATGCTGATTGGTGTGAAAACCAACCCGCACTATGATTTTTTCCCCGGCGGCGAACAGGCGGCTCGGGTCATGGCCGGCATGTTTGACGGGAGTATCACGCCGGCTGGTGCCTGGGCTCAACCGGCCATGGCTCCGGCGCTACAAAAACTCTATATCGCCCCAGGCTGGCCCATGGAGGCGCTAATGCGGCAGGCGGCCTCCCTGGGACGTGACCCCCGCGTACTTGATGTGTCGTTGCTGGGCGGGTTCTTTTGTGCCGACATTCCCGAGACCGGCCTCAATGTGACGGTGACCACGAATAACGAGCCGACCTTGGCCCACGACATTGCCGAGCAGATCAAAGAAGCCTGCTGGGCCAAGCGGCACGCGTTTCATACCGACATGGTTCCTGTAGAGGAAGGTGTACGAGCAGCTATTGAAGCGGAGGACGGCTTGGTCGTGCTTGGAGACCTGGCCGATAGTGGTGGTGCCGGCACACCCGGCGACGGGACCGTCCTGCTGGCGGAATTGCTCAGGCAGAACGCCCAAGGGGCGGTGGTCAGTAATATTACCGACCCGGCGGCCGTACAGGAAGCTGTCCGGGCAGGGATTGGCAAACATGTCACCCTCAGCGTTGGCGGCAAGGTAGACGCCTTCCACGGAGAACCGGTTGAGATCAGCGGCCGGGTGCGGGTCATTCAGGATGGGGTCTATACTGCGGCGACCACGTTCAATGCGGGCACGTATCGACGCGGGGCAACCGCGGTGGTGGATTGCGGCGGAGTTGAGGTGATTTTGACCTCGCGTCCGACCCACGGCTTTGAAGCCAATCATTTCCGCAGTCTTGGCATTGAACCGACTCAGAGGAAAATCCTGGCGGTGAAGTCCGAATTACAACACCGCGCCGGTTTTGCCGGTATCGCCAGCACGTTTATTGACGTGGACACACCGGGGCTGGCTACCCAGGTACATGCGCGTTTGCCATATGAAAAGATTCGGCGGCCGGTCTTTCCACTCGATGATATCTAGGAGCACGTATGAACATCCGTCAAATCGACCATATTGGCGTAGCCGTAAAGGATTTGGATGCCTACCTGCGCGTCTTTGGAGACATCCTGGGACTGGAAATCCACGACTTTGAGGAAGCCGATCCGTATGAGGGTTTGCGGATTGCCTTTGCCAGGATTGGTGAGGCCGATTTCGAGTTTTTGCAGGACCGGATGCCGGAACTGGGCGACAAGGTGACGGATCAGCGCGACATCTCGCGCTGGATAGCAAAACGGGGCGAGGGCATCCATCATATTGCCGTGCGGGTGGACGATATTGATGCCGCCATTCAGGAGGTCAAGGCCAAAGGCTTGCGCGTCCTTGACGAGAAGGGCCGCCCAGGCGCACGCGGCTCCAAAGTCGCCTTTATTCATCCCAAGAGCACCGGCGGCGTGCTGATTCATTTTGTGGAGCGAGAAGAGCGGTCGTGAACGCCTCCTCCGGACCGAGTCCGCACACGGACGACCGGCCACTGGAGCTATCTGCGATCGCGCTGACGGCACTGCTGAGTGCGATCTGGGGCGGGGCGTTCGTGGCGATCAAGGTCGGCATCTTTGATATGCCGCCCCTTGGGGCCGCAGCCCTCCGGTTCGGCGTGACAGCCGTCATGCTCCTGGCCCTGGCCTGGTATCAGCGGGTACAACTCCGCTTTGGCTGGAGTGAGCTCAAGATATTGGGCCTGCTTGGCATATTGTTCTGCTACGGCAATATGGCGGTCTATCTGGGGACGGCGCTCACGACCTCCGGCCGCTCGGCCGTATTTTTTAGCGCCCAACCTATTTTCATTGCCCTGCTGGCGCCCTTCTTCCTGCCGGGGGACCGTCTGACGGCTCGCAAGGTCTGCGGCCTGAGCGTGGCCTTTAGCGGCATCGTTGTCCTCTTCTCGGCCAAGTTCGGCGGCGGCTTGAGCGATGCGCTTATAGGTGACGCCATTGTCTTGAGTTCGGCCCTGACGATTGGCATCTCCGGCATTATCACCAAGCGCATCGCGGGACGGGTTCATCCCGTTGCGCTGGTGTGTTGGCAGACCTGGATCACCTGGCCCATCCTGACCCTCTTCTCCTGGATGTTTGAGGCGGACCAGCCGTTTCTCCTCTCGACCCGCGTGATCGTCTCCATTGTCTATCTGAGTGCGATTTCCGCAGCCTTCGGGTTTGTGGCTTACGCCTGGTTGATTCAACGGCATTCGCCCACGCGCGTTGCCTCGTTGACGTTTCTCACTCCGGTGTTCGCCGTGCTCTTCGGCTGGCTGTTACTGAACGAACACATGGGCGCGGTCCAGTTGCTCGGCGTGGCCGGCGTCTGTGTCGGCATTTATATCGTGAACAGCAGCGGACCGTCCCAGTCGGCGGCGGCACGGGAAGCCGTTCCTGTCTTGCGGCAGGAAAAGGTCGATGCAACCGGCTGAAGCGACCCAGGGCCGGCCCTGGGTCTAGGAGTGCTGTGCTGCTCGCAGCACATGCAGCTTCAGGAAGACATAGGCCGACACGAGCAGACACAACACGCCCGCCCCACCGACCGTCAGTGGAGCGCCAATGAGGGGCGCAAGGAAACCCGCCAACAGGCTACCGATGGGCGGCGCGCCCATAAACATGATGAAGAACAGGCTCATGATCCGGCCGCGCAGATGGTCCGGCGATAAGGTCTGGAGCAGGGTGTTGGTTGCGGCCATGGGCACCATGATACCGGAGCCGATAAGCGGCAAGACGAGCATGGACAGCCAGAAGTTGTGGGACAGTGAGAACAGGATGAGCCCAATACCAAACCGAGTAAAGGCAAAGGCCGTGACCCGGCCGAGCCGTTCCGTGCCCTGGTGACGGGCCATCAACAGGGCACCCACCACGGCACCCGCGCCGGCCGCACCCATCAGCATCCCCATGCCGTTTGGTCCGCTGTGTAAAATATCGTCGGCAAAGATCGGCATCAGTACGGTGTACGGGGTACTGAGCAGGCTGAGCAGACTGATCAGGATCAACAGCAGCCGAATCGCCGGGGTATGCAGGGCGTAGCGAATACCTTCCCCAATAAAGGAGGTGGTTGATTTCACGGGATGCGGCTCAACAACTCTGGGTGGGAGCCGCATGGCGAGAAACCCCCCGATAATAGCCAGAAAGGTGCAACCGTTCACGGTGAAGCACACGCCCTCGCCAAATTGGGCAACCAGCAGCCCGGCCAGGGCCGGACCGAGAATCCGAGCCCCGTTGACCAGGGTCGAGTTGAGGGCAATCGCGCTCGCCAGATCGTCTTTGCCTACGATCTCCATCAGAAAACTCTGCCGGGCGGGCATCTCAAAGGCCTGAATCGTGCCGGCAACCAGGGCGAGGACAAAGACCTGCCAGGCAGTAATCCACTCACTCATGGTGAGAATTCCCAGCACGAAGGCCTGCAACATGGCGAGCCAGAGGGCAATCAGAATGACCCGGTAGCGGTTGAAGCGGTCGGCAACAACTCCGGCCAGCAGCCCGAACAGCAGGGTCGGCACCTGCCCGGCAAAGGCGACCAGCCCGAGCATGAGGGAGGACTCGGTCAGCCGATAAATCAGCCAGGCCTGGGCCATGTTCTGCATCCAGAATCCGGTGCGGGAGACAAACTGACCGACAAAAAAGAGTCGAAAGTTCCGATGGCCAAGCGCCCGGAAGGCATAGGGCAGGGAACGACCAAAAAGGGTCTTGTCGGTCTTTTCGATTGTCGCTGCTGAGGGTGTGGGCGGGGAGCTACTCAATGGGGCGCGCTCCTCACTACAGAGGAAACGCTACACAGGAAAGAGAATACAAAAAAGGCGAAGGGGCCGTGTTGCTGCATAGCGTGTAAGGCTATCTGGAGCTTGAGAACCCTGTCAAGGAAAGGCTTGTCCAGGGGTGGGGAATATGGTGTTTTGAGGCGCATATTATTTAAGGAGGGGATCATGGACGTTGGCGTACTGGTGACAGCGACGGCGGAGAGTGGAGACCTGAGCGCGGTGGCCCGCAGGGCAGAGGCACTGGGGTTTGCCTCTCTATGGATTCCCGAACACCCGGTCATCCCGGTTGGGCATACCACGCCGTTTCCTGGGGCGGCCGATGGCGTTCTGCCGGAGCACTACAACCGCTGGGCCGATCCGTTTATCGCGCTGACCGTAGCGGCCGGGGTGACGAACCGCATCAAACTCGGCACCGGGATTTGCCTGCTGCCCGAACGCGATCCGCTCATGACGGCCAAGGTGGTGGCCAGCCTTGATTTGTATTCCAACGGCCGGGTGATCCTGGGTATTGGCGGTGGGTGGCTACGCGAAGAAACCGAGATCATGGGGACCTCCTTTCGTCTGCGCTGGCGACGCCTGCGTGAGACCGTCGAGGCCATGCGGCTGCTGTGGACGCAGACAGAGGCCAGCTATGACGGGGAACTGGTCCAATTCCCGGCGGTCCGCTGCGAGCCCAAGCCGGTCCAGCAAAACGGCCCGCCGGTGTTACTTGGCGCGCACGGTCCCAAAGCCCTGGAGCGGGTTGCGCGTTCCTACGATGGCTGGTTTCCGCTGGCGTGGAGCCCGCAAGCATTAGGGGCTGAGATCGAAGAACTCCGCAAGCTCGTCACCGAGGCGGGCCGTGACCCCAACAGCGTACCGGTGACCCCTATTATCGATCCGGACAACGGCACCCTGTCCGTTGATACGCTGAAGCGCTATCAGGATGCCGGGGTGGATGGCGTCGTGGTGTTCAACCAACAGATGGGCACCGAGATCGCGGACGGGAAAGCACACGACTGGCTCGACCGCGTGGCGCCAATAGTAGACCGAGCACAAGGGGTATGATAATTGCGGCGCTCCACAACTGAGCCTTGTGTCCGCTGAGGAGGGGGGATGGCCATGACTATCAGGCGTAGCGATGTGAACCGGAGACCTCAAAAGCAGGGCCACCGCCACTGGAGCACAGGAAGAGCCTGCCTTTTCTTCCTCCTGACCATAAGCCTGTTCGTGCTGTCTTCCACCGCTCAGGCGCAGACGCAGTCTGATGTCTGCGACCGGACCCCACAGGTGAGAGACGCCCTCGTCGCTATCGTCGGAGGCGGGGTGACCTGCGCCGATGTGACACCCGACCAGCTCGGTCGTATTAGTGTTTTGAGTCTGGGCTCCGAACGCATAGAAACATTACAGTCCGGCGACTTTGCCGGTCTTACCAACTTGGAGCAGTTGGATCTCTACGACAACGACCTCACCACCCTTCCCCCCAACATCTTCGCCGGCCTGACCAACTTGCGACAGTTGAACCTGTGGCACAACGACCTCACCACCCTCTCCCCCAACGTCTTCGCCGACCTCACCAACTTGCGAGTTTTGGACCTCGACGACAACGACTTCGCCGCCATCCCGCCCAACGTCTTTGCCGGCCTGACCAATCTGGAGACCATGTGGCTCAACGACACCCGCCTCACCACCCTCCCCTCCGGCATCTTCGTCGGCCTGACCAACCTGGAGTACTTGGTGGTCTCTGGCAACGAATTCACCACTCTTCCCCCCGACGTGTTTGCCGGTCTCACCAGCTTGGAGTACTTATCGCTCAGGAATAACTTCCTCACCGCCCTCCCCTCCGATATCTTTACCGGCCTGACCAATCTGGAGACCTTATTGATCCACGACAACCATCTCACCGCCCTCCCCTCCGACATCTTTACCGGCCTGACCAACCTGCGAAGCTTGTATCTCCACGAAAACGACCTCACCGCCATTCCGCCCGACATCTTTACCGGCCTGACCAATCTGTGGGTCCTGTCCCTCAGCCGCAACCGCCTCACCGCTCTGCCACCCAAGGTGTTTACCAGCCTAACCAACCTGGTGAGATTGCTTCTTGACACGAATCAGCTCGCCACCCTTCCACCGACGCTCTTCGCCGGTCTGAGCAGCCTGCGGGTCTTGGATATCAGCGGCAACCACCTTACCACCCTGCCGCCCAAGGTGTTTGCCGGGCTCACCAGCCTGCGGCAAGTGTGGCTCAACGCCAATCCTGGTTCCCCCTTTCCCGTGGCGATGACGCTGGAGAACTCCACGCCTGCCGGTGGCGTCGTCGTCAAGGTCGCTACTGGCGCGCCGTTCGATATGACGGTCCCCGTGTCGGCCATCGGCGCCACGCTGTCTACCCGGTCTGTCACCGTTTCCACCGGAAGCGTCACCAGTCCCCCGCTCACGGTCATTCCAACCGGCGGTCCGGTCCAGATCACGCTGGGTGCCGCGCCATCGGTTCCAAACGATCCAAGCGATTCCTGCTACCTCGACCTCCCATGCTACCGGGGTTTGATGCCGACCGTGTCGAGCGAGCCGTTTGAACCGGATATCGCTCCGCTGACGCCACCCGTCGACACCCACGCGGATACGCCAGGCACGGCAACGCGTGTCAGTTCGACCTCATCGACCCCAGGTCAGATTGGGCCGGCGCATGACGTCGATTACTTTCAGATTGCCGTGCCCCACACCGGGACATTGGCCATCACGACCAACGGACCGCTGGATACCGTCGGAACGCTCTGGCAGGGCGACACGGAAATCGCCTCCGATGACGATGGTGGCGATGGGCACAATTTTCTGCTGACCGTCCCGGTCAACGCCGGCACGTATGCGATTGCCGTACAGGGCTATGGCAGCTTGACCGGGCCGTACACGCTCGTGGTCAACTTCACGGCCGGTGCCGTGGAGTTGGAGGAGTTTCATAGCGGGATCGGGCTCGTGACCGGGTGGGTGTGCGAAGCCGAGCAGGTCGAACTGGAGTTTGACGGGGAGACCACATTTAAGTTCCCCTTTGACGACTTGCTCGCGAGTTGCTCGACAAGCTCTATGCACTGTTCCGGTCCGTCCACACTTTTTGCGCACCCCTTCGACTCCAGTGGGGAAGATGGGGAGGATTACCCCCCGTTCCCCTCTCGTCCTCCATTCGCATTCGTCCTTGAGGCTCCCTATGGCACCGACCGAGAGGACACCCTCGATGCCTGTGGCGACCGCGATAATGGCTTTGGGCTGGTCTTCAACTGGAACCGATTAGGCGACGGCAAGCATACGGTGCGAGCCTTGGCCGATGGAGTGGAATTCGGGTCAGCCACCTTCCGGGTGGCCACGTTTGGCGTCGAGTTCCTGCAAGAGGCCCAGGGCGACTACCTGCTGCCCGACTTTCCCGACACAGGCCAGCAGACACGGCTCGTGTGGCAAGAGGCTTTACAGAACTTTGCGATTGCCGCACGCGATCCTACCGCCGAGAGTCCGCCCACGCTGGAGCGTCTGCCCGATCAGAGCGATCCGCCCGTCCTGAGCGATCTGATCGGCACGTTGGAGAATCCCGCCCCCGACTCGTTCCAGAGTGGATTCGGCCTCGTGTCGGGCTGGGTGTGTGGGGCCGAGCGGGTCGAGATTGAAATTGACGGTACGGAGATATTCGAGGCCGCCTACGGCACCGACCGGAGAGATACCGCGGAGATATGCGACGACAGCAACACCGGCTTTGGGCTGCGGCTGAACTGGAACGAGTTCGGCGACGGTGAGCACACGGTACGGGCCTTGGCGGACGGCGAAGAGTTCGGGCGAGCGACGTTTACCGTCATGACCTTGGGCGAGACGTTCCTGACGGGTGCGAGTGGTGTGTACCGTCTACCCGACTTCCCCGAGCCGGACACAACGGTGACGGTCGAGTGGCAAGAGGCAAGCCAGAATTTCGTGATTATCGAGGTGCAGTTGGAAACGCACGAATAACTCGACCGCGTAGCCCTGATTGTAGGACGGGCGCAAGGATTGTGATTGTTGAAGAGGTGTTTCTATCCTACACTAGAGCTCCTGGCATCAAACCATGGGACCGGTGGATAGAGAGGCTATGTGATGCAGTCAGCTTTCGCCGAAATTGCTGATTTCTACCGCATCGACACTTCCTTAAAACTCGACCCCAAGAAGCGGTCGGGCCTTGGCCAATACATGACCCCGGTCTCTATTGGCCGTTTCATGGCGAGTTTATTCGACGCTGTTTCCGGCGAAGTGCGCCTGCTTGATCCTGGAGCGGGAGTCGGTTCACTGTCCGCTGCCTTTATCGAGCGGTGTTCATACGAAACCAAGAAGCCTCGATCCGTCTCGCTGGATTGCTATGAAATCGAACCTGTTTTAATCGACCATCTCGAATCAACCCTGAAGGAAGCTGAAATTCAGGGCCGGGCAACCGGGGTCGATGTGACCGGGACGATCCATACGGACGACTTCATCTTGTCCTCTGCGCATGGTCCGCAGAAAGATCTGTTCCAAAGCGCCGAGTCAGAGGGCGAGCCGTTTACGCACGTCATCATGAATCCGCCGTACAAGAAGATTCATTCCGCATCGGCTCATAGGTCAGCGCTCCGTCGTGCGGGTATTGAAACGTCAAACCTCTACACCGGATTTATGTTTCTCGCCGCTCTGCGTCTTACCAAGGGCGGCGAAATGGTCGCTATCGTACCCCGCTCATTTTGTAACGGGCCGTACTTCAAACCGTTTCGAGAGCAGTTCTTCTCGCTGATGAACCTGCGGCATGTCCACGTTTTCGAGAAACGAGATTCTGCCTTTGAGGACGATGAGGTGCTGCAGGAAAACATCATCATTCATGCGGTGAGAGGGACCGGAAGTTCGGAAGTTCGGATCACGACAAGCAGAGGCGGAGCTTTCGAGTCCGATCCTGAATCCCAGGCTTACGTCGGTGAGGACATGACGCAGCGGATCGTCGATTCCGCGTCGATTATTCGGCCTCGTGACCCTGACAAGGTTGTGCATATCGCTTCGACCGACTTTGAACAGGGAATCGTCAATCGGATGGCCCACTTCACGGCATCACTCAGTGATTTAGGTATTGAGGTCTCGACTGGCCCGGTTGTCGATTTTCGGCTGTGTCAGGATTTGCGCGCTGAGCCGGACAAGGGCACTGTGCCACTTCTGTACGCTACGCATTTCCAGGGAGGCACGCTGGAATGGCCAAAGGTGACGAAGAAGCCAAACGCCATTGCGGTGACGGAAAAAAGTCGCAAGTGGCTCTATCCGAATGAAGGTCATTTCGTCGTTACCCGACGCTTCACATCAAAGGAAGAAGAGCGACGTGTCGTTGCGTCCGTCTACTCATCTGATCTGCCGGGCGAGATGGTGGGTTTCGAGAACCACCTCAATGTTTTTCATGCCAACCAAAAAGGAGTTTCCCGCCCCTTAGCGTGTGGGCTGAGTGTGTATCTGAACAGCAGTCTGGTTGATCTCTATTTTCGGCAGTTCAATGGCCATACCCAGGTGAACGCCTCGGATTTACGCTCGCTTCACTATCCAACTCGGGAGATGCTAGAACGCCTCGGGAAAAAGATGAGTAAGACCGCACTCTCCCGGCAGGAGATTGACGATCTTATCGAGGGAGAGCTTTCACTCATGACAGATGAAGAAAACCCACTCTTGGCGCAACAGAAGATCGAGGAAGCGCTTCAAGTCGTTCGGGCACTTGGTATGCCAAGGGGGCAACAGAACGAGCGGTCCGCACTCACCTTGTTAGCCCTTCTCAATCTCAAACCAAGCGACGCGTGGTCTACGGTGGAAAAACCGTTAATGGGAATTACGCCCATCATGGAGTATTGCCGCGAGCATTACGGTCGTGAATATGCCCCGAACACCCGTGAGACTTTCCGGCGGCAAACCATGCATCAATTCGTTGAAGCGGGTATCGCTCTTTACAATCCCGATCAACCGGATCGACCCGTCAACAGTCCGAAAGCCTGTTACCAGATCAGCGCGGAAGCTTTCGCCGTTATTCAGACATTCGGGACTGATGCATGGCAGGCAACCCTCGACGCATATCTCGAAGGGCAGGAAACGCTCGCAGCAAGGTGGGCGAAGCATCGTGAGATGCAGATGATTCCGGTTCAGGTAGCCGAGGGTCAGGAGATCAACTTAACGCCCGGCGCGCATTCCGAGTTGATCAAAGCCATTATTACCGAATTTGCTCCGCGCTTCGCTCCGGCTGCCGAGGTCATTTATGTTGGCGATACCGGGGACAAGATCGGGTATTTTCAGGAACAGCGCCTTGCCGAGTTGGGAGTCACCGTCGATCAGCACGGAAAAATGCCGGACGTGGTGCTGTATTTCGGGGAAAGGGATTGGTTGCTGCTGGTTGAATCCGTCACCAGCCACGGTCCCGTCGATGCGAAACGTCACAACGAACTGGGCGAATTGTTTGCTGAGGCAACGCCTAGTTTAGTCTATGTCACGGCCTTTCCTAATCGCGGCGTTATGGCACGCTACCTTGGAGAGATTTCTTGGGAAACCGAAGTCTGGTGTGCTGACGCGCCTACGCACCTCATCCACTTCAACGGCGAACGATTCTTGGGGCCATATGAGGGGTGATAGAGACGCCTTGCATGAACGGTTCCAGGTAGCGACAACAGGGGCGAAGACTGGACCGAATACGACATTGCGGGCAGCCAGGGACGCAACTATAATCGGTGCGAGAGAGAAGCACTCATGGCAACATTGAAGAAAGCCGACCACACCCCTAATGGCAAAGTGGGCCAGTCGTCTCCCCGTACATATATTGTCACCCTCGCTACGAAGGAGGGGAGAAGACGGCTCAAGGTTGCCGTTAAGCCACGCCCTGCTCATCTCACGTCCATGAACTTTCAGCACAACAGAAAGCAGCGTTTCAGGTCTGTCTTGAAAAGGGCCGGTTCCATTGTCACGTTGATGCCGAACCCACCTCCCCTGCTTCGACATAGCACGGTTGGTTCCTTTGCCGAAACCAATCGGAGAGTCGTCCGCACCTGGAACAGAGCATTTCAGGTGGCGGAGGAGTAGGCTCGTTGTCTTCAGAGCAAAAGCCCCCGGCCACCCCTCCGGTCCGCACTGCTGAAGAAGACTATGAATCAGGGCGCTGCCGAATTTATGTTCTCGAAAATTCTTGACAATGGTCGAATCTCACGCTTGCGGATGTCGCTATTCTCATGGCTGTAGTAAGCTTGGTAAAACTTAAAGTCGGTCCTATTATTTTTTCGGCACTTCCTCTCAATAATTTCTATAATCTCCAGCTTATCCGAATCTGGGGTGTTGATTCCAAAAACAATGCCTTTCAATGAATTAAAGTCGTAAGTCAGCGTACGCTGTCTCTTATCGTCCAGATTGCTAATCAGGCTGGTTAGGATCAAACGGATCTCCTGTTCGTATTCCCAATCTTTAGTTTTGACGGTAATATCGCGATAGAAGTTGTCCCAATAGCCCTTACGCCAAGAATCTTCATCTCCATCGGGCTCTATATGAGCAGCACATTCACTGATGTTCCCATTCTGATCGCTGTACCATGAATCCATGAGATCGGAGAGCGGTAATACGCCAATGGACCGAAAGAAATCAACTTCACCCGCTCTGTCTTGGTAATTGATTTCGTAGAAAGGTCTCGGAACAGGCCCCCAACGCTCTCCGTCGCCGTCATAACCTGTGATTGCGTTCAGGGTAAGATTGTTCCCTTTATCTGTTACTTCCGTTTCAAAAATTAAGCAGGCTCCTTTGTGACTGTCCCCATAATGCCCCCATACAGATGAATTTTTATAATCCCTCATAAAACAAGCGGCGTACCATTTGGGATAGAGCAGATGAGTAATAAGCAGTTTTAGGTAGACTCGTGGAAAATCGAAGATTACGGGTTGCTGATTTTCTCCGAACGTATTTTGAGACTTTGAACGGTAACGGTATTCGTAGCTCAGATGAATGTCGCCGAGTATCGCATCCATCATGTCAAATAGAGAAGGGCGAGAAGACTCACCCTCCGTTTTTTGTATCAACTCAAGAAGCTTTCCCCCCTGTAGTCGCTCTAGGCTATCTGGGAGTTTAACCAGTGATTGTTCATTTTTGGGCAAGATTTCAAGCTCGATGCATCTTTTCTCTATTTCAAGTAAAGCAGTGGGATGTATTGCCATAAGATAAAATAACACTTCATCGTATCGAGCAGTACGATTTGTCTTCACTATTTCAACAATACATTTATCTAGTTCATATTTTTCGAAGACCGTATCGCATATATTATTAAGGAGTTGGTCTAACCATATCTTCCGTGGATAGATATGATCAGGCTCCAGTTTGATACTACCGTCTGTGCATTTGAGCCAAAGATAGGTTTCACTTAACCAGGGGATATAATTCCTGAAAAAGTTGGTCCAGACAATTTTATCACCTTGCCAGAAGATATCTCGGAAGCCTTCCATAGGGTCATTGAGTTCCTCCGGGCTGGCAAAGTAGATACTCTGTTTCTCAAGCTCTTGGAATTTATCCAACAAGTTTTCAATCTTCCTAAATCGATAAACATTCACGGAATTTCCTAGTTTAAGGTCTTGACATCTGCCCCCACTCTCAGGTATATTCGTTCTTACCACAGAGACGAAAAACCCGAGAGGAAAGGGGCAGACAATGAACATCGTACAGATTTTTGAGAAATTTCCAACCCAAGAAGCCTGTATAGCGCACCTGGAAAAGGCCCGCTGGGGCGACACCCCCCGTTGTCCATACTGCCAATCCACCAACACGGCCCGCACTCCCAAGCGTCACCGCTGCTACGCCTGTAAGACCTCTTTCAGCGTCACCGTGGGGACGATCTTCCACCACACCCACATGCCCTTACAGAAATGGTTTCTCGCCATTTCACTGATGCTGAACGCCAAGAAGGGATTGTCTGCGTTGCAGCTCTCCCGCGATCTCCAGGTGAACAAGAACACGGCCTGGCGGATTGCCATGCAGATACGGAAGGCTATGACGCAAAGAGAGCAGCGCCACCTGCTGACCGGCATTGTGGAAATGGACGAGACGTATATCGGCGGGAAGCCCCGCAAAGGCAAGAAATACGATGATCCCAACGACCGGCCAAAGCCAGGGCGCGGGACAAAGAAAGCCCCGGTTATTGGAGCAGTAGAGCGGAGCGGACGAGTGACAGCCAAGGCGGTAGACAAGGACAAGATGAAGGGTCGGCATCTCCGCTCTTTCGTTCGAGATCGTGTGGATACGAAGCAAGCACGCCTGATGACAGACGAGTACAAGGGCTATCTCGACATGGACAAGGTATTGCCCCATGACGTGATTAAGCATGACGAATGGTATGTCTCAGACGACATTCACACGAACTCAATAGAGGGGTTCTGGGCCATGTTGAAGCGCGGCATTATCGGTCAGTTTCATCATGCCAGCCGGCGTCACCTGCAACGGTACGTCGATGAGTTCTGCTTTCGCTACAACCTCCGCAAGAGCGACCCGAACCAGGCGTTCTTTGGGATTATCAACTTAGGATTGGGGGTGAAGGGATGAGTAAGAAGAACGAACCGCTCAAAGTTGTTGCTGGAGAACCGGATCGGCCCCTTGTGATCGGCTACAACGAGATTCCCTGTTATGTGCTGGAGGATGGAACACGAGTCTTGTCACGGATCGGTATGCTACGGGCTATTGGCAGGCAAGGGAAAGCGAAAGGAGGCCGTCAGTATGACCGGGAATTCCAAATCCCCGTATTCTTAACGGCAAATAACCTTAAGCCCTTTATTTCACAGGATTTATTGGAGAATTCGGCCCCGCTTGTTTTCAGCCGTGGCGGGAATCGTATGATTGGATATAAAGCAGAGTTCTTGCCAAAAGTCTGTGAAGTGTTTCTTGATGCGCGGGAAGCGGGGAAGCTCCGTCCTAATCAACAGCACATTGCCGAAGCCTGTAAAATCTTGTATCGCGGCTTTGCCACAGTGGGCATTATCGCCCTGGTCGATGAGGCTACCGGCTATCAAGAAATCCGAGACCGGAATGCACTCAATAAAATTCTTGATGCTTTCCTCCTTCCCGCACGAGCAAGGTGGGCGAAGCGGTTTCCCGATGAGTTCTACCAAGAAATTTTCAGGCTGCGTGGGTGGCCGTGGCAAGGAATGAAGGTCAATAGGCCACAGATTGTTGGTCACTATACCAACGACATCGTGTGGGATCGGCTCGCTCCTGGAGTCTTGGCCGAACTGGAGCGAATCAATCCAAAGACAGAATCAGGAAAGCGGCGGTCGAAACACCATCAATATCTTACGCCAGACATCGGACATCCTGCCCTGCAAAAGCATCTTAACGGTGTCATTGTCCTAATGAACTCGGTGATTGAATCCTCACCCCCAGAGCGATCATGGAATGAGTTTAGACGCCGCCTCCAGCGTGTCTTTCCCAAAGTCAATGTCAACCTGGAGTTGTTTGACTAAGGAGAGGAAGACGACCAATGGAGACAGAGAGAATAAAGGAAATATCGTGGCGGGTCGGGTCTGGGCTACTCACGGCGGGGACGGTGGCATTCGGGTGCGTGATGTTCATACCTGCCGTCAAGACTGTAATACAACCTTTACACGATTACCTCTGTCAGCCTTTTTCCTGGACATGCAATAAATGGATAGAGGCAACCGCTATTCTCCTCCTCCTCACCTTATCCCTCTTGCTAATCAAAGTGACGTTCTATTATCGGGTTCGTGAGCAATATGTAGAACCGTTCCTCCGATGGTTCTTTCAGTGGCTTACGAAAGAGAAAAGCGAGTCACCAAGACCTTAAACTAGGAAATTCCGACCACAGTTATCCGGTATTGGCGAACAGTTTCTCGGTTGTGTCGGCGCGGGGCAGGTCGAAGGCGGCGGCTACGCCGGGGTGGACAACCTGGCCGTTCATGGTGTTCAGCCCGCGTTGCAGGGCGGGGTTCTCGCGTAGGGCGGCAGTCACACCCTTGTCGGCCAGCTCAAGCGCGTAGGACAGGGTGACATTGGTCAGGGCATAGGTCGAGGTGTGGGGCACGATGGCTGGCATGTTGGTGACGCAGTAATGCACCACCTCTTCCTCGCGGTAAATCGGATCGTGGTGGGTAGTCGGACGTGAGGTCTCGGCGCTGCCGCCCTGGTCAATGGAGATATCAACAAACGCCGCGCCAGCGCGCATATTCCGGAACAGATCCCGTGTCAGCAGCCTGGGCGCACGGGCGCCGGGTACCAGGACCGAACTGATGACTAAATCGGCAGCCGTCACTTCTTCTTCGATGTTGGCCCGGTTGGACATGACGGTGGTGACATGGCCCCCAAGGATGTCGTGGACATAGCGTAACCGCGCCGGATTAACATCAAGAATGCTGACATAGGCCCCCACGCCGACGGCTACCTGACAGGCATTGGCTCCGGCAATACCGGCGCCGAGAATAACCACGTGGCCGGGCTTTACCCCGGATGCGCCACTCAGCAATACGCCCCGACCACCATTATGGGCCTGGAGACTCCAGGCTCCGACCTGAAAAGCCAACCGCCCGGCCACCTCGCTCATGGGCGCGAGCAATGGCAGGGAGCCGTCGTCTAGCTGAATGGTTTCATAGCCAAGCGCCGTCACCTGCCGGTCCAGCAGCACGCGGGTGAGCTGTTCTGCTGCGGCGAGATGGAGGTAGGTAAACAAGATGAGGCCGGGCCGCAGCAAGGGATACTCGGCAGCCAGGGGTTCTTTGACCTTGAGGATAAGGTCGGCCCGCGCCCAGACCTCTTGGGCGGAGCCCTGGATATGCGCCCCGGCCGCGGCATACTGCTCGTCAGGGATACTGCTCCCGACGCCGGCCTGGGTTTCAATGACAACCCGGTGACCGTGCGCCACCAGAGCGGCAACGCCGCTGGGTGTGATGGCCACACGGGTCTCCTCGGCTTTGATCTCCTTGGGTATACCAATCACCATACGAGCGCTCCTGTCTTTACTTTCATTGGAGAAGTGCTTCGCGTATCTTGACTGTAGCATGGGTGTGGTACTTGATGGAAAGCAATATGCACGAACAGTCCGCCAGGGCCTGAAGGAACGCATTGCCCGGATTCGGCGCCAGCCAAGCCGACAAGACTGGCAGCCTGGGTTGGCAACGATTCTTATCGGTGAGGATCCGGCCTCACACGCCTATATCAGCATCAAGGAAAGAGCTTGCCGTGAGGTCGGCATTACGCCCTTCGGCCATCGCCTGCCAGCGACCATATCAGCCGACGAAGTCATCGCGCTCATCGGTCGGCTCAACGCGCGTCCTGACGCCCACGGTATTCTGCTCCAGCTTCCGCTGCCCGCTCATTTGGAGTCGGCCCACCTGATTGAGGCCATCCGGCCGGACAAGGACGTTGATGGGCTCCATCCGGTGAATCAGGGGCGGCTGGTATTAGGTCAGGACGGGCTCCGTCCCTGTACCCCGCTAGGTGTGATGCATCTCATTGATCAAAGCGGTATGGCTATAGAGGGCAAACGCGCCGTCGTTGTTGGTCGGAGCAATCTGGTCGGCAAACCGGTCGCCCTGCTGCTGTTGGAGCGCAACGCGACCGTGACGACCTGCCACTCACAGACGGCTAATCTCGCCGACCACATACGCCAGGCCGACCTTGTTGTGACCGCAATCGGGCAAATTGACGCCATCAAAGGAGACTGGATAAAAGAAGGGGCAGGTGTCATTGATGTTGGCATCTCGCGGAGTTCTGATGGATCGCTGAAAGGTGATGTGGAGTTCGCTATTGCCAAGGACCGGGCCGCCTATATTTCTCCTGTCCCAGGCGGGGTCGGACCGCTGACGGTTGCTATGCTCTTAGGAAACACTGTCCAGACTGCGGAAAAGCAGACCAACGTTCGGATGTAAGTATGGAGGCCAACCGAACGCCACTGTATCAAGTGCATCGTTCTCTAGGTGCGCGCATGATTGAATTCGGTGGCTGGCAGATGCCCGTGCACTATACCGGGATTCTCGCCGAACACCGGGCCGTGCGGGCGCAGGTCGGCCTGTTTGACCTGAGTCATATGGGAGAGATCGAGATAGCTGGTCCTCGGGCGTATGCGGTCTGTCAGGAATTATTTGTCACCGATATTGCCCGCATCCGGATTATGCAGGCCCAGTACTCGGTCATGTGTTATGCCGATGGCGGCATCGTCGACGACGTCATTATCTATCGTCTGGCCGAGGAGCGCTATCTGGTGTGTGTGAATGCCGCCAATCGCGCGACCGACTACGGGTGGATGGCGGAGCACAATCGTGGTCGGGCTGATCTGATTGACCGGAGTGACGAGTACGCGCTGGTCGCCATTCAGGGCCCACAGGCCCAGGCGATTCTGTCCCAGCTTACATCTCACGACCTTTCGGCCATTCGTCGCTATTGGGCGACCCAGGGTGAGGTGGCCGGGGTGCCGACTCTTGTGGCACGTACCGGCTACACCGGAGAAGACGGTTTTGAGCTGTTTGTCCCGGCTGAGCGGGCCGAACGTGTCTGGCAGGCGTGCGGCGCGGTAGGGCGCGCGTCGAATATAGTCCCGGTCGGCCTGGGCGCACGGGATACACTCCGCCTGGAGGCCGGCTATCTTTTATACGGCAACGATATTGATACCCGGACCACACCGCTGGAGGCCGGTTTGCAGCGTCTTGTTCATTTCGAGGCCGGTTCCTTTGTTGGGTCCGAGGCATTGCGCAAGCAGCAGACTGATGGAATTGAAAAACAACTGGTGGGGATCAAGATGGAAGGGGCGGGGATTCCTCGCCATGGGTACACGATTTGGAGTGGAGATCAGGAGGTCGGTGTGGTGACAAGTGGAACCCAGTCTCCCATGCTGGGCGTTGGCATTGCGTTGGGCTATGTTCCTCCGTCGTGCGCGGACAGTGGAACACCGCTGGCAGTTGCGATCCGGAATCGCTACATTCCGGCGGTGGTCGTCAAGCCACCATTTTATCGGAGGAGTAAGTAAGGGAGGAGGTTATGGAAGCCCCAAAGGAGTTACGCTACTCACAGGAGCATGAATGGGTCTTGGTTGAGGAGGAGAATCTGGCAACCATCGGCATCACCGATTACGCCCAGGACCAACTCGGGGATGTCGTGTTTGTTGAGTTGCCCGAGCCGGATGCCCAGCTGACACAAGATGAGCCCTTTGGCGTGGTTGAATCGGTCAAGGCCGTGTCTGACATCTACGCTCCGGTGAGTGGTACGGTCAAAGAAGTCAATACTGAATTGCTGAACACGCCGGAGACGATTAATGAAGATCCGTATGGCGATGCCTGGCTGGTCCAGGTTGAAATGAACGATCCCGAAGAGCTGGACGCGCTCATGACCGCTGAAGAGTATGAACGCTTTGTTGAAGAAGAGCAGGAAGACGCCGATGAATAGAAGGTCTATTGAGTCTATAGGGTCCTTGGGTCTATAGGGTCTCGACTCAACAGACTCAACTTGTCATGCGTTATATCCCGCATACTGAGCACGATATCCAGGCCATGCTGGCCGTCCTTGGGGTGGATTCCGTTGAGGACCTGATTCGTCATCTGCCCGAGGACCTCCGGCAAAACGCCAGCCTTGATATCGCCCCTGGCCTGGCGGAATCTGAGATCACCCAACGCCTGACTGCGTTCGCTGAACAGCAGACTGGATACAGTCCTGATCAGTCTTTTCTTGGAGCCGGAGCCTATGCGCACCTCGTTCCTGTCGTAGTTGATCAGATCATGCAGCGGGCGGAGTTTGCCACGGCCTATACGCCCTATCAACCCGAGGTGAGCCAGGGGACGCTCCAGGTCATTTTCGAGTTCCAGTCGCTGGTCGCTTCCTTGTTTGGCTTGGAAGTCGCCAACGCCAGTATGTACGATGGGGCCTCTGCGACCGCTGAGGCGGTCCTCATGGCCAAGCGCATTTTGCCCAAGCGCTCACGGGTGCTGATCGCTCGCTCTCTGCATCCACAATACCGCCAAGTCATTCGGACCTATTTGGATGGGTTCCCCGGTCTGTCGCTGGTTGAACTGGGCTGGGATGAAACTGGCCGGCTTGAGCAGGCGGCCCTGGCGCAGCACTTGGACGAACGTGTGTGCGGCGTGGTCGTCGGCTATCCAAACGTCTTTGGCGTGATCGAGGATATTGAGGCTATTAGTCGCAGCGCCCAGGACGCTGGCGCGCTGACCCTGTCCGTGACCCCCGAGTCCGTGGCATTGGGTATTCTCAAGTCCCCCGGCGAACTCGGGGCCGACATCGCGGTGGCAGAGGGACAGAGTCTGGGCATCCCCCTCAGCTATGGTGGTCCCGGCCTGGGCCTGTTTGCCTGCCGGGGTCGCTATGTCCGGAATATGCCCGGTCGTCTGGTTGGGGAGACGGTCGACCAGGATGGGCGCAGTGGATTTGTCCTCACCCTGGCCACCCGCGAACAACACATCCGGCGGGAGCGGGCGACCTCAAATATCTGTACCAATCACGGTCTGTGCGCCCTGGCAGCCACCGTCTTTCTATGCCTGTTGGGCAAACAGGGGCTACGCGAATTGGCGCTCCGGAACGTGAAGAACAGCCATTATCTGGCAGAAGTGCTACAGCAGGTGGCTGGCGTACAAGCGCGTTTTCCAAGTCCTTTCTTTAACGAGTGTGTGCTAACCGTGCCGCACGCGCGGAGCGTATGGGCTCGTCTCAAAGAGCAGGGGATCATTGCCGGCATTGTTTTGGAGGACTGGTATGAGGAACTCCACGATTGTCTCTTAGTGTGCGCAACCGAACTCCACACGCGAGAAGTGATTGAACGCTTTGGACAGCAACTCAGGCAGACCGCCACACTGACACAGGTCGCATAATGGCTTCGACGCGCAGCCCTGGTAAACGGACGATGCTGAACGAACCCCTGATCTTGGAGCGAGGATCAGTTGGACGGGTCGGCTACGCACTCCCACAAGACGATATTCCCGAGCGGGATCAGGGTCGCGACCTGCCGGCCGAGCTGTGCCGGGAGGCGCTCGATGATTTTCCCGAGGTGAGCGAGGGCGAAGTCGTGCGTCATTTCACGCGTCTGTCCCAGTGGAATATGAGTGCAGCGACGACCCTCTATCCCCTGGGGTCATGCACAATGAAGTATAACCCCGTAGTGAATGAATACATGGCCCGCCTGCCGGGTTTGGCCCAACTCCACCCCCTGACTCCGGACGATCAGGCCCAGGGGGCCTTGATGCTGCTCGCCGAGCTTGAACGCTGCTTGGCCGAGATCAGTGGTATGGATGCAATCAGCTTGCAGCCCGCAGCCGGGGCACAGGGTGAATTGACCGGCATGAAGCTTATTCGAGCCTATCATCAGGATCGGGGAACAGCGCGCACGAAAGTCTTGATCCCGGCCAGTGCGCACGGCACCAATCCCGCCTCGGCGGCCTTGTGTGGCTATGACGTGGTGCAGGTCGCCACCGGCTCGGACGGCATGCTCAGCGCCGACGCCGTAGCCAAATGCACGGACACCGAAGTGGCCGCCCTGATGGTGACCAACCCAAACACGCTCGGACTCTTTGAGCGCGAGATCCTTCAGATAACCGATGTGCTGCACCAACACGGGGCGCTAGTGTATATGGACGGCGCCAACCTCAATGCTCTGATGGGCGTGGCCAAGCCGGGTCATATGGGCGCGGATGTTATTCAGTTTAATCTGCATAAAACGTTCTCCACTCCGCATGGCGGAGGCGGCCCCGGCGCCGGGCCGGTCGGCGTAAAAAAGATTTTAGAGCCCTATCTGCCCATTCCTCGGATCGTCCAGCGGAACGACACCTATTCCTGGAGTGACGCCGTGCCCAAATCAATCGGGCGGGTGCGCTCGTTCTACGGCAATTTTGGCATCCTGGTACGGGCCTACGCCTATATTCTGGCAATGGGTGGGGATGGGCTCACGCACGCCACACGCATGGCCATTCTGAACGCCAACTACCTTCGCAAACGGCTCGAATCCGCATACACCTTGGCCACCCATGAGCCGTGCATGCATGAGTGTGTCTTCTCGGATCGCTCGTTTCATCAGACCGGTGTAAAGACCCTGGATATTGCCAAACGTCTGCTCGATTATGGCTTTTATGCGCCGACGATTTATTTCCCCCTGGTGGTGAGCGGGGCACTGATGATTGAGCCGACGGAAACGGAAACCAAAGAGACCCTGGACGAATTTGCCGACGCGCTGCTGTCCATTGCCCAGGAGGTGACCGACCAGCCCGACCTGCTCAAGCAAGCACCGTTCACCACGCCAGTCAGCCGCCTGGACGAGACCCGTGCCGCCCGCCGGCCGGTCTTGCGCTGGAGCCGTTCGCCTGCCTCCTAATCCCTAACCCCCATTCCAGCTTTCTGCTAGGCTGCGCGGTGTGGAGACGATTCATATTCGCAGCGCGCGCCAACACAATCTCAAAAACATCAGCCTTGAGATTCCGCGTCAGCAGTTTGTGGTGATTACCGGCGTCTCCGGGTCGGGGAAGTCGACTCTGGCCTTTGACGTCCTCTACGCCGAGGGACGACGGCGCTATATGGCATCGCTGTCCGCTTCGGCGCGTCAGTTTCTGACCCAGCATGCCAAGCCCGATGTTGATGCCATCACTGGCCTGTCCCCAACGGTTGCACTTGAACAGCGCCGCATGACAACTTCACCTCGCTCGACCGTGGGCACGGTCAGCGAGATTGCCGACTATCTACGCTTGCTCTACACAAGGGTCGGCACACCTCACTGCTTGGAATGCGGGCGAGTGATTGAACGCCACAGCGTGCCCCAGATTGTCGATCAACTGCTTGATATACCCGAAGGGAGTCGGCTCCAGCTTCTGGCGCCCATCCGCCTTTTCCATCCGGATGATTGTGACACCGTCCTCCAGGACCTGCACAAGGCGGGATTTGTCCGGGTCCGGTTAAACGGAACGGTCCACGACCTGATGGATTTGGATTTGGCTGAAAAGATTGCGGGTCTGAAACCCATCGAAATCACCGAGACACAACTCGATATCGTCGTTGACCGGCTTGTGGTCAAAAGCGACATAGCCCAACGCCTAGCCGATTCGCTGGATACGGCTTTGCGCTATGGCAAGGACATGGTCAAGGTGCTGGTTGGAGAAAACGAGGAGCGGCTGTTCACGCAGCGCCTCCTCTGTCCGGCCTGTGGTTTTGCCTACCCGGAGCTGAGCCCGGCCTTCTTTTCACCCAACAGTCCCGAAGGAGCGTGTCCGGCCTGTGAGGGGCTCGGCGTACAACAGGAGCGGGCGACGAAGAGGCGGGAGAAAGTCCAGGCTGCGGCCGAATCGCAGGTCTGTTCTGAGTGTGACGGCTCCCGCCTCCGGCCAGAGACTCAGGGGATACGCATCGAGGGAAGGAGCCTGAGTGAGCTCACTGCCAAACCGCTTGAAGAGGCACTCGACTTTTTTTCTCAGCTCGTTTTTTACGGACAGACAGAGGTGCTCGCCCGCCCGCTCTGTCAGGAGATGATCTCGCGTCTTCAGGCGTTAGTTGATCTGGGCTTAGCCTATCTCAGTCTGGACCGCACGATGGTGTCGCTGTCCGGGGGCGAAGCCCAGCGTGTTCGGCTGGCGACGCTGCTGGGGAATAGCTTGTCCGGAGTTATCTATATTCTGGACGAACCGTCGGTCGGGTTGCATCCGCGTGACACGGGCCAACTCCTGGAGATGCTCAAACGGCTGTGCGGTCAGGGGAATACGGTGGTGGTAGTCGAGCACGACCCTGAGACCATGCTGGCCGCTGACTATCTGATTGATTTAGGCCCAGGTGCGGGCGAGCAGGGGGGATGGGTCTGTGCTGTAGGAGCACCGCAGGACGTCAAAAACGCCCCGGATTCGCTGACCGGACAGTATCTTTCCGGCGAGTCGCAGATTCCAGTCCCGACAAAACGACGCTCGTCGCAACATTACCTCACCCTCGCCCATACCAGGGTGCATAATCTCAAAGATATCCACGTGGACTTCCCACTCGGGACGCTGACGTGTGTGACCGGTGTCTCGGGCTCGGGCAAGAGTTCGCTGATCAGCGACGCCCTCGTGCCCGCTCTTGGGGCTGTGCTCGCGGGGACGCAACCGACCGCAGCAGGGGTTGGCCAGCTCTCCGGCTGGCAGCATCTCAATAAAATGATCGTGGTTGACCAGGCTCCCATTGGGCGAACGCCCAGTTCCACCCCGGCAACGTATATCGGGCTTCTCCGCCCGCTCCGCGCCCTGTTTGCCCAACTGCCCGAGGCGCGGGTGCGTGGCTATAACCCGGACCGCTTCTCTTTTAACGTCAAAGGGGGGCGCTGTGAGGCGTGTGAAGGACATGGCGTCTTCGCGGTTGAGATGAGCTTTTTACCCGATGTCTATGTCCAGTGTGATGTGTGTCACGGCCAGCGCTATAACCGAGAGACGCTGGCGGTCACCCTACGTGGTCGGAGTATTGCCGACGTGCTGAGTATGACGGTCGCCGAGGCGTTGGCAGCCTATGGCGATCTTCCCGAAATCCGCTCGCGGCTGGAAACCTTACGCTCGGTTGGGCTGTCCTATATACGCCTGGGTCAGGCCGCTCCAACGCTAGCCGGTGGCGAAGCACAGCGGCTCAAATTGGCCAAAGAGTTGAGCCGGAAGAGTACGGGGCAGACCCTGTTCCTCTTTGATGAACCGACCACCGGTCTCCATCTGGCCGATATTCAGCGCTTGCTGGACATTTTCACCTTACTCGTGGAAGCGGGGAATACCGTTGTGGTGGTTGAACATAACCTGGAGGTGGTGAAAACCGCAGATTGGGTCATTGACCTGGGTCCTGAAGGGGGAGAGGCCGGAGGGTGGGTCGTTGCCTGCGGGACACCCGAGGACATTACGCACGTTGAGCAATCTTACACCGGCCGGTTTTTGAAAGGCCTCTTGTGAGCATCGACCTGACTCACGCGCAGCCACTCGCCCTGGCCTTACCGTATAGGTTGACAGGCTCAGGGAGAAATCCTAAATTAGACTTCTAAAGTCCACTTTAAAAAATTCCAACTCGCAGCGAACAACGAAGGGACATTATGGAGCGTGATCCGATCTACATGGATAACCAAGCCACCACGCCAGTAGACCCCCGCGTGATTGAGGCAATGGTCCCGTTTCTCGGAGAGATATACGGCAATGCGGCCAGCCGCAACCATGCTTTTGGGTGGGCGGCCGAAGAGGCCGTGGACCGGGGACGCAGCCAGATTGCGGATTTGGTCGGCGCCCGCCCCAAGGAGATCATTTTCACCAGTGGGGCGACCGAGTCGGACAATCTGGCGATTAAGGGAGTAGCGGAGTTCTACGCGGATAGGGGCAATCACATTATTACCGCAGTCACGGAACACAAGGCGGTCTTGGATACCTGTCAGGCTCTCGAACGGGCGAATATCGCGGAAGTGACCTACTTACCGGTGGATCAGTATGGTCGGGTGGATGTCGATGATGTGAAGAAGGCGATCCGAGACGAGACGATCCTGATCTCTCTGATGTATGCCAACAACGAGATTGGCACCCTGCACCCCATTCGAGAGATTGGCAAGCTCACCAAAGAGCGGGGCATCCTGTTCCACTGCGATGCGACTCAGGGTGTGGGCAAGATCCCGGTGAACGTTGATGAAGATAGCATTGACCTGATGTCGATGAGCGCCCATAAGATGTATGGGCCCAAGGGCTGCGGGGCGTTATATGTCCGGTCACGCGGCCCTCGGGTTCGCCTGCGCGCCCAGATGCACGGCGGCGGCCATGAGCGAGGGATGCGCTCGGGAACGCTGAACGTGGCGGGTATTGTCGGATTTGGCAAGGCGTGCGAGCTGTGCGGGCAGGAACTGGAAGCCGAGGCTGGCCGCCTGATTGCCCTGCGGCAAAAACTCTATAACGGTCTGACCGAAAACCTGGAGGACGTGTATCTGAACGGGCATCCAACCGAACGGATTCCCGGTAACCTGAATCTGAGTTTTTCGTATGTGGAAGGTGAATCCTTCCTGATGGGACTCAACCGGGAGATCGCGCTGTCGTCCGGTTCCGCTTGTACCTCGGCGACCCTTGAACCGTCGTATGTGCTCAAGGCGCTGGGAGTCGGAGAAGAGTTGGCCCATACGTCGATTCGATTTGGCTTGGGACGCTTTAACACCGAAGAGGACGTGGACTATGTGGTCAAGCGCGTCTCCGAGGTGGTCATCCGACTGCGGGAGATGTCCCCCCTGTACGAGATGGCCAAGGCAGGCATTGACCTGAAATCCGTCCAATGGAAAACCTGAGTACAGCAAACATTCAACACCGATATAGAACGCTAGACTGAAGGAGCATTGAGCGATGGCATACACCGAGCGCGTGATAGAGCATTATGAGCGGCCCCGGAACGTAGGGAGTTTTGGGAGCGAAGAAGCGCACGTGGGCACCGGGGTGGTGGGGGCTCCGGAGTGCGGGGACGTGATGAAGTTGCAGTTGAAGATCAACCCGCAGACCGAAGTGATTGAAGATGCGAAGTTCAAGACCTTTGGGTGTGGGTCGGCGATTGCATCGTCGAGCTATGTGACGGAGTTAGTGAAGGGGAAGACGGTGGCGGAGGCGGGGGAGATCAAGAACACGCAGATCGTGGAGGAGTTGGCGTTACCGCCGGTGAAGATTCACTGTTCGGTGTTAGCGGAGGATGCGATCAAGGCGGCGGTGGCAGACTGGCGGGGCCAGGGGACAACAAAGAAGGATGCCGCCTAGACTCGGGCATAACGCAACCACAATCAGATTGGGACTACTGGCATGGCAGCAAGCGCGAAAGCAAAGCTCAAGATCGAAATCAGCGAAAACGCAGCCAAAAAAATTGAAGGCCTGACGGAACAGGACGAGCGGCAGGATTGTGGCTTGCGGGTCAAGGTGGTTGGTGGGGGCTGTTCGGGCTTGTCCTACAAGATGGACCTGGATATCCCGCGTGACGGCGACCGCGTTTTTGAGCGGGAGAGCGCCAAAGTGATTGTTGACCGCAAAAGCTTTATCTATCTCCGCGGGACAGAGTTGGATTTTTCCGAGACCTTAATGGATTCGGGCTTTAAGCTGACGAATCCCAATATTAAACGCGCGTGCGGCTGCGGTAGCTCATTCTCTGTCTAGCCCAACACTCACTATGCCAACGGTGGTGCGCTGCTGGCGCTGTCAGGACGAGCATATACCCCAGGTATTCTGCCCGGCCTGTGAGGCTCTCCAACCCCTCCCGCCAGACATCGACTATTTTACGGTATTTGGTCTGGCTCGGGATCCCGTGCTTGACGAGCAGGCGCTTGCCAACACGTACTACGACCTGAGCCGCCAACTCCACCCGGACCTGCACCAGACCGGCACTGCGGAGGAGCAGGAAGCCAGCCTTCAGAACACCGCGGTGCTGAACCGGGCGTATCGGACGCTGCGTGATCCTGTCCAGCGCGGCCAGTACTGGCTCGAACTCAACGGTGAACAGCTCGGCAAGGAAAATAACAAAGTCCCTCCTGATCTGGCCCTCCTCGTGTTTGAGGTGCAGGAACAACTGGCAGCCGTCCGGGAGGCCCAGAGTGCCGGGACCGATGACGCGCGAGCGGGCCTCAAATCTGAGCTGACTCAGGTATGGGACGATCTGGATGACCGGATGCAAGGATTGCAGCAAAAGCTGGCGGCCAACTTCTCCAAATGGAGGCAGGCCGACGATGCGTCCGATCTCTTGAGCGGACTGAAGCGGGTGTTGTCTGAGATGGCCTATCTGCGGACGTTGACCCGCGATGTAGAAAAGGCTCTCTCAATTTTTTGAAAAAAGAGGCGAATTGTGGAACGTATCGTTGGTATTGATCTCGGCACAACCAATAGTCTGATTGCGTATGTGGACGACGCTGGCCCACAGGTCATTGCCGATAATGAGACCGGGCAGAAGACGCTCCCCTCTATCGTCAGTTTTTTGCCCAACGACCGGGTTGTTGTTGGCCGGGAGGCGGGCGAGTTAGCCCGAACCCAGCCACTCTCGACCATTCGGTCGGTCAAGCGTTTTATGGGTCTCGGCATGGAGCATGTGAGTGCCGAGGATCGGCAGCGCTATCGCTTCGTTGACGACCAGGGCGACACTTCAAGCCTAGTCCGTTTTGCTATCCACGACCGGCAGGTGACGCCGCCGGAAGTCTCGGCGGTTATTCTCCGCGCCTTGCGGGATCGGGCCGAAGCGGCCCTACAGGAAGAGGTCCGTAAGGTAGTTATTACTGTCCCGGCGTATTTCAACGACTCGCAGCGTCAGGCGACCAAAGATGCCGGCAAGCTGGCCGGCCTTGAGGTCATTCGCCTGCTCAACGAACCGACTGCGGCCTCTCTCGCCTATGGCCTCAATACAAAAGAAGAGGGGCTGATTGCGGTGTACGACTTTGGAGGCGGCACGTTTGACGTGTCGATTCTGCGGCTCCACACCGGCATCTTCGAGGTGTTGTCCACCAATGGCAATACGAGGCTGGGTGGTGATGATATCGATCAATCCATAGCCGAGCGCTTTCTCCTTACGGAGCTGGCTGAGGAACTGCGCCACGATCCGCAGGTACTGAATAGCGCGTTGCGGGCGACTGAAAAGGCCAAGCAGGTCTTATCCGATCAGGACGAAACGGTTCTGAATCTGGCTGTCCCGGACAAAGGCGTGCAGCTCTCTCGCCGCCTGAGCCGTCATGAGATGGAAGCCGCAGTTGACGAGATTGTGGCCCGCACGCTCGAGCCGTGTCGGCAGGCGCTCAAGGATGCCGGGCTTGAGACCCAGGACATTGAAGAGGTTGTCCTGGTCGGCGGCTCGACCCGCATGCCGCTGGTACGCCAGCGCGTGGGTGAGTTTTTTGGCCGGACGCCACTCACCGACATCGACCCGGATGAGGTTGTTGCGCTCGGGGCGGCGGTCCAGGCGGATACCCTGTCCGGACGGCGGCGGGACATGCTGCTGCTCGATGTGGTCCCTTTATCCTTAGGGATTGAGACCATGGGCGGGGTCATGAGCCATCTCATTGAACGTAATACGACCATCCCTGCCAGCGTGAAGGAAATGTTCACCACCGCGGTCGATGATCAGACCGCGGTCGCCGTTCATGTTCTGCAAGGGGAACGGGAGCTGGTCCAGGATTGTCGCAGCCTGGCCCGTTTCAGCATTCCCATTGAGCCTAAGCCGGCCGGAGTCCCACGTGTCGAAGTGACGTTTATGATCGACGCCAACGGTATTCTGAACGTTTCCGCCACCGACCTGCGGACCGGGCTCGAACGCTCGCTGGAAGTGAAACCCTCCTATGGATTGACCGACGAAGAGGTAGAGCGGCTGCTGGAAGAGTCCATAGACTTTGCAGAGGAAGACATTGAGCAGCGGTTGCTGATTGAGGCCCGGACTGAAGCCGATACCGTGCTGCACGCGGCCGATAAAGCCCTGCGCCAGAATGCCGCGTTTCTGCAAGAGGGAGAGGAAGAGCAGATTGACCAGGTGGTGCAAAAGGTCCGGGAGGCGTGCGCTGGAGAAGATTACGATCTGATCCGGGACCTGACCGAGGAGTTGAGCCAGGTGACAACGCCGTTTGCCCAACGGATTATGGATTCTTCAATCCAGGAGGCGCTGGGAGAGAAACAGCTCTCCGACTTATAGCAACCGCACTGGAGGGAGTCATGAAGCTATACTGGGACACGCCCGAGGATATTGCCGAGCAGCTCTTCGAAGCGCAGCCCGAGACCGACCCGTTGAGCATCCGTTTTACCGATTTGCTCCGCTGGGTCACCGAGCTGGAAGATTTCAGCGATGACCCGCAGGATTCGAGCGAGGGCAAACTCGAAGCCATCCAAATGGCCTGGCTGGAAATCTATAAAGAGGAAAACGCCTAGTCCTGGTTAGTAGTCAGAGATAGGCGATGCTCTTGCTAAAGCCAACGGGAGGAGGATCGCCTGTTCCGTAGTCATGATACGCTTCTTGTTCCGCAGCATTACGCGTTGCGTTCTTTGGACCATCGATCTTCTTGCGCGCCTCACAGGACGGCACCGGCCGTATAACACTCTTCAGATAGAGCTGACCGGTCATATTGCCGAAGCTGGTGTCCTGGGCTTTCTGCCGTTTCGACGCCCAGTTGCGCCGGACCTGTTCGCCCTGACGACTCTTTTGCGCTGGGCGCGTGAGGACGAGCAGCTCAGCGCCGTTGTGCTCATCATAGATAATCTGGACACGGGCTGGGCTCGACTACAAAATCTGCGGCGCTCCATTCAGGCGCTCCGTCAGGCCGGGAAATACGTCCTCGTCTATCTGGCCGAGGGAGGCACCCAGGAATACTACCTCGCCAGTGCGGCAAACGCGGTGGCGATGGCTCCGGCCGGTCACCTGACCGTCACCGGTCTTGCGGCCGAGACGATGTTCTTTAAGGGCGCGCTCGACAAGCTGGGCATCGAGGCTCAGGTCACTCAGGCCGGTCAGTATAAGTCAGCCGGGGAGCCGTTTACGCGAACATCTCTGTCTGAGCCCCATCGGGAGATGATGAACAGCCTGCTGGATGACCTGTACGATCAGATTGTCGAAGGAGTCGCCGCCACCCGGAATACAGACAAAGCGACTGTGCGTGACCTCATTGACCAGGGATTGTTTCTTCCTCATGAAGCCCAGGAGGCGGGTCTGATCGATCAGATTGGCTACGAGGATGATATCCCGCACTGGCTCGAAAGCCGTAAGGGGCAGACTGAAAAAGCAGGACAGGTGGATAGCGTGAACGCGGCCGAGAGCGTACAGGTCATTGAAACGGGTGCCTACCTGCGCCGCCGCGGACGACTCATGCGGCGCCAAGCGCTCCGCTATCCTCCGGCACGCATTGCCTTCATGGCGGTGGGCGGAACGATTACGCGTGGAGAAACCGAGACCGGGAGTGACGGGATTCAGTCCACCGGCTCCGGCAGTGTGATCCGGGACCTCAGATATATCCGCGAAAATCCCGATATCGCCGGGGTGCTTATCCGCGTGTCGAGTCCGGGCGGGTCCGGGCTCGCCTCCGATCTGGTCTGGCACGAGATTCTCCAAACCAAAGAAGAGAAGCCCGTGATTATCTCTCTGGGCGATGTGGCTGCGTCCGGAGGATATTATATCGCGCTGGCTGGAACGACGGTGTTTGCCGAGGAAGGGACGGTGACCGGCTCGATTGGCGTCATTGCCGGGAAGGCAGTATTGCAGGGCCTATATGCCCAACTCGGTCTGGATAAGGAAATCCTGACCAGGGGCAAGCGCGCGGCCCTGTTCTCTGACTATCTGGCCTTTGGTCCGGCGGAGCAGGAGCGCATGAATAGCGAGATCCAAAGTTTCTATCGGGACTTTGTCAAAAAGGTCGCCCAGTGTCGGTCGCTCAGTTATGAGGCGGTTGATGCCTGTGCCCAGGGACGGGTCTGGAGTGGGAGACAGGCCGTAGCGCGTGGCCTAGTTGACCGGATCGGCGGGCTGGAAGAAGCTTTGGCCGAACTCAAATATCGTGTCGGGCTGCCTGACTACTGGCCGGTTGGGGTCGAACGTTTTCCCAAGCCCGCTTCCCTCCTCCGCTTCCCCTCCCTTTTGCGCCTCCTGCCTTTGGGCGGGAGAGTGCACGGAACCGGCTGGCCCTGGGAGCGAGACCGAATATGGGCAATTCTCCCGTTTTCTCTGCGTTTTTTGTAACCTAGGTGACAGCCTGACCCTTGCCTTGGACTGATAACGTCGGATATTCTACCGAGCCATAATCTTCTGTTTCATATTCAGACTCATCTGTAACAATTCCGAGCGGACAGCGCTGAGACAGCAAAGGGGGAGGATATTCCATGGCCACCAATCCAGCGGGAGGGCCCCTAGAGAAGGCGACGCAAGAACGGGAAAGCGTCGTTATTCGTTTCGCCGGTGATTCCGGGGACGGCATGCAGCTGACCGGCACCCGTTTTACATCCGAATCCGTTCTTGCCGGGAATGACGTCGGGACCTTGCCTGACTTTCCGGCGGAAATCCGGGCTCCTACGGGGACGCTGTACGGCGTGAGCGCCTTTCAGATCAATTTCAGTAATAAAAATGTCTATACACCGGGTGACGATCTCGATGCCCTGGTGTGTATGAATCCGGCCGCGCTCAAAACCAATATTGCCGATCTGAAGCAAAACGGCATTCTCATTGTTGACCCGGCTGAATTTACCTCGGCCAACCTGAGAAAGGCCGAATACGAAAACAACCCGCTTGAGGACAGTTCGCTGGATAAATACCAGGTCTATCAGGTGGAAGTCACCAAAATGACGACCCTGGCGCTGAAGGACACGGGCCTGCCGAACCGGTCGGTCATGCGGAGTCGAAACTTTTTTGCTCTCGGCGTGGTGTCCTGGCTCTTTAATCGTCCGATTGAGCCGACCTTGGAGTGGATACAACAACGGTTCGGGAAGACCCCGGTCGTCGCCGAGGCCAACACCCTGGCTATCAAAGGCGGCTATCATCTGGGTGAAAACACCGACATGTTTGCCTCGTCCTACGAGATCAAACCGGCCGAAATCGATCCTGGGACGTATCGCAATATCACGGGAAACTCGGCGACCGCTCTCGGTTTTGTGATTGCCGCCCAAAAGGCCGAGCTGCCACTCTTTTTGGGCAGCTACCCGATTACGCCAGCCAGCGATGTGCTGCACGAACTCGCCGAGTACAAAAACTATAATGTCTATACGTTCCAGGCAGAGGACGAAATTGCCGGAGTTGGGGCTGCCCTGGGTGCCGCCTTTGGTGGGGCGCTGGCCATTACGACAACCAGTGGCCCTGGGATGAATCTCAAGGGTGAGACCATGGGGCTTGCCGCCTCGGTCGAGTTGCCAATGGTGATTACGAACATCCAACGGGCCGGGCCGAGTACGGGTATGCCGACCAAGCCTGAACAGACCGACCTCCTCCAGGCGATCTATGGGCGGCACGGAGAATCGCCCCTGCCCGTGATTGCCGCCTCAACACCGGCTGACTGTTTTCACGCCGCCTTTGAGGCAGCCCGAATCGCGATACGGTATATGACTCCGGTCATCCTGCTGACCGACGGATTCCTGGCCAACGCCTCGGAGCCCTGGCTCCTGCCGAGTGTTGACGACCTGCCCGGTATCTCGGTCGACTTTCGGACCGACCCGCAAGGCTTCTTCCCCTATCTGCGGGATGAAGAAACCCTGGCCCGACCCTGGGTCAAACCGGGGACGCCCGGTCTTGAGCACCGTATTGGCGGCATTGAAAAAGACTACCTGACCGGCAATATCAGCTACGCTCCTGCCAACCACGAACAGATGGTGCGCGTCCGCCATCAAAAGGTGGCGAAGATCACGCAGGAGATTCCGCCTACTCAAGTGAAGGGCCCCGAGCAGGGCAAGCTGTTGGTGCTGGGTTGGGGCAGTACGTATGGCGCTATTGCCGCGGCGGTCGAGGCCGCTCAGGCGCAGGGCCATGCGGTCGCCCAGGCCCATCTGCGCTATCTGAATCCGCTCCCCGCCGACCTCGGCGACATCCTAAGTCGTTACGAGAAGGTGCTGGTCCCGGAGATGAATATGGGTCAACTCCTCAGGCTGATCCGCGCCGACTATCTGGTTGACGCGGTCGGACTGAATAAAATCCAGGGCCGTCCGTTTAAGGTGTCTGAAGTTGCAACCCGCATTGCCCGTATGTTGGAGGACTAAGGACCATGAGCACAGAAGCTGCGGTAAAATTGACCCGGAAAGACTTTGTTTCAGACCAGGACGTCCGTTGGTGTCCGGGCTGTGGGGATTATGCCATTCTGGCTCAGGTCCAAAAAATCTTCCCTGAACTCGGCATTCCCAAAGAGAAGGCAGTTTTCATTTCGGGGATTGGCTGTTCGAGCCGTTTCCCGTACTACATGAATACATACGGCTTTCACACCATTCATGGTCGAGCGCCGGCGATTGCAACCGGACTCAAGGTCTCCCGACCCGACCTGCACATCTGGCTGGTCACGGGTGACGGCGACGGATTGAGCATTGGTGGCAATCATCTCATCCATGCGCTACGCCGGAATGTCGAGCTCAAAATCATGCTCTTCAACAACCGGATTTACGGCCTGACAAAAGGCCAGTACTCGCCCACCTCAGAGCTTGGCAAAGTCGCCAAATCCACGCCCATGGGCTCGGCCGACCATCCGCTCAATCCGATAGCCTTGGCGATGGGGGCAGAGGCGACATTTATTGCCCGCAGTATCGACACCGAAGCCAAGCACCAGCAGGAGACGCTGAGGCGGGCAGCCGCCCATAAGGGCGGAGCGTTCATTGAAATCCTGCAAAACTGCAACGTCTATAATGACGGAGCCTGGGAGTACCTGAAGGCGAAAGACTCCAAGGCTGATACCCAACTGCTGCTTGAGCATGGCAAACCCATGGTTTTTGGCAAAAACAAAGACCGAGGTATTCGCCTCAACGGTTTAACCCCTGAAGTGGTCACTATTGGGAATGGTGTCAGCACCTCAGATCTGTTGGTTCACGATGAACACGATCAGACTCTGGCCTATTTGCTCGGTCGCATGACACCACCCAACTTCCCCACGCCGGTTGGGATCCTGTTTTCCACTGAACGGCCAACGATCGAGTCTTTGATGAACCAACAGATTCAGGACGCCATCGAAAAGTCCGGCCCAGGGAATATTGATACCCTGCTGCGCCGTGGGGATGTCTGGTCAGTAGAATAATCTTGTCAACAGTTGAGAAGGCCCCTGTTTGTCTCCGTGTGTGACGAGCCGGGGCCTTCGTGTTTCTAGCGTATGCCACTCCATCTCCGTATCCCCTGTCCCCAGTGCGGGAAAATTCTCTACCGGAAGCGTAGTGGGCGTTGTCCGGAGTGTGGAACGCCAGTGAGTGCGCACGTGGAAGAGGTCCGCGACCGGGAGGAGCGGCTTGAAAAGATTGTGGCTGTCATTGGGACAGCGCTCGTTGTCCTGGTGCTCATGCTCGCTGGCGGAGTTGGACTGATTGAGGGCATACTGATGTACGGGGCGGCTGGCGCGGCAATGTTTTATCTGGCAAAAAAGACATTCAAGCCAAACCAGGGCAAAGAAGAAAAGGAAGAATAAGGAAGAGACCATGGCAGAAAAGGCCGACCTGAAAAAACAGATGAAGGAACTCAAAGGGCAACGCGATACTGCCCTGGAGCAAAAGGAACACAAAGAACTCAAAAAGATCCGACGCAACATCCGCTCTGTCAAACGGCAGTTGCGCGCCCTGGCACAAAGAGCAAACGTGTCCTCCAACAGCATGTAGATACTGGACACGTTTACTCTTTTGAAGCGGCCCCGGCTTCGTAATGCTCTGGCCTGAGTCCAGGCTTCTACGAGAAAAGGAAGAAGGCTATGAACGTTCGGATTCAATCGCGACCCATTACGGCCATACGCAGTGACCTGCTGGTGGTCTCAGTCGCTCAAGGAAAACACAATGCCGCACATCTGAAAGCCCTCGATGCCGCTGTGGACGGCGCACTGCGGGAGCAGGTGAGACGTAGCCGATTCCAAGGCAAACGGGGTGAGACCCTCCTGTTCCATACGCATAAACGCCTCCCCAGCATATTGGTGCTGCTGGTTGGACTCGGGAAGCAGGCGGGCATTGAGGTGTCCACCTGGCGTCAGGTTGGAGCGACCGCACGCCGCCAGGCTCAAGAGCAACGAGCGAAGAGCATGGCCTGGTTTATCGAACCGGGTATGGATGCTCAGGGTATGGGTGCCGCAGTCCTCGAAGGAATACTGCTGTCCGGCTATGTCTTTCAGAAGTACAAGTCTGACAACGGAAAAAAGACGGCCATCGAGACCTTCACCCTGGCCGGTCCCGGTCTCAGGAAAAGTGTTCGGCTGAGCCAGTCCCTTGAAACGGTCCAGAATACTGTTCCGGGTGTCTTTCTGGCACGCGATCTGGTCAATGAACCGGCTTCGGTTTCCACACCTACCTATTTAGCCAATCAGGCAAAAAAGCTCTCTGACGGAAACGGGCTCAAGACCGAAGTCTGGGGCGTGAACAAGATCAAGGCGGCCAAGATGCATGGCCTGCTCGCGGTTTCACGCGGCGGTCCGGAAGAGCCACGCTTCATCAAGCTGCGCTATACCCCTGCCGCAAAGCCCAAAAAGAAGGTTGCCCTGGTCGGGAAGGGGCTCACCTTTGACTCCGGTGGACTTTCGCTCAAGCCGGCAAAGTCCATGGAGACGATGAAGATTGATATGTCGGGTGGCGCGACGGTACTGGGGACGATGCGGGCGATTGCCGCGCTCAAACCGCAGGTGCAGGTCACGGGGTATGTGCCCTCATCTGAAAACATGCCGAGCGGAACAGCTCAGAAACCCGGTGATATTATCAGCTATCGAAACGGCAAAACCGTCGAGGTTCTCAATACGGATGCAGAGGGCCGTCTGATCCTGGCTGATGCGCTGATCTGTGCCGTAGAAGACAAGCCCGACGTCATTATTGACCTCGCGACCTTAACCGGTGCCTGCATGGTCGCCCTGGGCTCTCGAGTCGCTGGGCTATTCAGCAATAATCAGCAGCTGACGGACGATTTGTTGGCCAGCAGCAAAGAGACGGGCGAGCAATTATGGCCCATGCCCCTGGTGAAGGAGTATAAGGACGACATCAAGAGTCCCATTGCCGACATTAAAAATATCGGCGGGGGCTATGGGGGGGCGATTACCGCGGCGCTGTTTCTTGAAGAGTTTGTCTCGGGGGTTCCCTGGGCGCATCTGGATATTGCCGGCCCGGCCTTTTCAGAGCGAGCCCTGCCGCATGCCCCCAGAGGCGGAACCGGCTTTGGCGTGCGGACACTCGTGCAGTATATACTGAGTTTGTAAAGCACTCCGCCGGGGAGACGGGGATAAAGAGTAAACGTGTCCTCCAATACAGACAAAAAAGCTGGACACGTTTACTCTTCGCGGACCATCGCCCAACTCCAACGCCAGATCGTTGCCTGCCGGCGCTGCCCCCGGCTCGTTCAGCACTGCCAGCGCACGGCCCAGGAGAAAGTCAAACGCTACCGCGACTGGGACTATTGGGGAAAGCCGGTTCCGAGTCTTGGTGACCGCACCGCGCGTCTGTATATCGTTGGCCTTGCGCCGGCAGCGCATGGTGGCAACCGAACGGGACGGGTGTTTACCGGAGACCGCAGCGGGGACTGGGTGTTCGGTGCGTTATACGCCTCTGGCTTTGCCAACCAGTCGACCTCAACCCATATCGATGACGGCCTCAAGTTACGGGGCGCATATATCACCGCGGCCGTCCATTGCGCACCGCCGGACAACAAGCCGTCGCGAGAAGAATTTGATGCCTGCCAACCCTATTTGCTGCGTGAAATCCAATTGCTGAAACAGGTCAAGGTCGTTGTTGGGCTGGGACAACTGGCTTTTTCAGCCTATCTCAAAGCCCGGCGAGAAGTCGGCCTATGGGTTCCGACGCCCAGACCGAAATTCGGCCATGGTAAGCGTTATGACCTGGATGACGTCACCCTCATTGGTTCCTACCATCCCAGCCAACAGAATACCTTTACCGGTCGGCTCACACAGCCCATGTTCCATGCCGTCTTCCGCACGGCCCGGGAAATCATTGAGGGCATAACGCTCTGATACGGCAGAATGGCAACGAGCCTATTCAGGAAAAATCGCGTTAATGACCTCATCAATCGCGCGCTGGGAGTCGTTGTCATCCGTCAGTGAACGAGAGACAGCAACGGTACACGCGCGCCGTGGCGTCACACCCTGGCGAACGAGCTGGCCGGAATAGATGAGCAGCCGGGTGCTGACACCCTCTTCAAGGCCGCTGGCTTTCAGATGGCGGACCTTTTCGCCCAGCTTGGCGAGGTCGAGCGCGGTTTCCAATGGCAAATCACTCTCGTGGGCGATGATCTCGGCTTCCTTATCACGGGGCGGATAGGTGAACTCGACCGTGACAAAGCGCTGCCGCGTCGAGTGTTTGAGGTCTTTAAGGATGCTCTGGTAGCCGGGATTATACGAGATGACCAAGAGAAAGTTCTCATGTGCCTCAAGGATTTCGGCCCGCTTATCAACCGGCAGAATGCGCCGATGGTCGGTCAGCGGATGGATGAGGACGATGGTATCCTTGCGTGCTTCCACAATCTCGTCCAGATAACAAATCGCCCCGGTGCGGACTGCCTGGGTCAGCGGTCCGTCCACCCAGACGGTATCATCGCCCTTAATCAGATACCGCCCGACCAAGTCACTCCCCGTCAGGTCTTCATGACAGGCGACCGTGACGATGTTTTCCGGGGCTTCCGGGTCGCGGCTCGGCATGAGCACATGGGCCATATGCTCGACAAAGCGGGTCTTGCCGCAGCCGGTCGGGCCTTTCAGCAGCACGGGCAGGCGGCATTCGTAGGCAGCCCGAAAAATCTCGACCTCATCGCCTATGGGTAAATAAAACGGAACCGCACCATTCGAAGTAGCATCTGCGCTCATAATCGTGACTCGTTTACTCTGTTTATGAAGTGGTCGTGAGGGTCTCCATAACTTGCTGGGTATCAATATCGATAAGCTCAACGGTCGCCAAGCCACTAACGCCAGTCTTTTGCCCGGCGTCAATGAGCTGGCCCCGAAGTTTTTCTCTGAAACTGTCCCGGACAGTCTGAGGCATACCAGCCATGGGGAAATTGCGAAAGAAGACCCTGGCCTGGGTGTGCGATGGCCACTCGATGCGGACGATTTTGGGCGCCATCATTTCATGTGCGCGAAAGAGCGCTTCCACGGCTTGCTGAAACGGGGAAGCTTGGGTTGGCGCCGCAGTTTGAGATGGGGCCGTCCCGTTCGAGAATTGTGTCAGGAGCTGGTCGATGCGGGCCTGGACGGTGGTGTTATCCGTCAGACTCTTGGCCTGCTGTAATGAGGCTGCGGCTTGTTCGGACAGACCCTTCTCCTGATAGGCGACCCCCAGGTTAAAATGGGCCTGAAAAAAGCCGGGCTGCTTGGCCAGGACGGACTGGTATAAAGCGATGGCTCGGTCGACTTGACCGGTATAGAGGTACATGGTCCCGAGGTCGGTCGTCACGCTGGCATTATCCGGGTCCAGCGCCAGATAGCGCTGGTAATACTCGATCGACTTGTGATGTTCCTCAAGGTCGTAGTAGACATTCCCCAAGCCGCGCAGCGCATCCAGATCGTTCGGTGCAAGCTCAAACAGCCTGCGATAGGAGGCCAGGGCCGCGCTGCGGTAGCTGGCATCCAACTGCGACGCCCGGAATTGGACTTCGGCCAAGGTCCGCCACGCATTGGGGTCTTGTGGGGCAGCGTTGGCCTGAGCAACCAGTTCCGCAATACGACTTGTCACTTCCTCGGGCAAGGAAACCTGGGGGTGATCCTGGGGCAAGGCCGAGCCGCCCGTGCTGGCTTGCGTGGAACTGGTGGGGGTCGGAGCGAAAGGCTCTGTCCGCAGGACAAATACCCAGAGTCCGATACCAACAGCGAGGTAGCAGGATAAAACAATGAGGCCGGGGAGGGGCAGCCGTTGTGTGCCTGTCAGTGATGGGGAGGCTGATTTCTTGGCCGGCTGCCCTCCGGTCTTGCCTCCGAGAGGCTCTCCGCAATTCGTACAAAAATTTGCTTTAGGGATAGTTTTTGTTCCACACTGTGGACAAAAACGCGCTGTTGCCATCCTGCCTCGACCTCCGTGTAGCCTACCTAACAACAATACCCTATGCAGGCTAGACCAGGCAGGGCGAATCCCGTTGACAGTCAAGGAGTCGGCTGGATAAGCTGCAAACGGCCCTGGGGAGGAATACATGGCGAAAAAGAAAGCAAAGCGCGACCCACGCCTGGCACGAGGCAGAAAAGTGCTGGAAGAGTGGGGCATTCAGCTCGCTGCCGGACAAGACCTGGATATTGCCAGCCTGGGTGAGCGCATAGGCCAGAATGCGGATGCCGACCTCGCCCTGGCCGCCTTACTGGGCGAGGTCCAGACGGCAGAGTCGGCCCAGTTCCTGGCGCAGTGGGAGGAAAAGACTACTGATAAGCCTTTGCGCAAAGAAATTAGCCGTACCCTCTATCGCCTGTCACAAAAAGGGATACAGGCCGACCGGCCACAAAAGGGAGCGGGCAAGTCCATCCTCACCCCGATTGAACCGGAGGGCTATCTGTCCGCAATGGATGGGCGTGGTGATCGCCTCGTTTGGATAGTGAAATCACGCGTTGGCGGCGGATTGCATTTCTTGTCCTCGCTCGTCAACGAACCCGAAGGTATGCGCTATATTGAAGGCACGGAAATATCGCGCAAGATGCTGCGACAGGTGCTTCAGGATTTGCTCGAAGGTCGTGGCGTGACTATGGTTCAGGTGCCGTGGCGGTATTGTGACTTCCTGATGCAGGAAGGCTATGAACGGGCTGAGGCGCAAGACAAAAAAGAAGTCGAGGCCTATCCGGCGTTGCGGTCTTTTGTGTCCACCACACCGGCCGATCCCCAGGCCGTTCCACTGCCGGACAGTTTGGATCGTGAGGCTGTCGCTGGCGACGACATGTTTTTGACAACGTCCATCCAACTGGGCGAAGAGCCGGAAATGCAGCGCTGGGTGTTTGACGCAGAACAGGCCAAGCCCTATGTCGAAAAGATCAGCAGTGCGCAGGAGAGCCCCTTGGTGCTGAATCAGCACCAGCAAAAAGACCGGGTGGACGATGTCGTCAAACAGGCGATTGCCGAAGTGTTCTCGGGGGAGAGCGGCCAGGCCTACGCGCGGCGCTTGGAAGAAATGGCGCTGTATTTTGCGGCAACCGAACGTGTGGCGTCAGCCCAACGCGCCCTGGCCGTGTCGCTTGCCCTCCAAAAAGAGGGGGCGAGCGGCAGCGGCATTCCCTTTTGTGAGGGATTGGTCCAGCAAAGCATCGGCCTGCACTACACGGAAGAAAGGCAACAACAACAGGAAGAAGCCAAGAGTTCGCTCATTATGAAGCCGTCTGAGTTTGCGGCTCAGGCGCAGCAGGCCCAGCGCCAGCGGCGGGCCTGAGTATTTGGAGGGGACAATGCCACAGCCCTTCCCGGATCAGATTACCTCGCTCCCGTTCTTGAATGCCGGAACGATTCTGTCATGTCCTGATTGTGGCATGGGACTCTACTTGCTGACAAAGAAGGTCACCCGAGATGGGACCTTTGAAGGCGCAGTGCAAGCCATGGCCGGAGTCCCGGAATATAAACGGGGGTCCACACCAAAGACGTGTCCCCTATGTCAGACCGGCCAGTGGTGGTATCCGCCTGGCACGATCCATACCTTTCAGTACGGCTGGGTCGCCTAGGCCGTCCTCAAGAATAAACGTGTCCCCCAATCGTTCAGACAAGGCTGGACACGTGTACTCTTCGGCCCATTTGAGTTGACAATATCCAACCGGGGTTATACCGGTTATACGTCTCTCGTATGGTGAGACAATTGATCTGTAAGAAGGAGGTTTGCTATGGCAAGTCCGCAACTGCAACAGGCCCTCGATATGTTCAAAGAGATGGGGGCGAAGATGGCCGAGGCCAAAGATATCAACGATATACGCGCCATCATGATCGAAGCGCAAGCCCCGGCTGGGGTGACGTGTACCCCGGTTGACGCGGGTGGGGTGTCTGCCGAATGGAGCGTCGCCGATGGTGTCGACCAGGGTAAGGTCATCTTATACGTTCATGGTGGCGGCTATGTCATGGGCTCCGCCGGTTCCCACCGTGATATGACCGGTCGTCTCTCGCAGGCTGCGGGAGCACGCGTACTCTCCCTCAACTATCGTCTGGCTCCCGAACATCCCTTCCCCGCTCCGGTGGATGATTCGGTGGCCGCCTATCGGTGGTTGCTCGGACAAGGGATTCAGGCCTCAAACATTGCTATTGCAGGCGACTCGGCTGGTGGTGGCCTCGCTCTGGCTGCCCTCATCGCTATCCGTGACGCTGGGGAGCCCATGCCGGCCGCGGGCATTGGTATTTCTCCCTGGGTTGATATGGAAGGTACGGGAGAGTCGATGGCCACGCGGGCTGCGGTCGATCCGGTTGTCCAGAAAGAAGGCCTGCTCGATATGGCCAAGCTGTATTTGGGTGGCGCGGACCCGAAAGACCCGCTGGCCGCCCCGCTGCATGCCGACCTCTCGGGTCTGCCGCCGTTGCTTATCCAGGTCGGGGACGCAGAGACCCTGTTGGACGACTCTACACGAATCACGGAACGCGCACGGAAAGCTGATGTCGATGTGACACTGAAAATCTGGGATGAAATGCCGCATGTGTGGCATTTGTTTGCACCGATTCTTCCCGAAGGCCAGCAGGCTATCGAGGAGATCGGGACGTTCTTTAAGGAACAGACGGCCTAAAGCCCACCTCACAGGCAAGGCAGCAGGGGGCAGCCCTATGGGGCTGCCCTTTTTTTAAGCTATGGCGCAACAACTGCATTTAAGTGTGGCGGATCAGTCTCCTGTTCGACAAGGAGGGACAGCCGCTCAAGCGCTACGCGAGACGGTCGCTCTGGCTGAGGCGGTGGAAAAATTCGGCTATGAACGTTTCTGGGTGGCCGAGCATCACAATTTGCCTGGCTTCGCCGGGACCAGCCCGGAAATTGTGATCGGCCAAATTGCTGCCCGCACGCAACATATTCGGGTCGGAAGCGGGGGCGTGATGCTATCCCACTATAGCGCCCTCAAAGTTGCCGAGATATTCCGCGTCCTTGAAGCCTTTTATCCTGGCCGCATCGATCTCGGCCTGGGCCGCGCGCCCGGGAGCGACCAGCGAACCGCGGTTGCGCTCTCCTACCCTGGCCAACCCCGCGATATTCGATATTACCCCGAACAGGTCGACGACCTGATCTCCTACCTAGCCGATAATCTCCCTCCGGATCATCGTTTTGCCGATGTGCATGCCGGACCAACCGCAGGCACCACACCGGAAGTGTGGTTGCTTGGCTCGGGCATTGACTCGGCCCTCATTGCTGCTGAGCGGGGCCTACCGTTTAGCTATGCCTATTTCTTCGGGATAGGCGTCCAGCATGGTCCGGCTATTGTTGAGAGCTACCGCCGCCACTTTCGTCCATCAGAATTCCTGGACGAGCCCAAGGTCAATGTGACGGTTCAGGCATTATGTGCGGAGACCGAAGAAGAGGCGCAGTATCTGTCGGCAAGCAGAAGTCTGGTGCGGCTGAACATTATCCGCGGTCGCCGACAGGGGGTTCCCACACCTGAGGAGGCCCGTGCCTACCCGTATAGCGCTGACGAGCTGGCCTATCTGGAGCAATATCGCCGCGCCAATGTTGACGGCGACCCACAGCAGGTGAAAGAGCAACTCGAACACTTGGCCGAGGTGTTTCAGACCACGGACCTCGGCATTGTGACGATCTGCTATGATTTTTCCAAGCGCGTACGCTCCTATGAACTCCTCGCCGAAGCCTGCGGTCTGCTGGCCTCTGGCCCCCGACAAGCGGAGACGTCTGCTACTTCGCCCAGCGACGGCTAGTCCATAACAGCCGCCTCTCGAGGTCGGGCACCCCCGCCTCCATTACTCCGTCATCATAGAGAGAAGAGATTTCTCCCGGAGAAGGCCCCCGGTGCATATTGTTTAAGTCACTGTTGTAAAAAGACTTTTGTCCAAAGTTGATAAACAGGGAAATAAAAATGAGCGGCACATTCCAGAAACCGATGGACGCAAGGGGAAGTCTTGGTATGATATGGGGATGGCGAAGAAGGCGCAAAAGGAGCAGAAAACAACTGTACGACTGAAAAAAAAAGGGGGACAGCCACAAACAAAACGGACCGTAAAGAAATCGGCCGCAAAGAAAAAATCAAGAGCCATCAAAAAGACAGCGGAGAAGGGCGAGCCGGTCCGGAGACAGTCAAAAAAGATATCGTCCAGAGAATGGCTGGAAACTTTCTTCTTCAGCCTCGTTGTCGTTCAGATCCAAGAATTTTTCCGGTGGTGCTGGGAGAATATCGACAAAAAACAAACCCGTGAAATCACAATCGCCCTGTACCGTGAGATATTTTTTCCTTTTGAGTCAATGCCGGAGCACAAAAGACTCCCCATCTGGCGGCATAGGAAGGTCGAGCGCTTTGTCCACGGTCTGACGAGTGCCCATGCAACGAGGCTGGAAACAATTGCTCGACAATGGGCTGAAGAAACAGGACAGAGCGTCGATCATATACGGAGCGACACGGAATAAAACGCCGCCCTGATACCATCAAAAAACAGACTCAAAGACCTTGAATCGTCTTACTCGCGTCCCTGCGTTTCGGCAAAGACGTACTTGCCGTCCCGCTTTTCGATCCACTGCCCACGGCCCGTTGTTTGCCCATCCGTATCAAGCTGGGTGCGGATGATCTCCAACTCTTCTTCCATAGGCGGATCAAGCGTTTCAATGGTCGGGGCGATTTTCGGTTCAAAGGACATCTCGGCCAGAACCATATCAACCGTGACAAACGGCGAAATCGCCATAAGCATCAACTCACACGACTTTTCTTCATAGCCGAACATCGCCCACGGGGTGAACACCCGCCATGGCCCGGTGCCTGGGGGTAAGCCGTTGGCCTCGCGCGCACCTGGTCCGTCGAGAAAACCCGGTGATGAAATAAAGTCCACCCGTTCGGGGAACTTCCGCTTTTGTTGGTCGGTCATCAGAATCGTACGCCAGCACTGGGCGGCAATAGTATCGGCGCCACCCGGGCCGCCAAAACGCCGGCCCTGGCCACCTTCGTATTCTCCCAGTACAGTTGAATTGATATTGCCGTAGCGGTCGACCTGGAGGGTGTTGAGGATACCGACATCGACATAGCCGAGTTGGGCAAAATTGCCCGCCGTATTCATGGTTCCCCACTGGAGGGCGCGATAACCAGCCCGTGAGGCCACCATGGTCATCAGAGGGTCCCAGGGCATCATGGATTGCGGGGCAATCACGCCATCCTCGGTCATGTATTGGACGCCTGAGGCGTACAGCCGCTGGGCCAGCAAAATGCTGTATAAGGGCTCTCCGCCGCCACCGACCCAATAGCTCTTTTCTTCCTCAATGACTCGCGAGACGGCACAGATCAAATGTTCTCGTTCCGCAAAATGTGTGGCCGGTGTCATATCGAGTATCCCTCCCGAATGGTTTCGCGCCGTTGTAATTCTTGGAGTTTTTTCCATCCCACACGCTTTTCCAACATTTCATCGTGCGAATCGACACTATACACCCATTTTTCAAGGTAGGGTTGCAGGTCGCCACGCATGGTCCCGCCAAAACACTCGACCACGTGCTGGACATCTGAGGCATAGCGCCCCTGGACCGTTCCCGGATAGGCACCAAAAGGGGCATGAACGACCGCATCGACCGTAAAATGGGGGATGGACGTCCGGGCCGGGTCGCGTCGAAATTCATCCGTCTCGATGATTTCTTCGGCGGACACAATGACTCTTTTGGACGCCAGGGCACAATCAACATGGGAAATCCCGGTGCCAAAGACACGGGCATTACCGTACACGTCAGCCTGGTGCACATGGATGATCGAGACATCCGGGTTCAGCGCGGGCAGCAGGACAACTGGCTTGCCCGAAAACGGATCTTTGACCAGCTTGGCCCCGGATTGAGAAAAGCCGGCGGTCCCTCCAAATGACCGCACACCAATAAACGGCAACCCCTGCGCGCCTGCCTGCAAACGATACGTCATCACGACATTTGAGTACTCGTAGGTCCGGAGGCGACCTGCGGCGACTGCTTTGGACAACCACGGACCAAAACCGACAAACCCAATATCCGCCCTGGTGGCACAGCCGCCTTCGACAAGCAGCGCAAGCGCGACATAGGTGAATTTCCCACAGACCCACAGGTCCTTTTTCTTTTGACGAATAACCTCACGGATCAGCGAACTCGGACCACGCTGGAAGTAGTTGCAGTCATACGCCACATAGTCTCCATCAGAGACAAACTTCTCAATGGCTTCGTGCTCGTTCAGCATTTTAGGCACGAGCGTCCGCGGCTTGTTGTCTCTCACCCAGGCGCGGAATCCATCGGGATCAGGTGGCAAGTATGCGCCTTGTCCCTCTGCAAGAATTTCCATGTGCAGCAGTCTCCTCACAAAGCTCGAACAGGTCTTTACATATGCTTGAGAGCGTGCCGCCTAGATACCACAGTCCTGGGAGACGTGCCAATGCCGCGAAAGAGTGTCCTGCCTCGTCGGGCTTGCGCTCTGCAGATCCTTCCTCTATCCCTGCTCCTATTCGTAATGGTTCATTTGAGTTTGGGGCCGACCCGGTCAGCAAGAGAGGATTAAGAAGGTGAGCATGCGTGTTGCGGGGCTCATCGCATTCCTACTCGCATGCGTGTTTACTCTTTTCAGAGTGGCGGGACCCGATGCGGGGATGGTGCAGACACTCCAAGGCTCGACGCCTTTTCAGGAGACCTTTCAACAGTATCCGGCTGGCGTGTTTCCGTCGGGCTGGAAGGTGCGTGGCAGCGAAGCCACTGCGCAGGCCGTCTACCGTATTGCTGAAGAAGAGGGCAATCGCTTTCTCCACGCCTATGCCAACAACCAGGATGTCCAGATCGGCATAGAGTATACATGTAAGCCACAGGACTATCCCATCTTGCGCTGGCGTTGGCGCGCGACCAAACTCCCTCCCGGTGCCGATGAGCGAGCAAAAAAAACGAATGATTCGGCCGCGGCCGTTTACGTGATATTTGACAGCCGCCTCATGCCACGCGTGATTAAATATGTCTGGAGCTCAACGCTCGCGGTTGGCTCGCGGTTCGACAGCCCGGTCTACTGGCGCGCCAAGGTCGTCGTCTTACAGCGCGGGCCGGTCGAGCCTGGGGAGTGGCGACAAGAAACTGTGAATTTCTACCAGGACTATAAAGACCTCTTTGGCTTTGAGCCAGGAAAAATCCGTGGTATCGCCGTGCTCTCGGACTCCGACACTATGGCCAGTGTATCGGAGGCAGCCTATGACGACTTTATGCTGCTTCCGGGCAAAACGCCCTCCCTGCTCAGCCCACACATCGATCCAGTCAGGCTCTCACTCATGTGAAGGGTAAGAGCCTGGCCGCACAGAACGGGACGGCCCGTTCCCCGGTATTCCTATTCGTTATCGTATTGCAGGTCGTGCGCAACACGCTCGACTGACTTGCCAGCCGGATCAAAATAGTTCAGCGTTTCGGTGCTGATATCCCCGCCATAGATGTGGACACTCACGACCGGCTCGTCGGTATTATTGAGGAAATCATGGACTTCCTCGTTCGGGGACAGGACGTGGGCGACGTCACCAGGACGGAGATCAAGTGCGGTGGTTTCGCGAAGTTCCGCATATCCCGGCTGCGTCCCAGCATCGAGACGTTTATACCGAATAGTATGGAGCTGGTTCCGATATACGCCCTCAACGACCCAGTTCCCGGCATGATCGTGTACACCGCTCGATCCGCCCGGGGGCCAGATGGCGACCATAATATTAAAGCAGTCTTCAGGCCCACGGTGGAGGCGATACAGGGTGAAGTCTTTGTGCTCAGTGGTAATCCGACCAGGAGCCGGCTGACAGTATTCTTCCGGCAGGCTACCGGCAGCGAGAAAACGTTCCAGCAACGGTTCCGCCGCCGCAACAATCGCGGCGTGTTCTTTTTCGCGGGCGACCAGAGCTTCCACGTCTTCGGCAAGCTGTTCGAGCGTGTATGCAGCGTTGTCTTGATACGCAAGGTTACTCATAACATTCCCTCCTCTCACTGTCCTTTTTGCCAACTTGGCGCTGAAAAGCAAGAGGCGTGCGTTCCTTCCTCCCTTGACAAGCGCACCGCGCATGTCAGAAATGACCCCTCGGATATTCGTATCCCTCCATAATGCTATGTATAAGGAGTTTCAATTTTCATGTCCCAGGCGCAATCTCTCCGAACCCTGCTTTCCCAGGACCAGTTTCTCATGGCCGCAGGTGCCTATGACGTTATTTCCGCCCGGCTTGTCGAAGAAGCGGGATTTCCGCTGGTATACTACTCTGGTGGTGTCTCTGCTGGCGCGCTGGGCTATCCAGACTTTGGAATGCGGACGCTGACCGAGATGGTTATCCAACTCGAAGGCGTCTGCCGCGCGGTGAACGTTCCGGTGATCGCTGATGCCGAAGCAGGCTTTGGTTCCATCCTGAATGTCGTCCGCATGGTCCAGGAATATGAGCGGGCGCATGTCGCCGGTCTGCACATTGAGGATCAGGATGTGCCGCGCCGCTGCGGTCATCTAGGTGGAAAGCGTTTAGTCTCGGCCGCCGATCATACTGCCAAAATTCGAGCTGCGGTGGACAACCGGACGAATCCTGACACCATCATCATTGCCCGGATTGACGCGATTGCCGTGAATGGACTCGACGATGCCATGGCCCGGGCGTCCGCCTGTCTGGAGGCCGGGACAGACATGCTGTTCTTTGAGGCGTTCGAGTCGGTCAAACAGATGGAGCTGGTCTGTCGAGAATTTTCGGCTACCCCGCTTATGGTCAATATGGTTGAAGGCGGGAAGACTCCCTTCTTGCCCGCGCGCGACCTTAAGGACCTCGGGTTTTGTCTTGCCATCTATCCGGTCACCAGCGTCCTGGCGGCGGCGTATCATATGAAAAAAACCTTACGAATGCTCCGAGAGACCGGCACAACTCAGGGAATGTGGCACGAGATGCTACCGTTTAATGAGGTGTTCAACGGCCTACTCGGTTGGGATCAGGCCCTGGCCTTTATCGATCACTATACGCACGAGTGAAACACATGGCGGATTCTGAGCATGTACTCCATCCCGACTTGGTCGGCCTGCCCGAGCCCTCAGTCGCCGAGCAGACCGCTCAGTTGGTGCAGCTTGATGCCAAAGATCGGCAAGAGTTCCTCCTCTCGGCAAAGAACGGTGTGGCAATAGCCCGGGCGCTCTCCTCCGAGACCGTATTGTACACCCTCAAGGAGATTGGGTTGCACGATGCGGTCGGGCTGCTGGCAATGGCAGCACCTGAACAGGTGCGTGACATGCTGGACCTGGACTGTTGGCGCAAGGACAGATTGGATGACGAGCGTTTGACGAACTGGCTGATGCTCCTGGATGAAAGCGGGAGCAGTAAGCTGGCTGAATGGATTTTGCACGCCGATATCGAACTCCTGGTCCTCCTGATTCAACGCCACTTTGAGGTTGTCCGCAAAGTGGATGTCGAGGAGGAGCCCGACTTTGACGAGTCCAAATATTTCACCCTCGACGATCAGTATCTCCTCCGCTTCCGCGGCGAATCGGAACCCATTTTATACCTCCTGCTTGAGCAACTCCGCACGCTCGATTACCGCAGGTATCTCCACGCGCTCGAAAACAGTTTGTTTGAACTTGAAAGCGGTCTTGAAGAGCAGGCGTTTCGCTGGCGTGCGGCGCGCCTCGAAGATCGTGGCTATCCGAGATATGAAGAGGCACAATCGCTCTTCCGCTTTATCCCGCCGGACTCCATTCTGTTACCGGCATATCAACGTTCCTCTGACACGCTTCATCTTGCTGCTGGGGACGACACGATTACGCCACCCGATCACGCTCTAGCGCTGCTCGCCGAGCCCGGGTCTTTTTTCTCCCAGGTATTGACGAGCCTGCCACGACGGGCCGTTGCGCAGATCGGTCAGGAACTCGCCTATCTGACTAATAGTATTGTCACCGCCGAGGCTCGGGATACCGGAGAGGTCAGCGAAATTCGTCGCTGCGTGGGCATGGCGCACGACTATATCAATATTGGTCTGTCCCACGCGGCCAAAGAAGATGAGACAGCGGCGTGCGAGCTCCTCCAAACAACGCAGATTCGTCCGTTCTTCCAGACCGGCTGGGGCTTACTCCAGCGCCTCCAGCAGCAGGCCGGTCTCATGGCTACCCAGTTAGATGAGAGCGGTCTGTCCGAATGGGAGAGCTATCTCGATCCACCGTTTCGGGAGATGTACGCCGGGGTCAGGCGAAAAGAACCACTCTTTTTTGTTGGTCTGAAAATGCCGGGCGAAATCGTATCCCGACGCTTTGGACAACTATCCGAGGTTCGACAGGTCGAATCGCTGCTCACCCAGATTCCGACTTGGTTCCGGGTCTTCCAGCGCTGGGCCATACTGCCCGAAGAAGAGGCACCTGAAGGAGTCGGCTTGGCCGCGCTCTGGAATACGGCCTTTGCGCGTTGGGTCCTCGAAAATCAACTCACCCTGCACCCCTTGAACCGGGTCGAGCTTCAGGCGCTTCGCGACCAACTCCCGCATGCCGCCCTTGAAGAACGCTGGGAGACATTCCAGACGCACTTTCTATCCCCCCAACCCCCCTTCATAAGGGGGGCTCGCCGCTCTCCGCTCGCAATCACGCCACAGGAGTTGTCCGCCCTTGGTCCCCTGGCGGCCTATGCGCGCGACACGATTGAGGAGATCCTGGCCATCGATATTCAGACCGCTGATCTTCGCTTTGTTAAGGGGCTCCTGGTCGTTGAGTGAGCAAGCTGGTATGCCCCACTCGATAAACGCATAGGAAAGGGCGTGAAGCATGGAACACCTCACCGCCAAGGTTGCCGTCATCACGGGTGGAGCAAGTGGGATAGGATTTGCCACCGCCCGCCGCCTTGCCAGTCGAGGCGTCCGTCTCGTGTTAGCCGATATTGAAGAGTCGGCCTTGGACCGGGCCGTCACCGAGTTAGCGGCGACCGGCACCGCCGTAGAGGGAGTGATCTGCGATGTCGGCGACCTGAAGGCCGTTCAACACCTGGCGGACACTGCGTTTGAAAAAATGGGCGGAGTTCACATTGTGTTCCATAACGCCGGGGTTGCTGTTGGCGGGCCAATCGCCGAGATGAAGCATAGCGACTGGGAGTGGACCATGCGGGTCAATTTATGGGGTCCGATCCACGGTGTTGAAGCCTTTACCCAGCGCATGATCGCCCAAGGCCAGGGTGGTCATATATTGTTTACCGCGTCGTTTGCCGGCCTCGTCCCCAATGTCGGGCTTGGCCCCTACTGTGTGTCTAAGTATGGGGTCGTGGCCTTAGCCGAGGTTCTGCGTCGGGAGCTGCGGGCGCACGATATCGGCGTGTCTGTCCTGTGTCCGATGCGTGTGGCTACCAATATTGAGCACTCAGAGCGCAATCGTCCCGACGAACTGGGGGGTCCGGAGGCGTCACCGCCTGTGCTCGACCAGGGGGAAGACAATCACAATCTCGCCGGTCGGGTCCTGGACGTAGAGGATGTTGCTGCCCAAGTCGTGGATGCCATCGTTGCCAACCGGCTCTACATCCTGCCCCACGAGGAAAGCCGGACGCCCATCCGGCGACGGTTTGAACGGATCGATCAGACATTTGAGGAGCAGAGGGAGGGCTAAGAGCGCCCAGGGGTGGAGGTACAGCCTTCCGTCAGTTCGCGTATGACACGTTGCTTGTACCGCCGGTCCTGCTCGATCAACTGGACCGCCTGCAAGCGGCGGTTGAGCAAGACCCTGTCGTGGGCGGCTCCTTGTCGCTCGCGGAATATATCAAACGGATGAACCGGATTATGAACGAGGATCGCCCCGATATGGAAGTCATCCCGACCTCCAAGGATCTCGTCGCCCAGTATCTGTTGCTGTACTCGTTCTCCGGGGATCCGGATGATTTCGACGAAGTCGTGGACTACGACTACCACCATGCCAACGTAGTAGTGTTTCTGCGTACCGATCGCACCCGGGATGTGACGCGGGTTGTCAACATTATCCGCGACTTCGCCATCCGTGAGTTTGGCTATAACCGAGACTCCAGCACGGCAGCAGATGACCCGTTTGGCCTCCGCTTGGGTCGCTGGCTGACCGGCATTGAACCTACGGTGACCGGCTGGGAGACGAACAGCGGCTTTCGGATCGGGATTGCGGGCAATGGCTACAAGTTCAAACACTTGAGCGAATTGGTAGTGTCCGGACAGGTCTCGACTTTGGTGACTTCGCTGGGCGCGGTCTTTCTGCTCACCACGGTCATGTTTCGCTCCTGGGTTGCCGGCCTGATTAATATCATTCCCATCAGCCTGGTGATGATCTTTAGTTTTGGCCTACTCGGGCTGTTAGGAATCCCGTTGGAGCTTGGGAAATCGCTCACCGCGGGCACGGTCATTGGCATTGGCATTGGCATTGGCATCGACTATACTATTCACTTTCTGAGTAAGTACCGGTTCAAAGTCCAGGAGGGGCTGACCGACCCGGCCCAGATTACGGCGGCCACGCTGGCGACCTCAGGCAAGGCAATCTTTTTTAATGCCGTGATAGACTAGGGAGTAGCCCCTTATGGAATCATTCTTTCGGGCCGTCATTCGTTTCCGCTGGCTGGTCATCACGCTGGTCCTCGGTAGCACTGTGCTCATCGCCCTTCCAATTCAAACATTACGCTTTGATAACGATGTTGAAGCCATGTTCCCCTTCGATGATCCGATCCTCGCCTATAGCAGAGTGGTTGAAGAACGATTCGGCATCCGTGATCTCATTATGATTGGGGTACTGAACGACAACGCCGACGAGAATGGCGTCTTTAACCCACGGACCTTAGGCATTGTCAAAGAGTTCTCGGAACGCCTTGCTCTGCAACCCGGAATCAAAGCCATCCGGGACGAAGATGTGGCCAGTATCGCCACGATGGATAATATCACTGGCACCGTCGACGGTATAAACGTTGATCCGTTTATGGAAGCCGTTCCCGACGCAGCCAATGCGCTGGCAGATCTTAAACAGGCCATCTTCGCCAATCACATGTTCGTCAATTGGGTCGTCTCGCAAGACGGGACGGGACTGCTCATCATAGCCAAGATGGAGCCAACCGAAGACACACAGGCAGGCACGGCGCAACGGATGACTGTGTATACCTCGATCCGAGACATGGTCGAGGCTAAAAAGGCGACGGGCGTGCCGGAAGAATTTCATATTGCCGGGCGTGGAGCGGTCGAAGTCACTTTGTCGGAAGAGGAAGCCCGCGACATGGAAACCTTCTTACCCCTGACCTTGGTCGTGCTTCTGGGAACCTTATATTGTACGTATCGAAGCCTGCGCGGCGTCCTCCTGCCGCTGGCAGTCGTTGTCGTGTCGGTGATCTGGACCCTCGGGATTATGGCCGCGCTCGGTATTCCAATGTACTTTGTCACCTCCATAATGCCGGTCGTTCTCATGGCCATCGGCGTGGCGGATGGCATTCATATTCTGAGTCGCTATTACGAAGAGCTATTAGAGCATCCGGATATTTCCTCAGCTGACGCGGTGATTGTGACTATGCGAGAGATGTGGCAGCCCGTCATTTTGACCTCGCTGACCACCGCAGCCGGGTTCTTATCTTTTCTGACTGCGACCGTTGTCCCTATCCGCTATTTTGGGGTGTTTAGTGGAGTGGGAATCTTGGTCGCGATGCTCTTCTCGCTGACCTTTTTCCCGGCCATGTTGAGTTTGTTGTCGCCGACCGTCAGCCGGGGTCTGCGCAATCAAATGAGCCGGAGTGGAGACCTGGCAGCCGCCGGCTGGGCAGCCAGCTTCTTGGCGCGCCTCGGTCGCGGTGTGGCACGTCGTCCACTGGTCGTATGGGTGCCGGCCGCGCTCGTTGTTGTGCTGTGCGTGCTCGGCACGCAGCGGATTGTCGTGAACTCGACCATGGTCGGGATGTTTCACCCATCCCACGAGCTACGCGTTAGCGATATGGTCCTGCGCGATACATTTCAAGGCACCGTGCCTATCTATGTGGCAATCGAAGGGCATGAGCCTGATCGGCTCAAAGATCCGGTCCTGCTCGATCAACTGGACCGCCTGCAAACGCGGGTGGAGCAGGATCCTGATGTGGGTGGCTCCTTGTCATTAGCGGAATACATCAAACGGATGAACCGGGTCATGAATGAAGATCGTGCAGAAATGGAAGTCATCCCAACTTCTCGTGACCTGGTTGCCCAGTATCTGCTGCTGTATTCGTTTTCGGGTGATCCGGATGATTTCGACGATGTCGTGGATTATGACTACCAGCATGCCAACGTAGCGGTCTATCTGCGCTCCGATAGGACCCGAGACGTCGAACGTGTCGTGCAGCTTATCCGCGACTTTGCGGTCGAGGAATTTGGCCAGAATGGAGCCACCGACGCTGCCACCCATGATCCGCTGGGACTCCGCTTGGGCCGCTGGTTGGCCGGCATTGAGCCCACGGTGGCGGGGTGGGAGACAAACAGCGGCTTTCGGATCGGGATTGCGGGCAATGGCTACCTCCTGAACCGCCTGAGCGAACTGATTGTGTCCGGGCAACTGGCGAGCTTGGTGACCTCGCTCGGCGCGGTCTTTCTGCTTACCACGGTCATGTTTCGCTCGTTCGTTGCCGGGCTGATTAATGTCCTGCCGATTAGCCTGGTGATGATTTTTAGCTTTGGGCTGCTGGGGCTGCTGAATATCCCGCTAGAGATTGGGAAATCGCTGACTGCCTCGATGACCATCGGTATTGGCATCGATTATACGATTCACTTTCTGAGTAAATATCGGGTCAAAGTCCGAGAGGGGCTCCAAGACGGTCAAATAGACCCCACGCAGATTACAGCGGCCACGATGGCCACCTCCGGCAAGGCCATCTTTTTTAATGCGGTCGTGGTTATCGGCGGCTTCCTGATTTTTCTCACCTCGAACTTCGAGTCCCTCTTTTACCTGGGTGTCATGCTGTCTCTCAGTATGGGAGCCTGCTTGATTGTCTCGATGACGGTTCTGCCGGCGATCTTGAATCGGTTTAAACCCCGTTTTGTGTATGGCGATAAAGAAGCGCCACTCGTGGTAGTTCAAGAATCTGAGGCCTAGGCTGAATCGACATGTAATACTGCCAGAGGGCGAAGGCCGCGAGGTGTAAGAAGGCGAGGCAGGGGGCGGTCTTGCGGTCATAGCGGGTGGCAAGGCGGCGGCAGTGTTTGAGCCGATTGAAGGTGCGCTCAATCCAGTTGCGGTGCTTATAGAGGGTCGTGTCATAGGACCGGGGCGCTAGGCGCCCTGCCCGGGGAGGAATGACTGGCGTAGCCCCTTGGTTTTTAATGAAGGCCAGGAGTTCCTGACTATCATCTTAATATTATCCCGATTAGTTTAGTCATGGTCTTCAGTTTTGGACTGCTCGGGCTGCTTGGCATTCCCCTTGAGGTTGGTAAATCGTTGACCGCTTCCATGGTGATTGGCATTGGCATCGACTATACGATCCATTTCCTGAATAAATACCGGATTAAAATCCGCTCTGGATTGACTGACCCGGAAGAGATTACCGCCGCCATCATGGCGACGTCGGGCAAAGCGATCTTTTTTAATGCACTCGTTGTGACGGCGAGCTTCTTGGTCTTCCTCACCTCGAATTTTCGGCCCAATTTTTATCTGGGCGCCATGCTGTCGCTGAATATGGGCGCCTGTTTCTTGGTTTCGATGACCGTCCTGCCGGCGATCCTGAATACGTTCAAACCTCGCTTCGTATACGGGGGAAAAGCGGTTTTGGTCGGAACGCCACAGCCGAGTGTAGAGGGGCAGACCGCGTAAGTCCGGTTTCCCCGTAAGCCTGGTTTAAAACGGAGAAGGAGAGACTGCTCATAATGGAAGCGGTCTTCCGTCGCCTACCCTGACTTTCCCGGTACGGCTCTTGCGCTCATGCCAGAATTCAGCCAAGACGGAAGGATGACCAACCAAGAGAAAATCCTCAGGCAGTGGGTCCGCTCGCCCGAGCGGTGGCAGCGGTTGTGGGACACGTGTCAGCATGGTGGCGGAACGTATAAGCGCGGTCTGTTTGTCTTGGATGGGAAGGGGCAAAACCAGACACAGCCCAAGACCCGGCAGCAGGTGATTGTCGAGCTGCTGAAAAATGAGCCGATGGGGTATCTCTCCTGACTTCCCGATTGCATTCGGTGGTTGACAGAGTGTCTGGAACAGACGGCGGCCAACGGTTAACAACGAGCCCGACGCTCCAACCCCCTAAATCCCCCTTATCAGGGGGACTTTCGGACCCCCCCCCTGATAAGGGGGGCAAGGGGGGGTTTCTTCCGTACGGTGAGACCCTGACCACCCGTGCTCGCCAAAACCGACACAACCCGACCCCGGCCGAACGTAAACTGTGGTTTGAAATTCTGCGGGGCAAACGCCTCAAGGGCCTGAGATTTACCAGGCAAAAGCCGCTGGATGACTATATCGTCGATTTCTACTGCGCTGAACTGATGCTTGCCATTGAAATCGACGGCGATACGCACGCCAGGCAGCGAGCCTACGATGAGATCAGGACTCGCCGCTTGAACACCCTGGGCGTTGAAGTGATTCGGTACACCAATTCTGACGTGTTGAATAATCTGGAAGGGGTATACCAGGATTTGTGCAACCGTATATCGGCGAAGAAACTCCCTTAATCCTCCTTGTCGGGGAGACTTTATTTGCCTAACTCCAGCCGCTGGAGTGCCGCTTCGGCGGCTTTGCCGAGACTGGCGTCGGCTGACTCGGCCGCCTGCCGCAAGGCGGCGATGATCCGCGGATGGGCGTCGCCTATCCGCCTACAAGCCACTGCCGCGGACCGACGAACGCCGAGGTCGGGGTCGTGCTCCAGGAGTCCGCTAATGGCGTTACGAATCGGCTCGCCGGCCAGGTGCAGTTTGCCCAGACAGGCAAGGCCGGCCAAGCGTACCATCACGTCCGCGTCGCTCAGGCTGCTGAGGTAGGCGGCCTGTGCATCGCGGTCGGTCTGTTCGAGGTCGCGCAGGCAGTAGAGAGCCATGCGGCGTTGCACGGCATTGCCCGTATTCACAAGCTGGATCATGGCGTGAGCAACGTCCTGGGCGTGGCGCTGGCTGAGTTGCAGAACAGCGGTGGCTGCTGCCCAGCGGAGGTCACTTTCCTGGTGTCCCAGGTTTTCGATCAAAACGGGAAGAAGAGTAGACGTGTCCAGCAGTTGTGTCTGATTGGAGGACACGTTTACTCTTTGAGGCGAGGGGCTCGGCAGATCGAGCTGAGAGAGGGTAAAAGCGGCGGTCCAGCGCAACCGTGGGTCCGGGTCCGTCAGCCGGTGAGTCAGCGCTTCAATAATTTCAGGCTGTTGGGGGGCAAATCGGGTGAGGACGGTCGCCGCACCGCGTTGGATCTTTTTCGTCGTATGTCCCAAACACACTAAAAGGCTCCGAACCACATCGTCCGGGAGAGACGTGAATGCGCTCTCCGCCTCAAGCCGAGCGAGCGCTGAAAGCCGCGTGTGGTCATCGTCGGCGAGCAATCCGGCTACAAGCTGATCGAGCTGTAGCACGTTGTTCTTGGTCTGCTCCATAGTCTACCTGACTGGCGGGACTGGAGAAGCGCCTAGCATCACTCCGGGTAAGTCGGCTAATTTCCCCGCTCCAATCAGATAATAGTCCGGCTCAAGAAAGGTCTGGTCAATGACCTGCCAAAGTACGGCCTTCTCCAGTGGACAGCCCTCGAGATTGTGCTCCAACGCCTGTATCCCGGCCGGGTTGGCAATGAAATCACCCGAGAACTGGATCGCCTCGACCGTCCGCTCAGGGGTAAGAGAGAAACGAATCTGAAGCTCTCCAAGTGGGGTTTGCCTTGTTGCTGCATATAGGAGATCGGAGTGCAGGGGACGACTGTTCGGAACGAGGTCAGACTGTTCCTGTTTTCTCAGAATGGCTGCACGCTCGTTTTGGTTAAGGTCGTGGTCGAGGCATTCCAGCCCGAACTGCTGGGTAAAGCCGCTCCGGAGCAGACGAGCGGCCTGGTCTGGTGCAAGAGACCGTCCGAGGACTTTGCCAAGATTGTGGACCTGGTCCGGCATAAAGAGATGACAGGGAAGAGTCCCCTGTGGGTCAACCCGATCAAGAAGATGAGGAAGAAGACTCATATCCCGTTGGACAAACACGCCTCCTTCATACAGCACGGCTCCGCTGTCTTCCGTCACAAAAGAGTGCCAGCCGACCGGCAGCCGCTGGACCGTCAGAAAATCCTGCCCTGGATAGAAGACTTCAACCCCACCTGTTTTCAGGCCGTGCAGCACCCCGCGGACGTAACGATTGAGAATCTGAAACGGCGCAATGTGGTGCGGGTCGGCGGAGAAGAAAAATGAACGATGCGGGACAATAAGGGAAAACTGGACAAATCCGTTGCCGCTCGGAAAGGCTCGTCCGCCAGTCAGACGCCGGGTAATCCTCAGACCTGAGTCTTGGCCGAGTGCGTCGGCAGCATGATACCGACCGAGCAGCAGCACATCGTCTGGGTACGTATAGATGCGTAAAATTGGAAGCCGCGTCTCAACCACGGTACGAAGAAAATACTGATCCGTTGCCAGGCTCTGGGCCGGGCTTGTATCGCATTGGGTGAGCAAACGGACCTGCATGAGAACGCAGCATAAGTCAGGCGAGAACCTGCGGCAATGGTGCTCTTGAACTGAAGAAGCTAGGATGAGGATACACCGGGAAGGAGAGAGTCGATGAGTGTCCAATTTGCAACCATTCCCCTTGCACACCACTATTCTGACCTGCCAGGACTGGTGCGCCAGATTGAAGGCTGGGGCTTTGAGATGGTAGGCGTGCCGGATGCACATTGGCTGTGGCCGGACTGCTATGTGACCCTGACCCAGTGCGCGCTGAACAGTCAGCGGCTGCGGATGGGAACGTTTGTGACCAACCCCCTGACCCGCCATCCCGCGGTTACGGCAGGAGCCATTGCCTCGATCAACGAGTTGTCGGACGGCCGCGCTTTCCTTGGCATTGGGACGGGTGACAGTGCCGTGTATAACGTGGGTCTCAAGGCCGCCCGGCTCGCCGAGTTTCGCGAGGCACTTGAAGCGATCAAAGGATTTTATACCGGCGAAACCCGCTTCCAAGACAAAACCGTTCGCCAAGTCTGGGTGAAAAGACCGGTGCCTCTATACGTCTGTGCCGAGGGACCGAAGACCCTACAGTTGGCGGGGGAGTTGGCCGATGGGGTGATTGTGGGCAGCGGACTGAGCCCCGCGGTTGTGCAGGACGCCTATACGCGTATTGAGGATGGAGCCAAAGCTGCCGGGCGGAAACTTGACGACTTGGATATCTGGTTTTTTGCCAAAACCAATGTGGCTGAGACCACTCAGGCCGCGGTGGATGAGATCCGCATGGCCCTGGCCGCAAGTGCCAACCACGCCTTTCGGCGAACCTTGGAGGGCAAGCGTATTCCGACCGAACTGTGGGAGCCGATTGAAAAACTCAAGGCCGCCTACCGGCCGCATGAACACGAATTGCTCGGTGCTGAGCGGTTTCACGCCAGGATGGTTGATGAACTGGGGCTGAAGGGCTACCTGGCCGAACGCTTCGCCATCGTTGGGACACCGCAAGACTGTCTCGATCAGGTCGGGCGCGCTGCCGAGGCTGGGGTCAAGAAAATTTTTCTTGGACCGCTGACCGGCGATCCGGCCCAGGTATTGCAGACCTTCGCCCAACAGATTATGCCCCGCTTTCAATAGGCTCGTAAAACGGACAGTATTCCATTGCTTTTCCCCTGGCTGTTCAGATAGGATTCGTGACGTGGAAGATCTCTGGGAACGTGCTGAAGAAATTTTGGCGGCCGGTAAGCCCTTTGTGTTGGCGACTATTATCCGTACGCGGGGCTCCGTACCACGCGAGGTCGGGGCGAAAATGGTCGTGCCACCCGAAGGCCAGCCGTTTGGGACGATTGGCGGGGGCTGTGGCGAAGGGGAAGTGCTCCGCCGGGCCTATCCGGTTCTGGACCAAAAACTCTCCCCGCGCATTGTGCAGGTCGATTTAACCGGCGACTTTGATCAAGACGAGATCCAGGTCTGTGGTGGGGTGATGGATGTGGCGCTTGATCTCTGGCAGCCGGAGGAACACCGGGAATTGGCACAGACCTTGGCCGAGGCCACACGCTCTCACCAACCTGCGGCTCTGGTCACGGCGCTCGATCCGCTCAGCGGAGTCCAACCCGGCACAAAGAGTTGCCTGTCTCTCGGTCAGGACGGAAACGGTGGAGCGTCGCTGACTCCGGCGGTTTCCATCGCAGCAGAAACGGTCAAGACATTTTCCTCATCCGTCTCTTCAGGCAAGCCCCAACTGTTTGCCGTATCGCCGCAGGGTGAAGTCCGGGAAGACGCGGTTGTCCGAAAAGAGGATTGGCCGCGGGTTTTCGTTGATGTGCAGACCGGCGTGCAGACCTTGCTCATTGTTGGTGCCGGCCATATTGCACAGCCGCTGTGCGAAATAGGGGCGATGCTCGGCTTCCATACGGTTGTGGTGGATGATCGCTGGGCCTTTGCCAATCGAGAACGCTTTCCTCGCGCCGCCGAGGTTCGGGTCGGACCGTTTGAGGAAGTCCTGAACAGCCTGAATATCAACCAGCAGACCTTTGTCGTGGTGGTCACGCGCGGTCATGTGTGGGATGAGACCTCGGTCAAGACCGCGCTCAAGAAGAATCCGGCCTATATTGGCATGATCGGCAGTCGGCGGCGCTCAAAAAGGACCCTCGAACGCCTGGTTGAACAGGGCTACAGCCCGGAAGAGGTCGCCCGCGTGCATACGCCGCTGGGGCTCGATATTGCGGCGGAAACACCAGCGGAGATTGCCGTCGCTATTACGGCCGAGATCGTTCGCGCCCGGCGCAGGGGCCCGGTGGAGACGCTCTCACTGGCCGCCAAAGTCCGGCCTGACGGACCCCTCAAATTTACGCCCTGAGTTCGCTCTTTCTCAATGAACACGCGGTATGATTTCTGGATATGATTTCTGGAATAGTCCTGGCCGCCGGTGAGTCCCGGCGGATGGGATCGCCCAAAGCGCTGCTCGACTACCAGGGACGAACCTTTATTGAAAACATTTGCACAAGCTTTTTGACTGCCGGAGTCGATGAACTCCTTGTCGTGCTCGGCGCGCACGAGCACGAAGAACCGATTCGGACGGTCGTCCCGAAACATCTCGCTCTTCAGACCGTGGTCAACCCGCAGTATCGACTGGGCCAACTCTCTTCCCTGCAAGTGGGGATTCAGGCCCTATCGCCCGAGAGCGAGGCCGCCGTGGTCAATCTGGTTGATCATCCCCTTATCAAAGCCGAGACCATACAGGCGCTCATGGCGTCGTTTGCGGCCGACCCCCTCCCTATTATTATTGCGTCCTACCAGGGCCGCCGCGGTCATCCGGTGCTGTTCGCAAAGGGTGTCTACGGAGAGCTGCTGGCGGCCCCGTTGGATAAAGGGGCAAAGGTGGTTGTCCGTAAAGACCCGAAGCGGGTGCGTGAGCTTGCGCTCGACGATCTCGGTATTCGTGCCGATATTGATACGCCTGAGGAGTACGCTCGGTGGGTTGGCGCACGAAAAATATAGGACAATATTCTACGAGAAAATCCAGGAACCCTTGCACTTCCTGGCGCTTTTATATAGCAATCTAGGAGCCCGCGAAGGGGCAGGAAGACGACGGACGACGAATCAAAATCAAAAAGGAGGCGACCTTGCACGAACTGAATTATGAAGCGCCGACTTCGCTCGATCAGGCCATTAGCGTTTTGGCCGCGGCGGGCGAAAATGGGCGTATGCTAGCAGGAGGTACGGATCTGATTATCCAGATGCGTGCCGGTGTACGACAACCGGGACAGGTGATTGACGCCAAAAAGATCCCAGAACTCCAGGCATTATCGTTTGATGCACAAACCGGACTCCAACTCGGAGCCGCACGGGCATGCTGCGAGATTATTGCCGACGCGACCGTGCAGCAGCACTATCCGGGGCTGGCTGAGGCTGCCGCGCTGATCGGCTCCGATCAGATCCTGGCGCGGGCCTCGGTGGGTGGGAACGTGTGTAATGGCTCACCGGCCGCAGATACGACGCCGGCCCTGATTGCTTTGGGCGCAGTCTGTCAGATCGCCGGACCCAACGGCACGCGCGAGGTGGCAGTTGAAGATTTTGTGACTGCTCCCGGACAGACGGTGCTCGCGCCGAACGAGTTATTGGTGGCCTTCCGGATTCCCGCCCCGCAAGGGTCTGCTGACTGCTACCAACGTTTTATCCCTCGGAACGAGATGGATATCGCGGTGGTTGGTGTGGGCTCGTGCGTGGCGCTCGATGACGATACTTGCACCGCGGCCCGTATCGGTCTTGGCGCGGTTGCCGCCCGGCCACTTCTGGCCAAAGAAGCGGGCGACTCTCTCATCGGGAAAACGCTGGATGACGCCGCTATCGATGCTGCGGCACAGCTCGCTCAGCAAGCCGCCTCGCCCATTAGTGATATGCGCGGCACGGCAGAATTTCGAACGCATCTGGTCGGTGTTCTTACCCGCCGCACTCTGAAGGAAGCAGCCGCACGGGCGCGGGCACGCTAGGTTATTGGGAAGGCAGGAAAAACATGAAGAAAGTACATGTGCAAACAACCGTTAATGGGGAAGAGACCGAGTTCCTGTGTGAACCGCGCCAGAGTCTGCTTGAGGTGCTGCGTGATGTTGTTGGCTATACCGGCACGAAAGAAGGTTGCCTGACGGGCGACTGTGGCGCGTGCAGCGTCATTCTGGATGGACGGCCCACAGACTCCTGTCTGGTGCTCGGGGTTGAGGCCGAGGGCAAAGAGATCACCACGGTCGAAGGCTTGGCCGACGGGGATACCCTGCATCCGCTCCAAAAGAAATTCCTGGAGCATGCCGCCCTCCAGTGCGGGATCTGCACCCCCGGCTTTTTAGTCACGTCCAAAGCCCTGTTGGACCGGAACCCCAATCCCACCGAGCATGAAATTCGTTATGCCCTGGCTGGCAATCTCTGCCGCTGCACGGGCTATGACAAGATCGTGAGAGCGGTGCAAGACGCCGCCGCTGAACTGCAAGGGAGGTAAATATGGCTACCCAACAAGAACATAAATTCAAGGTCATCGGGACACGTCCGATTCGGCACGATGGAGTCGATAAAGTCACCGGTCGGGCACAGTATGGCGCCGATATCAGTCTGGCTGGCCTCTTGCACGGTAAGGTTCTGTGCAGCCCGCACGCTCACGCCAGAATCAAATCGATCGACACCTCAGCGGCCGAGGCTCTGCCTGGGGTGAAAGCGGTCGTCACGGCCAAGGACTTTCCGGAGATTGGGCCCGGTATGGCGGCAATGGGAGAACTGCCGATCAACCCGCAGCATATATCCCTGAACTGCATGGCCCGCGACAAGGTTCTGTACGACGGACATGTGGTGGCCGCCGTCGCAGCCACCAGCCCGCATATCGCCGAGGAAGCCACAAAGCTGATCAAAGTTGACTATGAAGTCCTGCCGCATGTGCAGAACGTGGTTGAGGCTATGGATGATAAGGCCCCGATCCTGATCCCCGGCTTGGGCAAGGGCGATGATGGGGAGCCCACGGACACGAACGTCGCCAACCATATCCAGTTCGCGCGCGGTGACCTGGCCGAGGGCTTTGCCGCCGCCGAGGTGGTCATTGAGCGTGAGTTTGACACGTCCATGGTTCACCAGGGCTATATTGAGCCGCATAACGCCGTGGCCCAGTACAGTTCGGACGGGCAGAGCACGATCTGGGTAAGTACCCAGGGCGCGTTTACGGCCCGGGATCAAACGGCCTTTATGCTCGACATGCCACCGAGCAAGATCAAGGTGATTCCCGCGGAAATCGGGGGCGGTTTTGGCGGTAAGATTCCCATCTATTACGAGCCGATTGCGCTGGTGCTGTCAAAGCACACGGGCAAGCCGGTCAAAATGGTTATGAAGCGCGCCGATGTGCTCAAAGCCACCGGACCGACCCCGGGCTCGCATATCAAGGTGAAGATGGGAGCGGACAAGGACGGCAAGATTACGGCTGCCGAAGTCTGGATGGCCTATGAAGCCGGTGGCTTTCCGGGCTCCCCGGTTGGCGCAGGCTGTATGTGCGTTATTGCGCCGTATGACATCGAGAATCTCCAAATCGACGGCTATGACGTGTTGGTCAACAAGCCCAAGACTGCGGCCTACCGGGCTCCGGGCGCAACCAACGCGGCCATGGGATCAGAGACGGTGATCGATGAACTCGCCGAAAAGCTCGGCATCGACCCATTGGAGTTCCGTCGCATCAACGGCGCCAAAGAGGGCACGGCGCAGCCCGCGGGCCCGAAGTTTGGCCAGATCGGCTTTCTTGAAACGCTCGAAGCCGCCAAAGATAGCGACCACTTCAAGTCCGAGCTGCCTCAGGTCGAAGGCCGCCGGGTTGGTCGGGGGCTGGCCTCGGGCTTCTGGTTTAACGCCGGTTTTCAGTCCAGCGCGACCGTCGCCATTAATACTGACGGCACCGCCAATGTGGTGACCGGTTCGACCGATATTGGTGGCACGCGGGCGTCTTGCGCCATGATTGCGGCGGAGGTGCTCTGCCTCAAGGCAGAAGAAGTCCACCCGGTTGTGGCCGATACCGAATCCATTGGCCATACGGATATGACCGGCGGCAGCCGGGTCACCTTTGCTACCGGGACAGCCGTGTATGAAGCCGCGCAAGATGTGCTGAATCAACTCAAGGGGCGGGCCGCTAAATCCTGGAAGGTCGATGCGGATAAAGTCGTGTTTCAGGATGGTGTCTTCACCTGTACCGAGAACGGCAACGAATCCATGACCCTCAAGGAACTCGCCGGCAAGCTGCCGCGGACCGGCGGGCCGGTGGCGGGCCGGGCGTCCGTCAACCCCCGCGGTGTGGGGCCAGGCTTTGCAACCCATGTGGTTGACGTGGCTGTGGACGAGGAAACCGGCAAAGTGGACGTGCTGCGCTACACGGCTGTCCAGGACGTCGGAAAGGCCGTCCATCCCAGCTACGTGGAAGGCCAGATGCAGGGTGGCGTAGCCCAGGGGGTCGGCTGGGCGCTCAACGAGGAATACGTCTATGGCGAGGACGGACGGATGCAGAACACCGGTTTCCTGGATTATCGGATGCCGACCTGTCTTGATTTGCCCATGATTGAAACCATCATGGTTGAGGTCCCGAACCCCGGTCATCCGGTGGGTGTGCGCGGTGTGGGCGAAGTGCCCATTGTTCCTCCGCCGGCTGCCATCGCCAACGCGATCTATAACGCAACCGGCGTGCGGCTGCTGGACCTGCCCATGTCACCTCCGCGCGTGACCAAGGCGATTTTGGAGAAAAACGGGTAATGAGGGGGATTGGGGGTTAGGGGTTAGAAAGACCGCCCCCAATCCCCAACCCCTAACTCCCAACCCCCAAGAAAATGGCCACTGTCTATATCCCTTCACTCCTGCGTAAATTAACCGGTGGCAAGGACCGCACGACTGCCACCGGGGGAACAGTGGGGGAAATAGTCGAAGACCTTGAACGCCAGTTTCCCGGCTTTCGGAGCCGCGTAGTGGAGAATGGGGACCTGGTCGGCTCTATCGCGGTTTCGATTAACGGAGAGATCGGGACGGAAGGGTTGACCGAATCGGTTCCAGACGGGGGCGAAGTCCATTTTGTTCCAGCCATTGGAGGCGGATGAGCCGCTTTTACGATAACTCTCGAACGGGGAAGGGTAGCTACTGCTCTTCCCCGTTTTTATGTATGGGAGGTGGATATGGAGGCCCAGCACGAGCATCAGTTCAAAGTGATTGGCACCCGCCCCATTCGGCACGACGGCGTCGATAAGGTCACGGGACGCGCCCGCTATGGAGCGGATATTACCCTGCCGGGTCTCCTGCACGGGAAAGTGCTGCGCAGTCCGCACCCCCATGCGCGGATCAAGTCAATCGAGACCGCCGAGGCGCAAGCCCTGCCAGGCGTCAAAGCGGTCATTACCGGAGCGGACTTTCCTGAGATTGAACCAGGGATGCTGCAAATCGGTGAGAACTTTGTCAATCCACGCCACCTGGCCACGAATATTATGGCTCGCGGCAAAGTCCTGTACGACGGCCATGCGGTCGCGGCTGTTGCGGCAACCAGCCCCCACGTTGCCGAGGAAGCGCTCAAGCTCATCAGAGTGGAGTACGAGCCGCTGCCCTTCGTCCAAAACGTGCGGGAAGCCATGCAGGACGACGCGGTGATCCTCCACCCGGATCTGCGGACCGCTGGGGTCGATGCCGGGGATGACAAAGAAACCAATATCGCCAACCATATCCAGTTCTCGCGGGGCGACCTCGCTGCCGGGTTTGCCGCAGCCAAGATTGTGATCGCACGCGAGTTTGCAACCACCATGGTCCATCAGGGCTATATCGAGCCGCATAACGCCGTGGCGCAGTATAACCAGGACGGCAAGGCAACGGTCTGGGTCAGTACCCAAGGGCCGTTTGCCGTGCGCGAGTTGTGCGGCACGATGCTGCAAATGAACCGTGGAGATATCAAGGTTGTGCCGGCCGAGATCGGGGGCGGCTTTGGCGGCAAGACTACGGTGTATTTGGAACCGGTGGCCCTGCTCCTGTCCAAACTCACCGGCCGCCCAGTGAAAATGGTCATGTCTCGGAGTGAGGTGCTGCGCGCCACAGGTCCGACGCCGGGCTCGCATATTCGCGCCAAGATTGGTGTGAACACCGATGGCAAAATCACGGCGGCTGAACTCCAGCTCCTGTTTGAAGCGGGCGCCTTTCCCGGTTCACCGGTAGCGGCTGGGTGTATGACCGTTCTGGCTCCGTACGACTTGGAAAATTTTCAGATCGACGGCTACGATGTCGTGCTGAACAAGCCCAAGACGTGTGCCTACCGTGCTCCCGGTGCCACCAACCCGGCTCTGGCGGCCGAAACGATTCTTGACGAGATGGCAGAAAAGCTGGGGCTTGATCCGCTCGAAATACGACGCATCAACGGTGCCAAAGAGGGTACGGCCCAACCCGCCGGGCCTCAGTTCAAACGGATCGGCTATCTCGAAACGGTTGAAGCCATTCACAACAGCGAGCACTATCAGTCGCCACCGCCCCAGAGTGGAAACGGGAAACTCCGCGGGCGGGGGGTGGCAACCGGCTTCTGGTTTAATGCCGCGTTTCAGTCGAGCGCCACAGTGAGCATTAACACCGATGGCACTGCCAATGTGGTAACCGGCTCGCCCGATATCGGTGGCAGCCGGGCCTCGTGCGCCATGATTGCAGCCGAGGTGTTGGGCCTCCGGGCGGAAGACATGCACCCGGTTGTCGCAGACACGGAATCCATTGGCCATACCGATACGACCGGTGGCAGTCGGGTGACCTTCGCCACCGGTCTGGCTGTGTATGAAGCGGCCCAAGACGCGGTCGGCCAACTGAAGCAGCGGGCCGCTACGGTCTGGAAAGTCAAGCCGGAGGACGTCACCTACCAGGATGGGGTACTCTCCTGTCTGACCAATGGCCACGAATCCCTGAGCCTGAAGGAACTCACGCCCAAATTCCCCCGCTCCGGCGGTCCGGTTATGGGTCGTGCATCCGTCCGGCCACGTGGGGTGGGACCGGCCTTTGCCGCTCACGTGGTTGATGTGGAGGTCGATCCCGAGACCGGGAAAGTCGATATTCTCCGCTACACGGCCGCCCAGGATGTGGGCAAAGCCGTCCATCCCAGCTATGTCGAGGGACAGATTCAGGGTGGCGTGGCCCAAGGGGTCGGCTGGGCGCTCAACGAAGAGTATTTCTACGCTGAAGATGGGACCATGCGGAATACCGGTTTTCTCGATTATCGCATGCCCACCTGTCTCGACCTGCCCATGATCGAAACCATCCTGGTTGAGGTGGCCAATCCCGGCCATCCCATTGGCATCCGTGGCGTCGGTGAGGTGCCGATCGTCCCGCCACCCGCCGCGATTGCCAATGCCATTTATCGGGCAACCGGGGTGCGGATGACCGAGCTGCCCATGTCCCCGGCCAAAATAGTAAAGGCGATACTCGAGAAGAACGGAACGTAGGAAGACACGCTACTTCCTAGGGCTCGGTAATAAGCTCCAGAAACCCCTGCAGCATACGATAGGTCAGGCCCCAGATCGTTTTCCCGCCGTAGAGGAGCGCGGGCACCTGAATGGTCGACCCGGTCTGGAGCTTGCGCTGGACGATCTGTTCCACGCCGTCCTGTTGCATGAATGACAGCGGAACCCAAATGACGTCCTGAACTTCAACCGGATCGAGGACCGGGCTGGCGTCCCGAGAGACGAGATAGACAAACGGGGACACCACCATGCCAATCTGTTTTCCGCGCGCCGAGGCTTGCACCTCGGCCAGACGGCCGAGGTATTCGCCATGCTCGGCAAGATCAATCCCCACCTCCTCATAGGTCTCGCGTTGGGTGGTGACAAACAGATCGGGGTCTTCCGGCTCCTGACGCCCCCCAGGGAAGGCCATGTGTCCGGACCAGGGATCGTGAGGATGGTGGGCACGGTGGATGAAAAACACGTACACATCGTCAGGGCGGGGTTGCAGCAGCAGCGCAACCGCCGCCCGCATCGGCGCGTCGATATCGACCAGAGCGGGATTATGCTTCGAGAGCCGCTCACGGATGTGCAAAATACTGCTGTTCATAGCGGGTGCTGAATCTCAATCTCAATGCCTCAGACAATCCTCAGGGGGTGAGATACCCTTGTCCGAAGCAGGAAGAAGGGCGAGCCCGAGAGTGAGGCGACTCGTGTGCTCCTCTTACTGGCGGGACGACTCTTCTTGATTGGCTTCTTTGACTGCATCAAGCACGGCGCCCGCGCGCTGAACATAGACCTGGACTTCGAGGATCTGATTGAGCAGGCGGCCAATATAGGTACGAGCTTCCTCGGTTTGGGGACCGAGTCCTTTGACAAGCTGAGTAGCAGAACCTATCCCCTGGGTCGCCTGGGTGACGGCGCTTTCTATTTCGCCGAAGGTTTCTGAGTCAATAATCATGCGAGTCCCCTCTGCGCGCTTTAACCTCGTGACTCATCGTACAGGCATGCGTTCATCCCGGCAATGTATAGAGAGAACTCCCCCTTCGTCAATCCGTTCGACCGCGCAGATTACCTGTAACGTCAATCTTGACAGCTGCGTTGTAGATGTCCAATACTCACAGCTTCTTGAACGTTGGAATACAGGAGGGTTCGGCATGTCCCTGGAACGAGCCTTGAGTGGCATTCGCGTGGTTGACCTCACCCACTATATTGCGGGGCCCTATTGTACAAAATTGCTCGGTGACTATGGGGCTGAGATCGTCAAGATTGAACCGCCAGCAGGTGGCGAAGGAGGGCGAATCCTGCCGCCATTTTTTGACGACCAGCCCGGCAGAGGGGGCTTGGGGGACCCTTCCCCCACAAAAGAGCAGAGCGGCCTCTTTTGTTTTCTGAATACCAGCAAACAGTCGGTGGCGGTTGACCTCACCTGTCAATCCGGTCGCGAGGTAATCTTACGCTTGATTGAACGCGCCGATGTGGTCGTTGAGAATTTCCGTCCGGGAACCCTTGAGCGCCTGGGTCTGGGGCAAGAGGTGCTGCGGGCCGCCAACCCACGGCTGGTGAGTGTTGCCATCTCGAACTTCGGCGCATCCGGTCCCTACCACGACTATCGTATGACCGACAGTGTCGCCTTTGCCCTGGGCAGTTGGACCTATCCCATGGGAGAACTCGACCGTCCTCCGGTCCAACCTGGGGGCGCGTTCGGCCAATACCTGGCCGGGTTATACGCCGCTATTGGCACCCTGCAGGCCGTGCGGAACCGGAACGCGACACAGGCCGCGCAGCACGTCGAGGTCTCCATCCAGGAGGCCCTGATTGCCACGTCCCTGTACGACTTTGTGGCGTTTTCCTATTCGGGCTTTGTCCGCCAACGGTCGGGCAAGCAGTTTCACGCGGCATTTCCAAATCTGGTCACGCTGCCGTGTGCGGATGGCTATGTTGGGGTGCATGCCGGCCTGCCGCATCAGATTGTTGCTCTGCTCGAACTGATAGAACGGCCCGACCTGGCAGGTGATCCACGCTTTCAGAACATCACAACCCTGGCACTCTGCGCCGAGGAACTGCACGGCGCGCTTATTCCGTGGATGCGCGACCGCAAGAAGTGGGACATCTATCATGCCGCGCAAGCTCGGGGGATTCCGTTGTCACCGATCCCTTCCGCCCAAGAAGTCGTTGAATGGGCCCAACTTAAAGAGCGGCGGGCGTTTATCGAGGTCGAGGGTCCCGGAGGAGGAACCGTCACCATACCCGGTCCACCGTCCCGCGAAAGCGGACAGCCCATCCTCCGCCTCCGTCGCGCCCCCCGTGTCGGAGAGCACACGACGAGCGTGCTGGGCGAAAGGCTGGGCTATAGCAACGCCGATTTACACCGCCTTCGGGCCGCGGGTGCAATCAACTGAGGGACATCAAGACACAGGAGTACGCATATGACACAGCCACTACGCGTCGTGGATTTAACCAATGGCTGGGCCGGTCCGTTGGCGACCTGTTTGCTGGCTGACTTTGGCGCAGAAGTCATTAAGGTCGAGTCCCCATCGCATATGGACTGGTGGCGCGGAGCCGCCCCTGAGGTCACGGAAGATGGGGGCAGGCCCTATGAGCAGTCGCCAACGTTTAATACGGTCAATCGGAATAAGTACGGCATCGCGCTTGAACTTACCCACCCGCGGGGACGAGAGCTGTTCCGCGAATTGGTCCGGATCAGCGATGTCTTGGTGGCCAACTATCCACCGCGCAGTTTGCGCAAACTCGGCATTGAGTTTGACAGCTTGAAGGAGGTCAACCCGCAACTCGTAATGGTCACCCTGCCCGCCTTTGGCAATAGCGGCCCGGAGAGCGAATATCTCGGTTTTGGGACAACCACCGAAGCCATGGCCGGGATAACCGGGGTCAGCGGGTATGAAGACGGTCCACCCCAGATGCTCAGCAACGCGATCGGCGACCCGGTGTCGGCGCTCAACGCCTGCTTCGCTGCACTGGTCGGAACATTTGAACAAGAACGGCGCGGTGCCGGGGTCTCGATTGATCTGTCCCACGTTGAGGGACTCTTACCGTTCAACGCCGCCGCGTTGCTTGAATACACCATCAATGGCCGCTCTCAGGAGCGCCTGGGCAATCGTCACCCCACTATGGCACCTCACGGGTGTTATCCCTGTCAGGGCGAAGACGAGTGGCTCACGATTGCCGTCACGTCGGACGAGGACTGGCGCAGTTTCTGTCACGTGCTGGGGAATCCGGACTGGGCGCAAAACGGTCAGTTCGATACGGCGCAGGGGAGAAAGGCGGCCGAGGATGAACTCGACCAATACATCAGCGTCTGGACACAGGAGCAGGAAGCAACGGCACTGATGGAGCGCCTGCAAGAGGCAGGCGTCGCCGCCGGAGTCGTGCTGTCCGGTGCCGGGGTGCTGAGTGACCCGCACCTGGCTGCGCGTGAGTTTGTGTTAACGATCGAGAAAGAGGAAACCGGGCCGCACTTCTATCCGGGCTTCGTCCCTCGATTTTCCGATACGCCCTCGGTCGTCCGTCGGCCCGCCCCGAGCTTTGGCAAGCACAATGAGCGGATCTTCGGCAGCCTGCTCGGTCTATCGAAAGAGGAGATACAGCGGCTCTCTGACGAAGGCATCATTAGCACGGAGCCGCTTTTCCCATCGCTGACGCGCTAGGCGCCCCCCAGGGACTGAGAACAGCTCTGGTTAGGGCGCACAAGCCCGGACGGCATCCAGCACGTGCTGTTTCCCGTTTGGGCCGTCGCTCACGGGAAAAATAACCGGATGCACGATGCCCGAGTGGCGATAGGCTTCGACACGCTCTCGGCATTCGGTCGGTGTCCCCACGACACTGACTGTTTCTATCATCGGGTCGGGAACAAGCTGGGCCGCCTTTTGCCGGTCCCCCTGCTGCCATGCCGCTCGAATGGCCTGGGCTTCCTCGGGAAACCCCTGCTCGGCCATGACGCGATTATAGCGCGGAAAGAATCCGGCGTAGAAAGCGACCAGGGGCCGAAGGCGCGCCAGGGCTTCTTGATGATCCTGGGCTACACTCATCGGCAGGAGCGAGACAATGTCAACGTCTTCGGCCTGGCGTCCGGCTCGGCGCGCACCAATCGCGATATTTTCAGCGGCCAGCTTGCCCGCCTCCGGGGCACTCCACACCAGAATGGTCCCCTGTGCGATTTCACCGCAGGCTTGGAGCATCTGCGGAAAGACGGCTGAGATATAGATCGGCAGTTCCGGGCGGGCGGGCTGAAACCAGAGATCAAACTGCTCGATGGTCACCACCTCGCCGTGATAAGATACGGCTCCCTCACGTAACAGCGTGCGGATAATCTCGACCGTTTCTCGCATACGCTGGACCGGTTTCCCATACGGGATACCGTGTTCCGGCTCGACCTGAACCTTGTGGCTTGAGCCCAACCCCAGAATAAAGCGATGCTGGGAATAATGGTCAACGCACGCGGCCGCCATGGCAATGGTCGGTGCGCTGCGGACGAAAATACTGCTGATACTCGTGCCAAGCTGGATGCGCTGGGTTGCGAGGGCACAGGCGGTGAGAATGGAGAATTGATCTCCGCCATGACCTTCCGCAAACCAAGCTGAATTATAGCCCTGTTCTTCGGCAGATTTGACACAGTCAACAACATCAGTGGGCGACATCCCGCCCGCCAAAGCAAGCCCGATTTGAGCCATACGTATTCTCCTCTCTGTCCACACTGTGAGGCAGTGCGAGTCATTCTCGACCGGAATATGGATAGCGTCAAGTCGGAAAGAGATGCGGACAATCGATCTGGAGGGCGACCTTGCGCTTGGCTCAACACCTCGTCAAGATAGACGACTCTGCCTTGTAAGGGGGAATATGCTGACACGGAGCCTTCAGCGTTGGAGAGTAGGGATCCTCGGAATTGTATGTTTTTGGCTGCCGTGGTGTAGACCCTTCGGGGCTACAGCCGCCCCGCTGCAGACGATTGATTTCTCCGGCCAGCCGGACGGTCCGGCAGAGGAGTGGTTGAAGCAGCAGGGCTTTACCCTTCGCCTTGATGCAGACGATTTACAACCTCACTTCAAGGATAATCGGCTCGTCTTACATACCTCCCGACAAAAAGCCGGCCTGTTCGAGTTGCCCCTGCATATGTCTCAGGCCAAGCGGATTCGTATCCATTGGGGAGTCGAGCGCTATCCGCGTGGGGCGGATTGGAGCCAGGGGATCACCGCGGTCCCCATTGCGGTGATGACCACGTTTGGGACAAAAAGAATCAAAAGCGGCTCGCTCTTTGTCCCCAATGCTCCGTACTTCATCGGTCTCTTCTTAGGGGAAAAAGAGCAGGCAAATCGGGCCTATACCGGGAATTACTATAAAATAGGCGGACGCTATTTCTGTACCCCCTGCGGGGTGCCGGTTGGGGAGCGGGTGGTGACGGAATTTGATTTGGACCGGGGCTTTCGCGCACAATTTGGTCAGACCGTTGTGCCCCCAATCAGTCGATTCGGCTTTCAGATGAATACCAAGGGAACGTCCGGGGGAGCCAAGGCTTTTTTAGAAAAAGTGGAATATTTATCCGAATAGTGGGGAGGTGGGTTGAATACTGACAGGTATTGATACGTCTGAGTAAGTAGCTTTCCTTCTTTCTTCCTCCTTCCAGTGGCGGGGGAAGCTCATGAGCCCCTTGCATGAGTCTTCTCCCGCCATTTTGCATTCAGTAGGGGCGATTCATGAATTGCTCCTACGCAGGTCCGCTCCAGTCAAAGGGGATGTGCTTGCTCGATTTGCCGGCCCAATCCCACTCAAAACCGTAGGCGGTGACCCGATTGTCAACCGTTTTACCCCAGGTCGCGACCTGGCCGGGCCCCACTTCGGAGCCGGGCGGATTCAGCAACTGCACCCGTTTTCCTTTCGGCGTGGTCGGTCCGGTCAGCGCCTCGGCAGAGGCCGTGACTCGCTCGGGAATCTCTGCTTTCCAGAAGGCCAAGTCAGCCGCAATATCGAAAGTGATCGGCACAAAATCAATCCCGCGTACCTCCCCAATCGAGCGCGCAAACCCGGCCATGAATCCGCCGGCCTGTCCGGAAAAGATGAGTTGGAGGGCCTCGCGCTGTTGCGCGTCGGCCTGTTCGTCAATAAACAGCCCCAGTGAGATCTTGGCCTCACCGGCCCAGACATTGCCGCTAAAACTGGCCACGGCCAAGACATTCAACCCATCGAGACGGGTCGAGCCATACGTCCCCTCTCGGACATGGTAGGCCAGGACGCCCTCGCAGCGGTTGTTTGTCGGCGGCTGGGCAAATTCGCACGGACAGGCGATATCGCAACTGCACACATCAAACCAGTCGCCCTGGAGGGTCCAATTCTGTATATCAGCCATACTGTCCTCCTGTTGGAAAGAGGAAACGTGTCCAGCATCTGTATGTTTATTGGAGGACACGTGCACTCTTTAGTGCCAAGGTTCCACGATAATTTTCGCGTGCTGCTCAGGCGAGTGCAGGTCTTTGAAGGCCTGGGCAACTCCTTCGATTCCAACGGTCCCTGTGATAAAGGGGTCGGTCATAAGCCGACCTTCGGCAATATGATGCAGGGTGGACGCGTATTCTTCTCCGCTATAGCCCAGGACGAACTGAAGATTCAACTCTTTGTTGATCCCGAACATGGGCTCAAAGCTGTCTTTTTCCATACACACGCCCACAACCACAATCCGGGTTCCCTGTGGGGCTGCGGCCATAATCTGATCAATGACCCCAGGAACACCGACGCATTCGAACATGACAGCCGGCCGTAGCGGCGGCCCCGAAGCCCAGGGCGGCTGGGGCGGAGCCGTGCTCGGATCGGCCCAGACCGCGGCCTCCTGCCAACTGGTATACGGCGACTGCTCGGCGGGGTCGATGACGATATCCGCCCCCACGGCCTCCGCGAGCTGGCGCCGCCGGGGAGAGAAATCCGCGGCAATAATGGGCTGCACCCCTTTCATGCGCAACGACGCGACCACGGCCAAACCGACCGGCCCACAGCCGATGACCAAAGGTACATCGTCTTTTGTCAGGCGCGCCATTTCAACCGCGTGCAGGCCGACCGCCATGGGTTCGGTCAGGGCAGCTTTGTGCGTCGGCAGGCCGTTCGGGACTTCAAGCACCAGCTTTTCGCTCAGGCGCATATACTCCCCATAGCCGCCTGGGTTGTCGTTTGAATAGCCGACCGTCTCGACCCCGGTCGGTCGAATGAGGACCGGCATGGACACCGCACGCGTGCCGGCTTTGAGACGACGATCCGTATTTGGTCCGTGGTCAACCACCTCGAAACAGAACTCGTGACCCATGACGATGCCCCGGCTGAGGTCCATATTGAACACGCCGTTGGAGCGCTCTGAAACTTCGACGAGCTTTTCCGTATGCTTCAGCGCATGGAGGTCCGAGCCACAAATCCCGCAGGCCAGGGTTTTGACCAGAACCTCGCCCGGTCCGGGCTCAGGAACGGGAATATCTTCTACGGTCAGTTCATGGTTCAGCATCACTACGGCGCGCATAAAAGTCTCCTCTATCTTCGCAGGTCTCTTCTCAACAGCCGCACAACTATAAGTCATGGCCGGTGGCCCTGTCCAGGTCGAAGCAACCGATATCATTTGACACTCAACGGGCCGGTGTCATACAGTTCAGAGCGCTTGCGGAAAGGAGGCCCACATGAAAGTCACCCGCATCTATACGGGGCCGGATAACCAGTCGCATTTTGAGGATGTCGAGATTCCGCTCAAAGACGGGAGTGTCGTCGGGCGGCTTTCCGAGCTTATTCCGGCAACCGGCGTGATCTTTCGGGAAACGGGCGGCGACTATGACCTCGACTTTCACAATGCGCCGCGGCGGCAGTATGTGGTCATGCTTGAGGGTGAGGTCGAAATCGAGACTGGCGACGGCACGAAACGCATCCTGGGCACGGGAGAAATTCTTTTGGCCGAAGATACCACCGGCCAGGGACATATCAGCCGGGCCGTCAACGGCAAGCCCAGAAAGTCGCTGTTTATTCCCTTGGCCTAAGCAACTGGTGCCGCCGGACGGCGTGACCGCCCGGCCAGACTTATGCCCGGTTGGTCCGGACGAGCTCAACGCTCGCCCGATGACCGGGCGCGGCAGCCAATCGAGTGTCACAGGTAATCAATGGTGCCGGGAGCGGAAAAAGAGGCGCTCCGCACCTCTATTTTGCGGTTCCCGAGGGTCCCGAAAACACGGCGGTTTCGGCAGCATGCCGGGAACAGCAACTGTCCAGCGATTCCAAAGGGTTAGCCCCTGAAAAAGAAGCTGTTCCGCTGTTCCCGACCTATAATGGAGAACAGAAAGAACAGAAAATATGACCATCTCAGACCATGTGGCGAGGCTGTTGGCTTAACACCTGCGGCCCATCCAACCTTCGGAACGCCCTTGAAGCCGCTGACAACATGTCCCATATCCGGGACACTGTTCCTCCGTGAAGCCTGCCTTCTTTCATCCCAAAGCGAGAGACATCAGACGGACTTTTCCAGATAAAGGAGATGCTCCATGAACTCAGCTAAACCTGTCGTTGCAGAAGACACAACTGCGCTGGCGGAAATTTTAGGACTGACTCCCGTTGATGGAGCGGAAATCCAGCTTCGGAGCGACTTGAATGACAAAATTATTGAGGTTGTGGAGAAAAGCGGACTCACTCATGCTCAGGTGGCCAAACTGGCTCGGACTTCCCGGTCCCGTATGACAGCGATTCTCAACCACAATACCCAAGATGTCTCTACTGACCTGATGCTCCGCATCATGGCCAGCTTAGGCTATCGGGCCAAACTGACCTTCTCACGAGTGGCGTAGCCGACTTCTTCAGCCCCGTAGCCTCCGGCTCATCCGACCTCCGGAACTCAGCGGGTTCGTTGCCTGATATGGACTAGGCGGAAGATGGCAAATCCAAGAAGTTGACAAGCTAATTTGAGACGCATATGGTGCTGTTGTGACTGACAGAGTTGCCTGAGTGACTCGCTGAAGTCAGTCGCCTTCAACGCTAACCTCCATCAGGTTAGCGTTTTTCTTTTTATATCCTTATCTTAACGCGAAATTCTAAGGATGATGGCATGTATTTGCTATACCTTGACGAGTCTGGCAATGAATACGACCCCTGTTACCGCATTTCGACCCTGGGGCAGATGGCACGCTCCATGGCCTCGTTCACATCGGAGATTCTCGCGGCAACACATGCGACTGCCCGGCTTGTGCAAGCCGCCACACTCCTGGGTCATTCGGCAATTGGATCACAGCTTCGTAGGTCGGATTAGCGAATCGCAATCCGACATTTTCCGTCCTGGTCGAACCTTCCAGAGCCATTCAAGCGACACCCTTGCATCTTTGACACCGCTCAGGCGCTTTTCGCCTGGGGTGTCACGCTAAGCCGCATGCCCAACTGCCCGAGAACGCCGCTCAATGTGGAGAGCCGGGGATTACCGTCTTCCGAGAAGGACTGGTACAAGGTCTCGCGTCGTAACCCAGCCCCTTGGGCAACCGTGGTAAAACCCTTGGATTTGACAACATTGCGGAGCGCAACCAGTAAGAGCTTGTCCAGTGATGTTGCGCATATATGAATCTCCTGTGGAGATTTTAGTGTATCATCACGAAAAATGACAAAGATATTTTTGGCAATAGATTTTTTGGCAAAAATTCTGATGTTATCTTTTGATAAAGTAGAAAATACTGCTAGGACAAAGACTTAGAATCGCTCGTGAAGCGTAAGCCACCAAACGGCAGGAATGCGTTTGATCGTTCCGTTCAAGGGGAGGCGAGGCTACGAGGAGAGCCGGTCAGATTTCTTTGGGGGACAAAAACGTATCCACGAAACCGCGATGGGAAGCCACAGAGACGTCGCTCAGCGCGATTGCTCTTCACGAAAACGTCTTGTTTCCTCGACTGCCAGGGCCATCGCGTCGGTAGTGTTCAATCCAGACTGCGCTCGCGCCTTGGCGACGATCTCCTTGGCGGTATCGTAGGGTCGAATCCCTCTCAGTTCCAGGCTTTCCTCGATGATTGAAGCCCTGGAACGATTCTGCCGGGCCGCCGCTTCCTTCAGTGCCCGGTGTGTCCGGTCGGCTAAACTGATGGTCAGGCGGGGCATAGGGATACACTCCTGTTCATAAGCGCTGATTCATTGCTGCCAGCACCATAGCACCACTATATACCATACCGACAATCCACACGCCCCACTCTCTCTCCCTGATTTGCACCACGTGGAATAAGGTGTCAAACTGCTATACAGCCTGTATGGAATGTCCGGCAGAAGCCCAAAATGTAAAAGGTGATTGTACGTTCCAAATGATTGGGATTGCCCATTTTGAGCAGGGGAAGAGAGAGAGGTATGGGAGTGCTGACAAACGTGAGAAAAAAATTCTCATATGCGCTTCTCGCGGGTGCCATCCTGGCAAGCCCGAGCGCCGTTGGCACGGCCCTCGCCGACTCGGGGCGCTTCTACCTGGGTATCACCGGCACCCCGGAATGGCTGGACACCTCGTACAGAAAGACCGTGGACAATACCAGCCCGCTCAATATGACCTCCCAGAGCGGCAAGGTGCACCGCGAGCGCGACTCCGCCGACGCGACCGGATATGGATTCGGCTTGCTGGCCGGGTATCGCTGGCCGCTGCTCGACCAGGGGCGGCTCTTCCTGGACAGTGAATTTGATATCGCCTTCCACGGCGAGTCCACGCGCGGGCGGCTCAAGGGCATCGGCGAGTCCGAGGGCCGCAACCAGATGGGCGAGAGTTGGCCCGACGACTGGTCTTTTGCCAAGAATTTCAGCTACGGGCTGACCTTCAAACTGGGAACCAGCCCGCAATTTCTTCAGACGATGATAGGCGACTCGAACGTGTACGCCCTGGCCGGGGTGCGCCGGGTGGCGACGCGCTTCCGCGTCCGTTTTCACGGCTGTCTCACGTTGGCGTGGTGCCAGCCCGACGAGTTCACAAGCGGTGCCACCACCCATAACGAGAATTTTACCGCGTGGACCAGTGGCGCGGGGCTGGAAAAAATGTTCGGCTCGCGTCTCGGCCTCCGGGGCGAGGTGCGCTATACCGGGTATCTGGCCGAGGACTGGGTCTCTTTCAATCTGAAAGACGAAGGGGTCTTTGTGCCGGTGCGGGTCGATAACGATGAGGTCAATCTGTCGCTGACGCTGGCCTGGTATTTCTGACGTGGCCCAAACACGAGGGAAGGGAGCATGAGACAATGAGCGCTGCGCTTGATGGTATCCGGGTGCTGGACTTGACCCACAATCAGGCCGGCCCGTCGTGCGGCCAAATTTTGGCCTGGCTCGGGGCTGACGTCATCAAGGTCGAACCGCCCGGACGGGGCGATATCGCCCGCGTGAGTCTGAATGACCAGCCTGGTACGGACAGTCTTTTTTTCCTTTTTTTCAATGCCAACAAGCGCAGCCTGGCGCTTGATCTCAAGCAGCCGGCCGGCAAGCAGGCCTTTCAAAAACTGGTGGCCACCGCAGATGTCGTGCTGGAGAACTTCGGACCCGGCACGATGGAACGGCTCGGATTTGGCTATGATAGCCTTAAACAGCTCAACCCGCGTCTGGTCTATGCCAGCATCAAAGGCTTTGGTTCGTATGGGCCGTATCACTCGTTCAAGAGTTTTGAACCCGTGGCTCAGGCGATGGGCGGCTCAATGAGCGTGACCGGTTTTCCCGACAATCCGCCCACGGTCACCTGGTCGTGTGTGGGCGACTCGGGCACGGGTATGCACTGCGTCATCGGTATCCTGGCCGCCCTGATGCAGCGCCACACCACAGGAGCCGGCCAGCAGGTCGAAGTGTCCATGCAGGACGCGGTGGTGAATCTGGTTCGGGTCAGCCTGCGCGACCACCAGCGCCATGGCAAACCGGTTGAACGCACGGGTAATCAACTCGGATTTGTTCCCGCCACAACGTATCGTTGCCATCCTGGAGGGCCCAACGACTATGTGTTCATTATTGCCCAGCAGCAGATGTGGGACCCCTTGCTGTGCGCCATACAACGGGAAGACTTGATTGACGACCCACGCTATCACACACCCGAGGCCCGGGCTGAACGCGCCGCTGAGGTGAACGCTTTTCTCGAAGCCTGGACATCGAAAAAACCGAAACACGAAGTCATGCGGATTTTGGCCGAGGCCGGGGTGCCGTGCGGGGCGTGTCAGGACACGGGCGAGGTCATGAACGATCCCCATTTACGCGAACGGGATATGATCCTCGAACTCGACCATCCCACACGCGGCACGTACACCATGGCCGGCAATCCTATCAAACTGTCAGCCTCGGATGTCCCGCTGCAGCCGGCACCCCTGCTCGGCGAGCACAGTGCTGAGGTCTTGACGGAACTCGGCTATGACGCCCAGGCGATCGCGACTATGCGAGAAGCGGGGCTGATCTAACGCTTCACCCAATTCTCTTCGCGTACAGAAAGGGACAGCCCTATCGGGCTGTCCCTTTTTTGTACATCCGTTCCTAAAAATCTCTTGCAAAAATCGAGCAAGACGCCGTATCGTAGCAGCACCAGCAGGTTCTCGGGGAGTTTTTTCCAATAACCGTCCCAAACAAGGAGGGTGTTTTATGGCGGAATACGGTATTATTTCGGCGGATTCACATTTCGTAGAACCCACAAACATCTGGAAGGAGCGGATCGATAAGAAGTTTCGAGATAAGGCTCCGCACACGGTGAAAGACCTCCACGGGAAAGAGGGCGAGTATTTTGTCTGCGAGAATATTACGCCCTTTCCAGTGGCTGCGTTTTTTGGTGCGGGCGTACCGTCAGAAGATCTGCCGGAACATAACAAAAAAGGCATGGATCAGGCCCCGGCCAGTGTATGGGACCCAGCCGCCCGGCTGAAAGACCAGGACCGTGACGGCGTGGTTGCCGAGGCGATCTACACCTCCATGGGTATGCCGCTGTACATGCTGGACGATGTAGAACTGCGGGTCGCCTGTTTTCGCGCGTATAATGACTGGTCGGCAGAGTATTGCAGCCATGATCCGAAACGGCTGCTGCCACTCGGGCTGATTACCCTGGAAGACATTGATGCCGGGGTAAAAGAACTTGAGCGCTGCGCCAAAAGAGGCGTCAGAGGAGCGATGATTTGGGCCGAGGCACCGGACGATCGGCCGTACAGCCATACCGACTATGATCCATTCTGGGCGGCGGCCTCAGATCTCAACATGCCGCTCTCGCTGCACATCCTGACGGGCCGAAAGGGGACCGGAGTCGATTTCTTTAGCGGCAACCTCGCCCTCCAGGCCACCACGCTGTACCACGAGGTCGAGCGGTCCCTGGCGGTCTTTGTCCTGGGCGGTGTCCTGGAGCGTTTCCCCAAACTCAAGATCGTTTCGGCCGAGAACGACGTCGCGTGGATGTCGTATTTTATGTGGCGTATGGACCTCATACACGGGCGGTTAGGCTCTATGGGCACGACGGCGAAGTTGAGCCTCAAGCCGAGCGACTATGTTCGGCGGCAGGTGTACGCGACCTTTATTAATGAGCCGTTGTTTATCCGGACGCTTGACATCTATGGCCCGGACAATGCCATGTGGTCGTCGGACTATCCACATACGGCCGCGACCTGGCCGCGTTCCCAGGACTTTATCAATAAGACGTTCAATGAGCTCTCAGCAACCGACCGTCGTAAGATTGTGCACGACACCGCGGCGAAGCTGTACAGTATGGAGGTCTGAATAACCGTATTCAAAACAAGGAGGGTGTTATGCCACAGTTTGATACCGTTATTAAAGGCGGAACGATTGTTGATGGAACACTGATGCCGCCGTTCAAGGCTGATATCGGCGTCGTCAATGGCAAGATTGCAAAAATCGGCAAGATTAACACCAACGATGGAGCAAAAATCCTTGATGCCTCGGGGCTGATCGTCGCTCCAGGGGCAGTTGACCTGCATGCTCACTATGACGCCCCGATCCACTGGGACCCCTATTGCACCATAGGCAGCTGGCACGGCGTGACCTCGGTCACCAATGGGAACTGTGGGTTTGGCTTTGCGCCTGTACACCACAAGGACGCGGACCGCTCAATGTACTCGATGGAGCGCAACGAAGCGATTCCGTTTGATGCCATGAAGGCCACGATGCCTTTCTCCTGGGAGACCTTTCCACAATGGATGGATCACATCGATCGGCTGCCCAAAGGCATCAACATGATCCAGCTCGTACCTGTCACCCCGCTGGTGAGTTATGTGATGGGCGGCTGGGACCAGGCCAAGAGCCGCCAGCCGAACGACACCGAGATGAGTCAAATCCTCCAGATCATGGATGAAGCGATGGCAGTCGGCGCGAACGGCTGGGCAGCCCAGCGCTTAACCGGCTATGGAGCTTCGGTCCAGCGGGATTATGATGGCACGCTGATGGTCTCAGACATGATGTCAGACGAATTCTATCTGACCTTAGCCAAGGGCATGAGTAAGTATGACCACGGGACCATCCAGTTTGCGCAGAACTCTGGCGCCATTGATGAAGGTCTGGAGGGCAACCGGCGGGATATGGGTTTCGGTGGGCGGCTTGCCGAATTGGCAACCCATCCACTCATCTTTAACGCAGTCCTCGTGACCGATGAAAAGCCGGAAGTATTCCGTACCATGCTGAGCGTAGTGGACGAATACAATAAGAAGGGCGTACCGTTGGTGGCGCACGGCTTGACGAAGCGTCTCGATTTTCGTTTTTCGTTCTCGGACGAATGGAACCTCTTTGACAATGTGGATGCGTGGCGGGAAGCGACGTTAGGAACCGAAGAGGAGCGGAAGACAAAGCTCGCCAACCCCGACCTGCGGGCATCTATGAAGGCTGAGTATGATCGGACCAAACAGCCCAGAGCCTTGGGTGACATTGCCACCTTTTTGTGTAGAGGGGTGAACAACGAGGAGCTGAGAAATAAGTATCGGGATCGGTTGGTGGGAGACATTGCCCGGGAAGAGAATAAGCATGTCGTTGATGTACTCCTCGATATCTCAGCCGCCGACGACTGGAAGACTGAATGGCTCACCCCGATGCGGAACCAGAAGCCTGAGTACTGTAAGGAGCTCTTAAGCCACCGTACGGTCGCCGGCTTTTCCGATGGCGGGGCGCACACCAAGTTCCAGACCCTGGGTGCGTATGTCACGGATTTGCTGACCTGGATGGTGCGGGATACAGAGACCATTACGCTGGAACAGGCCCACTATCATCTGAGCTATCTGCCGGCCTGGACGGCGGGGTTCAAGGATCGTGGCTGTCTGCGGGAAGGCCTGGCGGCCGATATTCTGGTCTACGATCTCGAAAAGCTTGCGGTCAAGCCAACTGAGATCCTCCACGATGTCCCGCCCAACAACTGGCGTCGGGTGCAAGGCGCAGAGGGCTACCGCTGGATCATGGTCAACGGGGATGTGAGCTTCGAGGACGGCAAGGCCACCGGAACGCTGCCGGGTAAGTTAATCCGCTGTAATCAGTTGTAGGCGATTCGCAGGACACACAGATGCCCTCTCCCCTTGTGGGGGAGGGCGAGAGTGAGGGGGTGTTCGGTCATGGTGTGCGCGGACGCTTCCCCAATCTCAAAATTGTTTCTGCTGAGAATGTCACCCGGCTGTACCATATTGATTTGAACGAAGCCGGTTAGGGCGAGGAAAAAGGAGGGCCTTATGGATATCGGTTTACTCTTTCCCTTTCGGAATCCCCCCAATGGCGTAAACCGTTTCCCCAATTCTATGCCGAGCAATTGCGCCAGACCCAGGTGGCCGAGGAACTCGGCTATGACACGATCTGGCTGACTGAGCATCACTTTGCCGAAGACGGCTACTCGCCCTCGCTGCTGCCGATTGCCGGGACGCTGTCCGCCATGACGAGTCGGGTGCGTATTGGGACATTTCTTATCCTCTTGCCCTTGCATAACGCCGTGCGGGTTGCCGAAGATGCGGCGACCGTGGATATCCTGTCCAACGGGCGTTTTGACCTGGGACTGGGACAGGGGTATGCCCCGGTCGAGTTTGCTGGCTATGGCATTCCGCGCAAGGAGCGCGGCTCACGTATGGAGGAGGGAGTGGAGGTCATCCGAGGCATCTGGACCCAGGATCCTTTCTCCTATGAAGGCAAACACTACCAGTTGAAAGATATTCGTCTTCAGCCCAAACCGGCCCAGAGCCCCCACCCGCCCTTGTGGATCGGCGCCAACGCGCCCAAAGCGGTTGAGCGGGCCGCACGTCTAGGCTGCCACTTTCTCGGCGGTGGAGCCTCAGAAGCCCAGGAAGCCTATGATGCCGCACTGCGCCAGCATGGGCGCGACCCCAAAGATTACCATGCGGCCCAGTTACGCTGGGCGTATGTTGCCCCAAACCACGATCAAGCCTGGGATGAGGCCCAGGACCATCTCCACTATATGCTGACTTGGTACGGCCGCTGGCTGGCCGAGGCCAAGGACTTCCCTGGGGCTGAACAGTTCAGTCAACTGCCGCCCCCGGCCGAATTACGGGAGCATCCCGAGCGCCTGCTCGCCAGCCCCATGATCGGCACCCCGGAAGAGATCGGGAGTGAGATTGAGCGGTTTACCCAGGAGGTGCGCACAACGCATCTCGTCCTGGGTATGCACCTCCCTGGCCTCGACCCGGCAAAGAGTCAACGCTCAATGGAACTCTTCGCCAAAGAGGTAATGCCACACTTCAGATAGAGAGCGGGAAAAGGGCTGCCAGATCGTTGAGTCAAGACTCAACCAACCCAACCGACTCAACTCTGGTTCGCCTCCAACCATTTCTTGAAATCATCCACCACGCCGCCCTGCCATAAGGAAACACCCACACGGTAGGCGGCCCGGGCGATCATATGCGCCCCGACCGGGGCGGTCAGAAAGAGAAAGATAACGATCAGGAACTCTTTCAAGCCCGAGGAGAGTCCCAGGTACCGCAAGTAGAGCAGCGAGGCCAGGACCACCCCGACCACACCAAACGTGGTGCTTTTGCTCGTTGCGTGCATGCGCGTGTAGACATCCTTCAGCCGCAGCAGGCCAAACGTCCCGGTCAGGAGAAAAAACAAACCGATCAGCAAGAGGACACTAACCAGGACGTCGAGTATGTAGGGGACTTCCATCAATAACCGTTCCTCTCAGCAGATATTTGGCTGCTGCGACTGTTCCTAAAAATGAGAGAATGGCGAGGACCAGGGCTACGTCGATATATATCGCACTCTGAGCCCGAATCGAAACAACGATAATAGCGGCCACCAGATTGATCGCAATATTATCCAGGGCCACAACCCGGTCGGGAATCGTGGGACCACGCAGGGCACGATACGCACTCAGTAAGATCGAGAGCGTGATGCCGACTAACACGATGGCAGAAACAAATGGCGTAATCATTGGGCAATGAGCAAGAGATAGCGTTCAAAGCCGTCTTTAATGATGCGGATTTCTTCCTCCACATCAGCGACATCGAGAAAGTGAATAAATAAAAACTGCCGATCCGGACTCACCTCGACCGACAGCGTTCCCGGCGTCAGGGTGATCATATTTGCCAGCAGGGTAATCAGGACATCGTTCTGCAAGGACAGTGGATAGGCAACAATGCCGGGCCGTATGGCGAGCTTCCACGCCAGGACCTGTCTGACCACGGTCCAATTGGCAATCAGGAGTTCCTTCACAAAGAAGAGTGCAAGTTGCACGCTCAGCATGAGCTTGCGGAAATAACGACGCTCTTGGTGAAAGGAGCGAGGGAAGAACAGCATGACCAAGAGGCCGACCAGAAAGCCAATCACGAACTGACGCAAGGATATCTCGTCGTGCAGCAGGCACCAGGCAAAAGCCAGGATGACGTTAAAGAAAAAACGGGTCACCATAATGAGGTCTCTCAAAGGATGTCAAGGAGTAAACGGGTCCTCCAATAGACATGAAATGCTGGACACTTTTACTCTTTCGGTCCCAGGACTGCCGCAATATACACATGCGGGTCAGACACTTGTGATGCGGCAGTCTGGGCCACGCTGTACAGTATACCCGGAAACAGTCCAATCCCAACAATAAAAAAGACGAGCAGGACAATACCGGGAAAGAGAGGCCAGAGTGATACCGGCCGGCGGTCGCCCGTCTCTTCGCCCCAGAAGACTCCGTTCCAGATTTTGAGCATGGAGGCCAGCGTCAAAAGGCCGCCCAAGAGCCCAATACCTACGTAGCCATAGCGACCAATCTCCATCCCGGCCTGCAGCACGATAAATTTACTGAAAAATCCGGCCAGCGGAGGAATACCGGCCAGACTCAGTGCCGCCAGCAAAAAGAGAATGCTCAAGGGTATGGAGTGGGATTGCAGGCCACCCACCGCTTTGAGGTGGGTCGTACCGGTTGCTTCCTGCACAACGCCGGCAATCAGGAAAAGGGAAGACTTCGCCAATACATAGGGCACCATATAAAAGAGGGCGCCGGCCAATGCCTGCGGCGTAAACAGGCCAATACCCAGAATCAGATAGCCGATCTGACTGATGATGTGGTAGGACAAAATGCGCTTCATGTCCATCTGAGACAGCGCCCCAAAGACACCCAGGAGCATGGTCAGAACAGCCAGAATCAGCAGCAGTTCATGGGTCAGGGCCGGGTCATGACGGAAGATCAGCGTAAAGGTCCGGAAGATGGCATACACGCCGACCTTGGTCAGGATCCCACCAAAAAACGCGCTCAGTCCTGCTGAAGGCTGAAAATACGGTCCGGGCAGCCAGAAATAGAGCGGAAAGATGGCCGCTTTGGTGCCGAACACAAACAAGAAGACCAGGGCCAGAATGGTCAGCGTTGGGTCCAGCTCCCCGGATGTTGTTTGAACCTTATAGGCCAGGTCCGCCATGTTGAGCGTGCCCATCGTCCGGTACAGCACGGACAGGCTGATCAGAAAAAAAGTCGAGGCAATCAGGTTGATGACCACGTATTTGACCGTCTCTCGCAGTTGGCCGGGTTGTGAGCCCAGGGCCAGGAGTGCAAATGACGCGATCAGCAAAATTTCAAAAAAGACGAACAGGTTGAACAAATCTCCGGTGAGAAAAGCACCGTTCACGCCCATAATAAGAATAAAGAAGAGCGGATAATAAAAATGCTCCTGGTGCGCTTGTTCAACCGTGCGCAGCGAGAAGACCACCACCGCCACCCCAATCGTCATGGTCAGGACGACCATGGTCATACTCAGGACATCGGCAACCAGGATAATCCCGTAGGGCGCGGCCCAGTTACCCATACGCAGCACGACAATCCCTTGCTGACCCTCTTGCAGCAGAGAGAGCAGGCCCGCGACGGACAGCCCCCACAGCCCCAGACTGGCGGCGAGGCTCACCCCGCGCTGAAAGATATCCCATTTATGAAAGGCGGCTAAAAGCGCTGCCGCAACAACCGGCCCGATGATAAACAGGACGAACAGGTCTGGCGGTATCATATCTTTTTGCGGGGGAGGTTTCCCCCGAGCCCCCTCACTCTTCTCCTCCCGCCAGTTCGTCCACTGCGTCCGAGCCGTACACCTGTCTGACTCGAAAGGCCAAGACCGTGGCAAAAGCCGTCATACCAAAGCTGATCACGATCGCGGTTAAGATGAGGGCCTGGGGGAGCGGGTCAACGTACGGGGCCTCGGTCGTGAGCAGAGGAGGATTGCCCCGCTCCAGACCCCCTGAGATCATGAGCGCGAGATTGGCCGCGTGTGAGTATAAGGACAAGCCCACGACCACCCGTAATAAATGCCGCTGTAAGATCAAATACGTCCCGCAGCCAAAGAGAACGCCAATCACGCTGATAATCACGAATTCCACGGATTAATCCTCAGCAATGGCCCGAATAATACCCAGCGAGGTGCCAACCACGACCAGATACACCCCGATGTCAAAGCCCATAGCGGTGACCAGTTCAACATCACCGAACAGCGGAAAATTATAGTGACCAATCGCGCTGGTCAGAAACGGATAGCCAATAAGAATCGACCCAAGTCCCGTACCGGCGGCCAGCAGGAGCCCGACCGCCACCACCTGGAGTGGCTTCCAGGGCATCTCGTGCGAGAAGGATTCCGCGTGAAAAGCCATCATCTGAAACGTCATCGCCACCGCGGTGAGCACACCGGCAATAAATCCGCCCCCCGGCGCATTATGGCCGCGTAGCAACAGATAAAGGGCAAAGACCAGCATCAGATGGAGAGTAAGCCGGGCGAACGCCTGCAGAATGGGCGAGGGGAAGGACACCATAAACATGGTGCCCAAGGACTGCTGCCCGCGGACACCCAACTCGACCAGAGCGAGGACGCCAAGGACGGCCACGCTGAACACCGTAATCTCTCCCATGGTATCAAAGCCACGAAAATCAACCAGAATCACATTGACCACGTTGTATCCACCGGCCAGCAGATGACTGTTTGCCAGATAGTAAGACGGAATAACGGAGGGGATGGAGGGACCGACATTCGCGGCAAAAAGTAACAGGCTCACCATGAGACCCGTGCCCACACTGATACCAATATTGAACAGGCGCGTGCGTGGGGTGTATGGCAGCGGTCTGATCATCGAGAAATAGCGCAGAACCAGGAGGAACAGGACAAGGCTGACCGCTTCGACCAAGACCTGCGTTAAGGCCAGGTCCGGCGCACTAAAGAGCACAAAAAAGATCGCCATGAGCGAGCCGACCAGACCGAGCGACAGCACGAGAACAATCCGCGAGTGAGTCCGACAGCACATGATACCGGCGACCGCCATGAGTCCGGCCAAGCCGAGTTCGTGGTATTCCGGGCGAACGATATCCGCCTGGAGTGCCATCTCCTCAAAGAAACTCCACAATGGAATACTGAGCCCCACGATGAGGGCGACCAGGAGATAGCGGATATAGTCGGTCACCGAGCCGGTCATGTAGAGCGCCCGCGTCCAGTGGAAGAGGTGAGTGAAGCCGGTCAGGCCGTCTATGTACACCCGGTTGAATGAATACGCGGCCTGGTACTCGCGTGCAGCCTGAAGAAAACGCTGCCGCACCAAAAAGGCGCCGCCACCCAGGACAATCGTCAGTGCACTCAACCCCAGAGCCGGAGTCAACCCATGCCACAAGGCAAGATGAAGCTGGGGTGGCTCCCCGTGAATAACACGAAAAGCCGGCGTCACCAGGGCTTCCGCCAGACTGGGAACAAGCCCGAATAGCACGGCCAAGCCGCTCAGAACGACGATTGGCGCAATCAGACCAAGTGTAGAGTGATGCTCGGCGTGAGAGGAGGCATGCGGTTGCTCAGGCGGATGGGAGGCCGGAGCGAAAAACGTTCCGTGAAAGAAAATGAAAGAGTACAAAAAAGTCAGACAACTGGCGGTGACAGCCAGTGTTGTGAGAAGAGGAAACGTGTCCTCCAATAGATATGAGACGCTGGACACGTTTCCTCTTTGGAGCAGGTCTGCTTCGAGGACGCCCTCATAGAATAATTCTTTACTCAGGAAGCCGCCCAGAGGCGGCAGGCCGGCCATGGACAGTGAAGCCAAGGTCGCTGCCAGCGTTAAGGTCGGCATGAGGGGACGCAGGCCGCCGAGCCGACGCAGGTCGCGTGTTCCTGCTTCGTGCTCGACCGTCCCGGCCGTCAGAAACAACGCACCCTTAAACGCCGCGTGGTTGAGAATATGCAGGATGGCTGCAAAGAGGGCGATTTCGGTTTGCAGGCCGAGGAGGAGGACGATCAATCCCAATTGACTCACGGTTGAGTTGGCCAGCAGGGCTTTGAGATCGACCTGCTTACAGGCTAACACCCCGCCCCACACCAGGGTGACTGTCCCCACACTGGTCACCGTGGCGGACCAAGTTGGATCATCTGCAAATAACGGCGTTAGCCGAGCAATCAGATAGAGACCGGCTTTGACCATCGTAGCGGCGTGCAGGTAGGCGCTCACCGGGGTCGGTGCCTCCATGGCCGACGGCAGCCAGATGTGGAATGGAAACTGGGCCGACTTGGTGAAAGCACCGACCAGGAAGCACAGCCCTACTGCCGTAGATATGGAGGTGGAATTCGCCAGCAGGACCGACAGCTCGAATGTTCCGTGCTCGGCATACACGGCCAAAATGCCGAACAGCATGACCAGGCCGCCAATCGCCGTCAGACCGAACGCCTTGATCGCGCCTTCACACGCCGCGGCCCGATGTGAGCGGAACCCGATGAGCAGAAAAGACGAGACGCTCGTCAATTCCCAGAAGACCAGCAATAAGATCAGGTTGTCAGCCAGCACAACGCCCATCATGGCGGCGTTGAACAAGAGCAGGAAACGATACAGGCGGGACAGCGTAGGGTCGTCAGCCATGTAGAACGCGGCATAGATGAAAACGAAGACGCCCACCCCTGAGATCAGACCGGTGAAGAGCCAGCTCAGGCCATCCAGGCTAAAACTCACATACAGCCCCAGGCTCGGCGCCCACGGCCAGGAGCACTGAATCCGCTCTCCAGCCTGGACCGTTGCCCAGAGCGAGATGACGATCAGCAGTTGAAGAATCGGGACCAGGGAATAGGCCGGCGCCAGACGCTGGCGCCAGCGCTCCGGCCAGGACACCAGCGAACCGAGTAACGGGAGCAGAACCAGACTGATAATGAGGAATCCAGACACTCCGTTCACCTTTCCATGCGTACTGATTGCGGAACAGACTTAGCAAGGGTCATAAAGAGTACACGTGTCAACATCTCTGTATGATTGGAGGACACGTTCTCTCTTTTGATCGGAGTCCCCAATCCCCAACCCCTAATCCCCAATGAAATAGCCTGCCTTTTCTGATGTGTCCAATCCGTATGCACCGGCTCATGTCCCTGTTGGTGTCCGATATATCGTGGGCTTTTCCATCTTTCCGATTCCCTCTACAACTCAGACTTATACGCGAGGACCAGAGCTTTGGGCCGATTATCTGTAGGAAGTGAGGGGTGATGAAATGACAGATCAAACACGCATAGCCAGCTATGGCGACAACGAGAGTGTCCTCGTAGACGAAGTGAACGGAGGCGAGGGACTCTTTGTCGTCACAATGAATAACCCTCAGGAATTCAATGTACTCAGTAGCGGTTTCATGCGCGCGATCGCAGAAGCTTTCGACGCCATCACAGCCTTGCGCAACCCTGACCCCAATAATGACAGAGTCCGCGCTGTGATTTTACGTGCCGAAGGTCGTGCGTTTACCGTTGGTCTCGATATTGGAAAGCTGGATGAATATCTGGAAGCGGGAATCACTCCCGCCAGCGATCCGTTTCGGGCGATGTGGGAGTGCCCTTTCCCGATTATTGGTGCGGTCAATGGTCCAGCGGTGACGGGTGGCTTCGAGATCGCGCTGTGTTGCGATGTGTTACTTGCCTCGGAGCGCGCCGTGTTTATGGACAATCACGCAAAATATGGGGTACATCCCGGACGCCGTATTTCGCAGCGGCTCACCCAGATCTGTGGTATGAATAACGCCAAGCTGGCGACCATGGCAGCGTATCCGATAGATGCTCACCTCGCTTTTAACTGGGGGTTGGTGCAACAGGTGTTTGCGACCAACGAAGAACTGGACTGCGAAAGCTTGAACATTGCGCGTCTCATGTCACAAAACCACCCGGTAATGGTGAAACGCTATAAGAACCTGCTCGAACGCGGAGCGCTCGACAGCTACCGGGCTGGTCTTGTATTGGAAGAAAGTTCAGAAAAGACTTACTATGATGACCTCACCGACGTGGCAGCTACACTCAAGGACGGAGCGGAGAAATTCCAGGCCATGCTCCGTTGGGTTGCTGCGCGCGACTAACCGCATAAGAGAGTGCCAGGGGCGGCCTGAGCGCCCGTAAGCACCCGGAAGAGTCCTATCGAAGAATACACGGACAGATCGTCCTCTGATTCGTGAGAAACATAAGGAAAAAAAGTAAGGGGTATCGTATGCCCATGAATATCCTTGGCATGATCGGTGTGGCCCCACCGGGTGGCGGGGCCACGGTGCACATTATTGGTGGTGGCATTGATCGGGAATACCTACGCCGTTTTGCCCATGCACATGAGCAAGCCGGTTTTGACTCCGTATTAGTCGGCTACACGTCCTCCTCTGCCGAAGGCTTTCAAGTGGCCCAATACGCTGCCGCCCACACCGAACGACTCAACTTTCTGGTCGCTCACCGTCCTGGTTTTGTCATGCCAACCCTCGCCGCGCGGATGGCCGCCACATGCGATACCCTGATAGGCGGCCGGCTATGGCTCCACATTATTTCGGGGACAGCCGATGCTGAGCAACAACGTGATGGTGACTGGCTCAGTCATGACGAGCGCTATGTCCGGACAGAAGAATATCTGGAGATCCTGCGCCGGATGTGGGCAGCTGATAAGCCATTCGACTTTGAGGGACGCTATTACTCGGTCAAGAAAGCCTTCTCTGAAGTCCGCTCCGCCCAGCAGCCTCATGTGCCCATCTATTTTGGTGGGGCCTCCGATGCTGCGATTCAGGTTGGAGCCAAGCATGCCGATGTATATGCCCTCTTTGGCGAGCCTCGCGCATCGGTGAAGGCCATGATGGACCGTATCTCTGCAGAAGCAGCACAGTATAACCGCCAGCTCCGTTTTAATGTGTCTCTACGGCCGATTATTGCGCCGACTGAGGGAGCGGCTTGGGACAAAGCGCGTGGGATCTTGGCTCGTTTAGAAGAATCCAGCCCCCAATTACCGCTCAAAGTCGAAGCCGAGTTTAGTCGTCGCCTGACCCGGTTGGCTAGCGAGCAAGAGGTCTATGATGAACGCTTATGGATGGGCCTAGTGAAAATCTCCGGGGCGAGCGGTAATACCACTGCATTGGTCGGGACTCCTGAGCAAGTCGCAGAATCCATCGTCGCCTATTACGACTTGGGCATGCGCGGCGTGCTCATCCGTGGATTTGATCCGTATAATGACGTAACGACATTTGGCAAAGAGCTCATCCCGAGAATCCGAGCGCTAGTGGCTGAGCGTGAGGCACAAGCCGCCTAGCAGAGAAGGAGAGAGGCGTATGGCCCTCGCAGAGAAAGTGGCACTCGTGACCGGCGCGTCACGGGGTATCGGTCGAGCCGTTGCACTCAAACTGGCCCAAGAAGGGGCGCATATAGCCATTCATTACAATCAAAACCAGGAAGCGGCTGAGCACACCCTGGCGGCTTTACCTGACGGTGCTCATCAGAGCTTTCAAGCCGACCTTGCCGACGCACGGGCCGTGGAAGCGCTGATGGCTGCCGTACTCAGCCAAATGGGTGGCCTCCAGATTGTTGTGAATAACGCCGCCATCAATGAATGGCAGCCGCCGCTTCGGGTTGAATATGATGTATGGAACGATGTGTGGCAGCGCTCGCTCGATACCAACCTAGTCGGCCCGGCCAATGTGATGTTCTGGGCGGCCCGGCATATGGCGGAACACGGCGGGGGGCAAATGGTGAATATCTCCTCACGAGGCGCTTTTCGGGGAACGCCCAAAGCACCGGCCTACGCGGCGAGTAAGGCCGCCCTCAACGCCATGAGCCAATCGCTGGCCCAAGCCTTCGCTCCGCATAACATCTTTGTGTACGTGGTCGCGCCGGGCTTTGTGGAAACCGATATGTCCGCATCCATTCTTGCCAGTCCCCGGGGCGACGCTATCCGTCAGCAAAGCCCCCTGGGCCGAGTGGGCAAGCCGGAAGAGATAGCCGCCATCGTCGCCTTTCTCGCCTCGGGCGAAGCAAATTTTGCAACCGGGACCATTGTCGATGTGAATGGCGCTTCATATTTACGAATGTGAGGCGTGCTCAGACCACCCCTAAAGGGAGAGGTATCCCTTCGCCTCTTGAACGTATGGACAAATAGCCATACTTTTAAAGAGCGGACTTTACCTGGGACTCGCGTAAGGCGGCTCAAAATGTGGCGAAACACGGTATCGCGCTTGCTGATGCCGCTCTGATTTTCGACGGCTTCGTCACGACTGTTGAAGATACTCGTGAGGATTATGGTGAACAGCGCTTTGTCAGCCTGGGACTCTTCGGCGCTCAAGTGCTCGTTGTCGTGCATGTTATAGAGGAGGACAGCATACATCTGATCTCAGCGCGAGAGGCAGAGAAATATGAGGCGAGATTCTATTGGCAAGAATATGCGAAGTACGAAGGATAAAGATATCGAAATTCCTCCGCTGACTGATGCTCAACTCCAGGCAATGCAGCCGTTATCAAAGGTTCACCCTCAGACGGCACAAAAGCTTAGAGCAAGCCAAGCGGGCAAAACAAAGATTACCATTCGCTTAGACAATGCGGTCCTCGATTATTTCAGGGGCATCGTCGATGCCGCCGGGGGAGGGAACTACCAGACCCTTATCAATGAGGCGCTCGTAGACCATATCAAACAGAAATCCGTACTCGACGCTGTCAGGCAGGTTGTCCGAGAGGAATTACACGAGCGTACGTGAGCAAAAGAGGAAACGTGCCCTCCAACAGACATGAGATGCTGGACACGTTTCCTCTTTATCGTAGAGGGCGGAGTTTCAGGGTTTCCCCTGCGCCGCCCGCACCAACCGAAACAATTTCTCCGGGGTCATCGGAATCTCGTTGATCTCTATGCCCAGGTGAGCCAGGGCATCGGAGACCGCGTTGGCAATCGCGGCCGGCGCGCCGATGGTGCCGCCTTCTCCCATGCCGCGAAAGCCGCCCAGCGTGGTCGGAGAGGGTGTTTCGATGTGATGGACTTCTATGGGTAGGAGTTCGGAGGCGGTCGGGACGAGGTAGTCGACCAACGAGCCGGTCAGCAGTTGACCTTCGTCGTCGTATACCACTTCTTCGTACAGAGCAGCCCCTATGCCTTGGGCCACGCCGCCACGGACCTGGCCGTCAACGATCAGCGGGTTAATGATCCGTCCGCAGTCTTCAACCACAATATAGCGCTTGATGGTGACTGCATACGTCTCGGTATCGACCTCCACGACCGCAACGTGAGTAGCACTCGAAGCCGTCCCAAAGAACGGATCGTAGAAGCGCGTGACCTCCAGCCCCGGTTCCATGTCTTGGGGCAGCCGTCGCAGGCCGGCATAGGCCGTCTTCGCCACCTCACGGAAGGGCAGCCACCGTTCCGGCTTGTCGCGCAGAAAAACCTGACCATCTCGCATATCCAGATCGACCGGATTACTCTCCATCATGTGGCCGGCAATCTTCAGCGCCTTTTCCTTGAGCGCCTGGCCTGCCCGGATGGCCGCGCCACCGGCTAACACGGCGCTACGGCTGGCATAGGTTCCCGTTCCTTGGGGCGCGAGCGCGGTATCGCCGCAGATCACCCGAACGCTGTCAAAAGAAACGCCTAGCGCGTCCGCCACCACCTGGGCCAGCGCAGTCTCATGGCCCTGACCCTGGGGGGCGACGCTGAAGGTAGCGGTAACGGTCCCAGCCGGGTCGACGCGCAGGAAGGCGGCCTCCGTTCCAGTTGCAATCGGCATGCCCGGCGAGACAGGAATAGCCGACCCTACCCCGGTCAGTTCGATATAGGTGGCAAAGCCCACGCCGACCCACCGCCCCGCGGCACGTGCCTGCGTGCGCCACTGTGCGGTCGCCTCAGCATCCAGCACCTCCCGCGCCTTTTGCATACACTCGGTCAGACTGGCTTGATCCCACACAAGACCGGACGGGGTTTTATACGGAAATTCATCGGCCCGGATATAGTTCTTGAGTCGCAGTTCGGCCGGATCCAGGGCCAGCCGGCGCGCGGCCCGATCCATCAAACTTTCCAGTACAAAGGTCGTAATCGGACGCCCCACCCCACGATACGGTCCCATCGGCGCCTTACACGTGGCCACCCCGCGATTGCGCCCCCGGTAGTGCGGCATCCGGTACGGACCGGATAGAAAGCTGATGGTCTGGATCGGCTCAACCGTGGCCGTCCAGGGATAAATGGAGTACGCGCCTATATCCGTTGTAACGTCTGCCCTGAGACCGATAATGGTGCCGTCGGCCTGAAGACCCAATTCGGCATCCACGATTTCATCCCAGGCCTGTGTCGATGTCTTGAGGTCTTCCTGGCGGTCGCTGATCCATTTCACCGGCCGTTTCAGCAACCGGGCGACTGCACACAGGACAATTTCTTCGGGATAGAGCGAAGACTTGGCCCCGAACCCGCCCCCCACATCAGCGGCGACCACACGAATACAATGCTCGGGTATATCCAGCAGATCGGCCAAGGCATCCCGGAGCAGGCCCGGACATTGGGTGGCGGAGCGCAGCATCAGCTCCCCCGTCCCGGCATGATAGTCAGCCAGACAGCCACGATTTTCCATACACACGGTGGCGTGTCGCCGAAAACGGAACCGATCACGTACCCGCACGGCTGCACCGGCGAGTGCCGCATCCACGTCGCCTCGGGCAAACTCGCGCGACAAGAGGACATTAGTCCCGGCTTCGTCATGCAGCAGGGGCGCATCCGGCTGGGCTGCGTCCTGCGCGTTGGCCACGGTCGGCAGCGGGTCGTATTCAACACGAATCCATTCAAGCGCGTCTTCGGCGAGATAGCGGTTTTCCGCAATAACCACGGCGAGCGCTTCCCCGACATAGCGCACCTTATCAACGGCCAACGGTGGGAAGCTGGTCTCTTTGTACTCCCGCATTTTTGAGGCGGCGCGAACCGGTTTGACCAGCGGGACAAGGTCTTTTCCTGTGAGGACGGCGACAAGGCCCTCCCGCGTCCGGGCTACTGAGGGGTCGAGCTGAGTGATCCGTGCGTGCGCATACGGACTGCGCAGGAAGGCGGCATGGAGCAGGCCCGGCGGGTGATGATCATCCACATACGCGCCCTGGCCGGTCAGCAGGCGGCGGTCTTCCCGTCGCTTCACCCGCGCACCAGTGAACTTTGGAGTGAATTCTTCCACTCTAACTTCCTTAACTCAACACATCAAATTGCCTATTCTTCTGCCGATGCCGATACAAGCGCACAACAGTACAACCGATACTGGAGGGGATAGGACTGCCGGAAGCCGTCGTTGTAGTAGGTGCCTACTCCTTTGACATAGGTGCCCGTAGGACAGGTTTGAGACCCGTTGTTTCGGGCCAGAAGCAATGGCTGCCATTCGCAGCCATTGCTTTCCCCCTGCTCGATAGCGGACCGCGCCTGTTCGAGGGCTGTGAGGCGCGCCTCTAATTGCATATACGCATAGGGGACAAGACCACTGAGCACGAGCAGAAGGAGGAGAGTAGCCCAGCTCTCCCATCGTCCGCGTTGCCGTTTTTCCTGCTCTCCTGTCAAATAGATGTCCTCCATCACTCCCCCTCTCTCCGAGCCCTGAGCGTCTCCGCCGCGGCCTGAACTGCCTCAACAATCCCCTGATAGCCTGTACAGCGACACAGCACCGCGGATAAGCCCGCGCGGATTTCTTTCTCACTCGGCGTCGCGTTTGTCTGGAGCAAATCATACGCGGTCATGAGCATCCCCGGCGTACAGAACCCGCACTGGAGGCCGTGGTGTTCCCAAAAGGCTGCTTGTAGGGGATGGAGTGGGCCAGTCTTTCCTGGGAGCGCGAGCGGCTCGCCCGCCTGATGGGCTAATCCCTCAACGGTCATCAGCTCTGCTCCGTTGGCCTGCACTGCCAGCATCAGACACGAGCGGGCGGCTTCGCCATTGATGAGAATCGTACACGCACCGCAGATGCCGTGTTCACAGCCGACATGAGAGCCGGTCAGGCCCAGGTCTTCACGCAGAAAATCGACCAGCAGTTTGCGCGGCTCCACCTGCCCTCGGCACTCCGTACCGTTAACGCGGAGCGTGATCGCTCTCGTCCGGCTGTGCTCGTTCGGCTCGCTCATGCCCCTTGTTCCTGGCCGCGCTCAAGTGCCCGCTGAATCGCCCGCCGGGTCAGCACCTGGGTTAAGTGCCGCCGAAAATCGGCTGAGGCGTGAATATCGCTATCAGGTTCAACGAGTTCGGCTGCCTGGGCTGCCGCATGCTGAATGCTTTGTTCGGTCACACCCTGCTGCATCAGAATATCCTCTGCCGCACGCAGGCGGACCGGGGTTGGCCCAACTCCAGCGGCAGCCAGACGGGCGGTCCGACACTGCTCGCCATCCGCATCGATCACGCTGGCAACGCCAACGAGGGCAAAATCTCCGTGCCGCCGGGCAACCTCTTCGAACGCCCAACCGCTTGTTGGCGGAGCGGGCGAAAAACGGATTTCGGTGACGATCTCGTTCAGGGCGAGGGCCGTTGTCAGATAACTTACGAAAAATTCTTCGGCAGAGACACTTCGTTGTTCGCTCGGTCCCTGAAGGACCAGTTCAGCGTCTAAAACCAGCGCGACAGTGGGGTACTCCGCCGCGGGATCGGCGTGGGCCAGACTGCCGCCGATGGTGCCACGGGTGCGGATGGGCAGATGGCCGACTAATGTGGTTGCCTCATACAGCAGCGGAAGCTGGTGGCGCACCAGTTCCGAAAACTCAATCGTTCTCTGGCGGGTTAATGCGCCGATGCGAACCTGTCCGTTCTCTTGCCGAATATACGATAACTCTGCCACGCGGTTGATATCGATCAGGGCGGACGGATAGCTCAGCCGGAAATTCAGCAAAGGCATCAGACTCTGCCCGCCGGCCAATACTTTTGCGTCGTCTCCATGGCGCTCCAGGAGAGCGAGCGCTTCGTCGAGCTGCGTCGGCGCGTGGTAGGCAAATGGCGGCGGCTTCATCCTGCTCTGGCTTGTATCCGGCTCGGTGCAGGTGGTAAAGGGTGCAACGTTACATGCAGAAAGGAGTTCTCAATGGCAAACCAACACGAAGACATTCAACAATTCTACGCCAGCTATCTTGATACGTTTCACTCGGGTGAGGCCAAGGCGATGGTGCCGTTCTACTGCGCGCCCTGTCTGTTTATCGCGGACCAGGGCGTGACCCTGCTTTCAAGCGAAGCGGAGATCGAAAAGCTCTTCGCGCAGATTATCCAGGACCTTGAAGGCCGGAATTATGGCCGAAGCGAAGTCACGAACATTCAGATCAAAGCAATGACGGATCGTATCGCGCTCCTCAGCGGCCTCGCCGTGCGCTACACCAAAACCGGCGAAGAACTGGAACGATTGGGAGCAACCTACACCTTGCGCAAGACAGACGCCCGCTGGCAGATCGTCTCTGTCGTAGCCCATAGCCCAGAGAGTGTGATGCGGTTTGGGTGAAGCGAACGTTCATGACAAATAGTTAGATGAAGCTCTCTGAAGGGAAAGTAATCGATATAGTCCGAGTTGAGCAGGTGTCGGCCTACACGCTGAAGATGTCCTTTAGCGATGGGGCTGAACGAGTTATCAACTTTGAGCCGTTTCTCCGTACATCACACAACCCTCTGATTCGTGCCTACCTCGACCCAGAGAAGTTTGCCGACTTTACTCTAGAGTATGGAAACCTGATGTGGGACGACTACGGGCTGTGCTTTCCCATCGCAGATTTATACGAGAACAGTATCTGTTGAGGACACTGTCTCACAAAGTTAGGGTGCAAATTTCCAAAATTCGGGTGCCATTTTTTGCCAAAATTCAGTGCCACCCTCTCCCCAAAAGATGCACCGGCGAACCATATCCCGACAGCTTTCGGCTCTCCGTAATCTCAAGAAGCGTCCTTTTGACATGCTCGCGGGGATTCTCTTCGCGGATGATTACCAGGTACTCCGAGCCGCGCTGATTCCTTGGGCTGTTGTTGATGAACATGCTCGCTACAATGCCCACACGAATAGCGCCACATTCCATTTGCGTGATGGGGTATGGTTACTGGATGGTGTGCGAGACGTGACAGACAGGTTCCGTTGACAATCCTACTATTAAGACCTTTAAGACCTTAAACTAGGAAATTCCGACGTGCAAAGTGGGCAAAGAGGTTCCCAGACAGTTTCTACAAGGAGATTTTCCGGCTTCGCGGTTGGCAGTGGCAAGGGATGAAAGTCAATAGGCCACAAGTCGTCGGACACTATACAAATGACATTGTTTGGGACCGTCTAGCGCCGGGAGTAAGAGATGAACTCGAAAAGAACAACCAAAAGGATGCATCTGGAAAACGACTAGCAAAGCACCATCAATGGCTGACGGAGGATGTTGGACACCCGGCACTGCAAGAGCACTTGATTGGAGTTATCGCCATAATGCAGGGCTCGCTCAAGTGGGATGGATTTCAACGCACGCTCCAAAGGGCTTACCCGAAAATTAACATTAACCTTGAGCTTCCATTAGGAAATTATGAGGAATGATGGTGCTTGTGAAAGGAGTCGGTAATGCGGTTATCGAGGAAGAGAGCAGGGAGGGATATCCATAACGCGAAGGAGTATTCATTGGTAAAAGAAGAGTTGCCAGATGATCCAGGCTATTCTCCATATATAGAGCATTCCTCTTCGGACCCCTTCTCCCTGCGTATCCGCGGGTTTGATACCAGAGAGGATGCATTCTCTAGCTATTGGTACCGCATTACGTTCACGCCAAGAGAGATGAAGGGACTGCTGTCCAGGTATATCCGTATGGAGAAAATACCAGACGTTGAAAAGAAACTGTGGGAAGTTCTTCTCATCCTATGGGAGAGGCGGCTCAAAAGACTCGACCGAAAACAAGCTAATAAGACCTTAAACTAGGAAATTCCGAACTAGGAAGTTCCGGTTGAGGATACTGTCTGACAAAGTCTGGAGGAGGTCGAGTTACGCTTCGCTAACTTGACCCCCTGCTTGCTCATCTCTAGCGTGTGTAATAGATTAGAAAATCATACGTAGGAGGTAGAGCCTATGAATCGAGCCGTTCCGCTGACCCGCAAGAATGTCATGCTGGAAGAGGGGCAGGTGCAGCGCCTTGTCGAGCAGTTACAGGCAAAGAGCGAATCTGAGGCGATCCGTATTGCTATTGCTGACCGCCTTTTTGCAGAGGAGGTCATGAAACATGTGCAACAACTCCGTCACCGGGGCACACTCCGGGATGCCTATAAGCGTGCGAAGAAGGGGTAGGTATCGTGGCGCAGAGCCGTGCTCTCCTCTTTGACTCTTCCGTGTTAATTCCCATCATTCGGGGAGAAGCGGATGAAGCGCTCTTCCAACGGGCGCTTCGCACCGGCAGAGCACGCCTGAGTTCGGTGGTCATGCAAGAACTCTACGCGGGAGCACGGACACGAGCCGATAAGAAGAACTACGACGGCATCAGCCAGGCGTTCGTAAGCCGAGGATATATGGTGACCCCAAACCATGACGACTGGATATTAAGCGGGGTGCTTCTTGCTCGCTATCAGCAACAGTATGGAGAAGTGGAACCTCGGGATCATATTGATGACATTTTAATTGCCCTATGTGCGGTGCGAGCGAACGCCGTATTGGTGACCGAGAATGTCACGGACATGGAGAGATGGAAGAAGATGCTCGGGCGATCGGGCAAAGCTTTCAGAATCCAGTCCGTCACGAGGTGAGATGAGACCAGCGCGGACTATTGGGCCAACCATCCGCCGTCCGCCGACATGGTGTGGCCGGTCACAAAGGAGGCCGCGTCTGAACTGAGCCAGACGACGGCTTCCGCGATTTCTCCCGGCTGGCCCATCCGGCCGACCGGCTCCATCTCTGCGATCTTGTCGGCCATCTCGGGCTGATCCTCGGTCAGCCGACTAACCATGGGCGTCTCAATCGCGCCCGGACAGACACAGTTCACGCGGATACCGCTCTGCGCATATTCGAGCGCCGCCGATCGCGTAATCCCGACCACGCCATGCTTGCTGGCGATATAGGCCGGCAGGCGGTAGCCGCCCACTAAGCCATAGGCCGAGGAAGTGTTCACAATGGACCCGCCGCCCTGCTTGAGCATCTGAAGAATCTCATATTTCATGCACAGCCAGACGCCCTTGAGGTTAATCGCCATGGTGCGGTCCCAGCCCGCTTCGCTGGTTTCGGCGGTCAACACGTTTTCCCCTTCGATCCCCGCGTTGTTATAGGCGCAGTCGAGGCGTCCGTACGTTTCGACTATCTGGGTGATGAGCCCCTCAACCTCAGCGGCTTGGGAGACATCGACTTGAAGAAAGCGGGCCTCTCCTCCCGCCGCCTTAACGAGTTGGACAGTCTCCTCACCCCCGTCAACAATAATATCGCTGACCACCACGCTTGCACCCTCTCGCGCAAAGGCGAGGGCCGAGGCGCGTCCAATGCCTGAACCAGCTCCAGTAATCAATGCAATTTTTCCCGCTAATACGCCTGCCATCGTGCTCCTCCTTTTGGTCTGTTATCTCCAGTATGCTTGTGTCTTACACGGTTTCGCTTGCTGCGGGCAAGAAATAATTCAGAGTGACGTACAAAACGGGAGACCCTCACTGTGAAAGACATTCTTGAGAGGCCATCGCGGCGGCGCCGAGACGAGTTTTTGGCCGCGGTGTCCAGAAGCCGAAAGCTGCACGGTCATTGGGCGACCCCTCCGCGGACGGTCGAAGCGTTTGAAGCCTATCTCAAGCGGCTCGAACAGTCTGCCTCTGTGGGCCACTGGGTGCGGACCGAGGCGAATGAACTTGCGGGGGTCATCAATATTAACGAAATTGTCCGGGGAACGTTCTGCTCGGGGTATTTGGGCTATTATGCCTTTGTCCCGCATCACGAGCAGGGCTATATGGCAGCGGGGCTGCGCGCGGTGATCTCCCACGCCTTTCGTAGACTACGGCTCCATCGGCTAGAGGCCAACATCCAGCCGGATAATGTTGCCTCCCTTTATCTGGTACAACGGCTCGGGTTTCGGAAAGAAGGGTTTTCACCCCGTTACTTAAAAGTGGCGAGGCGTTGGCGCGATCACGAGCGCTGGGCACTAACCGCAGAAGAGTGGGCGTCGCAGAAAAAGGTAGTGAGATGATAACTGGTTGAGCAACTAGAATGGATGGTTCAAGAGGTGAAACAGCTCCTAAACAAGCGTTGTTGAGCGAAGCAAAGAAGGACCTCCTTATAAGCGGAGAATTGATAGCCGTGTTTGAAAATATGCATCCTGAATGTATATACCAGTACAGGAGAGGCAAATCACACTCTTGCTGATAGAGACCATCCGAGGACGTGAGGCTATCCGTGAGCTATTGTCTGTTACAAGCGAATGAAACGCCGCGCCTTGGTTCGCCATCTTGAGCAGCATGGTTGTCAGCTCTTACGAGAAGTCGTGAATCATACCGTTTATGTCAATCGTGAGACCCAACGTGAGAGGAGGAGCCGGTATGAAGATATTAAGGCGATGGCAATACGGATTCGTGGTGTCCTTGGTGATCTTGATGAGTACACCACTGGCCATGGCACAAGATGCGGAACAGACCGGTGCGCCGGAGGCCGAGCAGGAGGGAGAGTCAACAGAACCCATCCTCGGACTTGAAACACTCCGAGTGGTCGGCTCCCGGGCACTGGGCCGCTCGGCGGCGGATTCGCCCGTGCCGGTGGACGTCATTGACGGCGAAAACTTCAAGAATTACGGCGTCCGTGACCTGAACAACCTGCTGGCTGCGACCATTCCGTCCTATAACGTCACCCAGCACGCCATTGGCGACGCTAACGCGCTGGTCCGTCCGGCCAAGATGCGCGGGCTGCCCCCGGACTCGACCCTGGTGCTGGTCAACGGCAAACGCCGACACCGCTCGTCCGCAATCAGCATCTTCACCTTTGGGCAGGCCCAAGGGGCGCACGGTGCCGACATTCGCTCCATCCCGTCTATCGCGCTTAAACGGGTAGAAGTGTTGCGCGACGGCGCGGGTGCCCAGTACGGCTCCGACGCGGTAGCCGGCGTGCTGAATTTTGTGCTGCGCGACGCGCCCGAGGGCGGGACGGTCGAAGCCCGCTGGGGCCAGTATTATCAGGGCGACGGCGACCAGGTGAGTACGGCAGCCAACATCGGCCTGCCGCTGACCGACGCCGGGTTTGCCAACCTCAGCTTCGAGTTCACCAACGCCGACTCGACCAACCGTAGCGTGCAGCGCACCGACGCGCTGGCGGCGATCTCCAGCGGCAACGAGCATGTCCGCAGAGGCGCCGTGCAGGTCTGGGGTGCGCCGGACGTACCGTACGACTATAAATTCTTCGGCAACTTCGGTCTCGACCTCGGCGACCATCACCACGCCTATGCCTTCGGCAACTGGGCGGAACGGGAGATTTATGACTCATGGTATTGGCGGAGCCCGTACGCGCGTCCGGGGGTCTTTACGGACCCGAGCGGTCCGGGCGGTGGCTGGTCCATGGACGATCCTTTGCTGATCGCCGACCTGTCGCCGGACGGCAGAAGCGGCGGCTGTCCGAAAAACATCACCGGGCGCGATTATTTTGAAAACGGCCCGGCAGCGCTGAGCGGACTGGGCGCGGACTGCCACTGGTTGGGCCAGACCTTTCCCGGCGGGTTCATCCCGCGGATGCGCGGCGGCGTGGAAGACTGGGGGATCGCCTTCGGCCTGCGCGGAACGTTGCAGAGCGCCTCTGCGCTGCTTGATGGCTGGAACTACGATATGAGCGCCGTGTTTGGCCAACACCGGACGACCTATGTGGTCTGGAACAGCGTCAACCCACAACTCGCCCGCCTCCGAGGGGGGATTCCGACCGAATTTTTCTCGCGTGCCTACCAGCAGGAGGACAAGATTTTTAACCTGGACCTCTCCCGTCCGTTCGATATCGGTCTGTTCTATTCTCCGCTGAACGTCGCCTTCGGCCTCGAATACCGCGAGGAGGACTACGAGATCGAATCCGGCGAACAAAACGCCTGGTGCGTTGATGACGAAGGAGAGTGCGGGGGCGGGGGTCAAGACCCGAACAGTCGGGGACTCGCCCAGCAGGGCTTCGACATCGGCACCAACGCGTATCCCGGCATCCGGCCCGAGCATGGGATGGAGGCAGACCGGGGCAGTTTCGGGGCGTATATCGACCTGGAGGCAAACGTCATCGAGCAGGTATTGCTCAGCGCTGCGGGGCGCTTCGAGCACCATGAGGGCATCGGTGAGTCCCTGGACGGCAAGCTGGCCGGTCGCTGGGACCTGCTCGAAGAATATCTGGCCGTACGCGGCTCCTTTGGCACGGGCTTTCGAGCACCGACCGTGGGACAGGCCAACTACCGGGACACCACCTTCGGCCTGGATGCCGACGGCAACCTCGTTGAACAGCCAACCCTGCCGGGCAGCGACCCGATTGCCCAACACAAGGGAGCCAAGCCGCTCACGCCGGAGACCTCCTTCTCCTTTTCCGTCGGCGCGGTACTCTCCATTGATGCCCTGTCCGTCACCCTGGACTATTACAACATAGAAATCAGAAACCGGATCGGGCTGACCGATTCGCAAAGCATCACCGCTGATGATGTCGCCGCCCTGGCGGCCCAGGGTGTTGACGCCAGCGGCGTGCGGACAGTCAAATTCTTCGCCAACGCGTTCGAGACCTATACGCAAGGCATCGACCTGGTGGCAACCTATCCGCTGGAACTGTTCGGCGGCAGCATAGGCACGACCATGTTGACCTTCGCCGGCAACTGGAACGACACCAAAATCAATCTCGATTCGATCAATTCGCAGGTCATCGGTTCCCTGCGTAAACATCAGCTTGAAGAACTTGAGCCGGAATTCCGTTTCTCGCTGATGGCGGACCATACCTGGGGACCGTGGCGTTTCCTCACCCGGCTGCATTACTATGACGATTTCACCGAGCGGCATCAGGATATTGATACCCAGCCCATCTACGCCCATGCCCGCGCGCTGCTCGACATAGAAGCGTCGTATATGTTTCGGAACGGTCTCGGGTTTGCGGCCGGCGTGGACAATCTGCTCGACACCTATCCGACCAAAAATCGCTACGCCCGCGACTATGGCCAGAAGTATCCGGTCGCCTCGCCGTACGGATACAACGGCGGATTCTACTACTTCAGGGCGTCGTATTCATTCTGAAACCTGGCGCTCACGTACCGATGAGGGAATTCGGGCAATACGGTCTCAAGAGTGAACGTGTCCTTCCAATAGGCGTGCGATGCTGGACACGTTTACCCTTGCTGGTGTCGCTCCTGGTCTTGATAGGCTCGCCGCCGACCGGGGCGCAGCAGGCTGAGCAGGGAGAGGAGGTCGTCGGGCTTGAAGAAATCCGGGTGGTCGGCTCGCGGTCGGCGGGCCGCTCTGCGGCGGATTCGCCCGTGCCGGTGGACGTTATCGACGGCGACAGTCTCAGACACTACGGCACAACGGATATAAACGACAGGCTGGCCGCGACCGTCCCGTCCTATAAGGTCTTTCAGTATGGCATCGGTGTTGAGGCCGCCCTGGTCCGCCCGGCCAAGCTGCGCGGCCTGCCGCCGGACTCGACTCTGGTGCTGGTCAACGGCAAACGCCGCCACCGCTCCTCGGCGATTACCCGCTGGAGTTATGGATTGGCGAGCGGTTCGCATGGGACGGATATCGCCTCCATCCCATCCATCGCTCTCAAACGGGTGGAGGTGCTGCGCGACGGCGCCGGCGCGCAGTATGGGTCTGACGCGGTGGCCGGGGTGCTGAATTTCGTGCTGCGCGACGCACCTGAGGGCGGCAGCCTGGAGACCAATCTGGGGCAATTCTACCACGGCGACGGCGACCGGCTGAATGTCGCGGCCAACATCGGCTTGCCGCTGACCGAGGCCGGGTTTGCCAACTTCAGCTTTGAGTTCACCAACGCGGATTCGACCAATCGCAGCGTGCAGCGCGACGATGCCCGCCGCATGATCGAGCACGGCAACGCCTTTATCCGCAGGTCGGCGGCCCAGCCCTGGGGCGCGCCGGACGTGAAGTACGACTATAAATTCTTCGGCAACCTGGGCCTCGACCTCGGCGACGACCACCAGGCGTATGCCTTCGGCAATTATGCGGAGCGGGAGATTGAAGACACGTTCTACTGGCGCAATCCGGCCAGTTTTCCCGGCGTGTTCGCGCAGGGCGACGAGCTGCTGGTCGCCGACCTGTCCGCGGATGGGCGGTCCGGCAACTGCCCGACAATCACGGCGAACGATTATGTGACGCAGGGCCCGGCCGCTCTGGACCCGCTGATGGGCCTGGACGACTGCTACGCCCTGGCCCAGGCATTTCCGGGCGGGTTCACCCCCCGGTTCCGGGGTGTGGTGAACGACTGGAGCCTCGTCTTCGGCCTGCGTGGGAGCCTGCACAGCACCCTCACTCTGCTGGACGGCTGGCGCTACGACCTGAGCGCTGGGTTTGGTCAGAACCGCATGGACACCTACCTCAGGAACAGCGTGAATCCGAATCTGATCCGCTCCAAGGCAGCGATTCCAACCCGTTACAGAACCCGTACGTACGAGGAGCGGGACAAGATTTTCAACCTGGACCTCTCCCGGCCATTCGACATCGGCCTGTTCGCTTCTCCGCTGAACGTGGCCCTCGGCCTGGAGTACCGTGAAGAAACCTTTGAGAGCGGAACCGGGGAGCCGAATTCCTATCTCCGTGATGACGTGCTGGCCCGACAGGGTCTCGCGGTCGCGGTCTCCGGCCACCCAGGCACGTCGCCCCAGGAGGCAACCGAGGCCAGCCGGGACAGTTTCGGCGCGTATCTCGACCTGGAGGCCGATATCCTGACCGATGTGTTACTCACCGCCGCCGGTCGGTTTGAACACCACGAAGGTATCGGGGAGTCTCTCAATGGCAAGCTGGCCGCCCGCTGGAGTCTGCTGGACGACTACCTGGCGCTGCGCGGCTCCATCGGAACCAACTTTCGGGCGCCAACCGTTGGGCAGGCCAACTATCGGAATATAACATCGAGCCTCAACGCCGAGACCGGCGAACTGAACTTGACGTATGTGCTGTCGGGCAACGACCCGATTGCCCAACAGAAGGGGGGCAAGCCGCTCAGCCCGGAACACTCAACCAGCTTCAGCCTCGGTGCGGTCATCACACTCGGCAACCTGTCCGTCACTGCCGACTACTATAATATGGAGGTGCGCCGGCGGATTATGCTGAGCCAGAATTTTCTCCTCACCGAGGCGGATAAAGCCGCCTTGGCCGCCGCGGGTATAAACATTGTGGGCGGCCAAGTCAGCTATTTCAACAACGACTTCGGTACCACGACCCAGGGGTTTGATGTCGTGGCAACCTACCCCCTGGAGTGGTTCGGCGGCAGGGCCGGCTCCAGCATGTTCACCTTTGCCGGTAACTGGAATAATACCAAGGTCGATAAGCGCAACCCGCAAATCACCAATGACCTGCGGGCCGCCCAGATTGAGAACACCGAGCCGGAGTTCCGTTTCACGCTGACCGCAGACCATAGCTGGGGACCGTGGCGGTTGCTCACCCGGCTCCACTACTATGACGATTTCAAAGATTTCCCGATATTCAGGCCCACAAACCCTGTCCACGCCCACGCACGCGCCCTGCTTGACCTAGAGGCGTCCTATACTTTTTTCAGCGGTGCGTTCAACGGCGTGACCCTGGCGCTTGGCGCGCAAAACCTGTTCGATACGTATCCGACCAAAAGCAAGTATGCCGGCCGCCATGGCATGAAATACCCGGTCGTCTCGCCGTATGGGTATAACGGCGGATTCTATTATCTGCGGGCGGGTTTCGAGTGGGGTTAAACCCACATGCCTGGGACGGATATGGTAGAGGAAACAGAGAAGCTGGAAAAAAAGGAGGAACACCATGGGCACCGTTCGAGGCGAAGAACTCATTGCACAGGGTTTTAAGCGGGAAAACGTCGATACCATTTTCTTTATGATGGGCGGACCGACCAGCGGCACTGCGGCGGCCTGTCTCGACCTGGGTATGCAGGGCATTTATGTTCGCCACGAACAGGCCGCGGCCATGATGGCCCACGCCTACGCGCGGGTCACAGGCAAGCCTGGCATCTGCATTACCCCGTCCGGTCCGGGCACGGCCAACGCCGTGACCGGACTGGCCAATGCCTGGGCGGACTCCGCTCCGATTATTGCCATCGGCGGGTCGGCTCCCATGCGGGCGACTACGCTCGACGCCTTTCAGGAGATGGATCAGGTCGCCATGATGAAGCCGGTGGTCAAGGCGGCGTATCGTATTGATATGGCCCAGCGGGTGCCCGAATATGTCAGTATTGCCTTTCGGGAAGCCATGGACGGCAAGAAAGGTCCGGTGTATCTTGACCTGCCCGGCGATGTGCTGGCGCATAAGGTTGACGAAGAGAAAATCTACTGGCCGGAGAATTATCGGACCGAAAGCCGGCCGGCCGGAGACCCGGCCCTGGTCAAACAGGCGGTCGAACTCCTGGCCCAGGCCGAGAAACCTCTCATTGTGACCGGCAGCGGCATCCTGTGGTCGGAGGCCAGCGCGGAACTGCAACGGTTTGTCGAGTCCACTGGCGTTCCTTTTTTCACCACTCCGCAGGGGCGCGGCGTCATTCCCGAGGATCATGACCGTGCCTTTCCCGCAGCCCGGTCCCTGGCCTTTCGCGAGGCGGACGTGGTGCTGGTCATTGGCGCGCGGGCAAACTCCATGCTGTCGTTTCTCCGTGCGCCCCGTTTTTCTCCTGAGGCAAAGTTTGTCAACGTCAATCTGGACGGCAGAGCCATCGGTCATAATCGAGGGGTGGCGGTCGGTATTGTCGGCGACGCCAAGCTCGTCTTGCAGCAGCTGACAGAAGAGGCCAGCGGCAAGTTCGACCCCCATCAGGAAACCGCCTGGGTTGCCCAGCTTGCGGCCAAACAACGCTCTAATATGGAGCGCTCGGCTCCGCTGCTGCACTCGGACGCCACCCCGGTCCATCCACTCCGCCTGTGCAAGGAAGTCCGCGAGACAATCAGCCGCGATACCATTCTAGTCGTGGACGGGCATGAAATCCTCAATTTTGCCCGCCAGTCCATTCCCGTGTATGACATCGGCGGCAGTCTTAATGCCGGCCCGCACGGCTGTATGGGCGTGGGCGTGCCGTTCGGCATCGGAGCCAAAGTGGCAGCGCCGGACAAACCGGTCCTGGTCCTGTCCGGTGACGGCGCCTTTGGCTGGAACGGCATGGAGATGGACTCGGCCATTCGGCATAACATCCCCATCGTCGTCGTGGTCTCGAACAACGCGGGTTTCACCTCGCGCCAGACCGGGTATATGACGGCCGGCGACAAACAGGGACGGCAGAATGTCGGTCGCGAGCTTGGCCATCAGCGCTATGACAAGGTGGTCGAAGCACTGGGCGGCTATGGGGAATATGTCGAGAACCCCGCCGACATCAAGGCCGCGATTGAACGGGCGTTTGCCAGCGGCAAACCGTCTTTAGTCAATGTCTGCACCGACCCGGACGCCCAGGCCACAACCGATATGGGGTTTGGGGGGTATTAGAAAACAGGGGAACGACATGAGCAGCAATAAGACCTGGGACGACCTCACGCTGGGCGTTGAGGAGGAATTCTTTCTCGTAGACCCCGTCTCGCGCGACCTGCTGGCCGATCCTGACCCCGGCATTTTCGAGACCTGCGAACGCAACCGGGGGCCGCACAAAGTCGTACACGAACTTTTCCGAACCCAGATCGAGACCAACACCCAGGTCTGTCACTCGCTGGCTGAGGTGCGCGCCGCCCTGTGCGAAACTCGCCGGCTGGTCATTGAGGCCGCGGAGGCATACGGAGCCACGGTCATGGCCGCCTCGACCCATCCGTTCGCAGAGTGGCGGGCACAGATGACCACGCCCAAGGAGCGCTACGAGCGGTTCGCAATCACGTTTCAGGAGAGTATACGGCGTGGGCTCATCGCCGGCATGCATATTCATGCCGGCTTTGGCGACCCGGATGAGAGAATCCGGGTCATGACCGCGCTCCGGCGCTACCTGCCGCTGCTCCACGCCCTGTCCACCTCATCGCCATTCAATTCAGGCCACCAGACCGGTTTCAAGTCCTACCGCCTCAACCTGTTCGGCGCTCTGCCGCGCACCAGCCTGCCCGGTCCACTGTATTCCCAGACCGAGTACGACCGGCTCATAGCCGACTACCAGCGCATGGAGTTTATCACCAGCGCGAGCGAATTATGGTGGGACATCCGCCCCTCACGAGCCTACCCGACCGTGGAAATGCGCATCTGCGACATCTGCCCACTCATTGACGACGCCGTATGCATCGCTGCCCTCTACGCGGCGCTGATTCGCTACCTGTCGCGGCAGGACCGGGAGGGAAATTTACCCCCCGAACCGCCCACCGAGATCATTGCCGAGAACCGCTGGCTCGCCCAGCGCTACGGGGTGCTCGCCTTCCTCGGCGACCCAGGCCGGGGCGGACGGCAGGACATCCAGGACTACGCGACTCAACTGATCGAGACCCTCGCCGATGACGCTCACGCCCTGGGCTGCGAAGACGAGATGCGCCACGCGCTGGCCATCATTCGTTCCGGGAGCAGTGCCGACCGGCAGCTTGACCATTTCCGCTTGCGCCTCCTTGAAGGAGACACCGAGCAAGAGGCCCTGCGTTCTGTCGTCGATCTGGTATTAGCCGAAACCCGGCAGGGAGTCTGGGAGACCGGTTGACCCTCGCATATTGATAAGAACTGCGAATTTTTCCGCAGAAAAAGTGCTTGCAAAAGGGAATATCTCCCTCGTCGTTCTTCCTTGTATCAACTCCGAATGGCCCACACACGGGGTCCCATCCTACGCCCGTGCTATGGAGTCCAGCCATTCTCTTGACAGCCCCATGCCCTACTGGCAGTGGTATGGCGGGAAGAAGAAAGCCGAAGGAGGAAGAGATGAGTCATCTGCAAGACTTGGCACGGGCAGGAGAATTTTGCATCCACGAAGCGATACTGACCGCGCTTGCGCAGCAGCCAGCGGGCGGACTGAGCGTGCGGGAAATCGCGGGAGCACTGGAAGTTTCAGGGACGGGCTGTGAGAAAATGATCGAAAGCCACCTGCAACACCGCCTAAAGAATGCGGGCAAAGTCCGTCTCACACGGAAACCACATCCCGAGTGGGTTTTGACGACGGAGGAACGGTCGCGCAGACGCGGATAAGGCGGGGCAGTGGGTAAGATACGATATAAGTCCCCTTTTTTATGTGTCGCAGCCGATCCCGGCCCAAACGATCCGCAGTTCGCGCCATGATTGGCAGAGTCCCTTCTGACGAGCGAGGTAGCCTATGGGCACGACTGGCCAACGCATTGAGAGTCGTGAGGACCAAAAAGTCGTTGGAAGAAATGAGCGGTATCTTCCACTGCAAGAGGCAACTCGTATCGTTGAGGAATGCTCACGTCAGGGAATTGCAGTTATAGGGATGGACTTTGTACATATCCAAGCGGGCAAGGTTCAGCCTCGCATTCCAATCAATTCGGCAGACTGGTCAGCTTTCCTGAAAGAACCCCGCTGGCAAGAGGTTGTTGCCCAATGCAACGCGGCGTCCCTCCGAGCCCTTGAACGAGAAGAGCGGGAAGACCCGGAGCAGCTATGTTCTCTTGTCTTTTTTCGTGAAGAAGAATGGACGACGGGTAACTGGTCTCACGGAAAACCCGGCATTTCTACATGACGCTCGCTGTCCGTCCTTCGACTTCAGGCGCGTTGCGCCTTACGCTCAGGACCGACGGCCTCTTCCCCGTTCTTCCTGAGCGTAGCGTAAGCGAAGTCGAAGGACCACACAGCCATAAGCTCAGCGCATCAGTATCAAGGGCTCGGAGGCTTATTCCTCCGACTCTGCCTTGTCCAGTTGGGCGCGGTGTTCTGCCACGTTGTCCACCCAAGCATCAATCTCGGGGTGATCATTCCAGATTCCCGCAAAAGGCATCCAGGGATGAATCGTACCCGGATAGCGCTTTTTCGGTGGGGTCTCTTGGTTAGCCATTTGCGGTTTGTTTATCATGCTGCGGCAAGACGCTGGTTCAGCACGCACCAGAAGGTTGCGACTGCTTCCTTGTCGGCCTCAAAGAAGTCCTCGAAAAAACCACTCCCATTGAGCAGTGGAGGATAGGCGTAACGTTCGCCATCTTCCCCAAATTCGGTGGTCCAATCGGCTGGTTCGCTTGGATTAACGACTTCAAAGAGTCGGGCAGGATACAGATACGGACGCCCTTCATCATTGAGGATACGAAACGCATCGGCTTCAATCCCGATCACCATATACTGCTGGCGAGGAGAGGGGTCGGGATAGTGGGCGTTTCGTCTGCGGAGCTTGACAATCATCTCTCCGCTAACCTTCCAGCAGATGACTTTCCAGGGACGGGCAGATTTTTACCAGGCTTGGGCTACCTGAACGGGTAACCCGACGCGCATGAAGAATCGTGCAAACGCCTGAGACAGGTGCTCGCGATACGGCGGTAACAGGCGTAATCTGGGCTGCCCTCGTTGCTTAAGGAGAGATTCAAGGAAGTCATTGGTGTCCTTGGCCTCCCAGTACCCACGATTCAGGAAGTACTCATCACGAAACGTTCCATCCGGCCGTATGGAACCGAGGACTAATTCTGGAATAAGCGTCCAGCCGGTTCGCCGACCGGTCTCGGCCAGCAGATTCTGAAACGCGGACCGTAGCGCCCCCTCGTGTGTCACGCCCTGCTTCTCGTACGCTTCGAGAGCGGCGTAGTAGGCGGTCAGGTTTTTTGGTTTGACGGCGGGAGCGGCAGACATGAGCATTCCTTCACACGATACCCTTGTATGTATTCGTCTGGCAGCGCACAAGGGACGCGCCTCTGGGTCGATGCACCAACAAGAGTGTTTCTCCTCCAGATGTCCTGTTGACTGCACTATGAAGCCTGCATAGACTGCACTAAATGATGTCATTCTGGCATGCTCACAGGAGGCTCAGGTGAAGACCATGACCATCCGTAACGTACCGGCGGAGTTGGCCTCAGCCCTTGATGCGGAAAGGCGACGCCGGGGGCTCTCACTGAACCGGACCGTGCTGTCCTTGATGCAGGAAGCCCTCGGCATCTCGACGAGTGGCAGCCGCAGCAACGGGCTTCGCCACTTGGCCGGAGCCTGGAATGCGGATGAATTCAGGCAATTCGAAGAAGCCGTGGCACCGTTTGGGGAGATCGATAAGGACCTCTGGCGGTGATGCGACTCTGCCTCGATACTTCGGCCTACAGCAACTTCCAACGCGGCGAACCACGCGTCGTTGAGCGTCTGGATCGCGCGGAGTGGATTGGCATACCGGCCGTCGTGGTCGGCGAGCTGTGGGCGGGCTTCTTACTCGGTACACGCGTTGACGAGAACATCGCCGCCTTGGAGGAGTTCCTCCGACACCGCGTTGTGGAGACATTGCCCGTAGACGGGGAAACGGGGCGTATATTCGGCGAGATATTTCTTGATCTGCGCCGTAAGGGACATCCGTTACCCACGAACGACATGTGGATTGCGGCCACAGCGGCACAGTCCGGTGCAACCGTTCTCACCTTCGACGAGCACTTTCGAGAAATTGCTCGCGTCAGCGCGCTTATCCTGTGAGTCTGAGGGCGTCCATTTCCCTGTCGCCCCTATAAGAGCTGTACCGAGTGGAAAGCTACGGTCCGCTGGTCAGTTTCATCCATGGGGAAGTCCTCCCCGGTCCGAAACAGAATGGTATTGTCTCCGGGACGAATCCAGCCGCTCGAAAGAGGGATGGCGTATTCACGCCAGCCTCTATACAGGAGCAGGCGCTGGGCGAGCTGCCCATTGACGATGATTTCGATCGGGAAGCAGGTATACGCCTTTGATTTCACAAATGGCCGGGCAACAAGGTGGAGGGCAGCCCCCTCTCCTTGCGGGGCGGTCAGGGTAATACGGGCGTCGCCCTGCCGAGCCCAGGAGATTGGGCCAATCGGCTCTTGAGTATGCCGGCCCCAATTCCCGTTGAAGTCTTCCTGTGGCGCGTTTTCCCCAAAAGCAAACACGGCAAGTGGGGCAGTCTGAAGGGACCGGACGGAGGGAAGAAGCACCCGTGTCCGCGGGAAAAAATAGAACATTTGATAGCAGAGCAGGGCGACGAGGCCCAGGAAGACGACAGGGCGGGGGGACTGCAAAAAGGCAGGCGGGCGCAAAGCCACACTCAACAGCGCGCCGGCAATGAGGAGACTGCCAATGATATCGGTCGCCCAGTGATGCCCAAGATAGAGCCGCTGCCAGATGATCACACCGGACAGGCAAAGTGCAATTCCACTGCCCCACACCCGGAGCCAGACGGGAACATCTTTGCGAGCCAGGAAAAAAATCAAGGTGCCAGTGATGAGGACCGCGCCGATCACATGCCCGCTGGGAAAACTATTGCCCACGAGCCACGCTGGCAGCGCGCTGGGTCGGGTGCGGTCCAGGCCGGTTTTCAGCAGTTCCGAGAGAAACGCACCGCTCAGGACAATGAGCAAGGCGTGAGCGATATCCGTCCAACGCCGTTGCAGCCCAAGTACGCAGACGCCCAGACCGCCGAATACGATCAGATACCAGAGGGGAGAGTTCTTACACTGCATACCGATGTGGACGAGATGACACGACCGAGCCGACTGGAGCCATTGGTAGACGGCCGCATCCAGGGGAATGGTCGCCTCCATGCTCAGGAATTGGACAAGAATCAAGCCGCCCAGCAAAAGGGGCAGTCGCTGATTCGTTTTATTGTTCAAGAGTCCGTATGGCTTCCGCGCGAGCCCACTCCACATTGTGTCGATGACGATTGGCCATCTCCTTGAGAAAGGCTGCGATATCTGGAGGAGGTTGTAAATCGAGCGCTTGTTCAACCGTACGAGCGACCCACGCCTGGCCTCGTGACAGGAGGTCAATCTGACCCTGGAGATCCTCAATCCGGAGGACTTTTTGCGCGAAATCTCCGATTGCCGTAGACGGCCTTCCACCGTGCAGCCGGATGAGTCCCTCCAGGATAGACACGTCGCTGACTTCAACTTCGGTGAAGCTGGTAAATAAGGATTTGAGGCCCGACTCGGCGGTTGTCTGGCTTAACGTATCAAGGAGCGCATGCCCCGCACGTTCCGCTTCCAACAGTCGATTCAGGAGATTTTCGAGCGCTGTTTCCATAGGCTATCGTCCCTCTCACTATAACAAAAAAGAGGAGAGGAGAAGGCACCCGAACGGAGGATGGACACACGCCCCGGAAGACGCTGGCAGAACGGTAGCGGCGCATGATACGTTCTCTGTCCTGGTGGTGGTGATTTGCGAGGCAGGGTATACGGGACGACGAGAGAGGGAAAGCGTATGCAAAAACTGGTAGGGTTCACCCTCACTGCGGGCCTCCTTTTCATCATGGCGTGCGGTTCGACGAAGACTCCCACGCTCTCGGTGCCGTTTCTGAGTGCCAAGCCTGCGACCGACTCACCAGTTCGGGCCAAGCGCATGGAATTTGCGCGTTTTGAGCTGGATTGGGATGGGATGAAGCCGATCGGGAGCCGTCCCAAGCAGGAAGTGAGAGCAACACTATTGGCCAGCATCGAGAGCGACTGCCCCAATTATCAGGTGGTCAATGAGGGAGAAAATTCCGAGGAGAATACGAGCCAAGCGCAAGACGGCGTCCAGCAGAACGCCAAAATAGTCAGGAATTATTACTGGATTCGCTACCGTTGCGGAGAGTAAACGAGACACATGAACAAAACAACAGAAGGAGGTGTGCTATGGCATCTATACTCGAAGAAAAGGACGCGATTCACGAGACGATCGCAAACTATTGCTATCATTTTGATGGTGGTGAGTTTAACCAGTGGGTCGATTTGTTCACTGAGGATGGCGTCTTTGACGGTGGAGAGGTCGCCGGTGTGCATACGGGCAAAGAGGCACTGCGGGCTTTTGTTGATACCGTTCCCGGTCGGATGGCGATGAAAGACGGCGCGCCCATGCTCAAGCATTGTGTGATGAACGAAATCATCAAAGTCGATGGAGAGCAGGCGACCGCAAAGAGCTATATCGTCGTGGTCCGCTCCAAAGGCGAGAGTGCGTTAGTCAACGGTATTGCCGGTCGTTATGAGGACCGGCTTGTCAAACAAGGCGATCGCTGGCTTTTCGCACACCGCACAGTGCATTTCGACCTGATGGGCGACATGCAGTAAGCCAACGCGTGTGAAGGAATCCAGGCGGGGTGCAGTTCAGCGGCCTCGCCTGGTACAATTTTCATGACTTCTGACCACTATCGGGAGAAAGGCTATGCGCGCTGTCTTCTTAATGATGAAAGTGGAACCGGGCACCCTGGCCGAGGTCGCGGATCGGGTGACCGATTTGGAAAGCTTCTCTGAGGCGTATTCCATCTCGGGAGCTTACGATCTGCTGGTCAAGTTATACGTTGATGACTTTGAAGACCTGTCACACTTGGTGACTGAGCAGATCCAGAAGATCCCGCACGTGCGGGAAACGTTCACCATACTGACCTTTCACGCCTTTAAGTAGGACAACGGATCAGATCACCGCGTCCTTGCGAAGCTGCCCAATCTCTGTCTCATCCACCCCCAGCTCTCTCAAGATTTCGTCCGTATGCTGGCCTTTCTCCGCAGTTGGCGTGCGGATGCTGGCCGGAGTCCGACTCAGCGTTACCGGCAGACCAAGAATCTGGATAGGCCCGAGCGCCGGGTGCTCAATCGCATGCGCGAGTCCAAGGTGCCGGACCTGTTCGTTTTCAAAAACCTTATCAATAGACAGAATGGGACCGCACGGAATGCCAGCCGCGTTCAGCGTATCGATCCATTCGTCCACGGTCCTGTCTTTGAGTTTCTCTTCAAGAATGGGGGTCAGCGCGTCCCGGTTTTTCGAGCGCCGGCCCGGCGAGGAAAACCGTTCGTCTTCGGCCAGGGCGGCATCACCCAGCACTGCACACAGCCGCTTCCACATATGGTTGGTGGTGGCAATATTGATATGGCCGTCCTTGACCTTGAAAGTGCCGGTGGGAATCACGGTTGGATGATTATTGCCGGCCTGGGGCGGCACTTCTTTGCCCATGAGCCAGCGCGTGGCCTGAAAATCCAGCATAGAAACCATGGCTTCCAGCAGTGAGGTATGGACCCACTGGCCTTCTCCTGACCGTTCGCGCTCGAGCAGGGCAACCAAAATACCCTGGGCGGCCAGCAGCCCGGCACTCAGGTCGGCCACTGGAATCCCGGCGCGGACCGGACCGCCTCCGGGCTGTCCGGTAATACTCATCAGGCCCCCCATTCCCTGGGCAACCTGGTCATAGCCGGGGCGGTCCTGATACGGCCCGGTCTGTCCAAAGCCCGATATGCTGGCGTAGACGAGGCGCGGGTTCAGCGGCCTGAGCGATTCGTAGTCTATACCAAGACGTTTTTTGACATTCGGTCGATAATTTTCCACCAACACGTCTGATTTTTTGACGAGCTGTTTCAGAATCCGCTTGCCGCGCTCGTCCTTCAGGTTGAGCACCATACAGCGCTTATTGCGGTGCAGGTTTTGGAAATCAAAGCCGTGCCGACCCCATTCGCCCTCGTCCTGGGGCTGTTCGATTTTTATCACCTGAGCGCCCATATCGGCCAACTGGCGCACGCAGGTCGGCCCGGCACGGGCGCGGGTCAGGTCAATCACGCGGATGTGGGACAGTGGCATAGCAAGACTCCTTCTGAGACATAGTGAGCGATAGTAAGAGGACGCTACTAGGCCGCTTTCTAGCATACTCTCTGCCTGCCCATCCAGCAGAAATTCCTTGATTCATGCGTTTCCACTGGACAAAGTCCGCCAAGGTGTGCCATGTCCAAAGGAAAGAATACGTCGCGAAAGGGAGGACAGTATGCCACTGCGTAAACCGACCAAAGACGACTTCCACCGTTTGGCTCAGACCAACCACTTCGAGTTGAGTGCGGAAGAGGCTGAGGCGTATGAAGCCATGCTGCCGGATATGTTTGCCGCGCTGGACGCGCTCGACCAGGCGCCCGCGAACCTGCCGGATATTCGCTATCGTGAGCGCGAGCCCGGCAGCCGTCCGAGCCGTGCGGACGACCCGCTCAACGCCATAGTCCGGCGTTGTTCCATCAAGGGCGCACCTTCGGGCAAGCTGGCCGGGAAGCGCCTCGGCATTAAGGACAACGTGAGTATTGCCGGTATTCCCATGACGTGTGCCTCTCTGGTGCTGAGCGGCTATGTGCCGGATATTGATGCCACTATTATCACCCGCATCCTTGATGCCGGCGGCGAGATTACCGCCATCCTGAATATGGACAATTTTGCCTTCTCGGGTGGTGGTCATACCAGCGCCTATGGCTCGACCCGAAATCAGCATAATCCCGACCATATGGCCGGCGGTTCGTCCGGCGGCTCCGGGGCCGCCCTGTCGTATGCTGACATTGACCTGACGATCGGCGGGGACCAGGGTGGCTCCATTCGCATTCCGGCTTCGTGGTGCGGTGTCGTAGGGCTCAAGCCGACCCATAGCCTCGTTCCATACACGGGTATCGTCGGGATCGATAACACCTTTGACCACACCGGTCCGATGGCGGAAACCGTGGCAGACACTGCCCTGCTGCTTGAAGTCATTGCGGGGAAAGATCCGCTCGACCCACGCCAATCCGAGGTTCCGGTGCAACCCTACACGCAAGTCCTGGGGCAGAGCATCCAGGGTCTTCGCTTGGGGGTCGTCAAAGAGGGATTTGGAACACCCGTGTCACAGCCGGCTGTTGACACAAAGGTCCACGCAGCCGTCAACGCCTTGCAAGACCTTGGGGCGCAGGCGGAAGAAGTCTCTATTCCGGCCCATCTTGAAGCCGGTGGGATTACCTGGGCCTTAATTGCTGAAGGGATGACGGCTTTGGTGTATGGCAACGGTGTCGGCTACCACTGGAAGGGGTTATACAATGAAAGCCTGATGAATACCTTGGGCAAATCGCTCAAGGCCCAGGCTCAGGACCTGCCCCACCAAGCCAAGTTTGTGACCCTGGTCGGCAGTTATCTGAACCAAGCCTATTATGGCCGTTTATACGCCAAGGCCCAAAACCAACGACGCGCCCTCCAGGCCGCCTATGATCAGATCCTCGAACGCTTCGACATCCTTGTGATGCCAACAACGCCGATGACGGCCCATCGCTATGTTCCCAATATGGGGCCGCTCGACTCGCTGCAATTCGGCTGGAATATGCTCGGCAACACGGCACCGTTTGATATGACCGGTCATCCCTCACTCACTGTTCCCTGCGGGAAGGTTGACGGTCTGCCGGTCGGCCTCATGCTGACCGGACGCCATTTTGATGACGCCACCCTCTTACGTGTCGGTCATGCCTTTGAAAAGCAGATACCCTGGCAGGAGCGGTAAATCGCTGTGATGAGTCAGAAAGCGAGGTAGCTGGAATACTACCTCGCTTTCTCCCCTGGCCTGTTCGTCACTCTGCTTTCCGCGCAGACACCACAAACTGCGGCAAGCAAAAACAGTATTCTTCATTCTTCAGCCGTAGACGAACGTCTTCTCGCCAAGCGTCTGCCTCAGCCTGGGTCACTTCGCCCGAGTCGCAGGCGTACTGGTGCCAGTTATTCTCCAGCATGCGCATGGCGTGCCCTTTGACGTCGGGGCTGGCGAATATCCTTACCCTGATATCTTGGAGCTTGGCGAGCGTACACAACCGGCGCAGCTTGCGTCCGATGCGCGGCTCGCGCATGGCTGTGGTTGTAATCGCTGCGAGCACGCGGTCGTGTAACGCCTCGTCACTCACATCCAGGGCGAGCATCTCCCAGTCACTATCTATGAGAACAATGACTCCACCTGGCCGAGTGACGCGCGCAATGTCTTGGACGGTCTGCTGGGCAGAGTCTACGTATTCGAGGACGTTTTTACACAAGACCCGGTCAAACGCCTCGGAATCAAAGGGCAGAGGAGGAAAGTCGGCTTGCTGAAAACTCACCTGTGGCTGGCTGGCCTCCAGGGCTTTCACACCGGCCCGGGCGACAAACTCCGCGTTAATATCAACCCCAACGACTCTTCCTGTGGGACCGACCCGCCGCCCCAGTTCCAGGGTGGTCGAGCCGGGACCGGAGCCGACATCCAGAACAGACAGGCCGGGCTGGAGCTCAAGCGGGGCCAGCAGCGGCTCCATGCGCGGCTCGTAGCGCAATAAAGACTCATAGACCGACAGGCGCGCCGCATCGATCTCAATCCAGTGCTGTTTATAATACGGAGTCGTCATATGCTTATTACCTCTGGATGATTTCCCGCGGCTCGAGCGGGAGGCCAAGAATCTGCCGCGCTTCCTGAGGCGTGGCTGGTTCGCGTCCGTGTGCCCGGGCGACTTCGACCACCCACGAAACGTAGTCAGCGTTGCTGTTCGCTACAGAGCCATCAATACGGGTGGCCCGATCCTCGAAACCCACCCGGACGTGGGCTCCGGTGGTAATCGCCAGGCTGGCAATGGTGAAGACGCTGTCCTCTATACCGTGGGCAATCCAGGTGGCCTGCGGAAAGACCTCTTTGACGCAGTCCGTCATATAGGCATAGCTGCGCGGTGTGCCCGGCATGATCTGAAAGCCGGCACCAAATCGTCCTGAGAACTCAACCAGGAGATAGCGCGGAGCGGGCAGCAGGCCGTCTTCGACAAGCATGGCGACATTGGACAAAAAACCCGTATCGAGGACGGTCGGCTCGGGGACTATGCCGCGTTCGCGACACACAAGAATGGTCTGGCGAATATCCTCATAGGAGTTCGGAAGCGCCATCGTTTGTCGGGTGCCATTCACCAGCGGCGTATTGATAGCGATACTCCCGGTGTTGAGAGAGATCATATCAACCGGGTCAGGTGTTTCACGCAGATAGCGTAACACCTGATCAATCGACGCGTCCGGCATACGCGCGGTGGTATGATTGATAATAAGACTGGTCTGTTCCCGAATCAGGCGGTCGGCTTCCGCATACCACTCAGGCTCATAGCTGATACCGCCTTGGGGGGTTCGAGCATGGATATGAACGATAGACGCGCCCGCCGCCGCGCAACGCTGGGCCTCGGCCGCAACTTCTTGTGGTGTCCACGGGACGTTCCGGTTTTGCTCGCGACCACGCATACCATTCAGACAGGCTTTGATAACTATCTTGTCCATGTGTACACCCCCTCCTCTTTCTCGCTACTCAAGTCTGGCGCGCTGTGTTCGTGTCAATCTGGATTACAGTTCAACCGCCGTCGCTTCCTCCGGGTCTCCCCTCTCTTTCTGAGCGAAGTGCTCGCCAACGATGCCCGAAGAGACGATGAATGTGAACGCCTCTTCAACGGTATAATCGACTTCAACAACCTCCTCCGGCGGAACCATAACCAGAAACCCCGAGGTTGGGTTTGGCGTTGTGGGAATAAAGACGGAGAGGAGCTGCGAGGCAGAGGAGAGGTCCAGCGTGTCATCCCGTTCCGTAGCAACCAGCCCCATCACCCACATCCCCTTACGCGGATATTGGAGAAGGACGACGCGCTGAAAGCTGCCGGACGGCCCCTGAAAGGTCTCCACCATTTGTTTGATCGCGCTATAGACACTGCTCACCAGGGGCAGGCGCAGGATCAAGGTATTCACGGCGTCCAGAATCTGTCGCCCGATAAAGTTCGTTCCCACCAGACCCAGCAGAAAGATAATCGCCAGGGCTAAGGCAATGTTGGCCACAGGTGTAATCGGCTCCAACCACCGAAAGCCCTCAAGCTGCTGGAGTGGACCAAATAGGGTCCGCATGATGGGCGCGCCCGCGCCGCTGAGGAGGTCAAACAAAAAGGCGATCAATAGATACGTCGCAACCAGAGGAATAAGAATCAGCAGTCCGGTCAGGAAGGTGTTGCGGACAAAACGCGATGTGGCTCGTTTCCGCTTGACGGCAGCTCCTCTATCCATAGGTAACCCTCTTTCGTCTAAATGGTAGAGTAAGAGTCTGGGACTTCGCAAGAAAGGGGGCGTTCACGCCTGCCGCTTTTGGATGAACGCACTGACGGCGATAATGCTCCAGGTTCCTTCCAGGACAACAAAAGGAAGAAAGTCAATCAGATATGAAGCGTAGCAAGCGATCCCGGCGCCAATGGCGTTGAGCGCTTGATAGGCTCTGGAATCGGTCTTCATCCAGCCAAAGAGATTCAGGAAAAACGCCCCCAGCAATAGGCCAACCCCAACGGCACCGATCCATTCTGCATTATCAGCAAAAGAGATGTATGTAGGCATAGGTGCCAAGCTCCTTACCACGTGAGTCAAGACGTGCCGATGTACACACAAGAACCGCTCAATATCAAGAGCTCACGCGCCTGATGGTTATGCATGCAGCGTGAATTTTCCACAGATATGAAACGTCTACTGAAACTAAGAAGAGGAAAGAAGATGAGAGGCCACTGGGTACAAAGGATAGGAAAGCAATCAGGGAGGATCAATATTCATACAAGGGATAGAGGGGTAATCAGGGAGGATCGATACATGAGCACAGCAGCTACCGGTACTGACTTACGCGGAATCGATTCCGCTTCTTCTTACGGAACATCGGATCTCGACAAAAAAGCGAGGCGTTTTCTCTTTGAGCGAGGGAGACTGGCGGAGCGGGAAGCTATTGCTCCGGCAGCTGTTTTACCCGAACAGTTCCACAGCTCTCCACGTCCGCACTCCCATCTCCGCGGAGAGATTGCGCTTATGCAGGCTGTTCTGGAGGACGCGATTGAGTGCTTTCAGAAACAGTTCGGGACACCCCGTTTTCGCGAGTATCGTATCGCACGGGAGGCGGAGCAGTGGTTTTTTACGGATGACTATCAATGGCCGTTCTCATTTGTGAACATCTGTTCTGTCCTCGGGATTGATCCCGAGTATATCCGGCGTGGCCTCAACAAGCAGAAAGCCGAGCGATCGGTCGAAATTCCACGCCGTGCGTTACACCACCCTATTGTCGTCCGACCGCAACTCAAAGAAGCAGCGTAGCAAAATCCTTCTTTACAGAATGAAAACGCAAGAAGAGGCAGCCCCATGTGGACTGCCTCTTTTTTTTACCGACGCCACCTTATCCATGGTGGTTGCTCGGGGAGCGCAGGCTATGCCGCCTGCAGTTCTTTGTGTTTGAGCAGCTTGCCGATAATCTGGTCAATGACCTGATCCGCCAAGGCTCTGACTTCGTCCTCGGTCTTGGGCTGAATCGGATGCTTAACCAGAATAGGCTGGTACTGCGCCATCCCAAGCGCAGAGCATTGGGCGTTGGCCGCCCCGATAAATTCCGTAGTGGTGACGTTTGCCGTTGGGATACCGTTTTCTTCAAAGTGGATGACATCGTGCGAACTGCACGAGATGCAGGCCCCTCAATCGCTGAGGGCTTCAATGACGGCATCGCATTTCTCGCGCAACTCCACCCGAATCGGCTCGGGTGCCGGTCGCGTGACCGTGGGCTTCATGCGCCGCAACACCTCTTTGACCCCATACTGCTCGCGGAGCACCTCCTCTACACGGTCGAGGAAAAAGGAGCCCTTTGCTTTGCTGATATCGAGCAAGCCGATGGTTGTCCCGGATAGCGAGTCTAGCCGAGGCGCAAAGTCTTTTTGCGAACGTTCGACCGTATCGGTCGGATCGAGTAACATCTCGCCCATAGCGTACCTCCTCTTTACTTTTTTATCTCCTTGGTTGTAATCCGGCTGCCGGCGTCAAACCCGGCCCAGCCTTGGACCGCGGCGGAAAATCGTCCGGCCGTGCCGCCGGCTACGATAATAACAATGTTCTCCGCTTTAGGGAACTTCGGAAAGAGCGTGTCGTCGGTTGGGGGCTCCCGGTCTTTCTTCGGTGTGCGCAGCATACTGACCCCCACTCCTTCGCCGCCATTGACTCCCGGACGGAGCTCGCGCAACGGTCGCCGAATCTTTTCGTACAGAAATTGGCGTAGGTCGTTCTTGGACCAGCCGTCTTGGCCAAACGTTTTGGCGTGTTCGGGACCCACCACCAGAACACTATCGGAGAACAGCGGATAGTTTTTATGATTCCACAGCGCAGCCATGGTCCAGCCGAGTGACAGGGCCAATTGTTCTGCGTTGCGGCTGGCGTGGTCGTTGATCTGCATGGGGGAGTGACCGCCAAAGAGGGTAATCGTGCTTTGGTCGGCGGTGTAGCCCTTTTCCACGTGGAGGGGCTCCCACGGGCTGTCTTCTTCATTCTCTCCCACACAAAATGTGTACTGCGCCGGATGGCCCATAGTCGCCTTGGTGATCTCGTGCGGCTTGGCCCCGCCGATATTGATGATGATCAGCCGCAGCGCTCGGCCTATGGTGGCATTGGCCCGAAAGCCGTGGCCAAGGGCGTTGTGGCCGCAGTTGACACCGATCTCATGACGAATGGGACCGTTGATAATGGCCATGGGTGTAGCCGAGAAGGTCGTGACATTGATGCCGTGGATGCAGAACTGCTCTTCGCACATGGCCTCAACCCCGGCCAACACCACTGGGAAATACGAGGGATGACAGCCCGCCATAACGGCATTAATCGCAATCTTCTCGACGCTGGCCCGGCCGTAGTTGGGTCCGATTTCGCCAATGATTTCCTGGGGGTCACGGTTTGTCGCCGCCAGCATCCGCGTGACCCGCTCTTCGGTCGGCGGCACAACGGGCAAGCCGTCAGTAACCCCGCACTCGTAGAGCAGTTCCACAGGATCATCTTGAGCCTGGATGCGTTGGGAGTGTAAATCAGCCCCTTCTGGCATAGCAATTCTCCAGACTATTTTATCGCTTGCGGATTGATCGGTGAGCCAACGGCGCCGGTGATCGGCAGGGGTGGAGCCACAAACATACACTCGTAGACGCCGTCGTTGGCGCAATCATCGGCCAGCCCCTCAAGATCAAAGATCTCACCCACCAGCACGCCGGCATGGACAATTAAGATCATATGCAGGGGTTGAAAGATTTCCGATGTTTCATTGGGAATCACCTCGGTTCCCCACGTATCCGTAGCATAGCCGGCAATTTCTTTTTCACAAATCCAGGCGGCGCAATCCACGCCAAGCCCTGGGGCTGAGCCACCGCTGTATTCACCCCAGCTCCCCTCGGCTCGAACCTGGCCGATCTGGCCGGTCCGAATCAGGACGATATCACCCGTCCCAACACTGACATTGCCCATCTCCGCGGCCCCATCGAGGTCAGCGGGATAAATAGCCTCGCCTGGGTCGAGCCACTGCTTGCCTTTATAACGTGGAATATCAAGCAGGACACCGCGCGTAGCAATTTTATCTTTCGCGTTTTCCATACCGTTTTTCTTGGCGCCGGTGCTGTTGATTTCACTGGCTTCATAGCCGTTATACATTTTGCCCTGGTACAGGATGTGGGCCAGCGCGTCCCACTGTGTGGCGCACTGGAGTGGCATGGTCACGGCGTCGTCCGTGTATTGAAGATTGGGGATATGGTCCTGCGCGCCAACGCTGATATCTCCGCCATCCTGGAGCATGAAGTGGATCGGGTTAAAGCGTCCGAACGAGCCGGTCTGAGGACCCTTGTCATCGAATGGGATGGCCAGGGAGATCACCTTGCCCTGCTTGACCAGCCGGGAAGCATCGATGAGTTTTTGCGGGGTAATATAATTGAGGGTGCCAACCTGATCGTCAGGTCCCCACTTGCCCCAGTTCTTGTATTTCTCGGCCAACGCCTTCACATCGTCCATCGAGAATTGCTTTGCCATAAGTCGCCCTCCTTCCGGCTTTCAGCAGGATAAGAATCACATTCTGATTTGATCTGACATTCTCGATACTGCTGTTTGTCTTTCACATCCCCCGCCCGCCCGTCAACAGTAGAGACAGGGAGTATCTCACCTTGAAGTTTTTTCTCCTCGACGGCCATCACATCGTTCCCTAACACCCAATAGCGTATATTTGGTTAAAGTTGACATTATATAACCTCTGAAAATCCAGAACTGCAAAAATATAGAGGTGAGGACAGACAAGGGGCGAGCGTCCCGCTCGTTCTGTGATGTTGGCATAAGACACCAGTAAAATTGATAGATTATGTCTTATCTCCGAGTCGATACAGGTGTGTCCAAACTTGACAGCACAGACATGTATTAGCTAGGGTGCCGGGCTTGGTCAAAACTCTCAGAATTCAAACTGAGCCGCCCCCGAATTTCAGGAAATAAGAGAGGTCGTATGTCTGTTCTACTTCGCCTCTGCATTGCCGTCGTTCTTTTGGCTCCGACTCTGGCGTACTCCGCTGTGCTGGGGATTCCGAGTAGTGGGTTCACCTATTCCGGCGTTGGGGTCGTTTCGGGCTGGAAATGTGAGACCAATGGGCCGCTCACCGCCCACATCTACGATGAGGACATGATGCTCGCTTGGCCGACCCCGATTCCCTTGGTGTACGGGACCGAGCGGACCGATGTCCTCGACGCAGGTGCCTGTGACAGTGCAGATGTCGGCTTCGTTGCTATCTGGAACTGGGGGAATCTCGGTGGTGATGGGACCTACACTGCCGTCGCTTACGATAGTGGCGAGGAGTTTGCTCGGAGTACATTTGAGGTCGCCACTTTCGGGACGGATTTTTTGAAAAACGTCAGTGGCGAGTGTCGTGTCCCGGATTTCCCTATGCCAGGAGAAAGCACGCTACTTGCATGGAACGAGGCTACCCAACATTTCGAGGTCGTACCGGAGTGCCCTTCCGGCTTCGCTCCGGCAGACCAATTCGCTCCGGTAGGTCAAGAGGCGTGGGACTGTCTTGTGATCGGCAAGCGGATAGGCGCGGACGACGGAATCGACGCCGGTTATTTGGAGTTTCCATCTGCCGGACGTTTCATTTTCTATTTACTAGGCTCTCAAGGGTCAGAGACATATAGCTTGACGTATAGCTATAGCAATACGGGGCCAAACACGGGCACATTCAAGGTTACTGGTCTCGGTGGTACATGTACGGTTCAACTCACCTTCACCTCTGCTACTACAGGCACCGCACGGGGCTGCGAGGAAACTCTGCTAAAAGGAGAAGCCCGTTGGTGGATTGAGGAGCCCGACGGAGGCTGAGGCTCAGCGGCCGAGGTGGTCGCCGGGCTTGAGGGCGTGGCCGGCGAGGAAGGCGGCGATGGGCATAGCCTTTTTGCCTTCGAGTTGTACGCGGTCGAGGATAAGGCTGCCTTGGCCGGTGGCGACAGTGAGCGATTTGTCTTGCCGGTTGATGATGGTGCCGGGAGCGGCGGAAGCATCGACCGCGCTCAGGCGTGCGGCCGAGATTTTCAGCCGCTTGTTTCCCAACCAAGTGTAGGAGGACGGCCAGGGATGAAAGGCGCGGATGCGGCGCTCAATGCTGACCGCGCTGTGGGTCCAGTCGATCTCTCCATCCTCTTTTTTCAGTAACGGAGCGTAGGTAACGGCAGTTTTATCCTGGGGCGTTGCCACAAGTTTCCCCCGTTTGAACAACGCCATCGCTTCCGTCAGCGCCTGCGCGCCAAGCGCAGCAAGGGTATCGTGGAGGCTGCCGCCTGTTTCGTCCGGTTTCAGGGCGACTGACTTCTGAAGCAGAATATCACCGGCGTCCAACTCCTCGCTCACCTCCATAATCGTGACGCCCGAGTGCGTTTCGCCTTGGGCAATAGCCCACTGCATGGGCGCGGCCCCACGATATTTGGGTAAGAGCGAGGCATGAATGTTGATGCAGCCACAGGGCGGCAGGTCCAGAATCGTCTTGGGAAGGATCTTGCCGTAGGCAGCAACAACAATGAGGTCGGGCTGCCAGCCCTGGAGATGCTCCAGGGCCTCGGGGGTACGGATCTTTTGCGGCTGAAAAACCGGCACGGCGTGAGCGTGGGCGCAGTCCTTGACGGGTGGCGTGTGCAGGTCCAGCCGTCTTCCGGCGGGTTTGTCCGGCTGGCACACCACACCGACTACGGTGTCCTCGCTCTCAAGCAGGGCTTGGAGCGCCGGTACGGCAAACTCCGGCGTCCCCATGAAGACCAGCCGTAACGGCCGAGCCGGGAGGGGCGGAGAGAGCGGTGTGGACATCTCGGGCGGATTCCTCGCTGACAGGAGGGATTGGGAGTAGGGAGTTGGGGTGAAGGGAACTCAGATTCCGGCAGACTCCGGATTTTTGCTCCGTTCGAGCGGCCGGCCCTCGCGGATCAATTTTTTGACCCGACGCGAGTAGAGTTCGCGTTTGAGCCGACTGATCCGATCGATAAAGAGCTTGCCCGAGAGGTGGTCGAGTTCGTGCTGGAGACAGACGGCCAAGAGGTCTTCGGCCTGGAGGGTAATCTCCTTTTGATCCAGGGTCCAGGCTTTCACTTCGATCTTGGCCGCCCGTTTGACCTCGGCCGTGTAGTCAACCACACTGAGACATCCTTCTTCCCAGACGATTGAACCCTCGCGGGCCGTGATTCTTGGGTTTACCAGCTTGAGCAGGTCTTTTCCTTTTTCTTCACGATTGACATCAATGACCACAATGCGGTCTTGCGAGCCGACCTGTGTCGCCGCCAACCCAATACCTGGAGCGGCATACATGGTTTGGACCATATCCTCAACCAGCGTCGCCAAGCCCCCGTCCAGGTTTTTGACTTCGCTTGCCGCCTTTTTGAGGCGGGGGTCCGGGAAGGTTAAAATCTCGCGAATCATGGCTATTCTCTATACCACGCTATACGGATCAACATCAATGATTGTCCGCACGGTGCGGGGCGGCTTGGCCTGGACAAAGGCGTCATGTGCTTTACCAATGAGGGCGTGTAAGAGCGGACGGTCGGGACCCTTGACCAGCAACTGCCAGCGTTCCCGTCCCTTGATGCGTTCAATAGGGGCAGGCGCGGGTCCCAATATCTGGAGACCTGCGGCCCTGGCAGACGCGAACTCCTCGGACTGTCGGGCCTGTTCGACCTTCTGGAGAAAGAGGGAAGCTGTTGCCTCGACCTGTTGTCCGTCTCGGCCCTCGAAGCGCACATTGATCAGACGGGTGAAAGGGGGATAGCCAAGCTGTTTACGATAGTGCTGCTCTTGAGCGGCAAAGCGGATGAAGTCATGCCGGGCGGCGCATTGTATGCTGTAATGCCTCGGGGCATACGTCTGAATAATCACGGTTCCAAGGTCTTGCCCTCGTCCGGCCCGACCCGCGACCTGGGTGAGTAATTGAAAAGTCCGTTCCGCGGCCCGGAAGTCCGGCCGGTTGAGTGTCACATCGGCCAAAATCACACCAACGAGCGTGACGCCTGGGACATCGTGCCCCTTTGCAACCATTTGCGTTCCGATTAACACGTCGAACTCATGCGCACGCCACGCCCGCAGCATACGATCAAGCACGCCCCGGCGCTTCACCGTATCGCGGTCCAGCCGGGCAATACGGACCTCAGGTAGCAGATGCCTCAGGGCATCCTCGACCTGCTCTGTTCCGATTCCACTCCCGTCGAGCGCAGGTTCTTTGCAGCTCGGGCAGACCTCCATGCTGCGCCGGGTAAAGCCACAGTAATGACAGCACAATATCTTTCGCTGAAGATGGAAGGTCAGGCTAACGCTACAGTGCGGGCACGAGAGTGTCTCACCGCACAGGCGACATTGCAGGTAATTCGCATACCCGCGCCGATTCAGAAATAAGACACTTTGCTTGCCAGCTTGATAGTTCGCCCGCAGCGCCTGTTGTAGGCGGGTGGAAAAAATAGGGGCAGTTTTTCCTGAGCGGGCCTCCCGGCGGAGGTCGACAATCTCAACCTTAGGTAATGGACGCGCAGCCACACGTGTTGGCAGGGTCAGGGCCGTGTAATGCTGCGTTTGACTATGGGTATAACTTTCCAGGGATGGGGTCGCGGATCCTAGAATTACAGGACAGGAAGATATTTTACCCCGTACGACAGCGATATCTCTGGCATTATAGCGTATGCCGTCTTCCTGTTTGTAGGCCGTTTCGTGTTCCTCATCGACGATAATCAAGCCAAGATTCACCAAGGGAGCAAAGACAGCGGAACGTGCACCAACAACAACGGATATCTCTCGGCGAGCAATCCGCTTCCACTCCTCCCAGCGTTCTCTATCGGTCATTGCGCTATGGAGGACGGCGACGCCTCCACCAAAACGCTGTCGGACCTGAGCGACGAGTTGTTGGGTCAGAGCGATCTCCGGGACGAGGAAAAGTGCGCTTTTGTCCTGACTCACAGCACGGCGAGCCGCCCTGAGATAAACCTCGGTTTTCCCGCTCCCAGTAACACCGTGCAGTAAAAGAACGCGAAATTCTCCCTTTTTCAGGGAATTTTCCACCTCGCTTTGCGCGCTCTGTTGGGCGGATGTCAAAGCGAGCGTTTCCCACTGGGTCTGCTCGCCATCGTCCCCGGAATCATCAGCACTCTCTTCAGTGTAAACCCCTACCCCAGCCATCGATGCAGAGGCTTCAGTAATAGTCCGAGGCCGGGGGAAAGACTCCACCAGGCGAATCAGATTTAGTGATTCGAGGTGTTGAAGCGTTTCTCTTGTGGCCAACTGAGGGAAGCGTCGCTGCAAGGTCTTAAGGCTCGCTCTTTTCTTTTCCGTGACGTACGCTAGTAGTTCTTTCTCATCTTCTTTCAAACGGTCAACGAGAAGCTGCTTCCTCTGGTCGTCTTCCTCCGTGGCCGCCTTTTTTCTACGCCCATTCCTTTTGGGTAATGCGACGGACACGGTGCTCTGATGACGTACCGTCCGAGGAAGAATGGTCTGCAATGCCGTTCCGGGCGAAGAAAAATAATAGTGCGCCATCCATTCCCAAATATTTTTTATGTCTTGAGGAAAAATAGGGACTTCATCTATAATATCGAGAATATCCTTCACTTTTTGGAAATGGACATCACCAGGATGAGAGGATCGGCCAACGATAATTCCTGTTACTTTTCGGCTACTTACGGGAACAACAACGCGAGCACCCTCTTGGACTCGCGAAAGAAGGGTGTCCGGAACGCGATAAATCAACTCATGCCTTCTACTAATGGGGAACGGAAGGGCGACAGAAACGAATCGAGAATTCGTGGAACATTGGGCGTTAAACATTTGACAAATTAGTTTTTGTATTGCATAGTAAGTACTGGAAATACTTAGATTAAGACTTTTATGACTTCATTAAACGAAACCCTTGGACGCCTTGCCAGCCCCCAGACTTCTCTTGTTCCATTTGAATTGGATAAAGGCTATCTCAGCCTCGACATCGGTTCAAGCTCAATCAAGATGGTCGAGGTTCGTGGGCAGGGGCACGTCTCAAGATCACGAACGCAGTGTCCTAATTAAGAATGAGGATGCGGAGCTTGTTAGACCGACACACCATAAAAATAGCAGTCCCGTTGTGGGTCTGCCTGACTGCAGGGGCCTGCACTCATCAGTCACGGAGTTTTAAGGGAGGACCTTCAACCTTGCTTCCTCCCGAACCGGCGACTCAGGATGCAGGGCAAAAGATTGTCATGTTTCGCTTGGGACGTCTCCCGACCGAGCCACTCCAGCTTCACGATGTACGTGTGATTACGGCTGCGGAGCAACGGACTGTCATGTTTCGCTTCTCTCGTCCCCCGGAAAACCTGCATTGCTTTCCCCTTAGCGCACCGAGCCGTCTTGTCATTGATATCACCGACTCAATTGAGGCGCTGCCTCAGGTCGCAACATATAAACCGGACGATCCTCAGATTGAGGCCGTCCGAGTGGGCAGTTCGGCAGGCCGTATGCGTCTCGTTGTCGAGTTGGCGATGGATGAGACCCCTCCGGTTTCTGTTGATACCAATGCGGCAATTCTGACTGCCCGGATCGGTCGGAAAACCAAAACAGCCGGCTCGAAGCATACAGATGCCCAGATTCTTTTCATTGCCGAGAACGCAGATCTGACGCAGTTAGCCCAGACTCCTTCGATATCTCGAGTGGATGGACCCTCTTCTTCCCTGACACGGTCCCTTTTGAGGCATCTCTTTGAGAAGAGGAGTGAGTGCAGTGCTGGGTAGAGTGTGGACTTTTTATCTTTCTGACACCACAGATCGTTGAGAACCGATCTGTGGAGGGTGTAGTTGATGTGAGTGATGGGGAAATCGAAAAACCTAGAAGCCTGAGAATCCAGCGGTAGTGGTGTGGAAGACGTGTTGGGAGAGTTCTCAGACTTGTAGGCTTCTCGCCCATCGAAGATCTAAACAAGGAGAGTCTGTGGTGGAAGTGGTAGGGACACTCGAAGGCTTGGAAGCCAAGTATGAACATACTGAGGTTGTAGTGCGGTGCTGTCGAGGTTGGCATCGAGCCTTCGCGCGTCTCTATCAGTGGGGGTATGGGGTTGATGTGGTGGTGGAAATGGAGAGACGAATATAGGGGCGGGCGCATACCCCGTCCGCCCCTATACAAAAAATTCAGTAAAATTGGAGGGTTATAGAACGGCTCCAAGCTTCCATCAAGAAAATTTCCTCCGCCCTGGCTCGTTATAGACAAAACACAGGGCGACGTTTTGGGTGGGGTGGTGGTGAAGGCGGCAATTCTTATTGCCGCTAGGGCCAGGGAGTTTTGCTTAGTGGGACAGCGCTCTGAATGGGCTGCTTAGGTTGGCGCTCTTCAGGGCGCTGTTGATGAAATGAGGTTGTGGTGGGCTCTTATTGGTATGAAAAGAGCGGTTGGCCACGGCAAAGCTCCCTGGCTAGCACACAAGTCGCACGCCCGAACGTATGAAACATTGTAATGTTCTCTTGGCGTGGACGCAACATTATTTTTGTCGGCTTTATGGGAACAGGAAAAAGCCTGGTCGCCAAACGGCTGGCAAAACGACTCGGCCGCAGGCTTGTTGACACAGATGCCTGTATTGAGCATGAAGCAGATATGTCGATTGCTCAGATCTTCGCCACTGAGGGAGAAGCCGCTTTTCGCCAACGAGAGCGACAAGCCATAGCCCGCGCCTGTCAAGAAAAAGAGATGGTGATCGCCACGGGTGGCGGAGCCATCACAGATAAAGAAAACGCCAGAACAATGAAAGCGAGCGGCCCGGTCGTTTGTCTGACCGCCCGTCCCGAAGTTATCATCCAACGCGTCCAGGGTGATACCACTCGTCCATTGTTGCAGGGGCCCAATCCGCTCGAAAAGATCCAACGATTACTGGCAGACAGGGCAGCAGCCTACGCCCGCGCTGATATCACTATTGATACGTCGAGCTTGGACCCGGATGCGGTTGTAGAGGCTACACTGACAGCCTTGACCCAAGCAGACTCGACTGTGTAGAAAAGCCGCTATGGATACGCTCACGCTGAACCTCGGTGCGCGATCCTACCCTATCCATATTGGGTCAGACATCCTCAACACATTAGGTCAACTCCTCAAGCGGCAAAGTTTCCTCGCTGGCCGAGTCGGGGTAATAACGGATTCCCATGTTGGCAAACACTACCGGAATCCGGTGACCAATATTCTCACCACCGAGGGATTCGAGCCGGTAGTGATTGAGATTCCTGCGGGCGAAGAACACAAAAACTTGGCCTGGCTGACCTTTCTCTATGACAAACTCGTTGAGGGGCGTATTGAGCGCAATTCGCCGTTAATCGCCCTGGGGGGAGGGGTTATTGGAGACCTCACGGGCTTTGCGGCGGCGACCTTTCGGCGTGGAGTTCCATTTATCCAGATCCCGACGACCCTCCTTGCCCAGGTTGACGCGAGTGTCGGCGGTAAGACGGCCGTCAACCATCCGGCAGGGAAGAATCTGATCGGCGCATTCTACCAGCCGCGTATGGTCTTGATTGATGTCGCCGTCCTCAAGACACTCCCAAAGCGTGAATTTGTGTCAGGGATAGCAGAAGTTATCAAGTATGGAGTCATTCTGAGTCCAGAACTCTTCGGGTTGCTTGAGGAAGAACTCAAAGTACTCCTGAGTGTTAATCCGGCGCTTCTGGCCTCAGTGGTCAAGACATGCTGTCAACTCAAGGCCCTGGTTGTGGAAGAAGACGAAACGGAAGGGGATTATCGGGCGATTCTCAACTTCGGTCACACCATGGGACACGCGATTGAAAGTGCGACCAATTACAAAAGCTTTCTCCACGGAGAAGCGGTCGCACTCGGTATGGTTTTCGCCACCCACCTGTCGCAACAACGGGGATTGTGTCGGCCGGCGGTGCGTGACCGCGTGGTGCGCCTGATCAAACAGGCCGGCTTACCGATCGACATCCCACAGGATCTTGCACAAGAGCATCTCCGGATAGGGATCGAAGCAGACAAAAAGGTCACTGCCGGAAAAGTCAAATTCGTCTGTCTGGAAGATATTGGCAAAACGCGCTTTGAGTTTATGAGTGCAGCCGAAATTGTCGGGCATTTATATCGGTCTACTTCCTGAGCAGGCCGGCCCAGAATTCACACCTCCCATTCTCCTCCCCCCTTCGGGTCAAAAACGTACAGATTAACCTGCTGGCGAATACCGGGCGGGGGTGTATCATGGATACATGCCAACGATAACGCGCCGCCTTACGTTCGGCCTGCTTGCCTTATTGTGGCTGCCAGCCGGTATCGCCGCGACGGCTCCGGTCCGTAGTATGCCGTGGCCTGTAGAACTGCATGCGTGGCTTTCATTGGTCGTGGCGGCGCCTTGTGGACTGCCGCTTGCCTTGGCCTGTCTCAGGCTCTGGCGGATTGGATATCCAGGTACGGCCTGGGCCGCCTTCGCCGTACTAGCGCCCGTGACTGCGGTGGCGTCTCTGTTCGCTGGCCTGCTTGGCCCCGTGGCAATCGCGATCTATGCCCTGGTCATCAGTGTACCGGCCTGGATACTGTATGCATTCTGGCGCCGCACCCGACTCGGTAAGCCGCAAAGCCCTTCCGTACCCAAAAGTACCTGACGCCTCTACACCTGTCTGCAACAGAGGACCCGATGTTATAAGGTCACGTTGCACTCACCGACGGACCTCATTCTGTTGACACCCAGAAGCAGGCTTTATAGTCTGCCACGGTGTCAGAACACAAACCCCCGCGACCGCCCTCATCTCGAAAAAGACACGTCAACTCCCCACGTTCCCGCCAATCCCCAAAGCCTAACAGTCAGTACAGAAAAAAGAAGGCTACCTCAGGGCCGCCGCGTCCAAACGGCCGTGCAGGTGACAAGCCCGACTGGAAGCCGCCCTGTCCGCATGCGCCTCACTGTTACGGCTGCCCCTTTGTCTCCGTTCCCTATGACCAACAGCTTGAGAGAAAACAAACCATAGTACAGGAGGCGTTTGCCGCATTTCCGTCGCTCGGGGAGATCGATGTTCCTTTGCCCGTTGCTTCTCCCAAAAAGTTTGGCTATCGCTCCCGCGTCAAACTGGCCGTGCAGAGTGTCAAAGGGCAAATCCTGATTGGCCTGTATGTCCCTGAAACACACCAGGTTTTTGATATCTCAGCGTGTCCCGTCCACCCCAAAGAGGTCAACCGGATCGTCGCCTTTCTCAAACAGGCGATAGAACGGCTGCATATTATTCCCTATGACGAAGCGCGTGATGCCGGCCAACTCCGCTATATCGACCTGCGCTATAGTTTTTGGCAGCGGAAGGCACTCCTGCTGCTGGTCACCCGACATATGCACTTTCCCCAGGTGCACGACTTGACCCGTCAGCTTGAACGACGGTTTCCTTTTTTGAGTGGTATTGTTCATAATATCAATGACCAGCCGGGCAATGTGATCTGGGGGAAGCGCTTTCGCCCCTTACGGGGCCGAGACTCTTTACTCGAACAAATAGGGCATGTCCGGCTCAGTATTCCGGTTGACACTTTTTCTCAGGTCAATCCACCTATGGCGAAGCGTATTTACGAAACCGCTGTCCGGTGGAGTAATATGACCGGACAGGAAATCGTTCTTGATGTGTATTGCGGAATCGGCCCTATCGCCCTGTATTGTGCCTCGCAGACCAAGCTTGTGGCCGGGATTGAGGAAAATGAGCGGGCCGTGAATGTTGCAAAAGAAAACGCCCGGCGCAACGGCTATCACAATACCCGTTTCTTTCATGGCGATGCGGCGCAGAAGATAGAAGAGGTCGCCACCACCCTCCCACCTATAGATAGGATTGTGCTCAACCCACCTCGAACAGGGCTGAGCCCCGAGGCTTTTTCCTCGGTCATAGAAGTGAACGCACCCAAACTACTCTATATCTCCTGTTCTCCCCGGACGCTCGCCCGAGACCTTGATCATTTTACCGACGCTGGCTATGCCGTTGGACGGGTCCAGCCATTCGATATGTTTCCGCAAACAGACCAGGTTGAAACGCTCGCCCTTATCGAGAAGGGAGGGAAGAGTTCTGCCTAAATCGACTCCGGGCCTAAAAGAACTGCCCGAGCGGGAGCTCTGGATTCAGGCCGAGGCGTGGAGTGCGTTTCCTGGTCTGATCCATGGTTTTTCCCGCCGCTTACCAGAATCCTTCACAGCAGCTTCATTAGGCGCTCCAGACTGTCCACTCCATACCCTCAGGCAGGTTCATGGGAATACCATCGTACATATTGGAGGAAGGGAAGCAGCATCCGGGTCAGAAGCAGATGGAATGCTCACAACCGAACCAAATGTCCTGCTCGGCATCAAGACTGCGGATTGCGTACCGATTCTCCTCGTTGCCCCACCCAAAAGGGGCGAAAGAGGAAACGTGTCATCCAATAGATACAAAAAGCTGGACACGTTTCCTCTTCTTGGCGCTCTTCACGCTGGATGGAGAGGTACGCAGAAGGCAATCGCCCTCCGAGCAGTCCAACGATGTGCCGAACAGTGGGACCTTGCTCCCACTCAGCTCTGGGTCGCCTTGGGTCCGTCAATTGGCGGATGCTGTTATCAAGTCGGTTCTGAGATAGGAGAGCCACTCTTTGAGCGCTGGGGAGACGGGCAGCCGACGACCTGGAATCGGCAGGGAGACAAAGGCTATCTCGACCTGCGGGCGATAAACCGCATGCAGTTGATTCAGGCCGGCGTACCGCAGACGCAGATTCACCATGTTGGACCCTGTACATTCTGCCATCCAGATGAGTTTACCTCATACCGCAGAGAAGGGGCTCAAGCCGGTCGCCAGCTCAGTGTTATCGGCTGGCGTCCAAAGTGAAGAGTCCTTTGCAGGGCGTGGTTACTAATATGCGCGTTGCTGTTATTGGCGGAGGCGGGTGGGGAACCGCCCTGGCATGTCTCTTAGACTCGGTCGGGCATGAGGCCCAGGTGTGGGTCAGGCATGAGGTCTTAGCCCAGAAAATTGAAAGGACGCGAGAGAATGCGGACTATCTGCCCGGGGTGCGGCTCCCGGAGACACTCTGCTTTACCCCGGAATTGTCCACGGCAGTCATCGGCGCTGAGGCTCTTGTTATCGCCGTTCCCTCCCATGCGATCCGTTCCATCGCCTCAACGCTGGGCTCCCTGCTCACGACAACACCGCTGCTAGTGAGCACGAGTAAGGGTATCGAGCAGGATTCTCTCCAAACGATGAGTGGGGTGCTTACCGAGGTTCTCCCCCCACGGTTCGCACACAAGATCGCCGTGCTCTCAGGTCCCAGCTTTGCCGCAGAAGTTGCACGTGGGCTTCCGACCGCGGTAACGGTCGCAGCGCAAGATCACGCCATCGCTCAGAGAGTCCAGGCGCTGTTCTCAGCTCCGACATTTCGCGTCTACACGACAACGGACGTGATCGGGGCCGAGATTGGTGGCGCGGTCAAGAATGTGATTGCCTTGGCCGTCGGAGTGAGTGACGGCTTGGGCTATGGCTATAACGCGCGGGCGGCCTTGATCACGCGTGGTATGGCTGAGGTTGTCCGTTTGGCAACCCGGATGGGCGCACATCCCCAAACGTTGTCGGGCCTATCTGGCATGGGTGACCTTATTCTGACGTGCACGAGTGACCTCAGCCGCAACCGAACTGTGGGTATTCGACTCGGAAAAGGAGAGTCCTTAGAGGCCATTCAGCGGACCATGACAACGATTGCCGAAGGAATCCGGAACTGCCGCTCGATCCTGGATTTAGCCCGGCGCCTGGCCGTTGATATGCCTATCGTGGAGCAGATACACGAGCTCGTCTATTCCGGTAAACCGCCGACACAGGTGGTCACCGACCTGCTGGCACGTCAGACCAAGGCCGAGTTTCCACCAAGAGGAAATTGACATCTTGGGAGCGGTATGGTGGTATGGAGGGCTAACCGAGTACGGCACACTAGGAACGGATGAATACCGATGAAAAGGACTTATCAACCAAGCAATACCAGTCGAAAGCGCACGCACGGGTTTCTCGTTCGGATGAGGACAGCCGGGGGCCGTGCGGTTATCAAACGGCGGCGCGCGAAAGGGCGCAAACTCCTCAGTGTACGGACACCGCTCAAGCCGGCGCGGCGCTAGCTGCTCGCACGGTCCGATACACATTTCCCAAAGCGGCGCGTCTGCGGGTTCGCCGAGAATTTCTTACCCTCCAAAGACGAGGAGAACGCCGGTATAGTCGCAATTTTATTATTATTACTTCGCCTGCTCGTACCGCTCGTCCCCGCCTTGGGGTGACGACCTCACGGCGCTATGGCAAAGCAGTCATGCGGAATCACATGAAGAGAAGGTTGCGCGAGTTTTTTCGAGTTCGGCAGGCACGCATATCCCCATCGCGTGATATTCTTATTATTCCCAAATCACGCGCGCAGGAGCTCACTTTTGCCCAGATCGTTACCGAACTAGAGAGGGTGCTTCCCATTGCTCAACGTACGCAGTGAAATCGTTCACTTTTTCGGCTCATCATGTGCTACGGCAGTCTCTCGGCTAGGCCAACTGGTAGTCGTGGGCGGACTCAAGAGCTATCGCCTCTTCATCTCTCCGCTGATCGGTCCGGCCTGTCGCTTCTATCCCAGTTGCTCTCAGTACGCTCTGCACGCCGTACGCAAGCATGGGGCGCTCAGGGGGCTGATGCTCATGATTCGACGTCTCGCCAAATGTCACCCATGGCACCCAGGCGGAGTCGATCTCGTCCCCTAACTCATCTTGCGGGCGTTTGAAGTTCTATGGATAACAAGAGTCTCCTCGCTATTGTCCTCTGTATCCTCATTCTTATCGGGTATCAGTCACTGATCTCCTATCTTTACCCGCCGCCTGACCCTCTCCAGCCCCAGGCTCCGCAGCCGTTAGTCGGCTCGGAATCAGCCACCCCTGCAGATCAACAGACCCCTCTCCTTGTGGAACGCCGCCAGAGCGATGTTAAAAAAGAAGAACAGACTGCTGGTCTGCCCCAGCCCGCCTCAACAGCTCCCCCTACTCCCGTTGAACGGGACATCATAGTTGAAACAGATGCCTATATTGCTGTTTTTACTTCCATGGGCGGACGTATCAAAAGTTTCCAACTCAAACAGTATCCAGTGACGCTCAGCCCAGACAGTCCGCTGTTGGAAATGGTCACCCCCGGAACCTATGGAGAGCTGCCCTTCGTCCTGAGTCTGAGCGGCAAAAATATCACTCTCAGTGATAATATACTGCCGTATACCGTCGAGGGGGTCGCCGCGGGAGAACAGCTCCTTGTGCCGGCGGGAGATCACAAAGACCTCGTGTTCAGAGGGTCGCTGGCGAACGGGACAACTTTTACCAAAACCTTTACGTTTTCCGGAGAAGGGTACGGCATAGGTCTCAGCGTCGATGTCGCGCATATTCCTTTTCAGGCTTCTGCTCTCTCTTTATCCTGGCTCGAAGGCTCACGTTCAGAAGGGAAATCCGCCTATTATGACGTCTACGGGCCGGTTGCGCTGATTGGTCGGACCTTTGAATATGAAAACGCCTGGGATTGGGAAGCCGGGGACTCATACGGGCCGGGGGATATTCGTTGGGCTGGGTTCACAAACAGTTATTTCTTGGCCGGTATGATGCCGCAGGACATCGAAACGGCCCAACTCTTCTTTCGTGATGAAGACGAGACCCTGGAAACACGCCTCTCGACTTCCTGGAACGGAGAGACCGTATTCTACACCCTATATGTCGGTCCGAAGGATACAGATGCCCTGAATGCGGTTGACCCGGCCTTTGACCGGGCCATCGACTTTGGCTGGTCCCACTTTATTGCCCGGCCGTTAGTCTCGTTGCTGAGACTCCTCTATGATGTGACCGGAAATTACGGCATTGCTATTATCCTACTGACCGTCCTCGTTAAACTGGTGTTCTTCCCGCTCAGTAATAAAAGCTTTCGGTCTATGTCGGCGATGAAGAAACTCCAGCCGCAGATGGAACGACTCCGCGAGCAATATAAGGACGATCGACAAAAGCTGAACCAGGAAATGATGGAACTGTATAAGCGGTACGAAGTGAATCCGCTCGGTGGGTGTCTCCCCATGATCGTACAGCTCCCGGTGTTCATCGGCCTGTACCAGGGGCTTTTGTACGCCATTGAATTGAGACAAGCCCCATTTTTCGGCTGGATTGAAGACCTCTCTCAGCCAGACCGCTTGGGCGCGCTGGCCATTCCTTTCGTTGATCCTCCGGGTATCCCGGTACTGACCTTGCTTATGGGGGGATCAATGATCATCCAGCAGATGATGATGCCAACCCCCGGAGATCCGATCCAGCAGAAGATGATGCTCCTGATGCCGGTCATCTTTACGGTGATGTTCATTAATTTTCCAGCCGGACTAGTGCTGTACTGGCTTATCAATAATATCCTGAGTGTCGCTCAGCAGCACTGGTACACAAAAACGTATGGATAAAAAGCGTAAACGCGTCTTCCAATAACGTACAGATGCTGGACACGTTTACGCTTTTCGAAGAGGAAAGACACCATGAGTGCAGTTGAAGCGGAAGGATCGACGATAGAAGCGGCGGTTGCAGCAGCCCTGACCCAACTCCAAGCGGACAGAGAGCAGGTTGAAATAGAAATCCTCTCTCAGGCCACAAGGGGTTTCCTCGGTATTGGTGGGAAGAAGGCACGCGTTCGGGCGACGCTGAGAAATCCTGTTTCGGTTCAGGAGCCCGAACCTGCATCTCCGGCCGGTATTGACAAATCTTCTCAGGAGAGAGGGAGAGGGGCACGCCGGCGTGCTCCTTCTGGAGAATCAGCCGCTCGGCCCATTCCCGTTTCCAAGGAAACAGGAGAAAATGCCTGCCAGATACTCTCAGAAACCCTGCGTCTCATGGGCGTAGAGGCTCCAGTCTCGCTCAATGTCCAAGGGGCAGAAGCCGTTATCAATCTTGAGGATACCGTCGATGGCTTACTCATTGGGCGGAAGGGGCAGACGCTTGACGCCCTGGAATATCTGCTCAACCGTATGGTCGCCCGTGGAGAAGAGGAAGAGGCGCACCTCATCTTGGACGCCGAGGGCTACCGTGAACGTCGCCGCCAGAGTCTTGAAAGTCTGGCCCTCCGCTTGAGCGAGCGGGCCAAGCGGCGGCGGAAGACCGTTACCCTGAATCCGCTGAGTCCCCGAGACCGTCGCGTCGTCCATTTGGCGCTTGAAGACGACCCACTGGTGGTGACAAAAAGCATGGGTCGTGGGTATTTTCGTCGTCTCTCTATTGTTCCCGAGGAAGCTGGCAGTCCTCGCCGTGATCGAGATCGGCGGACGGCTCGCTCATGACCTGTTGTGTACGAGCATGATACGATTGCCGCTATTGCGACTCCCCCAGGCCAGGGCGGGATCGCCGTCATCCGAATCAGTGGCGCGGACGCAGAAAGAATAGTCAGACAGCTCTTTCTCCCCCGAACGTCTTGGGAAAAACTTCATTCTCACCATTTCTATCTTGGAAAGGTTCAGGACCAGCCGAACGGTCGGCCAATTGATCAGGCCGGCCTGATCCTGATGCGCCCCCCACACAGCTATACTGGTGAGCATATAGCGGAATTGCACCTCCATGGCGGCAGTTTCCTGACTCGCCGGGTATTGGAAGCGATCCTCAATCAGGGAGTTCGGCTCGCCCAGCCCGGTGAGTTTACAAAACGCGCCTTTCTCAACGGTCGTCTCGATCTCATACAGGCCGAGGCTGTGCTCGACCTCATTCACGCAAATAATGAGACGGGTTTACATCTTGCCTGGGAGGACCTGTCAGGCCGACTCTCCCAAACGTGTTCAGCCATTCGGGACCGCCTCATTACCCAGACAGCCTACCTGGAAGCTTTTATCGATTTCCCCGAAGACGATATCCCTGAACACAGCCAACAGGAGCTCAGCTCAGCCTTCTCTTCAATTCGGAGCGATATAGAGACGCTTGCAACGACTTTTTCCCAAGGAAAGGTCTATCGCGACGGGATCAGGACCCCTATTATTGGGAAGCCGAATGTCGGTAAGTCGAGCCTGCTCAACCTGCTGGCAGGTACAGAGCGGGCCATTGTCACCCAGGTCCCAGGTACAACACGGGATGTGCTTGAGGAAACCGTGATCGTGAACGGGATTCCCCTCGTTGTGCGGGACACTGCTGGGATTCGTCTGGCAACGGATGAGATTGAGAAGATCGGCATTGAACGTAGCCTGTCCAGCATTGAACAGGCAGAGATTATTTTAGCACTTTTCGATCTCTCCCGGCCGTTCGATGCTGATGACGCCCTCATCTGTGAAAAGATCAAAGGCAAGAAGTTTGTCCTAGTGGGGAATAAGAGTGACCTCCCTCAGAAATTTGATGTGACCGACCTGTTAGGTAGTCTGGATACTGAAGCGCCTCAAAGAGGAGACGTGTCCTCCAAATCACACAAAGCTGTTGACACGTTTCCTCTTCTTCACATCGCCGCACTGTATGGTACTGGGATAGACGACTTAGGAGACAGAATACGAGAGATCGCTCTGGGGAAGAAGCAATCTGGAGGAGAAGGTGAAGGACCGTATAAGGGTGTTATGATTACGAAAATACGGCATAAAGTTGCTCTTGAAAAAGCGACGGAAAGCCTCAAGTGTGCAGAGCAGGGGTTGGCGACAGGCCTCCCCCTTGACCTGATCGCTGTTGATCTCCGCGCCAGCCTTGACCATATTGGCACAATAACGGGCCAAGTCAGCACCGAGGAGATACTCGACCGCGTGTTTCAAGATTTCTGCATTGGGAAATAGGTAAAGACCCATGGACTATGATGTTATCGTTGTTGGCGCTGGCCATGCCGGGATCGAGGCGGCATTGGCGGCAGCACGTCTCGGCAGTAAGACCCTGATGCTGACGCTGAACCTTGATCACATCGGTCAGATGTCATGCAATCCTGCCATTGGAGGGATGGGCAAAAGCCATTTGGTGCGGGAGATTGACGCGCTTGGTGGAGAGATGGCTCGCGCTATTGATGAGACGGGCATTCAGTTCCGTGTCTTGAACACGCGCAAGGGGCCAGCCGTTCGCGCGACGCGTGCCCAAGCGGACAAGGCTCTCTACCGGCAGCGTATGAAGAGAGTGGTGGAAACCACACCCAACCTCACCCTGCGCCAGGGCAGTGTGGAACGCCTCAGGGTTGAAAGAGGAAGCGTGTCCTCCAATAGACATGAGATGCTGGACACGTTTCCTCTTCAGAACAGCAGCGTTAGAGGGGTGATCACTCAGATAGGCGAGTCCTTCTCAGCACAGACCGTTATTCTGACGACCGGAACCTTTCTCAAGGGTCTCATACACGTTGGTCTCAAAAATTATGCAGCGGGACGGGCAGGGGATTTTGCCGTTGAAGGATTAAGCAGCCATCTGAGCGAGCTTGGTTTTCATATTGGTCGGCTCAAAACCGGCACCTGTCCGCGCTTGGACAAGCGAACCATCAATTACGGCATTTTGGAACCACAGTATGGAGATACCCCTCCACCTGCCTTATCCTTTTCAACGGAAGTAATCGTCCAGGAACAATTGCCGTGTCATATGACGTATACGAATGAGAAAACGCACCAGATCATTGCCGCAGGACTTGATCGCTCACCCCTGTATTCCGGTGTGATTGAAGGCAGAGGGCCGCGCTATTGTCCATCAATTGAGGATAAAGTCATTCGTTTTCAGGAGAAGCCGCGTCACCAGATTTTTCTCGAGCCAGAAGGGCGGGATACCGTCGAAGTCTATCCAAACGGTCTTTCCACAAGTCTGCCACTGGATGTACAGCTCGCCATGGTCCGTTCAATACAAGGGCTGGAGGACGCAGAGATCATGCGCCCCGGCTATGCCATTGAATATGACTACGCCGACCCGACCCAGCTCACACAGACCTTGGAAACCAAGCTCATATCGGGCCTCTACTTCGCCGGTCAGATTAACGGGACGACGGGCTATGAGGAGGCCGCGGCACAAGGAATAATGGCCGGAATCAACGCGACAATGAAGGTTCGAGGCGAAACCCCGCTCATTTTTTCCCGGGATCAAGCCTATATAGGCGTTCTTATAGACGATCTGGTCACGAAAGGAGTAGGAGGGGAGCCCTACCGGATGTTTACTTCTCGTGCTGAGCATCGTCTGTTACTCAGGGAAGACAATGCAGATGTGAGGCTGAGCGAATTCGGACGGAGAATCGGGCTCATCGATGAAAGATCGGCCGAGCGGACGCTCAGGAAAAAAGAAGAAATTGCCCAGGAAGTTCGACGTCTGGAGGAGACTGTACTGACCCCAAACGAGGCAGTGAATACCCAACTATCGGCTTTAGGTACGGCAGAGCTCAAAACGCCGACATCACTCGCGAAATTACTACGCCGGCCTGAATTGTCCTTCGGAGACGTCCAGTCTATCAGCCCGTCGCCCACCCCCCTCTCCACGGGGGCTGGGGCTGAAGTGGAGATAGAGGTCAAGTATTCCGGCTATATACGCCGTCAGGAAGAAGGGGTAAACAGGGTCCGGCATATGGAAGAGGCCCTTATTCCGAGTGGGATTGATTACACGGATGTCCAGGGTCTCTCAAACGAAGCCAAAGAAAAACTCCTGGCCTTGCGTCCCCGCTCGCTGGGTCAAGCGTCGCGTATCCCAGGGGTAACGCCCGCGGCCGTGTCGTTATTGGCCATTCACCTGAAACGCACTGGGGCTGCCGTGTGATGGATAAAGAATCCTACTCTCTCTTAGAGCAGGGCGCAGAGACGTTACGAATACCGCTTACTCCACAGTCCCTCCGCACTTTATCCCTATATATAGATGAACTTCAGCGCTGGGCTCAGGTCTTCAATCTTGTCGGCCAGTATGATGCAAAAAAAATTATTCGGAAGCATATTCTTGACTCTCTCGCCTTTTCACACGTTCTTCCGGGGCAGGGTATTTTTGCCGACCTTGGGAGTGGGGCCGGGTTTCCAGGCTTCGTACTTGGCATAACCGGGCAGGAGCGGGAGGTCTTCCTCATCGAGACACGAAGGAAAAGAGCAAACTTTCTGAAACAGGCTGTCAGGACAACAGGCGTAGAGAATATACGCGTATTTGAAGGGAGAGCTGAAGAGTTCGCACTACAGGATAGGGGCTCCGCTCGGTTCGATACTGTTGTCACACGGGCAACCTGGGATATTACTCACTTCCTGACCCTCTGCCTTCCGATTGTGAAGAAAGGTGGCTATGCGGTAGCAATGCGAGGCCCCCGTAGGAAAGGCGGTGGAGCAGGAGAAGACCGCTCTTCTCATGACAGCTTTGTACAAGAGGCCATAAGTGAATACCGTCTCCCCTTTGGTGAAGGAGACAGATATGCCCTCTTTTTCAGAAAGAAATGTTTCACGTGACACATTTGTCCGTCATGTTTCACGTGACACATGGCTCAATTCCTTCCCCAACCAACAGAGAATACACGACATTCTCTATAATCTTCCCTTGTTTCCGGGAATATGCTACTGAACCCTGTGGCCAGGACCATTTGTATAGCGAATCGGAAGGGTGGGGTGGGGAAGACCACGACTGCTATCAACCTTGCGGCCGCCATAGGTATATCTGGAGCAAAAACCCTCCTTATTGACTGTGATCCTCAGGGGAATGCCTCCAGTGGTGTAGGTGCTCGTCCTGACGAGAATACGGCGACCATTTATCAGATCCTCCTCGGGGAGTGTACGCTCCAGGAGGCGGTTCAAAAGACAGCCATTGAAAAACTCGACGTTCTTCCCGCCAATCATGACCTGATAGGAGCGGAAGTTGAACTCCTCAACATCGAAGACAGAGAATATCGCCTGCGGACTCTTATTCGGCAATATGGCTCTGTCTATCGCTATATTTTTCTCGATTGTCCACCCTCGCTCGGCCTCCTCACCGTGAATGCTCTGACTGCGGCAGATAGCGTCCTCATCCCCCTCCAGTGCGAGTACTACGCCCTTGAGGGGCTACGGTCACTGATAGAGACACTCGACATCATTCGTGAGAGACTCAATCCGGACCTCGCCATTGAAGGTCTCTTGCTGACGATGTTCGACGCGCGCAATCGACTCTGCCACCAAGTCGCCGAAGAGATACGGGAATTCTTTCCGCAATACGTCTTTGAATCTATTATCCCCCGCAATGTCCGGTTAAGTGAGAGTCCCAGCCACGGTCTTCCTATTCTCTTGTACGATCCGTCTTGTCGAGGTGCGAAGAGTTATATGGACCTTGCCCAGGAGATGCTCAGGCGAGAACCCGAAGAGTGGATTCAGGCAGAGAGAGATTTTGGTTCCACAACAACGGTTGCAGCAACACCAGATGCTCACACAACACTGAGCGTTCGCTCACTGGGAGAGGAAGAGGGGGTGAAGGATGAGTGACGTTGCCGTACACGTAAAAAGGCGTTCCCTTGGCAGAGGTTTGAGTGCACTGATTCCCAAGGGGACATCACTCGATACTCCGGCCGAGCGTCAGGTTCCCATTTCCGAAATCCAACCGAATCCCAGACAGCCGCGGCGCTATTTTAATGAAGCGAAGATTGTGGAACTCTCGGAATCCATCCGCAACCAGGGTATTTTGCAACCGCTGGTGGTCAGGAAAATACCGCAGGGATATGAGTTAATCCTTGGAGAAAGACGTTTTCGTGCAGCACAGCGTGCCCAGCTTGAGCGCGTTCCAGTTATCGTTAAGGAGGTCAGCGACGCAGAAAGTCTCGAAATGGCGCTGGTCGAAAATATCCAACGCGAGGAACTCACCCCCATAGAAGAGGCTCTTGCTTACCGGCAGCTTATGGAAGAATTTCATCTCACTCAAGAGCAGGTTGCGCATCGTGTTGGTAAAAGCCGCCCTGTCGTGACCAATCTTCTGCGCGTTTTGAATCTCCCTGAGGACATAAAAGAGAATGTTGACAAAGGGACTCTCACAGTGGGCCATGCGCGTGCCCTGCTCGCGTTGAATATGCCAGAGCAGCAACTGGAGATGGCCCGGCGCATTATGGCAGATGGTCTTTCTGTACGCGCAACAGAAACCCTTGTCTCACAGGCCAATATTATCGAGGGGCCGCCGGTTGAATCGTCTGCTCCGGAAAAACCGACGCTTATCCAAAGGACGGATGTTTATCTGAAGGCAGTTGAAGAAGACCTGACCCGAACCCTGGGCACCAAGGTGAGGCTCGTTTCTCGGAAGAAGGGGGGAAAGATAGAAATTGAATATTATTCCAATGAAGAACTAGAGGGGCTTGTACAGCGCTTAAAAGGATGAAAAGAAAAGGGGCGCAAAGAAAGGGAAGCTGGAAGAAGCATTATTCCTACTTGTTCCTTTATATTGTGTTTGATCCAGTTTTGACTTTGCATTTCTATCGATAGGAGACCTTTTTTCGGTGCTTTCTTTCCCACCAGACTGGACTTTTATAGCCCAAATCATTCTTTTTCTTATTGTTTGGGTCTGCTTACGCCGTTTTCTGTTCGAGCCTAACCTTGCGGTGCTCAAGACGCGGGCACAGCGGACGGAGGGAGCAATGCGAGAAGCGGTGACAGTCAAGGCAGAAGCCGAGTCTATGGACGAACAGTATCAAACCCGACTCGCCACCTCCCGGGCGGAAGCACGGCAACGAGTCGACGCTATCTATAAAGACGCGGAAGACCAAGCGCGCTCAGTGGTTGAGGCAGCACAGAAAGAAGCCGAACAATCCATTGCCAACGTCCGAGCCAGCCTCTCTGAGGATATTCAGCGCACCCGCCAAAGTCTTGAAGCGCAGGTTGGTCAATTTGCCGATGAAATAAGCGAAAAACTCCTGGAAAGACCTCTCTCCTAGTATGGTACAACGTATACTCCCCCGCCTAGGTTTCACCCTCAGCAGCCTCTTTCTCTCTCTTTCCTATTCCGACCTGGCGTGGGCCGCAAGTGACGCGCATGGGGGCGGCTCTTCTCTCCTCACCTTAGGCTTTTTCGCCATTAATTTTCTTATTTTTGCCTTTGTCATCCGGAGATTCACCCGAGACCTTATTCGACGCAAGCTCAAAGAGCGCCACCAGACGGTCGTTCAAGCGCTTGAGGAAGCAAAAAAGGCCAAGGAGGAAGCCGATAGACTGCGTCAGGAGTATGATACCAGGCTAGCCAACCTCGCCGCCGAGGAAGAAGAGTTACGGAGTCAAGCCGTTGAGGCAGCCGAACGCGAGCGTCAGCGCCTGATGGAAGAAGCTCAACAGATGGCAGAAAGAGCGAAGACCGAGGCGCAACTTATCGCCCAACGTGAAATTGAGGAGGCACGGCGGACCCTTCGACAAGAAGTTGCAACACAGGCGGTAGCGATTGCGACCGAACTGATCCGAAAAAACGTGACGAGAGGTGATAACCGCCGACTCGTGGAACAACTGGTTCAAGAGGTAAGAAGTGCCGAGAACACAGGCAGCTAGACGATATGCCAAAGCCCTCCTGAGTCTCGCCCAAGAGCAAGGAGAGGGAGAAACGATCGGAACTCAGCTCGTCCAGGTCGCCGAGCTCTTTACCGATCCAGAGTTGGCAAAAATACTGGCACTTCCGGCGCTTCCAGCTAGCGTACGCCAGGACATGGTAGCCCAGTTGGTCGCCCAGGGCTCTCTACATGAGATTGTCGAGAAGTTTCTGCGCGTCCTTGCGGATAGTGACCGACTCCAGGACATCAGCGCGATTAACGAGGCATACCAACAACTGCTGGATAAAGCCTTGGGGCGGGTTCGAGCGCGGGTGCGCTCGGCGGTCGAGTTGGAAGCAGAGGAAAAGCAGCTTCTTGTGAAGACATTCAGCCAACTCACGGAGAAGACGGTCGAGCCTACCTTTGAGACAGACGCGACACTCTTAGGTGGCGTTGTCGTTGAGGTGGAAGGGCGGGTCTATGATGCCAGCCTCAAAACACAGCTTGCTCGACTTGGCGATCAATTAGCGCGGCAGATATAAGCATCTGAATTTACAGGATAATTTTGCATAAATACTATTGCGAGAGGGACGAATGGAACTACGTGCCGCTGAGATCAGCGAAATCATCAAGCAACAGATCCAAGGTTACGACCAACAAGTTGAGCAGCGCGAGACAGGCACAGTGCTCTCGGCTGGCGATGGGATCGCTCGTATTCATGGTCTCGACCGAGTCGCCTCGGGGGAACTGCTCCAGTTTCCGGGCGACCTGTATGGTCTGGCGCTCAACCTTGAAGAGGACAATGTCGGTGCCGCCGTCTTCGGTGAGGTTCAGTCTATTAAAGAAGGCGACGAGGTTCGTCGCACCGGACGCATTGCCGAGGTTCCTGTTGGCGCGGCCATGCGGGGTCGCGTGGTCAACTCCCTAGGCCAGCCGCTCGACGGCAAAGGCCCGATTTCTACAACGGAAACGCGCCGCATCGAGGTCAAAGCGCCGGGTATCGTCCTACGTCAGCCGGTCACCGAACCGTTACAAACCGGGATCAAAGCGATTGATTCCATGATCCCGATCGGTCGCGGACAACGGGAACTGATCATTGGTGACCGTCAGACCGGGAAAACCGCTATCATTGTTGATACGATTATCAATCAGAAAGGCGGCGATGTTTCCTGTATCTATGTCGCTATTGGCCAGAAGCAGTCCACCATTGCTCAGGTCGTGGAGCGACTGACCCGGGCCGGGGCGATGGATTATACGACCATTGTCGTTGCGTCTGCCTCTGATGCGGCGCCGCTACAATTTATTGCACCATACTCCGGGACTGCCATTGGCGAATACTTCCGCGATAACGGGCAGCACGCCCTGGTGGCTTATGACGATCTGTCAAAGCACGCCGTCGCCTATCGCCAGCTTTCCCTGCTGTTGCGCCGCCCGCCCGGCCGTGAGGCCTTTCCCGGCGACGTGTTCTATCTTCATTCACGCCTGCTGGAACGCGCCGCAAAAATGGGCGATGACCAGGGTGGCGGGTCGTTAACTGCCCTTCCGGTGATTGAAACCCAAGCCGGCGACGTCTCGGCCTATATTCCGACCAACGTCATTTCCATTACCGATGGGCAGATTTTTCTGGAGTCGGATCTCTTCTTCTCCGGTGTACGACCGGCGGTCAACGTTGGTATCTCCGTTTCCCGAGTGGGCGGCAATGCACAAATCAAGGCTATGAAGCAAGTCGCTGGGTCGTTACGCCTTGACCTGGCGCAGTATCGTGAGATGGCGGCCTTTGCTCAATTCGGGTCTGACTTGGACGTTGCCACGCAGCGGATGTTGGCCCGCGGCACGCGCCTGGTTGAGATCCTCAAGCAGGGGCAGTACGAGCCGCTTCCGGTCGAACGCCAAATTGCCATTATTTACGCTGGGACCAATGGCCACCTGGACGATATCTCCGACACGGCGCTTGCTCAATATGAGCCAGAACTCGCCCGCTTTATCGAGAATTCTCACCCGGACATTTACGCCGATATTCTCGCCAGGGGAGCGTTGGACGACGATCTCACCGGGCGGCTGGACACCGTGCTGAAGGAATTCAACGAGAGCTTTTCCGTATAGTTGAACCATGGCGACTCTGAAAGAAATCCGGAAACGCGTCTCGTCCGTCCAAAATATCCAGCAGATCACCAAGGCCATGAAGATGGTCTCAGCGGCACGGCTGCGACGGGCACAGGAAGCTGCGCTGGCCGCGCGTCCTTACGCGGAAAAGCTGGAAGCAGTCTTGCAGAACTTGGCAGCTCAGGGGGAGGAACTCGCTCACCCCTTTCTTACCGAGCGGGCGGAAAACAACACCACACTCATTGTGATGACTTCTGATCGCGGGTTGTGCGGCGGATTCAACTCCTCTTTAATCCGTGAAGCCGAGGCTTTCATGCGGCAGCGTGCCGAACAAAAAGTGAGTCTCATCCTCGTCGGCCGCCGCGCCTATGATCACTTTAAGCGTCGAGACGTCACCATTGCTGAGGAGCATATCAATCTGTACGGGCGGCTTTCTGCGGACTTGGCCCACGATATTGGCCGGCGGGTTGGCGAGCAGTTCCTGAGTGGGGAGACCGACAGCTTTTATGTCCTGTACGCCAAATTTCGTTCGGCTTTAGTTCAGGTCCCGACCCTGGATAAAATTCTTCCCATTGCGTCAACACCGCAGACGGAGGACCAGAGCGCCTTGGATTATCTGTACGAACCTGCTCCACAGACCTTATTGGCCAGCCTGTTGGAACGGTATATCGATATGCTGATCTATCGGGCCATGCTGGAATCGGTAGCGAGCGAGCACGGCGCGCGGATGACGGCCATGGATAATGCAACCAATAACGCTGTTGAGATGATTGACCGCCTGACCTTGGACATGAATCGCGCCCGTCAAGCCGGAATTACCCGGGAACTCTTAGAGATCGTTGCGACCGGCGAGTCGTTGAAGGGATAAGGCGAGCGTGGTCTCGCGTAGGAAACACTGAAGAGAGGATACACACCGATGAATGTTGGTCAGATTACTCAGGTCATGGGCGCGGTGGTTGACGTGGAGTTCGAGGATAGTGCCCTCCCTCCCATTTATAACGCCCTGCAGGTGACGAACCCGGCGATCAGCGACAAGGAGTGGAATCTGATTCTTGAGGTCGCGCAACATCTCGGAGAAAATACTGTCCGGTGTATTGCGATGGACAGCGCCGAAGGACTCTCACGGGGCTTAGCAGTCCGTGATACCGGCAACGTGATTACCGTTCCGGTTGGTGGAGATACCTTGGGGCGCATTCTCAATGTGGTCGGCGAGCCGGTCGATGAAGGGGCCTCGCTCGACCATGTCAAACGCTCGCCCATCCATCGGGCGGCACCGGCCTTTGTCGACCAGGCCACCGAGGTCAAAATCCTGGAGACCGGCATCAAGGTTGTCGACCTCCTCGCCCCCTATCCATTAGGCGGAAAAGTAGGCTTGTTTGGCGGCGCCGGTGTGGGCAAGACCGTGATCCTCATGGAGCTGATTAACAATATTGCGCAGGAGCATGGCGGGTATTCCGTTTTCGGGGGAGTCGGTGAGCGGACGCGTGAGGGCAACGACCTGTGGCTGGAAATGAAAGAATCCGGCGTCATCGATAAAACCACCCTGGTCTACGGCCAGATGAATGAGCCCCCAGGCGCCCGAGCCCGTGTCGGGCTCTCGGCCCTCACCATGGCAGAGTATTTCCGGGACGAGGAAAACCGGGACGTCTTGCTCTTCATTGATAATATTTTCCGCTTCGTGCAGGCAAACTCCGAGGTGTCCACACTTCTGGGGCGTATCCCCTCTGCGGTGGGATACCAGCCCACCCTGTCGACCGATGTGGGGGATTTACAGGAGCGCATCACGTCAACCAAGAATGGCTCAATTACCTCCGTCCAAGCCATTTATGTCCCGGCAGATGATTTGACCGACCCGGCCCCCGCCACTACTTTTGCCCACTTGGACGCAACAACCGTATTATCCCGCCAGATTGCCGAGCTGGGTATTTATCCTGCGGTGGACCCGCTTGACTCAACCTCACGTATGCTCGACCCCAACGTGATCGGCGAAGAACACTACGCAGTTGCCCGTCAGGTCCAGGAAATCTTACAGCGCTATAAAGACTTACAGGACATTATTGCCATTCTGGGTATCGACGAGTTGTCCGAAGAAGACAAGCTCACGGTCGCCAGAGCCCGTAAAGTGCAGCGCTTCTTGTCCCAGCCTTTCCACGTCGCTGAGCAGTTCACCAATTTCCCCGGCAAATACGTACAAGTGAAAGACACGGTACGCAGCTTCAAGGAACTGGTCGAAGGCCAGCACGACGACCTGCCCGAGCAGGCGTTCTATATGGTTGGCACGATTGAAGAGGCTACAGAAAAAGCCAAGACTTTGGCTGAATAAGCAAGACGAGCATTATGGCCGATATCCTGCGTCTGCGTTTAGTCACCCCAGAGCGGCTCCTGCTTGACGAGGAGGTCGATGAAGTCACCGCTCCTGGCACAGTAGGGGAGTTTGGCGTGTTCCCCGGCCACGCCACATTTCTGTCCTCGCTCCAGCCTGGGCGCTTGTCCTATAAGCAAAGCGGGCAAACCCGGTCATTGGCGGTGAGTGACGGCTTCGCTGAGGTGGTGGACAATTTAATGACCGTCCTGTGTACGGAAGCCGCATACGCCAACGAAATTGATGCGGCCCAGGCCCAAGAGGCGGTGCGCGAGGCAGAAGCCGCCCTCGGCAATCTTTCGCCAACCGACGCCGGCTTTGAGGACGCTCAGAATACGCTCCGTCTTGCTCAGGTCCGCTTGGACGTTGCGTCCAACGGATAGACTGCTCAACTTTTCTCAAACGCTGTACGTTCGACAAGGGGCCGGTCCATCGGCCCCTTTTTCGTTGCGACACACGTGGTAGTATCACCCATAAGCACTCAGTATAAATACTGAGTGGTAATTTTTATGCCGAATGGCATCTTTCCGGTGAATCGATGACAGGCAATACTTTCGGCACCAGCTTGCGCGTCACAACCTTTGGTGAGAGCCATGGCAGGGCGGTCGGTGTCGTGATCGACGGTTTTCCGGCTGACTTCGAGATCGACGAGGCCGGTATTCATACCGAGTTGCAGCGGCGCCGGCCCGGCCAGTCCAGGCTGGTGACCCAGCGTCAAGAAAGAGAACAGTTTGAAATTTTCTCTGGCGTCTATGAAGGCAAAACCACCGGAACACCCATGATGATCATGGTCTTCAACGAAGACACCCGCTCGAAAGACTATGCGGATATCAAAGACCTCTTTCGTCCCGGCCACGCAGATTTTACGTATTTTGCCAAATACGGCCATCGCGACTATCGCGGCGGGGGAAGGGCGTCGGCCCGTGAATCGGTTGGCCGCGTGATTGCCGGAGCCCTGGCAAAACAACTCCTGGCAAAATTCGGCGTAGCGATAGTTGGCGGCGTCGTTCAGGTTGGCCGCGTTCGAGCGCAACACTATGTATGGGAACAGGTTGAGCGTAACGAGCTGCGCAGCGTTGACCCCGACACCGTCCCGGCTATGCGAGAGGAAGTCGAACAAGCCCGGAAAGAACGGGACTCGGTTGGCGGAATTATTGAAGTGGTCGCCACGGGCGTTCCGCCCGGTCTGGGTGAGCCGGTCTTTGGGAAGCTCGACTCCGCCATTGTGAGCGCCCTTATGTCTCTTCCCGCAGTAAAGGGCGTAGAGATTGGAGCTGGTTTTGCAGCCGCGGCCATGCGGGGCAGCGAGATGAACGACGAGATGGACGTTGATGGCTTTCACAGCAATAATCATGGTGGGATTCTGGGCGGCATTTCGTCTGGCGCACCTATTGTGGCCCGCGTCGTGGTGAAACCGACGTCTTCGATACCCCGCGAGCAACAGACGCTCGACACGCAGTTGCAGCCCAGGACAATTATCACCAAGGGCAGACACGATCCCTGTGTTGCCATTCGCGGCGTGCCTATGGCTGAGGCCATGCTGGCTCTCGTTCTCGGTGACGCCCTGCTCCAGGACTTGGCGACCCGAGGGGCCAGAGAGCCGTACTCTCCGCGTCCCTATCTCAAGCTCGGGAAATCCTAGCTCCTTCTGCTGAGAGACTCACCTCCTACACGCTATTCTCTGCCGCATGAGTCTCCTCAACGCTATGCGTCCACTTGTTCATATGATTCTCCACTTCATTGTTCCGGTACTGGTCGCCCGGACATTCTATGGTGACCGCTGGCGGTGGGCCTTCCTGGTCATGGTCGGAACGATGATCGTTGATATTGACCATCTGCTCGCCGACCCCATCTACGATCCGAATCGCTGCGGGATTGGCTTTCATCCACTCCACTCCTACCCAGCCATTGCAGTCTATCTGCTCCTGCTCGTGATACCCCAGGTAAACTGGCTGAGACTGGTCGCTCTGGGACTGATCATTCACATGTTTCTGGATGGGGTGGACTGCCTCTGGATACGACTCGACTCTCCCTCCCTTTTTTAAGGGGGAAAGCCCGAAGGGCAGGGGGCAAAAAAAGAGAAGGAAGGCCGTATGCAAAAAATTATCGAGATAAAAAATGCGACCGTCTATCGTGGTCAAACCTGCGTGTTCGAGAATTTCTCCCTCGATCTGATCGAGGGCCAAAACACGGTCATCCTTGGCCCCAATGGCGCGGGTAAATCAACCTTGCTCAAACTTCTGTCCCGCGACCTCTATCCGGTTGCCCAAGCAGAGAGTTACGTGCGTTTATATGGGCAGGAGCGCTGGGATGTGTGGGAGCTGCGCTCCCGCTTTGGCCTCGTATCCCACGATTTGCAGCAGCAGTATGTCGGGAATGCCCGTGGGCTGAATATCATTTTATCGGGCTTCTATTCGAGCATAGATATCGCCTGGCACCACAGCTTTAGTGACGACGATAGAACGCGCGCCCAAAAAGTCCTGGACATGCTCGGGATCAGCGTGCTGCAAGAGAAAACCTATGCGACCATGTCTACGGGTGAGCAGCGGCGCTTTCTCCTGGGACGGGCCCTGATTAACGATCCTGAAACCCTGGTCTTGGACGAACCCACCAGCGGACTCGACCTGCAAGCATGTTTTCAATACATAGCAACCATTCGGCGCTTGATGCAGGCCGGCAAGACGGTGGCTCTGGTGACCCACCACATTCACGAAATCCCACCAGAGGTCTCACGGGTTGTCCTGTTGAAACAGGGCAAGGTTATCGCGGACGGCGAAAAGAAAGAGATGCTCACCAGCCCACGGCTCAGTGCCCTGTTTGAAACACCGGTTGAGCTTGTTCAGACCAATGGTTTTTACCAGGCCCTGCCGGGCGCGGCCTGAGAGCCGCTACAGGAGTTGGGCCGCAGGTTGTATTTTATAGGACCGCGCAGCCGTATCATGGAAGAGCGCCAGCCGCTCGTCAGATGAGAAGTCCTGGACAATGCGCTTAAACGAATTCCACAGCACAGTGTACGAGCACGACGCCTTATCAACCGGGAAATTACTCTCAAACATACAGCGGTCTACGCCGAACTGCTCAATACAGAAGAGGTAATACGGGGCGGTGGCCCGAGCAACTTCCTCCGAAGTCGGCGGTTTTTCCCACTTATGCCAGCCGAAACCACACATCGGCATGGTGACGCCACCAAGCTTGACCACCACATTCTGACAGCGTGCGAGATCGGCAATACCCTTCTTCCATACCTGCATGACTTCGTCTTGCTTGCCCGCGTACGGACCGATACCGAGCGGTCCGCCAATATGATCCAGGATGATAGTTGCATCAGGAAACGCGTGGGCCAAATCAACCAGGTCGGCAAGCTGAGTATGATACATCCAGGCGTCAAAACTCAGACCGAGCTTATGTAAACAAGCAAATCCTTGTCTAAAGGTTGCGTCCAACAAGAGTCCTTCCGGCGGGTGCGTATGCGCATTCCTGATCTTCTCATGCGTATGCCAGCTTGAAGCGTGCCGAATCCCACGAAACCGGTTGCGGCTGGCCGCCATATGCGCTTCGAGGACCGGTTCGACCGCTGGACCGAGAGCGAGATTGGCCAGACTGACAATGCCGGCAGCAACCGCTGTCGGCCCGTAGTTTCCACTGGCACTCTGGGCGGCAATACCTTGCACAAATTCGGTTTCCCCGACCGGCTTCATCTCTTCGAGGCCATCCTTGCGGTACATGGACACGCACTCGACAAAAACCGTCTGGGTCACTCGATGCCCACCTCCAAGGTCTTGAAGCAACTCTTCCAGCAAATATCGATTATTAGGATAGTCCCAGAGATGATGATGGGGGTCGCAAATAGGGAGGTCCGGGTCAAGCGCTTCTTCCTGGGTCAGTGTGAGCCAGGTTTCATGGTCGGTTGCCATAGTATCTCCTGTCCAAAAAACGTTTTAGCGATCATCCTGTCTTATGCCGCGCCCTTGTCCGGCGCAATATCCATCGGAGGTGAATTGACGTATCCCCCAATAGCTATACACTCCCTGTAGAGACGTAAGCGTTTCGGAAGCGTATATGAAGAGATGGAAAATCTGGAGGATTTTTGCGGTCGCCGTGGTCATATCTTTGCTCTCCGGAGCCGGGGCTTGGGCGAACGATATCTATGTGCGGGCCGGGGTCGGTCTCGATTGGTCTGAGGATACGCGGTTTAAGGACAGGGACTGTACGAACCACTCCCCGCCAGCCATATACGCTTTGTATGGCTGCGGGCCGGGGAACGATGGAGCGCCCTTGAGCACGCACGGCGATTTCAGCGCGCCAGCCGGCTTCGAACTGGGGCTCGGCCACACCATCATGCCGGCCTTGCGGATTGAGGCGTTGGTTCAATACCGCCCACGATTCACCCTCACGGGTCATACCAACTTTTTGCAAACCACGGGTCGGCAGGAGGTCTCGGCGAGATTGTCCTCTCTGTCCGGCATGTTTGCCGCCTATGTGGACCTACCGCAGTTGGGGGTACCAAGGCTCGGACCGTTCAACCCGTTCGTCGGTGGTGGCGTCGGCGCTTCGTATATCGATATCGGCAAAACCCGCATGAAGTTCACGAGAACGCGGACTATCGTTCCGGGTGGGCACCAAGTCAACTTCGCCTGGATGCTGACGGCCGGTGTCGGTACATCGCTGACCGATAGACTGACGCTTGATCTCGCGTATCGCTACACGGATTCCGGCTCTGTCGAAACCGACGAGGGAATCGCGCGAGTCGTCAATCAGGTCGGAGATGTCCTGGTTCCGCTCAATGTAGGGCGAACGCACGCCTATCTGTCGAGCCATGGGGTGTGGGTATCTCTACGCTACGCCTTCTACACTCTCTAGGGCAGAAGATCGCGTCTCTCGTATCGCTCACGCTTCCTGCTCTGAAGAGTTTGCCTTCGTCTGGAGGGAAGGTGAGTTCTCCTCGGCCTGAACGATCCACATGCGGACCCACGGCAAAAGAACAAAAGCCGGCCAGGCCAGAAAAAAAGTCAAGGTGAAGTACGTCGCGTAGCCAACACTTTGCGTGAGCACTCCGGAAAATCCGCCTGACAGCGACCGCCCCAGGCCAAAGAGCGCGCTCAGTAGAGCATATTGCGTAGCGGCCTGTCGTTTATCACAGATACTCATCAAAAAGGCCAAGAATGGCGCAGTCCCCAGCCCGCCACAAAACGACTCGACAATCGAGGCGCCATACATAAGCAGGTCAGAACGGGGGAGAGCCGCGGTCACTGCGTAGAACAGGTTGGACCCGGCCTGGGCCACTCCCAGTACCCACAATGCGCGAAAAAGCCCCCATTGTTTGGTGAGACGACCGCCGAGCAGCGCACCGAGAATCGTGCTGACGACGCCGACCGTTCCCGGAATCATGCCTATCTGGAGCGGGGTAAAATCCCGGTCTACCCAGAACGGCCGGACCATCGGCCCTAGCGCCATATCCCCGAGTTTGAAAAGCAGGACAAAGAGGAGCACTGCAATTACACCGGGCCGCTGCCACAAGCTTGTGAGCGGGGTGAGGAACCCATGAGCGAGCGCTGTGGACCAGGATTGCGTCACTGGCACCCGTTGTGGTCCCTGCGCAATCCGAGGCATGTGGCTGGAGATCAGTGCCAGTATGGCCAAGAGGACGGCCGCAGTCAGAAATGCCACCTGCCAACCGACGAGACCGGCGGCTCCAACAAACACTCCCCCGGCAATGATCAGTGCGACCCGATAGGTACTCACGCGGAGCCCATTGGCGGGTCCCATTTCTTCTTGATCCAGGAGTTCGATCGTATAAGCGTCAATGGCGATATCCTGGGTTGCCGCCAGTATGGCAAGCACAATCAGTCCGCCCCAGACCAGACTGCCGCTCGCGGTGGGATCGAGAAAAAGGAAGAGGCCCAAGTCGAGCGCGAGCAGACCCTGGCAGGTCACGATCCAGCTTCGCCGCGACCCCCATACGTCAACCAGTGGAGCCCACAGAAATTTGAGCGTCCACGGTAAGCCCACCACGCTCAGCAAACCAATTTCCGTCAGGCTCATCCCGTGTATCCGGAAATACACCGGGAACGCGTCGAACAGGAGCCCGAACGGAAAGCCCTGGGCAAAATACAGCAGGGCCACCCACAGCAGTTTCGTCCGGGTTGTTACGGGTTTCGGATCCACCCCAGCTTACCGACTCCGCTCTACTCCGATTTTTTCGCAGAACCGCTCGATCGGGCAGAGACTGCATTTGGGAGAGGTTGGGTGACACAGGGTCTGTCCAAATGCGACCAGCAGGTCATTATAGCCGATCCAGAAACGCTTGGGCAGACTTTTGCGGAGTGCCATTTCCGTTTGTTCCGGGTTTTCCGTTTCAACATAGCCCCAACGGTTCGAGATGCGGTGGACGTGCGTGTCCACACAGATGCCCGGTTTTTGGAAGCCCAAGGTCACGACTAGATTCGCTGTTTTCCGGCCCACGCCCTTAAAGGTCAGGAGTTCGTCTATGTCGTCAGGAACTCGCCCTTCATAGACATCGAGTATCCGCTGTGAGACATCGAGCACGGTTTGTGCTTTTGTTTTATAAAATCCGACCGGATAAATCGCCTTCTTCACTTGCGCGGGTGTCAGGGTCACCATCTTTTCAGGCGTATCCGCCAGGGAAAATAACCGCCGGGCCGCCGGGCCGGTTGTTTCATCTTTGGTCCGCAAACTCAACAGACAGGCAATCAGCACCTGATAGGGGTCACGTGAAAACCCCGCCATTTCCGTCACTACAGGCGCATTCCAGCCCTCGGATTCGCGACGTAGGATGCCAATAACCCGAGAAATTGTTCTATTCGTCACCACTGCCTTACCCTCCCTCTCTGTATGGTGACAATGGCGACGGGCAGAGGCAAGAGGTCTTCCCATTCTCGCACTTCTTCCTGGGTCCACTGCAGCCCCGCTCGGTCAAGCTGCTGGTAGAAGTCTTGGGTATTCGTCCGTTTGGCATCGGCAAGGATTGCTCGCCCGGCGGAGGAGAGGTGGGTGGCAAGAAAACGCACCAGGGCGGGAAAGGTTGGCCGGTCGTATAAAATCTCCGCACCCAGGATGAACGAGAAACGGGTCTCCAGTACATCCTGGGTAAAATCGAGCGGTCGCGCCTCGTATTGCAAGCAGCCGTTTAACTGCGCGTTCTCCCGCGCAAAAGACACCGCGTCAGCTTCCTTGTCGGCAAAGATAACCCGCCCCCCTTTTTGCGCGGCGACGATACCGGTCAGCCCAAGGCCACAGCCGAGGTCGAGCACGGTTTGGTCTCGTACATCGATAAAGCTGTCTATATAGCGGGCCAGGGTCAGCGCACCAGTCCACAGGTGTGCCCAGTATGGCGGCTCCTCTGTGTCGTCGCGCAACAGGGCCTCGCGATCAACCAGCCGCTCAAGGTCTTTGACGCGGAGCAGGGTCAGCGAGCGCGAGCCGATGACCACCTCAATCGGCTCCGAAGAGTAAACGTGCCCTCCACACATACAAGGTTGCTGAGATGTTGGCAGGTTTACGCTTTGCCTCATACGCCGTAGGGGCAATTCATGAATTGCCCCTACTCGAACGCACTTAGGCCGGTAATATAGCGACCGAGCGTCAGGCGGTGGATATCCTCGGTGCCTTCGTAGGTATTGACCGTCTCAAGGTTGAGGAGATGCCGAATGACCGGATACTCATCCGTGATACCATTTCCGCCGAGAATGTCCCGAGCGAGCCGCGTGGTGTGCAACGCGGTCGAAACATTATTCATCTTGGCCATACTGACCTGGTCCGGCCGCATTTTGCCCGCGTCCTTGAGTCGGCCCAGTCGGTACGCCAGGAGCTGTGCTTTCGTGATCTCGGTCAGCATGGTCACGAGTTTGGCCTGTACGAGCTGATAGCCGCCGATTGGTCGCGAGAACATCTTGCGGTTTTGGGCGTAGTCGACTGCGCACTCATAGCAGGCTATGGCCGCCCCGATCGCACCCCAGGAAATCCCGTAACGCGCTTGGGTCAGACACATGAGCGGAGATTTGAGGCCACCGGACTTCGGCAGCAGATTGTCCTCAGGAATCCAACAATCCTCGAAAATCATCTCCGAAGTCACGGACGCTCGAAAACTGAATTTCCCGTCAATGTTTTGCCGGGTGAAGCCTTCGCGTTCTTTTTCAACCAGGAAGCCGCGGATCACATCTCTGCCATCCTCTTCAAGCTTGGCCCACACCACGGCCACATCAGAGATTGAGCCGTTGGTGATCCAGCGCTTGGTGCCGTTGAGCAGGTAGCCCCCGTTTTCCCGCCGCGCACGGGTTATCATCCCGCCCGGATTCGAGCCAAAGTCCGGTTCGGTCAGTCCAAAGCACCCAATGGCCTCGGCCCGTGCCAGACGGGGCAGCCAGAATTTCTTTTGCTCCTCCGAGCCAAACGTCAGAATCGGATACATCACCAAGGACGACTGCACACTGGCGAATGAGCGCAGTCCACTATCCCCGCGCTCAAGCTCCTGGCTGATCAAGCCGTAGACAACGCTGCTCATCCCAGCACCGCCGTACTCGGTTGGCACCGTCACCCCCAGAAAGCCCAGCTCGGCCAGCCGAGGAACAAGTTCCATGGGAAAAGAGCCTTCGCGGAAGCACTGCTGCACTCTGGGTAGGAACTCCTCATCCACGAAGCGGCGCGCCACGTCGCGGACCAGGCGCTCTTCTTCACTCAAAAATTCTTCAGTATGGTAGAAATCGGTGTCTATAAAATCCGCCACGGCAGACTCCCTTCACAAAGAAACTGGCTTGATCCTAGCCCCTTCCGCTACCCGGCGTCCAGGCCGCGCGGTTGTCCTTCTCCACGAGGGTCGGAGACTCCAGTTATCAGGCCGGACTCCTGGTCAACATGAATCGCCTGGATGTTGCCGAAGCGGGAGCGTTTGCCGGGACCCCATTCCACGACCTTCACATGGTGGCCCATAGCCTGAAGCTTTTCGGCGAGTCCGTTCGATTCACTCCCCGTTTGGACTTCCAGATTCAGTCGGTCCGGATACCACTGATGATGAATGCGCGTGGCAAACATGGCATCCGGCAAGGACATCCGGTAGGCAAGGACATTGAGCATGACTTGCAGGACCGAACTGATAATGCGCGACCCGCCGGGTCCGCCAATCACGAGTTCGACCTTTCCGTCCCGAGTCACAATGGTTGGACTCATGCTGCTCAGCGGCGTCTTCCGAGGGGCGATGGCGTTCGCGTCCGTATTGCCGATCAGGCCAAAGGCGTTGGGATGGTCGGGCTGGGCATTGAAATCGTCCATCTCGTCGTTGAGCAGAATACCGGTTCCGGGAACCATGACTCCGCTGCCGAAATACAGGTTCACCGTCTGGGTTGTGGCCACGGCGTTACCATCTTTGTCAATGACGGACAGATGAGTCGTGCTCGTCGACTCCATCTGGCCGGTTGGTGTTTGCGGAATGCCCTGGCTGGGCGTGGCTTTGGAGACGTCTATATTCGCCCGTACGTCTTCTGCGTATGCAGGAGAGACGAGGCGCCCAACAGGGACGGACACAAAGTCCGTATCGCCCAGGTAACGGGCCCGGTCGCGAAAGGCTCTGCGCAGGGTTTCCGTCAGGATATGCGTGGTGCCGGGAGTTTGGAAGCCGAGCTTTTGCAAAGGAAATCCAGACAAAACATTCAGCATCTGGACGAGCAGAACGCCACCAGAGCTCGGCGGTGGCATAGAATAGATGCGTGTTCCCTGAAAGCTTCCCGTCACCGGCGCGCGGTCAATCACACGATACTGATCCAAATCGTCCTGGGTCAGCAAGCCGCCTATCCGTTGCATTTCCGCGACAATCGCCTCTGCTACCCGGCCGGTGTAAAAGGCGGCTTTACCGTCCTTGGCAATAGCCCGCAGGGTGTTGGCCAAGTCTTTTTGGACAAAGAGGTCGTCCTGTTTGAGCGGCTGATCGTTCCGGTAATACACCGCCCGAGTTGCGTCGGATTCCCCCAAGACCTCAGCGCGGTAGGCTATGGCGCGGGCCAAATGCGGATAGACCGGAAATCCCTCGTCTGCCAGACGAATGGCGGGCTGCACAACCTCTGCGAGCGATAAGCTGCCGTATCGTTGCTGGACCTCCACCAGTCCGGCAACGATACCGGGCACGGCGACGGCCAGCGGTCCAGTGCGGCTCAGGGAGGGAACGGCTTCTCCGTCCCGGACAAACATGTCTCGGCTGGCTTTGAGTGGAGCCCGTTCGCGGAAATCAATCGCCAGGGTTTTGCCTTCCTGAGCCAGATAGAGCAGCAGGAAACCGCCGCCGCCTATTCCGGTTGACTGTGGCCTGAGTACGCTGATGGCAAAGGATGTCGCCACCGCAGCATCAGCCGCATTGCCTCCCCTGCGAAGCATGGCGACACCCGCCTCGCTCGCCTGCGGATTCGCGGCAACGACCATGCCGTGCCGGGAAGTTGAGACGAATGGAGAATTTTCTCCAAGGCCAAGCGCATCCGCGCCATACGCCATTCCGGTAAAGGGGATGAGTACGACCAGCAACAAAAGAGTCTTCTTTCCTATTTGGACAATGCGAGCCTTTAACATCATATTTTCCTCACGCAGACAGGAAAGAATATAAGCGAGCCGGAGAAGCGCAACAATCCCTCCCTCTGGTCAATCAGATTGACTTCAAAAGACGGGATTGGTACGGTTCCCGTCAGGCCCTTCGACCAGGCTCAGGACAGGGAGGAAACGCCATGGCTTCGGTGAATAAAGCGATTATTGTTGGAAATCTCGGCAGAGACCCGGAGGTACGCTACACACAGAGTGGGCAGGCCGTAGCAAGCTTTACCGTGGCCACGACAGAGACTTGGACAGGCCGGGAAAGTGACCGGCAGGAACGCACGGACTGGCACAATATTGTGGTGTGGGGCAAGCAAGCTGAGACGTGCGGCCAGTATCTCTCCAAGGGCCGACAAGTGTATATTGAAGGGTCCATCCGTCCACGCAGTTACGAGGATAGGGACGGCAATAAACGGTACATCACTGAGATCGTTGCGCAACGCGTACAATTCCTTGGAGGCGGTGGGGGCGCGCGTTCGGGTCAGTCGTTTGATGCCGAGCCAGGCGGCGGGTTTGATGATGTTGGGGCGGGCTCAGTTCCCCCGGATGATGACGTTCCGTTCTAGGTTGTGGATTGCGGACATGGTGAGTTACACCGTCTCCGTCGCAACCTCTGCATAGCCCGGCCTGATGACAGCTCGTCCGTTCGGATTGACCGTCTCATACCGATAGGATTCTGCATTCGTATCCGGCCATATAGCCGTGGTAATCGTCTGACCGGGGCGTACCGGTCTAGCGAATCCGGCGCCGAGTCGCTTGAGGCGGCGAGGGTCCTTCTCGCAGACGCTGTCAATAATGGCTTTGGATGCGAACGCCAAGGTGCACAGGCCGTGGACGATAATGCCCGGCAGTCCCGCCAGTTTGGCGACGTTTTCGTCGATGTGAATGGGATTGTGATCCCCTGAGGCCTTCGCATAGCGAAATGTTTGATCCGCGTCGATGGTCTGAGAGACACGATGCAGGGGTTCGCTATCGGGAGTCTCGTTGGCCGTGGTTCTCTTCCGAGGGCGACGTCCCTGGTCTCGGATAAAGGCGGTAAACGTGATGCGCTGAACAGTCTCTCCCGTCTGATTACAGCAATGGAGATCGACGGCCAGAGACTCCCCCCCAGGCTGCTCCTCAATGGCCACAATTTTTGCCGTGCTGTTGATCGTGTCTCCAGGAATAATGGGACGGAAGAAGCGCATGTCTTGCCGGCTGTGAACCAAGCGCAGAATATCGACATTCAGCTCAGTGTCGGTCACAACCATCATCAGCGAGAGCCAGCTTGCCACAGCACCAAACAGCGGTGGCGCAAGAATGCCTGCGGGTCTGTCTGCGTCAAGAAACCAGGCGTTGTCCTCATTATACGCACGCGCGTAGGCCCTGGTTGCCTCAGCGCTGACGGCATATGACTGCGGGTCGTACTCTTTGCCAAGTAGGCTTCGATTAAGTCCCATAGCCTCTAATAGAGTGAACGTATCCAGCATCGGCCTGTGTATTGGAGGACACGTTTACTCTTTAATCCCAGTACCCGTCATCGACAAAACTAATATAGCGGCCTTTGCCAATAATCAGGTGGTCCAGAATGTTGACACCCATAACCTCTCCGACCTCCCTGAGGCGTTGGGTGATATTCAGGTCTTCCTGGCTCGGCATCGGATCGCCACTAGGGTGGTTATGCACGAGGATAGCCGCCGCGGCTGACTCGCGGATGATGGGCTGAAAAACCTCACGTGGGTGGACTAAGGAGGAGGTCAAAGACCCCTCCGAGACACGCACGTCTTTGAGTTTTCTGTTCTTGGCGTCCAGGAGAAGCACATGAAACTCTTCTTTTTTCAGACCGCCGAGCTGTTCTCGGTAGTGATTGAAGACGTCAAGGCTGGAGCTAAACGACTCGCCCCGTCGAATTTCTTCTTGTGAGAAGCGCTTCGCAATCTCCAAAGAGGCCTTTATCTGCGCGGCCTTTGCCGGTCCGATACCTTTGATCTCACACAGTTCGGCCGTACTCGCTTCTTCCAGTTTTCGGAATGAGTCACCAAAACGGGAGACAAGCGCCCGACCGTGGTCAAGCGCACTCTGTCCGGAGCTTGCGTCACCGGTACGGAGGATGATGGCGAGCAATTCTGCATTGGAAAGGGTTGCCGCCCCGTACTCGATCAGCTTCTCTCGCGGCCGGTCAGGTGCGGGCCAGGTGCGGATGGGCGACGCCATAATTGAGGGCTGACCGTTACGCGGTGGTCAGAGCCTTTCTTATTTTTTCTTCTTTTTTTTACTGGTGGAGCGTCGGGACGTCTTGTTTTTTTTCGCGAGCAAACGGTCAAGTTTCATATTGAGGTTGAGCAGGTTGCCTTGGACTTCTTCAACTCTTTCAACCAGATGCTCGTAGTCTGTCCTAGAGGGTATATTCAGCAGGGAGAGTATCGCCGCCATATTGCGGGCAACTTCTTCTCTTGCCTGGGCAGCATCCCGAAACGTCTTCTCCATAACGTCGTGCATGCAAACTTGTGCGAGGAGGTCCTTTACAAGATCGGCAAAGTTCTCTCTATTTGCCTCGTAGAGCTTTTCGAAAACTGTTTTCTCTTCATCCATACTCTGGGAGTCAGATGCTGCCCGGGAAAATCCGATAGAAATGACTTAGTCAGCAATAGGGAGATCGTGTGGATTTCGCAGTCTTTCTCGGGTATTTTACCGGTTTACGTTTCCTCGACGAAACCATTGACCTTCCGGCGCTTGTTGGGACGACGCTCTTTATTCACTTTCTTGACGGGATTGCCTGCGGCCTCATGGCCAAGAGGAATCACCGCCCGCTCTACCCCTGGGTTGTGAGTGGATTGCTATTTGGCATATGGGCCCTCACACTGCTCCTTCTCCTGGTGATACAGGGAAAAGGAAGAAGAGGCGAGCAAGAGTAAACGTACCTCTCAATCAAATAGGTAGTCAGGTGGGCACGTTTACTCTTTGCTAAGTGAGCCCCGCCTTTCAGTATGTGAGGCCGCCTTATCCGCAATTCTGGAGGCAGTCCCGTATGGGGTCCAGGTCAGGAAGTTGGCGGGCGTCCTCTGTAATCCAGACATATCGGACTGTCCCGCTCTTATCCACGACAAAGGCCGAACGTTTGGAGACGCCTTTGAAGCCAATTAAGTCTTCATAGAACGATCCATACGCCTGAGAGACTTCTTTACTGAAGTCACTCAGCAGCGGAAAATCATAGCCTTCTTTCGCCGCCCATGCGTCAAGCGAGAAAGGGCTGTCCACGCTAATGGCCACAACCTGAGTATCGTCATTCTGCAACGCGTTGATATTGTCTCGAACCGAGCACAATTCTTTCGTTCACCCATCGGTAAAGGCGAAGGGAACAAAGAGGATGACGGTATTCTTCTTCCCCTTTGCCTCACTGAGAGCAAAATCCTGCATCTTATTGGTCTTGAGTGTAAAATCCGGTGCCGTTTGGCCTACCTGAATGCTCATCACTACTCCTCCTCTATACTTTGTGCACTAAAAACTACTTCTTTGTTTTCGGCTCTTCTGGCCTCTTCTTTTTCTTTCTCCTCTACAACCAAGGCAATGCTGGAGACGTACCCATCCGCGCCAACGTTAAAGAGTTTAACACCTTGGGTGTTCCTGCCTATCACCCGTAACTCAGCGATCCGAATCCGTATTATCTTGCCGCTATCCGTCACGAGCATCAAGTCATCGTCCTCCTTCACCTGCAGCACACCGCAGACCAATCCGGTCTTGTCCGTGGTGCGCAGCGTACTGATTCCTTTACCTCCACGCGACTGTAGCCGATAGTCCTCTATCCTGCTCCGCTTCCCATACCCTTGAGACGATACCGTGAGAAGCGTAGCTTCTTGGTTAAGGATTTCAAGAGAGACAACCTCGTCCCCCTCTTCCAGAGTCATCCCCCGAACGCCAGATGTGCCGCGGCCGGCTGCTCGGACCTCATCTTCTACGAATCGAATCGCCTTTCCGTTTTTGGTCGAAAGGAGGATTTCCTGTTTCCCGTCCGTGAGTTGGACGCCGATCACCTCGTCGTCAACACCAAGATTAATGGCAATGATTCCGCCACGACGAGGGTTAGCATAAGCCATGAGTTTCGTTTTCTTGACCTGTCCCTTGCGGGTCGCAAAGACAATAAAACCATCGTCCTGGAACTCTCGAACAGGGAGAAAGGCGGAAATTTTCTCTCCTTCTTGCAGCGGCAGAAGATTAACGATGGCTTTTCCTTTTGCAGTGCGGCTGCCCTGAGGAACTTCATGGACTTTGACCCAGTACACTTTGCCGATTGAGGAAAAAAACAGCAGGAAGGCGTGTGTAGAGGATATGAAGAGGTGCTCGACAAAGTCCTCTTCTCGGGTTGTCGCGCCAACAACCCCCTTTCCTCCTCGCCGCTGGGAGCGGTATTCAGTCAATGGATTTCTCTTGATGTAGCCAGCGTGGGATATGGTGACCACGACGTCTTCTTCGGCTATCAAATCTTCGTCCGAGAGATCCGCGCTGGCAGACTGGATCTGTGTTCTACGCTCGTCAGAAAATCGACTCTGGAGATCGGTCAACTCTTCTTTGATGACACCGTCAATCTTCTCCGGACTGGCCAGAATACTTTGTAGCGAATCAATAACACCGAGTGTTTCCCGGTGCTCGGAAAGAATTTTTTCCTGTTCGAGTTGGGTGAGTCGCTGCAAGCGCATATCAAGAATAGCCTGCGCCTGTGTCTCAGTCAGCGCAAATTGGTCCTGAAGGGCTTGCCGTACGCGCGCCGGATTCTGTCCGTGACGAATGGTGTGGAGCACAGGATCGAGATTATCCAACGCGCTTTTGAGCCCTTCAAGCAGGTGGAGACGTTCATTGGCTTTCTGCAGATCAAAGGCAGTCCGGCGGCGGACCACCTCTCGGCGATGTTCAAGAAAGTGCAGGAGGGTGTCTTTGAGGGTCAGGAGGCGAGGGCGGCCATCGACGATGGCCAGAAGAATAACCCCAAACGAATCCTGAAGAGGGGTCATTTTATACAGCTGATTGAGGATGACGTGTGGGACAACATCCCTTTTCAGCTCGATAACGATGCGCATACCATCCCTATCGGACTCGTCACGCAGATCGGAGATTCCTGTAATACGTTTCTCGTTGACCAGATCAGCAATACGCTCAATCAAACGAGCCTTATTCACCTGGTACGGGATCTCGTGCGCAATAATACGACTCTTTCCGGTCTTCTCATCTTCTTCTATAGAGGTCCGCGCCCGCATCTGAATGATGCCCCGCCCGGTTTCATAGGCGCTCCGCACTCCTGAGCGTCCATGAATATACGCTCCAGTAGGAAAGTCTGGACCGGGGATGTACTCCATCAGGTCCCGATTTTTGAGGTCCATGTTCTCGATCAGAGCCAGGAGCGCCTCAATCACTTCGCCAAGGTTGTGGGGAGGAATATTGGTTGACATCCCCACAGCAATTCCAGAAGAGCCGTTGACCAGCAGATTGGGAAATTTACTTGGGAGAACGGCAGGTTCGTGGCTGGTATCGTCGTAGTTCGGGATGAAATTAATAGTCTCTCGATCAATGTCGGCAAGCAACTCATAGGCGATGCGGGTCATGCGGACTTCGGTATATCGCATGGCGGCGGGAGGGTCGCCATCAACCGAGCCAAAGTTTCCCTGACCATCAATGAGCGGATAGCGTAATGAGAAATCCTGCGCCATACGCACAAGGGTGTCATAGACAGCTGAATCTCCGTGTGGGTGGTATTTGCCAATCACGTCGCCCACGACACGGGCAGATTTCTTATATGGACGATTCCACTCATTCCCAAGGTCGTGCATGGCGTACAGGACGCGTCGGTGGACCGGCTTCAATCCGTCACGGACATCGGGCAGGGCTCGACCAATAATCACACTCATGGCGTAGTCCATATAGGACTGCCGCATCTCCTGCTCGATATTGACAGAGGGAAGGGGGTGGGAGTCAGAATAGTCTTCCATGCAGAGGGGTTTCCTTTTTGATTATGACAGGGAGTGTGGTGGGCTTAGATATCGATATTCTTGGCGGAGAGTGCATTCTCAGAGATGAATTTTCGTCTCGGCTCCACTTCATCTCCCATGAGAGTAGAAAAGACCTCGTCAGCCTCGTAGGCATCCTCAATCCTGACCTGCAAGAGAGTCCGTGTCTCCGGGTTCATGGTTGTTTCCCAGAGCTGCTCAGGATTCATTTCCCCAAGACCTTTGTAGCGCTGAATATCGACCCCTTTTCTGGAGCGCGCCAAGATCGTCTCAAGGACTTCCTCCTGACTTCCCAGGGTGAGGACCGTATCTTTCGCAGAAAAAGTGAAAGGGGCCGACCCAATATTCGCAAGCGCGCTCAATAGTCTTTTCACTTCTACGGCCTCTGCGGACTCAACAAAGTCTCGATCAAAGACCACTCTTTGTCCGGAACCGTTCAGCCCCTGGGTGACGATAATCCTATATCCGTCAAGTTTTCTGTCCTCTTCCATAGAAAAAGAGGTCTGGCTGCGGTCTGTCAGTTCTTTTTCGAGTGTGGAGAGTACCGGCTCAAGAAGGGTCCGACTACTGAAAGCAGTGGGAGAGAGGTATGAGTGGGAGAGAAGAGAACAGACAATATTACGGTCTCTTCCTCTCCGTTCAACGAGATCAAGAATGCTATTCAGACGGAGGGAGTTCTTGACCCACGTTTTCAGCGCTTCCCCTTCAAGCTCCCCCACCAAGACGTGCTCAACACCGAGATCCACCAGAAAATCGTCAAGCTCGGTGTCATCTTTCAGGTAGTGATCGGTTTTTCCTTTTCTGACCCGATACAGGGGAGGCTGAGCAATGCATAAATACCCATCTTCGATAATACCGGGGAGCTGACGATATAAGAAAGTCAGCAGCAAAGTACGAATATGGGAGCCGTCAACATCCGCATCCGTCATAATGATGATTTTATGGTAGCGCAGTTTGGAGAGGTCCGTCTCGTCCTTCCCGACCCCAGCTCCCAAAGCGGATATCAGGAGACGGATTTCCTGAGATGAAAGCATTTTGTCGAAGCGTGCTTTTTCGACATTCAGAATTTTCCCGCGTAGCGGCAGAATAGCCTGTGTACGCCGATCTCTCCCCTGCTTTGCTGACCCTCCAGCAGAATCCCCCTCAACAAGAAAAATTTCACTTTTTTCCGGGTTGCGCTCCTGGCAGTCCGCGAGTTTTCCAGGAAGAGAGCCGGAATCGAGAGCTCCCTTCCGACGCGTGAGTTCACGCGCCTTCCGAGCCGCCTCACGCGCGCGTGAGGCATCAACACTCTTCTGTGCTATCTTCTTGGCCTCTGCCGGGTGTTCTTCAAGATAGACTCCAAGCTTTTCGTTCACCAACGATTCGACAAACCCTTTGACCTCGCTATTGCCGAGCTTGGTTTTTGTCTGTCCTTCAAATTGCGGTTCTGGAACTTTCACGCTGATGATGGCAGTCAGACCTTCTCGAATATCCTCCCCCTGGAGACTCTCCTGATCTTTTTTGAGAAGACCGAGTGACCCGACGTAGGAGTTGATAGTCCTGGTCAACGCCGCCTTGAGTCCAACGAGATGGGTTCCCCCTTCTATCGTGTTGATATTATTGGCAAACGAATAAATACTTTCGACATACCCCTCGTTCCATTGAAGAGCGATTTCGGCTGCGGTTCCGCTTTTTTCTCCACTAAAATAGATCACCTCGTGGTGCAGTGGTGTTTTCGCCCGGCCAAGGTGCTCAACAAAAGAAACGATCCCTCCTTCATAGAAGAAGTCGTGACGCTTCTCTGTCTCTCTTTCGTCAACAATGGAAATGTGGAGACCTGGGTTGAGGAAGGCAAGTTCACGCAGCCGACTTGAGAGGATGTCGAAGCTGAAAGCTCTCTCACCAAAAACCTGATGGTCTGGCGTAAAAACAACTTTTGTTCCACTCTCCTCTGTCTGTCCGATCTCTTTCAGTTCGTTGTCCGGCTGACCTCGATGGTACCGTTGGAAATAGATTTTCCCTGCTCTTCTGATCTCGATTTCAAGGATTTCTGAGAGTGCGTTGACGACGGAAACACCCACACCGTGCAGCCCTCCGGAGACTCGATATGCTCCTTTATCGAATTTTCCTCCGGCGTGAAGCTTAGTGAGAACGACCTGAGCGGCTGAAATGCCCTCGGTCGGGTGATTCTCCGTTGGAATACCCCTGCCATTGTCGACAACGGAGACATGTCCTTCAGTATGGATGGTTACAACAACATGGGTACAATAGCCGGCGAGTGCTTCATCGACAGAATTGTCGACAATTTCAAAGACGAGATGGTGAAGTCCTCTCTCAGCGGTGTCACCGATATACATTCCCGGCCTCTTGCGAACCGCTTCGAGACCTTCGAGTACCTTTATTTGCCCTGCCCCATAGTCTTGTTCGAGCATGTACTTCCCAAAGGAGGCAGGTAGGTTTAAAGCTTCTTCACACACCTCCCCTTTTTGATATCAAAGCTTAGCATTTTCTTTACGTTACGTAAACCACGAGCACTAGTAAAACATCTTTCTATTAATTTATTTTCATAGGCATTATGACGTAGGAAAATTCATGGCTCTCTTTTTGCTGGAGGAGTCCTGGGCTCATCTCGTCTTTCAGGAAAAGAACGACAGAATCCCCTTCATTCATGACATTTAATGCCTCGGTCAGATATCTTCCATTAAACCCGATTGATAATCCCTCTCCAGCGTATGAGGCTGCAATCTCCTCGGTCCCCTCGCCCAAATCCGGAGTATTGACGGAAACCTCGATCTTGTCTTTTTCAAATTGTAATTTTATCCCCCGAGACCGTTCTGTCGTGAGAATCAATATGCGACGGAGAGCACTGAGGAGTTCATCGCGGGGAAACTCAATCCGATGCGTGTGCTCTTTTGGAACAACTTGTTGGTAGTCAGGAAATTCCCCTTCTATGAGACGCATAAAGAGTTCAGTTGTCTCCTTCTTGAGGTTGACAACCGAATCGTTGACGGAAACGTCTATGGTTCCCTCGCTCTTCTCAAGGAGTTTCCGTGTTTCAACTAAACCTTTTTTGGGAAGTATGACGCTCGGCCAATCTGGCAGCGAGGGGGTATCGACCTCCCGCTCAATGAGGGACAGACGGTGTCCATCGCTGGCAACCATACGTATCTTTCCCTCGTCTTGGGTCTCGAGATAGACACCGCTGAGGTTCAGGCGAGTCTCATCGGGTGAGGTTGCAAAGAGGGTTTTTTCAATCATCTCCCGTAGGGTCGGTCCAGGCAAAGATATAAATTGATCAGAAGAAGAGGAGGGTTCCTCCTTCTTCTCTTTTTGCCCAGTTATTGTGGGGAATTCTTTCGGATCCAGACTGGCGATTCTGAAGTGTGACCTTCCACTATTGACATCCACCCATCCATTTCCACTTGAGCGTAAACGAACCTGGCCAGACGGCAGTTCACGAATGATCTCATATAACTTTCGTGCATCCGCAGTCATTGATCCTGATGCTTTCACTTCTGCCTGGCACTGCTGGCGGATTCCAATTTCAAGGTCTGTTGCCCCGAGAGAAATAACGTCCTCGTTCTCTCCTGTAGAATTTGATTCGATGAGAACATGAGAGAGCATGGGAAGAGAGGATCGTCTCTCAACAACACCTTGGACGAGATATAAACACTGAAGGAGGTCTTCCTTACCGACGCTGAATTCCATATCCTCCTCCCTTCTCTTTTTCTTTCTCTACTTACTACTACTTATTTTCTATATTTATATATAAATAGATAATAGTAGTAGTAGGGCCTGTGGATATGTGGATAAGTGGATTAAGTATCTGTTTATATTAAAAAAGTTATCCACAGGGGGGTGTGGATAACTTCAGTAAACCTGTGGATAACTTTTTCTGTCCCTTTCCCTGGCGCGTTGTTCTCGCGAGTTATCCACAGGTTATCCACAGGTTATCCACAGGAAGAGAGGTCTACTCATAAATCATGATCTCTATTCTATTGATAATATCGCGAAGCTCTTCGTCTTTTTTGAACCGATTTTCGATTGCATGACAGGCATGCAGAACCGTCGTGTGATCTTTTCCTCCAAATCGCATGCCGATCATCGGGTAGGAGGCGCCGGCAAGCTTACGGCAGAGAAACATACAAACTTGCCTTGGAAACGAAACGATCTTTGTTCGTTTCTTTGAGGTCATATCGGCAATACTGACACCAAAATACTTACTCACCGTTCTCTGTACGGTCTCAATCGAGACTTTCTTCTCCTGGTCTGTGACTAAATTCTTGAGAACCTGTCGAGCAAAGTTGACGGTGATATCAGCCTGATTCAAGGCGGCCAGTGCTCCTAATCGTGTCAGGCCACCCTCAAGCTCCCTGACGTTTGACGTCACATGAGAGGCAATAAAGAGGGCAACATCGTCAGGGAGGGGGATACGTTTTGCACGTGATTTTTTTTGCAGAATTGCGACCCTGGTCTCGAGATCAGGTGGCTGGATATCGGCGATCAGTCCCCACTCGAAACGGTTTCGTAATCGCTCCTCGAGTCCACCAATTTCGTTTGGAAACTTATCGGACGTTAATATAATTTGCTTATTTGACTCATGAAGGGAATTAAAGGTGTGAAAAAATTCTTCTTGTGTTCGCTCGCGGCCGGACAGAAACTGCACATCATCGAGAATAAGGACATCTGCGCGACGGAATCTATTTTTAAATTCCGTCATTCGATTCTTTCGTAAATGAGCAATCAATTCATTGGTAAAAGACTCTGAGGACAGATAAACAATACTGTCCTTTCCTTGTTTTGCCGATGTCTCGTGTCCGATGGCATTAATGAGATGTGTCTTTCCTAACCCAACCCCTCCATAGATGAATAATGGATTATAGCTTTTTCCTGGATGCTTGCTGACCGCCTTGGCAGCGGCATGAGCAAACTGATTGCCGCCACCGACCACAAAGGAGGAGAAGGTGTAATTCTGAATCAGTCCGTCTTTCTTTCCCCTCCCTTTTCCCTGGGCTGGCTGTTCTTGCTCTTCTGCTGGAAAGAGTTCTCCTTGGGGTTTTTCCTGGACATGCAAGACGAGATGCGTTGGCTGACCAAGTACCTCAGTCAATGCATTTTCCAGGGGGCCGACGAGATTACTGAGTAGCCAATCCTTAAAGAGCGCGCTTGGGACCTCAAGATGGAACACGTCATCTTGGAGCCCAAGGGGCCGAACCGGTTTCAGCCAGGTTTCACTATTCGTCCTTCCTACTTGTCCCTCAACAATCCCCAACACTCGTTCCCACACCCGATGCATGCCGCGTCCTTCCCCCACTCAACAAAGGTTATCCACACCTGTGGATAACTCGGTAACTTCCTCTTTGAACTAAGGAAATATCCGTCAGATGACGAAGTTATCCACATACATTTGTCTCTCTGCCTCGCCTTCTGCCCCAGGAAGTTCCCGTTCACCAACCGTGTAGTCAGAAGGGCGAGAAAAAGACCCATGTCTATCCGAATCAATGTGCCGCTTAAATTTTATGAGGCCAGAGAGGATAGTGTCACTGCGTCTTAAAATTTTTCTCCCAAGAATGCAAGGAAGAGGGCGAACTTTTTCCAAAGCGGTGAATATTACTAAAAAAAATCAAACTCATAACACGATGTGATATGATAAAAACCAGAGAGTTGAAAGATCGCATTCATATTCCCTTGTTTTTCTTATTATTTCCGGAAACGTCTCTTGTAAAAAGATAGGTTTTTCCTTCACATATTGTTATTGATACCTCTAAGGGAGCCCGTGCAGAGTGAGGGGATTCTCATAATTCCGGATCATTTGCGAGAGGGTAGCTTTTGTCTTGACTCTCTTATGGGTGGGTGGTAGCAGGGGGAATCCTCACAACTGGGACATGGGTAGACTCAGATGTCAACATCGCAAAAACTCTTCAATGAAGCGCAAAAATATATTCCAGGAGGAGTGAACAGTCCGGTTCGTGCGTGGCGGGCTGTTGGGGGTGACCCTCTTTTTATCCACCGGGGGAAAGGCTGCCGTGTTACGGATGCGGATGGGCGCGAGTATATAGACTATGTCGGTTCCTGGGGACCGTTAATAGCCGGGCATGCTCATCCGCAGGTTGTTGGGGCACTCGAGCGAGTGGTGAAGAGTGGGACCAGTTTTGGTGCTCCAACGGCAAAAGAGATTGAGCTGGCAAAAACGCTGACTCAGACCATTCCGTCCATTGAGAAGGTTCGCCTGACCTCCTCGGGCACAGAAGCGACCATGACCGCCCTGCGTCTCGCCCGTGGCTATACTGGTCGCGCGAAGATCATCAAGTTCTCTGGCTGCTACCACGGTCACTCTGATGCGCTTCTGGTGAGAGCTGGGTCAGGAGCGCTGACGTTTAGTACTCCGGACAGTCAAGGTGTTCCCGAGGCCTTTAGCAGCATGACCCTTGTGGCTGAATACAACAGTCTCTCCAGCGTACGAGCATACCTGGAGGCGGACCCAGAAGGAGTGGCCGCCGTTATACTGGAGCCTGTTCCTGGAAATATGGGTCTCGTCCTACCCGAGCAGGGCTTTCTAGAGGGTCTTCGGGAACTCACCCGGGAGTTTGGAGTTGTGCTCATCTTTGACGAGGTCATGACCGGCTGCCGTCTCACCCGTGGTGGAGTTCAAGAGCTCTACCATATCGATCCAGATCTCACCTGCCTTGGGAAAGTCGTGGGTGGTGGCCTGCCATTGGCCGCGGTTGGCGGAAAGGCGGCAATAATGGATGGGCTTGCCCCTTTGGGGGGAGTCTACCAAGCTGGGACATTGTCCGGAAATCCATTGGCTGTGACCGCAGGGATTGAAACCTTAAAGCTTGTTCATGCCGCTGGAGCCTATGAGCGGTTGAATATGCTCGGAGATATGCTGGCTAAGGGATTACGTGTTGCCATTCGTGAGACTAGTATCAAAGCCTGTGTGAACCAAATAGGTTCGATGTTCACCATCTTCTTTGGGGTTGACCCCGTTTGCGACTATGAGTCAGCCACCCAGAGCGATACTGAAATGTTCGCTCGTTACTTTCGCGGTATGAGCGAGCAGGGCATATATCTTCCCCCCTCTCAATTCGAATCCGCCTTTATTTCCCTGGCGCACGGCGAGGATGAAATTCAGGAAACCCTACGAGCTGCGAGGTCAGTCCTTCAGAATCTTGGTAGCTGAGAAAATGGCCCAGGAGAGTCCTCTCATCACCTATGGAAAGTATGGGGCGCTTGGGTTCGAGTTCGCCGGAGCCATTATCGCCGGCCTCTTGATTGGCAACTATGCAGACACTCAGTTTGGCACGGCGCCCCTCCTGATGGTCATCGGGGTGATCGTTGGCATGTCAGGAGCGATATATCGTCTGATCATCGTGCTCCAGCGTCTTTCTGCCCGTGACAAAGACAATTGAGAGAATAGAAGTCCTGAACCTTGCTTTGGTTGGGATTGGTGCCGTTATCGGCTGGATAACAGGAATTATTCATGTGCCCAGCTTTGTACTTGGCGGTGGTGTGATGCAGGCTAACTTCTGGCTGCTCAAAAAAGTGGTCCGCGCCTCCCTCGCTCCGGTCGATTCGCGCAGTAAAATTCGTGCCGCCCTGTGGCTGACTGTCAAAGGCGGATTCTATGTATTCCTTTTAAGCGCGGTTTTCATTCGGTACCCCATTGACGCTAAGAGTTTTGTCGCCGGGGTCCCTTTACTGCTTATTGCCTGCATGATAATCGGCCTGAGCAAGTCAAAGGGCCGGCACTCTTTTACTTCGCTAATCAGTCCCAGAGACTAATACGCGCGAGCGCGCCACGAGCCTACTGCGTGAGTGTACTGAACTGAAAACATGGAACATCATATCTTTCTCTGGGTCGATCATATTCCTGGGCTCAGCCTTCTCCCAGGTCATATCGCTACCTCCCTTATTGTCTCTGTTGCTCTTATTCTTTTTGCCTATATGGCAAAGAGACAGTTGGCTGCCGCGGATGATGTGGCGGTTCCTGATGATTCGCTGACCTGTCGGAACATGGCCGAACTCCTCACTCAGGGCATCTCTGACATGGCCGAGGGCGTGCTGGGTGACCGGGCGCAGAAATACGTCCACCTCTATGGCAGTTTTTTCCTGTTCATCCTGATCGCAAACCTCTCCGGGTTGTTGCCTGGATTTTCTCCCCCCACCAGCAATTTCAACGTGACGCTTGCCTTGGGCGTGCTTTCCTTTGTCGCGTACAATTTCTACGCTTTCCAAGAACAAGGTTTGGCCTATCTGAAACATTTTGTCGGCCCGATCTGGTGGCTGGGCATCCTGATGGTCCCGCTCGAACTCATTGATAATTTTGTCCGGCCTTTCTCTCTTTCCCTGCGGCTTTTTGGGAATATGACCGGTGACCACGTTGTTTTAGAGATATTTACGGACCTGACGAAAGTCGTAATCCCAGTCGTCTTTTATGCGCTTGGGGCGTTTGTTTCCCTTGTACAAGCGTTTGTTTTTACTCTGCTCAGCATGGTGTACGTCTCCTTGGCCGTTGCCCATGATGAGCATCACTAAGGGAAAAAGAAGAAATAGAGAGCAATAAAACCCATTGTCTCTGTGGCGGAGAGGGTATGAAGCGGTGAGGAGGATAAGAGGAGGCGGATCCGACACTGCGCTATTGGGACATGAAAGGAGTAGGGCGTATGAAGAAACTATGTGTAACAGGTGTGCTGGCGGTCTGTATGATGCTGCTCACCGCCGGAGCTGCTCTCGCGGCTGATGGAGACGGCGATTCCTCAAGAGGCCTGATCGCTCTCGCGGCCGGCCTCGGTATCGGCATCGCTGCCGTTGGCGCTGGCTTGGGTCAGGGCCGTGCGGTGGCTGCTGCTATGGAGTCTATCGGCCGGAACCCAAATTCGGCTGATCGCATTCAGACCCCGATGATCATCGGTATCGCCTTCATTGAGGCGCTGGCTATTTACGCGCTGGTTATTGCGTTTACGCTATCTGGAAGCGTGTAATTGCCGAGTTCGGAAAAAGAAAAGGGCGCCGTGTCTAACGGCGTCCTTTTTTACAAGAGTTGCTGTCCAAGCCGAACAATCGAAAAGACGGCAAAAATAACATAAAAGCAGCTAATTCCGACAAGAAGAGCGGTTTTCGCCGGGCCGGGCCGGAGTGCTGGCGGGAGCAGCTTGCGATTGATCACCAGAGTCAACGGCGTGTAGACAGCCATCGCAATCCCACCAAAAAACGCCGACCCCATCAAAAAAAGAATAGGGGGCAGGCTTTCGTACACATAGGTCAAGAAAGTCCCGAGTACGATCCAACCCACGGCGATAACCCCGTACCACCAACTCAGCGGCTTCTCCTGTGCCCAGGCATAGTTGGTATGCAGGATGTCCGCGCCGGTCCGAGCGACTCCGTCGATAAGCGTCAGTTGGGTGCTGAACAAACACGCAATCCCAACGAGAAGAAAAAGAATTTTTCCGAGCCCTCCCCCTACGCTGCCTAAAATCTCGGCCTCCTCCCAGACCAGCATCTCCTGGCTCGGCACGATGCCCTGCGGATGCAGTACCGCCAGCGCGCCAAAGATAAACAAGAGAATGGTGAAGGTGTTAAGGAGCCAGAAAAAGAGCATTTGGTCCACGGACAGATGTCTGAACCATGCACGCCAGTGCGCTAGATTCGACTCAGTCTCGGCAACCTGAAACGCCCGTTCTGAAACAACTTCCTCCTGCGCTCGGAGTGGATTGACCACCTTGGGCATCAGCGCTCCCATACCCCATCCCTTGTCTCGGATATAGAACGAGAAAAAAAGATTCGCCGTCCCCCCGGCTCCAGCAAAAACAACCGAAGAGAACAGAATATAGGTCGGCATATCGGGATGCTTGAACGGAAAGTTCAGCATCCCGTGTCCCAGCGCTGCCCAGGTTTCCGTATTGCCAACGACACAGGCAACCAGAATCAGGCCGCCCGTTACCAAAACGACCAGCAATTCCGTTGTCTTCTCAACCGAGGCATACACGCGCTTCGGGCCGAATAAGACAAAGGCAACACCCGTAAAGGTAATAGCCGTCCAGACCCACGGCTCCCCCCAGCCCTGAGGGCCGACCATGAGCGCCTTGAGCGCGCCGCCACAGGCCCGCGCCCACCCCGGAAGAATCCAGCCCAGGATGTTGAGCAGAATAAAGATCCAGGCAAAGTGGCGCGAGATTCGGCTGAATCCGGCGTAAATACTTTCTCCTGTCGCTAGGGTATAGCGACCAATCTCGCAATTAATCCAGAATTGAAGAAAAATGCCGAGCAGCGCCGCCCAAGTCATGCCGGCGCCAAATTGTGCGGTATTCCGCGGCCAGACAATCAGCTCACCCGCGCCGATTGAGAGTCCGACGAGAACAGCCCCCGGCCCGGCGAGCTTCCAGAAGCCACGAGCCTTTGGAGGAAGGTCCGCGGTTGTGAAGGCTGTGGGCATCTAGGCAGTATACTGTCTCAAGACGGGCGTACGGAACTACACATACCCCTTCTGATACAGATACTCCGCCGTCAGGACTGCCCCTTTGGCTGCTCCCATCTTGGTATTGTGGCTAACAAGAAGATATTTTACGGCATTCTCAAGCGTCTGATCTGCCCGTAGACGACCTACCGACGTTGCCATGCCGTCTTCGGCATCACGGTCCAAGCGCGGCTGGGGCCGAAACGGGTCGTCGTGCACGATGATCATATGCTGCGGAGAAGAGGGCAGGCCCATTTCGATAAACTCTTTGCCAAACCCGACCATCGCTGCCCGAACATCCTCAACCGAACCGGGGGTGTCCATGGAGACCAACAGCGCCTCGGTATGCCCCTCAAGAACCGGCACACGCGTACAGGTCGCACTCACCAGAAAATTGGCGGGTGTAATGGCTCCATTTTCGAGGGTTCCAAGAATTTTGTGCCCTTCCTTTTCGACTTTTTCCTCTTCGCCGGTAATGAAGGGAATGACGTTGTCAATGGTGTCCATTCCGATCACACCCGGCGAGCGACCGGCCCCGGATAACCCCTGCATGGAGGTCATGATGACTTTTCTGAGGCCGAATTGATCGAACAACGGCCGGAGGGTAATCGCCAGCCCAATCGTGGTACAGTTGGGCTGCGTAACAATATAGCCCTGCCAGTCGCGATTTTTCTTCTGTGTATCAATCAGATAGATATGCTCCAGATTGACGCCCGGAATAAGCAGGGGAACGTCCGCCTCTTGCCGAAAGGCCGAGGCCGTGCTGACTACCGGCGTTGTTTTGGCGTACACCGGCTCCAGTTCTCGGGCCGGTCCTGATTCGACGGCCGTAAAGACGAGATCGATGCCCGTCAGGTTCAGGGAGGATGCTTCGTAGACCTGAAGCGGCATCATGGACTGCGGGGGCTCCTCCTCACACCACCATCTCCGCGCCCCGGTTTTGGGATCGCGGACGGCTTCTGCATAGCTTTTACCCGCCGAGCGTTCTGACGCGGCTAGCAAAGCCACCTCAAACCAAGGATGGTCTTGAAGCGCAACGAGGAATTGCTGACCCGCAATCCCGGTTGCCCCAACAACGGCGACACGCTTCTTCATAGCGGGTAAAACAACGCGAGAGCGGACCACTTGTCAACACCCTGCGGTTGACTTCTCCGGCACAAGCTCGCAGACTCCTAGCTGACGCCTTGCCAGAGGAAATTATATGGCACTTGAATACTTTGAAGAGTATGAAGTCGGCGCGGAGTTCGAGACCAAGGCGCGCACGGTCACCGAAGCGGATATCGTCAACTTCGTGAATCTGTTCGGCTTTCACGAGCCCTTGTTCATGGACATGGAGTTCGTCAAAAACAACAGTTTATTTGACGGCCGGATCTCGCCAGGCTCGTTCACCTTTGCCCTGGCCGAGGGCCTGACCGTGCAGTCCGGCATGGCCAAGGGTGGTATGGCCCTGCTCGGCATTGAAAACATGAACATTCCGGCTCCCCTGCGCTGCGGAGATACCGTCCGGGTCAAAGTCCGCGTTCTCGGAAAACGTGAGACTTCTAAACCGGACCGTGGGGTTGTCACCTCACTCACCCAGGTTCTGAATCAAGCCGACACGGTCCTGCTTGAGTATACCGTTAAACGTATGATCCGCCGCCGGCCGGTATAGTCGACGGGAACAAGGAGTGCGCATGGATCAGACAATTCTCGAGCGCTTGTATGACATCGTTGGTCCTGACGGGGTGGTCGCGCATAAGAGTGCCCGCTCAGTCTACGACTGCGACGGCTATACCCTGGAGAAAGCCGTCCCTGAGATTGTCGTCCTGCCTCACTCAACGGAAGAGGTGGCGGCGGTCGTCAAATTTCTCAACAGGGAAAAGATTGCCTTTGTCCCGCGCGGAGCCGGGACCGGCCTCAGCGGGGGCTGCCTGCCGGTCGAAGCGCCGGTCATGATCGGGACCAGCCGCCTTAACAAGATTGTCCATATAGACCTGCTCAACCGCTATGTCGTAGCCCAGTCCGGCGTGGTGAATCTGTGGGTCAGTAATGCGGTCAAAGATCAGGGTTTTCAGTATGCCCCTGACCCGTCCAGCCAGCAGGCGTGTACCATTGGCGGCAATATCGCCGAAAATTCCGGCGGGCCGCATACGCTCAAATACGGCGTGACCACCAATCATGTACTCGGGCTGGAAGTCGTCCTGCCAGACGGAGAAATCGTCACCTTAGGCGGGACGGTTGAGGACGTTCCCGGCTATGACTTGCGGGGGATTACCATAGGCGCGGAAGGCACGTTCGGGATTGTGACCCAGGCCGCCCTCAAGCTCACCCGCCAGCCGCAGTCCTACCGAACGTTTCTGGCTGTGTTCGAGTCGGTCCACCACGCCACCCAAACCGTCTCTGGTATTATCGCTTCCGGTATTGTCCCGGCGGCACTGGAAATGATGGATACGCTGATTATCCAAGCGATCGAAGAAGCCTTTCACTTTGGCTTCCCAACCGACGCTGGAGCCGTTTTGATTATTGAGATCGACGGTCTGGCCGCCAGTCTCGACCCCCAGACTGAACGGATTCAGGAGATTTGCAAACAGAATCAGGCCCGCGAGGTCCGGATCGCGCGGGATGATGCGGAACGGGCGGCGCTCTGGAAGAGTCGCAAGCGCGCCTTTGGCGCCATTGGCCGTTTATCGCCCAATTACTGCACCCAGGATGGTGTTGTCCCGCGGACCAAAGTCCCGGATATTTTACAGCGGATTACTGAAGTTTCAGAAAAATATCAAATACGGATTGCCAATGTGTTTCACGCTGGGGACGGCAACATCCATCCGATCCTGATGTACGACGAGCGCAATGCCGACGAAACCCGACGTGTGGTCCAAGCCGGGAAGGAAATCTTGAACGCCTGCGTAGACTTGGGGGGCAGTCTGACCGGCGAGCACGGGATTGGTGTCGAAAAGATGGGCCAGATGCCGCTTATCTTCAGCCCTGAAGATCTGATGGTCATGACCCAACTCCGGTCCGTTTTTAATCCGGACAACCTGTGTAATCCCAATAAGATCATCCCGACACCCGGCGGCTGTATTGACGTGACAACGCCTCGCCGCCAAGTCCCGCTCTAGCCTGCCATAAGAGGATTGGAGCGAAAGCCAGCCCGAAAGGAGTAAACGTGTCCAGCATCTCTTCTAAACCATTGGAGGACACGTTTACTCCTTTGACGCAGGCCGCAGACCGTCCGCCACCCAGCCAGTTTATCATCGATGGGCAAGCACCCGAGACGGTGGTCTACCCCGCGTCGATTGAAGAGGTTTCTCGCCTACTGAAAGAGGCCAATGAACACGGTCGCGCCATAAGTCCTGTGGGGCACGGTGCGTTTCTTCATCTGGGTGGCGTACCGAAACGATACGAGCAGGCGCTGTGTACGACTGGGCTGAGTGCGATTGTCGATTATCAGCCGACCGATATGACCATTACCGTCGGGGCCGGCATGTCTCTGGCCCAACTCCAGGCGATCCTTGGAGAAAACGGCCAATGGCTGCCGCTCGACCCGCCGTGTCCGGAGCGGGCCACGGTCGGCGGAGTCATTGCCGCCAATCTCAACGGTCCCACCCGCTTCTCTCAAGGTACGGTCCGCGATTTTCTGATCGGCATAAAAGTCGTGCGCGCGGATGGGACGCTCATTAAAGGTGGCGGGCAAGTCGTGAAAAACGTGGCCGGTTATGACCTGCCGAAGCTTTACTGTGGGTCGTTTGGGACGCTTGGCGTTATTGTCGAGGCGACCTTTATGATCCGACCTCGGCCTGAAGCCCAAACAACGCTCGCCTTAACCTTCTCCTCGGCTGAAAAAGCAGGCGAAGCCGCGCTGAAACTGACGGGCTCGGACATGCAGCCCTTTTTCCTGGAACTGGCCAATTTTTCTCCGCTTTCGTTTTCCAGAGATCAACAGGGGGACACCTATCGCCTCTTCGTCGGATTTGCTGGGATTCAGGAAGAAATCGACGACCAGCGAAATCATCTCCGTGATGTGGTTGGGGATGATTTCGGTAGTATTGAAGAGCTGAGTGTCGACGAGGCGCAGACGCTCTCCCAGGCCCTTCGTGATTTTCCTGTGTCCGGCCCGGCGACGCTTCGCTGTAAAGTCAGTCTGCAGCCAACCCAGCTCGCGGCATTCTGTTCAGACTTGGCAGCGGAAGCCCAGCGTCGTCACGCTCCAGTCCGTTCATTGGCCCGGGCCGGGAATGGCATCCTGTATGCGGCTTTTGAGGGAGATACTGTCCCTGACGACCAGATACTGTCCCTTGTTGACTGGATACGCGTCCACGCAACCGGTAGCAACGGATTTGTCGTTGTGGAAGAGATCCCCTCGGCGCTCAAGGAACGGGCGAATGTCTGGGGTAGTGTGGGCAAGGCATTTCCGCTTATGCAGCGGCTCAAAGAAACCCTGGATCCCAACGGTATTTTCAATCCGGGTCGCTTTGTTGGTGGTATATAGGAAAGACGTTTTGCGATTCATGTGATAAGGCTCACCGCTCCTTATGGAACCCCTCTCTTTTGTAGACCACGAAAAATTTTTTGACTGTGTACACTGCGGGTTGTGTCTGGCCTCGTGCCCGACCTATGTCGAATTAGGCACGGAGATGGACTCCCCCCGAGGACGCATCGTCATGCTGCGCGCGCTACAAGAGGGGCATGCACAGCTCAACGACGAGGTCGTTCAGCATCTAGACCTCTGCCTGGGGTGTCGGGCGTGTGAAACCGCCTGTCCGTCTGGGGTGCAATATGGAGAGCTTATCGAAGGCGCCCGGCCCTTTATTGAGCAACACTATCGCCGGCCGATGCTGGAACGCGGCAAGCGCTGGCTCATGAACAAGACCTTCCCTCATCCCTGGGGGGCATGGCTCTTCGCGCTGTTCCTCAAAGTCGGGGCCGCCCTTGGCCTGGCACGGTTTGCGCACTCCGAAGCTGTGCCCGCCACACTGCGCTATTGGTTCGGACTCTTACCTGAACGTGGCAGCGTTTCTTCCAAGCCCCTCTTGGAGCACTATCCAGCCATTGGTGAAAAACGCCACACTGTTGCCGTGCTGTCGGGCTGCGTAATGTCGGCGGTCTTTGGGGCGACCAATCAGTCCACGGTGAAGGTCCTCCGCCATAACGGCTGTGAAGTCCTCATTCCCAAGGCCCAGTCCTGCTGCGGCGCGCTCCTCTTGCATAACGGAGAGAAGCAGACGGCCCTGGCGCTGGCCAAACAGAATATCGACGTCTTCGACCAACTCGACCTGGATGCCCTTATCATCAACGCGGCCGGCTGCGGCGCGATGATGAAGGAATACGGTGAGCTGTTCAAAGATGACCCTGTCTACCGAGATAAAGCCGCCCGTCTTACGGAAAAAATGAAGGATGCGGCCGAGTTTGTGGGTAGCCTGGAGCTCAGGGCACCCACCCGAGAAGTGCGGGTCAAGGCGACCTATCACGACGCCTGCCATCTGGCGCATGGTCAGGGGGTGCGTGAGCAACCCCGTGCTCTACTGCAGGCTATTCCTGGGCTGAAGCTGACCAACTTACCTGAGTCAGACTGGTGCTGTGGCAGCGCCGGTACGTATAATTTGACCCAACCGGAGATGGCGGCCCGGCTGCTGGAGCGGAAAGTCGGCAATATTCAGGCAACCGAAGCCGACGTTGTCGCGACTGGCAACCCTGGCTGCTTAATGCAGATACAGGCCGGATTACGGCAGAGTGGGCTGCCGATGAAAGCCGTGCACACTATGGATCTGCTGGCCCTGGCCTATGAAGACGAGCCGGGGAACGGTCACTAGGGCTCCAGTCGCGATCCTCAGGAAAGAGCCCGCAGCCTCTCTGGAAGATCATTCGGAGCGGTGAAGACGAAAGCGCGTCCGGACTTCGTCATGACGAGCAACTTCTGGTCTGCAAGATCAAGCAGATCTGTTCGTGCCGTTTGATACGTGACCCCCTGGCTCTTCTTATGTGATGCGATCGTATAGCGCATACCTGGGTGGCGGAGCGCATGCCCGAGAAGATCGACCTGACGATGGTTGATCGTAGCGGAAGACTGGAGAAACTGCTCAGTCTTTTGAATCTCGTCAGCCTTCTTGTCAAGATAAACATATAATTCGTTGATGGCTCGCTGGATGACTCGAAGCTGGGCCAGAATAAAATACGTCAGGTCATTCTCGTCTGTCTCCGTATAGAGGAAAGATCGGACGTATTTTGCCGGTGCCTTTCGAATAATACTGGAAATCGAAAGGAACTCGAACATCCAAAATCCCTGTGAGAGTACAGACCAGTAAAAAAGTGCTCTTGCCGCTCTTCCATTGCCATCAATAAAGGGGTGATCGTAGGCGAGCCAAAAATGGAGAATAATGGCTTTCAGTATAGGGTGGAGAAAGGCTCCTGTCTGGGTTTGATTCGCAAAGTCGAACATGGCGACCATTCGACTTGGAATGTGCTCGGCAGGTGGGGGCTGATGCACGATGGTGCCATCACGCTCATCGACGACCGCGATTTGGTTACTGGGGGCTCTGAGGTAGTTTCTCTCAGCACCCTTCTCCAGGGTATCGCGGATTAGCGTTTCATGGATGATGAAGAGCAACTCACGAGTGAGTGGCTGCTCTTTCAATTTATCTATCAGGCGAATTGCCCGGTAATTATTGAGGATCATCAGTTCACTTTGATCAATGGGTGCCCGCCCCGAGCGAATCATATCTTTTGCGACTTCGCGCGTTGTCGATGCGCCTTCAAGTTGGCTCGAAGTAATGGCCTCCTCTATGAGAGAACGTTCTATATAGCGGCCTCTTGTCTGCGGGTTTGTAATCTGGTCCTGAGTGGTTATCCTGCCACTTGCGTCTCGATCGATCTCATGCAGGAGTTCCAGCACTGGGTCAGCCAGGGAGTACGTGAATGGCTTGCCGCCCTTGTCCTGGAGGAGAGGAACTTCCCTTCGTATCTGGAAGCGGGAAAATTTAATTCCTGTCCACCACTCTCGCAAAGAGAGTCCGTCTGGAGGTTGGAGTCTTTTCAACTTTTCCCAGTGCCGATACTTTCCCTGCGGGGAGGAGGAAATTCCTTTCGCAAGAACCTCCCCCAATCGCTCTGGATCTTTTACCTTTGAGAATAGGTCAGCCAGGGTGGGTGGAGTTGCAGGAATTTTCATTTTTCAAAATACTAATCTTATACTAATTAGTTTATGATTAGTAATTAAACCTTGTTGTAATTCTTGACCGTCCAATATGTTAAATATAAATCTAATGAAAATAGTATAATTAAATACTAATAGGGATGCAATTAGTATTTAATATGGGAAAAGAAAAATGAGCCCACAAGAGGGCTCATGGAGAGAAGGGCGGAAAGTATCCGGTCACTCGCCGGCGAGGATCTTATTTTCGTCAAAGTCGTATAAGCGGAGGCAGTTCTCCCACATAATTTTGCGCTTGGAGTCCAGTCCGACACCAGGAAGTTCAAGGAATTCTTTAATCCCGTTTGGGAAAGGCCCATCGGCATGGGGATAATCGACCGACATGACAATATTGTCGTCGCCGATTTTATCAACCGTGACCGCTAACAACTCCTCGTCGACATCCGTCCCAATAAAGCACTGGCGCTTAAAATACTCACTCGGCTTGGCCGAGAGCTTGATTTCCTCGCCACCGCCGTATTTCTTCCATTGATCGTCAAGCCGGTCCAACCACCACGGCAACCAGCCACAATTGCCCTCCAGAAAACCGACCCGCAGGTCAGGAAAACGCTCAAGCACCCCGCCCACAGTCATGGAACCCATAGCCAGCATGAGTTCCATGGGAAAAGCGGACGAATGATTCAGCGTGCGGAAATTCGGATGGTTTCGATAGCGATTACTCGCGTAATCCTGAGAAGCCCCACCGCTCGTTCCATGAAAGGCGAGAGGGACGTTCAGCCGGGTGATTTCCTTCCACAACACGTCGCACTCGGACGCGTTGAAATAGCGTCCATTGCAGGGCATGGGCAGCAGAACGACGGCAACATGGCCCTTGTCTTCTACAGCCCGGCGCGCCTCTGCCGCCGCCAGTTCAGGGTCGTGTAAGGAGACAATAGCGGCCGCCTTGAGGCGCCGTGGGTCAGTCTGACAGTAATCCGCCAGCCAATCGTTAAACGCGGCGCAATAGGCCGTGGCGTAGGCGGACTCTAAATCATCAATGGAAACGACCATGTGCGCAAAAGTGCGGTAGACGATCCCGACGTCAATGCCCTCGGCGTCCATGGCCTCAAGCGTGGAAGCAGGCTCGTACTTTCGCTCGCGGACTGATTTGTAGATGTGCTCGGTAGGTTTATCGAGATATTCTTGGGCTTTGACCACTTCGGCAGACCGTGCCCACGGCGGGATCATCTGTCCCTGGACATCCCAGTGCGGAAAATTGGTCGGACTCCAGCCCAGGTAACGGGGTTTCTTATCGCGGTATCGCTCGTCGAGGTATTTCTCGTACACCTCCCCGTTTTCAATAACGTGGAGATCGCTGTCCATTACATGAAAGCCTGATCGCATAGCACTTCGTCCTCTTTAGGTATCTCTCAATTCATCACACGGCGCGGCAACGGTATCAGGCAGCCCACTACTGCACAATGCACCGCAGCCCGTGTACCAGCCGTCTGCTCGCCTCGGCCGCCACCTCTTCGTCCAGCGCGCCGTAGGAGATACGCAGATAGCAGCCGGTTGTGAGACCGAAGGCCGTACTGGGAATGACCGCAACTCCATGCTCTCGGATTAAGCGCTCAGCCAAGGTCATGGCATCCATATCGGTACGCACCCACAGCAGGAAGTAGAATGCGCCGTCAGACCGCGGCAGGGTAATCAACTCACCCAACCCGTTGAGTGCCCGCTGTATGATGCGCCGGGTTGCGGTCATCGCCTTGAGTTTTTCCCGACAGTAGGCTGACCCGACCTGCATCGCCGCGACCGCGGCGTATTGCGAGACAACCGGCGGACAGATCAGGATCGTATCCTGGGCCTTTTTGATCGCCGTATACAGGTGGTCCGGCGCAACCATCCAACCGATACGCCAACTCGCAAACCCGTAGGCTTTGGACAGCGAGTACAGAGAGATCGTGTACTCACCGCTGTCCGCGATAGACCCCGGCGAGAAATGGCGGGCGCCGTCGTAGGTGAAATACTCATAGGCTTCGTCACTGATGTGATACAGGCCGGCCTCCCGACAGAGAGCATTGACCGCACGCAGGTCTGACTCGGCGTACACCACACCAGCAGGATTATTGGGCGATATGGTCACAATGGCACGCGTACGATCGGTAATCGCGTTTCTGATTGCGTCGAGTTGAAGCTGATAGTGCGCGTCGGTCGGCACGCACACAGCCTCGCAGTTGACCATGCTGATCGCCATCTCGTGGTTGAAGTAATACGGCAGTTGCAAGATAATCTGGTCGCCGGGATCAACAATTGCCAGCAGCGCGTTCATAAACGCCATATTGCCCCCGGCCGTCACGACGATACGCTGCTTCTCACCCAGCGCGATACTGTTCTCCTCCAAGAGTTTTTGGCGAATCACCTCCAAGAGCGGGTCAATGCCCTGGACGAGGGTGTATTTATGGTTGGCCGGATCGGCCTGGAATTTCTGGACCGCTTCCAGCGCCTCAGGTGGCGGGCCGTAATAGGCCACCCCTTGGCCCAGAGACACCGTCCCGGGGTGTGCGCGGATGAGTTCGGCAATCACCGGAATGATCGGCGTCTGAACCTCCTGCATCCGCCGACTTTCACGCATCATTCATCTCGCACTGAGCAGGAAACTGCCCCCGGCGCGATTCGAACGCACGACACCCGGATTAGGAATCCGGTGCTCTATCCTCCTGAGCTACGGGGGCAAAGAGGAAACGTGTCCAACTCCAGACTATTGAAAGACACGTTCCCTCTTTACGAAAAAATACGGTGGGATACTACCCCATCGTCCGGTCTCCAGACAAGCCTCTGGATACGCCCTAGCTACTAAAAAGTCGGACCGACAGATGGGCGTGTTGCATCGCTCGGATATCGGCGAGCGGGACGAAAGAGCCGATTTCTTCGAGTTGACTCTCCAGGGCCTGCTCCACCAGTGGCATCAGCTGCGGCCGAAAGTGAATGAGCAGCCCTTGGGCCTGCCGGTGCCCGAGATGGCCCAGGCGGATGGCGGCGCTCAGAAAATTCACCATGAAGGCGTACAGCAGCATACAACCGCCCCTGTGTTGAGGGATACGCCATATAGAGTGAAGGATAGCCAGACAAATGGGCAGATGCCCGCCACTCTTGCCTGCGTCGACGCCCGCCAGAAAGGTCTGGAAGAGCGGCTCCTCAACGATGCGGCGCAGGGTTTCCAGAGTGCCCCGACCCGAACGTACCGAGCCCTGCCGCAGTTCTTGGGGCAGGAGCGAAACGTTCAGGTAGCGATCGATCTGGTGCAGACGCTCAACGTCTCCCTCTGCTGCGGCCTGATACGCGTGCGCATAGGCAACCAGATCGCAGGGAGCAATTTTTCTTTCGAGATAATCGTGCAGGAGTTGAGACAGGTCGATGGCCGTGGACTGGTCACTGAGAAAGGTTTCCAGGCCGTGAGACAGGGTGACGGCTCCGGAAGGGAAGAACGAGTCGGTCAGCTGTAAGGCTGCTATGAATGCGGTGTCGTCCATGTGTTGTGGGCGTCTTTTGGCCAGGAACGCCGCTCATACCGAATCGTAAATTGATCGAGGAGATGATGGGTCCGCAGGACGGTTTCCATCACTGCTCGGTCGAGGGTGACCGGCACAAGGACCGCCTCATTGACGCTCGCGATCGGCCAGTGTTGATTGCCCAGCACATGACCCAGACGAACCAGCCAGTGGTGTTGCTCATCCGTGGGCAGTCCTGGGCGTAGCGTCAGCACCATGACCTCCTGAAGAGCGAGGTGGACTAACAGGCCCCCTTCCCTATCGCTGAAGGCAAAGACGTCGCCATCTGCGATTTCCGTCCCACGAGGCAGGACGAGTCCCAGGTCCTGACCTGTCGCGGTCTGGAGGCGAAGCCGACTCTTCTGAGCCTCCCGCTCGTTAATGGTCACTTCTTCCAGTTGTTGCGCCTGTTCCCACTGCGTGACCTGAGCGGCAAGGTCGGAATCCTGATGGATATTCCCGAGACGATGACTGATGCGCAGCATGTGTGGCCCTCGTTCCTCACTTTGGCAGGTCTGGTGCCGGAACGCCCAGGTGGCGCAGGCGCAGCCCGTGCCAGGCTCGGCGCAACACCCGTCGCACCGCCGGAACCTGTGTCCCTACTACTTTCACACAGACCCCACATTCCCCCGGCAGGACGGTTGTCCCGGCCACGAGAATGGTGTCGGGGAATACCTCCTCTTGGATCTCCCCCTGGATTTCTTTTGCCCAGCTCTCGGTCACCGAGCGGCCAATGAGGACGGCCTGGCCCCAAACGTGATATCGACCTAGGACACCAGGGCCGGTGAGGCGCTGCTGGAATGGCAGGGCGAGGCTGTGTTCTCGCATGAGGAGATCGCCTGTGGCGTCAGTGACCTTCAGGCTGGTCGAGAGGGCTTCAAACGGCTCCTGGATTACATCCCCCCGGATGAGAAAGAGTTCGGAAAAGAAAAAGCTCGCCTGCAGGCCGAGTTGGACGTTCAGTTGCTGGCCGAAACGCGCATGGGGAAAGAGAATAACGGGCTCGGGACAGTATTCTGCATAGGCTCCCGTACCCAAAACAAACGACACGTTTTGCAGGGCACAGTTGGCCGTCATGGAGTGGATCTTCTCTGCGGCCTGATTGGTAATGTGGGCTTGGGTCGTGTCGTCCAGTTCGAACTGGAGCGTTGCACGATCACCCTGAATCAAGCCGCCCGCAGGTGTTTGGACATATACCACCACCATACCGGGGAGGGCGGGGTCCAAATACCAGGGCCGGGTCAGATGGAAAGGGTGGGAAACAAACGACTGCTGAAGTTGGGTCCTTCCCGACCCTGCTGCAGCAAAGATCAGCTTGCACGCGCCCGACTTGCCGGCTGAACCAGCTGGCCGTTGATCCAGTGCATCAGACAGATAGGGCTGAAACGATTGCGGCCAGAAAGCGGCATCGAGAGAGCGATCCGGTCGGGAGACTTCATGCTCAGGCATTGGCATGAGGCCGCTAAACAAAGAGTAATTCGCGCTCAATCCACTCGCCCACGTCCTGAATCCCCAGTCCTGTTTTACAGTTGGTGAGCAGAACGGGTCGCGTTCCACGAGCGTGGTGGGCATCCTGGGTCATCGCCTCAATATTTGCGCCAACATAGGGAGCAAGATCGACCTTGTTAATAATCAAGAGGTCTGAGCGGGTAACGCCCAGCCCCCGTTTACGCGGGATGTCGTCGCCCCCGGCCACGTCAATGACAAAAACAAAGGCATCGGCGAGTTCTGGAGAATACGTGGACGCCAGATTGTCCCCGCCACTTTCCAGGATAATGAGGTCCAGGGCGGGGAACTGTTCCTCCAGTTGACGGACCGCTTCCAGGTTCATGGTCGGGTCTTCGCGAATGACCGTATGTGGGCAGGCGCCAGTCTCAACACCAACAATGCGTTCCGGGGAGAGGAAGCCACGATTCCGCAGGCGTTGAGCGTCCTCCTGGGTCAGAATATCATTGGTGATGACCGCGACCTGGCGACCCTGCCGCTGAAGATAGGGCACCACCTGTTCAATCAGCGCGGTCTTGCCCGAGCCGACTGGCCCACCGATCCCAAGACGGGGAACTTCAGCATAATCTGTCATACAGCCTCTGCATGTTTATTGGAGGACACGTTTACTCTTTCAGGAAGTCCTGCTCTGCCGCTCTTTGGAGCGCTCGTTGCCGAACGGTTGCATCCCCTGTATCGCCCTCGGTCAGACCGTTCAAGCCGAAGACCGTCCGTTGTCCGCCGAGCGGGACTAGTTGCACGACCTTTTCTTCTCCCGGCTCAAAACGAACCGCCGTCCCGGCCGGAATATCAAGCCGAAGACCAAAGGTTGCGGCCCGAGGAAAACGCAACGCGCGGTTGGCTTCGAAGAAGTGATAATGCGAACCCACCTGAATGGGACGGTCCCCGGTATTGAGCACCGTGACGGAGTGCACGGGTCGTCCGGCATTCAAGACGACTTCACCTTCAGCCGGAAGGATTTCCCCAGGAATCAGTGCCGAGGCCATTTTTTCAGGTGGCATGGATACCTCACTTGTTTTTCTTTGTCCTCACTTCTATCTGCCATGAGGATATGCTCAAAGCAATAATCTTGCCTGCTCTCTGTGAGGTGCAAAAGAGAGGGATTCAGGTAATTTGCTCAGCTTTCACAGAAAATATGCTGAATTTATGAGCCTGAAAATCAACACCTTGTATAATAATAGGGCAAATTGATGGTTCTTGAACAGTTCACTGAACTCCACTCATCCCGCTGTTTTTCCTTGATATGTCGACTCCTCAACGTCGCGTAGACAGAAATTTTTTATAGCCTCGTACAGTCTGGCCTCTATTTTGCTCCCTTCCTCGACTTTGTCCTAATCGCTCGTAGTCGAAGGGAAGGAGTCAACAAGAATATGAGAGGAAGAGGAAGACGTGTTGCTAGGGCCCGTCTCATTACAGGAATTGTTATCAGTATGCTGGCGACTCCGGTGCTGGCCGATGAACTGAGCGAGTTACGCCAGCAACTCGCCGCGCAGCACAAGGTCATGCAGGCCCTTGAGAGCCGCATGATGGAGCTGGAGGCCAAGGAGAAGGAACGGACCGAGAAGGGGGTTGATTTTGGTTATGCGGCCGGAACGCGGAAGCAAGGCTTTGCCGCGGAAGATGTGTATGACGGTGGCTTTTTCATTCGGAGTAAAGATGGGCGCTACTCGCTTAAGCTGAACGGTTTCCTACAGGCTCGATACACGCTGAGTGCGCCTGATACGGGGAAAAGTCGCAATAATTTCGACGTGGCCTTGGCCCGACTGGCGTTTTCCGGGAATATCTTTGATCCCAAAGTCGAATATTTCTTTCAGTATGAAGCGACCACTTTTGGCAACACCAACCAATCAACCATGCTCGACTGGTGGATGCAGTATAGCCACTCCCAGTACCTGAAGGTACAGGCCGGTCGCTTTATTCTGCCCTATAGTCGCCAGTTCTACACCCACCCGGGGAATCTGCTGTTCACGGACTTATCAGAAGCGGATTATGCCTTTAATCTGCAACGCGCGGTCGGCGCGCATCTGAGCGGGAAAGTCGGGCGGTTGTCTTACCATGCGCTGGCCACCAACAGTATCCGGGCGCTGGATGCAGGCGGCCAGCAGAACGCCGGCGCCGAAGTCGCCTGGCAGGGGCGCCTGGAATACGACATTCTCGATCCCTACGGCTATCTGGAAAGCTCCCCGACCCCAGCCGCTACACCACAGTTGTCCCTAGGGATTGCCGCGGCCTTTAACCCGGTCGATCAGGCTTCCCGTTTTCAGAACGTGATGCCTGGCGACCGCACGACCAACGTCACCATCGACGGGGGCTTCCGCTATCAGGGCCTGAGCGTCCAGGCTGCGGGTTATTATCGCCGTAATAACCTCGAAGCCATGGACGAGATCGGCCACGACTGGGGCTATTACGGCCAGATTGGGTACTATCTCACGGACAAACTGGAAATCGCCGGTCGCGTCTCCGGGGTGGATTTTCAGTTTGCCAATAACCCGAGAACGGCGGGCGATGTCCGGGAATATATGGGCGGTTTCAATTACTACCTGTATGGCCACAACGTCAAACTCCAGGTGGACTACAGTTTCCTGGATGGCGACCCGTTTCTAGGCAAGAGCACGAGTGCCGATCGCTTCCGGGTGCAGACCCAAATCCTATTCTAAAGCAATACAAAAGTAGAGAAGGAGGAATTGAGTGATGATTCGAATGAACGATGTCCATGAACGTACGAAGCCTTTGACCGCGCGCTGGCGTTCCTCAATCGCCCTGATAGGACTGTTGGCTGGACTGTTCACCTGGCTGCCGGCTGCTCAGGCGGCCGAGTCCATTAAGGTTGGCATCCTGCACTCGCTGAGCGGGACGATGGCGATCAGTGAAACGTCGCTGAAGGATGTGGCCTTGATGGCGATTGAGGAAATTAACGAGGCTGGTGGGTTGCTGGGGCGTCCGGTTGAGCCGGTTGTGGTTGACCCGGCTTCGGACTGGCCACTTTTTGCCGAAAAAGCCCGTGAGTTGATCCAGCAGGAAAAAGTCGCCGTTGTCTTTGGCTGCTGGACCTCAGTGTCGCGCAAATCGGTCCTCCCCGTTTTTGAGGAGTTGAACGGCTTGCTCTTTTATCCGGTCCAGTACGAGGGTGAAGAGTCTTCTTTCAACGTGTTCTACACTGGTGCGGCGCCAAACCAGCAGGCTATTCCAGCCGTCGAGTATCTGATGAGCGAGGACGGCGGCGGAGCGGAACGCTTCGTGTTGCTGGGTACTGACTATGTCTATCCCAGGACGACGAATAAGATTCTCAATTATTTTCTGGAATCCAAGGGAGTGGCAAAAGCCGACGTCATGGAGCTCTATACGCCATTCGGCCACAGTGACTATCAGACCATCGTGGCTGACATCAAGAAATTCGCGGTTGGCAAACCGACTGCGGTTGTTTCGACGATTAACGGCGACTCAAACGTGCCGTTCTACAAGGAGTTGGCCAACCAGGGATTGAAGGCTGAGGATATCCCCGTTGTCGCCTTCTCGGTTGGCGAGGAAGAACTCCGGGGTATCGATACCGCCCCGCTCGTCGGTCATCTGGCGGCGTGGAATTATTTTATGTCGGTCGAGACCCCCGAAAATCAGGGCTTTGTGGCGAAGTGGAAAGCCTATGTGAAGAAACATCAGTTGCCTGGTGGCGATAAGCGGGTGACCAACGACCCGATGGAAGCCACCTATATTGGTATCCAGATGTGGGCCCAGGCCGTCGAGCAGGCTGGAACGACCGACGTTGACGCCGTGCGTCAAGCCGTCGGTAATCAGGTGGTGCGCTCACCCTCCGGCTTTGACATCACCATGGACGCCAAGAACCATCATCTGCACAAACCGGTCCTGATTGCCGAAGTCCGCGAGGACGGCCAGTTCGACATCGTCTGGAACACGGAAGGACCCATTCGAGCCCAGGCCTGGAGCCCGTTTATCCCGGATAGCGCCAAAAAGGTTGCCGACTGGACCTATCCCTGGGTGTGTGGTAACTGCACCGAGCCCAAGTTCAAAAACTAGGGGCTCTCCCCTTGACGAACCGGTAGCTGGAACGGAACCGGGGAGCGAATTCCCTGGTTCCGTTCCGTGGCTGAAACAGTATGAATGTCCGATCCTTTCTCTTGTATCTGAGCGCCCTCCTGATGCTCGGCCTCCCGTCTCCCCCCGGTGCCGGCGCTGCGGGGGGAGACCTCGCCTCTCTCCTCCAGGGACTCGGAGCCAAGAGCCGCCGGGATGTCCGGCAGGCAATAACGGCGCTCGGTACGCTGAACGACCCGGCCGCGCTACCCGCTCTTGAGGCGTTGGGCGACCGGCGCTTGCGGGTCGATGAGGCCGGACTCGTCTACATCAAGGCCAAAGATAGCAGCCTGCGCGACGCGCTCAGTGGGGAGACCGTGGAGTTGGACGCGGCAACGTTGCGAACGCCTCGGATCAATAATGCCATTCGGCGAGCGCTCCGGCCGGTTATTGCCCAACTTCAGTTATACGCTCCCGACGCTGCCGTACGTCTGGCCGCAGCGGAAGAGCTGACCAAGCGTCCGCGGCCTGAGATGATGGACCCTCTGCAGGCTGCCCTGGAGCGTGAGACCGAAGCCCCCGTGCGGGACATCCTGGCCGTCGCTCTGGCGCAAATGCAGCTCCAGAGCGAAGACCAAACCGTGCGGCTTGCCGCCATTCGGATGATCGGTGAGTCGGGCAACCTGGGGCTACGGCCCCAACTGGAAGCTCTGGTCGCGACGCAAGAAGATGGTTCTTTTGTTGAGGCCGACCCGGAGGTGCGCGAAGCCGCCAAGGCCGCTCTGGCGAGCTTTGAACGCACCCAGTTCCTGATAAACAGCCTGGGGAATCTCTTTTATGGGGCGAGTCTGGGCAGTGTGTTGCTCCTGGCTGCCCTTGGTCTGGGGATCACGTTTGGCCTCATGGGCGTCATCAACATGGCCCACGGCGAGATGTTGATGCTTGGCGCGTACGCCAGCTACGTGGTCCAGGGCATCTTTCAAGAGAGCTTCCCGGCGTTGTTCGATTGGTATCTGGCGGTGGCGATCCCGGCCGCTTTTGGGGTGTGTCTGCTGACGGGGATGATCCTGGAGCGTGGAGTGATCCGCTTTTTATACGGCCGCCCCTTGGAAACCTTGCTCGCAACCTGGGGTATCAGCCTCGTGCTGATTCAGAGTGTGCGCCTCATCTTTGGGGCCCAAAATGTACAAGTAGCGAATCCGGCTTGGCTGTCGGGCGGTGTCGAAGTCCTGTACGGCGTGGTTTTGCCGTATAGTCGGCTGGCCATTCTCCTGTTTGTCGCGCTGGTGGTCGGCCTGGTCTGGCTCATTCTTCAGCGGACACGCCTCGGTTTACAGGTCCGAGCCGTCACTCAGAACAGACCCATGGCCTCCTGCATGGGCATATCCGCGGGCCGCGTCGATATGTGGACCTTTGGCCTGGGTTCGGGTATTGCCGGCCTGGGTGGGGTAGCGCTGTCCCAGATTGGTAACGTCGGTCCGGAGCTCGGTCGCCTCTATATTGTGGATTCGTTCATGGTCGTAGTACTGGGTGGGGTCGGGAATATCGCCGGCACAGTAGTGGGTGCGCTGAGTCTGGGCTTGGTCAATAAACTCCTCGAACCGGTCGCCGGCGCGGTATTGGGAAAAATCGGTGTGCTCATTTTTATTGTCCTCTTCATCCAGCAGCGGCCCCAAGGCTTATTTGCACTCAAGGGCCGCTTAGCGGAAAGCTAAGCCAGTGGTGAGTTCTTCGTTATCTGAGACCTCTCCAGAGCCGCTGGTCGCCGACCCGTCAGCGCAGCCAGCGGAACAGCCTGAGCCGACCGGCTCCGTGCTGAAGACCCTACAGCGGCTTCATACCCGAGGTGAGTGGAGCCTGATCGGGCTTCTCTTCTTCCTTGGGGTGATCGTCATTCCCGGCCTGAATCTTCTGCCGGCCGACTCGGCCTTACACTTTCCGGACTATCTCATCCCGCTGCTCGGCAAATTCATGTGCTATGCCCTGGTTGCCTTGGCCGTGGATCTGATCTGGGGCTATGCCGGTATTCTCAGCCTGGGGCACGGCGTGTTCTTTGCGCTGGGCGGCTATGCCATGGGGATGTATCTGATGCGGGCCATCGGGACGGAGGGGGTCTATCGGAGCGAGCTGCCCGACTTCATGGTCTTTCTCGATTGGAAGGAACTGCCGTGGTACTGGTATGGGTTCAGCAACTTTGGTTTTGCCCTGGGGATGGCGCTCTTCGTCCCTGGAATACTGGCCTATATCTTTGGGTTTTTTGCCTTTCGCTCGCGGATTCGTGGAGTCTACTTCTCTATCATTACGCAGGCTATGACCTACGCGCTGATGCTGCTGTTTTTCCGCAACGACACAGGTTTCGGCGGGAATAATGGCCTCACCGATTTTAAGCGCTTGCTCGGGTTTTCGCTGCAAGAACCGACGACCAAGCTGGGGCTCTACGTGACCTCTGTGGTAGTCCTGGTGCTCGCCTATCTGGCCTGCCGCTATCTGGTGACATCGAAGCTGGGGCGGGTACTCACGGCCGTTCGCGATGCGGAGAGCCGTTTGATGTTCTGCGGCTATAACCCGCATAGTTATAAACTCTTCCTCTGGACCCTGTCCGCGATGCTGTGTGGTCTGGCGGGCGCGCTATATGTCCCCCAGGTCGGGATTATCAACCCCAGCGAGATGCAGCCCGCCAATTCCATTGAGATGGCTATCTGGGTCGCGGTCGGTGGTCGTGGCACCCTGTCCGGCGCCCTGCTCGGCGCTTTTTTGGTCAATGGCGTCAAAAGCTGGTGCACGGCTGCGTTTCCCTATCTGTGGCTGTATATTCTCGGCGCAATGTTTATTGTCGTCACCCTCTTTCTCCCTCGTGGTGTGGCCGGTCTGTTGCGTTGGCAGACTGAGTCCAATACCGGTGAGACGACGGGATAGGTGCCGGTCATATGAATCGGGATATGCCAGAGGAAACAATCGATCAGGGTGGCAGCCCGTCGATGGCCCATGTGGTCCGGCCCGGCCTGGATACCAGCCACGGCGTCATGCTCTATGTTGAAAATGTGACCGTAAGCTTCGATGGCCTGAAAGCCCTGAATGCGCTGACGCTGTATCTCAACGCCGGTGAGCTCCGCTGCCTGATTGGCCCCAACGGAGCCGGTAAAACAACTCTGCTGGATGTCATTACCGGCAAGACACGGCCGGATACCGGTACGGTGTTTTTTGGCAATAACCTGGATCTGACGCAACTCTCGGAGTACGAAATCGCCCTGGCCGGAATCGGCCGGAAGTTTCAGCGCCCGACCGTCTTCCACGGCCATACTGTTTTTGAAAACCTTGAGTTGGCCATGCAGGCGAGTAAAAAGGTGTGGCACAGCCTGCTCGCCCGGCTGAGCCGTACGCAACACGACCGTATTGCCTCAACCGCTGACATGATCGGCCTCCTCGATCAGCTGTACACCCGCGCTGGGCTGCTCTCGCACGGACAAAAGCAGTGGTTGGAACTCGGTATGCTGCTGATTCAAGACCCCCAGTTGCTGTTGGTGGACGAGCCTGTGGCCGGTATGACCCACCAGGAGACCGAACGAACGGCCGAACTGCTGGTTTCGCTGGCCGGCAAACATACCGTTGTGGTGGTCGAACACGACATGGAGTTTGTCCGCAGTCTGGCCCGGACGGTGACGGTCCTGCACGAGGGCAGCGTCCTGGCCGAGGGCAGTATGGAAGAGGTGCAGAGCGACCCGCGTGTGGTCGAGGTCTATTTGGGGGCCTAGCGGGCCGAGGACGACGATGATCCGCATTCACGACCTGAATCAATATTATGGCGAGAGTCATATTTTATGGGATGTTGACCTCCACATCCCGGCCGGGTCCTGCACCTGCCTGATGGGCCGGAACGGAGTCGGCAAGACCACGCTGCTCAAGACCATCATGGGTATCTTGCCCATCGCCTCCGGCAGCCTCCAGTTTGAGGCCACCGAGCTGACGCGTCGTCCGGCGGCGCTACGGGCGCGCCTCGGCATCGGCTATGTTCCCCAGGGCCGCGAGATCTTTTCGCAACTGACCGTTGAGGAAAACCTGCGCGTCGGTCTACCGGCGCGGCGTGATGCGGTCGGGGCTATCCCCGAGTCGGTATTCCACTACTTTCCCGTGCTCAAGCAAATGCTCGGACGGCGGGGCGGGGATCTGTCCGGCGGACAGCAGCAGCAGTTGGCCATCGGCCGTGCCCTGGTCCTGAATCCGAAGCTGCTGATCCTGGATGAGCCAACCGAAGGCATTCAGCCCAATATCGTCCAGGAGATCGGCGATATCCTGCTGCGGCTTAACCAAGAGGAAAACCTGACCATTCTGTTAGTCGAGCAGAAACTTCCATTTGCCCGCCGGGTGGCGGATGCCTTTGCTGTGATGGAAAAGGGCAGCGTGGTTGCCGACGGACCCATCACTGCCTTGACGGATGATATTGTCCGGCAGCACTTATCAGTCTAGGCGCTCGCCAAACGACAAAGAGGAAATCTGCCCTCCAACAGCGCGTAGATGCTGGACATGTTTCCTCTTCGGAGAACGGATATGCATTTTACTCCGCACGAACAAGAGAAGCTGATGATCTATCTTGCCGCTCAACTGGCCCGTGAACGGCAGGCGCGCGGGCTGAAGCTGAACTATCCTGAAGCTATGGCCCTGATTACCAGCGCGGTGCTGGAAGGGGCCCGGGACGGTCAATCCGTATCGGAGCTGATGTCATACGGCGCGACCATCCTCGGTCGGGACGATGTAATGGACGGGGTGGCCGAGATGCTCGATCTGGTGCAGGTCGAGGCCACCTTTCCGGACGGGACCAAGCTGGTCAGCGTCCACCAGCCGATTCGCTAGAAAGAGGGAACGTGTCTTTCAATAGACTAAAAAAGATGGACACGTTTCCTCTTTAGATGAGGAGAGACGGATGAGTCAGACGATTGAACACCGCCGGTATGCCGCCATGTTCGGGCCGACCGTTGGCGACCGGGTCCGGTTGGCCGATACCGATTTGATAATTGAAGTCGAGCAGGATCATACGCAGTTCGGGGATGAGGTGAAGTTCGGCGGCGGCAAAGTCATTCGCGACGGGATGGGGCAGTCGCCCGTCCAGACCTCAACCCAAGGCGCGCCGGACTTGGTGATTACCAATGCGACCGTGGTTGACCACTGGGGCATTGTAAAAGCCGATGTCGGGGTGAAAGACGGCCGGATTTGCGGCATCGGCAAAGCCGGTAACCCCCTGCTGATGGAGGGTGTCTCGCCCGAACTGGTCATTGGTCCTGGGACGGAGATTCTGGCCGGCGAGGGCAAGATTCTGACCGCGGGCGGCATCGATGCACACATTCATTTTATCTGTCCCCAACAGATCACCGAAGCGCTGGCGTCGGGCATCACCACCATGTTCGGCGGGGGAACTGGCCCGGCCACCGGGACCAACGCGACCACCTGTACCCCAGGGCCGTGGAATATCGCTCGGATGCTCGAATCGATTGAGGACTTCCCCATGAATCTGGGCTTTCTGGGCAAGGGTAATGCCTCGCGTCCCGATGCCCTACGAGAGCAGCTCGAAGCCGGCGCCATGGGGCTTAAACTCCACGAAGACTGGGGCTCGACGCCCGCCGCGATTGACTGTGCGCTCTCCGTGGCCGACGACTATGATGTCCAGGTCGCTATCCACACCGATACCTTAAACGAGACCGGCTATGTTGAGGATACGATCGCAGCGTTTAAGGATCGCGCCATCCACACCTACCATACCGAGGGAGCGGGCGGGGGACACGCGCCGGACATTATCAAGGTGTGCGGGTTCCCGAACGTGCTGCCGTCATCAACAAATCCAACCCGGCCCTTCACCGTCAATACCATAGACGAACACCTTGATATGTTAATGGTCTGCCACCATTTGGACCCTGGTGTTCCCGAAGACGTGGCGTTTGCCGAGTCGCGTATTCGGCCGGAAACGATTGCGGCCGAGGACGTGCTGCACGATATGGGCGCCTTCAGCATGATGGCGTCGGACTCGCAGGCCATGGGCCGCGTCGGAGAAGTGATTCTCCGCACCTGGCAAACCGCCCATAAGATGCGAGTCCAGCGCGGCCGCCTCCCGGAAGAGGCAGGAGAGAACGATAATTTTCGGGTCAAACGCTATATTGCCAAGTACACCATCAACCCGGCGCTGACCCACGGCATCGCCCATGAGGTGGGCTCGATTGAGGTGGGGAAGCTGGCCGACCTGGTAGTGTGGGAACCGAAATTTTTTGGCGTGAAGCCGGAACTGATTCTCAAGGGTGGCTTCATTGCCTGGGCGGCCATGGGCGATCCCAACGCCTCCATTCCGACTCCCCAACCGGTGTTCGGACGGCCAATGTTTGGTCACCTGGGTCGGGCCCCGGCCTCGCTGTCCATGAGCTTTGTTTCGCGTGCCGCCTACGAAAACGGCCTGGGTCAGCGCTTACGACTCCAGAAACCGCTCGTCCCGGTCCGGGGCTGCCGGAGCGTTGGGAAAAAAGACTTGGTCCACAATCAGGCCCTGCCGGAGATAGAGGTCAACCCGGAGACCTACGTCGTGAAAGCCAACGGTGAAATACTCACCTGCGAACCGGCTCAGGTCCTCCCCCTCGCCCAGCGCTATTTTCTCTTCTGAAAGACGGTAAATATAAGTTTAAATTATAAACAAAACAAATTTAATTCAGGTAAACTTATCTTGTAAAAGCCATGCACCTCGGCTATAGTTCCTCTCATTGAACAAATCGTTCAGGTCATCATCGTCAGGTCCTCCCCGTCCTGAGGATGATTTAAGGCTCGCAGGTTTCCCCTCCTTTCCCCTGCGGGCCTTTTCTTTTTCTGGTCCTGGGGATCAGACGCTGAACACATGCACGGACGCGACCGCGTTTTCGCCGTCAAGGACGCCGCCGCCGTTTTCGGTCAGGCCGACCTTGGCGCCCGCGACCTGACGCTCACCCGCCTCGCCCCGGAGCTGCCAGAATATCTCGCAGATCTGGGCCACTCCGGTCGCGCCGACCGGATGACCCTTGGCCAGGAGCCCGCCGCTTGGATTAACCGGGCAGCGGCCGCCAAGCTGAGTCACGCCATCGTCAATGAGTTTCCCGCCCTCGCCCGCTTGACACAGACCCAGCTCCTCATACACCAGCAGTTCGGCCGGCGCGGTGGCGTCGTGGGCCTCGATCACCTGGACATCATCCGGCCCAAGCCCGGCCTGCTCGTATGCCTTGCGAGCGACTGACGGGACGATGCCAGGAGAATCGGTCGCCTGTTTATTGCTTGAACCCAGAGTCGAGGCTTTGACATAGACGGGCCGGGTGGTGAGTTGGCGGGCTTTGTCCGCCGTCGTCACCAGGACTGCGGCCGCGCCATCGCCAATCGGGGAACACATCATGCGGGTGAGCGGCTCCGCGATGAGGGGCGCGGCCAGCACATCCTCGACCGAGCGCTTGGTTTGATACTGGGCATGCGGGTTCAGGCTCCCGTTGGTGTGGTTCTTGGCGGCGATCCGGGCGAACTGTTCCTGCGTCGTGCCGTAGCGCTGCATATGCTGGCGGGCGAGGTTGGCATAATAGTCCATAAAAACGCTGCGGGACTGACCGGCCCCCGCGCTCTGCTCGCCGCTCATCTCTCTGGCAAAGCTATCGGCCAGCTCAAGATCGATGGCGCTGCCAATCGCCTCGAACGTCCGCTGCTTATCCGGGTGAAAGAGCTTTTCCATACCAAGTGCGAGCACAACGTCATACATCCCGGACGCGACGTAGAGCCAGGCCAGATGGAAGGCGGTGGAAGAGCTGGCACACGCGTTTTCGGTATTAATGACCGGGATGCCCCCGATGCCGAGCTCGCGCAGCACGACCTGCCCCCGGATACACTCTTGTCCGGTAATCAGGCCGGCCACCGCATTCCCCACGGCCGCGGCCTCAATGTCCGGCGTGGCAACTCCTGCCGATTGGAGGGCCCCTTCAATCGCCTCACGGGCCAAATCCTTCATACTGCGATCCACATGTTTGCCAAAGCGCGTCATCCCCGCGCCAACGAGTGCAACCTGTCGCATACTGTTCCCCTTTCCTGTAGATGTGAGGGCTCCTAGTCTACCAAAGGAGGCAGACCGGATGGAAGATGCGTTTGCGATTATCGGTCAATGGATCGGTTTGGTGAAGTCGGCCAAGCTGTCCATTGCAGAGGTGAGTCAGGACTGCGAAGCCCGCGTGGCCGCCGGCGTGGTCAGTGCCGAGGAGGATTTTCAGGAAGCGGTGCGCTCCGTGTTTGAAGCGCTGAGCACCCTTCAGGTCCGCCTGGAAGAACAAGAGGAATTGCTGGAATCGGAGTTGGAGGATGAGGAGGCGTGATAAGGGTGAGGAGAGCGTTATGGACAATCGAAACGAAATGGACGACCGAGGAGATCCGCAAGACAGTGCAGAATGGCACTCAATTAGACGGGAGGCTGCACTTGTACGTCACCTCTTAGGATCGGGTGTAACTGGTCTGGGTAAAGCCAACTACGCTGACAAGGCAGGTGAGTACTATATTGCCTTTTTCGGCCTTTCGATTGGATTAGAGCGACTCGCAAAACTGACCCTCGTGGCAGATTACGCTATTATGGAAAATGGGGAGATGCCAGACAAACAGTACTTAAAGAAGTTTGGGCACAAAATATATGAATTACTGAATGCTGTAGATGATATCTCAAAGAATCGGAACTTGCAGTTAAAATATGGTCGTCCAACTAACGAAATTAGTGCTGCTATAATCAACTGTCTTGATGCATTCGCGGATGCTGGCCGTGGGCGTTATGCAAACTTCGCCGCACTGGACGACCCCGATTTCGGAGAGCAAGAGCCGATCCGCAAGTGGTGGGATGATGTGGCTGAGCGTATCTTGACTGAGCATTACTCCGAGAAACCCGTACAGAAACGGATTGAAAATAATGCAAAAATTATTGACGCTTTGATTTCGCCTTTCACTTTTGTCAACTACACCAATGAGAAAGGTGATGCCATGAACGACGTACTTTCCGCGTCTATCCGCACCGGAAAGACCGAAATAGTTCAACGATATGGTCGTTTTTATGCGCTTACAGTTGTTCGTTGGCTTTCTAATGTTTTCTCACAGCTTTCCGAGGTAGCGTGCTACGGTCACCACATTGACGCTTTCTTCGGCGTATGGGAATACTTCGATACCTATCGAGTTGATGACAGTTTTCTGAAAACACGAAAAATTTGGCCGTTACGCTAATCGACGTCGGAGCGACAGGTGTGATGGGTGGAGCACGCGTGGCGGTAGCTGAGGAGCATGGTGACATTGATATGCCGGTTCTCGTAGCCGGGTCGAAAGTCAAGGGCGGCGGTGCGGTGGAAGAGGGCCGAATCGAAGATCATGACGCGGTTCCGCCGGTAGGGCACGGTCACATGATCGTCAAGTGCCCTAGTACTCAATGTGATCCGCCTTGCCCTGCCACTCCCGAAAGACTGCTAACGCCTGCTCGCGCAGCAATTGCTGCGCGGGGATTTGGCGCTCGGCCCACGGCCGTTGTAATTCCTGGTAAAAGACCTTGTCGTCGAAGCCGATATTCCTAGCGTCCTCAGTAGTATTGGCGAAATAAATTTTCTCGATCCTCGCCCAGTAGATGGCGGCAAGACACATGGGGCAGGGTTCGCAACTGGTATAGATTTCGCATCCTCCGAGGTGGAAGCTGTCGAGCCTGGAGGCCGCCCGCCTGATGGCCATCATCTCCGCGTGGGCCGTGGGATCCTTGCGGGAGATGACCGCATTATATCCCTCTGCAATAATCGCTCCCTCCTTGACGATCACCGCACCGAATGGTCCGTCTCCCCCCGCCCTCATATGAGTGCGTGCGAGCTCTATGGCCCGGCCCATGAATTCCGGCTGTCTCTCTTTCCTCACCTCCTCCAGCATAACGCTACGATAACCCCTTTTTACGCATCTGATAACCGCTCGGAGGACCGTCGGCTTACGTTGCGCTCATCTGACAGCCGAGACTCGGTATGATAGAGTCGAAAAAAGCGATTTCTGGTGCCAGAAACCATTTTATCGCACTTCGAGGTGGGGAGGAGGATTCGGATCAATGAGGAGAGATGAGCTAGAAGGAGCGTTGAATCGCCTGGCTGCAGACGCCAAAAAAGCAGGCGGATGGGGCCGCAAGAAATGGACGTACAAAATCAAAAAATTATTAGTGCGCCTGGGCGAACAAGAGAAGTATCAAACGTGTGCCACGAAAATTGAGGCGGCAACTTGGCCCATGGAATGGCTCTATGACGTGGTGTGGCTGAAGGCGACCAAGGAATTTCTGGTCAGCGATATTGCACTCGTGGCGGAAATCGAGTGGGGAAATGAGAGGGACGTGTGGGACGACTTCCAGAAGCTCCCGCTGGCACGGGCTGACTATCGGGTGATGATTTTCGACGACAAGCCCGGATTACGAGGCCGACTGATAAAGCAAGCGAGAAAATTCGGGAAACGCGGACCAGGCGATCTATACTTCCTGGCGAGTTACGCAGACGGGGAATTTACCGTTCACGAAGAGGTTACCCGTCGGTCGGATGAGCTGGCGGCGTAATCAGACGGCCCTGGCAGCAAGCACCCGGTGGGTGTAATTTTTTTGCGAGCGCTCAGGCAGATATTTTTCTTCCTTTGGCGGGTAGGGCCGGCTCAGAACCACCCCTCTTCCTCGTCTTCAAAGTCGTCTTTTCTGAGCGGAAGGGCCTGCGAAGGCAGACGGTCGTGCCAGCGCAGCACCCGATACGATTTGTTGTCTGTGCGGTCAATCACTCCGGCCAGCCGGCGGGTGATACGCCCAGTGTTCAGATAGCCGACGCTCTCTATGGTGACAATCGTGGGCAGACCCCCGCGCGCCGCGGTCGCGTCCAGGAACTCTTCCCCGCAGTTTTCGCGTCTTTGTCGAATCGTTTCCTCAGCAGTTTCCGCATCAACCCCCTGTATGGCCCGAAGCACGAGGGCGTTTGCGGTTTGCGTATTGGCCATATTGCCGCTTCGCGCATTACCATACACTGTGAACACCTCGTTCAGGGTGTTGTAGAAGAGATCCTGGGTGACGTCGCGAATCAGTAGGAGCTCATCAATCATGTCGAGCGGTCCGTCCTTGGCCGGATAGGCAATGTCCTGGGCCAGGTAGTAATCACTCTCAACCCCATTCAGTCGCTCTAAGGGGTCCGGGTCGCGCCAGTCGAGTATGGCATCGGCCAGGGCATCCCCAAAGTCCGGATCAAAGTCCAGATTGGTAAAGGTCTGACGTAGAATAATCTCATCCGCCTGGTTGATATTGATCTTGCCACTCTCGTCACTGACCCGGACCTGATACCCGCCCTCGCCATAGGGTTCATTTCTCCATTGGCCGTCGCCGAGTAGCCAGACGTCTGGGCACTCATCTGGCTCATCATCGCTCAGCCGGTTGCGTGAGCCCAGCCGATCATCGTCTCGGGTATCCCGCGTTCGGCCCTGCTGGCTCGTTCGGATGAGCTGGTAGAGGGCGCGGTTCAGCCCGGCTACGGCTAAATAATAGGTTTTGATCTCCTGCTGGTAGACATCGGTACTCAGCCCCTCCACCCGGGCGGTCCGGCCCAGCTCAATCGCCACAACCATGAGCACCATTAGCGCCCACACGACCACAATCAGGATAACGCCACGTTCATTCTGCAAAGAGTAAACGCGTTCAGCTTTTTTGTCTGATTGGAGGACACGTTTACTCTTCATGGTCGCTATCTCCGACTCCGGCTGCGGCGGCGGTTCTGGGGAGTACGCTGCAGTTCCGAAACCGGGTCCTGGACCTGAATCGGGACTTCGATCTGCCATTCGTTTGGCAGGTTGCTCACCTGGGCGCGCCACGACAGCCGTACGGCCTGCGGCAGCTTGGGCTCCTATTCGCCGCTCCAACTCTCATGCCACGCTTCTTCGTCCTCGTTTTGCCGTTGCCCAAAATACTCCCAGACCAGCTCGTCCACATCAGACAGAACCTCGGCCTCCAAGTATAAACTCCCCTCCCGCTCTTCGGCTAAGTCTGCCGGTAATGTCGGAGCGGAAATCCGCATCCACAGCCCGTGCTCGCCGTCTTCATCTTCTTTGATGAAGTAGGAGACTTTCTCCAACCCGCCGATTTCAGGTCGGTCGGCAGAGGCCACGAAACGGAGTTCCTCTTCGCCGCCAAAAAAGTAGACTAGGCGCTCGCCGTCGACCAGCAGCATGAGGGGGTAGGCCGACTTCAGCTTGCGGACAATCAGGGCCAGGGCTGCGCGGACACGCTGGTTCTCAATACTCCGGGATGTACCACGTTCGAGCGCGTTTGCGCCAAAGCCGAGCGCGCCATAGACGCCGAGGCTGACCAGACTGATCAGTACCAAGCTGATCAGGAGTTCAAGCAGGGTAAAGCCGCGGGCGTATCGCACGCTTAACGCCTCCCCTCCCCGAGGCTGTCCTCATCCTCGTACATAAGGCGCATGGAACGCAGCTCGATACTGCGGCGGCTCTCCCCTTCCTCCCAGCCGATGCTGACCGTGATCTCCTTGATGTGCAGCCGCGACGCTTGGCCGCCCAGCTCATCGTTTTCTCTTTCTGCGGCCTCCTCTTCGGTTTCGTCCGGAAAGATTTCCTGCACCCGTGCCCGCCAAAAGAAACCATCCGGCAGCTCTCCGCTGTCCTCTCCATCTTCCAGGAAATCCGGGGCAAAAAATCCATCCATGACGTTCTGGGCGTGTATGACCGCCTGGGTGCGGTGTGAGGCCTTTCCGGTGAGACGGAGACTGCCGGCAAAGAGTTCCAGCACGGCCACCAAGCCGACCGCCAGGATGGAGAGCGCGATCATGATTTCCAAGAGGGTAAACCCTGCAAAGAGGGAACGTATCCCGCATCTGCCGGTCGAGGAAGGATACGTTCCCTCTTTTCGCCAATGGTGTGTCTGACGCTGCTGGTCTTCTTTCATGCTGGCAACCACCCGCTCTGGGCGGCCCTCCTCTGTCCCCTGACTATTCTTCTCCGGCATAGCGGACGGTGGCTGTCCCCAGCAGTGGATTGAGCGCGATGATATAGGCGATCTCATTCGCCCCCCGCTGTTGTTCTATGGTGATCTCTCCGCCGGAATTTGTGCCGTCCGGATAAAATCGGAACTCGACTTCTCCCTCCTCCCGCACCCACAGACTCGTGGCTGAGAGTTGTATGTCTTCATCAGAGGAAGACATCTGCTCGTCTTCATGGTCAGACTCCTCCTCGCTGTCCTCCCGCGCCATAACCTGGCGCCCGGACTCCTGCCAATATTGATTGTCTTCGGGGTCAATGACGAGACGTTGCTCTATGCCATCCGTGAGTGCCCGCAGCCGTAAGAGTTCCAGCGTGGTTCGTAGCTGCGCCGCCGTTCGCTTTGGGTCACTACCGCCAAATCGATTTCCGACCGCAGGGGCAACGATGGCAAAGGCGATACTGATGATGACGAGGACCAGAATCAGTTCGATCAGGGTAAAGCCATGCTCCGTACCGGATGCAAAAAGACTGGACGGTCTGCCACGGTTGGAGAGTCTGTGTCGCATGGAGAGGGGCGAGCGCTGCGCTCATGGGTTGGAGGCCGTCTGCTGCTTCGCCTTCTGCAGGGCGTTCAGCTTGAGGATAATGACCAGCACGGCCCCGCCTATGCCGACCCCACACCGGAGCAGCTCCGAGGTGCCGTTCCATATCTCCATCAGGCAAAAGCCGATCACCCCCACCATGAGGGCAATCATGATCCGGTCCCACAGGTTACGCATGACGCTCTCCCTATCGAATACAGTCCATATGCCGTGTCAAATCCTTGGTGATATTCTTCTGATGCGCTTCCAGGGTGCCGCCTCCAATCTCAAGCAGCTTTGCGTCCCGCCATAAGCGCTCAACCACGTACTCGTTAAAATAGCCATAACCACCCAACACCTGCATGGCGTTGTCCGCGACGGTTTTTGCCATGGTCGTGGCGACCAGCTTGACGCCGTCCGAGTCGATACGATGGCCGGGCTGATCCAGGTCCATATTCCGCGCGGTGTGATACAGATAGGTCCGTGCCGCCATGTATTGGGCATAGGAGTCCGCGATATAGCGCTGGATCTGACCAAAGCGGTTAATGGGCTGGCCATAGGCAGTGCGCTCACTCGCATAACGGGTCATATCTTCGACGCAGCGGCCAGCGATACCCGTAGACATGGCGCCAATCGTGACCCGCTCGATTTCCAGGTTGCGCATCATGTGGAGTCCGCTGTCGCCTTCTTCGCCCAGGCGATTGGCAACCGGAACCTGACAGTCGTCAAAGACGAGTTCGGCGGTCATGGAGGCGCGCATACCGGTTTTCCCGTGGAGCCGTTGACCGAGCGAAAATCCGGGAAAGTCCTTCTCCACAATAAACGAACTCAGACCCTGCTCTGTTTTTGCGTAGACGAGAAAGAGGTTGCCCAGCGTGGTGTCATCCAGCGCGCCGTTGGTAATGAACATCTTGCGACCGGTAAGGGCATAGGTATCCCCTTGGCGGACCGCCTGCGTTTTCATCCCGAGCACATCCGTGCCGGCTGAGGGCTCAGTCATACACATCCCGCCGACCCATTCCCCGGAGAGGAGGGGCGGCAAATACTTCTGGCGTTGTTCGTCATTGGCATTGCGACAGAAATTATTGACCAGGAGCATGGCGTGGGCCAGGTAGGCCAAGCAGAAGCCGGGGTCCGAGGCGGACAGTTCCTCGTGCGCGATAACGGCCGCCACCGCGTCCATGCCCGATCCGCCATACGCCTCCGGCACCGTAATGCCCAGCAGTCCGAGTTCGCCGAGTTCGCGGAAGAGGGTGATATTGAAGCGTTCCTGACGATCGTGCTCCAGCGCCTGCGGCTCAACTCGTTCTTTGACAAACTCTCGAACAGTCTGTCGCAAGAGACGATGCTCTGCAGAGGGATGAAAGATATCGACGTCGGCCGTCACGTAGGCACCTCCTCATCTTCCTTATAGGCTGTGCTCCTAACCTACCAGTATTCTCCGCGTATTGCAGTCCTCACGGAGATTTTTCGCGGCATCTCTTGTAAAAAAGACTGAGCGGGTCTACGACAGTCTTGAAAGAGTGAACGTGTCTTCCAATAGAAACATGCAGATGCTGGACACGTTTACTCTTTGAGCGAAGAGCCACGCGCTGGGCGGGCAACCCGGTGGCCCCAAAGAATGAGGCACCCAGGGTGCCTGCTTACCGGAGCGGCCCGCCGGAGTCTGCGGCGAAGAGGGAACGTGTCCTCCAATAGATACACAAAGCTGGACGCGTTTACCCTATTAGGCCAAGTCCAGAAAAAGATCTGTCTGATAGAGAACGGTTATGAATACCAGCGGGCATACTTTACGGACTGATCTGGTGAATATCTGCCACATCATGTACCAAAAGGGCTTCATCGCGTCCTCAGAAGGGAATGCCAGCGTGCGTCTGGGGCCGGACCGTATCCTGATCACGACTCGGGGAGTGCACAAAGGCTTCCTCCGAGCGGAGCAATTGATTGAGACCGATTTAGACGGGAAGGCGGTGAGTGATAAGCATGCGCCGTCATCGGAAATCGCCCTCCACCTTGCCGCGTATCGAGAACGGGAGGATATTGCGGCAGTCATTCACGCCCATCCGACAACCGCGATTGCCTGTACATTGGCCGACATCTCGCTGGCCGACGGGACCTTACCTGAGGTTGTGACGGCGCTGGGTGCAATTCCAACCGTCTCCTATGTCACACCGGGGACGCGTGAGGCCGGTGAGGCCATCTGCCCTTTTATCCGCCAGTTCGACGCCCTGATGTTGGCCCGGCACGGATCTGTAACGGTCGGCGGGACCCTCCAAGAGGCCTACTCAAAGCTGGAGATGCTTGAACACGCCGCCCAGATTCTCTTCCGGGCGTGTCTCCTCGGCGGAGGTGGACCGTTGCCGGATGCGGAAGTGATCCGCTTATTACGCGCGGGGGGACACGACCCTGACCGCGTGCTCTCTCAGGTTCAGGCTGGAAAAGTCCGACTCGCCAGTTGACGCAGGCATGGGTATTCTGAATCGTATCTTCAAGCGGGGTACGTCTAAGGCGGAATCTCCGCCGGTGACTTCATCCCCCAGCGTCGAGGCCCAGCAGCTTCCGCCCCCCCAGGGCACGAATAATTATCTCATCGTGATCCTCGATAGCTGCCGGTATGACACCTTTATGGAGGCCCGGCCGAAAACGGTCGGCGTCCTGGGCGAGGTCGAGCGGCGGTGGAGCTATGCGTCGTGGACCGCTCCGTCCCATTACAACCTGTTGATGGGGTTGCTGCCCCATTCCAGCCCGCGGCAGGTCTATGCTTCGGAGTACTACAAACAGGATTTTTTCAAATACCAGGAACGCTTGGGCGCTGAACAGGTTGAGTTCAAGAGTCTGGTACCGCAGCTCTTTTTACCCACCTTCTTGAAATGGAAGTTGGGCTACCAGACGCACGCGATGGTCTCCCTGCCCGTGCTGAATCCAGCTACGCTGCTCAATAAGGACTTTGACTCCTTTACCCTGATGCCGACCCATAATGACATGGCCGCCATGCTGGAGCGCTTATCCTTCTCCCCCGACCGCCCGTCGTTCTACCTGCTGAATGTTGGAGAGACGCACTACCCGTACGCCTTGCCCGACGAGCCGAGCGAGGAGTGGCCGAAGATTCACGGCGTGCACGGCGTGTTCAAGCATCTGGATGACGCTGTCGTCGGCGGGAAGTTGATCGAGGATGAAGCAGGGGAACGATTTTTCGACCAGGACAAACTCGACCTCCTCCGGCAGCGGCAGGTCAATGCCGTACGCTATCTTGACGGCGTGTTTGAACGCCTCTTCGACATCGTCCCCCCCAATACCTATATTACGATTACCGCCGACCACGGCGAGTTATTCGGCGAAGAGGGTTATTTCGGACACGGCCCCATCAACCACGAAAAGGCCTACGAAGTCCCTTTTATCGAAGGCAAGCTGCGTTAAAGCTCGCCTCTCCTACGATCCGCCGGGCCTGAGGTACGGCAATACGGCAACATAAATTGCTCTACCCGAACGGGTTCCGTGTTCGCAGTTCTGGAAATAGCGAGAAATCACGATCACGGGTGAGGAGCGCTTCAATACCGTGAGCCAGACAGAGCGCGGCGATCCGGGCATCGTGGACGACCGCACCACGCACCCGTGGCCGCTGCACGAGGCCACTCAACACCTTGAGAAAATCGTCGGTCTCGCCGAGCAGACAATTATTTGGCGAGGTGGTCCAGGCTTCGAGTTGTTGCCATGCACGCTCCGGCGGTGTTGCCGCGTCTTTCCAAATGCGGTGGTTTGTCACCACACTCAGGAATTCGTAGCAGCAGGGCCAGGGAATCGCCCACTCTTGGCTCCCCTCGGCCAGCGTCCGCACAATCGCAAAGGCAGCTTCATGCACGCGGGATTCCTTGCGGTGGGCGTAGACGAGCAGGTTCGTATCGACCGCAATCATCGTGTTTCAGTCTCTCCGTAGATCAACCCGCGCAGGTCCTGCCACGAATAGACCTCAAGAGGGTCCTCCGCGCCGGCATGGCCGGTGCTCAAATCGGGCAGCCGGTAGCGGTTCCGGGAGGAAGGCGCAGCAAGAACCTGACGGAGCCCGTCCTCAACCACGGCGCGCAAGGGACGACCTGTCTTCTTGGCATGACGCTTCGCCCGTGCCAGAAGTTCGTCGTGGATATCGAGCGTCGTTTTCATATTTCCCATATTACCCATACGAAAGAGTACGGCAAGGCCATATTTATGGATAGCCAGCGGCCATCAGCACCGCAGGGCACTCCTGGGGTTGATTGATGAGCCTGTCGAAGCGCGCTTCGAGCTGAGCCTGAAGGTCGGCTCCAATAAGGAACGTGACGCCGTGTTTGGGGAGAATCGCTAGGCCGAACGGGAGTCCAGGGGTAATGCGGTCGCAATATGGCGCAGTTGGTCCATCGTTGCGGCCGCAGGTACGGCCGGCAGCAGGGTCACATGCTGGGCCCCGGCATCAATATAGCGATGTATGGTGGCTACGCAGTCCTCAGCCGGACCGAGTGCGCTATACTTATCAATAATCCTCTCAAACGACTGATTATATTCCGTTGACAGGGTGTGCACGGCATTCGCTCGCGCTGCTTCGTAGGTGGACGCGATACAGAAATACAGGACCACGCCCCCGGTAAACGTGGTCCGTGAGGCAGTATCGCGTTGGTGCCAGTGCTCCAGCGCCTTGTCCAGACTGGTGCGAAAACGCTCCGGTGTCACAAAATATGCAAACCAGCCGTCCCCATACGTCCCGGCCCGTTTCAGGGCCGCGTCAACCCGGCCGCCGACCCAAATGGGTGGATGCGGTTGCTGAAGCGGACACGGAGTCATCCGGGCGTTCTCAAATTGCAGAAACTGGCCGTCACACGTCGCTGACGGATTGGTCCAGAGTTCCTTAATCACGCGCAGTCCTTCAGTGGCACGCCGGCCGCGCTCCCTTGGCGAAATACCGCAGGCTTCATATTCCTTTTGAAACTCGCCCCCCACACCTACGCCGAGAATGGACCGTCCGCCGGACAGCCAGTCCAGGGTGCCTATCATTTTGGCGACCAGGGTCGGATTGCGCAGCGGGAGGAGCAGCACCCCGGTACCGAGTTTGATCTTCGTTGTCCGCGCCGCAAACGCGCCCAGCATGGTGAACGGGTCGAGCACCGGGCTGTGCCACAGCACATGGTCGCGGTAGAAGAGGATGTCATAGTCAAGCCGTTCGATTTCCTCGGCCCAGCGACACAGCGTCGGTCCGGAAACCAGCCCGCTCCCAAACCCGCCCAAGGTTGTCCCGAACGTGACGTGGCTCATATGACTTTTTGTAGAGAATTCACTCTATTGATCTAGGGAATTATTGACAAATACCGAGTTCCAAACATCGCCCAGCACTCGTATAACGAGGTAAAAGGATGCTACCTACTCTTGAGAACAAGTATGAGTTCGTCCGATACTTTCCGTGCGGTTCGAATTTTCGTATTGCCCCCAAGAGTACTAAAGCATGTTTCTACGGATCGCCGCCTCACGTAGAAGAGCTGACGTGCCATTTCCTCAATTTCGTCGCCTGATAATCCATTGCTACATTTGGCTTGTGGGAAAGTCAAAACAACCGTGCACCCGTTGGCGGCCAGAGTACACAAAAGATTATGGATAGCCTGCCGCGAACCACCCTTTCGGCTGTAGCAGGAGTTTGGTCTCTCCTTGTACGGAGGATATCTACCTACACCTTCGACCTCACTAGAAGCTCCACGAGCGATGGTTTCCAGCACGTGATAGAAACGACTGTACTGCACGGCAGAGTATGGGGGGTCAACGAAGACCATATCGTCCGGTTTGAGGTTCTTGGCTATTTGGTTGGCGTCGGCGACCTCCGCACCGCCAGGCTTGGAAGCGTAAAGCGGACAGATTTCATCGAGAGCTGCCCGTGCGTACTGAAACGGATTTCGTACCCAAGCCTCTCGAAGGTATCTGGCGGCCGTTTGTGTCGCCTTGAACGGCTGGGCTGTGTGACCGGGAGCTGCTACACAGCGACTCGCCGCGATAATAGTCGCAGCAAGACATATTTCTCGGAGTTCCCCGTCGTCCGGTAACGTCCGAAGCATGGCGTCGAAAGACAGAGCCTGGGTTGGACTGAAGTAATGCCCACCATAACATCTCCAAATGAGCGCCGATTTTGTCACAGTGTCCAGGGAACACAGTTCTTGAGCTGATCGTCTCCACGTTTCCGTGCGGATCTTCGTCGAATCAAGTTCCTTGGCCTGACGCCATCTCTTAAGCCGGGATCGACTTTGGGCTGCGTGAGATAGCCATAATTCCTCTATCATAGGAGCTTGTACAGGCCGTGTACGCTTCACGACAGAACCGGCTAGGACGGCGGCATAGTGTTGAAGATCACACGCTAGCACTGGCTTCCCCAGGTTCGCCGCGGCAAACCATGACACGGATGCCCCACCGCAAAACAGATCAACAATACGGGATGCCGAACGGGCTTCGGTCTTAAGAATTTCGCCAAGCCCATTATTGAGCATGGCGCGTTTAGAGCCCATATATTTCACAGGCCAACACCCCAGAGAAACGCTCGTTCAGTTGTAGCCAGCGTGGACGCAGCAGATGCACACTCGGTCCATAAACTATGACGGCAGGCGTCCGCGCCCTTCTTTTTAAGCCATTGAGTTATGGAATCGGATTCGTCTTCGACATCCTGCCAAAGGTCGATAGATGATGAAGGTGGGGGGGCAGTTTCAGGCCATAGGCGGCGTCTGACGAATAGGCTCAACCACCAAAATTCGAGGTCGGTCTTAACTGTCGATCCCACCTCCTTAACCAAATCCGCCGAACAGCCCGTAGCTATTCGAAGAAGAAGAGTTGCCCTCGCTAGAACCTGCTTCGAGTGATTGAGGTGATATGAACCGACTCTACCGCTGGCGTCGGAAATTATTCCAGGCGTATCCTTCAGATTTTTGTAGGAAAGGAAGTTTGACCATTCATTGGAAGACAGATCGCTTGGTGTAATACCGTTAAGCATTGTTCCAAGTCGGTGCGAATAAAGCGTTTTTGCCTGTGAAGATGGTAACTGTTGCGTTAAGAGCTTCAGGCTACGGCGAAGCAGATGACGATCCAAGACAGGAAAACCGCCGTCGGCTCCAGGATCGCACATCCTCCAAAATTCTAATATCCCTTTCATCGTGTCATCAATCGCCCTTGACCCTGGGGTCGTAAACGCAGTCGGGCGATAACTCGCGACATTTCGTGCTTCCCTATCATCCGCTAAGCGGGACAGGTCGAGTCCCCACTGATGTAACCATTCCGTAGCCACAAATTGACTCCCGGCACCAAATTGATCCAGCCACTCAGATAGCGAAAGCCCGCCCGGCTTGATCGATTGGAGGACCGCTTTCTTTCCTGCTTCCGACTTTGCCCATATTTCGAGCACATTCCAGACAAATTCGTGAGTTGGGCCGAATTTCTTTTCAAGCCGAAGACATCTTTTCGCTCTCTCAACTACAACGTGCCTCCTCTGGAATACTCCGATACCTTCGCTGGCCAAAATAGACATGGCAGCACGAAGCTCCGCATAATAACCGAGGTGGCGTGCAGCATCAGGATCGCCGGCCATTTCAGATTCCAATGCGCGTCCAAGATAAGACCAACCGTCGAAGCAATGAACAATTGCCGAAGCTGCTATATATTCCGATAGTTGGGTATGATTCAGCTTGCTGTTTCCTTTGATCTTACTGACTGCGTTCTTTCGATAGGGATTTCTGTGTGACAACCACGAATTGGTTTGCCAGTATTTTGTCAGCCGAGGCATAATTGCGCGAATGGCAGAATGACTCGCCTTCGCCAGCCTTTTCTCTAGCTGACTCCGATTTGCGTCGGATATAGCCATCTCGTCAATAGCCCAGCCGATTTATCGTTTCGGTGGCCGCTTCTGCTACCGGGCCTTTGAGCTTGGAGATGTGTCGCAGTACGTCCTGGCGCAACTCCTTATATCCCCCACTTCCCCGGAAAGCTGCCTTAAGAACTCTTTCTTCCTCGTCCAACCCCGGAGCGCTTGACGCACGCCAGTCATAAAATGCTAGGCTCTCGGACAATCGTTCTAGATATCTAAGGATTTTCTTCTCCCTTTTGAGAGATTTTATACCCGCACTGATCTCATCTAGATCCGATTCTGTTTGGTGTTGATGGCCTCCCCACTTATGAAGATCAAGTTGATCTGCTCTGATGAAGCATAGATCGTTGATAATTTGAAGAAACACTCGAATCCCCTGATCACTGTTGATGAGATTGTTTGGCCCGAAAAAGGCAAGGTCTTCTTCCTCTGCAAAGAGACTTGAATTATTCTGTTTTCGTAACGCTTCCATCCAAGGTTCCTGTATGTTGTAAATAGCTTTCTGGACTAGTTGCCCGACGACGATCAGAAAAGCGGCCTGTTCTGTCCGGGTCCAAGGCAATGTAGTTCTATGCTCACCAATCGCCGATCCGAATAAACCGCCGATAGATGTTGTACGACCTTCCCAACTCTTCACGAATGATGCCAATAAGGAGCGAACCCAGGACGATTGTGTTACCATACGGCCCTTCTGGCCTTTTTCTCCCAACATATTTATCCGGTGATGCCAGGGACTTTCTGGATAAGACCAGAGCAAATCTACAAGTTCTTGCGCCCTAGTTTCCCGATAGATTGCGTGCCCCTCAAACTTCGTGAGCCACTCTTCGGTTCTGAGAAGTGGATATAGATCAAAGGCTAGGCTTGCGTTAATCTTCTTCGGTTTGATGTTAATAGTGTAAAAGAGATAAGCTTGCCAACTGAGGTCAAGTCCAACAAAAGCCACAACGGGCAGTTCGTAATTGCCGCTAATGGTTTCGTCTCCGAACGCCCAAAGCCGATGCTGGCCGTCTATCACCTCAATTGGGGGAATGCTCTTGGGATGCCAGTTTTTCGCACCGCTCGGTAGTCGAAGTTCCGCAATGCCATTGCCCCCGTCCAGTACCTCAATTAGGTCGGACGAGTGGACCTGCTTCCCTAGCCTCGTGTCTTCAGGAGTCAAAATGTTGACGACAATAGCAGTCGGTAGCCATCCGGGCTTGCGGAGATCTTGGAATTCGCCGGATTTCCTCCTCGCTTCACTGAGATCGGACCAGGGGTAGCCATACCTTACAAACTTGCTGATTTCATCCGAACGCTCACTGTCGTGACCACGTTGAATACCCAAATCTTCGGACGCCCTGCTCCTTTGTTTCGTCGTGCGAGGATATATGCCGCTGAGCACCTTCAGATCTGCAGCAGGTAAACTGAACTGATAAAACCAGTGTGGCGGCTCAGCCCGCTTTTCTTCCGGCTGCCAGTCAATCTCGTCCCAATCTGCTAGCCACTGCCGTACCTTCAGGGCAGAGATTAAATTCCCCTGTGCTTTTCCAGCCATAGCTCACTCTTTTCGTGTTGTCGGTCAATTGAACTACCGACGGATATTGACATCGATCTTTGTCGGATGATGCTGGATTATGATCCGCCCCCTCCTCTTGGTCCCGACCGCCGTTGTGATCCCCTCCGCCCTACCTCTCTACTCCAAAGGGATAGGTGAAACTAGGGACGCTAGCCGTGTTTGGCTACGACCTCATCGGCAAAACGCTCCATGGCAGTGGTAACATCGCCAGCCCGCAGCGCGTGCATGTTGACCAAGAGGCGGTGCACGCCGAGGTCTTCGTATACCGCCAGGCTGTCCAGCCCTTCCCCGTAGTAATTCCAGTAGGCGGTGATTTCGAGTTCCTGTTTGTCACGGCCCTGGCGGTCACATTCTTCTGCCAGCGTCTGCATATGAGCCCGGTAGTCGTCCAGGTCTTTGCCAATCACATACCAGCCATCGCCATATTTGACCGTACGCCGGATGGCAGGTGCCGTCACTCCTCCAATGACCAGCGGTACCCCGCCTGCCTGGGCGGGTTTGGGCCGCATGGTAAACCCCTGCCAGTTGACAAACTCGCCTCGGAAATCAACCTCCTCGCCAGTCCAGACGGATTTGAGGGCTTCGAGATATTCGTTGGCCCGTTTGCCCCGCCGCTCAAACGGCACGCCGATAGCGGCAAACTCCTCACGCAGCCAGCCTATGCCCAGGCCGAGCATCAATCGCCCCTGGGACAGATGATCGATTGACGAGGCCCATTTGGCCAAATAGAGCGGACTCATCTGGGGCAGGATGTTGACCCCGGTACCCAGCCGGAGCGTTGTGGTGGCCGAGGCGATAAAGGTCAGGGCAACCAAGGGGTCGATAATCGGCGCGTCAGGTTTGAACGGCAGTTTTCCGTCCGGGTTGTAGGGATACACCGAGTCATACTGCTTGGGAATAATCACATGCTCTGCGGTCCAAACGGACTCATAGCCGAGCGCTTCCGCCTTTTGGACAAACGGAATCACCATTTCCGGGTCGGTGAACTCACGCAGGTTAATGGGTACGATACCGAATTTCATACCTCCTCCTTCTGAGGGAAGAGCCGTCCGGGTGTGTTCAGGAATCCAGGCCAGGCCTGCATGCTTGAAGACAGCAGGTGAGACGAGCCGCCTGAATCGCGCCCGCCGTTTGGGTGTCTTTCCTGAAGGGAACCACGGTCGGCTCAGAGACTATCCGACTCGTGGCTTACATCCTGCTCGCGTTCCCAGCGACCGTTCGGCTGCCGGCATCCTCTTCCATCTGCTGCACGGCAAAGATGGAGCGGTAGCCGGCGGACCAATCGGGCGGCATGAGGCAGGGGCGCGGATCAAAATCGATCCACTTCGCAGCCTTGCCACGGATAATGCGATTCGAGAGCGGAGATCGGTCTGTCAAATTGGTGAGCGTAATCGCATCGGCCGCCGCGTACGTCTGGAGGAGGAGGGGGCGCATACGCGAAGAGTGGTTGGGCATCGACCCGTGGATCATGCGGCAGTTATGGACGGTCACCGATCCTCTGGGGCCCTTCAGCCACACGGCATTGTGTGTGCCGACGCGCGCTACGTCCTGGTCGCTGAGGGCGCCCGTCCATTCATTGTTCTCGTTGTACAGATCAAACAGCGGACCCTTATGGCTTTCAGGAATCACCCCCATCGGACCCATTTCCTCGTTCACATCACTCAGGTAGACGCCAATAGTGAGGGGTGAGTAATTGGTGTGTGGCCAGTACTGAATGTCCTGATGCCACTTTACCTCTTCGCCCCCGTCCGACCATTTGAAGTTGAGCTTTGAGTGGTGGTATTTCACGTTCGGGCCAAGCAGGTCTTGGGCGAGGTCGGCCAGCGGTCCTTCGAACGTAAACTCGCGATAGACCGGATGCACGTCAACCGGGCTAATGAGCCGCCGCAGGCGGGGAGTGCTCGGGATATGACTCGGCTCAACGTCAAAGAGTTTTTTGGACGGGGTTTCTACCCGGCTCTGCTCAATAAACTCGTTGGTTGTGGCCCAGAGCGTATCCAGCCATTCATCAGAGATGAATTTCTCCAGCAGTAGATATCCCTGATCAAAATAAAACTCACGCTGTTCTTGGGTGAGGGTCTTTGGACTATGGGCGAGGATCTCTTCCGTTTTCATAATGTCTCCCTCTGTTGTGGACAGGCCGAAGCATATTAGTCGCCAAAACTGGTCCCGACCAGACGAGCCGCTTCAACGATGGGATGATCCGGGGAGACCAGTTTCTTTTTCCCCGCGACCTCTTCCAAAGGCACGGGCCGGAGCTCCTGGTCCTGCACGGCCAGCATAAAGCCATCGCGCCCTTCGCGCAGCAACTGAGCGCAGCGCGTGCCTAACCAGGTGGCAAGGACACGGTCCGTTGCCGAGGGCGTCCCCCCGCGTTGCAGATGACCGAGAATGGTCAGGCGTGATTCCTGGCCCGTCAGGCGCTCCAACTCCTGGGTGAGATGAATCGTATGGCCGACGTGTTCCTTATGAAATTTTTCCAGCTTGGCCGAGGCCTTTTCCTTTTCTTCTCTGTCTTTGGCCTCCCGTTTCTGGTGCACAAGCTCCTCGACCTTGTCGGCGTCACTGAGAGACAGCGCACCTTCTGCGACCACGACAATGCTGAAGTGTTTGCCCTGTCTGGTCCGTTCCCGAACCGTCTGAGCAACCCGCTCAATATGATAGGGAATTTCCGGGATAAGAACGACATCCGCTCCGCCTGCCGTCCCGGCTTGAAGGGCCAACCAGCCCGCTCTATGGCCCATGACTTCGACCACGATAATCCGGTCATGGCTGGTCGCGGTTGAATGCAGCCGGTCTATGGCTTCGGTCGCGGTGCCCACCGCGGTATTAAATCCGAACGTGACATCGGTCTTGGCAATATCGTTATCAATCGTTTTTGGCAGGGTAATGATATTCAGCCCGGCTTTTTTGAGACGTAGCGCGTTTTTCTGCGTGCCGCCCCCGCCCAGACAGACCAGCGCGTCCAGATGATGCCGCCGGTAAGTATCGACGATGGCATCCGTCATGTCGTGGACTCTGCCCCCAATGGACATCCGGTGCGGCTTATCCCGACTGGTGCCGAGAATGGTTCCCCCGTCAGTCAGAATACCCGAGAGTGCCCTTCTGTCTAACTCCAGGGTTTGATTCTGCACCAGTCCGCGGAAGCCGTTTTGAAAGCCGATGATCCGGATATCATAGGCCTCCAGGCAGGCCTTACCGACCGCGCGAATTGCCGCGTTGAGTCCGGGACAATCCCCACCGCTGGTTAAAATACCTACGTATTGCGCCATACTGTTGCGCCTATATTATGGTTTTCGCCTGTTCAATGTCGAGAGCGGATCAAAAAGTTCAAGACACACAGAAGAATGTTTCGGACGGTAGCCGAACATGAGGGCGCAAACAAGTTGGCAGCGGAAGAGAAACGTATCCTGAGGAGGACGAACGCATGCAAACAGAAGAAACCCGGGCCTTAATCAAAACCTATTACGAAACCCTGCCGACCGGAGACCGGAAAAAGCTGGCGTCGCTGTTTACCGAGGACATTGTCTGGTACCCGCCCCAGAGCGCGCCGATTGGGGTCATTGAGGGTCCGGAGGCGGTGGCTGCCGAGTTGGGCGGCGACACCCCGAAAAAACTGTTCGATATGAAGACCTTCCGCCTGACCATCCACCGTATCCTGGCCGATGGCGATACCGCGGTAGTCCAGCATGCCATCTCCGCCAAGTCCAAGGACGGCGAGCAGTACGATAACGAATACTGCTGGGTGTATCAGTGTCGCGACGGCAAAATCGCCAAGATCGAAGAGTACGCGGACACGCTCAAGGCCGCCCGGATTTTTAAGTGGGTGTGAGTGGGGGAGCGCCAGACGCCGCATCGGCAAACATGCGCCGGTAATGGCGATACCAGTCGCTCTGAAAGACTTCATTCGGGTCGTACCGACGCTTGAGTTTCAGAAACGCTGAAAACTGCGGATAGCAGGCGTCGAGTTGCCTGCGCGTGGCCCAACGGTGGTAGGTCAGGAAGTAGCTGCCTCCCTGCTCAATGGCCCTTTCTATAATTCGACGAAAGTCATTCGTTGCCTTCACTATCCCTTGGGGACTGTGGGGCACATGCAGGTTCATGACGATGCAGGCGTAGGACTCCTTCGCCCAGGGGAGGAAAGCCTCCCCATCCTTTTCAATGAGACGGATTGTGCCATAGATGACCTTGGCCTTGTCACGACGAAAGTCAGAAGCAAGGGTGCCGAGGAAGGTGGCCAGTGCTGGCCGGGGAACATACACCTCGGTGATCATCTCAGTCCCAGGCCAGTGCGTACCGGTCCGTCGGTCAACCGCCTTGTGGTAGTCGTCAAGATAGGTACTGAGCTGATGGGTGTCGGACCAATAGAGCTGACCACTGGTAGCAAGATAGTACGACGAATACATGTCAAAGGCCCGGCTCGGGTCCGTATGCGCCAGGAAATTGAGTTCGCGCCAGTTGTCCGGCTCTAAGCGCTTCTGCTCGGAAGCAATCGGGGTGGACATCGCAACTGGCTGATAGCAAGAAAACACGCCTTTCTTCAGAAATCCGTCGGATTCCGGGTCAATGGAGAACTGACAATCGCCGTAGAGATATCCATCTGCGATTCGTCGCTCAAAGGCTGGGATGAGTTTGTCTATGTCAATGATCTCAACCTCCCGTCGAAGCTTCCGGCGAGGCATCAAACGCAGGGTGACACTTGCGATCGCGCCAAAGAGTCCATACCCCCCTATCGCAAGCGCGAACAGCTCACTGTTTTCAGAGCGGCTGCACACTTGTACCTCTCCATCTGCATTTACGAGCCGGAAGGACTCAACATCGTCGATGACCGGTTTGAACGTCAGGCCACGGCCGTGAACGTTGGCACCCAGCGCTCCGCCCAGACAGAGCCGGTCCGCCCCGGTCTGCTTCTGGATGATTCCCCACTGTTGTGTTTCTCCCGTCTGTATTTTGATCAAATGCTCGATCAGTTCGGGCCACTGTATGCCCGCCTCGACCTCGACCAATCCACGCGCGCCGTCGAATGAGAGAACCCGATTCATTGAGCGGGTGTCGAGCAGCAGGGTATCAGCCCCGAACTGTTGGCCCCCCATGGCGTGCCTCCCCCCCGCGATACTGATAGTCCTGTCCGCCTGTCCGCCCCGTTGCACGGCAGCCTGGAGGTCAGCCAGGCTGTCCGGTCTGACTATCTCGCTCACATAGGTAGGGTTCAGTTGCGAGTGAATATCGTTGACCAGCACTGGAGCATCAGCAGCTAGTTTCTGGGCGAATGTGGTCGGGGCTATCACCAGCCCGGCACCAGCCTGAGTCGCAACGGTCAGAAAGCGTCTTCGTGTCAGCATGGCGAGACCTCCATACCTTCCTATGGATAGACTGAATCTCCTCCCCAATTGTCCCCCCCTCCCGGAACCGATACAACTCCCCATAGTGCTGGCATACGAGGGAAGCAAACAATGAGTGAGCGACCGTTTAGAGTACTGGGGATTCAACAAATCGCGGTGGGCGGGCTGGATAAGAACCCGCTGCGGAAGTTCTGGGTCGATACCCTGGGGCTGAGCCTGAGCGGCAACTATCGGAGCGAGAACGAGAATGTGGATGAGGACATTGCGGTGATTGGCTCGGGGCCACTCAAACTGGAAGTGGATTTAATGCAGCCTATCGACCCGGAGAAACGACCCAAGGTCCAGGACCCGCCACTGAATCATATTGGCCTGTGGATCGACGATCTGCACGCCGCCGAGAAATGGCTGACCGCGCAAGGCGTGCGGTTCACGCCGGGCGGCATACGCAAGGGCGCGGCCGGCTATGACGTGTGTTTCATCCACCCCAAGGGCAATGCGGAGTTCCCGCTGTGTGGCGAGGGCGTGTTGATCGAGTTGGTACAGGCGCCTGCCGAGGTGATTGAGGCGCTGTCATAGAGAAGAACCCACCCCGGCCTTCGGCCACCCCTCCTTGGAGGGGATTTTCTGGGGAATTAGGAAGGGCAACCCCCAGATATTCTTTACTTTCCCGGTACGCGGTACATCCGGATCGGATGGGGTGTGCGGTGGAATTCGGGCAGGTCGCGCCAGGGGCGGCCGGCGGTGATTCCGCCGTCTACGGCCAGGGCCTGACCGGTCACAAAACTCGAATCATTACTGGCCAGCCATAAGGCGGCTTTGGCGATCTCTTCAGGCTCACCGACCCGACCGAGAGGGTGCAGGTGGGCCGCGCCTTTGCGTAAACCGGCCACCTGTTTGTCCGTTGGTGACGGGCGACCAACGGCCAGGGGTGTCACAATCGCACCCGGGCAGATGCAGTTCGCGCGAATATTGAACTCGCCCAATTCCAGGGCAACCGACTTGGTCAGATGAATCACCCCCGCCTTGGCCACACTGTAGAGGTGGGTCGCCATGCCGGCTTCCACGCCGGCCGCACTGGAGGTGCTGATAATACTGCCGGACTGCTGTTTTTTCATAATGGGCGCGGCATGCTTGATGCCGAGAAACACGCCTTTGAGCAGCACATCAAAGGTCATATCGTAGTCTTCCACACTGATACTCTCGATCGGCCCCAGCGCCCCGCCAAATCCGGCGTTATTGTAAATACAGTCCAAGCGGCCCCAGCGTTCGACCGCGGTATCAATGGCCGCTTTGACCTCGGCCTCCTGGGTCACGTTCACCTGGACAAAAGCGCCCTGGTCTCCCAGCTCTTGCGCCATCTCCTGGCCCTTGTCCGCCTGCATATCCGCCACCACAATCCGGGCTCCCTCTGCGGCGAACAGGCGAACGGTTGCGGCTCCAATACCGCTGGCCCCGCCCGTAATCACGGCGACTTGCCCATCCAGTTTGCCCATGTTTTCCTCCTTATTTCCTGTTCTCTACTCTAGGACCGGCTTCCACGTGTGGCCGTTGCTCCGGGGAGAGCGAGAGCACGTAAAAGACCAGGTCCCATAGATCGTTTGGCTCTAATACCTCGTCGTATGCCGCCATGGAGGAGCCGTCCATGCCATTGGCTATGCGTCGATAGATATCGCTCGGCGTGTGGCCGCCACGAAAACTCCATTTATGGGTGAGATCGCGGGGTATGATGGGGTCGCCCTCCGCAGTTTTCAAATCCTGGCCCGAGCGTCCGTCCCCCCTGCCTTCTGCCCCGTGACAGCTCGGACAGCCGGAATCCACGTAGATCGGCGCGCCTCGGGCGATGCGTTGTTCCGTCACCTGGGGCGGCGTGGAAACTGAAGTGGACGAAGGCTCTGACCCAGGGGTAAAACGCTGCGAAAACTGCTTGATATAGGCGACTACCTCCCGCCGTTCCTGCTCGCTGAGGATGGCCTCAAACGCCGGCATTCCACTTCCGGCCAGCCCTTTGGACACAGTGCGGAACAGGTCCGCGTCGGTGGGTGGACTGCCGCTGGGTGTTGAACGATACCGGAATGAGCCACGCACGAAGTTGCGCGGGCGCGGCAGCCAGCTCAGTGTCAGCATGCCCTGCCCGTCACCCGCCTCGCCGTGACAGCCGCCGCACTGACTGGCATAGATGGCTTTGCCCCGAAGAGGAAACGCGTCCATCATCTCTGTCTGATCGAAGGATACGTTTCCTCTTTGTTCCGAGGCTGACGTCTCAGCGGTCATCTCAGCTCGTTCACCTGAGGTTGATTGCTTCGATTTGTCGTACTCTTCAAAAAATTCAGCAACGGCGCAATCCGTCAAAAATAAGGACAAGTCGCTCCGCAGGCGGTCTGCCAGATACATCACTATCCGGTCCTGTCCAAGCGCAATAGAAGCCGACCGTCCGTCTGGGGCAATGCTGAGCAGCCGGGCATTGAGCCGGGGTCGCGCCGGACTTTTGGGGGCGGTGACGCTGTGGAAGAATTCCTGCCAGGGACCTAGTGTTCGAGCATCCATAGCGGACAGTCGTTCGGCCAGATCAACACCGAATATGCCACCACGAGAGGAAAAAAACTCCGGAAAGTCAGCGTCTCGCCAGCGGCGTTCGGCAATCATATGTCCCAGGGCCTGTCCAAAAGGGAGGACGATATCTTTTTGCCAGACCGTGTCTGTGGCCCAGCGGAAGGTGATACCGGGTGAGTCGTCTTTTTTTTGACTCAGCCCGATGATCCGAAAGGTATAGAGCTTTTTCGCCTTGGCCCATGCGAGAAACGTGGCCCAGCGCGGATCGTCGGGTGTTAAGGTAAAGGCGTCAGATCGAAGGACCGCGGTCGGATTATAGCTCGTGCGGATAGTCTCACAGGTCTCCGCAGCCAGAGACGGAAGTGGGGAAAAACAGGACAAGAGCAATACGAGCACGGTCAGGCGCCGACCATATGTTCTCAGCATGGTTAAGGAGGGATCAGGGATCGGAGGTTAGGGATGAGCAAATCCAACCCCCAATCCCTAAAACCTAACTCCCAATTATAAATCGACTTTAATGCTCAACTCCCGCAACTGTTTGGTATCGACCCCACCTGGCGCTTGCGTCATCAGGCACTGGGCGCGGGCCGTCTTGGGAAAGGCAATGACCTCGCGTAGCGAGTCCATCCCGGCAAACAACATGGCCAGCCGGTCAAACCCCAGGGCAATTCCACCGTGGGGGGGAGCGCCATACGACAGGGCTTCCAGCAGAAACCCGAACTTCTCTTGGGCCTCCTCCTCACCGATGCCCAGCAAGGTGAAAATCTTTTGCTGTACGTCCTGGCGATGAATTCGGATACTGCCACCGCCCAACTCGACACCGTTCAGCACAACATCGTAGGCAAACGCCCGCACCTTTCCTGGGTCGGTCTCAAGCAGGGACAAATCCTGGTCGTTGGGCGAGGTAAACGGGTGATGTTTAGCGACATAACGATCCTCGTCCGCGTCGTATTCGACCAGCGGGAAGTCCGTCACCCAGAGGAAACGCATATCGTCTTTGGGAATCAGCCCGAGTTTGTCGCCCAGATAGAGGCGCAAGCGTGACAGCACCTCACACGCCACCTGTTCCTGATCGGCAATCAGCAGCAACAAGTCCTTTGGTTTGAGCCCGAGGGCCGCTTCAATTTCCTGCTTCTGGTCGTCACTTACGAATTTCGCCAAGGGCGACTGCCACCCGTCCTCGGTCAGACGAATCCAGGCCAGACCCTTTGCCCCAAAATCCTGGGCCAGCGGAATCAGGTCATCGAGTTCTTTGCGGGAGAACGGATCGTCCGACACAATCAGTCCGCGCACCACGCCCCCCTCAGCAACGATCTGCCGAAAGACCTTGATGTCGGTCTGGCTGAACAACGTGGACAACTCCTGGATTTCCAGGCCAAACCGGATATCCGGTTTATCATTCCCAAAGCGGGCCATGGCTTGGCTGTACGGCATACGGGGAAACGGGGTAGGGACGTCGATGCCTTTGACTTCCTTACACAACCGGACCATCATGCCTTCAATAAGCTGGAACACATCGTCCGGTCGGACAAACGACATCTCAATATCAATCTGGGTGAACTCAGGCTGGCGGTCGGCCCGTAAGTCTTCATCCCGAAAGCAGCGCACGATCTGAAAGTATTTTTCCATCCCGCTCACCATCAGCAACTGCTTAAACAACTGCGGCGACTGTGGCAGGGCATAAAATCCGCCTGGAATGACCCGGCTCGGGACGAGATAGTCGCGCGCGCCCTCCGGGGTACTCCGGGTCAGGACCGGGGTTTCGACCTCAAGAAACCCCTCGCCGTCAAGATAATCGCGGACCACTTTGGCCAGTCGATGCCGTAGGCGGAGGTTCTCGAACATCTTTGGCCGACGTAAATCCAGGTAGCGATACCGCAGCCGGGTGTTCTCCGCCAGGTCGGTCTCGGCATCAATCGGAAACGGTGGCGTCCGCGAGGCGTTGAGCACCCGTAACTCTTCCACGACGAGCTCGACTTCTCCGGTTGGAATATTCGGATTAATGGTCTCTGGCGAGCGTCGTTCCAGCCGGCCCTGGGCGGCCACCACATATTCCAGGCGCAGTTCTTTTGCCTGCGTATGGGCGGCGGGGCTGACTTGCGGGTTACAGACAATTTGGACCAGACCGGACCGGTCGCGGATATCGACAAAGGTCACACCACCATGGTCGCGCCGGGAATGCACCCAGCCCATCACGGTCATCGGTTGTCCGACTTGGGTCGCGCGGGGCTCCCCGCAGTAGCAGCTCCGCTGCCAATCACCTAAAGACTCCACACTCACTCCCTTGTCGTTACCTGCCGGGACTCTTCCGGCTCGGGTTATTCATTCTTATGAGGGGCGGTAGTATGCCAGAGGGCGCCTGATCGATCAATTGAGGGGTGTGGATGAACTCTCCGTCGAACTCGCCGGACCGCACTCCGATTTACCCTTGGTCCGTGCTCTTTCTCCGTCAAAAGAAGGCTTCAAGCTGCGCAATTGCCTGCTGTGGCAATGCCGCGATCTCTCCGGCTGTCGTATTTTCCTGGACCCGTTCGAGGCGTGAGGTGGCGGGCAATAGAACCGCGTCTTCGGATTGTGCGAGTAGATAGGCGAGGAGCGCCTGACCCGGAGTTGTCACCCCATAGGGCTCCAGAAAAGAGAGATTGTGCCGTTGCAAGACCCGTAGCAGTTGGGAGCGATGAAAGATTGGACACAGCGGCGTCATGATTAAGACACCCATGTCGCACTGCTGAGCCAAGGGAAGGATGGCATGTTCGGCTTCCCTCTCCCCGATATTGTACGGAATCTGGATCGTATCAAAGATGCCGGTTTGCATGGCCGTCATCATTTCCGGGAACATGCTGGTTCGATAGTCGGTTATGCCCAGAAACCGAATGCGACCCGCGGCCTTGTATTCTTCAAGGAGGGGAGCAACCGTGCGCCAGGCCGCCATATTGTGGACCTGCATAAGGTCAATCACCTCAACCTGAAGTTTCTGGAATGACGCTTCGATGAGGCGCTGAGCGGAGGTACGATCCGAGGCCAGGACCTTGGTTGCGATTATCACGCCCTCGCGTCGGCCTTGCAGCACCCGACCCAGCACGCTTTCCGCCTCGCCATACATGGGCGCGGTGTCAAAGAGATTCACCCCGCAGGTCAGGGCTTCGGTCACCAGCCGTCCGACATGCTCGATCGCCTGCTCGCCCCGCACATCGAACGCCTTCCACGTACCCATGCTCACGGCGCTGACGTGCAGGCCGGTCCGACCCAGAGTACGGTATTGCATCGCTAGGTTCTCTTTTTCCCGAATCCCTGCCTAATACAACACTTCCGTATCTCTAAGTTGGACGATCTCTTCGTCGGTATGCCCCAGCAGGTCCTTCATCACATACTCAGTGTCCTGGCCCATGAGAGGTGCGGGGGAGCGGACGCCGTTTGGCGCGGCGGTGAGCTGCCACGGAATACCGATATGGGTCTGCACCTCAACCTCGGCATGTGGCAAACGGGCAAAAAAGCCACGCGCGTTCAAATGCGGATCCTCGCTCAAGTCTTTGCTGTTCATGGACGGAAAGGCGGCCACCCCTGCGGCCTGGAGCGTTGTGGTCACCTCCCATTTCGTCCGTTCTTTGGTCCACTCCGTCAGGATGCGTTCGAGTTCCTCTTCGTTTGTCTTGCGGTCTGCTGCGGTGCGAAAGCGTGTATCCTGACTGAGGTGGGCCTGTCCGATGGTCCGACACAAGGCCTGCCACTCGTCATCCGTCCCACAGGCGATAGTGACCCATTCATCCTGGTCTGCCTCCTGTCCGGCACAGCGGAAGCAGTTGTGCGGAGCCATCCACGGGTCCCGATTGCCGATGCGCGGCGGTTGGGTGGTATTCATGGCATAGTCCATCCAGCCTTCCGCCAGTAACGCCACCATGGTTTCCCATAATGAGGCATCAATATGCTGCCCTTTACCCGTCCGTTTTCGCACGGCCACGGCCGCAGTAATGGCCACCGCGGCGTTCAGCCCACCGTTCGGGTCGCCATACGAAATCCCGACTTCCTGGGGACCGTGCCCAGGGTAGCCGGTCAGTGAAGACAGTCCGGTCAGCGGCACGATGGCCGGCCCATAGCCCATATAGTTTTTCTGCGAACCGGTATGTCCATAGCCAGAGATGGAGGCCATGATCAGCGCCGGATTCCGTTTTGCCAGCTCCTCATAGCCGAGACCCAAGCGCTCCATCACACCCGTGGCAAAGTTCTCCACCACAATGTCGGACTGCTCAATCAGGGCGGTGACGATAGGAATGGCTTCCGGCTTGCTCAGGTTGAGCAGGGTGCTTTTTTTGCCCTGGTGCCATTGGTTGAAATAGCCCGAGCGATTGAGACTCGGCTCCATGCCGGTCGGATAAATGGGCACGCGTCGTCCGAGGTCGGGACGCACATGCGATTCAACCCGAATGACCTCGGCCCCCAGGTGGGCCAGTTGTAAGGCGCAGTAGGGTCCGGCCCAGGCCCAACTAAAATCGACGACGCGCAGACCCTCAAGGGGGAGGCTGGTGTTAGGGGTTGGGGATCGGGGATTGGCGGTTGAAGGGACTGATCCGCGCAGCACCTCATCATTATGCTCACCCAGCAGAGGAGCCGGACGGCGAATGTCCCACCACGGTTCTTTGAGTTGGTAAGGCGGGCCCAGATGGGTCAATGTCCCGGCCTTGGGGTGGGTTACGTCAACAAAAAAATTACGGGCTTTGAGATGTTCCTGTTGAGCCATGGTTTCCATGGTCAATACGGGGGCAAAACAAATCCGCCGCTCCTGGCCGGCCTCAAAGAGGTCTTGGACTGTCCAGCCCTGCATCCACTCGTCGAGATAGGTCTTGAGCACGTCCCAGTTCTCGGCGCGGACAAAGGGATCTTTGAATATCTCCCAGCTCGCCCACTCGGGATTCCCCATGAGATCGACCAGGCGCTCCCACTGATCCTGCTCAACCGTCACCACAAAGATCAGGCCATCCTGACACTGATACATGCCCCAGGGATAAATCAGACGGCGACCCAGCCGAGACGCCACCTGACCCATATAGGAGTAGTAGACGAAGTTTTGTTCCAGGAAGGAGGCCACAAACTCCTGAACCGAAAGATCGATATGCTCACCCTGGCCGGTTTCGTAGGCCTTGCCATAGGCGGCCAAGCTGGTCATGGCCGCGGCCAGTCCGCCCTGAAAGTCGGCCTGGTGGCCGGCAGCCTTGAGCGGAGGCAGGTCCGGCCAATCTGAGGCTCCGGGGCTGAGCCAGGCCCAGCCGCCCCCATGGGCCAGGTTCAGCTCATAGGCTCTGTAGTCTTTATACGGGCCAGTCAGTCCAAACGGGGTGATCGAGCACATCACCAAGCTAGGATTCACCTGCTGAAACGCCGCGTAGGAGATGCCGAGTTCAGCCATAGCCGGAGGGGCATAATTGTGAATGAGTACATCGGTCTGCGCAATGAGAGACTTCAGACGTTCCGCATCCTGGCGGACATCGAGGGTCACACCGCGCTTATTAGTATTCAAGTACAAAAAGAGGCCACTCTGCTCCGGGTCGGGCTGCCCCTGAGGAAAAGGGCCTCGGGTTCGCGCCAAGTCACCGTCTGGTTCTTCGACTTTGATCACGTCGGCACCAAGGTCTGCCAGCAGCTTTGTGGCATACGCCGCAGACACCATATTGCCGAGTTCCAATACGCGAACGCCTTCCAAGCCTTGCATAAAACAGGTCCTCCCTCCGTAGCGGGCCTATCAAGCAGGCAACAGCGCGTCAACGCTACTCTGTTGTTTCCGCGCTTCCCGCTGCCCAATTGAGGCGAATATCCCAGGCATAGATTTTGTCTGGCGGGAGCGTCGGGGCGGCGGTGTTATCAACGTATTCGTACACGTTTGCCAGCGGTCTCACTGTTGCGTCACGGCCGTAGATAAAGTCCTGGTCTTCGACAATGAGCTTATAGGCTTTGTTGAGCAATAAGGCCCGGGCGGGGGATGGGGTAATCAGCTCATAGACATCCCGGGCCGCGGCAACGGCTGCATAATTGACCGACCCGTCCGTATGGTACCAACGTGCCGCCATTTCCGGATTGTTGCGGAACTCGGTACCGCCACCCACACGTTCGAGATAGGTGAGGATTTCCCCCTGCTGTTCGTTCATAGTGGGCGCGTCCGGCATGCCGCGCAGATTGATATAGCCCCAGCCGGCGGCCCCGTCGATTTTGCGCGGGAAGCTATATGTCTTGTCAATTGAAGAGCCAATCGTGTTATGGCAGCCCATGCAGAACATGGTCTCTTCGTAGGTATTGAAACGCAGCCGTCCGTCCTTGTCTTCGATAAATCCTTGGAGCAGCCAGCCCATCTTATTGTATAGTCCCGCATGGCCGCGATCCGGATAGTGGGGCAGCGTGCCTTCCAGCTTTTCCTGATACTCTTCGTCGTAATAATGAGCGAGGATCGTTTTAGACAGGAAATCCCGCTTCCGCATATACCGCACTTCTTTCATCCGCCGCGCATTCGTGATGCTCCCGTCCGCGTCGACGCCGACATAGCGCACGGTATGCAGAAATTCCGTCCGGTGGGGATAGATATAGGGTTCAACCCGCGTCTCACTCGCCGCCCCCACATAGGTTGCCGGGCGGGTGAGGGCGTGAATGCGGCCGAGCGCGCCGTCGCCATCCAGGTCCTGGCCGAGTTGAGTCTCATCAATGGGCAGGCTGCCAATGCTATCAAAGCCCTTAATCGCGGCTTCGAGAATCGCCAGATTTGCCTTATACACTTCGCGCGAATAGACCCCGTCTTGGAGGTGCCGAAACTTGGCCGGCAAGCGGATCATGACATCATCGGTAGACCCATTGGTCGGCCAAAACGTACTCGGAAAGGGCTTATAGCTAAAAGCCACCCAATGGCTGCCATCCTTAGCAAAGCCCTCTTCATCAAAGGCGGCTACCCCATCAGACAGGTTTTGAATCCGGGGAATATATCCACGGAATTGAACCGCCTCCAATCGGCTGGCCAGTTCGGAAAAATTATCTTCGTTAATCCACGCCTGTATGTCCTCATCGCTGATCGCAGCAACCCGCTCACTACGGTCTTCAAACAGATTCCGCCAGCGATTGGTTTGTCCTTGGTCACTAAAGCTATACGCGCGCTGCAAATGGGCATCGTTCATCCGATTTTCACGGCCCGGGATATGATCTTGATGACAGACGTAACACGGATTAAAGACACCCTCGGTCCGGGTATAGCATTGCGGAGGAATCACCGCTTCGGGGTTATAGACGCCGACCAGTCCCGATCCGGGGGAGCGGGGTGGCAACACCGCCGTCCATCCTTTCAGCAGCTCAACCTTCTGGATCGAAGTAATGGGGTAGCTGAGCGCTCGGGTCGGTTGGGCTAGTTGAGTCGGTTGTGCCATTGAGCCGGTTGAGTCCAGACCCCAAAGACCCAAGAGACCCAACGGACCCCAAAGACTCAAAAGACTGACCAGGAGACGCTTCATCGCGTTCAGGGCTACTCGATTTGATTTTTGGTTCCAAAACCAAAATACCGGTACGTTTGGAGCTGCAGCGATCTCTCGGTCCGTGCGCCAAAATCATATTTAAGTGGTCTTACCCTGAAGCCGGCCAGACGGATAAGATCATCGGTGCGAAAATCATCTACCAAGGGCATGTTCCCATCGGCGCTATGTTGGATATTGAAGTATGCCTCAGTACCATCAGGAGTAAAGACGAGACCAGTCGGTTCTGCAGACTCGTCTGCCAGTTGCAAGAGGCGTACACACCCGTCAGACTTCACGTCTCGGTCCGTTCCATCGGGTAAACATGCCCAAATGTCACCATTTGGGTTATCCTCAATAATGTACAGTACACCCGTGACAGGCTGAAAAGCGAGATTATCCGGCTGGTTTAGCTCCGGGTCTCCCTCAATAAAGCGATTGATCACAACCTCGCCCGTCTCTCCACTCGTTGCAGTGATATCTCGGTCAATGGCGCATTGCACCTCTCCATAATTGCTGGCCGCCTTATTGCCAGTTGCAGCAAAGCAAAAGCGTACGGCATTGGGATTGTCCGCATCATTATACATAGGATCGCGATGCAGATCCTCGGGACGGTAGTATGCCGATGCACCAGCACTATACGCCGCCTCACGCCCTATACGGGGCATCCCCTCATCCGCACTATCTTCCGAAGCTGCAGTCGGTGAGAGCTCTACCCAGGCGCCCGCGCCGATCTCACATCCCTGTCCGAACTGTTGTCTATTATCCCGACAGGACGCTTGAAGCGCATACGTTACCCCCGAGACGAGTGGGGATTGGTCCAGCGCTGTGATAGCGCCTGAGCCGGGAGTGCGTAACAAGTCTGGGATAAATTTGTAGATGGCTCCTCCATCGGTGTCCCCCGGCTCGTAGCTGCCAGGTCGCTCTTCATCACCAGCAATGATGACGCCGGTCTCATGAACGAGAAAACCTTCGTAGCGAATGATTGGAAATGCCGTACGCTTGGTAATATGACCTGAAGCGTCATTCCCGTCTTGATCCACGATCTGAGCGGGATCTCCCCCACTACCCCGATTAAGGATTGTGTATTCGTCTGGCGTCAGGGGGTTTAGGATTTCATACACTGATCCGGTATCACTCACGAAATCTTCTTCCGTAGCCAGCACGGTACCCCAAGGTGTGGTCCGGATTCCATCGCAGATCGTCATCCCGCGCACAACCGTACTGACCTCACGGGTCTGCAGATTAATCACTTGGACGCCAGGGGTCAGTTTATCGCTTGGTACAAACGGATCTCCGCAAGGGTCACTCAGACAGCCAAGGACTTCTTCAATACAGCCGACTAGGTGGGTCGGGTTGTTGGAACCGTGTGGCCAGAAGGCCATCTGGTCCCAGTCTTGGCCGACTTCACGGGAAAAGTATTCAGCCTGAATACCGTTGCTAAGAAAAGTGAACTGTTCTTCTACGGTTTGGGTCGGGGTACGGAAATCTGGGTCTTCTTGGCTCTCCGCTTGTAGCGTAAACACCAATACAAGAGCTCCAGCAGTGCTCAGACTGCGAAGGCGATTGAGACCGGACATGAAGCGCTCTCCTCCTTACTATTGCACGTTAAAAAACTAGTCCTGCGCTCTCGGTAGAACCTGGAAAACGTTTCGAACAGGTTTCCCTTCGAGGATCGTTGTCTATAGACAACGTAGCCTTACGCTCGTCGTGTTGCGGGAATTTTACGCTAGCATGAAAAGAGTGCAGCGTTTTAATGACAAATCTGATGCGATTCTCTTACAGGAATATGACGGATGAAACAGCGAGATGAATGGGAAAAGCAGGATCAGACCGGCCCGATTGAACGGATGAGCGACCTCGGCAATGCGTCGAATATTCTCACGCCGACCCTCTTCAGAAAACGCGAGATCGTGGTTAAGGCCAAGCGCACTTTGTCTCCGTCAAGACGATACATGTGAAAGCCTTTATCAGTGTAGGTGCCGTTCGAGCTGCGCAGCTCAACCTTTTGGACCGAAGTGATGGGATAGCTTATCGTTCGGGTCGGTTGGGTTCGTTGAGTCGGTTGGGTTCGTTGAGTCATGACTCAAGAGACTCAAGAGACTCCACCGACTCAAAAGGCCCAATGGAGTTACTCGATTTGGTTTTCGGCGCCAAAACCGAAATATCGATAGGCCTGACGTTCGAGACGGTACATCGTCCGTACGCCAAAATCATATTTCATGGGTCTGACCCGAAACCCGGACAGCCGGATGAGGTCATCGGTCCGAAAATCATCCACCAAGGGCATATTGCCGTCGGCACTGTGCTGGATCGCAAAATACGCTTCGGTCCCATCCGGCGTGAAGAGAAAACCGGTTGACTCGGCAGAACCATCGGCAATTTTGAGCAACCGCACACAGCCGTCAGACTTGATATCGTCGTCCGCGCCATCCGGCAGACAAGCCCATACATCGCTATTCCCCTGGCTCGTCCCATTGTCTTCGACAACAAACAGCACCCCCGTTATCGGCTGAAAGGCAAGATTATCCGGCTGACTGAATTCGGGGCCGCCTTCAATGAAACGGTTCACCACGATTTCCCCCGTTGTTCCGGTTGCCGTAGTCACATCCTGATCAATCGCGCATTGCACCTCGCCGTAGTTGCTGCCGGCATGGTTCCCGGTGACGGCAAAACAGAAGCGGACGGCATCAGGCTGGTCGGGGTCGCTGAACATCGGGTCACGATGGAGGTCTTCGGGGCGGTAATAGGCTGTTGCCCCGGCCGCATTGGCTGCCTCGCGGCCAATGCGGGTTTCGCCCTCATCAACACTGACCTCGGACGCGCCGGTTGGTATGAGTGGAATCCAGGCGCCGTTGCCAATCTCGCAGCCCTGGCCGAACTGCTGGAGGTCATCCCGACACGACACTTGCAGCACGTATGTTGTGCCTGCGATCAAGGGAGATTGATCGAGGGAGGCAATCTGCCCGGTGGCAGGGTCGTATAGAGTGGTCGGGATGAATTTATATACGGCGCCACCGTCGGTATCGCCCGGCTCATAGCTGCCAGGCCGCTCTTCATCGCCCGCAATCACTACGCCCGTTTCGTGCACCAGGAAGCCTTCGTAGCGGATCACGGGAAAGGCCGTGCGTTTGATAATATGGTCCGAGGCGTCCCGGCCGGTCTGATCTACGATCCGGGCCGGCGCGCCGCCACTGCCGCGCTCAAGAATGGTAAACTCGTCAGTCGTCAGCGGGTTCAGGATTTCGTACACCGCCCCCGTGTCGCTGACAAAGTCTTCTTCCGTTGCAATCACCGTGCCCCACGGTGTGGTCCGGATCCCATCGCAAATCGTCATCCCACGCACCAGGGTGGTGACCGCCCGGGTCTGCAAGTCAATGACCTGGACGCTCGGTATCAGTTTATCCCCAACGACAAAGGACTCCCCACAGGTGCCGCTCAAACAGTCGAGGACTTCTTCAATACAGCCGACCAGATGGGTTGGACGAGTAGCACCATGCGGCCAGAACACCATCTGATCCCAGTCTTGTCCGACTTCACGCGAAAAATACTCTGCCTGAATACCCTTTCTCAGGAAGAGAAATTGCTCCTCTACGGCTTGGGTTGGTGTACGGAAATCGACTTCTTCCTGATCCTGACTCTCCGCGGGTAGCGTACACGTCAGGATAAGAATCCCTGTCGTGATTGCCCGTCTGAGACCAAACATCCGGAGACTCCTCCTGAGGGAAGCGTTTGCAAGGCGCACATGAAAGGCGGGCGTCTACAGCCGGATATGAGCCGCAATCGCCCGAAACACAGTGTCGGCTGATTCCTCGACTGTGTGATCAACCGTCGTCAGCCGGAGTGCCGGCGTTGGCGGCGTTTCATAGGGAGAGGAGATGCCGGTAAAGTCTGGAATCTCCCCAGCCCGCGCCTTTTGATACAGCCCTTTCACATCGCGCTCCTCGCATACTTCAAGCGGGGTATCCACATACACCTCAAAAAAGCGGTCTGCACCGATGATCTCTGCCGCGTGTTGCCGGTCTGCCTGAAAGGGAGCAATGACCGGCACCAGAACGATGAGCCCCGCTTGATTAAAGAGCTGCGCGACCTCGGCAATACGACGAATATTTTCCGCACGGTCCATTTCGGAAAAGGCGAGGTCCCGATTCAACCCCAGGCGCAGATTGTCGCCGTCGAGCCGATAGGCGTGGAACCCTTCCGTATGCAGGCGCCGCTCAAGTCGTTCCGCAATGGACGATTTTCCGGAGCCGGACAAACCCGTCAGCCAGACCGTGAGCGCGTGCTGTTGCAGGGTCTGCTCACGCTCGGTCACGGCAATCAACCCGGTCTCCGCCCGGATAGTTGAGTTCGTTGGGTCCATTGAGTCCTTGGGTCCATTGAGTCTTGACCCCAAAGACCCAATGGACCCAGGAGCCCCAAAAGACTGATTTCGGTCGATAATCATCCCGGCGCCGACCGTGTTATTGGTCAGGCGGTCAATAACGACAAACGCCCCGGATGTGCGGTTCTTGCGGTACGGGTCACAGGCAATCGGCTTTTCGAGGGCAAAGGCACACCGGCCGATTTCATTGAGCCCCAGTTGCGTGGCATCTTCCCGGTGGAGAGTATTCACGTCTATGCGATACCGCACGTCGGTAATGACCCCAGGCGTCATGGTGGTGGTCTGCTTGAGAAAATACTGCTTACCGGGCTGCATGGGCTCCTCGGCCATCCACACCAGCATGGCTTCAAAGTGCGTGGCGATGAGGGGGACATTGTTGGGGTGAACCAGCATATCTCCACGACTGACATCAATCTCGTCTTCAAGCGTCAGGGTCACGGCCAGCGGCGGCATGGCCTGCTCTACTTCCCCCTCAAAGGTATGAATGGCTTTCACCCGGCTCGTTTTGCGTGACGGAAATACCATGATTTCATCGCCCGGCCGCACGATGCCCGAGGCCACTGTTCCGCAAAAACCGCGGAAGTCCGGGTTGGGACGATTGACGTATTGGACCGGAAACCGAAAGTCGATCAGATTGGCATCCGAGGCAATATAGACCTCCTCCAAAAGGTACATCAGCGGGCTGCCCGCATACCAAGGCATATGCTCGCTTGTGTTCACCACGTTATCGCCGCGCAGCGCCGCCATGGGCAGGAAACGCACATCGCTCAGCTCAAGTCTGGCGGCAAAGTCGGTATAGTCTTTGACTATCCGCTCAAACACTTCCTGACTGTAGTCCACCAAGTCCATCTTGTTGACGGCAACAATGATGTGCCTGATCCCCAAGAGAGAGGCGATAAAGCTGTGGCGCCGAGTCTGGGTCAAAATACCGTGGCGGGCATCAATCAGGATAATGGCCAGGTCACAGGTTGACGCCCCGGTCGCCATATTTCGGGTGTACTGCTCATGTCCTGGGGTGTCGGCAATAATGAATTTGCGTTTGGCGGTCGAAAAATAGCGATAGGCGACATCGATGGTGATGCCCTGTTCGCGTTCGGCTTTGAGGCCGTCGGTCAGCAGAGCGGGATCAAATTCCGTGTCGGTCGTGCCATGCCGAACCGAGTCCTTTTTTATCGCCTCAAGCTGATCCTCATAGATCATTTTAGAGTCGTACAGGAGCCGCCCGATCAGGGTGCTCTTGCCATCATCCACGCTGCCGCAGGTCAGAAAGCGCAAGAGGTCCTTGCGCTCATGCTGAGCGAGATAGGCCTCGATATCGGTCGCGATCAGGTCGGATTGGTGAGACATACTAAGAGTTAGAAGTAGCCTTCCTTTTTCTTCTCTTCCATAGAGCCGGACTGGTCAAAATCAATGACGCGGCCTTGTCGTTCGGACTGCGTTGCCAGCAGCATTTCCTGAATAATCAGCGGCAGGGTGTCCGCCTCGGATTCAATCGCTCCTGTCAGCGGATAGCAGCCCAGGGTGCGGAAGCGGACTTTTCTCAACTGCGGTCGTTCGCCCGGATGGAGTGGCAGACGGTCGTCGTCGACCATAATGAGCACCCCGTCGCGCTCGACAACCGGCCGTTCCTTGGCAAAGTACAGCGGAACCACCGGGATGTTTTCACGGTAGACATATTGCCAGACATCCAGCTCGGTCCAGTTCGATAAGGGAAAGACCCGGATACTCTCGCCTTTATCAAGCGTGGAATTATACAGATTCCACAGCTCGGGACGCTGGTTCTTGGGGTCCCAGCGGTGGTTGCGGTCACGGAACGAGTACACCCGTTCTTTGGCGCGTGACTTCTCTTCATCCCGCCGTGCGCCCCCAAAAGCCGCATCAAACCCGTACTGATCGAGCGCCTGTTTGAGCGCCTGTGTCTTCATCACATCGGTGTGTTTTTTGGACCCATGCGTAATGGGACCGATACCTGCTTTGACCCCGTCCTGGTTAATATACACGATGAGGTCGAGTCCGAGTTCGTGTCTGATATAGGTATCGCGGAAGGTAATCATCTCCCGGAATTTCCAGGTCGTATCAATATGCATCAGGGGGAAGGGGGGCTTCCCCGGCGCAAATGCCTTCCGAGCCAGATGCAGCATGACCGCCGAATCTTTGCCGATGGAGTACAGCATGACCGGATTGTCAAACTCGGCCGCCACCTCACGAATGATATGCATACTTTCAGCCTCAAGATGCTTGAGATGCGTGAGGGAATAGGAGTTCTTTGCATTTGAGGTGGGCTGAGGCCCACGGGGCTCCACGTCTTCTCCTTCCTCAATCATGGGCAGGAGTCGAGCAGACCGGGCAGTGCGGGTTCTTCTCAACCGTCTGCTCGGTACAGTGAAACGCCGGGAATGTATACGCCAGCAGTTTGGGTGGGCTCTCCGCCTCGGGCTGGAGGATGATTTTCAAGGCTTCGGTAACGAGTTGGGTACCTAAAAAGAGCGCGTATGGAGAAAAGAGGAAACGTGTCCTTCCTCGCCCGGCTGATGCAGGACACGTTTCCTCTTTGCCGAGGGCTTGTCTGTTGGAGGGTCCGTTTACTCTTTCTGGGGAAAGACAGCGCAGACAGGGCCGGCCAGCCCTGTCACCCCGACTCACGAATAAGCGAGCGCCTTCGCCGCTGGCCGCTCCCCACACAAACGGCTTGTGCCGAGCGTACCACCCATCGTGCAGCGCATCCGTTGTTGCCAGAACCAGATCATAGTGGTGAGACGGTTGTTCGTCCTCATCCGTATGGGTCACAATGGTACAATCAGGATTTAGACGCCTGAGTATGTGTGCCACCGATTGCTCATCCGGTCCCAGGGATTGCTCCACAAGAGCGGAAAAGACCGGGGCGGCTTTGGCCCGAGCCATGCCTATAGTCCCAACGCCGGCAGCGGCGAGATAAAAGAGCGCCGCGGCGGTGAGTAGCCCGTCTCCGTCAACGTACACCTGACCTCGAAGAAGTTTTTCCTGTCCCTTTCCGCCAACCTGGGGCAGAATGATTTGTCGGCTATAGCGTTCGATCTGGACGTCTTCGAGCATGAGGACTTCTCAAGCCTCTATGAGTCCATTGAGTCTTTTAGGTCGACTCAACTGACCCAAAGACCCAACGGACCCCAATGTCTCCGTCACGCCGCTCCCTCTGCCCGCATGTTGGCCTGGCGCTGATTATACTCTTTCCAGCCGATCCACAGATTGGTGCTGAGATATTTATCTCCAAAGTCCGGGAAGAGTGTCACCACCGTGCCCTGATCGATCTCACGGGCCACCTGGAGCGCCGCCCACATCGCCGCGCCGGATGACTGGCCAACCAACACCCCTTCTTCCCGGCCAAGCCGGTATACCGTTTCATAGGCGTCTTCAGTGGAAACGCTGATTTTTCGGTCTAACTGCTTTTCATAGTAGATGCCAGGCACAATGGAACTGTCCATATGCTTCAGCCCCTCAAGGCCGTGAAAGGCGTCATCCGGTTCAACCCCAACAATCTGAATGTCCGCGTTTTTCTCCTTCAGGTAGCGTCCGGTTCCCATCAGGGTACCGCCGGTCCCCATGCCGGCCACAAAGTGAGTGATCTGCTCTTTTGTTTGCCACCACAGCTCCGGCCCAGTTGTCTGGTAGTGGGCCAGCGAGTTGTGTGGATTGAAGTATTGATCCGGTTTGAAATAGCGCTCGGGATGCTCCTGCAGCCGCTCCCGACACAGTTCCAAAGCTCCATCCGAGCCGTCCATAGGGCTACTGAAAATCATCTTCGCCCCATACGCGGAGATGATTTTTTTCCGCTCTATACTGACGTTGGCCGGGATGCACAGCTCGACCGGATAGCCTAGCACGGCGCCGATCATGGCCAACGCAATACCGGTATTCCCGGAGGTGGAATCGAGAATGATCTTGTCCGGAGTCAGCGCTCCGTTTTCGATTCCTTTTTGGATCATGCACAGCGCAGGACGATCTTTGACCGATCCACCCGGATTGAAACCTTCGAGTTTGGCATAAACCCGGACACTAGGCGCAATGTCCGTACTCAGCCGGGTAATTTCAAGCAGCGGCGTATTCCCAATCAGATGCAGCACAGACGGAACACGCAGGGGACCTGCTGGGGGTGGTCCCTCGGTCGGAAAAAGAGCAAACGTGTCCAGCATCTCTTCTCTATCCAGAGCCTCCGGCAATAGCAGGCACGATAGACACTTCGTCGCCCTCGTTCACCGGCGTATCCAGGTTGTTAATAAAACGAATGTCTTCACCATTCACAAAGATATTGACAAAGCGACGGACTTCACCGGCCTCGTCACACAACCGTTCTTTAATCCCAGGATGATTACTCTCTATATGATCAACCAAGGCCCCAACCGTGGCTCCATCGGCCGAGATTGCTTCTGCGCCGCCGGTAAAGCGGCGTAGTGGGGTTGGGATACGTACCTGAGCACTCATGTTCACTCCCTCCTGATTCGGAATCGCTCATCTGCTCTTTCTGGCTTCTACTGTGACGTTTTTGCTTGGGTCTGACAATCACCCTGCCCGAAAGAGGGAACGTGTCCTCCACTAGACACGAGATGCTGGATACGTGTCCTCTTTATGCTCAGAGCATAGTACAGAGTCTTTCCAACTCATAGGATTCGGGTCGGATACTCGTAATCGTCTGCTGCGTACCGCACAACGGACAATGCGGGCTCGGACGTACCCGGACCTCTCTCCAGCGTGAGGCCAGGGCGTCATAGGTGAGCAAACGGTCGGTGAGCAGTTCTCCTTCCCCACCCAGATATTTCACTGCCTCGGCAGCCTGAACGCTCCCCAAACTACCGGCCAAGCTGCCAAGGATGCCAGCTTCCTGGCAGGTGGGGTTGTCATCGGGATGAGGCGGAACCGGGAAGAGGCAACGCAAACACGTCGTTTGCCTCGGTAAGACCGTGAACGCCTGACCATGAAACCGCACGATGCCGGCGTGAGAAAGCGGTTTGTTGAGCAGCACGGCACCGTCGTTGATCAAAAATTTTGTGGCCACGCCGTCCGTTCCGTCAATAATAAAATCATAGGCGGCAAAGACATCTGCGAGATTCCCCGCATGCAGCCATTCGTTATGGGTCACCACCGTTATCGAGGGGTTGAGTTGCTGAATTTTTTCCTTGGCCGAATCGACCTTTGACTTTCCGATATCCGGGGTAAAGTGCAAAATTTGCCGTTGCAAGTTTGACAGCTCAACCCGGTCCGAATCCACCAGACCAATCGTTCCCACCCCAGCCAGGGCGAGCGCCAATGCTGCCGGAGAGCCCAGGCCGCCAACGCCGACCACCAGGACTTTGCCCTCACGGACGCTCTTGGGAATAGGGGATGCGGCGTATTTCATGCTGTCTTATTTTTCCAATTCCCAATAGAATAAAAAGCCTCTTCCCAAGAGGAAAGAGGCTCGGCTACGCGCGCGCTCTGCCTAGGCGACAGGTCTCATTCGTCCTCAAACTCAAAATCTATTTCCTCGATATCGATACCCAGAACGGCCTCTCGTCCGGTGCTGAGTGCGACATCTCCGTTCGTGAGGGCGTCGGAAGAGGCGGCTTCCTCATCTATTATTTCAGCGTATTCAACTCCTGACTCACTCATCTCAACCGGCTCACTCTGCTCGACTGCGGCAACCGCCTCGTCGTCCTCGCCCTCTTCTGCCTCAGCCACCTCTACACCGATTGCAACCTCATCGTCGATAGTTGTGTCCTCGACTGCGGCAATCGCTTCAACGACATCCTCTGCCTCTTCTTCAGCATCCAACACCCCAGCGGCTTCCAGTGCTTCCGTATCTTCCTCAAGCGCAATAGCGTCGTCCTCGATGTCAAGGGTGAGGATGTCATCGTCAGAAAGATCAAGGTCGTCCTCGTCGGAGACATCCTGCTCAGTCAGTTCCAAGGGTCCGAGATCGTCTGTCTCAACGTCGAATTCCAGCTCCTCAATGTCGGGCGTCTCCAGGGCCGCCCGCTCTGCTTCCAATGCCTCCAAGTCTACTTCCCGATAATCATCGCCCACTTCGTAGGACCGGTCATCGTCAAAGGCGTCATCCAGGGCCCGCTCTTCCTGCTCGGCCTCTTTTTCTGCTGCCAGCCTTTCCGCATCCGCTTCCGTCCGGGCCAGCCGTTCTGCCTCTTCCTGTTTTTTCAACTCGGAGACGAGCAGCAGCAAGGGATCGACTCCGGCAACAAGAGGAGACGTGTCCAGCATCTCATCATTGGAGGACACGTTTCCTCTTGCAAGTAATCCGTCCGAGTCGGTCGCCTCGTCTTCCGGGTCGTCCTCTTCAGCGCTGGAGGCCTCACTATTCGTTCTCCGGGCAGACTGAGCGCGGGCTGCCAGCTCGGCCAACTCGACGTTACCTTCTTCGTTCAAGATCTGTTCGAGCCGCCCCAAGGCTTCTACGGTGGCATCCGTCTCGGAGTATTGCTCAATCAGGCTGCGCAGGCGTGCTTTTGTGGCGGTAAGATTGCCACGCTTCTCGTTGAAGTTCGCCACCATCAATTCGTGGGCCGCTAGGATATCACGCGCCGATTTGCTTTTCTCCTCAGCCTGAAGGACGAAGGCACTTTCCGGATACCGGTCTATCACCTCCTGAAAAAATCCGTCCGCCCGGCGCGTCACTGCCTGATCGCGATCCTTGGAGCGAATCTGGCTATAGTTCGTAATACCGAGAAAGTACTTGACAAACGGCATATGCTTGCTGGTCGGATAGGCCCGCTCAAAGTCCTTAAAGGCCGCAACGGATTCGGCGTAATTTTCTTCCATAAATAGCCCATAGGCCGTTTTGAGCTGCGCTTCCTCAGCGTACGGGTTGAGCGGATATTGATCGAGCAACTCCCGATACTGATCGGAAGCTCCCAGATAGTCCTCATCCGTGAAAGACTCGGTTGCCTGCTGATAATATTCTTTGGCCGAGGGGCGTCTGAGGGTTGCCGAGCATCCCCATACGCTCACCAGAAGGAGGCTCAAGCATAAGACCCAGATTCGTTCGAACATTGTTCTGCACGCTAGAGGATTTCCGCAAGGGTTTCAATGTACCCGCCGCTGTGTACTGGCGAGAGGACAAGGGGCCATCGCGCCACACCGGAACCCGCGGGTACGTAGAGAAGAGGAAACGTGTCCTCCAATCAGACAGAGATGCTGGACACGTTTTCTCTTTTGGCCGCTACCCTTCAAAAGGCTGCAAGCCGTCCAGGTCGGGCTCTCCCTCGACAGGCATCTGTGCGTCGGACTGGGCCTTGGTAAATTCGTACAGGCGCTGCTGAGACCGGACAGGGGCGAGCGGGTCGGGTTCCACCCGCTTGGAGCGTCCGTCGGGTAAGATCGTGCGAGCCTTGACCGTGTCGGCCAGTTGAATGCTGAGTATTTCAAAAAGCTGGGCCTGGATATGAGGGTCGAGGATGGGAAAGGCGACTTCGACACGGCGGTCCAGATTACGCGGCATCCAGTCGGCGGAGGCCAGAAAATACTCGGCATCGCCATCATTATGAAAATAAAAGATACGGGCGTGTTCGAGGTAGCGGTCGATAATGGAAATCACCCGAATCCGTTCGGATATGTCCGGCAGTCCGGGCCGCAGGCAGCAAATGCCACGGACGATAAGATCAATATCCACCCCCGCCTGGCTGGCGGTGTACAGCTCCTCAATCATGGCCGCGTCAACCAGACTGTTGATCTTGGCAATGATTCTGGCCGGCTTGCCCTCCAGGGCGTGCTCTGCTTCGCGCCGAATCCGCTCAATCATGCCCTCCCGCATACTCGTGGGAGCGACCAGGAGATGATGAAACGTCTGCGGACGGGTATAGCCGGTTAACAGGTTGAACAGGTCGGTGAGATCGTCGCCAAAGGACTCGCGGCAGGTAAAGAGGCCGAAGTCGCCGTAGATGCCGCTCGTATTCACATTATAGTTACCGGTTGCGAGGTGACAGTAGCGACGGATGCCACCATTCTCACGCCGTACCACCAGACACGCCTTGCAGTGGGTCTTATAGCCGACCAGCCCATACACCACATGGGCGCCAACCTCTTCGAGCGCCCGCGCCCAAGTAATATTGGCCTCCTCATCAAAACGGGCCCGGAGTTCGACCAGGACAGCCACTTCTTTCCCTGCTTCTGCGGCTCGCGTGAGTGCCTGGGCAATGGGCGAGGTTGGACTGACCCGGTAGAGAGTCATTTTAATGGCCAGGACATTGGGGTCGGTCGCGGCCTCTTCCACAAAGCGCATCACCACATCGAAAGACTGATAGGGATGGTGCACCAGGATGTCGCCCTCCCGGATCGCACTCCACATGTCCGGCTTTTTCTCACAGGCCGGGACTGGCAAGGGTGTCCAGGGTTGATCTTTATGCTGCGGCAGGTCCACGGCTCCATAGAGCTGGAACAGGTCGGTAAAAGCGGTGAAACCCTCACCGGCGTACAGGTCTTCGGGGTGCAGGTCGAGCTCATCAATAAACATATTGAGGACGGCCTGCGGCAGATCGGAGTCGTATTGCAGCCGCACCGCGGTCCCCATGCGCCGGTCGCGTACGCTCTCTTCGATACTCGTCAGCAAATCTTCGGTTCGGCCGAGCGCCAGGGCCGAGTCCGCGTCCCGCGTCACCCGGACGGCATGACACGACAGGATCTCATAGCCGTGATACGGGCGGGGCAGGTACAGCCGAACCACATCTTCGAGCAGGATAAAGATATGCTTGCCGGCCGGAGCCGGGAGCGCAATAAAGCGCTGGACGACTTGGCTGGGAATATGGACAACAGCCAGTTTGGTCTGGGGCAGACGCGAAGTCCCGGCCGAGCGCAGGGCCGCGACCAGACACAGGGCGCGATTGCCGAGGTGGGGAAAGGGATGACCGGGATCAATCGCCAGCGGCGTGACAACCGGCAGCAGGGTCCGCCGAAAGAAGTCTTCAAGAAAATGACTTTGCTCGGCATTCAACTCTTCCGGACGGGTAATATGAATTCCCTCCGCCTCCAGTTGCGGCTGAATAGTCTCCAGAAACCCTCGGTGTTGTTCCTCGGCAAGCTCATGGACCCGTTTTGAGATAGCGGTCAGTGTCTGGGCCGGTGTCATGCCATCCGGACCAGCCTCCAGGTCGCCCTGGGCAATCCGCCGCTTGAGCCGCGCCACGCGGACCATGAAAAATTCGTCCATATTGGCACTGAATATGGCCATGAACTTGACGCGTTCGAGCAAGGGGACACTCTCATCGAAGGCTTCCTCAAGGACGCGTCGGTTGAATTCGAGCCAGGACAACTCACGGTTAATAAAGGGCTTGTCTTCCATGCAGATACCGCCGTCAGGAGGAAACGTGTTCTCCTCTCCAAGGATAGAGAGGTACCAAACTCGTTTCTTCTCTCTATCAGACATCAGGTCTACGCTCCGAAAACGATAGATATAAGCGCAGCGTGCTGCAACCCCAGGGAGATTTTACACCAGTCCGAGTTCATAGGAGCGAGAGGGAGGGGGCGCTGCCAGGGCGCGTGATCCTAGGGAGGCGGACCACCACTACGCCTAGCAGCGCCGGGGGAAGGATAACCTCTCTTTTCTCTATGTTTCCTTATTGTATGACACCATTGTGACTCACTGATGAAAAATGCGTGACACTGCTAGGTCGCACCCGTTCAGGATGCTCTGATCTCATTCCAGGCCATTCATCTTTTGTGATTTGGCAGCTACAGTTCGGACGAAAAGAGGAAACGTGTCCTCCAATGATAGAGAGATGCTGGACACGTTTCCTCTTTGAAGCGATACGACGTATGGAAGCACAGACGACATATCCGCCGGTTGCTGCGGCCTCTCCTCAGGGACCTCCGCAACCGCCTTCCCTCGAACATCTCGTCATTCAGGCCGAGCTGGGTCAGGACGAGATGGTGCGGACGGGGATAGCCGCCCTCCATCCGGCGGATACCGCAGAGTTATTGAATGTGCTGGAAGAGCCTGAGGTGAAATTCAAGGTGTTTGGCTTTCTGGCCGCCCCGCAGGCAGCCGAAGTCTTAAGTCTCGTTTCCGCACACACCCAAGACGATCTCGTTGAACGCTTGTCGGATGACGGGCTCGGAGACCTGATCGAATATCTTGACTCCGATGATGCCACGGACCTGCTGGCCTCCCTCTCGGCCCGACGCGCCAAAGCCGTCCTCGACGAAGTGCCGCAGGATCTGTCCGATGAAGTCACCCAACTCTTGCGCTATCCCGAGGATACGGCTGGCGGAATCATGCAGGTCGAGTACATGGCCGTGTCCCAAGGCACGCGTATCGACCAAGCCACTGAGATGATTCGCAGCCGGAGCGATGAAATCCCGGATATCCACAGCGTCTTTATCGTCAATAACACCAATCGCCTGGTTGGCGTCCTCCCCCTCCGAAAGTTTATTCTCGCCCGCCCGGCTGATCTTGTCGAAACCGTCATGGACCAGCAGGTCATTTCGGTTCGGGCGGACCTGGACCAGGAACAGGTCGCCCAGATGTTCAAGAAATATGACCTGATCTCTCTGCCCGTGGTCGATAGCGAGGGATGCTTACTCGGGCGTATTACGGTCGATGACGTGGTTGATGTCATGGAGGAGGAGGCGACGGAAGACATTTATAAGCTTGCCGGTCTGGATGAAGAGGAAGAAGTGCTGGACTCGCCCTGGCAGTCCATCCGTCTTCGTTTACCTTGGCTGGCGCTCAATTTGATAACCACCACGCTGAGCGCCCTTGTCATTGCTTTTTTTGAAGGAACGATTCAGCAAATTGCCATTGCCGCGGCCTTTATGACTATTGTTGCGGCCCAAGGTGGGAATGCCGGCGTGCAAACGCTTACCGTCATTGTGCGCGGTATTGCGCTGGGGGAAGTTCCGCTGACACAAACCAAGCGAGTGTTAGTCAAGGAACTGACCATCGCGCTGGGCAACGGTCTGGCTCTTGGTGCTGCGGCCGGCGTTGTTGCCTACCTGTGGAAGGGCGATGCCACACTGGGGATCGTGCTGGCGCTGGCGCTGCTGGCCAACTTGATCATTGCGGCGTTTGTCGGGAGCGTGGTCCCTCTGACTCTCCGCCGCGTGGGTGTTGACCCGGCGGTGGCCTCAAACGTGTTTGTGACAGCCTGCACCGATATTTTTGGCTTTCTGTCTTTTTTGGGCATTTTAACCTTGTTCTTACAATTTATCTGAAGGAGCGACACAAGCGTCCCTTCTGTCGTGCAAGGAAACCCAGACCTATCAATTTCTCTAATAATAGAAATTCGTATAATTCAGGCGGATTTATCTTCCCACGCCGGCTTGTTCATGCTATAGAAACCCTCATACTATCGAGAACACACGTATACATAGCTGAGTTCTCCCCGACTCAGCGTGTATCAGGGCCCGTAGGTTTCCCCTCCTTTTTCCTGCGGGCCTTTTTTTATTCCTCATATTTTGCATCTTTTGTCCCGCCTCATCCGTCTGTATAAGCAGACTGTGCAGTATTTGAAAATATAACAGCGAAGGAGGAGCGGATGAAAATTGTCAGCTTTAAAACGTGTCCTTTTGTTCAACGCGTCACCGCCCTGCTGGAGGCCAAGCACGTCCCGTACGATGTCGAATATATCGACCTCAGCAAGAAGCCGACGTGGTTTCTCGAAGCCTCCCCTAATGGCCAGGTGCCGATTCTGATAACAGATGACGACCAGGTTCTGTTCGAATCCGATGCGATTGTCGAGTACCTCGATGAAACGACAGGAGACCCCATTACCGCCAACGATCCGGTCAAGAAAGCCCAAGACCGCGCCTGGTCCTATCTGGCGTCAAAGCATTACCTGCCGCAATGCAGTGCGCAACGCAGTCCGGATGAACAGACACTGGAGGAAGGCCGAACAACATTAGGCACGGCTTTCGCAAAAATAGAATCTCGGCTTGGGGAAGGTCCATACCTTGATGGAGATATTCTGGGTATGGTGGATATCGCCTGGCTGCCCTTGCTCCATCGCGCCGCGATTATCGAACGCTATACGGACTTCGACTTTCTCGGGGCATTTCCAAAAGTGAAGCGATGGCAGGAAGCCATACTGGCAACAGGAATTGCCGAAAAGTCGGTCGCTGGGGATTTTGAGAGCCGATTTACTGCATTTTACTTGGCGGATACGACCTATCTTGGCCAGCTCGCGAAAAAACAATCCGGAACAGCCTGCTGTGGACCAACGGAATGTCGCGAGGAAGACCTCGCGTGCTGCGCATAACCACCAGGACTGTGGCCCACGCGTACTCTCAATACTGGAATATGCACAGTTCATGCAGATGTCTTTGCTCTGTAACGTCAGTGTCATATTCTTTGGCTTAGGTCACATGGCCTGAGTTCTTCCCTTTTGGACTCCGTCTTCTTTCAAGAGTAGAGTACACCAATGGCAACAAAACCGTCTCCGTTTAAGCCGTCGCAGGGGTTGAGTGTTTTTGAGCGCTACCTCACCGTCTGGGTCCTGTTGTGCATTGCCGCGGGTATCGGCCTGGGGAGTGTCGCGCCGGGTATTGCGACCTTTCTTGACGGGCTTTCCCTGTACGTTGGCGACGCGCCGGTGATCTCGATTCCGATTGCGATTTGTCTGTTTTTCATGATGTACCCCATCATGGTCAAAATCGACTTTGCCGAGGTCATTCGAGCGGGGAAAAGCGTCCGTCCGGTTGGACTTACCCTGTTTGTCAATTGGGCCATCAAGCCCTTCACCATGTATGCGATTGCCGTGCTTTTTCTCGGAACCTTCTTTCTCGACTTGATCGGCCCGGATGCCGTTGACCACGTTAAGATGCCGTTCGGTCTCAATCTGCCGGTAGGGTCGTCTTACGGCTCTGGAACCGTCGTACTGATTGACGGCCTCAAGATGCTGGAGGTGCCGCTGTGGCGCAGCTATCTAGCGGGCTGTATCCTGCTCGGTATCGCGCCTTGTACGGCCATGGTCCTGGTCTGGGGCTATCTGGCCAAGGGGAATGACGGTCTGACTCTGGTGATGGTCGCGCTGAACTCTCTGACCATGCTCGTCCTGTATGGCGTGCTGGGCGATGTACTTCTCGGGATCGGCCGTCTGCCCGTCCCCTGGCAAGCCTTGCTGCTGTCCATTGGCGTGTATGTCGCCCTTCCTCTGGTAGCAGGCTATTGCTCCCGTCAGTGGATTATGCGGACCAAAGGCGAACAATGGTTCCGGGAGCGGTTTCTGCACTTTCTCACGCCGGTCACCATTAGCGCTCTGCTCATCACCCTGGTCCTGCTCTTCTCTCTCAAGGGCGAAATGATTCTGTCCAATCCGCTGATGATAGGCTGGATCGCGATTCCTCTCTTCATTCAAACAGTCCTTGTTTTCGCCCTGGCGTACGGACTGGCGAGAGTCCTCAGACTGTCGTACCAAAATGCAGCCCCAACCGCGCTCATTGGTGCCTCCAACCATTTCGAGGTTGCTATTGCCACGGCAACCATGCTGTTCGGGCTGTCATCCGGAGCCGCCCTAGCGACCGTTGTGGGGGTGCTCATCGAGGTCCCGGTGATGCTGCTGCTGGTGCGCTTCTGCCAGCACACCGAGGGCTGGTTTGCCTCGACCGCCCCCGCTCCTACCCTCCAATCCGCTCAGGGAGTATCACCTCAGGAAGGGCAAACCACCGTGCAGCAGCATTGAAAATCATTGTTTTTTTCACAGGCTTGCCATATTCCTGCAATCTCACATTCCTACTGTCCCCTCTGGTCGTAAGGAGGGAACGCACTGTTGAAAAAGGTTCTGGTAGTAGAGGATGAGCCCAGTATTGCTCATCTGATCGCCTATAATCTGGAGCGGGCGGGCTACTGCGTCGAAATCGCCGAAGATGGAGAGCAGGCCTGCACAGGGGTTGAATCCTTCGGACCCGACCTGGTGACGTTAGACCTCCTGCTGCCGCTGAAAAGCGGCTGGCAGGTTCTCGAATATATCCGCCGGTATCCAGATGCGCGCGTTCGTCAGGTCCCGATTATTGTGGTGAGCGCCCTTGCTTCCCAGCGGCAGCAACAAGAACTGCAACACCGCGGCGTACACCACTGTTTAAGCAAGCCATTTTCCATTTCCGAACTCTGTCGGCTTGTCCACCACCAGTTCTCCCCCGCTTTGAACAAGTCGATACCCGCAGGCTGTCGGGCAATCGGCTAACCTCGTCGATACATACCCGACCTGGATTTTCACACACTCATAACGACCCTGTCACTTTCTTGTAACAGCCCGCCCTTACCCTGTTTACCTCTGGCCCGCACGAGAGGGGGTGATCTGCGGAAACATGCGTCAATCGAGGTACTGGAGAAAAGTCAGAGCAAGCATTCAACACTGGAGGAGGAGATATACTATATGAGACGATTGGGATTAGCGTTCTGCGTCGGCCTTGTTGCGGCCGGGCTGTTGCTGGCACGACCAGCCCAGGCCAAGAATGTGGCCGCCGAAATCCTGGATATTCTGAAAGCCAATGGGCAGATCAGCGAGGAGCAGTACCGCGATCTGATGATTAAGGCCCAGGCTGAGGATGAGAAGGCCGAAGCCGCATCGAGCCTGACCCAAAAGGTCGAGGGCTTAGAGAAAAATGTCGGCAAGAAGAACTTTCTGGCTGCTTACTGGAAGAATGGGCTGCGGCTCGACTCGGCCGATGGTAAATTCAAGCTGAAGATTGGTGGTCGGATCCAGAACGACTGGGCCGTCTACAGCACGGACAAGAAGGTCCGGCGACAGTTTGGTCGAATCGGCGATGGCACGGAGTTCCGGCGGGCGCGCTTCTTCATGGAAGGTAGCGTCTACGGCAACATCAAGTATAAGTTTCAGTACGACTTCGCCAGCTCCGATCCATTCAAGGATGCCTATATTCAGTTGAGGAAGCTCCCGCTGGCCGGGACCTTTACGGTCGGCCATTTCAAGGAGCCGTTCTCGCTCGAAGAACTGAATAGCAGTAAATATCTTACCTTTATGGAGCGCTCGCTGCCCAACGTGTTCTCCAGTGGCCGTAACCTCGGCGTGCGCTTGAACCGGGCCTTTCTGGATAAGCGCGCCACCGCGGCGTTTGGCTTCTTCCGTGAGGGCAATCCGGCCGACACCAGCACGACCTTCGGCAATAGCGGAATCTATAATGCCACGACCCGGTTTACGATTCTGCCCTGGTATCAGGAAAAGGGCCGGCAGCTCTTCCACCTTGGGCTGTCATACCGGCACGCCTTCCACGATAAGGGCAACAAGATTCGGTGGCGTCAACGGCCCGAAGCCCACCTCGGCCCTCGATTCGTGGAAACTCCGAAGTTTCACATCGAAGATGTGGACTACTTCAACCCCGAAGTGGCCCTGGTCTACGGTCCGGCCTCATTGCAGTTCGAGTGGATGAGCGCTCTGGTTGACCGACCCTCAGGAGACGATATCCAGTACGATGGGTTTTACGTCTTCGGCAGTTTCTTCCTGACCGGAGAGCATCGGGCCTACAAGACCTCGAATGGGGCGTTCGACCGGGTTAAGCCCAAGAACAATTTCGACTGGCAGGGTGGCTACGGGGCCCTGGAACTCGCGGCTCGCTACTCGATGCTGGACCTGAACGACAAGGACATGAACGGTGGCGAGTTGAGTAACTTCACCTTCGGCGTTAACTGGTATCTCAACCCCAATATGCGCTTCATGCTGAACTATGTGCGCGCGATGTTGGATGAAGATGACTGTTATTACAAAGGCGACATGGGTGACCACTGCGGCGATGCCGATATCGTCCAGGCGCGCTTCATGGTCGATTTCTGAAGCAATCCCTACGGAGGAGAGAGTATGAAAATACGGAAAATACTGGCTATCTGTGGAGCTCTGACCCTGAGTGCTTCTCTGGCGAGCGCCCAGACGATTCAGGTCGACGCTGACCTGCCCAGCTATGAAAAGGTCAGCGGTATCTCGGGCAACCTGAACAGCATCGGTTCGGACACACTCAACAACCTGATGACCCTCTGGGCCGAAGGGTTTAAGAAAGTCTATCCCAACGTGAACGTCCAGATCGAAGGCAAAGGCTCAAGCACCGCCCCCCCGGCGTTGATTGAAGCCACGGCCCAAATCGGTCCCATGTCCCGTGCTATGAAAAGCAAAGAGATGGACGAGTTTGAGAAGAAGTTTGGGTACAAACCGACCCCGATTCGGACCTCGCTCGACTCACTGGCCGTCTTTGTCAACAAGGACAATCCGGTCCAGGGCCTCAACATTCAGCAGGTCGATGCCCTGTTCTCGAAAAACCGCAAATGTGGCGCGATTCTGGACACCGCTACCTGGGGAGACCTGGGTCTGACGGGCAACTGGACCTCGGCCCCGATCAGCCTGTACGGCCGGAATTCCGCCTCGGGCACCTACGGCTTCTTCAAGAAGGTTGCGCTGTGCAAGGGAGACTACAAGGATACGGTGAAAGAGCAGCCGGGTTCGGCTTCCGTGGTCCAGGGCGTGAGCGAAGACCGCAACGGCGCGGGCTATAGTGGTATCGGCTACACGACCTCGGGCGTGCGCCCGATCCCCTTGGTCAAAGAGGGTAGCAACTATGTCGAGCCCACCTATGAGAACGTGGCCAGTGGGAAGTATCCCCTGTCCCGTTTCCTGTATGTCTATGTGAACAAGGAGCCGAACAAGGCGCTCGATCCCCTGACCAAGGAATTTCTCAAGTTTGTCCTGAGCAAAGAAGGTCAAGAGATTGTGGTCAAGGACGGGTACTATCCCATGTCTGCCAAGCTGGTAAATGAAGACCGGGCAGCCTTGGAATAAACGCCCCTCTCTCGTAGACCTTCGAAAGAGGAAATGTGTCCAGCACTATGTCTGCTATTGGAGGACACGTTTCCTCTTCATACCAGGATGAAGGAACAGAAGGGCGGAGGTCCCCCGCCCTTTTATCTACCGCTTGCCCTGTTCGCAGAATAGCATAAGGTAGGTTTACCATGCCGGAGACGCAGGAACGTCCATCCCAACCGTCATCGCTGCCGGCCGCAAACGGAGCGCAGCCGGTTGGCGTCCGTCTCTCGGCGACTGAAGATAAAAGCCGGCTCCAGCGGAAAAAACTGGTTGATAAGGCTGCGACTATTCTGATCACCTTTGGTGGCTTTGCCGTTATTCTGAGTATTGCCGCCATTCTTTTTGTGATCGTGGCCGAAACCGTACCCCTCTGGAAGGCGCCCACTGCGGAGCTTGAGACCCCGCCAATTCCGCTGACCGACCTGGTCGGCAGCGGACCCCATGCGGATGTCCTGGCGCTGGGCATCGATGAATATCGAGAAATCGCCTACACCATTACCCAGGCGGGAACCGTTGATTTTCTGTCCCTCACGGACAACCAACTCCTCCAGCGCTATGAGGTCCAAGCCCTGCAGGGGCGGCAGATCACCGCGATCCACTATCGTAATCTGACGCACACCGCCGTGCTCGGAACCGCCGACGGTATTGTCATTCCCCTGACGATTTCCTTTCCGGTCTCGTTTGAGGGTAAGACCCGGATCAGTACGCCCAAGGTCACGGAAGACGAGGCAATCGCCCTCGACCCACAAGGCCGGGCTATTCGGGCGCTGACCTACCAGAGCACCAGTGAAGACGAGGAGAAGATGACCCTGGCCGCTCTGCTCGGCCCACGCACCCTCCTCTTCCTGTCTCGAACAGTCGAAGAATCATTCTTAGGTGAGACGCAGGTGTCGGAGCACCGGATAGAGCTCTCAGCCGCGCTGGATGCGAATACGACGGCGTTGACCCTAGATGCGGAACAGCGAAACCTGTTTGCCGCGTTGGAAACCGGTGACGTGATCCATTGGGATATTCGCGACGCGGCTGCGCCCCAGGTCAAGCCGCGCTTGCGGAGTCAAGAGCGGGCTCCCGTCCGGGCAATGGCCTGGTTGATTGGCGACCGCTCTCTCGTCATGGGAGATGACGCCGGGGGGGTGAGTGTCTGGTTTCAGGTACGCGACCAGGATAATCCGGCCGAACTCCCCTTTCGTGAAATTCATGTGATGCAGTCTCACGAAGCCCCCATCACGACCATCTCCCCTTCTCCACGGAATAAAGGCTTTGCGACCGGTGATACCAGCGGTACGGTCCGCATCCAGTATTCAACAACCGAAACCACCATGTTGAGCCGCGATACGGCCGGTAGCTCGATTACGCAGCTCGCCTATGCCCCACGGACAAATGGTATCGTTGCCCTCAATCAAGAAGGCCAGCTGTACAACTGGGCGGTTGATAATCCCCATCCGGAGATCACCCTCTCGGCTCTGTTCGGAAAGGTCTGGTACGAGGGCTATGACACCCCGGACTATACCTGGCAGTCCAGCAGTGGAACGGACGACTTTGAGCCGAAATTCAGCCTTTCCCCGCTGGCCTACGGGACCTTAAAAGGAACATTTTACGCCCTGCTGTTGGCCATTCCTCTCAGCCTGTGTGGCGCGTTGTACACCTCGCAGTTCATGCATCCGCGGCTGCGCAATCTCGTCAAGCCTTCGGTCGAGGTGATGGCCGCCTTGCCCAGCGTCGTGCTCGGCTTTTTTGCCGGTCTGTGGCTGGCACCCTTGGTGGCCGACATGGTGCCCGCCCTGTTATTGATATTTATCGTGCTGCCCCTGGTGACCCTGGGCGCGTCATGTGTCTGGCGGTTGCTGCCCCTGAGCTTTCGCAGCAGTCTGAAACCGGGTGTGGAACTCCTGTTCCTAGTCCCGCTAATCATGCTCGCCATCTACGTCTGTGTCGTGCTGAACAATCCGCTTGAGGCCGCCTTTTTCGCCGGTGATTTTCCGCAATGGCTGTACGACACCTCCGGGGTTCGGTATGACCCCCGCAACTCGCTGATTGTGGGTTTTGCCATGGGCTTCGCCGTCATCCCCATTATATACACTATCTGTGAGGATGCTTTTTCCAACGTTCCTCAGCATCTGATCTCGGGGTCGTTAGCGCTGGGAGCGACGCGCTGGCAAACGGCCCTGCGGGTCGTGCTGCCAACGGCCAGCCCCGGTGTATTCTCGGCCATTATGATCGGCTTTGGACGAGCGGTCGGGGAAACCATGATTGTCCTCATGGCCACCGGTAATACGCCCGTCATGGACTTTGATCCCTTTACCGGCTTCCGCGCCCTATCGGCGAATATTGCCGTGGAAATCCCGGAAGCGCCCCACGGCGGGACGCTCTACCGTATTCTCTTCCTGGCTGCTTTGTTGCTCTTTATTTTGACGTTTCTGGTCAATACCGCGGCGGAAGTTGTCCGCCAGCGCTTACGAGATCGCTATGGCCGCATCTAATTCTCCGGCACCCGTAGCGCCGCCTCAATACCCATCCCCCCCGTCGGGGGGGAAGAGGGGGGGTGGCATGTTCAAAGGTTTTCTCCGCAGCGGTGACCCGTTCATCTGGCTGACGGGGGGAACCCTGGCCTTCAGTCTGCTCATGATCGCTGCCTTAATCTGGATCGTTGGGGCCAATGCGCTCGGGTTCTTCTGGCCCGACCAACTCAGGGCCGTTGACCTCCAGGACGGGCAAAAGATCCTGGGGTCGGTCCGTGCCCAAGAGGTCATTCCGCAGTCGGCCGGTGCCGGCCAGGAACAGTACCGAACGCAGTTCCAGGTTGCCAACCGTGACCTGTACGGTTCCGATTTTCGCTGGGTGGATGACAGCCTGATGACCGGGCATGCGTTTCCGGAGCAGGCGATTTATTTGGAACGGTATGAATGGGGCCCGTTTTTTGGTTTTCTCACCACGGTGCGACAGGACGGCGAAATTGTAGCCGAGGGCTTTGACCAAGCCTGGCCAAAATTTCTCGAACTCCATGCCAGGACCCAAGACACGCTCGACAATATCCACACCATCGAAAAGAAAGACATTGGGGATATTAACTACGAACTCGAACAACTGCGCATTGAGGTCAAGCGAACGCAGCGTCAAGAGACCGACCCGACCCGGGCCGCCGCAAAAATTGCTGCCCTTGAGGAGGACATCGCCTCCTGGCAACAGGCCTATGAGGAAAAGGCCCAGGAACTCGCCGCGTTATACCAGGAAAACTCGCGTTATCACATGACTGTGCAGGATATTAACGGCAAAGAAAAAGAGCTGGCCATCGCCGGTGTGGTGCGTGGCTTTCTGCCCAATAATATGAACTGGTTTGAACGCTTCGGCCTGTATGTCGCGCGCTTTTGGGAATTCTTTTGGGAAGACCCGCGCGAGGCCAATACCGAGGGTGGCGTGTTCCCCGCCATTTTCGGTACGGTCATGATGGTCATCATCATGAGCATTGTGGTGGTCCCTTTTGGCGTGGTCGCCGCCCTGTATCTGCGCGAGTATGCCAAGCAAGGACCTCTGGTTCGCGCCGTTCGGATTGCGGTCAACAACCTGGCCGGTGTGCCCTCGATTGTGTTTGGCGTCTTTGGCCTCGGATTTTTTGTGTATGCGATCGGCGGGACGCTGGACCAACTCTTCTACCAGGATTCTCTCCCTACCCCGACCTATGGCACCGGCGGGATTCTGTGGGCTTCGTTGACCTTGGCCTTGCTGACCGTCCCGGTGGTTATTGTCGCAACCGAAGAATCCTTGTCCGCCATCCCAACAGAGTGGCGGGAGGGCTCATTGGCGCTGGGCGCGACCAAATGGGAGACCCTGCAAAAAATCGTGATTCCCGGCGCGCTGCCGGGCATCCTGACCGGGACTATTCTGGCGATGGCCCGCGGCGCCGGGGAAGTCGCTCCGCTGATGATCACCGGCGTGGTCAAACTGGCCCCGACCTTACCCGTTGACGGCCACTGGCCCTTCTTTCATCTGGAGCGGAAATTTATGCATCTGGGCTTTCATATTTACGATGTTGGTTTTCAGTCGCCGAATGTCGAGGCGGCCAAGCCCATGGTCTTTATGACGACCCTGCTGCTGATTGTGATCGTCATTGCCTTGAACCTGGCTGCGATTGCGATTCGGAATCGCTTACGCAGCCGCTTACGCTTTGGCGCCTTCTAAAGGGAGAGTGAGTATGGAAAGCCAGGAAAAATCTCCACTCGGGCACGCCGTGACCCTGCCGCCGCGCCCAGACTCGGGCAACGGCCATGATCCCACGGCGCTCGGCACACGAGACAATGTCGAAGTCGAAATCCGGGACCTCTGTCTCAGTTACGACGGCAGGACCCAGACCCTCAAGCATATCGATATGGATATTACAAAAGGCCAGGTAACGGCCTTCATTGGTCCGTCGGGCTGTGGCAAGTCCACCCTGCTGCGCTGCCTGAACCGCCTGAACGACCTGATCGATGGTTGCACGACCAGCGGCAGCATTGTCGTAGGTGGCATCCAGATTCTTGATCAAACGCTGGACGTGACCGAGCTGCGCAAACGGGTCGGTATGGTGTTCCAAAAGCCAAACCCCTTTCCCAAAACCATCTATGAAAATGTTGCCTACGGACCGCGCGTGCTCGGTATTCACAACAAGGCGCAGCTTAATGATATTGTCGAGAAGAGCCTGCGCAGCGCCGCCCTCTGGGAAGAAGCCAAGGATCGGTTGCATGACAATGCGTTGGGCTTATCCGGTGGTCAGCATCAACGCCTGTGCATTGCCCGGACCATTGCGGTTGAGCCCGAAGTCGTCCTGATGGATGAGCCCTGCTCCGCCCTGGACCCGATTGCCACGACAAAAATTGAAGAACTGATTCATGAGCTGAAAAAGCAGTATACGATTGTCATCGTCACCCACAATATGCAGCAGGCCGCCCGGGTCTCGGATTTCACCGCTTTTATGTATTTGGGTGAGTTGATAGAGTTCGGAAAGACCGAAAAATTATTCACTACCCCGGAAAAACAGGCAACCGAAGACTATATTACCGGCCGATTCGGCTAGAAGCGGAGGCCTTATGCCACTTCATACGGATAGCCAGTACGAAGAAGAACTTCAGCAGCTTCGGGCCAAGGTGTTGGAAATGGGCGGACTGGTTGAAAAGCAGATCGGGGACGCCTTTACCTCGTTCGTCGAGCGCGACTCGCGGACCGCTCATGAGGTCATAGAGCGTGACCATATGGTCAACTATCTTGATGTTGCCATTGATGAAGCCTGTATCCGCCTGCTCGCCCTGCATCAGCCGGCCGCTCGGGATTTACGCTTTATTACCACCAGTCTGCGGATTTCCACCGATCTTGAGCGCATCGGCGACATTGCCGAGAATATCTGTGAGCGAGCGATTGAGCTCAATCAGGAAGCGCCCCTCGCTCCGCGGCCGGAATTACCCGAAATGGCCGAGGGCGCCCGGGCCATGCTGCGCGACAGCCTCGACGCGTTTTTGCAGTCCTCCTCTGATGTCACTGCCGCCCCCGACACGCGCATCTCCCTCGGAGATAAACTCAGCGATTTTGTGGCCGAGGCGCCCGACCTCGCCCTGAGTGTATGTCAGCGCGATGACCGGATTGATGATTTAACCGCTCAGATTTTCAACACCATGCTGTCTCAGATGCGGCGGGAACCCGAATACGCCAGCCGCGCCATGCGGATATTGTTTATCGCCAAATACCTTGAGCGGGTTGCGGACCACGCCACCAATATCGCCGAGATGGTAATCTACCTGGCAAAGGGCAAGAGTATACGCCACATCTCGCCCTTACCCGAGTCAGTCTAAAACAGAGGAGGTTATGACGGGACAACAGCAGGCAGCGGAGGCGGCAGAGTCCAAGCGGAAAGTGCTGATCATTGAAGATGAAAAAGATATCCGCGACCTGGTTCGATACCATCTGGAAACCGAAGGTTTTACCGTTCTCGAAGCGAGTGACGGCGAAGTGAGTCTGCATCTTGCCATGGTTGAACGTCCGGCGCTTATTATTCTCGACCTCATGCTGCCCGGCCTGTCCGGCCTTGAGGTGTGTCGAACGTTGCGCGCACAGGACAAGCTGGCCACCGTCCCGATTCTGATGCTGACGGCGCGCGCCTCCGAGGTCGATAAGGTCCTGGGCCTCGAAATGGGGGCGGACGACTATATGACCAAGCCCTTCAGCCCGCGCGAACTCGTCGCTCGGGTCAAGGCGGTCTTACGGCGAGCCTATGGGCCGCCGGCGGATCAGCCGCACCAGATGTATGTCCGCGGTCGGCTGCAGATCGATTACGATACCTACGAAGTGAAGCTCGATGGCAATCCGCTCGAACTAGGTCTGCGCGAGTTTGAACTGCTTAAATTTTTTGTTCAGTCTCCGAACCGGGTTTTCAGCCGGACCCAAATCCTTGATCTGGTATGGGGGCATAATGTGTATATTGAGCCCCGCACGGTCGATGTCCATATCCGCCGTCTGCGGAAGCGCATCGAACAAGATGACGCCAACCCGAGTCTGCTGCTGACCGTGCGGGGGGTTGGGTATAAATTTAATCCGGAGGCGCTCGAGACCTAATCGCGCAGCTTCCGGATGCAACACGGCCCGTTCGTGTGAGAGATAATATTACCTTTGCCGTTTTGTTTCCGGTCGGCCTCGCTCTGCTGGCCCTGCTCCTGCTCCATCTCCTTTTGCTCTTTCCCGTGGACACACGGCCGCAGTGGGCCTGGTACGGAGCCTTTGTCTGTGGTCTTGCCGCGCTAGGCGCCGCATTGCGTCAGCGGGCACAGTTCCGGCGACGTTTGAACGCGCTCAGTACCTTTCTGGAGGTTGTCCCGGATCGCGCCCCGCCACCCGCCTTTCCTGTCCGAAAAAACGACCTGTTGGGCACCATTGAGTACCAGTTCTCCCGACTCTTCACCACGCAAAGCCAACAACTTCAACAACTCCAAGACGAGAAGAAAGAACTCGAAGCCCTCCTCCACAGCATGGCGGAAGGCCTTGTCGTAATTGATCCGCATGGCAACATCGTGCGCTGTAACCCGGCCGCTCTGCATCTGTTTGGTCTGGATCCCACGGAAGACTGGCAGGGCCGGCCCTTTCAGGAATTTTCTCGCCACCCGGTTCTACACCAGCTTTTGTCCGCAGAATCGGCGGAAGGCGTTACCCAGGAAATCGAAGTCGAGGGCCAGGAGCCGCGGCAGCTCGCCGTGAGCGCCCTGCGCCTGTCCCAGAGCGGAGGATACGAGGCGTCTCAGGAAAGCCAGCCAGAGCCCAGTGGGCATGTATTAAGCTGTCACGATTTGACCCCGATCAAACAGCTCGAATCCATCCGGGCCGACTTTGTGGCCAATGTGTCGCACGAACTCCGCACCCCGCTCACTGCGATCAAAGGCTATGCGGAAACCCTGCTCACGGGAGCCCTTCACGACCCCGAGCACGCGACCCGCTTCCTCACGATTATTGACCGGCACTCGGAACGCCTCAGCCGCCTCATCGACGACCTACTGACTTTATCCAACCTGGAATTGGGACAGACCGAGCTTCACCGGAAGGAACTCCATGTGCCCGAACTCGTCCAGGAAGCGTTTGACATGCTACAGGAGAAAGCCCAGCGGGGGCAGGTCACTCTCTCTCAGCATATCCCGCCCGCCCTCCCAACTGTGAGGGGAGACCGGGACCGCCTGCATCAAGTCCTGATCAACCTGATCGACAATGCGGTCAAATATACGCCCGCTCAGGGCCGGGTCACGGTCACCGCGGAACTGCACCCCGTGCGTGACGGCACAGGAGAGCCACCGGTATGGTGGGGACATTCCGCTTCGGCGGAGTACGCTCGTGATGGGCATGATGCCAGTGCCCTTGATGTTACGGGCAACGGCGCTCAGGACTGGCTGGAGATTGCCATAGCCGACACCGGCTGTGGTATCCCGGAGGCCGATATTCCGCGTCTGACCCAGCGTTTTTATCGGGTGGATAAAGCCCGTTCCCGCGAGCTGGGGGGAACGGGCCTGGGGCTGGCCATTGTCAAACATATTGTGATGGCCCATAACGGCGCACTTCGGATCGAGAGTCAGGTCAATCACGGAACCATAGTGCGGGTCGCCCTGCCGTTAACGCCCCCTTCGTCGGAGCACCCTGCCCGGACTTCTTAGGGCTGCTGCCAGTTTTGGTGCACCCAGGAGAGCGCAGCCTGTCGGGTGCGCACCCGGCCTTCGAGCTGGGCCTCCTCCAGCGCTCTCAGGATAGTGGAGAACTGCGGACCGGGCCGGAATCCGAGCTGGATCAGGTCCCGGCCGTTCAACAGCCGGGGCGGACGCAGTTCCTCGGGGTCGAGCGCGAGCAGTTTTTGACGGCAGAAGGTATACGCCTCAAGATTGCCGTGCGACGCCAGGGCGTCCAGACGGGCGAGGTCCAGCAGCTCTCCAATACCGTCGAGGCGTAGAAAGCGCTTGAGCGTTGCCGCTCGCATGCGGGGCGCATCCAGCAGCCGCAGGTGGTTTTTGACGAGAAAGGCCACCCGCTCCCAGGTTGCGCGTGAGCGTTTCAGACGCTGACAGATATTGATCGCCATCTCCGCACCGGACTCGCAGTGGCCGTGAAAGGTGATGCGTTCTCCGGTCCGCTGCTGGCAGTGTGGTTTAGCGATGTCGTGGAGCAGCGCGCCCAAAGCCAGGCTCTCGTTCGGCTGCTCAAGAGTGTCGAGATGGTGCAGGACTAACAGCGTGTGAACAAATACATCGCCCTCGGGATGAAAATCGGGCGACTGCGCCACCCCGCGTAGCGCCAGGACCTCGGGCAGCACGGCCGCCAGCAGGCCCGAGTCCGCCAATAGCTCCATCCCCGAGCGTGCGCCGCCCTCGGTCAGGAGTTTCGCCACCTCGTCGCCGATCCGCTCCCAGGCCATGTCGGTCAGCGTTGGAGCGAGTTGGCCAATAGCGCGCCAGGTCTCGGGCTCGATGGCGAAGCCCAGTCGGGCAGCGAAGCGGACAGCTCGCAGTAGGCGTATGCGATCTTCGTGAAAGCGGGCGGCCGGCTCTCCAATGGCCCGAATGATTCGGTTGTTCAGGTCCGCCCGCCCGCCCACATAATCGATGACCGTGTCGGTCAGTGGGTCAAAGAATATGCCGTTAATCGTGAAATCACGTCTCAGCGCGTCCTCCCGGGCCGTGCTGAAGCGGACCGCTACCGGGTGACGCCCGTCGTTATAGGTCCCATCCGCCCGAAACGTCGCCACCTCATAGGGAACGCCCTCCAGGACAACGAGGACCACCCCGAACTGCGCCCCGACCGGAATCGTCTGCGGAAATATCTTCCGGACCTCGGCGGTCCGGGCATCCGTGGCGATATCGAAGTCTTTGGCCTGAATGCTCAGCAGGCGATCTCGCACACAGCCGCCGGCAAAATAGGCCGTATAGCCATGCCGGTGCAGCGTCTGCACAATCGTCCTGGCCTGTTCTTCCCGCTGGCTCATACGCGTATGGTGACACGCCGCGCCTGGGAGAGCAATGGAACGCAGTGACCCTGGACGCTTGCGACGCCTAGGCCGCCTCGATAGAGTTGGCCCATTGTGGGAGTTGCACTCTACGCGCACGACATCTGTACCGCCACCAGAGGAAGGCTCAGGTGGGGTCGCCCGGACACGCTCTTTACCTCGGTCAGCATTGATTCGCGTCACATCGTTCCCCAGGCGCTGTTCGTCCCGCTCGCTGGCGAACGGGTCAATGGGCATCGTTATATTCCGGCTGCGGTAGAGGGCGGTGCGGCCGGCTTTCTTTTTTCGCCGTCTTTCCTGGAAAGAGCAAACGTGTCCTCCAACAACATGCAGATGCCGGACACGCTTACTCTTTTCGTGCCGCCGGACGGGGCCACCGGCATTGAAGTCGTCGACCCGCTGCAAGCCCTCCAAGCCCTCGCCACTTGGCACCGCCATCGGCTGTCCGCGCGGGTGATTGGGATCGCCGGCAGCAACGGCAAAACAACGACTAAAGAACTGATGGCCCAGGTCTTTACCGCTCAACGACCCACCAGGGCGACCCAGGGAAATCTGAATAATCACATCGGTTTGCCCCTGACCCTGCTGCGCGCCGCGTCGGAAGACGCCTTCCTGGTCCTGGAAATGGGGACGAGCGGGCCCGGAGAGCTCACCCTGCTGGGCCGCTTCGCACAGCCCCACATTGGTGTCATTACCTCCATTAGCGAAGAACACACCGAGACACTCGGTGACCTGGCCGGGGTGCTGGCCGCCGAAACCGAACTCCTGTCTGCTCTGCCGCCCAACGGAGTGGCTATTGTCAACGGTGACGACCCTGTACTGCTGGCCGCCGCTCAGCAGCAGATTCGGTGCCGGATTGTCACGTTCGGTGAACAGCCTGCCAATCAGGTGCGGGCTTCGCAGATTCAGGTGTCGCGGACGGGGACGCTCTTTGAACTGCACGTCCAGGGACAGCACCGCCAAGTGCAACTGCCGCTCATCGGTTCCCATTGCGTTCCCGCCGCCCTCGCTACTATTGCCGCAGTTCTAGAGAATGGTTTGGACCTTGATGCGGCCTGCACAACGCTACGGACCGCCCAAGGGGCACCCCGCCGTCTCGCTTCGTTCAGCGTGCCGACCTACCAACTCACCGTGCTGGACGACTGCTATAATGCAAATCCAGCCTCCATGCAGCACGCGCTCCAGACCGCCAATACGATTCGGCGCGCCGGCGAACGCCTGCTGCTCGTCTTAGGCGATATGCTCGAATTGGGAACAGTCAGCGAGTTGCGGCACGAAGAGATTGGGGCCTATGTCGCTGGGCTTAAACCTGCGCCAGATGCCTTGGTGACGGTTGGCCAATACGCTCCGCTACTTGCCGAAGCCGCGGAGCGGGCCGGGCTCCCGGCCCAGGTCTTTCCTGACGCAACAGCAGCCGCCCCGTGTGTCCACGCTCTGGTACGGCAGACCGACGGGCCGCAGCTCATGCTGGTCAAGGGCTCTCGCGGTGTGCATCTGGAGCATATATTGGAATCGCTCGTTGATCACAGGGACGACCCACACGTCGCTCCCACACAGGAATGAAAAGGAGAAAACATGACCCCTCAGATCGGCATTATCATGGGTAGTGACTCAGACCTTGATACCATGAAAGAAGCGGCCAAAGTCTGCGAGGAGTTTGAGGTTGGGTATGAAATCCGCGTCCTGTCCGCCCATCGGACACCACACGATGCCACCGACTACGCGAGTCAGGCGCACGAACGGGGCCTCAAGGTCATCATTGCCGGGGCCGGAGGAGCCGCCCATCTGGCGGGGGTCGTTGCCGGCCATACCCCCCTGCCGGTTATTGGGGTTCCGATAAAGAGCGCGGCCTTAAGCGGCCAGGACTCTTTGCTGTCTATCGTCCAGATGCCTGCCGGTGTGCCGGTTGCGACCGTCGCTATTGATGGCGCCCGCAACGCTGGCCTGCTGGCTATGCAAATCCTGGCAACCAGCAATGCCGGTCTGCTAGAACGGTTTCAGGCCTTCAAAGCCGAACTGGTTGAAAAGACGCGAGACAAAGACCGGCGCTTACAGGAGCGCGTTAAATCAGGTGGGCTGTAGGGGCAACCCCCTGTGGTTGCCCCTACATTTCGGAGGGTATGCGTATGATCTCCGTCCATGAGGCCCTAACCCAGATTTTGGAGACCGTCTCTCCGCTGGCCGGTGAGCGGATCAGTCTGTTTGAAGCAACCGGGCGCGTCCTGGCTGAGGAGGTCCAGTCGGTCCGCAAAGTCCCGCCGTTTACCAACTCCGCCATGGATGGCTATGCCGTGCGGCATGATGACATTCAGTCCGCCCAGGCAGACCAGCCCGTTGTGCTGTCCGTCCTGGAAGTCATTCAAGCCGGTGCCGTGCCAACCAAAACGGTCGAAGCCAAGACGGCGAGTAAAATCATGACCGGGGCTGTCCTGCCGCCGGGCGCTGATACCGTCATCAAGGTCGAAGACACCCAGGAACAACCCGGCCAGGTGTTCATTCACAAGGCCGGTCCCAAGGGTAATAATGTACGCGCGAGCGGTGAGGACATCCAACCCGGCCAGACGATTCTCAAGTCGGGGCGGGTCCTCCGTCCGGCGGATATCGGGCTGCTGGCCTCGGTCGGACGGAGCTTTGTGCTCGTTCATCAGCACCCCAGGGTCGCCATCCTGAGTACGGGCAATGAACTGGCTGAAGTCGATGTGCCGCTGCAACCGGGTCAGATTGTGAACTCCAACGCCTACACGCTGGCCGCAGCCGTGCGCGAGGCCGGCGGTCAGCCCGTTCCCCTGGCCATTGCCCGCGATAGCCTGGAAGAAACGCGTGCCGCGCTCGAAGAGGCCGTGCGCCATGATGTCGTGCTGTCGACCGGTGGGGTGTCGGTTGGGGATTTTGATTTTGTCAAAGCGGCCATGGACGATATTGGCATTGAGCGCCTGTTCTGGCGGGTCGCCCAAAAGCCGGGTAAGCCGCTGACGTTTGGCCTGCTCCGCGGACGACCGTATTTTGGGCTGCCGGGCAATCCGGTCTCCGCTCTGGTGTGTTTCTATCTCTATACCTGGGCCGCGCTACGCCGCATGGCCGGCTACCGCAAGCTCTTCTTTCCGACCGTTCAGGTCACTCTTGGCGAAGATATTCCCAAGGCTCAGGGCCTGACGGAATTCGTCCGTTGCCAGTTGACCCGGAACGGGTCTGGCTATGTGGCGCATTCAACCGGTACCCAGAGCTCCGGCGTCCTGAGTTCGCTCTCTCTCGGAGAGAGTCTGGTGATCGGTCCGCCCGAGATGGCGCTTCTCCGCAAGGGCACCACCGCGACGGCTATTGTCCTTGATCGGGAAGAGCTCATGCCCGCCGAGCTGCCCCTTTAGGCGATTTGGACCTCCCCCCACCCGTTGACTTTCCCCAGGGCTTCTGATTTGCAAAAAACTTCTTTTTGCAAGGAGGCTTCTGTGGAAAACGGCAAAATCTGGATGGACGGCGAACTCGTTCCCTGGGACGAGGCAAAAGTCCATGTCCTCACCCATACACTCCACTACGGTGTGGGCGTATTTGAAGGCATTCGCTGCTATGCGGGTGAAGACGGTCGGTCCGGCGTTTTCCGCTTACCCGAACATATCGAGCGGCTGTTCGACTCGGCCCACATCCTCGGACTCACCATCCCCTTTTCTCAAGACGAAGTGGTGCAGGCCTGCCTGGAAACGGTTCGGGCCAACGCCCTCAAGGAGTGTTATATCCGTCCGCTGGTCTTTGTGGGCGAGGGAGACCGCGGCTTGCACGCCAGGACCAACCCGATTCGCGTTTCCATTGCGGCCTGGGCCTGGGGGGCCTATCTGGGCGAGGAAGGGCTGCTCAAGGGCATTCGGGTCAAGACGTCGTCGTTTCAGCGCTTTCACGTCAATACCCTGATGACCAAGGCCAAGGCTGTCGGCACCTACCTGAATTCCATTCTTGCCGGTCAAGAGGTCTGGGCTCTGGGCTATGATGAGGCCCTGCTGCTCGATACCGACGGCTACGTGGCTGAAGGACCGGGAGAAAATATCTTTGTCGTCCGGCGGGGCAAGATCAAAACCCCGCCACTCTCGTCTTCGCTCCTGCCCGGCATTACCCGCGATACCGCTATCACCCTGCTGCGAGATATGGATGTTCCGCTGGAGGAGGACCGGATTACCCGGGACGAGGTCTATCTTGCTGACGAAGTCTTTTTTACTGGCACGGCCGCAGAGGTAACGCCGATTCGCGAGCTCGACGACCGTGTAATCCGTGGGGAAACGCCCGGAGTGATCACAAGAGAACTCAAGGCCCACTTCGACGCGGTCATTAAAGGCACCAATCCAAAGTATAAGGATTGGCTGACCTATGTGTAGAATTAGGAACTAGGGATTGGGGCCAACCCCTAACCCCTAATCCCCAATCCCCTCCCCATTCATGTCCTCCGTTCGAAATCTGTGGTTTGAGAGCCGCCATTTGCTCGGTGATGAGCGAGGCCAGATTCTGTTGGCCGAACTCGATGCCCTGCCAGCCCCGGCACGGGAGACCCTGCTGGTGGCTGGTGACCGGCTGGCGGACAGTTCGCTCACCCTGGCCCAGGTGTTCTGCCGCAACGCACCGGCTGCCTGGCACACGTTTGGGGAGGATGGATTTGCGCGCTGGGTGCGGGTTGGCGAACGATTTGTTCAGGACGAGCCGACCTCGCGCGAGGGGGCCGCGGCGTATTTTTCCATCTCCCCTGATGGTCTTGCCCGGCTCGGCTGGGAGCAGGTCGAGGCGTGGGCCGCCATCGGTCGTGAAGTCCTTCAGGTTTCGCGCCGCTTGGGCGCACAATTTTTGCAGACCTCGGCTCCGTTGCTGTCGACCCTGCCGGCGCCGCTCAAAGACCGTCTGCACGCCTGGGCAAAGCACGGGAGTGCGCTGCTCAGGCAAAAAGGCTGGAAAGGCGAGTTTCTGGCGCTTTCCTATTTTTCCGCAGCCCCGACTGCCCTGCCTGTTCTGAGCCCGGAAGAGATGCGGGAGTGGGCCGTATTAGGCGTGCTCGTCCAGGATTCCGGCCCGTGGACGTTTTACACGACGCTGCCCAACGGCTTTGCCGAGCTGGCCGAAAATATTCGCCTCCAGTTATTGATGGACTGTCAGGCTGCGGCCAACCATTCGCCGAGCGCGGCAGCAGCCGTCTTTGTTCAGCTCCCGACCGTGTTGGCCGGGTTGCCGCCCTCCCTTCGGACGTTTCTCCTGACCATCCTGTCTCCGGTGATTCGATCTGACCCTGAGGTCCTGCTCCCGCTCTTTCCGCTCATGGCCCCCTGCCTCAACGCGATTGAGAGTGAGCAGCGGCCCGCTCTGCGCGAGGCATTAATCGCCCTGGCCCAGGATTTCGCGCCCGGCATTCCCCCCGCCATCCGGACCTTACCCCGCGCCTTTGAGGAAGCCGGCGAGCAGCGGCTGCTGGAATGGATCACCACGGGACGATCCATCGGACGCGCCCATCCGGAAGCGGGGGTGGCCTTTTTTGCACTGGAATCGCGGACCAGCCTGCGCGTCCTCCGCCACGACGACACCGGGGTCGACCTGGACGAAGTCCAGGAAGTCCTGCGCAAGTATATCCAGATGTTGTCCGGTTGGGCGGCCGGTATAGAGCGTCAGGAATTCTTCTCTTATCCGCCGGCGCTCGAAGCTGTTTCGTGGGGGACGGGTCCCCCGGGGCCCTCTGGTCCCCTTCCCGGAGACGCTATCCCATTGCCGGCCCGGATCGACCTTTTTCCAACGTACGAAGAGAATTTCAGGCTTTTTCGTGCCTTGGCCATGATCCAGGCCGGCCGGCGTGAGTTTGGCACCTATGACTTTCGTCTGGAACGTCTGTGGCCACACCTCTCCGTGGAGGTCCGTCAACTCAGAGAAGCTTCAGGTTCGCCCACCGGCGGTCTGAGTGCTTTCTTTGCCTGCTTCTCCCACCCCCATGTGGTCGAAGCCCTTTTTTTGCTCGTGGAAACGCGGCGCGTGACCTACCGGATCGGTCAGTCCTACCGCGGGTTGCGGTCGGACCTCGACTGGCTGAACGCCGTATCTCTACCTTCGCTCCTGCCCGAAGCCTTGCGAGCACTCTTTGCCACTCTGCGGCTTCCTTTACAGCCGTCTCACACGGTGTATGATTCGGCTCGGTGGGCGGCCGACACGTATCAGCGCATTTTGTCCTCTCTGGTGATGGTGCAGCCTCAAGATCAGGACTCGGCCTCGTTTGAGGCCGCGCTTTTTGAAAAAATGACCGGCGATGCGCTCATCGACCCGGATATGACTGATGACAGCCCTCCACCGACAGAAGAGATGCCGGAACTGCCTCAGTTGATTCTGGAGCCCGAGGAAGACGACGACAGTGGAGGAGCGCCGCTCTCCCCGGAAGAGCTCAAAGCCTTGCTTGAGGCCGGCATAGAACTCAATATCCGCCAGGGCAAACCAGATAGCCTGAACCCGCAGGGCTTATATATTACGGACTTGGACGGTAAGCTGCCGGTCCACTCCGACCCGGACACACTCCTGCCTGAGAATGGGACGGTGGCGAGTACCGGGCGCCGAAGAGAGCGGCAGGAAGCTCTGACCTTTTTTTATGACGAGTGGGATTATCATATTGCCGATTATCGCGCGCGCTGGTGCCGGCTGCGTGAAATTATGCTCAGCGGCGATGCGGGCGAGTTTTTTGCCAAGACCCTGGGCGACTATGTCGCCCTCACCCCGGCCATCAAGGCCGAGTTTCAACGCATCCGGCCCGAGCAGTATCGACTCGTGCGCGGACTTGAGGACGGCGAGGAGTTTGATCTGAACGCGGTGGTGACCGCCGTCAGCGACCGCCGGGCACGGCTTGCGCCATCGCCCAAGGTCTACACCACCAAACGCCAGACCGAGCGGGATGTTGCGGCCCTGTTTTTGCTGGACATGAGTGCTTCAACAGATGAACCCGTGGTGCCGCTGCCACCCACGTATAGTCAGGACGACCCCGATGATTGGCTGGCCGCATGGAAGAAAAAACCCGCGGCGCCGCAGCCCAAGCCACGCCGTATTATTGATGTCACTAAAGAAGCCCTGGTTTTGATGGCGGAAGCGCTGGAGGAGATCGGTGATACCTATGCGGTCTATGGTTTTTCCGGTCAGGGCCGTGACAATGTCGAGTTCTATCACGTCAAATCCTTCACCGAGCCTCTCTCTCCGACCATTAAGGGTCGGATCGGCGCGATTGAACCCAAGCGTTCGACACGGATGGGTCCGGCCATTCGTCACTCCCTGGAAAAGCTCAGAGACATCGCCTGTCGGGTCAAGCTCCTGGTTTTGCTCAGCGATGGCTTTCCCCAGGACATGGACTACGGCACTGACCGGCGCTCAGCCGCTTACGGCATTCAAGACACCATGATGGCGCTGCGCGAGGCCGACCAGGCCGGCGTGCTGACCTTCTGTCTGACCATCGATAAGGCCGGCCATGATTATTTACGGGACATGTGCGCGCCCTCCCGCTATATGGTTCTCGAAGACGTGACATCCCTTCCCACGGAACTGCCAAAAGTATATCAACGCTACATCCGGCCCTGGCAGACCTGAGCCGGCCGGGATCACATGGAGGACATATATGGATATTCAGACGAGTGTGGCGGTCGTCACTGGTGGCGGTTCCGGCTTGGGCGAAGCAACGGTGCGGACGCTGGCGGCCCAAGGGGCCAGCGTGGCGGTGCTGGACCTGAGTAAATCGAACGGCGCCGCCATTGCCGAAGAACTCGGGGGAAATGCCGCGTTTCTTGAAGCGGATGTGACGAATGACGAGCAATTGGCAGCAGCCCTCGCTCAGGTGGTCGACCGCTTTGGGGCCATCCATGTTGCGGTCAACTGCGCCGGCATTGCCACCGCAGGCCGAACCTTGGGCAAAGGTAACGAGCCGCTCAACCTCGGACCGTTCCGCAAAACTATAGAGGTCAACCTCATCGGCACGTTTAACGTGATTCGCTTTGTTGCCTCGCACATGGCGAACAATACGCCGAACGACGATGGTGAGCGAGGCGTTATCATCAACACGGCCTCGGTTGCGGCCTTTGACGGGCAGATCGGACAGGCGGCCTATTCGGCCTCAAAAGGGGGTGTTGTCGGCATGACGCTGCCGATTGCTCGTGACCTGTCTCGTACCGGTATTCGCTGCTGTACCATCGCGCCAGGGATTTTTGAGACACCGATGCTGATGGGGCTGCCCGAGCCGGCCCGGCAGGCGCTCGGGGCCAGCGTGCCCTTTCCGCAACGTCTGGGCCGCCCGGCGGAATATGCCACCCTGGCCTGTCAGATCATCGAGAACGCCATGTTAAATGGTGAAACCATTCGGCTTGACGGTGCCATCCGTATGGCACCGAAATAGCCGACCCCCCAAGCGGGCAGGATGCCCGCGCTCCCAGGAAAATGGCTCGTGGCTTACAAACGCAAGGACGCCTTCTATAAAAAAGCCAAGCAGGAAGGCTATCGATCCCGCGCGGCGTATAAACTCCTGGAACTCAACCGCGCCTGGCGCTTTTTACGGTCGGGGAACTGGGTCATTGATCTCGGCGCGTGGCCAGGCGGCTGGGTCCAGGTCGCGGCCAAGGCGGTTGGGCCGTCCGGGCGGGTGTTGGGTATCGATCTGGTCAAGCTGGAGCCCCTCCCGCTTGCCAGTGTCACCCTGGTGCAAGGCGATGCCACCGACCCGGAGGAGCAGCACGCCCTCCTCGCCACTCTGGGCCGCCCGGCCGATGTCGTCCTCTCGGACATGGCGCCCAAGCTCAGTGGAGTGCGTGAAGCCGATGACGCCCGCGTCTCCGCCTTATGCCAGACCGCTCTGAGTTGCTGCGGCCCCCTGCTGAGGCCAGGCGGTATCTTATTCCTCAAGACCTTCATGAGTGCGGAATATCAGCCTTTTGTCACGACGCTCCGCTCCGCCTTCAAGACGGTCAAAACGTCTCGTCCGGAAGCGACGCGCAAGGGCTCGGCCGAAGTCTATGTGCTGGCGAGCGGTAGGAGAAAGACGGTTTGACAGCCTGTCAGGGCTAGGATATGACGACGGGCCTTAATTGAGTCTACTGGGTCGGTTGAGTCATTGTGTCCATTGAGTCTTGACCCAAAAGACTCCAAAGACCCAAAGGACCTTTATGTGGCATGCTTCGTTTCTCTGGCTGAGCGTCTTGCTCTTCCTCTGTGGCCCGACCTGGGCAGGCCCGGAAATCCGTATCCTGGACACCCCGAATCGACTGCTCTTTTCCGGCTTCTCTTCCGCCTTATCCACGTTGGGCGATGTGAATGGCGACGCGATCCCCGATTATATTGTCGGCGCGTACGAGCAAACCTGGGACGAGAATAACCATCAGGGCCGGGCCTTTATTTTCGACGGTCAGACCGGCGAGCTCTTACTGGAGCTGGACGACCCGCATCCCCAGGCAGATGCCGCATTTGGATTTTCCGTTGCCGCGGCTGGCGACGTGAATCAGGACGGCGTACCGGATTGCATTATTGGCGCCTTCGGCCAGGGCGAAGCCGGCAGTGCGGAGGCGCTGGTCTTTGGCTGGACTGCCGAGGACGGCAGCGAATACAACGTGAGTAAACGCGTGGGTAGCGGACAGGCCTTTGTCTTTAGTGGCCGTGACGGGCAGCTCCTCCGCTCCCTCGAAGCGCCCCAGCAAAGCGCGGGCGCGGGGTTTGGCTGGTCCGTCGCCTCGGCCGGGGACCTGGACGGAGACGGTATTCCCGAGTTCATTGTCGGCGCGCACAGCCAGGACAACGAAGGCCGGGCGTTTGTCTTCAGGGGCCGCGATGGCACTCCCCTCCACACCCTTGCTCCGCCGCCCGATTCTGGCGCCGAAGGCTTTGGCTGGACGGTCAACTCGACGGGCGATCTGAACCGCGATGGCATCCCGGATATTGCTGTCGGTGCGCCCTACTCCACTGTCGAGGACCGGAGCACGCAGGGACGGGCCTATGTGCATAGCGGCGCAGATGGCAGCCTGCTGTACCACATCGATCATCCCCAGCCGCAGGCCGGCGCGTCGTTTGGCTGGTATGTCACCTCGGCCGGAGATTTGAATGAGGACGGCGTCCCGGACCTGCTCATTGGTGCGCCCTATCAGGATGTCGGCACAGTCGCCGCCCAGGGGACGGCCTTCGCCTTTAGTGGGACCGACGGAAGCCTCCTGCTGACTTTCCACGACCCGGCCCCACGCCCCTCGGCCGGGTTCGGCTGGACAATGTCCGCCATACCGGATGTGAATACGGACGAGATCCCCGAAATCCTGGTCGGCGCCCCATTTCAGAAGGTCGATGAGTTTCACATCCAGGGCGAAGTCTTTCTCTATAACGGCCGTGACGGCCGCCATCTGATAACCTTTGACAACCCCTATCCGCACCAGGGTTCGATGTTCGGCTATGCGCTGGCCTCGCCCGGCGATATTAACGCCGACCATATCCCGGAGTTCATTTTCGGGGCGCCGGGTCAACACATCATGGATAAGCCGGCCGTTGGTCGCGCCTTTCTGTTTGTGTCTCAACGCTAGGGGAATACAGCGTAAGCGGGTCCAGCATCTGCATGTCTGTCTACTCTTTGGGGAGAATTGACAAAGAAAGGTCCGGGTTCCTAGAATGTGCTCACTCATCGTGAGTCAATAGGGAGGCGATCATGGGAAAGTCCATCCTGACTCTATCTCATCTCTACGGCAGCGGCGGCAGCCTGATTGCCCGTGAGCTGGGTCGGCGTTTGAACTGGACGGTCTGGGAAAAAGAGATCGTACGGCAGATCGCCTCGCAGTATCAGGTCGCGGAAGACTATATTGACGCAAAAGACGAGCGGGTGGACTCCTTTATTGAACGCATGGTCGGTCTGTTCGGCCTGGGCGGCTTTGAGTCCGCCTATGATATCCCGCCGCCACTCTGGCTCAACGACGCCCAACTCGTCCGTATGACCAAAACCATTGTTGAGGAGGTGGCCCAAAAGGGGAACGCCATTCTGGTGGGCCGCGGCGGGAATCGTATTCTTGAGCACCATCCCAAAGCTCTGCACGTGTTCCTGTACGCCCCGCTCGAAGCGCGGATTGAGCGTGTGATCCAGGCCGAGGATCTGAACCGAGACCAGGCCCGGCAACGGATTGCCGGCATGGACAAACTGCGGGCCGATTACGTCCACACCTTCTACCACGGTGACTGGCGCGACCCGAGCCACTACACCCTGCTGCTCGATTCCAGCCGCTGGGGAGACGAAGGGACTGCCGACCTGATTCTGTGGGCCCTGGATCATACGCCCTGACGCTACCACAGGAGTGACCCATGCAGCCTGTCCAGACCTTTCTCAACACGGATAACGATTTACTGTGTGCCCCAGTCCTGCCCGTTATTGCCGAGCAGGCCGCTCGCGCTGACCGGACGCGTAGCGTTGATCCGGGTGTGATCACCGCTATTAAAAACACTGACCTCATTCGGGCCTCAGCCACGCGCAATATCGGCGGGATCGAGGCCGGTATCGGGGCCATCGCCCAGGAATTGGAAGCCGTGGCCGGAGCCTGTGCCTCAACCGCTTGGTGTCTGTGGAACCACCTGTGTGTGTTTCACTTTATCTGCGGTCAACTCGGCCCGGATGGCAGTAGTGTCCTGCGGCAGATGGTTGCGCAGCGGGAATGGGCCAGTTTTCCCGCGGGAGCGGGTACCAGCGTTCACGGCAAAATTGAAGGGGAAGACCTGATCCTTAACGGTCGGGCCAGTTTCGCCTCGGGTTCTCGTTACGGGGACTGGGCCGCCTGCCTGTTTGCGCTCGACCGTGAGATACAATCACCCGGTGAAAAGCCGGATTTGCGTTTTACCGTTGTTCGGACCGATGCTCAGGGCGTGTCCGTTGACCCAACCTGGCTCTCGATGAGCCTGCGTGCCTCGGCCACCGATCACATCAATTATGAGGCCGTGACCGTTCCGGCCGCGTTGATCCGGTCTTTTCCCCTAGACTTTCGGGTTCAATTTCGAGACCCGGACCGCCCCATGGTCGCGCACCGCTACCGTGAAGACTGGACAGCAGTGTCCGATCTCTGGCTGGGCGCGCAGGCGGTCGGGGTTGCCTCGGCCGCGCTGGCGGAAGTCTGCCAGGGGCTGGGCGGCCGGGTGGCTATTTTTGGGGTGAAAGTCGCCGAACGGCCCGCGGTCCAACTCAACATCGGCCAGGCTGGAGCCGCGATTAGCTCGGCCCGCGCAGCCGTCCTGACAGGCTGTGCGGAAACGGACGCACGGATCGAGGCAGGTATTATCCCTACAGAGACGGATTATCTGCGCCAGCTTGGCTATAGCATGACAGCGATTCGGCTATGTGACGAAGCCATGCGGCTACTCCTGCGCGTCCAGGGCGGCAACGGCTTGCGTGAAGGCGTCTCTTTTGAGCGCCGCTATCGTGACTTTCAGGCCATGCCGCTGCACATCAACGCCCATCCCGACCGGGTCTCGGAACTGGTTGGGAAACATTTGTTAGGCGTGGACAACGACGCCCCGTTTCAGTAGGGGCGACGCATGCGTTGTCCTAGAAAAACACCGTCAGCCCGCCGCGGACCTTGATGCCGTAGCCGGACACCATATTCGTATCTGCAATTCCCGGTCCGCCACCGCCTTGGGGACACCGGCTATCTCTGCCGACTTCGCGCCGGAGACAGGAGTCTGTCGCAAACTGCGTCTCTCGCCAGTCAGTGTCGATGAGGTTGAGCACATCAAAGGACACCTCGATGTTACGCCAGCGGTAGCGTAACAGCAGATCGACGAGGGTATAGCCCCGTGCAACCACGCTCCGGTCTTCATTGGCGGCTCGGTCATCCAGAAAGCGCACCCGCAGGGCGGCAGAGAAATTCTCAATCGGGTAGGCCGTCAGCCCTCCGTTCATCAGCAGAGTCGGAGCCAGAGGAATGGCCTCGCCGGTGACGCGAAAGCGGGGATCGGCATACGTCAGATCATAGTCAAGCAGCAGCCAGGGCAATACTTCGACCCGGACCTCAATATCCACCCCCCAGCGGCGCGTGGGGCCACGCTGTTCGGTCGTGCCCTCGTCACCCACAAAGACCAACTCACTACCCAGGTCGAGCCACCACAGCGAGGAGGCCAACTCGACCCGGTCATACAGCCTGGTGCGCGCTCCGATTTCTGCACCGGTCGAGCGCGCCAGCCCGCTGCCCCCCGGCTGGACCGCATCCCGGGCATCGTTGGAATGATAGCCCATCCCAAAATTGAGAAAGAGGTCGGTCTGGTGCCAGAGGCTTGCCGGGTTAGTAAAGGGCGACACAACCAGGCTGGCCTTGGGGCTGACAATGCCGTCGGTCGTAGAAGAGTCAACATGTCCAGCATCTGCTGCCTGTTGGAGGACATGTTGACTCTTTTTGCCCTGGAGCCGCGGGGTGTCGGTCACCTCGTTCGGAGACCGGTCATCAACATCAAAGACAAACACGTCGCCGCGCAAGCCAACGATGAACCGCAGCCACTCTCGTACAAACAGCTCGTGCTGGGTGTAGCCGCTGAAGGCATTTTCCCAGATCTCGGCCTTCTGGGTGGTGGAAAACCGTTGTCGCCGCTGCTGCCGAAACAAACCGACATCGGCGTTATCGTTGCGCGTCTCAAAACCAACGGTGCTCTCAAGCGGCATGGTACCAAGCGTCCACACCCGATGGTAATGTGCCCGGCCGCCAAACAGCACGCGGCTATCGAGTTGTTCAATACCATCGCCCCGTACCGGATCGCCGCTGAAAAACGTAAAGTTTGAGAACATGCGCAGCCGGTAGCGGCTGAAGTAGAGTTGCACTAACCAGCCTTCCTCTGGACTTGGGGTTGCCGTATAGATGAGATTCACGTTTTCCCGGTCCGAGCGCCCGCCCTCGGTCGAGTCGAGCGAACCGAACCGGTCCAGCCGTCCGCTCCTGACCTCTCGGAGTGGAATCTGGCCCGAGGCGTCCCAATCGCCGGTATACAGCGAGGTCCACAGACTCAGCTTCGAGGTTGGACTCGGCCTGAGGCTGAACTTGCCGAAGAAATTATATTTGACAAAATTCTCGCCGTGCTTGAACGGCCCATCGGTGAAGTAGACTTCGTTGGCGACCAGACTCTGCACCGGACCGAGGCGCGGCGACAGGATGCTGACATAGCGCATGGTGTTGAAAGACCCGCCGACGGCGCGGAGCGAGTTTTCGTCGGTATCTTCTTTGGTCACAAAGTTGACCGCACCTGAGTTGGCAAAATTTCCGGCGTCCGCAAAATAGGGACCCTTGCGGTAATCAATGGACTCGACCACCTCGGGGATCAAAAAATTGAGATCCGCATAGCCCTGACCGTGAGCGTGACTGACCATATTGACGGGGATACCGTCAACACTGATGGCCACGTCGGTGCCATGGTCGTTATCAAACCCGCGCAAGAAGTATTGCATGGCCTTGCCGCCCCCGGCGTGCTGACCGGCCACAAATCCGGGCAGATTATTGAGCATCTCCCAGGTCGTGTTATGCGGCCGGACGGCAAAGTCCTCTTCGCGCACCCTGGTTTCGGTGGCCGCGCTGACCGGACGGCGCTCGGTGACAGTCATCTGCGGCAACCGTTTTGTTGCGTGGGCGGCAGGGGGATCGGCGTGTTGCTGATCGGCTATGTCGTGGCCATAGCCGATCTCTGCCGTCCACAGCAGCCCAATGATACAGCACACCCAACCGGACAAACGGCGCAGGGCGAGACGCTTTTCTTCAGGTAGCACGTGGTCGTTTGCTTCTTGCATGGCGAGTGTAAAACCTCCTGCTCTCCGGCCTCGTCTGTATCATAAGTCGCTGCGGTTGGCGCACGTAGTCAGGGAATGATGACAAAGTTCTGGAGTGCTTCTTCCCACTGGAGCCGTTTGGTTTCCCCAGGGCGGGGGAAATCCGGAATGGGAAACGTGCCATTCAATCCCTGCGGGAAGGGCTCCTCCCTCAGGATGGTCACCCATGCCTGAGAGCCACGCACATGGGAATCGGCCTCTGCGGCCGGGAGCGCCGACCTGGGCGGGGGTGGCTCGTCCGGAAACAAGTTGGAGGCGAAAGGCCTTCCCGGTACATCGGTCGAGCGTGATGGCGCCAGCTCGATGGAGTGGACTCGGAACTGTAGCGGGTCATTCTCCCATGCCCCCACGATCGTCACCCGCTTGCAGTTCAAGGTCACCGGGCCGCCGAGCGGCTGCCTAAGTTCTCTATCGATCAGGAGTTCATGCCGCGCGCCCGAGTCCTCAGTCAACGTATAGGTGGTTTCCGCAGCTAGGCCGGACTCGGGTGGATAATCGGCGACCGTAAAGCTGAACCAGCCGGTGAGGCTTTGGTGTTGGGCTGCGGCGGACGGCACTCCCAGCAGGAACAGGACCAGACAGATTGTGATGCGCGCTGGGAGGGTCGGGTTCACTAGTCCCTTTCATACCCCTGAGAGGGACGAGCTCCCTACAAGGTCAGGGTGAAGTCGTCGATCAAGACTCCCGGCAGTCGGCTGCTGCCTGTTGAGCGGGCATGATAGGTGTTAGGATCGAGCATATAGTCACGCTCGGCAGTGATGCCAATCAGGTTCGTCCCCAGCATGCGGTAGAGCGATTCGTCAAACCGCATCACATTGAGCGGCGCCTGAATCTCGCCATTTTCCACCCAGAAGGTGGCAAACCGGGTCATGCCGGTCATGCGGCAGGCCGCCCGGTCCGAATAGTTCAGATACCACAAATTGTTGATGTAGATGCCGGTATCCAGTTGCGTCAGCAGCGTATCCTGAGCCAACTCCCCTGCGGCCATCTCAATGGATTCAGCCGCCTCCCAACTCGATGCCCCATTGGTTGCCACACCATATTCCTTGGCCGACCGGGGAGACACCAGACAGTCTCCCCGGCGACCGTGGGTGATGAGGTGGACCTGGTCCGGCTTCCGAAAGCCATCCTCCTGGAAGTTCGGAGCCACTCCGTCGCGCGTATTTTCAATAAGCGTGACCGCAGGGTGGAGCTCCGCTCCCTCCTGTGTCATCTTGATCAGCGGTGTTTGTTTCGCCTCTTGTTCCTTGAGGCCGAATCCACCCCAATTCAGCAAGTCCATAATTTCACACACGGCCGGGGGCGCGAGATACACCCGGTAGCGACCCGGTATAATGGTCTTGGCCGGCATGGAAAGCGCGGCCAACTGTTGGGCCGCGACATCGACCTTATGTTGAAAGACGTTCGGATTCCACACAAAGCCGGCATCCGCCGTTTTCACCGCTTTGTCTCCACTAAGATAGAAACTCCAGTCCACACTATAAGTATAGGTAGAGAACCAGTTGCGCTGGCCAAAGGAGTTGGCAAAACCCGCGTGTATGCCGCCGGCCGCGTAAAAGCCAACCAGGTCCTGCCCCTGTCCGGCTTGCAGGACGGCGTCGACGATCATCCGGCGTTCTTCCGGCAGCCGGTTTTCGCCGTGATGTTCGCTCGATTGGACTTCGGTCGCGTACAGTAAATGCGGGTCTTCGGGCAGATAGGGAAGCTGGGTACGCAGGCTGTCCAGTACGGCGCGGGCGCGCTGACTGTCCACGGTAAAGTCGCCGCACAGGCTGATATCTCCGGCTGCGTGGCGCTGCCCGACAATGAGTTCAATTGTGATGGAACGTTGCGCCACCGTTCCCGCTTGACGGATAGCGCTGTGATTGAAGCGGACGAAGTCCGAGTCCTCAGCCGCGAAATTACACAGCGCGTGCTCCTCCCCGGTCAGATGGTCGATGATGAAGTCAGCAAGCTGGTAGAAATACTCCTGCATCTTCGTGGGTCCTTTGGGTCATTGGGTCCTTTAGGGCTGCCGAGACGCAACAGACTCAACGGACTCAATAGACTCTTTTTTACTCGCCTCCAAAGACCTCAACGTCCGAGAACACGCAGGCCGGGGCGGCATGCCCAACACGGATGACCTGATTGGGCTCACCCTTACCGCAGAACGGGGTGCCGAGCACCTCATAACTGTCCAGGTTGCCGACCATGGCCAGGCTGCGCCAGAACGTGGCCGATACCCCCCGGTAGTTTGGTTTTTTGACCACCGTTGTCAGCCTGCCGTCCTCAATCAATTGGCCCCACTCGCAGCCGAACTGGAACTTGTTGCGCGAATCATCAATGGACCAGGAACAGTTGGTTTTCATATACACGCCCCGCTCAACGGCGCTGACCATGGACGAAAAATCGGACTCCCCCGGTTCCAGATTCAGATTCGCCATGCGGTCAATCGTCGGTCTGTTCCACGTATCGGCGCGGGCGTTGGCAACGCCGGGCATGCCCAGCCGCGCCTGTGAGACCGCCCCGCCCAGCCCGCGCAGCAGGCGACCGTTCTTGATCAGATATTCTTTCCGAGCGGGTTGGCCGTCGTCATCAAATTGATAGCTGGCATACTGTTCGGGCCGGGAGGGATCAAAGGTGATATTCAACAAGTCTGAGCCGTACTGGTATGTGCCGAACATGTCCGGCGTCACAAAGCTGGTACCGGCATAGTTGCGCTCATCCCCGAGAATGCGATCAAGCTCAAGCGGGTGGCCGATCGACTCATGAATCTGGAGCATCATTTGATCCGGGGCGAGGAGAACATCCATCCGTCCGGTCGGACAGTCGGGCGCACTGAGGAGCTGAACCGCCTCGGCGCTGAGTTGCGGCGCAACCGTGTAAAATCCGGTCTGGTCCAAGACTTCCAGCCCTCCCTGGCGGCAATAGCCGCGTCCACCGAACGTCCGCGTGTGCGTCTCCGTCCCGGCGTTGGCGGTGACGCTCAGCATCGGGACGGTATAGAAGCCCCGCTGGCGGATATGGGAATCACTATTGGTGATATAGAGCGTATCACTCTGCGTATGCCACAGGCTGGCCTCCCAATCGACAATCCGCTCGTCCTTTTTTTTGTGGGGGAAGGCTCCCCCAAGCCCCCTCTGTAGGCGGGCGCTCTCCTGCTGGAGCAGCGCGATTTTATCGGCCAGGGGCACAGTGTCCCAGGCAACAGCTACCGGCGTCTCATATTCACCCTGCGGATGGGCAAAGCCCACCTGAGAGAAGTCCGTCACGCTACACTCCGCGCCGCGTTGCGCCCAGCCCCTGGCGTGTTCGAGCGCGCGGCTTAATCCCGCCTCAGTCAAGTCGCTCGTTCCGGCATAGCCGCAGCCACCCCGATGGATGACCGTCACCATGGTCCCCAGGTCGTCGCCGTTCGACACGGGCTGCAAGACATCCTGGCGGACCGCCAGCGACTCCGACCGCTCATGCACAATACGGAGCGAACAGAAATCGACGCGGGGCATGATACGCCGAAAGCGTTCGGCTATCTGCTCGTGTTGCTGATCCATGCCTCCTCCACCCCGGTTACGCCGAATCGTTTTCTTCCGTATTCAGTACCACCTCATGGATTTCCAGTACATTCGCGCCGGCAAACATTTCCGCGGGCGGGCGGTTGCTATGGGCGATGCGGAAGGACTCGCTTTTTGTCCAGTCCCAAAACGCCTGCTCGCTCTCCCAGTAGGTTTGGACCAGATAAAACCCCTGTTCCTCTTTTTCTTCCCACTCACCCGTCTGGTGGTTGAACCGGCGCTGGATCGGCCGCATCACCAGGTTTTTGATAAACCCTGGGGACTGGTCAATCAGATGGGCTCGGTGCCGAAACCGATCCTCAAAGTCTGCTTCATGTCCCTCAGCAACGGGAATCCGGTTCGTGACAACAAACATGGTATGTGCTCCTCCGCTCCACATCAGAATACTACATCTTCACTGTAAAAGAGTTACCGAAGAGATGGAAGCACTCCCTGGGCGGTAACGTAGCAAGCGCCGTCGGCTCGAAGCCCTCGGGACCGACACCTTTCGTTCCTGGCGAAGGCATGTGCTTGGAGGGAAATCTGAACGTGAGATATGAACAGCCACTCGCACGGTTGCGCTCAACACGAAAAAGCAATACAGTCCTATCAGAAGGAACGGGAGCGGAGACAGTTGCTCCCCTGTCGAGTTGAGCTGGTTCGCACGATCATAAGCCCTGGGGACCTTCTCATATGGTTCTCAGGGCTTTGTACGTTTCAGGAGGTCCTCCTCCCTCAGAAAGGAATAGTATGAAAATCTTTGTTGGTAATCTTCCCTTCAGTACCACGCAGGAAGAGCTGGAATCCCTCTTCAGCGAATCGGGCGCAGTGACCTCGGTCAATATCATTACCGATCGGTTCTCTGGAAAATCTCGGGGATTTGGCTTTGTCGAAATGGAGAATCAAGAGGAAGCGCAGGCAGCAATAGAACGCTTGAACGGCAATGAACTGCAAGGGCGGCCGCTGACCGTCAACGAAGCCCGCCCGCAAAGAGAACGCTCACGAGGCCCGAGGAGGGATGGTGGCGACCGTAACTGGTAGAAAGAATAAACGGGTCTGGTATCTGCATATTTTTGGAGGACCCGTTTACTCTTTGAGGAAATCGGCACTCGGCTTCTCAGGAGGCATCCCATGATTAGGGCAAAGGACGGTGACACCGTTCGTGTTCAGTATACCGGCAGGCTCGAAGACGGGTCAGTCTTTGACTCCTCCGTGGAGCGCGAGACCTTGCAATTTACTATTGGCAAAGGCCAGGTGCTCCACGGGGTTGAGCAGGCCGTCATTGGGATGCGTCCCCAGGAGTCAAAAACATTCCTCGTTCCGGCTGCGGAGGCCTACGGCCCTCATCGGGACGAGATGACCACCGAGATCCAGCGTAGTCAATTCCCGGATACCGTTGAACTGAAAGTTGGCCAGCGCCTCCAAATCAAGCAGAAAAACGGCCAATCGATCGCAGTCTCAGTCCTTGGGTTGTCCGATTCGACCGTCACGCTCGATGCCAATCATCCTCTGGCGGGCAAAGACCTGACGTTTGATCTGCAACTCGTCGAGATCACCTGACCCCTCCTCCAGACGAACGCAAGCTGGCTCGCGCCGTCCGGTCCGTGAGCGGATAGGCACTCTGGCAGGCGTGCGCCGCGGCCATTATCAACGAAAGAGGAGGCAAGCCATGCTGCAGGGAATATTTCACGTCAACATCGTGGTAGAGGATCTGGACAGAACGCTCGCGTTTTACCGCGACGTGCTGGGCTTTTCCGTGGTCTACGGTGAGGTCACGACCGACGATCCCATCATCGCCAGAGGTTTTGGCTACGAAGGGAACGGTCGCATGCGCTGGGCGCTCATACGCCTCGGTGACGACGAGGATGCGCTGCTCATCGACGTCGAGCAATGGATCGAGCCCGCGACGACGGGCCGGCCTTACCCCGAGTGCAGCAACAACGGGATCGGGCGCATCGCGCTCAAAGTCGGCGACATCGACACGGCCTACGGCGATCTAAAGGACAAGGGCGTGGCGTTTCTCTCGCCCCCGCAGACGCTGCACTTCCCGGGCTTCGGTGACTTCAAGTTCTGTTGCTTCCGGGATCCGGACGGCATCGTTCTCGAGCTCGTCGAAGTCTGAGCGGCGGATCGCGCGGGGCGGTGTAGCGCCTGGCAACCCGTAACGAAGTAATCGCCAGCATGGAATTCCGCCAGAAGGTCGGGATACTAACCGCCCACGCCCTGGTCCTGCCAGTCACCCTATACGACCCGGAAGTCAACTACCGCCGGGTGCGCGGCAAGTGGTGGGGCCTGGGGGTCGAGTGAAAAGCTCTCACGTGGGAGATGATGGACTATGTCCGCGCCAGAAAAGTGCGGATGAGCGATTAGGGGGAAAGGGAACCAACTGATGAAGGTTCATGAGGGTATGGCATATTGCCACTAATCCTTTCTTTATTGATTATAGTAAGGCAAATCAATATATTAAAAGGCATTAGGAGCATAGTCATGATTGAATCCTCCGTTACGAAGAAGGGCCAAACGACACTGCCCAAGCCCGTTCGGGAGTCCCTCGGCCTGCAAGCGGGGGACCGGGTTCGCTACGTCATCGCCGACGGTGAGGTGCGCATTCTGCCGGTGCGTCCCATCAGCCGGCTGTTCGGCGTCCTGCGGCATGACGGCTCCGCCGTCACGTTGAAGGAAATGGAGCAGGCCGTAGCCGATGGGGCATGCGAGGGATGATCGCACTCGATACCAACGTCCTCGTGCGTTATCTGGTCCGCGACGATGTGCAGCAAGCAGACGCCGCTCGTGTGCTCCTGGAATCGCTCACGGCCGAACGTCCCGGCTACATCTGCCGTGAGGTGATGGTTGAACTTGTCTGGGTGCTGGAACGGGCCTATGGATTTTCCCGTGACCAGACTGCGACGATATTGGAAGAACTCGTGGCAACAGAGGGTCTCGTGATTGAGGAGGCCAACGATGTAGCCCGTGCGGCGTTCCGGTATCGGGCGAGTGGCGCTGGATTTTCCGATCTGATTATCCTGGCAGCGGCCGAACGGTCTGGAGCCCAGCCGCTGTACACCTTCGATCAGAAGGCGGCACGACTTGAGGGTGTGTCGCTGCTGTAGCGTAGACGGACGGAAGAGACCGGCTGGCGATATGGAATCGTAAATTGCCCCAGATACGACAAGGCCCCGAGAGGATCGTCCCTCGGGGCCTTGCGTTTACTGACGAATAGCCAGATTTAATGGTCAAGAGTTGGCTCCTCGGGTTGGACTCGAACCAACAACCCATCGGTTAACAGCCGATTGCTCTGCCGATTGAGCTACCGAGGATCAAAAAAGTAAGCGTGTCCTCCAATACGCATACAGATGCCGGGCACGTTTACTCTTTAAAAGCCAGACAATATTGCCAGCGCCGTTGTAGCAAAGGAAAAAATAAGAGTAAAGGTGGGATTACATCTCTCGCCGGCCCTCAATCGCCCGACCGAGGGTGACCGCGTCGGTGTATTCCACATCACCGCCCATCGGAATGCCATGGGCGATCCGACTCACCTGGACGCCCAGCGGCTTAATGACCTTGGCCAAATATAATGCGGTGGCCTCTCCTTCGACATTGGGGTTGGTCGCAATAATGACCTCCTTCACCGCGCCGGAGCGCAGACGGTCCAGGAGGGGGGCAATCTTGAGTTCATCCGGCCCAATACCGTCGAGCGGGGCCAACACGCCGTGCAGGACATGATAGCGGCCCGTGTATTCATGCGAACGTTCGACAGCCATCAGGTCCGCCGGTTCTTCGACGATGCAGATCGATTCGGTACTCCGCTGCGTATCGCTACAAATGGCACACCGGTCGCCCTCGGCCAGCCCAAAGCATTCCTGGCACAGGGTTGTCTCGGTCTTCACCGCCCAGATGGCTTCGGCCAGACTTTCGACATAGTCCCGCCCCGCACCCAGGATGAACATGGCCAAGCGCGTCGCGGTTTTCTCTCCGATCCCCGGCAGTCTTCCCAACTCTTGGACCAGGCGAGCCAAGGCGGGGGTCAGCGTCGTCATAAAGAGTAAGCGTATCCTCCAGTCGGGATTGGGATTTAGGGGTTAGGGATTGGCCTCGATCCCCCAACCCCTAACCCCTAGCCCCCTCCGCGTCAATGCTCTCAAGAGGAAGCGTGTCCTCCAACAGACATGCAAAGGCTGGACACGTTTCCTCTTTCATACGTTCAGCCCGGGAATCTTGAGCCCTCCGGTGACTTTCCCCATTTCAGTGGCCATCATGTTTTGGGCTTGCCGAATGCCCTCGTTCACTGCGGCAGTAACGAGGTCTTGCAGCATTTCGACATCATCGGCTGAGGCCACGGCTGGGTCAATACGCAGCGCGACGAGCTCCAACCGGCCGTTCACCGTGGCTGTGACCATACTGCCGCCGGCCGAGGCTTCAACCGTCTTTTTCCCGGCATCTTCCTGAATCTGGGCCAGTTTGGCCTGCAACTGCTGGGCCTGCTTCATCATATCTCCCATATTTTGTGCCATGCTGTGTCCTCCGCTCTGTCCGTGTCTAGCCGGTCCCGCTTGCTCTCGGTGTCCGCCTCTCCTGGATTTCTCCGCCAAGAATGTCCAGAGCGGTTTTGACGAGCGGGTCTGCCAGGTCTTGGGCGCTCTGGTGCGATGTGTTTCCCTCACCCGGTGGAGAGATGGGCCCTTTTGTGGCCGGTTCGTGTTTTCCCTTTTGCACCTCAATGGTAAGCTTGCGTCCAAAAAACTGCTCGGCGGATTCCTCCAAAATAGTCCGATTCTCTTGCCGTGATAACTCTTTCAGATAGGGGTCCTTGTCCACGCCAATCTGTAAGACGGTCGAGGTCTCGTCGAGCAAATAGCCGGCCTTGAGCGCAAAAAAGAGCGAGATTTTCTTACTCCGAACCATGGCCAGAAAGCCGTCCCACTGCTCGCCCTGTTCCAAGTGCTCCACCGTGTCGCTCGCAACAGGAGCCGCCGCGGGAACAGCAGGAGGACGAGGGGGGGAAGCTCGCTTTGAGTCGGTTGAGTCCTTGAGACCCGAAGACCCAATAGACTCAATCGACTCAGTAGACCCAATCGACCCAGCCGAGGCGGAGGGTCGAAAGCGCTGCTGTTTGGCCGAGGCAGGACGGCTACTGCTGCTTCCGAATTCGTGCTGCAACTCTTCCAGCTTGGTCAGCGCTTCCTGAATCGGGAGAACCGGCGGCTGGCTGGCCAGCTTGACCAACGCCATCTCAACAACGAGTTGGGTATAGGCCGATTTCCGCACGGCTTCTTCCGCCTCTAACAGAGAGGCAAAGAAGCGCTGGAGATCTTCCCGTGAGCGCAGGGCCGCCTGTTTGCGGACGATCTCCACCTCGTGATCGGGCAGGTCGGCCAGGGCAGATACGTCAGAACTCACCTTGACAACAACAAGGTCGTGAAAATGTTGGAGCAGATCGTGACACAGGCGACGCGGATCATATCCGTATTGATACAGATCCCCCGTCAGCTGGAGCACCTGAGCCGGGTCTTCGGCCAGGATCGCTTCAACCACCCGAAACAGGGCTTGACGGTCGGCAACGCCCAGGGCGTCTCTGACCGCCGCCTCATCAACCCGACCGTTGCTCCACGCAACCACCTGGTCGAGGAGGGACTCGGCATCGCGTAAGCTCCCATCGGCCTCCCGCGCAAGCAGGGCCAGTCCAGCTTCGTCGCATTCAAAGTCTTCTGCCTGTGTCAGATGTTCGAGTTGCTGTATGAGGTCGCGCAGAGCGATCCGCTTGAAGTCGTAGCGCTGACAGCGAGACAGAATGGTCTGCAAAATTTTATGGGATTCGGTTGTCGCAAAAATGAATTTGACGTGCGCGGGCGGCTCTTCCAGCGTTTTCAGCAGGGCGTTGAAGGCGGCATTCGAGAGCATATGGACTTCGTCAATAATGACCACTCGAAAGCGGCCCTTGGCCGGTCGATACTGCACCCCTTCGGTCAAATCTCGAACATTGTCCACCCCGGTATGCGAGGCACCGTCGATTTCCAGGACGTCAATGGCGCTGCGGTTCGTGATCTCCTCACACTGGCTACAGGCGTTACAGGGGTCTGGCGTCGGCCCCTGTTCACAGTTCAAGGCTTTGGCCAAGAGCCGGGCGGTGGTTGTTTTCCCCACCCCGCGCGGCCCGGTAAACAGGAAGGCGTGCGCCACGCGCTCGCTACGGATCGCATTCCGCAGGGTGCGGGTAACATGCTCCTGCCCAATGACGTCATCGAACGTCTGAGGTCGCCACTTCCGAGCAAGGACGAGGTAGCTCATAACATAGCCGGTGGTTCGGAGTTGGGGTATTACGCTGCGGTGTTAATGGCAATAGCTAGGCGACCCTACGGCACAGGGAGAGTTCCGGTACCGCTGCTTCCTCCCGGACCTGACGGATTTCCCGGCTTCCCTTGCGCAGGACCTAGCTATCACCTCGGGCGAGCATACCACAGAACAAACGGCGGGGCGACTGCCGCGTGTGCAACGCAGCTGAGGGGAGCCCTGCCGGGAAATCCGTCCGGTGCCCCGGGTGTGGCACCGGAGGGCCGCAGTTGCCGCAGCCTCAACCGGGCGAGGACTAGGACCACAGCCCGGTGAGCAGGGTCTCCAGCACACCCACCATTTCCTGCCGGGCAGCGGCTCTATCGGTGGCATGGGCGATGTAGAGACCCGCTTCGAAGCACATCGCCCAGACCTGACGGATCAACAGGTCCAGCGGCAGTGGTTCGCTTACCCCCTCCGCCATCAACGGCGCGAATACCTGCCTGAGGAGCAGCACGGTGGGATCGGGTTCTTGGAGCACCTCCGGGTCCAGGACGGCCGGGGCATCCACAAAGAGAATGCGCCACATGCGCGGGTCTGCGGCCGTGTCAATAAAAGCGCGGCACGCCGTGAGTGCGGTCTGCGGCTGCGAAGCGCCTGCGGCGGCCTGGAGACGCACGTGGATGGCCCGGGCCAGCGCGACGCGCTGCTCCTGATAGATCGCGGCGAAGAGCGCGGGCTTGTCGGGGAAATGCGGATACAGGGCGCCTTTGGTGATCCCAACGCGCTGCGTAATCGCTTTAATCAAGGTCTTGTCATACCCCTGCGTGGCAAACGCTTCCCGGGCCGCCTCGAATAGGGCCCGGCGATGCCGGCGTGCCCGCTCACCGCGAGCGCTCAGAACTGACACAATGCTCTCCTCTTTCTTAGTCAGGCGAATTCGCCAACCGACAGCACCAGGCGCACGAGATCAACCTGCCGGGAGATACCCAGCTTGCGGTAGATCAGCTTCAAGTACCAATAGACGGAACCTTCCGTGCGTCTCGTCGCCGCGGCAATCTCGCGTACCGTCTTGCCCTCCGCCATACAGACCGCGACGTAGCTCTCCGCCGGCGTGAGCCCCAGGGCCGCGGCCACGAGGCTGGCATCGAGGCGGGAGACGTAGCCTGGCTCGGTCAGGAGGACCAGGGCGGCGACGCGCTGAGCGCCGTAGTCCGGCTGCCGGATGTCTACCGGTCTGACGTGCACCACGAAGGGCGGCAGCCCAGACGACCGGTGGAGCAGTATTGACCCACTGACCGGGACGGTACTGGAGGTCGGGAGCGCGGCAGCTAGTAGTTTCTCAAGCCGCCCCTGGTCGGCCGGCAGGCGGCCACGCAGCACCCCACCTCGGTCCGACACTCCATCGCCGTGCCGCAGAATGTGACGGGCGCGATCATTGGCCTCCATGATCCGCCCGCGTCGGTCCAGGTGGATGACGCCAATCCGGGGGTTGTCGAGCAGGTCGGTCACGGACGTACCCAGGGCCTCGGCTTTGGCCAGCGTTTGCTGGACACGGATAAATTGGCGGATATGGGGCAGCAGCCTCTTGATCATCGTGAGTTGCGAGTCCTCCCAGCCCCCTGAGGTGACCGGGTCACTGGTGGACCAGGTGATGTGGGAGTTGGCCGGGCCGTCCAGCCGCACATTCAAGCCATTTTGGCCCTTGCTCCGATCCATGATCTCGTTGTAGGTGGGCGAGGTCTGTAACTCCTCGGCCGTGTACAATTCGGTGACGTGCACGAGGCGGCTGTCGGGCAGTTGCCGCACGCGCGGTACGCGTTCGTCGATGGGATGGTAGTGGGCGAGGTAGTCGCGCTCCAGGTCTTCCCGGCGCTCTCCCCGGTAGTAGAGGCCGACGAAGAGGGCGCGGACATCGTCCGGCGGGCCGGTGCCGACCAGTAGGGCATTGCCCTGGATGCCACAGGCCTCATCAATCAGGGCCGAGGTGGTTGGCCAGCAGGTATCGTCGAGCATGGCCTCGTATAACGAGGCCAGGATACGCTCAAAGGCGTCTTGGTCGCTCATACCGCCTTTTTTTCCTAGTCGGTATGTATAAAGCACACCCAAGTCGCCCTTGTCCCCCCCAGAATTAGGGGAAAGCTTTAGAATTCGGTATTTCCTCATAAGATTACAAGGATATATGCGCAAAACGGTAGGCAATACCTGTGGACCTGGGAGGGACAACCAAAAGGCTTTCTTGCCGCGGCAGACTTCTATACCCCCTCGCCCGCCTCCGCCGCGTGCTGCTCAACCCGCCCTCCAGTCTGTCCACTCCTCAGGACAACCGGCTGGGGTACGCTGCTCCTGACTGTTCTCGGGAGTCGGTGGAGTTGCCGTTCAGGCTTTGCCTGCCTGTCGCAGCGAATGACCATATCACCCCGACCCATCGGGCCGGCGGCTCATTTTTTGGATTTTTCCCCCAATTTCAGGGGGGACAGGCAGGCCGGTGATTGTGTAGAGAGAGCCAAGGGATAGCCGTGCGCGTGTCAGCAGCCGGGAGGAGGCTTCGATGCGCGAGGGGCTGTGTACCCATTCTGGTCGGTGTTGTGGTCCGGCCCATACCGGCTGCGGCCCAGGACACGACCGTGCGATAACGTCCAGTGATCTGAAGCGCAACAACGCAGAACGGAGGAGTGAACATGAGCCAGCACCCTGATCGACGGATGACGGTTTGGGAGGCCCGGAGGGCTTTACTCCTCCATCTCTGGCTTGGGCTGATGGTACTCGCGCCGTCTCTGACGTATGCCGCCTCGCTGGAGAATCCGAGCGGTGGACTGTTTTATTCAGGTGTCGGGGTCATCTCAGGCTGGAAGTGTGAGGCGAATGGAGAACTCACCGTACGCTTCAACGGGGGCGAGCCAATTCCCCTGGTATACGGCAGCGAGCGACCCGATGTCCTCGACGCCGGGGCGTGTGCCAGTGCCGATGTGGGCTTTGTGGCCATCTGGAACTGGGCGCGCCTCGGGGACGGGAGCCACACGGCTGTGGCCTACGATGATGGGGAGGAGTTCGCCCGGGGGACGTTTCAGACCTCCAGGCTCGTAGCAGATCAGGAGTTTGTCACCGGGATAAGTGGCCGCTTTCGGGCGCGGGACTTTCCGGACCCGGGGGTGAATGTGCTGCTGCGCTGGAATCAGAACGTGCAGGGGTTTGTGATTGAGGGCGTGGAAGAGTAACGGGCTACGGGAGGGCCTTATGTACACACCGAGTTCCATCCTGCGTCCTCTGCTCCTGGTCGTCCTCCTCAGCTGGCTGGGAGTTAATGTACAGCCTGCCGCAGCCCAACAGATCGTCACCCTGTCCGGGCGAGTCATCGATGCCGCTGGTCAGGCCGTACCAGACGCACTAGTCTGTGCCCACCTGCTTACTGAACAGTGGTGGGAAGGCACCTGTTCTGGGAGCGCCTCTGCGGGCGACTTTCGGCTTAGTGTCGCTCCAGCGGTATATGTTGTTACGGTCCGCCCGGTGTTTCCCCTCCGGCAGACCCGGCACCGTCTTGAGGTCGGCGAGGAGGGAGTGACGGATCTCATGCTGACGGTGAGTCGGCAGCCTATGCCGTTCGTGCCCGATGATCCGCCCAAAGCCGCCCTCATCAGCATCTCTTCACCCACGGCAGACGGGAAGGTGACGATTCGCGGTATGGCGGGTTCGGTTGCCCCCAATAGTGCCGTAGCCGCCCTGACTCTAGAGACGGGACACTTCACCACCGCCCAGGCCACGAGCAGCGGAAGTTTTACGGCGACCCTGGTTGCTTCGGCGGGGACGTCCGTCCTCCTCAAAGCCGATCCGTTCGGTACGAGCGTGACGCGGTTTTTACCCACGTCTGGAGATGGGGGCGACCAGATTTTACTGAATACCGGCGGGCTGGCCGGTCGTCTCTATCTGCTTGCAGGCCTCCCCGGCACGATTCTCCGAGTCGCCGACCCTCCAGAGACCGGTATTCCGATGGGTGGGGCAGGACGGGTTAGGTATGATCGGCTTCCCGTCTGGACGTTCCACGGCTCCATCAATACCCAGACCCTCACCCCCGGCGATCCTCTGCGAGTCCACGGTACGGTCCGGGTGGATTCTCCAGTCTTGCAGGGGGTTGATGGGCTCCAGGTCAATGCAGGTCTGAGGCTTGAGCGGCTCTCCGACACAGACGGGTCAAGCATACTCCGCTCAAGCACCTTCGCGTCCACCTTCCTCACCTCCACTGGGCTCCCGATTGAACGCCAACCTCGGTGGTGGGACGAGGGTGTAAGTCTCTCCCGAGACCTACCCTTGGTTAAAACGGCTGCGACTCAGGCTAGAGCGGAAGTGGATCTGACGCTCACCCTGCCGTCCGACTTGCCCGCCGGGTATTACCGCCCGTTTCTGAGTTTCAACTTTCCAGAGATGCCGGCTGAGGACCCTCCCAGCCGGTCGATTATTCGGCGTGTCCATCAAGCGGCTCGCAGTTTTTCACACGAAGCCCACCTGCCGATTATCCGGGTGGGGAGTCCTGCCCCGCCCCGTCTGCATTGGGCGCTCTTGCTGGACACGCTCAGCAATGGCTCGCGTGGAGTCCTGGCTGGAGAAGACGCGGACCGCTTCGGGATTGCGCAGCGGATTCTGACCTCCTCGGACACGTTTGTCATCCCGCGCCTCGGTATGGCCTCGGGCCAGCCGCTCACCTATCGCCTCGAACCGTTCGTCCCGACCGTGAGTCTCGGGAATGGTTCCGGGGCGGAAATGCCCGCCCCCCCTCTCATCCCCTTCCACTTTCCCTCCGGCAGCCTCACCGTCAGAATCCGTCAACCCGATGGAACCGAAAGGGTTCTGGGACCTGCCCCGTTTGTGCAGTCGCAGATGAAGAGCCTCGTGGACGACGAGGGTGGTCTCTTTGACGGCTCAGGAGGGCATATCAGCGATGTCTACCAACTCACCACCTTGGACCCGCGTTTTGAAGTCACCTTCGCCCAAGACGGCCTCCATGTCATTACCGTGGAGGGGACGATTGACGATATATGGGGCCATACCTGGACCGGAGGTGGCGCCTATGAGGTCCACATTGGCCGGGTCCTGGCTCTGGATACCGCCGTGCTGCCCGGTACGCACTTTGAGGTGGGCGATGGGTTCAATCCGGGTCTGGTGGTCTCCCCACCAATAACGGCCGAAGTGGAGGTCCACCTTCAGCACGTCCCCCACTCGGATGTCAGTCAGCTTGAGGAACGGGTGATCCGGGGCCGGACGAACCGCTTTGGGTATTTCCAACCCGCGGGTAACACCGTGGTGTTCGAGCAGCCGGGCGAGTACCGGGTGGATATTACGGCGCAGGGTGAAGATGACCAGGGGCAGCTCTGGATGGGCTCGCGCACCTGGGGCGGCGTCGTGGCCCCGGTTGATCCCCTGATCGTGGCTCATGGGCGACGGGGCATTGATGCGCAGGACACGATTGGACCCCAGTGGTTCTTCTTCGACCAGTTGGCTTGGAATGGCGGGACTCCTCATGTGCCCTTTCCTTTTCAGTCCGGCGATGTGACCTGGGTCGAAGAGGCCGGCGATGTCGACTCCTCCCTCCCGGTCCTGACCTTTCACGACCCGAGTCGCGAGCTCACCGATCTGCTGCGGCAAAGAGGCGGCGAGCATGTGCCTCTCGGATTGGGAGCCGGGAGCTTTGCCGAGCGGGTGGTGGTGGGCGAAACCCCGCTGTTCTCCAGTCGGCCCGATGGGGATGATCCCCACCTGGACCCCACCAAGGTGGACCTGTGGGGTTACAGCTATCGCTCGTCCCAGCGTCCCCTCGTCCGGGTCCGGGAAGAGATTAGTGAAGACGCGCTTCCGAATCCGTATTGGCGCTTTGATGACCAATACGCCAAGCAGATTGGGGTGGGCGCCCACGGCGACCTGCCCGGCGAGTTCAAATTCCAGTATGGGGCAGCGGTACTGCACGGGTCTGCCCTTGACCAGTCCCACTACGCCATCTACGGCTCTCTGTTCGTTTTGGTACCCGCTGATGATCCCGACGGCACGCGTACCTTTCCCCCCTTTCAGGGCAACGGGGGCGGCCCGAGTGGTGGTCCTTTGTTCACCCTCAAAGGCGAAGAGATTGATCTCTTTATTCACCTGACCGGGGTGCGACCCGGCAGTGTATTGGAGACGGGGAATACCTTTGCCTTGGTCGGGGCAATCGGCCCCACATTACCGGCCCAAGTGACTTATACCGTCACCGCCCCGGACGGCAGTCAACGACGGTTCAGCGGCTGGGCCAATGAAATCGGGTACTACTATGAGCCGGACGATAACTTCATCGTGGACCAACCGGGGCGCTACACAGTTGATCTGCAAGTGACCTATGATGGGAGTACCTCTGCCGGACAAGTCACCGCTCCGTTTCCGACCGGTCACGTACTCGGCACGGCACGAGGCCGTTTCTCGGTGTAC
>JAJEFA010000013.1 GCA_022820725.1 Candidatus Binatia bacterium
CTTTGCCGGGGAGGCGCTCCTTGAGCTGCGCCCATTGCTGGGGGCTCAATTCATACCGCTTCACCATGCTCCCTCCTTCGGTTGGCTTGCATGGCTTTATAGCTTACTCCCTAGCTCTGTGTTAATTGTCGATTCGCCCTAGTCAGCCCGACCGAGCAAAGGGAGTCGTCTTCAAGTAACCGCCGTGCCGCTATCTTCCGAGGGTAGAGATGTTCCTCGCTGAACTTCGGTTCTTCAAGTCCACTGGATGGGTGGAATGCCTGAAGAGCACGGAGTGATATGAACCCAGTCCATGCATCAGGGGGCTTTGGTAAGTACCAGATCGCTGCGCCGATCATAGTCTCGATTAACGCCCTCTGCTGAGGGTCTGCCTGGGTATAAACAGGCCTGATTGAAAGAATGACCTCACTGAGCACGGTACACTGCTTGGCTATTCTCTCGTTTTTTCGATCTTCACGTTCACTCATACTTCTATTCTCTACCACCTAACGTTTTACGCTCACCGGTCGCGGGACGTGGTCAAGGTGGAGCGAGGAGTTAGGCTGGATGGATAGCCAATTTCCTCTAACCCGAAGAACCCTGCGACGTTCCTCATCCCTCACAAAAACTCTAAGCATTTGGCACAATATCCGTCGGTGTTTTCAGATGCGCGCTAAGATCTCCCACTAGGTTGTAGCGTATGTATCGCTTTTTGAAACGCCAAGTTTCGTCATCCCTTTTGAATTCATCGAAATAGTGGCCGGAGAAAATCGCCTGTAAAGGGAAGTCATCGGTTTGCTGAAACACTGTTACATAGCACTGGCTCTTGGCTGTCCCGGATTCCTCGTCAATCATTAGATCTACGTTTGTTGTCACGTGCTTTGTTCGCGGCGTCCCATCTTCATAAATGCGAACATTCGAGAGCGCCTCTAGAACCTGTTGTTTGCCGACGAATAGTTCTGCCCCTTCCACACCCCATTCACTATGCTCGAGCAACCCGGCAAATCCGTCCAGGTCTCCCGTATCTATTGTGAATCCATAAACGTTCATGAGGTGTAGGATTTCTTCGCGAGAGGTCATAGCAATGCTCCTATAGTCGGATTATTTTTTGGTCTGCCTAACATTCTGCCGGTCAGGTGCAATTCCTAGTTGAGCGGTTGCTCGGACTCACGAGATCGTGCCGTCCTTCGAAGCAGGCCGGTCACCTCGCCGTGGCCTTTTTCTTCTGCGTACTCAATGGGGGTACGTCCGTCCGCATCTCTCGTCGTTGGGTCTGCCCCGGACTCGAGAAGGGCCCGAACGACGCGAAGGTGGCCACCAGCCGCTGCCGCGCTGAGCGCCGATGGGTCGCTTGACTCGTTCAAGTTCGGGTTCGCGCCGTGGTCCAGCAGCATTCGGACAAGTGGCTCGTTTCCGTATCTTGCGGCATACATCAGGGAGTTCCGTCCGAATAGGTTGCCCTGGTTTGGGTCGCCGCCGCTTTCCAAAAGTAGCTTAGCCGTGGCCATGTGCTGCTGGGCTACCGAAACCATTAGAGGGGTCCACCCGTGCTCATTGCGCTCGTTTGGGTCGGCTGCCGCTACGAGTCGTTCGCGGACCCCAGCCATATCGCCTCGCTCGGCTGCCGAGTAGAAATCGGTGTTAGACGCGGGGATAGGCCGGTCCCAGCCGCCGAGCTGATAGTGCGCGTCGTGACGATCGAACGCTACCCGAAGATTGCGTATGAACTCGTCCCGGGACACAACGTGTCCGTCAGGCGTAGTGTGGCGGCGCAACACGAGCGCCGTCAGGTCCGACGGGAGTAACACCGCCACGGGTGCAAGCAGCGGCCAAAGCCAAGTCTCTGACATTGAGCTATCGAAACTCGGTGTGAGAAGTAAGAGGGTGAGTAGCGCAGGTAGGACGAAATACGCAAACCTGTAGGTCGCACGGACTGCCACGGGCACTCTGGGTAATGCCAGCCGACGCGCTTCCTCTGTAGAGCGGATCAGGAAGAGATTGAATATCGATATGTTGAGCAGCAGACCAACTGCGATGCCGATTGCGACGATTGCGACGGAAGACACAATCGACACGTTTGGAACGGAGATTGGTGGCAGAAACTCGGTTGCCAGAATCGTGGCGGCGCAGGCACCGAACGCGAGCGTTAAAGCGAGATCGAGCCGCGAGGCTAGCCGACGACGACGTTGCGGCTCCGACTGTGTCCACTCGATGCCGAGGCGGAACAAGCCGTAGGCAAGGAGGCAAGCGAGAACATATTGGAGTTGGGTTGGCTCTGGTAGGGATATATTTAGGAGTGGGACTTTTCCCTCAAAGCCGACTCCCAGCCTTCTGAGAATGATGAACAAGCTGCAGGTAACCACGACGAGGCGTGCGCGGTGATACTCTGGAACGAGGTGAGGGGTCATTCTTCTTTCTGTCCGCCGCTTAACGTCACCTACTCAGCTGTTGCGGACTGCATAGTAGAACACAATCGGGTTGCAGTAAAAAGTTAGGCAGTTTCTCTCTGAGAAATACCAGCCCTTCCTCCCACAAGATGGTGCTGCTGTATCTTTTCCTCTTCAAGGTTTTCTTGTCTCTCTCACTTAGTGGAGTTGTTCCATAAAAGGAAATACGGAACGTTACATGTTTATTCAGGTTGTGACGGAGCGGCAAGGACTTGCTGCCCCTACGAGGCCGCCCCCTCAGAACGCAGCAAAGAAATCATCAGCCAGCACAGGGCGGTGAAAGCGGCGCTGATGAAGACCAGTGGGAGAAAGCCGGTCTGATCGTACAGCCAGCCGCCCAGCACCTGAGACCCGCTTCGACCCAGGTTCAGGGCGGACATCAGGAGCGCGAATACCGTTCCCTCGACACGGGCCGGGCAGGAGCGGGCCGCAAAATCGAGTACGGCCAGATGCGTAATCTGTGAAATCAGGCCGTAGCTGAGAAAAATGACCACCGCGGACCGCGGTCCGGTCAGACCCACGAAACTGAGCGTTGACAACACGCCGAGCGTCACCGCAATAAAAAGGAGGCGGCGGAGGGATATGTTCCGAAAAAAGAAAAAAAAGATGACCGCGCCCAGCATGCCGGCCGCGTTTGCCAACGCGCCGAGGGTGCCGATATAGATTTTTGAAAATTGAAGAATATCTCGTTCGTAGTAGAGGAGCGGCGTGCCGAACAGCGGGCTGAAATTCCACACAAACAGAAAACCGGCCACGATCCAGACCGCACGCGACCGGGCGGCTGTTTTCAGCGCGTGCGCGGTCTCCCGCAACTGCGTCTGTCCCGATTGATGCGGTGCTTCCCGCACAAAGAAGAGGGTTGCCAGCAAGGTAGCGAGCGGAAAGAACCCACACACGAAAAAAGCGGTCTGCGGAGTCGCATATTCCGAGAGATAGCCGCCACCCAGATGGGCGAGGGTCAAGGCCAGGCCCATTGCCGCCCATTGAATCGATTGAAAACTCCCGGTGAGACCGAGGGGCCGCCCGGTCTCGACCATGAGCGCGTCGGCCATGACGTCGGCAAAGGCCAGGGTAAACGAACACGCCATGAGCAGCACCAGGACAGTGGTATACGCCGCCGGTGCAACGGCCAGGGCCAGCCAGCTTCCCAGCCCCAAGGCGCTCATCAACAGGAGATAGCCCTTGCGCCGCGAGCCGCCCAAGGGCAGGAAGTCGGACACCAGGCCGTAGACGGGCTTGATGGTCCAACCCAGGCCGATCATGGCCCAGACAAAGCCGGCCTGAGCGGCACTCAGGCTCAGGTCTTCCTTGAGGAGATATTGAATGGGTTGATAGGGCAGACCGGTTGAGAGATCGATTGTGCCCTGCACAAAATAGAGCGCCGCGAAAAACAGCGCAGAACGCCGCACCCCCTCACGACGGAAAGGATGGACTGCGTTCTGGAATGACTGGGAGAGAGAGGCGATGGGTTGCTGTCTCCTTTAGGGATCAGGCTTCCCTCTCCCCTGAGAGGCGAGGAGAGCAGCTTTGTAGGTTGATGGAATGGACCCTCCCGCTGCCTGGGAGAGCGGCCATCTTGGCCGCTTGCGGGCTGGAAGCCCGCACTCCTGGCTCCCCGTCGCAGACAGGAACTGCGTAGGGGAGCGAGGGGCCGCCGAGTAATGTAATTTGCATCACCCCTCCCGAGAGAGGACAGGATGAAAAGTCCTCACACCGACGCACTCGGCCGCGCCTTCATGGCATCATACCAGCGGGCGAGGTTGTTCCAGGCCGGGTCGAGCTGAAACGTTCCGCCGTGATGGGCGGTCTCCAGGCCGATAAACAGCATGATGTCGGCAATCGAGAAATCTCCGGCCAGCCAGTCCCTGCCTTCCAGGCCGTCGTTGACCAGCGGGAGGCGATGCATCAGGACGCGACGGGCCTGGTCGGATACATCACCCTTGGACAGCACCATGCGCGAGGCCGTCAAATACACCCCGATCTCACAGCGCCGCTCCCAGGAGCGCACCAGTGCCCGGCTGACGGGGTCGGTGCCGATCAGGGGCGGGTCGGGATAGAGTTCCTCCAGATACTCCATAATCGGCAGCGTTTCGATCAGAACCGTACCGTCATCGAGCTCCAGGATGGGAACGCCGGCAAACGGATTCTTGGCCAGAAACTCCGGCGTCTTCTGCTCGCCGGCATAGAGGTCGATTTCCTTGATTGGAATGTCCAGGTTTTTCTCAGCCAGATAGATGCGCACCTTGCGCGGATTGGGCGCGCGTTTGGTGTCGAGATAGAGCAGCATGGAGTCCTCCTTCACAATAGGGTATCCCGCAGTGTGGGGTGTGCGGGATGCTGTGTCAACTCGCGGTGGGCTCAGAGGCAGGAAAGCCCGGACCCGTCAGGGGTGAGCTGTCTCAGGTTGCGGACGCTTTGCCTGTATTGATCAGGCCACAGCCCTGGGCGTGTGGCGGATTCTCTTTTTGGATGGTCCGGCCTGGGCCGGAATGAGGCTCGAGAACCCGTCCCGCCGCGCCCGGAAGCTTAATTCAACACCCGCACGGGAGCCCCCTTCAAAAAGGCCTCAATGTTCTCCACCGTTTCGGCAAAGAACACATGGTACGTTTCCTCCGTCACATAACCGATATGGGGCGTGATGATGGTGTGTGCCGTCCGCCGCAGCGGATGGTCCAGCGGCAAGGGCTCCTCATCGAACACATCCAGGCCTGCGCCTGCGATCGTTCCATTGCGGAGGGCCGCGATAAGCGCCGCCTCATCGACAATCGGCCCCCGCGAGGTATTAATCACATAAGCCGTGGGTTTCATCCGATTGAGTTCACGATGTCCGATGAGACCCCGCGACCGGGCGCTCAGGACCAGGTGAATCGAAAGAATGTCGGCGCGGCCCAGGAGTTCGTCTTTACTCACCAGGGTCGCGCCGCGTTCGGCCGCGCGCTCGGTGGTCAGATTTTGGCTCCAGGCAATGACATCCATCTGAAAGGCGTTGCCGACCCGCGCCACCTCTGACCCCAATCGTCCCAGCCCCATCAGCCCGAGTGTTTTACCATGCAGACCCAGCCCCAGGCTGACCTGCCAGCGCCCCGCCCGAGTGGCCTGGTCTTCGTCCGGAATATGACGCAGCAGCGATAAAATCAGACCCCAGGTCAGTTCGGCGGTCGGATACAGGATACCGCCGGTTCCGCACACCAGGACGTGACAGTCCGCGGCGGCCTGCATATCGATGGCGGCGTTGCGCATGCCCGTTGTGGTCAATAATCGCAGCCGTGGCAGCTGCTCCAGCAGCGCACGCGGGAAGGGCGTCCGTTCCCGCATCGCCATGACGATATCGAAGTCCTTGAGCCGCTCGGCCACGGCAGCCTGGTCCGTCAGGTGATCCTGAAACACCTCGACCTCAACGTCCGCCGGCAGCACGCTCCAGTCGGCCATCCTTCGGGCCACGTTCTGATAATCATCCAGGACGGCAACGCGTACCATGCCTTTGTCTCCGGGCGACGATTATTTCTGGAGACGCACGAATTTTTGCAGCACATGCCCGTCAAGGGGGATCAAACCCTGCCTGCCGCCGGCGCTATAGTTCACCTCGCTGACGTAGAGATCGCCTCGCGAGTCGGCCCAGATGCCGTGCGGCGCATAGAAATTGCCCGGTTCCAGGCCATGTCCGCCAAAGCGGTGTTGGACCTCCCCGTCCAGGGTGAGTACGGTCACGCAGGCGTGTGGTTCGTGCGGCGGGACTGCGGCTCCCATATTATTCGGCATGGACGCGACCTTGAAACCCAGTTCGGCGACAAAGAGATTTTCGTCCTCGTCGATATACAGATCGTCCGGCCGATTCACATGCGTCCACTCGGTGACATAGTCGCCGTCGGCGGTAAAGATCTGAATGCGCGAGTTCTCCCGGTCGGCGACATACACCTGTCCGCGTCGGTCAACGGCAATCGCGTGGGGGATTTTAAACTGTCCGGGGCCGCTGCCGGGCTCCCCCCAGGAAAACTGGAGTTCTCCCGCGGCCGAGAATTTATGCACCCGCGCGTTGCCGTAGCCATCGGCGATATACATATCGCCCTGGGGTGAGAGCGCGACATTGGTGACCATATTAAACGGGCCGGCGGACTGCTGGACCGGCGTGGTCCAGGCCTGAAAGCCGGTCTCCGCGGGCTTGTCTTTCTCGCCCAGCGTTTTGACGAGGGTGCCGTCCGGGGTGAAGAGACGGACCGTATGGTCGAAGTTGTCGGCACAGTAGATGGTGTCGTCGGGACCGATAAAAATGCCGTGGGCGTTGGTAAAGACATCTTCTCCCCAGGCGTTCAGAAACGTGCCGTCCCGATCAAACACGATCATGGGATGCTCGCCCCGGTTAAAGGCATACACCCGGTCCTGTGAGTCGGTCGCCACCCCGGCCACCTCAACAAACGACCAGCCTTCGGGCAGTTGTTCCCAGCCTTCGACGACCTCGTATTCGACCCTATTCTGTCCCAGTGCCATACTATCCTCCTTTACGTCACCCGCTGGTCGAGTTGCACCACGATGCCGTCGGGGTCTTTGAATAATGTGGTCAACACCTGCCCGCCCGGCTCTTCGCCGTAGGCCACACTATCAAAGGTCGTGGGCGGCATGACGATCGGCACCCCGGCGGCCCGGACTTTTTCAAACGTGTCTTCGAGGTCGTCCACCCAAAAGGCAAAATGGTGAATGCCGACTTGATTGAGATTGAGCGCCCCACCGGAAACCGGCCGGTTCTCCGACAGGACGATAAAAGTGGCGTCCGGCCCGTCGTCCCACCGCAGATAGACCCCGTGACGCGGCTTGGCCAGCGCTCCGCCCGGATTCTCCTGTGGATCGTCCAGGGTGACCTGCAGGCCCAATATATCGCGGTAAAATGTCAGCGACTGCGCCATATTGCTGACCCCAATGGCAATATGTGAGGTGTTGCGAATTTTCATCCCGGCCTCCTTCTGCGCTCTGCCCGGCCCCTAGGTTCCCGACCAGTTGGGGGCGCGTTTTTCACGAAAAGCGCGTAAACCTTCCTGCTGGTCGGCCGATAAAAAGCACTCGGTCGCCGCTTCATTCTCACCCATGATCGCCGTCTCAATGTCAACGTCCCGATTGCGGGCAAAGCACTGCTTGACCTGAGAGATCGCAATCGGCCCGCGGCTGACCAGGGTATCGATCAGGGTCTGGACGTGCTCTTCGAGCGCGTCCGGCTCCACGCAGGCGTTGAGCAACCCGATGCGCTCGGCTTCGGCGGCCTCGATGATATTCCCCGTCATGCCGAGTTCCTTGGCCTTGGTCTCGCCAACCAGGCGGGGCAGCATATGCGTGGAGCCGTTGGTCATGGGTTGGTTGATATTGACCTCGGCCGACCCGATACGGGCGGTGCTTGCGGCAAGGCGGAAATCGCACACCAGGGTGAGTTCGAAGCCCGCGCCCACCACCACGCCGTTGATGGCCGCAATGGTTGGCTTGGGGAGGGTGCGGATCAACGACCAGGTCGCCGCCAACTCGTTGAGAAACGTCCGGAAGTCATTCAGACGGGTGTGCTCCATGGTGCTGATATCGGCACCGGCGCAAAATCCCCGGCCCGCACCGGTGAAGACAACGACCCGCACCTGGGGATCTTCTTGCGCGTCGGTACAGGCCTGCCCGAGACTGCGGACCAGCGCGGGCGAGAGCGCGTTCAGCACGGTCGGGCGATTGAGGGTGATCCAGGCCGCAGGGCCACGCTTTTCATACAGGATATCTTGCAGCTCCATAGTTCCCTCCTGTCTGCAAGAGAACATGACATGGAGGCCTGCAAATTACCAGACTCAGGTCACCTCAGGCGGAAGGGATGTCTTGACGGGCTGCGGCGATAACGCAACCGTCCCAAAGACACTACCGGACAGTACCAAGAGTTGCATATCAAGCTGGAAACAGACATTATTCTATCATTCGTCTACCTCTTTTCCCTAAGAGCCCGAGGGCGGTTCGTATGTTTGACTCAATCCAATTTCAGAATTTCAAAGTATTACGAAACGCGACACTTCCGCTTGCGCCTTTTACTTTAATCGTCGGACCTAATGGGAGCGGGAAAAGTACGGCCTTACAGGCTCTCGAAGCTTTCACTCCTACTGCTCAGGCAAATTTTGAAAAGTTCGTTACTGCCGGTCTGGAAGTGACAGATAGGAGGATTGTACAGATTACATTTCAATGGAGTGATCCTTACGAAAAAGTGGTAACGGCTGCACGTTGGCTTCGCGACGGCCGTTCCAGTCTCAATCATATTCGACCATCTACAGGTCAAGAGCTACCTGGAGGTCTGCTGAATTCCTTACTGTCCGGAATTCGAGTTTATGCGTTAGACGCTTCGGCCATAATTCAACCCGTCGAGCTTAAACCTGATATTAAATTTTCCCCAAACGGGCATAATCTCGCGGGTGTCATGGATAGTCTCAGAGATAAGGAACCCGAACGATTTGAGGCGTTGAATGACGAAATCGGACGGTGGCTCCCGGAATTCGATCGTATCCTTTTTGAAACGCCACAGACCGGACACCGAGCCTTCTTATTACGCACTCGGAATGGCCATCATGCCATACCAGCCAGAGACCTGTCCCAAGGGACGGTGTTGGCCCTGGCCATCCTCACCTTGGCGTACCTCCCCGATCCTCCGCCACTCATCGGGATAGAGGAACCGGAACGAGGGGTTCATCCCCGCCTTTTACGGAACATCCAGACCGCACTATACCGGTTAAGCTACCCAGAGCAGTTCGGTGAAGAGCGTCAACCGGTTCAAGTGATTGCAACGACGCATTCCCCGTACTTCCTGGACCTCTATAAAGATCATCCAGAAGAGATTGTCATTGCTCAGAAGACTGCTGATGGAGCCGCATTCCAACGATTGTCCGACCAGCCTCACATTATGGAAGTGCTGGACGATGCTCCCTTGGGCGAGGTCTGGTATAGCGGCATTCTCGGTGGTGTGCCGGCCGAGCAATGAAGGTCGCGGTCCTGAGCGAATCGCCGGCGGACGAGGCGGCAATTCGCATTCTCCTTGACGGCATTCTCGGCAGACCAACGCAATCGACCGATATACCCCCAATCCAAACCCGCGACGGCTTGTCCAGGATTTACCGCTCCTCGAACAGTGCCTTCCTACCGGATTTGGTACCCTGGCTCGTGAGGTCAGGAATTGGTAACGGCTGAGGATGCCGTCAGCTATTTATGTATTCGTAGTAGCGGAAGCCAACTCCGCCTGACGGATGAGTTGGGTCTTGCGTTCGTACAGGCTTTCTTCAAGTCCGACCGGGTACTGGCTCGGCCGGTTCAGGCGGGTGATATCGCCCGGCAGTTTGGCGAGTTGCTCCTGGGTGCGCTGGCGGATGCGGGTCAGGGGCGGGCTTTCATAGACGGCTCTGCCCTGACGGAACACCGGCGCCAGTAAGTCGGAAAAAGCCGTGTCTCCCGAAATCCTGCGGCGGGTGGCCGGATCGCTCACATCGACCATGGTGCAGCCGTCCGCGAGATCCGCCTCCTTGCCATACATCACGTCACACAGAAATTCTTTGTGCGTGTGGTAACGGCGCACCTGGGGAATATCCGGGTTGGTCACTTTCACCGTCTCTTCCGACAGCTTGATTCTGTCCTGCCACGCGCCATCGGGAGCGCGGATCGCGGTCAGCTTATACACCCCACCCAGGGCGGGCTGATCGTAGGCGGTCACGAGTTTCGTCCCCACCCCCCACACATCAATCGTGCTGCCCTGTTCCTTGAGTTGGGTGATCAGGTGTTCGTCCAGATCACTGCTGCCGACAATGCGCGCGTTGGGAAAGCCGGCGGCGTCCAGGATGTCCCGGGCTGCTATACTGAGCTGAGTCAGGTTGCCCGAATCAAGCCGGATGCCGACCATTTCATGGCCGCGGGCCCGCAGCCATTGCCCCACCTGGGCGGCCTTCCGTACCCCTTCCAGGGTATTATAGGTATCCACCAGAAAGATGCAGTTATTGGGCATGGCCTCGGCATAGGTCTGGAAGGCTTCCAGATCATCATCAAAGACCATGACCCAACTATGCGCGTGCGTACCCCTGACCGGAATCCCGAACAGCTTGCCGGCCAGCACATTCGAGGTGGCATCGCAGCCGCCGATATACGCGGCCCGGCTGGCGGCCAGGCCTCCGTCTATGCCCTGGGCGCGGCGCAGGCCGAACTCCAGGACGGGTTCCCCGCCGGTCGCCAGGCAGATGCGAGCGGCTTTGGTCGCGACCAGGGTCTGGAAGTTGATCAGGTTGAGCAGCGCCGTCTCGATGAGCTGGCACTGCATCAGCGGTCCCTGGACGCGGACCAGCGGCTCGGGCGGAAAAACCGGCGTGCCCTCCGGAATGGCATCAACCTGGCAACTGAAGGTCATGGACTCCAGGGCGTCAAGAAACCCCCGGTCGAACAGCGGCTTACCGTCAGTGCCGCACACCTCGGTCAGAAAGGCCGTATCGTCCGCGTCGAACCGAAAATGGCTGAGAAAATCCACCATATAGTCCAGGCCGCAGGCGATGCTGAAGCTTCCCCCAAAGGGGTTTTGGCGGAAGAAGAGATTAAAGACGGATTCCCGGTCGGCGAGCCCGGACTTCCAATAGCCATAGGCCATGGTGAGTTGATAGAGGTCGGTCAGCAGGGTCAGGGAGGGCCGGTACAGCGCGGATGGAATATTCATGATCGTTCAGCGGATAGCGCGACGCTCCTATTCGAGATTGGCCTCAATAAGCATCGGTCCAGGTGTCTTGAACGCATACCGGAGGGCCTCGTTCAGTTCCTCCGTGGTATGCACCGCCCGACCTTCCACCCCAAAGCCCTCGGCCAGTTTCACAAAGTCGAACTCAGGCGAGTCGAGCGCCGTCAGCGACAGGCTGGCCTCGCCCGGTGTCATTTTGGCGCGTTCCAACTCCCAGCGCAGAATGGAATAGGCTCGGTTCTTGCAAATAATACTGGTCAGATGCTGCTGCTCGCGGGCCATGGTCCACAGGGACTGAATGGTGTACAGCGAAGAGCCGTCGCCTTCGAGGCAGATGGTCGGACGGTCCGGGGCTGCGGCCGCCGCTCCCACCGCGCACGGCAGCCCCTGGCCGATAGAGCCGCCCGTCAGTGCCATATACGTAAACGGTGGTGCTCCGCCGGCCATACCATGATAGGCGAATCCCGCGGTTGCGCCCTCATCCATGACAATCGCGTCCTCGGGCTGGGCCGCGGCCAGGGCGCGACACATATTGGCCGGGGTGAGCGGACCGCTCGGCACTTCCGGCCGGGGCAGGGCCGGCGCCGGGCGTACGGCGGGCGCGTCAAGCGCATCGGCGAGCGCGCTGAGGGCGGTCGCCGGGTCAATGTTGGCACTGCATAACTGTATGATCTGCGCGTCTTCCGCACACAAACTGCTGCGGGAGTCCGGATAGCCGAAAAACGCCACCGGTTCGTGCGCGCCGGCCAGGATAACGTTTTTATACGGCTCCAGGAGCTGACTGGCCGGTTCCGGCGCATAGGGGATTTTGTCCGGGGAGATCAAGCCGATACCGCGATCCTGAATAGGTGGAAAGGTCGGGGTCAGCACCCGGCAGCCGGTCGCCCGTTCAATCCGGTCGGCGGCTTGCAGCCCCGCGGTCCGCAGCGCACTGCCGCTCAACACCAGCGCGGTCTGACCCGCGCGGAGTGCCTGGGCCGCGCGCTCGGTCTCGTCCGCGTCCGGCGGCGCGGGTGCGGCAATCTGCGGCTGAACGGGCGGGGTATTCACATGTGCCCATTGGATATCGCCCGGCAGAATCAATGTGGTCGGGCCGGTCGGCAACTGGCCCGCGCGGGCAATGACCTCGGCCATGTCCTGCCCGACCGTATCCGGGTTTTTTGCGGTCAGAACGAACTGGGACATGGGCTGGGCCAGGGTTTCGATGTCCGCGGTCAGCGGCGCGTTGGCGGCAATATGCCAGGTGGCATGTTCGCCCACGATGGACACCACGGGCGAGTGGGCCTTACGGGCGTTATGCAAATTGGCCTGGCCATTGGCCAGCCCCGGACCCAAATGGAGGAGGGCCAGGGCCGGGCGGCCGGTGACCCGCGCATAGCCGTCGGCCGCGCCGGTACACACCCCTTCAAAAACCGCCAGAACCGGCTTGATGCCCGGACAGCGGTCGAGGGCCTGCACCAGATATAACTCGGTCGTGCCCGGATTGGCAAAACATACATCAATGCCGGCCGCGGCTGCGGTCTGAATGGCAACTTCCGCACCGGTCAGGGGCTGTGAGTGTGGTTGTGTTTCCATGGGTCTGTCTGCCGCTCGCTTTCTGTATTGGATCGTCCGTGTCATACCACCTAGGCGGACGGGCTGCCAGCCCGCATAGCCGCGGCCCGCGCGTTGCTTTCCGTGTCCCAGGGCGTAGGATGCAGCCATGGCGACCGCTCCGCAGCCCGACCATACAGAGCTGAAACTCGTCCGGCAGGGGGACGCACTACGGATCGCCCGCATGTCGCGCGATCTGGTCGAACACGGCTTACCGTGGACGTGGACTCCCCAGCGGGTGATCGCGCATATTCGCGGGCGTGACAGCAACGTCCTCGGCGCCTGGCATGAGGGCCGACTGGTCGGCTTTGCCATTATGCAGTTTTACGCCGAACGAGCCCATCTGAACCTGCTGGCGGTCCAGCCGGCTGTCCGCCGGTTGGGGATAGGACAGCGTTTGGTTGAGTGGCAGGAAGAGGTGGCGCGCGCCGGAGACATCCCGGTCGTCAACCTGGAGGTGCGCGCCAATAATCCCGGCGCGCAAGCGTTCTACCGTCGGCTCGGCTACCGTCAGGTTAAATATCTGCCTGGCTATTATCAGGGGCGCGAGGCCGCCATCCGCATGCGCCACGACTTACGGGTCAGTGGGTAAGGGCTTCTCGTAAAGCGTCACGAGAAGGATGAGAAAGCGGGCCGACCTCCTATTCTGCCAGTGCCTTGGTCAATGGATCGCCGCATCTGATAAGCGTGATACCTTTCCTTTGTTCACGCAGTTGTATTTTTCCGGAGCGCAGCTTTTTGAGCTCGTTCCGATGAATCCCTTTTCTATGCGCCAGGACCGGAACGAATTGGAATGAAGTCCTTTGTGGGAGCAGCATGTCAGCTATGCTGATGCCTTCCTTAAGCTGCTCCAATACCTCGTTGGCTTTTAATCCACCGCTCTTCAACTCAATCGGTGCGACCCAGGTCGTATTGGATTCTTCACCAACGAACAGATAGTCACAGCGTTTCTGATTGGGTGGGATCGGCAACGCCTCGCAGTCCATATCGATAATGATACGCTCCCGCGGTGCCCCTTGTAGACCAACCCGGCAGCCGTCTTTATTGCAGCGCGTAGCATGGCAGGAAGCGGGTACTTGGTTGGTACACGCTGTAACCGTCCCACTCATTCGGCCTTGATGTCCTGGATACGGTTGAAGATATTGACGCTATCGTTGTACAGCTCCTCGCTGACTGCATCATAATCGGTTGGATAGAGACCGGTTTCCTCATCCATCTTTATCTCCTCCACAACCGACCCCTTTGGACGGCGTTTTCGCTTGAACAGCCATGCCCCCACTTGATCTGGGCGTAGCGAAACAGTGCTGTCCGCGTCTCCTTTCCGGCGATTCTCGGGAAGTTTGGATCGCTGCACGATATTCGCAAGCTCCTCAAGCACCCATTCGCTGTGCGTTGTGATAAGCACCCTGACACCTGCCTGAACAAGCGCGGCCAGCTGACGGATGAATTTGACCTGCATGGCCGGATGCAGGTGTGATTCCGGCTCCTCGACGATCAGCACGTCCCGGGGTTCAATCACATGGCGCAGATACAGCACTACCGGCGCAAGCTCCGACACCATAGAGGATGCGTTCATTAAGGGCAGATCGTCCTTCCAGCCCTTTGGCCGATAGATGAAACGTGGGTAGTGGGTAACCTCAGAACTTTTGGCCCTCACCGACCCGCCGAGCAAGGCGGCTTCGAGCGGCGTGCCGAAGTCGTATGGGGACTGGCGCCACTCTGGAGAGCTAAGTCTGAGTAACTGGTCGAGAAAATCCGCCAGAACGCCCGACAGCAGAGGGGAAGGAGGGGTTGGATGCAAGCCCGATGTGGCCGCGCCTCGGATCAGGGCGCTGACGACCATATGGTGAGCGTGCATCACACCGGTCCGGTCCGCAGGAAGATAGAACGGGAGATAATACAGGGGAGCGAGGATATCGGACCAGACGTGAGAGACAAAAGAGTCCAGAGGGGGCCACGCCCCGAAATCCGAGGGTTTTTCCGTCCGGTCTGCCATCGAGAGCACTTGCTCGGCCCAAGCCCGCCAAAACCCGGCATCTCCGCCAGCGACCCGCATTCGTGTTCCGTCGGGGATCGTTGCCCTGAATGCGGTTGTCTGCACTCCGATTGTCAGCCCATGCTCAATCGAGGGCTTAGCGTTCGACCCAGACCGGCGGAGAACAATGCGTGCGCCTTCCCTGCTTCCCTTTCGGATGAGCGCGTCGGGCGCACCGATGCCAAAGCACCGGCTGATTTCGTCGCCCAGACCGTCGCCGGTTGCCTCAAGTACGGAACGGATGACATCCGCAACCGGACCGGACAGAACGATGCCTTCTTCATCGAGCGCCTGTCTCTTGTCCGTCCCAAGTATCTGTTCCGCCATGTTGGTCAGCGCAGACAGGGTTGTCTCCCGTGTTAGCTCCCACTGTAAGCCGCTCCAACGCATCCAGGCTCCTCGGGAAAAAAACATTGGGTCGGGCTGACCCTTCCTATCGCTGAAATGACTGAAACGTTGATGCAGCGCGTAAATCAGAATTGCCAGATAGGACTTGCCGGTATTGCTCGGTCCGACGAATACCGTCAGCGGCCGCAGGTCAACTGTGGCCTTGATGATCGGCCCGAAATTGGTCACGTCAAGTTCAAGGGATTCTTGTGTGGATGCATCGTCCATAGCGTCATCCCCGTTCGGTTCAATCCACGTACTGCTGAAGCTTAGAGGAGAGAATACACCCGAGGGGTGTGGGCTTCCAGCCCGCAAAAGTCGGCGGCGGCCGGGGAGCACCGCTTTATTGCTACCCTGATAATTTCTCCAATAATTCTGCTTCGTTCAAAATAGGAATCCCCAGCTTTTCGGCCTTATCGCGTTTTGAGCCGGGGTCGGTGCCGGCCACGACATAGTCCGTCTTTTTTGAGACGCTGGACGTGACCTTTGCGCCAAGGGCTTCGAGGCGCTGTTTTGCCTCCGGCCGGGTCAGGCTGGCCAGGGTGCCGGTCAGGACAAAGGTCTGCCCGTGCAGGCTGCCGGCCGGCTTGGTCTCAACCTGCGGGAAACGCACCCCGGCGTCGAGCAACTTCTTGACAACGGCCCGGTTGTGCTCCTGCCCGAAAAAAGCGGCCACGCTCCGGGCGACCTCCGGCCCGATATCGGACACGTCCTGGAGGGCCTCCTCCCCGGCCTGCATAATGTGGTCCAAATCGCCGAAATGCTCGGCTAATTGACGGGCCGTGGCTTCACCCACGTGGCGGATACCCAGCGCGGCGATCAAGCGGGGCAGGGTGGTGGTCTTGCTGCGCTCCAGCGCGCCGGTCAGATTATGGGCGGATTTTTCCCCCAGCCGGTCAAGCGCGGCCAACTGCTCAGCGGTCAGCAGGTAAAGGTCGCCGGGGTCGCGGACGAGGTTCTTGTCTACCAACTGATCGATGATTTTCTCCCCCAGCCCGTCGATGTCCATAGAGCCGCGGGCGGCAAAGAATTTGAGGCTTTCCTTGAGTCGGGCCGGACAGGCCAGGCCGGTACAGCGATACGCGGCCTCCCCCTCCTCGCGCGCGACCTGCGCCCCGCACACCGGACAGACAGTCGGCATCGTAAAGCGCCGTTCCCGGCCGGTGCGCTTCTCCGGAATGGTTTTCACCACATAGGGGATGACATCGCCGGCCCGCTCGACAATAACGGTGTCGCCGATCCGGATATCCTTGCGCTGGATTTCATCCATATTGTGCAGGGAGGCGCTTTTGACGGTCACGCCGCCGATATGGACCGGCGTCAACTCGGCCACCGGAGTCAACGTCCCGATCCGGCCGACTTGCGGAACAATATCCAGGACGGTGGTCGTTGCCTGGATGGCCGGGAATTTATACGCCGTGGCCCAACGGGGCGAGCGTGAAATCTGGCCGAGTTGGGCTTGCAGGGCAAAGCTGTTGACCTTCACCACCACCCCGTCAATGTCGTAATCCAGGCTGTCGCGTCGCGCTGCCAGGTCGTCGCAGACGGCGAAGACCGCCTCGACGGTCGGGCATACGCGGCCCAGCGGCACCGCTTTGATGCCCCAGCCGATGAGCGCCTGGCGCAACTCCCAATAGGACGCAAACGTGTCGCCCTCGATCTGTCCGACCCCATAGCAAAAGAAATCGAGCGGCCGCCCGGCCGTGATGGACGAATCAAGCTGTTTGAGCGAGCCGGCGGTGGCGTTGCGCGGGTTGGCGAAGAGGGGCTCACCGGCTTTTGCCCGGGTGTCGTTAAGGCTGCGGAAAGACGCCTTGGGCAAAAAAACCTCTCCGCGGACTTCGAGCCGTCTCGGAATCGGCTGGGCAGGCTGGAGGAGGGTCAAGGGAATGGAGCGCACGGTTCTGAGATTGGCCGTGACGTCCTCGCCCGTGACCCCATCCCCGCGTGTCGAGCCCACGGCCAGTTTCCCGTTTTCATACACCAGTTCGACGGCGACCCCGTCGATCTTCGGCTCGGCCACGTATTCGATATCCTGTGTTGTTTCGAGCCCGCGTTGGACGCGCTGATGAAACTCCTGCATCTCGTCCTGGGAGACGACGTTGGCCAGAGACAACATCGGTACGGTGTGGCGGACCTGAGTAAATGCCGCCAGCGGCGGAGCGCCGACCTTTTGGGTGGGGGAGGCCGGGTCGTGCAGTGCCGGATACGCGGTTTCCAGATCAACCAGGCGCCGAAAGAGTTGATCGTATTCGGCGTCGCTGATGAGCGGCTCGTCAAGGACGTAGTAGCGATGATTATGAACGGCCAACTCCGCGCGCAATCGCTCCGCTTCCTGTCGGATTTCCTGGCTCACAACCGTGGAACCAGCAGCCATTTCATTCCCTGTCGATGCGTCCACTGTCTGCTTAATTTATCCTTGATCGAGGGCGATGTGTATATGGGCGGGCGGCTGATGTCCTCTCCTGAGAGTGATCAATCTGCACAGATGATCTTGAACCGCATTCCTGAATACGTATACTTCATTATAAGGTAGTATACTAAAAGAAAGGACACTTGATCACGATGAAGCAAAAGCTCACCATCACCGTGGACGCCGAACTCCTCCCGCTCGCCAAGCGCTACGCCCGATCCCGGGGCGTGTCGTTGTCGTCACTCATTGAACAGTCCCTCCGGGAGGTAGCGGGCACAGACGCACCGTCCTTCGCCGCACGCTGGCGGGGTAAGTTTCGGGCCGCAGGACGTGACGACCCGCGTTACGACGCCCTAGCGCGGAAGTACCTGCAATGATCCTCCTGGATACCGATATCCTCATCGACATCGCCCTCGACAGGCATCCGCACGCCGGCCCGGCTGCCGAGCTCCTGGACCAGATTGAGCACGGTGCCGAGCGCGCCTGCATCGCGTGGCACACGGTGTCAAACTTCTATTACATCGTCGCGGCGGTGCGCGGCGGGGGGGACGCCCGTGATTTTATCGTCGAATTGACCCGCTTTGTCGCGGTGGCCGCTACTGGCACCGAGGCCATCCGGTATGCCGCGGAACTACCGATGGCAGACTTCGAGGACGCGCTGCAGGTGGCGGCCGCTCGTGCCTATGGCGCGCGGCATATCGTCACGCGGAACGTCCGGGACTACGTGCGCTCTCCCATCCCTGCGGTAGAGCCCCGGACGGCGCTCAGCAACTTATTCTGAGCGTGCGGCGGTTCGCCCCAGAGTACTTGGTGCATCTCCTGCCCCTCCACCGACAGAGGGTCCCTGCCATGCCGTCCGTCCGTGTGGGTCTCCTGCTCGGCCATTTTTAGGGATTTTCCTGCTTATCTTAAGGATATTTCTACCCAAACTTTGTCATTACGGCCGTGGAGTAAAGACAAAGACCTGCGTGCCCCTTCATACCGGTTGATACATCCGGTCATACGCCGGCTGCTGCATGGTGACGCAGTGCAAGGCGCCGAGGCCGACGACCAGCTCGCGACACGGAATCCCCCGGATGCGTCGCCCCGGAAACAGCTCTTGGAGAATGGACAGGGCGGTACGGTCCTGGGGCTGGTCATAGGTTGGAACCAGCACGGTACGATTGGCGATATGGAAATTGACATAACTGGCCGGCAGACGCTCGGCTTCATACTCCACCGGACCGGGCATGGGGAGCGGCACCACGCGGAGCGGTTGTTCGCTCTGGTCGCGCATGGCCCGTAGCCGGCGCAGGTTGTCCTGAAGCGGTTTGTAATTCATGTCGGTCGGATCGTCTTCGACCGCACACACCACGGTCGTGGGATTGACGAACCGGGCGATATCGTCCACATGGCCGTCCGTATCATCCCCGATGATCCCCTCGCCGAGCCAGCCAATGTGGTGAACCCCGAAAAACGCCTTCAGGATGTGCTCAATATCGGAGCGGCTGAGCGCCGGGTTGCGATTGGGGTTGAGTACGCAGGACTCGGTGGTCAGCAGCATGCCCCGGCCGTTGACCTCAATGGACCCGCCTTCAAGCACCATGTCCGGAGTAAACGGGACAATGTCGAGACACTGGGCGATACGTTCCGGAACGCGGTCATCCAGATCCCAGGGCGGGTATTTGGCTCCCCAGGCGTTAAACGTCCAGTTGGTCAGACCGAGTTCGATTGTCTGCCCGTGCCGACGGGTCAGAAAAATCGGGCCGTGATCCCGGGTCCAGGCGTCGTTGGTCGGAATCTCGTATATCGCAATACGAGCGAGGTCCACTCCGGCCGTGTCAAGCGTATGGCGGACGCGCCCGGCGGTCTCGGAGTCATTCACACAAATATGCACCCGTTCGTCCAGGTGCAGGGCGGCGATCATCTGGACGTACACCGCGGCAATGGCCGAGTCCATGCCGGGCCAGGTGTCCCGATTATGCGGCCAGGCCAGCCAGGTAGCGGCGTGCGCTTCCCATTCCGCGGGCATCCGAAAGCCGAGCTGGGCGGGTGTGGGGGAGCGGAGAGTCATACTCTGATAAATGCAGGGGCAATTCATGAATTGCCCCTCCTCACTCTCCCCACCGCCGGGTCAGGTCGGCGTAGGCGTCGATGCGGCGGTCGCGGAAAAAAGGCCAATACTGGCGGGTGGTGTCGAGCCGGTCGAGCGCGCACGGAACAATCAGGGTTTCCTCCTTGTCGGTACTCGCCTGCTTGAGGAGACGGCCAAACGGATCGCTGACAAAGGACGTGCCCCAGAAATTAAGCGCCCCCTCCCGGCCGACGCGGTTGACCGCGGCGACGTACAGCCCGTTGGCGATGGCGTGGCCGCGCTGCATGATCTGCCAGGCTTCCCGTTGCGCCTGATGCTCTTCTTCACCGTCGTCCGGATGGTCGCCAATAGCGGTTGGATAAAACAGGACCTGGGCGCCGCTCAGTGCGGTGAGCCGCGCGCCCTCGGGAAACCACTGGTCCCAGCAGATGAGCACCCCGATCCGCGCGTAGCGGGTGTGGAAGGTCCGAAAGCCGAGGTCGCCAGGGGTAAAATAGAACTTCTCGTAATAGAGTGGATCATCCGGGATATGCATCTTGCGGTACTGGCCGAGGAGCGACCCGTCGGCGTCAATCACCACTGCGGTATTATGAAAAACCCCCTCTGCTCGTTTCTCAAATACGGGTACGATCAGCACGACCTGATGGGCCGCGGCGAGTTGGCGCAGGCGCTCGGTGGTCGGCCCGGGAATCGGCTCGGCCAAGGCGAACCGCTCAACGTCTTCGCTCTGGCAGAAATAGCGGAACCCGAACAATTCCTGGAGACAGATAATCTGTGCTCCCTGCCGCGCCGCCCCCCGGATCGCGGCAACCGCCTTGTCCAGATTGGCGCTTGGCCGGTCGCTGCACGCCATCTGGATCAGGCCGAGGATGACCTGCTGAGCGTGAGCGGAAGAAGGGGACTCTGCCATGACGGGAGAAATTGTAAGGGATGGCGTTTCCGGGCTCAATGCCGTTTGTGCCACTGCGCTTTTGACACGAAATATGAAAGGCTCTATAAAATCTCGTTGTCTTTCCTCTGCTGAGCGTGCGCACCGGATATCCGACTGCCTCAAGTGAGTGTCTTTCATGACTCGTATGACCAGGAGCGAACCCAAGCAAGCCGGACCGCTTTCCCTGACACCGGCGTGGGGAGCCGAGGTGGCGGTTGTGGACAGCCGCGCCTTGTCCGCCCAAACGGTGCTGGAAGAGACGATCGCCCTGTACGGTATTCGGAACTGGGGCAGTCAGTACTTCCGGGTGAATGACAGCGGAGAAGTCGTATGTGCCTTCCCCGCGTCGCAGCCTGCTCACACCCCGCTGAAAGCTCTGATTAGCCAACTCGGAGACCGGGGCATCGCCACGCCGGTCGTGCTGCGTTTCCCCCAGATCATCCAGCATCAGTTGAACGTCCTGGCCGGAGCCTTTGCCTCCGCCATCAAGGAATTCGGCTACCACAAGGACTACATCCCGGCCTATCCCATCAAGGTCAACCAGAAGAAGGAGGTGGTGCGGGATGTCCTCCGCTTTGGAGACCCGTACCAGGTCGGTCTTGAGGTCGGCAGCAAGGCCGAGTTGGCCGTTGCGTTAGCGCTGACTGACAACCGGCACTCGCCCATTATCTGCAATGGGGTGAAGGATGCGGATTATATCAAACTGGCTCTGATCGGCACGCAGATCGGCAAGCGCGTCTTTATTGTGGTGGAGAGCCTGTTCGAGCTGCACGCCCTGCTGGCGCACAGCCAGCGCCTGAGCGTTCGACCGCGTCTCGGCCTCCGCCTCAAACTGGCGGCTCGCGGCAGCGGCAAGTGGGAGAAATCGAGCGGGGACCTGTCCAAGTTCGGGTTCACCACCACCGGACTCCTCAAATGCATCCGCGTCCTGCGCGAGGCCGATATGCTCGACTGTCTGAATCTGCTGCACTTTCACATCGGCTCACAGGTCACGGAGATCAGGCGGGTGAAGTACGCGGTCAAGGAGGCGGCCCGCACCTATGCCAAGCTGCGCCAGCTCTGTCCGCAGCTCACCGCTCTCGACGTGGGCGGCGGCTTGGGCGTTGATTATGACGGCTCCCGCACGGCTTCGGAGTCGAGCGTCAATTATTCTGTCCAGGAGTATGCCAACGACATTATTTACTCGATCAAAGAGGTATGTGAGAGCGAGGGGGTTGAAGAGCCGACCGTGCTGACGGAGACCGGACGGATGATCGCCGCGCCGCATGCCATGCTGGTCTTCAATAGCGTCGATGAGATCGGACTCTCGAACGGCCCGGTGCGGGTCGATGACTATGAGCGCCGGCCGGAAGTCATCCAGGAGATGTACGATATTTATACCGGGACGAACGCCAAGAACTACCGTGAGTATTATCACGACATCCTGGAGCAGCGCGAAGAAATGTTCTCGCTCTTCAATCTGGGCTATCTCTCGCTGGAGGACCGCGGGCTGGGTCAGGAACTTTTCTGGGGCACGTGCGAACGGGCGCTCAAGTTTGCCAAGGCGGTCAAGCATATGCCCGAGGAGTTTGAAGACCTGGAACAACGCCTGGCGCATAAATTTATCTGTAATTTTTCCGTCTTTCAGTCCATTCCCGATTCCTGGGCGCTCGAACAGCTCTTTCCCATCATGCCGATTCACCGGCTGAACGAGCTTCCTGAGCGGAGGGGCTATTTGGCGGATCTCACCTGCGACTCGGATGGCAAGGTCGATAATTTCATTGACCTGCGGGACATCAAGGAGTATCTGGAACTCCACGCCCTGAACGGGGAGCCGTATTATCTGGGGGTGTTCTTCACCGGGGCGTATCAGGATGTCATGGGCGACTATCACAATCTGTTTGGCCACGTCCACGATGTCTCGGTGGTGATCGATGAGAACGGTACGGCGCAGATCACCGAGATCATCCCAGGTCATACGGTAGAAGGCGTCCTCCATATTTTTCGTTACGAACGGGAAGAACTCCTGGCCGCCTTCCGCACTCGCATCCGCGAAGGCGCTCAGCAGGGCGTCCCTGCCGCAGCGGAGGAAGACCTGCTCAGGGAATACGAAGCCGTCCTGGGCAGCTATACCTATCTGACCCCCAATCCCTAATGTGATGTCCCGCATTCTCGACGGCAACGACCCGCGGACGATTCTCCATGCGGCCGAACGGCTCGGGGCCGGAGATATCGTGGCCTTCCCCACGGAAACCGTCTACGGCCTGGGCGCGAATGCGCTGAACGAGAAAGCGGTGGTCAAAGTCTTCGCCGCCAAGAACCGGCCCGAGTTTGACCCGCTGATTGTCCATATTGGGGACAAAGACGCGGCTTCTCCATACGTCACCGCCCTTGACCCGCGCGCCCGGCAACTCATGGACGCCTTCTGGCCGGGTGCGTTGACGCTTGTTCTGCCCAAACGGCCTGTCATTCCGGACCTGGTCACTGCCGGGCTGGGGACGGTTGCGCTGCGCATGCCGTCGCATCCGGTTGCGCTGGCGCTCCTGCGGGCCGTCGATTTCCCCATTGCGGCACCAAGCGCCAACCCGTTCGGCTATGTCAGCCCGACGACCGCGGTGCATGTGCGTGACTCGCTCGGGGATGCGGTCGATCTGATTATTGACGGCGGCCCGTGCCACGTCGGCGTTGAGTCAACGGTCTGTGCGCTGACCGAGCACCAGGCCGTGCTGCTCCGGCCCGGAGGCGTAGCGCTCGAACAGCTCGAATCGGTCATCGGCCCGGTCCGTCCGGGTGAGCCAACCCAAACGGACCGGCGTTCACCGGGAACACTGCTGTCGCACTATGCCCCGCGCGTCCCGGTTCTTTTGCTGAAGCCTGGTGCTGCTTTGCCTCGGCCCGAAGCTGGCGAACGGCTCGGGCTGCTCAGTCTCACCCCCCGGTCCGATGCCCGCGGCTATACGAGAACGGAAGCGCTGTCACAGGACGGGAATCTGCTCGATGCGGCGGCCCACCTGTTTGCCGCGCTCAGACGGCTGGACGCCGCCGGACTGGACCGGGTCGTCATCGAATCGGTTCCTGAGACCGGCCTGGGTCGGGCAATCATGGACCGGGTGCGCCGGGCCGCGGCGCGCGACTGATATGTGGGACGAGTCTCCGTAGGTCAGGCGGTGGCCTTACCGTCTGCTGTGGGCAGACATTTTTTCAAAAGTTGTCGAGTGGGAATTGAGTAGTGTAAGGTCGCTATTCCGAATGGTTCCCCATACTGCACAATATCGGATATAGTGGCGCAATAAACGATTTCTTTCAGAAAGTGGGAAATCTCATGACACAGTGGTCGGTCCAGGTTTCGGACGAAACCGATAAAGCCTTACGAACCTTTCTGGCTCAACAGGGAGATGAATCGAATAATCTCTCAGCTTTCGTAGAACGCGCTGTCAGAACCGTTATACGCAGGGAAACGATCAAACGCATGCAGGACCGTAACAGCCGGTACGATCAGCAGGAAATCCTGGCCACGGTGGATGACGCGGTCAAGTGGACCCGTGGTCATCGTTCTTGATACATCGGTTCTCATCAGTGCCCTCATCTCTCAGGGCACTCCGCCCCAACAGCTCTATCTGAAATGGACGGAAGGCGTATTTCGCCTCCTTACCTCTACCGCCCAAGTAGAAGAATTTACACGAGTCATTGAGTACGATCGTCTCAAAAAATATATTCGTAGTCACACTGAGGCGCGGGAGATGCTCCAAACCCTTCAGGAGGACGCTGAGATACTGCAAGAATTACCAGACGTTAATATCTCCCCTGATCCGGACGACAACGCCATCCTTGCGACAGCGATAGCCGGGAAAGCGGATTACCTGGTCTCCGGTGACAAGGGTGATTTACTCGGCTTGGGCGAAATTGAGGGCGTTCCAATCGTTACGGCTCGAATGGCACTGCGTCTAATAGAGTTCTAACGAGAGGAGTATGCGCGATCTGTCGGACTATTCCTTAGGCTCTCAGCCTTATGACTTTTACCAAATGAGAAACAGAAGAGGGGAGAACTCTTATCTCCTCCCCTTCTTCCGCCCTTGAGCGAATCACGCAGTTCCTATTACAGCGCGTCAATAATGGCGTTAAAGGTCGCGCTGGGCCGCATGGCCTGGCCGGCCTTTTCCGGGTCGGGCACGTAATAGCCGCCGATATCGACCGGCTCGCCCTGGGCGGCCAGCAGTTCTGCGGTAATCGTGGCTTCCTGCTCTTCGAGTTGTTTTGCCACTCCGGCAAAGCGGGTCTGGATGGCCGTATCCCTGGTCTGAGCGGCCAGGGCCTGAGCCCAGTACAGGGCCAGATAGAAGGTGCTGCCCCGGTTGTCGATTTCGTTCACCTTGCGGGATGGGGAGCGCGAGTTTTCCAGGTAGGTGCTGATGGCCTGGTCAAGCGTTTCTGCAAACAACGCGGCTGTTTCACTCTTGGTGTTTTGCGCGATCAGCTCCAGCGAGGGCACCAGGGCGCAGTACTCGCCGAGCGAATCCCATCTGAGGTGCCCCTCCTGTACGAACTGCTGCACATGCTTGGGAGCGGAGCCCCCCGCGCCGGTCTCGAACAGGCCGCCGCCTTTCATCAGCGGCACGATGGACAGCATCCGGGCACTGGTGCCCAGCTCAAGAATCGGGAACAGATCGGTCAGATAGTCCCGCAGGACGTTGCCCGTTACCGCAATCGTGTTTTCCCCTCTCCGGATCCGTTCCAGGGAAAAGCGCATGGCCTCCTGCGGCTTCAGCACCCGAATATCCAGCCCCGTGGCATCGTGCTCCGGCAGGTAGGTGTGCACCTTCTTGAGGATTTGCGTATCGTGTCCGCGGTTCTCGTCCAGCCAGAAAACCGCCGGTGACCCCGAGGCCCTTGCGCGTGACACCGCCAGGCGGACCCAGTCGCGGATCGGGGCGTCCTTGGTCTGGCTCATTCTGAAGATATCGCCCACTTCGACGGCCTGCTCAAGCAGGCCGGTCCCGGCCGCGTCCACAACGCGTATGGTCCCGTCAGCCGGGGCTTCAAAGGTCTTGTCGTGCGAGCCGTACTCTTCGGCTTTCTGGGCCATCAAGCCGACGTTGGAGACGTTGCCCATGGTCGTCGGGTCAAACTGCCCGTGCTGTTTGGCGTTTTCCAGAATCTCCTTATACATGGTCGCGTAGCAGCGGTCCGGCACCAGGGCGATGGTATCCTGGAGTTCGTCGTTCTTATTCCACATCCGGCCGCCGTCACGCACCACGTTGGGCATGGAGGCGTCGATGATGATGTCGTTCGGGACGTGCAGATTGGTGATGCCGCGGCGGGCGTTGACCATGGCCAGCGCCGGCCGCTTGTCATACACCGCGGCAATATCGGCTTCGACCTCGGCTTTTTTCTCGGCCGGCAGGCGGTCGAGCTTGGCCAGCACGTCGGCCAGGCCGTAGTTGACGTTCGTTCCGATTTCCTTGAGCGCCTCGGCGTGCTTGTCGAGCGCGTCCTGGAAATAGACGGATACGCAGTGGCCGAACATGATGGGATCGGAAACCTTCATCATGGTCGATTTGAGGTGCAGGGACAGCAACACCCCGTCCTGCTTGGCCGCGTCCATCTGCTCGGCATAGAAGGCGCGCAGGGCCTTGACGTTCATGACCGAGGCATCGATGACCTCGCCCGCAAGCAGGGCCAGGCCGTCTTTCAGCACGGTCACGCTGCCGTCTCCGGCAACAAACTCGATCCGCGCCTGGGTCGCCGCCTCCAGAGTGGTCGATTTCTCGCTCTCGTAGAAATCCCTGCCCTGCATATGGGCCACCCGGGCCTTGGAGCCGCTCTCCGGCCACTGCTGCATCATCTTGTGGGGATTCTTCTGAAAGAATTTTTTGACCGAGGCGGCCGGCCGGCGGTCGGAGTTGCCTTCCCGCAGCACCGGATTGACGGCCGAGCCGAGGACCACGGCAAAGCGCGCCTGGAGCGCCCGCTCCGCGTCGTTCCTGGGCTCTTCCGGATAGTCGGGGATATCGTAGCCTTTGTCCTGCAATTCCTTGATCGCGTCTTTGAGTTGGGGAATGGTGGCGCTGATATTGGGCAGTTTGACGATATTCGCCTGGGGCGTCTGGGTCATCTCCCCGAGTTGGGTCAGACAGTCGGGAATTTTTTGTTCCTCCGTCAGCTTGTCGGGGAAGTTGGCGATAATTCTGCCGGCCAGGGAGATATCGCTGGTTTCCACCTCAATACCCGAGCCTTTGGTATACGCCTGGATGACAGGCAGGAGCGCAAAGGTTGCCAGCGCCGGGGCTTCATCGATCTGGGTCCACGTAATTTTTGCTGCGGTCATATTCTCTCCTTACCTCTTCATGATGTGCGATTTTATCGCGCGGGATTATACCAAATCACAGCTCAATCGGAAGGGTGGTGGAACGGGCAGCCGCCCGCAGCCACGTTGCAAAGCGTGGGGGAAGAGGGTAGACAGGGGGTTCAGCCAGCGGAAGTAGGCCGATATGCGACGCATCCCTCTCCTGTGTGCTCTTGTCTGTCTCCTGAGCGCCTTCTCGGCGTGTCGTGACGCGATTGAGGAAGTTCCGCTGAGTGCCAGCCTGATTACCCTGACGGATAAATTTTTTGACGTCGAGGCCCTCTCGGCCGAGAAAGCCGTGGTCGTCGGCTATGCGGGCAAAATCCTCCTCACCACCGATGGTGGCCAAAGCTGGCAGGCCAAGGACAGCGGGACCAATGCCGCCCTGTACAGCGTGGCCTTCCCTGATGACCGGCACGGCTGGATCAGCGGGCAGGACGGCGTCATGCTGCACTCCACGGACGGAGGCGAGACCTGGCAGCCGCAGGACAGCCAACTGAGCGATCCGATATTTGCCATGACGTTTATCGACACTACCCACGGCTGGGCCGCGGCCGACCGGGCCACCTATCTGAAAACCACCAACGGCGGAGCGTCATGGGAGTCGGGCTATATCCAGCCTTCGCTCGAAGGAGTCGGGGCGGATGCCACCCTGGCCCTGGTGGACCCCATCTTCTACGATGTCCAGTTCCTGGATGAAAATACGGGCTGGATTGTGGGCGAGTTCGGCAAAATTTACCATACCACGGACGGCGGCCAGAACTGGGTCGAACAGCAGAACAGTCTGCTCGGACAGGCGGGATTCAGCGATGCCCTGAACCTTCCCACGTTCTTCGGGCTCTCCTTTTCCGACGCGAACAACGGGGTGGTTGTCGGACTTGAGGGAAAGGTTGCCACCACCTCCAATGCCGGGCAGCACTGGACCTTTATCGGACAAGCTGACGGAGGAGCCCTGTTCGATACGGAACCGTTATACGCGCCACATTTAATCGGTGCTGGCGACGATGGCTGGATCGTGGGCGGAGCCGGCCGGGTCCTGCGCCTTCAGGGCGGAGAATGGCAACCGACGAGTGTCGGCATGCCCATCGCCACCTGGCTGCGGGCGGTTGATTTCTTCGATGCCGACCATGGCTGGATCGTAGGCGGATATGGCGCCATCTTACGCACGACGGACGGCGGCCAGAGCTGGCTGCGCGTTTTTGGCTAAGACGCACACCGGGGAGTAAAAGAGATTATGACCGACGCGGCGTTTGATATTACGGGTAAAGTCACCGTTGTGACCGGCGGCGGCACCGGAATCGGGGCGGAAATCGCGGCTGAGTTCTGCCGCCGGGGTGCGCCGGTGATGATCACCAGCCGGACGATGGACCACCTGGGCCCGGTTGCGGACGGGATCAAAAAGGATGGCGGCGAAGTTGACGCTATCGTGTGCGATGTGCGCAAAAACGACCAGGTCGAGGCGGTGATCGAGAAAACCGTCCAGAACTGGGGTCGGGTCGATATTTTGATCAATAACGCCGGGGCGAGCTTTGTGGCCAACGCCCACGAGATCTCGGCAAACGGGTTCGGCGCCATTGTGGCCATCAATCTGAACGGCACCTTCCTCTTTTCCAAGGCTGCGGCCCTGGTGATGATGGAAAAGAAGACCGGCGGCAGCATCATTAATATCTCGTCCGACGCCGGGGTGTTTGGTTCGGCCACGATGTCGCACTACGGGGCGGCCAAGGCGGGAATCATCAATCTGACCCGCTCCCTGGCCATTGAATGGGCCGACTATGGCATTCGCGTGAACTGCATCTCGCCCGGTCCGATCGAAACCCCCGGGGTCAAGGAAGTCCTGTGGCCAACCAAGGAACTGCAAGACAAAGCCACCGGCTCAACCGCCCTGAATCGTTTTGGAACGGGCCTCGAAGTAGCCTGGCCGTGTGTGTTCCTGGCTTCAAAGGCAGGGGGATATGTGAACGGCGTCAACCTCCAGGTTGACGGCTGCATGACCCGCGCGGGCATCCCGGAGAGCCGGCTCAATTAAGCTGTGGAACACCAGAGAGCGGAGCGCTGAATATGGTCGGTATTGTTTCGTATGGGTCGTATATCCCTTCCTATCGTCTCCCGCGTGATGTGATCGCCAAAGAGTGGGACACCCCGTCGCTCGGCGGGGAGCGGGCCCTGGCCAGTTTTGATGAAGACAGCCTGACCCTGGCCATGAATGCCAGCATAGACGCCCTGGGCGAGCGCAATCCGAAAGCGGTCGCCGGGATCTTCTTTGCCTCAACGACCTCGCCCTACCGCGAGAAGCAGGCCGCCGCCACCGTGGCCACGGTCCTGGATACGGATAAAGAACTGCGGACCATGGATTTTACGGATTCGCTGCGTGCCGGTACCTCGGCGCTCCTGACCGCCCTGGATTTGGCCAAAGCGGGCGAACTCCTCCTGGTGTGTGCCGGCGACGCGCGCATGGGGGAGCCGGACACGATACAGGAACAGCACTACGGCGATGCCGGCGGAGCCCTGGTCATTGGCTCGGAAAACGTCATCGCCGAGCTGGTCGGCACCCATACGGTCAGCCAGGAATTTCTGGGGACCTGGCGAACCGAAGAGCAGGACTACCTCAAATCCTTCCCCGGCGGGTTCGAGAACAAGTTCGGCTATAACCGTTTTATTGCGGAAACCGTTCGGGGCCTGCTGCAAAAATGCAACCTCGAAGCCAGGGATATTGCCAACGCGGCCATTGCCGCCCCCACCCAGAGGGCTCTGCAGGGCGCGCTGCGCAGCCTGGACTTTGATATCAAGAGCCAGGTGCAGGAAACGTTCTGGAATACGGTCGGGGACGCCGGGACCGCCCAGCCGCTGGTTCTGCTGGCCGCGGTGCTTGAGCGGGCCAAGCCGGGCGATCTGATTCTCGTGGCCGGCTACGGAGACGGAGGCGATGTGGCCCTGTTCCGGGTCACGGACGGGATTGCCGGTTTTCAGGTCGCCCGGAGCGTGTACTCGCAGATTGAGGTGAAGCGGACGCTGCAATCCTACGGCAAATACGCCCGCTTTCGGAAGCTGCTGCGGAAGGATTACGCGACGCAGGACGAGTCCACTCCGGTCGTGCTGCTGCGCGACCAGAAACAGATTCTGCCCCTGTACGGCGGCAAATGCCCGGCGTGTGGCGTCATCCAGTTTCCCATTCATCGCATCTGTACGGAATGTGGCTATCGCGAGGGGCTGGAAGAGGTCAAGCTGTCACGGCGGGGGCGGCTTTTTACCTTTACGAACGACTATCTGACCGAGACGCCGGACCCGCCAACAACACACGCCGTGGTCGATCTTGAGGGGGGAGGGCGCGTCTTTGTTCAGCTTACGGATTGTGAGGCGGAGCGGGTTGAAATCGGCATGCCGCTTGAGTTGACATTTCGCAAATATCATGAAGGCTATGGGATCAAGAACTATTTCTGGAAGGCACGGCCTGCAGAATAGGTGAACATCGGCAAGACACAACATCTTTGAGAGGAGGCAGTATGAATATCCGGGACAAGGTCGCGGTGATTGGGGCTGGATGCAGCAAGTTTGGTGAGAACTACGACAAGAGCGCCGAAGATATGATTGTCGAGGCCGCGCTTGACGCCTATACGGACGCGCGTATCGATCCGAGCCGGATTCAGGCCGCCTGGGTCGGGACGCTCAGTTCAGCCAGCGCCGGCAACGCCCTGGCCGACCCGCTCAAGCTGTTCAACATCCCGATTACCCGCGTGGAAAACTACTGCGCCTCGGGCATGGATGCGTTTCGGAACGCGTGCATGGCGGTGGCCTCCGGCATGTATGATGTGGTCCTGGCGCTGGGCTTTGAGAAGCTGCGCGACTCCGGTCAGCGCGGTCTGGGGACGTTTGGCGATCATCCCGTTGTGGGCTACGGTACAACCGCCCCATCGCTGTTTGCCATGGCGGCCAACCGCTACTTTGAAACGTATGGCATTGATAAGACGGCCCTGGCCAAGGTCGCCATCAAAAATCATCACAACGGCACCATGAGCCCCAAGGCGCATTTTCGGATGGAGGTCTCGGAAGACCAGGTCGTCAATGCACCGCTGATTTGCAGCCCGCTCGGTCTGCTCGACTGCTGCCCGACCACGGATGGTGCCGCGGCGGTGATCATCTGCAAGGAGGAACTGGCCCGCTCGTTCCGCTCTGACCCGGTGAAGGTCAAAGGCATCGGCCTGTCCGTCACCTCGGGTGAGCCGTATATGAAACCGAGCTTCGCCTACACCGGCTTTCCCGCCACGGCCCAGGCGGCCCAATCGGCCTATGAGCAGGCCGGCCTGACGGCCAAGGACATTGATCTGGTTGAATGCCACGACTGCTTCACCATCACCGAGATTCTGAACTATGAGGACCTCGGCCTGTGTGAAAAAGGCGAGGGCTGGCGCTATGTGGCCGAGGGCCGGGCCAACATCGACGGCGGGGCGGTTCCCGTGAACCCTTCGGGCGGCCTGAAGTCGTTCGGTCATCCCATTGGCGCGACCGGCATTCGCATGATCTATGAAGTGTCGCAGCACTTATGGGGCAAAGCCGGCGAGCGGCAGGTCAAGGATGCGGAAGTGGGCCTGGCCCATAACCTGGGTGGCCCGGGTTCGGTGGGCTGCGTGACCATTCTGGCCAATAGCTAGAACAAATAGTAACGGGTGATAACGAGGACTGGGAGATTCTCAGTCCTCGTTCTTTTTTGTGGGGGTGTTATGGATTTTGGTTTTAGCGAAGAGCAGGACCTCCTGCGTCAATCGGCCGCCGACTTTTTACGCAACGAATGTCCCATGTCCTATGTCCGCCAGATGATGGAGGATGAGCGGGGCTATGCGGACGAGGTCTGGAACAAGATGGCCGAGCTGGGCTGGATGGGGCTGATCGTGCCGGAAGCATACGGCGGGGCCGGGCTGTCTATCGTCGACCTGGTCGTCGTGTTGGAAGAGATGGGGAAGGTCGTGCTGCCCGGCCCCTTCTTTTCGACCGTGGCGCTGGGCGGGCTGTGTGTGCAGGCCGCCGGGAGCGAAGCGCAGAAAAAGGCCCTGCTGCCCGGTATGGCGTCCGGACAGACCACGCTGACCCTGGCCGTCCTCGAAGAAAACGCCCGCTGGGATGAGGCCAGTGTCAACCTCAGCGCGGAGAAGAACGGCAGCGGGTATGTGTTGAACGGGGTGAAATTATTTGTGCCGGACGCCCATGTTGTCGATCACATCATCTGTGCCGCGCGCACGTCCGAAGGGGTGACGCTGTTTCTGCTCGACCGCCAACAGGCCGGCCTTGGAACCCGTCTGCTCAAGACCATGGATCAGACGCGGAAGCTGTGCGAGGTGACCCTGGAGAACGTGCAGGTCGGTGCCGACACTCTGCTGGGAGCGCCCGGCCAGGGCTGGGATTATCTGTCCCGTGTCATCAACCGGAGCAAAGTCGCCCTGAGCGCCGAAATGTGTGGAGGCGCACAACAGGTGCTGGACATGAGTGTGGAATACGCCAAGGTGCGCGAGCAGTTCGGCCGTCCGATCGGGTCGTTTCAGGCCATTCAGCATAAATGCGCCGACATGCTGGTGCAGGTCGAGGGGGCCAAGTCGGCCACGTATTACGCGGCCTGGGCCGTCTCAAACGATACCTCCGACGCCGCGCTGGCCGCCGCCATGGCCAAGGCGTATTGCAGCGATGCCTACCGTCAGGTGACGAGCGAAGGCATACAGGTCCACGGCGGTATCGGTTTTACCTGGGAGCACGACATGCATATTTACTTCAAGCGCGCCAAGGGCTCGGAGGTGACCTTCGGTGACGCGACCTGGAACCGTGAACTCGTGGCCCAGCACACGCTGGATTAGGGGTGCTGAACCGGCTAGAGCAAATTACGATTCTGTGTAGCCGCCCGTCATTCCTGCGAAAGCAGGAATCCAGCCCCAACCCCCGACCTCTGGATGCCGGATCAAGTCCGGCATGACGAAGGCGGAGCGATGTGGCTACAACTTATCGTAAACCGCTCTATAGGCTCACCAGCTAGGCCGGTAAGGTATTCACGGCAACTCTGCGGGCTGCCCGAATCAGGGCTTTGTCCAGCGTTGCTAAGGGAAGCCCATGTCGCATAGCCAGTTCCAGATAAGAGGCATCGTAGGTTGTGAGAGATGTGGCACGGGCGAGGTTCAATATCTCTCTGAATGCTCGGCTGTCGGTCTCGGCATCGGTGGTAATGGGAAGGGTGCGAACAAGCTCCAGGGCGGTCGTGAGCTGTGCGGCTGTTATCCTTCCGTGTCGTTCCGCCTGTACCAGAACGTTACCGAGCTCCAGGCGCCAGAGATTAGGGACGATTGCGTTCCTGTCATCATCCCGCAGCTCCTTGAGTAATTGATCTGTGTTGGGGCCGGCTTCATCTTGAAACAACCACGCCAGTGCGACGGAGCAGTCCAGTACAAACGTGCTCATCGGCGACCCACATCACGTAGAGCTTTCCAGTCCAGGCCGTCCAGCTTCATGCCTTTGCGAAACTCAAGCAGGGTGTCAATGGTAGCGGCGACCTGTGTCCGGTCGGACCGTTGAGCCGGCACCAGCCGCGCAATCGGCTCACCCCGTTTGGTGATGAGTACTTCCTGCCCTTGGCTGACTTTTTCGAGCAGGGCGGACAAATGAGTTTTTGCTTCAAAGGTGCCAACTTCAATCATGGCTGCCCTCAATCAATCTAGTTTAGTTAACTAGTCTATAGGGTGATGGTAGGGTGTCAATGGTAGCGGCCCATCTTTGAGGGCTGCATCTGAGAGAGGCTCGATCTCGCTGTGCTGAAAGGAGACGCGAGAGGACAATACGAAGATGACGGGTGAAATCTTTCGGCTGCTGATAGACGCAAGGCGCAGCGCCGTCCCGCGCGCGGTGAGGGTGTCACGCACTGCGGTTGAGAGCCTGTCCGGTTCGAGGAGACTCCAGAGCCAAATATGCGTATCAAGAAGGAACGACATTTACGGGGTTGTCTTCCCAGGGATATCGGCCAGAACCTCCCAGTCGCCCGGCGCGGCGGCGGGCTCGACCAGGTCGCCGATGATGGCGCCCCGTCTCCGCATGGCGCCCAACCAGGCGTGGGAGGGAGCCTTTGTCGGAGGGACGATCTCGGCGACCGGCTTGCCGAAACGGGTTATCAGGACCGGCTGTCCCGTTCTGCCAACACGGTCAAGGACGGCCAGGCAGGTGGCTTTGAATTTCGAAATTTGAATTTCTTCCACGATCGAATCGTACCATGGTATCAGACCATGGTCCATTACTTCACTCATCGGAGAATACGGCATCATGAAGACTGGCTGAAACCATGACCGGATTTGCCGAATCCACCGTCGAAACAACGTCCAACATGGTCTATACTGGACCAATATTGCTTGGTTGCCGGAGGTGTGGCTATGGGAATTTCCAAACCCCAGCGTGTCTGGACTGTTGCCGAAGCGAAGACCCACCTGTCAAAAATCTTGCGGCTGGCCGAGGTAGAGGGGCCGCAGACTATCGGGACCCGGCGGCCATGTGTCGTCGTGCCCGCCGACACGTGGTACGCAAAAACCGCACCGCGCAAACCGCTTGGTCAGTGGTTAGTTGAGAGCACTCCACGAGGGACCGAGCTTGAAATTCCGAGTCGTAGGGAAAGCAGACGCAAAATCCCGTTCATCAACGAGTCAGACGAATGAGCAGCTACCTCGTGGACACAAATGTCGTTTCGGAGTTGGTAAAGCGGAGTCCGCATCCGGCCGTTGTCAATTTTTTATCCGCTCAGAATGATCTTTGGCTATCGGCCATAGTCGTCGAAGAACTTGAATTGGGTGTGCGCCTCCTCCCGGAAGGCCGCCGTCAAGACGAGTTAAAAGGCTGGTTGTCCAAAATTATGGAAGACTTTGGCCAGCGTGTCTTGCCCGTCGGGACTCCAGAAGCCGTGTGGGCGGCCACGCTCCAGGCACGCGCACACCGGGAGGGCCGTGTGTTGGAACTGGCCGACGCGTTGATAGCGGGGACGGCGATGACCAACAATCTGTCGGTAGCAACTCGCAACGTTGTGGATTTCGACTACTTGGGCGTCGGGGTTATCAACCCCTGGGAAACGCCGTGACCACTATTACCGAATCCACCGTCGAAGACGCCGCCTCCAGAAAAAGATGCCGGCCTGAATGGTTTCCTAGCCCTCAGTACAATCCGTGACGTGATACACCTCGTAGTCATGGCCATCCGGTTTCGCATACTGAAAGGGGTTTTTTGAGTAGGCCTTGACTGCCGGGCTTTCAAACGCGGCCTGCCAGGCCGCCTTGCTTTCCCACTGGGCGTAATTGACGATCCTGGTGCCATCTGTGCTTTTGTGCAGCGTGGCAGACAGAAATCCGGGCTGATGCTTCACGACGGATTCAACAAATTCCACAATCGCATCGATTTGTTCTTGTTGGTGTGCCGGCTCTATCTCAAAATGGACGATCATCGTATAGACGTTGGCGTCTTTTGTAAGAGTAATCACCGGTTTACTCCAGGGCTAAAGGCTTTAATTCCGGCATCGGGTGAATCTGCATGTTAAAGGATCGGGCGTACCGCACATAAAACATGCAGGGAGCCTCCTTACATATTAACGCATGAGGAACGCTGCCCGGCAGACTGATGAAGCTCCGCCCACTCAGGTCAACCGCTGTTCCATCGGCAGCGACATAAGTGAAGTCGCCGGTTATCCAGAGATATACCTCGGCACTGGTGTGACTGTGGTTGGGAAAGGTATAATTCGCGGGTAGCCGTACCACGACTTCCAACGGCCCTGCTTCGAATCTCCCCCGCAGGACGGCAATCTCTGCCCCGGGCGGCACCCCCTCATGTTCCAGAGGAGCCCACTCCAGCTTATTCAGGTCAATGATAGTCTGGTCAAACCCGAAAGCGAGCGGGTGGGTATTCGTCGCTTTCCCTTCTTGTGCTTCCCCCCACGAGCCGGTCACGACAACGACAAGAATCGCAATGAACAGTCTCATAGCCTACTTCCTCCCTTCGTCCCCAGTGTAACACACGGGCGTCGTGTCAACTCGGGAACAGGAGTTGCAGATAGACCATTCCGGTCAGGCTCAGAACGAAAAAGAGCAGCATGCCGCCCAGGAGCGCCAGCGGCCGGAGCGGCTTGCGCGCGGGAAACCAGCGACGGCCGGCCAGGAGCAGCCACAGGCTGAAGACCCACACGACGCACAGCACCAGGCCGATGAGGTGAGACAAAACAGGCATGGGGCCGGTAGCATATACCGCCGCCGGGCGTGACGGCAACGAACCTGAGGCCAAAAAGCACCGGAGCGAGTCGGCGGCAGGACGATTTCGAGCGCTCGGACCGGGGTGCGATTGCGTTGCATTGCCGGTCGTTTCCCTATACATTCCTCCCAGATAGGTGTGGCGTGCAAATCCTCGTTGAAAATATCGGTTCGTCCCCAACCGCGGTACAGTTTGATGAGGATGCTCAGACGCTGAACCGATTTCTGAACCATCGCCCGGGGCGCGATGGGAGCGAGTATCGATTGACGGGTCCGCTGCAGGTTGCCCTGCACTATATGCGTTCCGGCGAAGACCTCTTGTTTGACGGTACGCTGAGCGCCGAGCTGGCCGGGCAATGTGCCCGGTGCCTCGAAGAGTTTCCGCTGGCATTGAGTCGGCCCTTCTCCTGGGTGCTCCTGCCGGCCGGCCCGCCGGGTACGCTGGGTCGCGAAACCGAACTGAACCAGGAAGACTTGGCCGCCAGCTTTTATAGTGGAGATACGGTTGATGTATCGCTCCTGGTCCGAGAGCAGTTTTTCCTGTCGCTGCCGAGCCACCCGCTGTGTCAGGAGACGTGCAAAGGGTTGTGCGAACAGTGTGGAGTGAATCGCAACAGCGAGGAGTGCTCCTGTTCGCCCGGCTGGACGGACCCGCGTCTCGCCGCCCTTGCGACCCTCCGCCTACCCGCTTCGCGGGTGTCTTCCGAGAAGACGGAAAAAGCCCCCTCCTAGCGTGTATATTACTATAAGGAAGAGCAAGTTATGGCTGTACCAAAACGTAAAACGTCAAAGTCAAAACGCAACCAACGCCGTTCTCACCACGCGCTTGTCGCTCCACAGTGGTCAACCTGCTCCCAGTGCGGGGACCCGGTTCTGCCCCACCGTATCTGTGGCACCTGCGGCTATTACCGTGGGCGACAAGTGCTGACGATCGAAGAAGAGTAGCTTCCCATGCGCTGCGCTGAGGAAGATTGCTTTCCGACCCAAGGAAGAACGGCGGTGAGCAGCCCACCATGCATATCGCGCTAGATGCCATGGGGGGCGACCTCGCTCCCCAGGCCGCTGTGGCCGGAGCTGTCCAGGCCGCCCAGGAGTACGGGGTCTCACTGCTCCTCGTCGGGGATCAGGAAAAGATTCGACACGAGCTCCGCCGGAACGGACAGCGAGAATCCTCTCAGCTCGTTATCCAGCACGCGAGCGAAGTCATTGAGATGGGAGATTCTCCTGTCGCGGCCCTCCGCCGCAAGCGTGACTCATCTCTGCGTGTCGCTTTCACGCATGTCAAAGAGGGCAAGGCGGGCGCGGTCGTGAGCGCCGGGAACTCGGGCGCGGTCCTCGGTCTGGCGGTCACCATGCTGGGTTGCCTGCCCGATGTGGACCGCCCGGCCATCGTCACGTCCGTTCCTGCCCTCACCGGGCGCACTTGCCTGGTAGACGCCGGAGCCAATGTCGAGTGTAAACCCATGCACCTGGTGCAGTTCGCCGTTATGGGCGAAGTGTATGCCCGGGTCGTACGGGGTATTCCGAGCCCTCGGGTCGGAGTCCTGAGCAACGGCGAGGAAGACTCAAAGGGGACCGAAACAACGCGGGCCGCCCACGCTGTCCTTTCCAATCTGCCGCTGAACTACCTCGGTTATATCGAAGGTCGAGAGCTCAATAGCGGCGGGGTCGACGTCGCGGTCACCGACGGATTTACCGGGAATATCGCGCTCAAGACGATGGAAGGGTTTTATGACTTTACCCAAGGTCAGCTCCGCTCCCTCTTCTCGTCGAGTTGGCGCGGGAAGCTCGCCTTTCTGCTGCTCAAGCGTCCGTTTGCCGATTTACGGGCCAGCATTGATTACGACGAAGTCGGGGGCGCTCCACTCCTGGGAACGGATGGCGTGACCATTATTGCCCACGGGTCGTCCTCACCCAAGGCGATCAAGAACGCCATCCGGGTTGCCCACGAATCGCTCCAGCGCGGAGTGAACCAGCACATCACCGAAAGCCTGCAGCAGATGCCGGGTCTGGAGGCGCTGACTGCCGAGGATGGGCGCGGTCGGAGAATCTGGTCACAGCTGCGCCAGAAATTCCGTTCGACCAAAGACGCCGGCCCAGAGGCAAAACGCGCGACACCCAACCGGCTCGCCCACCGCGACGAAACAGAGCCGTCGGAGCCCGCCGAATGAGTCGTCCGCTGGCCTTTCTTTTCCCTGGGCAGGGGTCTCAGACCGTCGGCATGGGACGGGCGCTGGTGGAGCGCTTTCCCGTGGCCGCCGAGGTATTTGCCGAGGCGGATGACGCCCTGGGGTTCTCGTTGTCCACGCTGTGTTTCGAGGGGCCGGAAGAAGACCTCACCCTGACCCACAACACACAGCCCGCCATTGTCACCACCAGCGTTGCCGCCTGGCGGGCGCTGGCCCAGGAGGTGGACCTGCAACCGGTCTGCGTCGCCGGTCACAGTTTAGGCGAGTACTCGGCCCTGGTCGCGGCCGGCGCGCTCGACTTCGCCGATGCGGTCCGGATCGTGCGGGAGCGCGGCCGCCTGATGCAGGCCGCCGTCCCGCCCGGGGTGGGCGCGATGGCGGCCCTGTTTGGCCTGTCCGAACAGGCTGTCGCAGCGGTGTGTGCGGAAGCGGCCCAGGGCGAAGTCGTCTCTCCGGCAAATCTGAACGGTGGCGCGCAGGTGGTCATCGCCGGTCATGCCGGAGCGGTCCAAAGAGCCGTGGCCGGTGCCAAGGCGCGCGGGGCAAAACGGGCGGTCGAACTGACGGTGAGCGCGCCTTTTCACTGTGCCCTCATGGCCCCGGCCGCAGACGGGCTGGCCCGTGTCCTCGAACCGAGAACGGTCCGTCCCCTGAGCGTTGGGGTGATTGCCAATGCCACGGCCGCAGTCAACCGGGAGGCGGAGCGGGTCAAAGACCTGCTGGTCCGACAGGTCACGGCGCCCGTCCGCTGGGAAGAAAGCATGCAGCGGGTGCGAGACCTCGGCTGTGAGGGGGCGGTCGAACTGGGCGCGGGACGCGTCCTCAGCGGCTTGTTCAAACGCATTGATCGGAAGTTCCCGTGCGTTTCCGTCAGCGATCCCGACAGCCTGGCCGCCAGCCTGGAGTTGTTGCGCTAATGGGGGCGGACGCACGCGGCGGTTTGAACGGCCTCGTCGCCCTGGTGACCGGCGCCTCACGGGGGATTGGCCGCGCGGTCGCGGAACGCCTGGCTCAAGACGGTGCGACCGTGGTGATCAACTATGTCAGAAACCAGGCCGCGGCCGAGGAGGTCCGGGCGGGTATCGCGGCCCGCAACGGACGAGCCGAAGTCTGTCAATTCGACATTGCCGACGGCGCTGCCGTCACCACCGCGACGCGGGATATTCTTGAGCGGCACGGCAAGATCGACATTCTGGTCAATAATGCCGGCATGTCGATCGACACGCTCCTGGTCCGGCTCAAGGAAGACGAGTGGGAAGCGGTCCTCAACACCAACCTGACCGGCGTCTTTCGCTGTACAAAGGCGGTCACCCGCTCCATGATGAAGCAGCGTTTTGGCCGGATTATCAATCTGACGTCCATTGTCGCCCAAACCGGGAATACCGGACAGGCGGCCTATTCGGCCGCAAAAGCCGGCATCATTGGCTTTACCAAGACGATGGCCAAAGAGCTCGCCTCCCGGTCGATTACGGTCAATGCCGTCGCCCCGGGATTTATAGAGACCGATATGACGAGGTCCTTGCCAGAAGAGGCGAAAACAGGATATCTGAGCCATATTCCCGCTGGGCGTTGGGGAACGGTCGAGGAAGTTGCCGATACGGTCGCATTCTTGGCAAACCCCCGGGCAGGCTATATCACTGGACAGATTATTAACGTCAATGGCGGCATGTATATGTAACCGGAGTTGGTTCGGCCAATTCCTCAGAGACCGCCGAGCGAAAGGAGAGAGGAGGTCCCAGCTATGGCAGAAGCTTCGACCGAGGCACGCGTCAAGGAAATTATCTGTGAGCAATTGGGAGTGAGTGAGGACGAGGTCAGCCTGGATTCCTCGTTTATCGAAGACCTTGGCGCGGACTCTCTGGATATTGTCGAACTCGTGATGGCGCTGGAAGAAGAGTATGATACCGAAATCTCTGACGAGCAGGCCGAAAAGATTCGGACGGTCCGGAACGTGATCGAATATATCGAGAGCCACCAGTAGCCGGCCATACACGGGCTCAGGAGTGTCCGGACCGAAAGAATCGCAGTGGTCTCTCCGGAGCCCTGCGATTTTTCTGTATCTATGAGGAGAAAGGGAAGGGTTCGACCGTGAGCATCGCCGGATGGGGGAGAGAAGGAGCACGGGTATGACGAGTCCACTCGCCCAACACGACCCTGATGTCTACGCCGCCATTCAAGAGGAGACGCAACGCCAGGAGTACAACCTTGAGCTCATCGCGTCAGAGAATGTGGTGAGCGAGGCGGTGCTGGAGGCGCAGGGCTCCGTACTCACGAATAAGTATGCCGAAGGCTATCCCCGGAAGCGCTACTACGGCGGTTGCGAGTATGTGGATGTCGTTGAGCAACTTGCCATTGACCGCGCCAAGGCCCTCTTCGGGGCCGAGCACGTCAATGTCCAGCCGCACTCCGGAGCCCAGGCCAATATGGCCGCCTATTTCTCTCAGCTCCAGCCCGGAGACACCATTCTGAGCATGAACCTGTCGCACGGCGGGCATCTCACGCACGGCAGTCCGGTCAATTTTTCCGGAAAATTCTTCCAGGTCGTCCCCTATGGTGTCCGGGAGGACAATCAACGCATTGACTACGCCGAGATCGCCGCCCTGGCACGTCAGCATCGGCCCAAGATGATTGTGGCCGGACACAGTGCCTATCCACGCCAGATTGACACCGCGCCCTTTCGAGATATCGCCGACGAGGTCGGGGCCCTGTTGATGGTCGATATTGCCCACTTTGCCGGGCTGGTGGCCGCCGGGCTGCACCCCTCTCCCGTGCCGTATGCCGATCTGGTCACGACGACGACCCATAAGACGCTGCGCGGGCCGCGCGGTGGGATGATTCTATGCCGCCAGGACCTGGCCAAAAGCGTGAATTCGTCCGTCTTTCCCGGTAACCAGGGCGGGCCGCTGATGCATGTGATTGCGGCCAAGGCCGTGGCGCTGAAGGAGGCGGCAACCCCGGAGTTTCGCGCCTATCAGCAGCAGATTATCACCAATGCGCAAGCCCTGGCCGACGGCCTCATCCGGCGCGGGTTCCGCCTGGTCTCGGGCGGCACGGAGAACCATCTGATGCTGCTCGACCTGCGCGAAACCGAACTGACCGGCAAGGTCGCCCAGGAAACCCTGGATCAGGCCCGGATTACGGTCAATAGAAACGCGATCCCGTTTGATACGCGCTCTCCCTTTGTGACCAGCGGGGTTCGCATTGGCACGCCGGCGGTGACGAGTCGGGGCATGCAGGAGGCCGAGATGGACCATATTGCCGACCTCATTGCCCGCGCCTTGCAGCGCGTTGGCGATGGACAAGGGTTGGCCGCCATTGGTGAAGAGGTCCGCGCGCTGTGCCGGCAGTTCCCCGTCTATGCCCACCGGGTTGTGTAGACCGCATGAAAGGATAGTGACAAGTGAAGAGTGCTTCGCCTTTTTACTGACCACTATCCACTGACCACTATTCTATGAAGTGTCCCTTTTGTTCCCACCTGGAAAGTCGCGTTATTGATTCGCGTTTGAGTCGGGAGGGTGATGTCACCCGCCGCCGGCGGGAGTGCGAGGAATGCGACCGGCGCTTCACGACCTACGAGCGGGTTGAGGAAATTCTCCCGCTGGTCGTCAAGAAGGACGGGCGGCGGGAGACCTATGATCGGCTCAAAATTATCACCGGCCTCAAAAAGGCGTGTGAAAAGCGTCCGATCAGCATTGAGACCATAGAAGAGATTGCGGATCACATCGAGCGAACGCTCCAGGGCCGGGGCGAGAAAGAAATCTCGGGCGCAGTGATCGGCGAAGAGGTCATGCGCCATTTGTACGATCTGGACAAGGTGGCCTATGTCCGGTTTTCTTCCGTGTACCGCTCTTTTCAAGATATCGACGAGTTCATGTCGGAGCTCAGGGACCTCATTCGGGAACGCAGCGCGGACGACGACACACGGGCCCGACGCGCAAAGCCGGAAAAGACGAAATCATGAACACTGATGAGGTGTTTATGCGGCGCGCGGTGGACCTGGCCCTGCGGGCGCAGGGGCGGACGAGTCCGAATCCCGTGGTGGGGGCCGTCATTGTCCGCGACGGCCGTGTTCTCGGCGAGGGCTATCATCGGCGGGCGGGATTGCCGCACGCCGAAGTGGAAGCGCTGCGCAAAGCGACCCGGCCCGTCCGCGGGGCGACCGTCTACGTCAACCTGGAACCGTGCGCGCATTACGGCAGAACGCCCCCCTGTGCCCAGGCCCTGATCGAGGCTGGTGTTGCGCGGGTCGTGGTCGGCATGACCGACCCCAATCCTCGGGTTCGGGGGCGTGGGATCCGGCGTCTGCGCCGGGCCGGTATTGCGGTCACGACCGGCGTCCTCAAAGCGCTCTGTCAACGAACCAATGAGGATTTTGCGGTGGCGATCCGGACCGGATTGCCCTTTGTCACCTTGAAACTGGCGGCTTCCCTCGACGGCCGCATCGCGGCGGCGAGCGGCGACGCCCGCTGGATCAGCGGAGCGACATCACGCCGCACGGTGCACGAGTTGCGCAACCGGGTGGACGCGATCCTGGTCGGCGCGGAAACGGTCCTGGCCGACGATCCCCAGTTGACGTGTCGCATCCGTGGAGGACGGGACCCCCTGCGCGTTATTCTTGACGGGCGGCTCAGGATCAGCCCCCAGGCGCAGGTGTGTCACCTCTCCTCCACAGCCGCCACCGTGATTGCCACAACGCGCCGTGCCGCCCAACTTCGTGGGGCCGCGTTCGAGCGGGCCGGCGTCGAAATCCTGGCCCTGCCCGGCAAGCGGGGGAAGATGCCGCTCCGTCCGGTGTTCGAAGCCCTGGCGCAGCGCGGGGCAAAGCACGTGCTGATCGAGGGCGGCGGACAGGTTGCGGCCGCCGCCCTGCAAGAAGGGCTGGTGCACAAGCTTGTCTTTTTTTATGGCGCGGTCCTGCTGGGCGGTGATGGGCGGGCCATGCTCGCCCCACTCGGGGTCGGACGGGTTGCCGAGGGAATAAAACTCCATACAATGCAGGTAGACCGCAGCGGGAACGATGTGGTGGTGTCAGGGTATATTCGGACGTAAGGAGGGGCTATGCCAATCGCGCTATCACCCATAGAAGAGGCGCTCCAACAGCTCAGCCAGGGGAAAATGGTGATCCTGGTTGAAAACGACACCGGGGAAGGGGAGGCGGACCTGTGTCTGGCGGCCGACCGGACCACGCCGGATGGTGTCAACTTCATGGCCACCCATGGTCGTGGCCTGGTGTGTCTGGCCCTGACCGAAGAAAAAATTCGCGAACTCGGGATTCCCATGCTCGGGCATGGGTACGAAGGGAGCCGTCAACGGGTCTTTGGCGCCTCGATCGAAGCCCGCCGCGGCGTGACCACCGGGATATCGGCCTATGATCGCGCGGTGACGATCACGACCGCGGTTCGTGACGACACTCGACCGGCCGACCTGGTGATGCCGGGTCATATCTTTCCGCTCTTTGCGCACCGGGGCGGAGTGTTGGCGCGACGGGGCTTGTCTGAAGCCGGTATTGATCTGGTCCGACTGGCCGGTCTCAAGCCGGCGGCAACCCTCTGCACGATTCTCCACGACGACGGTGATATTGCCCAGGGCCAGGAGATTGAAGCCTTCGCCCAGGAGCACGCGCTGCCGATTGTCAGCATCGCCAGCCTGACGACCTATCGTCTCCGGACGGAATCCGTCATTCACCGGGTCGGTGAGGGGGAAATCACGAGTCCGTTTGGGGGGAAGTTTTTAGCCATCGTCTACCGAACCGAAGTCGATAACCACGAACATATCGCCCTGGTCAAAGGGCGGATTACGACACAGGAGCCCGTCACGGTCCGGGTCCATTCGCAATGTCTCACCGGTGATGTGTTTGGTTCGGAACGCTGTGACTGCGGAGAACAGCTCACGCATGCCATGGAGTGTATTGCCGAGGAAGGCCGTGGGGTTGTGATCTATTTACAGCAAGAGGGACGGGGGATCGGGCTGGCCAACAAGATCCGGGCCTACGCCCTCCAGGACAAAGGCATGGATACGGTTGAGGCCAACCTCCATCTGGGATTTGAGGAAGATCTCCGGGATTACGGTATTGGGGCGCAGATTCTCCGCGACCTGCGCGTTTCGCAGGTGCGTTTGCTGACCAATAATCCGCAGAAAATCAGCGGGCTCGAAGAATACGGGGTCAACGTTGTTGAACGTCAACCCATTGAGACGCCCCCCCACAAGGGGAATATCCACTATCTCCAGGTCAAGAAGGAAAAACTGGGGCATCTGTTCTCCGAGCTCAAACCCTTGCTCTAAGGCCGTCAATCGGATTGATCACTGCGTGAAGAGGGGAAGCTATGGCCCGAGTCATTACTGGCAAGCTGGATGCGACGGGGATGCGGTTTGGCGTGGTCGTGTCGCAGTTCAATAGTCTGATCACCGAGCGTTTACAGGCGGGCGCCATTGATGCTTTCTGCCGCCACGGGGCGCGGGACGAAGACATTGATGTGGTGCTGGTTCCGGGGGCGTTTGACATCCCCCTGTTTGCGAAGCGGCTGGCCACCAGCGGACGCTACGAGGCGGTGGTCTGTGTGGGGGCGGTCATCAAGGGTGAGACGCCGCACTTCGATTATATTGCGGCGGCCATGACCCAGGGCATTAAGGAAATCATGCTCTCCTCCGGCGTGCCCGTGACATTCGGGGTGCTGACCACGGACTCCGTTGAGCAGGCGCTCGACCGGGCCGGAGCAAAACTTGGGAATAAGGGCTGGGAAGCGGCCCTGTCCGCTATTGAGATGGTCAACGCCCTCAGGGCGTTGCAGGAAATCGAGTAAGTATCGTATGGGAGCCCGCGGAACCCGACGCCAGGAGCGTGAATACGCCCTCCAGGTCCTGTACCAGATTGATATCAGCGGGGTGGCTCCGCAGCAGGCGCTGGCGCTTTTCGAGCAGTGCTTTACCCAGGCCACCGAGGTCCGGGGGTTTACCGCGGATTTGGTCAACGGGACGTGGCGCGAGCGGCGGCAGCTTGACCGGATGATCGCCGCGGCCGCCGAGCACTGGCGGATCGGTCGCTTGCCCAAGGTGGATTTGAATCTGCTCCGTCTCGGAGCGTATGAACTGGCAGCCTACCCCGACTTGTCCGCGGGGGTGACGATTAACGAAGCCATTGAAATTGCGCGCCGCTACTGTAGTGATGACGCCCCGACCTTTGTGAACGGCGTGCTGGATCGGATCGCGCGCGTTGTGGGGAAGAGTAAAGGTGTCCTCCACTAGACGTACAGATGTTGACACGTTTACTCTTTGAAGAAAGTACCACCTCATGAGTCTCTCGAATAAGCAGTCCAACGGGGCCGCGGCGGAAACGCCCGCAGGCGGGAAAATACGCTATCAGCCCAGCGTTATCGAGCCGAAATGGCAGCGCCATTGGCGGGAACACAAAACCTTTCGCGCCGAGATCGACCGCCGGAAGCAAAAATACTACATCCTGGATATGTTCCCCTATCCGAGTGCCGCCGGACTGCACGTCGGCCACCCGGAAGGCTATACCGCAACCGATATCCTGGCCCGCTATAAGCGCATGCGGGGACTGAACGTCCTGCATCCCATGGGCTGGGACGCGTTCGGCCTGCCCGCGGAACAGTATGCGATTGAGACGGGCACGCACCCCCGCGAAACAACGGCGGGCAATATCACGACCTTTCGGCGTCAAATCCAGGCCCTGGGCTTTTCCTACGATTGGGACCGGGAGATTTCGACCTGCGATCCCGACTACTATCGCTGGACCCAATGGATTTTCCTCAAACTCTACGAGCGCGGCCTGGCCTATATGGCCGAGGTGCCGGTCAATTGGTGTCCGGCCCTGGGGACGGTCCTGGCCAACGAAGAAGTCATCGACGGCAAGAGTGAGCGCGGCGGACATGAGGTCATCCGCAAGCCCATGCGGCAGTGGATGCTCCGTATTACGGCCTATGCGGAACGGCTGTTGGCCGGACTCGACGACCTCGATTGGCCGGAAAATGTCAAGGAAATGCAGCGAAACTGGATCGGGCGGAGCGAGGGCGCCCGCATTCGTTTCCAACTGTGTCACGGCGATGGTGCTCCGTTTACGGAAGAAGACACTTTTTTCGATGTCTTTACCACGCGCCCGGATACGCTGTTTGGCGCGACCTATTGCGTCCTGGCCCCGGAACATCCCCTGGTGGAGCGTATCACCACCCCGGACAATCGGGCCGCGGTCGAGGCGTATAAAGAAGAGGCGCTGCGCAAGTCCGACCTGGCCCGCACGGAGCTGGTGAAGGAAAAGACCGGGGTCAACACCGGCGGCTATGCGCTGAATCCCGTCAATGGCGAGCCCATTCCGATTTGGGTCGCCGACTATGTCCTGTTCACCTATGGCACCGGGGCGATTATGGCCGTGCCGGGCGGAGACGAGCGGGACTGGGAGTTTGCCCGGCAGTTTGACATCCCGATTGTTGAGGTGGTCCGGGGGGGGGATATCGAGACCGGAGCCTATATCGGAGACGGACCCCATGTGAACTCCGGCTTTCTGGACGGTCTCAACGTGGCTGAAGCCAAGAAAAAGATGCAGGTCTGGCTGGAGGAACACGGCCACGGCGAAGGTACGGTGAACTATAAGCTCCGGGACTGGCTGTTCAGTCGCCAGCGGTATTGGGGCGAGCCGTTTCCTGTGCTCCACGTAGACGGACAGCCCCAGCCGGTCGCGCCGCAGGATTTGCCCGTGCTCCTGCCCGACGTCGAGAGTTTCCGTCCAACCGGAACCGGCGAGCCGCCGCTGGCCGCCGCACAGGACTGGGTGGAGACGACCGAACCGGCCTCGGGTCAGCCGGCGCTGCGGGAAACCAACACCATGCCCCAGTGGGCCGGGAGCTGTTGGTATTTTCTACGCTTCCTGGACCCGCAGAATGCGGATAAGCCGTGGGACGCGGATGTCGAACAGTACTGGATGCCGGTGGATCTCTACGTCGGGGGCGTGGAGCACGCCGTGCTGCACTTATTGTACGCCCGCTTCTGGCACCACGTCCTGTACGACTGCGGCCTCGTCTCCACGCCTGAACCCTTCGAGCGTCTGGTCAATCCAGGTATGGTCCTGGGGTTCAGTTATCGCTACTACCAGGACGGGCAGGGGCGGCGCTATTCGGTACACGCCGTCGAGAAGATCACTCGGGAGGGCAACGAGGAGGCCGAGTACGCGCTGAGGGCGGACCCGACAACACGGCTCAGTGTGGCATACGTCCCGGTAGACCAGGTGGCGTGGCGCGACGAAAAGCCCTATCACCCGGATGATACGGACCTGGAACTGGAGCCCCAAACCGACAAAATGTCGAAATCCCGGGGCAATGTGGTGAATCCCGATGTCGTGATCGAAGAGTATGGGGCCGATGCGCTGCGCTGCCATGAGATGTTCATGGGGCCGCTGGATCAGGTCAAACCCTGGAATACGCGCTCGGTTGCCGGCGTGTATCGCTTCCTGCACCGGGCCTGGGCGTTGATCGTGGCCGACACCGGCGACCTGCGCCCGGCGATTGTGGCCGCGGACCCGCAGCCCGACGCGGCACTCACCCGCCTCTTTCATAAAACGGTGCAAAAAGTCACCGAAGACATCGAGGGCATGCGCTTCCACACCGCGCTGAGCGCCCTGATGGTGTTTGTGAACGACGCGCAAAAGGCCCCACGCCTGCCGCGGGCACTGGCCGAGGGGTTTGTGCTCCTGCTGGCGCCCTTCGCGCCCCATCTGGGCGAAGAATTGTGGCAGCGCCTGGGGCACGCGGAGACGCTGACGTATGAAGCCTGGCCGTCGTATGATCCGGAGCTCATTCGGGAGGAGACCGTCACGGTTGCGGTCCAGGTCAACGGAAAATTCCGGGCGACCATTGAGCTGGCTGTTGACGCGGATAAGGAAACGGCCCTGGATGTGGCGCGGAAGCAGGACAAGGTGGCCACGCATTTAGCCGGCAAGACCATCCGGCGCGAAATCGTCGTGCCGGGGCGGTTGGTGAATTTCGTGCTTGGCTAGAGCAAATCACGATGCAGTGTAGCGGGTCTCTCTCCTCCTTGAGTAGGGGCGACCGGCCGGTCGCCCCTACTTTTATGAAGAAAGCGTATTCCCTTTTGATCGTCGTGTGCGCCTGCCTGTGGAGCGCGTGTGGCTATCAGTTTGCGGGGACCGCCCCCCTCCCGCAGGGAATCCAGACGGTGAGCTTTGCCGATTTCTCCAATCATACGCTGGAGACCGGTGTGGAAAAGGAACTCCAGTGGGCCATGGAGCGGGAGTTGCGGATCCGCCGGAATATTCGGGTCACCGACACGGGCGAGGGGGTCATCTCCGCCCAGCTCCAGATGCTGGAACTGCGGCCGTTTTCGTTTGACCGCCGCGACCAGGTGCTTGAGTATGAAATGGTGCTGGCCCTCGATGTCCAGCTCACCGACCGAGGAAGCGGACAAGTCCTGTGGCAGGCCGACAACCTGCGAGTGACGGAATACTACAGCGCCATTCCCCAGGTCCTGGTGACGACCTCACCCGAATTCCTGCAGGGAACGCTCGACCCTGACGACCTGCCCGGCCTCACGGACGTGCAGTTCTCGGAAACCCAGCGCCGCCTCGCCACCGCGCGCCTCTTTACTGCGGCGGCGCGTGAGGTCTCGTATCGTCTGGGCGATAATTTCTAATCCGCATCCACGGATGAGGATGCCGACTCAAGGCGACCCTGATCCTCTCTCGGGAGGGATGCTGTAGATTAGGCCGCCACCCCCTCTCCGGGGTGCTGGCAGCGCCTTCCCCCGCCCTCCGGCCCCCTTTCCCAGGGGGTGGGGTGCGGGACCAAGCGGTGGCCACCCGTCCGACCGGTTAATGTGCCTCACACGTCTATGGGAAGCGTGCCGCGGTAGGGGCAATTCATGAATTGCCCCTACGGATCAGCCCGAACCGGGGCCACCACCTCATGTGCAGCACACGTCCCGGGAGGGGTGCCGCGCGGGAGGGGGGGGGGAGTTCCCCCCAGGTCCGCCCTACATCGACTTTTTTATCGATCATTCAGAACCGTCTTCATCTCCTGGAAGACAAACGACAGAGGCGGCGCTGAACATGGCGTGTGATTATCCGGCTCTTCAACGGGATGTCGATGCCATCCGCCGAGATTGTCATAGCCAAAGATCCGTTGACCTCTACGGATCAGGGATAGGATTCCGATTCAGGGTGGTCAAGTTCCTGTACGGCTGCCAGCAAATCGGTGTGCTCCATCTGTCGGGCTTCCCACTCCATGAAGTCGCGTTCAACCTCGTGCGAGCGCCGCTGCGGAATGTTGTCAGCCTGCCACGCCACGGCAAACTCGGCGAACGGCATCCCATACTTGGTCTCAAAGCCGCTCAGGGCCGTATTGCACTCGCGAAGCTGTGACTCCAGACGCGCTCGGGTCACATTCTCCAGTTTGGTTTCCAGGTCTTCGCCCGGCGCAAATGCCTCAAGGACACGAACGAGTTTCTCGCTGACGGTGACAATCGGTATGACCGCTCCCTCTTCTGATGTGAACCTAGCCCCGGAGCAACACATGGTCAAGAAATGTGCCCCTCGCAGTGTTCGGGGACCGTGCGGGACGCGACGTTGAATTATGAGCCGTGGAATACCTGCCGGATACCGGTGGAAACAGAAAAGGGGCCGTATAGCCCCTTGCCGATGGGGTCAGGCCGAGGCGGCGGTGTGGTGTTTGTGGACCAGTTTTGAGAGCTGGCCGATATACCGGTCTGCCGCGTTTTTGGGAATGAGCCGTTTCTGGCCCGCCCGGTGGAGCGCGCTGACCGCCGTCCGCAGCGCACTCTCGATTGCGGTGCTCTCTCCGCTCTCGACCGCTGCCGTGACTCTTTTCATAAGGGTCTTCACCCGTGATTTGGCCGCGTGGTTGCGGGCGCGCCGCACCTCGCTCTGACGATGACGTTTCTTTTCTCCTGATGCCACGTACAATACTCCTCTCTGAGGTCCTGTTCCTACCACGGGCGGGGAGACGAATCAACGTCGCACGAGAGCTGACGATTGAAGAGCCCGGCCGGGCAACAGGGTGGAGCCAACGCTGCCAGGTCAGGTGTACGCGGCATGCAACAAGACGCTGGAGAACATGCCCAGGTTGTGCGGGCCGTTGGCCAGATCGGCGGGCTGACGCTGTTGAGCCGCATTTCCGGCTTGGGCCGGGATATGGTGATCGGCTATGTCTTTGGAGCGGGTCCGGCGGCTGATGCGTTCTTTGTGGCGTTCCGCATTCCCAACCTGCTCCGGCGTCTCGTCGGTGAGGGGGCAACCGACGCCGCTTTTGTCCCGGTACTGACCAGATATCTGACCCGGCGGTCCCGCGCGGCGAGTCAGATGCTGCGCGCCTTCTTCGGGACCGGGCTCGGCCTGCTGCTCGTTTTGACCGGCCTGGGAATAGGCTTTGCCGACCCCATTACCCGCCTCTTCGCGCCCGGTTTTACGAGCGACAAATTGCTGCTCACCATTGATTTGACCCGCATCATGTTTGTCTACCTCTTCTGGGTTGGCGCGGCCGCGCTCGTCATGGGGGTCTTGCACGCGCTCCGACACTTCACGGCTCCGGCCTTTGCGCCGGTGCTGTTTAACGCCGCCGTGATTGTGAGCGTGTTCGGTCTGTCGGCCCATACGGCCGAGCCCGTGCTGAGCCTGGCCTATGGGGTCGTGCTGGGCGGCGTCTGCCAACTCCTGTGGCAGCTGCCCGCGCTCGTCCGCCACGGGGTGTCGTTCCGTCTGAGCTGGCAGCCGCGCCATCCGGCCTTACGGCGGATGGGTCTGCTCTTGCTGCCGCTCGTTTTCGGAACCGGTATTTTTCAACTCAATCACATCATCAGTACCCTGCTGGCCTCGCTGCTCGCGGACGGCAGCGTCGCCCATCTGTGGTACGCCAGCCGTTTGTTTGAATTTCCCGTTGGCATTTTTGTGGTTGCCCTGAGTACCGCGGTCCTGCCCAGCCTGGCGACGCAGGCCCAGCAGAAAGACTGGGCCGGCATGCAGGACAGTCTGGGTTTTGCCCTGCGGCTGGTCAATGTGGTGACGCTGCCCGCGGCGGTTGGGCTGGCCGTGCTGGCGACGCCTGTCACGACGGTCCTGTTTTTCAGAGGCGCCTTTTCCGCTCAGGATGTGGCGGTGACGGCGGCGGTCCTCCAGGCGCTGGCCCTGGGCCTGTGGGCGGTGGCGGCCACACGGCAGGTCACGGCCTGTTTATACGCCCTCGGGGATACCCGGACGCCGGTATGGGGTGGGGTGGTCGCCCTCATAGTGAAAATAGGGGCCAGCCTCGCCCTCATGGGCCGTATCAGCCTCCCTGCTGAGGCGAATTGGCTGGCGCAGGGTGTCGCGACTTTGAGCGGCCTGCTCTCAATACAGCAGTGGGGAGTGGTCGGCCTTGCCGCCGCCACTTCGCTCGCGGCCGTGGCCAATCTGGTCTTCCAGGCCGCTCGCCTGTCACGGCGTTTTTCCGCCTTTCCGTGGCAACCGTGGGTCGTCTCTCTGCTGTGGAGCGGCATCGCCTCGGTCGGGATGTTGATCGTACTCTGGTGGTGTGTGGGGCAGGTCGACTGGCTTGCCCCGGCCGGCTCTCGTCTCAGCCGGCTGGGGAGTCTCGGTGGGGCTCTCCTGATCGGCGTGTGCAGTTTTGTTGTCCTGGTCTGGCCGGGTGGGAAAGACGAACTGCGCGCCTTACTGGGCATCCTACCCGACCGCCTGCTTGGCCTCCTGCCACAATTCCTCCAGCCGCGTCCGTGAGGTGTGATAGATGTCCTCCCGGTTGCGCGCGAGCTGCTCCTCGATGTAACGAAAGCGCCTGCTGAAACGGCGGTTGGCTTTACGCAGGGCCGACTCGGCGTCCAGGTCAAGATGCCGGGCGAGGCTGGTCAAGGCAAACAACAGGTCGCCGAGTTCATGTTCCTGCTGCTCCGGGTGCGGTGTTGCCAGCACCGCTGCCAATTCCTGGTACTCTTCCGTCACCTTCTCAAAGACCGCCGCCGCCGCCGGCCAGTCAAAACCGACCCGGGTGGCCTTTTCGCCCAGTCGCTGCGCCTGGATCAGGGCCGGCGCGCCTTTGGGAACACCGGCCAGAATGGATTGATCCGCAACTCCGCGTTCCTTCTTTTTCGCCCTTTTTTCCTGGGCTTTGATTTTGGCCCAATTCTGACTGACCTCTGCGGCGCTCTCGACTTTCAGGTCACTAAAGACGTGCGGATGGCGGCGGGTCATTTTATCGGCAATGGCCTGGGCCACATCGTCAATCGTAAATTCCCCGGCTTCGGCCATCAGCTGGGCGTGAAACACGATCTGGAGGAGGAGGTCCCCCAATTCCTCTTTCAGCTCAGCCCAGTCTTCCGCCTCAAGGGCGTCCAGCACCTCATAGGTCTCCTCGACGAGGTAGGGCTTGAGCGTCTGCGGCGTCTGCTCCTGATCCCACGGGCAGCCGTTCGGACTGCGCAGCGTCGCCATAATGCTGACGAGTCGGTCAAACGCGGGGTGGAGACTGTGTGCCATGGCAGACGGGATAGAAGGCAGAATCTCTATAACTTACGCCCGCTCGGAATAGGCTTAGTCTGACCTTGAAAAACATCTGTTGGATTTGTGCCATACAGTTCAGACTCTGCTAGCGGTGGAGTAATTTCAGCAAGGAGAAGCTGAGCAGGCTTATCTACTCCAGCACGTAGTTGTACGGGTATTTTTCCAAAATTCGCCATCTCTAATGTGATGTGAGCATTGAACCCAGGATCAATCTTGGGAGCAGTTACATGGACTGTAACGCCGATTCTTGCATAGCTGCTTCTCCCTTCAACGAGCCCCATTAACGAGTTTGGCATATAGACACGTTCTAGTGTTTGCGCAAGGACAAAATGATTGGGCTCCAGCACAAAGGTGTCCGCCTCTTCGTTTTCCCAGAGGTCCTCTGAATCCCAGAGTGAAGGGTCCATCTGTATCGAAGGAAGATAACCAGGCTTCTCCTTGAAAGTGGTAAAGTACCGCCCAAGAAGCAGATCAATTGACACCTGCGCCACCCTATCCTCTGGAATTTCCGGGTCAAAACGCAGGTGTTGGTTCTTAAGATGTTCGAGGATTTTAGGGCGAGAGAGGAACAACTGGTTGTACCTTAGCAGTTGACGCCTGCACTTGACGAGTGTCAAAAGCGTGCCCCTGCACGATGGCAGTTACATCGTTTTCTGTGATTGCAATAATACGAGCGAGAACGGAGGTTGACCCTGTTTCTATTGCTTCCTTTAGTGCACTCGTATCAACAAATCCAACCCACTGACCTTCCGGAAGTTCAATACGAACAAGGCGTTCATTTGAAAAAGGCCCCGGCTTTACTTCGCAGGGGAGCCACACCCTACCACCCACTTGCAAAGGCATACATTCTTTCCTTCTTCAAAAATATAACTGACTGTGTTGAGAGGACTCATTCCCGCTGCCGGCAACATGCCGCCACCGCTTCTTCGGTGGACCTACCATGCGCGCTTTCGCAACGTTTTCGGGCGAGTTCGGGATCAACTCAGGCACGGGCCGGGCAGCCACCTACATTAGACGTAAGAGTACGCTTGCGGCCGGTTTTCTTTTGGGTTGCCATCACCCCCTCCTTTCCAGGATGACACGACAAAATGTCGCCTCATGTAAAATATATCTATCCGTGTATTCTTTGGTGTCAACCACGGCAGTGTAAAAGATTCTGGGAGCCAAGAGCCGGAAAAATAGGGAATGTAGACGCACGGATGCGCGTACCCTAGAGTGGGTAAGATCGTATATAATTCTCTCGTAGGGTGAGTTAGGGCGCCGCAAATAAAGAAGGGCTCCAGGTCATGGCGGGGCATATCTATGAGGCGCTCACGCAAGCACCTTCTGCGTTGTACGAAAATGCAGCTTGGCGACCTGGCCCAGGCCGTCCGGGCCGTACTGCTCCACAACGGCCTTGCCCGCAGCGATGACCTGCGGGCCGGCACCTTTCGGCAGGGGGATGGCAAAGCGGCCGCTCAAATCCTGCAAACGGCGTAAGAATGCCGCCCGGGCGACCAGCGAGGCGGCCGCAACCTCTATCTCTTGTTCGGCGCACGGCTTTTGAATGAGTTCGACGGTCCGGCCTCTCTGCATCAGGGCAGTATTGAGAAAACGCGCGTTCCCGAACTGGTCGGCAATCACCCGCTCACACGGGACGGTTTCCAGGAGGTTTTCTATGGCGCGGGCATGTCCCCAGGCGAGCAGGGTGTTGAGATTCTTGAGCGAGGCGTACAGGCTGTTGTAGCGTTCAGGGCCAATGGCCACGAGCGTGGTCGGACACAGCCTGCGGATGTGGGCGGCCAGGCTATGGGCGCGTGTATCCGAGCACGTTTTGCTGTCCCGCACGCCCAGGTCGCGCAACTGCGCTTCCTGGTCCGGTGTCACATACACCCCGGCGACGACCAGCGGACCGAAATAATCGCCCTTGCCGGATTCATCAATCCCAATTGTGCCGGTGCGAGCAGAGGCGGTTGTCATACGGCGGGAGACCGGAAGGCGGTTTGCGGGCGCTGGTGCTCGTCACGAATGCGGACCGTATGGTCCTGGACCACGACCCGGTCTTCGGCAAAGAGCCGGATGGCGGCGGGATAGATGCGATGTTCCTGGACCAGAATCCGGGCGCTCAGACTGTCTTCCGTATCGTCGGGATAAACGGGGACGGCGGCCTGCATGATAATCGGGCCGTGATCCATTTCCTCGTCAACCAGGTGAACGGTTGCGCCGCTGATCCGGACTCCACGTTCCAGGGCCTGACGCTGGGCGTGCAGACCGGGGAAGGCCGGCAGGAGGGCCGGGTGGATATTCAGAATACGTTGGGGAAAAGCCTGAATAAAACGGGCCGAGAGCAGGCGCATAAAGCCGGCCAGAATGACCAGTTCAACCTCGTGGTCCCGCAAGAGCGTCACCAGATGCCGGTCAAACTCTTCCCGGGCAGCAAAGCCGGTGTGAGACAGCACCGCGGTCGGGAGGCCGTGACGCCGCGCCCGCACCAGACCATAGGCATCGCTCCGGTTACTCACCACCACCCGGATTCGGGCCGGCAGGTCTCCGCGCTCAATGGCCTCAATAATGGCCTGGAGGTTGGTGCCGCCCCCGGAGATGAGAACGCCAAGAGAGAGAGGTGTCGTCATACGCTCTTAGAGATCGACCACTCGGGCGAGAGTAAAAACATCAACACTGCGCGCCCCATTCTGGTACAGGGTTCGGGCACACTCTTCAACCGTCGCGCCGGAGGTATACACATCGTCCACAAGGAGGAAGCGTTTTCCCCGTGCCAGGGCGGGCGTATTGACCCGAAAGGCTCCTCGGACATTGGCGCGACGATCCTCCCCGCTCAGCTGCGTCTGGGGTTGGGTCGGCCGGATGCGGCTGAGCAGCCAGGGATCAACCGGGGTATTGATATGCCGCCCAATCGCCCGGGCCAGGACGAGCGATTGGTTGAAGCCACGCCAGCGCAGCCTGCTCAGGTGCAGGGGAACAGGAATAACGCGGTCATAGTCCTCCGTCAGCCCCGCGCCCTGCTGCCGGGCGCGGGAAAAATGATGCGCCGCAAGTCCGGCGAGCGCCTTGCCGGCTCTCATATTGCGCGCGTATTTGAAGCGGAAGATGCCCCGGCGGAGAGGCTGGGACGAGGTGCTTGACGTACCATACGCGGCCCCCGCCCGCGCGTAACGGAAACCGGGCGGCTGTTGCAGGCACTGGTGGCAGACATGGTCGGGTCCGACTCCGGAGGCAAAGGGGCGGCCGCAACGGGGACAGAGCGGAGAGTGGATGACCTGAATCCGGCCCTGACACCCTGGGCAGAAGGCCCGGTCCGCCGGAAGACCGGCGGAGCAGTTGAGGCAGCGCCACGGGTACAGCACGGTGAGTGCCGTCCGAGCCGCGCTCCCGAGCCGATGTCGCCACGCGCGTCCCTTCCACATGCCCGTAATTTTTCCTCCTCCTCGGGCTCGTTGTGTCGCTGAAAAAACTCTTCAGGCCTTGTTTTGCCAGGAGTGCTCGTATATTGGTAGCTGCACTGTAGCACAGATTTTTTCGGTCCTGCCCATGAGCCCGAGCGGACGACCGGCAGGTGGCGCTCCGGCGATACCTTGACAAGCGGGAACAGGAGCGGACCAGGAGAGAGGACGCGGGAATGACGAATACCCAACGGGCAATCGCACCGATGTTGCGCTTGCCCGCCGCCCCGGACGAAAAACCGTATCTGGTCGGCTATCGATGCCCCGAGTGTCAGGCCACGTATATCGGCGGGAACCGGGTCGGCTGCAGCAAGTGCACCTTTGTCGGAGATTTGCCCGAGGTGCGGCTCAGCGACCACGGCACGCTCTACGTGTACTCCATCGTGCACCAGTCCGCGCCCGGCATTCCGGTCCCGTACGTCTCCGCCATTGTTGACCTCCCGGAAGGGGTGAGCGTCCGGTGCAATCTGGTCGATATCGAGCCCGACCCGCAAAAGATCGCATTCGGTATGCCGGTGGACATGGTGACGCGGAAGGTGCGCGAGCGCACGGAAAAAAACGCGCACGGAGAAGAAGAGACAATCGACATTATTGCTTTCTTTTTCAGGCCGCGCAAAGATTAAAGAAAGCTGATAACGGCAAAGGGGTGTCAATTATGAGAGACGTATATGTGGTCGGTGTCGGCATGATCAAGTTTGGACGCTATCCTGACAAGGATGTCTCCCAAATGGGAGCGGAAGCGGGAGTCCGCGCCCTCAAAGATGCCGGGGCGTCTATCAAAGACGTTGAGATGTTGGTGTGTGGGAATTTGTTCCAGGCGAATGCCATGAACGCGCAGAAGATTCTGCAGCAGATTGGCCAGACCGGCATCCCCGCCCTCAATGTCTCGAACGCGTGCGCCACCGGTTCGACCGCCTTTCGCGAGGCCTATGTCGGGGTCGCGTCCGGGATGTACGATATCACCATGGCCGTTGGTGTTGAGCAGATGGGAAAGATGGGTTTGCTCGGTGGCGGAGCCCGGAGCGGCGGAGAGAGCGTTGAAGGCGTATTGGGCAGCGGCCTGATGCCGGCCGTCTTTGGTCAGGCCGGCGTGGAACATATGCGCAAGCACGGCACGACGGCCGAGCATTTCGCCAAAATCTCGGTGAAGAACCATAAACATTCCGTGCACAATCCCTTGTCCCAGTACCAGGTTGAGGTGTCGCTGGATGATGTGATGAACGCCCGTATGGTGGCCTACCCCAATACGCTCTATATGTGTTGTCCGACCGGAGACGGTGCGGCGGCGGCGATCCTGATGTCGGAAGACAAGATCAAGCAGTTTACCACTCAACCGATCAAAGTCGCGACTTCCGTCCTGACCTCGGACCCCTATACCGACCGGGATCTGACCATGCCCGATGTCAACACCCTGACGCAGAATGCGGCAAAAGAAGCCTATGAAAAGGCCGGTATCGGGCCGCAGGACCTGAGTGTGGTCGAACTCCACGACTGTTTTGCCACGGCAGAACTGCTGCATTACGAGAACCTGGGTCTGTGTGCCGAAGGGGAAGCCGGACGGATGATCGACGAAGGGCGAACCGAACTGGGTGGCGATATTCCGGTCAACGTCAGTGGGGGCCTGCTCTCCAAGGGGCACCCGCTCGGGGCAACCGGAGTGGCGAACATCTATGAGATTGTGACGCAGCTCCGAGGCCAGGGGGGAGCGCGCCAGGTTGAAGGAGCCCAGGCCGGCCTCGCCCATGTCATCGGCCTCGGGTCGGCCTGTACGATCCATATCCTGACCACCTAATCGCCGAAGTCTACGATTTTCTGTGGAGGGGTTGGTGCCTGAGTGTCACCAACCCCTGTTGCGCTTGTGCGGAACGTCCCGGCCACACAGAAGACGACCGTATGGGAGAGTTATGGACCTGCCAATTGTCAAAAAGCTGAAAAAAGAGCTGGACGAATTATACCACGAACTCAATGTCCGCATTCCGAAAGACCTCCAGGAGGCGGCCGCCCATGGCGACCTGAGTGAAAATGCCGAGTATGATGCGGCGCGCGCGCGTCAGGACTATGTCCGCGCCCGGATCGCCCAACTGACCGACCGGATGCAGCAACTTTCGCTGTATGACCTGTCGAGCATTCCCAAAGGTTCGATTGCCTATGGCAGCCGGGTCACGCTCGAAGAGGTCGAGTCGGGCGAGGTCGTTGAGTACCAGATCGTTTTTCCTGAAGAAGTTGACCCTGCCGAGGGACAAATTTCGCTGCACTCCCCGATTGGCCAGGCCCTGTTACACAAGGAACTCGACGACGAAGTGGAGATCGTCACTCCTCAGGGCCGGCAGTCCTATACGATTATCGAGCTGGCCACCCTGCACGATCTTGAAAACGGCGGAAAGGGGAAATGAGACCGGCTGCGCCTCTTGCGTGAGAGGCGAGGATCGTTTAGCCTAGGGTGGGAAGCAGGGGAAAAGTGGGCGGGAGCCCACTTTTTTTTTCCGTATGCAACCCTCAGTTCAAGAGATTACCCGGCAGGTCGAGACCCTGGCCGCTCCCCTGGCCGAGGATGAAGGCTTCGAGCTGTGGGGCGTGGTCCTGTTGACCGAGAACGGCCGCTGGGTACTGCGGGTTTTGTTGGAACACAGAGACGGGGTGACGCTTGACGACTGCACCCGAGTGCATAGACAACTGAGCGACGTGCTGGATGTGCATGACCCGATTCCATGGCGCTATACACTGGAAGTGTCCTCCCCCGGTCTTCAGCGTCCGCTTTTTCGTCTCAGCCAGTGTCAACGCTATATGGGACAGCCGATCCGCTTACAGACGAAAACTGCCCAGGACGGCAAGCGGGCTTTCATTGGCCCGATATGTGCAGTAGAAGAGAATGCTATCAGCGTCGTTGACCAGGAAAGAGGAACCGTTCGGGTGAGTTGGGCGAATGTGGCGCGGGCCCATGTCGATCTTCCTCTCCCCCTGCCCGGCAAGAGTCCCGAGAGGAAGAAACGGAAAGGCAGACGCCGCCAGACGAGGTGACCGCTATGCAGCCAGACTTGAATCGGGTGATCGAACAAGTCAGTAAAGAAAAAGGGATGGACCGGAGCGTTATCGTTGAGGCGCTCGAGAGCGCCATGCTGTCTGCGGCCCGCCGAACCTTTGGCCAGAAGCAGATCGAGGCGAAGTTTAATGAGGACATCGGTGAGGTTGAACTCTTTGAAATCAAAACGGTGGTCGGGACCGTGAGCGATGCGGAAACCGAAATAGAGATAGCGGAAGCGCAGGAGACGCTGGACCCCGAGGCTCAGATTGGCGACGAACTGCTCAGCAAGCTGCCCGCAGCGTCTTTTGGGCGTATTGCCGCCCAGGTGGCCAAGCAGAGTGTCATTCAGAAGGTCCGCGAGGCAGAACGCGAGCTGATCTATAATGAATTCAAGAACCGGAAAGGGGAACTCTTTTCCGGGATCGTTCAGCGTGTTGAACGGCGGAACATCATTGTCAATTTGGGTCGTACGGACGCGGTTCTGCCTGAAAAGGAGCAGATTCCCTGGGAGCGATACCGTCAGGGGGATCGGATACGCGCCTATATCCTTGATGTTGATCTGGCGCAAAAAGGTCCCCAGATCGTCCTTTCCCGCACGCACCCGGGGTTCTTGATCAAACTGTTCGAGCAAGAAGCCCCGGAGGTGTACGAAGGCATTGTGGAAATCAAGGGCGCCGCCCGAGAACCGGGCACCCGCGCAAAGATTGGCGTGCACTCAACCGACCCGGATGTCGACCCGGTGGGCGCCTGTGTCGGGATGAAGGGGACGCGTGTCCAAGCCGTTGTCCAGGAACTCCGGGGAGAACGGATCGATATTGTCCCCTGGACGCCTGACCCGGCTGAATATGTGTGTCGAGCCATTCTGCCGGCCAAGGTTGCCAAGATTATTCTGGATGAAGATGAAAACACCATGGAAGTGATTGTCCCGGACGATCAGCTCTCTCTGGCGATCGGGAAGAAGGGCCAAAATGTCCGGCTGGCTTCCCGCCTGACGGACTGGAAGCTGGACGTCCGGTCCGAGTCGGAAGTCGAGTTGGAACATGTCCAGGCCCTTGAAGCGCTGACGGCCATCCCGGGCATAGGGGAGTCGAGCGCCGATATTACGGCAGAGCTCTTATACCAACAGGGCTTCAAATCGGCTCAGGATATCGCCGGTGCCGATATTGAGGTGCTGCTTGAAGTGGAAGGGATCGGACCGGACCGGGCTGCAGCGATTTTGACAGCGGCCCAGACGCAGGCGGAGAAAATAGCGGCGGAACAGGAGGCCGCGCTCAGCGAACAGGACACCGCGGCCTCTGAGACGCCGGCGGAAAATACGCAGGAAGAATCTGCCCCGGCTCCCGTTGACGGAGGAGACCGGGCAGAGCCGACAGGAGCAACTGCTGAAGACGTATGAAGCACACCGAGCCGATTCGGACCTGTCTGGGATGTGGCCACCGGGAGAAGAAAGGCCGGTTGTTACGGTTGACGGTCACGTCTCAAGGCCGGCTCATTCCCGCCGACCGCCATGGTCGAGGCGGATATCTGCATGCCAGTCGAGAATGTGTTCATGCTTTTGTCAACGCACGGACGAAGAGTTGTCGCTCCTTACGGGCGGTATGCTCCCGCGAGGCGCGGGTGAGCTATGCTGCCCTGATAGAGCCCAGCCTGCCGGGGTGAAGAGACGGCGATGAGGTCATATGTCACGCAAGCGTATCCATGAATTAGCCAAGGAATGGGCAGTCGAAACGCGGCAAGTGCTGACTCAGCTTGAAGTCCTGGGCATCCACGGGAAAAAGGCCCAAAGCACGCTCTTGGAGCAAGAAGCCGAGGCCGTGCAACAGGCGCTGCAGTCGCTTGCGGCTCCTCCGCTCGTCCTCGGAGAGGAAAAAATCGTTGCCGAGCGTGTGGTCACCGAGCTTGACCAGCAAAAAGAGCATGCGGTGGCCGCTCGGGAAGAGATTCGCGAGAACCGTATTCGTCCCGACGTGATTCGACGCCGGAAGCGCGTCGAGGTCCTGGTCGACGACCCGACGGTGGGGTCTGAATCGGCTCCGGTCGCGTTTTCGGCGCCCACCGTTGAAGAGCCGCTGCCGACCTTTGCGCCGGTTGCGTTTGATACCCCCGGACAGCAGCCCGCTCCGTTTATGCCCGAACCCCTCTCTCCCGAGACACCGGCCTTCGAGCTTCCTCCCGAGTCGATGGAAGAGCCGTACCAACAGGAGGCCCGAGGTGAGGCTCCTGAGCTGTCCATACCGGTCTCGGTTGATGACGGAGCCGCCAGCGTCGAGGAAGAGCCGGAGTCTGTTGAACAAGAAGAGCCGCCCGCGGCCGTCCCCGGCGACGATATCCCGGTCGAGGAACCGCAGCTCACGGTTGTCGCCCAGGCCCCTCCTGCAGGAGAGACCGGTGCAGACTCGGCTCCCGCCTCGGAGGACGCCGGGAAAGAGGGCGCTCGTCCGGCGCGGGTGCTGGGTCGGATCGATCTTGGTAAACTCGCCGAACCTTCCCGCCCACCCAGCCTCACCCGCCCACCTTCTTCTCCCGCTTTCCCCGCCGATGCCGGCATCCGTGAGGGGACGAGCGGTGCAGGTACCGGGGCGAGCGGGAAAAAGCGCGGCAAGAAGCGGAAGGTTGTCCGCAGCGCCGAGTCGCTCGATGTCCAAGAGCGAGAGGCGCACGTCACCCGCGGGGCCAAAAAGAAGAGGATCCTGCCGGGCAAGGAGCAGCGGCAGACCGAAATTACCGTCCCCAAGGCCAGCAAGCGTGTTGTCCGGATCTCCGAGGTGATCACCGTTGGAGATCTCGCCCACAGTCTGGGGATCAAGGTTGGAGAGGTCATTAAAAAGCTGATGGGCCTCGGGGTCATGGCGACCATTAATCAGATCCTCGATCATGATACGGCCTCGCTCGTGGCGGCGGACTTCGAATATACGGTCGAGAATGTGGCCTTTGATGCGGAGTCTGTTCTGGAAGACGAGCACGAAGCCTCAGAGGATGAGGGCACGCTTGAGCCCCGGCCACCGGTGGTGACCATCATGGGGCATGTCGACCACGGGAAAACATCGCTGTTGGACAAGATCCGCCAGACGAATGTCACCGATCACGAACAGGGCGGCATTACCCAACATATCGGAGCCTATAACGTGCCGGTCGAAGGCCGGAGCGTGACGTTTCTTGACACCCCGGGCCACGAGGCCTTCACCTCCATGCGCGCGCGTGGCGCCAAGGCAACCGATATTGTGACGCTGGTGGTGGCCGCGGACGATGGGGTCATGCCCCAGACCGTTGAGGCCATTAATCACGCCCAGGCGGCTGAGGTGCCCATCATTGTGGCGGTGAATAAAATAGACAAACCGGGGGCGGACCCCGAACGGGTCAAGCGTGAGCTGATGTCCCATGGTCTGGTCGCGGAGGATCTGGGCGGGGATATTATCTTTGCGCCGGTGTCCGCGCTCACCGGAGAGGGGATTGCACATCTTTTGGAAATGCTGACTCTCCAGGCCGACATCATGGAACTGCGCGCCAATCCGGACAAATTTGCGCGGGGGGTCATTGTGGAAGCCCAGCTCGACCGGGGCCGCGGGGCGGTCGCCACCGTGCTGATCCAAGAGGGCCAGTTGAAAGTCGGCGACCCCTTTGTGTGCGGCACGGAACATGGCCGGGTCCGGGCCATGATGGACAGTCGGGGCCAGAAGGTGAAAATCGCCCTCCCGTCCATGCCGGTCGAGATTCTTGGCCTGACCGGCGTGCCTGAGGCCGGGGATACGTTTGTCGCCCTGGGTGATGAAGCCAAGGTGCGCCAGATTGCAGAATACCGGACAGAGAAGCGGCGTGAGACGGAATTGACAAAGAGCAGTCGGACCTCGCTCGAAGACTTTTATCAACAGGCCCAAGCCGGGGAAGTGCAGGAGCTGCGGGTGATTATCAAAGCCGATGTCCAGGGCTCAGCCGAAGCGGTGCGGGATGCGCTGACCCGGTTGTCGACCGACGAGGTGAAGCTGACCGTGCTCCACGCCTCTGTTGGCGGCATCTCCGAATCCGACGTGTTGCTCGCCTCGGCCTCGCAGGGCGTTATTATCGGTTTTAATGTCCGTCCCGAGATCAAGGCCGCTCAGCTCGCGGACCGGGAGGGCATTGAGCTGCGACTGTATGGCATCATTTATGATGTCATTGCCGATGTCCGGGCGGCCATGGAAGGCATGCTTGCTCCGACCTATAAGGAAAATCCGCTCGGTCGAGCGGAAGTCCGGGAGGTCTTTTCGGTTTCAAAGATTGGCCTGGTTGCCGGCTGCATGGTGGTCGAGGGTGGAGTCACGCGCGGGGCCCAGGTGCGCGTGGTCCGTGATCACGTGGTGGTCCACACGGGGCGTCTTTCGACGCTGCGTCGCTTCAAGGATGACGTCCGCGAGGTCTCGGCCGGAACGGAATGCGGAGCCAGCGTCGAGAATTTTCAGGATGTCAAAGTCGGCGATGTCCTGGAGGTGTATGAGCTCGAAGAAGTTGCGCGGCGCCTCGAACCACGCTCCCGGGAAGTGGAACAACACGCGTCATAGGACAGGGGAAAGCGGCAGGGTGGTGCGAGCGGGCAGCGCGGTCCGCCACCTGTCTGTTCCCGTGCCCTCTCAGGAGGAGGCCGATGGTTGTGGGCGTGCTTCGACTGATCCTCTACTGTCATGCGAGTCATTCCTTAAAGGAGAAACGCGGCGTTGTGCGGAAGATCAAGAGCCGCGTCCGAAACGAATTCAACGTTTCTGTCGCGGAGTGCGCCGAGCAAGACCAGTGGCAAACCATTGTGCTGGCGGTCTGCCAGGTCGGCTCCGACCACGCCTATGTTGAGGGTGCCTTACAGGCGGTGACGCATTTTATTGAACGGCTGCACGTCGCCGAGCTGGGGGAAACCCAAGTCGAGATTCTCCATTACTAGAAGATTGATATGCCTGTCCGTCGTCCTGAGCGGGTGAGCGGTCTGCTCCTCCACGCGGTTGCCGATATTATCTTACGGGAAGTGAAAGACCCCAGAGTCAGCGGGGTGACCGTCACCGCCGCGACCCTGAGCCCCGACCTGCGCCTGGCGCGCATCTTCGTGCGGACCCTCCAGGATGACACCCGCGCGGACGCCCTGGCCGGTCTCCGGAGTGCGGCTGGCTATATCCGCCGCCAGGTGGCCGCCCGTTTGCAACTCCGCTACACCCCAACGCTTGAATTTCTCTATGACACGACCCTGGATGAGGTCAACCACCTGGAAAATCTTTTTCAGCAAATCAAACAGGAAGACCGCTAGTGGCCGGACTTGATGGTCTCCTCCTCATCGACAAGCCACAAGGACCGACCTCTGCGGAGGTTGTCCGTATTCTCAAAAAGGCGCTGCCGGTCAAAAAAATTGGCCATCTCGGGACGCTTGACCCCTTTGCCAGCGGCCTGCTGCCCCTCTGCCTGGGGGCCGGAACCAAACTCTCGCCGTTCCTCATGGCCGAGCAGAAGGCCTATACCGGAACGCTGCAACTCGGCGTCGAGACCGATACGCTCGACTGCACCGGGACGGTCACCCACACGGCGCCTGTTCCGGACTGCCCGCCGATGCGGTTGAGAGCCATCGAGCAGCGGTTTACGGGCGACTCCTGGCAGACTCCGCCCATGTATTCCGCGCTGAAACGAAAAGGTATCCCGCTGTACAAACTGGCCCGCCAGGGCATTGAGGTGGCGCGTGAGCCCCGTCGGGTACATATATCCCACCTGGCTCTGACGCTCGGAGAGCCGCCCGCCATTCATTTTTCCGTCTCGTGCTCAAAGGGCACCTATATCCGGGTTCTGGCCGCCGATATCGGCAGGGCGCTGAACAGTCTCGCCCATCTGACGCGTCTCCGTCGAACGGCTTTTGGCGCGTTCAGCATCGACCAGGCCGTCCCGCTCTCTCAGGTCCGGAGTCCCCAGCCGGGACAGCCGCTGCCCCTGCTCCCGTTAGCCCAGGCGACCCAGTCCTACCGGACCTTTGTGGTATCGGCTCCGGAGGCGGCGCTCATCCGGCACGGACAGCAGGCTGTTTTACGGACGCTGCCCGCGGCCCGGGGCGCAGGAGAGGCGGCTCGGATTTTGAGTGCGGAGCGTGAATTGATTGCCATCGTCACCGCCGAGCAGGGGACCTGGAAGCTTGCCCGGGTGTTCTAACTTTACACTAGGAAAACACCGTGTTAAAAACAAGAAGAACAATCAAGGAGTAAGACAGAAAGAAGGCAGAAAGAAGGAAGACTTATGCAGGAGGCTGAACAGAAAAGCGAAACCATCAGTCAGTTTCGGGTGCACGACACGGATACGGGATCACCCGAAGTCCAAATTGCCATTCTGACCAAGCGCATCGTCCACCTCACCGAGCATTTCAAAACCCATAAAAAAGATCACCTCTCCCGGCGCGGCCTGCTCAAAATGGTCGGTCGTCGCCGCCGTTTGCTCGACTACCTGCGGAGTAAGGATATCCAGCGTTATCGCACGATACTCCAGCGCCTCGGCTTACGACGCTAGCCCAACGTCCTCATTGCTGCCGGCCGTTTTTGTGAAGAGCGTGTTGCGGAAAGAGTGATCGCTGCGCCGTGAGAACCCCGGCGCAGAGAACATTGAAGGAAGACATGTATAAAAAGATCGAAATGGAATACTACGGCCGCCCGTTGTCTATTGAAACCGGGCGTCTTGCGAAACAGACGAGCGGCGCGGCCCTCGTCCAGTACGGGGAAACCGTTGTCCTGGTGACCGCGGTGGCGTCGGACGCCCCGCGTGAGGGGATCGATTTTTTCCCCCTGACCGTTGACTACCAGGAACGCACCTATGCCGCGGGAAAAATTCCCGGCGGATTTTTCAAGCGGGAAGGGCGTCCGGCAGAGCGGGAAGTCCTCACCTCGCGGATTGTCGACCGGGCCATCCGCCCGCTCTTCCCCAAGGGCTTTGCCTGTGAGACCCAGCTTGTTGCGTCGGTCCTGTCGGTCGATCGAGAAAACGACGCCGACACCTTGTCCCTGATCGGCGCTTCCGCGGCCCTGCACGTCTCCGATATTCCGTTCCGGGGGCCCATTGCCGGCGTCCGGATTGGACGCTTACACGGGGAACTGGTGGTCAATCCGCTCCAAAGCCAATTCCAGGACAGCGATATCAATCTGTTTGTGGCCGCCGGCCGGGACGCCATCGTCATGGTCGAGGGGGGCGCGCGCATGGTGTCCGAAGAAGACATGCTTGAGGCGCTCTTCCTCGCTCAGGAGGCCGTTGCCCCGGTCCTTGATGCACAGGACGAACTCGTCCGGGTCGCCGGAAAGCCCAAGCGCGTGTTCGCCGAACCCACGATTGATACCGAACTGGCCGACCGGGTGCGGGCGACCGCCGCACCACAGCTCGGTGAGGCGTTGACGATTGCGGCCAAACTCGAACGCGGGGCGGCCATCAAGGCGGCCAGGAAAGAAGCGTCCGCGGCGCTCGCGGAAGAGTTCGCCGACCGGGACGAGGAGGTTGCCGAGGCCCTGGAGCAATTGACCGGCGAGATCATGCGCAAGGCGATTGTTGACGAGAGCCGGCGGGTGGACGGGCGCGGCTTGACGGATGTTCGCCCCATTGCGTGCGAGGTCGGCGTTTTGCCCCGCACGCACGGGTCGGCGATTTTTACCCGCGGGGAAACGCAGGCCCTGGCGGTGTCAACCCTGGGAACCGCCGCCGACGAGCAACGGGTCGATGCCCTGATTGGCGAGCAGTACAAGAAGTTCATGCTGCACTACAATTTCCCGCCTTTCAGCGTGGGCGAAGCCCGTCCGTTGCGGAATCCCGGACGGCGGGAGATTGGACACGGTGCCCTGGCCGAGCGGGCCTTGGCCGCCGTTCTGCCAGCCGGAGATGCCTTCCCCTATACGATCCGGACCGTCTCGGAAATTCTGGAATCAAACGGCTCGTCCTCCATGGCCACGGTGTGCAGCGGGGCGCTTTCCCTGATGGACGCCGGTGTCCCCATTGTCGCTCCGGTTGCCGGCATTGCGATGGGACTCATCAAGGAAGGCGAAGAAGTCCGGATTCTGAGCGATATTCTCGGCGATGAGGATCATCTGGGCGATATGGACTTCAAGGTTGCGGGCACGGCCGACGGGATTACCGCGCTCCAGATGGATATCAAAATTGCCGGTGTCACGCGCGAGATCATGCACCAGGCCCTCTACCAGGCCCGTGACGGGCGGCTGCACATCCTCGGCAAGATGGCCGAGTCGCTCGAAACGCCGCGCGAACAGGTCGCCGAACACGCCCCGCGGATCCTGACCCTGAAAATCAAGCCGGATAAAATTCGCGATCTCATCGGCCCCGGCGGCAAAATGATCCGCTCCATTGTCGAAGAGACCGGCGTCAAAATTGATGTCGAAGATGACGGCACCGTGTCCATCGCCTCCTCCGACGGGGACTCCATGGAGCGGGCGATCAGCAAAATCGACGCGGTCACCGCGGATGCGGAGATCGGCAAGCTCTACACCGGAACGGTCAAGAAGGTGGTCGATTTCGGGGCTTTTGTCGAGATCCTGCCCGGGAAGGAAGGGCTGGTCCACATCTCCCAACTCGCGCCCGAGCGCGTGCGGCAGGTAACCGATATCGTTGATGAGGGAGACGAGATTACCGTCAAGGTCCTCGAGATCGACAAGCAGGGAAAAATTCGTCTCAGTCGGCGTGAAGCCCTGGCAGAGCAGGGCGCGGCGCGCTAGCGGGAGCGCGTATCGCCGCGGGAGCACCAGCGGGTGAGCGCAGAGATTGTCGTTCCCATTACGCGTGTCCGCCAGGCTGAACTGGGCGAGCCGCCGCTCCCGCTCCCCCGCTATATGACCCCCGGCTCCGCCGGGATGGATATTGCCGCCGCGCTGACGGACCCTGTTGTCCTCGCCCCGCTCCAACGCTCCGTGATTCCAACCGGATTCGCTCTCGCCCTGCCGCAGGATTACGAAGCCCAGGTGCGCCCCCGGAGCGGACTCGCCCTGCGCCGGGGACTGACGATCCTGAACGCGCCGGGCACGATCGACGCCGATTATCGCGAAGAGGTCAAGATCCTGCTCGTGAATCTTGGCGACAAACCGGTTGAGGTCAAACGGGGCGACCGTATTGCCCAGCTCATTATCGCCCCGGTGGCCCGGGCGCGTTGGACCGAAGTCGACAGGCTCGGCGCCACGCAGCGCCACGGCGGGTTCGGTCATACCGGGACGGCCGCCCGCACGGACCGGGACCCGGCCGAAAAGAGGAAACGTGCCCCGCACTAGAGACCGGATTCCGGACCCGTGTCTTCCGGCTTGCAGTTGACTCTCGGCTGAGGTGTGGTAGATTCAGCCCCTGACTAGTACGCTCAACGCGGGTGTAGCTCAGCTGGCTAGAGCGTGTGCTTGCCAAGCACAAGGTCGCCGGTTCGACCCCGGTCACCCGCTTTCCCTTTCTCCTGCCACAGTTGCGTTGTGACACCAGTATCCACTCCCGTTTTCCTTATCGATGGACAGTCGTACATCTACCGTGCCTTTTTCGCGGTACGGGATCTGACCACCGCTCAGGGATTTCCAACCAACGCCATCTTTGGTTTTGTGAATATGCTCCAGCGTATCCACGCGGAGCATGCCCCCAGCCATCTCGGGATGGTCTTTGACTCCCCGGGAAAGACCTTTCGCCACGATATTTATCCGCAGTATAAGGCCAACCGGGCCACCATGCCGGATGAGCTGCGGGTGCAGATCCCCCGCATCAAAGAAGTCGTCCAGGCCTATAATATCCCCATTCTCGAACTGGCCGGCTACGAGGCTGACGACATTATCGCCACCCTGGCGACGCGCTGGGAGCGAGCGGGAGCCGAGGTGGTCATTGTCTCCGGGGACAAGGACCTGATGCAGCTCGTCTCGGAGCGTGTCAGCATGCTCGATACCATGCGGGACCGGCGCATCGGCCCGGTCGAAGTGCAGGCGAAATTCGGCGTCGAGCCGGGACGCGTGGTCGAGGTCCAGGCCCTGATGGGCGATGCCACCGACAATATTCCCGGCATCCCCGGTGTTGGCGAGAAGACCGCGATCAAGCTGATCACGCAGTGGCAGCATGTGGAGAACGTGCTGCAGCACGCCGCCGAGATCAAAGGCAAGCTTGGCCAGCGTATCCGGGAGCACGCCGAACTGGCCCGCCTGTCAAAAACGCTGGCGACCCTCAGACAGGACGTGCCCCTGACCCCGGCGCTTGAAGACCTGGCGCTGACCGCGCCGGACAACGAGCGTTTACACGAGCTGTTTACCGAGTTTGAATTCCGTCGCTTCCTGGCCGATCTGGACACCGACTGGGAGTTTTCTCTGGCGGATGAACGCGCCGCGCCGACGGAACCCCCCGGTGTCTACGAGTCCGTGCGCACCGCCCAACAGCTCGACGCGCTCGTCGCCCGTATTCAGGCGGCCAAAACCTATTGCCTCGATACGGAAACGACGGCGCTCAACCCGCTCGATGCGGAACTGGTGGGTGTTTCGCTGGCGACGCAAGAGCGGCAGGCCTGGTATATTCCGGTCGGACACCGCGCGGACGAGACCGGCCCGCAGTTGCCACTCGACCAGACCCTCGCCGCGCTGCGGACGCTTCTGGCCGATCCCTCGCTGACCCTGATCGGCCAGAACCTGAAATACGATCTCATGGTCCTGGCCAACTATGGCCTGCACGCGCACAACCGTCTGGCCGACACCATGCTGGCCTCGTATCTCCTCAACCCCACCCAGCGTCATAATCTGAATGCCCTGGCTCAAGAACATCTGCGCTACACCATGGTCTCGTATGCGGATGTGACCGATGGCGCCAAAAAGAATTTCGCCGACGTATCGGTCGAAGACGCCACACGCTACGCCGGGGAAGACGCGGATATCACCCTCCGGCTGGCCCACCGTTTGTTTCCCCAGGTCACCGAAGAAGGCATGGACCGCCTGTTCGCCGATATCGAAACCCCGCTCGTCCAGGTGCTGGCCCACATGGAACGGACCGGGATGCGGGTGGACACCGCCGTGCTGGCGCGCCTGTCCGGGGAATTCGGGCAACAGCGAGACCGGCTCGAAGCGGAAATCCACGCCATGGCCGGAGAGCCGTTCAACATCGCCTCCCCCAAGCAGCTCCAGTCCATTCTGTTCGAGAAGCTTGGCCTGCCGCGCGGCAAAAAGACCAAGACGGGATCGTCGACCGATTCCTCCGTGCTCGAACGCCTGGCCGAAGACTATCCGCTGCCGGAGAAAATCCTGGCCTACCGGAGCTTTGCCAAACTCCAGAGCACCTATGTTGACGCCTTGCCCAAGCTCATCCGGGCGGACACCGGCCGCGTGCACACCTCGTTCAATCAGACCGTGACGGCCACGGGCCGGCTGTCTTCCAGCAATCCGAACCTGCAGAACATCCCCATCCGGAGTGAAGAGGGCCGCCGCATCCGAACGGCCTTTGTGCCGGAACCCGGCTGGCGCCTCCTCTCCGCCGACTACTCCCAGATCGAGCTGCGCCTCCTCGCCCACCTGAGCCGGGACCCCGTCCTGGTCGAATCTTTTCACAAAGGCCAGGACGTGCATGCCCGTACCGCGGCGGAGATTTTCGAGACCTCCATAGATAGGGTTTCGAGTGACCAGCGGCGAGAGGCCAAAACCATTAATTTCGGCCTGATCTATGGCATGGGCGCGCGGCGGCTGGCGCGGACTTTACGCATTCCGTTCAAGACCGCCCAGGCCTATATCGACCAGTATTTCAGCCGCTACGGCAGCATTAAGACCTATATGGACGGCACGCTGGCCGGCGCCCAGGAACGCGGCTATGTCTCGACGCTGTTCGGTCGCCGGCGCTATGTCCCGGACCTGGGGAGCAAAAGCCCCCAACTGGCCAGCGCCGCGGAGCGGATCGCCATCAACACCCCCATCCAGGGTACGGCGGCCGATCTGATCAAAGTCGCCATGGTCAGCATTGCCCGCCGGCTCGACCGGCAGGGGCTCCGGGCGCGCATGCTCCTCCAGGTGCACGACGAGTTGTTATTCGAGGTGCCGGACTCCGAGCTTGCGCAGATACAGGCCCTGGTCCGCGAGAGCATGGAGGGGGTGATGGCGCTCAACGTTCCGCTCCGCGTCGATGTCGGCGTGGGCGGCAATTGGGCCGAGGCGCATTAGGCTCCCCTCCTGGGAGAGCGGCCATCTTGGCCGCTTGCGGGCTGGTAGGGGCGACCGGCCGGTCGCCCCTACTCCTAAGGAGAAGAGAGACGCGTTCCACCGCAGCGTGATTTGCTCTAACATAGCCACCTTAATAGGAGGGGTATGAATGATTCGCGCCACGATCTCAGAGGTCAAAAATGGCTTAAGCGCCTATCTGCGTCGCGTCAAATCGGGAGAATCCGTCTTGGTGATGGAACGCCGAACACCCGTTGCCCGCATTGTTCCAGTCGGTCATGACGCCGGGAGCGTACAGGAGATGGATGCGGTGGATAGAGATGCCAAGCTCACACGGTTAGTGCAGGCGGGTATTGTAACGCGCCGCAGTACTGGCAGCTCCCGAGAGGCCCTGAGACAGCCCGTAGGCCAGGGAGGCAGGCTGCTGGAAGCCGTGCTTGAGGAGCGTGCGGAAGAACGCCACGAGGGAAGCCGTTGAATTTTTGGGATACCTCCGCGCTGGTCGCTTCAGAGGACGATCCAACGAGTCTTGGGTTTGATAGCAGGCCCCATAATCCTTGACAAGTTCGCCACTGGGTTTAGGATAGGGGCACCTTAGCGCAGCGTATGAAAGAGGGGAAATGGTAGGAGAGCAGCATGTCATTTAGCCCACCCTGCACGCTGAAGGTTCGGTGTGTCATCCATGAGGATGAGGTAGGATTCATTGCCCACTGCCCGACTTTGGATGTCTACAGCCAAGGCGATACCCAAGAGGAAGCCTTCGAGCACCTCAGAGAGGCGCTCGATTTGTTTGTTGATTCCTGCACAGAACGTGGGGTGCTCCGCGAAGTGCTAGAAGACTGTGGCGTATGGCAGGAGCGCTCTGTACCCAGCCTCGCGGTGGCCAAGGAATTGGGGTTCAGGGGCGCAGAAACAGCGACGCCTTACAACTCGCACGAGTCCGAAGCACCTGTGCCTTCTCATATTGATCTGCAACTGCCCTCCTCACCAGATCAGTAGTATGTCCAGTACCAGACTACGGCCGGTGAGGTGGGAGACGCTTGTCCGTATTTTTGAGGCGGTTGGGTTCACTGTAGACCGACACAATAGTTCCCATATCGTCATGGTCAGGGCGGGGACGCTCCGCCCGGTTGTTATACCCAGGTATCGAGAGGTTGGGGTCAGCATCATCCAAAGCAATCTCACGACGGCCAGACTCACACGCAAGCAATACTTAGAGCTGTTATCAATCTACGGGTGACCTGAGGCGGCACCCCAGAGTGGCGGCGTTTCATCCCAACTTCCGCCACTCCCAAGAAAATGCAGCCATTCGCAGCCAAATGCGGCCAGCACCTGGCCCTGCCCCGGCTGTACAAATCCGCCCGGCTTTGAAAAGCTGGAACCCATATCGGCATAACGCAAAGGAGGAAGCAGCATGGCGTACCGGGAAAACTACGAACATCTCATCATCGAGAAAAACGACGGAATTGCCCTCTTGACGATTAACCGGCCCGAGTCCCTCAACTCGACAAACTTCCGCCTGCACTACGAGCTGAGCAAGGTCTGGCTCGACATCGCGGACGACCCCGCCGTGCGCGTGGCGGTGATTACGGGGGCCGGTCGGGCCTTCTCGGCCGGGGGCGATTTTGATGTGGTTGAGAAATCCATGGGCAATCTTGATGTGGTCTCCGAGACCATGAAGGAAGCGCGGGACATCGTTCACAATATGATCAACTGCGACAAGCCCATTATCTCGGCGATTAACGGCGTGGCGGTCGGGGCGGGGCTGGCGGTCGCGCTGCTGGCCGATATCAGCATTGCCTCGGAGAAGGCGCGTTTTACCGACGGACATACCCGGCTGGGAGTGGCCGCCGGGGACCACGCCGCGGTCATCTGGCCCCTGCTGGTCGGCATGGCCAAGGCCAAATACTACTTGTTGACGTGCGATATGCTGGATGCCAAAGAGGCCGAGCGCATCGGTCTGGTCAGCATGGTCGTCCCACCGGACGAGCTCATGCCCAAGGCGATGGAGGTCGCGAACAAACTGGCGACGGGCGCCCAGCAGGCCATTCGTTGGACCAAGCAGTCGCTCAACCAGTGGCTGCGGGCCGCCGCGCATACCTCGTTCGATTATTCACTCGCCCTGGAGATGCTGGGCTTCTTTGGCAAAGACGTGGGCGAGGGGCTCAGCTCCGTGATGGAACGCCGCGCTCCGGTTTTTCCCTCCGCGCACGAAAAAGAGTAACCGTGTCTTGACCAATGACCACTCCGGAACACATCGAGTCCACGCTCCGGCAGGCCCTGTCCGCAACCGAGGTGCAGGTCATCGACGAGAGTGCCCTGCACGCCGGCCACGCCGGAGCGGCCTCCGGCGGCGGGCATTACCGGGTCACGGTGGTGTCCCCGCTGTTTACCGGCAAGAATGCCGTCCAGCGCCACCGCCTGGTCTACGCCGCGTTGGCGGACGACATGCAGCGGACGATCCACGCGCTGGCGCTGACCACGCTTGCTCCACACGAACACGCGTAAAGGATGTCTGTGGGGTCAGAAGGTGTGCGGGTGGCTCCCCGCCTGGTAGGGGCGACCGGCCGGTCGCCCCTACTCCACCGCACCGCAATGTGCGCTAGACCCGGTAATACTCGCGGTACCACTGCACGAAGCGCGGAATGCCTTCCTCAACGGTGGTGGTGGGGCGGAAGCCCACATCGTGCATGAGGTCTTCCACATCGGCCCAGGTGGCCGGGATGTCGCCGGCCTGCAACGGCAGCAGGCGTTTTTCCGCTTTCTTCCCCAGGGTGTGTTCCAGCACTTCGATAAAATGGAGTAACTCCACCGGCTGAGGATGGCCGATATTATACACGCGGTAGGGAGCGGTACTCGTGCCGGGGTCCGGATTCCTGCCCGACCAGTGGGGGTTGGGTTGGGCGATGCGGTCATGGGCGCGCACCACTCCCTCGACAACATCGTCGATATAGGTAAAGGCGCGCTGCATCCGGCCGTAATTGAACACGGCAATCGGCTCGCCGGACAGGATGGCTTTGGTAAAGATGAACAGGGCCATATCCGGCCGGCCCCACGGACCATAGACGGTGAAAAAGCGCAGGCCCGTCGTCGGCAGATGATAGGCATGGCTGTAGGTATGGGCCAGCAGTTCGTTGGCCTTTTTTGAGACCGCGTACAGGGAGACCGGGTGGTCAACATTGTCACGGACCGAAAAGGGCAGCTTCGTATTGGCGCCGTACACCGAACTGCTCGAAGCATAGGTCAGATGCCGCACCCCGGTCTGCCGACAGCCTTCGAGGAGATGCATGAACCCCACGAGATTGCTGTCGATATAGGCGTGCGGATTGGTCAGGGAGTGCCGCACCCCGGCCTGGGCCGCGAGATGGATCACCCGCTCCGGCGTGTGACGGGCGAACAGGTCTTCCATGCCCTGTCGGTCCGCCAGGTCGAGCCGCGCGAATGCAAACCGCTCATAAGCAGTGAGCCGGGCGAGACGGGCTTCTTTCAGACGCACGTCATAATAGGGGCTCAGGTTGTCGAGTCCGACGACGGTGTCGCCGCGTTCGAGTAAATACCTGCCGACATGAAAGCCGATAAACCCGCCGACGCCCGTCACCAGGACCGTCATGCCGACCTCTCCGGTTGCTGGGCAGACGGGGTCGAAGCGGATATGGAGGCGCGTGGCGTCGGGGCTGCGGCTCGATGTTTGCCCAGCAGCAGACGCGCCACCGCGACGTGATAGTCAAGGCCGGACCACACGCCGACGACCAGGGCGATCCACAAAAAATACATCCCCAGCAGATGAAAATCGATAAAGCCGTATTGATAGTGAATAATCAGACCGTGCAGGGCGAACATCTGGAAGAGGGTCTTATATTTGCCAAGCTGGTCGGCGGAGACGACGAGCCCCTGTCCGGCGGCGACACTCCGCAGCCCGGTCACGGCGATTTCCCGTCCAAGGATCACCACCACCATCCAGGCCGGGACGTGCGGGACACGGTCGCTGGCCACCAGCATCACCAGGACGGCCATGACCAGCAGCTTATCGGCCAATGGGTCGAGGAAGGTCCCGAGAATGGTTGTCTGCCCATGCTTGCGGGCAAGATAGCCGTCAAAATAATCGGTCAGACAGGCAACGAAGAAAATACCCGCGGCCATCAGGCTTGAGACCGGGTCCGTATCCGTCAGGCAATAGACCAGAAAGGGCACGAGCGCGATGCGCAGGAAGCTCAAAAGATTGGGGAGATCTGACATGCCGAGTTCCGGAAGTTCACAGCCCCGGTGCGAGCAAGACTGCCGCCTAGAATAGAAGATTCCTGGGGGTAGGGTCAAACCCTGTCAGGGTCAGAACTTCGTCCGCGTGGTCACTGGAGCGTTTCACGATACGTTGTCGTCATGCCGGTCCGCGCTCGTCGGGAGGGACACCGGCCGGCCCCAAACGGCCTGGGAGGGGATGGGTGAGGCTCCCTTCCTGGGAGGGCGGCCATCCTGGCCGCCAGCGGGCTGGAAGCCCGCACTCCTCCTTAAGGAGACGTGTGCTGCAAACGAACCTGTTTGGCGGTTTGGCCCTCACCCGGCCCGGAGGGGGAGCAATAGACACCATAGGCGGCACATGAGGTGGTGGCCCCTGTGCGGGCTGATCCGTAGGGGCAATTCATGAATTGCCCCTACAGCGTCACGCCGCCCACAGACGGGTGAGGCAAACGAACTTGCCTGACGGTTGGCAGGCTCTTTTTCCCGCACCCCACACCCTGGGAAAGGGGGCCGGAGGTCGGGTGAAGGCGCTGTCAGCACCAGCAGGGGGCGACCGGTTCGGCCGCCCTCCTATGTCCCCGTCAGGACGCCGCACTTTCGTGATTGACAAAGAGAATGACGAACACGAGGGATTTTCGGTTCAGTTTTGACCGGATATCCTATCCTCGCTGTCAAAGAAGCAGTGATAAATCAGGCTCTTACCGTACCTTGGGGTGGGGGGAATAGTAAAAAATTATATTCTCAAGTATCAAGTCCCTATCTCAATTCCAAGGACTTGGAGTCGGTCAACTAGAGCGTTTCACGATAAATTGCAGCCGTGCCAGTCCGCTCTCATCGGGAAGGACAGGGACCTGCCCTCCTGGGAGGGCGGCCATCCTGGCCGCTTGCGGGCTGGAAGCCCGCACTCCTGGCCCCCTGGCGCAGACAGGCACGGCGCAGGGGAGCGGGGGGCCGCCGAGTCATGTCATGTGCATCACTCCTCAAGGGGGAGAGAGACGCGCTGCACCGCATCGTTCTTTGCTCTAGTACCGGGGGAGGAAAGCTATGCTGCTGCGTTTCTGTCTTGTCTTCGTCCTCCTGGCTCCGTCCCTGGCCTCCGCCGCCACACTCGGCGTTCCTGGTGAAGGCACCACCCTGTCCGGTGTCGGCGTCATCTCGGGCTGGAAGTGTGAAGTAGCGGGAGACCTGACCGTCCGTTTCTTGGCTGACGGCTCCCCCGTCAGCGTTGCCGGCAGTGACACCTTTCCGCTGCTGTACGGCAGCGCGCGGCCCGATGTCCGGGACATCGGGGCCTGTCCCGACGCGGACGTTGGTTTTGTGGCCATCTGGAATTGGGGGAATCTCGACGACGGAGAATACACCGCGGTCGTGTACGATGACGGTGAGGAGTTCGCCCGCAATACGTTTACGGTCGTCACCACTGGAGAGGCGTTTCGGACAGACCTGGCGGGAGAGTGTACGCTTGAGCAGTTCCCCGACCCGGGAGAATCCGCCCGCTTTGTCTGGAACACCGGTACCCAGCACTTGGAAATGGTGTCTGTCCGTACCCGCTCCATTGACCAGTCGATTGTCAAATACCTGACCGGCCCGGTGGCGGAAGGCAAGTCGCCGGGGTTAATTGCAGCTATCATCGATGAAGCGGGGGTGAGGGCCATTGCGGCTGCCGGGGTACGCAAGCAGGGGTCACCCGAGAAGTTTACGATTAACGACCAGGTGCATATCGGTTCCAATACCAAGGCGATGACATCCACCATGCTGGCGACCCTGGTGGAAGATGGGACATTTATAGACGGCTGGGAGACGACAATCGCAGAGGTCTTTCCTGAGTTACGTGATGAGATACATCCAGACTACCACACCGTCACCCTGTGGCAGTTGGTCAATCACACCGGCGGTCTAGCGCGAGATGCTCAGAACTGGTGGTCGGGGGCCAGACGCTATACGATCATCAAAGGAGCTCTTGCGAATCCGCCGACAGGGCCCGTCGGTGAGTTCCTGTATTCCAATCTTGGCTACTGGGTCGCTGGCGCTATGGCGGAGAAACTGACGGGGAAGAGTTGGGAGACCTTGATGGAGGAGCGCCTTTTTACTCCACTGGGGATGTATAGCGCGGGATTCGGAGCGCCCGGCACGCCGGGTGAGGTGGATCAGCCCTGGGGGCATAGCCGGGCCCCAGGAGCTTCCTGGGTGCCCTCCCAAATTGATCATGTCGTAAACGGACCGGCTGGGACAGTGCACGTCTCAATCGCGGATTGGGCCAAGTTCATTCAACTATGGTTTCCCAACTCGGAGTCGAAGATTCTTGACCGGGGGACACTGGATACGTTGATAACTCCCAGGTCAGGATATTACGCGGCAGGTTGGGGTGTGTTCTCCTTGAATGGGGATACAGGGATTGGCCACGACGGAAGTAATGGATATTGGTATTCGCGCCTTTGGGTCGTACCAAATCGAGAGCGCGCTTACATTGCCGTAGCGAATTCCGTAGAATCCGACCTCGCCCAGACCAGCGATATGCTTGACCCTATAATTTCGAGCCTCATAAATCACCGCCCAGGACAGTGAGGAAGTCAGCCTAGCGGCCCTTAGGACCCCAAAGAGCGGACTTATGTATTCACGCCCTATCTTCCGGCTTCATCTCTGTCTTGTCTTCGCGCTCATGGCCCCGTCCCTGGCCCATGCCGCAACGCTGGATATTCCGGGCAATGGTACTACCCTGTCGGGCATTGGCGTGATCTCTGGCTGGAAGTGTGAAGCCAACGGAGACCTCACGATCCGCTTTAATGATGGGGACCCCATTCCTTTGCTGTACGGCAGCGAGCGAGGTGATGTCCGCGACACCGGGGCCTGTCCCGACTCGGACGTCGGCTTTGTTGCTGTCTGGAATTGGGGGAATTTAGACGATGGAGAACATACCGCGGTCGTGTACGATGACGGTGAGGAGTTTGCCCGGAGCACGTTTACGGTCGTCACCACTGGAGAGGCATTTCGGACCGACCTGGAAGGGGAGTGTACGATTCCGCAGTTCCCCGACCCTGGAGAATCCGCCCGCTTTGTCTGGAACACGGGCACCCAGCACCTTGAAATGGTCTCCGTGCGTACCCGTTCCGTAGACCGGTCGATTGTCACATACCTGACCGGGCCGGTGGAGGAAGGCAAATCACCAGGGTTGATTGCAGCGATCATCGACGAGGGAGGGGTCAGGGCCATTGCGTCCGCCGGGGTGCGCAAGCAGGGGTCACCCGAGAAGCTGACGGTCAACGATCTGATGCAAATAGGCTCCATCACCAAGGCCATGACGTCCACCATGCTGGCGACCCTGGTGGAAGATGGGACCTTTGTCAACGGCTGGCAGACGACGATTGCCCAGGTTTTTCCCGAGCTGGTTGACGAGATGCATCCAGACTACCGCGGTGTCACCCTGTGGCAGTTGGTTCGCCACGTAGGGGGTGTTCCTGACGACGTGCCGGCCTGGTGGGCGTCTCATCCGACACTGCCCATGGTTGCCCGGCGCTACCGAATCCTTCGGGAGAATCTGGCCGACCCGCCGGGCAGCCCCATCGGCGAATTCAGCTATTCCAACGCCGGCTATCTGGTCGCGGCGGCCATGGCGGAGAAGCTGACGGGCCAGAGCTGGGAGACCCTGATGGGAGAGCGCCTGTTCACACCGTTGGGGATGTCGAGCGCGGGGTTTGGGGTGCCGGGCACCCGGGGTGAGGCGGATCAGCCCTGGCAGCATCACCGCGATAGTGCTGGCATGTGGCGGCCAATCCAATTGGATTACGGCACTCCCTTGGCCCCAGCCGGCAACGTGCATACGTCACTGGAAGACCTCGCCAAGTTCATCGCGCTGCAATTCCTCAACAAGCGTCCGGCGATTCTCAATCGACAGCAGTTGGACGAGGTGCTCATGCCCATACCGGGAAACTATGGAGGAGCGGCCGGTTGGGTTGTCTCCCACCGACCGGAGGGGGATCGGACAGTACTGTGGCTCTTGACTCAAGGTGGGGCTGGTCCGTGTTGTGGGTTCTTTGCGGTTGTCCGGGCAGTCCCAAGTCGCGGACGCGCGTATATGGCGGTCGCCAATTCCTGGGACGACGGCGATCTTTACAGCAGCGAGACTATCCGCCTGCTCGGATCTATCCTTGATAGCCTCATAGACCATAGTCCAAGCCGGTAAGGAAACCGGCCTGGGGGCCTGTTACCGCGCGCCATCAGTTGCCGCAGTTGGCGCACGCAGTCAGGGAATAATCACAAAATTCTGGAGTGACTGTTCCCACCGCAGCCGCTTGTTCTCCCCAGCCCGGGGGAAATCCGGAATGGGAAACGTCCCACTCAATCCCTGCCGGAACGGCACCCCAAAGGTCGTCACCCGCACCGTGGTATTGGCAAACTCCTGCCCATCAATCAGCGCCCGCACCGTATGCGTCCCCGGCCCCAGGTTGTTCCAGTTCCACAACAGGCTGAAACCCGCATCGCTATGCCCACAGCGACGCTCTACCGCCGCCTCCCGCTCCGTCCCATAGGCGGCGCGCAGCGGCCTCCCGTTCAACTCGATGACAATCTCCTCTGCCTCACACGCCCAGCCGGAAATCACGCCCAGCCCGCTCTGCGCCGACCCCAACGACGGGTTTTCCAAAATGGCATCGATCCCAGACACGCGGTTGTATCCCCCGCCGGTATTCGGCTGTCCGTCGGTGATGACAAAGTTCTGGAGGGATTCCTCCCATTGGACAACGGTGGTCTCGCCCGAGACAGGAAAGCCGGGCAGGGCAAACGTGCCACTCCAGCCCCGCGGGAAGGGGTCTTCCCCAAAGGTCGTCACCCGCACGGTCGTATTGGCGAACTCCACCCCGTCAAGCAGGGCGCGCACCGTATGCGGCCCGGCCCCGAGGTTGTTCCAGTTCCACAGCAGACTGAAGCCTGCGTTGCTATGTCCACAGATACGCTCCACCGCTGGCTCCCGCTCCGTCCCGTAGCTCGCTTTGAATGGCATCCCGTCCAACTCAATGACAATCTCGTGGGCATGACACGCCCAGCCCGAGATGACGCCGACCCCGCTCTGGAAGGAGCCGGCCCGGGGGTTCTCCAGGGTCACGGGGGAGACGAAATCCGTTGAGAACACGACTACGTCGTCGATATACTACCCGTCGGCGGTCTCACTGGCGTCGGACCAGAGACTGAAGGCGAGGTATATACGTGCCCCAACGAAAGGACTCAGGTCAATCACCGCCTGCTGCCATCCTGCCTGTGAACCGGTGAAGGATTTCAAGTGTATACAATCTCCGTTCTCCGGGCATACCCACACACTGCCCGCATCCCCACCGGCAAAGGCATACCGATGCCAGAAGGTCAGGGTGGAGGAAGGGGCCTTGGTCAGATCAATAATCGAAGACCAAAGGGTAACATTCTGGTTATTCTGGTAATTGCCACCGGGACTATCCGTCCAGGCACGTGTCCCGCTCCGGGAGGAGGTACTGGTCAGTGCCCAGGGAGAATCGCGAGAACAGGGGAGGGGTTCACAAGAGGCCTCAGTCCAATCGCCTGTTCCTCTCTCCATGTCGTCTTCAAATACGGTGTCGCTCGCTCCGGCCTGCGTCACCGTGAACGTCCAGCCGTCAATCGTCAGTGTGCCGGTTCGTACAGCGGAGTTGGGGTTAGCCGCTACCGTGTAACGGACACGTCCGGAACCACTCCCCGTGCCCCCGGACGTGATGCGCAGCCATTCAGCGTGACTCGTGGCGGACCAGGCACAATCGCTCGCTGCCGTTACCTGGACGCTGGCCCCATCCCGCCCCGGCCCGAAGACATGGGAGGAAGCAGCCAGAAAGCCGATACAGGTGGTAAACGTGGCCGGGTCGGTGTTGATGGTCACGCGGTAACCGGTGGCGTAGGCCGCGTCGATGGAGACCTGGAGGTTGTTCTCTGCATCGGTAAAAATCTCGCCGACCGTCCACATTGCGCCTGCATCGTTCGGGTCCCCGTTGTTGTCCACGTCTACCACTTGGGCCAGCCGGTCTTCCCGGGTGGTATCGACCTTGTGGATGACAATCGCTTCGTCCGGGATTTCCTCGTCATAGCCGGCAAACAGCCGCGCCTCGACCGTGTAGAAGTCCGTCTCCGAGTTCCCAATGGGAATCTGGGCCAGCAGATAGCCATCAGTATCGGGCTTGGCTAACCGTTCGAGGGTAATGGTCTGGGCGCTGTTGGGCGCAGTCACATACTTCCGGTCTGGGGGAATCCAGCCCAGAAAGTCCTTGTGGTAGGCGATGGTATGCAATGCTACATCGCCGTACTCAGGATGAGAGAATAAGGCTGGTGGCCACCCGCTCATGACATCCCAATGAGAGTCGTATGTCTCATCATACGGACCCGAGGAATGCAGTAAGCCAAAGCCATGGCCCATCTCGTGGGCCCAGACATGTTGATGCGGTTGAAATTCTGGAGTCATCCACGTGACACTCCAGAATCTCCTTTGCCCATCCAACGTCATGAATTGACCGCCACCCCTGGCCAGATTACTGATGGGAGGATCAAAATCCTGGTTCACAACGACGTGAAACCCGTCAAAGTCGGGGAAAAAGACGTCCGCATCTGCTGCCGCGGCGCAATCTGCTGCTGTTCTCTCAAAATCATAATCATACAATCTTCCGTCTTCCACTCTAGGAGCAGGTTGAGAAGTAGCATAATACGATTTTGGGTGGGGTAGATTATACCAGCCTACCACGACGCTGCCATTCAGGTTGGGGAGGTTCCCGTCAGAAACTTCTCGCCAATAATGCGCCAGACCGGGATAGGAGGGTCCCATCATCCCCTCATAAAAGCTGACGGGATAGGGGGTGACATCTGTTACATCTGCAAACCGGCACAAGATAGTCACCCATGCCTGAGAGCTACGCACGTGGGCATCTCTCCCTGCGGATGGGAGAGCCGACCCCGGCGGGGGAGGCTCATCTGGAGACACATCGGAGGCGAAGGGGCTCCCTGGCGCGGCGGTCGACGGTGACGCAGCCAACTCGATGGAGCGGACTCGAAACCGGACCGGGTCCTGCTCCCATTCCCCCTCGACTGTCACCTGCTTGCGGTTCAACGTCACCGGGCCGCCGAGCGGCTGCATGAGTTCACTATCGATCAAGAGTTCATGCCGTTCACCCGAGTCCTCGGTCAACGTGTAGGTGATCTCCGCGGCAAGGCCGGACTCAGTCGGATAATCGGCGACCGTAAAGCTGAACCAGCCGGTGAGAGTCTGGGATTGGGCGTAGACGGGGGGAGTCTGGATCGCCCACACCCCCAGCAGGAAGAAAACGAGAGCGGGTTTGCACGCAGCAAGACGGCGGTTCACCTTTCCCTCCTCATTTCCTTACTGACCCCGTTCGCTGTTCAGTCGTCCGGGCATGATGAAGCAGGCCGGGGCTGAGCGGCGACATATTGCATATTTTGGCGGACAGGAGCGGGACAATCATGACCCTCGGCGCAGAACTCGTCCATGTATGTAAGGACCTGCCGTCGCAGTTCTTCAGTTGCGCACAAGAGCTGGTATGAGGTGACCTGGTAGCCACCCTGCGCAAGAGCGTTGATGATGAATTCATTCGTGGTGGCGTCAAAATGCTCAAGGTCCTTCCATCGGCTAAAATCGTGAGTGAGCCGTTTATCGACCTGGAAGTTGAAAATCCGCACATTGGGGAACTGTGCCTGCGCCCGCGCCACGGCTTCGTTCAGACTTAAGCGAGACTCAAACCGCCCCCGCCTGATCCGAAAATCCATGCCATACTCCAGCACGGTCGCGGGAAGTAACAGTAAATCAAATTGCACCTGCGGATTCTGCTGAATGACGTGCTCCACTCTCTTAACGAATACGTCCTGGACCTCTCGGGGCGTCGGCGCATGCTGGGCGAGATACGCGCGGCGGGCATCCGTCCAGTAGTGACGCCGATGGTCCCAAGCCGCCAGCACACGCGCCTCGGAATACTCAAACCGATCCACCCAATAGTGGAGGGTATCATAGTTGTCCGGCCGCTGGCCGCGTATGGCCCGTAGGGATTCAAAAAGGATGTCCAGGGAGAGGAGATAGCGAAAAGGCGTCTCAGGCCCCACCTCGTACAAATATTTGGGAAACGTTCCCAGCCCCAATGACAGGACTCTGTCGCCGTGTCTATCGTACAGGCGGTCTCCGAGTGAAAATGAGGGATAATTGATTTCCCAGACAACCCGCCGGATAGCCCGGTTCTGGAGCACAACGTCAAGCAGCAAGGCTTGTTCTGTAACCAAGGAGGCGGAAACGGACAGGTTGATGATGTTCAGACCCAGCGCGCGCTGCAAAGCGGAGGTTTGGAAGGTCTCGGTCCGAGAGGTTCCCAGTAGGACGGCATCGTAGTCGAATTGACGGGCAATACCAGGATTCTGAAGGCGCTGATTCTTACTGAAACCGATTTCAAACCAGGGCCGATGGTAGAAATGGAACGGATCAACAATCCAATTGAATACGCCGGCAAGGCCGAGCAGAAGCGTACCGAGGCCGAGGAGCCACGCCACATAGTGACGAGAGTGTGTCCGCTCAACAGAAACCATAAACGCATCCCTATCAGAATTGAAAATACAAGAACTCGTCAACCCGATTGATGGCTAATAGCGCCCAACTCATGAGAACGGCGAGCGCTGCGGCCCAATAGACGGTCGGTCGCCACTGTATCCGGCTGCCCTGAAGCGCGACGCTCAAGGACTGCGACGGAAGAGCCGGTTTATACCTCGCCAGCAATTGCATGGTATTCGGCAAAAGAAAGGCGATCACCCCCAGGACAATAAGCCAGGCAAGTTGCTCCCAGCCGTACAGATAGCGCACCGATTCGAAACGCCAGCCAAGCTGAAGGAGCCAGGGATGCAAGGGGCCGAGCCAGTCCACAGCGTCGGGTGGCAAGATCATCCCGTTGCGCCCCGCGAGTCCTCGATAGACCCGAACGGCAGCGGCAAAGCTATCTGCACGGAACAAGACCCATCCCAATGTCACAGCCAGAAAGGTCAGGCTGACAGAAAGAGAGAAACCAAACCGACCGGCTCCCGTCGGCCAGGGCAGCAAGGAGCGCATAAAACGCCAACTCCGATTCAAGATGAGATAGCCCCCGTGCAGTAAGCCCCAACACACAAACGTCCAGTCCGCCCCATGCCAGAGCCCTCCCAGACCCATGGTGGCCAGCAGATTGAGGCTGGTTCGCGTGAGGCCGGAGCGATTCCCGCCCAGAGGAATATACAGATAATTGCGGAGAAATCGGGATAAGGTCATATGCCAGCGTCGCCAAAAATCAATAATACTCGCTGACTGGTAGGGAGAAAAGAAATTCACGGGCAGCCGTATCCCAAACAGTCGCGCCAGCCCAATGGCCATGTCCGAGTACCCGGAGAAATCAAAATACAGTTGGAAGCTGTACGCGAGGGTCCCGCCCCAGGCTTCAAAAAAACTGATGGACTCGCCATGCGCGGCCGCTGCAAAGACGGGGTCCGCATATACCGCCGCCGTGTCGGCGAGCACCACTTTTTTGAGAAATCCAAAACAGAAAATAGTGACCCCGACCTCGACATCGCGCCGTCGATGAGACCGCTCCCGCCCCGGAGAGAACTGAGGCATCATCTCGTTATGATGCACAATAGGGCCGGCAATCAGCTGCGGGAAAAAGCACACGAACAGACAATAGTGCAGCAGATTGTACTCGGTGACCCGGCCTCGATACACATCAACCAACCAGGCGATCTGCTGAAAGGTGAAGAAGGAAATCGCCAACGGGAGGATGATGGACACGGGGGAGAAGGCCGTGTCGAACAGGACGCCGGTACTGTGCAGAAAGAAGTTCGCGTATTTGAAATAGCCGAGCAGGGCGAGATTGCCACCCACCCCCAAAACGAGCAGACTCCTTCTGGGTGTGGATTGCAAACCCCAGCCAACCCCAAAATTGAACAGCGTCGAGAGCAGTAATAAAAACAAATAGACCGGCTGCCACCAGGCGTAGAAAAACCAAGAGGCAATCACCAGCCAGGCGAGGGCGAGTTCTCTTTGCTGTTTTCTCTCTTCCAAGTAGAGAAAGGTTCCAAAGACGCAGGGTAAGAATAAGAAAAGGAAGGTGTAGGAATGAAAGAGCATCGTCTCGCCGCGGCCAGCATGCCTCCGTCGACTACCCGGAGACCGATAATATGCGCTGGCAGCAAGATACGATCATCGCCGCGGCTACGCCCGTTCGCCGAACAGCGAGAGCTGGCTGCCTTTGGGACGGCTCCCCAGCGCCAGCGGGTAGCGCCCGGTAAAACAGGCGTCGCAAAAGCCGTTTCCGTTGGCCTGGAGGCCGGCGTACATGCCCGCCTCGCTCAGATAGGCCAGACTGTCGGCGGTGACGTAGCGGCTGATCTCTTCGACCGAATGAGAGGAGGCGATCAACTCCCGTCGGGTCGGCGTATCCACCCCGTAAAAGCAGGGGGCGATGGTCGGCGGCGCGCTGATCCGCAGATGGACTTCCCGGGCGCCGGTTGAGCGGATCATCTTGACAATTTTCCGACAGGTCGTCCCGCGCACAATGGAATCGTCCACCACGATGACCCGTTTGCCGCACAGAATATCGGCCTGGGCGTTGAGTTTGACCTTGACCCCGAAATGACGGATGGACGACTGGGGCTCGATGAACGTCCGGCCCACATAGTGGTTGCGGATCAGGCCCATTTCAAACGGCAGTCGGGCTTCTTCGGCATAGCCCAAAGCCGCGGGCACCCCGGAGTCCGGAACGGGAATGACGACATCCGCCTCGACCGGCGCCTCGCGCGCCAACTGGCGGCCAAACGACTTCCGCGCGTGGTAGACATTCTGCCCGAACATGGTGCTGTCCGGTCGCGCAAAATAGACATGCTCGAAAATACAGCGGGCCGCTGGCGCCCGCGGGAACGGGTTATAGCTGGTCAGGCCGTGGGCATCAAACAGGATGACCTCTCCGGCCTGCACTTCCCGCTCATACTGCGCCCCGATGAGGTCCAGCGCACAGGTCTCGGAGGTGACCACATAGCCCGTCTTTCCCGCGTGTTTGATACGACCCAGCACCAACGGCCGAAACCCGTAGGGGTCGCGCGCCGCAACCATATGATCCTCGCTCAGGAAGACCAGGGAGTAGGCCCCCCGCACCTGGGATAAGGCATCAATGATCCGGTCAACCGGCTGCCCGGCCTGCGAGGCGGCAATGAGATGCAGGATGACCTCGGTATCGACCGTGGACTGAAAAATCGAGCCGCCCGTCTCCAGCCGGGCGCGCATCTCTTCGGCATTGACCAGGTTGCCGTTATGCGCAATCGCCACCGAGCCGTGCGTATACTTGGCCAGCAGGGGCTGGGTGTTCTTGAGCATGGTTGACCCGGCGGTGGAATAGCGGTTGTGGCCAATGGCGCTTGCCCCTTCCAGGCGACGAATCCGCTTTTCGTCAAAAATATCGGCCACCAGCCCCATGCCTTTATGCGTCAGCAGGGTCTGGCCGTTTGAAGAGGTAATGCCGGCAGACTCCTGTCCCCGATGTTGCAGGGAATACAACGCCAGATAGGCCAGGTTGGCCGCTTCCGGATGCCCATAGACGCCCACGACTCCGCACTCTTCGTGGAACCCATCGAACACCGCATTGGCTGTGTCGTGTACCACGTTCTCCCTCCCCGCTCAGAATGCGTGAACGTGCCCTGCAACAGACCGGCAGATGGTGGCACGTTTACTCATGTCGCAACTGTCAGCAACTGTTGGGCCAGCGCCGTTTGCCACTGCTGGCGCAGGGCGGCTGTGGCGATTTTCATAGAGCCGACGATTTCGAGGTCCGTCCCACGCACTTCACCCAAGACGCTAAACGGTAACCCGCTCGTGCGGAGCAGCGCTTTGAGCCGCTCCCAGTTGGCCGGCCGGACGGAAACGACCGCCCGCGACTGGCTCTCTCCAAACAGTAAGGCATCCGGGCGCAGGTCGCCCGTCAGGGTCACCCGCGCGCCAAGCGTCTGCTGGGGATGGCTGATACACGCCTCTGCCAGTGCCACGGCTAACCCGCCCTCCGCCACATCGTGGGCCGAGGAAAAAAGCCCGGCCTGGGCGGCCCGGAGGCAGACCTGCTGGAGGAGCTTTTCCCGTTCCAGGTCAAGCCGCGGGGGCCGGCCACACTCCTGATGATGGATCGCGGCCAGATATTCGCTCGCGCCGAGTTCTTCGTGCGTTTCGCCCAACAGGACGATGAGATCACCGGGGTGCTTGAACCACTGGGTAACATGGTGCGTGACCGCGTCCATAATCCCGACCATGGCAACGGTTGGCGTCGGGGGAATGGCCTGCCCATCCGTTTCATTATAGAAGCTAACGTTGCCGCTGACTACCGCAACCTCCAGGGCTTCGCAGGCGGCCCGCATCCCGTCAATGGCCTGGACGAACTGCCACATCACCTCCGGCTTCTCCGGGTTGCCGAAATTGAGGCAGTCGGACAGGGCCACCGGCCTGGCCCCGCTGACGGCCAGGTTGCGCGCGCTCTCGGCGACCGCAATCGCCGCTCCGCGATAGGGGTCGAGCGCGCAGTAGCGGCTATTGCAATCGACGCTGATGCCCAGCCCCTTGTCCGACGCCTTCAGCCGGATGATGGCCGCATCCGAGCCGGGCCGGACCACCGTATTCCCGCCAACCAGAAAATCGTACTGCCGGTAGACCCACTCCTTACTGGCCAGGTTCGGCGTGGTGAGCAGGGTGGTCAGAACCGCGGCATAGTCGGTCGGCAGCGGCAGGGCGCCGAGGTCCAGCCGTTGTTGCGCCGTCAGGTCGGCCGGTCTGGCCGCCGGGCGTTCGTAGGCCGGGGCCTGCGAGGTCAGGGCGGCGACCGGAATACGGACGACTTCCTCTCCCCGCCACGTCGTGCGGAACAGGCCGTCATCCGTGACTTCTCCAATGACAACGGCCTGGAGGTCCCAGGTGGCGAACACGTCCTGGACGGCCTCTTCACAGCCCTCCTTGGCGACGATCAGCATCCGTTCCTGGGACTCGGACAGCAGCAGCTCATAGGGAGGAATACCGGCTTCACGGGTCGGGATAGTGTCCAGGTCCAGGACGATACCGGCCTTGCCCCGGTCGGCCATTTCCACCGACGAACTGGTCAGGCCGGCGGCCCCCATATCCTGAATCCCGATAATCAGGTCCTGCCGCATGAGGCTGAGGCAGGCCTCAATCAGAATATTCTCGGTGAACGGGTCGCCCACCTGAACGGCCGGCCGGAGCTCTTCGGACTTGTCGTCAAATTCCCGCGAGGCCAGCAGGCTCGCGCCGTGAATGCCGTCCCGGCCGGTGCGGGAGCCCACATAGATGACCGGATTGCCCACCCCCGCAGCCGTCGCCCGAAAAATCCGGTCAGTCGGGGCGATGCCCAGGGTAAAGGCGTTGACCAGGATGTTGCCGTTATAGCCGGCGTTGAAATACACCTCGCCGCCGACGGTCGGCACACCGACACTATTCCCGTAGCCGCCAATCCCCCCCACCACGCCCTTGACCAGCTGGGCGGTGCGCGGATGCGTCATCGCCCCGAAGCGGAGCGAGTTCAGCGAGGCGACCGGGCGGGCGCCCATGGTAAAGACATCGCGCAGGATGCCGCCCACCCCGGTGGCGGCGCCGTGATAGGGCTCAATAAAGGATGGATGGTTATGGCTCTCGATCTTAAAGACCGCGGCCAGCCCATCGCCGATATCGACGATGCCGGCATTCTCGCCCGGCCCCTGCAATATGGCCGGGCCGGTCGTGGGCAGACGCCGCAGAAAGCGCCGGGAACTCTTATAGCTGCAATGCTCCGACCACATCACGGAGAACACGCCCAACTCCTCGAACGTCGGGGTGCGCTCCAGGGTCCGGACGATGCGCTCGTACTCGTCGGTTGACAGGCCGTGGTCGTGAGCGAGCTGGAGATCAACCGGTATGGACGCCATAACGCTACGCAAAGACCGAGGTAAAGAGTTTGCGCCCGTCCTCGCCCCCCAGCAGGGCTTCGACCGCATGTTCGGGATGGGGCATGAGGCCGACCACGTTGCCGCCGGTGTTGGCAACCCCGGCGATATTCTGCACGGCGCCGTTCGGGTTGGCCGACTCCAGGGCCTCTCCGGCCCGGTTCACATAGCGGAAGACGACCTGATCGTTATCCTGGAGGGCCTTGAGGGTTGCCTCGTCCGCCACATAGCAGCCCTCGCCGTGTTTGATCGGCAGGGACAGACACTCGCCCGCCGCACACCGGGCCGTAAAACGGGTCCGGGTCGTTTCCACCCGGACGGAAACCCACTCGCAGATAAACGCCAGCGAACGGTTGCGGACCAGCGCCCCCGGCAGGAGCCCGCTCTCACACAGAATCTGAAACCCGTTGCACATGCCCAGCACCGGCCCGCCGGCTCGGGCAAACGCCATCACGCTGGACATGACCGGCGAGAAGCGGGCGACCGCCCCGCAGCGGAGATAGTCGCCATAGGAAAACCCGCCCGGCAGCACAATCGCCTCGACCCCGTGCAAATCCTGGTCCTTATGCCACAACGGGACCGCCTCCTGCCCGAGCACGCGCTCCAGACAGTAGACGGAGTCCCGGTCGTCGTTCGAGCCGGGGAAGGTGACGACACCCCACTTCACTCGCTGTTACTCCTCGACAATCTCAAAGCGAAAGTCTTCAATGATGAGATTGGCCAACAGGCGTTGGCACATCTCTTCGACGCGCCGCTCGGCCTGCGGTTTCGACAGGCCCGTCAGCCGGACCTCCAGATACTTGCCCATGCGGACCTCGCCGACCTCCGCGTAGTCGAGGGCGTGCAGGGACTGGGCAATGGCCGTTCCCTGCGGGTCGAGAATGGCTTTTTTCGGCGTGACGTAGACTTTGGCCAGCATGCTCCGCTCCCCCAGTGCTTCACTCTTCACTACCCACTCTCAAACCCCCCTCGGGCCGCTGGCCCTCCCGCTGTCTGCAGCAGGGGCGACCGGCCGGTCGCCCCTGCTGCAGACAGGCATGGCGCAGCGGGCTGGGTTCCGTTGTCCCACACGCTTTCCTCTCCACTTCTCTCCCTCACTCCGACCGCGCAAACACGCGCTCGAATATACGGTCCGTATGCCGCAGCGCGTGGCCTGGGTCAAAGAGTTGATCGATCTCGGCCGGAGCCAACAGCCGGGTAATATCCGGGTCCCGGCGCACCTCGGCGGCAAAAGAGGCCCGGTGCTCCCAGACCTTCATGGCGTTGCGCTGGACCCAGCCATAGGCCTCCTCACGGGCAATGCCCTTGCGGACCAGGGCCAGGAGCAGATGTTCGGAATAAATCGCTTCCCCGAGTACGGCCATATTGGCCTGCATGCGCTCGGGATGCACCACCATCCGGTCCACCAGCGTCGTCAGCCGGGCCAGCATAAAGTCGAGCAGCGTGGTTGCGTCCGGGCCGATCACCCGTTCGACCGAGGAGTGGCTGATATCCCGCTCATGCCACAGGGGCACGTTCTCCAGGGCCGACAGCGCGTAGCCGCGCAGCAGGCGGGCCAGGCCGCTCACGTTTTCCAACTGCCAGGGGTTGCGCTTATGCGGCATGGCCGACGAGCCCTTCTGGCCGGGAGTAAACGGCTCCTGGACCTCAAAGACCTCGGTGCGTTGCAGATGGCGCAGCTCGGTCGCGATCCGGTCGAGCGAGCTGCCGACCAGCGCCAGGGTCGAGAAAAAAGAGGCATGCCGGTCGCGCGGGACCACCTGGGTGGCAATGGTTTCCGGCACCAGCCCCAGGCGCGCGCACACGGCGGCTTCGATCGCGGGATCGATATTGGCGTACGTGCCCACCGCACCCGAGATTTTGCCGACCGCGATCTCGCGGCGGGCCTGCTCCAAACGGGCCTTGTTGCGCTCCATCTCGGCGAACCAGTGGGCGACTTTGAGACCAAAGGTAATCGGCTCGGCATGTACGCCGTGGCTGCGGCCGATCATGACCGTGTCCTGATGTTCCTGGGCACGCCGCCGCAGCACGCCGAGCAGCGTGTCCAGGTCGGCCAGCAGCTCATCCGTCGCCTCGCACAGTTGCACGGCAAAGCCGGTATCAATCACATCCGACGAGGTCAGGCCGAGGTGCAGATAGCGTCCCTCCGGGCCGACACTCTCGGCCACGGCCGTGACAAAAGCCACCACGTCGTGTTTGACCTCGGCTTCGATTTCCTGCATGCGGCCGATATCAAGCCGGGCGCGTTGTCTCAGTTGCGGGATCACCTCCGCCGGGATGTCGCCGCGTTCGGCCAGGGCCTCACACGCCAGCAGCTCGACTTCCAGCCAGGCGGAAAACTTATTCTCCTCCGACCAGATTTTACGCAGGGCCGGCCGGGTGTAACGTTCGATCATGAGCGCAGTGCTATCAGAACTTCGGCAGCGACCAAAGAGGGGGCGGTTGAACTGTGCGAATATACGGTCGTTTCGACGCAGGTTTCCGCTTGTCGGCTATGGGAAAAATTGAGAGGCGGTGGGCTCCCCCCCCTGGGAGAGCGGCCATCCTGGCCGCTTGCGGGCTGGAAGCCCGCACTCCTAGAGCCCCACCCCGCCGAGGACCCACGAAACAATACGCATCACACGTCTACTGTGGGGAGAGGGAGATGAACCAGCCGATTTCTCCTGATGGGATTTCTTCTTCATTTCGTGCGCTCCAGGAGGCGCTCGATCCCTGCACCCATCTTCTCCAGGGCTTGCGCTTGCTGATCAAGCTGCCGATCCCGTCGCTGTCCAGCCTCCCGCATCATCCAGAGGCCCCCGCCAATGATGAGCAGTTGGAGATAGTAGGCAACAATAGACAGCCATTCAAACGTAGTCATCAGCTTCATTCCCTATCCCTGTTATCTGGCGACACATGTATCATGTGGACGACATCTGCATCCAGTCCTTCAGTACATTAAAAAGGTCTTGCAACCACATCAGGGGCGGGGTAGATTAGCACACCCTGTTCCAACGCAGCGCACACACGGCGGCGTACCCAAGTGGCTAAGGGAGAGGTCTGCAAAACCTCCATTCACCGGTTCGAATCCGGTCGCCGCCTTGTCACCCTTCTTCAGATTGCTCCCTGCGCTGCGGCCCGGAATCGCGCCGTGGCCCAAAACACACCCCTCTTTCCGAGTTCCGGATAAAATCGAGCAAGGCCCGGACATCGTGAGACGGGTCGGCCGCTGACAGGCGTTCGACCTGGTGGCGCATATTGCCCCGCTGGCGGAACAGGGTGGCAAACGCCCGCCGCAGGGCGACGATCCGCTCCCGACTGAAACCGGCCCGCCGCAGACCGACGACGTTGAGTCCGCGCACGGTATGGGTGCCGTCCATAATACAAAAGGGCGGGACATCCCGACTGGTCCGGGACAGTCCCCGCAGCAGGGCCAGGGTGCCGATCCTGACAAACTGATGCACCACACAGTTGCCCGACACAAAGGCCCGGTCCGCGACTTCGACATAACCGGCCAGGAGCGCGCCGCCGGCAATGATCGTCTGATTGCCCAAGCGGCAATTATGCGCGACATGGGCGTGCTGCATGAGATAGTTGTCGTTGCCGATCACGGTTGCGCTCTCGGCCTGGGTGCCGCGGTGAATTTGACTGTGCTCCCGGATGATATTGCGGTGCCCGATTCTGAGAAAGCTTTTTGCGCCCGCGTACGACACGTCTTGCGGAACGTGGCCGATGACCGCGCCCATGTGAATTTCATTGTCTTCGCCGATTTCGGTCCAGCCGGTCAGGACGGCGTGGGCCAGAATCCGCGTGCCGCGTCCGACCCGGACCGCGCCGTCGATCACCACATAGGGACCAATGTCCACGCCGGAGTCAATGTCGGCCTGTGGGGAAATAACGGCTGTCGGATGAATCGCCATGCCTGACACGCGAAGGTCTCAAACCTTATACGGCTCGGTTACGTCGTTCTCCGCGGGTGTCGGGTCGGCCGGCTCGCCCGGAATGTGATAGGTCTCGCTCGCCCACGCGCCACGGTCCAGCGTCCGGCAGCGCTCCGAACAAAAAGGACGGTAGACATTGCCCTGCCAGGCCGTTTTCTTACGGCACACCGGGCATCTGACTGTTCGCATCACCGCTCACCTGATGAAAAAAGGACATGCGCCCTCCGGCACAGAGGCCGGCCTGTTGAATGATTGGAACGGAAAAGCGGGCGACCGGACTTGAACCGGCGACGTCCAGCTTGGGAAGCTGGCATTCTACCACTGAATTACGCCCGCTCAGGATTATCGTCTGCCCCTCCATCCAGCAAAGACGGGAAAGCAACCCGGAAAAAGAAAACCCCGGCCTCGTCCTACTCTCCCACAGCATAACGCTGTAGTACCATCGGCGCTGGAGGGCTTAACGGCCGTGTTCGGGATGGGAACGGGTGTGGCCCCTCCGCCATTGAGACCGGGGAAATTTTCCAGCCATCCTAATACCGACCTCGCGGGGGAGTGTCAAGCCTGCCGGCGGCCTTACCACAGGCGGCACATGAGGTGGTGGCCCCGGTTCGGGCTGCTCCGTAGGGGCAATTCATGAATTGCCCCTACAACGGCACGCCTCCCATAGACGTGGGATGTAAATGAACCTGTCTGACGGGTGGCCGACGCTTGGTCCCGCCCCCCACCTCCTGGGAGTGCGGCCATCCTGGCCGCTTGCGGGCTGGTAGGGGCGACCGGCCGGTCGCCCCTACTATTCCCAGGGATTGATTATCTCAACGCCTGTCGGCGTAAAGTCAGCGACATTTCGAGTGACGACCGTCAGACCGTGAACCAGGGCCGTGGCCGCGATGAGCGCATCGCGGTCCGGGCGTGGGGCGGGGACATGCAGTCTGGCGCAACATTGGGCAACAGCCGTATCGACCGGCAAAGTGCGCTCACGGAATGTCGGTAACACATGGGTATCGAGCCAAGAGCGGAGTACCGCCCCCTGTGTCGGGTCTCGACGCTCAACCAGAAGGACACCCTTTTCCAGTTCCAAAACCGTAATCACTGACAGAAAGAGGCTGGCTGCCGAGACACGGTTGGCCCACGCCCGGACTTTTTGATCGACTTTCGGAGACTTCGCTTTTCTCAACTCGGCGATAACGTTGGTGTCGAGCAGGTACATCAGGAGAGGTCCGCCGTTCTCCCTATTTCCCCATCCAAGCGGGGCGGCTCAAAATCGAGGTCTGCCGCTTCCGGCATGGCGAGTAATTCGATGATGCTTTCCTCCGTCCTGGTGATCTTGAGGTAGTCCTCAATAGTCAACAAGACATGCGCCGTCCGGCCCCGGTCGGTAATAAAAACCGGCCCCCCCGCAGCCTCCCGCTTGGCTTTACTCACGTCTTGATTAAATTCCCGGCTGGTAACGGTTGTGATCCGCATATCCTGAACCTTGCTCTTTGTAGGTAAATTACTACAAATTGGAACCCGCAACAACCGTCGAATCCTTCCGCGAGCAGTTCGCAGGTCGATGAACGGAGCATAGTCCGACAGGACCGTCGCGCCCGTGTCGGTTGACGGTCCCGGTATCCGTCGTTACCGTGAGGCACGTGAAGGAAGAAATCACCCGCATTTTTCAGGCGAGTATTGAGGCCAAGGAACAATTCTTACGGGCGCAGCACAAGGAACTGATCGCCGCAACCGACACCGTCATCCGGACGCTGCGCGCGGGGGGCAAGATCCTGCTGTTCGGGAATGGCGGCAGCGCGGCCGACGCCCAGCACCTGGCCGCCGAGTTCGTGAACCGCTACCTGATCGACCGTCCGCCGCTGCCGGCGATTGCGCTCACAACCGACTCCTCGGCCTTGACCTCGATCGCCAACGACTACGGCCCCGCCGATATTTTCGCCAAGCAAATCCAGGCGCTCGGTAAAGACCACGATGTCGCCATCGCCCTCTCGACCAGCGGCAACTCGGCAAACGTGCTGCGCGGCCTTGAGTGTTGTCGGACGATCGGCATGCCGACCATCGGGCTGACGGGCGGGAGTGGGGGCGCGCTGGCCGCGCTGGTCGATCACTGCCTGTGTGTCTCGGCCACAACCGTCACACCCCGGATTCAGGAAACCCATATTCTCATCGGCCACGTGATCTGCGAGATGGTGGACCGCAGCCTCTACGGGGCCGGACGTACGGAGAGCGAGTAGTGAAAAACCGAACCAACACAGGACGATAACCGCGCTGACAATCGGCTTGACACAGGACTGGGCATAAGGGAAAACGACCCCATGAGTGAGTTTGAGGCAGCGACGATTGCTTTCCAGAAGGCGACGATTGCTTTCCAGAATGCCTCTCTATGGGCAACCTATGCCCAGGCTGGGGTAGCGGGCTTGGTGGGGTTGGTGCAATGCCTCTTGATTGCCTACGGCTTAAGGTTGATGCAGCGGAGCAATGCCGACCGGCAACGCCAAACGGACCTTGCCGAGAAACGGCATGAGGAAAGTATGCTGGCCTTGCACCAGCAAGGGGAAGCCTTGCGGACGCTGATCGAACGGACCGCACCACGGTAAGCGAGCGCCCCCCCGGCAGCCAGTTGACAAGTGTCGATAGACACATTACACCTTGCCCGTGATACGGAGCTTTCAGCACCGCGGGCTCAAGCGACTCTATGAGCGTGGTGACCGGAGTCTGATCCGCTCCGATCTGCACGACCGGGTGGAAGTCATGCTGGCCCAGCTTGATGTTGCGAGTTCCCCCGAAGCGATGCGTCTTCCCCACTATCGGTTGCACGCCCTCAAAGGCAAATTGAAGGGGTACTGGTCGGTGACGGTGAAGGCAAACTGGCGCATCATCTTCCGCTTTGAAGGCGAGGATGTCTATGATGTGGAACTGATAGACTACCACTAACGGAAAGGAGAACCGCCGTGTCGATGAAGAATCCGCCGCACCCCGGCAAGGTTGTCCGGGTATCCTGTCTGGAACCGTTCGGATTGAATGTCACCGCAGGCGCGAAGGTGCTCGGCGTCAGTCGCCAAGCCCTCTCGAACCTGGTGAATTGCCGCGCCCGCATGTCTACCGACATGGCGGTCCGGCTCGCGAAAGCTTTCGGCTCGACAACGGAGACGTGGATACGCTTGCAGGCGGCCTACGATGTGGCGCAGGCGCAGGCGCGTGAGGATGAAATCGAGGTTGCGCGCTACGAGCCACGACCAGCGGCGGGGCAATAGGAAAAACACGGAGCGCCGGCTATCAGACCCGGATGAATGCCGGGTCTGATAGCCGGTGAGTGAGACACCATGAAATTCCCCCCCATCGACCCGAGGCGAGCCGCCACCTATCCGCTCAGTCAGCGCAGCAGCAAAGTGGCCGCGCAGGGCCTGGGCACGCCGTGGCGGGTGGGCGGCAGCCTGCAAGAGTTTCTGCACTCGCTGCCCCGTATTCTGGCCGCCCCCGACCTGACGGACGTCGCCGGCCGCATTGCCACCGCGGTCCGGTCCGGGCGGCCCGTTGTCCTGGGTATGGGCGCCCACCCGCTCAAGGTCGGCCTGTCGCCGCTGATTATCGATCTCCTGGAGCGCGGCATTATCGCCGCGATTGCCCTGAACGGGGCCGGCATCATCCACGACTTTGAACTGGCCTATCAGGGGGCAACCTCCGAAGACGTGGCCGCCAGTCTGGATACCGGCCGGTTCGGCATGGCGCAGGAAACCGGGGAATTTCTGAACGCCGCCATGCAAACCGGGGTGATACGGCAGGGGGTCGGGATTGGCCGGGCCGTGGGCGACCGTATTCTCGCCGAACAACTGCCCCACGCCGCGCTGAGCGTGCTCGCCGCCTGTGCCCGGCTGGAGGTGCCCGCCTGCGTGCACGTCGCGATCGGGACGGATATCATCCATATGCACCCCAGCGTGGACGGCCGGGCCATCGGGGAGGGCAGCCTGCGCGACTTTCACCTGCTGACCTCGGTGGTCGCCCAGTTGGAGGGCGGGGTGTTTCTCAACCTGGGCTCCGCGGTCATCATTCCCGAAGTGTTCCTGAAAGCGCTCTCGCTGGCGCGGAATCTCGGCCATCCGGTCCGCACCCTGACCACGGTCGATCTCGATTTCATCCGGCACTACCGGCCGACCGTCAACGTGGTGCACCGCCCCACCCAACAGGGCGGGCGCGGCTTTCAGCTCACCGGCCACCACGAAATCCTCTTCCCGCTGCTGTGCGCCGCGGTTCTGGAAGAACTGGAAACAGACGCGCCCGACGGGGCGTAGGGGCGACCGGCCGGTCGCCCCTACTCTTGACCGTGTTCTCCTCTCGCGGGTATTCTGTGTGTATTCTCATGTGTGGAGAATCACACAATGGCGACAAACCTGGCGATAGACCCACAACTGCTCGACAAGGCGCTCGAAGTCGGGGGCGAGAAAACGAAGAAGGCGACCGTCAACCGGGCCTTACGGGAGTTCATTGCACGGCGTGAGCAGGAACGGTTGCTTGAGCTGTTCGGGAAACTCGACTGGGACGACGAGTACGACTACAAGCGGGAACGGACGCGCCGGTGATGCCGCCGCCACGGCATGCAGGCCGGCACCATTGACGCGCTGCTCGCCCAACTCTGCATCCGTCACGATTTGGTGATGTTGACGACCGACCGTGATTTCAGCCACATCGCGGAATGGACACCGCTGCAACTCTGGCGGGCCTCCTGACCTCGGTGTAGGGGCGACCGGCCGGTCGCCCCTACGGAGAACCTGACCCTCAACAAGACCCGGCTGCTGCACATCCGGCGGAAGTCGTATAGAATACATACTATCTTCGGCCCGACTGGATACGCCATGAAGTTCATGCTGTTTTTGCTGCCCTCAATCCCGGCCACGCTGGAGGAGCGCAGGGCCCTGCGGCCGATTGCCGCCCATTCGGACCGCTGGCAAGCCATGTTTGAGGAGGTGGTCGAGCTGGCCCGGTTGGCCGAAGAGCTGGGCTTTGACGCGGTCGCCTTCCCGGAACACCATCTGCACAGCGAGGGCTTCGAGATGGGCGCGCCGCCCGAGTTTCTGCTGTACGTGGCCATGCAGACCAAACGGATACAGGTCGGCCCCATCGGCTATGTGCTGCCCGGTTGGGACCCCCTGCGCCTGGCGGTCACCACCGCCTGGCTGGACCAGTTGACCCAGGGCCGTTCTTTTGTCGGCTTTGCCCGCGGCTACCAGCAGCGCTGGCTGAACCAGATGGCCCAGAAGGTGCATATTTCCGCCACGACCAGCGACCAGTCCAGCCTGGACGAGACCAACCGGCGCGCCTTTGAAGAGGTCTACCATATTCTCAAGCTGGCCTGGTCGGACGAGCCGTTCCGCTTTCAGGGCGAATTCTACGAATACCCCTACCCGTATGAGAGCGGCACGCCCTGGCCGCCCGCGCCCTGGACCAGGGAGTACGGCACGCCGGGAGAGCTGGACAGCCAGGGCAACGTGCATCGCGTCACCGTCGTGCCCAAGTCCTACCAAAAGCCCCATCCCCCGCTGTTTCAGGCGTTTTCGATCAGCGAGTCCACCATCCGCTGGTGCGCCCGGGAAGGGATCATCCCCATGATTCTCCTGTCGCGCCACGAACAGGTCCGCCAGCTCGCCCAGATCTATGCCGAAGAGGCCGGCCGGGCCGGACGCTGGCTGCCGTTGGGGTCCAACATCGGCGTCCTGCGCCAGATCTATTTTGCCGACACCGTCCCGCAGGCCGTCCGTCTGGCGGAAGAGGGCCTGGTCGGGGTAGGATATAAACGCTTCTGGGGGCATTTCGGTTTCTGGGAAGCGTTTCGCTTTCCCGAGGATGAACTCGAATATCCGAGCGGGGAGCAACGTCTGCCTCTACAGGAATGGACGGTTGAGCGTATGATACGGGCGAATTATCTGTATGCCGGGCCGGTGGACGACGTGGTGCGCGGCATCGACACCCTGGCCGACGCGGCCAACCCGGAATGGTTTGCCTGGCTGTTTGACCAGGGCCTCCTCCCCCGGGCGGAGCTGAGAAAACAACTCGAACTCTTCGGCACCCACATCCTGCCCCGCTACCGCTCATGACATCGACCCTATAGACTCAATCGACTCAACAGACTCAAAAAAATGCCGCAGTTCCAATACCAGGCCACCACCCCCCAGGGGCAGCTGATTGAAGGCGTCAGAGAAGCCGAAGAGGAACGTGCGGTCGTGGCCTGGCTCCACACCCAGGGCTATATCCCCCTCAACGTCGCGCCCCCGCACGGCCGGGACGCAAAACCCGCGCGCAACTGGCAGCTCTCCCTGCCGGACATGCCCTGGAGTGGCCGTGTCACGCAGCGCGACGTGCTGCTCCTGACCCGCGAGCTGGCCACCATGCTGTCGGCCGGGCTGCCGTTGGACCGGGCGCTGTCCGCCCTGGTCGGGCTGGCGTCAAAACCGGCCCTGAGCCGGGTGGCGGACGACGTGCTGAAGACTGTCCAGCAGGGGAAATCGCTGGCCGATGCCCTGGCCCAGTACCCCGCCATCTTCCCGCCCCTCTATCTGAACATGGTCCGGGCCGGAGAAGTCGGCGGCTTTCTGGAGACGGCGCTGCAACGCCTGACGGAATATCTGGAGCGTGCCCAGGAGGTTCAGGAGGAAGTGAAGTCGGCGCTGACCTATCCGGTCCTGCTCGTCCTGTTCGGCGCCGGGGCGATTGTCTTCATGTTCCTCTTCATTCTGCCGCGCTTTGCCGGCCTGTTTGCCGACAGCGGCCAGGCCCTCCCGGCGTCAACCCGGTTCATGCTGGCGACCAGCGAGGTGTTGCGGTCCTACTGGTGGGGCTTCATCCTGGCCGGGGCCGGCGGCGCGTTGGGCTGGCAGCGCTACGTGGCCACCCCCCAGGGCCGCCTGGCCTGGGACGGCTTCCGCCTGCGCCTCCCCCTGCTCGGCTCCCTGCTTCAGAAACGCGAGGTGGGCCGGTTTTCCCGCACCTTAAGCACCTTGCTCAGCAGCGGGGTGCCGCTGCTCCAGGCGCTGGAGGTGGTGGAGGCGGTTGTCGAGAACGGCGTCATCCGTCAGGCCGTCAGGGAAGTCCGCGCCGGTGTCCGGGAAGGGCAGGGCCTGGCCGCGCCGCTCGGGCGCACCGGCGCCTTTCCGTCGCTGGCGCTGCAAATGATCGGGGTGGGCGAGGAAACCGGCCGGCTGGACGAGATGCTGAAGCAGGTGGCCGATTACTTCGAGCGCGAGACGCAGCGGCAGATCAAGCGGCTGACCTCGCTGGTCGAACCCATCCTGTTGCTGACCATGGGCCTGATCATCGGCTTTGTGGTGATTGCCATGCTGGTCGGAATCTTCAGCATCAACGACATGCCCCTCTGACAGGCAGAAAGGAAGTGGCGTATGCGACACAATCCCCCTCAATCCCCCTTAAAAGCGTGTGATGCATATGGTGGCGTGAGTAGGGGCGACCGGCCGGTCGCCCCTACCTCCCGGCTGTCCAACCAGGCCGGTTTTACGCTCATCGAACTCCTGGTCGTGATGGTCATTATCGGTCTGCTGGTTGCCCTGGTCGGGCCGAACGTCATGGGCCGGGCCGAGAAAGCCAAGCCCCAGGCCGCCCGGGTGCAGATCGAGAATTTCGCCAGCGCGCTGGAGATGTTCAAACTGGACGTGGGCCGCTATCCGACCGAAGAGGAGGGCCTGTCCGTGTTACGCCAGGCGCCGTCCGGGGTGGAGCGCTGGGACGGTCCCTATCTCAGAAAACAGGTGCCCAAGGACCCGTGGGACCGTGACTATGTCTATCGTCGGGCCGGAAAAGACTTTGAGGTACTGTCCTACGGCGCGGACGGCGCGACCGGCGGTGCCGATGTGGACGCCGATATTCTCAGTTCGGAATAGAGCAAATCACGATGTTGTGTAGCGCGTCTCTCTCCTGTAGGGGCGACCGGCCGGTCGCCCCTACCGGGAATGGGCATCACACGTGTGACAGGAGGCTTGGGTGAAGCTCCCGCCGAGCGTACAGCGCCTCGCCACGGTTGACTATTGTGACGGCCTCGGCATCGCCGTCGGGTCGCACACGGTCAGCTTTGTGCACAGCACCAAGCGCTTCTTTCAGGTCGGGCTGAAAACGACGCGGACCGTTCCCCTGCCGGACACCGCCGCGGACCATCTGCCCGCCATCCGCCGCGCCTTAACCGATTTTCTGGCCGACATCGAAACCCTGCCCGACCAGACCGTCCTGTGCCTGCCCCGCACCGAGGCGAGCGTCAGCCGGCTGGTTGTGCCGGAAGCCGCGCGCGGCTCGCTGGAACAGGTCGTCCGCTATGAGGTCGAACGCCTGCTGCCCTTCCGCGAGGAAGAGATCTATTACGACTACGTGACGACCGAAGAGGGCGGCGAAGAGCGGCGGCTGGGCGTCGTCATTTTCTGTTTTCCCCGCCACACGGTCGATCCCCTGGTCAACCTCCTGGTCGAGCACAATCTGCGCCCGCAGAGCGTCACCCTGAGCAGTGCCGCGCACGCCACCACCCTGCTGGCCTGTTGCCCGGCCGCACACGGACAGCGGGTCCTGGCCGCCCAGGAAAACGGCAACCTGGAGCTGAACTTTCTGCGTGAACGACAGCTCGTGGCCAGTCATACCGTGCCGCTTGCGCGCGTGGCCGAGGCCGACACCTGGACCGATACGCTCGCCCACAGTATTGCCCGCAATTTCCCCGGCAGCGCCCCGGACACGATTCCGGTCTTTACCTGGGACGGGCACGGCACGCTGCCCGTCAGCGTGGAGCCGGAACGGGACCTGGCGCAGGCCGCCCAAGAGCGGTTTTCGGGTGTCGCCGCGGACGGGGCCATGTCCGTGGAGACCTGCTCCGCCATCGGCGCGTCCCTCCAGGCCGTAGGCGAGGGGGAAGAGGTCAACGTCCTGCCGGCTGCCAGCCGGGCGCACCGGGAAAAGCTGCTCTCCCCGCTCACCCTGGTGTTTGCGGCCGGTATTCTGCTGCTGAGCCTGGTCTGGGCCGCGTCCGTGGTGATCCAGGACCGCCGCGCCCTCAACCACGTCCAGGACCAGATTCAGGCCCTGGCCCCGGCGGTGCGTCAGGTCCAGGATGATGAAGCGGTCGTGCAACGGCTCCAGGCCCAACTGCAAACCCTGCGGTCCGAGACCCGCATCCGGCTGACCCCGCTCCTCAAGGACATGTCCGAGCGCATTCCCCAGCAGGTCTACCTGACCACCTTCCAGTTCAAGAACGGCAAGGTCGAACTCACGGGCGTGGCCAAGAGCGGCTCGGCCTCCGATCTGGTCGGCGCCCTGGAAGCCTCGCCCTGCCTGCACGACGTGGCGCCCAAAGCGCCCTTTAAGACGTCCAGCCGGGGCGAAACCTTTACCCTGGGCGCACAGGTGAACCCATGCGGCTAGACGCACTCCGAGAGGCCTGGCAGCGGCTCTCCGCCCGAGAACGGCTCCTGGCCGGTCTGGCCTGCGGCGCCCTGGTGCTGGTCGCCCTCCGCTACGGCGTGGTTGCCCCGTATCTGGCCTATACCACCCTGCTCGAAGAGCGGATTGAGCGCGACGTGCGGCGTCTGGCAAAAATGCAGCGGCAACAGGACCGTTCCGCCGAAGTCCAGCAACGGATGCGCCTCCTGGAGAAACAGTTTGCCGCGGCCTACGACACCCTCGTCCCCGGTGAAACCGCAACCCTGGCCGCGGCCCGGCTGCAGGAACGGGTCCAGACCTTTGCCGACCGGAGCGGGCTGACCCTGGTCACGACCCAGGTTCTGAGAGAAAAATCGCTCGGGTCGCTGCGCAAGACGCGGGTGCAGATGACGTTCCGGGGCGACACGCCGGCGGTTGCGGATTTTCTGGCCAGGGTGGAATATGAGGACTGGCTGCTGTCGGTCTCCCGTCTGGATATCGGCACCTCCAATCGCCGCCGCCGCCGTCAGGCCGCCCGCCCGCCGCTGACGATTACGCTTGATGTGGAAGGCATCATGCGGGAAAGCGCCCAGGGGGGAACGGCCCTTCAGGTGGCCAAGAAAGACCAGCGCGCCAAGGGAGACCAGCGCGCCAAGAGAGAATAACCGCGGCTATGCGCATTCGACGATTTTTTCATACGCTCCTGGCGGTCATCGCCCTCGGTATTGTCTGGCAGATGGTCAGCACCTGGAGCCGGGCCATGCCGAGCGTCCAACCGGAGGCGGCGCGCACCCGGACACAGGACCGCCCCGCCACGGCCCTGCCGGTGCGCTCCATCCGGGCCGGCCAGCGCCTGGCCCGGCAGATCACCGACAAGGACCTTTTTTCCGAGGCCCGCAAGCGGCCGGTCGTGGTCCAGCAAACCGTTGCCGCCGAGCCCGTTCCTCCCCCTTCGCATCTCTCGCTGGTTGGCGTCCTGTTGACTCCGAGCCGGGAAGAGGCATTTCTGGCCGACTCCTCACAGGGCAACCGCGTGACGCGGGTACAGAAGGGAGAGCAGATCGATCGCTATCGCCTCACCCGGCTGACCGCCGCCGAGGCCACCCTCGCTCTGGGGAATGACGGGGGAGAGGTCGCCTTGCCCCTGGCCCTGCTGAGCAGTACAAAGGCCAAGAGCCTGCCCCGGCTGACCCCCAGGAAGGCGGCCGCCGCAAAACAGGCCCAACCGCCGGCCGAGAGTCAGGCCGCGGTTGAGGCGGGCGGCGACGACCCGGCCAAGATTCGGGAGAATATCCGCCAGTTGCAGCGCCGCCTGCGGACGATCCGGCGACAGGCCGCGCGCGAGCGCCGGGCCGAACGAGAGCAAGCGAGAGAAGCGGCCCAGGCGGAAGAGCCCGCAGAGCCCGCACAGGCCCAGGCGGCTGAGGCGGAGTGAGGGGCCCCAGGGTTGAGAGGCCGGTAGCGAGAGAAATGCGGGAATCTATGCGGACACGTGAGGTGGGAATGGGAAGGGTCGGGGAATGGACATGCCTTCTCCTGTGTTTTTTTGTGTTGAGTTTCCTGTTGAGCTGGCCGACTCCAAGTCGAGCGCAGGAGGCCGAGGATACGCTGTCCGACGAAGACGCGCCGTTTGACGAAGACGGGCTGTCCGACGAGGACGACCCGTTGCTGGCCGCTCTGGCCGAGACGGGCGTGGAGGAATGCGTCCCGGTCGGCGAGGCCGAACTCATTGAACTGAATTTCGAGGGCGCCGACATCCGGGAGGTCATCCAGGGGCTGGCCGCCGGGCTGTGCATTCACTACTCGATCGATCCCAGGGTGCAGGGCGCGGTCACCCTGCGGACGGCCAGCAAAATTCGCGGCCAGGACCTCTTTCCGCTGTTCCATCAGATCCTGCGCATCAACGGCATTGCCGCGGTCAAAGTCGGCGATATCTACCATATTGCCCCGGTTGGCGAGGCCAAGACCAAGGTGCCCCTGCTGAGCGGGAGCAGCCAGCGCCGCACCGCGTCCGCGCAGGACGAGTTCGTGATTGAACTGATCAAGCTCGAACATATTGCGTCCACCGCAATGACGGAAATTCTGCAACCCTTTGTCTCGCCCGGCGGCGACGTGGTGGCCTACCCGCGCGGCAATCTGGTCATCCTGGTCGACCTGGCCTCGAACGTCGAGCGCCTGCGCGACCTGATTGCCGCGTTTGATACCGACACGTTTCGGACCCTCCACACCCAGATTTACCGCATCGAACACGCCAACGTGGAGGACCTGGGCAAAGAACTGGCGAGCATCCTCCAGCCCTACGGCGTGACCGCCGAGAACGCGGAGGAGCGCGGGCTGTATCTCATTCCGCTCACCCGGCTGAACGCGATTGTCGTGTTCGGCTTTAACGAGGAGATTTTCAGCCAGATCGAAAAATGGATCAGAGTCCTGGACGTACCGCCCGAAAAGGGCGGCGGGCGCACCGTTTACGTGTACGCGGTCGAGAACTCCAAGGCCGCCGACCTGGCCGGCGTGCTGGGCGATTTATACGGCAGCGGAGGCGGCGGACGGAGCCGTAGCGGGCGCGACCGGGAGGGCAACCAGGATGCCGACCGGGGCGACGGCGACTCGGGCACCGGACTCGGCGGCGGCGGCGGACTCGGCGGGCGCGGCGCACGCGGCGGCGGGGGCGGCAACGTCGTGATCGAGCCCATAGAGGGCGAGACCCCACTCTTCAAGGAAGTCGTCCGCATCGTGGCCGACGAGATCTCGAACTCCCTGATTATCCTGGCCACCCCGCGCGATTACGACAAAATCCGGGAGGTGCTGGTCCGGCTCGACGTGGTGCCCCGGCAGGTGCTGATCGAAGCCATCATTGCGGAGATCGCGCTGACCGGCGACCTGCAATTCGGCATCGAATACGCCTTTGCCACCGGGGGCATCGAGAATATTATCGGCACGGCCGGGGGGGGCGCGGCCGGGGTCGGGGCCGGGGGCCCCAGGAGTCTCAATATCGCCAACAGTGCGCTGCTCCAGTCCGGGGCCAAGCGGGCGGTCAAGATCGGCCAGAGCGGCCTGTTCTCCTTCATTACCGACCAGGACCGTTTCATCTCGCTGATCAGCGCCGTCAACACGCGCTCCAGGGTGAACGTGCTGGCCGCCCCGCATGTGATTGCCGCGGACAACCGCGAGGCGCATATCCTGATCGGCGAAGAGGTGCCGATTCTGACCTCCACCCAGCAGAGCACCCTGGCGACCGCGAATATCGTGTCCAGCATCCAGTACCGGGATACCGGCACGATCCTGACCATCCTGCCCCAGGTCAACTCGGCCGGTCTGGTCAATATGGAGATTCGCCAGGAAGTCAGCGATGTCGGCGCGACCTCGTTCGGCGATACCAACTCGCCCAGCTTTACCTCGCGCGAAACCGAAACCACGGTCGTCGTCCGCAACCGCGAATCCGTGCTGCTCGGCGGCATTATCGACGAACGGGTCGAGCGCATTCGCAACGGCGTGCCCTTTCTGATGGACGTGCCCGTGCTGGGCCGCCTCTTTCGCGTCGAGCAGGACAAGCGCGAGCGGACCGAACTGGTCATCCTGATTACGCCCCACGTCATCCGCGACCGCAACGAAGCACAAGCTGTGACAAAGGAATTCACCGACCGCGTCCACCGCCTCCGCAAAATGATCGAAACCTCCCGCCCCCCCACCGCCGACCAGCAGCCCCCCGCCACCCAGCCCCCCGCCGACGAGCAATAGAAGCCGGCTTGTTTCCTTTCCCCCCC
>JAJEFA010000020.1 GCA_022820725.1 Candidatus Binatia bacterium
TGCTTTGGTCATACCCCATTCGCCGATCGCCTGGATAATAAACGGGATATTCTGATACGGCTGGGTATCGGCAGCAATGATCCACATGATGCGGCGAACCTGCGCCCGCAGCCAGGGATCCGCAGGTAACATCGGCGGGCCATCATAGTCGAACCAGTCTTCGATCAGCTCGATGATCGGACCCGATTGCGTCATCTTTCTTCCGTCCGGCAGCAACAGGACGGGGACGCGCCCCTCCGGGTTAAATGCCTTCAGGTCCGTCGTCCCCAGCCGCTCCGTTTCGGGATCGTTTTGCGGCATGGTGTAAACGGGGATACCGCGCTCATCGGTGCCGAAACCCGTACTCACCAGGGTGACGTGCGAAGACGGTACGCCACGACACCGTAAATACAGCGTCACACGCATCGAGGCGCTGCTGGTGTGGTGGTAGTACAGGCGGAGGGGACCGTCCGTCGGGAAACGAGGTTTGGCCATGGAGTTCCTCAGCTGTATGACAATGCCCAAGGACAGTCCATTCTTTTGACACAGATCGGCACGTGCGGCGGTTTGCCGGCGAATGCGTACTGTAGACGTCCTCAAGCCAGCCCGAAAAACCGGACCGAAGCATCCCCTAACAGGCCGTTGCGGGCTTCCGGTGTGTGGAGGCTCCCGGCGAGGTGAGCAAGATGCTCCATGTAGTTTCCGGGGTGGTCTGGATGCGGAAAATCCGACGCCCAGCCGAATTGATTGGGGCCGAAGTCTTCGATTGTTTTTGCCCACCCCGTTTCGTCCGGATCGCCACTCACAAAGCATTGCTGAGCGAACGTCTCCTTCGGTCGAGCGGTTCGCTTGATGCTGCGCTCGCCGACCTGGGTATCGAAGACCGCTTCCATCTTATCGAGCAAGGAGGGGACCCAACCCGCGCCTCCTTCAAAGAAGCCGACGCGCAGGCGCGGGAAGCGCTCGAACAGCCCGTACTGAAACATATCCACGAGCGCGATTTCCATTGCCACTCTGCCACCCAGGACGGACATCAGAAATTGTCCACCGTCATGCAGGATCTTCGGCTGGATTCTGGTAAACGGCCGATACTCCCGGAGCTCGCCAGACACGTGGATGCAAATCGGCACATCCAGGTCCTGTGCTGCGGCATAGAAGGGGTCCCATTCCGTATCCCCCAAGGGTAATCTCCGGATATTAAAGGTCACGATCATCGCACCCTTAGCGCCGGCCTTCACCGCTGCGGTGAGATCGTCCGCGGCGACCTTGGGGTCCCCAAGAAAGCAATGCGCTATCGGCACAAGCCGGCCATTGCTCCCGGAGCAGAAGTCAATCACCCACCGATTGTAGGCCCGACACATGGCATGGGCCAACTCAATATCCGTGATGTGGGTGTTCCACAGGAGCCCCAGGGACGTGAAGATAGCGGTATATCTGAGTCCCTCAGCGTCCGCTCGGGCCAGTCGCGCCGTGGGGTTGTAGCCGGCTGGATCAGCGTCCCCCGGCCATTCCATCTTGAGTCCCTTCATCTCCGCGAGTGTCCGACCCATACCCATGATCGCTTGAACACTCTTGAGGTCATTGCCTCGGAGGAATTTCCCGTCTAGCTGGAGATGCGGCCCCTCAGCAGTCCGACCGAAGCGGAGGCCCCGCTCCTTATACTTGGCTTCCATCAGGTCGCCGGTCCACAGATCAGCCGGTTCAATGATATGCCCGTCCGTGTCCATGATACCGTAGTTGCCGGTATAGAGTTCAGTTGCAGTCAATGTCATTTGAGACCCTCCTTTCCGCGCGTGAGCGCGGTCCCTCATGTTACCTTACCGTACAGTATTGTTAAATTGTTACTCCCTTGTGGGGAGTCGCTGTGGTGTGCACTCATCACGATATCCTCACTCGTACCACACGTCGCTACAGGAATCATCGGTTTCCACCCGAAATCATCAGTTATGCCATAAACTCCACCAACACCCGGCACTCAATCGATTCGCGCGCGGGTGTGGAAGCATCCGAGTCGGCGAGGCGAAAAGAGGTATGCGCGGTATTGGGTGGACATTGTTCGGCGGTGCAAACCCCGAGTTCGGACGCAGAGTCGAACACCTTAAAAATCAATGCCTCGTTATGCCGCATTTCGCTGTAATAGATCCAACGATGCTCGGAATTTCGCAGTACAGAGGCAGTTTCACCCACGCGATCAGGATAAATATAGAGACTGCTGAGGAAGTCCTCCGGGCGGGCGGATTGGGCATCGAGTACTGCGAGGGGGTAATCCAAGACCGGGTAGTCCTTGCGGAAATGCCGCCAGACGTTAAAGAGCCCAAACCGTCCGGACACGATTTTTTCCGCCTCGCGCTCCGTTAATGGCGGTGTGGGCAAGGTCAAACTCCCGCCCGCCGCTTTCGCTTGAGACAATAAACGCACCCGATTTTTCGCCGAAGCGCTCGTGTTGTCGTTATGCGCCGTACTCGCATAGCCGCCGACGTTCTCGCCGTTGGTCTCTTTTTCTCCTGTGGCTTTTCGGACCCTTGAGCGAATCGTGTGGTCGAAAACAATCGCGCGTTTCACCGTATCGGCACCGCCCAGCGCTTCAGTGACGAGGCGACGAATTTCGGGGTAATACGTATGCACGATCTGCTCGGAGTCCAAGCCCTCGTGCTGTAAATCGAGTGCGGTGTTGAAATCCCTGGCCAGACAATAGCCATTTCTCATTAACGAGGGGGGCGGTGACAACGTCCGGCCGTCGTGCACCTCAACGGTAAACGGTTTTGATTCCCCATTCTTGCGCCGCGTCACCCCGGCCGGCAGTGGTTGAAAACTGTTGTCATACGCGTAGCGCTGGCTGCCATCTGCGTTCGGGATGGCATAATTGATCTGTGCTGTCGTCATCCTTGCGCCTCTCAAAAATGTATTCTCATCCTCATCTACCACAAGTCAGGACAAGAATCAGCTTCTGCCAGCGCTGCCAATAGCGCCTTCGGCTTGTGACACACCCGTCACCCTGCTAAGGCCGTAGGCAAAAGGAGGATGTTCTTATGCCGGTTTCAACTCCCTTTACGGGTGGGTGCGCGTGTGGCGCGGTTCGGTATGCCTGTTCGGCTGAGCCTATGATGTCTCTCAATTGTCACTGTCGTGACTGCCAACGTATCACGGGCAGCGCATACAGTACCGTCGTTGGTGTTCCTGCCGCCAAGGTGCAGTTCACCCAAGGGAGCCCTCAATACTATGAGACGGTTGGGGAGCGCGGAACCTCGGTCCGCCATGGCTTCTGTCCGACGTGTAGCTCTCCGCTGGTCGCCCTCCCGTCGGCGTATCCCGCCATGATGTCCCTCCGCACCGGTAGCTTGGACGATCCCAGTTGGGTTCGGCCTGCCGCCGACATTTGGACGGCCAGTGCCCAACCGTGGGATACGATGAACCCCGCGATTCCGAAGTTTGAGACCCAGCCAACAGAGGAGGAATTTCAGGCCATCCTAGCCTGACGGAGCAGCGCGCCTCATCACTGACGCTCTTGAGCAGGTTGTTCCGGATCTTTCGCTCAATTTCGTTCCGGTGAGATCCCGTTCACTGGTTTTGTACGTCTGTTGGGCTTGAGTATGAATTTTCCGTGCTGAAGCGGCTCGCGCATTACGTTCGGCGTCGTTATTGATCGCGGTTTCTGGTCGGACACTATCCCCGCAATGAGCGAAAGAACATCCGTATGTCCTCAGTAAGCGCCTGTGGCTCTTCCATCGGCGCAAAGTGCCCGCCAGGTTTCATCATCGTCCAATGTTGAAGGTTGTAATAACGCTCGGCCCAGCTCCGTGGCATGAAGAACGCCTCTTCTGAAAACACGCCAACTCCGGCCGGGGCCTCGACCACCGGGGTCCGATCATGCGCTGGCTGCCACTGGTTGTGTGTACACTCATAGTAGTAGCGTGCCGAGGTTCCATACGACTGGGTGAACCAGTAGATACTGATCCCCGTCAGCAGGTCATCCTTGCTGAAGCGGCTCTCGACATTGCCGCCGCAATCGCTCCAGCTGCGGCGTTTCTCCAGGAGCCAGGCGCATAACCCGGCGGGCGAGTCGTTCATTGCGTAGGCAATAGTCTGGGGTCTCGTCGATTGAATGGCCGAATAGCCACTTCCATCCGTGAAAAAATCTTGGTTTCGTTCGTACCAACCGGCTTCATCTGCGGAAAACTCCGATTCTTCGGGCAATGTGCTGAGCGGCACGTTGAAGAGCGTGAGCGGCGCCATCAAAAGTAGGTATACGCCGATCATGTGCTCGGCGTATTTATGTCCCAGTTGGGCGGTTGTGAGCGAACCCCAGTCTCCTCCGCCGGCGGCAAATTTGTCGTAACCCAGCACCTCGCGCATGAGTGAGACCCACAGATCAGCAGAGCGCCAGAAATTGAACCCGGTCGTCGTAAGTGGTGTTGAAAAACCAAAGCCTGGCAGGGACGGCACGATGACATCAAATGAATCTGCGGGATCGCCACCGTAGGCTGCGGGATCAGTGAGCGGACCGATAACTTTGTGCCAATCCCAGAACGTCCAAGGCCAGCCATGGCTTAATATCAGCGGCGTCGGGTTCGGGCCCTTGCCTTTTTCATAGATGAAGTGGATAGGAACGCCGTCAATCGTCGTTTTGTAGTTCGAAAGCTGGTTGATCGCAGCTTCTTGTGCGCGCCAGTCGAAATCTGTCGCCCAATAGTCCAGCAATTCCTGCAAATAGGCCCCATTCGTGCCGAAGCGCCAATCATCGTTCGCGAACTCCGGCGCCAGTCGAGTCCGTTGCAGACGCTCGCGAAGGTCTCCGAGAGCCGTTTCCGGAATGTCGACCGTGAAAGGTTCGTACGTCGTCAATTTGTCCCTCTAAGATGCAGTGAATACCTCGAACCGGAAAATCTGTCAGCGCGGGCGAGTAGGGGCTGCGCGTTGGCAACTGGCACTCACCCGCCGGATAAAAGATTGCTACGTCCCTGATCTCCCTGACGCAGCGGGAAGAGCGCTGCGTCTGCTGTTCTTCTTAGAAGAAGATATAGGATCGTACGACCACGTTCCTGCGGCAGGATGCGTCTTCGGGCGCGGTCGGGTCGATACAGGCAGAGTGGAACGACCAGCGCGACACCGAGCCGTCGGTCACCGAGTCGTAACACTTGAGCATCGACACCTCGGTCGACGTCTGCTGCGGCAACCAGTACCAGTCGTGCCCAGGGCGATAAGTGAACCGCGTCGTCTCTCCCACGCGGTCGTCGTAGATGCGGTAGTTGGTAATGTACGGCTGGTCAGCAAACGACGGCCAGGCACACAGGACGAATGGATTCTGTTGCACGGTCTCCATCGGCTTGGCCAGGTTGATCGACATGAACCGCCGCGACATCTTCGCGTCCGCCTCTGCCTCGGTGTAGTGCTGCTGACGCCCAAAGTTGCGCAGGTTCTTCGTCAGCAGCTCACGGCAGCGTACCCGCCCGCTGTTGTCGTTCAGGTCGTTGTGGACGATGTTGGCGTAGAAGGTGTTGACCCCTGGATCCTTGTTATCCTGGTCCTCCTTGACAGGGCCCTTATAATCCTTGTCAAACACGTCGTGGTTGTACACGAGCGCATCCGTCGCACCGGGGAAGAAATCGAGCAGGAGTTTCTCAATCTCCGGGTAGAATACGCGCTCGACCTCAGCCGCGTCGTAGAAATTCTGGCACTTCGATTCGAGGTGGGCGAGTGACACACCGAGCTTGTCCATACACTCGGGGCTGTTGGGTGAGAGACCAGGGTGGTACTCCTCCATGCGTCGCGCGTCGCGTAACACCTGCGGGAAATACAGGCCTCGCCGCCCGATCTCCTGTTCTTCCTGGCGAAACATTTTGGCCATATCCGCGCGTGCCGGGTCCCGCCAGATGGCATTGGACGAGACGACGGAGTAGGACGGCTGCTCGAAGATGGTGTAGCGCAGCGGCAGGGCGACGCCGCCCTCAGGGACTTCGATATTACTCGCCCGAATATAGTCCAGGCACTCGTCGTAGCTCCGAAACCCGAGACCCCACCTGGTCTCAATCGGCCCGGGAGGGGCGTTCTCGATCATGTCGATAACCGCTTGTCCTTCGCCCTCGGCAACCTGGCGGAGCGCCGCCTCGATCGCCGCCGCAGTTCCCGCATCCCCGTCCTGATCGAACGACATATAGGATAAACCACCGTTCGCCGCGATGGGTGCCGGCTGCCCGACAGTGAGTTGGAAGGGAGGCACATAGGCCGACGAATTGCTCTCCCTAACCCCCACAGTGTTGTTCTCAATGGTACTAAGCCCCATAACATGCCCTCCAATGAAAGATGGCTGATCGTGTCACACAGGGTGTGTCTTTGCAAGAGCCTGTATTGCCTGGTCACACGAACGTCATTGTTTATTGAGCGTTCGAGATTGCCGGAAATAAGCTGTATTATGGTGGACGTGAGATACCCCGCTGAAAATGGCCTGTCAACGGCTATCATCGCCTCCGAAGCCCGAGTCTCGGAGGCGATGAAGCTTAGTCCAAGGCGTAGATCGTGCCCGAGATCGACCGCGTCGCCAAATCCCACACTTCGACGAAGAAAAGGCACTTCCCGTCTGCGGCCATGTTGATCGCCTTCACTTCCCACTGGTGGTGCCCGCTCTTACGCCACACCCCCGTGACGACTTGGGGTACCACGCTGCCATCCGGGCGAAAATCCTGAACCCGACCCGTCAGTGGGCCCGTTTCCCCCGCCGGACCTACCGCTGGACCGAACGTTGCCGTATACAGGTACGTGCCGAACGGTCCGGCTTCTCCCTCTGCATTCATAATGGAGCCTGCCTCCGTCAGCGTCACCGACGTGACCTTCCCGGTGTAGTCTGAAATCTTCTCTCCAATTGCACTCATTGCTCTGCTCCTTTCCGCTGCCGGTCGTCCCAGGGTCGGCCTGCGGTCCCTCCGCTGGTTCTCCCCAGGGGGGCTTTCCCCCTTATACCCCTACAGAGTCGTCTCTTGGCAAGCTACCGCAAATTGCACCCCGGAGCAGTCTCGAGTAGGCTGGGGGCGCTGCCTGGACGAGCAGGGAGGTGCGCATGCCAAACGAGCCCGAGAAGCTATGGGACTATGACGCGGTGGCCATTGGTCAGACCGGCACCCAGACGACGGTCCGCATCACCCTGGATACGCTGCGCGAGTACGCTCGGGCCACCCAATGCGCCCGTGGGTCGGAACTGGATCAGACAAACGATGCGGCACACCCGGCCGCAGTCCTGGCCATGCCCAGCATGGTATTGGCCTACGCCCCGCTGCTGCGCTACGACCTGGCGGAGAACAACGGTTTTGTGGCGCTCGAAGACTCCAAGACCGCGCGCCGCCAGACGCCGTTTGCCAAGTGCGACATTCGGTGGCACGCGCCGGTCGCGGTCGGCGATTGCATTACCGCCACCCGTCGGGTTCTGGACAAGTATGAACGCCGCGGCAGCAAGTTTGTGACTTTTCGCGTGGAAGCGATCAACCAACACGGGGTCATGGTCGCCGACTACGATTACACCTGCATCTTCGCCTATGTCCAGGGACAGAAAACCGTACCCGCTTCAGGAGAGGTCGAGACGGGGGAAACGACAGTCAGGCCCGGGCAGCCTGTGGCCGAAGCGTGTCGGGTCCTGACGGCCGAGCAGGCCACGGTAGGCAGCACGCTGCCGGCGCTCCGGGTCACGGAGAGCCAGGACACGATTCTGGGCTATAACGATATCCAGTTGGCGGGCCGGCTCATGACGAGCAATATCCATACGGATGAGGAGTTTGCGCGCCAAAATATTTTTGGTGGAGCCGTCAACGCCGGGCCTGCCACCATGTCCTACGTTGAGCAGATGCTCACCCTGTCGTTTCCGCTGTCTGCGTTTTACTCCGGCGGCCGCTTGCTCATGCGCGCGATCGAGCCGTTTCGGGCCGGGCATGTGGTGACCCTGCAGGGCGAGGTGACGGCGGCACAGGCTATGGGAGATCACTGTTGGGTCGGCTGTACCGTGCGCGGGACCAATCAACTGGGCTCGCTCGTGTGCCTGGCCGAGGCTACCTTGAACCTCCCCCTTGCGGAGGAGTAGGGCAGCGTTCGTATGCAAAAAGAATTTGGAGACGCATTTGCGTCGATTGAGGATACGACCTTTACGGCAAAATACCGTGCCAGGTGCCACTGTCAGGCCGTCCGATACGAAGTGAGCGCAGACCCGGTTGATGCAAAAATCTGTCACTGCGTGGTTTGCCAGACGCTGCACGGCGCACCTATGCAGTGGGCCGTCATTTTTCACAAACGCCACGTGCGCATCACGCGCGGTATCGCTCAGCTTCGCTTCTACAATAGCGAGCGGCAGCAGTACGAGCGCATTCTCCCCTGCAAAGTCAGCTGTGCCGGGTGTGGAACGCTGATTGCGGATGAGGGCCGCAAGATGTGGCTGGCGTTTCCCTCCCTGTTTGATTTCGGACGCCCGCCCCAGGTGCCAGCAAGCTTCACACCCACATGTCATATTTTCTATGGGATGCGGGTTATGGATGTGCACGATGATCTGCCAAAGTGGTCGGGCCATAAGAAGAAGTCTGTCCTATTGTAATCAGGAGAGTTGAGGGCCATCTTCAGCAAAAGGTGGATTCCTGGTAGGAGTGCGTCAACAGCATTACCAAGAAGAAGACTCATACTCTTAATCATAAGATTTGGAAATGTGTGGCGAACGTGAGCATGGAAAAGGAGAATCCGTGATGTCAGCAAAAATCGAATTCGGGATGTTCGACTGGATTGATCGCGGCCCGAATTCGGTAGGTGATCTTTACGAGTCGCGTCTCAAACTGATCGAATCGGCGGACAAGGCTGGCTTCTACGGCTATCATCTGGCGGAACACCATTCGACCCCGCTCGGTATGACGCCTTCTCCATCGGTGTTCTTCGCGGCGCTCGCGCAGAGAACCAAGCATATCCGCTTCAGCCCCATGGCGTATTTGTTACCGCTGTATCATCCACTGCGCCTCATAGAGGAAGTCTGCATGCTGGACCACCTTTCGAACGGGCGCATGGAACTCGGCATTAGCCGTGGCGTGTCACCGTACGAAATCGCTACCTACAGTATCGATCCGGAAAAGACCCGGGAAATCTTCACCGAAGTCCTTGAGATATTCCGTCAGGGTATGTGCAACGATGTCCTGAATTACGCCGGGAAACATTTCGAATTTCGAGATGTGCCAATGACGCTCAAACCGTTTCAGGACCCGTATCCGCCGCTCTGGTACCCATCGTTCAGTGAAGCCGGGGTCGAATTTGCCGCGCGTGAGGGAATGCACTTCATGACCCTCGGCCCACCGTCGCTCATCACGAATCTCCTGGCTCGATATCGAGCAGTCGCCGCTGACAGCGGCAATGGCGGCACCGACACGCTGAAACTGGGCGCAATGCGCCAGATCTATGTGGCGGAAACCGACGAACAAGCCTTTGCGGTGGCGAAGCCGGCGTACGATGATTGGTATCACTCAATCATGCAGCTCTGGCATCAGCACAATGATCACGCCTACGACAATTTTTTTGCGTGGGACTCCTGCCTCGCGGGAGAAACGATACTGATCGGATCGGTCGACAAAGTCCGCGATCAAATCCAACAATTGGTCTCGGAGAGCGGGATCAACTATTTCGTCGGTTCGTTCGCATGGGGCTCATTGAGTCCGGAGGAAAGCCAAAGGTCGCTCGATCTGTTTACCTCGCACATCGTACCGCATATACACTAGCCGACGCGGCTTCGACGCACGACACGGCGGATGATCGCGGACAGCCTGTTTTGCCGGCGGGATTGGGCTGGCAGAGAGACGAACGAAAGGAGTACGCCTCATGGAGATCGTTCCCAGCGAGGCAACGCTTGGGGCACGTATCTACGGTGTGAATCTGCATCAGCTCGATGATCGAACCGGCAAGCGGATCATTGAAGCGTGGCACGAATACAGCGTGCTCGCCTTTCCCGGACAACATCTCGACGATGAGGCTCACATCGCCTTCAGTCGTCGCTTTGGCCATTTGGAACGTCTACTCACAACGGCAATCGAGGGCACCAAGCCTGAGATATTCCGAGTTGCGAATGTCCGTCCGGACGGCACCCTCGACTCCGCAGGGGGTCCCTATGATACGCTAAATCGGGGTAACCAGCAGTGGCACTCCGACAGCTCATACAAACGTATTACCGCAAAGGCTTCAGCTCTCCGGACTCATACTTTGCCCTCGTCGGGGGGAGAAACCCAGTTCGCCGATATGCGGTCGGCGTACGACGCGCTCGACCCAGCGCGTAAAGACTGGCTCGCAGACAAACTGGTTGTGCATGACTTTGCGTACAGCCACGGTAAAGCTGCCGATTTGATGACCGACGCCGAACGGGCAGCCCTGCCGCCTGTCGCGCATCCGGTCGTCCGCATCCATGAAGAGACGGGCAGAAAGTCACTCTTTATCGGCCGGCATGCCAGCCACATCGTGGGAGAAGATGTTGAACGCAGTCGTTCACTGCTGCGTGAACTGACGGAAAGCGCGTGTCAGTCGCCGCGTATTTTTACACACCGGTGGCGTGTCGGTGACTTGGTGATCTGGGATAACCGCTGCGTCCTGCATCGCGGTCGTCCATGGCCCCCTGATGAGCCAAGAATTCTCTTTCGGACGACCGTTGCTTGCGATGACCCGGACAATGAGTGGCAGCTGAGCCGATAACGTCAGGAGTTCGTCGCCCGGTTCGGAAAGCTCGCTCTCCGCGAATTTCTCGCCTAGGGGAACAGGCGGACTTTAGGTCCGAGCTGTCGGGCCTGTTTGCCACACAGAAAGGCCAGGGCCTGAATCAGGTACCGACGGGTCTCGGGCGGTTCAATAATATCATCCACCCCAAATGCGGCCGCGGCTTCGTAGACCGACCCCTGGCGACTGTACTTGGCCTCCAGTTCAGCCTGCAACTGGTCTGGGTCGCGCGCTTCTTGCAGCTCTCGGCTGTGGACCGTATAGACGGCCGAGGTCGGACCAGTGCCGGTCATGATCGCGAGCGGCCAGGCAATTTGGAGATCAGGCGAATACGGGCTACCGCGTCCACCCATGGCCCACATCGCCGCGCCATGCGCCTTGCGCAGAATGAGAGTGATCTTGGGAGTGCTTGCCCGCTCCACCGCATCAATCAGCGTACCGCCCCAGTAGAGCATATTGCTGGTCTCGGCCTGTTGGCCAATGAGAAAGCCCGGTTGGTCCTGCAGAAAAACGAGCGGAATGTGAAACGAGTCACAGACGGCAAGAAAACGGCGGACCTTGGCCGCTGACGCCCAGTCCAGGGCCCCGGCCTGGTAGTCCGGCTGACTGGCCACAATCCCAACCACGCGCCCGTCAAGACGGGCCAGACAGGTCATGACGCTTTGGCCGAAGTCGGGCTTGTAGACAAAGGTCTGGCCGTGGTCAACAAGAGCGGCGATCACCCGGGCGACGTCGTACGGCTTGCGGAGACGAGTCGGGACGATATCGAGCAGTTCAGGGCACAGCCGGTTGGGGTCATCGGTGGAGGGTTCGCACGCAGGCAGCTCCCAGCAGTTTTGCGGCATAAAGGTGAGAAAGGTCCGGATAGCGGCAAGACACTCCTGCTCATTGGATGCGACCCGATCAACAAACCCGGTTGTCCGGGCGTGCATATCGGGGCCGGCCAGGCGGTCGATATCGACCTCTTCGCCAAGCCCGCCCCGGACCAGGGTCGGTCCGGACCAGCCGACAAAGCCAGAACCTTTGACCATCAGCGTAAAATCGGCGTATAGCCCATCAATGGGCGGCCGGCCAAAACAGGCACCCAGCATGGCGGCGACCTGAGGAATCCTCCCCACACAATCGGTGACCTCTCGAAAGGCCGGCACGTGGCTCATCTGGCGGGCCTGCATCGAGTCCTGGAAGCGGATGGCCGAGCCTTCATAGAGGCCAATGAAAGGATAGCCCTGTTCCAGGGCCAAGCGGCGCAGGCGAAAGCGTTTCGCAATATTTTTTAGGCTGGCCGCTCCTCCCACCAAGGTGCCGTCGTCAGCCACCACACACACCTGGCGGCCGTGTATCGTGCCCCAGCCCGTTACCACTCCGTCGGCTGGGAGGTGCTGGGCGGGTTTCCCAGGCGTGTCTACGCTGCCTTCGGCCAGCAGTCCAATTTCGTGGAAACTGTCCTCATCCAGGAGTAAGGTCAGCCGTTCGCGGGCGGTCAGCTTCCCCCGCCTGTGCGCCCGAGCGATGGCCTCGGGACCGCCCTGGCTCCGGGCTTCAGTCTTTCGGTGCCGGAGTTGTGCGATATAATCGTCCCAACCTTGTGCTGGCATTCGTGTTTCCTAGGTCTGAAAAAACAACGAATCGTGCTCTGGCGTCACCGGCTTAGCCCACGGCCAGCGTACTGGGGGCGACAATCAGGACCAGTCCCAGGCCGATCAGGCCAATGCCCGTGCCTTTCCCCATTGCTACCCCGTAGGGAAGAATCTTCTCCATAAAAATAATCAGGGTCAAAACACCCATCCACACCAGGTTCATGGTGCCGACAACGAACAGCACGGCCATCAGACTCCAGCAACACCCCAGGCAGTAGGCGCCGTGGTGAAGGCCCATCCGAAACGCCCCCCAATACCCGTCTTGCCAACTATTGAGCAGGAAGCCGAGGGGGGAGCGACATTTCGACAGGCAGACGTATTTGAGCGGGCTGAGCTGATACAGGCCGGCGATGATAAGGGTCAGCCCACCGATAACAGAGCCATACGTTCGCAAGCCAGGAAAAGTGTCGGGCAGGGACTGGATGGCGATGTCCCCGGCATAGGCCACCCCGCCAGTCAGGGTCCACAGGACGGCATACCCGGCGATAAAGAGCCAAGCCGGAGCAAAGGGGGCAGCCTGCTCTCGTTTTTGGCGCGTTACCGTGGCGAACAGCATGGCCGTTGGCGCGACAGACGGGAACATCATGGCCACCATCATGACACCCCAGAGTGCAATGTACAGGACGGCATTAGAGACCGAGAATGGCAGGCCCATAGTCATACTCATGGTCATCAGGCCGAGCCCCATCCCTCCGGCCTGATGCACGGTGGCAATCCAGGCCAGAGCGGACAGCAGCACGAGGGCGGTGACGATGACGATCTTATCTCGTAAGGTCATGGCCAGCAGTCTCTTCCCTCACCGCAGCCCTTTTCCAACGGGGAAAGGGCAACCAGGTCGCTATGGGTCGGGGGCTGAACGCACACGGTCCAGCCACGTGAAAACAGGCTAATTCTGCCAGCTAAACGGCGCAAAATGGCCGTTGGTATTACTGACGTCCCAGGCCAGGTTGTGGTCGGTATAGCGATACGCGTTGGATTTGGCCAGCGACAGCTTGGGCGAAACCGGGTGATTGGCGTTGGTGACCCAGAGCGGCTCACTGCCGTCCCGACCGGTCAGTGCCTCAATGTCGATCTCCAGCACGTCCGGAATCGTCAGCCGCCGATTGTTGGCGTCCAGCGTAAACGCAATGGGAGCGGTCTTGATCCCCAGAAAATTGCTGATCAGCCCCGAGACCAGCTGCATGGGCCCACCCGCCTGACCGGAGAAAATCTTGCTCAGCCCCTCTTGCTGGTCTGTGGAGGCCTTGTCGTCCACGTACAGGGCCGCAGTCCAGTTGCCGTCCCCCATCTTGCCCGGACCGGGAAAGGACACCACGAGCACGGTGTTCAGACCGCCGAGGCTCGTCTGGCCATAGCTCCCCTGATTGACATGAAACGCCAGGGCCGCGTCACACCGCCCACGAGGGGGCGGATTCTGGATCAAACAGGGACAGACCGTGTCACAATTGCACGATTCAAAATAATCACCCTCAATTTTCCATTGTTCAGCCATATGTCTCTCCCTTGCAGCAGTCAGCTCATCTTGTGGGTATTGACCATCTCTTGAGCCTAGGCTTCGATTGTCCAACGTCATATGGGCGCGGTCAAGCACCTGCGGACTTTTCCGTACGCGCCATAAGGAGGAACTCTCATGGCAGGCAGTATTCGTGCCCAAGATCTCAAAGCGCTTCTGGACAGCCAGGCGCTGTATGCGGTCATTGATGTCCGGGACTGGGGAGAATTTTCCCTGGGCCAGATTCCTGGCACCAACTGCATCCCGCGCGGATCATTGGAAAAATATATTTCGGTGTTAGTCCCTCAGACCGATATCCAGACGGTTCTGTACTGCGATACCGGCCAACGTTCGACTCGGGCGGCCCTCAGCCTGGAAACCCTAGGCTATACCAAGGTGTCGGTCCTGGACGGCGGGCTCACGGCTTGGACAGCGGCTGGTTATGAGACCATGCACGGCTGGAGTTTACGGGGCAAAGTCTATGGCGAGCGTCTCCAGGTCGAAGAGGACATCCCCGAGATGACGGCCGAAGAACTCCGTGCGCGCCTGAGGCAAGGCGAACATCTGTATATCTTTGATACCCGCACTGAGCCGGAATTCAAGGCGGCGCATTTGCCAGGCGCGTATTGCGCCCCAGGCGGGCAGTTAGCCCTGATCGCGCCCGAGGTTGTACCCGACAAAGGCCGGACGATTGTCACCAACTGTGCTGGCCGCACGCGCAGCTTGCTGGGAGCGCATATTTTACGGCGGATGGGTTTTACCGACGTCTACGCGCTGAAAGGTGGCACCGGGGCCTGGCGCATTGCCGGCTACACCGAGGAACTTGAGAAAGGCGACGGTGTCCCCGTGCCCCGACTTTCTGAGACTGGTATCTCAACGTGCCAACAGTTCGCCGAGCACGTTGCCACAGAAGACAACATTGCCAGCATCACCCCTCAGGACTTGCACGCGCGACAGGAAAAGGGCGCGTTGCTCTACCTGCTCGATGTGCGTTTGCTCGACGAGTACCAGGCCGGCCATATTCCCGGCGCCCATTTTTGCTCTGGCACCCAGGTCGCTCTCCTGGTCGAGAGTCTGGTCGGAGTGAAGAACGCACCGATTATCACCACGTGTGCCGGTCGCGCTCGGGCGATTCTCGCCGCGTCTGTACTCAAGGGAGCTGGCTATCCAAACGTGAGTGTCCTGGACGGCGGCACTACCGCCTGGAAAGCAGCCGGGTTTGGTCTTGAGACCGGCGATCCCCAAGAGATTGATTTTGGCCAGCCCGTATGGATGGCGCGGCTGCTGCAGGGATTACCGGCCGGGGTGAAGCTCCAGGCTCTGCCGATCCCCGGCCTGGCTGAGGCTCGTGCGCAGACCGAACTCCTCACGCCGCAGGCCCTGCAGGCTCAGCTCAATGTCGGCCAGCGGCCCGCGCTGCTCGACGTGCGGAGTCTGGGCGATTTCGCCACTGCTCATGTGCCGGGCGCACGCTGGCTCTCGCGGGGCAAGCTCGACCTCCAGATTGAACAAGAAGTACCGGACAAAACGACCCTGGTGGTGCTGATATGCCGCACGGGGAATCTCTCGCCCTTATCCGTCCCCACCTTAAAAGCCATGGGCTATACCCGTGTCGCAGCATTGCAGGGGGGATTTGACGCCTGGCAGGCTGCCGAGCTGCCGACTGAGCAAGGCTTAGGCGATTTATCTCGCAATGCTGAATTAGAACAGCTGGCGATTGAAGAAGTCGGGTTATTCGGCAGCGGACCGTATGGCTTCAGCCATGAACGGATGGCCAAATATCTGCGGGATGAGGAGGAGTTAGGCCAGAAATACCAGCGTAAACGAGTCTAAACGTTGCAGGGAATTTCGGATTACGGTTTCCGCTCCCTACTCCATATTTCCGTGATCCATGCTGGACCTCGACCGTGGATAGCGCTGCCGATCACCGACAGACCTGAGCCTCCGGGCCTTGTGGCGAAAAGGCGGTTTGCCCCTCGTCCAATCCAGGCTATGTTCGCGTCGCACTAATCGGCGCAGAAGAAACCTCACAGAGGCTGAGAGGGCTCCGGCTGTCTTGGAGTGATGTATGCCTACTCCGCTGTTGTTTTCGGCGTTCGTCATGAACACCGCGTCTCACATCCTGCATGGCGTGTGGCGCCGACCCGATGCGCGTCAGATCGAATTCAGCTCTCTGGAGCTGTGGGTCAACCTGGCGAAGGACCTGGAGGCCGGGCTGTTCGACGTCATTTTCTTCGCAGACGTGGTGGGCCTATATAACGATTTCAACAGTTCCTATCGAAAACATGTCGAATCTGGCCTGCAAATTCCGAGCAACGATCCGTCGGTTATCTTATCTGCGTTAGCGTACAATACCGAACACCTCGGGCTGGCTTTTACGAGCAACATTGTGCAGGAACATCCGTTCAATTTTGCACGGAAGATTTCGACGCTTGATCACGCCTCCAAGGGGCGTATTGCATGGAATATTGTCACCAATGCGTTGGTCAATGCTGCGCATAACTTTGGCCAGGAACTGACACCGCACGATGAACGTTACGAGTGGGCCAGCGAGTATGTTGACGTCACCTATAAGCTATGGGAAGGCTCATGGGAGGACGGCGCGTTATTACAGGATCGTGAGGCTGGGATTCATGCTGACTTCGCGAAAATCCACCGTATCCATCACGTTGGGAAACGCTACTCGGTCGAAGGGCCGCATCTGGTCGCCCCTTCGCCGCAGCGTACGCCCCTGCTGTTTCAGGCTGGAGCGTCTGAAGCCGGGATGCGATTCGCCGCAGCTAACGCCGAGGCGCAGTTTCTGGTCGTCCCACGGCCCGAGATTGCAGCCTCGATCATCGAGACCATGAGCGGTCTGCTAAAACAGGCCGGTCGACGCCGCGCGGACGTCAAATTCTTCCAAGGCCTCTCGTTCGTGGTCGGCAGCACCGAGGAGGAGGCAGTGCGAAAGGGCAAAGCACTTGATGAGGTGATCGACGATGAGACGATGATCTGCCATCTGGGCGGCGGCATGGGTGTCGATCTGGGCACGTACTCTCTGGACGACCCGGTCACCGACATTCAGGTAGAAGGCATCCGCAGTATCCTTCCCTGGGTGCAGGCGCAGGCAGCGGTTGTGGGACGCGAGGCGACCGTGCATGACATTGGCATGCTAACCGGCACGTCGAGCCGCGTCACCGGCACCCCCGAACAAATCGCGCAGCAACTCGCCACGTGGCAGGAGGCCGGCATCGATGGCATCAACGTCATCAACGCCACGATCCCCGGCAGCTACACGGAGTTCATCGAGCATGTCATGCCCGAGCTACGGAAGCGGGGTCTTGCCAAAGAGGCGTATACCCCTGGGACCCTGCGCCGAAAAATCTTTGGTGACGACAGGCTCCCACCGACCCACCCGGCGACGGCGTACCGCAACGCCTTTCGGTAGCAGTGCAGTCAGACAGCACTCGCTGTCTGGCTTGACTTCTCCGCGAAATATTCGTGAACTGTCTCAGGTGGTAACGGTGAGGTGGAGCATATGAAAATCGGTCCAAGGAGGGTGATCATGGGTCGTAACGGAACTATCGGTAACACAGCACTGCGGAAGCATCTCAACCATCCGATTATTGATGCCGACGGACACTGGCTTGAGTTTGGGCCGTTGGTCCAGGAACGGCTGCGAAAGATTGGCGGGGACGTAGCCGCGGAGGGGTTCTCGTTACGCCCCGCGCTGGTCGACCAACAGCTCTCGATGTCGGTGGCTGAGCGGCGCCGGCGACGGATTGGGCAGCAGGGTTTCTGGGGATTTCCGACCAAGAATACGCGTGACCGCGCCACCGGGTTTATACCGCAGTTGCTGTATGAACGCATGGAGGAACTCGGTTTCGATTTTTCGGTCATGTACCCGACCATAGGTCTGTCACTGCCCACGATTGCCGATGACGAGATGCGGCGGGTGACCTGCCGCGCCTTCAATACGTTTAGCGCGGATTATTTTCGAGACTTCTCGGATCGTCTGACGCCGGTGGCCGTGATTCCCATGCACACGCCGGAGGAAGCTATTGCAGAACTCGAACATGTGAAACACCAACTGGGATTAAAAGTCGTCATGCTGGGCAGCATGATTCGACGTCAGATCCCCGCTCTTGCAGAGGAACATCCCACCGCAGCAGGCATCGCCGCCTGGTACGATGTCCTCGGACTCGACAGCGAATATGATTATGACCCCGTGTGGGCGAAGTGTGTCGAGCTCGGCTTCTCGCCGACCTTCCATGCCGGTAGCAAAGGCTATGGCCTGCGCGTCTCGCCCTCGAATTTTTGCTACAACCATATTGGCCATTTTGCGGCTGCCGGTGAAGCGGTGTGTAAAGCGCTCTTTTTGGGCGGCGTGACCCGCCGGTTTCCGACCCTGAAGTTCGGTTTCCTGGAAGGTGGCGTCGGCTGGGCATGCCAGCTGTACATTGACCTGATCGAGCACTGGGAGAAACGCAACTTGGACGCCTTGGAGGAAGTCAAGCCGGAAAACCTCGATGTGGATTTGTTGCGGCAGTTGGCGGAATCGTACGGCAGTCAAGAAATCGTCGCTGCGTTAACAGAGAGTGAATCTCCCCTGGACACGGTCACGCAACCGTATGGGCCCGAGACGGGTGGTATCGAGAATCTGGATGATTACGCCGCGTGCCGGATCGAAAAGAAGCAGGACTTTCACGAGCTGTTTGCCAAGAATTTTTACTTCGGCTGTGAGGCGGATGACAAAATGAACGCCGTGGCTTTTAATCGGAAGAACCTTCCGCTCGGCTCGCAGTTGAACGCCTTATTCGGCTCGGACATTGGCCATTTCGACGTGACGGACATGGCTGGGGTCTTAGGCGAAGCATACGAACTGGTTGAAGATGGCTTGATGGACGCAGACAATTTTCGTGACTTCGTGCTGACGAATCCGGTCCATTTCTGGGCCGACGCCAACCCTGAGTTCTTCAACGGCACGCTGGTCGAAAAAGAAGTAGCCGCCGTACTCGCCGCAGGAACCCCCGCCGTGCAAGTGAATGGGGCGGCGACCAGCCCATTGTCCAAATAGGGAGCCGGCTCAGGCCGGTGACTCCTTCCTGGCAGGTCGAGAGGTCCGTTTAGTGTTCCGTTTACGGCGTCTTTAGAATGCAGGAAGCGTGGGCTGTGCACCGAGCAACACTCGTCCAGCCTCATGCTGGAGGGGACGCCCAGTCTCACTCCCAAACGCAAAAGCGGCTCGGGTACCGTGCGCATACAGCCGGCCAATCGTCTCGCGGACGGTATCGGACGCATAGAAAGCAATGTCTCTTTGACTTTCAGAAGCCAAGGAGCATATACTCCCTGCACGAATTCTCTGACAATTCGCTGACGAAAAGGAGGATGTCCCATGGCACACCCGACAGCGTTTGATCCGCACAGGAAAACCGATTGGCGTATTGATCCCGCAAACGTCGCGCTTCTCGTTATCGATATGGAGAACGACGTCCTGCTACCTGGAGCGCACAGCGAGGTTCCGGCCGCTCGGGAGATCGTCCCAACCATCAACCGGCTGGCTCACACGTGCCGGCAAGCGGGAGTCCCTGTCATTTGGATCCGGCATGTTGAACGGAAAGACGGCAGCGATGCCGGCCTGATGTGGGATTTTCTGCCGCCCATGATCGAAGGGACGACAGGGGTCGAGCTCTACGCCGAGCTTGACGTCCAGCCTGAAGATCATCAGGTCCAAAAGTGTCGTTGGAGCGCACTCATTCCTGGCTCGTCTAACCTTGAGGGCCTCTTGCGAGGTCTCAAAAGGGAAAGTCTGATTATCACCGGGGTTGCTACCAATATCTGTTGTGAGTCCACCGCACGGGACGCTGCGATGCTGGACTATAAGGTGTTTTTTGTCAGCGACGCCAACGCCACCTATTCGCAACAGGCCCATGAGGCAAGCCTCGAAATTCTGCGTCTGGCCTTCTGCCGGGTTCTCACGAGCGATGAAGTGATCGCTGAGCTCGAAGTGCCAGACAGCCTGCGAGCGACTGCCTAAATACGAGCGCTCGCCACAAGGGGAGGGGACTGATGCGTGTGCTGCTACTCGGAGGCGCGGGCACCCAAGGCTCTCGGATTGCCAAGCTTTTGGCCCAGGAAAACAGTATTACCGAACTTGTCGTCTCAGATTTGGACGGTGAGCGGGCCAAGCGGGTTGCTCAAGAGGTTGGGGCGAGCGCAGGTCTCGGTCTGGACATTCATGATCACACGGCCCTCTTGGCGGCCGCGCGCAACGCAGATCTCATCGGCAACTTTGCCGGCCCGTATTCCGATACGGGTCTGTCCGGTATGCGCGCTGCGGTAGAGGCGGGAGTCCACTATGTCGATATCAACGATGATCTCAACGTCAGTGATCTGGCGGCTCAATATAGTGGAGAAGCTGAGCGGCGTGGCTGTACGCTCGTCCTGGGAATCGGAGGTTCCCCAGGACTGACGAACCTCTGGGCTCGAGCTGGGGCAGATAGGCTGGATCGCGTAGATCGGATTGGTCTCAATTGGATTGCCAGCATCAGCGTTTTTGCCCGCGCCCTGTGGATCCATCGGATGGGTATGGCGAGCGCCTCTGTTCCTGTCTGTCGTGCTGGCCAGATCCAAGAGATCCAGGCCTGGACAGAGGAAGAAAGCTTAAATTTCCCCCCGCCGATCGGTCGGCAGACCGTGCGAGTAGTAGGACATGGGGAGCCCTTGATGATCCACGCCTCTCGTGCCCTGCTCAAGGAGCCGCAGGCAGTCGTGTGTAAGGGTGGGTATTGGGTGGAGGAGTTTAACTCACTCCTGACCTTTCTGCGAGACGCGCGTTTGTGCACCACAGAACCCTTGCAAGTTGGCGAGAGTCCTATTGTCCCCTTTGATTTTATGGTGGAGTTTTTGACCTCGCGGTCCTTTGTCGAGAGCCCACTATTCCAACGGATTGCAGCGCTCGATGCTGCCAAGGGGACTGGATTTGGGGTCGTTGTCTATGTCGAGGGAGAGAAACACGGTGTCCGTACCCGCTGTACGTTTCGTGGGGCTTCAGCCGATCGAAACCTGATTATCACCGGACCAGCGGTCACTGCCATCATGCTCTTAGCCGATGGGACAATCACGCAGCGAGGGGTCCTTTTCCCTGAAGCCCTGCCTTCTGAACCGGTCTTGAACTCCTTGAGGAAGCGTATGACATGGGAGGAGGAAATGGAAAGCCTGGAGGATACTCCGATATCTCCCACATAAGGACAACGGCCTATCTTTGTCCCTACAACCCCTAACCACCCCACATGCCGCCGTCTTCGCTAGCCCTTCGTGCAGATGTAGTAGTTATTCATCATATCCTGTTCCACATTCTTGATGGTGACCTGCGTAAAGCCGGCTTCGCTCAACAGCTCCTGGGCTTTCTGTCTGCCCCACATCGCGCCGAGACCCTCACCCCGGAGGGCCAATGAGACCGACATTCAATGCATGCACGAGATGCTATACAACATCGGCCCCAGGATGTGGTCGCAGTTCTCCTCCAAATTGCTCGAGCTGTTGATATCCACCATCAAAAACGTGCCGTCGGGCCGCAAGGCCTGGGCAATACCCTTGAGCACGGCACGGGGATGTGCCTGGTCGTGGATAGAATCAAAGGCGGTGATAAAGTCGTAGCAGCTGACATCGTCGAGCTCGGCCGCATCCTTGACGGCCAGCTGGGTATTGGTGAGGCCCCACTCCTGCGCTTCCGCCCGGCCCGCGGCGATGCCTTCTTCCGAGAAGTCATAGCCTGTAAAGCGGCTCTGCGGAAACGCTTTCGCCATGAGATTGACCGCATGGCCACTTCCACACCCGACGTCGAGAACGTCAATGCCCGTGCGTAAACGCTCGACCAACTGAGAAACGAGGGGCAAGGTCGTGTCAACGAGAGACACATCGTGGACGGCTCCACTCACCTCGGCCATCAGCTGGTGGAAGTCGTTGAACGCTGAATACGGCACGCCGCCACCATGGCGAAAACTGTCCACGATGCCCTGCTGGACTCTCGCCACCATTGGCACCATTTGCAGCAGCGCTGCGAGGTTCTTCGGGCCGGCCGCTCGAGTGATGGTGGCGGCATGCTCAGGCGGGAGGCGGTAGGTTTTTCCGGCAGGGTCATAGTCCACAATCCGACCGGTCACCATGGCTCCGAGCCACTCGCGCACGTAGCGCTCGTTTAAGTCACTTGCCGCCGCAATCTGCTCACTCGTCGAGGGGGCTAATCCAGCCAGGGTATCAAACAGGCCGACTTGGTGGCCGATGACGATCATCTGGGCCACACTCGCGTCATTTAAGATGCCGAGCATCTTTTTGGAAAAGGTGTCGGCTTTTGCCTGGTCAAACTGTGGGTCTGCCATATCTTCCTCCTTGCTTTTCTCTCCGTGGTTCTTTCACACACTGTCCAGCGGACGCAAGAGTCCAGGCGGACGACCAACGCGGGTGGCGACTTGTGACTTCATCAATTTCCGCACCTGCGACCAGTCGTTAGGCTAGACCGGACGTGAGAGGATGTCGTTCAGCGATTGGCCGCCTACATCCGTGGCTTCCAGCCGAGCCCGATATCGAATCGCAATACGCAAGAAGCGAAACCGCCAGCGATCGGCTTCGCGACGGAATCGATGTTGATACGTCCCGATCAACACCCGATCGTTTGCGACAATCTCGAAAAAGTACGCGAGCGTAGTGGCCTCGTCGCCCTGGAGCTCGATCTGCATATTCGTGCTGAGATGACCGGTGACGAACAGGGGCTTGGCGCCGTGCGGAAGCACGGATCCGGTCTGCCGATAAAAGTCGTTGATGATCGTCTGTCGGCCGCAATACCGACCATCTAGTCCCTCGATCAGATGGTCCAGTCCGTCCATCTCGAGGACGGCATCCTCGGTGAACACATCGCCCAGCGCGCTTCAATCTTCGGAATCCAGTCGCATGCAATAGTCCCGCCACGTATGCCGAATGGCTTCGAGGTCTTCCAGGCGGGTCAGACGTGCCACCAAGTCGTCAATCGTGTCGCTCATATGATTTCCCTCCCCTTTCCGTGATTCTTGTACGAGTCTGTGGTACGTAAGGGTATCCTATGAGTACGGAACTTTACTACGACGTGTCACACGAGACCGACAACGTGGCAATATCAAGCGAGGCACAGCCTCTGGACGTAAACCCATGATCGGAAGGATGGCAATTCATGAGTGAGCACATCGAACCTTTTCGTATTGCGGCAACTGACGAGCAACTCGACGACCTGAAGCAGCGGCTGCGCAACACCCGCTGGCCCGAGCCGGAATGTGTGGACGACTGGACCCAGGGTATCCCGCTCAGTTACACCCAGGAGCTGTGCCAATACTGGCTCGAACAATACGACTGGCGGGCGCGCGAGGAGCAGCTCAATCGCTTTCCGCAGTTCCGAACCACGATCGACGGACTGGGGATTCATTTCATTCACGCGCGCTCGCCGCATCCTGATGCGATGCCGCTGGTGATTACGCACGGCTGGCCGGGCTCGATCGTCGAGTTCCATAAAGTCATTGAGCCGCTGACAAACCCGACCGCGTTCGGGGGTGATGCGGCCGACGCATTTCACGTGGTTGCCCCGTCGTTGCCGGGCTACGGATTCTCCGATAAGCCGTCACGCACCGGATGGAAGGTGCAACGCATGGCCCGCGCCTGGTCGCAGTTGATGCAGCGGCTCGGCTACACGCGCTACGCTGCCCAGGGCGGCGATTGGGGCGCGGTGGTGACGATGTACATCGGTGTGCAGAATCCGGACAATTGCCTCGGCATCCATATGAACCTCGTGCTGGCGATGCCCGATCCGACGATGGACGATTTGACGGACCAGGAAAAATCCGCGCTCGAAAAAATGAAGTATTACAACGACTGGGACTCCGGCTATTCCAAGCAGCAAAGCACCCGGCCGCAAACGGTCGGGTATGGTCTGACCGATTCCCCCGCCGGACAAGTGGCCTGGATTATCGAGAAGTTCTGGTCGTGGATGGACTGCGATGGCCATCCGGAGAACGTTGTCACGCGGGATGAGCTGCTCGACAACGTGATGCTGTATTGGTTGCCGGCGACCGCCACATCTTCCGCCCGACTGTATTGGGAGAGCTTCAACGAGGCATTCGCCCGGCAGGATCCGGTCAACGTTCCCGTCGGGTGCTCCATCTTCCCTAAGGAGATCTTTCACACCTCCAGACGCCTGGCCGAGAAGCGCTTCGCGAACGTGGTGTACTTCAACGAACTCGACAAGGGTGGCCATTTCGCCGCGTTCGAACAGCCCGAGTCGTATCTCCGTGAGGTTCGTACCTGCTTCCGGAGGCTGAGATAAATCGCGTGGTGAATGCAAGAGCAGGGGACCGATCACGTCGGTCCTCCTTGTCGTCCCTGGCGCGTATAGGGCCGTTTCAGCCTCGGGCGAGGCCAGTCCATCGCCACCGGTCCTTCGGGATGGAACAGTCCCGACGTGATTTCTCGTACTTCTGCCATGAGGTGTTCCCCTCTTCTTGAAGCCGCTTAATGTAGACCTGGCAGAATCTCTTTCGCAAACAGCTCCATTGACTGCTTGCTTTTAGCCGGCTCCAAACCTGGTAAATGCATGCCCATGACAAGATGGGTGGTTCGTATCGTGTCGGTCATAGCCTCAATCTCACGCCCAACGTCGTCCGGCGTGCCGACCATTGGGGCACCAATGAGCTGATCCGTCACATGGCGCAGTTCTGATGCTGGTGGGAGCTGCGCAAATTTCTCGGCACCGGCAAAGTCCTTGGCCTCAGCCAGCCAGCGGCCGTACCAAGTTAACATATAGTGCAGATGCTCTTGGACATTGTCCCAGGCTTCGTCTCGCGTCGGGGCAACATGGGCCCAGCGGAGTTGGGCGGCGTGAAAGTCCTTGGGGTCACGTCCGTGGGCACGCAGGGCAGTGTCATAGGTCTCCTGGGCAGCGATGTCATTTGTACCCAGGAAGTGACAGCCCATCCGGGCCGCCCGTTCGACGGCTTTTGGTTGTCCCGCTCCGATCCACAGCGGGGGATGGGGGCTCTGCGCCGGCTTGGGGACTAAGCTGATGTTCTTGAGATGATAGTGCTTGCCTTCGTACGAGAACGGATCTTGGGTCCATATACCTCGGATGACTTCGATGCCCTCTTCTAGCAGGGACGCCCGTTGTTTACGGGGAATGCCATAGCCTTCGAACTCGGACGGCGAATAGCCTTGTCCAAAACCCATGTCAAAGCGACCGTTGGAAATAATATCGACGGTTGCGGCATCTTCTCCAACACGTACCGCATTATGCAACGGCAACAGCAACAGAAACGTCCCAATCCGGACCCGACTGGTCATGGTCGCCACCGCGCTGGCAATCGGCAGGAGAGACGGCGAGTAGCCATCCTCAGCAAAGTGATGTTCGGTCAACCAAATGGTGTCGTATCCGAGTTCTTCCGCTATCTGCGTTTGTTTGAGTTGTTCGGCATAAAACTGCGGCCAGGGTGTGCGCCACTGAGGCGGATTGCGAAACGGAAACAATAGTCCTACGTCCATGTCATTCCCCTTATGCTAATCGGAGAGCCCACTGTGGGGCTCCCGTTGGATGTATTCCTGGTCAGAAGCCTGATCGCGGGAGCCGGGCTGTACACCGTACCGGCAATGGCGGTGATGCTGTCATACAGCCAAGCAGGGGCGTCCTACCTGATGGGTCCGGTCTGCTGCCCCCTCCCTGGAAGGGAGAGGGCAAGCGTGCGTCTATCGCCTGAGTGAGGTGGATTCTGTTTTATTGCAGCACAAAATCCTGGTAGCCGTTGGCTGCCGCCTCCTGACATTCCTTCCGATATTCCGGGACAGTGTTGGCATACAAGAGCAGGGCGCGCGCCTTGCCCGGAATATTTGCTCCCATAAACCAGGAGTCGGTGTCGGTCAGAAGGGTATACGATGCCAACTCGTTGGAGTGCTCGACCCAGGCGTCCTCGGCCTTCTGGGTGGGCGCAATACTCGACAGCTTCTTCTCGCGCAGATAGCCAATACAGTCGGCAATCCACTCCACGATCATCTCGGCACACACGGTGTAGTTGCAGAAGGCCGTGCTCGCGGCAATAAAGAAATTCGGGAAGCCTGCGGTCTGAATACCGAGATGAGTCCGTGGCCCACCGGCCCATTTGTCTTTGAAGCTCTGTCCGCCTTCCCCGCGAATATCGATTTGGGTCAGCGGACCGGTCACCACGTCAAAACCGGTCGCATAGATGATCGCGTCGAGTTCGTACTCGGCATCCTGAGTTTTCACGCCCTTGGGTGTGATGCGCTCGATCGGGGCTTTGCGAACATCAACTAATTTCACATTGTCCCGGTTATATGCCTCGTAATAATGGGTTTCCAAAGGAATGCGCTTGGCGCCGAACGGGTGGTCCTTGGGAACCAGCATTTCCGCCACCTCGGGATCGTGCACCCGCTCGCGGATCTTGTTACGCACGAACTCGGAGAACGTCTCGTTGGCTTCCCGATTGGTCATAATATCGTAGAAATTGCCGAGCCACTTGGTGAAGCCGGGCTGTATCCATAACTTCTCGTACAGCGCCAGCCGTTCTTCCTCCGAGACCTCCAGGGCCGAACGTGGGTCGAATTCATGTTCAAAGCCGACCGAGGTTTCGCGGCAGCGTTTGTGGATTTCCGCGTAGCGGGCCTTCCAGGCAGCCTGGGTCTCCGGGCTGACCTCCGAATTGCGGCACGGCGCGCAGTAGTTCGGGGTGCGCTGAAAAACGGTCAGATGACCGGCTTCCTCGGCTACATGCGGGATGAGTTGGACCGCGGTCGCTCCCGTGCCGACGCAGCCGACCCGCTTGCCGCTGAAGTCTACCTTTTCCTTCGGCCAGTTCGAGGTGTGAAAGGACAGTCCCTTGAAGCTGTCGATGCCTTCAAACGGCGGCATATATTTCGCGGACAGGACACCGACCGCGCCAATGAGAAACTGCGCCCGGGCGCGTTGCCCTCCCTCGATCTGGACCTCCCAGCAGTGAGCGTCTTCGTCGTAGACTGCCGCGCTGACCCGAGAGTTGAGCTGGATGTCTTTGCGCAGGTCAAACTTGTCGGCCACAAAGTTGAGGTAGCGTTCGTTCTCGGGCTGGCCGGAAAAATGCTCCTTCCAGTCCCATTCCTGCAAGAGTTCCTCCGACCATGAATATCCGTAGGTTTCACTCTCGGAGTCAAAGCGGCAGCCCGGGTAGCGGTTCCAATACCAAGTGCCGCCCACGCCGCCCGCGTCTTCAAAGACGCGCACCGACAGCCCCATCTCTCTGAGTCTGTACAATTGATATAAGCCTGACACCCCAGCGCCAATCACGATCGCGTCATACTGCTCGACCGCGCCGTTTCCGTCTGGCTTCTGCGGATGCTGCTGCATATTTCCCATAGTATCCCCTCCTTAATAGGTGTCCTTTGTTGCCTAGATATATCGCATCCCCGCGCTGGTTTCGAGTGGTACGACTCAGCTACGAAGTCGGCTCCGCGGTGTCTCCGTTCAGAACAACAGGTCGAGCGGTTCACCGCCGAGTAATACCCGTCCGGCGGAATGCTGAATGCCACGCGAGGATTCATAGCCAAAGGCGATGGCGTGCAGATTCCTGAGTGCCCGTTCCAGTGGGTTGCCCCGCATAAACCCTGCGCGTGTCCCCCGGGCGTACAACTGGCTGACGGTATCCCGCGCTGTGTCCAGAACATAGAAGGCGGAAGCGTACAGTTCCGCCCGGAGCGGCAGCGGGACCTCAGCACCAGTACTCGCCAGGTCCCAGACGGCGTTTGTTGCCGCAAAAAGTCCTGCCCGGGCCGCCCGTAGTGCGGCACTGCTGTGAGCAATCAGCTCCTGAATCGGCGTTTGGTCACGGATCGTCTGCCCGCTAAAGGAGGAAACCTTTGCACCGAGCGCTTCTCTGGCACTTGCCACAGCGGTGTCTAAGGCTCCCAGGGCGACGGCAGTACCGGCGGGCGCAAACAACAACGGGAGTGGAAGGCGATACAAGGGACGATCAATCACGCGTGGCTTTGCCGGAGTATGGGCGAAGCCTTCAGGTACGAAAACCTCATTGACACACACCGCATGACTGCCTGTTCCACGCATGGCCGCAGCCCCCTGCCAAGTAGGAGAGATGACGATGTCCGCCGTTGGAACCAGAAAAAGCCGTCCGTCGGGTACGCCATTCACCTCGCGCGGCATATCGCCATCCATGACGAGACCCGCGAGAGCACACCAGGCAGCATCCTCACAGCCCGTCACGACCGGCCACTGACCACTGAGGCGATAGCCGTCGTTTTCAGGCACGGCACGCCCGGCCGGTGACGCTGAGAAGCCGAAGTTGCGATTCGGCTCGGCAAAGAGTTGTGCGCGTTCGTTCTCAGCCAACCAGCCGGCAGCCAAGCAGGCGGGCTGAGAATTGCCGATACACCAACCAACGGCCGGGTCGGCGGCACTGACCCCCTCAATAGCAGCGAGTGCGACCGTCGGAGAGGCTTCCAGGCCACCAACCTCGTGCGGGGCGAAGAGTCTGAAGAGCCCGGCCTGGCCGACCGCAGCGAACACTTCGTTCGCCAGTCTGGCTTCCTGCTCTCCTGTGTCGAGATATTTCCGGATTATGGGTTGCAGTTCGAGCGCAGCAGTGACGAGGTCCATACGTCCTTTCCTATGAATTACCCGAGTTCGACTTCCTTCAGAACGGCACGAGATCGGACCGGCGTGCTCATTGGCCGACTACGGTCAGTTCTTGGCATATCGGGCAGACGAGAACAAGGGTGATGCTCCATTGCCATTGTCCCTCTGTCAATTTCTCTGACGAAACGGCAACCGACAACGATATCCCTTCCCAAAGGAGCCGAGGGTGCAGGCATATCTGATATGGCACTGCTGCGCCCTCTTGCCTCTCCGCTCCGGGCTGGTATGGGGACAATAGAAAACCGTGGGAGGACACAATGAATCAGCCGAAGCATGTGCTGGATGGGTACAAGGTGTTGGATTTTACCCAGATCGTGGCAGGACCGACCTGCACGCTGATGCTGGCGGAAATGGGGGCTGAGGTGATCAAGGTGGAATTGGCGCCGGCGGGCGACGGCGCACGCATAGGGCCGGTTATAGTGGATGGCCGGAGCGGCTATTTTGTCCAGCACAACCGCGGCAAGAAGGACTTATGTATTGACGCTAAAACCCCGGAGGGACTGGCCATCCTCAAAGAACTGGTTGCGAAAGTCGATGTGCTGGTCGAGAACTACGCCCCCGGCGTCATCGGCCGCCTGGGTCTCGGCTACGAGGTTGTGAGTCAGATCAATCCCCGGCTGGTGATGTGTTCGATTTCCGCCTTTGGGCAGACCGGACCGCTCGCCCACGAGCCCGGTTTCGACTGGGTGGGCGCGGCCTACGCCGGCATCACCTCGATGGGGGGCGAAAAGGACGGTCCACCCATATTCCCGATGGTGGCCTTGGGCGATGTCTCCACCGGCGCGCACGCCATGGGTGCGGTCTGCGCCGCGTTGTTATACCGCGAGCGGACCGGGCGCGGACAGCACCTGGACCTGGCGTTGCTCGATACCTATGCGCACTACCATGAAGCCAGCTTTCAGATGTACAGCCTGAGCAAAGGAAAAATAAACCCGACCCGCTCGGGAGCGCATTCGTGGTATGCAGCCCCCGCCGGCGTGTTCAAGGGGCGTGAGCGCTATATGATTCTGATCGCGCCCCTTGAGCAGCACTGGACCAGGCTGTGCGAGGCAATGGGGCAGCCGGAGCTAGCGCGGGATCCGCGCTTTACCGATAACGAAGCCCGCATGAATCATCTGGATGAACTGGTGGAGACCATTGAGGCCTGGCTCCGCTCTCAGCCGAGTGATGACGCGGCCATTGCCACGCTGAAAGAGTACCATGTGCCGGTCGCGCCCATTCTGTCCGTACCCGAGGCTCTTCAGCATCCGCACCTGCGCCAGCGGGGAACGGTCCGAACGGTCCACGACCGTTTCCTCGGCGATATGGATGTCCCCGGCTTCGCGCTCCGGTTCTCGGAATTCCCCCAGACCCTTGAACTGCAAGCACCGACGCTGGGCGAGCATAATAGGGAAATCCTGACCCAATGGCTCGGCTATACGCCAGAGCAGGTGCAAGAGTTGGAACGCAAGCAGATTCTGCGTAGCGGCCCGGCGTGAGAGGGCAGGGCATTCACCACATACGCTGAGTTCGACACGAAAAAGCATGAATAACGATAAACAACAGCTTATAGAATCCTTAGTACGCTCAATCCCAGAATTGACTGCTGGCCAACTCCATTGGATTCAGCGTGTGGTCTCTGTTTTCTCGGCCGATCACAGATTTATCCTGAATGGAAGTGATTTGTTCGATGAGACCACCCTGCAAAACTTCGGAGATGCCCTGCGGGTTCATCATAGTTTCTCGTCAGAATCCTTTAGCAAAGATAAGTTTGAGTACGTTCTTGTCCATGTCCTGAAGATGAGCGGACATGAGGCGGAACTGGCCCCAAAGGGTAATCCGGGCCATGACGCTACCGTTGATGGGGTCCAATTATCACTGAAAACGCAGGCGGATAAAAACATTAAGGAAAACGTCTTATGGATCAGCAAATTCATGGAATTGGGGAGAGGAAACTGGGGTGATGACCCGGACGATCTGGAAGGATTGCGCAGACAGTTTCTCAACCATCTGGGGCGCTATGAGAAGATACTGAGCCTCCGGGCTGTCAGAAAGGCACCGAACTGGAAATATGAACTTGTTGAAATCCCAATAGATATTCTCAAGCTCGCCAATAGCGGTCAGTTGGAAATGAAATTGGACAGCAAACAGTTTCCAAAGCCCGGCTACTGTTATGTTCGCAATGAGGACGGCCAGATTATTTTCAGTCTGTACTTTGACGGTGGCGGCGAGAGAAAATTACAGATCAAGAACTTGAGTAAAGATACTTGTCGAGTCCATGCAGAGTGGGAATTTTTCATACCTCAGGAATGAGGGCCGCTTGCACCATTGCCGCCCTTCGTTCTGCGATGTCCAGATATTCACTATTCAGTTCTATACCAACACACCGCCGTCCGAGCTCTTTTGTCACAATCCCAACCGTGCCGGCCCCATAAAAAGGATCGAGGATAATATCGTCTTTCCGGCTGCCAGCAACAATGCAGGGACGAATCAAGGCTCTGGGAAAGACCGCAAAATGAGCCTCCGGACATGGCTCCGTATTGATTGACCAGACCGTTCTCCTGTTTTTTCGTCCGTTGCCGTTTGTCGTGTGCTCCTTAATCGCTTCCTGGTCAAAATAGTATCGCTCGGATTTTGAAAACATGAACAGATATTCGTGGGAAACTGTGAACCGGTCTTTGACGCTTTCCGGCTGGCAATTGGGCTTGTGCCAGATAATGTCATTCCGCAGATACCAGCCGTCTTTTTGACATTCCAGCGCCAAGAGCCAGGCAATCCCAATCAGGTCCTTCTTCTTCAGTCCGGGTGGGGTTGGCGGGCGGTACGACATGGCCCGGCCTTTATTCTTATCATCAGTATCTCGCCACTTTCTGCCACCGGACGAATAGGTATTACCGATATTGAGCCAGAACGTGCCATCAGGCTTCAGCACCCTGCGGACTTCACGAAAGACACCGACAAGATGCTCAATATACTGGGATAAGTCCGGCTCAGCACCAATCTGATTTTCAATGCCATAGTCTCTGACACCCCAATACGGCGGTGACGTGACGACGCATTGAAACGTGTCATCCGGGACCTGTCGAATGAGGTCACGTGCATCCCCATGCAGCGTCACAACAGGATGTTGCCGAGTCGGTAGGGCTATGCTGGTCTCGACGGTTGTTTGAAGGGCTGTCGTCATTTTTTGCATCCTGAAATGCTCTCAGCGCATTCGTGAGTTTTGCTGTTGTTTTTTGGGCCGGCCCCGCTTCTTTTTCCCGCGTTTTGCAAATTCGGCTAGAGTATTCTCCTCAATCATGTGGTCTCTGCCGTATTTTTCAGATTCGAGGCGTTCCTCAACGATATACTGACGCACTCGTGAGGGTGTAACGCCAAGGTATCTAGCAGCCTCTCCCGTTGTGAAATACTTTCTCATGCGTTAGGAATAATAGCGTCTCTGGCTGTGTTTTTCAACCTCTTGGATAATTGGATACAATAAGCTCCTACGGGGGTAGTCGGTTACCTTTACCGAATAAGCTATGAAAGAGAAAATCGTAAAAACGTCTCACTTCGCAGCCTGCATCAATAACGAGGATTACAAAGCGTCGTTTTATTGACGAGAGTGGAGAAGATTATGGTTATGCAGCAGACTGATTCTTCCCATTACGAGTTAGTTTGAAGAAAGGCACCCCATGAATAACTCAAAGGGCCCTAACGACTTCGAATACGATGTGTGTCTGTCGTTCGCTGGTGAACAGCGGAAATACGTAGAAGAAGTCGCTCGCGAACTTGAGGCGCACGGAGCCCGTGTGTTCTTTGATGATTACGAGAAAGCAGAGTTATGGGGCAAAGACCTCTATTCTCATCTGGATGAGATTTATCAACATCTTTGCCGGTACTGTATCCTCTTCGCTTCCAGAGAATACGCTGACAAAGTATGGACGAATCACGAGCGGCGAAGCGCACAAGCCCGTGCATTGAAAGAGAAGCAAGAGTACATTCTGCCCGCTCGATTTGACGATACGCCGATTCCTGGTTTACCCGATACGATTTATTATATCGACCTGAGACAGACTTCACCGTCCGATTTGGCTGCTCTCGGAGTCCAGAAATTAGGTAACCACCTCCGGCAGAATTACTTGCCTCCGGTTTTAGATCGTCTGTTTGAACGTCTCGGTATTGAGGATGACGAGGAGGCTCAAGATTGTGCACGGTCGCAAGCGAACTCTTTTTTTCGAGTACTTTGTCGGATGACGCCTGACGAAAGGAATGTGGTTCTTAGCCTGATCTGTTCCGGTTGTGATGAGGATTTGCCTGAGAATATTCATATAGATACAGATCTCTTGCATCGTCTCACCGGCAAGTCGGTCGCCAGATTGAAGCGACTTCTGGGTGGCGTGAGGTCACTTGGGTTCGAATGTTCTTTTCGAGAATCCACCGACGAGGAGGTAGGTGTACATGGTACCCTTCTTGGTGATTCCTATCTGTTCGAGCTCAACTGGGTGGACCTCAGTGACGAATCAGGGTTTCCCGCTCTAGTAGTCGCATGCGAAATGGTCTGGGGAGCAACGGAAAACTACTGTGAGAAGCATGGGAAAGAGTTTCTTGCTCGTCTTGATTTCTCTCAACTAGCTAGTGCGACGGCCTCGAAGGAGTCGCACGAGGATGAAACAGCTAACGCGTGATTGTATCTGGAATCTGTGGTCTGGATCGTGAAATCAATGCAGCACCCTCAAAACCTGGACACCTGTTTACACAGGTATGACGTAATGCGGATTGTCATTTCCGTTTACATGGGAACCTAGGGGAGGAGCGGTCGTACCGAAATGGGCCCGCCTAAGGACAGCCCATTCACCGCTCGCAGTCGGCTCTTCGGGGTTGAAGGTCCTAACTCAGATTATAAAATTGCATGGCGCCCCCGGCCAGCACCGCGTGTCGGTGTTTCTCCGGTAGCTTTTCGGAAATCTGCTCCGGTGCCCCTGGAAAGAAACCGTCCGGATGGGGATAGTCGGTCGCCCACAAGACTTTGTGCGGGCCGATATAGTCCACCAGATGGGTGAGGTTGCCTTCCACCGGTTCGTACGAAATCCAACACTGACGCTTGAAGTACTCGCTGGGCGGCATGGTCAGCGAGGAATCGTTGAACAGCCCTTTATCCTCAAAGTGGCGGTCCATACGGTCCAGCCAGGGGGCCATCCACCCTCCGCCTGACTCCAGAAAACCGATACGCACCTTGGGGAAGCGCTCGCATACGCCATCCCAGATGACTGACAGCGCGGCCAGCATCATCTCCATGGTGTGCGACACCATGTGCTTGGCTCCAAAGCTCCGAAAACGCTCCACTCCGACAGCGGGCATGCCGCCGGTTCCTTCGTGGATGCCGACCGAAAAGTCGAGGTCTTGGGCTGCGGCCCAGAACACGTCGTAGTCCCGGTGGCCGAGCATTTTGTCGTTATACGGATTGGGCCGCAGAAAACCGGCCCGCATGCCGAGTTCGTTGCGCGCATAGCGCATCTCTTCCACTGCCAGCTCGATCGACTGCATGGGCAGCATGGCTACGCCAAACAGCCGGTCCGGGTAGGGGGCGCAGTAGTCGGCCAGCCAGCGGTTATAGGCCCGGCTGGCCGCGGCGGCGAGTTGGGGGTCCTCGATCGCCCCGGCAAAGAGACCCAGGCTGGGATACAGAAAGGCGGCGTCAATGCCGTCCAGATCCATATCCGGAATCCGGGCGTGCGGATCAAAGCCGCCCGCCCGGCCCTCGGTGTAGGCCATTTTGAGGGACACTTTCGGGGCGTGGACCCACTTTCCATCGATCTTTTCGCGCACGCCAATCGCCCCGATCAATCCAAGGCCGGATGGCGGGCCGAGCAATTTCCCCTCTATCTGAAAGCGCTCTTTTCCGTCGCCATCGACGATCAGCTCAGGCGCCCGATCGCGATACTGCGGGTCAATATACTCTCGCCAGAAATTGCGCGGTTCGAGGACATGACCATCCGAATCGATCGCATTATACGTGCGTCCCATGTGTTCCCTCCCTGACACCACGGAATTGTGGCATGCTTTCGCGCTGCTCTTGCGGGTTATGCCGCGACAGCCACGCTCTCGCGTTTGGCCTCGTCCTGTGCGGTTGGGGCCGCGACTTTGTAGAGCTGCTGCGCATTGTCCCACAAAATCTTGCGCCGGACGGACTCTTCACAGTCGGATAGGCCGCCCTTGATCCGTTTGTGTACCTCGTCGCCATAGAGCGACGTCGGATGGGGGAAGTCGGTCTCAAACAGAATATTATCCACCCCAACCTTGTCGATCAGCCGCCGGGGCGCGGTCTGCTCGAACCAGTAACAGGCGTAGATATTACGGGCGAAGTACTCGGACGGCAGCATGTCGAACTCCGGATTGTCCTTGGAGACACCGTTGTCCTGAAACTGATAATCCAGCGCTTCGAGGACAAAGGGAATCCAGCCAATGCCGCTCTCGACCGAGATGAATTGAATTTCCGGATAGCGGGCCAATACGCCGGACATGATCAGGTCGTTCATCTGCATGCCGTTGCGCAAAAAGACATCCACGGACAGTTCGGTAAAGGCCGCCATCTTGCCGTAGGACTCGATTTTGTTCTTGAGCAGACCCAGCTCCATATTGCCCGACCCAATGTGGAAGCTGATCGGCAGGTTCAACTCGATCGACACCTCCCAGAGGGGATTCCAGTGCGGGTCGCCGAGCAGGGGCTGGCCCCAGAACTGCGGCTCGCCGGTGAACAGGATGCCTTTATGTCCCATCGCCGCGCATCGCCGTATTTCCGTGACCGCGGCATCGACATCCCAGAAAGGCAGCGAGGTGATGGGCAGCAAGCGCCGCGAGTCGGCCGAGGCCCATTCGGTCTGCCAGTCGTTATAGATCTGCACGCAGGTCAGCATCAGTTCAGGGTCGTTCAATTTGAGGAATTCCTGCGCGCCGAACCCGCCGACGTTGGGATACATGACCATGGCCCAGATGCCCATCTGGTCCATATACTTGAGCCGCTCCTGGGCATCGTGCGCGCCTGGGTGCATCTCCTCGTAGTTCTTGGGCGGATTCTGCATATTGCCGCGGCCCGCGGTCGCGGTCATACCGGGGTTGGCCAATAATGACTCTCCCCCCACAAACCAGGACAAACGCCCGTCTTTATCGGTTTCGACGTGGGGCACTCGGTCGCGCATCTTCTCCGGCGCCCGACTCGTCCACAGGTCCGGACTCTCGGTCACATGCGTATCAACATCAATAATCGTATAGCCGCTCATACCTTCCCTCCTTTGGATGGTTCGCAAATCAGGTGGTGAAAAGAGAAATTTACCCTAACAGTCTGGTCTCCGTTGCGCTATGTTTGACGAAATAAAATTGCCGTAGACCTCAGCGTTTTGTCTCCTTCTCAAAGAGGCTGACACCCTTGCGTAAGAGGCGAAAGAGTTCTCTCGATTCTGCGGGTGGCATCTGAGCCAGAAAGGGCTGGAGAAACTTTTTCCCCTCTTCTTCCATGGTGTGAAGGAAGCGCTCTCCTTTTGGAGTCAGGATAACTTGTTTTTCTCGACCGGAGTCTGGGTCCTCAACGAGACGGACGAGTTTGAGCGGTGCATCCGCCATGTCGCGCAGGGCACGCGTAATCGTGGGGCTGCTGGTTTCAAACCAGGAGGCAAGGAGGCGCTCGATATCTTTCCGGCGCATACGCCCATTGGTATCTTGCTCTGTCCGCATCAGCCACAGGATAGCAACCTGCTTGCGGGACAACTGGCCGCAACGTAGCACATCTTCGAGAGCCATACCGATCTTATAGTGAATCGGCAGGAACAGCGCGGTTGCCTCAGCCGGGAAATCGTTCCGCATGTCTGCCTGAGTGGCTTTTCCCATTGCTCTCCTCCCTGTTTCCCCGCATGAGCACGATATCTCTTTTCCGGTTGAGCCTAATCTAGCATAACATGTTGACATGTTCAAATTATTTTATTATGAAATTATTTTATCAGGAAAATTTAAGGAGGATTGCTATGCCGCTGACGAAAGTGTCCGTAGATCGTCTGTATCAGAAAACGGGGAGTCCGACCGAGAAAAAAGAGCGTTATATAAGACAGATCGCTGACGATATTTTTGCTGATCTTCTTTCTCCTCCGTCCCGCCGAAAACATCATTCTCCACAACAAAAAAAGCGTCTTGCTCAACGTCTCCCCGGAGCTCGGCTAGGAGCTGTACCGCTCGTATTTCTGCTGCTGAGCTTCTTTGGGACTGCGTGTAGCGAGCAGCCAATGAGTGCCAAGGAAGAACAAGCGATTCGTCTGGTCAAAAGCCATGCGCCTGATGGAGGATATTTCAGCGTCATCTCAAATATTGATCACAAGGCGCGAAAGTCGGGCCAAGCTGGTAATGCTTGGTCTCGGAGGACGTGGGAGGCCGGCTTACAGTCTCAAACAGACCGCTTGGTTGAGACGCTGAGTCAATATTTGAATGTTTTTGAAGCCCCGGGTGGACGCTGGGTGCGTTTGACGTATGCGGACAGTAAGGGGGTTCATGAAGCAGCGTGGGAGGTGGATATTTATAGCAAACGTGTTGTGCCGCAAAATGCGCTTGCCCAGGAGCTGACCACGCCAGCAGATGCCCAGAGAGCTGTGCTGCCTCCACATCTGACTGGACCTGGCACGTGGGCGGGTGGAGATTGATACCGGACGGAAAGGACGCTAACTTTTCTAAAATAGCGCGAAAAAGGAGAAGCGTGATGAATCGTTTCCGAGGACTTATTGTTGGTTGTGTTGTCGCGTTCGGATTGCTGCCCGTTCCGGCGCAGGCCTGCACTTGTCTCACGCCGCCGTCGCCCAGCCAGGGAGCGGAAGCCGTCGACGTCGTTTTTGTGGGGACGGCAGCGAACGTCGAGCACATTGAGGCTGACGGTTGGCTGTATGGTTCCTGGAAATCTTTTATAGGTGCCGAGCACCTGTACGAGTTTGAGACGCTCAGGGTCACAATGGATGTTAGTACCGCGATCAAAGGTACGGACAAATCCCAACTGATCCTCGAAACCTACGCCACCACCGAACTGTGTGGGGTGCTGTTCCAGGAAGGGGAGGAATATCTGGTCTATGCCTTCAACGGGGTCGGCGAGACCGTGACAACAGATATGTGCACCCGAACGGCAAACTCAAAAAAGGCGGCCGCCGATATTAAATCCCTGGTGAGTAATGAAGTCACCGCGGTCTGTGAGGGCTGGACGTGTATTAACGACTAGTCTCAGGCCGAAGGTGCGACATGCAGCTTCACTATCCTGACTCTGTTGACGATATCGACCTGTCGAACTGGGACTTCTGGCGCAAAGGTCTTGAAGAACGGGAAGGCGCTTTTGCGCTGTTGCGTAAAGAGCGCCCGGTTGCTTTCTTTGAGGAAGGTGAGACGAGCGTTCCGATACAGGGAGCGGGCTATTGGGTGTTGAGTCGGCATGCCGATGTACTCCACGCCAGCCTGAATGCGCAGATCTTTTCCTCAGCCAAAGGCATTACCATCATCGATACTCCGCCCGAAGCACGGGAATTTTTCGGCTCCATGATTGTGATGGACGATCCTCGGCATAAACGACTCCGTAGCCTCGTGTCACAAGCCTTTACTCCGCGTTATTTACGGCAAGTCGAAAACGACGTGCAGGAGGCTGCGCGGCGGGTGATTAATACCGTTATTGAACGGGGCGAGTGTGACTTCGTCGACGCCATTGCCGCACCGTTTCCGATTCAAATTATCTGCGACATGCTGGGTGTTCCGGACAGCCAGCACGCCTTTGTCTTCGAGCAAACCAATATCATTCTTGGGGGCATAGACCCCGAGTACGGGACAGAAGACATGGTCGAACGCTTCACGGAGGTGCTGCAAGCCGGTCAGAGTCTCAGTCAGCTCATGGCCGATATGCGCCAGCAGCGTCTCCAGCATCCCACTGACGATCTGACCTCAGCCCTCGTGTATGCCGAACTGGATGGAGATCGTCTGACCGACCAGGAACTGAGTTCCTTTTTCGTCCTCCTGGTTGCCGCCGGCAATGAGACCACGCGCAATGCGATCAGCCACGGCATCAAGCTCCTGAGTGATTTTCCGGACCAGCGCGCGCTGTGGCAGTCGGACTTTGACGCCTATGCCAAGACTGCGATCGAAAAGATTGTCCGCTGGGCCAGCCCGGTCATCTATATGCGGCGCACGACCACCTGCGATACCGAGGTTGGGGGGCAGCCGCTACGCCAGGGCGAAAAGGTTCTCCTCTTATACGCCTCGGCTAATCGGGATGAAGCGATCTTCGCAGACCCGTATGGCTTTAATATCACCCGGAGCCCGAATGAGCATCTCGGATTTGGTGCGGGCGCCCACTTCTGCTTAGGGGTAAATCTGGCCCGGCGGGAGATGGCAGTCATGTTCCGGGAACTCTTTCAACGCCTTCCGGATCTCGAAATCACCGGAGACCCTGAGCGACTGACGCATAATTTTATTCACGGGATTAAGCATCTGCCGTGTCGTTTCTCGCCAGGACCGATCATCTGACACACTCTTATCTGATCCACCCTTATCAAGAAACAAACCGAAACAGGAGGAAACGTATGGCAGGACTGACTCAGGGAAAAGTTGCGCTTGTAACCGGAGCGGGGTCCGGTATCGGACGGCAAACGGCGCTTGCTTTTGCGCGGGAAGGCGCTCAGGTCGTTGTCTCGGACATTGTGGTCGAGGGCGGTGAGGAAACCGTACAGCAGATCACAGCCGCAGATGGACAGGCTACCTTTGTGAAGGCCGATGTCGCTCACGCCGCCGAGGTCGAGGCATTGGTCAACGCGGCGGTTGAAACCTACGGACGGATCGACTGCGCGTTCAACAATGCGGGTATTGAGGGCGAGCAGTCTCCCACCACCGAGTGCAGCGAAGCCAACTGGGAGCGGGTCGTGACCATAGACCTGAAAGGCGTCTGGCTGTGTCTCAAGTATGAAATTCCACAGATGCTCAAACAGGGCGGTGGTTCCATTGTCAACACGGCCTCTGTCGCCGGCCTGGTCGGCTTTCAGGGCATTGCTCCCTATGTTGCGGCCAAGCACGGGGTCGTGGGACTGACAAAAACCGCGGCCCTGGAATATGCCAAGGCCGGGATTCGGGTCAATGCCGTGTGTCCCGGTGTGATCGACACCCCTATGGTCCAGCGGGCCTTCAGCCAGAATCCGCAGCTGGCGGAATCGGTCGCCGCAGTCGAGCCGGTCGGCCGGCTTGGTCAGCCCCAGGAGATTGCCGAGGCAGTGGTCTGGCTGTGTTCCGATGCGGCCTCGTTTGTAACGGGTCACCCCATGGCGGTCGATGGTGGCCTCGTCACCCAGTAGGAGACCAAGAGGAGAAAAATATGCCAGGACGATTGGACAACAAAATTGCACTCGTGACCGGAGCGGGGTCCGGTATCGGGCGGGCTACGGCGCTCGTCTTTGCCCGAGAAGGTGCCAAAGTCGTTGTGTCGGATATTGTGGTGGAGGGAGGTGAAGAAACCGTACGGCAGATTGAAACCGCGGGTGGAGAAGCCCTCTTTGTCAAAGCCGATGTGTCGAAGGGCGCAGACGTAGAGGCGCTGATCACACAGGCGGTTGAAACGTATGGTCGCCTCGATTGCGCGTTCAATAATGCGGGCATCGAGGGAGGTGTGAAGCCGACAATTGACTGTACTGAAGAAGAGTTTGACCGGACGATTGCGGTGAACCTGACCGGCGTGTGGCTGTGCATGAAATATGAGCTCCAACAGATGCTCAGCCAGGGCGGTGGCGCTATTGTCAATACGGCTTCGGTCGCCGGTCTGATTGGCTTCCCCGGTCTGCCCGACTATGTGGCGAGTAAGCACGGCGTGCTCGGTCTGACCAAGACCGCGGCCCTGGAGTACGCCAAATCCGGTATTCGGGTCAACGCGGTCTGTCCGGGAGTGATTCAAACCCCCATGGTTGAACGGGGAGCGCAGTTGTCTCCGGGCTTCGACGAACTCGCCGTATCTATGGAGCCGGTTGGCCGCTTTGGACAGCCCGCGGAAGTTGGCGAAGCCGTAGTCTGGTTGTGTTCCGATGCTGCCTCGTTTGTGACCGGTCATCCTATGACGGTCGATGGCGGTCTGGTGGCGCAGTAGCGCATCTCGATTCCAAAAAAGGGGAGCCTAGGCTCCCCTTTTTTCATGCGGACGGTTAGCCGTCCTCATCCTTCGTTTTATGCCGTTCGGCACATTCCTCGCGGTGCCGTTCGGCACATTCCCCGTGATGCCGCTTGGCGCGTTTCTCGGCCCAGCGCGCCCGCATCTCCTTCAGCCGGGTCGCAGCTTCCGCGCGTTGCGCCGGAGTCAGTTCGGCTCGGATGGCCAGGGCCATTGTCAGCGATTCTTCAAGCAGGGCCGCATGAAGCCGGCTCAACTCGGCTTGCAGGGCGGTGAAGTCACCGGCTTCAACGTCCGCCTCGCCTAGCAGGCGGTTCATGATCTCCCGGCGGGTCGCTCTCAGATCATTTTTAAGGCCGGTCAGGCTTTCTCGATGTTTCTTCTTGATCGTATCGATACTGGCCTGCTGAGTCTCGCTCAGGTCCAGGTGCTGCAACACCCGCAAGGGGAAGGACCCCGGCCCGCCCCAACCCGAGCGCCCGTGTCCGGGACGGGCGGATACGAGCGAGGCGAGCAAAAATCCCGCACTCGCCACGCTGACACCGACGATAATCCACTTGCTTTTTGTCATACTCTGGCCTCCTTGATCTGTGAGTCTGTCTGGTTAGACACGCATGGACGGATTCCGGGTTACGGTGATGCGTCCGGTGGGGGAGGGGAGTGGAAGTCCTGATGCCGACCAAATCCACGTCGGCCACGACGGGGGCCCTTATTGAGCCGTTCGAGCAACGTGGCACGTTGTTCCGGGCTCAGGAGAGCGCGGACGCGAAGCATGGTTTTTAATTGCTCTTTGCGGAGTTCCGTCCGCAAGCTACCAATGCGATCGGCCTGTTCCAGCAGTTCGACTTCCTGAGGCTCCTCTGCTTCCAACAGGCTGCGCATCTGCTTGCGTGCTTCCCGCAATTGACGCCGCAGGGTCCGTTTCTTGGTGCGGGAAGCGTCGATAATCGCATCTACCTGGGCCAGGGTTTGCGCATCAAGTCCCAACTCCTCGACAAGGTGCTCAAGGCGCGGACTATGAGGCGCATGACGGGCAGGCGAACCTAAGGGCTGCGCCCAGCCGCCCGCCGTCCAGACACTCCATTCACACAGAGTGAACACGGCTGCAAGTATAAATATGCCGGTCTTTCTCATAATGGTTCACAGCAGTTCAAAGGCATCAGCTAGGGCAAGATATTCAGCAGGAAGAAAGTCCTCCTGCGCTTCTGACTGGTAATAGGCATACGCCAAGAGGGTAGGGTGAGAGGTCGTGCCTTGCATATCCGACATCTCCGTTGCAGCCGTATCCCACGCGGGAGGAGTGCGGTCTTTGAAGTAGGGGAGTGCAAACCACAGCAATAGGGCTGCACAAACGGGGACAAGAATGCTGGAGGGCCGCAGAAAAGGGGATCGGGAAGAGTCCGCCAGCCGTTCTTCAAGCGCCCGGTCAAACGTCGCCTGCTGCACTGCTGAGAGTGGCTGGGGCGCATAGTGCTCGGCCATACGCTGAATAAAGCGCTGCTCGTCGGGCTTGAGGTCTTCACGCTCATTTGAAGAGGGCATGACTACGCGCCTCCTGTCTTTAGTGTATCTCCCGTACCTTCGCTCAGGTCGGCCAACTCCGCACGTAGCCTGACCAGGGCGCGATGGAGGTGGCTCTTCACGGTCCCGCTCGGTTTCCCTAAAAAATCGGCGCATTCCTGCACCGTAAATCCTTCAAGATGAACAAGCACAAAGGCTTCGCGCTGCCGACGTGAGAGTTGGTCCAGGGCCTGAGCAATGCGCCGACGCAGCCCAGGGTCGCCTTGCACGGTCGATGTTGGATCGGCGGGCTCTGCTTCACTTTCACTATGCCAGAGAACTCGCACCGCCCGCCAGCGACGATAGTTGTGCGCCTGACGGACGAGGATGCGATAGAACCATGTTTCGAGACTCGCCTCACCCCGAAAGCGGTCAAGCGCCTGATAGGCCCTGACAAAAGCCTCTTGAGTGACATCTTCGGCCGCAGCTTCATCGCCGCCAACCAAACGCCAGGCCAGCCGCCTCGCCCGGTCACGTTGAAGGGTCACAAACGTGCTGAAACACGCCTCACGTTCAGCCGGCAGTGCTCCCATTTCGGCTATTCCAACTCCAACGAGCATGGACGCAGTCTTCCTCTATCTGTATGAGACACCCGAATCCGCCATTTGGGTTACACGCGTCTGGGGGTGAGGAGGTCCCTAGGAGGGCTTTGCCTCCGTCGCCAGTGTGTGCAGTGCCTGACCGCTGAGCCGGTAGGGCAGCCATTCGTCCATATGGCCCATACCAAGGCGATGGTAGAATTCGCGGGCGGGGTTCCAGTCCAGAACCTGAAGTTCCAGGCGCTGATAGCCGCGTTCGACACAAATGGTGGCCAGTTTTGCCATGAGCGTCCGCCCGACACCGTGTTTGCGTGCCGACTCGATGACAAACAGGTCTTCGAGATACAGGCTTGGCCGTCCCTCCCAGGTAGAATAGGTCGTAAAGAACAGGGCAAAACCGACCGGTTCTTCATCCCGCTCGGCAATCAGCACCTCGAATTGCGGTTGTTCGCCAAAACCGTCGCGCAGCAGGTCTTCAGGTGTGGTCTTGACCGCGTCCGGTTCCTTCTCAAATCGCGCCAATGCCCTGATGAACTCGAGGATGAGCGGCACGTCGTCCGCAGTGGCGGAACGAGCAGTGATGCTAGGCATGAACCGACCTTTCCTCCATTACGGTTCGGTCTTCACCAGACGAAAATCGCCCCTGACGGCATTCCGGTACAAATTGACCTGTCCAATATGTCGGGCGCGGCCTTCCTCGTCCGTGACGCCCAGCCCTTCCTCCGGGGCGAGGCAGAGCACGCCGATTTTCCCAATCTGTGCATTATGGTGCACCCGATACGCCGCCTCGCCGGTCTCGGCCAGGGGATAGGTCTCCGACAGGAGGGGATGGATGGCGCGCTTGCAGACCAGACGATTCGCCTCCCAGGCTTCTCTGTAGTTGGCAAAGTGTGAGCCAATGATGCGCTTCTTGTGCATCCACAAATAGCGGTTGTCGTACTCGTGATTATAGCCGCTGGTGGAAGCGCAGGTGACGACCTGTCCCCCGGGCCGCGCCACAAAGACACTCGCCGCAAAGGTTTCATGGCCCGGATGCTCATACACCACATCCGGGTCCTCGCCGCCCGTCATGTCACGAATCTGTTTGCCGAATCGACGCAATTCGCCCAGGTTTTGCGACCCGTCTTCATTCCAGAACCGGTAGCCTTCCGCATTGCGATCAATGACCCAGCGCGCGCCAATGGTTTCGCATAATTTGACCTTGTCCTGGGATGACACTACGCAGATGGGAAATGCGCCCGCGTTCAATACATACTGCAACGCAAAGCCGCCCAGCCCGCCAACCGCCCCCCAGATCAGGACGATATCGCCCTGTTTGATATGGGTGCCGTTTTCGCTGACCAGCATGCGATACGAGGTGGAGTTGACCAGCGGCATGGAAGCCGACTCTTCCCAGGTAAGATGCGGTGGCTTGGGCATGAGCTGGTTCGCCCGGACAACGGCAATTTCAGCCAGGCCGCCAAAGTTGGTTTCAAACCCCCAGATGCGCTGGTCCGGGTCGAGCATCGAATCGTCGTGGCCGTCCGGGGCCTGCATGTCCACATAGTTGCAGTGAATGGTGACTTCGTCGCCCGGCTTGAACAAATTCACCCCAGGCCCAACTTTCAAAACTACGCCGGACGCGTCGCTGCCCAGGATGTGATACGGCAGATTGTGCCGGCTGTCCCACGGGCTTTTCTTGGCGTTCCGCTCCAAAAATAAAAAAGTCGGCAGGGGCTCAAATATGGCGCTCCAGACCGTATTGAAATTAATGCTGGACGCCATGATCGCGACCAATGCCTCATTCGGACCGACTTCCGGGACCGGGACTTGGTCAAGGTGCAGGCTCTCCCTGGGGTCCTTTTCCCAGGACTCAAGTCCCTCGAACATATTCACGTCGTCTTTATGGGTGGTCATGGCCAGCATTGATTCCGGGAGCGGAAGCCCCTCAAAGTCTGTGGTTTTGGTCTGGCCATCCATGATGGCTTCACGGATGTTCTTCATCTCCCTCGTCATGGTTATCTACTTCTCCTCCTCGTGTGTTGCTCCGTTGGCATCAGTGAATCGGATCGATTAACACCCCCGGATTCAACAAGCCCTGTGGATCAAGGGCGGCTTTCGCAGCCTGAAGCGCACTGGCAAACAGGTCAGGGCGCTGCTTCTCATACTGCGGCCGATGGGTCCGACCGACGGAGTGGTGATGCGTCACCGTACCACCGTAGCGCACGACCGCCTCGGAAGCCGCGGTTTTGATCTCATGCCATTGCTCCAACTCGCTGCCCTTTTTGCCCATGCCGGTAAAGGTGAAATACGGCGCGGGACCGTCCGGATAGACGTGGGTAAAGCGGCACGACAGCACGCCACCTCCACACACCTCGTCCAGCGCTTTTTGGACATCCCGCATTACGCCAGCGTGAAATTCATGAAACCGATTCCAGGGAATTGAACTCTCGGTAGTGTCGAATATCGCGCCCATGGCCGCCATGGTCGAAAAGGCGTAAGGCATGCGGATAAAGGCGTTACGCCAGTCGCCAACCGAACCGCCGCGGCCCGTGGTCTCCCCGCCGCCTTTAATCACGACCCCGTTGGGTGTCGTGCCGCCCAGGTCGGCGCAGCACTCAAGCGCGCGGTTGATCCAGGGTTCGAGTGGATGGTCTGCAGACTCAAAGCCGAGCATGAGCAGGCTGCCGCCCGTACCATTGCCGACATTGTTCCGTTTGACCTCAGTCGGATCGAGAATACGACAATTAGTGGGATACAGGCCTGACTGGCTGAGCAAGCGAATGGCCTCGACCCCGTTCTCAAACTTTTCAAAGTGCACCGAGGTTGACGCCCGATAGACCGGTCGATGCTGTAAACGCATCCAGGCCTCGGTGATAATACCCAGAATGCCCTCGGAGCCGATAAACATGCGGTCCGGGCTTGGACCGGCGCCCGACCCCGGCAGGCGACGCGAGGCGACAATACCGCTCGGGGTGACGACTCGGGTGGACTCGACCAGATCGTCAATATGGGTGTACAGCGTGGCAAAATGCCCACCCGAGCGGGTGGCGATCCAGCCGCCCAGAGTCGAGAATTCAAACGACTGGGGATAGTGTCGCAGGGTATAGCCGTGCGGCTTGAGTTGGGCCTCCAGAGCCGGGCCGTACACGCCGGCCTGAATGCGGGCCGCGCGTGAGGCTTCATCAATTTCCAGTACTTTATCGAGGTAGCGCAGGTCGATGGACACAATCCCAGGGTAGGTGTCCCCTGTCGGAGGCTCGACACCGCTCGTTACGCTCGATCCCCCGCCAAACGGAATAGCGGCGGCTCCCACCTCGTTGCACCAATCTAAGACGGACACTACATCGTCCTCGGTCCTGGGAAAGGCCACCACATCGGGCGGGTTCGGAAAGTCGAGACGGAAGGCCCGCACAATATCGGGCAGGGCTTTGCCGTAGGAATGAGCTGCGCGGTCATAGGTCTCGACCGAGCAGATACCGGCAAGAGACTCGGGCGGTGAGAGGCGCGGCGCGCGGAGCTGAATATCCTCAACGCGGGGCTCCGGGTCAAGGGTAAAATCGCTGGTCCCGACACTCTCGGCAATACCTTTGGCAATGTTTTTTTTCTGTTCCGGGGTGGGCTGTTCGTCCTCAAATCCCCAGCCCCAAATGGTGGTTCGACGCTGTGTCATATTGCCTCCTTGCGCTAATACTTCCCAAACGGGGGTTCCTGAATGCTCATTTGATACTCAATGAGATGCATCTCTCCGGAGGCGAGCGTCCGGTCCAGAGCCGATTGGAGCTCTGCCGGAGAGTGTACGCGCGTCGCGGGGACGCCAAATGCTGCGGCGAAGGCCAGGAAGTCCGGATTCGTGAGTTGAGCCTGATAGGCCGACTGGTAGGCGGTCCGCTGCAAATAGTCGATCACCCCAAACGCGCTATCGTTGACGACAACCAGTGGAAAGCCAATATCGTGACGCACGCATGTGGCCAATTCTTGAGCCGTGTAGAGAAAGCCACCGTCGCCGATCAGGCCAACAACCGGGGTGTCCGGCCGCGCCAGCTTGACGCCAATGGCCGCTGGAAAACTGAATCCCAGCAGACCAGAACCTTTGGCCCCGATGATCCCGTTGGTCTGGTAGGACGGATAAAAATACTCGGCCCAATAGCCAAGTTGGGTATTATCAATAACGAGGGCACTGTCCCGTGGCAGCACGGCCCGGATCGCCTGGAGTGACTGAAGTTCGGGCCGCTCCAGGCTGAGACGCTCGAACTCCGCATCGGCCGCCTGCCGCCAGGTTGCGGTCCGCTCCTGGCGCGGGCCGGTATAGGGCTCTCCTTCGAGCTGATCCCGCAGCGCTCGGGTAATGGTTGTAATATCTCCGACCAGCGGTACCGCAGCCGGATAATTTTTGCTGATCCAGCGCTCGTCCCAATCGATATGGATCAACTGTTCGGGCAGGACCAGGCCACGGCGTTTGGCATCGACCTCGCGCAGTCGGGAACCGATCACGACGGCCGCGTCACAGCCGGGGACGATCTCTTTGACAACCAGTCGACGCGCCGCATTGCCGAAGGCCAGGGCGTGGTCTTCCGGGACCACACCCTTGCCCGGCGTGTTGGTGATGACGGGCGCGCATAGGGCTTCGGCCAGGGCTTGGATGTCTTCGGCAACATCTGTCCGAGACGCGTCCGTCCCCGCCAGAACGAGGGGCTGCTTTGCGTTGCGCAAAATGGCGACCGCCTCGTCAAGCCGAGGGGGCAGCGGTGGAGAGGCTGGGGCCGTGTCCGGCGGTGTTGGAGCCGCCGCAGGCGCGTCTCCGGCCATCAGGTCAGTCGGGACTTCCAGGCATACCGGGCCGGGCCGGCCGGCCCGAGCCAGGGCAATGGAGCGCTTGGCAAGTGCATATAGCTCCTCGTCCGCTTGGGCAACAATCACCTCTTTAGTAATGGTCCGAAAGAGTGCAGTCTGCTCTTCCAGTTCGTGCAGGACGCCTAAGCCCTTGCCAATCTTGGCGGCGTCGATATTGGTCGTGATCATCAGGACCGGCGAGCAACTACCCCAGGCTTCTTGCAGGGCCGAGACCGTAAAGCCCGCACCCGGACCGGTGGACGAGATAATCACCCCCAGCCCACCACTCGCCCGGGCATAGCCGTCCGCCATATGGGTTGCGCCAGCTTCGTGCCGACACCCGATATGCCGAATCGATGGCTCGTGGCGCAGGGATTCGTATAGGCCGATATTATGAATGCTGGGGATACCAAAAATGGTTGAGACGCCCGCCTCTTTCAGGGCTTGAACGACGCCATCGGCTCCTCGGGGCATGCATCCTCCCTCCTGAATCTACTTGATCACACCTTTGTGTTTCAGTTGCTCCACCTCATCCCCACTCAGGCCCATCTCCTGCAAAATCTCCCAGGTATGTTGACCCAGGGTCGGGGGGGCGAGGCGCACGGCGCCCGGTGTTTTCTTGAGCTTTGCCGGAATGCCGCCAACCTTGAGTTTTCCGACTCGCGCGTGCTCCACCTCGACCGCCATGTTGTTATGCTGGACCTGGGGGTCGGCAAAGGTTTCGTGAAAGGTATTGACCGGCGCGGCCATCACGTCCGCCTCGCTCAAGCGCTGCATCATGTCCGCCACATCTCGTTTGGCAAACTCGACCTGCAACACTGCATTGAGTTCTGCTTCGTGTTGCAAGCGGAGCTCTCCGGTCTCAAACTGCGGGTCCGCCATCAGGTCTTCGCGTTCGATCGCGCGGCAGATATTGTGGAAAAACTTGTTATTAAACGAGGCAATCTGAATGTCCCGGCCATCTTTGCATCGGAAGGTTCCATAGGGTGCATAAAACGGGCTGGCATTCCCGACGCGCGGCTGAATGTACTGACTCAAAAAGAATTGGCCGACCTGGGACGGCTGAACGTGGATCAGCCCGTCCATCAGACACAGCTCAATCTGCTGACCAATACCCTGCTGCTCGCGGGTCCACAGGCCAACCATGGCGGCAAAGGCGACCAGATTGGCACAGGTAGCGTCGGCGATAGCCGGCCCGGCCTTCAAGGGCTTTCCGTCCCGCTCTCCAGTGACGCTCATAAAGCCGGTCAGGGCCTGAGCCAGGGGGTCGATGCCCGGTCGTCCGCCATACGGTCCGTCCTGGCCAAAGGCACTGACCGAGATACAGATGATTTTCTCATTATATTGACGCGTTTCTTCGTACGTCACTCCCAGCTTGGCTTTGGCCTGGGGTCGAAGGTTGTCAACAATAATATCGGCCGTTCGGACCAGCCGGAAATACAGGGCTTTGCCTTCCGGCTGGGTTAGGTCCAGTACCATACTGCGTTTATTGCGGTTAATCCCAACGTAAAAGCCGCTGTCATTTTCCACCCTGGGACCAATGGCACGGGACTCATCCCCATAAGGGGGCTCGATTTTAATCACGTCCGCCCCCATATCGCCCAACATGGTCGCGCCGTACGGGCCGGCCAACATGCTGGCAATATCCAGAACGCGAATTCCTTGCAGTGGCAGTGCCATTGGTACCTCCTTCCCGTGCTGTCAACGCTCCGTGCGCAGACGCTAGCACACCGCACCCGGAATGCCAAAGGCGTGGGCACTGCGTGGTGTGGTCAAGGGCTAGGCTGGGCGCGGTTTTTTTGTTATGCCCCGAGAAAATCTATCCCAGAAGGAGGGAAATCGTATGCCGCTCTATCTCGACGAAATCTATTGGGAGCCATCCCGGACCAAGGAAGTCCACAATATATTCAAGGGGGTCTTAAGCGGAGCAACCGGCTTTCCCGAAGGGGTGACGCTGAAAGCCGGACCCTGGGCCTCGAACGAAGAGGCGAAGATGGTGCTGATTCTGGACATTCAAGATCACGCCAAGACCTTTACCACCTTTTCGACGCTCGTTGCCCAGGGCCTGATTACCAAACGCCGCCTCACGCCTATTGTTGAGTGGAGTGGTATGGACGGTGTGGTGAACAATCTCTCGTGAGGAAGAAGCGGGGAGGGGACTGATCTCTGAGAGTATCAGTCCCCCTTCCCGAGAACGGGATTCTCCCGCCGAGCGGACTGCATAACAGCCCCATTACACAGCTATGCCTCCTTTCCACTCTCCTGACCGACCACGGGCCATCACCGTCTACTGCGCGTCAAGCAAACGTTGTCCGCAAGTGTATCTGGATGTGGCGGCTGAACTTGGCCACCTGCTGGCGCGGCGCGACTACACCTTAATCTATGGCGGAGGCAATACCGGTCTGATGGGAGCCTTATCCCAATCCACGCTTGCCGCCGGTGGGAAGGTCGTCGGTGTGATCCTGAAGCGCTTTCTCGAAGACGGCTACGGACAGGCTGGACACGAAATGCATACCGCTGATGATATGCGCAGCCGAAAGCAAGGACTGGATGAACGGGGAGACGCCTTTATCGCGCTTCCTGGCGGGTTTGGGACATTTGAGGAGGTCCTTGAGGTAATCTCCTTGAAACAACTCGGTTTTCACTCCAAGCCTGTTGTTCTGGTGAACACCAATGGCTATTTCGATGGCTTATTGCAGCAATTCGAGCGTGGCTTTGCCGAGGCGCTCATCAACCAGAAATTTCGCGGTCTCTACACCGTGGTCTCCACACCCCAGCAAGCCCTGGCGTATATCGAGCAGGAACTGGGCCACCGCACTGCCTCACCATCATCCGTGGAATAAAGACCCTCACCTTTTCCGAAACTTTGGCATGACTTCCTGAGCGAACAGCTCCAACGAGCGCGTGGCCTTTTGCGGGTCGAGCCCTGGGAGTTGCGTCCCCAGCACAAAATGGGTGCAGTGAAAACGCTGGCAGAACTTCTCCATCTTGCGGGTGACTTGGTCTGGGGTACCGATCATGGCGGCCCGACCAAAGCCTGAATCGCGGAGTTGGCTGGCGTGGGTGAACTGCCAGCCGTCTGCGTCGCCCGGCGCGTCGTTGGCTTCGGCCAGGATAACGCCATAGTACTGCATGGAATAGTGCAGATGCTCCTGGACGTCTTCCCAGGCCTGGTCTTCATTCTCAGTGACATAGACCATTCGGATTTGTCCGATATGGAAATCGGCCGGGTCATGGCCGTTTTCCCTCAGGGTTTCGAGATAGAGCGGCGCGGGGTCCGGCCCGATCGTTGCCATGAGATGACAGCCCATTTGGGCCACGCGCCGAATCGCCTTGTCGGCCCGTGCGCCGATCCACAGCGGAATATGCGGTTGCTGGACTGGCTTTGGAGAGAGCGTCAGATCGCTGACCTGCGTGAAGCGGCCCTCGAACGTCACATTTTCTTCGGTCCATAAGCGACGGACTAATTCGACCCCCTCCGCCAAGCGCGCCGAGCGTTCTTTGCGGGGGACATGCAAGGAATGAAACTCGCCTGCGGCATAGCCCTGTCCGGCCCCCAGATCAAAGCGTCCGTTGGACCAGATATCGATGCACGTCGCGTCTTCCGCCACCCGGACCGGGTGCTGAAACGGCATCAGTAGAATATAGGTTCCAATCCGAATGCGGCTCGTTCGTGCGGCAATGGCTGCGGCGGTCGGCAGGGTGGACGGATTATAGCCGTCTTCAGTGAAGTGATGTTCCGCCAGCCAGACGTTGTCATAGCCTAACTCTTCAGCCCGAACGATTTGATCGAGGAGGGCCTGATACAGTTCCGGATAGGGACGGTGCCATTGGGCGGGATTGCGAAAATCATGGATAATACCGAATTTCATATGTGCTGCCGTGTCGCATATTTGGCCTGGGCTGTCCAGTCACCGTGGGTGTGCTCTTCCCATTGATTGCCCTGTCTGTGTAGGTATACGCTTCTTTTCGGTGGTAAGACCGCTGGAAAGGGAGGTCCTGATGAAAGTTGCGGCCGGCCGAGAATTTTTTGTCCGCTTTGGAGAAGCCGCTCAGGCTATTGTGCCAGATCTGGGCTGGGCCTTGATTGAGCCGGACGGCTCCTGGTCGGCCCCGCCGGATGACTGCGACCTCATCGTGTTAGCCGGTGATGCGTATCGCAAAGCATTCATCGACGCCACGATACAGCTCCCGCAGCCGCGCTGGGCGCATACCGAAGACGCCGGTACGGACGGCCGTTTTTATGATGCCATGCGAGCCAAAGGCGCGCTCGTTTCCCACAGTCCTGGTACAAACGCGCCTGAGGTGGCTGAGTTCGCCGTGGGCTTTGTGCTGTGGTCGGCAAAACGGTTTGGGGAACTGTCCGCCCGTCAACGCCAGCACCGCTGGCAGGAGGCCAAGCTTGAGAGCCTGAGCGACAAAACCGCTCTGGTCATCGGGCTCGGTGCCATTGGCAGCCGCATTGTCGCCATGCTCACCGGCTTTGGAATGCGTATCTTCGGCATTCGTCAGTCAGCCCAGCCTGTGGTCGGGGTGGAGCAGCAAGGCACGCTGGCCGACCTGCACCGGTTTCTTCCCGAGGCCGATTTTGTCATTCTGGCCACTCCGGCTACTCCCCACACGCGCGCACTCATTGGCACAGACGAACTGGCTCTCATGAAATCTTCTGCCACCCTGATCAATATCGCGCGCGGGGTCATCGTCGATATGACGGCGCTCAAAGAGGCACTGCGGGTGGGGAGGCTGCGCCACGCCTGCCTTGACGTCCTGCCCACTGAACCGTGGCCCGCGGACGACGACTTATGGGATATGCCGAATGTGTTTATCACCCCGCATACGGCCTCAACCTCGCCCCTCTATCTGCCGCGGGTCGGCGAGCTGTGGCTGGACAATCTCCGGTGTTATGTGCGGGGAGAAGAGCTACGGCATCGGGTTGTGTGGTCGTAAAAAGGGCAGCCACAGGGGCTGCCCCTACGGAAGCCTCTACAGGACCTCGGCCTCTCGCAATTTTCCTACGTCTTCCCAGGAATAGCCCAACATATCGACCAGAACCTGTTCGGTATGCTCGCCAAACTCCGGGGCCGGGGCTTTCGGGTCGGCCGGTGTCTTGCTCAAGATCAGGGGGGAGCCGACGATCTGGGTTTCGCCCCAGGTGGGGTGCGCATAATCCACGACATAGTCGTTGGCCTGCATTTGCGGGTCGTCGGGCAGGTCGGTGATATTATTCACCAGCGTATAAATAAAATCGCCGCCGTCTTTCAGGATTTGCATCCATTCATCGCGAGGCTTTGAGGCGAAAATTTTATCGACAATAGAGATGATCTCCTCGGCGTTGCGGCCGCGCACCTTCATATTCTCAAAGCGTGGGTCTTTCTCCAGTTCCGGGATGCCGAGTGTCTTACAGAAATCCGGCCAGTAGCGGTCGGCCTGTGGCATGGCCAGACAGATCCATTTATCGTCCTGACACTTATAGTGATTCCAGAGTGGGTTTATCGCTTTGGTGCGATAAAAACGCTTGAATTCTTTACCCAGGGTCAGGCGACAGGCCAGATTGAGCCCCTGGAGGGCCATCATACTGCCCAGGTGCGAGGTATCGACCTCCTGGCCGACGCCCAGGCGCTCGCGGGCCAACAGGGCCACGGTAATCCCATGGGCCAGCATGATCGCGCCCATCTGGTCGGCGATACCCCCGGTAATATTCATGGGATCCATGTCCGGCTCACCTGCCGCGGTCATGACCCCGGACCGGGCCAGGCCCATATAGTCAAAGGAGGGTTCCCCCGAGTCCGGCCCGTTCGGACCATAGCCGGTTGCGCTGGCATAGATTAGCTTGGGGTTGTGTTTCGAGAGGGTGGCATAGTCGAGACCGAGCTTGGCCGCCACGCCCTTGCGATAGTTCTGGACAAAGACGTCTGACTGTTCGACCAGCTTATAAACGATTTCTTTCGCCTCGGGCTTCTTGAGGTCGAGCGTGAGGCTTTTTTTATGGCGGTTGTTGGCTTCAAAATAATAGTTGCGCGCGCCGGTTTTGGCCCCGGCAATTTGCATCACGCCACGCCCAGGGTCGCCCCCCACGCGCTCTTCCAGCTTGATGACCTCAGCACCGAGGTCACCGAGCATCATGGTCGCGACCGGTCCCTGCTGCCATATGGTCCAGTCAAGAACACGAATTCCATCCAGCGGCTTTGCCATACAATGCCCTCCTTAATGATGTGCTTCCTACGCCTGCTTTTCGCTTGTCCGAACTCTAGCACAAGGCCAAGAGGCGAACCAAGTGAGCGGAACAAAAAAGACCGCTCAAAGAAAGGACGCCGTGAGGAATTGGAAGAAAAGCCGCTTATTTTTTCTGCGACTCCCGAAATCGGTCGGAGACGCTCTTCATCTGATCGCGGAGTTTCATCAGTAGATCACCATTACCGTACAGAATAAATACAGTGGCCGCGACCGCGCCAACAATAAACCCAAACCAGAACATGGACCCTACCTCCTATGCCGCCAGCACCTGAAGAGCATCCACTCTGAACGCTCTTCGTGAATCAGACGGAAGCCTTGCTTGTCTCGTGCAGGAAAGTGGTCACCGTGTCAAGAAAGGTCGCGGGCTGGTCGAGAAAAACATGGTGTCCGGCCTGGGGAATTTCGATCCCTGTAGCCTGCGGACAGGCATGGGCCAGATGGGCTAAGCGTTCAGCCGAGAGCGTCTTGCTGTACTGGCCCCGGATGAACAGGATGGGGCAAGCGATGCGTGCGAGCTGCGGCTCCAGGTCGTACGGTTGGCGGACCATGGCCGCACGATCGCTTTTCAGGTGAAAACGTCCTGTGTGGTCAGGTCTCACACTGTGTCGGGCAATATATCTCAGCAGCTTGGGCGTTGCCCGTGTCTCTGCCGGCAGCAAGCGAAATCGAGTGTAGACATCGGCCTCGGTGGAGTACACCGGCGGTGGCAGGGAACGCAGCAGCCGCATCGTGCGACTCGGGCGCAGCCGGGGTCCGATATCAACAATGACGAATACGCCACGGTTCACTGTCACTGTCGTGGCGTAACAGAGTGCTACAAAGCCACCGAGTGAGTGACCTATCAGAGCGGGAGTATCGAGCTCAAGAGTGGTGATAACTCCTTCAAGGTCCGCGACGTAATCTGTGATCTCGTAGGCGGGCGGGTGCACCCAGGCACTTTCTCCATGACCACGGAGATCAAGGGCAAGCACGCGGTGCGTCCGTGCCAGCGCCGGGGCAACATGGTCCCACCAGTGGGCATGAGCCGAGCCTCCGTGAAGCAGGATGAGTACGGGATTCCTTACCTTGCCCCATTCAAGATAATGCAGGGCAAGGCCGTTCACGCGTATGAAGCGGCTCGTGGGGGCATGGCGCATGGGCACTGACTATTGCCCGGCGCAGATGAAAGTGCAAGGTGATTGCCGCGTCCTGACATCGAGCGCAGGGCTCCGTCGGCAGAAAGGTAACGTTGGCTAGGCAGTCGGTTTTGGCGCGCTATAATGAAGCAGTCATGGACAAAAAGACAAAGTTTAACATCTGGTATCTTTTTATTGCGCTCTGGGGTGTTGTCATCCTGCATAGCGTCTGGATGCAGGCGACCCGTATTGAACAGATCCCCTACAGCCAGTTTCAGGAATACTTGAATGACGGTCGCATCACAGAGATTCGTATCTCGGAGCACTATATCCAAGGCACGCTCAAAGATCCTGTTGAAGGACATCCCAGCCAGTTCGTGACGGTCCGGGTAGCACCCGACTTGGCCGAGCAACTCGCCACCCGCGAGATCCGCTTCGCCGGGGAGATTGAGAGCACTTTTATTAGTGACTTGCTGTCCTGGATTTTGCCCGTCCTGCTATTCTTTGGCGTCTGGCTGATTCTGATGAGGCGGATGGCCCAGCGTGGCGGTTTCGGTGGCGGTTTTATGTCGATCGGGAAGAGTAAAGCCAAGATTTACATGGAGCAGGATGTCAAAGTCCGCTTCACAGATGTGGCTGGAGTTGAAGAAGCCAAGACGGAACTCCAGGAAGTCATTGAATTTCTGAAGACGCCGGAAAAATTCAGTCGGCTTGGGGGGAAAATCCCGAAAGGCATTTTGCTGGTCGGACCGCCGGGGACCGGAAAAACCCTGCTGGCCAAGGCGGTGGCGGGAGAAGCCCAGGTGCCGTTTTTCTCGATCAGTGGTTCCGAGTTTGTGGAGATGTTTGTCGGCGTCGGGGCGGCCCGCGTCCGAGACCTGTTTACCCAGGCCAAAGAAAAAGCCCCCTGCATTATTTTCATGGATGAACTGGACGCCCTGGGCAAGGCGCGTGGCATGGGACCCGTCTCGCACGATGAGCGGGAACAGACTCTGAACCAGCTACTCGTGGAGATGGACGGGTTTGATCAACGGGCCGGTGTCATCCTCATGGCGGCCACCAACCGGCCTGAGATCCTGGACCAAGCCCTGCTGCGGGCCGGACGCTTTGACCGCAACGTGGTGGTAGACCGTCCGGACAAAACCGGCCGGCTGGCCATTCTTCAGGTGCACGCCCGCGCTGTTCCCCTTGAAGCTGAAACCGACCTGGAAGTGATTGCTGCTATGACCCCAGGCTTCGCCGGCGCAGACCTGGCTAACATCGTCAACGAATCGGCACTGCTGGCGGTCCGACGCGGCAAGGACACGGTGGGCTTACCCGAACTCCAGGAAGCGGTTGAGCGGGTGATTGCCGGACTGGAAAAGAAGAATCGGGTCCTCGGCCAAAAAGAAAAGGCGCGCGTCGCCCACCATGAGATCGGACATGCGTTAGCGGGCATGTCGTTACCGGGGTCGGACGAAGTGCAAAAGATTTCAATTATTCCGCGCGGTGTGGCGGCTTTAGGCTATACCCTCCAACTGCCGAGCGAAGATCGATTTTTGATGACCAAATCCGAGTTGGAAAACAAGATTGCCGTGCTCCTCGGTGGTCGGGTGGCCGAAGAGCTGATTTACCAGGAAATTTCGACTGGAGCCCGGGACGATCTGCTCAAAGCAACTGACACAGCCAAGAGCATGGTTAAAGCCTACGGCATGAGCGACAAACTCGGTCAGCAAAGCTTTGACCAGGAGCGCCCGCCCATGTTCCTGCAAAACGGCCAACCGCACGGGCCGGGCGACTACAGCGAGGAGACCGCCCGGGAGATCGATAATGAGGTCCGCCGTATTATCGAGGAACAACACGTGCGTATCACCAGGATACTGAAGGCGAAGCTCCCCATTCTGCGTCAGGCCGCCCAGGTCCTGTTAGAGAAAGAGACCATCTCCGGGGAAGAACTGGAACGAATTGTCGCCCAGTTCGAGCGGCAGCCTGAGGTAGCCCAGACGGCAGTCGAGGTGGACTGAGTGTTGCAGCAGGAAGATGCCCCTCTTGCCAGCCGCGGGGAAGGGCAGTATCTGTCCTGCTGGGTGCCTGGCGCACTGGAGGAGTCAAAAAGGAGGGCATCATGAGCAAGGAAGCGTTTACGGTCTCTGTCCCGGATGAGGTATTGACGGACCTGCGGGAACGGCTGGCAAAGGTACGTTGGCCGGGCGAGTTTGCCAACGAACAGTGGGCGTACGGGACGAATCAAGCCTATCTCCAGGAATTGGTCGAATACTGGCGTACCGACTACGACTGGCGCGCGCGGGAGCGCGAGATGAACGCCTTCTCCCATTATAGGACGACGATTGAGGGGGTGCCGATTCATTTTATCCATGAGCCGGGAAAAGGTCCGAATCCGACGCCGCTGATTCTGAGCCACGGTTGGCCGTGGACCTTCTGGGACTTTCAGAAAGTCATTCGGCCGCTAGCCGATCCGGCCGCGTTTGGTGGCGACCCGAGCGATGCGTTTGATGTGGTTGTGCCGTCCCTGCCGGGGTATGGATTTTCCACCCCGCTGACGACCCCAGGCATCAATTTCTGGCGAACGGCCGACCTGTGGCGCGGGCTTATGCAAGATGTCCTGGGCTATGAAAAATTCGCCGCTCAGGGCGGAGACTGGGGCGCGCTCATTACCGCCCAGCTTGGACATAAATATGCCGAGCATCTGCTCGGCTGTCATGTCAACCTCATGGTTCCGCTGGATGTTTTTGTCGGCCCCATGCCCGAGGCGTCCGAATATGGTCCGGGAGAGGAAGGCTGGTACGAGAAAAATCTGAACTTTTTTACTGCCGAGAGTGGCTATTCCGCCTTGCAGACCACCAAGCCACAGACCCTGGCCTTTGCCCTGAATGACTCGCCGGTCGGGCTGTGCGCCTGGATCCTGGAAAAGCGCCGCACCTGGAGCGACTGCAACGGGGATGTTGAAAAACGTTTCAGCAAGGATGATCTGTGTACCACGATGACGTTATACTGGATCACCCAGAGTTTTGGCACGTCTGCGCGCTATTATTATGAAGCCACGCATAACCCCTGGCCGCCGTCGCATGAGAAGACACCGGTTGTCCAGGCACCGACCGGCATTGCCGTTTTTTCAGAAGAAGTTATTCTCATGCCGCGCAAGTGGGCCGAAGGGTATTACAATTTACAGCGGTGGACGCCCATGCCCTCGGGTGGACATTTCGCGCCAATGGAAGAGCCCGAACTCTTGGTCGATGATATTCGCGCCTTCTTCCGCTCACTCAGAGCATAAGCGGTCAGGAGTGGGCCCGCACGAACAGGACAATACCTATGAAACTCAACGGAACCCGAACCATTCCCGCCTCCCAACAGAAGGTGTGGAATTTCCTGACCGACCCAAACCAACTCGCCAAGTGTATGCCCGGTTGTGAGAGTCTGACAGAGAGCGGCGAGAATGAGTACAGCGGGGAGATCAAGGTGGGCGTGGCCGCGGTCAAAGGCGTCTACAACGGTACCGTCAAGATGGAGGATATCCAGCCGCCCTCGCATTACAAGCTCAGCCTTGATGGGAAGGGTAAGCAGGGCTTTCTCAAGGGGACGGGCACGGTTGATTTAGCCGAGCAAAACGGCCAGACCATACTGACCTATCACGGCGACGTGCAGATCGGCGGGCTGCTGGCCAGCGTCGGACAACGCCTGGTGGACGGTGCGGCGAAGATGCTGATCGGTCAGTTCTTCAGGGCCATGGAGACCGAAATTCAAACCCTGCCCGATGAGGTTAAATCCGGGAAACGGGAAGGGCTGTGGCGGACTTTTGTCAGATGGCTGAGCAGTCTGTTTGGAAAAGGAAGCACCGCGTAACCACCGTACCACTGTGAATACGCACTTCAAAATCGGCATTGCCCAGATCAGCCCGCGTCTCGGAGATGTTGCCGCCAACCTGACTCTCTACGAGCAGGCGATTGTCCGCGCCAGGAACGAGCACGTTGAATTTCTCATTTTTCCCGAGTTGAGTCTGACCGGCTATCACTTGCGGGACATGGTGGCGACGGTTGCCCTGCGTCAAGACGCGCCGGAGTTCGTCCAACTGCGGGAGCTGAGCAAATCAGTGGCCTGTCTGGCTGGGCTGGTCGAAGAGAGCCCGGACTTTTGTTTTTATAATGCCGCCGTTTATCTCAGTGCGGGAGAGGTCCGCCACGTTCATCGCAAGGTCTACCTGCCGACCTATGGCATGTTTGACGAGCAGCGCTATTTCGCACGCGGGGATAGCGTGCGTGCCTTTGATACCCCGTACGGGCGCGCGGCAACCCTGGTGTGCGAAGACCTGTGGCATCCGTCCACGGCGTATATTGCGACCCTGGATCAGGCTCTGATGCTCATCTGTCCGTCGTCCAGCCCGCTCCGCGGCATTGCTGACAATAGGGAGCGGGACGAGAACGCGCGCTATTGGGAGGCGCTGAATCGCGTCTATGCCGAAACCTTTGGGGTGTTTGTGATCTACGCCAATCGGGTCGGCTTTGAAGACGGAGTGGGGTTCTGGGGTGGCTCAGAGGTGATTGATCCTTTTGGACAGTGTATTGCCAAGGGAAGCTATTACGAGGAAGATTTCGTGACCGCGGACATCAGCCTCGATGTCGTCCGGCGCAAGCGCGTCGCGGCACCGCTCTTGCGGGATGAGGATATCGACCTGACGATTAACGAATTACTACGGATACGTGGACGGAGACAATAAAGCCGCAACAGGAGGATCGAGCATGTCTTACGCGGACGACGTTATCGCCATTCAGCAACTGCTTCATACTTACTGCCATGTGGTAGACCGTGGCACGGTAGACGAAATCGCCGACCTGTTTCATACCGACGCGGTTCTGCTTCCGGCATACGAAAGCGACAAGCGCTACGAGGGCCGCGACGCCGTGAAAGGCTGGTATGCCAACTACGATAATACGCTGCGGAACGGCGTGCGCTTTCTGCGCCATAAAATAGAGTCGCCCGTAATTGAAGTATCGGGTAACGAAGCCACTTCAACCTGCTATCTGGATGCCGACGCCATCACAAAGTCGACGAATAAGCCCATGATCGTCTTTGGTCGCTATGATGACAAACTCATCAAAGACGAAGGTCGCTGGTGGTTTAAGGAGCGTAAGATCATTACCTACTACAGCCTGCCGGCCAACGAATATACACCCGGACGCGGGGCAGAGTAGCTCCAGCTAGTATCTCCTCCTTTCCTCGGTCCAGGCGCTCTCCTACTCAGCACCGGCTAAAACCGTTCTCGACGGTGGCTCCCTTGCCCTCACCGCTGGGACAAGAGTGAGTGACTCTGGGAGCAATCTGTCTGGGAATGGACAGCCGTTTTCCGAAAAGGTGAAGCAGTCCAATACGAAGCTCGCCTGGCGGGAAAGACGCCGTTGAGCAAGCTTGGTTGACGTTGCGCGGCCACGCAAGATAGGTTGCTGCGCACCGCTTTGATCCAGGGAGTGGGCGTATCTATGAAGAGTATTGTGTTGGTGAAGCAGGTGCCCGTGGTTTCGGCCATGAAGCTCGATCCGGAAACAAAAACTCTCCAGCGTGAGGGCGTGCCGTCCGAGGTCAGTTCGTTCGATATCCGTGGATTGTTGAAAGCGCTGGAACTGCGTGACGAACACGGCGGCGAAGTGGTTGCGCTGACGATGGGACCACCCCAGGCCGAGGAGGCGCTGCGCTACTGTCTGGCCCTGGGAGCGGATCGGGCCGTGCATCTGACGGACCGGGCTTTTGCCGGGGCAGATACGCTGGCGACCGCGCGCACCTTAGCCTTGGCGTGCGAGCGAGAAGGGTATGACCTCATCCTGTGTGGTCGGCATAGTACCGATGCGGAAACCGGTCAGGTCGGACCGGAGATTGCCGAGCTGCTTGATATCCCTCAGGTGACGGGCGTGGCCGCATTAACGCTCGACACAGACGGAAAGACTATCCGGGTTGAACGTGAGACCGATAGCGGTTTTGACACTCTTGACTGTCCCCTGCCAGCCTTGGTGTCGGCCACCGAGGATCTGGCGCCGGAACGCTTCCCCAGGAAAGCTGAGCGACAAGCCGCCCAAGAGAAGCCGGTGGAGACGGTGACGGCAGGTGACCTTTCTGCGGACCTGGCGCGATTTGGGGCTGCGGGATCGCCGACCTGGGTGGAGTCTGTTCAAACGGTTGAAGACAGTCGTGAAAGTCGTGTGCTTGAGGGGGAATTGTCTGAACAGATCGATACTCTGGTTCAGTCACTCTTAGCTCGCGGGCTGTTTGGAACGTGGAAGGATGATGGGGCCACAGACGAAAAGAAAGTACGAAGCGCTGATCCCGAGCCGGGGAAAGCGGTCTGGGTCGTGGCTGAAACCTTGGGTGAAACACTCCGGCCGGTCAGCTTTGAGCTTTTGGGAAAAGCAGTTGAGCTGTCGGCCCAGTACGGCGGTGAAGTGGGGGCTGTTCTAATCGGGAGCGGGCTTGACGCCCATATTGCACCTTTAGCTGAGTATGGCGCTGACGTGGTCTACCGAGCCGATGATGTCCGTCTTGCCTGCTATGACACAGACCTGCATGCCGCGCTGTTGAGCCGAGCGGTTCAAGAACACAAACCACAGGTGGTGCTGCTAGGCTCAACCGCGATCGGCCGCGACTTGGCGCCGCGGGTTGCGGCGCGGCTTGGCCTGGGCCTCACCGGGGATTGTGTGGATTTGGAAGTTGATAATCAGGGACGCTTGCTGCAACTCAAGCCCGCGTTTGGTGGCAACATCGTTGCGCCGATTCTGTCGAAAACAACACCTGCCATGGCGACGGTCCGACCTGGTATGCTGTCCCCCTCTCAGCCCGTTGCTGGTCGTCAGGCACGGGTTGAAAGACTGACGCTTGAGGGCGATGTCCACAGCCGAGTGCAACTGGTATCACAAACGGGCGCCGACGCGGCCAAGGCTGCAGCCCTGGATGCCGCGGACATCGCTATTGGTGTTGGGAAGGGTATCGGTGGGCCGGAGAATCTACCCGTGATTGAACAACTGGCCGATGTGTTAGGCGGGGTGCCACTGGCTTCGACGCGGGATATTTCGGACCTGGATTGGCTTCCTCGGCAACATCAGGTCGGTATCACCGGTCGAGCGATCGCGCCCAAGCTGTATTTTGCCATTGGTATTCGGGGCGCGTTCGAGCACATGGTGGGCTTGCGTAAGGCTGGTACCATTGTGGCTATTAATATCAAAGCGAAGGCGCCGATATTCAAAACTGCCGATCTCGGTATTGTCGGCGATTATGCCGAAGTCGTACCACTCTTGACCGAGGCCTTACGCAGGGTAAGGGCCGAACGGTAAACTCATCCTACAGTGAGAGCCAAGGTCAAGAGGCTCTCTTTTATGCTGCCCACCAGCGCGGAATCTTCGCCGACTCAGCAGAGAAATACAAGGCTTGGATCTTCCGCGGGTCGAGAGCCAAGTGCTGACAGATCCACAGAAAGCTGAATGGGCTCTCGTCTTTTGAGAAGAACCACATGCGGTCCAACTCAAACTGAGAGAGAAACAAACTGTTACCCTTCCGCACCAAATCCCGTACCACAAAGGCATCGGATAAGACGTTACGGAGGAGCGCTTTGAATGGGTTGTATGACGAATAGCGGGGCTGCTGCTCGCCACCTTCCACATCCACCATCATCATATCCACAGCAGCATGCATCATAACTATAGCTTACTAGCTGTTAGTGCAGATTTTGCAACCCCCCTCTCGCTCTTTTCTCTGATCTTTTTCTGCGTTCGATTTTTCCCGGTATTTTTCCAGGAGAAGTATGAGCTCTGACACCAAAGGGCTGGGCGCGTCAGTCGTGCTCTGTTGGCCACGCTGTTCGAAGCAGTTGGAATAATTCCGCGAACTGCTGCTCACTCAGCTCCAGTGCTTGGGTAACATCAGGCGGCTTGGGCCATGCTCGGTCAGAAAACTCAACACCCTCTACCGTTCGCGGGGTGGCGTAGCGCGGAATGACATGGAAGTGGACATGCTTATCGACCATCATCAGTAACAAATAGTTGATTTTGTCAAAAGCAAAGGCGTGCTTGAGCGTCCCTTCCAGGTCAGCCGTGATTGTGTGCAACTCGGCAAAAGCCTCGGCTGAGACTTCTGCCATACTCATGATCTCTGCGCGACACACCAGCACGAGCGAACCGACTGTTACTTGCTGTGGACGCAGTAAGACCGCCCAGTGCGTATACTCATGCAGCAGGGTGTTCGGGTAATTGAATTTCAGCAAGGTTTCATGCGGCATGGTTTTATTCCTCTCTGTCTGAAAACTATGCGGTCTCGGAAAAGGATGCAATGCGCAGTCGCCCGCGTGTATGAAGTACCCAGGAGGGTGGGTGCGGGAGGAGTCTGCCCGGTCGGCAGGTACCCTATGAGGAGAGCGGAGCGTCTGCCGGAGTTCCGCAGCATTCCGAACACGTATGCTGCGACTGGTAGTCGACTATATTGCCGTACCGGTCAAGCTCAAAATGGCAGCACTCCAGCAACAGGTTTTTCAGCTTGCCCCGACCTCGCTGGACGCGGGACTTGGCTCCGGACATCGACAAGCCTAGGTGTGCACCAACCTCACTTTGGGTTAGCCCCTGGATCTCTGCCAGCTCTATTGCCTCACGATACCGTGACGGTAATTGTTGCACGATACACCCCAGGCCAGCCGCAATTTCCTCATTATAGTTCTCGTCTGAGTCCTGCTCTTCAGGGATGTCATCCACCACAGCACCGCCCGAGGTAGGCACCTCTTTCGAGACGAAGCCCTTGCGGAAATAGTCCCTCATCGTGTTGTGGGCAACCCGCTGGACCCAGGCTGCCAGCCGTTCCTGGTCCTGGAGGGAGGCGAGTCCGTTGTGGACCCGCACGAACGTCTCTTGGAGCAGGTCTTCCGCCAATTGGTCATCCGTGACACGGCGGCGAAAGAACGCGCGTAACTGCTGGCTCATGGCCTGCCAAGCTTGCTCAGTTGAGACACTCATCCGGCCTCCTATTCCGAACAACATTCGGTCGTGCAACACGTGGGGCTCTGAAGAGCTTCACCTGCTTCCGTACCGCCGCTCGTCCTCTTCTTTCTGGCGTAATCCGGACCATCCGCATCCAAGACCACAAAAATCTCCCAGGCGTTCCCGTCCGGATCAGTCACCCAGGCCTTGTCCTGCACAGCATAACAGCACGAGACGGCATCCTCCAGATATGGATTGAGTCCTGCGACCTGTAACCGGGCGGCAATCCGAGCCACGGTCTCGGTCGATTTGACCTGAACTCCGAAGTGTGCACTCGGACCGGGACGGGTCTGTCGTTCTGCATCTGTATTCAATGTGAGGTTCACAGGCGGGTCGGCGATCTCGAATTTCGCGTAGCCTGGACGCACCTTGGTCGGCTCCTGGGCAAACAGGTGTCGATAGAAGGCGGTAGAGCGCTCCGCGTCTCGAATTGACAAACCGATATGGACTCGAGTCGGGGTCGCAAATTCTACCGCAGATTGACCATTCATCGAAAACCTCCTGCATTCTAGAGTCTATCTATACAGACGAATGAGGCGAGCTAAAGGACGCAAATCCCAATATGAATCGAACAACCTCTTGTGAAAAGTAGAGATCGGTATAGTAGTAGGGAATACAAAAAGCCTTCATAGAAAACGACTGCTATGCATCGTGGCTATCCGCTGATTGAAGTCCTTGTGGCCATGGCGGTGTTCGCGATTGCCTCGCTCGGGCTGGCGGCTGGAGTCACCATAGTCATCCGGGCTGGGTCAGTCAGTGAGCATGTGACTCAGGCAGTATTTTCCTACCGACGAATGTGACCGTCTCAGCTGTGAATTCGCGCGGCGATGTGATTTTTGTTCCGCGTGGTCATGTCGATGGCGGCATGACCCTCACGCTGGCATCTCCTGACGGAAGATTCTCGAAACGCATTGTGATCAATCTTGCCGGTTGGGTCTGGATCGATTAGACTGAGCTGGTTGCTACCCATTGACCTCTCACTGCTGTTCGTTTGTCTGGCTGCTTGTGTCTGCGCCGCCTGTATTGGGAGTTTCCTGAACGTATGTATTTACCGTCTCCCTCTTGAGGAATCGGTGATTTCCCCAGGTTCTCATTGCCGGAGCTGCTCAACCCCACTGGCCTGGTACGATAATATTCCGCTGTTTTCCTATCTTGTTCGATGCGGGCATTGTCGGGTGTGCGGTGCCCGGTTTCCTGCCCGCTATTTTTGGGTCGAACTGCTGACCGCCGCTATCGCCGTTCTGCTGCTGGTTCAATTTGGTCTCACCCTGACAACGCTAGGGTATTTCGTCTTTGCCGCGGCTTTGGTCGTCATCACGTTTATTGATGTGGATCATAAAATTATCCCTGATATCATCAGTCTACCTGGGATTATCCTCGGCCTGCTCTTTTCCGCGATCTCTCCACAGGTGACGTTCTGGGAGTCGCTCATAGGAGCTGGACTTGGCGCCGGTGTCCTGCTGACCGTGGCGCTCGGTTATTGGGTCGTAACAAAACGTGAGGGGATGGGCGGAGGGGATATCAAACTGTTGGCCATGATAGGCGCTTTTCTTGGCTGGCGCGCTATACCCTTTACTCTGCTGGTCGCTTCCTGTACCGGATCGGTGATCGGGATTGCCACCATGATACGGCGTCGGGCCGACACCAAACTTGCCTTACCTTTCGGTCCGTTCTTGGCGTTTGGCGCGGGGTGTTATCTCTTCATCGGAGAATCCCTGATCGCATGGTATCTCGGCCTCCGCTAACCGACTCCACCTTATCGCGTGAAAAGGACTACCGCATGATGTCGGCCGACCTGGCGCGGAATACTGAAGACCACCCGCGTCCCGTGAACCCACATGCCGTGTATACTGAACGGCTGAGCCGGCGCGAAAGCCAACTCCGTCACTGTACGCAGCGAGACCGCGCGATAGGTAACGCGCGTCTTATGCTCTTTCTTGCCGGCTGTGGTGTTGCGTGGTTTTTCCTGCGGCCTGGTACCTTATCGTGGGCTTGGTTGCTGCCTTTTATGATCGGTTTTGTCGGACTCGTGCTCTACCACGAGCGGGTTAGACACCGGCGTCTGCGGGCAGAACGGAGTGTGGCGTCTTACGCCCAGGGATTAGCTCGGCTTGAAAATCGTTGGGTTGAGTGTGGAGAGTCTGGAGACGAATTCCTGCAAGAGAGTCAACAGGCCGGTCATCCCTATGCCGCCGACCTCGACCTATTCGGTCCGGGTTCGGTATTCGCCCTGCTGTGTACCGCGCGGACTTCGAGCGGACGACAGACTCTGGCCGCCTGGCTGACAACACCAGCCACGCCCGAGGAGATTCGCACTCGTCAGATCGCCATTGATGAATTATGTCTCCGTCTCGACCTGCGCGAAGAGTTAGCCGTCCGTGGTGACGATATTGAAACCGGTGTCTCGCCCCAGACCCTGCAAGACTGGGGACAAGCGCCGCCTCATCTCTCTGGCTGGTGGGTGTCTGTTGTTGCTGGCATCCTCTCGTTTTCGTCGCTAACGACCCTCGCCGCCTGGGGGCTGACATCGATAGGGCCAGGCCCGTTTGTGGTGGCGAGTGTGGTACAAGGTCTTTTTGCCGCCAGCGTCCGGCAGCGGGTCGGACGGGCCATGATGAATATCGAGCGGATCGGGCGCGAACTCAACCTGCTGTCCGCAGTCTTGACCTGTCTCGAACAAGAGACATTTACGTGTCCGTGGCTGGTCCGTCTCCAGGCATTCATTGCAACGAACGGTTCACCGCCATCGCGTCAGATTGCTCGCCTCAACCGTCTGATCACCCTGCTCGAATCTCGTAAGAATCAAATTTTTTTGCCGCTGGCTGCCCTGTTGCTGTGGACGACACAGATTACCTACGCCATCGAACGTTGGCGGGCTGTCTCGGGCCAGACTATTGCCTACTGGCTGCGTGCAATCGGCCAATTCGAGGCCCTGAGTGCGCTGGCCGGCTATGCGTATGAACATCCGGCCGATCCCTTTCCGGAACTCGTGTCCCGGCAAAAAGATGATCAATGGAGTGCCTGTTTTGAAGGAACCGGGCTCGGTCATCCGCTGATGTCGGAACAACAATGTGTACGCAACGATATTACCCTGAACCGGTCTCCTCAGGCGTTGATCGTCAGCGGTTCCAATATGTCGGGCAAGAGCACGCTACTCAGGACTGTCGGGGTGAATGCCGTCCTGGCCTTGGCCGGCGCCCCGGTGCGGGCGCGGCACCTCCGCCTCTCCCCGCTGACGCTCGGGGCAAGTTTGCGTATTCAGGACTCTCTGCATGCCGGCACCTCCCGTTTCTACGCGGAGGTGATACGCGTCCGCCAACTGATGGATGGCGCGGCCGGTCCGATGCCCTTGCTGTTTCTTTTGGACGAGATTTTTCACGGCACGAATTCTCACGACCGCCGGATTGGCGCATCCGCCGTGATCCGGAGTCTGCTTGAACGAGGAGCCATTGGTTTGGTAACAACCCATGATCTCGCTCTCGCCCAGATCGCCGATAGTTTATCTCCGCGTGCAACCAACGTCTGTTTTGAAGATCAGTTCGAAGACGGCGAACTGCGGTTCGATTACCGCATGCGAACCGGTGTCGTCAAAAGAAGTAATGCCCTGGCACTGATGCGCTCGGTTGGATTGGAAGTCGGCTAACTTTTTCGCTATGTTCCACAGGCCCAGAGAGCGCGTCTCATGAGCGGAGTTTTCATCACCTTTGAAGGGAGCGAGGGTGGCGGGAAGACCACCCAGGTCTCTCTCCTGGCCGAGGCGCTCCGCGCGCGTGGCCACGACGTTGTTGAGACACGCGAGCCGGGCGGCACGTCAATCGGACAGACCCTGCGCCAGCTTCTGTTACGTCCGCACACCGGGCGGCCGACTGATACACTCGCTCCCTCGGCTGAATTACTTCTCATGCTCGCCGACCGGGCGCAGCATATTCATGAGGTCATCCTGTCCGGCCTGCAAGCTGGGCATATTGTGTTATGCGATCGGTACGCGGACTCGACCACTGCGTATCAAGGCTATGGACGCGGCTTCGATCTGGCTGAGGTTGCGCAGCTGAACGCCTTTGTCTGCGGCGTCTGCCGACCCCAACTTACCTTTGTGTTAGACCTGCCGGTTGCCGTCGGGATGGAGCGGGCCCAGGAGCGACGGGGAACGGCGGCGGTTGACCAGTTTGAGGCCGCGTCAGTAAGTTTTCACGAGCGGGTGCGTGAGGGGTTCCTCGCCATTGCCCGCGCCGAGCCCGAGCGGGTTTGCTTAATTGATGCGACCCAGGATATCGAGGCTGTGCACACCGCCGTTCTTGCCGGTGTCCGCAAACATTTGCCTACCCTTTTATAAAGAGAGACAGAGGGAAAACCATGTTGCTGGATCAGATTCACGGCCACGCCTCAGCGCTTGCGATATTGCGCAAGGCACTGGCCAATGATCGGGTTGCCCATGCGTACCTCTTTACCGGGCCGGATGGTATCGGCAAGCGTTGTACCGCCGTTGCCCTGGCGCACGCTTTACTCTGTCAGGAGGCCCCTCAGCGCGGGTGTATCTCCTGCCCTGCCTGTGTGTCTCTGCAAGCGGGCTCCCATCCAGACTATTATTTTAATGGACCCCTGTCTGGAAAGCAGAGTATGGGCATCGATCAGATTCGGACGATGCAGCGGTTTTTAGCGCTCCGGCCTGTTCGTGACGGCAAGAAAGTCTGCATCCTCAATGAGGCGCATATGCTGACAGACCAGGCGCAGAGTGCCTTGCTGAAGATTCTGGAAGAACCCCCCGGCGATGCGATTATCGTGCTGATTGCTGCGAGCGGGGCCACGCTTTCGCTTCCTCTGCTGTCGCGCTGCCAACACGTGCGTTTTGCCCCCCTGCCGGTTCAGGACGTGGAACATATCCTGCAGCAGGAGAATGGCCTGGAGCCTGACACAGCGGGCCTCCTCGCCCGCTACAGCCGCGGGAGTATTGGCCGCGCTCTCAGCCTTGATCCACCCACCTTGATCGAGGAGCGACAGCGGGTTGTCGAACATCTCTCCACCGTACACGGTGCTTCTTTTTCAACCTTGTCCCAACTGGCTGAATGGCTGGTGGCCGACCGTACCTCCAAGACAAAGAAGAAAGCCGATATGCCACAAGCCTTGGGGAAGGGCGCTCGTCTGGAACTTGTTCTGGCCTGGTATGAAGAGGCGCTGCACTACCTCTTACTTGGCAAGGACGCAGTCGTGCGCTATCAGGACTGCCTGTCCGCCTTGGGCCAGGCGACCGCGAACGTGAGTATCTCCAGGGCCCTACGCGATCTTACTGTCGTCTACGATACGATGCAGGCCCTGGACCGGAACGCCAACCCGCGCCTCGCCGTCGAAGATATGCTGCTGGAACTTGCTGAGGTGGCGCCTGCCCGCTAGGAAAGAGAGATTTGAGGAGACATACATGGATCACCCACGACATATACTTGTTGGCGTCGCCTGGCCGTACGCAAACGGCGAACAACACATCGGCCATATTGCCGGCGCCTATCTTCCACCTGATGTATTCGCCCGCTTCCAACGTATGCGCGGCAACCATGTTCTGATGGTGAGTGGCTCCGACACGCACGGCACTCCTATCACCGTCCGGGCCGAGGCCGAGGGGGTCAGCCCGGCTGAAATTGTTGACCGGTTTCATGCCACGTTTGTTGACAGCTACCTCAAGCTTGGTCTGACGTTCGACCTGTTCACCCATACGGATACCCAGAACCACTGGGATGTGACGCAGGATATTTTTCGCACCCATCTTGAGGGGGGCTATATCTACCAGGACAGCCAGCAGCAATTGTATGACGCCCAGGCAAACCGTTTTCTGCCCGACCGTTATGTTGAGGGCAACTGTCCGTTCTGTGACTATGACGAAGCGCGCGGGGACCAGTGTGATCAGTGCGGGCGCACCTACGAAGCGGTCGAGCTCAAAAACCCGCGCTCACGGATTACCGGGAACACGACCCTTGAAGTCCGTGCGACCGAGCATTACTTCCTGGATTTGTCGAAACTCCAGGAACCGTTGCGATCCTGGCTGCAGGACGGCAAAACGCACTGGCGTCCGAATGTTATCCATTTTGCGCGCACCCAGGTCGAACAAACGGAACTGCGTGGCCGCCCGATTACCCGCGACATGGAGTGGGGCGTGGCAATCCCGCTGCCGAACACGGAAGGGAAATGTATCTATGTCTGGTATGATGCGGTCATCGGCTATCTGAGTGCGGCAAAAGAATGGGCTCAACTCAACCGCGACGCCGAACAGTGGCGACAGTGGTGGGACGCCGATACCAACCCCCAGGCTCGTATCTATAACTTTATCGGCAAGGACAATATTCCCTTTCATGCCATGATGTGGCCGGCGATGCTGATTGGCTACCAGAGCCTGAATCTGCCCTATGATGTTCCGGCCAACGAATACCTGAATATGTACGGCCGGAAGTTCAGTAAAAGTCAGGGGCGGATTATCAGTATCCTGGACGTGCTCGAACGCTATCAGGCTGATGCATGGCGGTACGCGCTCACCGCCATTGCACCGGAAGCAAACGATGTGGACTTTACCTGGGACGATTTTGTGGAACGCGTCAATAACGAACTGGTGGCGAATTGGGGGAATTTGGTGAACCGGGTGTTGGGTTTTGCCTATAAGCGGTGGGAGGGCGTTATCCCCGAACCGGGGCCGTTGAGTGAAAAAGAGCAGGACCTGCTTGATGAAGTCAAAGCTGGGTTCCGCAGCGTTGGGGATTTGTACGACAGTGTGAAACTCAAAGCCGCCATGCAGGAAGTCCGACGCCTGAGCCAACGGGCAAACCAGTATCTGCACGACGCCGCGCCCTGGAGTACGATCAAGACAGACCCGCAACAAGCCGCCACGTCCGTCTATGTGGCACTGCAAGCTATTGACTGGTTGAAAATTCTTTGGGCCCCCATACTGCCCCACACCAGCCAACAGCTCCACGAGTTGCTCGGCTATGACGGTCAGCTCTTTGGCCGTCAGTATACGCAGCCCGTCAAAGACGCCCGAGGTGAGCATCTCGTGCTGCGCTATGACAACAGCGCAGCTATTGGCCGGTGGGAAGCAGGAACGCTCGCTCCAGGTCAGACGCTACGGCAGCCCACGCCATTATTTGTCAAACTCGACGAAAATGTGCCGGAGCAAGAGGCGGCGGGTTAACGGGGAGAGCCGTCGACGATGCGCTTGGCCGATTCGCACTGTCATCTGACCGATACGCGGTTTGACGAAGACCGGACTGCCCTCCTGACCCGTGCGCGCCAAGCCGGCATCGAACGTTTTATTACGATTGGAGCGACGGGCGAATTTTGGCACAACGAAAAAGCCGTAGCTCTAACACAGGAACATACCGATGTTTTTGCCACGGTGGGTGTGCACCCGCACAATGCCGAAACGATTACCCCGGAAACCTATGACCACCTCCGGCGCTTGGCCCAGGAGCCCAGGGTTGTCGGGTTGGGTGAGACCGGCTTGGACTTTTACTACGAGTATTCTCCCCGCGTAGCGCAGCGGAGGCATTTCCGCACTTTCATCCAACTCGCGCTCGAACTCGACTTGCCGCTCTCCATGCATGTCCGTGAAGCCTACGCTGAGGCCGCCGATATTCTCCGTCAAGAAGGCGGTGACCGAGTCCGAGGTGTCATGCACTGCTTCACCGGTACTGCATCAGAAGCCGAGGCCCTGCTGGCCCTGGGCTTATCCCTCTCGTTCAGTGGGATTGTGACGTTCAAGAGTGCACAGGACCTGCGTGCAGTCGTGCCTCTTGTGCCCATGGACCGGCTGCTCATTGAGACCGATTGCCCGTATCTGGCCCCTGTGCCATACCGCGGCCGGCGGAACGAGCCCGCCTATGTCTCTCAGGTGGCGGCAACGATTGCCCAACTCAAAGCCGTGCCGCTTGAAGAGGTGGCGCAGGCCACGTGGTGCAATACCGCGCGCCTCTTTCGGCTTGATGCCTAACCGTTGAAGGAACGCCCCTGAAGCGGATCAAGACTTTCGCGGCATTCTTTGCAAATCCCGTAGATTTCCATCTTGTGCGTGGTCGCTACAAAGTCGTAGCGCTGCGCAAGTTCTTCCTGGAGTTCTTCAATCCGGGGCTGGACGAATTCGATAATGCGCCCACAGCGCTCGCAGATCAGATGGTCGTGATGCCGTTCGGCTTCAACATTCTCAAAGCGGGCCTGTCCGTCGGCAAAATGGCGTTCCTCGGCGAGCCCGCACTCTTTGAGTAATTTGAGGGTCCGGTAGACGGTGGCATAGCCCACCCGCGGATTGACCTGGCGAACTTCGCTATAGAGTTCTTCTACGCTGATATGGCGAGTGATCGAGAAAAAGACGCGGGCGATGTCTTCTCGTTGAGCAGTGGCCTTGAGCCCCTGCTCTTTGATCCAGAGCCGAAAGGTATCAAGCCGCTCACTCATGATGGCTGGTCTCCTGTTATGCCCGCGAAAAGATGACGGATTGACGGTGATAGTGCCTGCGTATCAACCTCGCGTTGCGAGAGTTCATCGAGCAGGATGTCAACCCGTTCGGTCACCGGGCGGTCTCGGTCGAGGAAGACGACGTCTTGATCGTGCACCCGGCACCCCCCGCCACGAACGCGATACCCAACTTCGCGCAGCAGCTTTTCCTCTCGAACCTGAATACCCAGCCGTGTCGCGACTTCTTTCAGCTCTCCGAGCGTCGCGTTCTCTTGTCTCCCACCACTGCCCCGACCACCCATCTTCTTCTTTGCCATAGTTCTATTGTGACCAAGGCCAGAAAACTTGTAAAGCACTAAATTCTTTGGTCAAGCTTTCCCCCTTGCGAGCTTGCATCTGGATCGGTAATATTCGCTAACCGAACGGTCAGCACATGAGGCCGAAGGAGCAAAAGGCCCGACAGGAAAGATATGCGGTTTCCATTACATATCACGACCGACATGATCAAGTGGCAGCTCAAGAACAAGCTGCGCGGCCAGTCCCGTTACCCTGTCGTGCTCATGCTCGAGCCCCTATACACCTGTAATTTGGCCTGTGTGGGATGTACGCCGGAACGGCACCAGGGCGATCTCAAAGATCGACTCTCTTTGGAGCAATGCTTTGATGCGGTGGATCAGTCCGGCGCGCCGGTGGTGTCGATTTGTGGTGGGGAACCAACCGTGTATCCGGAGTTGCCGGAGCTGGTCGAAGGCATTATTAACCGCAAGCGCCACATCTATCTGTGTACCAACGGGATTTTACTGGAGCGATTTTACAACAAAGGGAAGCCGCATAAGCGCCTGTCCATCAACGTGCATCTGGATGGCATGCGCGACACCCATGACTTTGTATGTGACAAGCCTGGCGTCTTTGACAAGGCCGTTGAAATGATCAAGCTCGGTAAACAGCTCGGCTACTCCATGTGTACCAACACCACGGTGTTCCGCGAAACCAGCATGGAAGAGATCGAAGAGATGTGTGAGATGCTGACCGAGCTCGGAGTGGACGGCATCATGGTTTCGCCCGGCTATCATTACGAGGCGCTCAAGACCAACCACTTTTTGTATCGGGACGAGATTCACCAGAAGTTCAAACACGTGCTGAAACTGTCCGAGCGCTACAAGATCTCGCTCACCCCGCTGTTCCTCGAATTCGCCGCCGGCGAACGCGACTATCCCTGTACACCGTGGGGCAATGTCACCCGGACACCCTTTGGCTGGAAGGACCCGTGCTATCTCATCGGCAAGAAATATTTCAAGACCTGGGACGAGTTCTGGAACGGAGTGGATTGGGACTACTGGGAAAAACGCGAAGACGACCTGTGCCAGAACTGTCTCATGCACTCCGGCTTTGAAGCCTCGGTCATGCGCAAACTGCCCGAGAGCCCGCAGGACATGCTCCGCATGGCCAAGTGGATGATGGCGGCGTAAGCTCCTCCCGCCCACATCTCGTTTCTCTTTTCCGCTAGGGATGGGGAGGGTATTTCCTCCCCCCAGACAACCTCAGACCACGACAGGGGAAAACCCATGGGAGCCACCCGCTCCACTCTTTCCACCTGGAAAGATCGCAAGCGCCACAGGGCCACCGCCGCCCAGCTCGCCGAGTGGGAGGAGCAGTACCAGCGGCACTTCGAAGATTTCAACCGCAAGTACTTCGCCAATACGCTGCCCTCATACCGCGTCACGCTTCATGACCCGCTCATTGTCCCTGGGATACCTGCCGCGATGAGCAAACACATAGCTGGTTACTGCGACAAGAAACGATGCCGAATTTTATTGGAGGCTTTTCCTTTCCCCAAGGGGGAAGGCATCCTGCTGCACGAAATGGCCCATATAGCGACCAACGTGCACCACGGCCCGCTCTTCCGCCAGGAAATGACCCGCCTGGCCGCTCTGGGTGCTCCGCTCGGCCCGGTCAACCTTGCGACCTACGTGACGGATGGGCCGTAGCGACCCGCTTGGTAGGCCAATTTTGCAGGTGCGGGGTACCTACAAAGTATGAATCTTTTAGGCGTCCAGTCTGGCTTGCCGCAAAATCCTGTCCTGGCATAATGGTCCAGGTTCGCTTGGCAGAAAGGAAACTCTCCGCATTATGCCCACCATGAAAGTCGCTCGTTTGTACGACTCAACCGATATTCGTTTTGAAGACGACCCTATCCCCACTGTTGGGCCGGGCGAAGCGCTGGTCAAGACGCGGACGTGCGGGATTTGCTCGGGCGATGTGATGGGCTGGTATATGAAGAAAAAGGCCCCGCTGGTGTTTGGGCATGAGCCTGCGGGTGAAATCGTTGAAATCGGCGAGGGAGTGGAGGACTTTCAGCCCGGAGATCGGGTGTTCGCCCATCATCACGCTCCATGTTTTTCGTGCCGGGCGTGTCAACGTGGCGAGTTTGTCCAATGTCCAACGTGGCGGGCAACAAAGATTGTTCCCGGTGGAATGGCTGAATACTTCATCGTACCTAAGGACAATTTGTCCGGCGACACCTTACGCCTGCCTGAGAAGATGTCGTTTGCCGACGGCTCTTTGGTCGAACCCACGGCCTGTGCGGTCAAATCCCTGCGGCGCTCGGGATTTCAGGCCGGCGACAGTGTTTTTGTGATCGGACTCGGCATTATGGGGCAGTTGCATGTTGCCCTGGCAAAACATGCTGGGGCTCGAACCATTATTGGAACAGACTTCGTCCCCTATCGCTGTACAAAGGCGTGTGAACTCGGCGCTGATCTCGCGCTGAATCCGCACGACGTGAAAGATGGCAATATCGAGAACGCGCTACGGGAATATACCCAAGGCGAGATGGCCGAGGTCGTCATTGTCGGACCGGGTTCGATCGAAGCCATGCAACTCGGTCTGCGCTGTGCGGCCAAAGGCGGAACCGTGGTGCTGTTCACGGCCAGCAAACCGGACGACACGCTGACCTTCTCGCCCAACGATCTGTATTTTAACGAAGTCCGCCTGATCCCCAGCTATTCCTGCGGACCGAACGATACCCGCGAGGCCCTCCGGCTGGTTCAGGACGGCGTCATTACGGCAGAGAAATTCATTACCCATCGTTTCCCGTTTGAGCAACTCCACGCAGCCTATCGCAACGCCGCTGAAGCGCGGGACTCACTCAAGACGATCATTGAGTTTGTCTGAGGAAGGTTATGCCCGCTTCTAAAAGTCGCCTCATTTGCGCGCAAAAAGACCACACTCCTTACACTTGGTCCGAGGTCGAATGTGAAGCCTACAAGCAGGGGCAGGAAGCGGGGCGAGAGTGGAAAAGCATTGTCCGCCAGGTGCTGGTGGGCAAACAGGCCGAAGAGACCAGCTTTCATCTACGCTATTTTGAGCTCGAACCGGGCGGCTACTCCAGCTTGGAGAAACATGCCCACGCGCATGTGGTGATTGCCGTGCGTGGGCAGGGGCGGGTGGTGCTGAACGATAAAGCCCGGGAGATGCAGGCGCTTGATACCGTGTATGTTGCTCCCTGGACCCCCCATCAGTTTCTGGCTGACGGCGATGAACCCTTTGGTTTTTTCTGCATCGTCGACGCGGAGCGCGACCGTCCCCAGCCCGTCTCTCCGCGGGAAGGTCGGCTCGCTCAGGCCGCAGGTGCACAATCCGATATGCCTGACTGAGTCCCTGGCAGTGCTGATAGCCTGCCGGTGTTCGCTGCTCAAATCTTCCCCCTTTGCCGCCAAGAAAGGAGCTATGCTAGAAGGGGGTGGGTCGTACAGATCACCGATGCCATATCAGACCCTACCCGGTAGGAATGAGTGCCTGGGGTGAGGGGGAAGGACGAGGAAGAGTATGGAGAATCCATTAGTTGCTGTCCAGCAATTGGGTCAAAGTATCTGGTATGACAATATCCATCGCAGCCTTATCACTTCCGGCGATCTCCAGGCCATGGTCGATCACGACGGTCTCCTCGGCATGACGTCGAATCCGGCTATTTTTGAGAAGGCGCTGACGGGCAGTTCCGATTACGATCAGCCCATGCAGGCCCTGGTCGAGCAGGGGGTTGGGTCGGCCATAGACGTGTATGAGCGTCTGGCGATTCAGGACATCCGGATGGCTGCGGATGTCCTGTTTGAGGTCTATCGGAAAACCGCGGGCAAAGACGGCTATGTCAGCCTCGAAGTCTCCCCCTATCTGGCCCATGACACGCAAGGGACCCTCGAAGAAGCCCGGCGTCTGTACAAAATGGTCGATCGGGCTAACGTCATGATTAAGGTGCCGGCTACCCAGGCCGGCGTCCCGGCCATCGCTCAGTTGATCGGTGAGGGGATCAATATCAATGTGACCCTGCTCTTTGCGGTCGAGGCGTATGAAGCGGTTGCCGAGGCATACTTGGATGGCTTGGAGCAGCTCGCTCAAAGGGGCGGGAACCTGAGTACGGTGGCGAGTGTCGCCAGCTTTTTCATCAGTCGCATCGACACCCTGATCGACGAAAAACTCAGCCAGGCTATTGAGGCTGCGGACAGCGCCGAGCAAAAGGCCAAGATCGAGCACCTGCTCGGGAAAGTTGCCATTGCGAACGCAAAAATTGCTTACGCTGCGTATAAAAGCCTGATGGCCAGTGAACGCTGGAGTGCCCTTGAAGCAAACGGTGCACGACCGCAACGCCTCTTATGGGCCAGTACGAGTACGAAAAATCCGCGCTATTCCAAAACGCTCTATGTTGACGAACTGATCGGCCCGGATACCGTCAATACCATACCGGGCGAAACCTTTGCGGCCTTTCGGGATGGAGGTCGAGCCGAGCCAAGGCTGACTACCAACTGGGAAGAAAACCTAGAGGACGCACGGACCATCATCCATACCCTGGCCGAGGTCGGAGTGTCTCTGCACGCTGCAACCGACCAACTCCTGGATGAAGGCGTGCGTAAATTCGTTGAACCGTTCGACACTCTGCTGAGTTCAATTGAGCGCAAGCGCCAAGCCATGCTGGGCGGTGAATTAGCCCAGCAGACGTATAGTCTGGATGGTGCTTCCGCCCTCATCGAAGCCAGCCTGAAAGACTGGCGGACACAGGGGAAAGTCCGGCGCTTATGGCAGAAGGACCCTACTCTCTGGTCGGGAGAGGACGAGGACCAATGGCTTGGCTGGCTCGATATTGTGGAGGCGCAGCGAACGAACATCCGCCCCCTCGTTCAGTTCGCCGAAGAGATCAAGGCCGACGACTTCCAGCATATTCTCCTGCTTGGCATGGGCGGGTCGAGCTTATGCCCGGAGGTCTTGAAACGCACCTTTGGCGCGACCGACGACCACCCTGAACTCCTCGTCCTCGACTCGACCGTGCCAGCTCAGGTCTTAGCGTGTACGCAAAGGATCGATCTCCGAAAGACGCTGTTTATCGTCTCTTCAAAGTCGGGTGGGACGACCGAACCGAATACCTTTACGCAGTATTTCTTTGACCAGGTCGCCCAGGCTCTTGGTGCGGACAAAGCCGGCTCGCGGTTTATCGCCATTACGGACCCCGCCAGCTCGCTCCAACAGCTTGCCGAACAGCGTCGGTTCCGCTCCATCTTTCCGGGAGTGCCAAGTATTGGTGGTCGGTATTCTGCCCTGTCGAATTTTGGCATGGTCCCGGCTGCCCTGATGGGTATCGATGTCCAACGTTTCCTGGACCGCTCCGCCCTGATGGTTCAGGCCTGCTCGGCGAGTGTGCCGCCCGAGGTTAATCCCGGTGTCACGCTGGGAACGATTATGGGCACCCTGGCGCAACACGGTCGAGACAAGGTGACGCTCGTGACCTCGCCGGCTATCGACGCCTTAAGCACGTGGCTGGAGCAACTCATTGCCGAGTCGACCGGCAAGGAGGGGCACGGGCTTATTCCGATTGACGCAGAACCCTTGGGCCCACCCGAGGTCTATGGGCAGGATCGGCTCTTTATCTACATTCGACTCAACAGCGCGCCTGCGGCCGAACAGGATGCAGCCATGGACGCGCTCGAAAGAGCCGGCCAGCCGGTTGTGCGTATCAGCCTTGAAAATACGCTCAGCCTTGGTCAGGAATTTTTCCGTTGGGAAGTGGCGACGGCCGTGGCCAGCGCCATGCTCGGGGTTCACGCCTTTAACCAGCCCGACGTGGAAGCCAGTAAAAGAGCCACCCGACAGCTGACCGCGTCGTTTGAAGAGACTGGCCAGGTGCCGGAGGAGACGCCGTTTTTAGAAGACCGGGGCCTGCGCTTCTTCACGGATTCAGAAAACGCCAAAGCGCTCCAGGCGGCGACCGGCCAGGACGCGGTGGCGTTACTTAGTGCGCATCTCGGACTGCTTCAGATAGGCGATTATTTTGCCATCAACGCCTATGTTGAAATGAATGAGGAAACCTGCGCCGCGTTGCAAGCCCTGCGTCACACCGTACGGGACGCGAAGAAAGTGGCCACTACCCTCGGTTTTGGTCCGCGCTTCCTGCACTCCACCGGCCAACTGCATAAGGGCGGCCCCAACTCCGGTGTGTTTCTACAGATTACGTCAGACGACGCCAAGGATCTGGACATTCCCGGCCAGCGCTACAGTTTTGGCACGCTGAAAGCCTTCCAGGCCCAGGGAGACTTTGCGGTGCTGGCCGAACGGGGACGGCGCGCGCTACGCGTACATCTCGGATCGGACGTACCGGCCGGCTTGCAAACCTTGTGCGAGACAATCACCCAGGCTCTGGCCTAGATGTCTCTCCTGATACAGCGGAGCAAGGTATGACCATCGCTGAACGTGCGCTCGAATTTGTGAAAGATGGAGATGTTGTCGGCCTGGGCACGGGCCGGGCCGCGAGCGCCTTCGTGCGTGCGCTTGGCGCTCGGGTACAGGCTGGCTTACGTATCCGTGGGATCCCGACATCCCACGGAACGAGGGCTCTCGCCCAGGAGCTTAGCATTCCCCTTACAACTTTTGACGCAGTCGAGAGTATTGATATTGCCGTCGATGGTGCGGATGAGGTTGATCCCGACCTGAACCTCATCAAAGGCTACGGCGGTGCTCTGGTCCGCGAAAAGATCGTAGCTGCCGCGGCCCGAAAATTCATCGTTCTGGTGGGTACTGAAAAGCTGGTGTCCGTGCTCGGAGAGCGCGGCCGGCTGCCGGTTGAAGTCGTGCCGTTCGGGGTAGCGACGTGCTGTCGCCACCTCCGGGCGTTATCCTGCGACCCAATACCTCGCCAGACTGACTTTGGAGTGTTCCTCTCTGATAACGGTAACGCTATTATTGACTGTGCGATCAGTACGATTACAGCTCTCGCCCAATTTGAACAAGACATCCTCTCGATTCCCGGCGTTGTTGACACGGGGCTGTTTGTGGGGATGGCTCCTACCGTTCTCGTTCAGGACGGGGAGAACGTCAGAGTTCTCCAGTCAAGCGGATAATCCGGACGCCTATGGATCCCGAACAGCTCCTTCAGTTCTGGTTCGCCGACGCGGCTTCAGACGCGCGCAAGGCTGAAGAGCGTTATCCTTTTTGGTTTCAGGCTACGCCCGAAACCGACGCTGTCATCCGAACCCGCTTTTCCGATCTCGTCAGGCAAGCCCAGTCCGGTGGGTTGGCGTCCTGGGAATCTCGCCCCCGCGGGTGGCTGGCGCTGATTATCGCCCTCGACCAACTGCCGCGGAATCTCTATCGCGGCACGGCCGCAGCCTTTGCAGCTGACCCGTTGGCGCAACACGTCGCCAGGCGCGGCTTTGAGTGCTCCTTTTATTCTTCTTTGAGGGTGCTGGAGCAGTTGTTTTGTTTGATGCCGTTCCAGCACGCCGAGGATCTGGCCCTCCAGGAGGAAGCGGTGCATCAAGGAGATGTCGTGCTGGCGACTGCTCCTCAGGAGTGGACAGCACTGATCGAGGATTTTCAAGGCTCGGCCCGAAAGCATCTGTCTATTATTCAGCGCTTCGGTCGCTTCCCGCACCGGAACGTCTTGCTCGGACGAATGTCCACGCCGGAAGAGCAGGCGTTTCTGGACTCCGGCAGCGGATCGTTCGGACAGGCCCCAAAAGAGGTAAGCACTATTCAAGGAGGATAACGATGTCAGCCTATTTTATTTTGACCCAGACGATTACGGATCCAGAGCGATACCAGAAAGAGTACATCCCCGGAGTACTGCCTTTTCTGGCCAAGTATAAGGCCGAAGTCGTGGTGGCCGACTTTAACGCAAAACCGCTCCAGGGTGAGCCCGCTCAAGGGGTAGTGGTGCTCAAATTCCCCTCCGAGCAGGCAATCCAGGAATTCATGGATGACCCGGAGTACAAGCCGGTCAAAGATATCCGTCTGGCAATTACGACAAACGCCAGCGCCGTGATGGCGCCGGCATTCAAACCGCCCCAGGGTTAAGGAAGCCGGCGGGGAGGACACTTATAAATTAAGAATATCCCGGTCTATTGCAGCCCGCACATGGCACGGAGAGCCTGCCACTTCTGAAATGCGCAAGTCGGCGGCTACACTGGCCAGCATAGCGGCTTCGGTTGGGTTGACCCCGGCGCGGTCCACTAAGAGATGAGACAGGTCTTCCAGGGCCTGACGTGCGGCGACCTCCATGGTCTCCCCGTCGCCCATGGTGAGGACTTCATCTCGCGTGATCACCAGCGGTCGCTGTACCGGAAACTCGTGGGCGACGCGACAGCGCAGCGTCACTTCCGCTGCAATCTCAACCGCCGACGCCGTAGCCTCGCCATCGCCCATCCGGGCATGCACATCTTCGATGGTCAGCATGCCGCCCTCGACATTCACCGGCAAGAACACGGTGGAACCGACGCCAAGCTGGCTGTTGCTGAGTTGGCCGCCAAAAGCACCAACCGCGTTGCTCGGACGAGCCTCGTCGGCAGGAGCAAGACCAATCTTGCTGATATTCGGAATAAACGGCAGGCTGATCGTGTCGCTGTAGCGAATACGATTGCCCTCAATCGGCACGACCTTTTTACAAAACTCGACCTGGTCCTTGAGTAATCCGTAGCCCGGAATTGCCACCACATAGCCGAAGCCCAATGCAGGCCGGATATCCAGGACCTCGATGGCCAGGGTGTGGCCGGGCTGGGCGCCTTCGATCCAGACGGGTCCGGTCATCACCGACAACTGCTCCATGGGCCACCGACCACCGTCGTTCCAATCCCGGAAACGATCGTTGGTTTCCATGACAAACACTTCCCCCGGCTGGACGCGGGCCGCGGGCGGATGGGCCGCGTCAAAGGTGCGGACAATATGCTCTTTGCTAATAGTTTGCATAGCTCTCTCCTTTCCTAGGCCGGTGTTTTTCTTCTTAGTGCTTCATCTTCTCTGCGTAAGCCTCTATCAATCACAAAGGGTCCAAAAGGCAACAGCGCGGCAACGAGAATCCGGCCGGCTTTTTTCAGGTCCCAGCCGGCCGCGTCTTTTGCGTTGAGTAATACGCCGCAAAACCAGAGAAACAGGAGGCCGTGAATCAGACCGACAATTCGCACCGCCAGCGGCTGTCCCCATACATATTTCAGCGGCATGGCAATGCCGAGGAGAATGAGAAAAGAAATACCTTCTGCAATGCCGACCAAGCGCAGTCGTCCGATGGGGGTATGAGTCATGGTGGTAGATGAAGTCTGTTCCTTTTCTGAGAAATCTATGACGACTCCGGCCTATCGTAGCTGCGCTCTCCCAGCGCAAAATTCTCTGCCATAAACCACCGGAGGTAATCGACACAGGCGATGGGCGGCTCTTGGGGTGGATTGTCCGGGCCGCAGCAGGTCGGCAGACAATCAATGATCGTGTCCGCGGTAGGCTGCACAAAGAGGGGGATCGAATAGCGGTCCTCCCCCGAGGTGTTAATAACACGGTGCGGTGTGGAACGGACCCGCCCGTTGGACCAGCGGGTTAACAGGTCACCCGAGTTGACCACAAAGGCATCTGGGATGAGCGGCATCTTCAGCCACTGCCCGGACGGCGACAGAATTTCCAAGCCGAGCTGATCCGATGTTGCCAGCAGGGTCATGAACGATCCGTCCGTATGCGGACCGACGTGAAACTCGTCGTCATCCAGCCTATCCGGCGGCATATACGAAACCCGCAGGGCGTTGAGGGCTTTATATTTACGAAACTTCTGCGTAAAGAAGTCGCGCTCAAGCCCGAGTGCCAAGGCATATAAGGGCATCATCTGAATCGCCAGATCCTCCGTGGCTTCAAAAAAGTCCTGAACCGCCTGCCGGAACAGCGGCATATGGTTCGGCCATGAATTCTGCCGCGTTTCCGAGCCCGGCCCCCAATCGCGTTGCAGAATCAGGACTTCACACACATCGGGTTTTTTCGTGCCGGTGTAATACGGCGAGGTTTTGAGCAACTCGCCCCGCCTGGGTACATAGCCGACCCCATAGGCGTCCATCTTGAGCGGCAGCTTCCGCTCAAGCGGCAGGCGGTAGAACGCCGCGGTCTGCTCAAGCAGGCGGTCGCGCAGCGTTCTGGCAACACCGTGGTTCAGAATATAGAAGAAACCAATCTGCTCGAGCGCGGAGCGCAGTTCTGCCGCGGTCTTTTCGGCCGCCCCGTCCTGTCCCGCGAGAAACGGGCCCAAATCAAGGATCGGGATTTCTTCGTCCGACACGCTACAGCGCGCTCGACGTTCAGATGCGTCGTGCTCGGCTTTCATCGTCATTTTTTCCACAGTCTTACGCGCAGTCGCGAATGCTGCTCTCACTTTCCCGCTGACACTGCGGGTGTACCGTCCTCGTCTGAGAGGGACTGGTACAGCTCCGGCCGACGGTCGGGCATGAAATCCCACTTGGCTTTGAGTTGGGTAATCGCGTCCAGGTCGATGGTTGTGACGACCAGTTCATCCCCGTCGGTCTGGGCCTTGGCTAATACCTTCCCCTCGGGCGAGATGACCTCGCTGCCCCCGATATACTCGACGCCATCTTCAACACCGGCTTTTCCGGCTGCAACAATAAAGAGTTGGTTCTCTATGGCTGCGGCGCGCAGGAGAATTTCGGCGGTTTCATGCCCTTCTTCTCGGGGGCGGCCAAACGTAGGTGTATTATAGGGAATACAGATCAGCTCGGCGCCTTCGAGTGCGAGTGCCCGGTAGGCCTCCGAGAAGCGCCGATCATAGCAGATGAGCATGCCCAGCCTGGCTGACTCGCCGGTCCGCAGCGCCGTCACCGGAAAGCCCAGATTCCCCTCGGTAAAATAGCGCTTTTCAAAAATATCGAGGCCCTCCCACCGTGGCTCGACCACACCGGGAATATGAGCCTTTCGGTATTTCTGGATAATGGCTCCGGTCGGATCAATGAGAACCGCGGTATTATAGACTTGACCGTTTTCGCGCTCCACAAAGGGAAAGACCCAGTGCAGTCCAGCCTGACACGCGGCCTCAAAAAGCGGCTGGGTCAGCGGCGAAGGCAGGCCGTCTTCAGGGAAATCCTGCCAGTCTTCGCGTACCCGTGTGGCAAAATACGGGGTCAGGGAAAGCTCGGAAAAGGTTAGTAATTCGACGTCTCGCCGTCCGGCTTCCTGAATCAGCGCGACCATGCGTTGGACGGTCTGGGCCTTGGTGTCGGAACTCGGCCCAAGCTGGGCGGCCGCTACAGTGAAAGAACGTGTCATGCTGTAAAGAGTAAACGTGTCCAGCCCTTCATGTCTAGTGGAAGACACATTTACTCTTTGTCTCCTTGCGCGTCACTCTACATAGCCCATAGGTGCCTTTGAGAAGTCCCAGGCTTGGATTTTTTGAGGCCGAATCTTTGTGATGACGCGGCCTTCGTTGTCCTTAAAGAGCTGGCTGTCCCGTCCCTCGGGCCGAGCGAAGAGCTCGCCAAACTCCTCGTGACTAAAGCCGAGCGCCCCATCGTGTGCGGAGAGGCTATAGCGTCTGGCAAGCAGGGTCAGCAGGTGTTCCGGGGTATGCTCACCCTGCCACGGACCGGCCTCGATCTGCACGGTTTTCCCTGAGCCAACCGCCACCATTTCCGCCTTGCCTTTGATCACCACCGCCTTGGCCAGATTGGTCCGCATACCCATAAGTGGGCGGTCATCCATATCAATGGCGGCCGAGCAGCGTGGGTCGCGGTTGAGGTGTTTGAAGGCGAGTCGATTCCGGGTCAGGGCGAGATAGAGACACTGGCCGTCCCAGTAGTACCACAGCGGAGTCACGTGCGGATATCCGTCCCGCGCCAGCGTTGCCAGGCGCACAACCCAACGCCCGGACAGAAAATCGTCAATCTCCTCCTGGGTCATGGCCACTTCGGGATGCCAGGCCAACACCCCGCCCACTTTTTTCATATAGACCTCCAGACCTTCATGGCCTATACCACTGGCCGGGAGATGATATCGCCCGACACGCGCCGTTTGAGCCATTGGCCGTCAGTCGAACTCCCGACCAGATTGCCCTGCTCAACAATCACCTTACCGCGCAGCATGGTCAGCACCGGATAGCCCAGGCAGGTAAAGCCCTCCCAGATGCTGTAGTCAGAGTCGGCGTGCAGATCGTCCATGGTAAGCGTTTTTTCCATGTTGGGATCAAGCAGGACGATATCGGCATCGCTCCCCGGCTGAATCGCCCCCTTCTGGGGATAGAGCCCGAGAAGTTTGGCGGCGTTGGCCGAGGTAATATCAACAAAGCGTTGCAGTGACACATTACGCTCGGCCACAAACTTGGTGAAGGCGACCGGCATACGGGTCTCAATGCCGTTATGCCCGCCACAGACGGTCTCAATGGTATCGCCCCACAGCTTTGGGCCTTTATGGGTCGTGTATTCATCCGTGGCCGTGGTTGCCAAACGGCCGTCCATCAGGCAGGCGATCAGCGCGTCGCGGTCATCCGCGAATTTAATGGCCGGATAGGTATGAATCGCGGTTCCACCGGGTTTTTTGTAATCGTCGCAGGTAAATTGAAGGTAGTTATGGAGCGCCTCGCCATACACCGGCTGACCCGCAGCGCGCGCCTCAGCGATTGCCGCCACGCCTTCTTTGGCGGTCGTATGCACAAAATAAATACCTGCCTCAGTATGCTGGGCCAGACGAATGATATGACGGAAGGCCAGATCTTCAGAGATGTTGTTGTGAACCAAGTGGAGGTTGTACCCCTGGTCACGTCCCTCACGCTTGAGCTTTTCGGTCATATAGCGCACGACTTCGTCTTCTTCGGCGTGGACCGCCATAATGCCGCCGTGCTTGGCCACCTCGGCAAAGATCGTCCACAGATGTCCGTATGGGACCCGGATGGGATGGAAGGTGGTAAAAATCTTAAAGCTGGCTATGCCTTCCTGTATGGCTTCGCCAATCTCGCCGATCGTCTCCGGCGCGACCTCACCCGCCAGAATGTAGTGAAAGGTATAGTCAGTATAGGAGTGGGTGCGGAACACGCTACGGCGTTCCTCCACAACGCTCATAATGGATTTGGGTGTTTTGTCTTCCGCCTCTTCAAAACTCAGGTCCCCGGCGAAATCGACGATAGTCGTGACACCTCCGAACGCGGCAGCCCGGCTGGCGTCCTGGGGCGGCTGGGTCATGATATCCGGCTGACCCGACCACTCACTCGGCACGGGAATGCCGATATGCGCATGCGGCTCGATACCGCCTGGGATGACAATTTTGCCGCTGGCGTCAATCACCTGGGTGGCCTGCTCCGACAGTGTGCCTGACCAGCCGACGGCAACGATCTTCTCGCCCCGAATGCCGACATCCATTTCCCCGACTGCCTGGGGAGTAACGACTTGCCCACCTTTGATAACGCAATCGAGCATAGGACCCCTCCTTTGGACTGGATACCTTCCTTATCGCAAAGCGCTCAGCCTGCCGTCAAGGTTTGGCTTGGTCTTCTTGGCTTCGCTCAGACTCTGGTATGGGCGTTCACAAAATCAATGACAATGGAAGACGTCTGCTCGGGCTGCTCGATCATGTGATAGGTCCCGCCACCGTTCTCAACGAGCCTCACCTCGGCATGGGGACACAGAGTCGTAAAGGCTTCGATTGCCGCGGTTTGCCCCGGTGTGGCCGCCCCCAGATGGCCGGAGTTCCCCATAAGCACCAGGACCGGCATCGTGAGCTTGGCGACATCGGCAGACAGGTCACAATGGGAAAAAGTTTCCAGGGTCTTTGCCAGAGACGGGATAGAGAAATTCCGCTTGAAAGACTCGATTTCAAAAAGGGCAATCTCATTGGCCCGGTCGCCGAACACGTTGTGCTCGGCGCAGCCTATCCACTGGGTCAGGCGTCCCAGCGCCTCGTATCCGAACGCCTCGGTCACGTCTTGAAAGACGCGAAACATGCGGCGACTCTCGGGGCTAAAGGAAACGCCGGGATAGGTGATAAGGCTTTTAACGTGCTCGGGATACCGGGCGGCAAAGCGAACATTCAGCGGTGCGCCGGTCGAGGTGCCCCACAGATGGACCGCATCGAGACCGGCCTGATCCAGAATCACCCCCAAGTCATCAACCCAGCGATCAAAAGGATAACCGCCGGGCCAGGCGCGGTCCGACAAGCCGGCGCCCCGATAATGCCAATCGATCACTTGGAGGCGGGGGGTGAGCAGGTTCCGGATATAGGCGAATTGATCGTGTAAAAGGCCGAACCCTCCGCTGACGACCAACGGCTCGCCGGTTCCGTTCACGTCATACCACAGCTTGACTCCGTTATCGTTCGCGTAGGGCATACGTCCTCCTTCGGGGCTTACAACTTGACTCGTACACGGATTTACCCGACCATGCCAACGATTCTTTTTGCCTGATTTTTTATGGAGGGGGTAACGTATGGTGAAATTCATTGGGTGCGCGCGTCGCAAGGCCGGGATGAGTGTGGCCGAATTTCAGGACTACTGGAAAAACAACCACGGTCCGCTGGTCAAAAGCGTGCCCGAGTTCTGGCAGTACGTCCGCAAATATGTCCAGGGTCATACGCTCAGCGATCCTATACCAGGCTTCCCGCCGTCAGATTATGAGCCCTTCGACGGCATCGCCGAGCTGTGGTTTGACAGTGTGGAGGATATTGGCAAGGCGTTTACCCATCCCCGCTATCTCGAAATCATCCGCCCGGATGAGGCAAAGTTTGTGGACTTCGCCAACTCCCGCATGTTTATTGTCGAAGACGTTGAGATTGGGTAAGGGTCTGCCATGAACTTTGGTGTGAGTTTTCAGTCGCATATTCAAAACAGCTGGAAGCATGCCGTGCTGGCCGAACAAATGGGCTTCAGCAACGCGTGGTTTGTCGATACCCAGATGCTGGCCTCGGACGTGTATGCGTGTATGACCCTGGCGGCTGAGCATACGAGCACCATCCAGCTTGGAACGGCCGTGGCGATTGCCGGCACGCGTATTGCCCCGGTCACTGCCCACTCGATCGCCACGGTGAACCAACTCGCCCCGGGCCGAACCATTCTGGGCCTCGGGACTGGCCACACTGCCTGGCGCACCATGGGCATGCCGCCCGTCCGCCTGGATACATTCCGGCATACGATCGACGTGTGTCGAAAATTGCTGCGTGGAGAAGCGGTTGAATACCATGAACGCGGACGCCACAGTCAAATCCGTTTCCTCGACCGCGAGCGCGGATATATTAACGTCACCGATCCCGTCCCGATTTATCTTGCGGCTTCCTATCCCAAGGCGCTGGCCTTGGCCGGAGAGCTTGGTGACGGGTTGATTACGGTGAGTACCATCACCTCTGATGCACTGACGGCGACATTAGAGAAGGCGGCCAAGGGCAGGCCGCAATCGTCGGGGCAACACAAAGATTATCCGGTCGTCACTGTCGGCGTCGCGTGCGTACTGCGTCCGGGCGAAACGCTCGATAGCCCTCGGGTCCTCACCCGGGTAGGGCCACGCATTGCCGTTGGGCTGCACTATGCGTATGAGGTCGTTCGGCAGGGCAAGAAGGCCCCCGCCTATTTTGAGCCGTTTCTCACGCCACGATATAGAGCGTATCTGGACGAACGCTGGGATGACATTCATGTGACCCACTCACGGTTTCTACAGCCAGGCGAAGAGGAGTTCATCACCCCGGAGGTGATTCGAGCCATGAGTGTGACCGGCACCCGAGAGGAAGTGATTAGGCGCCTCAAAGCATTAGAAGCCGCCGGTCTGACCCAAATGGTGATCTCTCCGCCGTGGGGCTATGTTGAGGAGAGCATTGTTGAGTTTGCGCGAGAAATTATTGCGTATTATTAGATGCATCATCAGATTTTCCTATGGTAGAGAAAACCGGACTTTGAATTGCGCGGGGTCTTGGCCGACGCGCTCAATAACGGTTCGACAGCCCTTGGCTATACCCCTGCTACTTGTGTTTGTCTCGATATATAATGATTCCACTCGGGCGGGAGACGTAAATTGTTTCTTATCCGAATGAACAGCCTGGGTGGACACCGTATACCTTTTACTGCGTGGCGTCTTGAGAATAGGGCAGTGACTTTGTGTGAGATGGCGATTGTTTATGAGCCAACGCACGACTTCGACTAGTAGCCATCTCCACGCCTTAATTCTAACGTCTGAACCGTCGGGGAACCGAACCTCTATCGGAGGACGAGATCCTCTTTGGGGATTCAACTTCGATAGCGGCTGCCATTTCTGTTCGTCACTCGAGAGGCGTCCGTTAGCAACGTCGTTTGAGACTCTAATCTCCCACAACGCCAGCGCTTTCAGGCACACCTCAGCAGCCGCCTGGCTCTTCAAGTCGAACTCGACTATTCGCTTTTCGTCTATGCTGGCAAGTTTATGGGTTTCATAGATTTCCCAGCGTCTACCATCAGTGACCGAAAGGTAGCGAGTTCCTTGCCTCTGGCAGTAAGCGAGTCCTTGAGTGAGCACCTTTTCATTTCTCAGAGACGTATCCAGTTTTTTAGCCTCTACTATCATGAGAGGTTTATCATCATTGAACAGGGCGTAATCTGCCGACCCGCCAACTCCTTTGTACTCAGGTATTACCAAGGTGGGGTTCTCGGTGTCCCAACCCAGCTCCCGCAGTAGGGGATCAATCAGCACGTAGCGGGTCAGTGCCTCGTTCTGGCGAAGTGCGGGACCATGAACGTCAATCCGCTCACGGAGCTTTTCCACCAGAGTCAGCAGACTTTCCAATGGCATATCTATCCTCCTGCGCCTACTTCCTGTCCCCTCACTTCGCCGGCTTCTTCCAGATATCACGGGCCTGCATCAAGGCAATCTGCTGGTCAATGACCTCTTCTTTGTACTGTGCGTGGTTGCCGGGGATTTTGTCGATATAGCGATTCTTGGGGTAGATCGGCTTTTCGTAAATGAGCTGCGCCATTTCCGCCCGCACGTCTTTCATCCAGTTCGTGACCTGGGCGTTGGCCCGGTGATGGCGTAAGGCTTCGATGTCGATTACGCCCCTGACATAGGTTGAGCCGTTGGTGTCACGCTGCTTGCCAACGATGGTCCCCTTGTAATCCACGACCATGGACTGACCGCTGCCGGCGTCAATCGGCGTCTCGCTGTCCGGGTAGAGGTGATAGCCGCCGATGTTGGGGGCAACAATATACATATTGTTCTCCAACGCCCGGGCGCGATTGGAGATCTCAAAGATATCGTTCTGGGTGAACGGGCCGGGCAGGGAGGCGCGGTAGACGACTTCCGCGCCATTCATCGCCAGCCCCCGGCCGTTCTCCGGGTAGTTGCCCTCCATGGCCATCATGATGCCGAGTCGGCCAATTTCGGTATCGGCCACCGGCCAAAAGGCTTCCAGACTGCGTCCGTATTTTTCGATCCACCAATCAAAAAGATCGTGAGGTGACACCGAACGCTCGCACGGCAACAGAGCGGAGATCTTATAGTGTTTGAGAATGAGTTGACCGTCCGGGTCGAGAATAAAGCCGACGTTGAAGAACAGATTGGGCCAGTCTTCATGCCGCGCCTTGGCCTGGGCCATGATAAAGACCCCGTACTCACGCGCGAGTTCGCCGAGCTGGTCGGTCTCCGGGCCTGGGACGTCAATCGCACAGGTCCGTGCAAACTCGGTGTGATCGACGTCCAGGACTTCGTCGTTAAAGCCTTGTAAAGCGCCCTCCGGGATGGCGAGCAGGCGGACTGGAATATCAAGGTTGGAGAGCCAGAAAGCAGCTTTGGTCAGGCTGCGGATATGCTCGATATTCTTCTGCATATCCGCCCGCGTGCGGATTCCCCAAAACGTCGGGACTAAGCCAACGGCATTATACGGTTCGATCATGTGTGTTCTCCTTCTGTTCAGAGCTGTATCCCGAAGAGCTGCGCCGCGTTGCCGACCACCATCTGATACACTTCGTCGTCCGGGACGCCGACAAAATCCTTGGCAATCTGCTGTTGGGACTTGGGAAAGGTGCCCTCGGTGTGGGGATAGTCGGCCCCCCACATGAGGCGCTCCACGCCAATGAGCTCACGGGTCAGAATTCCGGCCCGGTCATCTTCAAACGTGGCCCAGAACTGGCGCTTGAAATACGTACTGGGCGGCTCATTGAGTTGCGGTTGCATCCAGCGGTGATGGTCCTCCCACCAGTGATCCATCAGGCGCAGCAGACAGGCAATCCAGCCGATCCCGCCCTCGGAGATGATAAACTTCAGCTTGGGATACCGCTGAGGCGCACCGCTCCAGATCAACTCGGTCATCGCGTTCATGGGTTGGAAAGCCTTTTCATCCATAAACGCCATACCCGGACCGATCCGACGGGCTTTCTCGTGGGTTGAAGCTCCGATATCGGCGGCCGTTCCCGAGTGGGCGACCGCTGGTAGCCCGATCTCTTCCAAACGTGCCCATAACGGCTCATAGTCGGGATGAATATACGGTCGGGCTGGGACGGCTGCCGGGATCATGACCGCCTTGAGACCGATCCTGGCGGCTCGTTCGGCTTCTTCGGCGGCCCATTTGAGCGGGCCCTGCATAGGCAGGATGGCAGCGCCAAGCAAACGATGCGGCGCGTAGGAGCAGAACTCGCTCAGCCAGTCGTTGTACACTTGGACGGCCGCGCGTTGATACTCGGCATCCGCAATGCGGTAAAACATGAGACTCCACTGGCCGGGGTAGATCACCTCGGCCCGTAGGTTGTCGAGCGCCTGGTCTTTGAGCCGTTCCTGCGGGTCCCACGCGCCCGGACGGGTATCCGCGTGACGCGCTACCGGCGACTCGACCTTGCCGGCAATCTTGCTTTCCAGGGCCGCGCCATCGAGGCCGACCGCCACCGGGTCGAGCCCGTCGATCACATAGAAGTCGACCGACTTGCGGGTCTCGATGTGCGGCGCCCGGTCTCGGAAACGCCGGTCCATGCGAGTCGTCCATAAATCGGCCGGCTCAACGACATGGCCGTCAGCTGAGACATAGCCGTCGGTCAGGCGGGCTGGCATGGGTGTCCTCCTCTTGTGCAATTACCGATGCGCTTCGTCCAACAACGGCTTAAAAAAGTCGGGTTGGGCGATCCAGTCGTCTTCACTTGTCATTTCCTGGAAGAAGCTCGTGTCAATAACGACTTCATCCATGCCGGCTTCCTTACACTCTTTGAGCTGTGGCAGCATCTCGTCAGGCGTGCCGATCCAGTTTGGCTGCATGAGTTGGTCACCGATTTTCTCAATACTGGGTAAGGCAGGGGCGGCAAACACACGATGGACGAGTTGAAGCGGACCGCGGCCAAACTCCTCTTTTGCCATCCGGTTAATCTGTTGCATGCGCGTGATCGCAAGCTCGACGGTATGACCGGCCGGATGCCAGGCATCACACAACTCAGCCACCCGTGACAAACCTGCGTCGCTCAAAAAGCCACCAAGAATCGGTACGGCCGGATTGCCGTGGGCGTCACGTTGCGTCGGCTTGGGTGAGGTTGATCCCCGTGGAATAGTGTAGAACGGACCGTCGTGCTGGGTTGGATTCGTCTTCCACGCCGCGCGTAAGGCGCGAATAAAGTCGCTACAACGGGCGCCCAGTTTCTCAAATGGCGTCTCCATCTGTGCATATTCTTCGCGTGACCAGCCTAGACCAATACCAAGATCGAACCGTCCGCCCGAGAGCAGGTCAATCGTTGCGATTTGTTTGGCGAGCGCCACGGGCCGATGATAGCCAAAGACCAGAACGGAAGTCCCGACGCGGATATGCTGGGTTATCCCAGCGACATAGGCGAGTGATTCCAAAGGCGCCAGTAAGCTTTCGTACGCCTCGGGCCATTGCACGAGTGTGTCCGGCCCAAGGACAGCTTGGTGTATGGGATGGCTCTGGGTAGGGTGTTCCGGGTACAACAAGTGATCCTGGACCCACAGCGAGTCATAGCCCAACTGGTCGGCACGGACGGCAAATTCATGGACGGCCCGCCGGCTGGCGAACGTCGTGAGCTGTGGCATGTTGAATCCGATTTTCATCGTGCTCTCCTTTATTGGACCGGCAAACTCCGCCAGTAACCAAATGTGCGAGGTTCGGCTGAGATGAAGTCGTTATATAGCAACGGGCCGTGCCGGATTTTAGGTCGCTGAGCGAACCCCTAATTCCCCCCAGCCTTCCGGTTGGTAGCGAACCCGGCTTGCGCACCGAGTACTTTCATGGGTTGCTGTAAACTCTCCTGCCACAACAGCGACTCCATAGCGATATTGAGGGGCTGGTCTTGAATCGTCAGTTCGTACACCGGCTCATCATACGAGGCATGGTTGTGAACGCCCCAACCCGGTGCTGACAGCATCAGGTCGCCCGCTTTCCACTCGTAGATTTTCCCCTCGACCGTGCTGCGTCCACTACCGGCAAAATAATAGTTGATTGCCGCCGACGTATGGCGGTGTGGACGGTCAACTATGCGAGGGGGCCGTACCGTCATGGTCGCAAAGAAATTCTGGGTGGTGCCGTTTGTTCTGCCGGTGGCTGGATTGTACAGCAGATACAACCGTCGTCCGACGTAGTCCTTGCCCAGCGCGGCCAATTTATCGAGTTCCGCCTTGACGCGCTGCCAGGGCCAGTGCAGCGGGGCGGACGCTACTGCTGTCGGATTAATAAGGCGCTCATAGGGCATTAAGAACGCGCCGTCCTCGTTTAATTGGAAGGTACCAAAGGGACTTTCGCCTGCACCCTGCGCGCCTGCCTCTGCTTCCGGCGCTTCCTCAGGCCCTTCTGTCAGCGGTGGGTCGTCATCCACAATATGCACATTCATCTTTTCGAGCAGAGCGGCGTTACTATACGTGAGTCGCACTTGCAGCTCATAACCGTCATTCATGTACCAGTATGGGGCCATTGATGGAGTATTCCACACATCATACTGTCCGAAGTCGATACGCCTGCCGTGCACCATAACGGAGCCCGCACCACGGATGCAAAAATCTACCTGGGTGGAGTTATGGCGAATCGGCTGGGTCTGCTCGCCGGGCCGCAGTACACTCAGCGTCACGCGGATGCCAGGCGCAAGCCCGAGACCTGGTTCACGAGCGTTTGGATGGACGATCAGGGAGGCTCGCCGGCCATTCGCCGGAGTGGGGCCATCTGCGAGGCGGGCGACTTCGGCCTCAATGTCTTCCTTGGAAATGAGGACGGACGGCCAGAGGTTCAGCTTTGGTGCTGACGCGCCCGAGCAATCGACAAATTTTCCATTCTGCGTGTCCATACCGGCCCCCTTAGTCCTGTTCACTCCTGATTGCAGCCGCAATCTCTGGCCAGTGAACGCCTGTGAAATCAACCCTCACCTGACCGGACATCTGGGACAGGACGGTATCATGCTCACAGATCGGAGAGAAAGTAGGAAAACCATTTGCCATCACCGGCCAGGGCGAATTGCGATTCTGTGTGGCTGCCCGTCATTCCTGCGTAAGCAGGAATCCAGCCCTCCAGCCCCCCGGCCTCTGGATGCCGGATCACGTCCGGCATGACGAGCGCGCAATGGCACGGCTATAACCTATTGTGAAACGCGCGAGCCGGGGCGGGCTAAGGACCCGCCGCTTTTTGCTCGCAGGACGGGTACTCGCCTTGACATTCGAGCCGCTGGTCGGCTAGGTGCCGAATCGTATCCGGGACAGTTTGTAAGCGTGGTTAGTATGACCGGTCGGGATCAACGTTATGGGAAAATCAAGTCTCAGCATTGAAAAAGACGTGCCTGTACCGATGCGGGATGGGAGCGTGTTGCGAGCCGATGTATACCGCCCGGCTACTCCTGGGAAATATCCCGTTATCCTCCAACGTACGCCGTATAATAAAAATCTGCTGGCTGGAGTAATCCTGATGCTTGACGTCGTGCGGACGGCCAGCGAGGGGTATGCCGTGGTCATCCAGGACACCCGCGGGCGGTACGCGTCCGATGGGGAGTTTTATACCTTTCGAGATGACGTCCTGGACGGCTATGACTCGGTGGAGTGGTGTGCGGCCCAAGCCTGGTCTGATGGCAACGTTGGCATGTATGGGGCGTCCTATGTTGGTGCGACCCAATGGCTCGCCGCGATCAGTACGCCACCCCATCTCAAAGCCATTTTTCCACTGATTACCGCCTCCCACTATCATGAAGGCTGGGCGTATCAGGGCGGAGCCTTTGCCCTCGGGTTTAACGCCAGTTGGACGCTGGCCCGCCTTGCGCCGGATACGTATATGCGTCTGATACGGAAAGATGCCGCGTCTGCGGACCGGCTCAGGCAGTTGATCGGTGCGATTGATGATCTGCGCGCATGGTTTCAGCATCTACCACTCAGCGATTTCCCGCTTCTGAATGAGGTAGCTCCGTATTTCTATGACTGGCTTGCCCACCCTGACGACGATGAGTACTGGGCGCGCTGGAATATCGAATCCCACCACAACGCGGTCGGGGTGCCGGCCTGCAATGTGGGCGGCTGGTACGATATTTTTCTGGGTGGCACGCTCCGGAATTATCTCAGCATGTGTGAGTATGGGGCAACCCCGGAATCCCGGCAGGGCCAAAAACTCGTTATTGGTCCCTGGTATCATACCTTACCACTCGGCAACGTAGTCGGAGAGGTGGATTATGGATTTTCCAGTCATGCCTTCGTCATCGACCTGGACGGTCTCCACATCAAATGGTTTGACTACTGGCTCAAAGGAAAACAGAACGGGCTCTTGGACGAGCCGCCCGTGCGCATCTTTGTCATGGGCGAAAATGTGTGGCGGATGGAGCATGAATGGCCGCTCGCCCGTACGCAATACACAAAATATTACCTGCACAGTAACGGCAACGCGAAGAGCCTGCGCGGCGATGGCCGGTTGAGTCCTGAGCCGCCGCGTACGGAGCCGGCGGATGTGTATGTCTCCGACCCCCGCAACCCCGTGCCGACCAGAGGCGGCGGGGTCACCGGCTGGCCGGCAGCCATGCCGGGCGGCGCATTCGATCAGCGCGCCATCGAGGAACGGCAGGATGTGTTGGTCTACACCACGCCAGTCTTGGAGCAAGACCTGGAGGTGACCGGGCCTATCACGCTCAGTTTGTACGCGGCGACCAGCGCTGTGGATACGGACTTTACCGCCAAGCTGGTAGATGTCCAGCCGGACGGCTATGCGCGCAATCTTACGGACGGCATTCTGCGCGGGCGCTATCGGGAATCGCGTGCAGCGGTAAAACTGCTCACCCCGGGAGAGGTGTACGAATACTCCATAGACTTATGGGCCACCAGCAATGTCTTCAAAGCCGGCCACCGCATACGGGTCGAGATTGCCAGCTCGAATTTCCCGCGCTTTGATCGCAATCCACAGACAGGAGAGGCTGCCGCCGCGGCACGGCGGCTCGAAACAGCCTTGCAGCGCGTATTCCATGACGAGAGTCGCCCCTCCCACATCGTCCTGCCTATGATTCCACGCGGCGCAGATGCCAGTCGGTAATCTGTTGATACGCCTGTGCCGCGCGCAGGATAGCAGCCTCTGCCCAGGCTGGGGCGATGAGCTGCATGCCGACCGGGAGCGAGCCGTCGGTAAACCCGCACGGGACGCTCAGCACCGGCACTTGGGCCAGGCTGAACGGATAGGTGAAACGGGTCAGGAGGCGGGTAGTCTGGACGCCTTCGCTTTCTTCAATGAGCGGAGCCGGAATGCCGCAGGTCGGCGCCAGGAGGAGATCGTAGCGCTCGAAGGTCTGCTTGAGCTGACGTTGCCAGCGGCGCTGCTCCTGGCGGGCGAGGACATACTGGCTGCCGCTGACCTGTGCGCCAATCTGTAGCCGAGCCCGCACATCCGGTCCGAAACCATCCGCCCGTTCCGCAAGCCGGGCTTGATGAAAAGCGGCGGCGTCGGCCAGGAGCATTTCACTCGCGCGCTCAATCGTTCCTTCCGCGTCAACCAACTCCACCTCTTCTACGTGGGCCCCCAGCTCTTCAAACACGCGGGCAGCTTGCCTGATGAGCGTCACCACCACCGGCTGGGGCTCTGTCTGGAAATGTCCACCGAGCAGTCCTATGCGCCAGCCCTTAACCCCGTCGTTGAGCCCGGCCAGATAATCCCCGACCGGCTGATCGACGGAGGTCAAATCGTGCGGATCATAGCCGGCCAGAACTTGCAGTACCCGTGCGATGTCTTCCGCCCGGCGGGCCAGCGGACCAACCGTGTCAAAGGTCCAACTGACCGGAATTACGCCCCGATTGCTGATGCGACCCATGGTCGGCCGAAGACCACAGACCCCATTCAGCGCCGCCGGAATACGCACCGACCCGCCTGTGTCCGTGCCGACTGTGACCAGTGCCATATCCGCAGCAACGGCCGCGCCCGAGCCCCCGCTGGAACCGCCGGGAATGCGGGTGGGGTCCCAGGGATTGTGGCACGGGCCATAATGCGGATTGCGCGTCGTGCCGCCAATGGCCCACTCGTGCATATTGAGCTTGCCCAGGATAATGGCGCCCGCTTGGCGCAGGCGTGAGACAATCTCGGCGTCGGCGGTCGCAACGTTGTCCCTCAAGAACGGCGTTCCCCCGGTCAGTCGAATCCCCGCAACTTCGCAGTTGTCCTTCAGCGCAACGGGAACACCGTGGAGTGGTCCTACTGCGTCTCCTGCCGTCACTGCTTGTTCCGCGGCTTTGGCCGCAGCCAGCGCTGAATCCGCCATGACGGTGAGATAGGCATTCAAAGAGGGGTTGAGCGACTCGATGAGGTCGAGGCAGGACTGAACCAGTTCTACCGGCGAGAGCTGGCCCGTCCGAATCAGGCCGACGACATCGGAAATGCCCAACCGCGTGAAATCAGCGACGGTCATATGGAGCAGCCCACTATATCTTCACTGGAGCTGGGCGTGAACGAATTCAATAATTTTCTCAAGGGCCTGCTCGGAAGCTGGTGAAGACGGATTTCTGATAATAAACCCTTCCGCCTCGCCCTCGTACATCTCCAGGGCGACCTGGCCGCCAGCCTTGCGGTAGTGTTCGACAAAACGGTCAAGGTCGGGACGGGGGTGAGCTCTGTCGCGGGTGCCCTGTATGTAGAGCGCGGGCGGCAGTTCGACCTGCTCGCCATGTTCCAGGGCAAGGACCGGATTGCCCTCGGCCATGGCTTCTTCGGTCTTCCAGTACTTGTCGTGTAGAGGTAGCACGAGGTCCACTAAGTCGGGGTAGGGCTGACCACTCGCCTTCAGCTTCTTGGCATAGTGATAGCGCGCCAGCGGATCGATAACCGGCCAGCACAGGACGGCGCAGCGCAGACGCGCATCAACGTCCGGCGCGTCGGCGGGTAAGGGGAGGGCTGCGTACCTGGCATCAAACGGGCGCATACCCGCCAGTATTGCCTGGTGGGCACCACTAGAGCTGCCCAATGCGCCCACGAGGTCCGGACGGCTTCCAAACTCCGTGGCCTGCGTCTTGAACCACCGGATGGCGTAGTTAATGTCAGCCAGGGAGCCGGGATACGAGGCTTCGGGCGGGACACGGAAATCGAGGGCTGCCACGACCACCCCGCTTTTTGCCAGGGGCTCATTGATGGCAACGTCCATTAGCCGGTCGCCTAAACACCAGGCTCCGCCGTGGAGTTCGATAATAGCCGGAAACGGCCCCGGTCCACGCGGCTTGAACATACGGGCCAGTAGCGGCTTGTCCCCGTGACGAAGATATTCAACGTCTTCCACATCAATGTCATACGTCCGGTTGGCTGTCATGCTGCCCTCCTTCTCCTGCGCGGTAGGGCGTACCGGATAGTCCGTGTCCCGCCGAGCGAGGTTTCAGCACCTGTCCTAGCCGATTTGTTCCGTGCTTAAAAGGGGAAACTGAGGGCGTTTGACAGTGGTTCTTAAAATTGATAAATAATCAATCAAGAAACGGACAAGGGAGGTGCAGACATGACGACTCAAAATATAGCCGTGAGGTACAGGTATGAAGAAAGAAGGTCATCTCCCAGATCGTCCCTTATCTCCACGCCGCGCGATCGAACGGATTCGGTTCCTTGAGGGAAACGTTGGGATTGTGTTGGCCCGCCATGCCAGACAACGTATGGCGCAACGAAAACTCAGTCTGCGCGACATCAGATATTGTCTGAAATATGGCCGTGTGGTCGAGCATAGCAAGCCTTTCCAATTATGGCGCTACAAAGTAGACGGCCCAACGATTGATGGAGAGCCTATGTCCTGTGTGGTCGAGATTAACGGCAAGTTAGTTCTCATCACCGTTATACGCTAAGGAGGATTTATGCGGTGCCCTGGCTGCGACAGGGATTTGAAGGGTCAGAAGACGACCCTTGAGCAGCCGTATCAGTATGTCGAGAGTGGGTTGGACAATGTGTTTCTGGTTGGGGTGACACTCTATGCATGTCAGTGCGGAGAAGAGCTCGTTGAGATCCCGAAAGTAGAACAGTTGGATGATGTAATTGCGAAAGTCCTTATTCAGAAGATCGATCCGCTCACTGGAGCTGAAGTCAGGTTTTTGCGCAAATATGCAGAGTTACCAGCAAAAGATTTTGCCAAGATTCTAGGCATAGGCCCCGAACATCTCTCTCGGGTTGAGAACAAGAAGGTTCAGAGAACTGGAGCAACTTACGTCCTTGGGGCAGCAGCAGACAAGCTCACGCGAGTGATTGCTCACAAAGCCTCTCAGGACGAATCCATTAAAGAAATACTCCTAACGCTGGCAGAGGCTTCTAAAAAGAAAGCATCACGTAAGACAGCAAGACTGTTTTTTGAAAAGCGCCCCAGAAGCTCTCAATGGAAGATCGCGGCGTAAGAAGAATCGTCTAGCATCACCCTAGGATTCCGTGATCCAGTCTCGCTTGATTTTCATCATCCTCTTAATCCATAAGCGGATTCGTTAAATTGTAGTCGAATAGCTCTCCCCATACCTATTCTCTCCGGAGAGGAGAATGTGGTAGGTGATGAAGAGGAGGGGGCTATGAGCGAGATCAGCGTTATTGGGTGTGGGCTAATGGGCTCGGCCCTGGTCCGCACGCTGGCAAAAGGCGGGTCCACACTCACAATCTGGAATCGTACCCGACAGAAAGCCGAGGCGATTGTCCAGTCCGGCGTAACCGGAGTGACCGTCACCGACTCCGTTGGGGCGGCCCTTGAGGCCAGTCCGTGGACGATTTTCAATATCGCGAACTGTGCCGACTGCCTGACTCTGCTTGAAAACGAACAACACCGACTGAGAGGAAAAATCATTATTGAATTGACGACCGGCACGCCAAACGAAGCGCGCCGGCTGGGAGACCACATCACCACGGCCGGCGGACGCTATCTGGACGGAGCGATCATTGGCTATCCCAATCTGGTGGGAACCCCTCAGCTCCAGATTCTGTGCAGCGGAGACCCATCAGCTTTTGCAACCTGCCGGGCCATGCTGGAGCGGCTCGGTGGTATCCTTTTTCTAGGCGAGAACCCCGGAGCCGCGTCCGCCTTCGACCTGTCGTGTATCATCCCCGTCGCGCCCCTGGTGGTCGGTTTACTCCAGGCGGTCAAGATCTGCAGGAACGAGGGCGTTCCCCTGGATCAGTATGAAGCCTTCATCAAAAAGACTATTCCGTTGATGGTGACGGATATCCTGGACAAGGCTCGGCAAGAGGATTTTGCAACCAACCCTGACAAGATTGAAAGCAGCGTCAGTGTCATGGTTGCCATCAGCCGACTGATTGTCAACTACAGTCGAGACGCGGACATCGACCCCGGGATGTTTGATGCCCTGACTCGGCTCTTTGAGGCTGGAGTGGCCGGTGGCCGTGGCGAGCACGACTGGGTCTGTGCGGCTGACCTGCACGCCGATTATCGCCCGGCGTCGAGTTCAGGCCACTCAGAGAACGCACAATAAGGAGGGCGCCATGCCGCAATTTGATACGATTATCAAAAACGGGACTGTCGTCGACGGTACCCGGGTGCCGCGCTACCGAGCCGATATCGGCATTAAGAGCGGCCTGATCGCAGCAATCGGTACCCTCGAGACCAGTCAGGCGACCAGCGTGATTGATGCCAGCGGGCTCATCGTGGCGCCGGGATTTATCGACCTGCACACTCACTACGACGCGCAGATTCACTGGGACGCTTACTGTACGATCAGCAGTTGGCATGGGGTGACCTCGGTGACGATCGGGAATTGCGGCTTTGGCTTTGCGCCGCTCCATGCCCAGGATGCCGAGCGGGCCATGCTGGCCCTGTCGCGCAACGAGGCGATTCCGCTTGAGCCCATGAAGGTCTCGATACAGGCCGATTGGGAGACCTTTCCACAATATATGGATGCGCTCGCCCGGATGCCGTTGGGGATCAATATCTCGCATCTGTTCCCCGTGGCTCCAGCCGTCGCGTATGAGATGGGTGGCTTTGACGCGGCCAAGCAGCGTTTTCCGAACGAGCGGGAGACGCAGGCCGTTATCCGCCATCTGCACACGGCCCTGGACGCCGGGGCGGTTGGCTGGTCGGCCCAGCGTTTTGTGCCGGAGAGCCGGATCTCGGTCCAGCGCGACTATGACGGTACGCCGATGATTACCGATATGTTGCCGGACGAATTCTATCTGGCCCTGGGACGAACGCTGGCCGAACGCGGGGAGGGCTGCATCCAGTTTTCCCAATCCGGGGCAGGCGAAAGCCTGCTCGGGATTGAGGCGGATTTTATCTTTCTGGAAAAATTGGCGGCGGAGAGTGGCCGCCCGCTGTTGTACAACTCGGTGGAGATTTTTGACGCCCATCCGGAGTCGCACCAGTCGCAACTCAAATGGATCGCCGAGGCGAACGACCGCGGCCGGCGCGTGTTTGGCCAGGCCGTGACCGCCCGGGCACCGGTGCGGATGACGCTCGAACACTGGAATATGTTCGACGGCTCCCCGCTGTGGCGCGAGGCAACGCTCGGAACAGTGGAAGAAAAAAAAGCGAAACTGTCCAGTCCCGAGCTGCGTCAGGCCATGCGGCAAGACTACGACCAGGGCGGCTTTGAAACCTTGGACCTCGCCTTTGGGGCGTTGACGCGCTACATCGCCCGCAAGGTCCGCAACCCTGAACTCAAATCCATCTATGAGGGGCTGTCGGTGGCCCAGATTGCCGAGCTGGAGCACAAGCATGTGGTTGACGCCATGCTCGACCTGTCGGTGGCGGACGATCTACGGACCGAATGGGCGGGGCCGACCACCAATGCCAATATCGAGGGCTACCGGGATGTCATGAACTCGCCCTACACCATGCCGGGTCTCTCCGATGGAGGTGCCCACGTCAAATTCATCACCCCGGCCATCTATCCGACCGAAGTCTTATCCTGGCTGGTCCGGGATGCCGGGATCATCAGTTTGGAGGAGGCGCATTTCCGGTTGAGCGGGATGCCGGCCTGGGCCGCCGGCTTCAAAGACCGAGGCAGCCTGCGGGTCGGTATGGCAGCGGACATTGTGGTGTATGAACTGGGGCAGCTGCGCTCGCTGCCGGAGGAAGTGGTGCACGATCTGCCGACCAACGAGTGGCGCCGCGTGCAGAAAGCCGAAGGGTATCGGCACATTCTGGTCAACGGGGTCACTATCTTCGAAGACGGGCAGTGTACGCAGGCAACCCCAGGCAAACTGCTCCGGCACGGAGCGGCCGTGTAATAAGGAGGGATTACTATGGCGCACCGGAGAGTCATCTCGTCGGACGACCATGTTTTTGAGCCGGCCGACCTGTGGACGAGTCGGGTTGAGGCGAAGTTCAGGGACCGCGCTCCTCACGTTGTCCACCGCGCAGAGGACGACACCGACTGGTGGGTGTGCGACGGGCTTATCGGAGCCAGCGGCGGGTCGGGCGGATCGCAGATGGGGATGCGGTTTGAAAACCCGGAAAAGATGAGCTTTGCCGATAGCATGGATAATGTCCGGCCTGGAGCCTATATCCCCGAAGCGCGTATTGCCGATATGGACGCGGATGGCATTGACGTCGCGCTCCTCTATCCCAGCCAGGGACTGCTGCTGTACGGCCATCCGGACAGCGAACTGCTGACCGTCTTATGCCACGCGTATAACAGCTGGCTGGCCGAGTTCTGCGGTGCCTTCCCCGACCGCCTGAAAGGCATCGCCATGCTCGATATTGACGACGTCCAGTCGGGTATCCACGAGATGGAACGCTGCGCCAAACTGGGGCTGGTCGGGGCGATGATTTCGGTCTATCCGGCCGAGCAGAAGTCGTACGACCGGCCGATGTACGAGCCCTTGTGGGCGGCGGCCCAGGATTTGGACCTGCCGCTCAGCCTCCACCTGGCGACTAACCGGCCGGGTTCGGGCTATATCGATGAGGGGACCCTTGAGACCATCGACTACCCGGCCCTGGTGAATGTGGATCACTGGGTGCGCATGTCGCTCGCCCGCCTGATTTTGAGCGGGGTCTTCGAGCGCTATCCGAAACTCCAGATCGGCTCAATCGAGCAGGAGGTCTCCTGGGCGTCTCATTTCCTCGAACGTCTGGACTATACCTATACCCAAAGACCGCAGCACGGCGCGTATCGATTTACGGAAGATATGCTGCCCAGCGACTATTTCCACCGCAACGTCTTTATCAGTTTTCAGGAAGACGCCTTGGGCATCAGAGACCGGCAGCTTATTGGCATAGATAATCTCCTGTGGGGGTCGGACTACCCCCACCCCGAATGTACCTTTCCTCGGTCACAGCAGATTCTCGACGAGATTCTGAGTGAGTGCAGCGAGGAGGAGCGAGCCAAGATTGTCGGCGGCAATACCGCCAGAATATACCATTTGGATGCATAAGGAGGCGTATGCCCGCCCTACTGAGTCTGTTGCAATCATTGCGCGCCAGCCAGAAGAAAATGCTGCTGGCCGTCGCCTGCGGTCTGCTCTTCGCCGGTACCGGTCTGGTGCCGCCGCTGCTCATCCGCCGGATTATCCAGTGGATCACCGAAGGGGGTGGAACGCTGCCCGCCTTACTCGGCATTACCGGGTTGCTGCTGGTGGTGTATATCGGTCGGGGGCTGTTTCGGTACGGCTATGGGCGTTTCTCCCACGAGGTGTCTTTCGATGTCCTGCATAGCCTCATGGTCCGGGTGTATACCCATCTGCAAAGTCTGCCCCACAGCTTTTTTCATACGCAACGCACCGGTGGGCTGATTGCCCGCTCGATCAACGACATTGAGGCCATCGAAGATTTTATCGCCCACGGCATTCCGGAAACGATCAACGCTTTTGTGCTGCCGACGGCCATGATCTGTGTGCTGTTCTATCTGAACTGGCAGCTCGCCCTGGTCGCTCTCCTGCCGCTGCCGGTGGCCAGTTGGATCGTCTTTCGCGCGGTTTCAAAAGTCCGCATCGAGTGGCGCCCCGTGCGACAGCGTCTCGAAGACCTGACCGCTCAGGTGCAGGATAATCTGTCCGGTGTGACGGTCATCAAGTCGTTTGTGCAGGAAAAGCTCCAGGCGCGGGCGATCGAACACCGCAGCCAACGGCTGCGGGACGACATGCTGCGGGCCAGTACCCTGTCGTTCGTTCCGGTCGGTGTGATCGAAGTCACCAGCGGAGTCGGGGTGGTGCTGATCGCACTCCTGGGTGGCGTCATGGCGCTCGGTGGTCGGGTGAGCGCGGCTGACCTGTTTGTGTTCATTGTGTATCTCACCCAGATCTATCAGCCCTTTTTGCAACTCGCCAATATTAACGACACGCTCCAGAAAGCCACGGTCAGCTCGGAGCGGGTGTTTGAACTGCTCAACCTCCAGCCCGATATTGTCAGCCCACCCCACGGCGTACGGCCGGCCCGAATGACCTGGGATGTGGAGTTCCAAAACGTTACGTTCGGCTATCAGCCGGACCGGCCGGTTCTCAACGATATCAACATCACTGTTGCGGCCGGGACCATGGTCGCCTTGGTGGGCGCGACCGGTGCGGGAAAAACCACGGTGACCAATCTCCTTCCGCGCTTTTACGACCCCCAACACGGCTCGGTTCGCGTTGGTGGACACGAGGTGCAGTCTTTGGACCTTGACTTTCTGCGCAGCAATATCGCCATGGTGTTGCAGGATATCTTTCTCTTCCACGGCACCGTTCGCCAGAATCTCCTCTTTGGTCGCCCGGACGCCTCGGGGGCCGAGCTGCGCGCCGCGGCGCAGGCGGCCAACGCCGAGGAATTCATCCGCGACTTGCCCCAGGGCTATGACACCCTCATTGGCGAGCGCGGAGTCCGCTTGTCCGCCGGGCAAAAACAACGCCTGTCCATTGCGCGGGCGCTGCTCAAAGACGCTCCCATTCTGATCCTTGATGAGGCGACCTCTTCGGTGGACACTGAAACCGAACATTTGATCCAGGAGGCGATTTCACGGCTCACCGCGCAACGCACCACCGTAGCCATAGCCCACCGTCTCAGTACCATCCGCAACGCCGACCTGATCGTGGTCCTGGACCACGGGCGGGTGGTGGAGCAGGGCACGCACGAGAGTCTACTGGCCCACAACCGGGCCTATGCGCGCATGGTGCGGGCTCAGGACCTCGCCCGTGAATGGCAGATCGGCCAGCCTGGGGAGCAACCCGAACTCGCGCTGGCCACGGGCAGTGATTAGTCACGCACCGGAGCCCAAAAAGGAGTAATGACGATGGCCTACGATCTACTCATAAAAAACGGCACCCTCGTTGATGGCAGCGGGCAGCCCGCTTTTCGTGCCGACCTGGCGGTCCGGGCCGGCCGTATCGTCGAGATAGGCAGGGAAGCGGACAGGATCACGGCTGGAGCCACGCGTGTCATCGACGCCGCCGATCTCATTGTTGCGCCGGGCTTTATCGATCCGCATACCCATTATGATGCCCAAATCTGTTGGGATCCGCTGGTCACCTGTTCATCCTGGCATGGCGTGACTAGCGTCATCATGGGCAACTGCGGTGTCGGACTGGCTCCCTGTAGGTCCGAAGAGCGCGATATTGCGACCTCGAACCTTGTCCACGTTGAGGCGATTCCCTATGAAGTTCTCAGCCAGGGCCTTCCGTGGGACTGGGAAAGTTTCCCGCAGTATATGGCTGCGGCGGCTCAGCGCGGGGTTGGTATCAACGTCGGATTTCTGGCTGCCCTGTCTCCGTTCCGTCAGTTCGTCATGGGGAACGACGCTATGGAGCGTGAGGCAACACAGGATGAAACAGGGAAGATCAGTGCGCTGCTGGGCGAAGCGCTTGACGCCGGCGCACTCGGCTTCTCGCTCACGGTCCTGCCCCAGCATATCGGCTACAAAGCCAAACCGCTGGCCTGCCGTCTGGCGAGCCGGGATGAACTGCGGGCCTATTCCAGGCTCCTCGCGGAACGCGGCCGCGGCACAATTGAAATCGCGCTGACGAAACAGCCGAGCACGGTTTCCACAAAAGAATACGCGCTGCTTGAGCTGCTCGCGGCCGAGAGCGGCCGGCCCGTCACCTGGCTCAATCTGCGCGACCGGGACGATGCGCCAACAGCCTGGACCGACACCCTGGACCAGGTTGCGCCGCTGCTGGCCCGCGGTTGCCGCCCCCAGGTGGCCGTACGACCACTGACGGTCGAGTTTAATCTGCGCAACCCGTTCCTGTTCGCCAGTCTGCGCTCCATGAAGCCGGTATTCGGTGATGCCTCGCTCGAAGATCAAAAGCGGACCTATGCGGACGCGGAGTTTCGCCACGCCTTTGCCACCGACCTGGAACACCGCCCGCTTTTTCGCGACATCTGGAAGAATACCCAGGTGAAGGAAGCCACGCAGCCCGCCCTCAAGGCGCTTGAGTGGAAAACGATCGCACAGATAGCCCATGATCGTGGCGTGGCGCCACTCGACGCCTTCTTTGATCTCTCGCTTGAAGATGGGCTCAGGCTCGACTATACGCTGCCGCGGCTCGATATCAACGAAGAACGGGTCGCCCGGAAGTTCAGCGACCCGCGCACGCTGATCGGCATCTCTGACGGTGGCGCGCACGTCGATATGCTGTGTAACGCCGGCTATCCAACCTATCTGTTGGGCACCTTCGTGCGTGACAAACAGGTTATTACGTTGGAACATGCGGTGAAGCGCATCACCTCCGAGCCGGCGCAGTATTTCGGCCTGTCCCAGCGGGGCCTGTTGCAGCCCGGCATGGCGGCGGACATCACCATTTTCGACCTGAACACGGTGCGCTCTCCGGAACGCCCGGAGGTTCGGCATGATTTACCCGGCGGCGGCCGTCGGCTCGTCACGCAGTCGGAAGGGATCACCCATACGATTGTGAACGGACACGTGCTGTACGAAGAGGGAGAATATGTCGGTGGTCTGCCGGGGCAGGTGCTCCGCACTCATGAGTAATAAGCCCGAAACGAAGAAAGGAGCGTACACCAATGGATATGACCGAGCTGGAACAACGTATCACGCGGATTGAGGACCTTGAGGCCATCAAACAGCTTAAGGCAACCTACTGCGATATTTGTGATGATGATCACAACCCGGAGCGCATCACCACGATTTTTGCCGAAGACGGTATCTGGGAGGGCGCTGGATTCGGCAAAGCCCAGGGCCATACGGCCATTCGTGAGCTGTTCAAAAAATTCCAGACGATGATCAGCTTCTCCCAGCATCAGGTGATGAATCCGGTCATCAAAATCGACGGCGACCGGGCCACGGGCATCTGGTATTTCTTTGGACCGTTCACGTTCTACAAGGATAATCAGGCCAAGTGGCTGGCCGCGCGCTATGAGGACGATTACGTCAAAGTGAACGGAGAGTGGAAGATACAGCACCTCCGCGCGCGTGGGCGCATGCACACGAACTACGAAGAGAGCTGGGCCAATAACGACTGAGCAAATCGGCGCGGCTGTGACTGGCGGGCGCGTGTAGGGCAAGGGGAGGCAGGCATGTTCAGCATAGGCAAGCTGTTTCATCTCACCCACGTTGTGGACGACCTCGAAGCCGTTGACCGGTGGTATGACGACGTGTTCTCGGTCACGCGCTTCTATAACGGCTATGAGGAGCTGGCCGGGCGGAACGCCTCCCTGATTGCCATCGGGGACGTCATCATGGAGCCGATGATGCCCGCCCGCGTGGAGAACCTCAGGAATCCGTCGGTGAAAAGATTTCACGACCGTTTCGGGCAGCACTTTCACTCTATCGCCTGGTATGTGGATGATGTTGCGGCCATCTCTGCGCGGCTCGATACGGCCGGCCTGCGGCTGTATAACCTTGTCGGCAAAGAGGTGAAGCCACCGTACGACACGGCGGCCATCTGGACGCATCCAAGACAGACCCCCGGCCAACTGGAGTTTGCCCTGTCCGGCGATTACATCGCCGACCCGCGGCTGGAGCCGGGCTGGTCCAGCGACCCCTGGCGCCAGCATCCGCTCGGTATCCAGCGTGCCTCGCATATCGGTGTAGTCGTCAGGGACCTGTCCGCGGCCAAGCGGCTGTATTGCGACATTCTGGACGGGACCCTGCTCCACGAGGAGCACACCGAGGGTCGCAAGCAGAGTGCCTTTGTGGCTGTTGGAGAAGACACGGTTGTGGAACTGGCCCAGCCCCTTTCCACGACCAGCCCGGAAGGCCAAGAGTTGGAGCAAAACGGCGAGGGCATTTATTCCCTGATATTCAAGACCGCGAACCTTGGCCAGGCCCAGGATTTTCTGAGAGACAAGCAACTCCGACCCGAACCGGACGGCGCAGACACCATCGTTCTCGGGCCGGAGCAAGCCTTTGGCATGGTAGTGGGTTTCACCCAGCGCACCCTCCCCAACGACCCACGTTAGTTGCTAATCGGACTCGACCGTCACGCGCTGTCCTGAGAATATCGAGTCAAACTGCATGGCCGACACCGCCTCAGGGTCAAACGGGTCTTGATCTAGCGGAAAGACCCGTCCCATCTGCGTGCCGGTGATGGACTGTAAATCTTTGCTGAATTGCACCACATAGCGGACGCGCACGATATCGGTATGTGCTCCAGTGGCGGCGTCGAGGTTGAAATCGACCACCTCAGCCGTAATTTCCCGCCAGCCCGACCGCGCCCATACCCCGTGTTGGTCGCTGAATCGGGCTGAGCTGGAGGTGTCGTGCTGACCGGAATGGGTGCTGGCCCAGTTCCCCTCTGCGGTTAAGGAAATCAATCGGAAGGAACTCGTCGTTCCCTCGTCTGTGAGGTGACGAATGAGGTAAACTCCCGCAATCCCTTGGGCAAAGTTTCCCTCATTCGGTCTATACCGCCAGCTTTCCAGACGAATCGCGTCGTCGGAGAAGGAGAGATTGACGAGACCGAGACAGAAGACGGGGATCAGACTCAGGGCGAGCATACCGATTCTTCGTTCCACGGGTTTGCTCCTTTCTTGCTCGGAGTCTTCCTTGAGGTAACCAAGCATTTCAGTAGAATCACTACGGAAGCGCTGTAAGATTATTTGATCGAAGGAAGTACCTGGAAAATGTAATCGGCCATAATAATCATATTCATGCTGTGTTTATGTGTTGAATATGACACTAATCCGTGAGCAGCAGCATGACGATTTGGAACGAAATCTTTTTGAAATTTTTTTCTATTCTTATCTGGTGCGTAGAGGTGGTTCACCAGTCGGTCGAACAAAATCCAACCGTATGCTTCTCTTGGCATAAAATCCTCTAACGATCCACGCTGAGTTAATCTGTCGAGTATTTCTTTTGAACGGATAGTTCCAGCTTTGTTCTTGAAAAATAGAATGCGAATCATTCTTTCTATTTCTGGAAATAGCACTCTGCACACGCACCGATAAAATCCAGCTTCATGCGCAGAAAGCGCTTCACGAAATGTTTCTCTCGCTTCCTCATCGATATGGTAAGCCTCCAATCTTGACTCGATGTCCCTGCGAATATCATTCCAGTTCGTTTCATAGAAAGTCGAAAGGCGCTGTTCGAGCAAGGATACGTTCCCTCCGCATTCTGCGACATAACTGATCGGAACAGTATGATAGGGCAACCAACCAGTTGCACCGACGGAATTTACGAACGTCGAGTATCTCTCAAATAATTTGGCATATAATCTAATCGATTCAATATACGGTGCGAGGATTTGAGAAATACGAGCCAATCCCTGAACGAAGGGGCGAAGAGTCACCTCCAACTGCTGTGACGCCTCAGACAGTTTTTGCACGACGGGTACGACAGACTCATTTAGGTGCTCGACAAGCCTATCAATTTCCGATGGGTGCTTATTCATCCTGTGAGTCCCCTAATCTTGTCTCATCAATATCACTGCGATCCTTACTCGCCATATCAGTTCTGTGTTCGTTCCGGTCATTGATATTGTCCGTCACTTTGGCATACCGACCGGTCGGAGAAATCGACATGCCGGAGTAGTTATGGCGTCACGCTACCGCCCGGTCTCCCACCACCAAGCCGCGTCCAACGGCGCGCAGGGCCGCTTCTATGCTGCTGATGTGCGAACGATGATTTGGATTGACCAGCCTACGGACCGCGGACTCGTTCAAGCCCAGACGCTTGGCTAGGGCAACATTGGTAATGCCTTGGCGACGCATAGCCGTGTAGAGTGCCAATTTGGCGGCAACGATGGACGGGAGGGCGACCAAGACTTGGCCGTCCACGGCAGTGCTTGGGATTGGAATGTCTTCACGATTCTCGACGTAGGCGCCTAGCGCGACGGCTAGGGCATCCTCGGCCAGAACGAGGGATTCCTCTTTGGTTCGTGCGCCGGTGATGGCCTCGGGAACGTCCGGGAAGGTCACGACGTATCCTTCGCCCTCTTCCACGTCAGGAGTGAGATTGCATGGATAGACGTATTGCATGATTCCTCCTCAGAAGTCGCGCTTTTCGATCTGAAGTTGCTTGAGCATGGCGGTCAACATGCCTTTGGAAATCTCGCCACGCTTGACGACCGTGCGCTGGCTCCCCACATAGAGCATCCCGTGACTCCCCTTGCCACGGCCCGGCTCAAAACGACATGCTTGCCCAGTCTTCCTCGCGTAGCGTTTCGCGCGTCTGATAAATTCCGTACCGTTCACTGACACCGAAAATAGACATTTCTATACGAATATCAATGTATTTCAGATAAAAAAGAATGATTTAAAAAGAGAAAGCCTGCTCAAGTTCGTCTGAGAAGGATTTAGATTGAGACAGTACCGTAGGTCGGATTAGCCGTAGGCGTAATCCGACATTGCCGGCTGAAGTCACTTACCCACTGCAAGTCAAGGCTATGAAGGTTGTCATCACGGATCAATGGATGAGCAGGGACAGGCCGATTCATTGACCCGCAGACAGTCGTCAATGAATCGATCTATTAGTTGTGAGACCGCGGAGAGGATGAAGCAGGCAGCCCTGGCCCAGCCTACCATACTCTGGTCCTAGGTAGTGGCTATCCTATTTTGACCGCTCAATAGGACAGAGCTTGAAACGCTGATGAGGGCTTCCCCCTCTCGGCTGAGAACCGTCGATTAATTTCGCGATCGAAGCTTTCGGTCTCTGTATTTCTGCTCTGATGGCGTGCGTGGTCGTGGCGCAGCCATGACGTATCTACCCCCTAATGCCTCCTTTGAATCCTTGGACGACACACCTAGTCTTTTTCCTGAGCCGTAGCTTCTTCTTCGGCGAACAGCTCAGTGAGTTGTCCCCGAATGTCGCTGGCCAGGACGTCAAATGCGGCCCGTCGAACTTTCCTGAATTCCTCCCTAATGGTCTTTTCTCCATCAACCACCTGCGCAACCCTTGGCTTCTTTAATGGTTCCAATTCCACTCCCAAGACTTTGCAGTCTCCACCAGCATTACGTGCAATCTCATAAAACTCCTTGGTTTTGAAGTTCAGGATGAGTGATCTTGTTCTGCACATCGTCGAGGTCTGAACGTTTGGAACCGCTTCAATTTCATTCTCGGTCCATCGTGTGATGTCGAAAAACTCAGTGGGTTGCTCGATGACGTGATAGCTCCTTGACCACAACGAATCTTTGTCAGGAACCTGAACGTGGATTTGATCCCATCGGCAATGGGCTAATTGTTTGTAGCACTGGATCTTGACATGATTGATGGGCCAAGCAATTTGGTCATCAATCAAGGTCACTGTTCCTTGGACAGAAGCCAAGTCATCTGATTTCCAGCTAGACCACTGATCAGGAAAAATAAGCTGTCCCAACTTCTGCATTTCAGCCCTCTGTTGCAGATTGTGGATCTGCCAGACTGTGAGAGTTCCGGTTGGCTCATCTCCCAGGTCCTTTTGGAATGCCTTCACAGCCGCTTCAAAGTCGTGAAGCCCCGGATACATCAATGTGTTGAGCTCCATTCCAAAAACTAACCCGGCTCCGTTACTAAGTCCGCGCCCTGCAGCCATTGTGTACATCATGGGAACTTCGCTATGGATCGTTTCTTGCGGCAATTCTCTCAGTTGTTCTGGCGTGTAATTCCGGTACTTCTCTACGACGCCATCATTCGCCGCAACTGATATAACCAGAGCTATCCAGACTAAAAGAACTGAGCAAACAAACGAAGTCTTGATCAAATCTTTTACTCCTTCCTCAAATGAATCAACTCAGTAAAACACTGTAGCTTCACCCGCCCACCGCTGCCACGCCGTCACGCACCAGCGCCGCTATGGCCGCCTCGTCATACCCCAGGTCGCGCAAGATTTCGCTGGTATGATCACCCAACTGCGGCGCCGGGGTTGGCGTTCGCTTTTCGCCGTCGGTCGCAAAAATGGGGCTGTTGACGGTCGTCAGCTTGCCGTGCCCAGGGTATTCCATGTCCACGAAAGCGCCGGCGGCCCGCATCTGGGGGTCTTCGACCACTTCGTCCCGTACGGGCAGAGGCGCCCATTTGATATCGGCCTGCTTGAACAGTACCCGCCACTCATCGAGGTCCCGCGTTTCAAACTGGCCCTGTAAAATGGCAAAGAGGGCCGCCGCATTCTCCGCTCTGGCCTCGTTGGTGGCAAACAGCGGGTTGGTGGCCAGTTCGGCCTGACCGAGGGCCTTGCACAGATTGGGGAGTTCCTTGTCGGGGTCGAGCAGGATGGCCAGGAAGGCTTTGCCGTCACGACTCCGATAGCCGGCCGCCAGCGGGTTCGGCGGTGTGCCGTCTTCGTCGCGTTCCGGAAAGGTGGCATTACAGAATTTGGCCTGGAGGTCGCAGGCATTGGCCCAGGCTCCGCTGGCCAGTAAAGAGGTCCCGACTTTCAATCCACGTCCGGTCCGTTCGCGCTGATACAGGCCGAGCATAATCGCGCTGAACAGGGACACCGAGGTTGGGTGGTCGCCCATGCCCGGACGCGGGCCGCCCGGTGTGCCGTCCATGCCCACGACGCTCATCATCAGGCCCGAGCGCGCCCAATAGGCCAGCGCGTCATACGTGGGCGCGTCGGCATCTTCACCTTCATCTCCGTAGCCGCTCAGATGGGCATAGATGAGCCGGTCGTTTTCCGGCTGAAGGTCTTTCCAGGTCAGCCGGAACTTTTCGAGCAGCGGATGCTGGTAGTTGGAGACAAACACGTCCGCGGTCTTGATCAGCCGAATGAGCACTTCTCTGCCCTGGGGTGAAGCCAGGTCGAGAGCGACGCTCTTCTTGTTCCGGCTGGTCAGAATCCAGCCCCAGTTGAGGTCTGCCTTGGCAAAGCCGGGTAAATCCGACATGGAGCGATAGAGATCGCCGCCCTGCGGTCGCTCGATCTTCAACACCTCGGCACCGAAATCCGACATGATGGTCGTCGAGGCCGGTCCGGCAACATAGGTCCCGCAGTCAATCACTCTCAGTCCTGATAAAATTCCGTTGTCCATACGCGTCTCCCTGTTCGATTATGGTGTCCAACCCCTTGACTTCGGGGTATTCTGCCAGCAATTATCCGCCTCGCCAAGGGTGCGGATTGCCACGGGTGGGCTTCGCTGGTGGTCAAAAAATGGGTTGCCGCCTACCGGTCACTGTGCTATCCCTGCCTCAGCCAGACGGCTAAATGCGACTAGTCGGTTGAGATCGAAGAGAAAGGCTGGCCAATGAAGATTGAAGAGCAAACGGTAGACTCTGTGGTTATTGTCTCACTGGACGGGCGTGTCGACGGTTCCACTGCACCGGACCTGGAGAAGCATATCTCGGATGTGGTTGAACGCGGTAATACCCAGATATTGCTCGACTGCAGCAATATGGATTACATCAGCAGCGCCGGTCTGCGCGTCGTGCTTGTGGGCGCCAAAAAATGCCAACAGGGTGGCGGCAAGCTGATGCTCTGCACGCTCCGGGCGACCTGTAAATCCGTCATGGAGGTCAGCGGCTTCCTGACCATGCTCGACTACTACGACACCCGTGAGGGCGCCCTGGCGGCCCGGTCCTGAGGACGTTCCATTGAAGATTGAAGAGCAAACGGTAGACTCTGTAGTTATTGTCTCACTGGACGGGCGTGTCGACGGTTCCACCGCACCGGACCTGGAGAAGCATATCTCGGATGTGGTTGAACGCGGTGATGCCCGGATACTGCTCGATTGCAGCAAGATGGATTACATCGGCAGCACCGGTCTGCGTGTCATGCTTGCGGGCGCCAAAAAATGCCAACAGGGTGGCGGCAATCTGGTGCTCTGCACGCTCCGGGCGACCTGTAAATCCGTCATGGAGGTCAGCGGCTTCCTGACCATGCTCGACTACTACGACACCCGTGAGAGCGCCCTGGCGGCCCAGTCCTGAGGATATATTATGCTGACCTTTGCCGAAGAGATCATGCTGCTGATACTGGACGACGACGGGTCGTTTCTGCCAACCCGGGGCGGGGCGGTGGAATATATTCTCGCCGGTGCGGTGTTGATGGACCTGGCCTTTGCCAATCGTATCGATACCGACCTTGAGCATCTCACCTGTCTTGATACGGTGCCGACCGGAAACCCGATTCTCGATCAGGCCCTGGCGCATATTGCGGACTCCAGTCAGCCCAAGGATACCAGGGGCTGGATAGAGACCCTGGCTGGCCAGGATACGGCCGAAATCCGGCAGCAGGCCCTGGCCAGTTTGATTGAACGTGGCATTCTGGAGTCCCAGGACAAGAAGTTCCTGTGGGTCTTCCGCGCGCGCCGCTATCCGACGATCGACGGACGTGTCGAACGCGAGGTCAGATTGCGGATTTCGGATGTGTTGCTGTCCGACGATATCCCCGACCCCAGAGATGTGGCCATGATCTGTCTGGTTGATGCCGCCGGCTTCCTGCGCGACATCTTCACCGCTGGGGAACTCGAACGCGCCACCCCCCGTGTCGAGCAACTGCGCAAGATGGATCTGATCGGTCACGAAGTCGGCAGCGTAATTGCCGAAATCGAGCGGTCGGTCATGATGGCCATGGCCATCTCTCCACACTGAGCCGACCGTAACAGCGGTGTCAGCAGCACCGTCTCGCCTCACTGCATTCGCTGACAGGAAACAATGGAGGAAGTCATGGGTGAAGCTTGGATTATTGATGCCGTTCGAACCCCGCGTGGACGGGGAAAGAAGGATGGTGCGCTGGCGGGGATCCATCCCCAGGAACTCATGGCACAAGTCCTGAACGCCACAAAAGAACGAAACGACCTGGACCCGCGTGATGTGGACGACGTGGTGGTCGGCTGTGTGACCGCGTACGGTGAGCAGGCCATGTGCATTGCCCGGATGTCCGTGCTGGCAGCCGAGTGGCCAAACGACTCGACCGGGGTGACGATCAACCGTTTCTGTGGCTCGGGACAGCAGGCGGTTAATTTTGCAGCCATGGGTATCAAGTCCGGCGAGCAGGACCTGGTGGTTGCCGGGGGTGTGGAGTCCATGTCCCGCGTGCCGATGAATGCAGATCGCGGCGGGATTGACGGCCATAATCGGCATCTGCGTCAACTCCACCCTCTTGTCCAGCAAGGTATCTCGGGTGATTTGATTGCCACCCGAGAGGGGTTCAGCCGCGAGGATTGTGACACGTTCGCGCTGTCGAGCCAGCAGCGCTACGCCCGGGCTCATACGGAGGGCAGACTGAGAAAGAGCTTGATTCCCGTACGTGATGCTGACGGTGCGCGGGTCCTGGAACACGACGAATATCCGCGACCAAACACGACGCTTGAGGGGCTTGGTCAACTGCCGCCATCCTTTGCGGAACTGGGGAAATATGTACAAAAGGGTGACACACTGAGTTTCGATGAAAAGGCGCTGTCACGCTACACGGATGTGCAGGAGATCGACCATGTGCATCACGCCGGCAATTCTTCGGGCATTGTTGACGGTGCGGGAGCCCTGCTGCTCGCCTCTCCGGAATATGCCCGCAGCCACGGTATGCAACCGCGCGCTCGGATTGTCGCCACCGCAACCGCGGGGGATGAGCCCATTATCATGTTGACCGCACCGGTTCCGGCGACCAAAAAGGTGCTCAAAAAAGCCGGTATGACGATCAAAGATATTGACCTGATTGAGATCAACGAGGCATTCGCGGTCGTCCCCCTGAAAACCATGCGCGACTGTGAGATGGACCCGGACACGGTCAACGTCAACGGTGGGGCGATCGCCCTCGGTCATCCGCTCGGCGCAACCGGCAGCATGCTCATAGGGACCGTCCTGGACGAGCTCGAATGTCAGGATAAAACCACCGGGTTGGTCACCATGTGTATCGGTGGCGGCATGGGCATTGCCACGATTATCGAACGGATCTGAGGGAGTTGTTCCGCTCGGCTATTCAAGAGAAAAGGGTGGGCCGTTGCTGACCCACCCGTAGCACTCGCTATTTTGCTGCGGACAGAGCGGGGGATTGGGTGACGTCTACGCCAAGCTCCTGATGCTCTGGGACCTCACACACCTTCGGGTCGGCGTCAAACACGCGCAGCAGCCGGCCAAAGGCGATGTCATACCCGATCACGATACCGAGCTCGACGATCTCGGCGTCGGTAAAATATTGCTGGAGCCCGATAAAGAACTCGTCGTTATCAATTGAGTCGTAGTCAATAGCCAGCTTCTCGGCAAACCGGAGGGCGCTCTTCTCGCGCGGGGTAAAGGCCGGGCTGTTTTCATAATCCTCAAGCTGGGCGATTTTTTCTTCGGTCAGTCCTTTACGCATCACCGATGCGTAGCGAAAGCCCTGTCAAAATAAACACCCGTTCAGATAGGCAATTTTGATGCGGACCAACTCCTTGAGCGGTGGCTCGACAACGCCCCCCTCGAACATATCGACATAGGCCCGCCACATGGGTTCAACGACCTCCTGGCGGTGGGCCATCATGCTCAAAAAATTGACATAGCCATCAGCGCTCTTTACCCGCTCCACCAGTTGCGCATACTGCGGACTCATCTGCTTGCGATCAACGAGACTGAGCCGTGCCATCGTGTCCCTCCTCTCGCTCAATGTTGACTGAAAGAAATGGTGCGTGCTCTCCGCAATTCTCCCGAGTCTCCGTCCTAGTGCACCGGAACGGCTGATGTCAAGCAAAAACGGGTCTCCCCATCCACATTTTTCCTGATAATAGTGGCATGTCTTCGGAAAGGATCGCCGAGATATGAGAGAACGCCCACTCTTTGAAGAAAGTATTCTCCCGTACCGGGTCACGCCGCAGCTCGTCGTGCGTTTGATTGAACTCCGCAACGTCCAGCCCGATTTTTCCCGCTGTCCGTATTGTGGCACGAACGACTACTGGCACCTGGCCTGGCCGGCAAGCCTCGCCCTGTCGCAGTATCTCGCCTCGACCCATCCGGCGGAGTGGTGGCGCGATAAACATGCCTTGGTGATTGGCTGTGGGGTGGGGCTAGAAAGTGTGGTTTTGTCTTCACTGGGCGCGCAGGTCACCGCGCTTGATCACATCCCTGAGTCTCTGCGGCTGGTTCAGCGAAATTGCGAGCTCAACACCGTCCCCCGCGTTCAGGAACAGTGCCGCTGCTGGCTGGATGAGAACAGCGTGCAGCAGCTTGGCCGGTACGATGTGCTTGTCGGGGCTGACGTGTTGTACGAGGCAGTTGACGGTGGCTGGATGTATAAGCTCCTGGAGGCCACGCTTAAAGCGGGTGGCATGGCTTTTTTTGGCGACCCACGACGGGAGGGGGTCGAAGCATTTTTAGAACAGCTTGCGGCTGCGAGCTTTCACGTCCAGGTCCAGCGCCGCGAGACGGCCTGGATGGCTGGACGTGAAGAGGTCGATGTGTATGCAATCTGGCCAGGATAAGGGCTAGGCAAAAATCTCGTCAAAAAACGCCTGCATCGCCTGCCACGAGCGCTCATCCGCCTGTTTATTGTAGCAAATACCCTCGATGGAGCCGTCGGCCTCCGGGTTCGTAAAGCTATGCACCGTGCCGCCGTAGCTGATGACCTGCCAGTCCACCCCGGCCTTGGTCATCTCCTCTTCAAAGGCAGTGACATGTTCGACCGGAACAAAGGGATCATCCGCACCGTGGCACACCAATACCTTTGCCTGGACCTTGCCCGGCTCTGCCGGACTCTGCGTTTCCAGGGCACCGTGGAATGAGACCACGCCCTTGAGTGGTGCGCCGTCTCGTGCCATCTCCAGGGAACAGGAGCCACCCATGCAATAGCCCATGACCACAAGCCGGTCAGTGTCCACCTGTGGTAGCGCCATCAGCGCGTCGAGTCCGGCGTGGATGCGCTGGCGAAACTTGGTATTATCCTCGCGTATGGCTCCCGCGTGTTTAATCGCTTCCTGCAAGTCGCTGACCTCAAGGCCATTGCCATAGGGGTCGCCCGCGAGCGCAGCATAGCCGAGCGAGGCCAGTCGCAGAGCACGGTCCTTGGCCTGCTTGCCCAATCCAAACGCCTCGGGCATGACCAGAATACCGGGCCGCTTATGGTTGCTCTGGTCATCCAGCGCCACAAATCCCTTGAGTGTGACATCCCCGTCTTTATATTCCAGACTCTCTGCCCTCATATGACTGCTCCTTTCCTGTGGGTTGCTCGGCCAAACGCTGCCATCTTTTTCCTCTGCATCGTTTGCAAAATTGCCCGAAATTTGCAAGTTCAATTTTATAATAAGAGAGGAGGGTTTGTCGTATGGCACTGACATTAGAGGAAGCGAACCGTATTGTTGCCGGAGCCATAGCCAAGGCTCAAGAGCTCAACATCAAGATCAGCGTAGCCGTGTGTGACGCGGGAGGACGTCTCGTGGCTTTCAATCGTATGGACGATGCCCTGTGGGCCGGTGTCTACGGCTCTCAGGGTAAGGCCGTTGCTTCAGCCGGCTTTGCCCGGCCCAGTGGTGCCCTCCAGCAAATGGCCGACAGCCCGATTGTCCGAGGGATTGTTGCCGCAGAAGGAGGCCATATGATCGCCAGCCAGGGAGGCGTTGCGATCATGCGCGACGGGGTCCTTGAGGGCGGGTGCGGCGTTGGTGGGGGGACTGGTCAGCAGGACGAAGAGTGTGCTCAGGCTGGGGCAGACCTGCTCTAGCATAACCATAGGTTCCTCTCAGAACACGCTCGGATAAGGAGGGAGAGAGCATGGAGCCTGCAACCAACAATCCACGTTGGACAACACAATATCCTGAGCTGGGAACCGGCCCAGCGTCGATTGAGCCCTATATTTCGCCGGAATATTTTGAGTTGGAACGTGAACGAATCTTTCGGCGGGTGTGGCTCAACGTCGGAAGAGTAGAAGAAATTCCGCAGGCCGGAGACTACTTTGTTCAAGACCTTGCTGTGGGTAATACCTCAATCCTGGTCGTTCGCGGACAGGACGGAGTGGTGCGCGCTTTCCATAATGTGTGTCAACATCGAGGGAACAAGATTGTCTGGAATGGGTCGGGTTCATGTCAGAAATTCATGTGCAAATTCCACGGCTGGACTTACGCGCCAGACGGACAACTGGTCGGGGTGCCGGAAGAGGAGATGTTCTTTGATTTCGAGAAGAAGGAATATGCTCTGACTCCGGTTGCCACAGACATCTGTGGCGGGTTTATCTTCATCCACCTGGATCCCAACCCGCCGGAAACCGTGCAACAGTATCTGGGCGAGGTGGCGACGGTATTGAGAGAATTTCCCTTCGCGGAGCTGCCGGCCTGTTACTCCTATAGGGCAGAGCTCAAATGCAACTGGAGAGTCGCCCGAGACTCCCAACTCGAAGCGTATCACGCCAAGAGCCTGCACGCGCGTACGATTCCGGATTTTTTCACCAATAGAGAAAATCCCGCGGTTCACACCCTCGACGTCAAACTCTATCACCGCCACAGCATGCTCTCGGGCTACGGCAATCAGAACCATACGTCCACGCCCGTAGAAGCCCTCGCTGCCCGATTCGGGGCGATGCTCAGTGCGGAGGCAACCGGCTCCTTTCTCGAGCGACTGCCCCCGCAGGTGCTCAATCCGACCAGAAGTCCGAATTGGTCTTTTGATCTCTATTATATCTTTCCGAATTTCCACTTCTTACTGTTTGGTGGATTCTGCCTCACGCATTATATGTGGCCGATAACGGTCGATCGGTCGCTTTGGGAAGCCCGGTTGTATTTACCCAAGGCAGAAGATAGCGCTCAATGGTTTAGCCAGGAATATACGAGATGCGTCACCCGTGATGTATGGCTGGAAGACGGTAGCACCCTTGAGAACGTGCAAAGAGGACTCACTTCCGGGGCAATAACGCACTCTCCCCTGCAAGATCAGGAGGTAATGATCAGACACGCGAATAAGGTTGCGGAAGATTTTATAGGTGACAGCGGAGGACAATAGGAGGTGCCTATGCCCGAGGGTTTGTTGCCGAGTCAGTTTACCGATCTTGAGCCTTTCGTCAGTGCGTGGGCCCTAGCGGAAGAAAGGGCGCGCAATAAAAAGCGTCTGTCAAGCACCAGGGAAGAGCTCCAGACCTTTTATGATGCGATCTTTCCCCGGATGGAGATCATCCTTGAATATCTGAAGCAGTTTCCCCTTGAGGCAATGCCTGAGGAAGCGCAGCGGCTATTTTTTCTGACATTATCCTTGGCGGAGATTGCGCCAGCAGTAGAATTGTTTGGGCAGCCGGAGGTGGTTGACGGTTTTGAGTCCACCCGGTTCGTGCCTGGGCGCGAACCGAGGTTTTGATACACGGCTCTCGATGTCATCCGCCTCTCCGCCTCACGAGAAACGTCCGGCGTAGATTTATCCCCGACGTGCCGTGGCCCGAGTCGAAACGATAGACCAGAAATGGACATGAAAGACCGAGAACGCGTGGTCGCTCTGCTCCGAGACAAGCTCGCGGAACCGCTGAGCGAAGATGCTCTGGAAGAGCTGACCACGCTATATGTGCAATTGTCCGCGGGCCTCGGCGCGCTGGACGCCTTGGACCTCAGCCATATGGAGCCGGCGGTGCGCTTGGTCATGTCGGAGGGCGAACGCAATGAAGGCTGAAGAGTTGGCCTTTACGAGTATTGCCGAGTTAGCGCCCCGCATCCAAAAGAAAGAAGTCTCACCCGTAGAGGTGGCGGAGGGCTATCTTGACCGGATTGACCGCCTGAACGACGAATACCTGGCCTATCTCACCATCCTGGGAGACGAAGCGCTGGCCGCGGCGCGCACTGCAGAACAGGAAATTGTGAACGGGCAGTATCGAGGTCCGCTCCACGGCATTCCCATCGCGCTCAAAGACCTGTTTGCGGTCAAGAGCGTCCGCATGACCTGCGGCTCAAAGATTCTGGCCGATCATATTGCGGAGAGCGACGCCACGGTTGTCGCCCGGCTCAGGCAGGCCGGCACGGTTCTGCTGGGGAAACTCAATATGCACGAGTTCGCCTGGGGTGGGACTTCGCTCAACCCGCACTACGGCACCCCCCGCAACCCCTGGGACCGCACGCGTCTTCCCGGTGGGTCGAGTGGTGGCTCGGCGGTGGCCATGGCGGCCGGGCTGGCTTTGGGGACGCTCGGAACGGATACGGGTGGATCGGTCCGTATCCCGGCCTCGCTCAGCGGCATCGTCGGTCTCAAGCCGACATATGGGCGGGTAAGTCGGTTCGGGGTCTATCCGCTCAGCCATTCGTGCGATCATGTCGGCCCTATGGTCAGAACGGTTACCGATGCTGCCATATTTTTGCACGCCATCGCAGGCCCTGACCCCAACGACCCGACCGCCAGCACGGCAACGGTGCCGGATTATACGGCAGCTCTGAAGGAGGATATCCGTGGGCTTCGCATCGGCGTGCCGCAAGAGTATTTTTTTGACGATATTGAGTCGGCAGTCCGGGAGGGCGTACAGGCTGCCATACAGCATTTGTCTGACTTAGGGGCGACAGTTGAAGCCGTCTCCATCCCTAGTATTCAGCATGTGATTGCCAGCTCGACTGCCATTATTGCCGCGGAGGCGTATGAGATTCATGCCCGGACCATACAGACTCGCAGCCAGGACTATGGCGCTGACGTACGTACCCGGTTGTTGCTTGGCGCCTGTGTGCAGGCCGCGCAATATCTCAAGGCCCAACGCTTCCGGTCGCTGTTATGTCAGGAGATGCTTAGCCTGCTTGGCCGGGTCGATGCGCTAGTAACGCCAACAACCGTCCTGGCGGCCAGCAGGATAAACCGGCCGACCGTCACCATAGGCGACAAGGAATTCCCCGTTGCCGCCCATATCGCTCGGGCAACCCGACCGTTTAATATGACGGGTCTGCCCGCCATTTCAGTGCCGTGTGGATTTACGCCAGACGGTCTCCCGATCGGGCTCCAAATTGTCGGGCGGCCGTTTGAGGAAGCGATGGTCCTGCACCTCGCGTATGCCTACGAGCAAAGCACAGGCTGGCACAAACGGCACCCGGCTTAACCGCGCGGCTTTCTGAGCTCCAGGCCCGCGGGAAATCCTTCGGTCAATTCCGGGATGGGCTCCTCGTAATAGGGCATGGAAACAACGCGCGGTGTGTAGCTCCCGTCAGCGATACACCGCCGCACGTGTAGGGCGATTTCCTCCATGGTGGCAAACCACACGCCACCCCGGTTCTGCATCACCTCTATCATCTTTGCCACTTCGGCGAGGCGAGCCAGCCGTCCGGTCACAAACGGATGCCAGACCGTGACCCACAGGCCGCCGCACTCGTAGGCCGCCTCGAACTCCGCCATGAAGATTTCCATGGCTTTGTCCGGCGCGCGGGTGGGCATCAGATACCGAAAGTCCGGGCTATGCGCGTATTGCGGCCAGTCGTCCATGGCCCAGTCGGTCGGCAGTTCGATGACCTCGCCCTCGGGCGCCCGCATGACGTAGGGCTGGCTGTCGGCCATGAGGCTTGAATCGTACACAAAGCCGGCCTGGGCCAGCAGCCCGGTGGAGTGGGGCGAGTAGTTGTAATACGGCGCCCGTCCGCCTGCCGGTCGTTTGCCGCTGAGGCGCTCGATCGCCTCAATGCTGCGCTCCAACCAGTAGCGCTCGCCCTCGCGGGTCTGGTCCATGGGGTTCTCGTGCAGATAGCCGTGATAGGCCAGTTCGTGGTCGCTGGCGACAATCGTCTCGACCGTGGCCGGATAGCGCTCAACGCACCAGCCCGGTACGAAAAAGGTTCCCTTGATATTATAGTGGTTAAACAGCTTCACGATCCGCGGCACCGCCACCTCGTCGTAGCGTAACCACGACAGGGCAGCCACCCGCTTATAGGCGTCGGCATGCGACAGGTGCAGAGCACTGTCCGTATCCATGTCGAATGTGATGGATGCCGCACAGCGCGCGCCGTTGGGCCATGGGACAGGGTTATCGAGCAGTTCTAACATCGTGATCCTCCTAGTTTCGAGGACGGGGCTGAGCCCAGTCAGGGTCGTCTTGTGTCACCAGTTCGGGAATGGAGAAATAGAATTTGCACGTCCGGTCTCCACGGGTCTTGACCGTATTCCAGCGAATCCTGCCACCCGGATGGTAGGATTCCACCAAGCCTCTATGGACTTCGACATCGTAGATATAGCCGAGCTTCAGACCGCGCTCGCCCTCTTCAGACCAGACCTCGGCCAGCGGGCAGTAGGTGCACTCGGCCTGCATGACGCCGGGCGAGATGTGGGTATCGCCGCGAAAGACAAAGACCGATTCGGCCGGGTCGCGTTCCTGGAGCACCTCGAACCAGGACTGAAAGTCCAGCGCCCGCCCCTGGCTCAGCGCCTGTTGACGCATGCCCTGGCCGCGCTCGACCCCGAACTGATACAGGGCCTCGCGCAGCGCACGCTCGCCCGAGGCGTCAAACCGATCGACTAACTCAAAGCCGATATACATCTGCATCGCGGCAAACGCGGCAAAGGTACTGCGGGTGAGTTGGATGGCCTTGGCCGGCTGGGCGAAAACATCCCCCGGTGGCTCGGCGGTGACATCTTCGGCTTCACCTTGGTAGGTCCAGGTGAGCTGCCAGGGCGTGTTCAGGTCTAACGTCACGGCAGAGAACTCGACCCCGGCGGCCGCATCATAGCCCTCGGCAATACCCGTCAAGGTATTGCGCCAATAGGGCTCCAGTATGTCACCCCCGATGTGGGAGCTGAAGTAGTCCGCGCCAGGAACGTGGGGAAGGGTGACGGTCGCTCGCGCTCCGGTACCGCCGATTGCAAACGACCCTGTCTCCGCAGCCATGGCATGCTCACCCATATCCCAGTGGCGGATCAGCGACAGGGCGTCGCGTCCTTCGGCAAAGGTCTCCGGGCGGTCGCGCATGCGTTGGCCGCGATAATACCCCGCCCGTCGGAAGCCGCGCTCAAGCGCCGCCAGGCCGGCCTCGCCCAAATACTCCCGGACCGAAGACGAGAGGGTGCGCAGAAACATCCAGTGATAATCCAGCATGGTTTTCATTGAGGCGATACGCAGGCTGCGATCGCTGCTATCTCTGCCGGCCATGAGAATCCCTCCTGTTCTGCACGGCTCTTGCCGTTGCCTGAGTGATCGTCCTAAGCTGGCCTGGAGTACTTCCGGTGTTGGCTGGCCGGTATTATCCCGCTAAACGGGAGCGAATGTCAAAAGGAGATTTCAACAATGCCTATTCTGTGTCTCTCACGGTGGACGAGTCTTGCTGCGATACTGGCGGGGCTCGTGTCCATGGTGCCAACAGTCCTGGCCGAGGAGGTGTCGCGGTTCGTCCGCCCCGAACAGGCAACGACCTACATCGATCCGGTCACGAAGACCGAAGTGACCATCTTGATTGATCAACACCTCGGGGGGACGACCGAGCTCACGCTTGGCTACCTGGTCGTGCCGCCAGGGGTGGATGTGCCCAACCACATCCATCAGTCGACCGAGACTTTCTATATTCTGTCTGGAGAGATGGAACAAACGAGTGAGGGAAAGGTGCAGACGCTCACCGCCGGTATGGCCTGTCTGGTCCCAGCCAACACGACGACGCGTCACACAGTGAAATCCGAGGACCCGGTGCACGCGTTGGTGATTTGGACACCTGGCGGAGAAGAAGAACGGATTACGAAGGAGTGGCAAGTAAAGGCCGCACAATAGGGATATCACCTCGGCACGATCTGAGAACCGTTCCGTATTGAGAATGGATGCAACGCATGGACCAAGCACAAATACAAGCGGCTGCCCAGTTACTCTGGGACGCCTGGCAGGCTGGCCGCAAGCTCGAACGATTACCCGATACGTGTCGGCCGCTGACTATCGAGGATGGGTATGCGGTGCAGGCAAAGCTAGCCAGCAGTTCTGGACAGTCCGTTTCGGGCTGGAAGATTGCCGCCACCAGTCAGGCCGGACAGGCGCATATTGGGGTGGACGGGCCGCTGGCCGGGAGGCTGCTGTCTGGGAAGATCAGCCGGAGCCCGGCAACGCTCTCGCTCGGCGCGAATGGGATGCGTGTGGTGGAGCTTGAGTTTGCCTTCCGTCTGGCGCGCGACCTGCCACCCCGCGGTCACGAGTACTCGATAGACGAGGTCATGGCCAGTATAGCGAGCCTGCATCCGGCCATTGAGGTCCCCGACTCGCGATTCCTGGATTTCAGCACTGCCGGCCCAGCCCAGCTCATCGCAGACAGTGCTTGCGCGGACTTGTTCGTATGGGGAAACGCAGCTACCGCTGATTGGCGAACGCTCGACCTTGCCAACCATCCCGTCTGGCTCAGCCTGAACGGGGTCCGGGCGGGCGAGGGGCGCGGTGCCAACGTGCTTGGCGACCCGCGTATGGCCCTCACCTGGCTGGCCAATGACCTCACGGTTTGGGCAGGCGGCCTCAAGGCCGGACAGATCGTGACGACGGGAACGTGTATTCAGCCGACTGGTATCGCTCCGGGTGTCCGGGTGCTGGGCGACTTTGGTCCGCTCGGCCGTGTTGAGGCAACGTTTACCGCCTAACGTGGGGGCACGCGCCTTACGCATCGAGCATGGCAATGGCCTCAATCTCCAAATGATGGTCGGCCCAGGCCACCCGCACGACTTCGACGCAGGTCGTGGAGGGGTAGGGGCTCTGAAAATACTCGCCACCCAAATCCCGCAGCGCGGCCAGCCCCTCCTCCATATACCCGGCCTTGAAGTAGTAGCGGATCGAGACAATATCATCCATCGTGCCGCCCACGGTCTCGACAATATTCCGGGTGTTTTGCAACGCCTGTCGGAGTTGGGCATGCATATCGGTGGCAACCGTTTTTCCATCCGGCGTGGTCGGCGTCTGGCCCGAGATAAACAGCCAGTTACCCTTTTTGACGGCTTGTTCCCAGCCCGATTTTTCGGGCGGAACCGTGGGTAAACCGGGAGAGTGGTAGATATTGAAGTAGTCTTCCGGCTTCCAGACATTGTCGGGATTGATCGCTTCTTTTTTCATACGCGCACCTCCTTCTTTTGCTCTCCCTTTTCAGACAGAGCGGGGCTGAGTGAATAATCGCCGGACACAGGATAATGCAAGCCCGCACGGGATTGCAAAGCCGGACAGAACTTCATACTGCAGCCAGCGTTGCCCTGCCCACCTCTCATGGTTTATCTACGCAGGAGATCGAGTCAACGAGGAACACGCAAATGAAAACGGAACCGATCAAGAATCCAAGTGCTCTCTTGGAAGTCGAGCGTTTGGTCTATCACGCCGAGCGACCGGGATTTCAGATCGCCGAACTGCAACTCAGCTCCAGTCAGAAAGTCCCCTGGCACTTCCACACCGCTGTCCAGGATACCTTCTACGTTCTTCAAGGTCACCTGCGTATATTTATGCGAGACCCTAAGGAAGACATCTATCTGGCACCCGGTGAGACATACGCAGTGGTCCCACGCCGTCCCCATCTGGTGACGAACGCTGGGGAGGAGTCGGTGGTGTTCCTGGTTTTGCAGGCTGGCGAATACGATTTTATACCACTGACCTGACGCCTGGCTCGTTTTACGATTCTGTGTCGCCACCCGTCATTCCTGCGCAAGCAGGAATCCAGCCCTCCACCCCCCGGCCTCTGGATGCCGGATCAAGTCCGGCATGACGAGAGCGCAACGAAACCGCTACAGCCTAACGTAAAATGCACTAGCCCGGCTCGACCCCGGCAAGAGCGGGCATCACATGATTTGCCAGCTCGTCTAAGCGGCGTATCCGTCCCCCAGACAAAAGAGCAAACGTGATCCGGTCAATATCAAGCCGGGCCAACTCGCTCAGCCGATCGATACACGTGCGCCTATTGCCCGCAATAGCGACGGACTGCACAAACTCATCACTCACGATTTCTTTGTGACCAGCTCGTAAGGACAAGTGTTCAACCAACTGGTAGTGCTGCGTCGCGCGTTCGAACTCCGGCTGAAAGCGCCCCCAGGTCGGGGGGAGATGTTTCCAGGTAGAGAAGGTTGCCGCCTGACTGGTGGCCCAGGCACGGACATCATTGAGGGCCAGGTTTTCATCCTCGTTGATGCTCATGGTCACAAACAGGTCGATGGTGAGCTCGCTCCGCTTTCGGCCCGCCTTCTCCAAACCTTCATACAGAGAGTTGAGTTGCCAGTGACAAAAGTCCGGCTCGGCGGCCCCCATGAGGATGAGCCCGTCGCAGGTTTCACCGCACAAACGGAGCATGCGCGGCTGTGCCGCCGCCAGGTAGATCGGGATCTGGCGGCGAGCAGTCGCGAGCTGAACGCGCGTCCCGTACAGGGCCACCTCCTCGCCGGTAAACATCTGGCGGAATGCGCTTATCCCGGCGCGAACCTCGTTCACTGTAGACGGTTTACGGCCAGCCCCCTGCACGGCCGACCAACCCACGCCCAGCCCCAACAGGGCGCGCTCCTCCGAAAGCTCATCCAGCGCGGTGATGGCGTTGGCCGTGACGGTTGGGTGCCGGGTGATCACATTCGTCACTGCCGGACCGATGGCGATCTTTTCGGTCGCCAAAGCGGCAAGGGACATGCCCGTATAGACATCCTTCAGACCGAGCTGAAAATCGATAAACCACAGGGCCTCAAACCCCCTCTCCTCAATTGCTTTGGCTACCTCCCCGACCTTGACGAGCGGCTCGCGGGGACTGATGCCCATAGAGATGCCGAAGCGATTCATCGTGAAGAATGGGGACCAAGATAGGTGATCAATACGTTATTGCCACTCGGGTGATCGATGAGCATGTGAGAGCGTCTCTCTGCTCGATTCCTAGCACCATTCCTCTTTAGCTCGCAACAACTCTTGAATCCGGCGTTCTCTTCATGAAAGAGAGTGGGAAGAAAGAGAGGTGCGGTATGGAACAGACCTGGATCGAGAAGCTGGCCATTCAAGAGCTGTGTGCTCGCTACGCCCATGCGATAGACAATCTGGAGCCTGAAGCCTGGGTGCAGTGCTTCACCCCGGACGGAGGTTTTCAGGTCGCAACCTGGGTGGTCCGCGGCCACGCTGCACTGCGCGAATATGCCCGCGTGCACGTGCGGGAAATTCGCTGTCGGCATATGACCAGTAATTTACTGTATGAGGTCAACGGGAACGAAGCGACCGGACAGGTTAGCGTCCTGGCCGCGCTGGCGACCTCAGGGGGGTATAAGATCTTTGGCCAGGGGCGCTACGTGGACCGTTTGGTGAAACAGGACGGACAGTGGCGCATTGCGCACCGACATGTGGACGTTGACCCGCTCGCTGCGGACCCGGACAGGATTATAATGTGTGCCGACCCCGAGGTGGCGGCGCTGACCCAACCCTTGATTGATACGGCCCAGCGGCTCGCCGAACAGGTCGAAGGCTAGAGCGTTTCACGATAAGTTGTAGCCGTACCGGTACGCTCTCGTCATGCCGGACTTGATCCGCCAGCAGCCTTGTAGGTCGGGTTAGCCGCAGGCGTAAGCCGACAGCTCGTCCTTGTCGGATTACGCTACGCTAATCCGACCTACTTACTGAGCCCAGGCGAAGGGCGCTCAGCACAAACGGCCTCCCGTTAGTTGCGGATAAACCGTCTCGTCACAACGAGTTCTTGTAGATCGCGCCGGCCTTCATAACCAGCTGCGGCCCGCCGGCCTCGGGCTGTAAGACACCGAGGTCTTCAAGCGGATTGCCATCAAACACAACCAGGTCGGCGTACGCTCCCGGAGCAACCGTTCCAAGTTTTCCCGATTGGTTCAGAATCTCGGCGTTGATCGTCGTTGCTGAGCGCAGGATGTCGATGGGGCTGAGGACCTCCCGCCGGATCAGGAACTCTCGGCACTGCTGGGTGTGTAGGGGCCCCAGCAGATCGGTTCCGTACCCCAGCTTAATCCCGGCTGTCTGACACAGCTCAAGCGAGGTCAGCCCCGCGGTCTGAATTTCTTTCAGCTTGACGATATTGCCCTCGGGCAGGCCCAACTCCTTGCCCAGCTCTCCGAGGGTTTCATACGTCACCAGGGTGGGGACGACATAGGCTCCGTGCTGGGCGACCAATGCCGCGGTTGGCTGGTCGATCAGATTGGCGTGCTCAATCGAGCGCACCCCCAGCTTGACGACGCGGGCAATGGCTTCCGCGGTGTAGGCGTGGGCCATGACATAGGTGCGCCGCGAGGCCGCCTCCTCGACCGCGGCGCGGATTTCCTCATCCGAGTATTGCAGCATCCACACCGGGTCGGTTGGTGAAGAGAGGCCGCCCGTGGCCATGATTTTGATCTGATGTGCCCCTTTGCGCAGCTCTTCCCGGGCCGCCCGGCGGACCGCGTCCACCCCGTCCGCTACTTGTGACAGACGGCCCTGAAATCCGCAGGCGCACGGTTCAAAATGTTTGACCGGTCGTGTATCGCCGTGCCCGCCGGTTTGGCTCAAGGCCCGGCCCGAGAAAAACAGACGGGGCCCTTTGATCAATCCCTGCTCAACCGCGGCGGCCAGTCCAAAATCGGCTCCGGCCGCATCCCGTACGCTGGTAAAGCCACGCTGCAAGGCGTCTTCCAGTAGCGTGCGGGCGTGTTGGCTCAAAAGCGACATGGGCCAATCGTCCAGGCTGGCGAGATTGACATGGGCGGCATAGGCGTGAAAGTGGGCGTCGATCAGACCGGGCATGAGAAAACGGCCGTCCAGACGGATTTCCTGGGCGCTGGCGGTCTTGAGCAGCCGCTCGGAGACCTCCTTGATTTCGCCGTCTTCGATCAGGACATCCGCCCCGTCGAGCAACTCGGGACTGTGGCCGTCGAAAATGACACCATCGCGTAAGACTATCGTGCCCATGGCTGCCCCCCGCTAGCCACCCTGACGGGTCGCCTCAAACAACGTTCCGTACAGGGCAAAATCATAATTGTCTTGAATAGCAAAAGCCGTTCGGATCTCCTCAGGCGCGTTATCATACAAGTGCTGTACCATGGCGACCCTTTCGGGTGGGGTCGCCATCCGTGCCGTCCAGGCCTGGAAGTCCAGCGGCAGACGCCAGGTGGAAACGACATGTGACTGAAACCCGCTCCGTTCAAACATGGCCTGCCACTGGGCAACCGTGTGGTCCCGGACGTGCGAGGCATCACGCAGGAGTTCGAACGTTTGTAAGAAGGTGTCGTACGCCGGCTCTTCAGGCGACACAATATCGCTCAGGATAAATCGCCCGCCGGGCTTCAGCACGCGATGGCATTCTTGGAGCGCCGTCAGGGGATCCGGCCAGTGATGGGCGCTATAGCGGGAGACCACCACGTCGAAGCTGTTATCGACGAACGGAATCTGTTCGACATCACCCTGACGCGTTTCGATATGGGAGAAGCCACGTTCGGTGGCCAACTGCTCGACCTGTTCCAGCATATGCGGAGTGAGGTCAAGGGCGACGACCCGGCGGCTATGCGGAGCGATGGCCACCGAGGTATGGCCCGCCCCACAGCCCGCATCCAGGGCGTACGGCGGTTCCTGCTGTTGCACCAGCTCGGCAATCCGGACCAAATCCTCGCCCGTGGCATGGACCTGGCTTGTCTTGTATTGCGCGGCCGCCCGCCCGAATTGATCGTGTATGGATTGCTTGATGTCGCTCACGGTTCTTCTCCAAGTACGGTCCGCCTTATAGTGTTTTTTCAATGAGTTCTTGCGTGTCTGGGTCGTAAATGAGTATTCCTTCATGGGTGTCGTTGAGTTGGCCTATCAAGACGCCTTTCTCATTCCAAATAGACGTCTTCCCCGCACATTCATCCCCATCTGCAGGGCCGATGCAGTTGGCCATGAAGACGGGCATGGCATAGATCCTGGCGATATCCCCTAGTCTGTTGATGGCTTTGGCCACTCCATCCATAAATTTAGCCACACTGGCAATATAAATATCTGCGCCACTCTTCACCGCCCGCTCCGCATGTTCGAGCACTGATAATTCATAACAAATCGCAAGCGCTAGGTTGGTCTGGTTCACGTGTACACTCGGAAAACCGTGTCCTTTGACAAAAAATCTGTCTTCATCGGGGTGTAGATACTGTTTGGAATAGGTTTGTCGTGCCTGGTGTGGCTGAAACAACACCAGACTAATGCAGATACCCGTCTTGGTTTTTATTGGAACACCCACCCCAATCGTGATCCGCTCGGTATTGCTGATGGTTTGAAAATCGTCAAACCGCTTATCGTCCGGATGCGTCGCTAATGTTTCTGCAAGGGTCGGTTCGTACCCCGTTAAGGAGAGTTCCGAGAAAATCATAGCATCGACACCATAGGAACCAGCCAGGGCGATGAAGTTTTTGTGATGCTCGATATTCCGTTGAATGTCTCCTCTGATTGGTCGTGTCTGAGCCACGCATATTTTCATCTCATTCTCCTTCACGACTCACGACACAAACTCGGGCATGACCTCATTCACGAACAGTTCATGAGACTCGGGGGAGACCGGAATAACAATTGTATAGGTGAGACCCATCTCCTCAATACGGGTGTGGATATCCCGTTTGACCCTGTCTGGCGTACCCATCAACGTCAGGGGCGACTGCAGCGCAGTGTCCGCATCGGGGAAGCCGAGAAAGGTCGCGGTTTGGGCGAGCGCCGCGTCTGCGGGGTCTCGGGTGAGGTGGAGTACCATTAAAGAACCCAGCTCTATCTTTCTTTGGTCGCGTCCGCATTCTTCCATATAGCCGTGCAGCATACCAATTCGTTTTTTCAGATAGGACGTGTCGAATTTCAAGGCCATAGCCGGATCGTTCGGATAATCCTTACCATTAAAGACCGGCGGATTGATATTCAGAATATCCGCTTCGGCGGCGGCGATCTTGAGGAGACCGCTGCCCGATCCACCAATCATTAGCGGCGGATGAGGTTTCTGGACGGGACGGGGATTGTTGTATGCGTTGTGAATCGAGAAATGGTTGCCCTGAAAACGCGGTTCTTCCTGGGTCCACATCGCCTTCACCACCTGAATGGCCTCCGCGAGTTGATCCAATCGCTCCCGATTCGAGAGATAGGGATAGCCATGAGCGTGGTATTCGTCTGGCTTCCAGCCCGCGCCTAACCCGAGCGTCAGACGGCCGTTGCTGATGTTGTCGAGGGTAGACGCAATTTTGGCCAGCATCGGCGGCGGGCGAAACGAAACGGACGTCACGCATGGCGTGAGGCGGATACGCTCGGTCACCGCGGCAATAGCCGTCAGCGTCGTATAGCACTCAAACATGGGTGTTTGAGGTTCTCCGAGCGGAGTAAAGAAGTGATCGATCATCGATACTGAGTAAAAGCCGTCGCTTTCTGCCTGCAAGGCTGTCTGCTTGGCAGTGGCAAAGTCGTCCGCAGGTAGAAGTAATCCAAACTTGGGATCGTACACCAGTCTCTCCTTCCAATATTACCCGACAGTTTTTGAGGGGCGGGGATTACATTGTGCCCCGCATAATGTACTGGACGTGGGCCCAGCGATAAATACCGGCGAGGGGCTGTCGGGTTATCAGGGCGGAGAACGAAAATGGACGACCCTCTGACCTGCGGTACGAGAACGCCCGCCCCGGTTACGGCATACGCAACCGTTAGCTGGCAAGCTCCTCGGTCAGTTGACCGTACTCCTGCTCGAACACGAAGCCCTCGTAGCCTTGGGCGGCGACCTCGGCGAGGCGCCGGAAGTAGTCGGGACCGCCCAGGTACACGCAGAACTGGCGGTGCTTGCCCGGGATGTTGGCCCCTGTGTACCACGAGTCGGTGAGGGGGTAGAGCGTCTCGTTGGCGATCGCGGCGACCTCTCGGTCCCAGCGCTGCTCGGCGTCGGGGGTCGGCTCGATGGCGCCCAGACCGTGCTTACGCAGGTAGCGCACGCAATCGCCGATCCATGCCGACTCGAGCTCGGCGCCGAGCGGCATATTGAAGAGCACCGAGGGTGACCCAGGGCCGTGGATCATAAAGAGGTTGGGGAAGTCGGCTATCGTCATGCCGAGGTAGGAGTCAAAGCGCGTCCGCCACTTCTCCTTAAGGCTGACGCCGCCGCGCCCCCTCGGGTTGAGGCGTACCAGCGCGCCGGTGATGGCGTCGAAGCCGGTCGCCAGCACGAGCGTGTCGAGCAGGTGTTCGCTGTTGGCGGTACGCACGCCTTCGGGCGTGATCTCCTGAATCGGGTCTTGGCGCAGGTCGACCAGCGCGACGTTGTCGCGGTTAAAGGTTTCGTAATAGCCGTCGTCGAGGAGTTGGCGCTTAGTGCCCAGGTAGTAACCGGGCATCAACTTCTCGGCGGTCGCGGGGTCACGCACGATCTCACGGATCTTGCCGCGCACAAAGTCGGCCAGCGTGCGGTTGGCCTCCTTGTTGGTCAGGATGTCGGCATAGCTGCCAAAGAGGATGTGGAAGCCGCCCTTCTGCCAGAGTTCTTCGTAGAGCGCCTGGCGCTGCTCGGGCGTATCTTCGAAGGCCGAGCGCTCGGAGACGGCGAACGGCGCGCCCAGGGGTGAGGCGTTCATCTTCGCTCGGATTGCGGCCCAGTTCTCGCGGGCCTGGCGCACCACCTCGGGGTCCATGGGGCGGTTGCGGACCGGGATGCTGTACTGCGGTGTACGCTGAAACACCGTCAGGTACGCGGCCTCGCGGGCGATCTCGGGAATCGACTGCACCCCCGAGGATCCGGTCCCGATCACGCCGACGCGCTTACCCGCAAAGGAGACGGGCTCATGTGGCCAGCGGCCGGTGTGGTAACGCTCGCCGGCAAAGGTATCGAGCCCAGGGATGTCGGGCATATGCGTCGCCGAGAGGGTACCGACCGCACAGATCAGAAACTGGGCCGAGACGCGCTCGCCGGTGCTGGTCTCGAGCATCCAGCGCTGTGCCTCTTCGTCGTAGCAGGCGTCGCGCATCCAGGTTTCGAGCTGGATGTCGCGGCGCAGGTCGAACCGGTCGGCGACGTGCTCCAAATAGGCCAGCACCGTGGGTTGATCGGGCTGGGTCTCGGGCCAGTCCCACTCCCGCACGAGTTCTTCTGAGAACGTGTAGGAGTAGAAGGGGCTGCCCGGAAAATCGACCCGCGCACCGGGATAGCGGTTCCACCACCACGTGCCGCCCACACCGGCAGCGCCGTCGTAGACGCGTACCGAGAGACCCATCCCGCGTAGATGGTGTAAGGCATACAGACCGCCAAAGCCCGCCCCGATGACCACCACGTCATAGTGCTCGGCCGCCCTGTTCCCTTTTGGCTTGTATGAGTGTTGATCCATGTGTGCCATGCTGTTCCCTCCTGAAGAGAATGGCCCCACAGTTGGTAACACAGTTTGACCCGTGGGATACGTAAAGACCTGTGGGGTCGGGTTAGACGCCAAAGAGCTTCTGTGTGTTATCGCGCATCACCGCACGCACCACCTCAGGTGACAAGCCTTCCAGCCCTTCCACATAATCAATCGGCTCAGCACATCCCTCGGGATGCGGCCAGTCGGAACCGGCCAGCACGTTTTCTGGCCCGAGGACCTCGACCAGCGCCGGAATATCCTCTTCCGGAAAGGGAGAGACTTTAATGTGTCGCTTGAAAATTTCGCTGGGTCGGTCCGGAGCATGGCCGAAGGTCCAATCTCGTGGACCCGACAACCGCGCCGCGTGGTCCATGGCCTTGAGTAAGGGCGCAATCCACGTGGCCCCGTTCTCAATGCTTACGACCTGCAGACTCGGAAATCGACCAAACAGATTGTGGAACACGAGCGCACTCAGGGTATCAGCTGTCGCGCGTTCCGTCGAAGCGATCACCCGTTGGAACGGACTGAGCCGGTGGCTCGGAGGGGAGGGGTTCTCACTCCATTGTGAAGAGTATATTTCGGTCAGGCCGTCATTGCCCAGATGAAACACAACCGGAATGCCGGCTTCCTGGCAACGCGCCCAGAACGGATCATACAGCGGATCTGCCGGCGAGTGCCCATTGACCGGACCAGGCGTTAAGTTCACACTTCGCGCGCCTAAGGCGAGGACCCGTTCGAGTTCGGCGACTGCGAGGTCAATATCCACGAGTGACAAGACGGGAATACCATAGAGACGGCCATCCTTCCCAAAGCTCCAGTCCTCCTCGAGCCAGCGGTTAAACGCGCGCAAATTGGCGAACAACGCTTGCGGCTCGTGGCGGAGCTCATGCGCGATGCCGACACCCAGCGTCGGAAGCATCAGGGCTGCCTCGACCCCTTGTTCATTCATCTTTCGCAACCGCACGTTGTAGTCTGTTGATTCGGGAAATGTTGCCGCCGAGACAGTCTCGCCCGAGACCAGGCCATCGCCCTCGCCTGAGTGGCTCTTGAGAAATTCCTGCAGTGCACCAGGCCCGCCCGTGTGGTCACCAGGAATGACGCTAAAAAATCGCATACGTTCATCGCCGATATACACCCGCCCAAACTTGCCCTCGCCTCTGCGGATATTGACCGCACGGTTGGCATAGGCTGATTCCATATGACGCGTGAAGCAATCATCTGGCTCATAGTAATGGTGGTCGGCATCAATCATTAAAAAATCCAGCGGGGCCGCTGGTTGTACCTGGTCCAGTCCCATCGCCATCGTTGCCTCCTTCTGAATCACCTGTCCATAGGGCAACTCACCTTCTAGTACCTGCCCACCGTATTGTAAAGTCATCCCACGATTTGATATCGCAACCCTGAATTGATAAGCGATAGAGTCGGAAGGAGGGAGATTATGGATCTTGGTTTAAAAGATCGCGTAGCGGTCGTTACTGGAGCGAGCTACGGCCTGGGCGAGGCCATGGCCCAGCGCCTGGTCAAAGAGGGAGCCCACGTCGTGATTTGCGCCCGCGGTGAGGAGCAATTAACTCGTACCGCCCAGGCTTTAGGCCCGCAGGCCCTGGCAGTCCAGGCTGATGTCAGTAAAGCTGCCGGCATCCGGACCCTTTTTGACACAACGGTACAGCAGTTCGGCAAGCTTGATATCCTGGTCAATAATGCTGGCTGGTACCATCTGAGTCAGGGGCTGGGTCTGTCAGATGAGGAGTGGCAAGATAATCTTGATATCAATCTGTTCAGCGTGATTCGCTGCTCCCGGCTTGCCGTTCCCCTGATGCAAAAACAAAAATGGGGCCGGATTGTCAATATTGCGTCGATCTTCGGCAAACAGCCCAACGCCGGATTGATCGACTACAACACCACGAAAGCGGCCATCATCAGTCTGAGCAAAACCTTGGCCGACGAACTGGCCAAGGATAACATCCTGGTGAACGCCGTCTGCCCAGGGCCGACGCGGACTCCACTGTGGGATGGTTTGGCAAAGACGTTGAATCCCGACGACCCGGACGGCATGATGAACGACTTTGCCACCGCCCATATTCCGCTCGGACGGTTTGGCCGACCTGAAGAGATTGCCGATCTGGTCGCCTTTCTGTGCTCAGAACGAGCCAGTTTTATCACGGGGGCGGCGTATGACATCGACGGCGGAATGGTGAAGAATATGGGCTAGGAGATGGGCGCTCGATCCTAAAAATATAAATTCGCCGGCAATTTCGTCCCGTTGACCAGATAATCCCCGATCGCACGTGCCTTGAACGCCGCAGGATTATGCGACGAAAGAGTCACGATGTTGCGCCAGTGTTCGTCGAGTCCGGTTGTCCGCAAAGTCGAAGACGCGCCACCGAGTTCGTACATCAGGCTCGCCGCGCGCGGCGCGACCTCGTCGATAAACACTTTGGCTTGCGCCGAGAGTAAAGAGGCACGATGAGCGAGTGCGAAATCGATCTGGCCCTGGTTGGCGGAATCGAGCGCCAGCCCTTGCGCCTCCGCGGCAGCGAGAACAGTCGCCTCAGCCGCGAGCGTCGAGCTCGACAAGCGCCCGATCATTTCCTGGAATTGCGGGTCTGCGGCGGCAGTATCGGCACTCGCGTGGGTAAACGTCCGTTTCCGCGTGCGCACCAGGCGAATCGCGTCGGCGACGACGTTCCGCATATTACCCACCACGATCGCGGTCAAGATAAGCTGCAAAAACTGACCGCCTAAATAGGTGTTTGTCGGCAAGGGCGTTTCGTCGACTGCGGTGTTCGATGACTTTTTCTGTCGCAAGACTTCTTCTTCCGCGACCACAACATTTTCGAAGCGGCCAGTCCCGCTGCCCGTAAAGCGTTGGCCGACGCCGTCCCAATCGTCTTCGAACGTCACACCCTCACGATCGCAGGGCACGACGACATTGGTGATTTTGCCTTCCGGTGTTGATGCCGCCACCAGGACCCAATCAGAAAATAAGCTGCCGGTACAAAAGTATTTGGTGCCGTTCAGTCTGTAGCCATCGTCCACCGGCTCAAGGCGAGTCTGCATCGCAAAGCTGCCGGCTTTTTCTTTGGTGCCAATCTCGGTAAAGGCGTTGCCGAATATCTCGCCGGCCACAATGCGTGACAACCACCGTTGCCGTACGGTTTCGTCTGGTGTGCGGAGACGCTCTTCGGTAAACCAGAAATGCACGCGCAAGATCTGGGCAACATCGGAATCCGCGGCCGCGAGATCCATTAACATGGCGAAATACTCTCGTACCGTACAACCGCCGCCACCTTCGTCGACCGGGACTCTAAGCGCGCCAAGGCGCGAATCGCGTACCAGATCGATCGCGGGAAAGGGGTTCTTTCCGGCCGTCTTACTTGCCGCCGCACTCTTCCCAATGGCGGCTAACAGGGCTTCCATTTCCGGCGTGCCGTAACGCACCGGTGCGATGGCGGCCGCGTCAAACTCGACGTTTTTATCGTCAGAAGGCATAGGCGTTTACTCCTAGGCAACGGTTACGCGTACAGATTGGTATGCCTGTCACCCGACGCGTTGGGACGAATATGGTCAGGGCACCGTTTGTTCGAGATGAATTGCGCCACTTTCGATTCCTTCGCATGGGTTTACTTGGCGACGACAATGCCGTCACCGATGAGCCGGCGCACATGGTCCTCATCGCCGTACAGCTCGTTCAAGACGGCTGCAGTGTCCTGGCCGACCTTCGGCGGTGGCCGGTCGCCGCGGCGGTCGCGTCCAGTCACATTGATCGGTTGGCGAATCTGCCGCACGACCCCCTCTGTCGGATGCTCATATTCTTCGAACAATCCAACGGCACGCAGGTGCTCGTCGTGCATTAACGTGTCCAGCTGCTGGACTTCAGCGTACGGAATGTCCAATGCATTGAAGAGAGTGATCCATTCGGTATTTGTGCGTTGCGGCATGATCTCTTCGAGCATGATTTTGTACAGGGTTGCGATGTTGGCCGCGACGGTGTGTTGGTCGTCTAGCATGCCACTATCGAGCAGATCGTGACGGGCCACCGACTCGCACAACTTGCGCCAGTTCTCGACCTTATAGACGCCATGCACCATGAAGCCGTCTTTCGTTCGACACGGGCGTCTTGATGGATTCAGCACGCGTTGGTAACCAAGTGGCCCTTCCGCGGGAACGAAGCCTTCGCCGTTCAGGTGTTGATTCATGAGTGCACTCACCACCAACTCGTACATCGGCACTTCGATGCAGACGCCTTCGCCGTGTAGTTGACGGCTGAGGAGCCCTGCGAGCAGGGCTTGCCCGAGCGCCTGCCCAGCTATGGTGTCGCACACCACCATGGGGACCAGTTCAGGTTGTCCTGTTTGCAGGCTATTGACAGCAGCGATGCCCGAGTACGCTTGGATGATATCGTCGAACGCCGGGTAATCCTTATACGGACCATTCTGTCCGAAGCCGCCGGAGAAGCAGTAGACGATGTCGGGATTGATTTTGCGCACCGCCGCGTAGTCGAAGCCTAAGCGGCGAATAGCGGGTGGACGCATGTTGTGTAGGAACGCGTCCGCCGTCTTCAGTAAGTCACGCAGCAGTTTCCGACCTTCCTCCCGCTTGAGGTCGATAGCCACGCTGCGTTTGTTGCGATTGCACGCCATCCATTGGGCGCTCATGCCCTGGTTGCGGCTTATTCCGAGAGCACGGTACACATCGCCGCTTGGCGGCTCGATTTTGATGACTTCCGCGCCATAATCACCTAACATCTGGGAAGCGAGGGGACCAAGGGCAATATGGCCCATTTCGACCACGCGAAGGCCGGATAACATTTCGTACATCTGACGTTCCTTTTGCGCACACCCATGCGTGCGCTCTTAAGCAGTGGCGGACTCATCCGGACAACGGCAACTATTGGAGAGAAACTGGGTCAGTTGGCGGTAAAAGTCAAGTAAGACTCCCCTCTTAGCTCACATACCATCACCGAATATTCAATTGATTTCGGGAGAGTCTCTATCCGTCTCATCTCTGCTGATGTTCGGACCTGAGCAAGGAGGGTTTCTCTCCCATGGGTCTCGAACGCGATTTCGCCCGCAAAGCGTGCTATGCACGGCTCATACTGAGCCGACGTAAAGGAGACGTCCATGCTGAAGACCGGCCAGGAGCATTTGGAGTCCTTGCGGGACGGACGGGTGGTCTATATTGGCAGTGAGCGGGTCGAGGATGTCACGACCCACCCAGCGTTCCGCAACGCCGCCCGCACGGTGGCGGCGATCTACGACATGAAGGCTGACTCGGCCAATCGCGATGCGCTGAGCTACGAAGAGGATGGTGCCCGCCACTCGATTTACTATTTGCGGGCCAAGTCGCGTGACGACCTGCAACGGCGTATGGTAGGGCACCGAAAAATCGCGGACTTGACATACGGCATGTTCGGGCGTTCGCCCGACCACGTGGCCAGCTTTGTGACCGGCATGGCCATGAAGCCGGATGAACTCAATCCGCCATGCGGCAATCCGGACAATCTGCTCGCCTATTATTACTACGCGCGCGACAACGATATCTACACCGTCTATGCCGTGTTGCCTCCCCAAGCCGCACGTGATCCGGAGTTCTACCAGCGCCAGAATCTGCCCGTGCCAACGCTCCGCGTCGTCCGTGAGGAAGACGACGGCGTCATGATTTCTGGTATGAAGATGCTGGCGACGGGTGCGGTGTTCGCCAATGACATCTGGATCGGCAATGTCATTCCTCTTTCGCCTGACCAGAAAAAAGAGGCGATTACATGCGCCGTGCCGTGCAATGCTCCGGGGCTGAGCCTGTGGGCACGTAAATCCATGGAAGCTGCCTGCCGCTCGGAGTTTGATTCACCACTGGCCTATCGGTATGACGAAACCGATAGCATGGTCATGTGCGACCAGGTGAAGGTGCCCTGGGAGAAAGTTTTTGTTCATAACGACGCGGTCCTATCGCGCGACATCTATCTCAAGACCCCGAGCCACTGCTTTGGCAATCACCAGTCCAACGTGCGGTACTGGTCGAAGATGCGCCTGCTGCTCGGCCTGTGTAGCAAGATTGCCCACACAACCGGCGCGGCCCAGATTCCGGCCGTGCGAGAGACGCTCGGGAAAATGTCCTCGGTCGAGGGTGTCATTGCCGGCATGGTGCACGGCCAGATCAACGCCTATGAGAGCTGGCCGGACGGCTATGTGTGTTTTAACCGGCGGATGATGTACGCGGCTCTCAACTGGTGCACTCAAAACTATACTCAGTTCATCGACCAACTGCGCGATCTGTGCGGTGGGGGCGTGTTTCAGATGCCGGCGGACATCTCGGTCATGGATGACGAAAAACTCGCCGAGCATTTTGCAGCCTACTTTCAGACTCCACAGGCAGACGCGGTGTCGCGCATGAAGCTGTTTAAGCTGGCCTGGGATATGGTTGGCTCCGAGTTCGCGGGCCGACACCAGCAGTATGAGAAGTTCTATGCCGGGGCCTCATTCATCGTGCGCGGCCACGCGTATCGGGAGACCCCGTGGGACGAGTTCCATTCCATCGTCGATGAGTTAATGGCCGGCTACGGCCCGCCAGCCATGCAAGAACGGCCTGACCAGGGATGAATTGAACTTTGGCCGCTCCAAACGTTGACAGTCTTTTTTCAGAGGAGAATAATTTTAACGACTTTACCAAAGGAGGGCAGGGTATGATGCGATTCGGGATCGGTCCGTTCTCTATGCAGCTCCGGCCAGGCTCCGGCCAGACCCATGAGCAACTCTATCGCGAGATGCTGGACCAGATTGTCATTGCCGAAGAGATCGGGTTTGAATCGGCCTGGCTGGTCGAGCACCACTTTCTGGAAGACGGTATCTGCCCATCGCTTTTGGTAACGGCGGCGGCCATGGCCGCGCGGACATCAAAGCTCATCATTGGGACGAGTATGTATCTCTTGCCGCTCCATCGGCCGGTGCAGGCCGCCGAGGACGTGGCGGTGCTCGATAACATCGCTGCGGGTCGTTTCATCCTCGGCGTCGCGACCGGCTATCGGCCCGAGGAGTTCGCCGCGTATGAAGAACAGCGTTCGGGTCGTGAGCCACGCATGGAAGAACAGCTCGATCTGATGATTCGGGGCTGGACAACGGAGCGCTTCTCGTTTTCGGGCCAGTACTACCAGGTGGAAGACCTGTCCATTACCCCCAAGCCCGTCCAACAGCCGCACCCGCCGATCTGGATCGGTGCCTCAACCCGTGGCGGGGTGCGCCGGGCAGCCCAGTGGGGATCGGCCTTGGTGGCTTCCCCCCGGCATCATATCAACGAGTTGAAAGAGCACTATCGTATGTACCGGCAGCAGCTCCAGCGGTTCAATAAGACGGCCAGCGCCACGCCGGTCATTCGCGAGGTCTATGTTGCCGAGACCACGGCCCAAGCCGAGGAGGAGGCCCGGGAGGGCATCATGTATCTGCATGCCGGGATGTACGGCAAGTGGGCCAACGTCCGACCGCTCAAAGACGATAAGGGCGAGTTGGTCAAGGATCCGGCAACCGTGACTTTTGACACCCACCGGGAGCGTTTCATTATCGGTGATCCGGATCATTGTATTCGGGAGATTGAGAAATACCAGCAGGAATTAGGCATGGACTATCTGCTGTGTTGGATGCAATTCCCCGGTGTAGAGCATGCGAAAACGGTCCGGGCCATGCGTCTCTTTGCCAAAGAGGTCATGCCCCATTTTCAAAAGAGCGCGTAGCTATTCGCTGCCGTTCATCGAGAGGATAGATCATGGGCAACACACAGCAGGCACGGCAACACGAGTATACGCTACCGCCGCGACCGCAAGCCCGGCACCTGCCCGGCCACATCTATACCTCTCCCGAAGTCTTCGAGCGAGAAAAGCGGCAGATCTTCTTAAAGGACTGGCTGTGTGTGGGCCGGCTCGAAGAATTGGAGAAGCCGGGCGATTACCTCGCGCTCCGGGTCATTGATGAGCCGGTCGTTGTGTGCCGGGATCGAACCGGACAGCTCAACGCCTTCTCGAATGTCTGCGCCCATCGGGGGACCGAGGTTGCCAGCGGGAGTGGCAACCGACAATCCTTCAGTTGCCCGTATCACGGCTGGACCTATGACCTCACCGGCACACTTCTGAATGCCCCGTACGTCGAGGATGTGGAAGGGTTCCAGCCGACCGCCTGCCGCCTGCCGACGGTCAAACTGGATACCTGGGACGGGTATCTGTTCATAAATTTCGATGCCGGGTGTGAAAGCTTGGCTTCGTTTCTGGGCGATGCCCCTCAGGTCTACGGAGCCTATCAGTGCGAGAAACTCCGGCTGGCCGCCAAGTTCAGCTTCACGCTCGACTGCAACTGGAAGCTGATGTGCGAAAACCTGGTTGATATCTATCATATTGCGGTCCTGCACGCCGCGACGTTTGGACCGCATCAACCGCTCGAAACCTACAAGTTTAGGCTTACCGAAGGCGGCTATCACGGACGCTTTAAGGGTGGCACTCTCACGCCCGATGGCAAGTCCCTGTTTGGTCCGATGCCCTGGCTGCCTACGGAATTACAGAGCGGTGGATATTCCAGCCACATTCGTCCCAATATGGCCTTCTTTCCCCGTTTCGATTTCTTCAGCTTCATTACCTCGTGGCCCATGGACGGACCCGAGAAAAGCCAGGGCATAGTGTACCTGCTGTTTCCCGCAGAGCATTTTGCCCAACAGGATTTTCAGGAAAAAGTACAGGTCTATGAGGAGTTCATACATACGGTACTGGGGGAGGATGTCAGTATGGTCCAGTCCTTACAGCGGGGCTTCAAATCACAAGCCTACCGGCCCGGGCCGTTCTCCAGATATGAAGCAGCCGTGCATAATATGATTGCGTACAATATGAAGCGGGTCGGTTTTGAGAACGGATCGGTCGATTAAGAGGTAAGCGTCATGATGAACAACGGAATTACTCCGGAGTTAGCCAACGCCGCCCAGGTGCTGGCGACGGATATGATGTGTGTCACAGCAGGTGAGAGCGTCCTGATCTCGGCCGATACGAGTACGGACATGCCCGCGGTGGAGGCGGTCCAGAACGCCTACTGCAGTATAGGGGCAAAGGTCGCGACGATCATACTCGCGCCACGGTTGCCGTATCAGGGCGCGTTGGCGGATCCACACCTGCCCGATCATTTCAAGGCGGCAGTCCGGGAATGTGATGTCTGGATTGATCTGTGCTTTCCCTATCTGGCCGGCTCCAAAGCTTTTGACTCGGCCATGCAAAATCAGCGCACCCGCTATTTCCTGGGCGCCGATATTGGGGCCGGCGGTTTAGCGCGCCTGCTGGGCAAGGGCCGGCTCGACCAACTCTTTGCCCTCTCAAACGCCTTTGGCGCGCTCGTTGGCGAGGCGAGCGGCAAGGAGTGCCACATTACCAACCGCCTGGGCACGGATGTCACCTTTACCCTGGCCAAGCCGGATGGATTTGCGCTGGCCAAAGCCGAAGAGCCGGGCGGGTATTTTGTGCCGGGCACGGTGGTCTTGATTCCAGAGCTGGAGTCGGTTCGCGGCGTGATTAAATGTGAGACCGTCTTCCACGAGTATTATACGACCATGGCCGACCCTCTCAGCCTCGCCCTGGACGGCAAGATTCAGGCGGTGACCGGCGGCGGGCCGGAGCGGCGGGTGATGGAGCGTGCCCTGCGCCGGGCCGGGGGTGGAGAATTCGGCTATGTGGTCCACTTTTCTTGTGGTCTCCACCCAGGGGCTCGCTTTACCGGGAAATCGTTCATCGAAGATCAGCGCATCACCGGTTATAACGCCATCGGCCTGGGTCTGCCGCCGTGGATGCCGGGCGGCGGGGAAAACCATCCCGATGCGGTTATGTCGTTGCAATCGATAGCAATCGCTGACCAGCAAATCGTCAAAGACGGAACCATCGTCAGCCCACCTGCTCTGGTTGAACTGGCCGAGGAAGTGAATGCAGCCCTGAGCTGAGTTATCGTTTCGTTCGCTCGTGGTCGGGGATAAAGCGCTGCGGATCGAAGCCGGCCGGCACGCTGGGCTGCTGATGGAGTTCCACGGCGGTTGTGATTTCGGCCATAGCCAGGGCCAGGTATAAGAGCCGTCGGGCCTCTTGGGGCAGCGCGGCTGGCGGCTCTGGCGGGAATGTACTCAGATAGGTGAGGACGGCCTCCATGCGGGGCAGCAGGGTGTCGTAGAAGGCTTGAATCTGCGCCATGGTGCTGCTGAGGCGCTGCTGGTTGCGCTCGGTTTCGGTCGCCAGCGCCCAGACCGCGGCCAGCGGCTCAAGATCGGCGAACGGCTCGGGCAGGCGCGTATCGGCCATGCCTCACCCCGCTTGTCCGTCGTTGGCCAGCAGTTCTTCCGCCACCTTATGGGCGTGGCGGATCAGCAATTCCTGGTCCTGGACCGGATATTGGCTCAGAACGCCCGACTCGATCCCGCGCTGGGTGTTCTCCAGGGTGCTGCCGTCTTCCAGCCACACGTCCCGCGCCAGGCATTTATTATATTCGCGCGTCACCGACTCCGCAGCGGTCGTGGGCTGCGGGAAATAGCCCCGCGCGTTCCAGGTCGAGCGGTTCACCGTCTCCGGCAACATGGTATGGGCGACAAACAGAAAGGGGCTCAGAATCACCAGATGAAAATTGGGAAAGATATAATAAATATCAAAGAACCACTGTCTGCTGCGCGTGGGATTTACCCCCAGGGGCCAGCGGTCCATATCCCGCATACCGGGAAAGGTTTTGAAGCTGGCCCCGAATTGGGCCATCAACAGCTCCATGGGTGTGCGTTGGGTATTCCGGCGGTCGCCGTAAAACGACATCATGCTATGACGGCGAAAGAGTTTGGCGTCGAGGACGTGGCAGGACGGCTGCTGCTTGTTGATCATCACCTTGCCGGCGAACTGCTGATGCAGCGCTTTGCCATGATAGAATTCGAGTTGCGAGTCGCGCAGAATCCGCCAGTTGCACTTTTGCTCGGCTGTATACGACCAACTCAGCGGCAGGCGGTCAAACGCATAGCCGCGCAGCAGGTCAACCACCTCGCCCAGATACTGGTGCAGCGTTTCCGGTGGGTCGGGATCGAGATTGATAAAGATAAAGCCTTCCCAGACATCCGTGGCGACCGGACTCAGCCCGTAGTCCCGTTTGTCAAAGTCAAAGAACATATCTTCTTCCGGTACCCCGATCAGGCGGCCGTCCGCGGCATAGGTCCAGCCGTGGAAGCGGCACATCAATCCGGTCCCACACGCACCACGGTCCTTCCAGGCCAGGCGATTACCGCGATGTTTGCACACATTGTGAAACCCGCGCACCCGGCCGTCTTTGCCCCGAACGAGGAGGACCGAGGTTTTGCCGACCGCAATATCCAGCACCAGATAGTCGCCCGGCTGCGGAATTTCTTCGACTTTCTTGCCCGTAGATATCCAGGTGCGGGTAAAAATTTTCTGGCGCTCCTGCTCAAAATATTCTGCGGAAAGATAGGGCGTGATTGGGAGAGTCCCGGTTCCCAGCTCTGGGTGGTCGAGCGTCCAGCGTTTACCATTGGCGTGGGTGTGTACACGGTCTTGCATCGTATCCCTCGTCGCTGTGTTGTCCTTGAATATGACACTATCCTGCTCTATCTCGGTCGGGAATACAATGGACGCCGCGCCGTAGGGGGCGCTTTGCGGCTGAATAATTTTCGGGAGCCGTTGGGTTGACAGGTAGGCTCCGGTGGGGAGATAAATCCCTATGATGTAGGGTTCTTCCCTGATTCCGAACAGCCTGACCTCGGAGCTGAACATAAGGAGGGCGTTCATGAACTTTCAGATCAGCGAAGCAGGGACACGCCTCCAGGAGCGAAGCCGGCGGCTGGCAGCAGACTTCGCCACCCGCGCCGCCACGCATGATCAGGAAGCCAGCCATCCGCTGGAAAACTACGCGGCCCTGCGCCGGGAGGGATTCTACCGCCTCAATGTTCCCACCGAGATGGGAGGGGAGGGCGTCGGGCTGCTCGACTACTCCCTGGCGGCCGAGGAACTCGCCCAGGGCTGTCCAGCCACGGCCCTCTCGTTCAATATGCACCTCTCGATCATCGGCCCCCTGTTCGAGAGTCCAATCGTCCCCCCGACCACCAAGCAGCGCCTGGCCGACCTGGTCGTCAAAGAGCAAAGGCTGATTGCCGGGAACTTCTCCGAGCCGAGGACGTCCGGACTGCTGGCCACCTACCAGCCGGCCACGCGCGCCCGGCAGGTTGCAGGCGGGTATCAGATTACGGGCAGAAAAGCGTTTGCTTCCATGTTGGAGGCGGCTGACTTCTGTGCCGTGCTGGCGCATCCCGAGGAGATCGATAAGCCGGGGGCCGCTCTCCTGCTGATGGTGCCCCGCCGGGCGCCGGGCCGGCGCGTCGACGAGGTATGGGATACGCTCGGCATGCGGGCGACGCGCAGTGACTCCCTGATTCTCGAAGACTGTTTCGTGTCTCAGGACGCCGTACTCTACCAGACCGACGACATTCTGCCGTTCATCCGTAGCGGGGCGAACTGGCTGTGGGCCTCCTATACGGCGGTGTATCTGGGTGTGGCCGCGGCGGCCTATAACACCGTGTGTGAGCTGGTGCAGGAAAGGGTCCCGCGGGGCTATACCCAGCCGATGGCCTATCATCCGGACGTGCGCCGGCGGGTGGCCGATATGAGCGTAGACCTGGAGGCCGCCCGGCTGCTGACCTACCATTCGGCCTGGCTCAGTGATACCCAGGGACCGACCCGGGAAACCGTGGCGGCGCTGTTCCGCGCCAAGTATCTGGTCGGCGAGGCCGGGGCGCGGATCACGCGGACGGCGCTCACGCTGGGCGGTGCCCATGCGATCTTCAAGACCGTCCCACTTGAGCGGCTGTTCCGGGACGGCGCCGTTGGGCCGGTCCAGTTTCCACCCAGCGATTATTGTCTGTCCAGCGTCGGCACCCTGGAACTCGGGCTCGACCCGAGTGAGATAGTACCGCCGCTCAAATAAGGAGGAAGAGGCCATGAACAACAGTACATCCTACGTTTTCGCCGGTCTGGCCGGTGACACCAGCCCAGGCATCGAATGGGTGGAAAAGCATATGGGCATCAAGCTGGTCATCAAAAGCGGTCTGTATCGGAGTGTGTTCGGGCAGGGGGACTGGGAGCCGCTCACAAAAGGGCTGCCGGACGCGCCCGAGGTCCGCGCCATCACCATCCATCCCCACCGGCCCGAGGTGGTCTACGTTGCCACTCAGGACGGCCCGTACCGCAGCGATGATCACGGCGACCACTGGGAGAAGGTGGTGATCCCCGACCACGGTCTGCCCATGTGGTCGTTACTATTTCATCCGGCCGACCCGCAGGTCATGTTTGCCGGCTACGAGTCCGCGGAGATATACCGCAGCGACGACGCCGGAGAGCGCTGGCATCAGCTCCCGGTGAGCGTCCGCTTCCCCGATGTGACCATGCCCCCTCAGGGCATACCGGCCAAGCGGGTGCTGATGATGTCCGGTAGCATTGCCGACCAGGACGAGCTGTACGCCTCCCTGGAGGTCGGCGGACTGCTCCGGTCTTTGGACGGGGGGGAACACTGGGAGAACCTCAGCCACGGCCAATACCTCACCGACGATACCGTGGACATGCACGGTGTGCTGGCCAGCCGTCTGACTCCGGGGACGGTCACGGCCATCTGTCGCGTCGGCATGTTTCGCAGCACCGACCGGGGCGACCACTGGCAGCGCGTACCCATCGAGCCGCTGAACGAAAAGGGCACTACTTATTGCCGCTGCCTGCGTGAGGTGCCAGGTATGCCCACCAAGCTGTGGCTGTCCGGCGGGGGCGATTTCGAGAGCAACGTCGGTGGCCTGTTCCACAGCGAGGACGGCGGCCTGAGCTGGGAGCGGGTGGATATTGGCCACGAGGTCAACAGCACCCTCTTCGCCATGTCCATCGACCAGCGCCACACCGACCGCATGGTCTGTGCCAGCAAAAAGGGCCAGGTGTTCACCAGCGCCAACGCCGGGGCGACCTGGAGCGCGCATGCGCTGCCGGCTGATGCCGATCAGGTCTACTGCGTGGCCACCGGCTAGGGCGGTTTACGATACGTTGTAGCCGTGCCAGTCCGCGCTCGTCGGGAAGGATACGGGCCTGCCCTAAGCGGTCGGGGAGGGGTGTGGCTCCCCGCCTGGGAGAGCGGCCATCTTGGCCGCTTGCGGGCTGGAAGCCCGCACTCCTCAAGGAGAAGAGAGACCTGCTCCACGGCACGTGATTTGCGCTAGGGCAATGTGCGACTCTGCTCACAGGGGTGCATCCGGTATGCGTTCAGAGCGACGGATGACGGCTGTGCCACGGTGTTGACTGTTCGTAGCTATGCCCAACCTGAAAAACCGTCGCCTCATCAAACGGCCGACCTGCCAGTTGAAAGCCAATGGGCAGTCCGTCACTACTGAAGCCGCAGGGGAGCGCAAGCGCGGGGAAACCTGTCAGGTTGAACAATGGCGTGTAAATCGCAAAGTCTTCGGCCATCAGATACAGGCCGGGCGACTCCGACCGGATCGGTGCGGGCATCACCCCGGTAGTGGGGAGCATGAACAGGTCAACGGTCTCCAATTGTTGCAGCAGCTGGGTACGGATTTGCTCTCGGACTCTCTGACATTGTAGATAGGTCGTTCCTCGCACGAGATTGCCCAGCGCAAGGATGAGACGCAGGTCTTGGTTGTAGTCCTCGGCCTGAGTCTGCATGTCTGCCAGATGATACGCGGCAGCATCGGCACAGAGGAGCGGCCAGAATGTTGCTTGGAGTTCGCCCAGTGTGATGGATTCCACGTCGACGATCTCAGCCCCAAGCGTTTCCATTTGTGTCACGGCGGTATTAAATGCGGCGAGAATCTCCTTCCCGCAGTTGTCCTGGAAGAGCGTGCGCGGAATGCCGAGACGCAGACCTTTGATATCGCGGCCCAACTTCTCACTAAAATCGGGAACGGGCACCTTAGCGGACGCCGGATCGAGGGGGTCGTAACCAGCGCAAGCCTGGAGCATGAGCGCACTATCCTGAACGGTTCGAGTCATGGGCCCCGTGTGGTCGAGATTCCATGACAGGGGGAAAACGCCCGTGCGACTCACCCGGCCGTACGTGGCCTTCATCCCGACAATACCACAGCAGAAAGCCGGCCAGCGGATGGAGCCACCCGTATCACTCCCCATGGCACCGAAAATCATTCCGGCGGCCAGGGCCGCTCCCGAACCGCTGCTCGATCCGCCTGGGTCAATCTCAAGGTTCCAGGGGTTCCGGGCCGGCTGGAAATGCGAAGCCAGGGTTGGCGTTCCTGCGGCAAACTCGTAGGTTGCCAACTTTCCGAGCAGCAGCCCACCGGCCTGCTTGAGTTTCGCAACGGAAGTGCAGTCCTGCTCAGCCGTATAATCTCTGCGTAACTTTGAGCCTCCGGTCGTCCGGCCTGCTTCATAGATGTCTTTGACGGCCAGAGGAATGCCGTGCAACGGGCCCCGATAGTCCCCGGCCCGGATTTGCTCTTCTGCCTCCCGAGCGGCAGCCAGCGCCTCTTCGGCAAAGACTGTGACGTAGGCGTGAACCTGCGAGTCGAGCGCGGCAATACGTTCCACCATGGCCTGGGTCAGTTCAACTGGAGACAGTTCACCGTTTTTGATAAGGTCAGCGGCCTCTGCGAGCGACATATAAGCGAATGCGGAGCTTGCGCGTGTCATTGTTCAGTCCTCCCCTGCTGCCTTAAAGACCAAGGCGGGTTCTGTCTCCGGCCGCACCATGCCCTGCACGACAGATTCCCATTCGAGCAACGCGGCATAGGCCGTAGTGAGCTGCTCAAGGTCATCGTTGCCGAGTGTGATCCCCACTTCTAAAAGCTTTGCCTCGACGATTTGCCGGTGGTTCATCGTGTTCCTCCGTACGCTTACTTTAAGGGTGGTGGAGAGAGGCAATCCGGAAGAACCATCTCCCCGTGGGAGGAGGAAACAGGAGCGGAACGACTGGGGGTGCGGGGAAAAGCGTGGTGAACCCAGGTGAAAATCACTTGAGTCGCGCCAGGGAGTCAGTTCAGGGACCTCTCATCCGACTTCCTGCTACTCCTCCCTGACCATCTGCATCAGTTCGAGGGTCGTGCCAAACGGATCCTTGCAATACACCGCCTTTGCCGTGCCATAGTCGTCGAGGGTAAACGTATGGGGCCGCGAGTAAAACTCCACGCCTTGATTCCGCAGCGCTTCATAGGTCTTTTCAATGTCTTTCACCCAAAAGGCAATCTCGGTAATCCCGTTGTGGGTGACACCCGCATACGGCTGGCCGCCCTGCTCAGCCGATTCGCTGAAGTGGAGCAGCTCAACCGGGGCGCTATGGCGGTCGTCTTCGTTACGCAGGAATACCGAGCGCACTTTTGTGCCGGGCTCTTGGACCAGATCGCTGATCTCTTCCCCCTCGATGCTATAATCACCAATCACCGTCAGCCCCAATACATCCCGGTAGAAGGCAATGGCTTTCTCCATATCCGGGACCGTGATTCCGACATGTGCGACAGCTCCGAGCATGCTGACCTCCTTTGAGTCTTGGTAGCCTGGATTGTCCTGCCATTGGAAAGGGTTTGTCAAGCCGGCCGGCGAGAAGAAGCCATTCGCGGGTAAAGTAAAAATCTTCAATCCTTCATCTTCTGGAACGCACGCATCCATGGCATAATGGCGCAGAGTTGATAGTTGGTCTGGTGGCCCAAGGCGACCGTTGTCGACCATGAAGGAGGGCAGGCCCATGTCGGATACTGTATTCACCAACGTGATGATTCTCGACGGAAGTGGGAGTGCGCCGTACTTGGGCGAGGTCCTCGTCCAGGATACGCGTATCAAGACTATCGCTGCCGGTACTCACACCGTGGCTCGGGACGGTGCCGCAGTCGTCAACGGTGACGGCGCCACACTGATGCCGGGCCTGGTCAACTGTCACGGGCACCCGACCTATCCCAACATGGGAGCAGACCTCTACGAGACCGGCGAAATCCCCGTGGAGGAGCATGTGCTCATCACCATGCATAACGTGAAGACCATGCTCGATCACGGTTTCACCGCTCTGGTGAACGGCTCCTCTGCCAAGGCGAGACTCGATATTGTTATCCGTAATGAGATTAATGCCGGCAAGATCCCGGGACCACGCATGCAAGCTGCCACGCCAGAACTCACCGTGACCGGCGGGCTGGGCGACTTGAGGCAGCTGCATATGTACCATGAAGGTTTCGCGGAGGTCCTCGACGGCCCCGAAGAGATCCGGAAATACACCCGGCTGATGATCCGTGAGGGCGTCGACGTTATTAAACTCATGATTTCGGGGGACAACTTCGTGCGAACCGGTACCGCGCAAATGACAGTGATGCAGGAGGACGAAGTGGCGGCATGCTGTAGTCTGGCGCACGCGCACAACCGGCGCGTGGTCGCGCATGCGCGTACGGCTGAATCTGTCAAGATGTGCATCCGGCACGGCATCACACTCATCTACCACGCGAATTTTTGCGACGAAGAAGCGCTCGACTTACTCGAAGCCAACAAGGACAAGTACTTCGTCAATCCAGCCATCGGCCTCAGTTATGCCACGCTGAACCAGATGGAAGAGTACGGTGTCACTCGGGCTATGGCCGAAGCGTGGGGCTTTGAGCACGAACTGGAAAGCGCCATCCACACCACGCAAGAACTCCACAGACGCGGGGTGCGCGTCTTGCCGTTTGGTGACTATGGCTTTGCCTGGAACCGGATCGGTAAGGATGCTCGGGACCTCGAACACTTTGTGAATCTGATGGGATTCAGCCCAGCCGAAACGCTCATGATGGCGACCAAGTCCGGTGGTGAGTGTTTCGGTGACCAGCTCGGAATGATCAAAGAGGGCTATCTGGCCGATCTGATCCTGGTCGATGGCAATCCCGTCGAGGATATCAGCCTACTCCAGGACACGGACAATCTCCTCATGATCATGAAGGACGGGGCGTTCCATAAGGAACCACAGGTCAGACGAGCGGCCCGACTGCGCACTGCCGCCGCCTAAGCGGATCAACATCCCGTGTCTTTGGCCTGCGCCAGGAGGAATATCGCCCTTAGCGGAAGGCCGGCATGATCTCTTGTGCGAACAGTTCCATCGAGCGGGTGCCCTTGGCTGGCTCGACCCCCGGGACCTGCATAGCCATGACCAAGTGGGTACAGGATGAGGTGTTGACAAACGCCTCGACTTTGCGCGCTACCTGGTCTGGAGTGCCTACCATCCAGGCCTGTCCAGAGGACGAGTGGCGAATGTCTCGCGCCGCTTTGATGTCCCACAGCCGCTCGTCACCGGCAACATCTCCGCTGGTCTTAAACCAGCCATCGTACACCTGCATCATCCAGTGAGCCTGATCCTGGATGTCCTCCCAGGCCTCGTCCTCGGTCGGTGCCACATACACGAAGTGCAGTTGGGTGGTCGAAAAGTCAGCCGGCGTGCGGCCCTGCTGTTTCAGCAACTCATAGTAGCGAGGAGCCCAGTCCGGGCCCAACGTGAGGTGCAGGTGATAGCCCTCACGGGCCGCTCGCTGCATGGCTTTTTCGGTGCGGGCACCAATCCAGATAGGGGGATGGGGCTGCTGCACAGGTTCGGGCTGGATATGCACATCTTTGATCTGGGTAAACTTTCCTTCGAACGTCACCGTCTCCTCGGTCCACAGGCGTCGGATCAGGTCGAGCCCCTCGGCCAGGCGGGCCGAACGCTCTTTGCGGGACATACAAAAGCCGGAGAATTCATCGACGCGATAGCCCTGTCCTACCCCGAAGTCGAATCGTCCCTTGGAGAGGTTGTCAATAAAAGCCACGTCTTCGGCCACGCGCACAGGATGATAGAAAGGCAGCAGCAGCACGAACGTGCCAATGCGGATCCGTTCGGTCCGCGCGGCAATGGCGGTCGCGGCCTGTAACGGCGTCGGATTATAGTCTCCGCTGAAGTGGTGTTCGGTCAGCCAGATATTGTCATAGCCGAGTTCATCGGCCCGTACACACTGGTCGAGCAAGAGCCGGTAGAGGTCGGAATAGGGCCGGAACCAAGGCGCGGGATTACGGAAGTCGTGCATCAGTCCGAATTTCATTGCTGCCTCCTTTGGGGACCCCGTATAGGGCTGCACTATAACGGTTGCAGACCGCACAGAAAAGACTGCGGGGCGGAGCCGACAGGCGGCGCAGTCATCATCGTCCATAGCCACGCAGAGCTTGAGAACACGACCTGGGTCGCTTATGGTCTCTTGACGAGCATATAGCCCGCATTTTCGCACTCGGTCGGGATTGCGACAGTGGGGCGCGGAGAATGAATATCCGCAGGAAGTCACGATGAACGACATCGAGGCGCCGGTCGGAGAGCGTTTGTCGGTCAAGGACATTGAACTCGAAGTGATACGCCGGGGCAGGGGTCGGCCAGTTCTGCTCCTGCACGGTCTGCACACCGTCGATCCGCGGGCGCCCTTTCTCGATCTGCTCGGCCGGCGGGCAGAGATCATCGCCCCCTCACACCCCGGCTTTGGCCACTCTGCGCGCCCAATGGATTTCGACACGGTGTACGACCTGGTACGCCTGTATTTAGACGTTCTCGAAGCGCTGCCGTATGAGCGGGTCAGCCTCGTGGGATTGTCCTTTGGCGGCTGGCTGGCGGCGGAAATCGCGGTCGCGTGTAGCTATCGTATTGACCGGCTCGTCCTGGTGGATGCCTTTGGCATCAAGATCAGCGACCGCGAGACCCCGGATATCCTGGACGTTTTTAATACCTCCCCCCAGGAAGTGGAGCGGCACCGCTGGCATGACCCTGGGAAGTGGGCGCCGGACTTTAACGCGCTATCGGATGACGAAATCGTCGTCCACGCCCGGAACTGGGACGCGCTGTGCCTGTACGGCTGGCATCCCTATATGTACAACCCCCAGCTCAAGCGTTGGCTGCGTCGGATCAGGCGGCCGACGCTGGTGCTGTGGGGGGCGAGCGACGGGGTCGTGACGCCGTCCTACGGACGGGCCTACAGCGCGTTGATTCCCGGCTCGCGCTTCGATGTCATTGCTGAGGCGGGACACCATCCTGAGATCGAGCAGCCCGAGGCTTTTGTCGAGCGCGTGGCTGCCTTCCTGGAACAAGAGGGTTGAGCGAGGAAGCGGCTGAGGAGCACGCCATGGAAGTCTGGTATCATAACGAGAACCCGTATCCCTTCGTGCCACAAGACGTGCTCGACCGCGCCGACTCCGTCCGGGCCAGCCTGCCGAATAAATATTGCGACCCACGGGTCGCCGCGGACTTGTTCGAGGAAACCTTTGACGAGTTCATGCTGTGCGACGAGTGCGGAATCAATGTTGTCGCCATCGAGCATCATGCCGGAATCAATTCCCTGTTTGGAGCCAACCCGCTGGTCCTGGGTATCCTGGCTCGCCAGATACGCAAGGTCCGCATTCTCAGCATGGGGACCCTGATCTCGCTGCGGCCAGACCCGGTCAGAGTCGCAGAGGAGTATGCCACGGCGGATGTCATTTCCCGTGGACGTCTGGATATCGGCTTCGTGAAGTCGGGCGCGAGTGAGATGGCGTCGAACAATGCCAACCCGGTGACGAATATTGAGCGTTACTGGGAGGCGATCGATCTCGTCACCAAGGCACTGACCTTTCAGGAGGGGCCGTTCAGTTGGGAGGGCAAGCACTACACGCACCGGCACGTGAACATCTGGCCGCGCCCGTGGCAGCAGCCGCATCCGCCGCTGTGGGCGGCGACGGGCGACCCGGAAACGGCGAGCGAGGTCGGCCGGCGGGGGATGGTCAATGTGCTCGTGCTGCGCGGCGAGGAGGGGACCAGGCGGGCCTGGGCCGCGTATCGTCAGGCGCGCGCGGAGGCTGGGCTGCCCAAGGTCATGACCGACCACTTTGCGTATGCGGCCCTGGTCTATGTTGGTGATACCCATGAAGAGGGGGTCGAGATTGGGAGTAAGCTGCTGTGGTTCCTCAACACGAGTCTGAAGATGGCACCCCAGTACGCCCAGTTTCTGCCCGGCGCGACGCCGCCGCACTTCGCGCCCCAGGTCTACCGCCCCGCCTCTAAGCCGGACACTCAGGCCAAGGGGTCGACCGGCAGTAGCCGAGTGCAGGCCGCGAAGGCAGATAAGCCTGTCGCTCCGGCTATCCTCAACGTCGGGGGACTCACCAACATAGACTCAGCGCAAGCTATGGCGCGGGGAATTCTGTTCGCGGGCAGCCCTGATACCGTCTACCAGCAGGTCATGGATTTTTACCGTAAAGTCGGCGGTTTTGGTCATCTGGTCATGATTGGGCGATCAGGATTCATGACCCATGCCGAGGCCGAGAAGGGCATCACACTCTTTGCCAGGGAGGTGCTGCCCCGGCTGAAAGAGATCGCACCCGTCACCCCTCCGTAAAGCCCGGTGATGATATCGAAGGGAAATACTCGGGAATCGTTTCGCGTCGCCCTTGCCTTTTCTCTGTGACTACCCTTAGTAGCCGAGCTGTTTATCGACCACCCCGAGAAGGGGCTCGCCCTGCTGAATACGGCGCAGGTTCTCACAAAAGCGGTCGAGGTTGCGCGTGGCGCGCAGTTGGCTGGCACCCGCCGTGTGCGGCGTCATGACGACGTTCTCGAACGTCCACAAGGGATGATCGGCCGGCAGGGGCTCGATCGGGGCGACATCAAGCGCCGCCCCGCCACACCGACCGTCTTGCAGCGCCTGTACCAGAGCCTCCCCGTCTATGATCTCACCTCGGGTGACGTTGACCAGCAGCGCGCCCGGCTTCAGGTGGGCGAACGTTGCCGCGTTGAACAACTGCCGCGTCTCGGCCGTGAGCGGACAGCAGATCGCAACCACATCGGAGGCCGCCAGCAACTCGGCCAACCGCTCCCGTCCCCATACCGCATCTACGCCGTCCGACGCCGGGACGGGCTGCTCGTCCAGAGCTAAGACGTGCATACCAAACGCCACCGCCCGGCGGGCCATGGCCCGACCGGTCCCCCCGAAGCCGACAATGCCCATCGTCAGCCCTTCAAGTTCGATTTCTTTGCGGCGCATGGCCTCACGCTCCTGCCAACTGGCCGAGCCGAGGCGTATGGCGGTCGCAATCTGGCGGGTGAGCGCCAGCAGCAGGCCGAACCCGGTGTCCGCCAAATGTCCGCCCACCAGACCTTTCTCACCGGTCAGCACAACGTCGGAGTCCCGCATCGCCGGGTAGAGAAACATATCCACCCCCGAGGCAATGGCGTGCACCCAGCGCAGGCGGGGAGCGGCCTGAAACAAGGCTTCGGGCAAGAAGCCGAGGATGACCTCGACATCATCGGCCATGTCAATGGCATCGCCTACTCGAGGAGCCACCTTGACGGTCGAGCCGGGCGCTGCCGCCCGAATCTTTGCAAGGTCGCCCTCAGACACTTCGGGCAGGGTCAGCCCGAGCAGAACGAGGATCGATAGCGGTTCGTCCAGTTTGACAGCGGTCATAGGTCTCACGCCCCCTTTTTGCTGTCAGCCGTCGTATGACGCGGGAAAGGCAATGTCAACTCGTATTTTATTGCAGGCAGAGACTATCCGGAGTATGTTCGCGGACAGACAGAACTGGAGGCAGACCCCCGATGGCACAAACGACACAATCTGAACCGGCTAAGCCAAAGAGCCCAAATAAATCTGTCAGCCGTCGTCCCCTTGAGGGGGTGCGGGTCATAGATCTGACGAAGATTGTAGCCGGCCCAAATGCGACACGGATGCTGGCGACCATGGGTGCAGAGGTGATTCGGGTTGAATGGCACGATCAGCGCGCGCTTGACCTGCTGCGTGGGGTACTGCCGAAAGCCCCCGGCGGGGAAGCTGATAGTCTGAATCGCAGCGGGCTGTTCAATAATATCAACCCAGGCAAGTATGGCATTACACTAAATATGAGCCTGCCGCAGGGACGCGACCTGTTCAAACGCTTGATCGCCAAGGCAGCCGTCCTGTGCGAAAACTACAGTCCCGGACAGATGGAGCGGTGGGAACTCGGCTACGATAGCCTGCGCAAGATCAATCCCGGGCTCGTTTATCTCCAGATCAGCGGGATGGGAAAGTCGGGGACGTATAACGACTATCTCAGCGTCGGACCGACGGCACAGGCGCTTTCGGGTTTGACCCATATGTCAGGCTTGCCTGCGCCCATGCCGCCGGCTGGATGGGGCTATTCGTATCTCAACCATTCAACCGGCTACTACGGCGCTATGCATGTGATGCTGGCGCTCTTGAATCGACGGCGGACTGGCCGTGGCTGTTATATTGATCTGTCGCAGACGGAGGTCGGGGTCATGACATCCGGGACCGCAACGCTGGAAGCCCAACTGACCGGGCAACCGACTCCCCGTTATGGCAACCGGATGCCTGCCGCAGATTGGGCCCCGCATGGCGCCTACCCCTGTCGCGGGCCTGACGAATGGATCACGCTAGCTGTGCAGACTGATGAGCAGTGGCAGGCGTGTGTGGCTGAGATCGGTTCGCCCGACTGGGCGCGGGACGCCCGCTTTCGGACAGCGGCTGGACGCAAAGCCCATGAAGATGACCTTGACCGATTGATGGCAGAGTTCACGAAAAGTGAAGACCGCTACGAGCTGATGCACCGTCTGCAGAAGCAGGGCGTTCCGGCCGGTGTCGTGCAGACGGCCGCCGACCGTTACCTGCGCGACCCGCAACTCAAGGAGCGGGGCGCTTTTGTACCATTACCTCATAGCGAGATCGGAACCTGGCCGATCGAAGGCTTTCCTGCCAAGTTCCACACCATGCCGGTCGAAGTTGGCGGACTGCCAGGCCGCGCCGCACCGTGTATGGGTGAGGACAACGATGCCGTGTACCGCGATGTGCTTGGGCTGACCCCCGAGACAATTGCGCAACTCAGAGAGGACTGGATCATTTGAATACTGAAGCGGCTTTGAGCGCAGCCCTCGACGGAACTGTTGTCATCGAAAATGGTGATGAGCGCGGAGAATTCGCCGGTGTCTTGCTAGCATCGTTTGGGGCTGACGTGATCAAATTGGAGGGCCGCCAGGGGTCCCCCTCGCGTCGTCTGGGTCCCTTTTCATCATCCCAACCCGATCCGGAACAAAGTCTGTGTTTCTGGCGTTATAACCTGGGGAAGAAGAGCGTTCGTCTTGAGGTTGACCAGCCAGCGGGACGGAATGTACTGGAGCGCCTCGGACAGTGCGCTGACGTCATTATCGATGCTGGTGAGGCGGCCGACATAGACCGGCGGCTTGGGCTGTATCAAGAGATGCGGGAGTCGAATCCGCGTCTCATTGTCTGCACAATTACACCTTTTGGGCTCGACGGTCCCTATCGTAATTTCAAGATGACGGACCTGACGCAGTTGGCGATGGGCGGGGTGATGGCGTCGTGCGGATACGACCCGCGGCCCGACACAATGTACGACACACCGCCGATCGCGCCCGGTATGTGGCACGCTTATCATATTGCGTGCGAGCACGCGGTGATTGCGATTACGGCGGCGCTCAATTTTCGTGAGCTGGACGAGTTGACGGGTGAGGGCGATTGTATTGATGTGTCGATTCACGAAGCGGTCAGCACCTGCACCGAGGTCGCTCTGCCGAGCTACATCTATAATGAAAAAGTTGTGCAACGGCAGACCGGACGCCACGCGGGTGTAGGCCGGACACCGCCGTGGCTGCGCCGGACCAAGGACGGGCGCTACGTCAAGGCATTCTTGTTTTGGGGCGACCGTGATGTGCGGATCATTACGGAGATGCTGAATGAGGCTGGTATTGAGCACGATCTCGAATCGGACGCCTACCGCGAATTAGCCGAGCGTTCACCCTCCGAGGCGCATAAGCGTTTCAGTACGCTGATCGACACTCTGGTCTTGTCCATGACCGCTGAGGAAGTGTTTCATCGCGCCCAGGCTAAAGGCTTGTTGTGGGCGAGCGTGAGATATCCCGAAGAGAATATCGACGATCCACATTTCCAGGCCCGCGGCACCTTTCAGCCAATCCGTCAGCCCGGACTCGACCGCGACCTCTCCTACCCGGCCTCCGTTGCCACTGACGGCAAACGGCGCGTAACAGCCTTCCAGCGTGGTGCCCCACGTTTAGGCGAGCACACGCAGGAGGTCCTCAAGCAAGCAGGCTTCAGTGATAATGAAATCAGCGTCCTAGCCGGGCAGGGCGTCATATAAGTGCCTCCTCCTGATGAACAGGGGTGCAATGGTCACGTATTCTCAGCCCGGTATGACTCCTCCTGGAAAGGGAAAAAGGTCTTCGGTTTACCTGTACATGCCCGACTTGCTATATCTGGGCCGCGAAAAGGAGGACTCTCATGAGTCGCACGTACAATATCATTGACGCCGATGGCCATGTGTTAGAACCACCTGACTTTTGGCAAGAATATATCGATCCGGCGTACCGTGATCGTGCGCCTCAGCTCTTTGTCGATACTGATGGACAAGAGCGGTTGCGCATAGAAGGCAGAGTCCTTGGAGGTCCTAAGGGTCTGGGCTTTGCTGGGGCCATCGGCGCCCGGCAGGGGGCGGCCCCAACGGACATTAAATATGTCGAAGGCCGCAAGGGCGGCTTTGACCCCCATGCCCGGATCCTAGATATGGACCAGGATGATATTGATGCGGTGTTTCTGTATCCGACGCTGGGCTTATTCTGCGGGGCAGTGAGCGACCCAAAGCTGGCCGCGGCGTTATATCGCGCTTACAATCACTGGCTGGCCGATTATTGCCATCCGTATCCGGATCGCCTCTTCGGTGTTGCCATGTTGCCGCTCCAGTCGGTGGAGCTAGCCATTGAGGAGATGCGGTACGCCCGTAAGGAACTCGGTATGCGCAGCGGCTTTATTCGTCCTGATCCGTATAACGGGCGCATGCTCGATCATGCGGACTACGAACCGTTCTGGGCTGAGGTGCAAGAACTCGACTTTGCCATTGGTCTGCATGAAGGGACCGGCGTACACGAAGGACCCGGCGCGCTGCCAGCGGTGGGTATGGATCGTGCGATGAGTCATGGAGCCAAACATATCGTGTCGCACACCATGGAGATGATGTTGGGCTGTTTGAGTGTGATCTGGGGCGGTGTCTGCGAGCGCTATCCCAAAGTGCGGATTGCTTTTCTCGAATCGGGCGGCGGCTGGATTGCCGGGTGGTTGGATCGCATGGACAGGCACTTTCAGGATGGCGACGTGTTCGATGACTCTTCACTACGGATGCGACCGAGCGAGTATTTCCGCCGCCAATGCTGGATTTCCTTTGAGCCGGTTGAAGCCAGCTTACCCTATCTGGCCGAGTATCTCGGCCCGCACAAGATACTCTGGGCCACGGACTATCCCCATCCCGACGGCTTCTTCCCCGGCGCTCCGGCCATGATTGCCGACAAACTTTCGGAGAAACACAAGCGGCAGGTCCTCGCCGACAGTGCTATTCAATTCTATAATCTGACCTGAGACTGGTGAGCCTCTCCGGTCCGCCCGGCTCTCCGAACCTACGGCGCAGGTCTTTGGCTTCTGCTGTTCGGAAGAACGACGCCAAATTTCACGCTTGCTCCCCCCTATCGACCCTATTCCAGATAGTGGGTCGTATACCAGTCTGCGATCTCGCCGCCCTTCGCCACCCAGACCTCTTCCCGCTGGGTGATGTGCGCGAGTGCCTTGGCGAAGTATTTGCTGCGAAAGGGATGGCCTATCAGGAAGGGATGCAGACAGATCGCCATGACCCGCCCGGTCTTGGCCCCGTCCTCGTACAGCACGTCGAACTGATCTACGATCATCTGGCAGAACTCTTCCGCTGACATGCCACGCTCAAGGAAGGCCGGGATGTCATTGATTTCGACCGAATAGGGCATGGAGATCAAGCGTCCCTGCGCGACCCGCATCGGGTAGGGTTGCTCGTCATTCACCCAGTTGCAGACGTACGCGATCCCATGCTCCGCCAGCAGGTCCGGCGTCCGGTAGGACTCGCTCAGCGCCGGGCTCAGCCAGCCTTTGGGGGCGGTCCCGGTTGCCGACCGGATGGTGTCTACCACGTCGCGGATCAGCGCCCGTTCCTCGGACTCGGTTTGCTCGTTGAGGAGCACCGAGTTCGTCGTACCGTGTCCCATCCACTCCCAGTGCCGCCGATTGCCGGCCTCGATGATCTGCGGATAGTGTGCACAAACCTCCGAATTCAGGGCGACCGTGCCCGGAACCTCGTATCGATCCATGATCTCCATCATGCGCCAGATGCCGACCCGCACGCCGTAATCGCGCCATGAGTAGTTCAGCACGTCAGGCTTCAGGTGCGCCGTCACCGGCGTGATCGAGGTCGCGGGCTTGTCGAAGTGAAAGTGCTCGATATTCGGAATCACCCAGACCGCGACGCGAGCGCCGTTCGGAAACCGGAGCGGTTTGCGGTCGACAATCGGTGAATAACTGAAACGCTCATGCTCCATGCTCGCCTCCCACTCTGCTGCGTTTGATGGCGCATGATCGTCCACCCAAAGGATAGGGGTGAAGCGATAGACTTACCCCTGCGCCTCTGCCCCGAACATACGGTCAAGATACGAGTTCAGCAAATGGTGAATGGCTTTTTCGAGACCCATGGTCGGGCCTGGGCGGAAGTTGCGGGAGCCGACGCCGTTTTGGAGCGAGAGCATCATCTCCTTGTCTTCGCCGGCGACCAGCCGGATGAAATCCTTGACCACTGCGTTCTTGGCCTCGAAGGCCGGTTGCTCAAACCACTCGTCCGGGTATTGGGTCAGGATGGTAATGCGCGTTTTGTCCGGCGCGATGGGATGACAGAACCACGGCTGGAGCATGTCGGGCCGGGCAAACATATTGAAACTGGGTCGGATGAATATGGTGAAGGCAAAGGACTTCGATTTCTGTTCCAGCCAGGGCATGGCCTTACCAAACAGCCAGGCACCGTCCGGGGCCATGGTCAGGCTCTCGTACTCCGAGTGATAGCCGTGCGGGGTCAGGTAGAACGGAAATTTGTCTACGGGAAAGACTTTGCCGAAGGACGAGCCATGAATCACCCCAACGTGATAAATGTCCATCAGGTTTTCCGGGATAAACTTCCAGTTGCAGTCCAGCTCAAAGGTGTATTCGTCAGCAATGCGTGTCTCTTCGGCGTGTAAGAACCCGGCGGCTTCCTGTACGCGGTCGACGGCGAGATAGGAGGCTAGGCTCTCCGCCTGGGGATCGAAATTGATGAAGATATAGCCCGCCCAGGTGTCGAGTTGAACGGTGGGCAAACGGCAGGACTTCCAGTCGAAGGTGGTGACCTCCGTACTATAGGGTGCCCCGGTCAGCTCGCCGTTCAGCCCGTACGTCCAGGCGTGATACGGACAGCTGAACTCCTGGGTATTCCCTTCGCCCCGGACAACTTCTACACCGCGATGCTGACACACGTTGGCAAAGGCGTGCAGCGTACCGCTTGTATCCTTACAGATGACGACGGGCTCACCGGCAATTCGCAGGGCGCGGTAGTCACCCGGCTTAGCGTATTGCTCGACCCGGCCAACGCAGCTCCAGTCTTTCATGAAGATCTGGTCGATCTCTTTCTGGAAAATCTCGGCTGAGGTGTAAAACTCGCCCGGCAGATGCCTGGCGTGCAGCAGCTCCTGGCGTGTTTTTGAGAAGTCCTGAAGGGCGAGCGGTGCAGCCATATCCCCTCCTAACGGTTGAATAAGTCGAGCAGCGCCGCGTTACACGCCTCGGGATTATCCTCAAGCACCATATGACCCGCGCCGGGAATGTCGACCCACCGACCGTCCGGGATGCGGGTGAGCATTTTTTGACAGGTGTCAACGCTCAGCACGTCCGACTCCCCACCGCGCAGGATCAGGGTTGGGCAGCGAATCTGACTCAGAAGGTCCCAGGTCTGCTGCGGGTCGTCAGGCTTCAGGTTCGGGTCGAAGATGGCCTGGTCTATCCGCCACGCAATCCTGCCGTCCGCGTCCTCTTTGAGCATCCAGGTGAGACGCGTTTGGCGGTTTTCCTCCGAGGCTTTGGGGTGGCGTATTTTCAGGAACGCCTTGGCCGCCTGCCAGGAGTCAAACCCCGCCGGCGTCTCGCCCAGCTCGGCGCGTATGCGCTGCATGCCAGCGGGGTCAATCTCCGGGCCGATGTCCAGGATGCCCAGCGCCAGCACCCGCTCGGGGTGACGCGCGGCGTAGTGGATGGCGTTGAGACCGCCCATCGAGTGGCCGATCAGGATGAACCTGTCGAGTTGGAGCGTCTCGACAAAGGCCTCCACATCCGAGACGTAGGCTTCCCGCGTGTAGTCGCCGTCCGCCGCCCAGTCGGTCTCACCCCGTCCGCGCTGGTCTAGGGCCAGGACCCGATACCGGTCGCTCACGACCGCGGCCAGCTCATCGAACCAGTGGCCGTAGGCCCGTAAGCCGTGCAGACAGACCATAGGCGTTGCCTGGGCATCGCCCCACTCCACATAATGTAGCCTGAGGCCGTTAATGGTGGCATAGCGACTCGTCGCCTGGCTGGACATGGCTCCCTCCCCTGATTGTTCTGCTACTGCGTGACAAAGCCGCCATCCACGGACATGGCCGTTCCGGTCACAAAAGAGGCGGCGTCGGAACACAACCAGACAACGGCCTCGGCAATCTCCTCCGGTTGCCCCATGCGCCCCACCGGCTCCCTGGCCTCGATGGCTTTGATGATCTGGTCTCCCAGCTCGGGCTGGGCGGCCAGGACCTTATCGACCAGCGGCGTCTGGACCGGTCCTGGGCAGACGGCGTTGACCCGAATACCGGACTTGGCGTATTCCAGGGCCGCGGTTTTCGTCAGGCCGAGGACGCCGTGTTTGCTGGCCGAATAGGCCGGCATCCCGTTCGAGCCCACCAGCCCGAAGTTCGAGGCGGTGTTGACGATCGCGCCCCCGCCTTGGTTCAACATATGCGGAATCTCGTGTTTCATGCATAGCCACACGCCGGTCAGGTTGGTCGCAATAATCCGGTCCCAGTTCTCCTGGCTGCACTCGGCGGTCTGCTTGATATCCCCCTGGATGCCGGCGTTGTTCAGGGCGCAGTCCAAACGGCCATAGGTGCTCACGGCCTGCTCGACCAGAGCGGCTACCTCCGCCGTCTGGGAGACATCGGCCCGAACGAACCGCGCCGTTCCGCCGGTCGCCTCGATCATACGGACCGTCTCCTGCCCGCCGTCCTCATCCACGTCGGCAACAATAACTTTGGCGCCTTCTCTGGCAAAAACCACCGCCGAGGCGCGCCCAATGCCCGAGCCGCCACCGGTCACCAGCGCTACCCTTGTGTCTAATTGCCCAGCCATGGCCGCTGCTCCTTTCTGATGAAACCCTTTCTTGTCAAAAACCCTTCGTTCCGGGGAGGCTCACTCCACCCGCCGGAAGCGGGCCGGCTCAATGGCCTCAAAGATATGGGGGTGGTGATACAACTCCACGGCGCTGGTAACTTCCACCAGCGAAAGCGTCAGATGGTAGAGCGGCTGTGCCTCTTCGGGGAGTTGGTCAAGCGGAAACCGGTCGAGATAGGCAACCACGGCTTCCAACTGCGGAAAGAGCGCGTCGTAGAACGCCTGAATCTCCTCCATGCTGCTGGACAGGCGTTTGGCGCGACGCTCGCGCTCTGTGGCCAGGGCCCAGTCTCTGAACGGCTCAAGGCTCTGAAACGGCTCCGGCAGGGGGACTTCGGCCATCAGTGCCCCCGTCCGTTGAAGAACCCCATATAGTCTTCCAACACTTTGTGAAACTGCCGAATCTGGATCTCATCGTCCTGAAGGATGAGATGCGTTTTCGCCCGCGAGGTCAGACCGGCTTGCAGGGTCTCATGCGCCACGGCGTCCTCCTGGAGCACATCACAGATGCGGTGTTTGAGGTATTCCTGGCTGAGTCGCTGGCCGGCAGTTTCGGCGGGCGGAAAATGGAATTTGATCTCCCAGATGCAGCGGTCCACCGCCAGCGGCCAGAAATTATACGTCATGTAATAGTCGTCTTCGATACCCCGGAACTGGAGAATGACAAAATTGGGAAAGATCACAAAAAAGTCAAAATCCCCCAGCATGGGCAGGCGGCTGTTGGTGGTGGCCGTATTGAGCTGGTTCATGAGCGCGCCGGTCGGCGTCGGGGTGCTTTCCGAATTATAGGTGGTCGACCAGACCGCGTGGTGGTTATACAGCTTCACCCCCGAGAGACGCAGATAGCGGTTATCTTTGAGGACGAACATCCCAGGAAAGGAGTAGCGATGCTGGAAGGGCAGGTGATACGCCTCGTTCTGGGCGTCCAGGGCGACCTTCCAGTTGGCGTTCTCCTCGACTTTATACGTGTGGGTGCGTGTTCGCTTATGAAAGGCGGCCCCTTTGAACTGTTCAGCCACGCCCCCCAGGTAGTCGGTGAGCGTCTCTTGGGGCTGTGCACCCAGATGGACGAAGATAAACCCTTCCCAGATGTCGGTGGTCACCGGGGTGAGTCCAAGCTTGCTCTTATCGATATCGTGGAAGTTCTCTTCGTCCGGCACGCCGGTGAGTTGCCCCTGGGCGTTATACCCCCAGCTATGAAAATGGCAGGCCAGGGCTCCGCGGCAGGTCCCGCGCTCTTCCCAGACCAGCTTGTTGCTACGGTGCGAGCAGACATTGTGAAAGCCGCGTATCACGCCGTCCTTGCCTCGGATGACCAGAATCGAGGTTTTGCACACCGCCAGCTCGCGCACGAAAAAGTCGCCCGCGTTGGGAATATCATCGACGCGGCCCACGTTGAGCCAGGTGCGGCGAAAGACCCGCTCGCGTTCGAGCTCAAAATACTCCGGGGAAATGCACGATTCCGCCGGGACAGGGCCTGTCCCCAGCTCGGGGTATTCCTTTGACCAGCGTCTGTTCTCCGTAGCAGTTTGCATGGCAATCCCTCCTTATTGGGGCGTGATCTTCTTCATAATTGTCGGCTGCGTTCACCCTCTCTCACAGTTCTTCTGCATCTTTCAAATCGATTGTGTCAAGAGCTGAGCAAAACTAATCGAGGTACGAGACTTGACATATCGCCTGAGAGTTTGCTCTGGTACTGGCATAACCAAATTGTTTTTGTCTGTAGCTCATTAGCGAAGGAGGGACGCTATGGCGGGTACAGAAGATCTGAAGACAACCGCGCAGCCAGAAGACACTACTACGGACATTTTTGCACCAGCATTTGGTAAAATCGGTCTCTCCCTGCTTGAAAAGGTCCAGATTCAAGCTCAGGTGCTCGTGCCCATGCTTCGCGCCTTTCGGGCCGAGTTGGGCGAGGAGCGGGCGAACCGGATTGCCAGCCAGGCCCTGCGGGAGTGGTCGGGCAAGCTCTACCAGGAAATCGGCGGTCAGCTCTCCGGCAGCCCTCGGCAGAAATGGGACGCCATCAATGAGGCCATGTTTAAACGGGTCGGCGGTGATGTGGACCTTGAGACGCTCAAGCGGGAGTCAGACGCCTGGGAGTTCAATATCACCAGTTGCCGCTACGCGGATTTCTTCCGGCAACTGGGAGAACCCGAACTCGGCGCGCTGCTGACGTGTGAGATGGACGTAGATATCGAAGCGGTGGGAGGTCCTGAGGTCACCATGACCCGGACGCAGACGATCATGAAGGGCGCCAAGTACTGCGACTTTCGCTTCAAGATGAAGACCGGCGGGTGATGAGCGGAAGCGTCCGGCGGCCCCTTGACAGCCCTGTTGCTGGCTTTCCTGTTTAGCGATCAAAGGCTTCCAGGATAGCTTGGTGATTTATGAGCACCTCCTCACGGCTGAGCCCAAAACTGGGTGAGTAGAGGGATACCTCATCGACTATGCCCTCGTAGCGGGAGAGGGCCTGGCGACATTCCTGTGGCGTACCGGCAATGGAGATGAGGTCCACCATCTGCTCGCTGACACCGGCAACCATCTCCGTGGTGTCATTCCGCGCCCAGGCCTCACGGATGTGCGTTTTTTCCTCGGCGAGATCGTGCTGGTCCAACACAATATCGTAGTAGGGGAAAGTGGTGTAAAAGGCGATCTGCCGCTTTGCTCTGTCCCTGGCTTTCGCTCTATCCTTATCAACGGAACAGATGACCAAACTCATGCAGCCCACCGTGTCCGCCTCTCGCTGGCTTTCCTGCATCCCCTCGGCCATATAGCGGCGCGCGACATCGGCGATGTAGCGGGGAGTATTGCAGGCGGCAACGCACAGGCCGTCGGCGACCGCCCCTGTGGTCCGGAGGAATTTGGGCATGACCGCTCCAAAGTAGATCGGGATTCGATCCCGGTAGGGACGGGAAAAGCGTTGATACTCCCGAATCTGGAGATACTTGCCCTGGTAGTCTACGCTCTTTCCGGAGTGGGCGGTCCACATCAGGCGCAGGACTTCCGTATACTCGCGGACATACGCGGCCGGGGGATGGAACCGCACCGCGTGCCAGTTTTCGTTCCATGCCTTGGGGCCGGGGCCAATGCCAAGAATAAGGCGGCCCTGGGCAATTTCATCCACGGCCGTTGCCGCCAACTCCATAAGAACGGGGCTGCGCGCCATAGTCAGGGCGATGGCCGTGCCAATGCGTACCCTGTTCGTCTGCATGGCGATGGCGGTCAGGGGAACGAAAGCCTCGCGCCAAGCCTCGGTCACCCATACCGAATCGAACCCGGCCTCCTCGGCCTGACACGCAAAACGGACGATATCTGCCATTGCCAACTGGTCGCCGGTGAGAGTGAGGCCGAGACGCATATGCTCCTCCTCTTGCGCTGCTCCCTTATCGCCTGTCTCACGCCCGTGCCTGGTCAATCAGGGCGAGCACCCGCTCCGGGGTGAGCGGAATCTCGTTGACCCGCACCCCCAACGGTGCCAAGGCATCGGCCACGGCGTTGGCGATGGCTGCCGGCGGTGAAATGGCGCCACCTTCGCCCATGCCCTTGATGCCGCGCGGCGTGTTCGGGGCCGGGGTTTCTATATGGCTGATTTCGACCCGCGGGACGTCCACCGCGGTGGGGGCCAGATAGTCCATCAGCGTCCCCGTCAGCAGTTGGCCGTTGTCGTCGTATACCGTCTGTTCGTACAGGGCCGAGCCTATCCCCTGAGCCACGCCGCCCTGGATCTGTCCGTCAACCACCAGCGGGTTGATAATGGTGCCGCAGTCTTCGACCACAATCAGCCGCAGCAGCCGGACGTAGCCGGTTTCGATATCCACCTCGACCGTTGCCAGAACCGTGGCATTGGCGTGGGTCCAGGGCGGTGGGGTGTAGTGCGCGGTCGCTTCCAAACCCGGCTCTTCGTCTTCCGGCAGGCCCGCCGGGGCTTGAACAACCAGCAGGTGGGCGATGTCCTGGAGAGGCATGAGTACCAGGCCATCCGTCTTGCGCCGGACCTGTCCCTCTGCCAGCTCAAGGTCATCTTGTGGCACTTCACTCAGGCGTGAGGCCGTACGCAGAATTTTCTCCCGCAACTGGCTCGACGCCTGAATAATGGCCCCGCCGCCGAGCACGGCGCTGCGGCTGGCCCACGTTCCCCAGCCGTGCGGAACGGTCGTGGTATCTCCCTGGATCACCCTGACGTCGGCCACGGGCACGCCCAACTCGTCCGCCGCAACCTGGGCAAACGTCGTCTCATGGCCCTGGCCGTGCGAGTGGGTGCCGACCAGGACGGTGACCTTGCCGTTCGCGTCTATGCGCACGGTAGCCGATTCATAGCCGCCCCAGGTGATGCCGACCGGCTCAAAACTGCGATAGCTGTAGGACGAGCTCTCGACATAACAACCCAGACCAACGCCGAGGTAGCGCCCGTGCTGTCTGGCCTGTTGCTGCTCGGCCCGGAAAGCCTGGTAGTCGAGCATATCCAGGGCCTTTTGCAGCGCCTCCCGGTGGCTGCCGCTTTCAATCTCCACTCCGGTGATAATCTGATAGGGATGTTCCTCCTTGCGGATCATATTACGCAGGCGCAGCTCGGCCGGGTCGAGTCCCAGTTTCTGGGCTCCCAGGTCGAGCAGGCGTTCCATGACCAGGATGCTGACCGGCAAACCCACCCCCCGATAGGCTCCGCTCGTGGTCTTGTTGGTGACAACCGACAGGGCCTCACAGCGGAAGGCCGGGACCTTATAGGGACCGCCGGGGAAGGCCGAAGCCGCCATGCCGGCCTCCAGGGCGGAGCCCCACGGATAAGCCGAGTAGGCACCCACGTCGCAGATAAAACGCCCCCTCACCCCTAGAATAGTTCCCTCCTTGGTCAGGGCGAGTTCGGCCTGCACGACTTGCTGCTTGGCCTGCAGGGTCGAGGCGGACAGGTTTTCGCGTCGGTCTTCGATCCATTTGACCGGGCGGCCGAGATGCTTGGCAAGAAAGGTCAGCAGGACTTCCTCGGGATAGACGTAGGCTTTGGGTCCAAACCCGCCGCCGACATCCGGGGCAATGACCCGGATATGGTGCTCGGGAAAGTCGAGCAGACGGGCCAGGTGGGCGCGCATCAGATGCGGCACCTGGGTCGAGGACCACAGTGTCAGGGAGCCCAAGGCAGGCTCATAGTGGGCCAGACAGCCACGAGCTTCCATGGGCAGCGCCACATGCCGACCGGTCGCGAAGCGCTCGGCCACGATGCAGTCTGCCGACTGGAAGGCCTGGGCAATCGCACCGGCTTCCATGTCTACCGACTGCATGAGATTGTCGCCCCATTCCTCATGGATGAGCGGGGCGTCCGGTTCCATGGCCTGCTCGATATCACGCACAACCTCCAGGGGCTCATACTCGACTGTCACGTGAGTCGCGGCATCCTCTGCCGTGTAGCGGTCCGCAGCCACGACGACCGCCACGGGTTCTCCCACGAAGCGGACCTTGTCCTGGGCTAACACCGACCAGTTGCACGGCTTATGTTTCGGAGCCTTGGCCGGGTCATACTCCACGCGCAGGGGCCGGATCGCCTGGGCGATATCCGCCCCGGTCAAGACCGCCTCCACCCCCGGATGGGCTTGAGCGGCGCTGACATCGACGGTGAGCACTCGGGCATGCGGGTAGGGGCTGCGCACAAACGCGACCCCGAGGGTGCCGGGCAGGTGGATATCGTCGACGTACTGGCTTTGACCCAACAGCACCCGTGGGTCTTCGACCCGTTTCACCTGGGCACCGACCATCTTCCCCGTGCCGACCGGACTCGTGGTCATGGAGTTTCCTCCCCCTGTGGCAGTTCTCGTACCATCGCGCGTTTATATTTGGAGGTCAAGGAGAAGGGTGACTTCAGACCCGGACCTGAATGAAAGTGCTGCGATATTGGAGTACGCTACGCTGGCCCAGCCGACTCCGCAGAATGATACGTATCAAACCTGGATTGACAAATGGCCAGAACATAACGAATGCTAAACGACCAACGGAGACGAAAACGCTTTATGTTGACTCTCAGGAATGGAGACCGCGGGCAGTACAGGATACACGGGTGAATGGCATGGCACAGTATCGCATTGCCATCGACGTTGGCGGCACGTTTACCGATATTGTCGTTGCTGACACCACGGGGCGTATGACAATCGGGAAGGGCCTCACGACCCGAGAGCGGCTCTTTCACGGTATGGAGCAGGGCCTGACCGTCGTGGCCCAGCAGCTTGGCGAGCCTGACGTGCCCACCCTGCTCAGCCAGGCTGACCTCTTTATCTATGGGACGACCACCGCGACGAACGCCGTGGTTGAGGGGAAGACCGGCAAGACTGCATTTCTGACAACTGCGGGCTTTCCTGACATTCTGGTGCTCCGCGAGGGCGGCAAGACCAATGCCTATGACTTCACCGCACCCTACCCGGAACCCTATGTCCCGCGGCGTCTCACCTTTGAAGTACGGGAGCGGGTGAATGCGGAGGGAGAGGTTGTTGTCCCGCTCGATGTGGAGCACGCGCGCAGCATTCTGAAGCGCCTGCGTGCGCAGCACATTGAGGCGATCGGTGTCTGTCTGGTGTGGTCCATTGTCAACCCAACCCACGAAGCAACGCTGGGCCGGTTGATTGAGGAGGAACTGCCGGGAGTTGCCTACACGCTCTCATCCCAGCTCAACCCGATTATTCGTGAATATCGTCGGGCATCGGCAACCGTCATCGATGCCTCGCTCAAACCGCTCATGCAGCACCATCTGCGTGAGATTGCTCAGGATGTGAGTCGCGCCGGCTTTCGTGGCGAGATTCTCGGCGCAACATCGTCTGGTGGCGTCATGCCCATTCAGGAGCTGGCGGAGCGTCCTATTAATACTATCCGCTCGGGTCCCGCGCTCGCACCGGTGGCGGCGCTGCATTACGCGCGGGCTGAGGTTGGCAGCCGAGATGTCATCACGTGTGATACGGGTGGGACCAGCTTCGACGTCAGTCTGGTGCGGGATGGCCTGATAAAGGCCACGCGTGAAACCTGGCTCGGTGGTCAGTGGGTTGGGCACATGACCGGCCTCTCGTCCGTTGATGTCCGCAGCATTGGCGCTGGCGGTGGCTCGATCGCCTGGATCGACCCTGGTGGCCTGCTCCGTATTGGCCCCCACAGTGCCGGCGCTGAGCCTGGCCCGGCCTGTTACGGACGGGGAGGGGCACGACCGACCGTCACGGACGCGGCCCTGGTGCTCGGCTACCTGAATCCCGCCTACTTCCTGGGAGGACAGATGCAACTGGATATGGAGGCCGCGCGGCAAGCCGTTGGAACCATTGCCGAGCCGCTGGAGCAAACGACCGACCAGGCCGCACAGGCTATTCTGACCATTGCCGGTGAGGCCATGGTGCAGGCGATCCAGGAGATCTCAGTGAACGAAGGGATTGACCCGCGCGAGACACTGCTGGTCGCTGGTGGAGGAGCCGCCGGACTGAATATGGTCTCTATTGCCCAAGCCTTGGGCTGTCCTCAAGTGCTCATTCCCCGGACCGCCGGGGCGCTCAGCGCCTGCGGCGCACAGTACTCGGACATTGTGGCTGAGTTCAGCCTGAGTAGACTGGCCGTGACAGACGATTTCGCCTATACCGAGGTGAATGCGGCCTTACAGTCTCTGCACGCCGAAATGGATACCCTTGAGTCGGAGCTGCGGGGGCGGGGCCTGCGCAATTTTAAGCGGGACTTTTTTGTTGAGGCCCGCTATCCCACTCAGGTCTGGGAGCTCGAGATTCCCCTGGAAAAGGACCGCTTTGATGGGCCGCAGGACGTTGCCGCCCTGGTCCAGGGCTTCCATCGGGTGCACGAACGCGTTTTTGCGGTCAAGGAAGAAGGGGCCGAGGTCGAGTGCCTGTACTGGAAGGGCCGTTTGAGCGGGCTCCTGGATCGGATGCAACCCGACCGTCCGCCTGCGCGGGATACACCGCGCGGGACCATGCCGCATGCGCACCGGAGTGTGTATTTCGCGGGTCAGGGTCGCACTGATACTCCGCTGTACCTGGGATCCGCGCTTGAGCCCGGCATGCAGCTCCACGGACCGGCGATCATCGAGGAGCCGACGACAACGATCGTGCTCTACCCACACAGCGTCGCCCAGGTGGCGCCGTTGAATAACTATCTCATCAGCATACCCTGATTGGCGTATGAGAAAGGCAGGACGGATGGCAGCGCAGACACACAGTCGAGAGGTGCAGCAGACCACGCTTGACCCGACCCTGCTGGCCGTGCTGGCCAATCGATTTGAGGCGATTGTGCGCGAGATGACTCAAACCCTGCTCCGGGCCGGCCGCTCGGCCACGATCAGTATTGCGCGTGATTTTTCGTGCTCAATCACAACCAGTGTGACTGGCCAGCACGAGCTCCTGGCCGCGGCAGAAGGTTTGCCGGCTCATATCTACGGCTCTCATCTTCAGGCCCAGGCCATGTGTGAGCTGCATCCCGATCTGGCCGAGGGCGATGCCTTTCTGCATAACGATCCCTACTTAGGGAACTCCCATCCCGCAGATCACACCATCCTCGTGCCGGTTTTCTGCGAGGGGCAGCATCTGTTCACGGCGGTTGCCAAGGCCCACCTGTCCGATATCGGTAATGCCTTGCCCACCTCGTATATGCCGGCGGCGCGCGACGTCTATGAAGAAGGGGCGTTACTCTTCCCCTGCGTCTGCGTGCAACGCGCCTACGCAGATGTCGACGACATTATCCGCTTGTGTCGCCGGCGCATCCGCGTTCCCGAGCAGTGGTATGGGGACTATCTGGCGATGGTCGGCGCGGCCCGGGTTGGTGAACGGAAGATTCAGGACTTGGTCGCAAAGTACGGCTCCGAGACGATCAAGACCTTCGTGCACGAGTGGCTGGATTATTCGGAACGGCGCATGATCCACGCCATCCGGCAGTTGCCAGGTGGCGACGTAATCGGGACTGGTCGGCACGACCCGTTTCCAGGCCTGCCCGATGGCCTGCCGCTCAAGGTCGAAATTGCGATCGATACGCAGGCGGGTCGGATTGCAGTTGACCTCCGCGACAATCCGGACAACGTTGCTGGTGGGGCAAACTCGTCGGAGGCGTGTTCGATATCGAGCGTCATGCAAGGCATCTTTAGCGCGCTGGACCCTGACGTGCCCCACAATGCCGGCAGCTTCCGGCGTATACACGTCAAGCTCCGGGAAGGGTGTGTGGTCGGTATTCCGCGCTTTCCGCATTCGTGTTCACTCGCGACCACGAATCCGGCCAACCGGCTGGTGGTCATCACCCAGTCGGCCTTTGCCGAACTCGGTGATGGCTGGGGCACGGCGGAAGGCGGGGTTGCCCAAAACGCGGGCTATGCCGTGATCTCGGGTACGGACACGCGGCGCAACGGGGCCGCCTACGTCAACCAGCTCATCCTTGGGGGCAATGGCGGGCCGGCGTCTCCTGGGTGCGACGGCTGGGTGACCTACGGGATCGCCGTCATCTCGGGCCTCTTGTACCGGGACAGCGTTGAGATTGACGAACAGAAATACCCGTTGTTCGTCAAGTCTGAAAAATTAGCCCAGGACAGTGGTGGACCGGGACGGTTTCGGGGCGCACCTGCGATTGAAGCGGAATACGGCCCGAAAGGCGATCCGGTGACATTGACCTTTCCTATGGAAGGCTACGAGACGCCGGCCAAAGGTGCGCGGGGCGGTCAGGCTGGCAGTAGGGCCTGGGCAATCAAGATCGACCGGGACGGGAGCGAGATACCGTTGCCAAACATCTTTACTGGAGACCTGCTGCCTGGTGAGTTCATACGCTACCGGGACTGTGGCGGCGGCGGTTATGGTCCGCCGACCGAGCGCAATCCGGAAGATGTGCGTCGCGACGTCCTTGAACGCTGGGTGTCGGTCGAGCAGGCACGCGTCGCGTATGGCGTTGTCCTGACCGGGAGTATCGAGGACGAAACGCTCGCTGTTGACCAAGAGGCCACGCGGGAACTGCGCGAGCAGCTCGGCAAGTAACGGGAGCAGGGAGACAAGATCAGGGGTGTCAACTGAATGCCGAGCGACCCTCACCCGCGTCCGCCGATGAACCAAGGAGGGAAACCATGAGTACAAAGAAGATCCTGAACACCTCGTTCTGGTCACGGCCGGGCAAGTTTGGGCCCTGGGCGCAGGCGATCCAGGTGCCTGCGGGGCACGACCTTGTTTTTACCACAGGCATGACTGCGCGAGACGAAAACGGGAACACGGTCGCCCCCGGCGATGTGAAGACGCAGACACGGCGCATCTTTGAGCAGATGCGAGCCATCTTTGCCGAGGCCGGTGCGACCATGAACGACGTCGTCAAAATGACGGTCTATATTCAAGACATGGACGATGTGTTGGCCATCCAAGAGGTCCGGAACGAGTATTGGCCGAGTGAGCCGCCGGTCTCGGCTACGGTCCAAGTGGCCCGGCTTGTCTCGGATGAGGTCCGGATCGAAGTTGAGGCCATGGCTGTCGTACCCTAGGGACGGCAGATACGGTCTCATAGGGTTTTTGTATTTCTTTGTATTTCAGCTAAGAATTATCCGAGACGTACTCATGGGCTATCGCATTGGGATCGACGTTGGCGGGACTTTTACCGATTTTGTGGCGGTCAATACCGACCAGCAGATGTATAGCGGGAAGACGCCGACGATTGCCGCCGATGAAGCGGCCAGCGTCTTTGGCGGGCTGGAACAGATTGCGGCCCACTTTGGCGTCTCTCTTCAGACGCTTCTGGCCGAGACTGACCCCATCGTCCTCGGCACGACCGTTGTCACGAACACCATGCTGGAGTTTGCCGGCGCAAATATCGGCCTGATCACCACCAAGGGGTTTCGAGACGTTATCGAACTGCGCCGTGGGTATAAAGAAAGCCTGTTCGATATCCGGCTGCCGCCGCCCCATCCCATTGTTGAGCGCGGGAAACGACTGGGGGTGACCGAGCGCATTGATGCCAGCGGCCGGATTGTCACGCCGCTGGACGAGGCGGAGGTGTATGCCGCGCTGGAGCACCTGCGTGGTGTTGGGGTCGAGGCCGTTGCCGTGTGTCTGCTGTTCAGCTTTGTGAATCCTGTCCACGAGCGACGCGTGCGCGACATTATCCACGAGGTCGACCCGGACCTGTTCGTCAGCCTGTCCTCGGACGTGCTGCCCCAGGTGCGAGAGTTCGAACGGGTCAGCACCACGGTCGTGAACGCCTATACCAGCCCGAAGCTGCGGGCCTACCTGGAGCAGCTGTCCGCCAGGCTCGAAGCCCAGGGATTCCGGGGTGGACTCTTCCTGATGCAGTCCAACGGCGGGATGATGGATATCGGCTTTGCGCGCGAGCACGGCGTGGACGCCGTCTTGTCCGGTCCGTCGGGCGGCGTGGTGGCAGCGACGTTCTTAGGTGAGCAGTCCGGTTATAAGAATATCATCACGGCCGATATGGGCGGCACGAGTTACGACGTCTGTCTGATTAAGGATTCCGCCCCGGAGGTTGGGGTGGATAACTGGATCAGCCGGTATCGGGTCGCCGTTCCGCTAATTGATATTCATACCATTGGGGCTGGCGGCGGCTCGATCGCCTGGCTCGACGACGCCGGAGCGCTCCGGGTCGGACCGCGCTCGGCCGGCGCTCAGCCTGGGCCGGCCTGCTACGACCGGGGCGGAACCGAGCCCACGGTGACGGACGCTGATCTTGTCTTGGGCTATCTCGACGCGGGCTCTTTTCTGGATGGACACATGGCGCTGGATCGCCACGCCGCCCACCGGGCGATCCGACAGCATATTGCCGAGCCCATGAACATCAGTGTGGAAGAGGCGGCCAGCGGGATTTTTGACATTGCCAACAACAGCATGATTAACGCCATCCGCTATGTGTCGGTCGCCCGGGGGCGGGACCCGCGGGATTTCGCGCTGTTGGCCTTTGGGGGAGCCGGTCCGGTCCACGCGGGCACGCAGGTCCGCGACCTGGGCATCCGCACCATTCTGGTCCCGAAAAACGCCTCGGTCCTGTCCGCGCTGGGGAATTTAATCGCCAACTTCAAAGTCTCCAAAGTGCAATCGTTTATCGCCAAGTCCGACCGCGTTGACCTGGAGGAGCTGAACGGCGTGCTGGCGCGTCTGCACCAGGAGGCCGAGGTGCTTTTAGGCGACCGTTCCCGCATCCGTGAGGTGCTGGTCCGGCGTTTCCTCGATATTCGCTACGAGGGTCAGGTCCAGGAAGTGATCGTGCCCATCCAGGCGCGGACGCGTCGTCTGAGCGAGGTCAGTCTGGCGCAGACCCTGGAGGAGTTCCACGAACTGCACGAGCAGATCTATAAATTTCAGCGGCCCGAGCAGTCGGTGGAGATCGTCAGCGTACGCCTGGACATGATCGGGGTGCGGGCGCCGCTGCATTTTGAAAGCCATCCGTTTGAGGACGAGGATGCCGGCCATGCGCGCAAAGGCCGCCGCCCGGTATACTTCGAGCCGCACGGCTTTGTGGACACCGATATTTACGACGGAGAGCGGGTCCGGCCCGGCAACCTGATCACCGGCCCGGCGATTATTGAGGAAGCAAACACGAGTGTGGTTCTTTATCCGAACCAAGAGGCCATGCTCGATCAGTTCCTGACCTATGTCATCCAGGTCGCCAAATAAGCCCCCAATAAGACCGATGATGAACCAGAGACCGAAATTAAGCCCTGTCAAACGCGAAATCCTGCGTCATAATCTGCGGGCGATTGTGGACGACATGAGCATCGCCCTGGAGCATAACAGTCCGTCCGAGACGGTCAGTGAAGCCCGCGACTACGCCGTGGCCTTCACCAACGCGAGGGGTGAGGTGGTGGTTGCCGAAAACCCGTTTCACACTCCCTCCCTGGCGCTCACCGCGCAGGCCATTCTCGATTATTATGAGTTCAATCTGCGGGCCGGCGACCTGGTGGTGACCAACGATCCGTATCGGGGCGGGACGCAGACCCAGGACCTGACGGTTTTTGCGCCGGTCTACGCCACCGAGGAACTGGTGGGCTGTCTCCTCGTCCGGGTCCATATGCCGGACTTCGGCGGTCAGATTGTGGGCGGCTATAACCCGTCGGCCTTGGAAGTCTGGGCCGAAGGCGTGCGTATTATCCCGATCAAACTTGCCCGCTTTGGCCGGCTGGACAGAGACGTCCACCAGACCGTTCTGCTCAACAGCCGGGTGCCGGACCAGACCAGGGGCCTGCTGGACGCCATGCTGGCCACCCTGGCGCTGGGGCAGGAACGCGTCCAGCGTATGCTGGCCCGGTACGGCTTCGAGCCTTTTGTCGAAGGGCTGGAATATGCCTTGGACTATTCGGAAGCAGCGACCCGGACGCGGCTCCGCGGCTGGTCGCCGGGTGTTTTTCACGGTCAGGCCACGTTGGGCCATGACTGTGCCGAGGGCTCGCCGGTTGTCCGCTGTCAACTGGAAGTGGGCGACGGACAGGTGATGCTCGACTTTTCCGACTCGGATGCCCAAAGTCCTTCGTTTATGAATAGTGCCTGGGGTGCGAGCTGTGGAAGTGCCCTGCTGCCGCTGATCAGTCTGCTGGGGGACGATCTGCCCATGAATTCCGGGGTCCTGCGCGTTGTGCGATTCCAGGCCGCAGAAGGCTCGCTCGTTCGACCGGCGTACCCCGCGGCAGTCGGCTGGGGCCAGACTCACCCCGGCAGCGAGATCATCAATGCGGTTTCAGCCGCGCTCAGCGCGTGTACGGATCAGCCTCTGCCCCGCATGCCTACTCAGGTGTTCGTGCGTTGTTGTTTTGCCAAGTATCGGATCTTTTCGCTTGATTCTCTCATCTATCCTGGGGCGGCGAGTGTGGACGGGGTAAACGGCTGGGGTCCACCCGGTTATTTGGCCCGGCGCAAGCTGCCGTCGGTCGAAAAATGCGAGATCGCGTTTCCTGAAATATCCATCGAACGTTTGGAAATCGTTGCTGATGGGCGAGGGGCTGGAGACGGGTATGGCGCACCGGCTTCCGAAGTCAGGGTGGCGCTCCGTCAGCCGGCCTCGGTAACGGCCTGTCTCAACGGACCGCCCGATGAGACAGGTCCGGAGAGGCGTCCGGTCTTCAGTATCCAGACGGAAGACGCGGAGCTATGCGTTGAGACCTTTTGTGCCGACCGGCGCCTTGCGAGCGGGGTGTTGACCTTGCGCACGGCCGGGGGTGGACCCACCAGCCGTGCGCAAGCGGAAGCCCAACACGAGGGGCGTCGCTAATCGCAGACTGTAACCGACGAGGGAATATGTGTCAGACAGGAGCAAGCTCATGATTACTCCAATCACCGCAGAGATCATCCGGGAATATTTCGAGTCGGTTGCCGAAGAAATCATCAAGACCATGGTCAGGGCGTCGGTCTCACCGATTTTCAATGAAGCCCATGATTGTTCGGCTGGCGTGTTTTCCTACGACGGTAAACAGGTCGGACTGGTGTCTCGGGGAGATGCGGTGCCGGTGCATATCTACGCCTGCCTGACCTCGGTCGAAGCCTGTATCCGGTTCTTCCGTGGCGACTTAAACGACGGCGATGTGATCCTGGCCTGTGACCCGTTTTTCGGCGGGACCCATATCGGTGACTACACCATCATCCTGCCCGTCTTCTGCAATAACAAACCCGTTTTCTTTGCCTCGGTGCGCGCCCATATGCTGGATGTCGGCGGCCCGGTGCCGGGTGGGCTTAATGCCGAGGCCGAGGAAGTCTGGCAGGAAGGCTTTCGCTTTCCTCCGGTCAAGGTGTTTGAAAAGGGCGAACGGCGGCGGGACGTCTGGGACCTGCTGAAGGCAAACAACCGCTTACCCGATATTGCCATCGCCGACATTAACGCCATGATCGGTGCCTGCAAAATAGGCGAGGAACGCATTCGGGCGGTGGTCGATAAATACGGTCTGGCAACCGTTCAGGAGGGCGTCCAGTACACCTTCGACTACAGTGAGAAGAAGTTCCGCAATGCCATCGCCCAGTGGCCCAAAGGTGCCTATAGCGGTCGCAGCCTCTTGGACCAGGACTTTCGCGGCAACGAAAACATCAATGTGGATGTCTGCATTGAAGTGAAAGAGGGTGAAGTGGTCGTTGATTTCAGCGGCACCCACGCTCAGAGCCCGGGGGTTATTAACAGCGTCGTGGGGAATACCATTTCCTACGTCTACGGCTGCTTTTCCGCAGTATGCCCGGAAGTGCCCATTAATTCGGGATTTTTCCGGCCAATTCGGGTCGTCCTGCCGGAGGGCTCGGTGGTGAACCCCAATTCGCCGGCCGCCGCCGGGTATGCCACCATCTGCATCGGCTGCACGATCGGGGAAGCGGTCATGCAGGCCTTGGGAAAAATTGTGCCCGAACGGGTCGGTACCACCAGCATAGACCTAAGCATGCTCTGGACGCACGGCGAGGACCCCCGCACGAAGAATTTCTTCATCAGCTATGACTATCACGCCTCGCCCATCAGTTCCGGCGGGACGTATGGGGTCGATGGCTGGGGCGGCTGGTCGGCGCTGTTCTGCGCCCTCCAACTGGCTTCAGTCGAAATGACCGAGATCCAGTATCCTTTCCTGTACTTGGAAGGCGAGTACACCACGGACTCGGCCGCGGCCGGCCAGTGGCGCGGCGCTCCGGCCTATAGCATGAAGCGCATGGCCTACCAGACCGACTCGCCCATCTATCTGAATATCTGGGTCCAGGGCGCCCGCCACACTTTGCAGGGCTACTGCGGAGGACAGGACGGAGTGGGGAATTATGCGGTTGTCCACTATGACAGCGAACAGGCGCGGACCGTTACCGACGTGGCGTTTCTTGAGCCCTCGGAGCGGGGAGATGTCCTGTTTTTTCAGAGTTGTGGTGGCGGTGGCTGGGGTGACCCGCTCACGCGCGACCCCGCCGCAGTTCTGGCCGATGTGGAAAACGAATACGTCTCGATTGAAGGGGCCGAGAGCGACTATGGGGTCGTGATTGATTCAGTTTCACACACTGTTGACGAAACCGCGACACAGCAGGTGCGTGCCGCGCGAACCAACGGAAAATGAACGCAGACGAACAGGAGGGTAGAGCCGATGATTACGCCGCATATCATTGATCCGGGTTGGAAATGGGACGAAAGTTTTCCGCTCTCACAAGGGTTGAAGATCGGCAACCTCTTGTTTCTCTCGGGTCAGGTCGCGGTCGATTCTGACGGTCGAGTCGTTGGCAAGGGTGACTTGGGGGCACAGACGCGACAGGTCTTTGAGAATATGAAAACGGTTTTGGAGCAGGCGGGTGCGAGCTTCGACAATGTGGTGAAAATGACGAGTTATTTCACCACTAATATTGAGAACTATGAGGAGTATTTCGCGGTCCGGCGGGAATACTTCACCAAGTTCAACCCGGCCAGTACCGGTGTCCAGGTTGCCGCCCTGGCGTTTGAAGACCTCCTGCTGGAAGTCGAGGCCATCGCGTATTTGCCTGATGAGGTGTGACCCTGACGGGAGCGGCTTTCCGAGGCTGTCAGGCCGGCCTGCCTGAGCCAGTCCGTAGGTCGGATTAGCGGAGCGTAATCCGACACGTCCGGGCTGTCGGCTTACGCCTGCGGCTAACCCGACCTACAAGGCTCACGATTGAAGATGATTCCGCTGAGGGGGAACAGCGATTTGTCTCTATAGGTATGAATACATTTGGACGTTTGATGGTCATCGTGTACACACACAGGGGCGAAGACTTCCGCCTCATTTCCGTGCGGCGCGCAGAACCAAAAGAGAGGCGAGCCTATGAAAAAGGAATATGACTTTTCAAAGGCCAAACGTGGAGCAGTAGAGCCTACGACGGGTAAGACCCGCATTACGCTGTATCTGGACAACGACGTACTCGACCACTTTTGGATGATGTCGGAGCAGACGGGCCGAGGCTATCAAACGCTCGTCAATGAAGCGCTCAAGGTGCAAGTTGGTCTTACCGAGCAACCTTTGACACCGGAGGCAGTACGGCGCATCGTGCGTGAGGAGTTAGGCTGAATCGACATTTAGTTCTGCCAGAGGGCGAAAGCGGCGAGATGTAAGAAGGCGAGGAAGTGGGCGGTTTTCCGGTCATAGCGGGTGGCAAGGCGGCGACAGTGTTTGAGCCGATTGAAGGAGCGCTCAATCCAGTTCCGTTGCTTGTAGAGCGTCCGGTCATAGGGGCGGGGCGACCGGCGGCCGGCTCGGGGCGGGATCACTGGCGTAGCCCCCTGGCGCTCAATGTACTCAATGAGGGCTTGACTATCATAGCCTTTGTCGGCAATGACGTAGCGGGCGCGGAGGCCAGTGAGCAGCGCCCTGGCCTGCGTACCGTCATGGCGCTGCCCAGCAGTGACCAGAAAGCGGACGGGTCGTCCTTGGCCATCCACGGCCAGATGAATCTTGGTGGTCAATCCGCCTCGGGACCGCCCCACAGTCGGGGGCCGGTCCCCCCTTTTCCTGTCACCGCCTGCTGATGCGCTCGCACGATCGTACTGTCGAGCAGGAGATAGACGTTGTGCCGGTCCGCCGTCAGGTGCCCAAACACGCGCTCCCACACTCCGGCCCGCGCCCAGCGGGTAAAGCGTTTATGGGCACTCTTCCAGTTGCCGTAGCGTGCCGGGAGGTCACTCCACCGCGCCCCGCTCCGCAAGACCCACAGGACGCCGTTGACGAACTGGCGATTATCGACCGCCGTCCGTCCGCGGTCCCCCACTTTGCCGGGGAGGCGCTCCTTGAGCTGCGCCCATTGCTGGGGGCTCAATTCATACCGCTTCACCATGCTCCCTCCTTCGGTTGGCTTGCATGGCTTTATAGCTTACTCCCTAGCTCTGTGTTAATTGTCGATTCGCCCTA
>JAJEFA010000021.1 GCA_022820725.1 Candidatus Binatia bacterium
GAAGTCGGGCCGGATGCCGACGGACGATGAACACCGGGAGATGGTGCGACTCCTGCACGAAGGCATGGCAGCGGGTGGCTGCGGCTGGTCGGCCCAACGCTTTGGGGAAGACAGCGTGCAGTGCGATTATGACGGCACGCCCATGCCGACCGATATCATGCACCAGGAAACCTGTGTCGAATTTGCGAAAGTCCTGGCAGACCGGAATGAGGGCTTCATCCAGATGTCCCTTATCCCGAGTGTGTCCGGCTTCGAGGAAATCGAGGAGAAATACGAAGAGTTGGCTTTGGCCAGTGGTCGGCCGATTCTGTACAATGCTATTCAAGCCCTGGATTCCGATCCGAGCCGTCACCGGAATCTGTTGGCCTGGATCGAACGCTGCCGCCAAAAGGGCCTGCGCATCTACGGTCAGTTGGTCTCGACCAGCGCTGGCTTTACCTTCACCTTCCATGACTGGAATCTGTGGGACGATGATCCGGCGTGGCGGGAAGCGACCATGGGCACCGTGGAAGAGCGGAAGTCGAAGTTGGCGGACCCGACCCGGCGCGCAAGTCTCAAGAACGACCCGACTGGTGCGGTCACGGCCTCGTTTGACGACGTCATTATTCTCGAGGTGAAGCGCGAAGACATGAAGCACCTGGAAAACCTGACCCTGCGTGAAGCGGGTGAGAAGGAAGGCAAGCATCCCGTGGATGCCATGCTTGACCTCGCGGTTGCCGACGATATGGCCACGACATTCTATTCGCCGGCGGTTGGCGAGAAGAACGAGTTTCTCAAAGAACTGGTAAACGACTCCACGCTGCTGGGTGTCTCGGATGGCGGGGCGCAAACCAAGTTCTTCTGCGGTGGACGCTATTCCACGGAGTCGATCACACGGATGGTCCGTGAGATGAATATGATGAGTCTGGAAGAGGCCCACTGGCGGCTGAGTGCCCAGCCGGCAGCCTGTGCGGGTTTTAAGGATCGTGGCGTCCTGCGCGAAGGCGCGCCGGCCGATATCGTGGTCTACGACTACGACAACCTGGAAATCCTGCCCACGGAGGTGGTGCACGACCTGCCGGGCAAAGAGTGGCGGCGGGTGCAGAAGGCCAAGGGTTACCGGGCGGTTCTGGTAAACGGCGAGATGACGCTGGAGAATGACCAGAACACGGGGAATATTCCTGGCAAGCTGCTCCGGCACGGTGGCTAAGAGCAGAAGACCAGCCTAGGGTCATGGTCCTAGGCTGAGAGCTGACAGAGTGGAGAAGGGCGCTGTTACCGGCGCCCTTCTTTTTTTGGGGACGGGCACGGCAGGAGATGTTGGAGGCATATAGACTGCCTTCCGTACCTCTGCTTGTCTTTTCTGTATACCTGCGGACGTTGGGTGAGGAGGGAGGTAGATGGCTGAACCCCAGGGTGTGTTAGAGAGCGGTCTCAGACGTATCGACGGACGTCCCTATGGATTTTATAAAGACCTGCGCGGGCAAGCGTATACCCTCGGCTCGTATGGATTGAGATTTGACCATATCCAGGGTGATCCCTTTGCGTCACCGAGCCGCGTGCGGATCGATATTCCGGCCCGCCAGGCCACACTACCTGCCTGGTCATACGCCGGAGCCACGGCACGACGGGCGAGCGCCGACTTCGTACACCGGGCTCTTCTTCGCCGGCTCTCCGCCGGCCGGGGCAAACTCGGCTCCGGCAAAAGCGGTCTGCTCGAAATCATGGCGGTGGGTCAACAAGTGCTGGAGCGAACCGCCGTTCTTGTTCGTCCCAACGGCGACCTTCGAGTCCGGCTGAGCGTGGGTCTGCCTGCTGCGGGGCGACGCATTCTGGGGCGTGAAGCGGCTCAACTGCTCACCCAGCGATTGCCCGAGGCCCTTGATCGTGTCTTTGATGCATTAGACCCTAACGCGTTACAACATCACGTCCATTGCATCGAAGATCAGGTAGCGTTGCGGGAGCAACTGCATGACCATGGCCTGGTCGCCTTCCTGGCCGAGGACAGTATTTTGCCCCGTCGGAGTGGAACGGATGATCGGCCTATGGAGGCGGCGATTCCACTCGATGTGCCTCAAGCGCTCGCGTATGAACTCCACGCCCCGCATGCGGGCCGGCTGCGCGGTCTCGGGCTCCGGGCCGGTGTGACGCTGATTGCCGGGGGCGGCTATCACGGTAAATCGACCCTGCTCTCGGCGCTGGCCAACGGCGTGTATGATCATATTCCGGGTGATGGCCGAGACCGCTGTGTTTCCGTAGCGAGTGCGGTGAGCATTCGAGCGGAAGACGGACGTTCGGTGCGAGGGGTCGATCTACGGCCGTTTATCAATGCGCTCCCCCTAGGTCGTCGAACGGACTGGTTCGAGACCGCGGATGCCTCGGGCAGCACCTCTCAGGCCGCGGCCATTGTCGAGGCGCTGGAGGCCGGGGCAACCACGCTGCTGATCGACGAAGACACTGCGGCGACAAACTTCATGATCCGCGACGCGCGCATGCGTCGTCTGGTGCCCGGTGAAAAAGAACCGATCACACCCTATCTCGATCGGGTCCGTCAGTTGTGGGAAGAAAAACACATCTCGTCGGTCCTCGTTGTCGGGGGCGCCGGCGACTATCTCGATGTGGCCGACACGGTTATCCAGATGGACGAATACCGCCCGCAGGATGTCACGCAGCGCGCGCGGGAAGTTGCACACGAGTTGCCCCCAAAAACCTCTGGTCCTCAAGCTCCAGGACCCTGGCTCGCATCGCGGCCGCGCCGGCCCGACCCGCGCAGCCTCAATCCAAGTCGTGGACGCAAACAGGAGCGCGTCCGAAGCGTCAAAACCCGTGCGATTGAGTTTGGGAGTGAAGAGATTGACGTTTCCCTCCTCTATCAACTTGTCGATGCCGCCCAGTGCCGCATGATCGGCGATGTCCTGCTGCAATGCGCCCGCGGGCTGTGTGATGGAAAAAAGACCATTCCCGAACTGCTCGACCGGATTGATGCCGAGATAGAGAAAGACGGTCTGGACGCCATTACCGACCGCGACTTCGGTGACCGTGCCCGCGCACGGCGGTTCGAGATTGCAGCTGCGCTCAATCGGCTGCGGAGTCTGCGGCTAGTGGGCGGAGTATAATAACCACCAAACTCCCGCTACACTCTTGCCTGCATGCCTGCTTCAGCTCCACCACAATCCGCTCACGTCCGGTTTGCCACCAAGCTTTTTTACGGTGTCGGCTCCGTTTCCGAAGGCACGAAAAATACGGTCTTCAACGTTTTTCTCCTCTTCTATTACAATCAAGTCCTGGGGCTCTCGGGAACCTTGAGCGGTATCGCGATCTTTATTGCGCTCTGCATCGACGCGATTACCGACCCTTTGGTGGGATCGATTTCCGACAATTTTCATTCACGCTGGGGCCGCCGCCATCCGTTCATGTATCTGGCCGCGTTGCCCATGGCGGTGTGTTTCTTCCTCTTGTTTACACCGCCTGAGCTGGGCCAGATCGGACTTTTCGTGTGGTTATGCACCTTTGCGGTTGGGGTGCGCGTCGCCATGACGTTCTACGCAGTCCCGAGCGGAGCTATGCTCCCGGAGCTCTCGCCCGACTATGATGAGCGGACTTCTCTGGTGAGCTACCGCCTGTTGTTTGGCTGGTCCGGCGGCCTGACCGCGTCTGTGATGGGCTATTTTTATTTTTTTGCTCCCTCCGAGGCGTTTGCCGATGGTCGCTTGAATCCCGGAGCGTATGAAGGATTTGCGCTGGTCTGTGCCGGGATGATGATCACGACCATTCTAGCCTGTGCGCTTGGGACGCATGGGCTTATTCCGAGTCTGAAGGCGCCCCCGGCAAAACGGAAATTCACGCTGGGTCGCTTTGCCGGCGAGCTATGGGCGGCATTCTCCAATCGCTCTTATCGGATGCTGGTCATGGGCTCCTTGTTCGCCGCTGGGGGGCGGGGGTTTAATGATGTGATGTGGCTGTATATGAACACCTATTTCTGGGGATTCTCAACCAAGGAAATTGGCCTCCTGACCTTCGGCCTGTTTTTCTCCGCCCTCATTGCCTTTTGCCTGACTCGCCCTCTGACTGAACGATTTGACAAAAGACAGGTCGTTCTCGGTTTAGCGGCCTTTGCCATCTTTTTTGGGCCCCTGCTGATTTTTTTGCGACTGCTCGATCTGCTGCCTGAGAATGGGCATCCGAGTCTGCTGCCCCTTATCGCCAGCCATGTCATCCTCCTGGTCACTGCGGTGGTTGCTGTCGATATCCTGATTCCTTCCATGATTGCCGATACCGTGGACGAAAATGAAATTACGACCGGAAAACGCCAAGAAGGGGTCTTTTTCTCTACGATCACGTTTTGTGCAAAGGCGGCGTCCGGTATTGGTGGATTTCTGGCGGGCGTGGCTCTTGACCTCATCCAGTTTCCGACCATGGCGGAGCCCGGAACGGTTGCGGACGCTCAGGTTTTCACCTTGGGTCTTGCGGTCGGTCCGGGGCTCATGGTGCTCTTTCTGTGTGCGCTGGTCTTTTTATCCCGGTATCGAATGACGCGCGCCCGTCATCTTGAGATCCTGGCTGAGCTCGATCGCCGCCAGAACGATGCCACCCAGCGTGAACCAGGCGTCGTTTCTACTACCCATTAAGGCAGGCAGATCCCCGCCCCGTCTTGCCCGCCTCCGTTTTCTTTCTTTTTCCCTTGCATTTCCCCCTCAAAGAAGCCACAAGGAGAAAAATGCCTCCCGCCTATTGAGAGAGGGAGGCGAGGGGATACACTCACGGATACTCGTGGAAGGAGGGTTATCATGAAAGTTGGGATGTCGGTTTTTATGCAGAACACGGGCGAGCGGTGGTCTGACTACGAAGTCTACAAGAATGACCTTCGTCTGGCGGACCAGGCTGAAGACCTGGGCTTTGACTCACTCTGGAGTGTTGAGCACCATTTTACGCCCTATACCATGGTCCCTAATGTCACCCAGTTCCTGACGTATATGGCTGGGCGAACGCAAAAGATTGAGCTGGGAACAATGGTGATTGTCTTGCCCTGGCACGATCCTGTGCGCGTTGCAGAAGAAATTGCCATGCTCGACCTCTTGTCCGATGGCCGCATCGTCATTGGCTTTGGCCGCGGGGCAGCAACGGTGGAGTATGATGGCTTTCGCATTCCCATGGAAGAATCTCGCGACCGTTTTGTTGAAGCCGCCGAGGTCGTCGTCAAGGCGCTGTCTCAGGAGCGGTTTTCACACCAGGGCAAGTTTTTTCAAATTCCCGAGACAAGCATCCGCCCGCGACCCTTCTCCCACCCGGAACAGCGCCTCTATGGTGCGGCCGTCAGCCCGGATACGGCCGAGCGCATGGCCAAGTTAGGCTTAGGCGTACTGGTCGCCGTGCCGCTGCATGGCTGGGATGCGGTGGCGAAAGACGTCCAGCGACATGACGAGATCATTCGGGCGGCGGGCAAGGAGCCTGTCTCACCCATTGTAGCCAGTTTCGTCCATGTTGGGGAGACCGAGAAGGAAGCGCGCGAAGGTGCCATGCAGTATATGGGTGGCTATTGGGGTTCAGCCGACGCCCATTATCATTTCTCAGACGGACACCTCAAGCAGGTCAAGGGCTATGAACACTATGGGGTGATTGCCGATAATGCGAAGACGACAACCCCGGAACAAGGGGTGCAGGATTTTGTCAATCTCCAAGTCGCCGGAACCCCGGAGCAGTGCATCGACCAAATTCATGCCATGCAAGAAAAAGTCGGCTTCGATCATCTGATTGCGGTCTTCAGCTATGGGGGGATGCCTCCTGAACAGACCGAGCGGAATATGCAGCTGTTTGCCTCTGAAGTCATGCCTAAGCTCCAAAGTCAGGGAGCTCCTGTTACCGTTGGTGGTGCCGCATCTCAAATCCCGGCCAAGTAGCAACGACCCTAGCGCATCCGGTATGATAAAGGGGGGCCGCAGGGCAGGCTCCCCTTTACTTTTGTGCGCGAAGGAGGCGCTGTGGGATTCGCCAAGGATATTCTGTGCATTGGGGCGGGTTATGTTGGTGGGCCAACCATGGCCATGATTGCCGCCCGCTGTCCCCAGTACAAGGTGACCGTTGTTGACATCAGCCATGCTCGTATTGCGGCCTGGCAGAGTGACCACCTGCCGATCTATGAGCCTGGTCTTGACGAGGTCGTGAGGCAGGCGCGTGGCCGCAATCTTTTTTTTTCGACCCAAGTCGAGCAGGGCATCCGTGACGCCGATATCATCTTTGTCTCGGTGAATACCCCCACAAAAAGCTTTGGCCAGGGTGCCGGGCGTGCTGCGGATTTACAATACTGGGAGAAAACCGCGCGCCAGATTCTTGAACACGCTGATCGGGACAAGATTGTGGTGGAAAAGTCGACGCTGCCGGTTCGGACCGCCGAGGCGATGGAGCGTATCCTCAACGCTAATACGAAGAGTATCCGTTTTGAGGTGCTTTCCAACCCGGAATTTCTGGCCGAGGGCAGCGCCATCGCCGACCTGGAAACTCCCGACCGCGTCCTTATTGGATCCAAAGAAACGCCCGAGGGAATTGCAGCCAGGCAGGCCCTTGTCGAGATTTATGCCAACTGGGTGCCGAGAGAAAATATTATTGAGTCGAACGTCTGGAGTTCTGAGCTGTCGAAGCTGGCGGCGAACGCGTTTTTAGCCCAGCGCATTTCTTCCATCAACGCGATCTCCGCCCTGTGTGAAAAAACAGAGGCCGATGTGGATGAAGTTGCCTACGCGATTGGAAAAGATTCGCGGATCGGACCAAAGTTCTTGAAGGCGAGCGTCGGTTTTGGTGGATCGTGTTTTAAGAAGGACATCCTCAATCTCGTTTACATCTGTCACAGCTACGGTCTCAGCGAAGTGGCCGAGTACTGGGAGTCGGTCGTCACAATTAACGAGTGGCAGGAGAGCCGCTTTGTGCGGACCATCCTCGAAAGCATGTTCAACACAGTGGCCGGGAAGCGCATCGCCCTGCTCGGCTTTGCCTTTAAGGCCAACACCGGAGACACGCGAGAATCTCCGGCCATCTATATTGCGCGTGGTCTTGCCGAAGAACAGGCCGAGGTCGTTGTGACCGACCCGCAGGCGCTCGCCAATGCGCGGGACGATCTGGCGGATATGGAAGACCGAGTGCGCCTTGAATCCGATCCCTATACCGCCGCGGAGGGGGCGCATGCCCTGGCGATTCTGACCGAGTGGGAGGTGTATCGCCAGCTTGATTACGCCCGCATTCTTGCGTCCATGGAGCAACCGGCCTTCCTCTTCGACGGCCGTAATATCCTGGACCATCAACGGCTCTTTGAGCTGGGATTCAACGTCTTTCCGATTGGAAAGTCCGCGCTCAAGCATTTCTGACGGCCCGGCTGACCTCTGGGCTGGGCCGGGAATTCTGACGAGCTATTATTCGGGGTTAGACCGGCCATTTCTCCATCCGATACGCCTGCTCCCAGAAGAGATATTCATACCGGCTGCTCTGAATGAAATGCTCCTCACACCGTTTCCGCTCATCCGCGGAACTGTCCTGGGCGAGACGGTCGATCAGCGCAAGCTGCCGCTGGACGTGGGCGCCGAACCCCTCGCCGCTGTAGGCTTGAGTCCACTCTGCGTAGAGCGGGTCGGTAGGGGGCGTGGCGTTGAGCTTCTTTCCGACCTCCCAATAGATCCAGTAGCACGGCAGGACGGCGGCAACGATTTCCGCCAGGCTGCCGCTATGCGCAACCGCCAGAAGATGCCGAGTGTAGGCCTGCGTGACGGGCGCCCGCTCGGTGTGGTCCAAGTCTTGAGGGGTGAGGCCGAGCTTATCGCTCCAGTTGGTGTGCAGGTTGCGTTCTACCTGGACCACAGTGGCTGCATGGTCGGCAAACATATGAAGTGTCTCCAGGGTGTCGGCCTTTGCTCCGCCCAGGCACAGGGCGCGGGCGAAGTCCTGTAAATACAGATAGTCCTGCTGAACGAAAAAAAGAAAGCGTTCACGGCTGAGCGTGCCGGCGCCGAGTTCTCGGACGAACGGGTGAGAAAAAATCGCATCCCAGATGGGTTGCGCTGCCGTGCGTAAGGCGTGATGAAAAGGCTGGGACACGAGGCACTCTTCCTTTCTCGTGCGGCAAACTAGGCCGAGAGCTGTTTCAAGGCCGGTAAGACTTCGGTGTTGAAAAGCTCGTCGTGTAGCGTCAGATGAAAACACTCGACCCCAAGCTGCCGGAACTCTTGCATTCGTCGCAAAATAGTATCCGGACTGCCTATTAAGCCGCTGGCATAGCCTTCGTTGGAATCGAGCATGGCGCGCCTGTTCTCCCGGTCTGCCCACATGCCTTGCGCACCACTTACCCGCCTCCCTCGGCGTTCCAGTAAGGTGTCGTCGACCGCATTTATCATCGCTGTGATTTCTGCTGTTGCTTCCGCATCCGTGCGCCGACACAGGGGAATGGAGTAGAGGGCAAAACGGAGCTGGCGGCCGGTTTCTGCGGTTCGTTTGCGAACGGCTTCAATGATACTGGCTATTTTTTCTGGAGGGCCGCCGTTTAAGAACATCCAGTCCGAATGGTGGGCCGCCATATCCATTGCGGCCTTCGATTGTCCGCCCTGAAACACCTCAAGCGGGCCGACGGGGCGCGGTTCGAGCCGCAGTCCATTGACCTGATAAAAGCGCCCGGCAAACGAAAATTCTTCGCGCGTCCAGGCGCCTCGCAGGATTTGGATGAACTCGCTCGTCCGTACGTAGCGCTCATCGTGTTCGATGAGTTCGGCGCCGTACATTCCGAACTCGGCCTCATGCCAGCCCGAGGTGACATTGATAGACCAGCGGCCATTGGTGAGGCGGCTCAGCGTGGCGCTCCATTTGGCAATGGGCGCCGGTAAAAAAAATCCCGGATGAATAGCGGTAATCAAGTGGATGGAGTCGGTATGTGCCGCGTAGAAATCCGTCATCGCCAGACAGTCGTATGAAGAGCCCTCAATCTCCGCTCCGGTTCCCCACCAACGCTGGGCAACGAGCAGATAGTCGATGCCCAGAGCCTCCGCCTTCTGCACAGGAGAGAGCAAACGCTGCACCAGAGCGGGACCAGACCGGCCAGTACTCGTCCTCTTGGGTCTCTCTCCTGCGGCTTGCCGTGTCAGATTTGGCGCGGCCAGGGCAGTCGGGGCCCAGGTACATGTTTTGATGGTCGCCATAATGATCTGATGCAAGAGTGGGGTGGGGCGCTGCTCTTAGGGCCTCACATGAATCGCAGCTCGGCATCAAGTACGCCATCCTCATACCGGGCGACAACATACCCGCCCGCTGCAAAGGGGCCGGCATTCAGTATTTTTGTGCGGCCGATCCTGTCAACTCCCGGAGATTCATGGATATGACCGGTGATACATAAATGGGGCTGTTGTTCCGCGATGAATTGGCGGACGGCAGGGCTGCCAACCGGTCTTCCATCAACGAGCCGGTCGAGTTGCGTGGCATAGGGTGGTGTATGACAGACCATAATCTGACACGGAGTCGGTGGAATATCGGCGACCGCCCGTTGCAGGACCTGCCACAGGATTTCATCCGTATACTCGAGCGGCGTCTGAAATGGGGTCAGATTTGATCCTCCGCACCCATAGATAGCCACCTCGCCGTAACACTGATGTTCCCCGTGCAAGCTGACCTGTTCAGTCTGAAGAAAGGCAATCGTTTCTGGCTGGTCCAGATTCCCCGGCAGAGCCCGGACTGTTTGACAGTATATTTGGGCAGCCCGAATCACCTGCCGAACGGCATGTGGTCCCCCAAAGTTGGTCAGATCACCCGAGAGGAGGACCACATCGGCGCTCGTCAACTCCGCGCTGATGGTTTCCATGTGTGCGGTAGCCATATGTATGTCGCCGAACGACACGATTTTCATGGCGATTGCCTTGGGGAAAGAAAGAGAGTGCGGTGCTTCTGGACTTGTAATGGATTCCCGGATGAGGGTCAACGGACCGACAGGATGCCTGTCCTTCCACCGGTCTTGCAAAAGCCATCGGAATCAGGAAATACTACTAGGTCCTCTGGAATATGGTGCATACATGTCGAAGAATATCCGATCGAAGGTGCTCGCTATTGGTCGTCCATTGCGAGTGGAGATCGAGCTTGATGGTGAATGGCTCGAACGCCTTCGTGGGGTATTACAGGGGATAGGGGAGGGAGAGAAGTCCTACCCGCTCCATCGGTATCTCGAAGAACTATTGGAAGCGGATATCGTCTACCGGGAAGGGGATGGGCGGCGGCGCAAACGGTTTGTCGAACGAGAAGTGCTTATCCGCCAACTGCGTGAACAGCGACCGTATGACCACACGCCACGAGCCTCTGCGAATAAGCGATAATGGTGTGAGGGAGTGACTGTTTCCCCGCCACGCGTGATCCCGAGGCTTCCCGAGTAGGATTGACATAGCGCCCCCGAGGCGGTCGATCACTCTCCGTATGAGCTTGGTCAATCTACGTATTGTTCTTGTCCGACCGAAATACTCCGGTAATATCGGCGCGACAGCGCGGGCGATGCGGAACTGCGGGATGACTGATTTGCACCTCGTCAATCCAGACCCGATACAGCGCGATGAGGCTGATGCACTGGCGGTTCATGCCAAAGATATACTCGACACCATGCAGATACACTCTTCTCTGCGTGCGGCCGTCAGTCCCTGTGGTCTGGTTGTCGGGACGACGTGCCGGACCGGCCTGTATCGGGAAGGAGCGAGCACGCTTGAGGCGCGCGCGGCTGAGATCGTCGCCAGCCTCAAAAGCAATCGTGTTGCGCTCGTTTTCGGTCCAGAAGACAGTGGCTTGAGCAATGAGGATTTACGGTGCTGCCACACCTTACTGACGATCCCAACCGATCCTGGCTTTGCCTCACTGAATATTGCTCAGGCCGTCTTGCTGTGTTGCTATGCTGTTTTCCGTGGCACACAGCAGGCAGAGGATGATGGGCAGCCGGTCTTCGCGTCTTCAGAGCGACAGGAATTGATGTACGACAAGCTCAAAGCAGCTCTCTTACAGGTTGGCTTTCTACATCAGGATAACCCCGAACACATCATGCTTGCCCTGCGTCGTCTGTTTGGCCGAGCCGGATTGGAAGACCGCGACGTCCGCATTCTTCTTGGTATCGCCCATCAAATTGAGTGGTATGCCAAAGGAGGATGGCAGCGCCGGGAGCAAGTTGAGCAGAGGGCGTCTCAATACCGCATGGCAAAACGCAGTGTGTAAAGAGTGAGCGAAGATCATGGCCGAGATCATTCACTTGCGAAAGATCATGCAGGCTCGCCGCCGTGAGCAGCAACAAGAGTGTGCCGCTCGGTGTGTAGAGATCGTGGAGAAGAGTCTGCGTCATCACATCGAGGAGTTTGCACACGCCCCACCCCAGGAGTGGGCGGTCCGTGCCACCAAGATTCGTCAACTTGGGGAAGTATTGGAGTATTCAACAAATATGGTCTAACCACGATATTTCTCCGTTTTCTTTGGAGCCACCCCCTGGTGTGTGAACGAGAAGAAAGGAACGGTATGGCAACAGCAGCTTCACAACCGACCAGCAAGACAGCGGCAAAAAAGACCGCTGGTGCGAAAAAAACGGCCAGTCGTACGCGGAAAAGTCCGACCAAGAAAACCGCTGCCACGGCTGAGCCGGCGGTCCATGCCGCGATTCTGACCTTACAGCAACGACTTGAAACCCTGGAGGGAAAACTCTCGCAGGGCTTGACCGCCCTCGTGACTGAGGTCAGGGAACTCCGTTCTGCCCCTCCGGTCGATCCGCCTCAATCCGGCTTGACCGAGGAATCGATCGGGGCTCTCCTGCAAGAGACGCTGCGGAAGCATATTGAGGAGCAGATCGAGCCCGTGACGACCGCGCTCCGGCGTATTGAGGAGCGGGTTGGTTTTATCGGGAACCGTCTGAAATCGTCAGGGGGAGGGGGGAGGAACAAGTCGGGACGCCGGGATCAGTCTCCAAATGCGCGCGCTAAGGGGCCGAATGCGCCCCGCCCGGGCCAGAACTCAGGACAGAATTGGACACCTCCCTCTGCCGCGTCGGTCCAAGGCCATTTTACGCCGCGTCCGATGAGTCTGGATCACTTGGCGCGAGAAGACGACGAATAGGGCGTGGGGCTGGCTCTGACGAATACCGCGCTAGTCAACGGCGTGTGGGTCTGCCCGGAGCGCAATATCACGGAGAAAAGCGTTCAGCCGCTGCTTATCTTTCTCTAGGGAGAGAAAGAACTGGGTGGCATCGGGAAGGTCCGGGTCCCAATAAATGGCCTGCTCGTTATACTGCTGGGTCAGGGTTTGGCTATCCTCAAGGTCGTGAACAACCCGGGACCAGTGATTGTGTCCCCCTTTTGGCGAAGCCTCTTATCCTTCACTCCACTCGCCCTCTAACTCCGCGATTTTATCCTGAATACGCTGGGTAATGCGCTCCTGCTCTTTTGCGGCGGTACGCAGTTGGTCCTGGCCCGCCTGGTGGGGCGCAAGCTCTGCGTGGGCGAGGATTTGCTGGGTGAGCTGTTTTTCTGCCCGACAGCTCTCCACAAGGGTTGGGACTAACTGTTGCGGATCTTTATGTTGCGGCTCCTCGGAGCCAACAAAACGTTGCCAAAAACCCATAGCGTTCTCCCGGACCGGAAGTACCGTGCCGGGTCTGACTTGTCAAGGTCGGAAACGGTCCCGCTTCTTACCTTCCTTCTTGGTCGATGATAAGCTACTATGATACAGAATGGTGAAACGGATAAGAAGGAATCACAATGGCACGCATCACGGTTGAAGACTGTCTGGCCCAGATCCCGAATCGATTTGAACTCGTTATCGTTGCCGCGCACAGAGCGAAAGAACTCCTCAAGGGATCGCCACGACTCGTTGACTCGGACAATAAAGAAGTCGTGACCGCCCTGCGTGAAGTTGCGGCTGGCAAAGTGTGGAAGGAAAAGGCCCAAGAGGCGATTGAAGAAGCGTAGCTTGTTGTCTTTTGCTTTGTAGTGTTCAGCGATTTTCCCCCATCAGACGCGGCGTAGCGGGGTACGAGCCCAGCACAGGTCCAACGTGATTTATGAGAAACACGGGGCAGTCGGGGCCGCCCCTGTTCGTTTTCGCTGTGTGATAAAGCCCTCATGAAAAAACGTTTGGCAAAAGATACAGAGACCGTTGCCGTACCCGTTCTTGCCGAACCCGAACTGGCGGATTCTGTGCCGGTCGAGCAGAAAGGGCAGTCAGAGCCGCCCATCGAAGTCAGTGTCACCACAGCCGGCGAGGCTGACAAGATGGAAACGGCGCTCATCCCCACGGATTCTCTCAGTCGTTATATGGCAGAGATCCGTCGCTATGCCCTGCTCTCGCCCGAAGAGGAACACGAGTTGGCGGTCCAGTATAAAGAGTACGGCGATGTGCAGGCTGCCTATCGGCTCGTCACCGCAAACTTGCGCCTGGTGGTCATGATCGCCCGGAGTTATCAGCGGGCGTTTCAGAATTTGCTCGACTTAATTCAGGAGGGGAACGTTGGCCTCATGGATGCGGTTCGGCATTTTGATCCGTACCGGGGTGTCCGCTTTCCCTCCTACGCGGTTTGGTGGGTGCGAGCGTATATCATTCGCTACATTATGAATAATTGGCGTATGGTGAAGCTCGGCACGACCCAGGCCCAGCGAAAACTCTTCTTTAATCTCCAAAAGGAAAAAGAACGGCTTGAAGCCGAGGGCTATTCCCCCGAACCAAAACGGCTCGCCCACAACCTGGGAGTGAAAGAACGTGAGGTCGTGGAGATGGAGCAGCGCATGGCAGCCCGGGATCTCTCGGTTGATGCGCCGCTTGATGCGGGGGACGAGTCTGCAACCTTTCTCGACTTCCTGGCCGATCAGAGCGCGAACGCGGAGGAAGCGGTCTCGACGCTCGAATACCAGCAGTTGATTCGTCGCAAGTTGACCGACTTTGCCCAGACCCTGGAAGGCAAAGAGGAAGTGATATTCAATCGACGTCTCTTCGCCGAAGAACCCCTGACGCTTCAGGATATTGGTGACCAGTACGGCATCAGCCGTGAGCGGGTGCGCCAGCTCGAAAGCCGGCTCAAGAAAAAACTAAAGGAATACTTAGTCCGCGAGATTCCGGACCTGACGGAGCTCGATATTGGCTTGGCTGACGCAGGGTAATCTTCTCCGTCATATTGCCACCGAGCGGAAAATCGGTTTATAGTGTCAGTGTGCATGAACTGGATGCGGGTATCGTCGTCATTGGCAACGAAATACTGTCTGGCAAGACGGTCGATACCAATTCGCCCTTCCTGGCAAAGGAACTCCGAAAGATTGGGGTGACTCTGAAGCGGGTCGTCGTGATCCCTGACGAACTCGACATCATTACCGAGACGGTTCGCGATTTTCATCGCCAGTTCGATATTGTCTTTACCTCAGGCGGTGTTGGCCCAACGCATGACGATATTACCATTGAAGGGGTCGCGTGCGCCTTGGAGCGACAGGTTATTCGCCACCCTGTGCTAGAGGAGAAATTACGCTCCTATCTCAACGGTCGGCCGGCAAACAGCGCCTATCTCAAGATGGCGGAAGCGCCCGAAGGGGCTGAGTTGATTGAAGATGGCGCGGTCCGTTTCCCAACGATTAAAGTGGAAAATGTGTATGTCCTGCCCGGCATCCCGGATATTTTTCGACAGAAATTCCTCGCGCTCAAGAGCCGTTTTGCCGCAGACCCCTATTATCTCAAGGTGCTCTACACGCGCGAATACGAGAGCGTGATTGCCGGATTTCTGAATGAAACATTACGCGAGTATCCGGAGGTGATGCTCGGCTCGTACCCAAAGAATAACGATCCCGAGTACCGGGTAAAAATTACCCTTGAGTCAAAAGACAAACACTACGTCGATCGGGCTTTTCAACATTTGATCACGTTGCTCCCTGAGGGGTGTGTGGTGAGAACAGAAGGATGAGGAGGATGTCATGGGAAAAACGTTATCGGTTCTATTGTGTGGCAGTGTGCTGGGGCTAGTGTTGTCTGCTCCGCCGCCCGCGTCGGCCAACCCCGACTATCTCGAAGACGCCGGACTTGGAACGGCGACCGTCGCGGCCAATGTGTTTTACATTCCGGCTAAGCTAACGTACGCCACCCTCGGCGGTATTACCGGCGGCTTGGCCTATGTGCTGACCGGGACCAACCGCGAGATTGCCGAACGGGTGTGGAAGCCGTCCATGGGCGGAGACTATATTGTGAAGCGGCGGCATATTCAGGGAGAGGAAACCCTTTACTTCAGCGCGCCTCTCCCCCGAACGGATAACGGGGCTCTCAACGCGGAACCACTTCCGCCAGCTTACTGATTCGTCCTGGAGCATAGCGCATGAGCAGGGTACGACTGGGCCTTTCCATAGGCGCGCTCGTGCTGCTTGGCCTGGTCGTCTGGGCCGGCCTCTCTTTCCATCGGATGCGGACTACGGCCTTGCAATGGGAGGGGCCGGTCGCCGAAATCCTCAGCGAGAAGCTCGATAAGCATGCCGGCACTATGACGATGGAGTTTACCTCCCGGCTCGACGCGCCGCTGGCCGATATCTGGCAGGCGTTCTCCGAGCCGGAACGGAGCGCGGAGTTCAGCGAGACCATCCGGGTGTCTCGCCTCCTCCAGACCCAGGGAAACCGGAAGCTCATCCTCTTTGAGATGGTCATGCTCGGCCAGCCACAGCGGCTGAGCATGCAGTTTACCTTTCTGCCCGGAGAAAACCGGGTCCGTATCCGGAGCGTCGAAAGTCAAATGAGCGACATTCAGGGCGAATACCGCTTTACGCCCTCGCCGGACGGAACCAAAACTCTGCTGACCTACACGGGCACGCTGAAAGACAAAGTCAGCCTGCCAGTCCCCCTGGCCCTGCAAAAGAACGCCGCCCGTGAAAGCTTCGTCTCCACCGTGCGTGCCTTGAAGAAGGGGGTGGAGAGTCAGAATACAGCTGGCTCATAAAACGAATCCGCTTCTTGCCTCCCTCTCCGTTGGTGGGTATGGTGAGCAACGGACCTCTTCCAAGAGAAAACACCATGAGCGTGGAATTGATCAGTATCCTGATAGCCGTCGTGGCAGTAGGAGTGACCCTGGCTGGGTTGATACTGACTGGCCAAAGGGCTCTCCGCGCCGAACTGACAGAACAGCGCCGGGAGCTGGCAGCCCAACGCCAAGACTTCAGCACCGAGTTAGTCGCGCAACGCCGAGACTTTAGCGCCGAGTTAGCGACGCATCGCCAGGAAATCAGCGCCGAGTTGGCCGCGCAACGTCAGTATATTGACGAGCGATTTACGGCCCTGGAGCAGCAAATCGCCGAACTGCGTGAACGCATGGCCCACCTCGAAGGGCTGCTGGACGGCCTACGTGAGGCCATCGCCATCCGGCAGGGTGCCGCGTAACTCCACCAAAAAATTCCCTCTTGGGAGGGGTGGCCCGAAGGGCCGGGGTGGGTTCTCTCCTAATCCAATTCCCAAAAAGTTTGACCAGGGGCTATGCCCCTGGTCAAAACTCCGCTTCGGAGTAGCGCGTTACGCTCTGGGCTCAGGGCGGTAACAGGATGGGGAGAGCATACCGGGCGGCGGGTTGCGTTGACTTTCGGGTCCATGTGGCGTTGTATGGATTTCATGCTGATCAGGCTCCTCATCATCGCATATCTCTTGCTTCTGGCCAGCCCGGCGTGGGCGGTGGAGGCGGCTCCGGCCCTGACCGACCGAGAGATTGTTGAGCGGTTGACTCGACTCGAAACCCGCCTGGACGAAGGGCTACAAGGGCTACGGGCCGATATTCAGCAACTGCGCGAGGATATGAACCGGCAGGATCAGCAACTGCGCGAGGATATGAACCGGCAGATTCAGCAACTGCGCGAGGACATGAACCAGCAGTTCGCCCAGCAGTTTCGCCTGACCCTGGCCGTGCTCGGTGCCTTTACGGCGCTGGTGGTAGCCATCATTGGCTTTGCCTTATGGGACCGGCGGACGATGATTCGGCCGTTTGAGCGCACGGTGAAAAGCTTGGAAGAGGACCTGAGCACGAATAGGCAGCGTGTTGAGGCGCTGCTGGAAGCCTTGCGGTCCCTAGGCCAGCGCGACCCTGAAGTCGCCAACGTACTCAAGCAGTTCAATCTGCTGTAAGTTGCAGACAGATCCAGCTGGCATCCTTACGGACGCTCCGTCTGCGTACCCTCGGGCTTGTCACCAAGCTTAACACCTTCCATCTCTGCGGCCACGGCACGAACCTCTTCATTATGTTCCCGCAGGAACTGGGCGACATCCTTTGAAGCGCGGAGCAGAATCTCGATATAGGCGACGTCCGCACTCGACACGCTGGCCAGTGTATGATGATAGGCACCCAGGGCGGCTATGAGGTCGGTCTGCCGGTCCGGAATCACTTCAAATTTCTCCGTCAGGCATTCGTTAATGCGTTCCGCCAATGCGTCGAAGGTCTCCTGCTCGACGCCTTCGGTCGTTCCTGAGATCAGCTCCTGCCAGAGCATCTCTATGGCATACCGGGCGGGGTGCTCGCGCCGCAGGCCGGCGCTGAGTTGGTAGAGCTGATTGGCCAGGGGCTGCCAGCGTGGGGGACGTTTGTGGGAGACTAAGGCGTTGGCCTTCAGCAGACGGGTGTGCAAGGCGCTGAGACCGTACTGTTCGGTTAAGAGTTGAATCAGCGTATCAAACTCACGTGACGTGACGTGTGCCATGGTATTCCTTTCTGAGGGTATCCGGGAGCGGTCTGGTGACTTGCATGCCAGTAATCGCGCGATCATGACAAAAACCCGTGCTGCCCGCAATGTACTTGTTTTCTTGCTCCTCGTTCAGACTTGGTCTAAAGAAGAGAAGGCGGTGGTTGGAAACTGCTGCAAGAGCGGTCACGGATAAGGGTTGTTCGAGACAAAAAAGAGGGGAACAGGATGGCGACAGACCACGAAAAAATTCTTGAAATTATCCGCCTCAAAGACAAGGTGCCGCTGGTCCTGACGCGTGACAAAACCGCCCTGCTGGTGATTGATATGCAGCGCTATTTTGTGAGCCCCCATTACCCGCTGATGCAGACCTTTGAGAAACTGGTCCCAGGGGTGAGCGCCGCCTACTGCGAGCGGGTCAATGCGTCCGTCATTCCCAATATCAATCGGTTACTGGGCTGCTTTCGGGCGCGGCAGATGCCGGTCATGTATACCGCCATTGGCACCTGCCTGAAGGACGGCCAGGATTTAAATCCCATGTGGAAGGCGCTTGATCAACTCAGCCTGGACACGATTGGGGAGCGCATGTTTCCTGCGGTTGACGAGCTGAGCTGGCAGATCGACGACAGTGTTGCGCCGCAGCCGGGCGAACTGGTTGTGAACAAAACATCGAGCGGCACCCTGAACTCGACTATGCTCGATCAGACGCTTCGTAATATGGGGATTACCTCACTCCTGATCTGTGGGGTGACAACGGATGTGTGTGTCGAAACCACGGCCCGAGATGCGGCGGACCGGGGCTTTGACGTCACCATCGTCGAGGATGCCTGTACGGCCTTTAGTTCGGACTTGCATCGGGCGGCGCTCCAGGCCTTCAGCTATGCCTTTGGCCGGGTCCGCAAAACGCACGAGTTGATTCATATCGTGAACACCGCAGAGGCCGTGTGAAAGAAAAAAATGAAAGCCCTGGTCTTTGCCAAGACAGCCCAGAAAGATGCACCTCCGGCCCCGGACTTTTTGCCCGGCTTGGCCAATCTCCAGTTGTGCGACGTGCCTACTCCCGACCTGCCCAATGAGCGCTGGGTGGTGGTCAGGAGTAAAATTTCCGGTATCTGCGGTAGCGACTTGGGCTTTTTGCAGTGGAAGCCCATGCCCGCGGCCGAGCCGTATTTCGAGTTGCCTCTGATTCCCGGTCACGAACTGTTCGGAGAAGTGGCCGCGGTGGGCAAGCGCGTGCGCGGGCTCCGGGTCGGTCAACGGGTGACCATCGATCCGACGCTCGGATGTCGGGAACGGGGTTTTCGGAAGCTATGCCCCCAGTGTCGAAACGGGAACCCTGGGATTTGTGAACATATTGCCGAGGGGCAGCTGCGTCCCGGACTGTTAATCGGCATCTGTCCCGATACCGGTGGCGGCTGGGGCGAATATTTTGTTGCCCCTGCGCACCGGCTGACACTATTGCCGGACACGATTGATGATGATGAAGCCTCGCTGATTGAACCGTTTGCCGTATGTCTTCGGGCAGTGCTCAACAATCCGCCTCGACGCAAAGAACTGGTGGTTGTCATCGGTGCCGGGACGATTGGGCTGATGAATATCGCCGCACTCAAGGCCGTTGAGCCGTCCTGCCGGGTGGCGTGTATCGCCAAGTACCCGTTTCAGGCCAGACTGGCGCGTCGCCTTGGTGCGGACGATATTATTGACGCTCAAGGCCAGGATGTCATGGCTCAGGTTGGTGAGCTGGCCCAGACCAAGGTCTATCCGCTCACCAATGGCGGCGCGGTTTTGGCCGGCGGGGTACGGCTGGTCTACGATACGGTCACCAATTCGGTCACGCTCAATCAGGCTCTCCGCATGGCGCGAGGCCAGGGAGCGGTTATCGTACTCGGTTTGGCGGCGCTGCCCGAAGGCGTTGATTGGACGCCGACCTGGATGAAAGAGATTACCATCGTTGGGAGTCTGACGTATGGGGCTGAGGTGTTTCGGGGCAAACGCCAGGATACGTTTGTGCGCGCGGTCGAACTTCTGAGGCGCCGGCGGGCGGACCTGCGCGCGATCCGCCCGCGCAAATATCCGCTTGAGCAGTTCCGACAGGCCCTGACCGAAGCCGCCAGCAAGAAAACTTCGGGGGCGGTCAAGGTCTCGTTTGTTCCCTGACCGCCCCTGATAAAGCAGCGCGCTTATTTCATCGCTTCCACCAACGGGACAATGGTTCCACTGTCAAAATAATCGCACCATTTGCTGATTTTCCCGTCGGTGATGGTGAAGACGCCGAGAACGGGTAGCAACACCTGAACGTCCCCCTTGACCCAGGTCTCCATGCGCTCGTTGGTGACGATATTGCCCGAGGAGGCAGTATGAGTGATTTCCATTTTTTGCAGCAAGTTTGCGCCGATAAAAGGATCAAGGACCTCACGCACGCCGGCATGGCCGGTCACCGGCTCCCACGGCATATTATGATAGAACACGTCCTCTGACAGATAGGACACCACCGTGTCCATATTCCCACTGCCCAAGGCGTTGCAAAACTCCGTCACGAAGGCTTCATTCTCGGTGCTCATACTTCCTCCTTCAGGTTCCTATGCTCGTGTCTCGCTAGCATAGGGGGGTAACGGCTGCAAGCGAATCTGGACTGCTGCCGGTTATGCCGGGCTCCGGAATCCCGTCCTGTGGGACTCGCCTGTATTGCGCTGAACGGGCGGAGTGTGCAAAACATGCAGCATGGGTCGCTCTGGCAGACCCCGTAGCAACCGTTTCTTATGCGCGAGCGCGACCTTCTGGCGTTAGAGTTTGACAAAGTCCTGCAGCTTCTGGCCGACTGTGCCCTGTCGTCCGCCGGTCGAGCAGCCTGCTTGGCCCTCAAGCCCCAGGTTGCCGAGCCGCTGGTTAAAGAAGACAGCGAGCGAACGTGGCAGTGCTTTCGTTTGGTGGAAGAACGTCTAAGCCTGCCGCTCGAACCGTTCCCCGATATCCGTCCGACCTGTGAGCAAGCGGACCACGGCGGTGCCGTACTTGAGGGACAAAAGCTCCGCGACGTGCTGACCGTGGTGACCCGTGCACGGCTCCTTGTCAGATTTTTCCGTCGAGACGCCGCAGTGTTTGACCGTCTGAGAGGCTATGCCGACCGCCTGACAGCTCTGCCCGACTTGGAGGCTGCCCTGCAGCACTGCCTGGACGAGAACGGTGGCCTCAAAGACGAGGCCAGTGCAACGCTGCGTTCACTCCGGCGTCAGGTCCACAGCCTGAGCGAGGACATTGAACGCCGCCTGCAACGCACCCTGCGCTCAAGCGAGGCCCAGGAGGTGGTCACCGACCAGTTTGTCACGATTCGGAATAACCGTTTCGTTATTCCCGTCCGACCAAATTTTCAGGCGCGCTTGCCGGGAATCGTCCAGGATCGTTCCGGGTCGGGCGAAACCGTGTTCATCGAACCGCTATTTGCGGTCGAACTCAATAATAGACTGCTGCTTGCGCAGAAAGAAGTTGCGGCCGAGGAACACCGGATTCTGGTCTGGCTGACGGCGCTGGTGCGGGAGAGCCTCGATCAACTCGAACGGACATTTGCAACCTTGACGGAAATCGATGTCCTCCACGCCAAGGTGGTGTTTGCGCAAAAATACGGCGCCACACAGCCGCACTTCGGCTCAGCCATCCAACTCCGTGGTGCCAGGCATCCCTTGCTGGCGGCCTCGGACACCGCAGTTGTTCCCATCAATTTGACGCTGCCCCAAGATAAACGCGGACTGATTATTACCGGTCCGAATACGGGCGGGAAAACGGTCGCTCTCAAAACCTTGGGTCTTATCTGCCTCATGGCCCAGACCGGCTTTTTGATCCCGACGGACGAGGCCAATGAACTGCCCATCTTTCGGAGCGTGTTTGCCGACATTGGGGATGCCCAGTCCCTGGAGCACAGCCTCTCGACCTTCTCGGCCCATATCGCCAATATCAGCGACATGCTGGCGACGCTGTCAGAGCCTGCGCTTCTCCTCCTTGACGAACCTGGCGGCGGCACAGACCCGGCCGAGGGAGGAGCCCTGGCAAATGGGCTGCTGACCGTTCTGAAAGACCGCCAAGTGTCCCTCGCTCTTGCCACGCATCTGAGTCCGGTCAAACTCTTTGCGGTGGGAGACGGGAGCTATCAGATTGCGGCCGTGGCGTTTGATCTGGAGACTCTTCAGCCGCGCTATCAGCTCCAGTACGACGTCATGGGTCAGAGCCTCGGGCTACCCATGGCCCGGCGTCTCGGGTTACCGGAAGCAGTGTGTCGTGCGGCAGATGCGGCCCTGTCCACTGAGGCCCGTCAATTCTCTGAAGCCTTGACCCGCCTCGAGGCCGCTTCGGTCAACTTGGAGCGTGAACGGACCCAGGTACAGTCCGAGCGCGAACAGGCGACTGCTCAGCGTGCGCGTCAGGAACGACTCTTGGCCGAAACCGAGGAAAAGTGTCGTCAGGTCTGGCAGGACGAGGTGCGTGAAGCCAAGCTGCTGGTCCGTCGTGTTCGCGAGGAAGGCCGCGAGGTTATCGCGCAGCTGCGCAAAAACCTGCAAACGCCGCAGATCTCATCCGGTGATGCTCGCCGAGACCTCTCACGATTCTTGCATGAGCAGCACAAGGAGATCGCCGCAAAAGAGCAAACGTTCCGGACCGAGACTGTCGCCAATACACCACCACCACAGATTGGGGACGAGGTCGAGATTCGTGGTGGAAAAATTCGAGGGACCTTGCTGACGCTCAACGGCAATAAAGCCCGGGTGCGTTGCGGTGGGACAACGTTTGAGGTTCCCGTGGTCCAGGTTCGGCGGACGTCCGAGCAAAAACCTATGCCGCGTGTTCGGGTGGCCGTCGATCACGCGCCACCGAGCCGGCCCGAAATCAATCTGCTCGGCCTGCGGGTCCGGGAGGCGCTGCCGCGTTTGGAAGCCTTCCTGGATCAGGCCATCCTCAATAATCAATCGTCAGTGCGTATTGTGCACGGTATGGGAACCGGTGCGTTGAGGCGGGCGGTCCGGGCGTATTTAGCCGACTCTCCGTACTGCGAGTCCTTTAATGAGGCTCCCCGGAATGAAGGGGGCGGAGGGGCAACGGTTGCGGAGCTCTCCTCATGAAAGTTGCTATCCGTGACGCCTTAGCCGACCTGCTGCTTGAAGCCCTGGATGATGTGGCGAAAGCCGCCATGTTGCGTGGTCTTGCCGCTGACACCCGAGCAGACGCAGCCGGGCCGCCCTCGCACACGCTTGCCGAGACGCTGCGTTGTGTGCTCCCGCCGGATTTTGAGGCAGACTGGCCGGTGGTCAGAGCCAAACTCCTTCAATACGGGGCGGTACTGGAGGGCTGGGCCGGGCAGACCGGGGCCTCGACTCTCGATGTGGTTTTACAAAAAAGCGTCTTGCTCTTTAACCATCATCTCTTCTTTGAAGTGCACGAAGTCCTGGAGCCACAATGGATGCAAGAGCAGGGCGAGCTCAAAAAATTCTTGCAAGGGCTGATCCAGATTGCGGTCGCGTTCTACCATCTCGAACGCGGCAACCTGATGGGCACCCGCTCGCTGCTGCACGAGGGACTGATAAAAATATCTCCACACTCGCCCGCCTGTCTTGGCGTTGAACTCCGGGATTTCATTGCCGGACTTGAAGAATGTCGGCAGGTCATCTTAGGTCTGAGCCCTGAAACGTACAGGCAGTTTTCTCCGGACGCGATTCCCCGGATGCAGCTTGTCGCCTAGTTGGTGGGGCATCGTCATGCAAGTGGATCGGCTCATTGTCACAGCCCGCGCGCAGACTATCCTGAGTCCGCTTTCAAGTGAGGCCATTGTGGAGCGTGCTGCGGATGGAAGCTGGGGTGCCGCAAAGAGTACACGTGTCCTTCCAATCGACAACAACGCTGGACACGTTGACTCTTCGGACAGTATTCTCCTGGCAACGGGCAAAGTCGGGGCCGGGGAGCAGTATATTCAGGCGGCCGAGGCGCTTCAGCAGCTCGGCATTGCCGGCATTATCGCGCCCGCCTTTGCCTGGCCGTTCTTTCGGCTCTGTCTCAATATCGGTCTGCCGCCGCTGACCCTCTGGGAAGCGGGCGAAATTCGGGCGGGCGACCGGCTACGGATCGATGTCAATAGCCGTATTGTGAAATCCATGAGCGCCGGTACCCGCTATCCGATTCGGGACCTGTCTGATCTCTATATCGAGGTTTTGGCCTGTGGCGGACTGGAAGGCTATGTGCGGGCGCGGCTTGCGGAGCAGCAAACGGCGATCTCCTCGGACGGATAGGCGGGCAGAAACCGTGCCCGGACGACCGGCAGTCCCCTCTGCCTCCAACGTACTTGTCGCCTTTTCCGTGGGACTGAAAGAGTACACGCGTCCTTCCAATCGACAACAACGCTGGATACGTTTACTCTTTGGAGCATGAGCCCACGGGCGAGCTAGGGATATGCGACGCGTTCGAGACCTGCGGAAATATGAGCTGCCGGATACTCTGCTGGAAATCTGGGAACGCCAGCAAGGCGAGTTTCTCTTACCCGTGCAGGAAGTTGCCGTGCAACGCTACGGGCTGTTTGACGGTCGTAGCCTCCTGATCTCCTCTCCGACCTCATCGGGTAAAACTTTTGTAGGCGAAATGGCCGCCCTGCGCGCCGCCTTTGCCGGCCAGCGCGTGCTGTATTTAACACCGCTACGCGCCTTGGCGGAAGAAAAATATGAAACCTTTCGTACGCGCTATGGAACCTATGGCGTCAAAGTCGTGGTAGCAACGCGTGACAGACGCGAGTTTGATCACGATATCGAACACGGGGACTTTCACCTGGCCGTCCTCGTATACGAAAAACTCGCCCAGTTACTCGTCCGGCATCCGCACCTGCTGCGGACGGTCGCCCTGGTCGTAGTGGACGAACTCCAGATGCTGGGCGACCCGGAACGCGGGTCGGGGCTGGAACTGACATTGACCAAACTCCTCAGCGCCGTCCCGCGGCCACAGCTCTTGGGACTCTCCGCCGTCTTGCGCGAGGCCGAGCAAGTCGCTGCCTGGCTGGATGCCGACCTCCTCTTACAGGATGAACGGCCGGTTGAACTCCACCGTGGCGTGGTCCTCGGCGACCGCTTTCGCTACCGCACGTATAATACGGGCGAAGAAGGCGAGGAGCGCCTGGCTCACGCTGAGTCAGACGACCCGCGTGAACTCTTATACGCCCACGTCACGCATCTTGCGCGGCAGGGAGAGCAGATCCTCATCTTTTTGAAAGGCAAACGGGATACGGTCCAGTGCATCTTGGAGCTGGCCGAAGCCTCCGAGCTGACGCCAGCCGCCGACGCGCTGGCAGCGCTTGAGCCCCTCGAAGAAACCTCTCTCAAGGCACAACTGCGCGATGCCCTTGCTGGGGGTGTGGCGTTTCACCACGCCGACCTGACCTCGGCGGAGCGGGCGATTGTTGAGGCCGCCTACCGTCGGGGTGAAGTGCGAGTCATTGCGTGTACCACGACGCTGGCCTTTGGGGTGAATCTGCCAGCCTCCACGGTGTTTATCGAGGCCGTCAAATGGGATACGGACAAACGGACCGGCACGGCGATTGAAGTCCCACTCTCCTGGGCCGAATATGAAAATATCTCCGGACGAGCGGGCCGACTCGGATTCGCGTCGCCCCCCCCTTCTCTGGGGGGCAGCCCTGAGCCAGTCGAAGGGCGAGGGAGCAAAGAGGTATTTGGCCGGTCCGTTTTGATTGCCACCAATCAGTTTCAGGCCGACCTCTTGTGGCGGGGCTATGTGATGGGCGAGCAGGAGCAGTTTACTCCAGCCCCCGGCCAGACTGGACTCACGGATCGTATCCTTAACCTGATTGCCTCCAAGATCTGTCTTTCGACCGATGAGCTTCATGCTTTTTTAGACCTGACCTATCTCGGCTTTCAGCAACGGAGCAAACGCGCGTCTGCCTCAGACGAAGCAGAACAAGCGCTGAGTGTTCTGGTCACCACGCAGCTTGTCAATCATAGTGAAGACGGACGGCTGGAAGCGTCCACGCTGGGAGAGGTCGCGGCCCGCAAGGGTATCCGCGCGGCAACTGCGGTGAAACTGGCCCGATTCTTTGAGTCTGCCCAGGAACGCGATGTGTCCGAGCTGGAACTCTTTTATGCGCTGAGCCTGACCGAAGACGGCCAAAAAATGCAGATTCCGTTGTCGTCGGCCGAACACCGTGGTCGGGGATATGAAAGCAAAGTGGGCGAGTGGATACGCGAACGCGGCTCTGAGCCGGGCGGCGAACTCCAGAAACTTCTCAACGCCCGCATGCTGCCAACAACCCAGGAGGCTCGGTCGGCTAAGCTCTCGCTGCTGCTGCTGGGCTGGATTAATGGGGACGAACTGTCGTCTTTGGAAAATCGCTGTCAGTGTTACGCTGGCACGATTCTCAGCCTGACGGATGAAGTCAGTTGGCTGGTGGATGCGGCGGCGGAGATTGCCGAGGTCATGGGCTGGGCGTCGGCCACACAACTGTCCGAACTGGCAGAACGGGCGCGACTCGGGGTCGATCCGCCGAGCCTGGAGTTGGCCCGGGCTCAGTTGCCTGGGCTCAACCGTGAAGAGATCAAGACGCTGGTGTCTGCGGGGTTCGACTCGCCCCTGGCCGTACGCGAAGCGTCTCCAGAAGCCCTGGAGCCCTATCTGTCGCCGCGACAAATTGAGGCGTTGCGCACGCCCTGAGACACGCCTCAGCAACCGAACCCCTACTCGTATGACCAGCCCACTGCCTGCTGACGTTTTGGAACTGGCTCTCCAGACCCTGGAAGCCGAACTGGTCGAGCCGGATTGCTTGGCGTCCTTTCGGACCGTGTTGAATACAACCGAGCCGGTCGCCGAGGCGGGCCGTTTCCGCTGGTATACGAACGGACAGATTTGCCTGGAACGTTCCGCTCACGGGACGCTGACGTTCTTTCTGCCGGCCATTGCCGCGAGTTCAGCTCCCCGTAGGCTGGGAACTTTTGATCGCCACGGACGTTTACTCTCACTTTTTTTCTATGCCGCCGATGGTCTGGTGCAGCGATTTAAGGTGCGCAATATGGACGGCCACTTTCTCGGCGTCGTTCGAGGTGCCGTGTCCCATCTGGGCTGGGGCGGGTCCGACATGATCGGAGCGTTGGCTGGCGAAGGCGGCTTTGAGATGGATCGGACGCTCACCTTCTTCCGCTCGGTCCCGTATGAAGACGTGGAGACCCTCCCGCCGTTAGACGCTCCGATGCATCTCCCGTCCGGCGGCGGGGCAACCATCTTGAACGTGCTAGCCCGGTTAGGGCAGGACCAGGAAAAACAGGCGCTCCGCTACTACGGACCATATCCCAGCGATCAGCTCTTTTTTACTCTGCGGGAGTCCTTCGTCTGTGGTGGGGAGGTTGGGGCCAATCGCGAGCGTTTCACTCAGGGGGCCGAAGAGGCCGCTCTGCATATGACGATGGTTGAGACCGCGGTTGACTGGCGGCCCGCCCCGCACGAACGGTTTTATCCAGGAGCGCATACTTGTGTGCAACTGCGCAACGGAGTCGAAAAAGTCTACGACCACGGCCATACCTATTACCGGGCCGACCTGGTGGCCGAAGCCCATCGACTCCGCGTGCTCCAGACCGAAGAGGGACAACGCCGCTATATCGCCAGCCTGACCATACTGGGACAGGCACTTGAGGATCATCTTGTCCTGGATGAAAAGGGAGAGATTCTCGAACGCTTGCCTCAGTCCGTACAGCCCTCCCTGCGGGGCAATCCGGTTCTCTCCCCCGACTGGAAGGCTGCCCTCGTTCGTCTGATTGCCGCAGAGAGTACGACGCTGCTGCACACCGCGCTATGGCCGGTAACGGACGAACTGACTGTCCTGTGGGGCCAGGTGCCGAAAGAACTGTGGGCGCTGAATGGTAATGAACTCGTTTTGCACGCGGGAATGATTGCGGTCCATCAGGACCTGCAGAGCCGGGCAAACAGTGCGGCCGAAAAAATCCTCATCGCCTCTCGATTTCTGTCCGAATTAGCGCGGCTGGTCGGTCCGGTGATCCGCAGCCGTGCCCAAGCCCAGTTGGCCGGCCTCTCGCCCGCTGACCAGAATGTGGCTCTGCTGTTTGCCGCTTCGGATACGCCAGGGCTGTCGGATGACGAACTGCGGGCGTTTCTGACGAGCCTGGCGCAGGGGGAAGAACTGCCGCTGATAGTCGAGTAGAGGACAGTTTCATGAGCGTGTGAGCGTGATCTCGTTTGCTGTTGTTGCAGGCTTATGGAGCTCTCTCAGTCCAGACCTATAGAGTCACCCGACACTCACGCCGAGATAGGAACCGGTAGTCTTTGCCGCGCTGATAGTCTGACAGTGGGCGGTCACAATCCTGTTAATGTCTCGCGCGTAGCCTCCGCCCAATGTGACAACAAGCGGTATTCCTGCCCGCCGGGCGAAGTCACACGCTATCCGATCCCGTTCGCCAACCCCAGCCATCGATAGCGCCAGTTTTCCAAACCGGTCGCCCCGGAGTACGTCCACGCCGGCTTGGTATAGAATCAGGTCTGGCCGGGCTCGTTCGAGGAGCACGGCCAGGCTCTCCTCCAGCCGGCCTAAATACTGTTCGTCCGTCGTGTCGTCCGGCAGGGCGATATCCCACGAACTGTGTTCTTTGTGGGCGGGGTAGTTATTGGCCGCGTGCATGGAAAAGGTGAAGGTATCGGGATCGGTCTGACACAACGCGGCCGTGCCGTTCCCCTGATGCACGTCAAGATCGAGAATGAGAGTACGGCCGATATGGTCTTCTGTCCGCAGCCGTCTCAGGACAATGACCAAGTCATTAAAAATACAGTAACCTTCGCCATGGTCAGCGAAGGCGTGATGAGTGCCTCCGGCCAGATTGGCGGCAATCCCATCTCTCAGTGCAGCCCGGGCCGCCCCCAGCGTTCCACCGATCACGGCAAACGCGCGGTGGACAAGTTGCCGAGACCAGGGCAGGCCGAGACGGAGCAGGGCCTTGCGTTCCAGCGTCCCGTTCAGAAAGGTGTGGACATATTCCGGCGTATGCACACGAAGAATATCTTCAAGGGGTATCGGCTGTGGCTCAACGATTTCCTCTGGCGTGAGGATACCCTTGGCCAGTAGCCGTTCCGGGACCAGACGATACTTGTCCATGGGATAGGAGTGATTCCCCATGGGTGGAGTATAGCGAGCGGAGGTAAAGGCTTGCATCTTCACTCTCTGAAGACCGCCTTCAGCAAGGCCCGAACGTTGGTGACCCGGACGACGCGCCACCGACCCTCAGGGGTATGGCGGAGTCCAATCTCAATCTCTTCGCCGCTATCGAGTGGAACGGAGAAGTAGCGGATATCTTCTCGGGTATCCCCGCCGATGACCGTTCCGATAAGGGCAACAGTCGGGATCTGCGGGAGCGTCAGCTCTGAGTTTTGAAAGGTCTGTTGTATTGCAAACGCTACTCCCGCCTTGGCGAGGTCCTGGACATCTTGAGTCAGACTTTTGAGTCCCTTGTGCAGGAGCCCGACGAGGGAGTCCGGCGGCGTGTCACGCGGCTGCGGGACATCTGGCACACTCTGCCCCAAATCCTCCAGGGCGTAACTAACGACACTGTCGATATCGACATACTGCGTAAGGGTCTCATAGTTACGCGTCTTGAGCGCCTGCTGGATGTGATAGACCGAATAGGAGGGGGTCTGCATCCAGGCATAGACTCCACCCAGCCCGAGAAGGACACACAGCACGACCGCTCGTAGGCTTTTCATACGCCTCATCATACGGCAGGAATATCCGATACGAAATGTGGGGTGCGGATGAAGTCGGACTCTGGTATGCAGGGGTGATCGCTGTTGAGTAGGAGGGACGATGCAAGCCATAGGCATCCTCTACCCCGGTGATATGGGCCACAATGTCGGGCGTGTGCTGAAAGAAGACGGCTTTGCCGTTGTGACAACGCTGGTCGGACGGAGCTCACGCACGCGACAGCTCAGCGCCCAGGCCGCAATAACCGAGCTCGATTCCCTGGCAGCGGTTGTCGAGCAGGCGGACATCGTCCTCTCCATCATTCCTCCAACGGCCGCCCGAGCGATCTCACGCGATTTTGTCCAAGCCGTGCGACAGGTGAACCGGAGGCCGGTATTTGTTGATGCCAATGCCGTCTCTCCCATGACCGTTGGCCAGGTGGGCGAGACGATTCGAGCTGTGGGCTGTGACTTTCTCGATGCCTGCATCATCGGTCCGGCTCGGGATGTGCGGGGTCGCTGCACCGTGTATGTCAGCGGTCCGCACGTCCGGGAATTTGAGTCGGCTCTCGGGAAATCGCTCCGTATGCATCCCTTAGGGGACGCCATTGGCCAAGCCTCGGCCTTTAAGATGTTGTTCTCCGGGCTCAATAAGGGCCTGGTCGCCGTGCTGAGTGAACTGACGGTGGCCGCGCAGGAATATGATTTCCTGGATGATTTACTCGCCTGTTACACCGAGCTGTTTCCAGGAATCATGCAGTCGCTGGAATGGCTCGTGCCGACCTATCCCTTTCATGCCGCCAGACGGGCTGAAGAAATGCGTGAGCTGGCCGAAACACTGGAACACTTACGCTCTTCCGCAGTCATGGCGCGCGGGACTCAGCAGACTCTGGCCGAGCTTGGCCGGCTCAGCCTGCCCGACCGATTCCCGGAGAATGGAGAACACGACTGGACGCTACGTCAAGTGCTTGAAGCGCTCGGCCAATGCGGAGCGCTGAAACGAGGTTCCTGATATATACGCTGTCCAGGCATGTTGACATGGATGGGGATATTAAGTTAAAAATGAACGCATATGTTCCAATAGTGAACTGCTAAGTAAATCCAAAAGACAAGGAGTGTCTGATGTCGCAGACGCATACAGTGAAGGCCACCTCCGATGCAATTTTTACCCAACTGCTCGATGTCCAGGACCAGGACATGCGCCGTCTGTACGAGAAGGCGAAACGCGACCAGTGGAATGCTTCGACGGATATTGACTGGGACGCCGGGGGCGACCCGGACTGCGGCATTTTGCCCGATGAGCTCATTGATATTTACGGCACAAAATACTGGGATAGGCTGGACGATAAGCACCGACTCGACCTGAACCGGCACTTCTCCGCCTGGCGAATCAGCCAGCTCATGTACGGCGAGCAATTCGCCCTCATGGTCTGTGGTCAGATTGCCAACGTTGTTCCGGGTATTGACTCGAAATTTTTTATGGCGACCCAGGTCGCTGATGAAGCGCGGCACTCAGAGGTGCTGGCCCGCTACCTGTACGACAAAGTCGGGGTGACGTATCCGCTGACCGCCAACCTCAAGAATCTGTTCGACCACGTCCTGGCCACGCCGCAGTGGTATCTCAAGACCGTAGGAACCCAACTCGTAGCGGAAACCCTGGCGGTATCGCTGTTTCGGATGCTGGCCGACCACAGCCCAGATCCGTTGATCAGCCAGATTTGCCGCCGTATTCTTTCTGACGAATCTCGCCACATGGGTTTTGGGATGCTGAGTCTGCCCGACCAGATACAGGAATTATCCGAGCAGGAGCTCAAAGAGGTCGAAGAGTTTGCCTGCGAAGCCGCCGCCGGACTCTTGCAGGGTCAGTTTCCTCGAGAAGCCTACGAAGCCGTCGGCTTTACCAAGGCCGAGATAGAAGACATCCGAACCATGCGCCACGAAGTGGCCAAAAAGAACGAATATGTGGCGTTTCGGACCTTTTTTAAGAAAGATTTCCATGCCGCCCTGTGGAGCAATATGGAGAAAGTCGGCCTGCTGAGTGAGCGGTCGATTGAGAAGCTCGGAGCCATGGGTATTTCTGCTCCACAAGCACAGCAACGAGCGCAGGCGGCCGCGTAAAGACGGACATAGGGGCAGGGTTTCAACCCTGTCCCCACTCTACCTCAGCAGGATGTTTCCGCGTCCTGCTTCTTCTGTTCTTGAATCCCCCTCGACTCTGTGGGCTCCATACTCGGTTTGTTCCCTTCCGGCTAATCGGTATACTCTCCCCGCTCTTATAGTATAATCAGGCGCGGCGACGGACGACCCAGAGACATGGTGGGCCGATCGTTGACGCTCATCACACAGGTAAAAGGAGGACTATCATGGGTGAATTTGTTGAGGTGGCAGAGGCCAGAAAACTGTCGGGATTGCGACTCGTGCTGACGCTCGGCGTGCCAGGTCCGTGGAGCGAGGCTGCCAAAGGTATTTTGTACGTCAAAAAGATTCCCTATGTGCGAGTCCGTCAGGAACTCGGCGGCCCCAACACGGAACTGACCGAATGGACCGCGCAGGCGACGGCCCCGGTTGCGATCTGGAACGATGAACCGCCGCGCTCAACCTGGATAGAGCAGCTTTTTTTGGCCGAGCGCCTTGAGCCGACGCCGGCCTTGATACCAGACAATATCGAGGACCGGATGCTGATGTTCGGCTATTGCAACGAGCTGTGCGGCGAGCATGGCTATGGCTGGTCCAAACGTCTGATGCTGCTCCACACGATCCTGACCGAATCGGGTGCGGACGAATCGGCGCGTGCCTTTGCTACGCATATGGGGAATAAATACGGCTATAATCGGGAAGAAGCCGAGGCCGCGCCGGCCCGGGTGGCCAACATTGTGACAACGCTCGGCTCCCGCTTGGAACAGCAGCAGAACAAGGGCAGTCGATTTTTTATCGGCAATCAGTTGTCCGCTCTCGATATTTATTGGGCTACGTTTGCCGCGCTCATCCAGCCGCTGCCGCACGAACTTTGCCCGATGCCGGCCTCCCTTCGGACCATGTACATCAATACCGACCCGGTGGTGCAAGCCGCGGTGAAGCCGATACTGCTCGAACACCGCGACTTCATCTATAACGAATACCTGGAGTTGCCGATTGATCTGTAGATCGGTTGCATTTGCCGCTCTCACCGCTCCGCATCGCGCAGGAACTCTGTTCCCTGGGTGGTTACAGTAAACGTGGCGCTGTCGAACTCCACCCCATCGGCGATGGCACGCACTGTATGCGTGCCATCGCCCAGCAGATTCCAGTTGAACGGCAGGACAAAGCCGTTCTTGCTATCGCCGCAGACGCTCGTCGTATCGCGCCGCTCGGTCCCATACGGAGCCGGAATTCGGATCGTGTCGTTAATTTCAATCTCTACGCTGGACACTTCGGGACGACCCGGAATATAGTCCTCCAGAATATTCACCACGTACATATCCCGGCCCAACTCATCCATGGTCTGGGTGAGCGGAACAGGGACCCAGGGGGAACCGTCCTGATTTCTCACGGTCGCACCTGGCTCGACATCAATGGTGATCCGTGGCGGGATGACTGTGCCTGCCGGGCTGCGCGGTGGCGGCGACAGGGTGCTTTTTGACAAACCGGTAATGGCCCAACTCAACCGCACCTCGCTGATGTCGATAGTGAATATCCCGCTCTCACCCAGAACCGTCTCGTAAAACTCTGTTCGGTCGTGTCCGCCGTCGTCCACGTAAGAGATCGTGAAACGTTGGACCTGGTCAACCACTTCCTGGACGGTTGTTCGGCCTGTGATATGGGTCTGATTCCTTAAGCCGGTCCGCGCCCACCAGTTCCCCCGGTTGTCTACCGATGATTCTTTATGCTCAAGCGCATCGTAAAAATACCGCTCGGCAACCTCGGGCACGGCGGGGGGTAGGGGTTCTCCTCCCAGTCCGGTGATACACACCCAGCCGGAGAACCGCCCGACACCGCTCTGCAATGAACCCTGGGAAGGACTCTCCAACCTGCCCGTTAAGCCCGGTCGTGATGGACGGCGCCGGTAGATGACGCCCATCTCGGCATTCTCCAGCCACCAACCTTCTTCTGATAATTCACCGTCTTTGGCTTTATCTGCATCTGCGCAAGGTACTTCACCGTCTTGGATTAGAAGGTCATTTTCCAGCTTCAGCGGTTGTCTGCATAGGGAAAACCCGGTTGACCCGCTTGGGTCGTATTGGGAGAACACCAGCGCTATATCGTCGCCCTTAATATCGTCGCCAGTAAAACCGGGCACGCCAAAGCCGTCCCACACCGTCGCAATCTCCTTCGTCTCTCCGGTCCACAGCTTAGCCGTATAGACCGTCGATCGATTCCGAGTCTCGTCAAACTTGTCAAAGGTCAGAAAATTATCGCTCGTCTGACTCAAGGCCGGAAAGGCATAATGAACGCCGCGTTCGGGTGGAATCAGGGAGAAGCCCCCGCCCGTCTGGAGATCCAAGGCGTACAGGCTCCACTGGCCACGCGGGAGCAGATAATCCTCATCGCCGCTGACGATCACTGCACTCAGGGCGTCGTAGATGAGCCACTGTCCGTCGGCTGTAAAATTCATGGTACTCGCGGAGGGAAGGGGGTCCGGTGCGGGACCAGTATAGGAAAGAGCAGGAAGAAGGAAAGTTTGCTCTACTCCGGTGGCCAAGTCAATCACACTGATCGTGTTAGCCGGTGTGTCCAGATCGTCTGGAAAGACAACGCCAAGCAACCGGCCATCGGGTGACAGGGCCACCGAAGCAACCGGGTCGGGAAACTCAAGACACTGTTGTCCATTGACATCGGTTGCAATAATGAAGCAGAGGTCGTTTTCGGCATTGACAAAGACTGCCAAACCGCCACCACGGGAGACAGAGGGACGTGCGCGGAGCACGAGACCTTCAGCCAGTTGGACCCCTTGTTCCTCGTTGTCGCCTTGGGCAGCTTCCCGCCGGCCCAGCCGGAACTGGCCCAGGACATCCCGATACACAAAGAGGGTGGCATCCGGCCCGCGAACTTCGGGGATAGACGGGTTCGGGGTGGTGCCAACGCCGTCGTTAATCCCAACTTCCGTAAACGCCTTAGCGGTCGCATCATCAGCCCCGGGCCGGATATCCCCCATTTCAATGAGGTCTTTCGCGGCTTGAATACAGGCGAAGCGGGCGTCAATAAACTGCGAGTTCTGGACCAGATAAACGGTCAGTGCACGGTAGAAAATCTTCTCGGCAGCTTCCAGACCAATGGCTCCGTCAAGACCCTCCGCGAGTAAATAAAAGGCATGGCTGATAATAGTGCTATTGATGTGGATACCGCCGTTGTTTTCCTGGATACGAAAAAACTCGTCCATGTGCTTCGGATACGGACGACCGAAATGGGTGAGGAAAGCCCCAGGGTTTTTCATATTGCGGATCGGGCGGCCCAGGTCTGGGTCGTCGTCAAGGTCTGTGCGAGTCAGGTCTAGGCCGGTAATCCAGTCTGGTTTCTCACCTTTAGTCCGGGCTTCAATCATTTCGCCGAAAATGTCGGCAAACGCCTCGTTCAGCGCGCCCGGCTGGTCTTGGTAGAGCAGATTCGCCGAATGCTCGATAACCCCGTGGGTCAGCTCATGGCCCACAATGTCCAGCGCTCCGGCAAACGGACGACCATCGCCAAATACGATGAGATTCGAGCCGGGGAGCCAGAACGCATTCTTATAGTTCTGACTATAACGGACAATCGCATGAATCGACGCGCCATCATCCTCACCGTCATCGTCAACATCATTGTCAAAGGACTTCCGCTCGTGCCGCTCCCAATAATAGTCGTATGCCTCAGACAGGTTGTAGGCTGCACTGACTGCATCGGGTGGAAAAGACGGAGGATCCCCTTGTTTATAAACGACGGGAGCATCGCCGAGGATTTCCTCGTTCTGCGCATCGCGGACCCAAATAGCCCCGCGCTGAATCCAACCATACCAACCCTGAGCTGCCGGATTAAACATATTTTTACTGGTATCAATCATCCAGGAAAGGCCGTCTTGTTGCCATACGTTGAGTGGATGGGTCTCGCCGAACAGGTCCACGCCATTCTCACTAACAGGCTCTCCATAACTCTGGTGCATGACTTGGTTATAGGCCGTCAACTCGTCTCCATTGACAGCATCAATGATCACTAGCCACTGGGAGGTTAAATCAATAGCCAACTCCAGCTTCCAGGCCAGCCGGGGTGGAGTGTCACCCGGTGCATAGATGATGAGTTCAGAGGTGGTGACCTCGGCTTCCGCACCGTCAGTCAGCCCCGTGCGGGCGTACTCGACCGCGGTCGCTTCGTCGAGCGTCGGAGTCGTACCCAGCCCGGTTGGTGTAGGCACGAACGCCCCATTCATCATATCGACATGCCCCTCCGGGCTGAGGTGAACAATAATATCAGCCGGCCAGACGGGCACGCCCTGATACTGTTGACGAAAACGCAGATGCGTCCGGTCCAACTCATCGGTATGCCGACGAACGAGGATAAGTTCGGCGTTCGGATCGTCAAGGCGCAGCAGGTCACAATTCGTGCGGAGAAACGTCCGGGCGGTCGTGAGAGGCGAATCGCCTACTGCACTGACACCGTGTATGGCCTGCTGTAACACTGCGCCTGTGATCTGGCGCGGCGTGCCGGCCAACGGACGAAGGCTGACCGACACCTCACCTGGGCAACGGGTCTCAAGCTCGGACAGGGCCTGACGCTGCTCAGCAGTAAGCTGGGGAGGCGGGATGTATGGCGTGGCCGTGTGGAGGCTGGCCAGATGCTGGCTGAGGCGCTGAGCCAACACTGTCGCGCGCGGATCCGGGTCAACCTCTAACAGTTCGCTCGACGGAGCAAGCGTGCTGGGCTGAGCTAAGGGATGAAGATATAATGCCGATGGATTGCCACCGGCCAGATTCCCACTCAGCAGGACAATCGTCAGGAGAGCGATTGCACAGCCAAACGCTTTTCTCAGTTGTCCCTGATGGTGTTTCCGACGAGCAGTCATAGCCTTGTATTATTGTCTGCTCGGCAGTATCTCATCTTGGAAGATTCTGACCAGGAAAAATACGGGTTTCTCCGTTCCCTCTTTACCATACATACTGTTTGCATTCCAGGAGCTCCTATCCGAGAATACCTTTATCTGTCAACGGCCCTCCGGCCGGCGTCTGCCCTGTATAGTTGACAGTTCTTGCAAGACCTCTCCCGTCTGAGCATCAACCATGACCTCCCACCCCTCGGCCACACTCAGGGAAGCCAGGACGCGATAGGCCAGACGTGGAGCTTTGCCTTCTGCCGTAAAAATCACGAGGTCAGCCTGGCATTTGAGACTCCCAGTGAGGGGTTGCCTAAGGTGGTCCGCAGCCCGCTGTAACGCCGTCTGTTCTGTTAGCTCTGGGTCCTACAAGCAATAACCGAAAGCGAGAGCACGAGAAGGACAGGCAGTGCTCTGGAATGGCATGGAGCCATCGATTATCTGCACCCGACTACTCAAAGCCGACAATGCGAACGTTTTCGAGTCGAAACTCGCCGTCACGCTGGGCGTACCAACCGGTGAGTTCAAGTGGGGTGCCGGGCTGGGCCTGGGCAATTTTTGCGAGCGTGTCTCGGGGGCCGGTCACATCGAGGTCGGCCTTTCTCTTGCCGGCACGGTGTAGAAAAATCTGCCGCGGGGTGAGTTGGGGCGAGTTGGGCGCGGTGACATTCGTGACCTCGAGTTGGAAATCACCCCGATAGCCGGTCACCCCGAGTTGGATGACCGCTAGGGCGTCCGGGGCCGGGTCGGTATTGAGAAAGCCGGTCACCACTACTTTGAAAGGAAAACGACGGGTCTTGGCCGAGGGCCTGTCGCCACCCACACCGACTCCGCCCTGAGCCCAGACCGAAGGGGCTGGCAGCAGGCTCAGGCAACAGATGAGGAGGAGTGCTGTTTTCAGTGCTTTGAGAATACGACACGACATGGCAATCTCCTCACGCGGTGCTCTTTTGAATGGACTGCGCTAACAAATCAAGAGCGGTATGCGTGAATGTCCACATATTTGCTTCCCGGTCCGGGCTGCCGGTCTCTAGGGTCAACGTTTCTTCAACCGGTCCGACGATAGCAAAGCACGCATGCCCGGCCGCATCACCGTAGCGGTTGCCGGTTGGTCCTGTTGCTCCGGTTTCACTCAGCCCCCAGGTGGTCTCAAAACGCTCCCGCACCTGACGGGCAAGACGCAGCGCATATTCCTCGGTGCTCGCTCGAATACCCTCAAGCGCTTCATCGGGCATGGCCAGCAGGGACCGCCGCGCCTCGTGGGTATAGATCACACCGCCGCCTAGAAAATACGCCGACGCCCCAGGCACGGTCAGCAGGGCTGCCGAGATCAAACCGCCGGCCGAAGACTCGGCTACCGCAATCGTGTGGTTATGCGTCTTGAGCAACTCGCCAACCGTCCGTCCAAAGAGTGTTAAGTCTGTCATGCCTCTCTTTTACTGTGAGCGGCGAGGAAGAAAAAGCCCCGGAGGGAGAAGGTCTATTCAGACAGGGGTGCATCGCTCGTAGGCGTTGTCTTTCTTCCACTTTCCGTGGCCGCTCGATCCAACCAGGCCAGACTCGCGTCAAGAAACGGCGGCAGGTTTTTATACTGCCGGACGGGCTGCGGGAGGGCGCGCAGGGCCGCGGCAAGCCGGGCGGCGTGGTCTGGCTGCGTGGCGAGGTGAGCGAGGGGTCTGACGTAGACGCGGATGGTGAACAGAATATCGCGGGTATGCGGCAGACGGCGGAGGGTCTGGCGTTCGATGCGCAGCCAGATGCTGTCTCCGGCATTCTCCGGCGTGATGTCGGTACGTTTTCTACCGCTCCTGGTCGGCTGAAAAAGGGTCGGGTCGTCCATCAGGCTCCAGTTGAGCCGCCAGACGGGCTTCTCGACTTTCAGCCGGTCAAAAAACTTATCCATGGTAGTGGCAAGCTGTTCCGCATAGCCGGGGATCGGCGCATGAATCGTATTAAGCGGCTTGCCAATTTTGTCTGCCAAACGCCAGCGCGTAGGAAAGCATAAAGATGCCCCGACCAGATGGTAGACCTGGGTGTGCGCCTGCCGCTGCATGAGACAGAGGTCTTCCTGGATAAGCCGCCCGGCCAGATCGAGCGGATGCAGGGGCGTGTTGTGAATCTGCCACTGCTGGCCGGTGGCAAGATTGTCGAACCGCTCTCTGCTTCTCTTGTACAATTCTGGAAATCGGCTGGGGAGATGCTCAACAAGCAGGGCCAAGGTTTCAGCCGCACCTGGATTCGCCTCAGGCAGGGCGGCAAAGACTTCGGCGTGTCGTCCGGTGAGGAGGCGTTCTTTCTCTTTGAGCTCAACGGCGCACCGGGCATCGGGCTCGATCCAGTCTTTGAGATCGAGCGGCATGAGCCCCATTGAGAGCCGAAACGGTTCCGCCTCGAATGGCGCGTAGTCAGGTGAAGACGGGAAGGCTGAATCTGAGGGCGACGTTGTCATCAGTCTGCGACCTGCACGGAAGCGGCTGTCTGCTCTCTCCTCTTACGCCGCGTAGCGAAAATATCAATCTCCCGCCAGCGTCCTCGGGAGAAGCGCCACCATAAACCCAAGCCAAACAGAGAGACGTTAATGGTGCCGGCCAGCCATGGTCCGAGGGATTCGAGATTGGTCAAGAGCACCGAACCCAGGCTGAGCGGCGTGAAGACACACACTAAAAGCGTGAGTGTCAGCCCGGCAATCCAGTACGTATCCCCCGCCCCGCGCAGGGCGCCGGCAAAGGTAATGCCCATGCTGTCAAAAACTTGCAATAGGGCCGCGCAGATCAGCAAGGTGCTGCCGACCTGGATGACGACCGGGTCCTGGCTGAAAAAACTCAGGAAAGAGAATCGAAACAGGACATAGCACATGCCCATCAGCGCCATATACAACATGGCCAGAAAGAACGCTTCATACGTGCGTTGAACGGCAAGATCGAGCTTACCCTCTCCAATATAGCGTCCGACCAGCGCGGTCAGCGCCTGGCCGAGTCCCAGCGCGGGCATGAATGAGACCGTCATGTATTGAATGGCGATATTACTGGCAGCCAGTTGCTGTTTGCCAAACTGGCCAACCATCAAAATAATCAAGACGCCCCAGCCTAAGACGTCGATGGCCATCTGCGTCCCGGCGGGCAGGCCAATATGCAGCAGCCGGCGGGCCGCGACCCAGTTCGGCTTCCAGACCGCCCGGGTAGCAAACTGGGTCGCGTACGGCTGGGAGAGGAAGACCCGAAAGAGTACCGCGAACTGGACGACAAAGCTGAACACCATCGCCAGGGCCGCCCCCTTGAGACCCAGGGCGGGCGCGCCAAATTTGCCGAAGATCAAGGTGTAGGCGAAACAGACATTAGCGATATTGGCAATCACCGTAGCAACCAGGGGGACCTTGGGCCTGTGCATCCCGTAGAAGAAACCACTCAGCGCGCCGATGGCGACCGAAAAACCTATCCCCCACAGCCGGATGCGGAAGTAGACAACTTCAAGCGCAATAATGTCCGGCTCGTGTCCGAACGGGGAAAAGAAGTGGGGGGCGGCTGGCCACAACGCGAAGAGTGCGAGACCGACCGCCCCACTCAAATACAGACCCTGCCAGGCGACTATTGAGCCTTCGTCGAGTCTCTCCTTCCCCAGAGCCTGGGCGGCGAACGTGCTGACGCACTGCGTAATGCCCAGCGGGAGGGCGGTGAGCGTATAGGCAATAATGCCGGCCGGCATGGCTGCGGCCACCTCTGCCGTGCCGACCTGGGCCACCATCCAGGTGTCAACAAAGCCGATCAGCGTATATGAGGCCATCGACATAATGATCGGCAGGGCAAAGTACAGAATTTCGCCGAGCCCGGCTCGGGTGGGAGTAAACATAGGCGTGGTTTGCAGTGAGCGTGTGTTTTGTATAGGCAAATGAAAGAGAATTTCTCTTCTGGGTGCACGTTGATATGACCGACCAGTTTGACCTTATCATCATTGGCGGCGGAATCCTTGGACTGGCCACCGCCCTGACCGTTACCCGCCAATACCCCAGGGTCAAACTGGGAGTCCTCGAAAAGGAGGCCCGTCTGGCCGCGCATCAGACCGGTCATAACAGCGGAGTTATTCACTCGGGTATTTACTATAAACCCGGCTCGCTCAAGGCCCAGACCTGTGTGAGCGGCGGCGCGCTGCTTACTGAATTTTGCGACCAACACGATATCCCCTATGAACGCTGTGGGAAAGTCGTTGTGGCAACCTCGGTGGACGAACTCCCTCGGCTTGAGGAACTCTACCGGCGCGGGACGGCCAACGGTGTTGCGGGGCTGGAAATGATCGGTCCCGAGCGGCTGCGGGAAATTGAACCGCACGCCGCAGGCATCCGAGCCCTGTACGTCCCGGCAACAGGGATTATTGACTATGTGCGGGTGGCCGAGCAGTATGCCGCCCGCGTTCAAGAAGCCGGGGGCGAGATTCGGTGTACGCAGCAGGTACGAAAAATTGTCTCGACCGACGGCCAACTGGTTGTGGAGACGGCTACCGTTGCTATCCGAACACGGGCGGTCATTAACTGTGGCGGCCTTCAGTGTGACCGGATTGCACGTATGGCAGGGGCTGAGCCGGCATTGCAGATTGTCCCGTTCCGCGGTGAGTATTATACCCTTGCCCCGGACAAACACGCCCTGGTGAATCACCTCATCTATCCGGTGCCGGATCCGGCCTTTCCTTTTTTAGGTGTCCATTTCACCCGGACTATGACCGGGGAGAGGGAAGCCGGGCCGAATGCGGTCTTGGCCTTTGCCCGAGAGGGCTATCAGTGGGCGGATCTGATCCCTCAAGACTTATGGGAAACGCTGCGTTTCTCCGGGTTTCGGACGATAGCGCGTAAATATTGGCAAACCGGCCTTGGAGAAATCTACCGTTCTCTAAGTAAATCGGCGTTTTTGCATGCGCTCCAGCGGCTTCTCCCCGAGTTGCAGGCAGAAGACTTACTGCCGGGCGGCAGCGGGGTGCGCGCCCAGGCGATTTCCACCGATGGTGCTTTGGTCGACGATTTTGTCATTACCAGCTCGCCGCACGCCATCCATGTGCTGAATGCCCCCTCGCCGGGCGCAACCGCTTCGCTCGCCATCGGGCAGCAGATTGTGCAGCAAGCTGCACAGGCGTTTTCGTGGAAGACGTAACCGGGGAAGGGGTAATGGGTAGCCGCGTCTTTATTGGCGTCGGGTCCAATCTCGGCAACCGCCAAGCGCATTATCAAAAGGCACTCGATCTAATGGCCGACCTCCCCCAGACGGCCATTGTGTGCTGCTCCTCATTGTATGAGACTGAGCCGATTGGGGAGGCGAAGAACTGGTACGTCAACGGTGTGGTTGAGTTGGAGACCGCGTTGAGCCCGCAGCAACTCCTGAGTCATCTGCAAAAAATCGAATTGGCACTCGGACGAAAACGGACAAAAAAATGGGCGCCCCGCACAATTGATCTCGATATCTTACTTTTTGACAAGCAGATTGTGCATGAAGAGCGGTTGCAGATTCCGCATCCGGAAATGCACCGACGTCGGTTCGTGCTTTTACCGCTCTCTGAACTGGCGCCACAGTTTGTCCATCCCCTCCTCGGTGCGACTGTGGCTGACCTCTTGGCTGGTCTTGCGGACGATAAACAGATCCTGCGCCTTCCTCTTTCAACAAACGGCTGACTTATTCGGAATCCAGGAGCGCCTCGACTCGCGCTGCCTGGTCTCGGACTGCCTGGGTCTGGGACCGGAAACGATCGAGGCTGCCGGGCTGAACGCGGAGTCGGTCGGCCTCCGTGACGAGGCTTTGATACAGATCGAGGAGCCGGTTAAAGGCGGTGAGCGAGGGCTGGTCGGCATAGCGCTGGGCTACAATGCGGGAGAAGTCCCGCGCCCGTTCGAGCGGATACAAGAACTCATTCATCATAGCCGGGGTCAGCGGGTCGTTGTCTTCCAAGAGCCGGTTCATCTTGTCGGTCATCGCACTCATGAGTTGGACATGAGTGCGCATGAGTTTTTCGTACTTGAGCCAGTAGCATCCTCCCAGACAGCACGGTAGCACAAGGCTCAGCAGAAGGCTGACTCGAATCAGGGAGTAACGAGCAGGAGGCTGGGCTTGACGATTAGGAAACCAGCGGCCTAACATAGTATGTAAACAGTATCCCCGAGCATCGTTCTCCGCATGATGCCGAGCGCTCGGTGCAGAGTGAACAAGTAAGTGATCTTCCATGTTCCAACTTTCCTCTGTGTATTTTGAACGGCTCCTCGAAAGTTCTCTCGACATTGTCATTGCCGTCGATCATCGAGGACAAATCATCTTCTACAACGACGGGGCGAGCAAGACCCTGGGCTACACCCGAGAGGAGGTCCAAGGGAAACGGGTCATGCTTTATCCCAGCCTCGAAGAAGCCCGGCGGGTGCTGGGGGCGATGCGCAGCGAGGACATTGGGGAAAAGGGTAAGCTCAAGAATTTTGAAACCGTCCTGGTCGCGAAGAGCGGCGAGCATATCCCCATCTCGTTCTCGGGCTCGATTATTTACGACGAAAACGGGGCCGAAATCGGTTCGATCGGTTTTCACCGAGACCTGCGTGAGATCCGCTTGCCGCCGGGATATTTTGAGCGGCTGCTGGAAAGCTCTCTCGATATCGTTATTGCGCTCGACCATAAGGGCCAGATTATTTTTTATAATGACGGGGCGCATCAGACCCTCGGCTATACCTCACAAGAGATTCACGGCAAACGGGTTCAGTCCTCTGTCTATCCGAGCATCGATGAGGCGCGCCGCGTCATGGAGGCCATGCGGGGCGAGGAGATCGGCGAGAAGGGCAAGGTGAAGAATTTCGAGACCACGCTCGTGACAAAGAGCGGCGAGCATATTCCTGCCGCTATTTCCGGTTCTATTATTTATGATGATGCGGGGAACGAGGCCGGCTCAGTTGGTTTTCTGAAAGACCTGCGGGAGATTCGCAGGCGAGATCAGTTGGCGACGCTGGGTGAATTAGCCGTCGGTCTCGGGCATCGGATCAATAACCCGCTAGAGGTCATCTTTAATAATCTGGATATTCTGACCAAACACATGGCGCAGAGTTTTCCGGACGAAGAATATGTTGTCCAGGAGGAGCGGGTGGAATCTATCCAGCGTGAGCTGGCAAAGATCCGCGGGATCGTCGCGCGGATTGACGATATGGCTCACGGCGAGCGCTATGACACGACCGAGTACTTGCACGGTTCTCGGATGGCGGACCTGGGGCGGGATGAAGTGGTAGCGCCACATCCCCTTGGTGCCCGGCCAGCAACCCAGGCTCTGGCCGGCCTGCGTCTCCTGGTGGTCGATGACGATCTTGGCGTGTGTTACTCGTTGCGTGACTTGTTAACCGAAGACGGTTGTAGTGTTGAGGTCGCGACCAACGGCATTGAAGCGTTGAAGATCCTTGATCAGAACTTTCTCAACCAGAACCCCTTCCACATGGTGTTGAGTGACGTGGTGATGCCTGACCTGGATGGATATGATCTCTACATGGAGGCCAAGGAGCGCTATCCGCAACTGCCCGTTGTCCTGATGACGGCCTATTTTTACGACAAAGACCACGTGATCAAACGGAGTCGTCTGGAAGGCTTAGAGGACGTCTTATTCAAGAAGCCGGTCGATCCGGACCGGCTGAAAGAGATGATTCTCAAACTGTGCAAGCCCGAAGAAGCGAGTCACGCCTAGCTTCCTGAGGCGACAGGCCTTTCGGTGGGGACGAACCGGTGCGTCCCCGCCCGGTGCTCCTCCTTCCCAATACTGGACGGAACTACCCGAAAAGTCTATTCTTTAAGCCAGAAGCATTATTGACGCCCCACTTGGGACGAGATATAAAAAAAACTTATCATCTTTTGTTCTCAGTATTAGTATCCACTCTTATCCAGAGGAGACTACCCTGACTATGCCAACCCCACTCGAACAATGGGTCGAAGAAACGGCCCAGCTCACGCGACCAAAGAATATTCACTGGTGTGACGGCTCGGAAGAAGAAAACCAACGCTTGATTGAGAGCATGCTCGACGACGGGACGCTGACGGCATTAAATCAGGAGAAATATCCGAACTGTTATTTACACCGAAGCGACCCCAGAGATGTGGCGCGTACTGAGCACCTGACCTTTGTGTGCACGCGGGAAAAAGAAGACGCCGGTCCGAATAATAATTGGATGGCCCCAGCGGAAGCCAAGGAAAAAGTCGGCGGGCTCTTTCAGGGGGCGATGAAAGACCGCACGCTGTACGTCGTGCCGTATATCATGGGGCCCGTCACATCGCCCTACAGCCAGGTTGGCGTCGAAATCACAGATAGCCCCTACGTCGCCGCAAGTATGCGTATCATGACCCGCATGGGCAAGGTTGCGCTTGAGCGTCTGGGTTCGTCAGAGAATTATGTCCAGGGTCTCCATTCGCTTGGCGACCTCAGCCCTGACCGTCGGTTTATCATGCACTATCCTGAAGACCGCGCGATCTGGTCTGTTGGTTCCGGCTACGGTGGGAACGCCCTGCTTGGGAAAAAATGTTTCGCCTTACGCCTGGGGAGCTATATGGCGCGTGAAGAGGGCTGGCTGGCTGAGCATATGCTCATCATCGGCATCGAAGAGCCGAGCGGTCGCACCACGTATATTGCCGCCGCTTTTCCTAGCGCCTGCGGTAAAACGAATCTGGCCATGCTGATACCACCGGAGAGCCAGAAGGGCTACAAAGTCTGGACGGTGGGAGACGATATTGCCTGGATGCATCCCGGACCGGATGGACGGCTGTGGGCGATTAATCCGGAGGCCGGGTTTTTTGGCGTCGCGCCGGGAACAAACTCTCATACCAATCCGAACGTTATGGCGACTGTTGCGCGGAACTCCATCTTTACGAATGTCGCCCTCACCCCGGACGGCACCCCCTACTGGGAAGGCTTGGACGGGGGACCGCCGGCCGAGGCGATCGACTGGCAGGGCAAGCCGTGGACACCACAGTCCGAGGGCAAGGCTGCCCACCCCAACTCTCGTTTTACGACGCCAGCCCGCCAGTGTCCGGTCATGTCTTCAGAGTGGGAATCGCCTCAAGGGGTGCCGATCTCGGCCTTTCTCTTTGGCGGTCGGCGGGCAGGTTTGATTCCGCTCGTCTGTCAGTCTTTCAACTGGCAGCATGGAGTGTCACTCGGTACGACGATGGCCTCCGAGACAACGGCCGCGGCGACCGGGAAAGTCGGGAAAATCCGGCGCGATCCCATGGCCATGCTGCCCTTCTGTGGCTACAACATGGGTGACTATTTCGGCCATTGGCTCAACATGGGCCAAAAGCTCGCCGATCCACCGAAAATTTTCCGGGTGAACTGGTTTCGGACAAATCAAGAGGGTAAATTCCTCTGGCCCGGCTTTGGAGAAAATCTGCGGGCGCTGCGTTGGGTCATTGCCCGGGTACACGGTGAGGCCGAAGCTCGCGAGACCGAAATTGGTTATCTGCCGCATACCAACGACATTGATACGACCGGGATCGATGTCTCTCCGGCGGTGCTTAACGAACTCCTCAGTGTGGACCGGCCGGGCTGGATAAACGCTGCGGAGAGGCAACGCGAATTCTTCCGCCAGTTTGGAGACCGGCTCCCGCAGGCGCTCTGGCAAGAAAACGCGGCGCTGGATAGGCGCCTCCAAGCCTGAAGTAGGGAGGCGATTGCCCCAGTTCTGAGCTGCGCAGTCCCAAGTCGCAATGGTCCGCATTACCAAGGTTTATACTCGGACGGGTGATAAGGGTTCGACCCGGCTCGTCGGAGGGAAAAAGATTCCTAAGGATGCGGCTCGTATCGAGGCCTATGGGACGTTGGACGAACTGAACTCGGTTGTGGGTCTGGCCCGAGTCTTTAATGACGACCTGAAACCACAGTTGCCGGCCGCCGAACACTTGGACGATATCCTCCGCCAGCTCCAGAATGAGCTGTTCGACCTCGGGAGTGAACTGGCCACCCCCGCAGACTTTTCCTACGAAGGCATGTTTCGGGTCAGCGAGCAGGAGGTGAAGGGTCTCGAACGTATCATCGATTCCTGTCAGAAGGACCTGGAGCCCCTCAACTCTTTTATCCTGCCCGGCGGCGGCAAAGTGGGTGGCTTCCTGCACCAGGCCCGAACCGTCTGTCGGCGGGCCGAACGAGATATCTTGCGCCTCTCGCGTGAAGAAGAGCTCAGTCCCTGGCCGCTCACCTATATGAATCGACTCAGCGACCTGCTGTTCGTCCTCTCTCGTTGGGTGAGCCAAAAGCTGGGAGAGCCGGAGTATCTCTGGGAGCGTGGCCTGCGGAGTAGTGAGCGAAAGGCTGCCCGGTCCGGCAGGGCGAAAAAATCTATCCGTAGCGCCAAAAAAGCCGTAAAAAAACGCCCTCGGAAGGGGAAATGATGGCCGAGTCTTCCCTCTATTTCAAGCAAATTGAAATTGGTCCCATGCAGAATTTTACCTACCTGATTGGGGATACGGCCACGCGTGAAGCGGTCGTTATCGACGCCGCCTGGGATATTCCGGCCATCATTCAGGCCGCGGAACAGGACGGGTTCACCATTACCCAGGCGCTGGTGACCCACTACCATCAAGATCACCTCGGCGGCGATTTGTTCGGTACCCACATCCAGGGTGTGGCTGAACTGCTCGAACAGGTGAAAGCTAAGGTGCATATCCACAAGGCCGAATCCGAATTCCTCGGCCGTCTGGTCGGTGTGTCCGATTCCGACATCGTGCAGGTCGCGGGTGGTGATACGACCACTGTGGGCGCGCTCACCATCAAGTTCATTCACACGCCCGGACATACGCCCGGCTCACAATGTTTTCTGATTGAGAATCGTCTGGTGGCCGGCGATACGCTCTTTATTAACTCGTGCGGCCGGGTCGACCTGCCGGGCAGCAGTCCAGAAGACATGTACTCGAGTCTGCAAACGCTCTCACAATTGGCAGATGAGACCGTTCTCTATCCTGGTCATAATTATGCTTCTCAGCCCTGGGATACCCTTGGGGCGCAAAAACGTCACAATATGTATCTGCATCTCAGCGCCAGGGGGCGCCAGGAATTTCTCTCGGCCTTGAGGTAAACGGACACAAAGGAGTACGGGTGCATATCCGGAAGAAGCGCGGTAATTTTCTCGAAGATTTCTCAGTTGGTCAGTTGTTTCGGCATAAGGTTGGAAAAACCGTAACCGAAGGGTTGTTTAATGCCTTTACCGAATTCGGCATGACAACCAATCCGCTGTCGAAAAACGCGCGCTATGCCGAACAGTATGGTTTCCGCGGTCTGGTGGCTCCACCGGGTTTGGTGATGAACATCGTCTTCAGCCAGAGCGTTGAAGACATTTCTGAAAACGCGCGGGCCAATCTCGAATACCGAGACATGCGCTTTGGCGCACCTGTGTACATCGGCGATACGATTGAGGTTGAGACGACTATCCTCGGCGTCAAGCCTTCCTCACGGGACCAGGACCGGGGTGTTGTCCACGTCCAGACGACCGGTCGGAACCAGCATGGTGAAATCGTACTGACCCTGCAACGCAAGGTGCAAATCTGGAAGGACAATCCGGATGCTCAGGTCGAAGACGCGGCTCTAGATGATATCCCCCATATCCCCTGCGAACTTGTTGTGCCGGAGTATGACAAGAGTCGGCGTTACGAAAACTTGGCCCACCTGGCCAATGACGATACCTATTTTGAGGACTTTCGCGTTGGCGACATGCTCGAACATTCCCGCGGGCGGACGGTGACCACCGCCCATATGGAATGGACCGCTCTCTTGGATAACACCTCTCAGGTTCACTCCAATCAGTACCTGATAGACCAGAATCCAGAGCGCTATATTGGCGGTCAGTTGATCGTCTACGGTGGGATTCCGTTTAATCTCTGCCTGGGCCTGTCCTGTCCCGACGTTGGTGATAATGCCGTTGGGGATGTGCGCTATGCGACCGGTCGACACACCGGACCGGTTTTTGTTGGGGATACCGTCTTCGCCTCAACCGAAATAACCGGCACCCGTGAGTATCCCGGTCGTCCTGACCTGGGCATTGTCAAGACCATCCTGCGTGGCCATAAATTCATCCCCAAAGACGGGGTGGGAGAAAAGATCGAGATTTTCTATCTCGAACGGGAACTGGCCGTAAAACAGCGCAGCCATTATACCTGACCGTCCAATCACAGAGCGGCACGCAGTGCCTGTCCCGCCTTTTGCCAGGTCTCGACGGCTGATACAGCGTCAACAGCATGACCTTCCGTCGGATCGTATGGCCGCTGGCGGTTGCGGAAACGCTGGTCTGGGCGGCATTCTACTACTCGTTTCCCGCGCTGCTGCTTGAGTGGGAGCGCGACTTGGGCTGGTCAAAAACCGAGCTTGCCGGGGCGCTCACGCTGGCGCTCATTACTTCGGCCCTGCTCGGACCTGTGACCGGACGCCTCATAGACCGTGGTTTCGGGCGGGTCGTCTTCAGCGGCAGTGCCGCCTTGGGCGGCGTCTTCCTGGCCGGCCTCGCCTGGGTTGAACATCCGTGGCAATTCTACTGTCTCTGGTTCGGCATTGGCGTGGCCATGGCTGGATCGCTCTACGAGGCATGCTTCTCCATCCTGACGCATTCCCTGGGTGACAAGGCTCGCAAAGCCATCACTCTCGTTACTTTAGTCGCCGGTCTTGCCGGGACCCTCGCCTTTCCGAGTATCCACCTGCTCGTCGGCTGGGTCGGCTGGAGAGGTGCCGTGGTCATTGTCGCCGGCGTCAATCTCCTGGTTGCCGTTCCCCTTATCTGGAATGCGTGTCGGCATGCGGACCAGCACCGAACCGCTCAACCCACTCCAAGCAGCGCTCACCCTGGAACTGCCTCACGTGTGCTCAGGACACCGGTCTTCTGGCTACTCGCCGTGGCATTCAGCATGGCCTATGTAGAACATTTCAGCCTGATAACGCATCTCCTCCCGCTGTTATCTGAACGGGGCCTGTCAGATGAAGCTGCGGTCCTCACAGCCTCTTCCATCGGTCCCATGCAGGTGGCGGGTCGCCTGGCCATGTTGGCAGTGGAGAAATACGTTTCGACGTTTTGGCTCGCTCTCACCTGTTTTCTTGCTATGAGCGGTGCGGCAATAGCCCTGCTCTGTTCCCAGGCCATTCCCCTGCTGCTCCCGCTCTTCGTGGTGCTCCAGGGAGCGGGGATTGGGATAAGCAGCATCCTCCGCCCGGTGATGACCGCCGAACTGCTGGGCAGAGCCCATTTCGGCATCATCTCCGGCTTTCTCGCTATTCCATCCATCCTGGCTGCGGCCCTCGCCCCCACCCTGGCCGCACTAGTGTGGAGCATGGGGGGCTATGAGATGGTCATTGTGATGGCGATCGCTACCACAGTGGTCGGGCTGGGCTGCATCAGTAGCATCCCTCTGCTGGCATCTCGCCGGTGATGGACGCTGCCATGCCGGGTCAAGAGCAGAGAGAAAGCCGCTCGACCCACCCTCCTTCGTGTTGCTCCCTATATCCCGGTTGGCTATGATATTCCCCTCATCGGAAGTACGGATACGCTTGGCATAGGAGGGAACACCGTATGGCGCTCTTGGACCGAGCCGACTGGTATGACATCGCCCGTAACACCAATTGGACCCCCAAATATGTCTCTGAAGACGTGCTTTTTCCAGAAGAGCAGAGTGGGGCGCTGGGCCTACCGCTTGAGGTCTGGGAGAGCTATGACGAGCCCTACAAAGTCACATATCGTGAGTATGTGCGGACTCAGCGCGAGAAGGACGCCGGGGTATATTCGGTCAAAGCCGCGCTCCAGCGGGCCAATTTTTTGGATCAGGCCGAGCCCGGCTGGGTGAGTATTCTCAAGCTGCACTACGGCGCGTTTGCCACGCTTGAGGCTATGGCGTCAAGTGCGGAGTCCCGCATGGCCCGCTTTGGTAAGGCCGGCGGCATGCGCAATATGGCGACCTTCGGCTCGCTGGACGAGAATCGCCACGGTCAGATTCAGCTCTATTTCCCGCACGAACACGTTCACCGCAGTCGGCAATTTGACTGGGCGACCAAGTCGATGCACACCAACGAGTGGGCGGTTGTTGCCGCCCGCCATCTGTTCGACGACATCATGGCCGGTCGCGACGCGGTCGGGGTGGCGCTGATGCTGACCTTTGCGTTTGAGACCGGATTTTCCAATCTGCAATTTCTCGGTCTGGCGGCCGATGCCGCCCAGGCAGGTGATATTTCCTTTTCCAATCTCGCCTCCAGCATTCAAACCGACGAAGCGCGGCACGCCCAGATTGGCGGTCCGGCCATGAAAATCCTGATCGAGAACGGGAAGAAGGCCGAGGCCCAGCGATTGGTCGATATCGCTATCTGGCGGGCCTGGACCTTGTTCGCCACCGTGACCGGTCCGTCCATGGACTATTACACCCCGCTCGACCGCCGCGAGAAATCCTTCAAAGAGTTCATGCAGGAGTGGGTCTTTGGCCAGTTTGAGCGGACCCTGCTCGATATCGGGCTGGAACGCCCCTGGTATTGGGACACCATGCTGGCCGACCTCGATACCCGTCACCACGGGATGCACGCCGGAATCTGGACCTTTCACAAATCGGTCTGGTGGGATGTGCCGCCCGGCATCAGTCGGGCCGAACGCGCCTGGCTGGAGGAGAAATATCCAGGCTGGGAAGAGACCTGGGGAGCGCATTTCTGGGATCCGATCATTGCCCGTTTCCTGAAGGACGGCCCGGTCGACACGGTTCTGCCCTCTATGGTGCAGCTCTGCAATATGGCTCAAGTGCCGATCACCGGTACGCCCGGCTGGACTCCAGGCAAGACCGGTCGGCCCTTACGGGATTTTCCGCTTGAGCACGAAGGTCGCTTGTATCATTTCGGCTCGGAAGTGGACCGCTGGATTTTTCAGCAGGACCCGGACCGCTACAAAGATCATCTGAGCGTTGCCGACCGGATGGTGGCCGGGATGATCCAGCCACCGACCCTCGAAGGGCTGCTCGACTATTTTTCGCTCAAAGAGGGAGAATGGGGAGAAGACGCCCTCGGTCATAGGTGGTTAGAGGAGTACCGCCAAGAGCAGGCCCAGGCCGCCTGAGGGCTCGTATGGCACAGATTCCCATTGTCCATAATCTGCATCAAGAGTTTGTCCTGTATGTCTCCATCGTTGATACCGAGAACACGATGGACGAAGTGTGTCAGACAGCCGCCCAACTGAGCATCGGCTTCGAGAAGAACCAGCAGCCGGATGTGCCGCTGCGGGTGCGGAAAGTCGGGGCTGAAAAACCGTTTCCGCGCGATATGACGGTTGAGGAGGCCGGCATCACCCCTATGACGAGCCTCGAACTCTTTTATGAAGCGGCAGAGTCGGCTTCGCCCGAGCCCAGACCATGAGCACCGAATCCAAACCGCTCAAGCCGCTACGGACCTGGAGTCATCTCACCGGTCGGCGCCGTCGCCCGAGCGAATATGAGATTGTCTCGACTAATCTCATGTACGACGCCCAGAATGCGGAGTCTCCGTTTGAGCTAGGGCCGAATATCCCGCTCTCAAAATGGTTCAAAAAATACCGTCACGCCTCTCCTCTCACCGGTCGAGATTGGGAGGAGTTCCGTGACCCCGATGAACTCACCTATCGCGCCTACAATATCCTGCAAGACGGCCAGGAGACCTATATCGAAGGGCTGTTCGACCAGCACAACGACCTCCAGTACGATGCCGGTCTTGATGCCGCCTGGGTCGCTGTCCTACCGCGCTTGTACATTCCGGCCCGCTATGCCTTCCACACCGTGCAGATGGCCTCGCATTATCTTGTCCAGATTGTGCCATCGAGTACGATTCGGAACTGCGCGACCTATCAGGCCGCGGATGCCCTGCGCTGTGTATCACATCTTGCGTATCGGACCGCCGAGTTGAAACAGACCTATCCGGACAGCGGATTCGGGACGGCTGAGCGCACTGCCTGGGAAAACGACGACGCCTGGCAAGGCTTTCGTGAGCTGATGGAAAAGGTCTTGACCGCCTATGACTGGGGTGAGAGTTTTGTCGCGCTCAATCTGGTGGCCAAGCCGGCCGTGGATGAGGCCCTCCTGCGTCAACTGGCAGCCACCGGTCGGCGGCAGGGCGACAGCTTGCTCGGCCTGATAGCCGATTCTGAATATCGTGATGTCCAGCGCTCCAGAACCTGGAGTACCGCCCTGGTCCGCTTTGCGGGTGGACGGCCCGAAAACTTGGCGGTGATACGAGGCTGGGTGGAGAAGTGGCTCCCTCTGGCCGAACTGGCCATCGACGCATACTGCCGGGCCTTGCCCGACAGCCCGCAGGCTTCGGCCACGGCCACCCAGGCCGTGCACGGATTTTTACAATCTCTCGACTTGCACTGAGCTCCTCTGCATGGCGTTCACCCGAGTCTGTAGCCTCGACGATGTATGGGAGGGCGATATGGCCGCGTACGAGGTGGACGGGCAACCTATCGTCCTAGTCTATCCCATCGATGGTGAGGTCATCGCCATTCAGGGGATTTGTCCACATCAACAGTTCTCCTTGGCCGAGGGCGATTTCGACGGCCACAAGGTGCTCACATGCAGCGCCCATGTGTGGCAATTCGATGTCACGACGGGCCAAGGGATCAATCCCCAAGACTGCGAACTGGCCCGCTATCCCGTTAAAATCGAGCAGGACGAAATCTATGTGGATGTCGTTGGCATAGAGCCCAAGCGCGTCGGAGTATAGATATGGACAAACAGACAGGCAATAACAGCGTCGGCCCGGTGCTCCGTGCCGGGGATATTGCGGATGCGGCAATTGACGCGATCTACGAAGACAACCCGGATAAAGAGGTGCGGGTCGAAAACCACCACGCTTACGTTCGGGTCGAAACCGATACCGAGTGTATCATCAGACGCGAGACCATGGAGGCCAACCTTGGCCGGCCGTTCCACATGCAGGAGTTGGAGACCGTCCTCAGTTCTTTCGCCGGACAGATCGAAACCAGCGCGCACTATATGCGCTTCTACTTGACGAAGAATCTGTAGTCTTGCACAGGGCAGGATGTCCGCGCTCCCAGGGTACGACTGCTCTACGCTAACAACGTGCGGGCGATCACCTTGAGTTCCAGAATCGGTTTGACGCCCTCAAAAATGGGCAGCACCAGGGCGTCCACGACATAGCGCGAGATGGCGTATTCTTCGCCATAGCCCCAGCCGCCGTGAATAAGCTGGCCCTCCTGGGTGACCCAGACCGCCACGTCGCAGGCCAGCAGTTTTGCCATGGCCGCAGTCAGCGTGGCCGCTTCGTCTTTGTCCATGGCCGGTGCGGCGGCATAGGTAATCTGGCGGGCCGCGGTAATATGGGCGGCCATACGGCCTAGTTTGTACTGGGTGAGCTGGAAGTCTCCCAGCGATTTCTTGAACTGCTTGCGCTCGTCCGCGTAGGCGGCGCTGACCTCCAGCGCCGCCTGGGCCAGCCCGGTGGCGCGTCCCCCGGTCTGGAGTCGTCCTGCGGCAAAGCCGGCCATCTGCAAGTAAAAGCCCTTATTCAGCCCAGCCTCTCCACCAACCAGGTTCTCAGCCGGGACAAAATATTTATCAAGGTTCAACACATAGGAATGCATTCCCCGGTAGCCCAGGGTAGGAATGGCGTCCCCCTGGAGCACGCCGCCGGTCTCCTGTTTCATCTCAAACGAATGGCCTGGAAAAGCGTCTTTTTCAACAATGAATAAGGACAACCCGCGCGCGCCGGAGCTGGCCTCGGGATTCGTCCGGGCGAGCAGGGCAATAATGTTTGCCCGTCCGGCAAACGTGCACCACGCCTTGGCCCCGTCAATCACAAAACCGCTCTGCCCGTTGACCGTAGCCGGCTCGGCTCGGCACTTGACCGAGGCTACGTCGGAGCCGGTGTCCGGCTCGGTCACGGAAATGGCAACCATCAGTTCACCGCTGGCAATCGGTGGCAGCCACGCCTTCTTCTGGTCTTCTGTGCCGCCGCGCAGCAGAGCCTTGGTCAGAATTTCCGGTCGGGTGATCAGACTGCCAGCCACGCCGAGTGAGGCCGCGGAGAGTTCCTCGGTGGTGATAATCATAGCCAGATTGCCCATGCCGCCGCCGCCGTACTCTTCGGGTACCGACATGCCGAAATAGCCCAGCTCGGACATGTTTTTGATCACGGACTCCGGAATCAACTCGTCGTTGCGATGGACGCGCTCCGCAATAGGTGCAACCTCGCTCTTGGCAAACTGTCGCACCGAATCCCGCGTCATTTCCGCGATATCACTCTCTAACCACGAGTGATTTACACCTTTCGTTGCCAAAACAGTCTGACCGATTGTGCGGAAGCGACTCTCCTGCGCTCCGCCTCGGATGGCAGCCCTGACCTGAGGTTGTCCAAGCGTGTCGCTCAGAAACGCCTCGTCAAACCCGAAATCCTCGATATGGGTACTGGCTTGTCCGACTAGGCGCTGGCCAACTTCGGCAGCAAACCCCAGGGCCATATTGGCCGTATGGCCGTTCTCGTCAGCGCTATTTTCCCTGGCGGCTTGGGCGTAGTGCAGGCAGGAGCGGGCGGCTTCGACCTCGGTCGCCAGATAGGCCAGCCGTTCGGCATGAACCTGGTGGTCGTCAATGCCTTTGCCGTTGTCGGTCAGGCTGCGGCCATGCTGGAGCGCCTCATCGCGGACTTTTTGGAGCGCGTCAACGATCAGGCCGGTTTGCTGGAGTGTGTCGGACATGCAGTTCTCCTTATGAAAAAGTAGAAGAGTGCCGAGAAAATACCACAAAAGAGGGAACGTGTCCTTCCGTCATCCACAGAAGCGGGACACGTTCCCTCTTTTCGGACAGACATCCGCCTAGGGAGGTTGGGTGAGGGGCGGGAATCTGATAGAGGGGGGCCTTCTATTTTTGTGACTCTGACAGATCGCCGACAAGAAAGAGACTGTCATTAGAGGAGGACTGTATGTTCGTAGTCGATGAGGGAACCCGTTTCGTCATTCCCCGTACTGAAATGACTTATCCCGGCCACAGCATGAAGCTGCACCGCAATGCGGCCGACCCGGTCAAATCACCGGTTGACCATGTGATGATGGATTTTGAAGACGCCTGCCCGTACGAATTCAAGGGGCCACAAAGTCGGCAGTGTGTCGTCGAAGCGCTCAACACCCTGGATTTCGGTAAGAAAATCATTACTGTACGGCCCAATAACATCCGCTCCGAATTTTTTCTGGGGGACCTGGAAGCCATCGTGAAAGGCGCGCCGGATAAATTTCACGGTATCATCCTGCCTAAAACCCACGGGCCGGACGATGTCAAATACGTCTCCAGCCTGCTCGATACGCTCGAACAGGAAGCCGGTTGGAAATCGCGGGTGCAGATCGAATCCCTGATCGAAATCCCTCAGGCCATTGTGAACGCCTACGCCATTGCGACCGCTTCGGACCGCATGGCCGGCCTGATCTTTGGGATAGCTGATTTTGCCGCCACCCTGGGCATTCGCGAAGTAGTAAAAGACCAGAACATCAATTTCCTGTACTCCAAGCAGGCCGTGGTGGTGGCGGCCAAGGCCGCCGGCTTGCACGCGGTTGATAATGTCTATCTGCCGTTGTGGCGGAAAAATGACCCCGAAGAGAAAGTCAAGGAAATCGAGGCAGGCCTGCGCGAGAAAAATATTGGCGCGGCCAACCTCGGCATGGACGGCACCTGGGTCATCCACCCGCAGCAGGCCGCCATCGCCAACGCCTGCTATACGCCGAACGACGAGCAGGTCAAATATGCCTCCCGCGTCCTCGACCTCTACCACGAGAAGGGCGGCGGCTCGATGCCCGACCCGGAGACCGGCGAGATGATCGACGAAGCGACCATTAAGATCGCGCTGATGGATCTGGCCAAGGCAGTGCAGGCCGAGACCGTCGAGCCAGCCTACCTGGCCGAACAGGCGGCCAAGAGCAAGGCTATTACCGGCTACGATATTCTGGAACAGATGCGCCGGGTAGGGTAAAAACAGGAGTTGGGGATTGGGGGCCGGGGAACTGTTCCCCATACCTTAAATCCGCAGACGATTAAGGACGACACATGGAAACAGACCGACCCAAAGACCGGCCCTGGGTCATGCGGACCTATTCCGGTCACTCGACCGCCCAAGCGAGTAACGACCTCTATCGGCTCAATCTCAGTAAAGGTCAGACCGGCCTGTCGGTTGCTTTCGACTTACCGACACAGACCGGCTACGACAGCGATCACGCCCTGGCGCGTGGAGAGGTCGGAAAGGTCGGCGTCCCGATTTGCCATATCGGCGATATGGCAACCCTGTTTGCCGATATTCCGCTCGACCAGATGAATACGTCCATGACGATTAACGGGACTGCGGCCTGGCTGCTGGCCCTGTATATTGCCGCGGCAGAGCGACAAGGAGTCGAGCCTCAGGCCCTCCAGGGCACGACGCAGAACGACATCGTGAAAGAATACCTGTCGCGTGGCACGTATATCTTTCCGCCCGAGCCGAGCCTGCGCCTGACGAGTGACGTGATCACCTACACGGTCAAAAATGTCCCCAAATGGAACCCGGTTAATGTGTGCTCCTACCATCTCCAGGAAGCCGGTGCCACGCCCGTCCAGGAGGTCGCCTATGCGCTGTGCACAGCAATTGCGGTGCTCGATACGGTGCGTGCGTCCGAGCGGCTCGACGCTGCCGAGTTTACCGCTGCGGTCGGGCGGATCAGCTTCTTTGTCAATTCCGGTGTCCGTTTTATTGAAGAGGTGTGCAAGCTGCGCGCCTTTGGTCAACTCTGGGACGAGCTGACGTGCGAACGCTACGGCGTTGAGAATCCAAAATTGCGCCGCTTTCGGTATGGTGTCCAGGTCAATTCTCTGGGGCTGACCGAAGCCCAGCCGGAGAACAATATCCCCCGGATTGTCCTAGAGGCTTTGGGTGTGACGCTCAGCAAGGATGCGCGCTGCCGCGCCATGCAGTTACCGGCCTGGAACGAAGCGCTGGGATTGCCGCGCCCCTGGGATCAGCAGTGGAGCCTGCGGATTCAGCAGATCCTGGCCTTTGAGACCGATTTATTGGAGTACGGTGATATTTTCGAGGGGAGCACGGTGGTTGAGGGAAAAACGAGCGCGATTAAAAACGCGGCCTGGGCAGAGGTTGAGCGCGTGATGGACATGGGCGGCGTGATCTCGGCCCTCGGCTATATCAAAGAGCAGCTTGTGGCGAGCCATACGGAGCGGGTGCGTGATATTACCGCCGGGGACCATACTATTGTGGGGGTTAACAAATTTACCGAGACCGCGGAATCTCCACTCTACAGTGGTGATTCGTCGGCTATTCTTAAAGTGGACGAAGCGGCCGAGCGGGATCAGGTGGCGCGTCTACAAGCGTTTCGCGCCACCCGCAATCAGGCGGAGGTGGAGGCAGCTCTCTCCGGGCTGCGTGCTGCCGTCCTTAACGGCGAGAATATCATGCCGGCCTCTATTCGGTGCGCGCTGGCCAGCGTGACCACGGGCGAGTGGACCCAGACCCTACGTGATATTTTTGGAGAATTCCGGGCACCAACCGGTATTGGCGGAGCGGCGGCTGCGCGAACGGTCGATGGGGAGACTGCCCAAGAGCTTGAGGAACTGCGAGCGAGGGTGCGGAAAAGTGCCGCCACGCTGGGCCGACCGCTCAAGGTGCTGATCGGAAAGCCGGGCCTGGACGGACACTCCAACGGTGCTGAACAGATCGCTGTCTGGTGTCGCGACGCGGGCATGGAAGTCGTGTATGAAGGCATTCGTCTGTCGCCTGAGCAAATCGTCACCAGCGTACGTGATGAAGGCGTGCATCTGGTCGGTCTGAGTATTCTGTCCGGCTCCCACCTGCGCCTCGTCCCCGAGGTGCTCACCGGTCTACGCGCGGAGGGCCTCAGCGACGTTCCGGTTGTGGTTGGCGGTATTATTCCCGAGGACGATGCGGAAGATTTACGGCAGGCCGGAGTCGCGCGGGTATATACCCCGAAGGATTTTGAGATGCTACGTATTCTGTCTGACATGGTCGAGGTGGCTGAGGCGTCTGCATAACGGTCGACTCAGCCAGGGTATTGAACTCATCTCTAGGAGAGGCCCGAGCTGCCTCGTACCTTTTGTCCGTCGCCTCTGTTTGTGACACAGTTACCTCACAGCACTGTTGACGCTCTGGTTAATTTTAATCGTCAGGCCATTGCGCGTGCGCTCAACCTCCTCGAAGACCGGCGCCCAAACCGTCAAGCTCAAGCGCTCACACTCCTGGATACCCTCTCGACGTTACCCGCCTCGGCCCATGTCGTCGGCTTGACCGGCCCGCCCGGTGTAGGCAAAAGCTCGCTGATTTCGCGGCTGATTGAGCCGCAGGTACAAGATGGCCGCCGGGTCGCCATTATTGCGGTCGATCCGTCGAGTAAAGTGTCGGGCGGCGCATTGTTGGGCGACCGTGGCCGGATGCAACTACCCAACCAGGTCTATGCCCGCAGTTACGCGGCACGGGATCGTCTGGGCGGCCTGAGTCGAGAGGCGTTTTCGGCGGTGTTCCTGCTGCGGCACTGCTGTGACGTCATCCTGGTTGAAACAGTTGGGGTAGGCCAAAGCGAGACCGATATTGCTACCCTCGCTGATACGACCGTCCTGGTCGTCCAGCCGTTTTCCGGCGACCTGCTTCAGTTTATCAAAGCCGGAGTGATGGAGATCCCGGACATTCTGGCGGTGAACAAGTCCGATAATCAGGAACTTGCTCAAAAGGCGCTAGCTGATACGCAGGCGGCGCTCTCCTTGGCACGACGACCGGCCCCTCCTGAATCCGCAGCCTGGGACAGTCCGGTCCTGGCCGTCAGCGCGACGACTCATCTGAACATAGGTACGCTCAGCCAGGCCCTCAGTGCGCACTGGCAGCATCTGCAAACAACCGCTAGTCTTGAAAGGAAACGTGCCGCTCAACACTTGGAGTGGGGGATCGGAGAAATAGTCCACGAGGTCGGGCAACGCGGCTTAGCCGCTCTGGGAGGCGTTGAGGGTGTACGCGCGGCATGGAATCAGCAGCCCGCGCACTGGAGCGTGGTCCGAAAGCTCTCCGTTCTGCTTGAGGACGTTCAATATCGGCCCTCATCGTAGGGGCAACCCCCTGTGGTTGCCCGGTGTGACTCTTGTGAGAAAAGAATCAGGAGAAAAAATGCGTCCATCATTACTATGTAGCCTGCTCGTTTATGTGGTCAGCCTAGCGCTGTTCGGAACACCAAGCTTTGCTCAGGAAAAGAATGAGGCCGAGCAACTCTGGGGACAGTGCGGGGGGCATCAACACCAGCCCCAAAAGCGGCAATGTTACCATACCGGACTGGAAAAAATCCTGCGCACCCAGGGCACTGAACACGCGCTGGCCACGCTGGACACGCTTACACGGCAGGACCCCGATGTGCTGCGTGACGCTCATCCCTACACCCATCATCTCGGTCGGGCATCATTTGCGTACTATAAGGATGTGGCCGAGGCATTTGCCCACTGCCGGGAGACGTTCTGGTCGGGCTGTTATCACGGCGTGCTGGAAGGCTATCTGCGCAGTCTGCCCGAGGTCCGGGCTGACACTATCGCAGCAGTGTGCACCAGGGAGATTGATGCGTGGCAGTCCACGTTTTTGCAGTACCAATGTCTGCACGGTCTGGGGCACGGCCTCACCTTATACTTTGATTACCAACTCCCCACCGCGCTCGAAGGGTGCGATGCCTTAGCCTCACCCTGGGAGCGCGAGTCGTGCTATAGCGGCGTCTTTATGGAGAATGTCGTGGCTTTCTTCCAGCCCCATCACACGCATCAGGGAGAACATCATCATGCCGGCCGTCCAAGAAGCTTACTCCGACCGGAAGACCCCCTGTATCCCTGCAACGCGGTGGACGAACCCTACCAACGGGCCTGTTACCGAATGCAATCCTCCGCCATCCTGACTTTTTCGCAGCACGATTTCACCAAGGCTTTTCAGGTGTGCGCCGGGGCACCGGCAGCGTTTGTGTCTGTCTGCTATGAAAGTCTGGGTCGCGATGTGAGTGGTTTTACCTTGCGTAATACCGAGAAGACGCTGACGCTGTGCCGGCAGGGCAGCCCAGAGCAGGCTACAGCGTGTCTTGTCGGTGCGGTGAAGGATTTTATTCTGACCCATGCCGACCCACAGCGCGGACTGGCGTTTTGTCGTCGGCTTGACGATGCTTCAAAAGAGGCGTGTTACGCAGCGACCGGCGAGGTTCTCTTGTCGTTATATCCGGACAACCAACAACGAGCCCAGTCCTGTGCCGAAGCGGAGACGGAGTATATCGACGCCTGCAAGGAGGCGGCAGCCGCCTTGTAGGCATCCCCAGCCCCTAACCCCCAGCTCCCAATCCCTATCATCTATACTCGTAGAAGCCTTTGCCCGTTTTTTTCCCGAGGTAATGTGCCGCGACATAGTTGCGCAGCAGCGGGCAGGGACGGTATTTATCGTCACCCAGGCCGTGGTGCAGGCGCTCCAAGACCGCCAGGCAGGTGTCCAGTCCGATGAGGTCGGCCAGGGCGAGCGGGCCCATGGGCTGGTTGGTACCGAGCTTCATGCCCTGGTCAATATCCTCCACACCGCCCACCCCTTCGTATAGGGCATAGATCGCTTCGTTGATCATGGGCAGCAGGATGCGGTTGACCACAAAGCCGGCATAGTCCTTGGCCTGAATCGTGGTTTTACCCATTTTCTTGGCCAACCCGTCAATAACAGTATAGGTCTCGTCGGCGGTGGCCAGGCCGCGCACGATTTCGACCAGTTGCATGACGACCGGTGGGTTCATGAAGTGCATACCAATCACTTTTTCCGGTCGGTTGGTGACCGCCCCGAGTTGGGTCAGCGAGATGGACGAGGTATTGCTGGCCAAGATCACCTCTGGCCGAGCGATACGGTCGAGCTTCCGAAAGATATCCTCCTTGATGGCGGAGTCTTCCGGGGCAGCCTCAATAATGACATCGGCACCACTCAGGTCTTCGAGGACGGCCGTGCCACGCAGCCGACCGAGAATGGCGTCTTGCTCATCGAGCGACAATTTGCCCCGGTCCGTCAGGCGCACGAGTCCCTTCTGGATGTTTCCCAGCGCGCGGTCGACAATCTCTTGGTTGATGTCGTAGAGTAACACCGACATGCCCGCCTGCGCGGCAACCTGACCGATCCCATTCCCCATTTGTCCTGAGCCAACAATCCCAACCGTCCGAATGTCTGTCGTCATACGCTTATCGTCCAGTTCTGCTGAGATGCATCACTGCTCGGTGCTTCCGCTCGGGTGGAGGGTGCCGTTTTTCCCCGTCTGTGAGCCGATCCACACCTCGCCTCCTTCGTACAGTTCTTTTTTCCAGATCGGGACCGTTTCTTTGAGCTGATTGATCGTGTAATGACACGCCTCAAACGCGGCGTGGCGGTGACTGGACGACACGGCTATGGCCACACTGGCCTCTCCAATATCGACCCGACCGAGCCGGTGGAGCATGGCGACTTTTTTCACCGGCCAGCGTTCCAGGACCTCCTGCCCGATCTTCTCCATCTCTTTTTCTGCCATGCCGGGATAACACTCGTATTCCAGCCGAACGACCCGCCGGCCCTCATTGTTGTCTCGGGTTGTGCCGACAAATGTTGCCATTGCGCCCGCGCCGGGGTCGGCCACAAAGGCGGTCAACTCGTCCAGACGAATCGGGTCCTGGGTAATCCGACAGGACAGACGACTGTCCGTCGGCACGCCGCCACTCACCGGCGGGATAAAGGCCAGTTCATCGTTATCGCGCAGGGGATGATCGCCGTCAACGTATTCCTGGGCGACGGCAAAGGCGAGCGAACGCTCAACCTCGATGAGGGCCGGATGCTCTCGTTTGAGTGCTTCCCAGACCGTCCTGACCGTTGCGCCTTCCGGTACTTCACAACTGTCTTCACTGCGGCCGAGTCGCTCTCGGAGCGAGGCAAAAAAGCGTAACTTAATGTGCATGGCGTTTTCCCCGTAGCAGGAACATCATATGGCCGAGTTGCGGCAGGACCAGCTTGGTCATGCCCAGTTCGACCGCCCCGGTTGAACCGGGCAGAGAAATAATGACTTTCCCGTTCGCAACTCCCGCGGTAGCGCGGGTCAGCATGGCCGCCGCGCCAATGTCTTCGTAACTCAGCATACGGAACATCTCGCCGAACCCGGTGATTTCTTTTTCGAGCAGGCCCTGGAGCGCCTCGAATGTGCTATCGCGCGGCGCAATCCCGGTCCCGCCGGTGGTGATAATCGCGTCAACCTCGGGCTGGGCCAGCAGGGCCTTCACGACCGCCGTGATCTGCTCCGGTTCGTCCTTCAGAATACGATACGCAACAACCGGCTGACCCTGCTCAGCCAGGAGGTCTTTGATGCGCTTGCCGCTCGTATCCGTCTCCTCGGTCCGGGTGTCGCTCAGGGTAATCACGGCGCACTGGATCGTGCGGTGGGCTTTGCCTTTATGCTCTGTTACAGCCATAGCTCCTGTGTATATACTAGTTGAACTCAATTGCGAACCGAAGTCGCATAGGGAGATGGTTAAACCGACCGAGAAAGGAGGTGAGCAAAGAGAGTGGTCAGACCCAGGTTAGTGTGTGACCTGCCATCACATCGCACATGCGTTCCGAGTAATCGGAGGGTGTGAAGCTGCGATGAACGTCTAATGAGCAAGGGAATTGTCACCGGACTCAAGGCAAGATGGAAGGTTGGTATGGTAAACGTAAGTGAACTGTTGGTAGAAGCTCCGTGATTACTAGGCTACCGAAATCGACAATTGACACGGTAGTGCAGGGGTAAGAACAGCATCTTTGAGTATGCTGAACGACAGAGAGTCTCTCGTCTGCTCTCTTGGACACACCAAATGCCCCCGGAGTACAGACAGTACCTAACCCAACCACAACACTTCATATGCGGAACGGGATAACCCCGATGGAGTCTCAGCAATGAGTAAGCCAACCGTAAGGAAGGCCGAATCCTCCAGCGGGAGTAGGAAACCGCAAGAAGCAAATGCCAGCAGCCGAAAGGCAATGGGAAAGCACAAGATTGGAGAAAAGGAGCGGCCCGCAGCAACGAGCCGCCCCGTGGGTTATGGGTCGATAATAAAACGCCCATTGGAACAACGCCAAACGTTGGAAACATTACGGAAGAGAACATCTCTAGGCCCTAAACTGGTAGGGTTATGAGATTGCCTAATGCGAGAACCAAGGAATACAGAAGCCACAGAAAGAACAGCGGGTAAGGCTGCTCTGGCGAACTTCAAAATCCGAAGTTTCCGTGCTCGAATGCGTTCCTGACGCTCTTGCTCCTTGATTTCAGCAAGGGTGGCAAGAGCCGAAAGACGCAATAAAAAGGCACTCGTCTCCGTATCCATATAGACTCACCTCCTTTCATAATGAGAAATCTCTACAATCCTCATTATAGAGATAACCAGCTGGATAAGACAGACAAATGTCTAGGTGAAAGCCTGCTGACGTGCGGTTGGTGGAATGTCCATAGAACGAGGTAAAGGAAGCACACTATGACTGACGCGAAGATTCCGGCAACGGAAAGCGAGGTTGTAGCGCGACACTGGAATAACATCGACTGGCGAAGGAATGCCAGTATCGTGCGCGACCTAAGACAACGTATCTATCGGGCCTCACGGCAAGGGAACCGCCGCAAGGTGCGTTCTCTGCAACGGCTGATGTTGAAATGCAGCGCCAATAAAGAGACGAGTATCAGGAAGGTAACGCTGAGTAACGCCGGTCGAAGCACGCCTGGTGTTGATAAAGTGACGGTAAAAACCCCGGCAGCGCGGACCCGGCTCATGGAGCAACTCTCCTCCTACGAGCCCTGGAAAGCGCAGCCGGTGCGACGAGTGTTCATCCCCAAGGCAAACGGCAAACAGCGTCCCCTCGGCATCCCGACCATTCGGGACCGGTGCATGCAAGCGATTGTCAAAAATGCGCTTGAACCGGAGTGGGAAGCCAAATTCGAGCCCTGCTCTTATGGGTTCCGTCCTGGGCGCAGTTGCCATGACGCCATCGGACGCATTTACACCATTTCAAGACCGAACAAGAAAAAGAAATGGGTCGTCGATGCGGACATCACAGGGGCCTTCGACAATATCCGGCATGAGACCGTCCTGAATGCCCTCCGGGGATTCCCCGGAAAGGCACTCGTCAAGGCATGGCTCAAAGTCGGCATCATGGAAGGTCAGCAATGGTCAAAAACTGAAGTAGGCACTCCACAAGGAGGAGTGATCTCACCCCTTCTTGCCAACATTGCCCTACACGGCATGGAGCAAGCTGTAGGTGTCACATATCGGAAACACAAGCACACCAGTAATCTACAGGGTCCACGTGCACTTGTTCGATATGCTGATGACTTCGTAATCTTCACAGAAAGCGAAGCAGACGCAGAACAAGCCCGCACAGACATCTCACATTGGCTTAAGGAAAGAGGGCTCGCTCTTTCAGAAGAGAAGACCAAGATTCGACACTTGAAAGAAGGGTTCGACTTCCTCGGATTCCACGTGAGACACTATCCCGTTTCCAATACGAAGACAGGATGGAAGCTCCTTATCAAGCCAAGCAAAGAATCGGTGCAAAGGCTCATTTATCGTTTGAAGCAAGAATGGCGATCATCAATCGGCCAAAACGCAGATACGGTAATCAAGAGACTCAACCCGATCATCAGAGGATGGGGGAATTACTTCCGCATCGGAGTTTCTCAAGAAACATTCGGCAAAGTTGATGACTGGATGTTCAAGAAGGAACGACAGTGGATAAATAAGACTCATCCAAAGAAAGGGCGTGGGTGGAAAAGGAAAACCTACTTCGGAATGAAGGCAGAAGGGAGAACGGACCGCTGGGTATTCGGCAGCAAAGAGTATTACTTACTCAAGCTACAGTGGATACCTATCAGTCGTCACCAGTTAGTCATCTATGACTACTCTCCTGACAACCCAGACCTTGCAATCTATTGGGAGGAAAGAAACCAGAAACGAGTACATATCCTACCTCACAAGAGACAAAGGGAATTGGCTGGACGACAGAAAGGCAAATGCCTACACTGTCATGAAAGCCTTTACAATGACGAAGAGTTACACACTCACCACATTGTCCCGAAGTCAAAAGGAGGAAAGGACAACAGAGAAAACCTGGAACTCGTCCACTTATACTGTCATCAACAGAAACACTATGAGGCGATACAATCTGCTTGAGCCGTGTGCGGTGAAAGTCGCACGCACGGTTCTGAGGGGGGAAGGGGGCAGTAATGCCCCTGACCTACCCGGCGAGTGAACGACTCGGGTCACGCACAGAGGGGACTATCCATGCCTGAAAAAATACGAAAGCTGGATCAACAGCGGCACGAACTCAAGGCGCTCCGCTATCTTCTGGATAATCATCCCGAGAGTATGCAGAACCGTGACGAGTTGCCGAGCCGCGAGGATTTCCAGACTGCGGAAAGCCGACTGATTTTTGACGTTTTAGTCAACACGACCAGCCAGGCGGACGCGGTTCACGCCATTGAAGACCTCGATCTTGAAGAGACCGAAGTGGAATCCTTCCTGCGTCTCGGCGGGCAGTTCTACCACAGCTACCCTCACATGGTAAAAGAACGTGGCCAGGCTTTCCGAGACGGAAAGATTGAGATTCTTGACCCCAGCGAGTGAGAGGAACTCAGCGTAAAGACAGATCCTTCCCCGACGACCGCCAGAATCGCTCAGACCCGGATATAGGAGCCCGGCACCGCCATGCCGGCGCATGCTTCCGGATGCAGCATCTCGGCGAGGATTTCCGCACTCTCCACAATGCGCGGACCGGGCCGGTTATAATAGGCATTGCCGTCCGCCACATATACCCGGTTCTGTTGTACGGCCGGGAGTGATGGCCAGCCCGGATGCGCCGTCAGTTGTGGCAGGTCCGCCTGCGACTGCGGGATTTTGAAGCCGCACGGGGTGATAACAATGACCTCTGGTTGGTAGGCAACCAGGGCCTCCCACGCCATCGTCGGTGTATGCGCACCGGCCTCAACTAGGCCATATTCCCCGCCCGCAATATCCACCAGTTCCGGAATCCAGTTGCCCGCCGCCATGAGGGGATCGAGCCATTCCAGACAGGCCACGCGCGGACGGGGTAAATGTCGGGTCTTCTGCGTGATTTTTTGGAGCCGTTCTTTTGCGTCCCGGATCAACGCCTGCGCGGATTTTTCCTGATTCGTAGCCTGAGCGACTCGATGGATATCCGTCCAGACATCGTCGAGCTTCTCCGGCCTGAGTGACACGACGGTCACGTCCGGCGTCAGAAAACACTGTACGGCGTTTTCAACCTCGGGCAGGGAAACGGCACACACCTCACACTGGTCCTGGGTCACGATGAGGTCCGGCTTCAACCTTTGTAATGTCTCGGTTTGCAGACGGTAGACGCTCAACCCCTCCTGCACAATCTCGCGGACGCGGGTATCGATGTCACCGCTGGTCCCGCGGGGGTCAAGTTTGGGTTCGGTCAGGATGGGAAGCCCGATAACGTCCGAGGGATAGTCGCACTCGTGAGAGACGCCGACGAGATGCTCGCGCAGACCCAGCGCGCAGACAATTTCCGTACTGCTGGGCAGGAGTGAGATAATGCGCTCTATCATATGCTCGTCCGCTCCTTTACTGGCAGTAGACTGTCTTTATAGCCGTTGCTTTGCAGTCAGGGAACGGCTACAAAAATTCCCGGACGGGCAACCACAGGGGTATTGCCCCTACATTGACATTTATTCCCTCTCCCCTAGAGGGAGGGGGTTAGGGTGAGGGGGCTCGACTCGGACATCACGTATGGAAACACGCACCGTCTATATTGAAACCTACGGCTGTCAGATGAATATCGCTGACACCGAGCTCATCCTGGGCTTGCTGAAACCGCAGGGATACGAATCCACGCCGACACCGGAGGGCGCCGATGTCATTCTGCTGAACACCTGCGCGATTCGGGAGCATGCGGAAGAGCGTATCGTCGGGCGACTGGGTGATCTGGTGAAACATAAAGCCCGGAAGCCGGGTGTTGTCCTGGGTCTCACCGGCTGCATGGCCCAGCACCATCGGGACGCCCTGCTCGATAAAGCCCCCTTTCTTGATCTGGTGCTGGGACCGGATGCCTATCGTAACCTGCCGGCCTTGCTGGCGCAGGAAAGTGCCGATGAACCGCTGGTGTCTGTCCGCCTCGACCGGGATGAAACCTATGCCGATATTGCGCCCGTACGCGGGGAAGGCGTGCGAGCGTGGGTGACCATCATGCGGGGCTGCGACAAATTCTGCACCTTCTGCATCGTGCCCTACGTCCGCGGGCGGGAACGTAGCGTGCCCGCGTCGGCGTTGTTAGACCAGGTCCGCACGCTTGCCGATCAGGGGTATAAAGAAGTCGTCTATCTGGGCCAGACCGTCAACGCCTATCGGGATGGTGAGGTCGATTTTGGCCAACTCCTGCGCCAGACTGCGCGTATCGATGGGATTGAGCGGATTCGTTTCACCTCGCCGCATCCGTCCGACATGGATGCCAGTACGATTGACGCCATGGCGACCTGTGACAAGGTCGTCCCGTATCTCCACCTGCCGCTCCAGGCCGCCTCGAATCGGGTCCTGGAGCGTATGGAACGGGGCTACTCGATCGAGGAATATGCGGCGCTTGTGGACCGGCTGCGCGCAGCCATCCCCCACCTGGCGCTGTCTACGGATATTATTGTCGGCTTTCCGGGCGAAGAGGAAGACGATTTCCGCGCAACCTACGACTTTATGGCAGAGGTGCGCTACGATTTTGCCTTCATGTTCAAGTATTCGGCCCGTGAGGGGACACGGGCCTATAAGTGGGGCGAGACCCTCTCGGAAGCGGAAAAAGGACAGCGTCTACAGAAGATTATCCGCCTGCAGGAAGGCATTGGGGGAGAGATCAATCGGCAACGAGTAGGCCAGACTGTTGAGGTTCTGGTTGAAGGGCCGGCCAAGAAGCAAAAAGACTGGCTCGCGGGCAAAGACCCGCAGTTCAAGACAGTAGTCTTTCCCGGCAACGGAGCCCGACCCGGCGAGCTGGTGCCGGTCCGGGTAACATCCGCCAACGCGCATACCCTGGTGGGTGTCCCCGAGCGTACGTGTCCTGCGTAGGTCGGATTCGCGTAGCGTCATCCGACGGAGGGCTAATCCAACAGCTCCAGCACCTTCTCCGATGGCCTGGCGATAACCGCCTTTTGATCCCTGATAATAACCGGCCGCTGCATCAGCTCAGGATGCTGGAGTAAGACCTCGACCACGGCCTCGCGTGTCACATAATCGTCCGCGTTCAGACCGAGTTCCTTGAATTTTTTATCCTTACGGACCAGTTCCGCGGGTTCATCCGGCAACAGGTCCAGAAAGCGTTCAAAGTCTTCCCGACCGAGGGGGCTCTTGAGATACTCAATCACGTCGAACTCGACGCCGCGCTCCTGCAAAATATCGAGCGCTCCGCGTGACTTGCCTCAACCAGGATTGTGATACACAACGAGCTCTGCCATAGCGTCAACCTCCTTCAGACTGCCAGCTTACCGAGTTGGAGGCCGGACGGCTAGACCGGATTGGCAACCTCCAGCTACAATTCTCGTATGGATACCCAAAAAACCTGGCAATTTGTCGAATCCACCTGGGATAACAGTATTATCCCCACCCTGACGGAATACCTGGCCATTCCCAATCAATCGCCGGCCTATGATCCGGACTGGCAGACGAACGGCTATCTGGACCAGGCTGTTGAACTCATCGCCGGCTGGATTCGCGGCCAAGCGATTCCTGGTCTGAGCCTTGAGGTGATCCGGCTTGAGGGCCGCACCCCTTTACTCTTTATCGAAGTTCCGGGCGATTCGTCTGAAACCGTGCTGCTCTACGGTCACCTGGACAAGCAGCCGCCCATGGACGGCTGGCATGACGGACTCGGTCCGTGGCAGCCGGTGCTGAGAGACGGCAAACTGTACGGGCGTGGAGGTGCCGACGACGGCTATGCGGCTTGTGCTTCCCTGACCGCCATTGCGGCACTCAAGCGCCAGGGTGTTCCGGTTGCCCGCTGTGTAGTCATTATCGAAGCCTGCGAGGAGAGTGGCAGCGGAGATTTACCCTATTATATGGACGCCTTGGCCGACCGTATCGGTACGCCCAGCTTCGTCATCTGCCTTGACTCGGGCTGTGGTAACTACAACCAACTCTGGATTACGACTTCTTTGCGCGGCTTGGTGTCGGGTAATCTGTCCGTTTCCACCCTTACCGAAGGGGTCCACTCAGGCGCGGCCAGCGGTATCGTTCCTTCAAGCTTTCGCATTCTCCGCCAACTCCTGAGCCGCCTTGAAGACGAGCGCACCGGAGAAATTCTGCCACCCGAATTTCAGGTTCAAATACCGGACGAACGTCTGCAACAGGCCCGGACAACCGCGACCGTGTTGGGACAGATCGTCTCGGCAGAATTTCCCTTTCATTCCAGAGCCCGGGCGGTGACGGACGATATCAATCAACTCCTGCTCAACCGGACCTGGCGGCCTCAACTCGAAATTACCGGCGCGGCCGGCCTGCCCGCGCTTGAGCAAGCCGGCAATGTGCTGCGGCCCGTTACCGCGGCCAAGGTGTCGCTGCGGATTCCGCCGACCCTGGACGCGAACGTGGCCTCAGTCGCGTTACAACAACTCCTGGAGAACGACCCACCCTATGGTGCGCAGGTATCCTTTGCACCCGAATGGGCGGCGGGCGGTTGGAACGCCCCTCCGCTCGCTCCGTGGCTGGAGACTGCCTTGCAGAGCGCTTCGCGGGAATTTTTCGGCAAAGACATGTGCGCCATAGGCGAAGGCGGGACGATCCCATTTATGGCAATGCTGGGTGAAAAATTCCCCACCGCCCAATTTATGATTACCGGTGTGCTTGGTCCACACTCGAACGCGCATGGACCAAACGAGTTTCTGGAACTCTCGATGGGTAAACGGCTGACCGCGTGCGTGGCCCGCGTGCTGGCTGAACACTATAGAGCACTGGGCCGGTGAGGCCCTCAAAGCCCAAAATATCTTCTCCCTTTGCTGTTCCGAAAGACACGCCGTTGACCTGCCTCCTCCTCTCGGTGGATAATCCCCGGACCGGGTAGGAGGGGAGGGCGGCCCATGGCTTTTTACGCTGATCTGCACATTCATTCCAAATATTCCCGCGCTACCAGCAAAAACTGCGATTTGAAACACCTCGCCTATTGGGCCAGGAAAAAGGGCATCACGGTCATCGGCACCGGAGACTTCACCCATCCGGTCTGGCAGGCCGAGCTCAAGGAGCAGTTGGTGCCGGCCGAGCCGGGCCTGTTCCGCCTCCGACCCGATTTGGAAAAGGAAGTCTCCCAGATGCTGCCGCAGGCATGTCAGGGGACGACGCGTTTCATGCTCTCGGTCGAAATCTCAACGATCTACAAGAAGGGCGACAAGACCCGCAAGATTCATCATTTGTTGTACGCTCCGAACTTTTCGGCAGCAGAGCGCATAACCGAGCGGCTGTCCAGGATCGGAAATGTGAAGTCGGATGGCAGGCCCATCCTGGGGCTGGACTCTCGCCACCTCTTGGAAATTACCCTGGAGTCGGACCCCGGCTCGTATCTCGTCCCGGCCCATATCTGGACACCGTGGTTTGCCGCGCTGGGCTCAAAGTCCGGCTTTGATGCCATAGACGAATGTTACGCTGACCTGGCCTCCCATATTTTTGCGGTGGAGACGGGCCTGTCGTCAGACCCGGAGATGAATTGGCGGGTGTCGTCCCTGGATCGCTTCCGGTTGGTGTCAAACTCTGATGCGCATTCGCCGGGGAAGATCGGTCGTGAAGCCTGTGTGTTTGATACCGAGCTTGATTATTTTTCGATCCGTCGCGCCCTGGAGACCGGACGGGGGTATCACGGTACGATCGAGTTTTTTCCCGAAGAGGGCAAATACCACCTGGACGGTCATCGGAATTGTCTAGTCCGTCTCCTGCCGCACCAGACCAAACAACTTGAGGGCCGTTGCCCTGAATGCGGCAAGCCGCTGACAGTTGGTGTGATGCATCGAGTGGACGATTTGGCCGACCGTGAAGACGACACCCAGCCCGAGACTGCCGGTGCGGTTCAGAGTCTCGTCCCTCTCCCCGAGATGTTATCCGAGATCCTGCATGTAGGTCCGAAGAGTAAAAAGGTGGGTCAACACTACGAGGGCTTACTCAACCAATTGGGCCCCGAACTGCAACTCATCAACGATATGCCCCTGGAAGATATTCGGAAAAGTGGTGACACGCTTATTGCGGAAGCCATCTCCCGTCTACGCAAACAAGAAGTGATCCGCGAAGCCGGCTATGACGGCGTGTACGGAACAATCAGGCTGTTTCGGGAGGAAGAGCTGCGCCAAAAGACGAGCGGCGCGTCGTTGTTCACACAAGAGCCCTCGCCTCAGACCAAACAGGAAAATACGCCTGCCGACGTGCGTGTAGCGGACAGCCCAAGGCAGGGAAGGACGACACAGCGAAAAACAGACGCCGCACAAGCCCATAGCACCAGCGAGTCTCCCGCGACTTCAGACGACCCAGTAGCAGCGCCGTCTACAGATATCCTAGCCGGACTTGACAGTGACCAGCGGAGAGCCGCCGAGATTATAGCTGGCCCGCTGCTGATTGTTGCCGGGCCGGGTTCCGGAAAAACCCGCACCCTCACGCATCGTATCGCCCATCTCATACGTAATCACCGCGTCCGTCCTGAACACTGTCTGGCCATTACATTCACTCGCCGAGCCGCGGACGAAATGCGAGAACGCTTGCACCGCCTTCTACCCGCTGTTGCCAATACGATCCCGCTTTTTACGTTTCACGCTTTGGGGATGTCCGTTCTTCAGGAGCATTGGAACGCGGCGGGTCTCCAGCGCGGCTTTCGGGTCGCGCCAGACGCGGAGCGTCAACATCTACTGCGCGAAACCCTCAGCGTTTCGACCCGCCGGACGCGCAGCCTGCTGTCAGCCATTTCGGTGGCGAAACGAACGGGACAAATGCCGGCTGAGGCCAGGCTGGCCGACGTCTATCACCGATACCAGCAGGAATTGGATACACGGAACTTGGTCGATTTCGATGACCTGATTGGCCGCACGATCCAGGTCTTTGAGTCCGACACCGGCCTGCGTGATGCCTATCGTGAGCGCTACCAATGGGTGTGTATTGATGAATATCAGGACGTGGACGAGCAGCAGGTCCGTCTCATCAAGCTCCTCGTTCCACCAGACGGCAACATCTGTGCGATTGGCGACCCGGATCAGGCGATTTATCGTTTCCGTGGGGCGGACGTCCGCTTCTTCGCCCAGTTCACCGCCGACTTCCCCAGTGCGCGCGTGGTCCGACTCACGCGGAATTATCGGTCTGACCGCAATATCGTCCATCTCTCTTCCCAGGTCATTGCGCCGTCCGGGTCCGAGCAGCAATCCACTCCGGTCCTTGCCGACCCCCCAAGTTTAATCACGCTCCATGAAGCGCGCACGGAGAAGGCCGAGGCCGAGTTCGTCGTGCAATCAATCGAAACGCTACTGGGCGGACACAGTTTCTTTTCGATCGATAGCGGTCGATCCCGAGACGCCGAAGACCGGGCTGTCTCTTTTTCTGACATCGCTGTACTGTACCGAACCGAAGCCCAAGCAGAGACGGTCGTTGAGGCGCTTCACCGTTCGGGCATGCCGTTTCAGAAACACGCCCATACGCGGCTGCTCGACCATCCTGGGGTAGTGATTCTGATCGACACCCTGCGGGAACAGCCCGGCGACGGCGCTCTGGTTGCGCGGCTTGAAGCCACGTGTGAAAAAGCGGAAACCGATGGGGCAGGGAATGAGATAAGAGAGGCCCTGGAACTGTTGCAACCCGTCGCTCGGGAGTGCGGGGATGATCAGGACCGTTTTCTTTCCACCCTTGCGTTGGAAACGCAGGTCGATACCTGGGACTCCCGCGCTGATCGGATTTCTTTACTCACTCTCCATGCCGCTAAAGGCTTGGAATTCTCTGTTGTCTTTATCGTTGGCTGTGAAGATGGCATTCTCCCACTGACCTGGGGCAAAGCCGAAGCGGCCGACCTTGAGGAAGAGCGCCGCCTGTTCTACGTCGGCATCACACGAGCCAAAACAAAACTCTATCTGTGTCATGCCAAGAAACGTCGCTGGCGCGGGACGGTGCAAGCCATGTCTCCTTCCCCGTATCTGGCCGATATTGAGGAACAGCTACTCGACCGTCGTCGGAGTCAGTTGAGTGCACGGGGGAAGAAGAAGGCGGATCAGTTGGAGCTGTTTTGAGGGGTGGCGGCCCATGAAGCCAAAGATCAAGATGTTGTTTCCCTACTGTGGGGTTAACCAAACAGGAGTTGCCGAATATGTTCGGGCCGGGTTACCAGGCCCGCCAGCTTGTGCAGTGAGGCATCAATAGCCTGGGCGAAGGCGGCAGGCCCGCCGAATCGCTCCACCGTGTCTGGCGGCATAAACTTGAACAGGAAATCGGCCGTACCGGGTGGCAGAGCGGCGAAGTGAACCGCCAGAATGCCATAATCCTGCAAGAGCAGCATAGCCAGCGCGGCAGCCGCCTCATACGGAACAATCGGTGCCTGCGGGGTTGCGCTCAGACCGGCCCGCTCCAGGACTAGTTCGAGTATATCGTCGGCCGGCAGCTCGGCGATCACGGGCGTTTCGTGTATACGGCTCCCCAAGAGAGTTCGCAGAGCGATTGCGACCTGTTTCGTACTATCAACCAGGGCCTGCACCCGTTCCGGTGTGTATCCTTCCAGCGAGCGGATGACTGCCGGATACAGCAGGGGGCGGGCCTCAAGTCCAAACTCCCAGGCGCGAGCTCGGATGCGGGCAACAAGCTGCTTCTCACCTGCCATCAAGCCCACCCGCGGGCCGCTGGTGCCGTACTTATCAAGCCCGGTCGCGCCCAGGTCTACGCCGAGTTCGAGCATCTTGGGCTGCTCCAGGATAGCGGGACCGACCCGCGCCCCGCCCGCCTCATCCGCATACACGAGGATATCCCGCTCGTGAGCCAGACGGACGATCTGCTGCAATGCTTCAACGGACAGTGCCTCATAGGTCACCGCTAAGCGTGTGAGCACAACCAGGGCGACCTCTCTTTCTCGTTCCAGCACCGCAGTGAATTTCTCCACGCCTTTGGTATCCACGAGGCGTGCGCCGACGTGCGCCGCCGCCCGAATGACGGACGGATGACTATGGCTGGCTGACACCCCGATGACGACAGCGCCCGGTTTCACCAGCACGAGATGGGTCGCCAGGGTGGCAGCGGTGAGTCGGTTAAAGAGCATGACGTCGTGACGATCCAGAGACCCGCCAAGGTGCTCCAGCGTCAGCTGGCGGAGCCGCTCTGTATACAGCGCGGGAGCGATTTCATCATGGGCAAACAGGACGTCCTCTCCGCTGAGCGGCAGGCCATGTTCGAGCCCGGTGAAATTGAAAATTGCCTCCGGGCCGTTCCCACCGATGCGGCGCCGGACAATCCGGCCCGCCTGCTGAAGTTTGCGGAAATCATCCTCCGTACTGGACAAGATATCCCCTCGAGCGTACGGCAGAGCCTCGGCAAATGAGTTCCCGAAACGGTCGGTCTTCATGACGAACCCTCCCCTCTCTCGTTTTGAATAATAGAAATGCCTTGGCGAAAATGTCAACGCGGCATAGGATACTCAGGCGTATGAAGGAGGAATCCCCAGATGAAAGCTGCAGTCCTGTCGGAAGTTGGTGGCCCGTTGATTATTGAGGATATTCCGCAACCCCGTCCCAAGGCTGATGAAGTATTGGTCAAAGCCGCTGCGTGTGGTGTGTGTCATACCGACCTGCATGTGATGAAGGGTGAAGTGAAGTTCCCGGTGCCGTGTGTGCTGGGCCACGAGATCTCCGGCATTGTTGAGGAGGTCGGTCCTGGAGTGAAGACGATACGGACCGGGGAGAACGTGGTGTGTAGCTTTATCATGCCGTGTGGAGTGTGCTCGTACTGTGTGCAGGGGCGGGACGATCTGTGTGAAACCTTCTTCGCGCTGAATCGTCTACAGGGGACGCTCTACGATGGGGAGAGTCGTCTCTCTCGTTCTGATGGTTCGACCCTGGCGATGTATAGTATGGGCGGCCTCGCTGAGTATGCGGTTGTTCCAGCCAGCGATGTCTTTCCCGCCCCTGCCAATGTGTCCCTGACCGATGCGTGTATTCTCGGCTGTGCCATGATGACAGCCTATGGTGCGGTGAAGAATCAGGCGCGAGTCCAACCGAGCGATAGCGTAGCCGTCGTCGGTGCAGGTGGTGTGGGCTCAAACGTTGTTCAGGTCGCCAAGGCTTTTGGGGCCGGCCAGATTATTGCGGTTGATGTACGCGACGATAAGTTGGCAGCGGCCAAGGCCCTTGGCGCAACCCATACCGTGAATGCCAGTCAGGAAGAGCCCGTCGCAGCCGTGAACAATGCCACCAACGGCCAGGGGGTGGACGTGGCCATTGAAGCCTTGGGACGACCGGAGACCGTGGTGAACGCGTTCATGATGACCCGTGATGGGGGGCGGGTGGTGGTGATCGGTATTGCCCCCGGCACGACAACTGCGGGCATTGAGATTACCCGTCTGGTCCGTCGCGGCATTCAGCTTATGGGCTCCTACGGCAGTCGGGTCCGTACCGACCTGCCCGAGGTATTGGCACTGGCAGCCCAGGGGCAGGTGAATGTATCTCAACCCATTACGCGGCGTTACCGCCTGGAACAGGCGGATGAAGCCTATGCGGCCTTGAGTCGTGGCGAGATTGTTGGACGCGCGATTGTGAGCATGGCGTAGTCCTACCCTCTTTTCCCTCGGAGAGCAGCGTGTTTCTCGGAAATTACTGATCAGCCAGCCACCTGCCCCGGGAGCGTGGCCTCGTCTGTTGGAGCATCCCGGTGTCGTCCAGCTGGCCGCCGAGTGAACGCCAGCGCGTCGTCGGTCAGCGAGCCATAGGCAACTGTCCAGACATCCAGGATATAATTCTGGTACGCTCTCCAGGGCACCTTTATGCCCTGCTTGGGGAAGGCATCGATTGCTCTTTGGACGTAACCCGAAGTGAAATCGATAAATGGCTCCCGCTCCATATCCGGGTCGTGGGGGCGCGGGCAGCACTGAGCATAGCCGTTCGTTTCCATATAGTTGAGCAGGCGACAGACATACTCGCAGGTGAGATCGCATTTCAGCGTCCACGACGCGTTCGTATAACCAACGGTCAGGGCCAGGTTCGGCACGTCGCTGAACATGACGCCTTTGTACGTCAGCGTCTTTGAGAACTCGACGGGCTCCCCATCGACCGTCACCTCGAGACCACCAAGGAGTTGCAGATTGAGACCCGTAGCTGTCACAACGAGCCCGGCCTCAAGCGTTTTTCCCGAACGCAGACGGATGCCCCGCTCGGTGAAGGTCTCGATATGGTCGGTCACAACCGAAACCTGACCGTCCTTGATTGCTTTGAACAGGTCACTGTCCGGGACCAGGCACAGGCGCTGCTGCCATGGGTTGTAGTGGGGTGTGAAATGCTGCTCGACATCATAGTCCGGCCCCAGCGCCGCGCGAACCTGGCGTAAGAGAAACGCCTTGGCGCGCTCCGGGGAGTGGCGACAGAACCAGAAGAAGTAGGCTCCGATAAGCACATTTTTCCACCGAATCAGGCGATAGACGAGGGCATTCGGAAGAAAACGGCGCAGCGTATTGGCGAGAGAGTCCTGAGACGGCAGGGAGAGAATATAGCTGGGCGAGCGTTGCAACATCGTGACATGGGCCGCCTGCTTAGCCAGTTCGGGGACGAGCGTCACCGCAGTCGCTCCGCTTCCGATGACGATGACGCGCTTGTCCGTGTACTCGATATCATCGGTCCACTGCTGTGGATGCACGATTCGGCCTCGAAAGTGCTCGGTTCCGGCAAAATCCGGTGTATAGCCTGCGTCGTAGTTGTAGTATCCGCTGCACATGAAGAGGAAGTTGCAGGTGAAGCGGCAGCGCCCCTTCGTGTCGGTCCGTTCAGCTTCGACCGTCCAACGTGCGTCCGCTGTGGACCAAGAGGCCTGCTTGACGTGATGGCCAAAACGAATATTGCGATCGATCCCGAATTCCCGAGCGGTCTCGTTGACATAGCGAAGGATGGCAGGCCCATCGGCGATGGCCTTTGGGTCGGTCCAGGGCCGGAACGGGTACCCCAACGTATACATATCCGAATCCGAGCGGATACCGGGATAGCGGAACAGGTCCCAGGTGCCTCCGATGGTATCGCGGCGTTCGAGAATGGCATACGTCCGGCCCGGACAGGTAGTCTGTAGATGATAGCCGGCGGCAATCCCGGAGATTCCCGCGCCGACGACCAGGACATCGAAATGTTTCGTACTCATAGCTCCTCAACTCGGATATTCGCTCAGAAAGATATCTCTCAAACTTTACAAATACGCCAGGTTTTTCGCCTCGACAGGAATGACGGCGGGGGTCAGCCCGAGTTCGCGCCGGACGATGTTGACGCCTTGTACGAGGGCCACCATTTTATAGAAGGCGTGCTTGCGAGAAATACCCTGGCGTCCAAACCCACAGTCGGTGCTGAGAATTAAGCGTTCGGGTTCAATGAGTTTCAGGGCCTGGCGGACGGACTCGGCAATCTCTTCCGGTGTTTCGACTTGCAGGGTGCGGTGCGATACCACGCCAATAGCGATTTTCTTGTCTTTCCCGATAGCGGCGGCAACCTCGGTGAGTTCGGCAAAATTGTTGAACTTCATCTCAAAGGTTACGACGTCCACCTCAAGCTGATCGAGGTACGGCAAAACGGGCTTATAGCGCGCGCCGTAGCCGAGGTTCTGGGCAAACGGGTTCCCCCAACAGGTGTGGCACCACACCTCGGTTTTGTCGCGCAGCCCGGCAACCTCCAGGTTAAAGGCCTCCACGTAGACCTCAGGCGGGATTTCCCAGTCAATCTCTTCCACAAAGTGGAAACACGGCTCCTCGACCTGGACAATAGGGCAGCCGGCATCGGCCAGTTTATGGTATTCGCCATTAACGGCCTGGGAGAGGGCCATGATCGTTTCTTGGCGGTCCCGGTAATGCTCGTTAATCACGAGCATATCGACAACCTGGGCCGAGCAGGCCCCAAATTTCACCGGCTGTTCGGCCAGCCCCTGGGCGGTTTTCCAGGCGATATCGTATTCAAGGCTGCCAGCGCTCACCGGCCCCGTGACGGTGGGTGGTAAGCGGGTCACCATAATCTCATGAAAGATATCGCCGGGTTGGAGTTCCCGTGGAGAGCCGCCAAATGGAAGGGAGCGCAACGCACCGAGCGACAGGCCCTCCACCCGATCAAAGATATAGCCAAACCAGGCTCGCCCACCGATATCCCGATCAAAACGCATATCGCCATCCGTCATGATATCGAGCCCGGCCCGGCGTTGATCGCTGATGCAACTGGCAACCGCATCAATATACTGCTCGTGAAACTGATAATCGCCCAACAGGGCTGAGGACATAGAGCGGCCGGCAAGGTTGAGCGTAAACCATTCGGGTCGTGGCAAGGAGCCGGTGATCGTCGTGGCGAGCGGACGATTGAGCGTGGCAGCGAACATGGCTGGCCTCCTTATCTGTCTTACGCTTCAGCGCAGTACATCTCACTGCTGTCTTTCTTCTGCAAGCAGGGCTGCGGGCGAGACGCCGAGATCTGTCTTTGGACGACGGGCGAGACGTTCATGGAATTCGCGCCGGGCCAGTTCCCTTTCTATGGCTTCACTCGCAAAATCGCTCAGCGTACAGCGCTGCTTTTGCGTATAGCGACGCAGTCGTCGGCGGAGGGAATCGGGCATGTTTTTGATTTGTAGGGTGCTCATAGGGTTCTTATAGCATGCTCAGGATAGAGGAGTCCGCTTATTTCTCCTCCAGCCACCGATTAAACCTGGGCGGGCGTTTTTCTCGAAACGCCCGCATGCCTTCCTCGGCATCGGGATGATGGTCCGAGACTGCGGTTTTCGAGGCAATCTCGTCCAGCGACTGGGCAAAGGTCATCTCGGCCGCATTATAGAGAGAGCGTTTGAGCATCCGCATGGCAACCTGCGGGCCGTTGGCGAGTTCTCGGGCGAGGTCCATCGTCCGGTCCATGAGTTCAGCTGGCGGCACAACTTCGTGTACCAGCCCGAGGTCCAGCGCTCCCCGGGCCGACACAATCCGTTTCCGCATGAGAAAATCCATGGTTTTCCCTACGCCCATCAACTGCGTGAGCAGAAACTGGCCGCCTTCGTCGGGCAGGAGTCCGAAGCGAAGCGTCGCGCTGCCCATACGGGCCTCTTCGGACGCAATGCGGAAATCACATGCCAAGGCGAGCGAGAAGCCGGTTTGAATCGCTACGCCGTTCAGTGCGGCAATGGTTAGTTTGTCCAGATTTCTGACTGCCTGATTAAGCGGCTGTGAGAGGTGTCGCAGGCCGTTATACGTCCCTGTCGGGTTGTGATGTCCGCCCGGAATATCGGGCACCCGCGTCTGTCCGGCATGTTGCCCAAGCGGACGACCCGTAATATCGTCGCCCGCGGAAAAGGCGCGTCCCGAGCCGGTAAACACGACCACGCGGACCGTGTCGTCCATCTGGGCCTGAATGAGGGTTTCAACCAGGTCGCGCTTCAAATGATGCGTCATCCCGTTCAGACGCTCGGGCTGGTTAAAGGTAATCAGGCTAATGCCGGAGTCCTGTATCGAAACGGCAAAACCACGAAAATTGCCTGTTTGCATGGCGTATCCTCCTTATTCGGTGTCTGGTATTGCCCACTCCTTGGTGCGGTCCACGGCCTTTGCCCAGCCGGCCTTGAGTTCATCCCGGTGCTCTGATGACAGGTCGGGCTCAAAGACGCGGTCGATCTGCCACTGGCTCACAATCTCGCTTGGGTCTTTCCAATAGCCGACTGCCAAGCCCGCCAAATAGGCGACCCCCAGCGCGGTTGTCTCTGCAATTTTCGGACGCACTACCGGCACGCCGAGGATATCGGCCTGAAACTGCATCAGCAGATTATTCAGGCTTGCGCCGCCATCGACGCGCAACTGGGTGAGCCGCAGGCTCGCGTCCGCCTCCATGGCTGCCAGGATATCCATGGACTGATAGGCAATGCTTTCCAGCGCGGCCCGGGCGATATGAGCTGCGGTCGAGCCACGGGTCAAACCGAAGAGTGAGCCGCGCGCGTACGGGTCCCAATGTGGGGCGCCAAGGCCGGAAAAGGCCGGCACGAGATAGAGTCCACCTGTGTCCGGGACACCGGCCGCCAGTGTCTCGACCTCTGCCGATGACTGAATAATACCGAGCCCATCACGCAGCCACTGCACGACGGCTCCTGCAACAAAGACGCTGCCTTCCAGCGCATACTGGACGCGTCCATCGCACCGCCACGCCACGGTGGTGAGCAGATTGTTCTGAGAGGCAGTGGGTTGCCCGCCGGTATGCATGAGCATGAAGCAGCCCGTGCCATACGTATTTTTTACCATGCCGGGTGCCGTGCACATCTGGCCAAACAGCGCCGCGTGCTGGTCTCCGGCCATCCCACTCATCGGTACAGCCGTGTCGAGGAGGTCTGTTGACGTGTCCGCATAGACTTCGCTGGAACTGCGCACCTCGGGAAGGAGCTGGCGGGGGATGTCGAGGGCATCGAGTAGTTCCTGATCCCACTCTCCCGTGTGGATATTCAATAACAGGGTGCGTGAAGCATTGGTGACGTCGGTGATATGCTTCTTCCCCCGGGTCAGTTGCCAGACGAGCCAGGTATCAACGGTCCCAAAGGCCAGCTGGCCAGCTTCGGCCTTGGCGCGTGCGCCCGGAATAGTATCCAGGAGCCAGCGGATTTTCGTTCCCGAGAAGTACGGGTCGATGACCAGGCCGGTCTTGTTACGAAAAAAGGCCTCCAGCCCCTGTTGCTTGAGTGTGTTGCACAACGGGGCGGTGCGGCGGTCTTGCCAGACAATTGCATTATAGATCGGCTGGCCCGTTTCTCGGTCCCAGACGAGGGTGGTTTCGCGCTGATTGGTGATACCCAGAGCGCTGACGTCGGTGCTCGACAGACCCGCCCGGGTTAGCACTTCGGTCACGGCCGCGGCCTGTGACGACCAGATTTCATTGGCGTCCTGTTCCACCCAGCCGGGCTGAGGAAACAGCGGGGTCAAGGCTTTCTGAGCAATCCCGCGTATGGTGCCCGTCTGGTCAAAAAGAATGGCGCGGGAGCTGGTCGTGCCTTGATCGAGAGCGAGAATATATTGAGCGCGGGGCACGGGAATCCTTGACTTAAACCAGCCTCTCCATCGGGCGTCTTTCTACCATGTCGCTCGGACTACTGGCAACGCGAGAAACTCTTATGCTCCGCCCACTGAGTCAAACTCGCCTCGCTATTCCCGCCCGTTTCCGGCTGTGATACAGCGAGAAGCCTTATGCCCTCTGACTTTTTGCGTGGTGTCAAAATAGGCGCGGGCTGTTTGGTGGGCGCTGGTGCTCTCTTGCTTCTCATGCTTTTTGGTATGGCCATGTGTGCCGGGCATTTTCAGGAGCAGATGCTCGAAGAGTTCGAGGAGCAGTTCGAGGAGTGGCCGCCTCAGGAGATGCCGGACACGGACGCCGTCCGGCACGGTGAATCTCCTCGATGAGGATATACAGGAGGAAGACAATGTCTCAGGAACATCCATTCGTACAGACCATAAAGAAGTATTATCACGGCTGTAGTACGGCGGACGTGGAACTCATGAAATCAACCTTTACCGATGACGTTGTCCATTACTTTACACATCATGCTCCCATCCGAGGCGCAGAATCCCTGGCTGGCTATTGGGCCAGGATGCAGCCGCGCATTCGGGCGACGTGGACCTGCGACCATGCGATTGTCCAAGGGGATGAGTGCGTGATCGAATGGACAATGACCTGGACGCCGCCGACCGGCACGGTCGAGGCCATGCGTGGGGCGGAATGGTATATTTTTCGTGGGGATAAAATCGCGGAGATTCGCGCCTATTATATCAACCGTCACCTGTCCTACGAACAGCCCAATTTTGAATTGGAGGGTTTCCCGTACGCCGAGCGGGAGTATACCGTCCTACCGGATTCGTAAGGGGCCAGACGATCGCGGCCCTCATCCGTCTGGAAAGGCGCGCTCAATGGCTGCCCGGACCGCCGCCTTTGCTCCGTGTTCCAGAAAACTCCCGTGGGCGCTCAGGAGCGCGTCGAAGTCATGGGTTAACAGCCGCTCGAATTCCCGCTTGAGTGACGCTTCCGCGGGTGTCATGCGCTTCAGCCAAACAGGGCCCACCAGGGTGGTTTTTGGGAAGCCCAGCAACGGGAGAATCAGACGGGCCGGTAGATTGTTGTGTTTATAGTCGCCGTAGTGCTGGAGCGCGTCACAGGTGAGCAGCAAGCCGTTTTCGCGTTGCAGCACGAGCGCTGCCTCAGGCTGCACCGTGCCATTGAAACAGAATAACTCCGCGTCTGGAAAGGGGAGCGGGTCGTCAGGCCGCATTTCGACATCAATGGTGGGTTGGGTATAGATGGTGCTCCCGGACTGGCACCAGAATGCTGCCTGAAACGTGTTGACATAATACGGGTCATCGACGCCGTGCATCGGGCCGAGACGCATGACGTGTTTGATTGTTCCCAGTGTCTGGAGTTTCTCTTCCTCGGCAGCATGTAACCGGATCGGGTTTATCAGAGTCAGCTCACTGTCGTGGCGGATGACGGCCATGTTGCGTGAGATCCGTAGAAGAGCATTCATCTTAAGACTGCCCCGGACCATGAAGACGTCTTGGGTAATCTCCTCAATTGGATCATGCGGATAGACCGGAGGATAAACGGAATGCGATGTTGAGCCACTCATAGTGGACTTCTCCAAAGAGTCTTTGTCTGCCTGGGGGGCGGGCAGGTCGAGAGTCAGCTATCAGATAACACTCTGGTACGCCACCGGTTTGAGGCAACTAGCGTGCGACCGCTGAACGGATAATGTCGCTCTCCGCGCTAAGAAACTCCGTTGACAGGCCGCGTGTTATGCCATAGCAGCACTATTCGTTATGCTCTTCGGCTTCCTCTTCTTTCTGCTCGGCCTCACCTGTCTGGTTGGCTTTTTTGCCGTCCGCGAGAGCCGGAAATCGGAAGAGGACTATTTTCTGGCCAGCCAGACCATCTCTCCCTACAGCCTGGCCTTTTCCAGCAGTGCCAGTAAATACAGCGGGTTTATTTTTGCCGGTTTCATGGGGGCGGCCTACCTCAACGGAACCATGGTCATCTGGCTGGGCCTGGGCCTGCTGTTGGGTCATTTCCTCGTCTACGCCCTGACCGTCTACCGCTTGCAATATATGAACAGCGGCGGCTGGGCTCTGAGCATCGGCGAACTGCTCACCTTCTGGAACGGAGAAAATCGCGTCCTGCTGCGTCGCTTTATCGGTCTCCTGACCCTGTTTTTTCTCAGCTTCTACGCCGCGGCCCAACTGAAGGCGGGCGGCATGGCCCTCGAAGTGGCCCTGGGTCAACCGCTGTACGTCGGCATTCTGCTGAGTACGGCCATTATTCTCTTCTATTGTTGGGCCGGGGGCATCCGCGCTTCCATCTGGACGGACAGCGCCCAGATCATCATGATGACCCTGAGCCTGCTCCTTATCCTGGTCATGGCCGTGGTCAAGGCAGGCGGGGTGGCTAACCTGGTGGCCAGCTTTCACGCGACCGCGCCGGGCACCGACCTGATCCCTCAGAATCTTTCCATTGGCGGCTATACCGGCTGGATGCTCTTCTGCTTTGGCTCCTTGGGTTTTGGCCTATGCGTCCTCGGCCAGCCTCACATCCTCATTCGCGCCATGGCTTTGAAAAACGCCCAAGACACCAAAAAATTCATTATCGCCAACTACACCTTTGAAGCGCTCTTTATTATCCTGTTCACGTTGGTGGGACTGAGCACCCGCGTGATCCTGCAAGACATGAGCGCTTTCGAGCCAGAATTGGCCCTCTTTTTGTCGGCGAAAGAGATGCTGCCTCCGCTGGCCGTGGGCTTTGTGCTGGCGGGTGCCTTTTCTTCCACCCTGTCCACCGCCGACTCGCAAATCCTGAGCTGCTCGGCCTCCCTGATGCGCGACCTGCCCGAACCGCCAAAGCAATCCCTCTTTCAGGCCAAGGTGGGTACGGTCGGTGTGGCCTGTGCGGCGACGCTCCTGGCTCTGTTTGCCGAACAGAACATCTTTTCGCTGGTCGCCTTTGCGTATGCGGGCCTGGGCACGTCCATTGGCAGCGTGCTGGTTTTGCGCCTTCTCAATGACAGTATTTCCGAATGGGGCGCTTTTCTCGTCGCCCTGGTCGGTGGGACCACCGTTATCGCCTGGAATATGCTGGGCCTGAACTCGTATATCAACGAGAGCGTCCCCGGCTTCAGCGCCGCCCTCCTCGTCTACCTCGGCTGCAAGGCCGTCTCAAAACTGCAAACCGCCTCAGACGCGGGAAACTGAAGGGTGCGACGGCCCTTCCTCGTCCTACTCCACCCCCGTTATCACAAAGTCAGGAGTGCAGGCTTCCAGCCTGCTTCGGGGCGGGCAAGATGCCCGCGCTCCCAGGGAGGCCGCCTAAGACGCGGGGAGCTCAAGTTTCCCCCTGTTTTTCCGCGGCCGGCGGCCAAGGGCAAATTCCGGAGCCCGGAGGCCCGACTCTCCCTTGGTGATGTCGGGTGGGGTGAAATAGCCCAGAGCGTAACTCATCATGGTATAGCCGAGGAGTTCCTGGAGGACGGGGTCCAAGTCCTTGGCGATTTCGGGTGGGCAGGAGAGATACTGATTTTCTTCCTGCCGCAACCAACCGAGCGAATAGGTGATATTCAGTCCGACCCGGTCGGCCGCGCTGTTATTTGCCCCACCGGCGTGTAAAACGGTCCCGGAATACACCAGGACCGAGCCCCGTGGCATTTCCGCGTAGCTGATTTCGTCCGCTTTAGCCTCGCGGCCCTTGGGCCAGGCCGGACTGCCCAGCACGACCTGGGTGGCACCGCTCTCATAGGTGAAGTCCGTCAGCGCCCACAGCGTGCTGAGCTGAGGCTCAACCCCCTGCAAATAATCGCCCCAGACCAGACGGTCACGGTGTAAGGGCTGTTTCTTTTGTCCGGGCATCAGGCGGATAACCTGGGTCAGATGGAGTTGGTAGCGATTACAGTTGGGCAGGAGGAATGCGTCGCACGCCTCAAGGATGCTGGGGTGTGTGACGAGGGCACGACAGGCCGGAGAACGCGCCACCAGAGCGCCCGTGCGCGTGGTCTGATAGCCGGCAAAGTCATCCCGGCTGGCGGGGGTGGCCTCGATATGCGGCATCAAATCATCGAGGGTCGCCTGCACCTGCGCCTCGTCGATGAGATTTTCAACGATAGCCGCGCCATCACGCTCAATGGCACTGGTCAGGTCTTTTGCCGCCGCAGTTGCGGATAGTCGCGTGAGTTCGCCCATGATCGTCCTCCTTATGCGTCAGGCTGGATGGGATATAGCCGCAAAGCGTTATCCCACATGATCTTGCGCTTACTGTCATCTGACACGCCCGGCAAGGCCATCATCTCCTTGACCGCCCAGGCGTACTGCCGGCCCTCGGGATGGGCGAAGTCGGTTGCGGTGACGATATTATTATCTCCGATGGCGTCAATGACTTGCCGAATACCGGGATCGTCAGGATCAGCCGAGATATAGCACTGGCGTTTGAAATACTCGACCGGCGGCATGCTGAGCCCCTCAATGGCAAGGCCGCGAAAGCCGCCCTGGACGCCGGCGCCCAAGCGGTCCAGCCAAAACGCGGCCCAGCCTGCGCCGGACTCCAGATGCACGACCCTCAGCCGAGGGTGACGTTCCAGCACCCCACCCATAATCAGCGCGGTGCTGGCCAGCATGTTCCCAATCGTGAAGGCCACGGTGGTCTGCGCGGAGCGTAACCGGGGGAGGTAATAGTACAGCATCTCATCTGCGGCTGTACCGTTTCCGGTATGAACGGCGAGCGGCACGTCCAGTTCCTCCAGCGTCTCCCACAGCGGCTCATAAAACGCGTCGTATAAGCGGTGCTCACATACCGGGACGGGGTTAATATGAACCGCCTTGAAGTGAAACTCCGTGACGCAGCGGCGGACTTCCCGGGCTGCCTCCCGCGCATCACGCAGGTCAATGGAAGCGGCCCCGAACACCCGTCCCCCGGCAGCCGCACAAAAGTCGGCCAGCCAGTTGTTATACGCCCGACGATAGGCCGCAGCCGTATCGGCCGCCAGATTTGGAACCGTTACCGAGAGGAGACCGATGGAGGGGTAGACGACCATATAGTCGATGCCGACCCGCTGCATGACTTCCGGGTAGATCTCTGGCGGGAAGTCCTGCTTGGCGTATTGGGCATAGGCTTCGTCATTTCCCGGCAGAAAAACGCGCTCTCCAGCCTCCTGCGCTCCGCTATGCGGTTTGCCATCGGCTTGGGCGGGATCCCGCAGCGGGTCGCGTCCGAACGGCATCAGATATTCGCCCCCCTCCGGGTTAGGAATCCTGACCTCAAAGCCAAAGCCGAGCGGTTCCCCCCGGTAATTGGCCCACGCCTTGGGCATGGCTGAGCGATATCTGGCATCCAGATATTTCTCGAACATGTCTGCGGGTTCGATAATATGGGCATCGCTGTCAATGAATCCGTGTCCGTTTGGCATGGTGTATTTCCCTCCCTTATGCAAAATACGGCAAGACATCCGTACCGAATCGCTCAATACACCGCATGGTCTCTGCGTGGCTGGGACCGCTCGGGCAGCGTAGCATGAGAATCATATACTGGCACCCGGTTGCGTGCTCGTAGCGTTTGAGTTCGGTCACGACCTGCTCCGGCGTGCCGTAGATCAACCGGTTCGGAGCGACCCGTTCGCATGTCCATTCCGCGTCCGCTGTGATTTCTTTTACCCAGGGTTCCCACTTGGCGTTAAATCGGCCCGAGGCGAAAAAGCCCAGCCGCAGGTAGAAGAGGTGATAGTCCTTGACGTGCGGCCACCAGGTTTGCTCAAGCTCGGCTTGGCTGTCGCCGACCCAGGCATTCCGCAGCAGGGCAATTTCGACCTGCGGGTTCTTCGCCTGCTGTGCCGCGGCCCGGTACATCTCGGACCAGGCCCGCATTACATCGAAGTTATGGAGCGGGTCCGACAGCCACCCATCGCCAATCCGGCCGGCGCGCGTGAGCGTAATCGTCGACATGGCGCCGATCCAAATCGGTGGCTGACGTAGGGGACGAGGAGTAATCGTGACATCGTCGAAATTGAAATGCTGGCTGTGATGAGAAAACGTCCGGCCGCTCCACGCCTGCCTGAGAATCTCGACCGATTCGGTAAAGCGCGTCGCCGCGGCAGACAGCGGAATCTCAAAGGCGTTGAATTCATGCTCAACCAGACCTAAGCCCGCGCCAAGGATAAAGCGCCCTTTGGCAATCGTGTCGATCACGGCAATTTGCTCGGCGATGTGCAGCGGATGATACAGCGGGAGTTGGAGGATGCCCGTGCCAATCTGTGCGTGCTTGGTATGCGCCGCCAGAGCTGCGGCAAAGGTGAGGGGCGCGGGCATATAACCGTCCGGCATCTGGTGATGTTCCGGCAGGAGAAACAGCTCAAAGCCAGCCTCCTCGGCCAGGGCCGCCTGAGCAAACACCTCGTCATAGAGCCGGGACAGGTGCTCCCCGTGGGGCGGGTCCTGGAGAGTGAAAATCAGTCCGAATTTCATGCCCCGTCCTGGGTCTGACACTCCGCCAGATAGCGTTTCAACACGTACAGGCCATCCGGTGTGAACGGCTCGGTCTGAGCCATGCGCAGAATATCAGGCACGGCCATAAACGCGCCACTCTCGACTTCTTCTTCCTGCAGGACGATTTCACCATCGTACACGCACGAGAAGACCGCACCCCACACCCGGTTGCGCGTCTCCTGATGATAAAACCGAAAGAGCGGCGTCAAGGGTACGCCTCGGACGCCCATCTCTTCTTCAACCTCACGGAGAGCGCCCTGTTCGTATTCTTCGCCAGCCAGCACGACCCCGCCCGCAGCCGGATCGTAATAGCCGGGAAAGACATCCTTGGTCATGGTCCGTTTCTGGACGTAGAGTTGGCCGCGCGAGTTAAAGACCAGCACATAGGTGGCCCGATGGGGCAGGGCTTTGGCGCGCATTTCCTTCCGCGGCACGGAACCCACCACGGTATTGTTTTCATCGACAACGGCAACGATTTCCTCGGCAGCGTCCACGTGGACGAAACGATACTGAGGGGCTCGGAGAGTGTCAAGCGAAAGGATGAGAGGCAACTCTATCCGATCTCGTCGCGCCGTCTGGCTGCCCTCATCCGCACACAGGCAGCGTATTCCGTCTTTTCGAGGCTATCCCCGTAAAATTACGGGCGAAATGAGAGATTCGAATTTCTATACTTATCCTGCATTTTCTGCGTTGTATCATGAGTGAGAGAGCAGTGATTTGTCCCTATACGGTCTCCTCGTGATCGAGGCGTCAGGAGAGGCGGATGATACACAATCAGGTAGGAAGCGGACGGCAGGGCTCAGCCCACGGCTTGGTATGGTGCACCGCGTGTATCGTGAGCGTCCCCGCGCTACTCATCCTGGTATGGCCGCAGGAAATAGCGGCATGAGCGACCAAGACGCCTTCGAGCGCATCCTGGCGTCGTTGTATGACGCCATGCTTGACCCGGCCCAGTGGCAGGAAACCTCGGCTCTGATTGATGAGGCCTGCGGCACGAAGGGTAATGCCCTGGGGATCGGCGAAGGCCCGCAGGATGACATCCGCGTCATCTCCGCGGGGCTCTACTACGGGGGGCAGCGCCGCGAAGACCTGGAGCGCGAATACCTCGACATCTACCATCCCATAGACGAATGCGTGCCGCGTTTTCGGCAACTGCCCGACAGCCATTTGGCGCACACCACCGACCTGTACACGGCCGAGGAGTTAAAGACCTCCCCCACCTATAACGAACTAATGCACCGGGCCAGCGCTCAGGACAGCTTGCATGTGCGGCTAGACGGGCCGGACGGCTCCCACATCGCCTGGGTTAGCGCCGACCCTGTTGCCCCGGATGGCTGGGACTTTACACGGCTCATGCTGCTCAAAGGGCTACTGCCCCACATTCGGCAATTTGTCCGCGTCCAGCAGGCACTGGCCAAAACCGAGGCGCTGGGCACATCCGCGACCGACCTGCTCGACAACCCCCGGATTGGGGTCATCCACCTGGACCGGCGTGGGCGGATCGTGGCGGCGAACGACCGCGCCCGTGCCATCCTGCGGTACGGCGACGGGATAACGGACCGCGGTGGGGTGCTGCGCGCTCGCGTACCGGTCGACCACGTCCGTCTTGAGCGACTCGTGGCCGCCGCACTCCCAACCTCCAGTGCCGCCACTGTCAGTGGGTCGATGCTGCTCCGCCGGGCGGCCATACTGTCGCCGTTCGTGGTCCACATCAAACCCGTGGTCGCTCCGCATATGGACTTCGGAGCACAACGCATTGCCGCGCTCGTGCTGCTTGTCGAGCCGGGGCGACAATCCCGTATCGATCCCAGTCTGGCGGCCGAGACCCTGGGTCTCACCCCGGCAGAGAGCCAAGTGGCGGTCTGGTTGGCGGAAGGCAAGACGGTACGCGAGATTGCCGTGGAGACGAAGCGGCAGGAACGCTCTATCCATTGGCACCTCCAGCAGATTTACCACAAGCTGGGCATCTCGCGGCAGGCAGACTTGGTGCGACTGGTGCTGTCAGTCGTCGAGTTCGTGTGACCGCGCACATCTTCTGAGGCGGGATCACCGCCTACGTCGTCCATCTCCCCCCACGGAGACGTGCCCGTCCCGTCGTTGGGGGGTCTCTTCCTAGCAACCCGGCGGCATCGAAAAATTTTCTATTTTTTTGCCCATCCCCGTAATTTTACAGGCGCACGGCGAGACGGGATTGAGTATATAGACGCGCAACAAGCGGTGACACGGATCCCTGGTGAGGGGGGCGAGGTTGCCGTGTTTCGGGAAAAGGGGAGACCGTTTTTGTCAGCGAGAATCTCACGAGAAGAATCGGCGCAAAGGCGACGCCGAGCCTTGCTTGATGTGGCCCGAGAGTTGTTTGCCACGCAGGGGTATGAAGCAACATCGACCGAAGAGATTGTCCACCGTGTCGGGGTGACCAGAGGTACGCTGTACCATCATTTTCGGGATAAGGCCGCACTCTTCGCCGCAGTCCATCTGGAGCAGCGCATTGCCTTGGCCCGCGCCATCAGCGAGCGCATCCAGGTCGCCGAGGGCGCTCCGCGGCAGGAAGTCCTGCTCACGGTATGCCAGGCCTTTATTGACGAGGCCGTAGACTCGCGCGTGCAGCGCATTCTCTTTGTGGATGGGCCGGCAGTCCTGGACCAGCAGGTCCTCCGAGAACCCAGGCCTGCCCTTCTGCTCCTGCGAGAGGTGTTCGAGCCGTTGATGGCCGAGGGGGTGATCGACCGGCTGCCCCTTGACCCGTTGATCCATCTGGTCTGGGCGATGTGCTTCGAGGCAGGGGTCTATATTGCTCATGCCGAGGATAGTGCCGCCGCCCGGCGGGAAATGATCAGCTCACTGGAGCGCCTGCTCTCCGGCCTGGGACGGACCTAGCCTGGAGATTGCTCTCAACCGCCTCATGCGATGTCCGTTTGCCCCTCACAGCGATCCGCGCTACACACCCCAGCATGTCTGCCGACGCGCTGGTGATCTTTACCAAATGGCCCCTGCCCGGACAGGTCAAGACGCGCCTCTGCCCGCCGCTCCGACCCGACCAGGCCGCGGAACTGGCGCGTTGCTTTCTCCTTGATACGGTTGAACGGGTATCCCGGCTCGAAGAGGTGCAGGTCTGGGTCGCCTTTACCCCGGCTGATAGCGAGCCACGCTTTCGTGCGGCGTTACCCTCCTCCGTCCATTATCTGCCACAACGGGGAACGAATCTTGGTGAGCGTGAGCTGAATATCTTTGTTGATCTGTTCGAGAAAAAAGCGACGCGGGTGGCGATCATGGGGAGTGATATTCCCTCCGTGCCGCTCGCCTATCTCCGCTCGGCCTTCGACCTGCTGAAGAGCCCGGACTGTGATGCCGTACTCGGACCGAGTCGTGACGGCGGCTATTACTGCATCGGTGCGCAGGCTGGACGGGCAGGGCTGCCGGCACTGTTTGAGAACATCGAGTGGAGTACGGAAAAGGTCATGCAGCAAACCTTGAGGCAGGCCCGCTTGCATAAACTGAATATACGCTTGGTCCCGCACTGGTACGATGTGGATACCGTGGAGGATATGCGGAAGCTGGCGGAACAGTTAAAGGAAATGCCGAATGAAGAGGATGCCCCAAGAACCCGGAATTTTCTCAACCGGCTCTAGGATGCCAGCTTTGCACTATCCGCCCCTATGAACTCCCCCAGTTCATGTTTCAGTCGCGCGAATACCCCTACGCCTTCCTTGACGACCGCCGAGCCAACCTGAATGGCCTTCACGCCCTGTTGGAGAATAGCGAGCGCTTGCGCGCCGGTTGAGACCCCACCTACGCCGATCACATCGAGTTTTCCCTCCGCCGCCTCAAGAACGGCCCGGGCCTGAGACGGACCGCCGTTCACGCTTGTATTGTGACACATGACAACGGGAATATCGTTCCGGACCAAGGTGTGTGCGACATCCGAAAGTGTCAGTGGAACCGTAGCAGGGAGCTTGATGGCAACTGGAGCGGAAATCTGTCTGCGGAGCGCTGAAACGACCTCGTCCAAGTGTTCGACAGACTGAAATGGATTCACGTGGGTATGCACATGCGGATCGTTCAGATTAATCTCGATAAGGTCCGCACCGGCTTGCGTCAGTGTCTGCGCAACCTGAACGAACTCTTCGATCGTGAGACCGGCAACGCTGGCAATCATCGGCTTGCCCCACTGGCGCAGTTCCGGAATGACCTCAACGTAGTAGTCGGTACCGGGGTTTTCCAGACCGCATTGCGCCCCAGGATCGAGAAACGACGTTGGCGTAATCGACTTCGTGACAACCGCACCGCTTTCCGAACGGGCTTGAGCGAGCAACTCTGCTCGCGTGGTCGATAATGCACCGGCCGCGTTCATCAAACTAAAAGGAAATCGGACATTGGCAATGATCGGAGTCATGTGTGTCATACTGATACCCCCGGCTCAGCCCCGAACAGACTCGGTGTGATGTTCCAAAGCCTGGAGAATGAAGTCTGCGGTGCCCGTCTCCCCCCACACGCTTGAGTCGAGTTGGAGGTTATACCCGTCTGCGTCGCGCCAATCCGCCTGGTAGAACTTGTGGACGTAATCTGTCCGCAGTTTATCCATCCCGGTGATGCGTCGCTTGGCCTCGTCCGTGGTGAGTCCCTCCACGTTCATCACGCGCTCAATGCGAGCGTCGAGCGAGGCAAAAACAAAAACGTGGAGAGTCTTCGGTCTGTTGGCCAGAATGCAGTTTCCCCCACGTCCGACAACAATGGCGCTGCCCTCCTGCGCGACCTCTTCAATCAGCTTGCGGGTGAGGCGCGCGAGTTGGCTGTCTTTGAGACGCAACGGCGGCGGGATGTTATAGGCGCTCTCAAAACCGCCGACGCCAAAGGATTCGACTAGGCGTTCGATAAACGAGCCCACGCGTTCATCCTTGGTCTCAATATAATCCTCAGAGACATGTTGTTGGGACGCAATGGTTCGGACGATTTCCTTATCCCAGACTTTCCAGTTGAGGCGTTGGCCAAGATCGCGGGCAATCAGGCTTCCCCCGCTGCCGTACTGGTGAGACAGCGTGAGCAGGGTGATAGGCGTGTTCATAATGAATCCTTCCTCGGAGTCCTCGCGGAAGCTGATTATACGGAAGCCTCCCTGGACTCGTATTCTAGGAGGACGTGAATAGACCTGTCAATTCTCATCGGGGGGGTGGTGAGGGTGCCAGTCTGGGATTCTTGGCAAACAGAAAGCAGAGACCGCCCAGGAAACTGCACACCGCCAGGACCCAAAAAGCCAGGGTATAATCCCCGCGGACGTCACGTATCCAGCCGGCAAAGGGCGGCGCGACAAGCATAAGGATATTCATCGGGACAGTGGACAGTCCGAGAATCTTGCCAAAAGAGGTTTGACCAAAATAGTCGCCCCGAATCGCCACCGTGAGCGGGTTCCGTCCACCGAACCCGACGCCAAAGAGGACGGCGAAGAGGACAAGCATGGGAGTCGAAGTCGAGAACGTCAGCACGACCGTGCCAGCCGCCTGGAGCGACGAGAAGATAAACAGGGCGATACGCTTGGGCATGCGGTCGCCGACATAGCCGCCCACGAGCTGAAAAACCATGGAAATAGCCGTGTACACAGAGACGAGCCAGGCCGTTGTCTGAACCGAAAAGCCCGCATCCTCCATCAGCAGTCCCAGGTGGGCCATGATGGCCAGGAGCACCATGGAGGTAAAGCCGTGGCCAAAAGAGATGAGCCAAAAGGCCGGTGTTCTGAGTGCCTGGGCGGCAGTCAGATCGGGACTGGGAACGGGGCTGATAGGCTGGGATACCGCTGAACTTCGCGTGCTTCGGGTTTCGTCTGGTTGTCGTATCGGCCCGCCATCGGGCAGCAGGTCATAGTCCTGCGGTCGGTCTCGGATGAGTCGTGCAAGCGGAACCGCAACAACAACGGTAAAGACCGCAAGCAACAGGGCGGTCATCCGCCAGCCGAGACGCTCGTAGTCGGGATCAATAGCCCAGGCAATTGTCGGGACGAGGAATAACGCCCCCAAGCGACTGCCGACATTGGCCCAGCCGACCGCACTGGCTCGGCGTCGGACAAACCAGTGGTTCAGCATCGTCATGAGTGGCAGCCAGCCGCCAAACCCCTGTCCGACCGCCATGACGACATAGGCGAGGTAAAACATCCACAGGCTGTCGATCTGACTTAACAACAGGAACCCGGCGGCCAGAAAAAAGAGACCCATAATGACCATACGGCGCGTGCCGAGGCGATCGGTCAGATACCCTTCGACCGGGCCCATGAGGCCCCCCTCGATGCGGGTAAACGTCAGGGCCAAGCCGAGTTGGGTCCGACTCCAGCCGAACTCTCGTTCCAGAGCAACGGCCCACACGCCCATAGCGTGAAACAGTGGGACATGAGCCAGCATCATGATGAAGCCGCTGAGTGCGACCAACCACCACCCGTAAAAGACGCGCGGTTTTCGGTCCGAAGCGGGAGGCAAGGAAGGGGTATCCATACGATATGCTGCACTGCGGCCAACACGCCTGCTCGGTGCGCGAAGTGCCCAAGCCTATCGCGTTGGTACGCGTCTCAACAAGTGGAGTGCATCTGAGCAATGGGATACTGTGACGGCCCAATGTCTTGTTGGGAGGGGAGTAGTATGGGCTTCGCTCTAGCGTTTCGGCATGGAGGCGCTATAGTATTGACGTGCTTATTGGGCTTGCTGCTGTTGTGTGTGGGTTCGTATGGGGCATGATCCACGGCCAAGTCTGGCCGCAACTGAATATTCGCTGGATGGCGAGGGCTGCTCGATCCCTCCAAGGAGTTCATAAACGCCCCAATCGTCGTCTGAAAGCCGTTCGTCCCACATCCTTTCGCGCTCCGCAGAAGTTTCTGGTCGTCCTCTTTGGAACGATAGCTACCGGTGGGCTTCTCGCCGTCCTTGCCGCTGACTGGTCTTTCCTGGTGCCCTACTTGATTGGACTGTTCGCCGGCTTCTCTCCCGCTTTCATTCTCGCCTATTGGCGCGTGTCTGCCCTCGTTGGAGTAGTGCTGCTTGTTGGCGCGACAGGAATTCTGCTCTATGACGATGTGGACGATCCCGGTGAGCACGTCCGTGTGCCAGAGATGGAAAACGAGCCGAAGGCGCCCTATCAAGACGCGAGTCCCGCACGAGCCCGGTCGCCCTTACCCCCACTGCCTTCTGTAGAAAAGAACGAAGCAGTTCCAAAGGGTGAGGCAATCCCAAAGGAGGAAGTAACTCCGAAAGATATCGTCCTACAGGGGGCTCCGTCTCCTGTAAAAAAGAGCGAAGTAACTCCAAAAGAGGAAGCAGCGCCGAGAGCTATTGTTCTGCAGGGTATTCCCTTTGCTTTTAACGACCGAACGATTCGACCGGAGTTTCTGCTGGAGCTGAATGAGACGGCTCGTATTCTCAACGACAACCCGACGCTCTCCGTCCTGATTGAGGGCTACGCCGATGCGGTTGGCTCTGAAGCCTTTAACCTGCGACTCTCCCGCGCGCGGGCGGAAGCGGTCCGAGACTATCTGGTAGCGAGTGGGATTGCCGCCGACCGTCTCCGAGCCGTGGGGCGGGGAGAAATCGAGCCCCTGGCTCCCAATGCCAGAGATGATGGCTCCGACAATCCGGAAGGCAGGGCCGTAAATCGCCGCGTCGAGCTCTCGGTTGAATAGGTGGCCTACGCTCCGCTGGGAGGGGCGATGGGGATCGTTTCCGCCAGTGTCGGCGTTTTCCCTCTCCCATCTGAAAAACGTCCGGCGGCGACTACGTCGTCGTGAGAAAACGACACCCAGAGATTTTTCTGTCTGGCTTCGGCGTAGAGCCGTTTTTTCGCGGCGATTGTCGCTAACGGGTCAGTGTCATACGCGGCGTTCCAGGCGAGACGCAGGTGCGCAGTCGTCGGCACAATATCGGCGAAGTGAATCAAGCCGGTTCCAGCCGTTTCAACGATGACGCACTGGTGCGGGCTGGTATGACCGCCCGAGACGGTTGTGCGAACGTGGTCGGTCAGCGTCGTATCACCGTCGATGAGGTCAATGTTCGTAAGTGGCTCCAGGCATTCCGAGGCGTGTCGGTAGGCCGCGGCAAGACGTTCGTCCGGCGGCTGGGTTGCCAACTCCCACTCCGCCCGTTGCAGAACCACACGGGCATTGGGAAAAGCTGGCGTGATCGTGCCGTCGTCCGCCTTATCAATGACGCCGCCCAGATGATCAAAATGGAGATGGCTCAGCACGACGTGGGTCACGTCTGTCCTTGTGTAACCGAGGGCGTGAAGCTGGCCGGTCAGACCGCTGCCACGCCGGGGAGTAAAAAATTGTTGCTCGCGTTCACTCAGCCGATTCCCGATGCCGGTATCAACAACGATGAGCTCATTCCGAGTCACAATCAGCGGACAGGTCAGACTCATGGTAATGCGCCCGCGTTCGTTGGGTCGCTTCTCCCGTTGCCAGATTTCACGCGGGACAGTCCCGAACTGCGCGCCGCCGTCATCCCACCACAGTCCGTCGTTCAAAAAGTGAATGGTAATATCACCGGCTTTGAGCATGGAGCCGACTATAACCGAGCCAAAAAGGGAAGACAAACTCCGCTTCAGTGCTTCCATTTACACGGCTTTTGAGGCAGAAGGGTACAAAGACTCGTCCAAAAAGCTGGAAGGAAGATCGCATGCCGGGCGTACATGACCGTGGAGGCTGGCCTGATGCCGGACTCATCACCAAGGCGGAACATGAACTGTCGTTCTGGGAGAAGCGGACCGACGCACTCCTCGTGCTGTTGAGTGGCGCGGGCCGGCGCGTGATCCGGGTCGATGAGTTGCGACGGGCGATCGAAAGTCTGCCACCCGAGGCGTATGAAACCATGGGGTATTATGAACGCTGGATCAGCGCGATTGAAACCCTCCTGATTGAAAAGAATGTCCTGACCAAATCTGAGATTGACCACAAGGCGGAACAGATCGTGGAGCAGCGGAAGATCGAAACGGGGGAGTGAAGTCCGGCTTAAAAGGAGGAAGAGATGGGGCGCCTCGATGGCAAAGTCGCATTCATTACCGGGGCAGGTTCGGGCATTGCCCGCTCTGCCGCCCGAATTTTTACCCAAGAGGGGGCAAAGGTCGTCATTGCCGAACTTAAACCCGAACTCGGCCGTGAAACCGAACGCCTGGTCCGTGACGCTGGCGGAGAGGCGGTGTTCATAGAAACCGACGTCACCATCGAGGAGAGCGTGAAAAACGCCATCGACCAAACGGTGACGCGCTATGCCAGGGTCGACATTCTGTATAACTGTGCGGGCGGGTCGATTGCTGAAGACACGACCGTGACTGAGGTGGATATGTCGGTCTGGCAGCACACTCAGTCGCTCGATTTGCTCGGCCCGTTTCTGTGCTGCCGGCACGGGATTCCCGAACTCGTCAAGGCCGGTGGGGGCGCGATTGTCAATATGTCTTCCGTCGTCGCTTTGCGGGGATCGTTTCCACTGCATGTCTACACCGCGGCCAAAGGTGGTGTCATTGCTTTTACCCAGGTGCTCGCCGGGACGTATGCCAAGGATAAGATTCGCGCCAATGTGATCTGTCCGGGGGTGATTATGACCGACCGGGTGCGGCAACGCCTGGGTGTAGACCAGCCGCCGGAGGCTGGCCAGTCCGGTATCGTCAACCTGGAATCCCAACTGAAGAAGTATCCGTTCTCTGTGGGCGAGCCCGAAGATATCGCCCGGGTGGCCCTTTTTCTGGCCTCGGACGAAGCTCGCATGATGACCGGCGCCGTCGTGCCGGTTGACGGTGGGCTGTCGGCATATTAGGGACGGGTGGGGACGATGCCGTATCAGCCCGGAGACCGGGTGCGTATCCGAGTCGCTACTCCGTCCGGCCATTACCGGACGCCAACCTATATTCAAGGAAAAATTGGTGTCATCGAAGCCGTCCACGGCGCGTTTCGCAACCCCGAGACGTTGGCCTATGGCGGAGACGGACGCCCCAAGCAAACGTTGTATTTAGTCCGCTTTGACCAAACCCATATCTGGGCACCCGCTGAATCGGCCGGGTCTGCCCCTTTCTGTCAGAACGACCGGCTATTGATTGACATCTACGAACACTGGCTGGAGCCAGTTCCCGAGGAGTAAGCAATGCACGACCATGACGCGCCCGACTCTCATCTGCCGATTGAAGCGGATGCCGAGCTGACCTATTACGAGCAGCGGGTAGAAGCCATTCAGGCCCTGCTGATCGAAAAGGGACTGTTGAGCGCGGACGACGTGCGGCGGGCGGTCGAAGATATGGATGCCCGCTCGCCCGCAGTCGGAGCGCGAGTGATTGCGCGCGCCTGGGTCGATCCGCACTTTAAGCAACACCTGCTTGCCGACGCCAAGGCGGCCATTGCCACGCTGGGCATTGACGTAGACACCTGGAGTACGCTGGTGGCGGTGGAGAACACACCGACGATTCATAATGTCGTGGTGTGCACCCTGTGTTCCTGCTATCCCCGCTCTCTCCTCGGCGTGCCGCCCGACTGGTATAAAAGTCTCAATTACCGAGCCCGGGTGGTGAAAGAGCCGCGGACCGTCCTCGAAGAATTCGGCCTGGAACTCGCACCCGACATAGAAGTCCGGGTGTACGACAGCACGGCCGACATGCGCTACCTGGTGATTCCCCAACGGCCGGCCGGAAGCGAGGGCCTGAGCGAGGAGGCACTCGCCGCGCTCGTCACCCGAGACAGTATGATCGGGGTCACCCAGGCCCAGGAACCCTCACCCTAGCCCTCTCCCAGAGGGGGAGGGAGTGGAAGCCGGAGGGGATGATAAAATCTGTAGGGGCAACCCCCTGTGGTTGCCCGGTGGCGGCGTTCCGAGGTGGGTTGTCATTTTTTCATTCGTTCGGCAAAGGCGCGCATTTCCTCGATGACGGCATCGGTCTCGTCGCTCAGCGGCAGCATATAGAGCACGTCTACGCCGGCGGCGCGATACGCCTCAAGCTCTTTGTCGCCGGCTCTATTGGAGAGGGCAAGCGCGGTAATCTCCAATTCGTTGAAATCGCGCCCGGCTTCGTCCATAAGACCCTTGATTTGATCCAGCAGGCCGGGAACCCGCTCGGGCAGGACCAGGCCACAGTGCCAGCCATTGCCGAAAGCGGCCACGCGCCGTAACGCCGGCTTGGATTCTCCCCCAACCCAGATGGGCAGATGGGGCTTTTGGAGCGGGCGGGGCAGGACGTTGACGTCTTCCTGCAACTCGACGAATTTCCCGGAAAAACGGGGCGAGTCCTGCGTCCACAGGGCCTGCATCATGGCAATATATTCACGCGTACGGGCACCCCGCTGGGCAAAGGGGATATTCAGCAGACGAAATTCGTCTTCCAGCCAGCCGACTCCAATACCCATGATAAAACGTCCACCGGACAGCACATCAATGGTGGCCACGCGACGCGCCACGTCAAAAGGATGTCGATACGGCACAATCACGACGCTGATCCCGAGACGGACCCGTTCCGTAATCGCCGCCAGAAAGGCCATGGTGTCGAACGGGTCCAGCCAGACCATCTCGGTATAGACCGCATACGGGGTCTTGCCGCCCACATATTCATCATAGGGCCAGGGGGAGCTAATCTGTTTGGGAATGACAATATGGTCGCCGATCAGGAGCGAATCAAAGCCCAGCTCTTCTGCCGCGGCGGCGAGTTTTTTGAGCGAGTCACGCTGGGATACGGATGCGCCACCGCCCAGTTGAATGCCATATTTCATGCTGCCCTCCTTTTTGTATTCAATCCTTTTTGTCAGTGTGGTAACGGAAAGACCACACCAGAACAAGGAGCGGCTGTGAGACGACGAGCATGAACGAGCCGGATGTCACCCTGACCGATTACGCCCTGACGCTGGAATGCGGGCTGTTTGCCTACTGGCTGCTCGTCCATGGTCAGGCGGACAACCCATTGCGTCTCTGGTTTGCCGTCTTTTTTGCCTCGATCGGTCTGGCTGCCTTCAGTGGCGGAACGGTCCACGGTTACTTCCCCAACGCAGACACCTTCGGCCATAGCGTCCTGTGGGGAGCGACCCTTATCGCGATTGGAGTTACTGCGCTGTGCGGCTGGATCATCGGCGCGCGGCTCTATTGCTCGGACAGCGTGGCTGCCTGGATTCAGTCCGGCGCTGTTGCGCTCTTCGTTCTCTACTGCGGCGTCGTGCTGTTCATCTCACGTGATTTTCTGATCGCCGTTTCCTACTATCTGCCGGCGACGCTTTTCCTGTTGGTTGTCTATGGTCTGGTGTATCAACAAGGACGTGAGTCGGCGGTCCTGATCGGTCTGCTCGGACTTGTGCTGACATTCGTTGCCGCGGGAATACAGCAAGCGCAGTGGAGCCTCCACCCGGTGTACTTGAGCTATAATGCTCTCTACCATGTAGTCCAGGCGGTAGCGCTCTTCTTCATATACTGGAGTGCGCGCTGGTTGGTTATCATGCGTTGAGACCCGCTATTCACACACCGGACAGAGGCAGGTATGGAACTCTCACGCCTTTTCACCGACACACCCGGCTGGATCATATCGTGGCTGGTCCAGATTGTTGCCATTGTTTTCCTCACCCTCACATTGCATTTCATTTTACGGCGGCTCCTCAACCGCTTGCATCACAAGGCCCTGGACTCGCATGCCTACTGGGACGATGCGTTTGTCACGGCGCTGCAAAGGCCGCTGGCTTTCCTGGTGCTTTTCGGCGGCCTCAGTCTGGTTCTTGAGACGGTCCGGCAGCAGGCCGATCTCGCGTTTCTTCCGGCGCTCAACTCCGCGCGTCTACTGGGCATCGTGGTCCTGGTTGCCTGGTTTTTGATCCACCTTATCAGAGAGGGAGAAGAGGCGATTATCGCCAAATATGAAGACACGGGCCAAGCCTACGACCGCACCACCATGGATGTCGTCGCCAAGCTGCTGCGCCTGACCGTGACGGTTATCACGACCTTAGTGCTCTTGCAGACGCTGGGGGTGAGTGTCGCCGGAGTGCTGGCGTTTGGCGGCATTGGTGCCCTTGCCATCGGCTTTGCCGCCAAGGATTTATTGGCCAATTTTTTCGGGGGCCTGATGCTCTATCTTGATCGTCCGTTTGTGGTAGGCGATTGGATCCGCTCTCCGGATCGCGAGATTGAGGGAGACGTTGAGCAGATCGGTTGGCGACTGACACGTATCCGCACCTTTGATAAGCGGCCGTTATACGTCCCGAACGCGATCTTTGCCACGATCGCGGTGGAGAATCCCTCACGGATGTTGAACCGGCGCATCTACGAGACGATCGGCATCCGCTATGACGACGCCAACAAGATGGGACCTATTGTCCAGGCGGTTGAGCAGATGCTGCGTTCCCATCCCGAGATCGATACCTCGCGAATCCTGATGGTCAATTTCAACGCCTTTGCCCCGTCGTCCTTGGACTTCTTTGTCTATACGTTTACCAAAACGACGGATTGGGCCGACTACCACAAGGTCAAGCAGGACGTGCTGCTGAAAATCCTGGGGATTATCGAATCGCACGGCGCCCAGGCCGCCTTCCCGACCTCCACGATTCATATGCCTGAAGGGCTATCGGTTCAGCCCGCCGGGAATGCGGAAGAGCTGCTGCCGCATTCCCAAACTCGATAGCCTTGCCAGCGCAGACCGGATCACCGGTCAAGTTTGACTCGTATCAGGAGGCAGGATATCCGTTTCCTTAATAAGAGGGAGAGAGAGATGCCAAAGCAAATCCGCCGAATTGTGACCGGCCACAATGCTGAAGGAAAATCGGTCATTGCTGAGGATGCCATTGCCACGAGCATTCTGGATCTCGAAGCAGTGCCAGGACTACGAGCCACTGATCTGTGGGAGACGACAACTGCGCCTGCTGACCTGTCTGGTGATGCCGACCCGGTTGAGCGTCCTATGCATCTGGAACCTCGGCCGACCGGAACAATCTGCCGCGTCGTCGAGTTTCCGCCTGATGCAGCCTGGAAAGACCGGACTGATGCGAGCGAAGTCTTTTCCTCCATGGAGGCGGGTCATACCGCCGATTCCACCAGCTCGACCCCGATGATGCATAAAACCGCCTCAGTAGACTACGCCATCGTCCTGTCAGGTGAGGTGTGGGCAGTCATGGAAGAAGGTGAAACCTGCATGCAGGCCGGGGATGTCCTCATCCAGCGGGCGACCAATCATGCCTGGAGTAATCGTTCAGCGGAGCCAGCTCTGGTGGCTTTCGTTTTGGTTGGAGCACAATCCGGGTAAATAGAGGCGCTTCCGCTAGAGGCTGAACAGCATTCTTCAAGGGCTTGCATTGCGAGGCAGGGGTAAACCCTTGACGCTGTCCCTGTGGGCTGTGTAGACATCAGAGGACGGTCTGGAGGGGCGATGCAGTTCACATCCGAGCAGATTGACGTTGACGACTACCACGCTGCGGTCGAACTGTTTTTTGAGCGCGGTTGGACCGACGGTTTGGCGATTGTTCCACCGACCGAAGAACTGGTTGCGGCCATGGTCGCGGCCTCGGGACGTGAGCCGCAAGAAGAGCTGGGTGAGATTCCACCGGCCCAGGGCATTGCCACGATTGAGAAGCTGGCGATTAACAGCGTCATGGCCGGCTGCCGGCCCGAGTATTTCCCGGTTATCCTTGCGGCGGTCGAGGCCATGCTGGAGCCCGAGCACAATCTGAACGGTGTCCAAACAACCACCCACTGCTGTGTCCCCTTAACCATTGTTCATGGCCCGATTGCGACACAACTCAAGCTCAACGCGGGCGATGGGGTGTTTGGTAGCGGCTTTCGAGCAAACGGGACCATCGGTCGCGCCATCCGTCTGATCCTCTGGAATCTGGGTGGGAACGTTCCGGGCGAGGTGGATAAGTCAACCCAGGCCCATCCCGGCAAGTGGAGTTTCTGCATCGCGGAAAAGGAAGAGGCAAACCCCTGGGAGCCGCTGCACGTTGAGCGTGGTGTCGGAGCCGGTAAAAACGCGGTGACCGTGTTTAGCTGTGAGGCCCCCCACTCGGTGCTATGCTATGGCACGGTCAAACAGATGTTGGCCTCCCTGGTTAGCTCGCTCAGCGGCTTGGGCAGTAATAATGTCCAGGCCATGGGGGAAACCTTGGTTGTGCTGAATCCCTGGCAGGCGCGGCAGTTTCACAGCGAAGGCTGGTCCAAGCCCGAGATTCGGGTGTATCTGTGGGAGCATGCCCGGGCCAGACTGGGGGATATTCGAGAAGTGGACGCCCTGGGGATATCGGATCAGTTCTGGCCGAGTTGGGTGGAGAAGGACAATGACGACTACCGGGTACCCATTACCGAGCGGCCACGGAATATCCATATTGTCGTTGCTGGCGGAGAAACGTATTTCGCGGCGATCTGTCCGGGTTGGGGCGGCCTCGGTGGGTTTGCCGTGACCAAGGAAATTCAACAGTGAGGTGTCATATGCGGGTACTCAGTCCCGTCGGAGTCCGACGGCCATTTGCAGAAAAGAAAATCGATCATACCGTTGCGGGCCGCACGGTCGGCTTGGTCAACAATGGCTTTGGCAACGAGATTGCCGGGAAGTTTTTTGAACGTCTCAAGGAACTCCTGGAGGCAAAGCCGTCCGTGAGCGCCGCGTCGATCTGGCGTAAGCCGGTGTTTACTCGTCCTTCACCCGAGGCGTTGATGGACGAGGTTGCCGCTGCCTCTCAGCAGGCCGTTGTCGGCCTGTGTGCCTGAGGGTCGTGTACGTCGGGCTGTATGCTCGACGCTGCAAAACTGTGGAAACGGGGGGTGCGGGCCGTTGTCGTGACGTTTGATACCTTCCTGGTGGCGGCCCAGGACCAGGCCAAAGCCATGGCCATGCCGGAGATCCCTATCGTGGTCATTCCGCACATCAAGGCCGGGGAGACGCCTGAGGACTTTCGAGGGCGCGCCGAAGAGGCGCTGGCTGAGATTGCCGCACAGCTTGAACTGGACGGCCCGCATCTGCACGCTGCCGCTACGGCGTAATCGAGGACGAACGAGAGGAGAGACCAATCCATGCCGAAACTCGAAATCGTTGATCCCTGGGGATTTGACCAGCGCTATACCTTCTCGCCTGCGGTGCGTAAGGGCAATCTGCTGTTTATTTCCGGCCTGACCGCGTTTAATGCCAAGGGAGAAATTGTCGGCGCGGGAGATATTGTGACCCAGACGCGCGAGATCTTTCAGAAGATCGGCAAGATCCTGGACGAGGCCGGGGCGAGCTTTGACGATATTGTAAAGACCGTGGACTATATCACCACCAAGGAAGGCTATCGCGGGACCGCCGCGGTGCGCCGCGAGTTCTTTACGAACGGGTTTCCCGCGGCAACCGGGATCGTGGTCAAAGAGCTGCTGCGCCCGGAAGCGCTCATAGAAATCGATGCGATTGCCGTGCTGGATGAGAAATAGATGACGACCACCAAATACTTTGAAGATTTCGAGGTTGGCGAGGTTTTTCGCTCACCGGCCAAAACGCTGACCGATGCCCATTTCCTGTTCTTCTCCGGCATGACGGGCGATAACCATTCGATTCACTATGACGACGAGTACGCCAAGGCCACGCGCTTTGGCAAACGGGTCACGCACGGCTTGCTGGTCACCTCTATGGGCGCGTTGGGTGCGTCCGAACTGTCGCCGCTGGTTGAAGAGTCGATGGTGGTCTTTCTTGAGCAGTCTTCCCGCTTTCTCAAACCGGTTCTGATTGGCGATACCATCCGACCGGAGCTTGAGGTCAGCGAACTCATTCCCAAGACCAAGGTCGGCGTCCTGCGCCTCAAAACCCGTATCACCAACCAACGCGATGAGGTCGTGCTTGAGGGCACGCACGCCTATTTGATCAAGAAGCGGCCGCAGACCTAGCGGCCGTCTCGTCCGCGAAAAAAAGGAGAGCCTTATGGCCTACGATGTCGTACTCAAGGGGGGAACCGTTATCGATGGTACCGGACAGGAGCGGTTTGCTGCGGATGTCGCGCTGAGCGGGGATCGGATTGCGGCGGTTGAGGCCAATATCCCGTCACACGAGGCAGCCACCAGCCTCGATGTTAGCGGGCTGATCGTATGTCCCGGATTTATTGACCATCACACCCATTACGACGCTCAGATTCTCTGGGACCCCCTGGCAACGTGTTCGTCCTGGCACGGGGTGACTTCTATTATCATGGGCAACTGTGGGGTCGGCCTTGCTCCGTGCAAGCCCGCCGACCGGGAAGCCCTGGTAGGCGATCTGGTCAATGTCGAAGGCATGTCCCTGGAGGTTCTGCAACGCGGGGTTGACTGGTCCTGGCAGGACTTTGACGAATACCTGAACGCCATCGGCCAGCGCGGGCTGGGTATGAATGTTGGCGCGATGCTGCCGCTCTCGCCGCTGCGTCAGTATGTGCTCGGAGAGGAGAGTAAGGAGCGGGCGGCAACAGAGGCCGAGATTCAGCAGCTCAGCGGGCTCTTCCAGGCTGCCATGGACGCCGGCGCCTTTGGTTTTTCCACAACCGTCTTACCCCAGCACCTCGGGTTTCAGGGCCGACCGTTACCGTGTCGAGTGGCCAGCCGGGACGAATTGGGAGCCTTGTCCGGTGTACTCAAAAAACTCGGCCGGGGGAGTATCGAGATTGCGCTCACGCGAAGTCCGGGGTCTTTGTCTGATGAGGAGTACGACCTGTTGACCTTTTTACTGCTCCAGAGCGAACGACCGGTTACGTGGTTGGGGCTGCTGCAAAGGCCGGAAGCGCCTCCCGACGCCTGGCAGGCGGCCGTCAGCCGGGTGGTGCCGCTGTTTGACCGGGGCTATCTGCCGCTGGGCCAGGTGCCGTGCCATTACAAGAGTGCCCGCTTTAATCTGAAGCGCCCGTTTATCTTTGGCAATTTTGATTGCTGGAAAGATATCTTTGACCGGCCCTTAGAGGAACAGCAGCGTGTATACGCCAGCTCGGCGTTTCGATCGGCCTTTCGTGAAGAACTCAAACAACCCAGGGTGTTCACCGGAAAATGGGAGCAGATGCGCGTGTTCACGGTTGACAAACCCGAGCTGCAACCTCTGCTCGACAAAAGCCTGGCGACCCTTGGCCAGGAGCAGGGCAAGGACCCGCTTGAGCTGTTCTTTGACCTAGCCTTGCAGGACACCCTCGACATGCAGTTTTTGTACGAGTTTGGCGAGGTCAATAGAGACATGCTGAATCATCCCCATACCCTGGTTGGCCTGTCTGATGGCGGGGCTCATGCCGATATGCGCTGCGAAGCGGGGTATTCCACCTATTTGCTGGGCACCATTGTGCGCGACAAACAGATGTTGCCGCTTGAGACGGCGATCCAGAAGCTGACATCGGTCCCGGCCCAGGTCTTTGGCGTCCCACTGCGCGGGACGGTCGCGGCGGGCATGATCGCCGACTTGGTGGTCTTCGATCCCGAGACTGTCAATTGCGGAAAACAGGAGCCGGTGCACGATTTTCCGGGTGGAGGACTGCGCTATATCGAAAAATCGACGGGCATTGCGTATACGATCCTGAACGGCCAGGTGCTGTTCTCAGACGGGCAGCAGACCGGCCCACTGTCCGGCCGCGTGCTGCGCTCGAACGTAGTGGCGTGAGATTGGTAAACAGCGCAATACGCCGTCCCATACGCAGGCGTGGATAGTTGCGCGACGGAGCATCGGCTACATTGGGAGAGATGGCGCGACCTCGGACACAAGCGTCAGCCCCGGCACTTTCCTCGGTCTCCGAATTAATCACCTTTGTGACCGGCCAGCTAGGCTCGCGCGCCGACCCGACCAAGGCTGGCTCAATGGCCGCCTATATGAAGACCAATATGCCGTTTTATGGCGTGGCCAAGCCTGAGCAGGATCGGATTGCGACGGCGATTAAAGCCCATTTTCCCATCACCAGCCATGACGCTTATGAACGGGCAGTGGCAAGTCTGTGGGCTCTGCCCCATCGAGAGGAAAAATACCTGGCCATCCGTATTGCACGGCTGTACACTGATTTTATCAATCCTCGGTCGCTATCCTTGTACAAACGGCTCATCCAAGAAGGTGCCTGGTGGGACTTTGTGGATGAGATTGCCATCCATTTGGTCGGCCGGGTCTTATATCACCACCGCTCAGTCGTTAGCCCGATCCTGGACGCTTGGATTAGTGACCGGGACATGTGGATGCGGCGTACCGTTCTACTGTCACAGATCCATCACAAAGAGGACACTGATGCGCGGCGACTGTTTGGCTACTGCCTTCAGACTGCGGACGAAACCGCATTTTTCATCTGTAAAGCCATCGGCTGGGCGCTGCGTGATTACTCTGCCACCGCGCCCGAGCGGGTGCTCACATTTCTGAGCCACAATAGGGAGCAGCTGAGCAGTCTCAGCTTTCGCGAAGCGACCAGGCGACTGAGACACCAAGGCTATCCACTCTGAGCCGCTACCGCCAAACTCTGCTGACCTCACGGCTCAGTACCTCCTACGTACAAGAGGCCGTGCCGGAGCCGTATAGGCCCCTGACATTAGAGATTTTCGATTCCGATACTGTCAACTGTGGAAAACAGGAGCCGGTGGCGGATTGCGCTATATGAGAAACCGACGGGCATCGCGTGTACGATCCTGAACGGTCAGGTCTTGTCCTCAGACGGGCAGCAGACCGGCCCACTGTCCGGCCGCGTGCTGCGCTCGAACGTGACGGCGTAAGATTATTAAACAGTGCAATTCTTCGTGGGTACGAGGCTTTCATGGGGGAAGCCTATCCGACGTCGAGAGCTCCATTCGACGGTCGTGCCAAGTCAGGAGGGCGCGGCAACAACTGATCAAGCCGCACGGTTCACGCGGTAGGCTTCATAACGTAATGCGCGGACTCTGTTCGCTAACTCATCAATACCGGCGAGCAATTCGTCTATCGTCCCGGACAGGTCGAGAGCGGTAACCTCCAGCCGTTTGCCGGCGTATCGGACTTGATGCACCACTTGTTCCGCCTCGCCCTGCGCATAGATCAGCAATCCACCTGGAAGGTCGAGGGCAGTGGTGTAAGCGAGGAGTTGATAAAGATCGGCGTTGGGGACACGCTCGTCCCTGACTCGCTTGTACTTGGTGTCGCCGACGAATGTGCAGGTTGGGCCGTCCCACCATGACAGGTCGGGCTTGAGTAGAACCCGTTCCGCCTCGTCGAGGGTGATGTGGTGGAGGCTTGTATCAGAACGGAATGTCCGGTCCGAAACGCCGAGTGTCTCTCGGAGCGCTTGCGTTACGAAGTCCTGGAATACTACGTTCATGTCCATCAGGAAGCCCGGTGCCCGGTTGCCGCCGCGGCCGGTCTCGAAGGACGTATGCCGCAAGATGAGCCGCGCCAGCGCTACGACCTCGCGGTAGTGCCCGTTCAGCCGGTCGAATGTGACCTCAGGCACGGCGTTCTTCGGGAACTCGACAAGCGAAATATTCTCCAGCCTTGTGCTGACCCAGCGCAGGCCGGAACGGGACCGTGGCAAGCGGACCCGCATCTGTCCGAGTCGCGCGGCAGCCGCCTTCACTAACCGGTTTGCCGTGATGTCGTCCGTAAATTCATCGTAACGGACTTCGAGGGGCAAGGGGACGCCGAACCTGCGCCGTATCTGCTCGGTAATGCGAACTCGTCCGCGAACAATGTGCATCGCTTCCTCTTCGGTCCGATACCCGTGGAGTAATCCGCTGGCGAATGCACGACGAGCGGCGGTGGCAAGCGCTAACGCCAATGCTTCGACAAGCGATGACGCGGCCTCGAAATTAAAACGCTCCATCTCCCGGAGTTTGAACGCTCCCAGCGCGTAGGAGGCCAGGAAGAGGACGCGCGAAATGTCCAGTTTGGGACGGATGGACACCGACAAGTTGCTGATTTCGAGCGCGCCGATGGTGGAACCGGGCGTCAGGTGATACGCGCCTTCCACGCCTGGAGCGGGTTCGATGGTGAGCGAAGATACTTTGCGCAATTCGTCGCGTTCATCGACCGAGAGCAGGTATGGCTCGCTCGTTACATACTCTTGGAGGTTAATCGTCCGCATTGGTTGGGCCGTTGGCGTCCGCTACGCCGTCCTGTTCCGCCTCGCGCCGGAGCGTGTCGAGGTCGAACTCGCCGAGGCGGTCGTGTTCCCCATAGAGGTGCTCTTCAATGTAGGGGCGAACATTGTGCTTCCAGATCAGACGTAGCATTTCCTCGTTGAGGCCGTCCTTCATGAAATAGCTCGGGCCGATAGCCGCCTGCTGGTCGTCCAGCTTCTCGTTCGCACGGTCAACGATGTCGGCGACCCACGACATGGCGGGCGCGTTCTGTTCCAGCCAGCGTCGGAGTAGCCCTTGGACCGGCGGCGTGTTGGGATGGAATTCTACGAAATGGAATCGGCGGCGCAGAGCAAGGTCTACCAACGCGATGGAGCGGTCGGCGGTGTTCATGGTGCCGATGATGTAGAGGTTGTCGGGGAGCGAGAACAGTTCATCGGCATACAGGAGACGCATCTCCTCGTCTCGGTACTCCAGCAGAAAATAGAGTTCACCGAATACCTTGGAGAGGTTGCCCCGGTTGATCTCGTCGATAACGAGGAAGTGCTTCGCCTCCGGCTCCGCCCGTGCCCTCTCAGCCGCTTCAAGCAGCGGCCCGTTGGTGAGCTTGAAGCCGGGCTGTCCGCTGACCAGCGCGGGCCGGTAGCCTTGGACGAAATCCTCGTAGGCGTAGGACGGATGGAACTGAACGAGCCGGACGCGCTCCTTCGATCCGCTCAGGCAGTTCGCCAACTCACGTGCAACGTAGGTCTTACCTGTTCCGGGCGGCCCCTGAAAGATGACTTGGCGCTTGTCGTCGAGTAGTTTCTCGATTTCGTGAAGGTACTCAACGTCGAACAGGAGTTTGTCAGCGAGGGTTTGTAGGTCGGATGGAGGCTTCGGGGCAGGGGGGTCGTCTACTGGCGGCGAAACGGGCTGTCTCTTCTTCTGACCGTTGTTCTCCCAGAGACTTTTGACAGGGTCTTCGTAAAAGAGGTAGCAGCCACTTCCGTGCTCGGGTTCTAAGCCTCGACGGACCTGTTCCAGTTTTCGGTCAAGATCGTCCGTCGGCTCTGTGACGAGGCGCGCGAACGTGGCAGCGATCTTCTCCTTGTGATCGACAGAGATGGCTACCTCGAAGGTATCGGGAAAGACGAGATGGAGAATGGCTTCGCGTTGCATGCGATACCGATTGCCGCCTTTGGAAAGCAGGCGACTGCTGAGAGGGATGTTATGCAGAAAGTTCTTGAACTCCCAGGGATTTTCGAGCAAGAGCGCACGTTCATCAGTGGATTTCTGCTTCCATTGCTCGACAAACTCGATGATAAACCCGACCTGAAATGGGCGGTATGCATGGAAGCCCTGTCCTGGGTTGATGAGGCCGGAGACAAGACCGGCAGCGAGGTCCGGCGGGATTGCTACGGGCGCCGGTGCCCATCCGAGCACCGTTTTAATCGTTTCCTCCTCTCCATCGCTATTGTTAGTGGACACAATCAAGAAGTAGACATAGAGTATCTCTCCCATCAGTTGGTAGACCTCTGGATGGCTGTTTGCCAGTTGCCGTTCCAACTTATCAATGAAAGCGTCCTGTGACTCGTCGGGATTGTTCAGAAATCGCTCATGGAGTTCACCAAGCCACTGACTAGACCAGATTGGCTTGCCTGGGGTAAAGAGTGAGCCGTCAGTCCGCAGTGCGCCATCGACCCACCTGCTCGCGGCTTCGTATACATGATTAGCCTCTAGCGACCTCATCGTTCCCTCGCTTTGCAATAGTGTGTGAACGCCGACCATAGCACCTTGGTCAGTGCGACGTGAGCTAAGCAGACAACAGGTAGTGTCTCACTTTGAAACTGCTGACCAGGAAAAACGGGGCAGTCCGCCCTCTCCCGAACTCTCTCTGGCATGGTGTTCTCCTCTCGGCTTCCAGACACCGCGCGGACGCATGTCCGGGAGGCCATTCGTTCCCTAACACGGCTCCCAACCGGTTGTCCCTAGTAATTTCTGAGGAAATTCTGAGGGGGGGTGGTCCCGCTCCGACTTGGTCCCAGGGCGAGGGGCGCCCGGCGGGAGCAAGACGGCCCGGTCACCGAAGGCCCTGAGACGGGAGGGCAGGGCGGACCGAACGCGGAAAAGAACAAATTTCAAACTGAGACACTACCAGACAACACGTCCAGATACTTCAGCCCCGAACCGGTATTAAACAGGACAACCCGTTCGTCGTGTTTGATCTCGCCCTGCTGAAGCAGGCGCTTGAGGGCCGGCAGACAGGCCGCTCCCTCTGGTGCCGGAAAGAGACCCTCGGCCGCGCCGATCTCTCCGACCGCGGACAGCAGTTCCGCGTCGCTGACACTCACCGCCGTGCCGCCGCTTTTGCGCAGAATATCGAGCATCAGGAAATCACCAATCGCTGCGGGCACGCGCAAGCCCGCGGCAAGGGTATGCGGCCTGGGAATCTCCGCGCCGTGTGACGCGCCGGTAGCAAAGGCGTGCACAATGGGCGCGCAGCCCGCCGCCTGTACGCTCACCATGCGGGGCCTCCGTGCGTCGATCCAACCGAGCCGTTCCATTTCGTCAAATGCCTTCCACATCCCGATTAGCCCCGTCCCCCCGCCCGTGGGATACAGAATGACGTCCGGCAGGGACCAGCCGCACTGTTCCGCCAGCTCATAGCCCATCGTTTTTTTGCCTTCGAGACGGTAGGGCTCCTTCAGGGTCGAGACATCGAACCAGCCCTCCTGCTCTTTGCGTTCGGCGACGAGTCTTCCGCAATCCGTAATCAGACCATCGACAAGGCTGACGTGGGCCCCTGTTCGCTCGCATTCCAGCCGATTGGCCAGCGGTACATCCCTGGGCATGAAGATATAGGCTTCGAGTCCGGCCCGTGCAGCATAAGCCGCCAGCGCGCCCGCCGCATTCCCGGCCGAGGGAACGGCCAGCTTTTTCACTCCGAGTTCTTTGGCCATCGAGACGGCCAGGGCCATTCCGCGCGCTTTGAACGACCCCGTAGGATTACACGACTCGTCTTTGATATGAAGCTGCGGTATGCCGAGTTGTTCACCCAACCGCCTTGTGTGCAGTAATGGTGTCCAACCCTCCCCCAGACTGACGATATTGTCGGCCTGGACAACGGGCAGCACCTCTCGATAACGCCACAAGCTTGCGGGTCGAGCGGGCAGGCGGTCTTGCTGTAATGTTGCCGCAACTCGCTCAAGATCGTAGTGCACCAATAACGGCTTCCCGCATTGGGTACACAGGTTATGGAGCCGATGGGGTGCGTAGGATGCTGCGCAGGCTGAACAAGAGAGATGGGTCACATGCATGTGAAGCTCTCATTCAGCCTGCGGACGTTTAGTTCAGCCCTTGCAGACTCTCAACAATATCACCGGGCTCAAGCCGGGTGGTATAGTTTGCGTCCACAGAGGCCAGTCGAATGGTTCCGTCTTGGTCAATGACATAGGTGCCGGGTATCGGCAGCTCCCAGGCGTCATCGCCGTTGTATTCGGGCAGTTGGATGCCCATTTTTTCAAAGGTCGCCTGAAGCTCTTCAACAAAACGGAAGGCCAGTCCGAATTGCCGTGCGACGTTATTGCCGGCGTCGCTGAGCACCTCAAACTGAAGCGCATTCTTTTCGGCAACCGTCAGGGAGTGATCCGGGGTTTGGGGCGAGATGGCGATCAGGGATGCGCCGTGCGCCTGCATCTCGGCCAGACGCTTTTGATAGGCCTGCAACTGCAGGTTGCAGTAGGGTCACCACGCGCCTCGATAAAAGGCAATGACTGCCGGTCCTTTGGCCAGGAGGTCGGATAACGTCACCGCCTCGCCACGGGCGTTGGGCAGAGTAAAGTCAGGGGCTTTGTCTCCGACCTTCAGGGCTTTGTCTGTGATGCCGGATTTCACCTGATCTTCTGTGGTGCGAACCAACACCTCACGAATTGCCGGCGGAATTTTGGGCAGCATCTCCTTTTGGAAAGCTGCAATTTGTTGCTTGAGCTCGTTGTTGAGCCCACCTTCTTGACCACTCATACACGCTCCTTTCAGAAAAAGTGACTGTAGACTATCCGGTCCATCAATAGGGATTGTCCGGGAGTGCGTCAACGGGAGAACCCCGACGAGACGGATTCCTGGACTGGGTGTTCTATCCGTAGTATAGTCCCGCGCGAGGCCGGAGAGGGAGACGCGAGTGCGCAGACGATATGTTCAGGACGATGCATGAAGCCTGCTCCTTTTGAATATATTGCCCCGGAGTCACTCGAGCAGGCGGTAGAGGTCCTGGTTCAATATGGTGACGAGTCCAAGATTCTCGCCGGGGGACAGAGTCTGATGCCGCTTCTCAATATGCGGCTGATAACTCCCAGCGTTGTTATGGACATTAACGGCCTGGACGAGTTGAGCTACATCCGCCAGGAGGGTGAGCACCTGCATATTGGTGCCCTCACCCGGCAGTACCGGCTTGAGCGGGACGCGCGCATTCGACAGACCGTTCCCGTTTTGGCTGCGGCCACGCGCCTGATCGGCCATCCACCCATTCGGTACGCGGGAACAATTGGAGGGAGTTTGGCGCATGCCGACCCGGCCGCAGAACTGCCGGCGGTCATGTGTGCCTTGGAGGTGGAGCTGTGCGTTGTCGGACCGTCCGGCGCGCGCCGTATCCAGGCAGTTGATTTTTTTCGAGGTGCCCTGGACGTAGATATCCGGCCCGACGAACTGCTGACCGAAGTTCGTATCCCTATTCGTCAGAACGTGATGTGGGGAGTGCAGGAGTACACCCGGCGGGCGGGAGATTTTGCCCTGGCCGGAGCGATAGTGCTGGCCGAGATGGAGGCGGATCGTTGGACGAACGGACGGGTCGTCCTGTTTGGAGTGGAAGATAGACCGCTCCGGGTTCCGCGGGCTGAAGCTGTGCTGACACAACAGGTATTGTCTGACAGTCAGGCCAGTGCGGTTGCGGCAGCGGCGGTCGCTGAACTCGACTGTCACGCCGACCTGCATGCCTCTGCCGGGTATCGGCAGCAACTCGCTCGGGTGATGGTCAAGCGCGCCTACCTGGATGCGGTTGCCATGTGGAACGAGAAAAGAGAGGACACGGCCGGGAGCGCATAGGTGCAGCCTCAACGTCGAACCATTGTGACGACCGCAGTCAACGGCACACCAGTGGAAGCGCTGGTTGACGTTCGCACTACGCTAGCCGACTTTCTGCGTGAAGAGGCGGGCTGCACGAGTGTACATCTGGGATGCGAGCATGGGGTGTGTGGTGCCTGTACGGTGCTGATTGATGGCCTGCCCGTTCGTTCCTGTTTGCGTTTGGCAGCACAGGCGACAGGCCATGAAATCACCACGCTTGAAGGGGTCATGCAAACCGAGTGCGGAAAAACGATCGGGCGGGCTTTTGTCGAGCAGTTTGCCATGCAGTGCGGCTTTTGCACGGCCGGCTTCGTCCTCAGCCTGTATCATCTCCTGGAGGGGGCGTCGGAACCGATCACGGATCGGGATATCCATGAGACGCTGGGCGGGCATATCTGTCGCTGCACCGGCTATGTGAGCATTGTGGAAGCGGCCAAGCGATTACGCGACCAAAGAACGTGTAGGGGCAATTCATGAATTGCTCCTACGGAGAACTCCCCGCTTGGGCAGGAACCCTCGTCCAGAGGCAGAGGGGACGTATTGCAAAGTCAAGTTCAGCAGCATGCTCGCTCTCATAGTGCCCTAGCCTTTCTTCGCGCCATGCCTCAGTATTCACCCACCACCGCCCCGCCCTCAACCGAAGGTCAGCGTCTCTTTGATCTTCAGGCTCAGTATATTGCCGACCTCAATCCTCTTCCCAATCTTGCCCATGCTGCAGTGGTCAGAAGCCCGTATGCGCATGCGCGTATCCACCGCATTGATCCAAGCGCCGCACTGGCGCTGCCGGGAGTCATAACCGTGCTGACCGGCCGGGAAGTCCAAGAGTGGAGTCGTCCGTTTGCGGTGGCTGCCGAACGGCCGGGGCGGTATTACTCCTGCGCCATCGACAAGGTGCGTTACGTCGGCGAGCCGGTCGCCGTTGTGGTGGCCACCGACCGTTATGTTGCCGAAGACGCCCGCGATACAATCGAGGTGGAGTACGAGCCCCTGCCGGCCGTCGTTGAGGTCGAGGCGGCCATGCAGTCCTCGGCCCCCATCCTGCACGAGGAACTGGAAACCAATATCGCCATTGATCGTCAGCTCACCTATGGGGATGTGGCGGCGGTCTTCGGCGCGGCGGATATTGTGTTCTCGCAGCGATATGTTTTTCCTCGTTATCAATCCTTTCCACTCGAAACGTACGGGATTATCGCAAGCTGGAATCCGTCCGCGTCTCAGGTCAGTTTTTGGGCCAATTTTCACGGGCCGTATAGCATGCTGGCGGTTCTGGCCGGGGCGCTGCGAGTTCCCCTCAGCAAGCTTCGGGTGGTGACGCCACCGGACGTCGGTGGTTCGTTTGGCAATAAGATCGCCCTGTATCCCTATATGGCCTTGATGGCGCTGGCGTCTCGGAAAGCCGGTCGACCGGTCAAGTGGACCGAAGACCGCCTGGAATCGCTCAGCGCCAGCTCGACCGGAACGGATCGTGTGACGCAAATTGAAGTCGCAGCCCGCAACGACGGCCAACTGCTCGGTCTCAAAATGCGTCTCATGGACAACGTGGGAGCGTATATTCGTGCGCCGGAACCCGGTTGTCTGTTTCGCCCAATCGGCAATTTCATGAACGCCTACAAGATCGAACATCTTGAGGTTAATGCCCTCGCGGTCATGACGAATGTCTGTCCCAGCGGGCCGAATCGTGGCTATGCCTGCCAACAGCACTATTTCCCGATTGAACGCGCGATTGACGAACTCGCCCTGAAGCTTGGTAAAGACCCGGCTACGGTCAGACTGCAAAATCTTATCCAGCCCCAGGATATCCCCTACCGGACGGTGACGGGCGGACTGTACGACTCTGGGGATTATCCCCGTGCCACACAGCGGGCGCTGGAGCTGAGCAATTACTGGCAACTGCATCAGTCTACGGGCGCTGCGGGTCCGAGCGATGCCGCGGTGTGGCGCGGGGTTGGCATGGCTGTGGCGATAGACCCCTCGGGCTCGAATATGGGCTATATCGATGTCAGCAAGAAAGCTACGCAGCGCCGCCCCAACCTCGTCCGGGTCGGCTCGGCGCAGACGACCCGGATCTATTTGGACGCCACCGGTGGTGTCACGGTTGAGTTGGAGACCGCGGCCCACGGGCAGGGGCAGGAAACGACAGCCGCGTTCATTGTTGCCCAGGCCCTGGGTATTGCGCCGGCAGACGTGACGGTCATCGCCGGGATGGACACCGGTTCCAGGCCGTGGTCGGTGTCTTCGGGCAGTTATTCCAGTCGTTTTGGTGCGGTCGGGGCCAGTTCCATTGTTGCTGCGACCAGACGGTTGCAAGAGAATCTTCTCCAAGCGGCGTCCTACTTCCTGGACAGCGATGTGAGTCGCCTCCGCATCCAGGCGGGCCGGATTGTGTCGCTCGATAACGCGCAGCTTGGCCTGTCCTTGAAAGACGTTGCGGCGCGTCTGCACTGGTCAACCGGAACGCTGCCACCACATCTGGAGACGGCCACCCAGGTCGAGGGTACGTTTGTTGCCAGCGAGCTTGATTATCCGAACGAGCACGATCAGGTGAACTCTTCTGCGGTCTATGCGTTTACTGCGGATGTGGCTGTGATTGAGATCGACAAAGAGACGCTCGATATTCGGGTGACCGACTATATCACCGTGCATGACGCCGGAAATATCCTGCACCCACAGATCGCCCGAGGGCAGTTCGTCGGCGGTCTCTTACATGGTCTGGCCGGCGCGCTGTACGAGGAGCTGCGCTACAGCGAGACGGGTGATTTCCTGACCGGAACGCTGATGGATTATCTGTGTCCGACGGTGAGCGAAATGCCGGACCATATTGTGACGGACCATATTGTGCTGCCGACTCCCCAGGCGTTAACCGGGGCAAAGGGGGTCGGGGAGAGCACCGCCCAGACCGCACCGATTGCCATTGCCAATGCAGTAGCCGATGCCGTCCGTCATCTGGGTCTTGAGATTACCGAATTGCCCCTGACCCCCGACAAGCTGTGGCAGCAGTTGGAGGCCCGTCTTGAAGGGGATCTCTTATGAACTGGACTTTATTTTGAATTGCGCAGGCTCTTGTCCGGTGCGTTCAATAACTTTGCATGCGTTCTTGATGTTATACTCTGTACTGTAGTTCGTTTCGATATGGAAAGGCCCGATAGGTTTGTCCTCCTTAAACTTCTCCCCTGATGGATGTTCAGACTCGGTTGCCAGAATGTAGCGCGAGCCTCTTTGGATAGGGCAATGGTCAGGACGATCAGGTTTTAGATGACCTTTCTCAAATAGCCACTGAACAGTTTCTGTTGCCACCTCGTACCCGTTCTGAATTTGAACACGCTTGCCATCAGGGAATTGAAGCTCGACGCGTATCTTTTTTCCGGTCTGATGAAATTTTGAATAGAGATTCTCGGTCTGGTGAAATCTTGAATATGGAATCCAAGCTGAGTCTGTATCTGGGGCGGGCGAAGGTGGTACAGGGTCTTGCGAATCGGGTGCAGATGCGGTGGTAGATGGACGGTGCTCAACAATAGATGGCTGAGCGGGACTGACACCGCCGGCCTCGACGCCAGGTCGCCACAGCGCAAGCGCCTTCAAGCATACCTTCGCGGGGGACTCTGTGATGTCGAACCAAACTACCTGGTCGAACTGGACTATCAGATTTCTGTTCGGACCTTCGTCACGTCGCGTCTGCTTGTTCCTTTCGTATATCTCCCACTCCTTGCCGTTGGTTACGGAAAAGTAGCTGATACCATCGTGCAGGAAGTAGCCGATTGCTTGGTCAGCAGCAGCCTCCAATCTTTTACCCAGATTCTTAGCCTCCACTACGATCATGGGTTTGCCATCTCTCAGCAATACGTAGTCCGGTTTGCCTGTGCGCAACACATATTCAGGTATCACTTGTGCTGGGTCTTCAATGTTCCAGCCGAGTTCACGTAGTAGCGGGTCGATGAGAGCCGTTCGTGTCAGTGCCTCGTTTTTCCTGAGGTCTTCGCCGTGCTCCTCAATGCGCTTGCTCAGTGTCTTCACAAGTTCCAGTAGGCTCTCCAGGGCCATAATCACCATCCTCTCGCTGTTGATTGCGCGGACTATAACATACGCTGCCATTGACCACTAGGAACAAGGAGTGTTAGCCATCTCCTTGCTAGGATGAACGAAGAAAAGGAAGAACAATGAGTGATGTCCTCCGTGTAGAAAAGACCGGGACCGAAGCAACCATCTGGATCGACCGGCAGATGCTGATGAACACCATCACTGTGGCTATGCGCAAAGAGCTGCCCGGTCTGCTGCACGGCCTTGATACGGACGACACGGTGCGGGTGGTCATTATTCGCGGCGCGGGCGGTAAGGCGTTTAGCGCCGGCGGCGACCTGTCTGAATTTCTGGCCCAAGCGCCGGCCGACCTGGAAGAGTGGGGGGATACGCTGAGCTGGCCGGAGCGCTGTCGCAAGCCCGTGGTCGCGGCCATTGACGGCTACACCATGGGGGCCGGTCTTGAGCTCGCCCTGGCCTGCGACTTCCGGATTGCGACCGACCGCTCGCTGTTCTCGTTCCCTGAAATTCGTCTGGGGATGATCCCCGGCAGTGGAGGGACGCAGCGTGCCCTGCGCCTCATCGGTATGACGCGGGCAAAGTTGTTTATGATGACCGGGCGCCGCATTTCCGCCTCCCAAGCCGAGCAATGGGGATTGATCACCCAATACGTTCCCAGCGACGCATTTGAGAACGCCATAGCCGAACTTGCGACGGAGTTGGCCGAACGTGCTCCGCTCGCCCTTCGGACCTTAAAAACGGTGCTCAACAAAGGTGCGGAGGCCCCGCTGGAAACGGCCCTGGAGCTGGAGCGCAAGTCCTACGCCTGGCTGCGCTCCACCCATGATTACGAAGAAGGGGTGAAGTCGTTTCTGGAGAAACGAAAGCCCAAGTATATCGGGCGATAATCCCTCTATAACCCCAGGAAAGAGATTGGAGGTCTGCCCCCCATGCCAAATACCCAGCCCAAACTCTATCTTGCCGGACCTGAAGTCTTTCGACCCGACGCCATTGAGTATGCGCGGACGCAGCGCGCCCTGTGTGTCCAATACGGTTTCATTGGTCTCCATCCTATGGATAATAATGTAGACCTGAGTGACAGTTCGATGCGGACAGCCACGAGAATCTATCGGGGCGATATCGGTCAGATCAAAGCCTGCGATATTGTTATTGCGAACTGTAATGCCTTTCGGGGCGCGTTAATCGACGACGGGACGGCGTACGAGCTGGGGTATGGCAACGCCCTCGGTAAGCCAACATACGGCTATATTGAGCGGTTGCTCCCGGAGCAGGAACTCCTCCAGGAGCGGTGTGTTTTTACCACCCTGCCGGACGGACGAAAGGTCGATCAGGATGGTTTTCTTCTGGTTGACGACTTTGGGACCTCGATCAATCTCATGATGCAGTGCGGCATGCTCGATAGTGGTGGGCGGTTAGTAGAGGGAGATTTTGAGATCTGTCTGAAAGCGATCCGACACGATTTGGATAGCGGCACGCTTCTCCTGCCTCCGTCTGAAACGGACTAGATCAATTTGAGGGCTTCTTGGGTTAAGCGCTTCAGCGCCTGTCGCATCAGCTGTTCGAGCGCTCTGACTTCCTGTGCTTCCAGCGCTACCTGGGTGTAAATCTCCTGGCCCGACAGTGTCTTCGATTGTACGTGGAGCGTCGCCCCCCCAAGTGTCTCCCCGGTTTCATCTGCATAGCTCAAGTCAATCTGCTGTACACGCATGATGGGCCTCCCCCGCTTCTCTCGTGACCTGTATAGCCTCAATAGCCCCCCGTCTGAAGAGCGTAACACAGATTGGTGTTGACCGTTGAGACAAAGCGGACAATGAGTGAGCGGCATGAATGGACATTGATCTCATCCGGTGTAATCTCCAGGGCATTGGAGAGCAGTTTCACCGATTATGGTCAGGGATAGGAGAAAGGTGAGTGAGAAAATATGGTTAAACAACTCTCATCTTCTTCACCTCAGTCAGTCGAAACCGAGCGCTTACTCCTCCGTCCGTTTGTGGATGACGATTTTGTTGCCTATGAAAGGATTCGGGCGAATCCCGAAGTGGCTCGGTATCTGCCCGGTGGAATAGAGGCTGTGAAGAGTGCGCCCGAAAGGGCACGACAAACTATACAGGTCTTTGCGCGACATTGGCGGGAGCGGGGCTTTGGGCCCTGGGCAGTTATTGACAATCAGACGAGAGTATTGATCGGACACTGCGGCCTGCGTTACTTGTCCGAGTTTGATGCAGTCGAGCTGCTATATGCATTAGATCCTTCAGCGTGGGGGAGAGGCTTGGCAACCGAAGCCGCCCGTGCCGCGATTGACTACGGCCGGACAGAACTTGGCCTGCCTCAGATTATTGCGCTTGCTTTACCAGACAATCATGCCTCTCGGCGTGTTATGGAGCGAGTGGGGATGCGGTATGTCAAGATGGCATCCTTCCAGGGCTACGATGTGGTACTCTATGAAGTGTCTCTTAGGCCAAGCGGACCATGAGTGAGCGGTAAGAATGGACGTCTACCATATCTGGTGCAACCTCAAGGACGGCGTCAGGGACGTGGAGTTTACGGATAGTGCTCGGCGGTATTTCGAACATCTCCAAGCCGAAGGCTTCCTTGCCAGTTATCGAATAACGCGCCGAAAACTTGGCCTTGGCCCCGACCATCTGCCTGAGTTTCATATCATGCTCGACTTTGAAAACTTGTCGCATCTGGACGCCGCGTTTCACCATGTCTCAACTCGTAGCGATCCAGTTGAGAGTTTTCACCAAGCGGTGAATGCGAAAGTGAAAGACCTTATATTTGCACTCTATAGGGATTTCCCCGATCCTGGGCGAGTACGGGGACAGGAGAAATTTTAGTGAGAATGACAAGTGACTAGGGGAATTGATTACTAGAACCAGAAGAGGGCAGCTTTTCCGGAAAGGCCGCCCTCTTTGGTGCGCGGTATGCGCTGAAAATAAACTCTCAGTGTCTGTATGCCCGATTTGGCGGTCGTACAGCGGGCTTGTTCTTCACCCTGGCTGCTCCGGATTGTGCGCAATCCGTTTTCCCGATGGCCTTCTCTTGTGAGCCGACCGTTGTCGACTCCGTACTTTCGAGCACGACAGTCAGGCCGGGTCTGAGCATCAAAAGGATGAACTCAATAGCCGCTGCCTCACGCGGGCGCTGCCCACCGTTGGCGGGCGGTTATTTTCCGGCGGACTTTCCATTCGCACCTCCTGTCTCCCTCGTGGAGGGTTTTTCGACGGGCGCGCCGTCTTCCGATGGGTCCACCAGAGACCCGATACTTTCTCTTACTCCCCTTGATTGTTTCGTGTCAAGTTTTTTTGAGACCCAGTCTGTGCTACCGGCCCATCTGTTTCGGTCCCATCAGTTTTTCGTGAAGCTGAGAGGTCGGAATCGCCGGTAAGGTCGTAATATGGACGGTCCCGCGTGAACTCAAGTCAACCGATAGATGGGCGACGGTTTCGTTGTCGGGCGCCTCAATAATACTGACGAAATCATACAAGCCGAGCGTTGCAAATTGGCCCGTTACTTTACAACCAAACTCTGCAATCTCTTTGTTGACTTCTTCCAGACGATTCGGGTGCTGGTGCAGGGTTTTGCTCCCTTCGGGGGTGAGGGTGCTGAGCAAGATATAGGTCGGCATAACGGTCTCCTTTCTCAACTCTTTATTACTGGAAAGTCGCACTCCAGGAGGAACGCCCGGTGCGAATGTTTTTCTTCCTTCCCTCCTTGTGGGCCTCGATGGCGGGGATCGTCCTGTACTCTTGGGAGGTCTCATTTCACTTGGCCCCGATCCCGGAGGTCTTTTCTCGACCTCTCGAAAGACTTGGAGCAGCGACACGCCCGGACTCCTTTATGGTTCAATGTGCATATCGAGATGGTGCCGCCAAAAATATGTCCCCATAGCGACTGCGGCTAAGAGGTTGCCGATGACGACCGCCGGCCAGGCCAGTGCGTGCAGTACTGGCTCTGCCAATACGTGACACACCGATATAAAGCCAAACTCAAACACCACAAAGAATAAGAGGATGCCGAAACCAATCTGAGGATTGCGCTCCGCAATACCCAGCAACCACGACGCCAGCCAGCCGACCGCCGTAAAGACCAATCCATGGACCCAAGTAAACATGAATACAACTTCGAGATCGATCCCAAGGCCCTCGGATGTTGTGACGCCATCCGTGAACAATGCAGCCCCGAGAATCGAGGGCGTATAGAGTGGCTGCCCACGGACGCTGTCAACAATGAGAAACCATACGGCGATAGTTGTGGCCCCGAGAATGCCGGCGATGAGGCCTTCCCGGAGAAGTTGTGAGAATTCTGCGGACGAAAACGTCAAGAGTCCCGAATCCACGCCTTCTGATTGTATTGTTGCCATATCCCCTCCTGTTTCTCCTTGGAGGCGAATGCGGCAGCGGGTTTAACCACTGCCCTGTGTGAGGTCATGACCAATAAGCATGTGCCAGAGTTCTTTCCCGGAAACACGGGCGGGCGCAATCCAGCGTCACTGCCCGCTGCTCTCTACACGGGCGGCCTGATCTGCCAGTACGGGAATACCCGTGATGGTCACGACTAAAAGCCGTCGTTCCTTCGGGTAGAGATAGCCCTCGATCGTAATGGGTTGCCCTATAATTGTAGGTTGTTGGAGGGGAACGAGAAGCGGTGTCGGGCCATATAAACGAACGGTATGGCGTTGCAACTCGTCTACTCTCGCATCCTCCTGATCATACCTCTTGATTTCCTCGACGTTAGCGAGTTGGAAACGCCAGGAGGCGCCTTTCACCAGGATAGTCAGAGCTGGCTCTGGCGGCTCCGTCTCGTCCTCAAGCGGGAGTAGGGTGCCAGACAGGCGGACATACGGCGTTTCATTCGGGTAACCGAAACGGGCGTCTGCTATGGCTACCCAGAGCAAGACGATACCTATCAGTCCGCATCCAACAAAACCGAGAATGGGTTTCATATCCCTTCCTCCTGTCTGTAGCGTAACAAAGACCAAATCGGGCCATGTGGTTGCTGTACGACCGGGGGGCCACGCTCACGCAGGGGTGTAAAAATGGAACAATCGTACGGGAAGAGGGCAGGCGAAAAATATGCGTGGCTGAAAGGGAGGGCAACAGGTTCGGGTGGGGCCTGGCGGACAGCGGTGGCAAATCCAGAGGGTCCGCTGGTGGGGAAGGAGCGTGGCTGTTGCTCCGGGTATTGCACAGTGGCCCCTCCAGTCACACGTTTGGTGCGTGAATCCCTGACCACCGACTCCCACAGGCGTCTAGTTCCCTCCTAGCACTCTTTTTTGCCGAGTCAAGCGCAAACAGTGAATTTCCTATGATGGACGAGAGCGTCGCGAACCGCGGCCAAAGTTGTATCGAGACCCAGCGCCTGCCTGCCGGACTGCAGGAGCGCACCTCCCAGAGAACAAGGAGGAAGGAGTCCGCATTATTCCGTCCGTCCCTGTTTGACGATCACGTCGAATTCTTTTTTGGTCACCGGCATGACTGACAGCCGGCTCTGCTTGACCAGCGCCATCTCTTGCAGCCGTTTGTCTTGCTTGATCTGGTTGAGCGTTACCGGGCTGGCCAGGGTTTCGACCGGCTCGATATCAACCACGCTCCAGCGCTCATCATCCGTCGTGGGGTCTTGATAGGCTTCTTTAATGACGCGGGCAATTCCGACAATCTCCATCCCCTCGTTGCTGTGATAATACAGGACCTGATCGCCCACCCGCATGGTCCGTAGGTTATTGCGGGCCTGATAGTTACGCACCCCGTCCCAGTACGTCCAGCCGTCTTTTTGCAGGTCGCTCCAGGCATATTTATACGGTTCGGATTTCACCAGCCAATACTTCATTGCCTTGTCTTCCTTATCGGTTTGCTGTGAGGCTGAACCATATACTTTCTCCGTATTTTTTCCAGATCGGCTCTTTGATTGCGTTTCTCAGGCTGTCTCTTTATAAGAAGGCTCAAAGGAGGGGGAATCATGCCGCACGAGAGTCGCCAAGAGTATCGGATCATCACAGAAAAAGATGTCCCGGCGGTTATGCGGGACGGGACGACGCTCTACGCCGATGTCTATCGGCCGGATGCCGAGGGACGCTTCCCGGTTATTCTGTTACGGCTCCCGTATGGCAAAGAATTGGCCGATGTTTTTGGCGACCACGAGTATTTCCCGTCGCGGGGCTATGTGGTCATCGTCCAGGACGGCCGAGGGCGGTTTACGTCAGAGGGAGAATACTATCCGCTCATTGATGAAGCCCAGGATGGGTACGATACGGTCGAGTGGGCCGCAGCGCTGCCGTACTCGAATGGTCAGGTTGGGACTCAGGGACAGTCGTATCTCGGCGCGACCCAGTATCAACTCGCGCCAACGCGACCGCCGCATCTCCAATGTGCTTTCCCCGTATCTGCCGGCGCCGATTACCATCAAGGCTGGGTCTACCACACCGGTGGAGCCTTCTCGCTGGGCTGGCAGGTGCCCTATGCGATCTTCCTCGCTCGCAACACTATTGATCGCAAAGGCATCAAGGAACAACTCTGGCCAAAGGTGCGGCCCGACCTGCTGCGTTCCATTAATTTCGGGAATCCGCTTTCGCCGGAAGCCTATATGCGCCTCCCGCTCCTGTATTGGGCCGACCTGCTTGAAGAGGTGGCGCCGTATTTGCGCGATTACCTGACTCATCCCGACGACGGTCCCTATTGGTGGCCGATCAATATCGAGCGTCAGCACCGTAATATCAACATCCCCATGTACCATGTGAGTTCGTGGTATGACATTTTCCTGCGGGATGCCTTGGTGCACTTCTGCGGCTTGCAGGCGCGGGCCATGACACCGGAGGCACGCGGCGGCCAGAAATTGCTGCTCGGGCCGTGGGCTCACCTGTTTCCGTATACCACGCCGATTTCCGGTGGGACCGGCGATATCGACTTCGGTCCGAACGCCGTCATCGAACTGCACGAGACCCAACTGCGTTGGTTTGACTATTGGCTCAAGGGAATGGACTCGGGGATTGCCGAGGAGCCGCCCATCCGGCTGTTTGTGATGGGAACCAATCGCTGGCGGGACGAGTATGAATGGCCGCTGGCGCGCACCCGGTACACATCCTACTATTTCCACAGTCAGGGCAGGGCGAATAGCCTCGACGGTGATGGCGGGCTGAGCGTTGAACCTCCCCAGGACGAACCCCCGGATCGGTACGAATACGACCCTGCCGATCCGGTTCCGACCTGTGGCGGCAACACGCTGATTATTCCGGTCGGCGTCACAGACCAGCGTGAGGTGGAAAGCCGACAAGACGTATTGGTCTATACCGGAGAGCCGCTGGACGAACCGCTTGAAGTCACCGGACCCCTCACGGTCGTGCTCTACGCCTCGTCCTCCGCCACCGATACCGACTTTACCGCCAAGCTGGTCGATGTCCGGCCCGACGGCTATGCCCAGAACATTGCCGACGGTATTGTACGCGCGCGCTATCGTGACTCCCTGAGTCATCCGACTCTGCTGACGCCGGACGAGCCGTATGAGTTTCGTATCGACTTATGGGCAACCAGCCATGTGTTTCTGCCTGGGCACCGTCTGCGCGTAGAGGTATCGTCGAGTAACTTCCCGCGCTTCGACCGCAACCTGAACACCGGCGGCGATCAGGCGACCGGCACGCAGTTCCAGACCGCGCAGCAAACCGTCTTGCATAATAAAAAGTTTCGGTCGCATATTGTGTTGCCGGTCATTCCGTAAGGGGCATCACTGACGCTCTTGTGCCTCCCTGACGAGTGCGTCGTGGAGTAAGGTCTTCATATACGTTTGATATTTGGGCACGCCTTTCTGCCGAGCCAGCTTGCGGGCGAGTTCGACATCACCGACCGCGAGGCGGATACTAATCTGCTTGGTTGGTGGTCTCAGCACATAGGGTTTCTTCAGTTCGCCTGGATCATCCGCGTGCGGATCAAGGAAAGTCGCGTCCATTTCTTCCAGAATACAATCTGGACAGAACCACTTGCCCTGATCATCTTGATATCGTTCCGTCCCGCAGCGCTTGCATATGTGTTGTCTCTTCATTGCTCTTTCATCTCCCTATGCCAGCTCAGGATTTGCTTTCTGGTTAAGGCTAAGCGGTAGTGACATGGATATAATCCCCTTAGGTGAATAATATATAAGACACGTCCTGTCACCAAACTCCGCCCTTGCTCGAAGCGGATTTGGCTGATTCCTTAACCCCATGTCAGATGTCCTACCGCCCGATGCGGAAAAAGCGGCCTCGGTGCGGGCGATGTTCGATCTGATCGCTCCGCACTATGACACGCTGAACCGGTGGCTGTCCTTGCGTCTCGATCAACACTGGCGGCGACAGACGATACGCAGTGTTGCCGTCTGTGCCGATGACAGAGTGCTCGACCTGGCGTGCGGAACGGGAGATCTGGGCGAACTCGCCGCGGCAACCGGCGCCCGAGTGATCGGGATTGACTTTGCCCGTAACATGCTCGTCGGCGCAACCCGGCGTCGGATCAGTGCGACCTTTATTCAGGCTGATGCAAACGCCTTACCCCTGCCGACGGCAGCCGTTTCGGTTGTTTTATCCGGCTTTGCCCTGCGGAATTTCGTCTCAATACCACGCGCCCTCCAAGAATCGGCGCGCATCCTCAAGCCCGGCGGCCGACTGGCTCTGCTTGAGGTGGATACACCGCGCCATACGCTCCTGAAATGGGGACATGGCTTCTATTTCCAGCGCATCGTGCCCCTGCTGGGTGGTCTCATCTCAGACCGAAAGTCGTATCTCTATTTGCCGCGCTCGGTGGTCTACCTGCCGGAGGAAGCGGAACTGTTGCAGATGGTCCGAGCGGCGGAATTCGAGCAGGTCGTAAAGACACGTTTATCCGGTGGTGTGGCGCAGCTGGTTACCGCAGTGAGACGATAAAAGCGGTAACATTAGCGGTTCATATAGGGGATGAGCTTCTCCAGTACCTGAGGGAGCTCTTCGCACGGGACATCGGCTAAGAGTTGCGTGCCGGGACGCGTGTCCGGGCCTGAGCGTCCCCCGACGAACACATCCACCGCCTCAATAGTTTTCCCATCCCGCTGCACTTTCTTTCCCAAAAAGCCGATATCTGCGGTGGTGTGGTTCCCGCAGCCGTTCTGACAGCCCGACCAGCGCATGGTGAGGGGGGCGGTCTTGCCTACGGTCTTTTCGAGGTGGTGAGCCGTGTCGAGCGCGCACTGTTTTGTTTCAATCAGCGAATAGTGGCAGTAATCGCGACCGGTACAACTGACGAGGCCACGCACGAAGACCGGAGGATCATAGCGGAGTTCTTGAAGCACCGGCTCCTGGGTCAGGTCGCCGACCATGTGGTCTGGAATATGCGGGATAATCAGATTCTGACTCGGAGTCAGGCGAATCTCTCCGCTGCCGTAGTGTTCCGCCAGGGTGGCGACACCGAGCAGTTGCGCTGCTGACAGCCGGCCGGTTGGGACGACGAGCCCGACGTAGTTGAAGCCGGTTTGTCGTTGGCGAAAGAGACCGACATGATCGGTGTGGGTGCTACTCCGCGCATCCTGACCTGCCGACTGGAGGGAATGACCAAGACGACATTCCAGTTCACGCCGAAATTTTTCGACACCCCAGTCCTGGATGAGGAAAAAGAGGCGTGATTTTTTGCGGTCCTGGCGTTGACCGTGGTCGCGAAAGAGGAGAGCAATGGCGCCACACAGGGAAATGGCGTCGTGTGGCGGGAGGAAGACATCAAGCGCCTGCGCTGGCGTATAGCCCCCCGAGCCCTGCTTTCCGCCAACAAAGACGTTGAAGCCGTAGACCTCACCCCCGGCGCTCTCTTTGATTGCCGGAACCAGGCCTACGTCTTGCGAGTCCGGAGAGGTGCAATTGTCCAGGCAGGCGGAGATGGTGACCTTAAACTTACGTGGCAGGTTTGTGTATTCCGGGTTGTGTAAGAACGCCTCGGTATAGTGTCGCGTGACGGGCGAGGCGTCAAACAGCTCGTTGGGAGTCAGACCGGCAGCCGGGCAGCCGGTTACTCCACGGATATTGTTCAGGCCGGTCTGCAGCGAGACCAGGCCGACCTGTTCGAGCCGTTGCCACATCTCCGGGACATGCTCGATATGAAACCAGCGCAGTTGGATTTGCTGCCGGGTCGTCATATCGACAAAGCCCTTACCGAATTCTTCACTCAGCGCCGCCAGGGTGCGAAACTGGGCCGCGTTACTGAGCCCGTTGCTCATCCGTAGCCGCATCATGAAGTTGCCCGGCGTCTGACGTCGAAAAAAGACTCCGGCGCCTTTGAGCCCTTCGATCTCGTGCTCGGACAGGGCTTTCCAGCCGTCTTGAATGGCGTGAGAGAGGCCGCTGATGCCAGTCCCCTCCACTGCTTTTGCCGTGCGTTTCATCATTGTCTACAAACTGGTCTCACCCGAATTAGCTGGCGATTGCCGGAGTGAGTTCCTCCCCGGCTGGTGTTGCTTTCTCGGCCAGCGCCTTTTCCAGATTGCGCTGTTCTTCCTCGTGGACTGCTTGCGGGAAGGTCACCAAAAACATGCAGGTGGACGCCAGGGCAACCGCGATGCCCAGAATCAACAGACCCTGCTGGGTACTGAGACTTTCCGACCGAAACAGAAATCCGGCGGCAACCGCCCCGGCGTTCCCGCCTGCACCCACAATGCCGGCCACGCCGCCGAGTGCCTTTTTGTTGACAAAAGGAACAACCGCATAGGTCGCGCCTTCGGACATTTGGACAAACAGGCTGAAGACGATCATGCTCATGATCGCCAGCGGTAAAACGCTCATCTGCGAGAAGACGACCAGGGCAATACCTTCGGCCAGGAGGACGGCTCCCATGAACCAGACCCGACCTCTGAGCCCGATCTTCACCGCGCAGATATCCGAGAATATGCCGCCCAGGGTCCGGGCAAAAATATTCATCAGGCCAAACAGGCCGGCGATGATCCCGGCCGTTGCCAAATCGAGCTTGAAGAAATCATAGAAATACAGCGCGGCAATGTTATTGATGGTCAGTTCAACGCCAAAACAGGCCGCGTATATGACAAACAAAGCCCACACTCGATAGTCTTTGGCTGCCAACCAGAATGATTTTTTTGAACTGCCCGCCGCGGGAGGCAGCTCACCGCGCGCACGCAGTTCTTGATAATTGCCGTCCGGCGCATCCTGGGTACAGAAGTAATAGCCGATGCCGGTCAGAAACAGGACCGCGCCCGGTACGATCATTGCCAGCCGCCAGCCGAGCGACTCACTGACACCAAAAAAGAGAATGGCTCCCAGGATGAGGGGCATGACCATTTGAGTCACCCCTCCACCCAGGTTTCCCCAGCCGGCAGTGGTGGCATTGGCCGTCCCGACACAATTGGGGCCGAACATCACTGAGGTATGGTATTGCGTAATGACAAACGCCGCGCCGATTGCGCCAATCGCCAGCCGAAAGAGCAGAAAGCTCTCATAGCTCTGCGCCAAGCCAATCCCCATCACCGGCAGTGAGCCGAGCAGCAGCAACCAGGTATAGACCAGGCGCGAGCCGAAGCGGTCGCACAGCGGACCAATAATAATGCGGACGATAACGGTAATGGCGACCGAGGCGATAATGGTATTCCCGATCTGCGCCTTGGTCAGCATCAGATCCTCGCGGACCAGCGCCATCAACGGCGCAATGCCAAACCAGCCAAAGAAACACAGAAAAAAGGCGAACCACGTCATGTGAAAGGTTCGCATCTGTGGGGTTGCCAGACTGAACAGATCAATTTTCGTCGCCTTGTTTTTGACTTCCATATCGACGCCTGCCTCCTCCTGCTTACGATATCTGTGACACCTGAGGACAGAGCAATTCGCGGGCCAGAATGTAGGAGTACATACGGGAGGCGCGGAAAAGGCCGTATTTTCGCGTCGATACAATCAAGTCCGGGCCACGGAGGCTGGGGCGTACCGTCAGTCGGACGAAGCGGGCGTGTTGTTCAGCCCGCAATATGCTCACTCAGCAACATGCCTCTGACTGAAATCCTGAAAGGTATACTCCACGGTAGTACGGTGTGGGTTGTGCTGTCTGTTGCCTCCCCGTCAAATGAAGCGTCGGTACATGAGGGAAGGTCCCGCCGGGTTTGTGGTTTGATCTGATTTGAGGAATGTAAAGAGTGACACTTGTCATCATATACGTAGTGGCAAGGAGCATTGCGTTCATGGGTCGGGCAGAAAAAAATATATATGGAGGGCGCGACCCCCGTGAGTTGCCGGCGTATGGCATCCCAGAGGCAGCCCACTACTTGAGACTTCCGGTCGCGACCCTCCGGACGTGAGTTCGCGGTCGGTATTATCCAACCCAGCGAGGTCTTCGGCGCTCTAAACCCATCATAGCCCTTGCCGATACAGAGCGTTCTCTATTGTCTTTCGTGAATCTCATTGAGGCGCATGTCCTGGCCGCTATTCGTCGTCATCATCGCGTCTCGTTCCCTAAAGTCAGGAAAGCGATACGCTATCTCAATCGGCACTTTCCCTCCCCGCATCCACTGGCCGATCAACGCTTTGAGACGGATGGATTAGATATCTTCGTCGAACAGTTCGGAGAACTGATTGCCATATCATCCGATGAAGGGCAACTCAGTATGCGTGACACGCTGAAAGCTCACCTGCACCGGATCGAACGGGACGTGCCTAGTCTAGCGATTAAGCTATATTTGTTCACCCGACAAGACACCTCTGAGACTGCGCCCCGCGTTATTGTTGTTGATCCGCGCATCGCGCTTGGACGGCCTGTGTTAGTCGGCACCCGTATCTCAACCGAAGTTGTCTACCAACGATTCGAAGCCGGAGAGCCGGTTGCACGACTTGCGGATGACTATGGCCGCACGTCAGAAGAAATCGAAGAAGCGATCCGCTGCGAGCACTACCGGGACGCGGCCTGACGGCCCCCCCTTTTTTCTCGACCAAAGCTTGGGAGACAAGGTCGTTGCGCAAGCCCTCCGTCAGCTTTCCGGCTCACCCATCCAAGCCGGGAGGTCGCGCTGACTATGGAGCACGCGCCACACGTCAATGTGGTCGTCCCGCTCGACATAGAACACCAGGTGGGGGTAGCGCTTCAACGGCCAGACACGCAGGCCCGGCAAATCCAACTCCTGAGCGTAACGGGGGGACCCCGACGCGGGGTGCCGAGCGATATGCCGGTACGCCTTTTCCAGCGCGTCAATAAAGCCCAACCCGATCCGCTCTCCGCCCTCGTCCAGATAGTGCTCGATGGCCTGGTCAACGTCGCGGCTGGCCAGCGCCCGAGGAACGACCGGCTTGACGCTCACCCGCGCCGCCGTTGCCCCGTTCTTTTGCGGAGCGTGTCGAAATAGGCCGCATCGGCAGCGGAAGACGGCTCAGACGCGGCTCCCGCGAGCAACAAAGCGCGCAAGTGCTGTCGGTCCCGGTCTTTGCGGATCAACGCACGGACATATTCGCTACTGCTGCCATAGCCGCGCTGCGTCACCTGTTCGTCTACAAAAGACTTGAGTGAGACCGGTAAGGAAATGTTCATCGTGCCCATCCATATAGGGTAGATGATTTGGCAAAAATTGGCAAGGGAGAGCGACTCCAGGAGCCACAGATGGTCCGTGGAGAGCGGACTTCGACTTCGCCGCTGACGCGGCTACGTTCAGACCGAACGGGTATCTTGAGGGTAGCGGAGCGAAGCCGAAGGGGGGAGCGCTCAGCGTACTTTTTCGGCAGGTTTGGTAATACGTGCGCGATGCCAGATGTCGGCATCGCCACTGGCCTGACAGGCCGGGCAGGCTTCGTCCGGGGAGCGGAGATAGCCCCGCCCGTCGCACTGCCGACACAAGCCGTTCAACAGGTAGAGCTTGTAATAGAAATCGGTCATATCGTGGACATTGTGAAAGAAGGCTTTGATTTGCTCGACAATATGATCGGGGTAGAACGCCTGCTCTTTCATCGGACCGTCCCTCTCTCGCTCAGCGTTGCATCATGCGCCACAACCAGACGGCCGCGGCAAAGCAGGCTCCCGAGGCGATTGCCGCTGGGCCGACAATGCTGCCCGCCCCGCCGAGATGGCCTTCAATCGCTTCGACCAGCAGCCATAGCTGTACGAGGAGCAGGACAACGACAAAGGCCGTTACCAGCCCGAGTACCGAGCTGCGCTGCTGGCGCAGTGTGGCGGAAGGCAGATTCATACCGCGCCCTATACCTGCATACCCGTTGCCCACACGCTACCGTCCTTGACCTGAAGCACGATACGCGGCAGCGGACGTTTGGGCGGACCGGCCAGGGGCCGACCGTCTTCCAGCGCGAAATAGCCCGCGTGGCAGGGGCAGTGGAGTTGTTTTTTCTCCTTTTGGTAGAGGACCGGACAGAGTAAATGAGTACACTTCTGGCTGTACGCGACAAAGCGGTTCGCGGCGACCCGGATCAATAAGCAGGGATCGGTTTCGGTGGGATAAAAAAAGAGTTTGGCCTGTCCAATAGCGACATCCGATACTGCGGTAATCCGGAGCGCCGTAAACTGTGCCGGGCGCCAGCGCTGCCACCACTCTCGCAGCGCAACTAGTCCGGTGCCGAGAAAGAGCGCGCTCGAAATAAAGGTCAAAAAAGTGGTGAAGGAACGCCGGGTCACATAGTGATCGTCTTCCCAATTAACGGGGAAATCTTCACGCCAGCGGGGAGGGGGTTGGGGACTGGGGGTTAGGGGTTGGTGGGCGGCTCGTTGCATCCGTTCAGTACTCCTCATTATGCCGTCATCTCGTAGGGGCTATAGTTCCTAGCCCAATCTCCAATCCCTAACTCCCAACCCCCTCACAAAAACTCGCCACATCAAACTCCATTTCATCCGACGCCGTGTCACCCACCATGAGATGGACTTTTGTGGTCACGACTTGCCGACCAAAGGTGAAGCGGTTGATGGGCTTTTCCTGACGCTTCTGCTCGATTTCTTCCTTGGTGCCAAAAAACAATGCCCCGCTGGGACATACTGTGGCGCACATGGGTTTGAGGTCCGCTGAGGTGCGGTCATAACACATGTCGCACTTCATCATTTGGTCCATCTCGCCCAGATAGCGCGGGACGCCAAAGGGACAGGCCAGAACGCAGTTTGAGCAGCCGATACAACGGGGCTGTAAGGCCGACTGGACGACCCCCTCTGCGGTTTGCTTAATCGCATCCGCCGGACACACGCGCGCACAGGTCGGATCTTCGCAGTGCATGCACACCGTAGGCGTGGTTTGCGGCGAACTCGAACGGTCAACATAATCCAGGTGGATCATGGACACGCCCCGATGCGACTCACACTCGGCGCAGGCATGGACACAGGCTTGACAGCCGATACAGCGGGAGGGGTCAATAAAGAATTCCATACTCAGACACCTGCCTCCACTTTGCGCAGACGAACGGCACAGATCTTGAACTCGGGAATCTTGGAGATGGGGTCAAGCGCGCGGTTGGTCACCCGATTGGCGGCCTGCTCGCCCGGCCAGTGATAGGGAATAAAAATCGTGTCAGGCCGAATCGTACGCACGACCAGGGCCGGCAGCGTCACGGACGACCGCCGGCTTTCGACACACACCATATCTCCGCTCTGAATGTCATACTGTTCGGCCAGCCTGGGATGCAGCTCGATCTGCGGGCCGGGATATTGATCGACCAAGGGGCCGATCCGGCGGGTTTGGGTGCCGCTCAAATACTGCGAGACCACCCGGCCACTGGTCATAATAATGGGATAGGCCGCGTCAACGTCCTCGTCCGGCGGGCGGTAGGTCACCGGATGGAATTGGGCTTTGCCGTCGGGATGGGCGAACCCGCCGTCTTCAAACAGGCGCGGCGTGCCCGGATGTTCCCGGCTCGGACACGGCCAGAAGACGCCGTTGCACTGTTCGATTTTGGCATAGGTCAGACCGGCGTAATCAACCGGCCCGCCGGCCGAGGCCCGGCACAATTCACGGAACAGGTCTTCGGGTTCGGCATAGGGAAAGAGCAATTCTTTGTCGAGTCGATGGGCGATGTCGACAATAATCTCCCAATCGACTCGCGCGTTCCCCGGCGGTGGGACCGCCTGCCGGATGCGCACCACACGGCCTTCACCATTTGTGACCGTACCCTCGTCTTCCTCCTGGAGCGAGCCGGCCAGCACGACATCCGCATAGCGGGCCGTTTCCGACATGAAGGGATCAATCGCAGCGTAGAACTCGAGTTTTTCGAGCGCCGAGCGTGTCCGCTTCGTATCTGGGAGCGAGACCAGCGGATTAAAGGATAAGGACAGCAGGCCCTTGATCTGACCGGTGTCAACCGCATCCATCAGCTCGACAGCGGTCAGGCCGCTATGGGGTAGGTCAGACTCATCGATCTTCCAGGTTCGGGCTATTTCCGCCCGGTGCTGCGGATTCTCAATATCGCGTCCGCCCGGCAACTGGTTGCACCGTTGGCCGTGCTCGCGCCCGCCCTGTCCGTTGCCCTGGCCGGTAATCGTCCCGTAGCCGCAGCCCGGCTTCCCGATCCGTCCGGTTGCCAGGACCAGGTTGATACAGCTCAGGACATTCTCCACACCCTTGGTGTGATGCTCGATTCCGCGGGCGTGCAGCAGCATCGACTTCTCGGCTTCGGCCCACATTTCGGCCGCACGCACAATACTTGCCGCAGGAACGCCGCTGATCTCGGCGGTCCGCTGCGGAGTGTACTCGGCCACCGCTGCCTGGACGGATTCAAACCCCTTAGTATGGGCGTTAATAAAATCGTGATCAATCCAGTCGTGTTCAATGAGCACGTGCAGGATGCCGTTCATGAGCGCACTGTCGCGGCCGGGCCGAACGGGCAGAAATAAATCCGCAGTGCGGGCGACCGGCGTCATGCGCGGGTCTATGGCAATAAATTTGGCGCCATTATCACGCGCGCGCCATAGATAATCGGTCAGGATGGGAAAACATTCACCCACATTACTGCCCGTAACCAGGACGAGCTGTGTCAGCGGGATATCCGACCAGGGATTGGCGGCCCGGTCGATCCCGAAGGCCATCTTATTGGCCGCCCCGGCCGAGACCATACATAAACGGCCGTTGTAATCGATGTTGGCCGTTTGGAGCGCGACGCGCGCGAATTTGCCCATGAGATAGGCTTTTTCATTGGTCACCGACGCTCCGGACAAAACCGCAAACGCATCCTTGCCGTATTGCTCCTGAATGCGCTGAATGTTTTCGACCACCAGCGACAGGGCCGCCTCCCAGTCGGCCTCCCGAAACCCGCTGTCCGTCCGAATGAGGGGATGCAGCAAACGATCCGGGTGGTTGTTCTGAAGATACCGCTTGACCCCTTTGGGACACAGCTTGCCCTGATTGACCGGAAAGTCTTCCCAGGGCTCAAAACCGACCACTTTGTCGTTATGGACTTTGAGCTGAATGCCGCACTGGACGCCGCAGAAACAGCAGTGCGTTTTGACAAGTCGGTCGGGCTCATGCTCCGCCAGCCAACCACCGGGCGGTTCATAATTGAGATGCGGGCCGTATTGCTGAATCAGTTCCTGCTCGGATAACGGGGGGATCGCCATAAAACCCTTCCTAGGCTCCTATCGGTGCTTCTCCCCTCCCGGGAGGGGTGCTGCGGAGCAGCGGGGTGGGTTCCTCGGTCCTGTCCGCGCATACGGAACCCACCCCTCCTCGGGGGGGAACGCTCTGTTCCTCCGTGTCGGCAAACGGGTCATTCGAGTACGGTATGGTCAGGCCCTGATTCCGGGCCAGCAGACGGCGCCGACAGGGGGGACAAACGTCTTGATAGTGGAGCGAGGGGTCGAATTGATACTGGAAATCCAACTCACCCAGCACGTCTTTCAGATCATCAATCTGCATCTGGGAGGCGTACGGCTTTTGGCACACATGACAGAGGGCCTGTCGGTCGACCTGGGCGGCACGTTTATAAAACGCCACCCCGAGCTGGGCCGGACGCTGGAAAATGTGAAAGAATTTCCCAAAGGGCAGATACAGCAGCATGGCAATGACCGACGCGGCGTGGGTAATCGCAATAAAAGTGAAACCGTGCCCACTCAGCCAGCGCGCGCTGACCGTCAGACCCAGCCCGGTGACCGCAACCAGGAACAGCAGCAGAATAGGCAGCACGTCATTGCCGAACTGCTGGAGTGAGATGGTCCCCGGTTCAGTCAGCCGGCGTTGGATGGCCAGACCCACCCCGATCAACACCAGCACGGCAGAGATGTTCAGTGCGTTAAAAGACAGAAACGCGGCTATGGAGTCTACCGAAAATTCCTGGACTTTGACCCCCAAAAAAATGACCTGATAGGTGTGGAGATCGTCAGCCGGTGTCTCAAAATGCAGCCAGCCAAAGACGAGCGGAAACGTAATCGCAAAGGCCAGCGTCCCACCCCAGGACAGACAGACGTGCATGAGCCAGCGCACCCGACTCCGGTTGGCGATAAAACGCTGGGTCGCAAAATTGTCAAAGAGCTGTTGTCCTAACATGACCGAGTTGCGCAGCACCCCACCCTGCCAAAAGAGCCGCCAGCCTTGATACCAATAGCGTTTGGTCGGTGGGCGTTGCAGCCAGACAGTGTAGCGATAGGCCACCGCAGCGGCACAAAAAATCGACGCCATGGCATAGGGCAGCAGCATCCAATCGAAATGACGCAGGGTGTCTGAACCAAGGATAATCAGACCGGCAACACCAGCCCCGGTCAGGGTGGCGATAATACTGGCCGTGGGATCTATCGTTGGCCGCTTCCGAGTTGGCTGGGAAAAAATTCTCCGAGTGAGTCGCCCCCGGACTCCTGCGGTCCACGACCTCGGACTGGGAGTTGTTTGCCTACGACTAAAAGTCGGCGTCCGAGGATGGGTCGCAGCAGGCGGTGTTGGCGGTGTTACTGTTGTCAAAGCGGCCACGCGCTCTCCATTTAAGCTGTCAGCGTAACAAGAATCCGTCCGTTTACCGCGCGCACCGGATAGGTTCGCACGGCGCCATTCTCGCCCAGGCACCGGCCCGTCTCCAGGTCGATCTTCCACATATGCAGCGGACAGATTACTTTCCCGGAACCGACCAGCCCGTCGGCCAGTGGACCGGCTTTGTGTGGACACATATCATCAGTGGCGAACAGACGCCCGTCACGCTGACGGAACACGGCAATCGTTTTCCTACCAAAGGTATACGCACGTCCCTCACCGGGCGGAATAAAGTCGATCGAGCCGAGGTCGACCTGGTCCATGGGGTCGGTTGGGGACCAGGTGTTCCGGGGGTGACTGGGTTTCGGTGGTGTTTCCGTGACGGGACTGTAGCTCATTGGACGGTTTCCTCTCGCGGTGTCTCTCTCCAGGTCCCAGACGAGGTCTCAACCGGGAGAGGACCGGCAAACTGGCTGACGTTCCTGGGCCGGACGGCCTCCGTCGACCAGGGGTCCCGATAGGCCGCAACCGCCTTCTCGATCTCTGCGTCCAAGCGCTCGCAGATGCCTTCCGTATCGTCGATCAAGACCGCACGCAGATGCTCAATACCGACACGTTCGGCGAACCCATAGGTACGCTCCAGGTATTTGGCATTTTCCCGGTAATACTGGATAAAGCGGCCCATATAGGTGAGGACCTGCTCATGTCCTTCGACCGTACTCAGCAGATCGCCCTTGCGGACTGTCCCGCCGGCCGCCCCGCCGATATAGATTTCCCACTTGCCGTCTCCGATGGCCACCGCGCCCAGGTCTTTGACGTAGGCCTCTGAGCAGTTGCGCGGACAGCCCGCGGTTGCCAGCTTCATTTTGTGGGGGGACTCAACGCCCTGGTAGCGTCGCTCGATCTTTTGCGCCAGAGCAATCGAGTCGCCCAGTCCATAGCGACAGAAGTCTGTGCCCACGCAGCTCTTACAGGTCCGAAACGCTTTGGTATAGGCATGGCCGCTTGGAATGCCGAGGGCTTGCCACACCTTGGGCAGGTTTTCTTTTGTGATGCCTAACAGATCGATGCGTTGACCGCCCGTGATTTTGACCATGCGGGCGTTGTACTGCTCCGCAACCTCGGCAATGCGCTTCAGTTCGGCCGGGGAGGTGACGCCCCCATAAATACGGGGAACCACGCTGAAGGTGCCGTCGTGCTGAATATTGGCGTGGACGCGGTCGTTGATAAACCGTGCGTCACGTTCGTCTTCGTATTCGTCCGGCCAGAGAGATTTGAGCAGCGAAGCCAGACCGATCTTGCTGCCTGGGTCTTCTTTGCCATCCGCGAGTTCTCGAAAGACCGCGCTGACGCTTTTCAGTTGTTTTTCTCTGATGGCGGCGATCAGTTCTGGTTTCGGTAGTGGGACGCCGGGGACGTAGTAGTGCTCGCTCGGCTCCTCGACGACCTCATCCGCATACGTCTCCAGAAGCTGGGCGACCAAGGATTGACAGCTTCCGCAGCCGGCTCCGGCTTTTGTCTTGGCCCCGACCTGCATAACGGACGTACAGCCCCCTTCAATCGCGGCGCGGATACAGCCTTTGGACACGCCGTTACAGTTACAAATCTGGGCCGTGTCCGGCAAATCGGCCGCAGCCAGCAGCGACGCACCGTTCGCCGGACCAAAGAGGAGATCAGCCCGGCGTTCCGGCAGTGCGGTGTCCAGGCTGAACATCTGTATCAGCGTGCTGGCGGTATCGGCTTCGCCGAGGAGAATCGCGCCGTGCAGCCGGTTGTCGCGAATAATCAGTTTTTTATACACGCCACGCGAGGGCTCCCGGTAGATCACAACTTCATCGTCGGGCTCGGTTTTTTTGGTCTCGCCCATGGAGGCGAGTTCGACGCCCATGACTTTGAGTTTGGTCGCCAACTTGGAACCTTCATACGTAGAAGCTGGATTCGTCTCGGTGATGACATCGGCCAAGGTCCGGGCCTGGTCCCAGATCGGATCAACCAACCCATAGATGACACCGCGGTGTTGGACACACTCGCCCACGGCAAACACGTCCGGGTCGCTCGTCCGTAGCTGGTCGTCACACACGATTCCGCGCTCAACTGCCAAGCCGGAGTCGGTCGCAATTTCGACAATAGGCCGAATGCCGGCGCTGACCACAACCATATCAGTCTCAAGCGCAGACCCATCTGTGAACCGCAGCCCGGTGACGTATTCTTCACCAAGAATATGGGTGGTGATTTTTCCGAGCAGGACGTTGATGTCCATCTGGCGTAACGTCCTGCTCAGCAGATCGCCGGATTCCGGGTCGAGCTGCGCACTCATGGGCTGTGGCGCGGCTTCGAGCACGGTGACCTCGACCCCGTGGGTCAGCAGGCCACGCGCCGCCTCAAGCCCAAGCAAGCCTCCGCCGATGACTGCGGCACGCTGACACTGCTTGGCATACGCGGCAATCTGCTCGCAGTCATCAATAGTCCGAAAGAGAAACGTACCCCGCTTCCCCATTCCATCCATGGGCGGCACAAACGGGCGGGAGCCCGTGGCGATAATGACTTTGTCGTAAGGCTCTTCAACGCACGGCACGGCTTGAGCACAGCCATCGAGCCCATAGGCCGGGGCGTCTGTCCGCATGGGCCGGCCGATAACGGCACGCCGTTCACGATCAACCAGGGTCGCTTTGACGCTGGCATGGAGCTGGATGTCATGCACCGCATACCAAGCCAAGGGGTTGAGAAAGGTCTCCTCCGTGCGCTGCGAGCCGTTCAGCACATTGGACAGCAGGATGCGGTTGTAGTTGCCGTAGGGCTCGGCGCCGAACATGGTAATGGCAAAGCGGTCAGAGTCGCGAGCCAGGATTTCTTCAACAACGCGCGCGCCCGCCATGCCGTTGCCAATCACCACAAGTCGCTCTTTTTGCGTACCGGCCATGTATGCGTCCTCCACCTGTGAAGATGAGCAAGACTCAGGCCAAATGCGCGGGGACCAAAGCCGGCGGGATACAAAGGGGTTAGGGGTTGGGGATTGGGGGGGGTGTTGCTACAGAAGCAGACTGTTGGCTGAACAACACGTTTTCAGGCGCGGACGCCGGGCGATTGTCCCCACGATACAATCTGCATCATACCTTCGGGAGGGGAGGACACCCGCCCCCCACCGGGCAACCACAGGGGGTTGCCCCTACGACTGTCGTCCCTGCCCCCCGTTTGGGGCGCGAGAACAAAAACTGTAGGGGCCACCCTTGTGGTGGCCCGGTCCCCTTTATTCTCCTGCCGACCGTTTCCGATGTTGGGACGCCCTTTGACAATATCCAGTGGGCGGCGGTCTTGCGTTCGACCAGCGCGCTCGAAATGTTTCGCAAACAGTATCACCACATCTCGCCGGACAACATCATTGATTTTCTCGTGCTTGATCGCGAGTTTCCACGGGCCATTCATTACTGTCTAGTCCAGGCCCAGGAATCTTTACACGCGCTTTCCGGGACGCCGGCCGGGACGTTTCGGAATCCGGCCGAACAGCATCTGGGCCAGCTACGCGCCGAACTCGCCTATACCGGCGTGCAACAGATTCTCCATCAAGGGCTGCATGAATTTCTCGACGCGCTGCAAACCAAATTGAATCTGATCGGGGACGGGATATTCGAGACCTTCTTTGCCCTGCGGCCGATTGGGGGGACGGAGCGGTAAACCTCACTCCCGCACAGGCTTTTCACAGGAGGCAGAGCATGACGTTTTGTTTAGGGATGAATCTACAAGGCGGGCTGGTTGGGATCGCCGATACGCGGGTGATTGCCGGCAACGAACGTATTACCGCCCGAAAAGTGTCGGTGTTCCAGAAAGACCGGCATGCCATGTTCCTCATGAGTGCTGGACTGCGCTCGGCGCGGGACAAGGCCCTGATTTATTTTGAAGAAAATCTGGCCCACAGCGAGCAGCCGCTCGACCGCTTATTCAAGGCCGTCAACGCCTTTGCCGCTCAGGTGCGTCGGGTTGCAAAGGAAGATAAAGCTGCGTTGGAGGAGAGCGGCTTTGAGTTTAACCTGCATGCCCTTACTGGCGGGCAGCTTGAGAATGACCCCGAGCACCGTCTCTACCTCGTCTACCCTCAAGGCAACTGGGTCGAAATCGGCCAGGGCACGCCGTATCATATTATTGGCGCTGCGGGTTATGGGAAGCCGATTCTTGATCGTACGCTGCACTATCAGGATCCGATGCGGTTTGCCCTTAAGGTCGGCTGTCTGGCCTTTGATTCGACCCGGATCAGCGCGGTGAATGTTGATTTCCCCCTGGACGTTGTCCTGTACGCTCGGGACAGCCATCGGATCGTCCAACACTGCTATCAGAAGGAAGACCTCCAGGATTTGTCCAACGTCTGGCAGGAAGGGCTGCGGCGTTCGATCAATAACCTGTCCGCCGACTGGGTCGAACACGCCTTCGACAAGCTGGCGCTGCCAGACAACAACACCGGCCGGCTGTTACCCGCGCCCAACGGGCCGGACCGGGCATAGGCCGCCGTTATTCCGGTGGCGGATATAGAAGGCCGGGCAACCACGGGGGGTTGCCCCTACGATGATATCCGCTCCGCGGTTACGGCTACGTCAAGGATCGGGCTGCCGCCACCAACAACGACGCCTTTCAACGGGGTCACATCGCTGTAGTCCCGGCCCCAGGCGACGGTAATATGTTGATCGGTGGGGATGCTGTTATTGGTGGGGTCGAAATCTATCCAGTTCTGCCCAGGACAATACACCGACACCCAGGCATGAGAAGCTGCGGCACCCATAAGTTGAGGCTGGCCGTCAGGAACGGCGGTTTCGAGGTAGCCGCTGACGTAGCGCGCCGCAATGCCCTGCGTGCGCAGACAGCCGATAGCCACATGCGCAAAATCCTGACACACCCCCTGGCGGTGATCGATCACTTCATTGAGTGGCGTTGAGACTGTTGTGGCCTCAGGTTCGTAGGTAAACTCCTGATAGATGCGTTGCACAAGGTCGGCAACGGCCTCCAAAAGCGGTCGGTTCGGGACAAAAGACGTGGCTGCATACGCGGCCAACTCAGTATTGCTGTGAACCAAGGGGGAGTCGAGCAGGAATTGGCGCGCCTCAATGCCGGCGCGACTCGTGTCCTTGGAAACGGAGTGGCGGACCTCCTCCCAAGCGGGGGAAGCCTGGAGCTGCGGTGGGGCGGCTGGGATGATTAGGACCTCACTCCGGGCGGTCACCGATAAGCTGGCATGGGGCTCCTGGATGGTAAAATAGGTGACTCGATTGCCGAAAAAGTCTTCCCGGTCCTGACTCACTGCCGGCAGCGGCTCAATACGGAGCTGCCCGTGCTCACACTTTTGCCGCGGTGTGGCGCGCGGGAGGAGGTGGGCCTCGTTCTGGCACTGCGGCACCGACGCCGTATAGCGGTATTCGGTAGCATGGGTGACGCGATAGCGTATCATCTCGAAGTCGAACGCGTTGCGGTGAGCTGTTGCTGCACTTCAATATGGCTGAAATAGTCCCGACTCAAGGTCTCCGACAGCGAGAGCAGGCGCGTGCTCAGACCGGCAAACAGTTGGCTCAGTGTTTCATACATGTCCTCGTCCCAGGTGGATGTCGAGTAGCGTTCCAGGTCTGTCACCTGTAAGGTTGTGAGCGCCTCCAAAACGATACGCTCTTCGGCGCTCCGGTGGGGCCGGGGCTTCTTTCGCGGCAGGCCCACTACTTGGTCCCGTATTTGAACGACTTGGTAGCCGACCGAACGCGGGTTGCTCTCGTCGAGTAGCAGCAGGTCCAACACGGCCCCGGCCTGTACGGCTGAGGCGTAGCGCCGCCGATACGTCATCAGGCTGTCGGTCATGGCCAGTACCATCTCCCAGACGACTTTTTCTGTCTCGTACGGCAGCTCGCAGCCCGTCCGTAAGAGGCTGAGCGTATACAGCGCCCGTTCAAGCCGGCGGCCGATTTCCATAAATCGGAATCCATGTCCGCGGGCCATGCTTTCGGTATTCAGCCCATTCACCGCGGCGAGCCCAATAATCAGGCGTTCCAGGCTTTCGAGCATCTCGCTCAAAGACCTGACTTGGTCCAACTCATGATCGAGCCGGTTGATTGCCCGCCAGGCATCATCGGACAGCCGGCCGCGTGCGGCCTGCCCGGCGTGGACCAAGGCGTTCAGATGAAAACGCAGACTCCCCGGTTGATCGGCATCCAGAATCGTCGCGAACAACTCCTTTTCGGCAACGGTTAGCCGCCGTCGCTCCCCGTACCCGATAAAACGCAGATAGGTTGCGGTGTTATGGGTGTGGGCCGAAAGAAAGGCCGACAGGGAGGTATCATACCGAGCGGTCTCGGTGTCGAGTACCCGCTGGAGGACCTCGCGAAAGACGCGCGCCCCTCCAGCGGTGCGTTCGACATAACGTCCGAGCCAGAACAGATTATCCGCCATCCGGCTGGGCACTTCTCCCCCGCTGCGCGTAATCGAGACGGAGTGCTCGGGTGCCGGGATGAGGCTGAACTGATTCTCGGGTTCTGAGGCGAGAATCCAGGTATCCTTGCTCAGACCACCGGCCTGACCGGAGACGAGCCACCCATCCGCGTCCGGTGTCACCCGCGTCAACCCGCCCGGCATGGCCACATAGCCATCGTCCCGGGAGACCAGGAAGCTGCGTAACACCATGGGTCGTGGCTCCAGGTGGTCTCCGGTAAATACCGGCGTCGTTGATAACGCCACCTGTTCCTGGCCGACAAAGAAATGGGGGCGGGCCCTGATATTCTGAATAAGGGTATCGCGCTCTTGGGCGCTCAACCGGGCTCCGTGGACGGTGGCCGTCCCGGGGTGAGGAAAGACGGGTTTAATAACCAACTGTTCGATATGGTCCACGACATAGGCCAGGGCCTGTTCGTCGCCACACCACCAGGTCGGAACCGAGGCTAGGCGCAGGTCCTGGCCGAGCAACACTTTGGCGATCTGAGGTAGATAGGCCATCAGCCCAGGGTTTTCGAGCACGCCGCTGCCCAGTGGGTTAGCCACCACGACTGTGTTGTTCCGCACTGCTTGGAGCAGCCCGGGGGGAGCTAACAGCGATTCTCGATGCAGCTCCAACGGGTCACAGAAAACGTCATCTACGCGCCGAACGACCACGCCGACCTGTTGGAGCCCGCCGACCGTCTTCAACCAGAGGCGGCCGTCGCGGACCGTTAAGTCGTCTCCCTGGACGAGCGTATAGTCCAGGTAGCTGGCTAAATAGACGTGTTCAAAATATGTTTCGTTCTGCGGTCCTGGAGTTAAGAGCGTTGTCCGCGTCTGGTTGGATGGCGCCAGGGCGGCTAAGGTCGACCGCAGGGTTCGGAAAAAAAGGGACAGGCGATGGACCTGGGCGTCTCGATACAGGCTGGGTAGAATCCTCGATAACACCAATCGATTTTCCAGGGCGTAGCCGGCTCCGGACGGAGCCTGCGTCCGGTCGTCCAGCACCGTGATGGTACCATCGGGAGCCCTGGCGAGGTCGGCCGCATACAGACACAGATACGGGGCCGGTGTGGGTAGCGCACCGTGACAGGGGCGCAGAAAGCCGGGATGGGTATAGATCAACTCGGGCGGGAGCAGGCCGTCGTGAATGAGCTGTTGTGAGCCGTACAGGTCCGCCCCTATGAGGCTGAGCAACTCTGCCCGCTGGATAAGACCCTGTTCAATGGTCCGCCACTCCTGGCTGGTGAGGAGTGCGGGAATAACGTCGAGCGCCCAGGGTCGTGTGCGTCCCTGGGGGTCCGTATAGACGTTGTAGGTCACACCATTTTCGCGCAAGACCTGTTGGACTTCGTCCCGACGGCGACTCAGCTCTGCTGGGCCAAGCGCATCGAAAGCGCGCAGGGCGTATTGCCAGTGGGGACGTACCACGCCTGGGGATGCGCACATTTCGTCGAAGCGCGCTGATAACACGGGATAGTGTGCAAGCGTATCGCCCCGAGCGGTATCTCTCTGAAAAGGGGCCTCTGCATAGGTAGACTCAGGCATGGCCCGTCCTCCTCATCCGATTGCCCATTATCGTATGTGGACAAAGAGTAAACGTGTCCAGCATCTCTTGTCTACGGGAGGACACGCTCACTCTTTGCGGCTTGGCAACCTGGAAGGTCACACGTCGAACGTAACTCGTCCGGCTTTCGACGTGTCTCGTACAACCTATACTTTTGCAGTATAGCGGTCGGTATCGTACAAGCGCTCCAGATCCACGGTATTGAGCCCGCCAATGGCTTGACTGAGGGGAACCATGCGAAGCTGGCAGGTCGGGCCAATGCCCTGCGCACTGACCATCTGTCCCCAGTCGCCGCGCAGCACGGCTTCGACTGCGGCTGAGCCAAACATGCGCCCCATAATCCGGTCCAGGGCAGACGGACTGCCGCCGCGTTGGCTATGGCCGATCACCAGCTCACGTGAATCAAAAGGCGTGTCGCGGCGAATGCGCTGGGCGAGTTGACTCCCGATGCCGCCCAGGCGCTCATGCCCGAATGCGTCCCGGCTGGCGTCCAGGGTCACCACTGCTTCCTCACTTGCGTGAGCGCCTTCAGCTGCCACAATGACCGCATAGCGCGGGTAGCGCCGGTCCTGCTTGCCCCGCGCGAGTCGTTGGGTCAGCAATGCATAGACCCGCTCGTAGGTAAAAGGATACTCGGGAATAAGGACCAGGGTTGCACCTCCAGCCACCGCGCTCCACAGGGCCAGATGGCCAGCATGTCTACCCATGACCTCGACCACCTGCACCCAATGGTGCGAGCCGGCCGAGGTGCGCGCCTGCTCAATGACAGTGGTACAGTTGCGCAATGCCGTATCAAACCCCAAGGTGTAGTCGGTGTGGCTGAGGTCTTTATCAATGGTTTTCGGAATACCTACCACTGGGCAGCCCTTTTCACTCAGCCGGTGCGCCACGCCCAGGGTGTCTTCTCCGCCCAGGGCGATCACAGCATCAAGACCGAACCGAACGATATTGGTCATGACTTCATCCGATCGGTCGTGCACACTTGTCTCACCTGACACGGTCATACGAAATGGGTTGGTGCGAGACGATCCCAGATTGGTGCCTCCATCGCGGTCCCAGCGCCGGACCTGGTAATCCTCCAGCCGAATAGCCTCGTCTATCCCGGCGTCGAGTAAACCGTGCCAGCCATCGGGCAGTCCCACCACCTCTATGTTATGGGTTGTCGCACGATACACAATCGCCTTGAGGGCGGGGTTCAGACCTGGGGCATCGCCTCCTCCGGTTAACACGCCAATTCGTCGGATACGCATACTGACCTCGAGATGTCCTTTGTATGACACACCAGCCGTGGATCGAAGGCGACGGCTCATTGCCGTGTGGCCCCTAAAACTTCAACGTCGTCTCGATATAGCCAAAATTGGCACTGTCGTCGGGATAGATCTGATCTACGATGCTGTCGCCGAAGACGTGGGCAAAAAAGACATTGACGTTGATGTGTTTGTTCAGATTATAGCTGAGACTCGTTTCGATAATCTGAAACAGATCGCGTTTGCCAAAGGTCGGACGGCCGACAAAACCGAAGCCGGCCTGACGGTCTTCAAGGGTAGCCCCCGCGCCCTGGTACCACAGGTCATTCTTCTCGCTGACGCGAATATAGTGAAAGTCCGTGCGCCAGACCAACCCTTCAAGCGGACGCAGGATGAGTTGGAAGAATCCGTCCTCGTTATTCATCAGGTTGTAGAAGGTGGCAAACGAATAGACCCGGGCCGTTGGCAGCATCTGGAAAAAGGTGTCATGATCGCTGTCGTTGGGGTCGTCGTCACCCGAACTCCGGTTATAACCAATCCGGAACCAGGGGTTCCACGGTAGTCCACTGGGTTGCCAGCCGGCCTCGACGGCAAATGCCCAGCCGTGATGATCCTGTCGGCCCCAGTCGCCGCCCTGCACCACACCCCAGCTCATCAGGTCAATCGGACCGGCCCCGGTCGGCACGACCTGAATCAGGTTGCCGCCACCCATGTTGATGGCGATGTGTCGGCGGTCAGCGTTGCGGATGGTGGCCGAGCGGTTATCGGTGGGCCGTAGGTTTCGCCCGTCGGCGTAGTAGATATAGAACAGCCGCGCGTCGGTCAGCTTGGCGAACTCGGGCCGGGTCAGGTTGAAGCCGGCGTACAGGATATCGATATCGTCAATAGTCTTGTTGCCGGCCAGGTCAAAACCGGCCTGGGTCGGATGAGAGCCGTGCAGCGTAAAATTATAGGCTCCCCTGGTCCAGCTCAGGGTGAAGCCGTCATACGAACGTCCGACGTGGGACCAGCCGAAAGGGCCGAGCAAACGCTGGGAGACCCGCATCCGTTTGATCCAGTCGATGGTCGGGTCCTTGCTCATCACTTCCGCGCCTCCAGCGATCGAGTGCCGCCCGCCCCTCAGGCGAAGGCCGGGGATACCGAGCTGTTTCAGGGTCAAGTGGGCCTGTTTGAGAAACACGCTGGCATCGTTCTGACGGCGATTATGAGATAGATAGACCGGACCCAGACCAAAGGAGCCCTGCGGTGCGGGCGCGCTGGCGTCATCGGGTAGACCCATCAGGGCCGTGTTCTGCGCCTCAAGATGCAGATCGAACAGGTCTTGCTGCCATTTCAGACCCAGCTTGGCTACAGTGGCCGCATAGGCATACGAAGAATCGCCCGAGGTCCCCTCAAACCAGTCCCAGAATTCGCCCCGCGCACGCAGGCTCGCAAAAACTGACAGCTTTGGAGAAATCTGGGTAATCGGGACTTCCGCCCGAAGAGGAGTCGGAAATACAGTCAGGAGGCACAGGACGAGCAGCAGAAGACTTCCTTGTTGGAAGAAAGTAGCGAGCTGCCGATAGGTCGTCCTGGCGCATCCTGTGGAACTGCTGCGGCCTTGGATCATTCTCTCCTCCTCGTCCATGCGCTTTGCCCGGCGTTTCTATAGAATAGGCTAAGCAATGCTGGAGCCAAACACAAGGAAGCCAGGATACAGAGAAGCGGGAAAAAAAGTAAGTAGCAAAGGGAATGATCAGATTGAAAAGAAGGGGGGCGGGGGCGGTCGGAGGGACGACCGCCCCCAGGGCAATCTCGAAGAGAGCGGAAGGAAGGGCAACTCTCTTCAGCAAGCTCAATCAAGAGCTCTGACTCACAGCTAGAGAATAGGTGCAGGAAGTATGCCAAGCCGAAAGACGAAGAAAAGCCTTATTTTTCAGTATGATCTGTGTGAGGTGCCCATCTTTGCGGCATGGGTGTGGTGCCGCCTGTTGCTGAGTCAACACTTCCCCGTCCGCCAGCACTCCTCCCGCTAGAGTCGAGTTCGACGGAAATACACTTTTGACTTTGTGTGGTCTCACCGGATAAAGAAGGCATACGCAAACACGAGCCATCGATTGGTCATACGCATATGCTGCCGCATGGACATTATCTGAGTGAGCACCATTTTCTGGTTTTTCTGCTTCAGATTCTGCTGCTGCTGGTGATGGCCCGCGGGTTTGGCGAGGTCTTGCGTCATTGGGGCCATCCGCCCGTTGTCGGGGAAATCCTGGTCGGTCTGCTCCTGGGTCCAACGCTGCTCGGCCGCCTCTCTCCCGAACTGTACCAGACCTTGTTCCCGCCAGACCCGATCCAATACACCATGCTGGAAACCGTTTCCTGGTTCGGCGTACTTCTGCTCCTGCTTGAGACGGGCCTTGAGATCGATGTGTCTACCGCCTGGCAGCAGCGTGGCCCGGCACTCCGTATTGGTATTATTGGCGTTATCGTTCCCATGGCCATTGGGTTTCTCTTATCGCTCTTTCTGCCCGACGCCTATCTCGCCACCCCCGACCAGCGGCTGACCTTTGCCCTGTTTTTAGGCACCACCATGGCTATCAGTGCCATGGTCATTATCGCGCGCGTGTTGCACGACCTGGATTTGGTCAAGAGTGATCTGGGGCTCTTAACCCTGTGCGGCTACGCGGTCAACGATATTCTGGCCTGGGTGATTCTCAGCCTCGTCTTTGCAACCGCCGCAGCGGCTACGCTGAGTGTTGGTTCGGTCCTGCTGCTGCTGGCAACCGCGGTCGGCTTTACCGCCTTTTGTCTCTCGCTGGGGCTGCGCCTGGTTGACCGAGCGCTGACCGGTCTGGTCACCCGCCTGCCGCACCAACCCGGTGTGGTCCTGACTTTTGTGTGCTGCCTGGGGCTGCTGTGCGGGGTTGTCACCCAATGGGTCGGGCTGACCGGCCTGCTTGGATTTTTTCTGGCCGGGATTATGGTCGGAGACGCCGAGGCGCTTTCCGAACGGGTGCGACAGATCCTCACCCAGATGGTCCACGCGATTTTCGTACCGCTCTATTTTGCGACGATCGCCATCCAAATAGACTTCTTTGCGCAGTTTGATGTTTTTCTCGTCCTTTTTGTAACCGTCGTCTCCATCGCCGGGAAATATTTTGGTGCGTGGCTGGGAGCGCAACAAGCGGGCCTGTCTGCTGTGGACCGGGTTTCTATTGGTATTGCTTTTACCCCTAGTGGTGTGACCGGCATTGTGGTTGCTGCCGTTGCGGTGGAATATCAGATCATTACCATTCCGGTTTTCGTGTCCATCGTCCTCTCGGCGATTATCTCCTCCCTGATTGTCGGTCCCTGGCTGATGTGGTCCATTCGACGCCGGCCGGCCATGAATATCGCTGAGCTGTTTGTGCGTCGAGCTTTGATTCCGCACTTGACGGGTATGACGCGCCAGGCAGTGATCCAGGAACTCTGCCTGGAAATAGCGGAACACAACCCCACCTTGGACCATGAGAGCGTGTTTGCCGAAGTGCTTGCTCGGGAAGAGCTGATGGGGACGGGCGTCGGCAGTGGAATTGCCATCCCGCACGCCCGGCTGGCCGGGCTGTCGAAGCCGGTGATTACCTGCGGGCGCTCGCCGGCCGGGGTCGATTGGGACGCGCCGGACGGGTTGCCGGTGCAACTGGTCTTTCTGCTGCTCACGCCCGTTCAGGACGAGGGGGCTCAGTTGCAGATTCTCGCGGCCCTCGCCCGGACCATGAGTGCAGAAGAGGTGCGACAGAGCCTGGTGCAGGCCGAGAATGCAGCAGAGCTGTGGCAGCGCCTGTCCGACGTGCTCCGGTCGGCCGAGGCCCAGCTCGTACCACGCCAGCCCGCCTAGATGTAGGGGCAACCCCCTGTGGTTGCCCGGTCTGCCATTCGACCCGGTGACGACTCGCAATGCTACAGTAAATTATAGCGTTTCATCCGCTCCCGCAGGACATTACGACTCACGCCCAACAACCGGGCGGCCTGAACCTGATTATAGCGAGAGAGTTCAAGCGCCTTGCCGACAACGAGCTGCTCGGAACGAGCAAGGACATTACCCGCATGTTGGGCAAACAGCTCTTCCAGGGTTGCATTCAGGGCGGCCTCGACATTGGGCGGTGGGGAGATGGAGGATGCCGGAGCGCTGCTGGCGGGCAGGGTCAGGTCTTCTCCGGTGATGACCGGGCCACGCGAATATAGCACCGTCTGTGCAATCACGTTCTCAAGCTCGCGGACATTCCCAGGCCAGGAGTAGGCGAGGAGTTTCTTGCACGCATCTGGAGAAAACTCTTGTGGGTCGTTTTTATTATCCTGGGTGTGGAGTTGCAGGAGGTGCTTGGCGATGAGGAGGATGTCTTCACCGCGTTCCCGCAGCGGTGGTAGATTAATCCGTACGACATTGAGGCGATAGTATAAATCTTCACGAAACCGTCCATCTTGCAGCAGTGTTTCGAGCGCCTGGTTGGTCGCCGCAATAATGCGCACATTGATCTGCCGTGAGCGCCGCCCTCCCAGTCGGTAGATCTCGCGTTCTTGCAACACGCGTAGCAGCTTGGCCTGGAGGAGGGGGGGCATGTCACCGATTTCGTCCAGGAAGAGCGTACCGCCTTGAGCAAGCTCGAATTTTCCGGGGCGTGACTCGACTGCCCCGGAAAAAGCGCCACGCTCATGGCCAAAGAGTTCACTTTCCAGCAGGGAGTCTGGGATGGCCGCGCAATTAATGGCCAGGAAGGGGCCGTTGCTGCGTTGCGAGTAGGTATGCAGGGCGTGGGCAACCAGCTCTTTGCCCGTCCCGCTCTCGCCAGTAATCAAAATCGTGATATCACGCGCCGCACTTTTCCCGATAATTTTATACACTTCCTGCATGGCTTGGCTGTTCCCCAACATGGGCACGGCCTCGGGCGAGAGAGGTTCCGGCCGCGCTTCGTCCGGGAGAGAGGCGGGCTCTTCTGTGGCGGTGTGTTTTTGGAGTGTGCGGACAATAAGCTGCTTGAGGGTTTCGATATCAAACGGCTTAACCAGATAATCATCCGCGTCCAGCGTGGTGGAGCGGATGGCCGTTTCGGCTGAGACAAAAGCCGTCATCATGATGACGGGCAGGGTCGGCCGGCGGCGCTTGATCTCTTCGAGGGTTGAGAGTCCGTCGCGGTTGGGCATACGGACATCCATGAGGATGAGGCGTAAGGCCGGATCGTCTATTTTTCCCAGCGCCTCGTTGCCGGAGAATGCCGACAGCAGTTCGTATTCTCGACTCAGGACGCGCCGAAAAGAATAGTGAACGTTCCGTTCATCATCGACAATAAGAATTTTCTCCATAAGACTAGAGGGGGAGTCGGATACACACCGTTGTTCCGGCTCCTGGCTGAGAGAAGAGACGCAGTCGGCCGTTATGACCTTCAATAATGCGTTGTGATATGGACAGCCCCAGTCCGGTGCCGTCTTCTTTGGTCGTAAAAAACGGGTCAAAGAGTTGAGTCCGCACCTCGGGCGAGATGCCGTTTCCCTGGTCGGCAATGGTGACCTGGAAGCTGCCGCCTCCAACGCCGATGTGAACGGTCAGCGTCCCACCGTGCGGCATGGCCTGAATCGCATTGAGCAGGAGGTTCAGGAACACCTGCTTGATCTGGGTGCCGTCAACCCAGGCCAGGGGGAGGTTGCTCGCCCAGTCCTTACGGATGACGATTCCCCGCACGCGCGCTTCCGGACCGATCAACAGCAGGGTTTCTTCCATGATCTCCTGGAGTCGTTCGCGTTGAAAATGAGGGGGGCGCGGACGGGCAAATTCCAGAAACTGATCCAGTAAGAGTTTAATGCGTTGCAACTCACCCTGGACAATACGGAGATCGTCCGAAAAGCCGTTGGTCGTTATCCGATCCCGCGGATAGTCTTGGGCCTGGTCCTGTGACATCGCGTAGATCAGCATGAGTACGGTATTCAGCGGGTTGCGCAGTTCATGGGCCAGTCCCGCGGAGAGCTTCCCCAGAGCGGCCAATTTCTCAGACTGGCGGAGCTGTTCTCTGGCTTGCATTTCGTCCCGATAGAGGGTCGCATTTTCTATGGCAATCGCGGATTGGCTGGCCAGCAGGGTCAGGAGTCGGACATCGCTATCCTCAAAGCAGCGCGGCTCGGTCGTATAGACATTCAGGACACCGATAATGGCGGTTCTGGCCCGGAGTGGCACGGACAAGAGGGAGCACAGTCCTTCACGGCGGGCCAGGTCCGCCACGCGGTAGCGGGTTTCCTTACGGACGTCAGGCGTGTACAGGGGTCTGCCGGTCTTAATCACCTCCCCAGTCAGACTGGTGGCCACCTCGCGCGCCGGCTGGGCGAGATAGGCTTCGCTCGCTCCCTCGGTGGCGGCCGGGCGGAGGGTACCCTCTTCGGGGTCGAGCAGGAGGATGGAGGATACGCGTGCAGCCATGAGGCGCCGGGCCTGGGCAACAATCCGCTGTAATACCTCTTCCAGTTGCAAAGTGGATGAGATTTCGGCCCCGATGGTGAATAGCGCTTCGAGCCGTTCTTCGAGATGTCCCTGAAGCGTATTCATTGTGATGCTCGGCGGAGAGTCTGAAGAAAGCGTGGCTGCGTCGAAACGTCGGGCCGAGTCATTTGTGTCATAGCGACGCTCTCAATGGAACCGAGTGTGTAATCCATATCCCCACAGGCGGATTATTGGAGCGGAGCCGGGCGGGAAGCTTCCCGCCCGGCTTTATCTGATTAGGCTTCCTCGGTGCCGAGACGCGGAACGGGCTCCGCCCGCATTGAGCGCTGGCTGCTCATCCCCAGGGTCGAGCCGGGGGAGAACAGCTGCGAGGCGCCGTAGGCTACGTTGCCATGTTCGCCAACATCCAGGCCCTCGGACTCTTCGTCCGGCGAGACCCGGAGTCCCATGGTCGCCTTGATGATGCTGAACAGGATAAAGGCAAATGCAAAGGTAAAGATGCCAATGGCCACGATACCGACGATCTGACTGACGAGCTGCGCACCACCGGCCAGATTGCCGAAAATGCCGACCGCCAGGGTTCCCCAGATGCCACATACGAGGTGGACAGAGATGGCCCCAACCGGATCGTCGATCTTCATCTTATCAAAGAACAGGACCGAGCCGACTACAATCGCACCGGCAATCAACCCGATCAGCGTGGCTGACATCGCCGCCATTTGATCGGCACCGGCAGTGATACCAACCAATCCGGCCAGAATGCCGTTTAAGGCCATGGACAGGTCCGGTTTCTGGAGGATGACCCAGGAGGTGAACATCGCTCCAAGCCCGCCGGCTGCGGCGGCAATACAGGTGGTGACCAGGGTTAAGGACACGAGATTGGGGTCACCCGAAAGGACGGAGCCACCGTTAAATCCAAACCAACCCAGCCACAGCAGGAAGACGCCAATGGCGGCGAGCGGCATATTGCTGGGCAAGATGGGTCGAATACGGCCGTCTTCCATGTATTTCCCCATCCGGGGCCCCAGCAGTATGGCGCCGGCCAAGGCTCCCCAGCCCCCCACCGAGTGGACAATGGTTGAGCCGGCAAAGTCATAAAAGGGCGTTTCCATCATGTCCAGCCAGCCCGCACCCCATTTCCAACTGCCGGTGATGGGATACGAAATGGCGACGAAAATGGTCGCAAAAACCATGAAAGAGGATAATTTTATACGCTCTGCAACCGCGCCAGAGACAATGGTTGCTGCGGTCGCTGCAAACATGGCCTGAAAGAGAAAGTCGGTCCAATAGGTATAGCCCTCACTGTACAGACTGGTCTGTGAGGCAACTTCGTCCGTCACCTCAACGCCAAACCCGGCAAAGGCCAGCCAACCGGCAGAGTCCTCCGCAAATCCGGGATACATCAGGTTGAAGCCGCACAGCGCGTAAGTCAGTAACCCAATGCAGATGACAAAGGTGTTTTTAAAGAGAATATTGACCGTGTTCTTGGACTGGGTCAGACCGGATTCGAGGGAGGCAAAGCCCAGGTGCATGATGAACACCAGAGCCGCGGCGATCATCATCCATAAATTATGGGCGGTAAACAGGGCAAAGCCCTGTGAAGCGGCAAATTCGGCGTAATCCTTGTACTGTGGCGCATCCTCGGCAAAGGCGAGCGGTGCCAGCAGGCCGATGCCCAGCGTAGCGAGTGATCCCAAAGCGAATAAACGTTTCATCCCAACCTCCTTATGTCGTGCAATGCCATTGCCTTCCATGTGAGTCGAGATGCCCCGTATTGCCCCGTTGGAGTAGCGAGAATGCTATTTCGATTGCTGTTATTTCTCGATACTCTTGGCTGTCCTACCGATGCTCCTTGCGATATTGCCCTCACAACATCAGAGCCCCGGCAGGGAATGAGTAAACGCGCCCTTCAACCGCCATGCAGATGTTGACACGTTCACTCATTGTTGTCGTTCTGACTAGATCGCGTCTGCTCCCCGCTCGCCGGTTCGGATACGCACGACATCATCCATGGGCAGGATGAAGATCTTGCCATCACCAATCCGCCCCGTTCGGGCCGCGGTGATGATGGTATCCGCCACTTCGCCGGCCTTGTCATCATCGACCAAGATCTCAATCTTGACCTTGGGCAGGAAGTCCACCACATACTCCGCGCCGCGATACAGTTCCGTATGCCCCTTTTGTCGACCAAAGCCTTTGACCTCGGTGATGGTCAAACCCTGGATGCCCGCCTTTGAGAGGGCTTCCTTGACCTCATCGAGCTTAAACGGCTTGATGATCGCTTCTATCTTCTTCATAGGGCCTCCTTTGAGAGATTCGGCTACATGAGATAGGCGAACTCCACAATCATCGAGTCCTGGTCGTCCGAGTAGCCGCCACCGTCGTGGAACACATCTTTGTTGGACCAGTCGTGGCGGAACTCCAAGCGAGCCTGCAAGTTCTCTGTCATCTGCCACTTGAAGGTGCCGGTGACTTCCCGGAGGTCCTGCTCAATCCCGGTCCGGTAGCCGTCCGGGTCGGAGAACCACTCGCCGCGCAGCGCAAAGGACCAGTCCGCCAGGCTCTCGTTCAGCAGACCACCGCCCAGGGTGACAATACCCGACAGTCCCGTCCAGTCGGCGTCATCTCCACCCACCTGTTCCGAGGCCGTGCCGTAGTCGAAGTTGGCCAGCAGGTCCACGTTTTCCATAGGCGAATAGGTCAGGACCGTATCAAACACGCCCGTCTTGGAACTGCCGCTGTCGTCGTCCTCCGCCCCAAAAACACCGTTAAACGTCCAGGCCAGATCGCCAAATTCCAGTCCTAAACTCCCCAGAAAGGTCTTGCCGTTGTTGTTATCCCGCACATTGTCCCAGCCATTCACGACGCCGGCCGTCAGGCTGATATTGTCGTTCAGAGCCGTGGAGAACAGCACTCCGGTGTGGGTGAACGGAATGGCGTAGCCGAACATGAAGGAGCGCGACACATTAGGGTTATAGGGCGATTCGATCACCTCGCCGCCCAGCAGTGTGGCGAACTTCCCGAACTTCATCTCGATGCCGTTTCCGATTCCAAAGGTATAGGTCATATAGGCCTGCTGGACTTCAAAGTTGTGTGCCAGATCACCGCCCCAGTCAGACTGAATCAGGCCGGCGGTCTCACCGTAGTCCAGCACGGCATGGAAGCCGACCCCGCTCTCGGTTTCCTTGGACACTTCGAGCTGCAACAAGTCCATGGTGAAGTCGTTGTGGTTCTGGTCAAAGATGCGCATGTTGTTGCTACCCGAGTCCGGGCTGTTGAAGTTGTAGTTGTACGACCCGTAGACCAGGCCGCCGAACTGAAAGCCGTTGAGACCCAGCAGCCCGCCTTCCAGCGATTCGACCCGGTTGGTCAGGTCCATAATGCCGCTCTCAGCCTCGCCATTCTCCCCCGGGCCTTCCTTGAGGCGGCTCACCTCGCCTTCCAACTCATTAATCCGCTGCTGCATTTGCTGCAGCATCTCCTGCACATCAGGAGTGGCGGACGCGGCGGGCTCCTCCTCACCCGAGGCACCTACGTTCCCCCCAACTCCCAACGCGGCCACGAGAGCCGCAACGCCGATAAATCTTTTCATGCACTACCCCCTAGATAAAAATATGTCCCTTGGATTCTGTTGGAACATTTGCGGTACATTTATCAGGCAGCAAAGCTGATGCCAATTCCGTACCAGGAGAAAGCCGAGAGAAATCAGGCAGTTTTTTTGCTCTTGGGGCAAGAGAATGCCCAGAAGAGCAGCAGTTGCCGACCAGACTGCCTAAACTCTGAACAGACGAAGTTGACACAGCCCCCGGCATGTCTGCTATGTGTCGTGTATCTGACGGGAAAAGGCTGAAAGGAGAACACCATGCCAAATGCAGATTTTGAAGTTCGCCAGCTTCTCAAGGCGTACCGTAAGGGCGTTATCTCGGACGCGCTGTTCGAAGAACAGATGGAGGAACTGTCCAACGGCGGGGCAGCGACCTATACCTACAACGGGGTGAGTCACGCCACCGAGAAAGACATGATTCTGGCCTTACTGGACGAGTTCCGGTGCGGAGAGGACTTTGCCGCGGAATATCTCAACGGCTGGATTGAGGCCAGTGACGAGGCGTGTGTGAGGGGTGGCTTGCGGACCGTCCAGCAGCGTGAGGCTTTTCACGCTCAGCTCCTGGAAGCCCGGCTGCGCGAGTTGGGTGGGGACCCGCAGTGCACAGTGCCAGCCGAGCGGCGGGACAAAGAAATGCCTTTCTACTCGTCAAAAGAGAAAGGCGATGTGGAAAAGCTCCAGTCCCTTGCCGATCTGCTCAAGGACCCCGAGGCTATCCTAAAGCCGCTCACCGATTCCATTGATCAGATTCAGGATGACCAGCAGACCAAAGAACTCCTGCGGACCATTATTGACGACGAAATGTCGAGCATTAAGTGGCTGCTGGACGCGTGTGAGACCCTGAGCGTCCCCAAGGCTGCCTAGCTGCTCACTTGCTGACGTAAAGAGGGCGGGGTGCGGACAGCGTGCCCCGCCATAATACACAGTGCCTGCTCTGTCTGACGCCAGTTCAGCATTCACATCCGGGGCTATTTCCTCCGATATTCTTCGCCCCCTGTTGTCGTTGCGTGAACGGCTGACGGCCTGTTGGCCCCATATCATCTCTGGAGTTGCTCACGCTCCAGCCCCCTCTTTAGCTGCAGTCAATCTGAGCCGCCTGCTGGAACATGGCTCTGGGACGGAAGCCGTGCTTCAGTCCGCCGAGCTGTCTCGTGACCTGCTGTTTCTTTTGGGGGCAAGTCAACATCTCTCGAATGTCTTGATCCAGCAGGAACAGAACTGGGAGGCCGTCTTTTTGACCGATCGCGGTGCTGCGGAAAAATCGACCGCTGCTCACCTCCAGGCGTGCCGCTCATCTCTCCTGTGCGATCTGCCGAAAGACGATTTTTTACGCGGGCTGCGCGCCTACCGCAATCGCGAATATCTACGGATTGGAATGCGAGACCTGCTCGCTCGGGCTTCTCTTGAAGAGACGACCCGGGATTTGAGTGCCCTGGCTGACGCCGCGGTCCAGACTGCCTACGAATACACGCGGGCCAGAATGGAGCGAGACTACGGTGTGGCCTGTGTTGAAGAGGCGGGAGAAAAACGTCCGATTGCCTTCGTGGTGTTCGGCATGGGCAAGCTCGGGGGAGAAGAGCTGAATTTTAGTTCGGACATCGACCTCATCTATCTGTACGAATGTGACGCCGGCCTCACAACTGGCGGAAAAAAAGGCCAAATTGACACCCGGACCTATTTTACCGAGCTCGCCCAGCGTCTCACCCAGGCCCTCAGCAGTGCAGGCGCTGGTGGCTTTGTGTTCCGGGTTGACCTCCGTTTGCGGCCGGATGGGACGAACGGTCAGATTATCAATTCTCTCGCAAATACGCTGTTGTACTATGAATCCTGGGGTCAGACCTGGGAACGGTTGGCTCTGCTCAAGGCGCGGCCTATTGCCGGAGAGCCAGCTCTGGGCGAGCGTTTTTTACGTGAGGTGGCGCCGTTTATCCTGCGCCGCTATCTCGACTTCACCATGGTCGAGGATACCAAAGAGCTGAAGATGCGGATTGAGCGCTCGCTGCATCGGACCGACCGGGAGCGGCTGAACGTCAAGCTCGGGCGGGGTGGGATACGAGAAATCGAATTTGTGACCCAAGTCCTGCAACTCATCCATGCCGGAAAAGACCCGCGCGTCTTGGGACGGAACACCCTGGAGGTTCTCGACCGCCTGGTTGAGGGGACCTATCTTGCCGCCGCAGACCGGGATGCGCTGGCCGCGGCCTACCGCTTCCTGCGTCAGGTCGAGCACAAGATACAAATGGTACACGACCGCCAAACGCATACGCTTCCCGGCTCTGAAGACGACCTGCGGGCCTTGGCGCGTCGCCTGCGAATTGCAGATCGGACCGAAGACGCACAGGACGCGCTCGGTGTTTTCCTGGCGACCCTCCAGGAGCATACGCAGGCGGTCCATACGATTTTTCGCTCTCTGTTTCATGTTCCCGAAGGCGGTTCCGAGACTGACGAAACGGAAGAGCAGGCCGCCATTGCCGCCCTCTTTGACGAGTTGCACGACCCTGAACGGACACAGCAGCGTCTGGAACAGCTTGGGTTTCGTGAGCTGACCCAGACGTATGAGAGGTTGCGTCTGCTACACGATGGCCCGTCGTATGCTCCGGCTCCGCCGAGACGGCGCGAGCTATTGTACACCCTGGCCCCAACGCTCTTCCACGAAATCTGTCGGTCGGCAGACCCTGATCGGGCCTTAGCCGTTATGGCGGACTTAATCGCGTCGATCGGCGCGCGATCAAGCTTCTTATCCCTCTTGCGAGAGAATCCCCACACCCTCCGAACGCTCATCGGTCTGTTCGGAACCAGTTCCTATCTGTCCCGCATCTTTTTACGCCGACCGGAACTGCTCGACAGCCTGGTCCGGGCCGACTTGATCCACCTGTACAAGTCTCAAGAGCTGATGCGGGACGAGTTGATGGCTCGCATTCAGGGAGCTCCGGAGCTTGAGGACCGGCTCGATATTCTGCGTCAATATCGGCATGAGGAGTTTCTGCGCATCGGCATTAACGACACCAACGGTCAGTTGGATTTCCCGTCGGTGAGCGTCCAACTGTCCTACTTGGCGGAGGCCTGTCTCCACGGGGCGTATGAGACCGCCCGCGCGGCGCTGCTTGAGAAATTAGGACGGACGGACCTGCCCGGCCGGATTGTTATTGTGGGCATGGGAAAACTGGGTGCGCGCGAATTAAACTATAACTCAGACCTGGACCTCATCTTCCTGTACGAACCGGATTCCTCGTCCCCGGCCGGACAGGACGGGTCGGACCTCGTTGCGCAAGAAATCTTTGCCAAGCTGGTCCAGCGCTTGATTTCCGTGCTCCAAGTCCAAACGCGTGAAGGCGCGGTGTATACAATCGATACCCGTTTGCGGCCCTCCGGCCGCGCCGGTTCCCTGGTGTCTTCGATGGCCGCCTTTACCCGCTATCATCAGACTCAGGCACAACTGTGGGAACGACAAGCACTCATTAAAGCACGCGCTGTAGCGGGAGACCCTGGCTTGGCCGTTCGGGTCAACGCCTTGTTTGAGCGTTATGTCTATAGCGAGTCCATTCGGACTGCGGATGTCGCCGAGATCCAGCGCTTGCGTGGTCGGATGGAGTCCGAGTTGGCCGGCGAGACGAGTGAGCGGTTTAATATTAAGACGGGTCGGGGCGGTCTGGTCGATGTGGAGTTTCTTGTGCAGATGCTGCAACTGCGCTATGGTCACCGCCTTCCTGCACTGCGGCATAGGGACACTCTTTCTACCCTGGACGCCCTGAGAGCTTGTCAGGTGCTCTCTCGTGAAGAGAGCCAACTGCTCAAGCGCGGCTACCAGTTCTTGCGCCGACTCGAGAACCGACTCCGGATTGAACGGGACCAGCCGGTTGAGGCGCTTGAACGGAACGCTGAGCAGTTGACGTCCCTGGCCAGACGGATGGGCTACGAAGGAGCCGATGCCGGTTCGCGCGTCTTGACCGAGTACCACCGCCAGCGGGAAGCGATTCGGGCGTGTTATAGCCGTCTGTTTGAGAGAGAACAGGGAGAGCCGCATGAGCAACAAGCCGGAACAACCATCTCCTGAAGAGGCCATGACTGAAGAGAGCTTTGCTACCCTGCTCGAACAGGAACAGACCGGACCAGCGCTGAGCAGCGGCCAGGTGGTGAAGGGCCATGTCATCCTCATTAGTGCGGACAGTGTCTTCATTGATGTCCGGGATAAAGGGGAGGGGATTATTGACCGGGCCGAGCTCGAAAACGAGCAGGGGGAGTTTGATGTTGCAGTGGGAGACGAGGTGGAAGCCACCGTACTCTCAACCGAGGGGGAACTCCGGCTGTCCCGTAAACTGCTCAAGGGCGCGCAGGCACGCCAGCGCTTAGCCCTCGCCGTGGAGAATAGCTTACCGGTGGAAGGCACGGTCGCGCGGGAAACCAAAGGGGGCTACGAAGTGACGGTCGCCGGGATGCGGGCCTTTTGTCCCTACTCTCAGATGAGCCTCCACCGGCCTGATTCTCCGGAAGAATTTCTTAACCAGACGTTTGAGTTCTACGTCACGCAGTACAGTGAGCGGAATATCGTTCTTTCCCGTCGCCGACTCCTCGAAGAACAGGCCGAGCGCGCCGCAGAAGAGACGCGGCAAAAGCTGGTCCCGGACGCAGTCCTGCCGGGGACGGTCGCCTCGCTGACCAATTTTGGCGCGTTTATCGACCTTGGCGGCGTGCAGGGCTTGGTGCATATCTCCGAGATTAGCCACTCCCGGCTGGGAAGCCCGGCCGACCACCTGAGCGTTGGCGAGGCGGTCACCGTCAAAGTGCTGAGCGTTGACGCAAAAACCGGCAAGGTCGGGCTGAGTATGAAAGCCCTGGAGGACGACCCTTGGAGCACTGCCGGAGCGCACCTGCGTGAACGCCAGGTGGTGACTGGTCGTCTGATTCGGATGACGGACTTTGGTGTCTTTGTCGAGCTGCTCCCTGGCGTTGACGGACTGCTGCATCTGAGTGAAATCCCCCGCAGCCAACAGGGCGTGATCAAAGAGGCAACTGCGACCAACCAGGAAGTGACCGTGCTCATCCTCTCGATTGACACCGAGGAGCGGCGGATTGCCCTGGCCTTGGCCCCAGAGGGGCTCGCTCCGGGCGATCACGCCGAGGAACTGGACCTGACACAAGGCACGATCCTGACCGGTACGGTCGAGCGGGTTGAGTCGTTCGGGGTATTCGTCCGGCTCGGCCCTGGGCAGACCGGACTGATTCCCAATGCAGAGATGGGAACACCGCGTGGGACCGACCACCGTAAAGAGTTTCCTCCCGGCACAGAGGTAAAGGTTGCCGTCCTGGCTGTCGAAGAGGGGGGGAGACGCATCCGCCTGTCCCGCACCAAGGTGCGCGCCCATGAAGAGCAGGCAGAAACCCAGGCGTACCTGGCTTCAAGCCAGCAAGGGCAGGGGTTTGGACTCAGCCTGGGCGATCTGTTGCAGCAGAGCAAACGAAAAAAATAGGCAGTGCCCGGCCTACGACTGCTGTGAGAGGCTGGCGCGTAGCCGCCGTACGCCCTCGCCTGGGCCACCCGGTGCGCCAAAGACGGCGGAACCGGCCACCAGCAGAGAGGCTCCCGCAGCCACAACCGCCGGGGCCGTGGTCGGATCAATGCCACCGTCAATCTCAATTGCCGCCTGAGCCTCGCGTTCCTGCAACAACTGCTGGAGGCGACGGACCTTCTGGGTGCTTGAACCAATAAAGCGCTGCCCGCCAAACCCAGGGTTTACGCTCATGATGAGCACCTGATCGAGGATATCGATCACCTCTTCGAGGCTGGTAATGGGGGTGCTGGGGTTGAGCACGACCCCGGCTTGCTTGTCGAGCTGTTTAATCTGCTCAACAGTGCGATGCAGATGCGGGCAGGCTTCCTGATGCACCAGGATGATATCCGCACCGGCGCTGGCGAAATCGGCCAGATACCGCTCGGGCTCGACAATCATCAGGTGGACATCGAGCGGCAGGCTGGTGCTCTTGCGGACGGCCTCGACAACCAGCGGACCGATGGTGATGTTGGGCACGAAACGGCCATCCATCACATCGACGTGGATACGGTCCGCTCCGGCCTGCTCAACCTCGGCAATTTGTTGGCCGAGACACCGAAAGTCGGCGGAGAGAATCGAGGGGAAAATCTGTACGGCTGCCATATCTGTTTCCGACGATACAGACATAGCACAACCGGTGTAGGGTGACTATGGAATGAACGAAGTCATCGCCCGTATCAAGATCAATACGCTACCCGAAGCCGCTGGCTGGGGCATGCGCATCACCTTCGTTGCCGAGGGCGAGTTGACAGAGGAGCCCGCGATCAAAGTACGAGAATCGCAAGAAGACCAGAAATAGCCGCGCGGACACCCCCGCCACTAACCTTCAAGGGTAGTCTATTCGGCCTCGCTTTGCTTGCGGTAGGTTGATGTAGCAAAATCGATGAATGCCACGGCCGTGCCGACAGCAAGACGCGCGTGGCGCGGCTCTAGACTGCGGTGCTTCCCATCCCGTCCGTGGCCTGAACCGTAAAGACCTCGAAGCTCGGCTAGATACTGTGTTAACGCTGAGAGATTGCGTAGGAGCAGCTTTATTATATCGGCGCCTTTCGCTTCGTCCGAAATCCCTTCAGGAACAAGTTTCAGTTCCTTCGTCACCATTTTGGTGAGCTTGGGCAGGTCCGCCTTCTTAGGGATGGTTACTCCACGTTTTTCCAGGATGCTCTTGCAGCAGGATTCCACCAGCTCTTTCGCGGTTCCAATCGCGAGTGCGGGATCACTATCGACAGCCTTCTCTAGTCGCTCAATTTCTTTTTGCATCCAGCTCGCATCAAGCGCGTCGGCGACGGTTCGCGCACGAGAAACAGATCGCCTGTCTGTCAGTTGTAAGGGCTTGGCGACAAATCGAGGGCGGCCGGCGATCTTCTCTTCCTCGACTAGATGCCACCCTTCACGTCTAAGTTGGTCATTGAACTCGCTCACGAGTTTGAGCGCTTCATTCTGGTCCGATCTGACGACGGGATGCAACACTTCGCACAAGAAGCGGAGAAACATCTCCACAGGCCCGCCGATCAGACCAAATCGGGCATCGTCATAAACCCAGTCGTCTTCCCAATCGTCATTGTTAAAACGATGCTGCCTGATATCACCGGACGCCGTTTTGTAACGACTATCATAAGAGGGAAGCGCCTCAAGGTCATAGAGGCGACTCAAGAACGCTACGTCATCCATCCTGCCGTACCATTTGACGTTATCGAGCTTCAGTCCGTCGATAATATTGCGTCGGGTCACCGCCGATACATCTCCTTTTTGTTCGCGCCATTCTGGCCGGATAGAGACTTTTGGTGTGATCTTCACATTGAACCAATCATCCGTGAACTGCTTGATGACAGGGTCCAGACAGTTCGAAATCTGTTCTTCAAGAGCTTCTTTCTTCGTGCCGAGTTGAGCGTATTCTACTGCGTCTATTTCGAACGTAATCGTCCATATCGGCGTGCCACTATCCCGGTCGTATCCGGTCTCAGCGACACTAGCTGTTGAGGTGCGCACGATTGAGGCGGCTTCAGCCATGCCACCCGCGACTAGCATGGCTGTGGTCGTGGCAAGATACTTATCGGGCTGCTCTTCAATCCTTTTCATGAGGTGGTCTTGGTTTGTTGGGCAGTCCAGTTCATCGCAGCGGACCTTCACCCTGAACGCAGATTCCAACAGGCAAAGGAGCCCGAAGCGACGGCCTGCGGCGTAAAGGGGGGTGTGAGAGGCAGGGTGTAGACCGTGGGTGCGGTTGTGGCCGGTTGCGCAGCCGCGTCGGGAAGGTGGCCGGTAAATGTCAGCAGAGTCCCGTCCGGCGCGAGCAAGGAGTGAGAAGCGGCGTACTGGTCGAAAAATGAAAACTGGAGTGTTTGCTCCCTGCTGGGTAGAAACCGGATCAGTTCCTGGCTTTCTCCGGTTGTTCGGTCATATTGATGCCACCTGAGCTGACTGTGCTGTACGTCTACGCTCAGATAGACCAAGTTCGTTCCCTGTGGAGCCCACAGGAATCCCGCGACCGGCGTTTCAAGCAGGGTCGTAGTCTGACCGGTGGACAGGTCGAGCAGGTGCAGCGCGGGAGAGAGCAGGGAGTTCTGGCGTTGGGTACTACTAAAGACCAACGCCTGCCCGTCCGGGGACCACAGCGCTGCGGTCATGCCGCTGGCCTGACTCACCGGAGCGCTCTCGCCGCTATGGATATCGAACAGGCGTAAGGTCTGGTTGCCGTCGGCCCCCCGTTCCACATAGGTGAGCAACTCACCGTCCGGGGACCAGACCGGAACGCGGAACGTCCCCGGACTGATGCTGACCTCCCGGACAACGCTTCCTGTTGCGGCCTCAAGCAGCACGACCCGCCCGGTTTCGTTGTCGCCCACATGCGCTGCTACAAGTTGTCCCTGCGGAGCCCACGACCAGAAAAGCGGTGCGCCGGTGAGCAGGGTGTGGGTCTTGCCGGGCTGGGCCATAAAAATCGTTTCTAACGCAAGCTGGCGGTCGCCGCGCTGCACCAGGACGGTAAACATGTCCGCCTGGGGTGACCAGTTGCCATAAATCGGAGCGCCCTGCCCCAGATTGGCCCGCTCCCAGGACTCCACGCCATCGGCGGCAACCGTATACACGCTGGCCGGTCCGTTTTCACCCTGTCGGGCAAAGCAGGCGAGCTGTTGACTGTCCGGCGACCAGGTTGGCCAGGAATAGGTCACGGAAGGTGGGGCAGGTTGCGACTCCGGGTCCTGAGGGCCCTGTGGAGGATACTGGGCTTGCTGGTCCTGCCAACTCCAGGTGAGCTGGTGGGTCGTGTCTGACGGGAAGCGGCGCACAAAGATCTGTCCGTCCGGTCCAATATATGCAAGCTGGATAGGTTGCATCGCCTGAGCAGTGCTGGAAGGGTCGGACTGACCGTTTTGACCTGCCGGACGGCTTTCACTCACGCTTGGCCCCCTCCCACATCAGGACGGGCTTTTTCTGGCCGCGTTTTCGTCTCAGGAGGATGTACATGGCCCCGGGGCCGCCATCGTGGGTACGGGCGGTGGAAAAGGCCAACACCATCTTTGCCAGCCGGCCTCGGGTGAGCCACTGCTTCATTTTATCCTTGAGGATCGGGAATTGCCCAGGAGAGTTCTTGCCACGGCCATGAATAACGAGGACACAGCGGATACCCGCCTGGGTGGCCCGGTTGAGAAACTGCTCCAACTCGGGCTTGGCCTCATCCGCCTTCATCCCGTGCAGGTCCAGGGCCGCCTGGCGCGCAAATTTTCCTTGTCTCAGCTTGCGGACCAAGCCCGTATCCAGGCCAACGACACAGCCCTCGACATACTCGTCGGTATCCGTGACATCAAAATCGCTCCGCCCGGCGACCAGATCGTATAACTCGGCAATGGCCTCGTTCTCACTGTCTTGTGGAGACCGGCTGGAGAGGGCGGGCGGGGGGTTGCTGACCCGTGTGTCTGACTTGAGCCGGGTGACATCCTGCATGGCCAGCTGAAAAAGGTCCGCGGAACTTTCCTCAGTCTTTTCAACGGGATTGGACGCACTGCTCGGCGAAGCCGCTGTGGTTGCAGCCCGCTCGGCGATGGACGGTTTGAGCGTTTTTTTGAGTTGGCGAAAAGGCGTATTGAAGCCCGCCATGGCTCCGTATGGTACACGGGAAACACGATGAGGACAAGCAACCGGAGGGAGAGGTGAGATGACACGATTCGTTGCTCGCTCCAGTCGCCTGTGTGTATAATCAGGCGATGCAGGGGTGGAGGTGGCAGGTATGGATGCTGACGGGTATCCTGGCGGGGTGCAGTGCGACAACGCAGCCGGTTCAGCCCGTTCGGTTTTTCCCAGCCACTCCAGTAGCTCCTGTTCCGAGTCCGTTTCAGTCCACGTCCAAACCCTTGCCCACTCTTCCAGCATCTCCCGTCGCTACGCCTCTTCATCCTCTGCCTGAGTCCTCGACAGAGCTTGCGGCGGCCCCGGTTGTTACTCCTCTCCAGCCCGTGCCTGCGTCACTGCCCGCTGCTTCTGTGGCTCCTGTAGTCCCTCCTCTCCATGACACGCCTGAACCACTGATCGATCCGAAGAGCCCGTCCGTCTCGCCGCCGTCCGATCCGGGAACCGTGGTGCCGTTTGAACCACAGCCGGTGGTTCGTCCCTCCCGTTTTATGCAGACCGGCATCGCCTCATGGTATGGGCCGGGGTTTCACGGCAAGCGAACGGCAAATGGCGAAATCTATGACCAGAACGCCCTGACCGCAGCCCATCGGAGCCTGCCGCTGGGAACCCAGGTGATGGTGACAAACCTTGAGAATGAGCGGGCGATTGAAGTCCGCATCAACGACCGGGGGCCATTTGTGGAAGGGCGTATCATTGACCTGTCTCTGGCAGGGGCAAAAAGCATTGGCGTGTATGCCCCAGGGACTGCGCTGGTGCGAATCGAGGTGCTGTCCGCTCCGACTCCCCGGCTTGCGGTCTTGTACGCCGCCCAGGTCGGCTCTTACACCGATGCGGACAAAGCGTCGAATCTGAAGCAGGCGCTAACACAACACTTCTCGTCGGTGTATATCAGTCCGTTGTCAAGCGGACGGTTTCGATACTACCAAGTCCGTCTCGGACCGTTCACCGAACGTGTCCAGGCCGAGCGCCAGGCCCGTTCCGCGGCCCGGGCCGGCCTGCAAAGCGTGGTGGTCGAAGAAGACGACCGCTGGGCTGAGTGGTAGCGCCCCGTGTCAACGCTCGCTCTTGGTCTCGTTTTGAATCCAGTCCACATAGTCCGTGGTCCCGGCGAGCACGGGCAGCGCGATAATCTCGGGAAGGTCGTACGAATGGAGGGCGCGGACACGCACCGCCAGGGCCTCAAAGAGACGCGCCTGGGTTTTGATGACCATCTGCCATTCCCGGTCGTCCGCAATACGCCCCTCCCAGCGATAGAGCGACCGCATCGGGCTGGTTACATTCACACAGGCGGCGAGGCGTTCCTCAAGCAGGGCCGTGGCAATGGTCTCAGCTTCGCGCTCGGAGCCGACCGTGACCAGGACAACGATGGCCGGCGTCACGGCAGCACCCTCGTCTCCGCCCCGGAGCGGTGCAGACGCCGGCGCAGCGCTCCAGCGGTGAGTCGGTATTTGAACGCCTTACTGTCATTGATAAACAGCACGGGAATGTCCTGGCCAAAACGGGCTTCGAGTTCCGGCTGAGCCGAGATATCGATTTCCGTTACGGTGAAAGCCGTGTCGGCCTGGACCTCGGCCACAATCGCTTTCATGTCGTCACACAAGCAGCAGCCCGGACGAGAATACAGGGTCACCGAGGGCGTCATGCTTCCTCTTTTATCAGGGAGGTAGCTGAGGCGGGAGTGAGGGCTGATAAATTTTCTATTTTGACCTGGGTGACATGGTGGTTGTCGGTTTTGAGGACGGTCATGCGTAGTGCGTCATACTCGAACACTTCGTTGACCTCGGGGATACGCCCGAGCCATTTATTGATGAAGCCACCCACGCTGGTATAGTCACTCCCCTCGGGAAGCTCAAATTCTTCAATGTGATCGTTGACATCGGCAATAGAAAGGGCCGCGTTGACGATATAGGTCTGATTGGAGACTTTTTCAATATCGTGGTTCTCGCTGTCGTGCTCGTCCTGAATTTCTCCGACCAACTCCTCAAGAATGTCTTCCATGGTGACGAGGCCGGCCGTACTGCCAAACTCATCCACCACCATGGCAATATGCACCTTGCGGCGTTGAAACTCCCGTAGCAGATCGTCAATCGGTTTCGTCTCCGGTACAAAGAACGCAGGCCGGAGGAGGTCACGCAGAATGATCAGATCCCGATGTTCCATGAGGGTAATGAGATCCTTGGCGTGCACAACCCCAATAATATTGTCGAGTGAATCTTCATATACCGGTATGCGACTATAGCCGCCTTCAACCAGAAGGTTGACCAGGTCACTGCGGGAGGAGGTGACCTCAATAGCGGCGATATTGGTCCGGGGAACCATGATTTCCCGCACGCTGGTCTCCCCAAACTCAAAGACGTTCTCAATCAGCTCATGCTCCTCTTCCTCGATCGTGCCGCCCTCGCGGCCCTGCTCAAGCAGGAAGCGCAACTCTTCGCCCGAGTGATAGTGCTCCGCTTCGCTCGCCGGTCGAAGGCCAAAGAGCCGCAGCACTTGGTTGGCGGTCCAGTTGAGTGCAACAATCGCCGGAGAAAAGATGCGGTAAAAAAACCACAGCGGAAAGGCGACGGCGAGCGTTGTTGACTGGGAATGCTGGATGGCGAGCGCTTTGGGGGCCAGTTCGCCAAAGACAATAAGAAGAAATGTGAGCAGGATAAAGGCAGCCGGCAGGGCGATACTGTGCGCCAAATCCGGGTCGGCTTCCAGGCCAACCAGGTGCATCATTTCAAGAATGAGTTTGGCCACAATCGGCTCCCCGATCCAGCCCAATCCCAGAGAAGCCAGGGTAATGCCAAGTTGGATCGTCGACAAGGAGGCATCGAGGTGGGAGATGAGATACTGGCCCATCTTGGCCGTTCGGCTGCCGGACTGAACCAGGAGTTCGATCTGGGACGCGCGAACCTTGACGATTGCAAACTCTGCCGCGACAAAAAAGGCGTTGACCAGGACCAGCAGGAGTGTGATGAGCAGACCGAGGACGGGACTCTCCATGCGTGCGCTTCACACCTCCCGGCTGGCTCGGAGAAGCCGCAGTTGGGTCTCTGACCACGGGTCATCAGATGGAGGGTCGTCCATACAAGGATAGAGCATAATACGAGTCGGCCCTGTATTGCAAGTAGGAATCGAGCCGGTTTTAGTATACGGCTATGTTTTCACTGAGGAAACGCTGGATCTCGGCGGGGGACAGACTGGTCCAGCGCTCGGCCACGGCCACGGCCGCCTGGACCGAAAAGCGCTCATTCTCACCAATGATTTCCCGTGTTACCGGATAACACCGGACGGGGCTCTGAAGCTGAAGACCGCTCCCCTCTGCTCTCCAGGCAGAACGGTGCAGAAGCAGCGGCGGTGTGGGTAAGGACGCGATGATATCCTGGAGCAGGGGATCATCCCCATCGATCACAAACTGACATCTGGAGCCGGCCGCGCGGCATAACGTCCGTATTTCATCCTGGAGCGTGTGCAACTCCTCGACATCGGTACTATAACTTGGCGTCAGGGTGGTCAGGATGGCAATGTCGGGGATCACCGTTCTGATCAATTGCTGCATATCGCCCCGGTGACGGACGCCGAATTCGAGCACAAGGATGTCGGGCTCCTCGGTATTGAAGAGTGCGGTCCAGACCGCCCGGACGAAGCCACGTGCGAGGTCTCGCAAACGGACTGAAGCCAATTCAATGTTGAGGATGGCAAGGGGCAGACCAATATCGGTATTGTAGGAACGCGGATTGGGCTGAACCCGGTACTGCCGGGCTAAGATCTCGGCCACAATGCGCTTGATAACGGTCTTACCGTGGCTGCCGGCGATAGCAATAACACGGGGATTTTTTCGCCACAGCCTCAGGCGGGCAAGTGTTCGCAATAGCAGGACGGCGAAGCCACGCAGACGCTGATAGGAATAGGGTCTATTGGGTCCTTTGGGGTCCTTTGGGCCAGACTCAACAGGCCGGCGTGCGTGGTGCTGAGTGGGCTGGGCCCGATGCGCAACTGCCGGACTGAAGTACGCGTTGAGACGCTCGAAGGCGGCGGTAATATCATCCGGCCTGCGCCCGAAGTTCAGTCGGATATGGGCCTCGCCGCTGGGTCCAAAGGCCATGCCGGGGACAACGGCAACTTTTGCTTTTTCCAGCAGGTCGTAGGCGAGGGCGTACGAGTCGCGGGCGTGGACAACCACGTCTTTCATCCGGGGAAAGACAAAGTAGGCGCCTTCGGGTTTCTGGTAGTCAAACACGTGGGAGAGTTGATCGAGATGCGTGAGTGTCAGGTCACGGCGCTGCTTAAACGCCTGCCGAAAGGCGATGATATGTTCCTGTCCGTATTCGAGCGCCGCCAGGGCAGCATATTGTGAGACAACCGGTGCGCAAGTCACCAGGGCGTCGTGCACTTTGAGGATTTCCTGGACGTTCCGGGCATCGGAATGGAGGTAGCCGACCCGCCAGCCCGTCATCCCATAGGCTTTGGAGAAGGTAAAAATCCGCACAATACGCTGGCGGACATCGGCGATCTGAGCCGGGCTGAAATAAGCTTCTGGTGTGTACACAAAATCCTTATAGGCCTCATCAATAATCAGAAAGAGATTGTGCCGTTCGGCCAGCGCAATCAGGGCGCGCGTTTCCGCTTCCGAGAAGACCGTCCCGGTCGGATTGTTCGGGTTACAGTATAAGATCGCTCTCGTGTGTGGCGACAGACAGGCCTCGAACGTCTCTTCGTCAAAGGCAAAATTCCGCTCCTCGCGGAGCGGGGCGAAGCGCGGGGTACAACCGGCGATGCGGACGACCTCCTGGTAGGAGGCATAGCTAGGAGAGGGCAGAATGATCTCATCTCCAGGGCGGGTGAGGGTCAGCAGCGTCGCGGCAATGGCCTCAATCGAGCCGCTGGAAACAATAATCTCCTGGTCCGGGTCGTAGTGCATGCCTTCTCGCAGCAACGACTCGGCAATACACTCGCGCAGTTGGGGTAAGCCTGGAGTCAGCGAGTAAGTGGCGCACTCGCCCTCGGCGATTTTCTGCTGGACAAAGGATTTGATCGGTTCGGGCGTATCAAAGCTGGGGATACCTTGGGCCAGAGAGACCACGTCCGGCACCCGACTGGCAGCCAGCTCCATCGCCTTAATCGGCGACAGTTTGACGTCGGCCGTGCGCGCAAATAATTGTCTTTGCCCCCCACCTCCGCGAGCCACAATCAGTCCGTTCCTTTCAGCCTATTGTCGGGGGTACGGTATCCAGGGTCACAGGGCTTTGCAATGGAGTGGATGATTAGGATATATCCCGGAACAGGCCTAGTCACGATAGGAGGGGATCGTATGAGTGAGCGCCTTTTTTCCGAAGAAGAAGTCCGTGAAATGGGAAAGCGAACGGTGGACCGTTTAACGGAAGCCATTGACGCCGGGGATGCGGAGCAGGCCAAGAAGATTGCGCACCGCATGTATAATGAATTCCTTGGGATGCACGACCTCTACCGAAACTGGACAACCGCGACGCTGAGCGAGGTGGGGAAACGCTTTGGCGATGAGGTGCTGGAAGAGATCATGATGGCCGGCGTAAAAGCCTGGTGGCTGCCGAATTTGGAAAAAATGCCGCAGGACCCACAAGAGCTGCCTAGGAAGATCAAAATGTTCATTGCCGGCCTGCGGGGTCATCTCCAACCCATGCACATTGAAGAGGATGAGGAAAAGGTCGTTATTCAGATGCGTCCCTGCGGCAGTGGCGGACGTATGGTCCTCGAAGGTAAATACGACGGACCCGACGCCTTTCATACCGTGGAAAAACCGCAGCGGATGACCTATAACCGTGCCGACTTTCCCGTGTACTGTGCGCACGAGCCGCCGATGGAGTTGGTTGACATCGAAAAAAACGGGAAACCTTTTGTCGTGGTCGAACCGGCCGCCGTCCTCGGAAAAGAGCATTGTTCTTTTATTATCTATAAAGACCCGGACAAAGTCCCGGAGAAATATTACGAACGGCTCGGCCTTAAGAAGCCGGACTAGGCCGGTTGTGAGGAGCACGTATGCTCAGCGCTGGAGTTGGTCTCTCAAAACAACACGACACCGAACAGGCCACGCGGGAGGCGACCCGGGCGGCCTTGCGTCAGGCGGGTGGCGACCGCGCTGACTTTGCCCTGGTCTTTGCCACCGCCCACCACGGGGCCGGGTACGGGCGCGTCCTGCGCACGGTTCGCACTGAAACGCAAGCCAGTCAGGTTGTCGGCTGTAGTGCCGGTGGCGTGCTGACCACGGCTGGAGAAGTGGAACGCGCGCCGGGTGTTGCGGTGTTAGCTGTGCGGTCGGACACGCTGTCCGCCCATCGTTTCTTTGTTCCCCAATTGCGCGGCCGGGCACGGACGGTTGGCCAGGAGGTCGTGTCCAGCGTCACTCCTCACCTCGGTCCCGAAAATCTCGCCCTTGTCTTCCCCGATACGTATAACTTTGACTCCCATGCGTTTTTTGACGGAATTACAGAAGGTGGGCTCTCGGATGTGCCTTTTGTTGGTGGTGGAGCGTCTGAGGACGGGAGTGTTGGCGAGACCTTCCAGTTGTGCGGAGACACGGTCAGCAGTGACGCCGTCAGTGGGGCGCTACTGACCGGTCAGTTCACCTATACCATTGGCATCACCCAGGCCTGCCAGCCGGTGAGTCCTGTCTATCGCGTCACGAAAGCCCACAACAATCTCGTCCTTGAGCTCGACGGCCGACCGGCGTTTGAGGCCTTTGCCGAACGTGTGAGCCCCCAACTCCGCGAGGACCTGCGCCGTGCCGCGGCCTATGTATTTGTTGGCCTGCCGGTCGACGCCGAACGCCAGCATATTGCTCCCGGCGAATACATCGTGCGGAACCTCGTGGGCTTTGATCCGGAGCGTGGGATTATTGCGGTGGCGGACCAGATCGTCGAAGGCCAGAAGCTGGTCTTCACTCTACGCGACGGGAACGGCGCACGGACCGACCTGAAACGTGAGCTGGAGGCGCAGGACCAGAGCTGGCAGCACAGCCGCCCGGCGTTTGGTCTGTATTTCAACTGTGTCGGACGTGGGAGCGGACTCTATGGGATTCCCGATATCGACTCTTCCTACATCAACCAATACCTGGCCGATGTGCCGGTTATCGGGTTTTTTACCGGCTGCGAGATCGCCCCTGTACAGCGCCAGGCCATCGTCCATCAGTATTCCGGTGTCCTCGTCCTCGTTGGCGAGAAGCCGCTGCACTAAGGCAGGAGTCAAAACGGGAATAAATTCCCAAAAAATCCCTCGTCGTCGCTTGAGGCGACCGGCTCGTCTTCGTCCTCGTCCATAAAGCCCTTGAACGGATTATACTTCGAGAGCAAGCCTGGCTTGGTAATGGTCTCTCCCGCCCCAGGGTCAATATCACGGGCGCGGCCATACGTTGGCGTGGCGGTTGGAAATTGTCCCGGCTCCTGGAGATAGGTAATACCCAGGTCGCGATCATCATCACAGCAGCCTCTGCTAAACGGCAGCCAGGAGCAGGACGCTCCGAACACGATCAGGCTCGCGTACAAGACCGCGTGGATATACGGGCTCGGCACTTTCACACTACGAAAATTCGGGAAGTGGATCACTGTACAATCTTTTCCAGTACGGTTCTCTCTTGGGTTTCGGCAGGGGCTCTCTCAGTCGTTATTTCAGCCGAACTGCCGTTCCAGTTGCGACCAGCAGTAACATGCCTTTTCCTCCGCCGCTAATTTCGCTGTAGTCCATATCGACGCCGACAACCGCATCGGCACCGAGCTGCGTGGCCTGCTCCGCGAGTTCTTCCAGGCAGGTCTCCTTGGCTTCCCGCAGCGCTTTTTGGTGGGTGCCGCTGCGGCCTCCAAAAAAGTCCCGCAGGCCGCCCAGCATATCCCGAAAGACGTTGATGCCCAAAACACACTCGGCGCTGACAATGCCAAGCGCTTCCTGAATGGTGCGACCCGGAACCGCAGGGGTCGTAGTCATATTGTTTCTGGCAATCGGCATAGACGGTTTCCGTTAGGTTGTGGTCTCACGACGGTTATACATAACTGGAAAACTTTCCGGCCACTACCACACCGCAAGCGCATTCTTTCCCTGGATGGTTTCTTATCAAGAAAATGAGAGCGGCGAGGTCTCGGGCGGCGGCCCGAACAAAACACGCAGGGCGATGTCGGCCAGGAGGAAGAAAAGAGCGATGATAATAAGGGTGTTTTCGAGTGGATGGAGGAGGACTTTCTGGCCACCCCGAATGTGGGAGGTGAGTTCGTCAAACGTCGGGTTGAGGCTGCCGCCCGTTCCTTCGGCCAGGGCGTGCAGCAATGGCCGGTTGGGTTGTTGCTGGCGATATTCCCTCAGCGCACCGTCCACTTCTTGCCCAACCAGAACCGTCTGGCTCCTCTGGTTCAGAATGGTATTGCCTCTGCGCTTGACAATGGTGACGGGAACGTTGCCCGTATAGCGGGCGGGCAGGACGGCTTCGGAGATACGCGGGGCGACCGGCATGAGGGTCAGGGTCTCGCTTCGGGTTCCGCTGGCCAGGCGGGCCTGGAGGATACTGTCCTCCGTATTGTCAAAGGATTCGACCCGGAGGATCGTGCGTTCGCCGCGCTTGGTCGCGCTCAGTCGATAATCCAGCGGTGTTTCATTCCGCATGGCCCAGCGAACCGCCTGAGACCAGAATTTCCCGAAGCGTTCCCAGCGTATCCAGTCCCCTGAGCCGGCGCCGCTTGGGTCAAACGGCGCAACGACCACCTTACCCAGACCGTACTGCCAGGTGGCCAGGAGCGGGTCCTGTTCGCCGTGGACGTCGGTATAGAGCTGAACGTTCGCCCGCTTCTTGGGCTTGGTCAGCATATATTCGTCCAGGGCCGGGAAGTCGGACAGGCCGCGTAAAATCTGCCCCCGGACGCCGACCTGGGGGACGATATCCTTGGGGCCCTCGTCTTCCTGACCTTGCTGGCGCAGGGTCTGACGGGTGTCTCGCACCAAGAGTTGGGGCAGCATGGTGGCGTCTTCAACATGGTAGAAGCGCCCACCCGTTTTCTCAGACATATACGACAGGAGTTGTAGGTTGACGGTATCGCTCCCAATCCGAATGGTCGTAATCGAGATCTGGCGCTGGGCAATGGTTTTAATCAATGGATAATGATCGGTCGGACTGCGGTTGGTATCGCCATCCGTGAGGAGAATAATATGCCGAATGGACCGTCGACTCCGACTTAATTGGTCGGCTGCGGCTTCCAGGGCATTATAGAAATCCGTTCCGCCGCCATATCGGAGACGCCCGATGCGACTCCGCAGCGTCGAGCGATTCTGTGACAGCCGCTTTAATGCAGACAGGGCATAGGCCTCTGAGTCAAAGGCAATGGCGCCCGCCAAATCGGTATTTTTGAGCTGGCCCAGGACGGCGATGGCCGCCTTCTGCGCATACTCCATCTTTTGGCCGTCGTGCAGGCCGCGTACGTGGCTGTTATAGCCCATGCTGTTCGAGCGGTCGATCAGCAAGAAGAGAGCGATCGGAATCCGCTTCTTTTTCTGCGGACGCTGCTCGTGAAAGGAGACCGGTAAGAGCCGTTCTATGGCGGAGTTTTGATAGTCGAGCGTTCCAAACGTTCGCGCCCCGCCGGCCATGAGAAAGCCCCCCCCAAAGTCGCGGACATAGCGTTCAATGGCGGTCATCTGGCGCTGTGTCACGTCTTTACGGCCGATGTCGTCAAAGACCACGCTGTTATAGTCGAGCAGCTGGGTCAGACCGGTTGGCAGACCCTCGGGGCGTCGAAACTCAATATCCACTTCCTTGAGGTGCAGGGCGCGGGCTAGGTGGGTCCTGGGGTTGTCGGTAATGACCAGGGCGCGCGTTTTCCCGGCAACAGCCAGGCTTGTGCTCTGGCTGTTGTTCCCGGCGATCGTATCAACGTCCGTCTGCACCTCGGCTCGTAGCAGATAGTTCCCGCGCTGGAGGATTTGAGCGGGGATTTCCAGAACCGACAGGCCGGGCTCCAGACTCACCACCTGACGGGTCAGGAGCTGATCGTCGGCATAAACGTCCGCCCTACCCGGAACCGGCTGGCCATGGCCGTTACGGACAACGAGGCGCATATCAAAAACGCTGCCCTCACGAGTCAGCGGTGGAACCACAAATTTTTCCAGGGAGACTTCCGCCTGTTGGCCGCTGGGGGGAATGACCGGATAAATGGCAATGCCCATTTGACGGGCTGCAGCGACGGTCTGGCGGGCCATGCCCGTTGTCTCATTGCCGTCGGTCAGGAGGAGGAGGCGTTTCTCCGCTCCCTCGGGATACAGGGCAAAGGAGCGTTCAAGCGCTTGCGCGATATTGGTACTGGTTGCGCGGTCAGACGACGGCAGTGACTCGGGCAGGACCGCCTGGGACGCCGGACCGGGAGCGAGAACGAGCTGGGTATCCGTTGCAAACGAGAGAATGGCGAGTTCATCTTGTGCCGAGAGCGCTTCTTTGAGCTGTTCCAGATAGGTCTGCATCCAGGTTCGGGCTTCTGTGACAATGCTGTCTGAGGTATCGACAGCCGCCACAACGGCTAGGCGCTGATCGGACAGAATAGTCTGATGGCTCAGATCCGCCAGGGCCAGGATAATCAGGAGAGCGGCCATCGTTCTCAGTATCGTCGCGCCCAGGAGTACACGCCGCTGAGAGCGGCCGCGTAACGGCAGCCACAGCAGGGGCAACAGCAGCAGAAGCCATAAGAACTTCGGCGACAGAATCGTGTACGCCTGGCCAAAAATCTCCGCGGTCATGACACACCCTCCAGCGGAGAGCGCCATAAGGCGTAGAGCCACTCACCAAAGAGCAGAAACGCGGCCAGCCAGTACAGACTCTGGCCAAATTCGACCGGAATTTCGCGCTGTACGGCTTCGGGTGAAGTACGGACTCCCGACGAAACGGATGGTGCTATCTCGTTCGCAATCTGTCGGCCAATGTTGGACTCGGCTTCGTCAAAGAGATTGGCGTACAGCTCCGCACGATAGGTATCAGCCTCAATCCGATAGATGCCCGCCCGATCGAGCGGCACGGTGTCGGCTTCAAGGACCTGCACTTCGGCTTGAGGCGTGGAGAGGCGTGCGCCGTCAAGGGGAGCATCCGTAGGGAGAAAGAACACGTCCCCGGCGGGCAACAGGTGAGGATCGAGCGGGTTGGGCGGACGTAGCCAGCGCAGGGCATTGAGAAAGAGGACGAGCAGGGTCAGATTGTCCGAGTCGGTCAGATTCCCCGCACCGATATCAAAGGCTAAACAGACAATACGATGGCCATCCCTCTCCCCCGTCAGAGCAAGCGGGATCTCGCCGTGGCTGGTCTTTGAGGAGATCAGCACCTGAGCCCAGGAGGGGAGGGCGAGAATACGGGCCTGTCTAAACGGCAGGGCCTCAACATATTGCAGATTGTGCAAAATTTCGTGCTCGTCGTTCCAGTCCAGAATCGTCAGGTCCGCAGCCTCGGTCAGCACGGGAAAAAGCGAATTTTCAACTGGTGGAAAGATATAGAGGCTATTGGCGGGAACAGCCTCGTCGGGAACAAATTGGTGAAAAAGGACCACATCCTGTTCGCCCACCTGAGTGGGCGAGAAGTCCTCGGGCCTGGTGCTACGCAGGGTCACACCGGGTAACGCCTGACTGAGCTGCTGGAGCTCCTGGTGCAGGTGAGTAGCCGGAGAGACCAGAACCAATTGCGTTGAGCGGCGTTCAGCCACCCAGTTCAGGGCGTGATTATCGACGGCTAAGGCATCCTCGGACTCAAGATGCACGGCAAGCTGCCCCGGCCCGGTAAAACCTCCTAAAGAGAACGAGCGGGTGTTATTGGCCGAGAGGCTGAACACTTCTTGAAAGACTGCCTGGCCGTTGAGTTCGATGCGCAACGTCGCAGTTTTTGTGCGATTGGCGTAATTACGAACGAGGATATAGGCTTGGGCCTGGGAGTAGTCCTGGAAGGGATTCTGGTAGACGTGGACCGAGGCCAACGCCATATTGTCGTCGGTCTCACCCACGCGATGATAGGTCAATACCTGTTGCTGTGTCTCTGACAGGCTCAACTGGTTGGCCGGCAAATCAGTAAAAACATGAATCTGGGCTTGCCGTCCGGCTCGGTCACGCTGGACGAGGGCGAGTTCGATGCCCAGTTCCAACTGGGTGCCCGTATCCTGCGGCCGGAGGCTCTCGAGGCGATGCAATACCAGACGATGATCTGTCGTAAAACCGCTGATGACCTGGGGCCGGGCCGCAATACCGATGAGCATGACTTCGTCAAGAGGTGCCAGATCGTGGAGCACATCTTTGGCCTGGTCCAGAGCCAGATCAAAGCGGCGCACACCGTTTTCGCGCGCCTGCATGCTCGCCGACAGATCGAAGACGAGAATCTGCCGGTCTCCGCGCGTTTCGGTTACTGTGCGCGACCAGTATGGATGCAGCAATCCCCCAATCAGCAAAAGGAGGAGCAGGACCTGAAGGAGAAAGAGGAGGTCGGGTCGGAAGCGTCTGGACCGCACGCGATCTTCTGGAACGTCTGTCCAGAACAGGAGGCTGGGGACTTCAATGCGGGTGCGAGTCCGCTGGCGCAGATAGATCAGGATCAGAACGCCAAGCAGGGAAACGAACGGTAAGGCCGCTGGATTGAGGATGCCCATACGCCGCAGAAGATGCTCAGTGAGGGGTGACGAGCCCCACCTGGGCGAGGGTCTCCGTTACCGTCTCGGTGATGGGTTGCGCGCTGGAGAGACGAGTATAGAGCACCCGATGTCTATGACAGAACTGTTGGAGCGCGTCACAATGGCTCGATAGGGCGTGATGATATTTCTCAAGGTTGGCCCGGCTGAGGGTGACCCAGCGCTCGGTCTGCTCTTCGACGTCGTAGAGCTTGCCGCGCCGAAAAAGACGTTCCGGGCGAAGCTCGCTCTCGCCCAGTACCTGAATGGCTTTGACTTCATAGCCACGCGCGATCAGAAAGAGCAGGGCGGCTTCATACTGTGCGGGTCGGGTCAGAAAGTCCGAAACTAGGATGACCACACCGGGCTCTCTGGTCTGCCGAATATACGACTGAACAGACTCCCTGAGATAGGTCTTCCCGCTCGGTGTCAGCGTCTCCAAAAAAGGGGAGACGCGAAGAAAACGGTTGCGATGACGTAAGAAGGGCGTCGCCAGAAAGGGGTGCGGAGGCGTGGATAGGGCAGCAATCCGGAGCGTATTATTACTGGAGAGCACGATATAACTCAGCGCCGTGACTAGGTCTACGGCATGGGTAAATTTCTCGTCTACGACAGGAGCGCCCATCGACGCGCTGGTGTCGAGAATGAGATGAAACGGGATTTCCCGCTCCGCCGTAAACGTCTTGACCACCAGTTGGTCGAGCCGCCCGGCGGCATTCCAGTCCAAATAGCGAAAATCATCCCCAGGCGAATAGTCTTTGTAGGACTCGAATTCTACGCCCCAGGCTTGGCTCGTACGCGGAATGGATGTCTCCCCAGGACGATGGCCGCGCGCCGCGCGGACACGCATACGCAGACGGTCAAGCTGCTTAAAAAAGGCGGGATCGGTCAGACTCACGCGCGGCCCTATTCCTATCGTTGGATTTTTTTGGCGGACTGCAGAATACGCTCAATGATCGAGGCCGGGTCGATATTTTCTGCTTCGGCGGCAAAATTGAGTACCAGCCGATGATTGAGGGCCGGCAGCATAACCTGGTCAACGTCGTCGTAACTGACATTGGCCCGCCCATCGAGCAGGGCGGCGACTTTCGCGCCTAGCATCAGGGTCTGGCCACCCCGCGGACTGGAGCCAAAATTGACATAGCGGCTCACCAGGTCGTCTTTTGGCAATGTCACTGCGGCCGTATCGGTCTGATTCATATACAGCGCGTCCGCCGGCAGCGTGGCATGAATCAGGGCCGCGATATACTCTTCGATATTGGGAGCAACCAGAACATCGCGGACCAGATGCCGAAACGCCATAATTTTTTCGGCGGCTTCTGCTTCAGAAAAGACGGGCTGAATATCCGGTTCAGCGGTCGTGGTCGTTGAGCTGATGATACGCCGGACCTCGTGATGGGTGGGATAGGTCAGGCGGACCTTAAAAAAGAAGCGGTCAAGCTGGGCTTCGGGTAGTGGATAGGTGCCCTCCATTTCGATCGGGTTGAGCGTTGCCAGCACGAAAAAGGGCGGGTGCAGTTGGTAGGTTGTGCCAGCCACCGTGACTTGGAGTTCGGCCATGGCTTCGAGCAGCGCGGCCTGAGTTTTGGGAGTGGAGCGGTTGATCTCATCCGCGAGCAGCACGTGAGAAAAAATTGGCCCTTCAACAAAGACGAAATCGCGCCGGCCGTCGTCTTGATCCACGACCATGCGAGTGCCGGTCACGTCTGCGGGCATCAGGTCCACGGTGAACTGAATCCGACTAAAGCTGAGATTCAGAACGCGGGCGAGCGAACGGACCAAGAGCGTTTTGCCCGTGCCTGGGACGCCCTCAATCAGCACATGGCCGCCGGCAAAAAAGGCGATGAGAATATTTTGGATCAACTCCTCATGGCCGATAATGACCTTGGCCAGTTCGGACTGAATCCGTTGAAAGGTCTCCTGAAATTCAAGAACAAGCTCTGTTGAAGGAGTCAGCGTATCCTCCAATACATCCTGAGATGTTGATACGCTGACTCCTTTTGATGTCTCACTCACTGCACCGTCCCCCGAGAAAATAGCTGCTTCACAATGTCCTCATATTCAGGTGGAATCTGAGCATTCCGGATGGCATCGTCCAAAGCTTGGTTTGCGCTGAGCTGACTGGTGGACTTGATAATCACCCCGCCACCCTCATCTTTGACAATCTCGTGACCGGTATGGCTCTTCTCAAAACTGGCATCAAGAGACAGGCTGAAGGTCTGCGGCGTACCCTCAAGATTGGCCTCGTTGCCGTATAAGCGTCGGTCTGTGCCAGACCCCGCCCCCATACCACCCCGACCGGCCTGACCTCCCCGACGGGGAAGCTGAGGGTTGGCGGACTGAAAGGCTCCCACCGCTTTCCGTCGATCAAGACGCGCCTGTTTGAGCTTTTGGAGACCGCTGCCCTGTTCGGGAGCTTGCTGACTACCCGGTACAGTTCGCTCGGCACCCTGCCCGGTCTGGCCCTCACCAAGAGCCTGCTGGCTGGCATCTCCCGCCTGCTGCTCAGCGTGTATATCCTGCGTTTGTTCCTCGTTGAGGAGATGACGTCCCTCGGCAGCGTTCTGTTCGTCAAGAGATGACTGAGACTCTTGGAGCCCTTGCAACGCCGTCCGCAGAGCTTGCTGGAGGTCTTCAGGTAGCGATGCCAAGTCCAGGAGTTCTTGTCCCAGACCTTCTTCGTCCGCTGCGTGATCCTGCAAACTTATCTGGCTGTCCGCTTGTTCAGACAACGTCTCACCAACAGGGAGCGGGTCCAGTGGCCGGGCGATGAAGTCTTCCGGTCGTGTGGACAGACGTTTGTCCACCAACTGGCCTGTGCGTTCGGGCAACTCGGAAGAAATAAGCTCAAGATTGGTCAGTGAGAAGGGTTCGGGTTCGGACGCGGGTGACAGCAACGGGACGGAGGCCACCAGGAAGGCGAACACCAGGGCGGCAAGAAAAGGTAGGACGCTCCAGGGTATACGCCGTGGCGCGACCTTTTTGACCTCCCACAGTGACAACCGGTCCAGATTATCGCGGAGAAGATAGGTCCATAAACGGGAAGCCGGAGGTCCTTTGGCGCGATTCGCCAGAATCTGGGATGTCAGCGTTGACAGACGTTGTTTGAGCCCAGCCTGGAGGTCGACCCGACGGGCGGCGGTGTGCAGATTGGTCCAGTCCGCTACCCCCTGACGGAGAAACCGAAAACAGACATAACCGGCCAGGGCGAGAAGCGGCCAGGCTGCCAGGGTGAACCAGAACGAAGAGAGTGAGAAGGCCAGAAAAGTAAAAAGCGCAAATCCGAGGGCGAACACCGTCCCAATACCGTAGAAGCGGTGTTGGGCGGTATAGAGGTTAAAACGCGCCTGAAGCTTGTGCAGTCTCGCTTCGACCTCAGTGAGTGCACTTCGCTCCTCGGTGCCTGGTGGCCAGTCCATGCGAGAGTCCTTAGTCCCCGTACTCCTTGAAAAAGGCGCTCACACCATAGTTGAGAGCCCTTCCCAGGTCAACTCATAAGGGAAGGCGAAAACTCCCCTTGTGAGAGCGGCGGCCTCTCCTGATTTCACGGAGGTGCAAGACTGCGTGCGAACTGCTAGTGCTAGTGGATAGCCCAGGTTTGAGACCCTGCTGGCCGAAAGGTCCTCAGCCCCGACCTCATGATGATGCTGTCCTTCGTCTCTATTATTCGCTTGCTCGTCACTTGTGTATTGATATTGGGTGTGGCCTGTGAAGAGCCGCTCCGACTGCCTTATATTGAGCCGGTTCTGCACAATTGGCCGGAACGGTACCGAGGCGTGAGTGGGACGAAGCTGCACGTCTTTCATACGGGCTCGATAGCGGTGTCCAGCCGGATCGTCTACCGAGACGGCAGTCTCCCGCAGCAACACACCCTCAATATCCTGGTGTTTGGCATCGAGCATCCCAAGCAGGGTCTGGTCCTGGTTGGCACCGGGTTGAACCGGAGGCTGGCGGACGATGCGCCGCGTTACTTAGGACCAGTCCGCTCGGTCTTTGGCCAGGTCGACATGCAGCCCGGTCAGAATATTCTCTCCCAGCTCAAGACCGCCCGACTCTCAGAGGAAAGGGTGAAATTTGTGATTCTGCCCGATCTGCGGCTCGACCATACCGGCGAGTTGGAGAGCCTGTCTCAAGCGGCTGCTGTGGTGACGCGCGAGGAACACGCTGCCGCGCTGAGCAGCAGCACGCTCGGCCTGTATATGGCGGATGAAATTGATCAAGTTGAGAAATGGCAATTTGTTGATTTTTCCACTGCTACGCCTCTTGGGACTTTTGCCAGGAGCCATGACCTCTTTGGGGATGGCAGTATCGAGCTGATTGATGTGACCGGCACAACCGCTGGCGGGCTGGCCGCCCTTGTTCGTCTGCCCGAGCGGCCCGTTCTCCTGTGTGGCAATCTGGCCTGGACACACAGCCAAGCGCGCTATGCCTGGCTGCCCGGTCTGGCCTTTCAGCGCGAGTTGTGGTGGGAGAAAATCTGGCGTCTCAAGAAATTTAAGGACCTCGTTCCGGAACTCCTCATCCTGCCCGACCATGATTGGGACGCGATCCGCAAGGGCGAAGGCTCAGACATCACTGTGCATGAGTTTTCTCCCACCAAAGAAGACGAGAAAGATACATCTACCGCAGCCCGACTTTTCCGACCTGTTGGGACTCGCTAGGGTAGGAGAAGCATGGAAGTCACCGTTATCGGTCATGGTTCGTTGATGAGCGGTCGGGGCCTGTCGTTTTCCGGCACGTTTCAGATGCGGACGGCCTACATTGTGGCCTTGGATAACTGCCGCCGAGGTTTTGCCAAACTCTCCAAATACGGCGACCGCTTTGCCACCGACCTGGAGCTTGAGCAGCCCGCATTGAAAGGCGCTGTCGTTTCGCCGCAAACCGCGCCTGACGGAAGGGTCGAAGCCCTGGGGCTGAGTGTCTCGCTGGAAGACTGTGGTCGGCTGGTCAAACGAGAAGGGTATCGGCCGGAAGCTCTGCTGACCCTGGTCGAGAAGGCACGAAAACACGATCTTGGGGTGGCTGAGTGGCTGTGGCAGTTGGCGGTCGAGCAGGCGCATGATCTCGGGGCCTACCGGCGTCAGCTTTTCCTGATAACGGGCTATACCTCACCCCATTACATCCCCCACCCGGTTCGACTAGCTGAAGCAGGCTATGCCTTGATTTTTCTCGCGCCTGGGTCGCTCGGAACCGGCACGCCGGACGTTGTCTCCATTCGCCAACAGACAGGTATCAACACCATCCTGAATACGACCGAGACTTGGCGGCGCAAGCCGAATGAGGATCAGACGGCCTATTTTCTCTCGTGTCTGCTAGGCGGAGCACATGGAATCAACGTACGGGATTTCCTGGCGAGTGTGGGGGATAATCGCGACCTGGCAGAAATGCTGTCTCAACGTATCCGACCTGTACTGGCCGAAGAAGTCGCGTGTTTTCTCCAGACGACAGGCTTGAAACCGGAACAGTATACACAGGCGTTCGGCAGCCCTGAAGCGGCGCTGCACCGCAGTGGACTGAGAGGCTTTCTTGAGGGGTTCGACAGTTAAGAGGACAGACAGATGAGTATCTTCTCGGTGTCAATCGGCAAGGAACAGTTATGTTTTACCGCAGCGCATTTCATTGCCTTCAAAGGCTTCCGAGAACCGTTACACGGTCACACCTATCAGGCTGAAGTGAAGGTGAGCGGACCGGTTGGACCGGACGGCTATGTCGTGGATTTTCTGGTGCTGAAAAAGATCGCTGAAGAAGAGTGCCAGCAACTGCACTTTACTACCCTGCTGCCTGAACACAGCGACTGCCTGCGCATTACCGCGGATACCGAGACCGTTCGGGTGGAGTGTGAAGATGGCACCCAGTTCAGCTTCCCGCGGCAGGACGTCCGCCTGCTGCCTATCAGACACTCTTCATCGGAAGAGATTGCCCAGTATCTGATTGCGCGGCTGCGTACCCGTCTGGCGGAAGCCCGTGGGAACAGCATTGAGACGATCGAGGTTTTGATTGAGGACATCCCCGGCCAGGTAGCGGTCTGCCGCGAGCCGTTTCGGGTGTGAGGCCGGAATGGCGTGGGGGCTGCGGAGTGCGATCCTGGGGCTACTGTGCGCCAGTCTAACAGCGTGTGAATCAGCTCTGCCCGAGCCCGACTCAGCGGGCGCGCAGCTCTACCGCCAACGCTGCTCCGGCTGTCACCGTTTGTATCATCCCGGCCTGCTCACACCGGAGATGTGGCAGTTCATGCTGGCACGTATGGATACGGAGTTTCTGCGCCTCGGTCGTCCGTCTTTATCCGAAACCGAGCGTCGTATCATCTTCGACTACCTGAACGCCCACGCCCAGCGCCCGACCGGCTGAGGACGGACGGAGCCCCGGATTTTGGGACTTTTCTTATGCCTCCCGTCGGGCGGCTTCGATATCGTCGAGTTCTTTCGGGATTGTACTGGTCAGCACGTCGTGGCCGTCGGCTGTCACGAGAACATCGTCCTCGATGCGGACCCCGATACCTTGGTAGGCGGCTGGTGCATCGGCATCTGCGGCGATATACAGGCCGGGTTCAACCGTCAGGACCATCCCAGGGTTGAGCGTCCGGGATTCTTCACCAACTCTATATTTACCTACATCGTGGACATCCATGCCCAGCCAGTGGCTCGTGCGGTGCATATAGAACTGGCGATAGTCGCCCTTCTCAAGAATGTCCTCCGTGCTGCCGGAGAGCAGGCCGAGATCACGTAGCCCGTCAATCAGTATTTCCGTGGCACGTTGGTGCACGTCGTCAAAGCCCACGCCGGGCCGGATCATGGCAATCGCATGTTTTTGCGCGGTCAGAACTAGGCTGTAGATTTCTTTCTGCTGAGCCGAGAACGCGCGACCAACCGGAAACGTGCGTGTCACATCCGAGCAATAGCAGGCGTACTCCGAACCGGCGTCAATCAGCAAAAGATCGTCGTCTTGCATTTGTTGATCGTTGGAGATGTAATGCAGGATCGTGGCGTTTGCGCCCGAGGCAACAATGGATGGGTAGGCCGGCCCGTCCGCCCCGTTGCGGCGGAAATGGTATTCGAGCAGGGCTTCGATTTCGTATTCGTACATGCCCGGCCGCGTCTCGTGCAGGGCCGCGTAGTGGGCCGCGGCAGACGCCTTGACCGCGCAGCGCATCAGGTCGATTTCCTCCGGTGTTTTGAACAGCCGCATTTCGTGCAGCAAGTCGCCGGGATCAACAAGCGAGACCGGACCATGTCCGATGCGCGGGCGTTGCAGCCGGCCCTGATTCACAAAGTCCAAAATCTTTGCGTTGAGGCGTTCGTCACGGCCAAGGCCGTAGTAGATTTTTTCTGCGGTGAGCAGGTGTTCGGGTAACACCTTGTCGAGCTGATCGATCGTATAGGCCGCATCCACGCCAAAGTGTTCCTGCGCGCCCTCCACGCCGAACCGTTTTCCTGTCCAGGTCTCTTTTTCCTTGTCGCGCGGCCGGACAAACAGGATGAACTGTTCCTTGTCGTGATTGGGCGAAAGCAGGCACAGGGATTCCGGTTCTGGAAAACCGGTCAGGTAGTACAGGTCGTTGTCCTGGCGATAGCGATACTCAACATCCTGGGAGCGAATGCAAGTGGGAGCGGCCGGAAAGAGGGCCACCCCATCGCCCATCTGTTTCAGAAACGCCTGCCGGCGGGCTGCATAGGTCGAAAGATTTGCGTTCATTGGCATGCTACCGTGTCGTCCGCTTCGTGCTGACTTGACTTTCGCCCAACAATTAAAGACGCTTGGTACTATATGGCACACGAGCATTCGTATCCAGAGTCCTTAAACGCCCTGTTGACCCGGCTGCCGGAATTGGAAATCGTGCTGGGTCCGCAATCCAAGCCAGGCTTATACGCAGTCCAAAAACTGCTCCAGGAGGCGGTTGCCGCTCGCGCCGCCGGCGATGTGCCCAAGGCTACTTCAAAAATCGGAACGGCAATGGACACCCTATCGCAGTTGGCCGACGGGCTCGACCCGCAGGAGGCCGCGCTCATGAGGATGCTGTCCGCCCAGTTCAGACAGGCGCTGACGATGGGCGATATGAGTGAGACCCAGCGGGTCTCGGACGTGATGCGCAAACGTTCCGGGACGACCATCAAAAAGAAGCCCTAGACAGCGTCCGAAACGCTGCGTCCTTGACTTCCTCAGGCCGGTTGGCTAGTGCACAAGGCATGGCCGATGCACTCCAAGCGTGTTGTGAAAAGGAACTGCAAATCCAACTCAAACAGATTACTGAGACCTATCTCTCCTTCCCGGTAATCAAAGACATTCCCTGTCCCACCTGTCTGCGTATTATCCCGATTCGGGTGTATGAAAGGCCGACCGAGGCCGAGACTTCATAAGGGATGGCGGACATGGCGGAACGCGTGGGCTTGAAAATTGTCAGGGTGACTATTGAAAACGAAGACAAACCGTGTCGGGTGAGCATTAAAGCCGAGGTCGACACCCTGACGCAACTGCGCGCCATTGCTGATAAATTCAGACGGTCAAAAGAGCGCATTCCCGCCCAACTGGTCATTGGCCCAACCGAAGAAAAGCCCGCATCTCACGACACGGTCCGCACCGAAGAGATCGAACAGGTCATTGTCGAAGGGCTGGCCGCAATGCACCACTCCGGCCAAATTGCCCGCGACCTCATCCGCCGCTTTCAGGGGCGCATCCTGGCTGGGGATGGGGAGTAGGTTCTCGCCTGTTGACCTTCTCAGTCACCGGACCCGGTTGTACAGCGCGTCCAAGAAGCGAGTCAGCACTCGATTGTTAATGTGGAGCGGGTTTGAAGCCTGCATCCGACGTGCGACCGCCATAGCCCGCCGCCGCGTGAGGGCCCCAGCGGCGACCAAGTCCACCATGAGGCCAAGGCCGAAACGTGTCTCAACGCCGTGGCGTTCGCAGAGCCGCCGCAGTGCGCCGTCGTTCGTCACACACGTCCATCCCTCTTCGCGACAAACGACCAGACAGAGACGGTCGTTGAACGAGACACTTGACTCGACCTGCGTGGCTTGGAGCATCAGAGCCGTTGAGACTTCGATGACTTCAATGCCAAGACGTGCGCACTGTGCTGCCGTGACGCCCCGTACCTCCTCAAGCACGGACGGTACAACGGCCACTTGCCCTAGGTGCTGAACCACAAGATTGAGGATCGCTAATTCGGACTCGCGGTAGTCGATGAGTACGTCTGCATCGGCAAGAAGTACAGGCGGCGTAGTCGGCATCTATCCTACCCACTCGCGCGCTTTCTGCCTCATCTCGTCCCGAGTAAGCCTTAATATCTCAGCGGCACGCCCGAGTGAGATGTGTTCCTCTTCGAGCGCCCGGCGCACGAGCCGCGACAGACGGTCCTCAACAAAGTCGTGTTCAGAGAGACCCGCCGGTTCCCCTGAGCGGCTCCAGTTCCATGCGAACTCGCTCTTATGGAGCGCCTCGGGTTCGTCGGTTTTGCGAAGCGTCTTGCCGAAGTGCCCCCGGTGCTGGCCCTGGAATGCACGCCATACGTCCGAGGTCTCACGGCCTGACTCCACGAGCCGGTAGAGCACCGTCTTATAGCTCACGCGGAAGATGCGCTTGACCTTAAGGACACGTACTAAAAGCGAGTGACCATAGGTCTCATCCCACTCGGCCGCGAACGCTGCCTCCGGCATCAGAAATTCACTGGCAAAGGCGTCGGCTTCCCGTTCTGTCTCCGTCGGTAGGTCAGTGGCATCGCGCTGGTATTCGTCCTGGTGAAGTAGGAGGTGACCCAGTTCGTGCGCTGCGGTGAATATCCAGCGCTCTACTGAAATCCGATCCCAGGTGTTGACAACGACTGCCGGGCCGTGGTCGCGGGAACCCACGCTCAACCCGAAGAACGAGTCTCGATTCGTCTCCAGGAGCAGGAGCTTCACCCCGTTCTCCTCAAGCAGTCCACAGATATCGCGCACCGGTTCCTCAGACCCGAGCCTAACTGCCTGACGCGCGGCCTGCGCAGTCTTTTCAGGGCTGCTATAGCGGTTCACGGACATTCCCTCCTCGAACCGGAACGGAAGACGCTCGTCAAGGTTGGCTTCAAGCCCTGCATAGGCGTCCAGCCACTTCGAGACCTCGGCCAGAATCTGCTCACGGGCATGGACCTGCGTCCGAGCTCGGAATCGCACGCTTTCGAGAGGCCGGACGGGAGTAACCAGTTCTCCGACCGGAACGGCGAGCGCCTTTGCCAAAGCGTCAAGGGTCTGTGCTTTAGGGACGACTGATCCTCGCTCAATCTTTCCAAGCGCTACACGTGAGAGCCCAGCCTTCGTAGCGAGGGCCTCCTGGGTCAATCGTCGGTCCAGCCGTAGCCGGGCGACATTTGCAGCGATGGTCGCCTCACCTTTCATCGTTGTTTCCCTCCTTACTCTTGACATGGAGCTAACCTTTAGTTATCATTTTTGTAAAATTTATCAACTTGAAAACTATACTGGGGGTCTACTATGGCGAAGAACGATCGATACGTGGTCAAAAATGATAAGGGCTAGGCGGTAAGGAAGGGCGGTTCCCCTAGACCGGAAAGCGTACACGGCAAGCAGAGTGACGCCGAGAAGTCCGCCAAGGATACGGCGCGCAGACTTGGCGGTGGCGAGGTCAGAATCCAAGGTCGAGACGGACGGTGGCGCGATTCGGATACCGTTGCGCCGGGTCGGGACCCGAATCCACCGCGAGATAAGAAACACTAAGAGACAGGTCTCATCATGTGGGCCGGCGTCACAGAGCGATTTCGAACATTCCACCGCAATTTGCATCTTACGGACGACCAGATTAGTGAGGGGACGGATCACCATGTTGGCGTACGCAAAGCCCTTAACCGCAATTACTATGGCGTCTCCGACTTGGCCAACAGCTTCCTAATCGGATCGTGGGGCAAAGACACAAAGACGCGTCCGCCACGCGATATCGACCTCTACTTCGTTCTGCCCTACGCTGTATACCAGCGATTCGAGTTGGTAACGGTAAATAAGCAATCCGCTTTGCTTCAGGAGGTTAGGCGTGTACTCCAGGGTACCTACCCGAACACCAACCTTCGAGGCGATGGACAGGTCTTCGTCCAGCGCCTTTTGGCGTGTGTCCTCCGGCGTATCGAGCACTTGAAAGAGCCGCGAGAGCCAGAGGCCCAGGTCCGAGCCGTCCTCACGGGTGCGCGTTTCGAGGAAATCAAGAAAGATGTCGCGTGGCTCGAAAATGCCGGTATCGTCGGCAAACAGGCAGAACACGGTACGGACGAGCAAGCGTTCAAGGTCGTGGCCGGTGTAGCCGGACTGTTGGAGCGCGTCGTGCAGGTCGCCCATGAGCTCGGACGCCTGAATGTTGACCGGGTCCTGATCCTTAAACGTGCGCTTTTGTACGCCCAGGATAAAACCGAACTTCTCCACCTGCTGAGGCAAGTCAGCCAGGGCGAAAAACGTGCGCTCCCGCTCGTCCAGATCATACATCTCAAAGGTCTGAAAGTCGCTGACCAGGATGTAGCGTGGGCGTTCTTGCTCGGGCAGGGCGTCGAAATAGTCGCCGGCTTGCCCGTAGGCTTTGGTCAGGTCACGGCCAGCGCTCTTTTGTTCAACTAGGAGAACACCGGGCCAGAACAGATCGATAAAGCCGGACGAGTTGTCGAGGCGTTTGACGTGCTCCTCATAGCGCGCAACAGTGCGTCGCTTGACACCGAAGATATTGAAGAAGTCGTTATAGAAGCTCTGCGTCTCGCCTTTCTCATAGGCCGCGTCCTGCCACTCCTCGGCAAACGCGACGGCGCGAACACGGATTTCATTCCAGGAGAGGCGCATTCAGACGTATCTTACCCGATGAGGTTGGAGTGAGCGAGCAAAGGACGGCTGACTGCTGAGTAACCATTAGTCCATTTCGGCAATAAACTGCCGTGCTTTTTGACCCTCGGCGGGATCGAGGCGGGTGATGATGGTGACCTGTTCCTCGGCTTTTTTTCGGCTGCCGCCCAGGAGACGTGGGACCCTCACATAGTACTCCATCAGGTCCCAGTGGGCCGCCACGTGGGTGGGGTCGCAGCCGACCGCTTTTTCAAAGTGAGTACGGACGCGCTTGACGAGAGAGACCCTGCGGGCCACGCGGAACGAGCTCATCTGCTCGGCGTGACGTCCGTAGGCGCGTCCCAGCCACATATGGTAGTCGGCATTGCATTGTTCGCCGTCCACAGCCTTCTTGAACCAGGGGATGGCCTGCTCATAGTTTTTCTCTGCATAGGCAATCCGTCCCAAATAAAAGGGCGCGCTCGTGTTGGCCGGCTGCTGTTGGTGCAGGGCCTCAAAAAATTGACGCGCTTCGGCCAACTGGCCGGCCTCAAAGAGTTGGATTCCGGTTTGGAGGTCGTCCTGAGCGAAAACCACTGGGCCTGAGAAGAGACACAACAGCAACAGGCAGGTGGAGAGGAAGAGGGAGGAAACCCCCTTCACCCTAGCCCTCTCCCTCCAGGGGGGAGGGAACGAAATCTGTAGGGGCCACCCCCTGTGGTTGCGCTTTCCCCTATGCAATCCCCTCCTTGGAGGGGTGGCCCAAAGGGCCGGGGTGGGTTCCTCGCTCCTCACTCTTCACCTACCCCTAAAACGTAATGAGCGGCTTGACGATATTATCCGCCTTGGTCGTCATCATAGTGAATGCTGTCTCGACCTCCGTAAAGGGAAACCGATGGGTGGTTAGCGGCGTGGGGTCAATACGCCCGTTCTGAATCAGCCGCAACAGCCGCGTGACCTGTTCCCGCCCGCCCGGACACAGCGCCGTGTGAATTTTCTTGTCGCCCATACCCAGACCGAAATCCGGCAGCGGGATACTCAGCGCATCGCCGGCCTCCCCATGATAGCCGATGTTCGATATCACTCCGCCCGGCTTGGTCGCTTTCACACAGTTCTCAAAGGTAGTCGGAGAGCCCAGCGCCTCAATGGCGGAATCGACGCCGAGGCCGTTCGTGAGCTGCATAATCTGCTCGACCGCATCCCCTTCGGTCGGATCGACTACAATATCGGCGCCCATCGTTTTGGCGAGTTCCTTGCGGTCCGGCTTGGAGTCAACGGCGATGACCAGCCCGGCACCCAGCAGCCGCGCGCTGGCCGTGGCGCACAGCCCGACCGGACCTTGGGCGAAGACCGCCACCGTCCCGCCGGCCGGAATCTCCGCGTTCTCGGCCCCCACCAGGCCGGTGGACATCATGTCCGTGGTGTACAGCGCCTGCTCGTCCGTCAGCTCATCCGGGATGGCAACCACGTTATAGTCGGCATCGTTGACAAAAAAGTATTCCGCCATATTGCCGTCGCGCTGGGTGGTGAATTTATAGCCGCCCAGCATGCCGCCACACTGTGAGGTAATGCCGCGCTGGCAGGGGTCGCACTTGCCGCACGGCGTGATGGCGTTCACCACCACCCGGTCACCCTCTTTACAGGTGGTGACATTGGCGCCGGCCTGATGCACGATGCCAACGCTCTCGTGTCCGAGGACCCGGCCCTCGGGGATCTGGATAACGCCCCGCACGGTATGCACATCCGAGGTGCAGATCAGCGAAGCCGTTGTTTTAATCACCGCATCGTTCGGGCCGGGGTCAGGAATGGGTTTGTCGATAATGCCGACCTTGTCTATGCCTAAAAATGCCAGCGCTTTCATAGTGTCCTCCTGTTGTTCTCTGCTTCCTATCGGGCGAAAATCTGTCCCTGGTCTCGGAACGCCTTGAACTCCAATCCGTTCTGGCTGGGGTCCAAGAGAAACATGGTGGCCTGCTCGCCCACTTGGCCGCGAAAACGAATACCGGGTTCGATCAGGAACGAGACCCCCGCCTGCGTCAATTGCTCAGCCAATGCCTGCCAGGCGTCCCAGTCGAGAATCACCCCAAAATGCCGAACCGGAACCTGCTTGCCGTCAACCGGATTGGTGGCTGCGGGTTGGGATGCTTCAGGAGAAAGATGCGTGGTGACCTGATGTCCGAAAAAATTAAAATCAATCCAGGTCGCGCTCTCGCGGCCAACCGAACAGCCCAACAGGTCAACATAAAATGTCCGGGCAGCCTCCAGGTCATGAACCGGGAGGGCAAGATGAAAGGGCAGGTGTGGCATGGCTCTATCCTGAGGCGTGACTGGCGGGTTACAGCATACGGCGCAAATCGGCCAGCATATACGTGCCCGGCAGTTCACGTCGCTCCGCCATGGTGTCTACCACCTGGGTGAGGAGAGTGTTGATAGGGGTAGTGATCCCGAGTTGTTGCCCCATCTCGCGGACCCGACCGTTCAGATAACGCGCTTCCGTTCTGCCCCGCCGGCAGAACACATCCTGCCACATGGACGGAAAAACGTGGGTCGAGCGGTCGGGCAACGGCTGTGGGGTAAAGTCGGTCCGACCCAGAGTGGTGACCATGTCCGGCAAGGGCTGGTCACCGGGCAGGGTTTTGAGTTTGATCTCGGCCCGGGCCAGGACGTGCTGGGCCTCTGCCAGCATGTCGCCGCACAAGCGGCGCGAGGCCGGGTCGTTCAACAGTTCCGGTCCGGAGCGGTCGAGAATCGCGGCCGACGCGTTCATCAGGTTGATACAGAATTTCGCCCACTTGCAGGCCAGAATATCGTCCGTCAGCGTCCCGCCCATATTGGCGGCTTGCAGGGTGGCCACGACCTGTTCCGCGGTCTCGTCAAGACCGCCGGGATAGCGGCCAATCACCAGCGAATTGCCTCCCAGGTGGCCAACCTCGCCGGGAAAGACAAAACGAGCCCCCAGGTGCAAAGCCACGCCATAGACATGGCTGAAATGTTCGACCGCCAACTCTTCATTAGTCATGGTGTTCTGGAGACAGAAAATGGGAGTATCGGGCGGGACCTTGGCGCGCAGTTGTTCAAGAGCAACCGGGGTGTCGTAGGTTTTGACACACAGGAAAACAACATCGTCCGGTTGGAACTGCCAATCGTCCAGAGCGGAACAGGCAGTCGGTGTGGCCACAAACTCGCCGTACTTGCCGGACATTTTCAGTCCGTCCACACGGATTTTCTCAATATGAGGCGGGTCTCCGATAAGCAGGACATCCGTTCCGGCTTTTGAGAGATGGGCACCGACCGTGCTGCCGACCGCACCCGCCCCGAAGATGACAAACCGCATCCGGTCTTCCTCCTGTGTCGGGCGCTAAGGTATGCCGCCGGCGGACGGGCGTCAAGGAAAAGCGGGCAGGGGAGGAGTATGTGCCTCCTTGCCTCTGGATTTTACAATCTCGAAGAATTCAGGATTTCTTTCGGGGCCATAAGACCAATGGCGGGGGCCCCTGGGGGCTGTCTTTCAGGCTGTGGCACAGACTGATGACCGTCTCTCCGAGCTGACGCAGGTGGTCCCGCACGCGCTCATCGGTAATCTCTCCACCCTTTATCTGATCGGCTCGAACATACACGCTCCCAGGGACGATGTGCATATTGAACCAGGCCAATACCGGCTTCAGCTCCTGGTCGATACTGAGGTAGTGATGGTCTGTGTAGGCATTCCCGATCAAGCCCACGACCTTGCCCATAAAGGCTTCAACCGGAATATGGTCGAGCAGGTTCTTGAGGGCCCCGGTGTAGGAACCTCGATAGATGGGTGTGCCGATGATATAGGTGTCGGCGGCTTGGATACGCGCCAGCACCTGGGGAGTATCGTCCGGATAGTCTTCGGGTGGTCGCCCGTCACAAAAAGAGATGGTCACGTCACGCAGATCGATCACATCGGTTGTGATATCCGGGGCGTGTGCTTGCGCGGCTGCCAGCGCGGCATCGACAACGGTCCGAGTACTGCCGCCGGCCGTGAGACTGCCTGAAACACCGAGCAGTGTGGTCATGGGTACTCCTTCTTTTTTTCCCTGCTATACCCTGTCACGTACTGAAAGAGAACCACCACTCCCTAGTCAAGGGAGGTGCGGTGGACTGCTGCCCTGGTTTCAGCCAGGCGAAGAATAAGATTAGCGGCTTCCTCAGGACCGTTGTGGCGGCGCAGGGTGCGTTGCATCTGCTCCGCCCGGCGGGTGAAAGAAGGCTGGCTGAGCAGGGTGTGGATGGTGCGTTTGAGTCGGGCAGTCGTCAGCAGGCGCCGGTCCAGCCGCATGCCGGCTCCGGCGTCTACGCAGCGCTGGGCATTATCGGGCTGGTCCGCGCCGAGAGGGATGCACAGCAGCGGAATCCCGTCGGACAGCGCCGTCAGCACGGTGTTCACTCCACCGTGCGAAACGATCAGAGCCGGACGGGTTTTCGACTCTGCTTGTAGCGCCGTCTGTGGGATATACGACTCGATACGCACATTAGGTGGAACCGCCGAAAAAAGATCGGGCGGACAACCGGGACCGGTCACAACCAGCCCGATAATGTCGAGCTGACCGAGGGCGCGAATAATTTTTCGGAATACACTCAGGCGCGTATTAAAGACCGTGCCAAGGCTGACGTACACCAGCGGCTTGCCCTGTGGCACCTCCGCCAGCCAACTCGGCCCCTGCCAGTCAATCGGCCGGTCCCATACCGACGGACCAACGTAATGCACCTGGGGCGGCAGGTCGGGCCGGTTGTAATCGTATTCCCGACTACAGGTATGGATGAGTAAGTATGGGGCGACGGCATGTGGGGAGAGGGGATCAGCATGGGACGGGAGACTCAGCTGGCGGCGATAGCGATTCAAGGCAAAGCGCCACGGAGCCATTAGTGCCGTGGCCGTGCTCAGCGCGCCTTTGAGTCCGAGTCGGTAGGGAAGACGGAGGGCCGTGGGCATGGTTTCGACGCGCGGAAAGCCGGCCGGAGGGGCGTGCAGGCTCGGGGACATGAAGTGGGTCATGGGGCTCAGCACGGCCCATGGCAGTGCCTGCTGCTCGCAAAAAAGCTGGGCGGCAAAGGTCAACGGACCCGCCACCACAACGCTGGGCCGAAAGACCTGAGTAATCTGCCTGAGTTCCGGGATACGCGTGGGGATTGAGGCCATGAAGATGCGTAAAAAGTCGTAGCTCACGCGCAGATAATGGACGCGTAGATACCGAATGGGCGGGAAGAATTCCTCCAAGCGTTCTTCGGAGTAGTGGGGGCCGAGGGGATAGAATGGCAGACCCTCGCGCTCGATGCGCTCCTGATACAGCCGGCTGGTGGCCAAGGCAACGGCGTGGCCCCTGGCCTGGAGGGTCTGCATCACTGGCAGTAACGGATGGACATGACCCATGCCCGGCTCGGTAACAAAGAGGATGCGTTGGGGTGACGTGGAGGGTGAAGAGGACTGGGCGACCATAACAGTTTTTCCTCTCTAGCATGTACGCCGGGGCGTAGACGAGGCGGCCAGAGGCCTACGTTTTCTACTAGAAACAGCGCAGTACAAGAGCGAAGTCGCACGCCCGACTAGACGGAACCGGCTCGGCTCAGTATGAAGGAGGCAACGGTCCGGCGGCAGAGATGGACCCCACATCTCGACCTGGCCACTGATTGCTATACGTGGAGGGCAGGATTGGAAACCAACGGGACGGGTGGTGGCTCGATTCGGGTAACTGGTGCGCGCCAGAACAATCTCAAAAACATCGATGTGCAGATTCCCCTGCATCAACTGACGGTGGTAACCGGAGTCAGTGGGTCGGGCAAGTCGAGTCTGGCTTTCGATATCTTGTACGCCGAGGGTCAGCGTCGCTACGTCGAGAGCTTCTCGGCCTACGCGCGGCAGTTTCTCGACCGGATGGACAAGCCCCAGGTCGAGCGTATTGACGGTATTCTGCCGGCCATTGCCATTGACCAGAACCGACCGGTGCGGACCTCACGCTCAACCGTCGGGACCATGACCGAGCTGCACGATCACCTCAAGCTCCTGTTTGCCAAAATAGGCAGCTTGTACTGCCGGGAATGCGGTCAGCCGGTGGAGCGCGATTCGGCCGAATCGGTGTATAAAAAGCTGCGCAAAGAAAAGCCGGATGGCTGCCGCTTTCTGGTCACGTTCAGCGTATCAACGCCGGCCAGCCTGCCCTGGGAAGAAGTCCGCAATGGTCTGTTGCAGTCCGGTTTCCATCGGATCGTTGTGGCTGGTAAGCCGGTCGATATTCAGGAATTGACCGACCGACCCGAGACGGAGCCGGAAACCTGCACCGTTCTGGTTGATCGTCTGACCCTAACCACTCGTTCCAAAAAGCGCATCCACGATTCATGCGAACATGCCTTTCAGTATGGCAAGGGCCGCCTGACGCTGATTTTTCCCGACGAGGACAATGCCGCTGTGCCGTTCTCGGACCAGCTTGAGTGCGCGGCGTGTGGTATCGCCTATCAAGAGCCCGTGCCGAATATGTTCTCGTTCAACAGCCCGCTCGGCGCGTGTGATACCTGCCGCGGGTTTGGCCGCACGATCGATATTGATCCGGAGCTGATCGTCCCTGATCCGACCCTGACGCTGAAACTGGGAGCCATTAAGCCCTGGCGGATCAAAGCGGCACAGTGGGAGCGGCGCGAGCTGTTTTCCTTTTGTGAGCAGCATGACATCCCGACCGATGTGGCCTGGCAGGCGCTCAGCCAGGAGCAACAGCAGGCCATCATGGAAGGCGATGATGACTACTACGGCGTCCGGGGCTGGTTCAAGTGGCTGGAAACCAAAACGTATAAAATGCATGTGCGCGTCTTTCTGGCCCGCTACCGGGGCTATTTCTCGTGTGAAGACTGTCGGGGCGCGCGCCTCAAACCGGAGAGCCTGCTGTATCGGGTTGGGGGTAAAACCCTGGCCGATATCAACCTGATGAGCATCGGGGCGTGTGCGGAATTCTTTGCCGCCCTCAAGTTGACCGCCTACCAGGAGCAGGTCGCGCAGCTCATGCTGGATGAGATTCGGAAACGCCTACGCTATCTGGTCGAGGTCGGCGTGGAATACCTGACCTTGGACCGGCAATCCCGCACCCTGTCTGGCGGTGAGCTGGAACGCGTGGATCTTACTACGGCGATTGGTTCCGCTCTGGTCAACACCCTCTATATTCTGGACGAACCGTCAATCGGCCTGCATCCGCGCGATAGCCAGCGTCTGGTCCGTATTCTGCAGGACCTGCGCGACAACGGGAATACAGTCGTTGTGGTCGAGCACGATCCGGAGATTATTCGCGAGACCGACAATGTCATCGACCTGGGACCCCTGGCCGGTGAAAAAGGCGGCGAGATCGTGTTCAACGGGCCGTATGCCAAGCTGCTCAAAGACAAGCAGTCGTTGACCGGTCAATACCTGTCCGGACGGCTGACCATTCCGCTCCCGCAGAAACGCCGGCCGGTCAAGAAAAAATATAGGCTGACCGTCCAAGGAGCGAGCGCGCATAATCTTCAGGATATCGATGTCACTCTTCCGCTCGGCCGCTTGGTGTGTATGACCGGCGTGTCCGGCTCGGGCAAGTCGACGCTGGTGGAAGACGTGCTGTATCGCGGCCTCAAAAAGCAGCGTGGGGAGCCGGTCGGTATCCCGGGTGCGTGTCGTGCCATCCTGGGCGGCGACCAGCTGGCCGATATTATTTTTGTCGATCAGTCGGCCATTGGCACAACGCCGCGCGCTAACCTGCTCACCTACACCAAGGCGTTTGACACGGTGCGGCGGCTCTTGTCGCAAACCGAGTTGGCGCGGGTCCGTGGCTATACGCCGAGTACCTTCTCGTTCAACGTTGAGGGTGGACGCTGCGAGTCGTGCAAAGGCGAAGGCTTTGAAAAGGTTGAGATGCAGTTTCTCTCGGACGTGTACGTCCCCTGCCCCGAGTGTCAGGGCAAACGTTTTCGGGACGAGGTGTTGGAGGTCCGCTATAAGGGCAAGAATCTGACCGATATTTTGAATTTTACCGTTGCCGAAGCCCTGGAATTTTTTGGCGAGCAAAAGGAGCTCAAGCGCCGGCTGTCTCCGCTGGCCGCGGTCGGGCTGGAGTATATGCGTCTGGGCCAGGCGCTGACTACGCTGTCCGGTGGTGAGGCCCAACGGCTGAAGCTGGCAACGCATATTGCGAAGGAGCGCTCCAAAGACTCCGCTGACCAAGGCACGCTGTTCATCTTTGATGAGCCAACAACCGGTCTGCATTTTGCCGATATCCAGAAGCTGCTCAATGCGTTTGATCAACTCGTTGAATGCGGCCATTCGGTCCTGATCATTGAGCACAACCTGGAAGTCATTAAATACGCCGACTATCTGATAGACCTCGGGCCCGAAGGGGGAGACGGGGGCGGGACGATTGTGGCCGAGGGAACGCCGGAGGAGGTCGCCCAGGTGCGGGCCTCGCATACCGGACGCTATCTGAAGCAAGTTTTGGGTTCAGGCGCCACAGGACGTCGCTCACAACCCAAGCGGAGGAAAGCAAAGCCCCCGGCCCGGCCGCTTGTTGCCGAGGTGGGGAGCGGCAAGTCCATTGCCATTATTGGAGCCAAGGAACACAACCTGCAAGACATTTCGGTCGATATTCCGCGCGACCAGATGGTGGTGGTGACGGGCCTGTCCGGCTCAGGCAAGTCGACGCTGGTGTTTGATCTGGTCTACGCCGAAGGCCAACGGCGCTATATTGACAGCCTGTCCGCCTACTCGCGGCAATTCATTAAAGTCCTCGCCCGGCCCAATGTTGACCTGCTGACCGGTATTCCACCCACGGTGGCCATTGAGCAGCGCATGAGTCGGGGTGGGCGGAATTCGACCGTTGCCACCGTAACCGAGCTGTCGCACTACTTGCGGCTGCTGTACGCCAAGATCGGTGTCCAGCATTGTACGCAGTGCAGCGCGCCACTAGCGGCCCAGAGCCGAAGTCAAATCCTGGCTCGTATCCAGGCCGATTTCCACGGTCAGGAAACAACCTTTCTCGCTCCGGTGATACGGGGGCGGAAAGGATTTCACAAAGACATTTTTGCGGGGGCGCGCAAACTGGGCTTCAAGCAAGCGCGGATCGACGGCCGTACGGCGACTATTGAGCCGGGTCTGAGTTTGCAGCGCTATAAAGAGCACGACATCGATATTGTGATTGGCGAAACGCGGGTGAATGGCGCGAACGACAATCGACGTGATACCGAGGCTTTGCTCCAGTCAGCCCTCCGGGTTGGGAGTGGTGCGGTGCATGTGCGCGGCGAAGACGAGCGGACCTATAGCGAGCATCTCTTCTGTGTCACCTGCGGCCTCGGGTTTGAAGAACCCGACCCTCGCCTGTTTTCCTTTAACAGCCGCCAGGGAGCCTGTCCGGATTGCACCGGCGCCGGCTTCTTATGGGAGTTTGACCCTGAATTGGTCGTCCCGGATGAGACTAAGTCCCTCAAACAAGACGCACTGCTGCCGCTCGCGCGTTCTGAGCTGAAACGGGCGAAGAAGAAGTTGTTACGCGGGCTCAAGAAGCTAGGTGTTCCGGTTGACCGGTCGTTTGGTGAACTGAGTGCGGAGCAGCGTCAACTGGTCTTTTCTGGAGACGAGCAGGGGCTACAGGGGACGTTCGATATCCTGAATGAAGCGCTCGAATACGGTGAGGATACGGGTTCATCCTATGCGCTGTCGCAGTTTCTGGGTGAGTCCGCCTGTCCCGGGTGTCAAGGCGAGCGTCTGAATTCACGCGCACGGGCCGTACAGGTCTGTGACCAGTCGCTACCGGCTCTGATGCGTCTGTCGGCAGCAGACTGCCTCAGTCATTTGCAAGACCTGACTCTATCCGAGCGTGATACGCTCGTCGGGCGGCCGATTCTCAAAGAAATCGTCCCCAGACTCAGCTTTCTCAATCAGGTCGGTCTGTCCTATCTGTCTCTGGACCGCCGCGCGGATACCTTGTCCGGCGGAGAGGCGCAGCGTATTCGTCTGGCTGCCCAGCTCGGCTCCAATCTGTGTGGAGTGTGTTACATCCTGGACGAGCCGACTATCGGCTTGCACCCGCGCGATAATGCCCGCTTGATTGATACCCTGCGGAATTTGCAAGAGCGCGGCAACACCGTACTGGTCGTTGAGCACGACGAGCAGACCATCGAGAATGCGGACGTGGTGATCGACCTGGGGCCAGGCGCCGGGGTGCACGGCGGTCAGGTCGTGGCCATCGGCTCGCCCCAGCAATTGCGCCAGAACACGGACTCCCTCACCGGACAGTTTCTCTCCTCGGCCCACCCGCGGCTCGGTCCGGTCCGGTCCCTCAAGGACCGGCCGCAGCTACGCCTGCGGGGCGTACGCGAGAACAATCTGAAGAATATCGACATTGATATTCCACTCGGGACGTGGGTAGGCGTGTCCGGGGTATCCGGGTCGGGCAAGAGTTCCTTGGTCCAGGAGGTTCTGGTCAACGGGTTGCGGCGTAAACTCGGGCTGTACGCCGGGAGGGTCGGTCTGCACGACAGCATCGACAATACTGAGGGGATCGAGCGCGTGGTCGAAGTCGATCAATCGCCCATCGGGAAAACCCCGCGTTCGGTCCCGGCGTCCTATGTGGGTTTCTGGGACGAGGTGCGCAAGCTCTTTTCGCTGCTGCCCGATGCGCGGCTGCGCGGCTATAAACCCGGTCGGTTCTCTTTCAATGTGAAGGGGGGCCGCTGCGAGACCTGTACCGGACAGGGGCGCATTAAAATGGAGATGAGCTTTCTGCCCGACGTCTACGTCACCTGCGATGTGTGTGGTGGTCGGCGCTACAACGAGGAGACCCTGGAAATCGCCTATAATGGCAAGAATATTGCCGATGTGCTGGACATGACGATTGAGGAGGCGGCGACGTTTTTCATTGGGGTGCCAAAGATCGCCCAGCCGCTGAAGCTGCTGAACGATATCGGCATGGGCTATATCAAGCTTGGACAGGCCAGCAATACGCTGTCCGGGGGTGAAGCTCAGCGCATCAAACTGGCCTACGAACTGGCCAAACGCTCGCGCGGGAAAACGCTGTACGTATTGGACGAGCCAACAACCGGCCTCCATTTTGCCGACATCGAAAAGCTGATCCATACGCTTCATCGTCTGATTGATAAGGGTAACACGGTTGTGACGATTGAACACAATCTCGATATTCTCAAAGAGGCCGACTATATCATCGACCTGGGCCCCGAGGGGGGCGCGGCCGGCGGCAATATTGTGGCCAGCGGTCCGCCGCAGCAACTCATGCAACAGGCCCAGCAGTCCTATACGGCACAGTGCTTGAAAGCCTATCTGAACGGAGGGAATCATGGCGCGCGGGCAGACTGAACAGCAGATGGAGAGCGCCGCTCATACGTATTTTGAGCGGGTCACGAACGGCGATGTGGATGGTATTCTCGAACTGTTTGCCGACGATGCCCAACTCATCAACCCGATCACCGGTGCTGCCGGGATTCAGGGCAAAGCGGCCCTGCGCGTATTTTACGAAAAACTGACGACCAGCCTCGTTGACTATACCGCCGCGGCTACGGACATCATTATCGAAGACAATAAGCTGATCGCGCCGCTCCATCTCGAAGGCAAGACGACGGACGGCAGGCCGCTGGTGATGGACAATCTGAATTTCTGGACGTTTGAGAACGGCAAGTTCAAGGTGTTGCGCATCTATATGGACACCCATCCCTATCGCGCCGCGCTCGATCAGGCGCTGAGTGGTACGGAGTAGGCAAGGAGGATGGGATTGGGGATTAGGGGCTGGGGGTTCGCCCCAATCCCCAGTCCCTAACCCCCCCTACACCTGCGGCTTGCGCTGTTCGCGGTAGATGCGCATGGCATCGGCAAAGTCTTTGGTCTCAAGCGCGGTCGCACGGGCACGAGATATTTCCGACGGCCAGGTCTCCTGACCCATCGTCCAGGACTGATGCAGTAGATGTTTGGCGACGGTCGCGGCCCGGCTGCCAACCTTTTGGCAACGGGCGACGAGTTGTTCGGTTTCCTCTTTGAGATTCTCGGCCTCAACGACTTTCGTTAGCAGTCCCCAACGCTCGGCCTGTGAGGCATCAAAGCGTTCCCCGAGAATAAGGATTTCTTTGGCTTTGGCGAGACCGATGAGCTGCACGAGTTTATAGCTCTGGCTGGCATCGGGCGGCGAGCCGTAGAGCACCTGGGGGAGGGAGAAGAAAGCGGTATTGGCCGCAATCCGAAAGTCACAGGCCAAGACCAACTCGCAACCGGCTCCAAGACAGGCGCCGTGAATGGAAGCAATCGTAAGAGCGTTGAGGTGCTCCAGGATGTCTAACGCGCGTTGCCAGGGAGCCCACACTTCATCAATAGCCGCGTTCGTTGAGGGCCGCATGGCAGCCGCCTTAAGGTCCATGCCGGAACAAAAGGCACGGCCTTCACCGCTCAGCACGACCACTTGGAGGTCTGTGTCCGCCTCAAGCGTCTGACATGCCGCTTCGAGGTCAGCCGTGAGTTGGTCGTTCACCGCATTTAAGGACGCCGAACGATCCAGGGTCAGAAAGGCCACTGCCTCCTTTTTTTCAATATAGAGCGTGTCCCATTCCATGCTTTCCTCCGCGCTACGCAGTCTGCGTATTCTTTCTTCCACAGCATACCAAGCTCCACTGACTTTACCAGCAGCTTCCGGTATATAGACCGCTCAAGGAGAGAGAAGCGCACCCATGGCAAAGCACACACTGGATCAACTGCTCGAAAGAATGTCGTCCGGAGACAGCCGCGCGCTGGCTCGTCTGATGACGCTGGTAGAACGAGAAGATGAACGGCTGGGTCGTATTCTGGAGGCTATCGGACCCAGGCAAGGGCACGCCTGTACGATAGGGGTTACCGGTCCTCCGGGTGCCGGCAAGTCGAGCCTGGTAGACGGGCTGACGACACTGATGCGTCAGGCCGGAGAAACGGTTGGGATTGTTGCCATCGACCCGTCGAGTCCCTTTACCGGCGGCGCGCTGCTGGGTGACCGGATTCGGATGACGAAGCATTATCTTGACAGTGGTGTCTTCATTCGGAGTATGGCGACGCGAGGGAGTCATGGGGGGTTGTCCCGTGCGACCAAGGACGTCATTAAGCTGATGGACGCAGCCAGCCTGGACTATATTCTGGTTGAAACGGTCGGTGTCGGGCAGACGGAATTGGACGTCATGGGCACGACTGATACCGTTCTGGTAACGCTCGTACCGGAAGCTGGTGACGGCGTTCAGGTCATGAAAGCCGGGCTGATGGAGATCGCGGATATCTTCGTCGTCAATAAGGCGGACCGGGACGGAGCACAGCGGATGATGACCGAACTCAGCCTGATGCTGGAGCTGAAATACAGTAATCGTCCGGCAGAGGAGTCGGCGCAGTCGCCCTGGCGCATCCCTGTGTTGGCGACGCAGGCGATTAACGGGACGGGCCTGCCGGAGTTGTTGCAAGCCATCCAGGATCATCATCAGTCTTCGCTTGCGTCTGGAGAGCTGGCACGCCGCCGCTCAGAACGTCGGCGTGAGGAACTCATTACCCGAGTCGAATATGAAGTCCGTAAACGCTTGACCGCCGGAGCCCAGACCGATCCCGAGCTATCGCGCTATTTCGATGCGGTTGGTGCCGGAACGCTTGATCCCCATACCGCGTCGCACCAAATTCTAGAAAGCGCCGCGCTTCGAGATGAAGCCGGGTCCAGCGCATAAAGGAGGAAATTATGAAAGCCGCAGTCCTATACGAACTCAGCACCCCACTCCAAGTAGAAGAGGTTGACCTCGACAACCCCAAATCAAAAGAAGTGCGCGTCAAGATTGCCGCGAATGGCGTCTGCCATAGTGACTATTCCATCATCCACGGCGTGATTCGCTCTCCGCTACCAGTTGTGCCCGGTCATGAGGGCGCTGGCGTTGTCGAAGAAGTCGGGCCGGACGTGACGATGGTCAAGCCCGGCGATCATGTGGTTCTGTCTTTCGCTCCCTACTGTGGACACTGCTACTACTGCGCGCAGGGCAGTCCGGTCCTGTGCGTGAACATGCGGACGATCATGGGTAAAGGTGCCCTCCTTGATGGGACTTGCCGGCTCAGTAAAGACGGACAGAAGATTCATCATGCCGCCGGTCTGTCGAGTTATGCGGAATATGCGGTGGTGCCCGAAATCGCCTGCATCAAAATCCCGGACGATGTGCCGCTCGACAAAGCCTGTCTGGTCGGCTGTGGTGTCATGACCGGGGTCGGGGCCGCTATCAATACCGCCGGGGTCAGGCCCGGTACGAGCGCCGTGGTCATCGGCTGTGGCGGGGTGGGGTTGAACGTGATCCAAGGCTGCGCGCTGGCGGGGGCGAGCATCATCATCGCGGTTGACTTGATGGACAACAAGCTTGAGTATGCCAAAGAGTTTGGCGCGACCCACACCGTGAATCCGTCCCGAGATGATCTGACCAAGACCGTGCGTGGCCTGACCGACGGGCGCGGCTCGGATTACGCCTTTGAAGTGATCGGTCTGGGCAAGACCATCGAACAGGCCTATGCCTGCACCCGACAGGGGGGCAGTACGATTGTTGTTGGCGCACCGGCGCGTGAAGAGACGGTGACAATCCCCGCATTCAGTCTGCTCAACGAGAAAAAGATTCAGGGCTCGGTGTACGGTTCCTCCCGTCCGCACGTCGATATGCCGCGCTTGATTGAGCTGTATATGAACAACAAGCTCAAGCTCGATGAACTGGTAACCCGGACCTACGCTCTGGATGAAGTCAACGATGCCATGACCGCCCTGGAGAAAGGCGAAGTCGCCCGGAGCGTGGTCGTGATGTAAAAGATGGGCTGTGAAGAAACGGGCCGTTTTCCTTGACTTCGCCTTTGAGTCCGAGCCTTCAGCCGCGCGGATGATACCTTCGGTGCACCTCGCGCAAGCGTGCGCTTGCCAGGTGGGTGTAGATCTGCGTTGTGGCAATATCGACGTGCCCCAGCATGGACTGGACCGCCCGCAGGTCCGCTCCACCCTCCAGGAGATGCGTCGCAAAGGCATGCCGCAAGGAGTGGGGATAGACGGGGCCGCCCTCGGGATTGTGCTTAGCGTAGCCCTTAATCATTGCCCAGAATGCTTGACGGGCGAGCGGCTTCCCGGAGCGGGTCAGGAAAATATAATCGCTGCTGCGCTGCTTCAGCAGGACCGGGCGGACGGTGTCGAGATAGCGCTGGAGCTGCGAGAGCGCCCGAGTCCCCAGAGGGACGAGGCGTTCCCTATTGCCCTTGCCCCGTACCCGGACGAATCCTGCTTCCCGGTTGACCTGAGAGACTGTCAGCTGCACCAGTTCGGAGACACGCAGGCCGGTCGCGTATAACACTTCGAGCATGGTCTGGTTCCGCATGCCGAGCGGGGTCGTCGCATCTGGCAGCGAGATGAGGGCGTCCACCTGTTCCTGGGAAGGGACGTGGGGTAGGGCGCGGCCAAACTTGGGCAGATGGAGCAGGGCGGTTGGGTTCTTCCCAGGCAGTTCGTTTTCCCGTTGGAGGAAGCGGTATAAGCCGCGCAGGGCGGTTAAGACTCGGGATTGGGTGCGGGTTGATACGCCCTGCTCGTGCAGAGCGCTGAGAAAGCCTACGATATGGCGCGACCCGGCTTGTCTGACATCCGCAATATCCTGGGCCGATAAATAGGCGCAGAACCGGTGGAGGTCCCGACTGTAGACCTCTACCGTGCGCGGCGTTAAGCCCTTTTCTACGGTGAGATGCCCCAGAAAGGTATCGAGCAGGGCATCACTCTGGGCACTCTTTTGGTGAGAGGGGGAGGCCTGGTGAGCAGTGGCGGGCTGAGTCATGCCGCCGCCTCATGGCTCCGCAGCCGGCCTTGCAGCTCTGCCAGCACCCGGTCGGGATTCCCAACCTTCGCGCCTGTCACATCAGTCACATAGAAGACATCGAGGACCTGATCGACATTGGTTGTGATCTTTGCCAGGTGGATCACGAGGCCGAGTTGGAACAGGGCGTGGGTCACCTCGAATAAGAGTCCGATCCGGTCCAGCGCCGTGACATCGACCAGGGTGTAGGTTGGCGATGTGGTGTTATCAATCGTAATCTCGGTCCGCAGGCGTGGGCGGGAGCGTTGTAGAAACGCCGGTGGCCTGGCCGCCTGAAGCATCTCCTCAACCGTTCGCTCACCGTGTAACACGGCGTTCAGCCGCGTATAAAATCGGGCCCAGGTATCTTCCGAGAGCAGCATGTCCTGGCGGTCCAGGTGTGACAGCCGAAAGACATCTAAAGCAATGCCTTGCTGGCTGGTAGCAATACGTGCTCCGGAAATGCTGAGACTGCTGACGGTGAGAACGCCGGCGAGCATGGAAAAGAGCCCTGGGCGATCACGGGTGACCAGGGTAAATTCACTATACTCCTGCTCTGGAAAGTGGTGCAGGCTGGCGCGGTAGGGAGCTTCAGCCTCTGCCTGGATAAAACGGCTCATGAGTTGAAAATGCTCTGGGACCGCGTCCTCCGGGGTCGTCAGGAAATAACTATCCGGCATGGCAGTCAGGAACTGGGAGAGCTGATCGGCGGCTGCTTCTGCGGCCAGATGGTGGCGAATGCGCCCTTTCCGGCGCTGGAGGCGCGCGTCTTGATCCTCCTCCACAAGCGCCCCTGTTTCCAAGCGTTCCAAGGTGCGTAGATAGAGCTCATTGAGGAGCCCACCCTTCCAGCTATTCCAGACCTTGGGGCCAACGGCCTTCATATCGGCAAACGTCAGCAGATAGAGCCTTTTCAAGCAACCGGGATTCTCTACCGTTCGGGCAAAATCAGCAATTTGTGCGTCGTCTGAAAGATCGCGCCGTTGGGCGATGTGAGACATAAAGAGGTGTTGGCGGACGAGGACCTGCCACTCGTGCGCCTCATCCGGCGGTAGTTGCCAGCGTCTGGCGGCTGCATCCACCATTTCGGCACTCCGCCCGGAGTGCTCAACGCCAAACCCCTTGCCCACATCGTGGAAGAGCATGGCCAGAAATAAGAGGTCAACCCGATCAATCTCACGCATGACCTGGGTCAGGAGCGGCAGACTTTCTTTATATTCGCCGTCGCGCAAGCGTTCGAGTTCTGCCACGCCATGTAAGGTATGCTCGTCGATAGCATAGATGTGGTACAGGTCGCGCTGCGTTCGCCAGCGTAAGTGGCCGAACTCGGGTAACAGCCATTCGAGCAGGCCGACTTCGTGCATCGCATGCAGGGTTGGGGCAACCCGCTGCTTCCAGGATAAGATGGCGAGAAAGGCATCCCGCACATCGGGTTGGCTGGCCGTGTTCGGTGGGAGCTTGGTCAGCGCCTGACGAATCACCTGCTTGGTTTCACTGCTACATGTGACACCGTGACGTTGAGCGTCATGAAAGAGGGCCACGAGATTGAGTGGCTCCTGGGTGAGCATCTCGGGCTTCGTCACATGCAGGGTCTGGTCAACAATACGGATGCCCTCACGGATATCCCGACCCCGCGGGCGGCCCAGGAAGTTGAAGAGGCGCGACGGTGCGACACAGCGCTCAAACATGAGCCGGGTAAAATCATGAATGGTCGTGACGTGCTGGTAGTAGGTTCGCATGAACTGGGTAGCGTCCGAAAAGCCACACGCCGAAGCGAGCTGATCTTGATGTTCAAAGGTCAGCTTGTCCTGCTCTGTCCGCTCGAGAAGATGAAGCCCGTTCCGCACCCGCCACAAGAAATCCTGGGCCGCTTCGACCGCGGTTAGGGTCGATTCCGAGACAACACCCTTGACGATGAGTTCGCGCCATTTGGTGAGCTTGAATTTCACTTTGGCCAACCACCAGGCAGTATGCAAATCGCGTAACCCACCACAGCCCTCTTTCAGATTTGGTTCGAGCAGATAGAGCGAATCGCCGTGGCGCTGGTGGCGGACGCGACTCTCTTCGGCCTTTGCCTGAAAAAACTGTTCGGATCGTTTCTCCACCAAGTCGCGATGAACGGCGGTCTGAAATTCACGCGCTAGGGACTCTTCTCCACACAGATAGCGATTATCGAGCAGAGAGGTTTTAATTTCGAGATCCCGACTCGCATGACGGAGGCATTCCCGAATATTGCGGACCGCATGGCCGACCGTCCAGCCCGCGTCCATCAGACTGTAATACAGGGTTTCCCATACCGTCTCGGCATAGGGGGTGATTTTCCAGTGGTAGAGAAAAAGCAAATCAATGTCAGAATGCGGATTCAACTCGCCGCGGCCATAGCCGCCCAGGGCAAACAGACTACAGCGTTGGCTGAGGCTGGTATAGCGACGCGTATAGAGACGGGTCGCGGCGGTAAAGACATACTGCACGAGTTGATCGATCAGCGCGGTATGGAACTCGACCACGGATCGTCCGCTCTGACTACTTGCCTGATGCTGTATCAGCAACTCGTAGACCTGAGTGCGATAGGTGCCGGCAATCTGACTCAGGTTCCAATCGGGATCAAGCTCCACGTCCGGGTCTGACGAGGGGAGGGGTGGCAGCTCAATGAGAGCAGGGGTTGCGTGCCGTTGGTCGGTGTCCATTATACGCTATCTTTCTTGATGCGTGGTAACTCTTCTTTGAGGAACCGTGCAATCCCGTGAAAAAGTCCTTCCGCGATGGCTTCCCGATAAGCCGAGGAACGTAACAGCTTGCCCTGGACGCGGTGCGTCAGAAAAGACACTTCGGCGAGGACACACGGCATATGCGCTCCGACTAACACATAGAACGGTCCTTTTTTTACTCCCAGGTTACGGACCTTCGAGTGACGTTTGGCAACCTGGGTCATCATAGAGTCCTGGAGGGTGTGAGCAAGAGCAATCGACTCTGGTTCGCTCGCCGTATGATGGAGATCGCTCAAAATAAAGGATAAATCACTTCCTGGGGGTGCCCGGCCACTTTCAAGGCTCGTCAATCCTGGGGGAGTCAGGCCATTTTCACGTCTCGCCAGTCGTTCGGTAGCACGATCATTGGTATTGTTCAGATAATAGGTCTCCACTCCTTGGAGGCGCGGATTTTCACTGGCATTGGCATGTATTGAAATAAAAAGGTCGGCCTTCATCGCATTGGCCTGAGCCGTGCGTTCCGGCAGCGGAACAAAGACATCCGTCTCTCGTGTATAGAATACCTTCACCGGAAGGCGGGATTCCAGCTTTTTACCCAGCCTTTTGCTAATGGCCAGGACCACGGTTTTTTCCTTGAGGCCGCCAACGCCGATCGCCCCTGGATCGCGGCCACCATGCCCAGGGTCAATCATAATCTGATATTGAGGGGCTGGGGACGCTCGTGATTGTTTGGCCTGTTGGCGCGGCGGTGTTTCCTTACTCTTACCTTTGACATCGATAATGAGGCGATACGGCGAGTAGAGCGGAAAGGCAATATAACTCTCAATCTGTTCCAGATCGAGTACGACCCGGGCGGTGGTTGGCGAAAACTGGCCCGTCCGAATGCGTTTGAGCAGGCCGTCATCCACGGGAATGGGTGCTCGCAGGCGCGGAGCTATGCGCGTTGAGGAGAAATCGATGACAATCCGGGGCGGCCGGTCAGCTGCCCGGTCAGCCGCAACTCTGAAGTGGTTATAGTCCGCTTGGGCCGAGAGAGTAATGATCACCCGGGTGTAATCCGGGACTGAGGTATACCGTATTTCTTCGAGAGCGGAACGGGGCGGGGAGAGGGCAAGGGCGAAAGGGACGACGCTCGCAAGAAGAACCGCTCCCAGTCCCCACCGAAACACCCCACCGACCATGGGTAGAACTTATGTCCCAAATTCCCAGGATGCAAGATAGCGCTTCTGCTCCGGAGTCAGCCGGTCGAGTTGGATGTCCATGCTGGCGAGTTTGAGGCTGGCGACCTGATCCTCAATTTCTTTAGGCACGGCGTGCACGTTGGGCGTCAGATCTTCCTGATGTTCCACCGCCCACCGCACGGTTAACGCCTGCGTAGCGAAGCTCATATCCATCACTGCCGGCGGGTGTCCTTCAGCCGCGGCAAGATTGACAAGCCGACCCTCGCCAATGACATAAATGCAGCGTCCGTCGTCCAGATGATATCCGTCCACGTTTGTACGGACATTCCGTTCCACTCTCTTGGCCATTTTTTTGAGCGCTTTAATATCGATCTCCACGTCAAAATGACCTGAGTTGCATAGGATAGCGCCGTCTTTCATCCGCAGAAAATGCTCTTTGCGTAGCACGCTGGTGTCGCCGGTCACGGACACGAACAGCTCTCCCTCGCGGGCCGCCTCCCGCATGGGCATCACCCGGAAGCCGTCCATGGCAGCTTCGAGGCCACGAATCGGGTCGATTTCTGCCACGATGACCTGAGCTCCCAGCCCGCGGGCACGCATGGAGACCCCCTTGCCGCACCAGCCGTAGCCTGCGACCACGACGGTCATACCGGCTAGCAGAATATTGGTCGCTCGCAGAACCCCGTCCAGGGTGGACTGTCCGGTTCCATAGCGGTTGTCGAACAGGTGCTTGGTGGTGGCGTCGTTCACGGCAATGACCGGGAATTTCAGGACGCCGTCCTTTTCCATGGCGCGCAGCCGGATGACGCCGGTGGTAGTTTCTTCCATGCTGGCACACATCTGCGGAGCGCGGTCGGCGTACTTCTTGTCCGTATGCAGCAGCGAGACCAGATCGGCGCCGTCGTCCAGGGTCACGCTGGGCTGGTGAGCCAGCGCTTGATGCAGGTGGGTATAATAGCTCTTGTTATTCTCTCCGCGAATCGCAAATGTCGGAATGCCCTCGTGTCTGACCAAGCCGGCGGCAATATCGTCTTGGGTGGACAGCGGATTGGAGGCGCACAGGGTGACGGCGGCGCCACCAGCCTTGAGGGTTCGCATCAGATTGGCAGTCTCGGAGGTGACGTGCAGACAGGCCGCCAGGCGAACGCCTTTGAGAGGTTTCTCGCGTGAAAAAATTTCTCGGACCTGACGCAGGGCCGGCATGTTCTGGTCGGCCCACTCATAGCGCCTCTTGCCTTCCTTGGCCAGCTTCGGATCTTTGATATCGCCTCGGCTTGTACGCATGTTTCCTCTTTCTCTCTCATTCGGTTATGGCTATGCAGTTGCCGCAGTCCGCTTGAGGGTCTCGACGCGGTCAATTCGCTCCCAGGGGAAGAAGCCATTCTCTGCTGGCCGGCCGAAATGGCCATAGGCCGCGGTCTCCCGATAAATGGGACGTTTCAAATCGAGCGTTTTGATAATTGTGGCGGGTCGCAGGTCGAACTCCTGACGGACGATTGCGGATAGGCGTTCCTCCGGTAAGACACCCGTACCGAAGGTATCAACATAGACGCCGACCGGTTCCGCCACGCCGATCGCATAGGCGAGTTGCACTTCGCAGCGTGTGGCTAAACCCGCAGCTACAAGATTCTTGGCAATATAGCGCGCCATATAGGCGGCTGAGCGGTCTACCTTGCTGGGGTCTTTGCCCGAAAACGCGCCACCGCCATGCCGGCCGTAGCCGCCATAGGTGTCGACGATAATTTTCCGTCCGGTCAGGCCGCAGTCGGCGTACGGGCCACCGTTGACGAACCGCCCGGTCGGATTCACCAGAAACGTGGTCTTCTGATCCAAAAATTCCGGGGGAATGACGCGTTTTACAACTTCTTCAACAATGGCCTCTTTAATCGTATCATAGGCCGCGTCAGGATCGTGCTGGGTTGAGATCAGGACCGTATCGGCGCGCACCGGTTTGCCATCTTGGTATTCCACCGTCACCTGCGACTTGCTGTCTGGCCGCAGGAAGGGCAGCTCGCCCCTTTTCCGTATTTCGGCCATTTCCTGGACCAAGCGGTGGGCCGTATAAATGGGAAACGGCATATAGTCTTTGGTTTCGTCGCAGGCAAAGCCGAACATCATGCCTTGGTCGCCCGCGCCCTGTTCCTTGTGGAGACCTTTCCCCTCGGATACTCCCTGATCAATGTCCTCGGACTGCTGGCTGAGCGCAGTCAGCACGGAGCAGGTGTCGGCGTCAAAACCGAGGGAAGAGTCAGTGAAGCCGATGTCGCGCACGATCTGGCGGGCGACATCCATGACAAAATGATAGCTGGTCTGGGCTTTGGTCGTGACTTCACCCGCCACGACGATCATACCGGTTTTGATGAGCGTTTCGCAGGCCACACGGCTGTCCGGGTCTTGTTCGAGTAAAGCGTCCAGGATGCCGTCCGAGATCTGATCACACATTTTGTCTGGGTGGCCCTCTGACACCGATTCGGACGTGAATAAATACTCTTTCCCCGTCATAGTTTTTCTCCTTGGCGTGATGCTGTCCGTACCCTAAACGGCTGGGCGCATATAATAGAATCCCTTTCTGAGCGTCAAGGGGTAGAAAGTGGCTGTCTGGAAGAGTGTCTTTATTCTTCGTCAAAACGATTGGCGACGAGGCGGGTGAGGGTCGAGAGCGCCTCCTCTGCATCGTCGCCCTGAATCTGGAGCTCAAGGACGCTGCCCTGCGGGGCGCCAAGGGTCAGTAGATCGAGGACGCTGCGTCCATTCGCTGTTTGTCCTTCCCAGCTGACGGTGACCTCCACCTCGAGATTTTTGAGGGCCTTGACGAAGGCTGCCGCCGCGCGGGCATGTAGGCCCATTGTGTTGAGCAGGGTGAGCCGGGTTTGGATATGGGATGTCATACCGATGCACTTTGCCGCTGCCTGTCACGATGCTGAATACGAACGGTATAGTCCCACGCTTGGAGCTGTCTTCTCACTTCTTCGGCGATGACGACCGAGCGGTGCTGGCCGCCGGTACACCCAATGGCCAGCGTGAGATAGCTTTTGCCTTCTCTGGCATACAGCGGGAGGGTCGATTTAAGTAAGGCCGACAGCTGGCTCAAAAAGAGAACGGTTTCCTCCTGGCCGAGGACGAACTCGACGACGGCGCGCTCCGTGCCGGTCTTGTGCCGGAGGGCATCAACAAAAAACGGATTGGGCAGAAAACGAACGTCCAGCATAATATCGGCATCGATGGGTATGCCGTATTTATAGCCAAACGACTCAACGGTAATGAGCAAGGGCTGCTGAGAGCGGGGATAGCGTTCGAGCTGCTGAAGGAGGGCCTCCCGGAGTTCGTGCACAGTATACGAAGACGTGTCCATAACCACGTCGGCTGCTGCGCGCAGCCCGGCGAGCTGCTCCTCTTCGGTCTGAATCCCTTGGAGGACTCCCCCGTCTCCGGCAGCAGGGTGGGGACGGCGGGTTTCGCTAAAACGCCGCACGAGGACGTCGGCGCTGGCTTCAAAGTACAGAATCTTGATCTGGTGGCCCTGCTTGCGTAGCCCTTCTAGGACCGTCGGGTATTCGTGCAGAAAAATACGCTCGCGCAGATCAATCCCCAGGGCCACTCGACCAATATGTTCCTGATTATTTTCGCTGAGCTCAAGAAATCGGGGGATGAGGGTGACTGGGAGATTATCGATGCAGTAGAACCCACGATCCTCAAGGACACGGATTGCGGTACTTTTTCCCGAGCCTGATAAGCCCGTAACGATAACGACCTGCATAGCTGTACGTGTCGGGTGCGGCCTCCCCACTAAAGATTGTTATCTTCCTCACAGATCATCCGGTGTAAATCCGCTTGGCTGCCGCCTTGGAGCAAGCGTTCTCGAAACGCCTTGTCTTTCAACAGGCGAGAAACCCGAGCCAGGGCCTTGAGGTGGACGCCGGCAGAATCCTCTGGCGCAACCAGCAAAAAGAACAGCCGCGTCAGCCCGCCATCAAGGGAGCTACAGTCCACCCCGTGTGGACTCAGGCCAAAAACGGCGACGACATCTTTGAGACCGGACAACTTCCCGTGCGGGATGGCAATACCTTCGCCAATGGCTGTTGTGCCGAGACGTTCACGGTCCAGGAGAACGGAGACCAACTGCTCGGCGTCGACCCCTTGTGTATGCTGGGCGAGGTGTTGGGCGAGCTCGCGGAGGACATCGGTCTTTGTGCGACCCTGGAGCTGGGGGAGGATGGATTCTTGGCTGAGGATATCAACGACACGCATGGGAGTGTTCCTTGTTACAAATAGGACTGTCGCCTAGCGGGCGTACTTCCGCTTGGCCGAGGAAAGAATATTGAGGCCCTCTCTATACTTAGCAACGGTCCGGCGGGCAATCTTGATACGACTGCGGGACAGCGTTTTTGCAATTTCTTCATCACTCAGGGGTTTGCACGGGTCTTCCTGCTCAATAAGGGAGCGAATTTGGGCCTTTACGCTTTCTGCCGAAACGTCTTGTCCGTAGTGGCTCTTCAGCCCGGTGGTGAAGAATTTTTTGAGCGGATACAACCCGCGTGGCGTGGCAATATACTTGCCCGCGATAGCCCGACTGACCGTTGACTCATGTGCGCCGATGTCATCCGCGACATCGCGTAACACCAGCGGACGCATATGGGAAATACCATAATTCAGAAAATCCTGTTGGAATTTGACCAGACTCTCGGCCACCATGAGTAGGGTCCGCTGGCGTTGGTGAATACTCTTAATCAGCCAGGCGGCGGCACGCAGTTTCTCCTGGACATACTCTTTTGCCTCGCCGTCTTGGGTGAGTAAATGGCGGTACGCATTACTCACCTTGAGACGCGGCAGCCCCTCTTCGTTGAGCGTCACCCGATATTCATCTCCGATCTTATGGACATGCACATCCGGGGTGACATAGCGGATATCTCCGTCACCGTAATTGCGCCCGGGTTTGGGTTCAAGGGCCGTAATGAGCTTGATCGCCCGCTGGATTGCTTCCGTCGGGACGTTGAGTGCCTTTGCCAGCCGATCATACCGCCGTCCTTCAAGGGTCTGGAGATGGTGTTGGACGATCGTTGTAGTTAAACAGAGCAAGGATTCTTCAACCGCCTTTCCCTCATGCTGCGCAGCATGCAGTTGTAACAGCAGGCATTCCTGGAGGTTTCGTGCGCCGACTCCAATCGGATCGCACGACTGAACAATCCGCAACACCCGTTCAACCGCCTCGGGACTGACGGCTGCGCTATCCGCGATTTCCTCAACACTGGCCTCCAGATAGCCGTCAACGTCCAGATTCCCGATGATCAGAGAGGCGAGATATTCTTCTGTTTCTGTCAGAGGGTGAAAGCGTAGCTGCCAAGTGAGATGTTCGGCCAGCGACTCCGCACGGGGCAAACGATCCTCTGGAGCATTTTGACGCTCACCATCCGCGTCTTCGTCTCCAGTCGGAGGAAAAGCCTGTGTATCATTATTGTTATTATAGGTGCTGAGATAGGTCTGCCAGTCAATCTGGTCCTTTTCCGTGTTCGCGTCTGGTGTAGCGGTCTGGGTGGGCTCTTCGCCATGGCCGCGGCCGTCGTTAAAAATAGCCTCGTCCTCGGTCACGCGCTCAATGACAGGATTCTCCGTCAACTCTTCATCAATAAGCGTATCCAGCTCTCCGCGGGGCAGTTGCAGAATTTTGATGGCTTGACGCAACTGGGGCGTCATCACCAGTTTTTGAGTTAATTTTTGAGTCAGCCTGAGGTCTAACCCCATACAACTCTACCCTTGTCTTCAGTTGCTAGAGGCGGAAGCGCTCTCCCAGGTAGACCTCTCGAGCCCGGCTGCTCGCCGTAATTTCCTGAGGCGTTCCTTCCTCAAACACACTGCCATCGCTCAGAATATAGGCGCGATCACAGATGCTCAGCGTCTCTCGAACATTGTGGTCGGTGACCAGAATTCCGATTCCGCGTTCGCGTAACTGCATGATGATTTCTTGGATATCAACAACCGAAAGCGGATCGATTCCGGCAAAGGGTTCGTCGAGGAGCATAAAGGCCGGCGACATTACCAGTGCGCGAGAAATTTCGACCCGACGTCGCTCTCCTCCAGAGAGTGAATCGGCCCGATTGGCCGCCAAGTGGCTAATCCCCAACTCTGCCAGGAGCTCAGCCAGGCGCTCTTCCCGCTGTGCCTTGTTCATCGACGTGGTCTCCAGAATAGCCATCACATTTTCCGCGACGGTCAACTTTCGGAAAACCGACGGCTCTTGGGGCAGATAGGTCACCCCCCGGCGTGCTCGCTTATGCATAGGTAAGGTCGTAATCTCGTCATCATTATAGTAGACCTCGCCCTTATCGGGCCGAATAATCCCGACGATGATCGAAAAGGTTGTCGTCTTTCCCGCGCCGTTGGGGCCGAGTAAGCCCACTACTTCGCCACCTTTGACGCGCACGCTGACGTCGCGCAGAACCGCGCGTTTCCCATAGGTTTTCCACAAGCCTTCGGCTTGGAGAACTGGTGTCTCACTCACTCCGTTGTTCTCTCCTTGCGCGTCTTTCTGGTCGGTCTGGCAGCAACGGATTCCACGGCGCCCTAGTCGGGAATAAGGACCATCTGGGCCTGCCGCTTTCCCTTTCCGCCCTTCACAATACTGCGATTCTCGTCCAGAAAAACGGTCACGATATCTCCCTTGACCTGGTTGGAGCCCTCCTGAAGAACCGCGTTTCCCCTGAGCGTGACCGTACGCTTTTTCTGGTTAAAAACCGCTTTACGGCTTGTGGCGCGCCGTTCGCCGGAAATAATTTCGACCCTCCCCTCGGCAACAATACGTTTGAGCCGTTGCTGAGCCGAGGTATTGGCGGCTGACGGTGCGGGGTCTTCGTACAGCACGGTCAGCCTATCGCTCTTTAACGTCATATCACCCTGGGTCACCACCACATTCCCGCGATACTGGATACGCTTCTCTTCATAGAAGAATTCGAGGTCATGCGAGCGAATATGAATGGGGTCTTTTCGAGAGGTGAGTGACAGGGAGTCTGCAAAGGTCGCGGCCGAATCTTGAACCGTGCGCTCGGTCGGGCCTTGTTGAACGTCTTCGGCTGCCAGCGTCAACGGGGACAAGAACAAGGGGATGACAAGGATTGAGGGAAAGACCACCCAGCCAGTCCCCGCCAATGTTGCGCGCATTATCCGGACTCCCGTGTCACCGTCGTATAGACTTCTGCATTCAGGGTCAGTTGCTTGGTATCAACGGCGACCGTATAGCCTTTGCCCTCAAGCGTAAATCCTTGACCAACAACGTGAATAACCCCGTCCGAGGATATGGTGTTTTGCTGATGGTCGTAGGTTGCCTGGTCGGTTTTTAGGGAAATATCTCCCATCTGCATCTCCAGGTTGCCCTGGAGCTCGATGTGGAGTAAATCTGATTCCCCATCCAGGTGGACTGTGCCTTCCTGACAGCGTAATGCGAGCGTTTCGCCATCGCCGAAATAGAGCGAAACCTCGGGAGTGTCAATGACGACGGCATTGGTGTCGGCAAAATAGCGCGCCTGCCGGGCCACAATTTCCCACACTTTTTTGCCGTCCTCCATCTTTACCCGTCGGAACTCCGTCATGCGTTGGACCATCGTCTCTTCGGTCACGTCCGGGGTCGAGAGTTCGTCGATGAGACGTGTGGTCGCCGGGTCTTTTCCCACCTGAGAGCTGAGATAACCCAGAATAAGGATGAGCCCGAGCACCGTAATGCCCAGTATGAAGCGGATTTGATGACGACTCATGACCGTGTTCCAGCGACCGTGGACAGCCTATCACCTCTCCTGAACGAATCAAAGAAGAGCACGCTGAAGGGCGAAACGCCGAATGGGGGCGGTGTGACTCGGACGATTGCTACGAGGCGGACGGTACATTCTTGACCAAACGATCGAGGTCAACCAGCGTACGCAAAAGAGACTCAAGCCGGGCCAGCGGAAAGACCGTGGCACTATCGCTCAAGGCTCGCTCCGGCTCCTCGTGGACCTCCATAAACAGACCGTCAACCCCGACCGCCGCCGCTGCCCGAGCCAGCGGTGGGATAAACTCCCGCTGACCTCCGGACATTGTGCCCTGTCCTCCCGGTAGTTGAACACTATGGGTGGCATCATACACCACCGGATAGCCGTAGCGGGCGAGGATGGGCAGCGAGCGCATGTCGGACACAAGATTATGGTATCCAAAAGAGGCCCCCCGTTCCGTCAGAAGAATACGCCGGTTACCGGTCGAGGCGACTTTTTGGGCGACATATTCCATGTCGTTCGGGGCGAGGAACTGGCCCTTCTTAATGTTCACGAGCCGCTGGCTGCGGCCCGCTGCCAGGAGTAAATCGGTCTGACGGCATAAAAAGGCGGGAATCTGGAGAATATCAACGACCTCTGCCGTAGCCGCGACCTCCTGGGGCGTATGCACATCCGTCAGGAGTGGCATCCCCAAGTCGCGTTTGGCCTCAGCCAGAATGTTCAGCCCCTCCTGCATGCCAAGCCCACGGAAAGAGGCATGGGAGGACCGATTGGCCTTGTCGTATGACGATTTATACACAAACGGGACATGCAGGCGTGCGGTTAACGAACAGAGTGCGTCCGCATGCCGCAGCGCCGAGTCCCGGTCCTCAATCACGCAGGGGCCCGCGATCAGCACAAAGGGCATACCGTCGCCAAATGTGAGCGACCCAACGGACACTCCTGGCGGAGAGTACTCTCTACAGGTCAATGCCGGGCTCCCCCAGCCTGGAGGAGCGGCGACTGAAGGGAGGCAAAGCGCCGCTGTATCCCAGCCTGGATAAACCCGCTGAACAGAGGGTGACATTCAAACGGACGGGAGATGAACTCCGGATGAAACTGCACCCCGACGAACCAGGGATGACCGCGTAACTCAATCGTCTCGACCAAAGCGCCGTCAGGAGAGAGACCGCTAAAGATCATGCCCTTGGAAGCGAAGCGTTCACGATAGGCGTTGTTGAATTCATACCGATGGCGATGGCGTTCGGCTATCTCTTTTTGCGTATACAGGCTCAGAGCCAGGCTCTGGTCGGCCAGAACACAAGGATAGGCACCGAGCCGCATGGTCCCGCCTTTTTCAACGATCTCCCGTTGCTCATCCATGAGCGCAATAACCGGATCAGGCGTGGCATCATCGACTTCGGTCGAATTCGCCCCTTCAAGACCACACACATGCCGAGCGAATTCGACCACCGCCATCTGCATACCAAAACAAATCCCTAAAAAGGGAATACGGTTCTCCCTGGCGTACCGAATCGCGGCAATTTTTCCCTCCGCCCCGCGCCGCCCAAAGCCCATGGGCACAAGAATACCATCGGCCTGTTGCAGGGATTCCGGGAAGATATCATTTTCGAGTTGTTCCGAGTCGATATGGACGATATCGACTCGGCATTTATTGGCAAAACCCCCGTGGGCGAGCGCCTCGTTGATACTCTTATACGAGTCTACGAGTTCAACATATTTCCCGACCATGGCAATGCTGATGTGGTCGCTGGGGTTACGAAATGTCTGAACAATGGTTTCCCAGCGGCTCAGATTGGGTGAGCCCGTCCACATATTGAGCTTCTCCACGATCCGCTCATCAAGGCCCTCCTGGTGAAAGACCAAGGGCACTTCGTAGACACATTCCACATCTTTCGCCGTAATCACCGCGCTTTCGTCAACATTACAGAACAGGGCGATTTTGGCTTTGACGTTCGGTTCCAGATAGCGGTCTGTGCGGCACAGCAGCAGGTCGGGCTGGATACCCAAGCTGGTCAGTTCCTTGACGCTGTGCTGGGTTGGCTTGGTCTTGAGTTCACCAGCGGCAGAGATGAACGGCACAAGCGTCAGGTGAATATATAAGACGTGCTCCTTACCCCAGTCCCAACGAAACTGGCGAATCGCCTCAAGAAAGGGCAGGCTTTCGATATCGCCAACCGTTCCACCAACCTCGCAGATCGCGACATCAAAGCCGTCTGCCGCCGTCAGGATGCGTCGCTTAATCTCGTCAGTAATATGCGGAATAACCTGGACTGTGCCGCCCAAGTAATCGCCCCGACGTTCACGGGCAATCACCGCGTCATAGACCTGGCCGGTGGTGAAACTGTTCTTGCGCGTCATTCGGGTCGAGACGTAACGCTCATAGTGACCGAGATCGAGGTCGGTCTCGGCCCCGTCGTCGGTGACAAAGACTTCCCCGTGCTGGAAGGGGTTCATTGTGCCCGGATCGACGTTGATATACGGGTCCATTTTGAGCATGGTGACCGTCAGACCACGGCTCTCCAACAGGCCGCCAATAGACGCTGCGGCGAGCCCTTTGCCAAGCGAGGACACCACCCCACCCGTGACGAAAATAAACTTTGTTTTTCGTCCATCCTTCCCAACATTATTCATCGCAATGCCTCCTCTGCACGGATGAGGTCCTCTGGCGTATCGACTTCTATGGTCGGACGTTCTGTTTGGGTGACACAGATTTTATACCCCCATTCGAGGGCGCGCAGTTGCTCAAGTTTTTCGGTCTCTTCCAGCTGAGTCGGTGGTAAGTCAGTGAAGGTCAGCAGGAAATCCTTCCGATAGACGTACAGACCGATATGCCGGTGGGCCAAGACCTCCCCCCGGTTTTCAGATGCAGGCACACCATCACGATAGCATGGAATAGGGCTGCGGGAGAAATACAGCGCATAGCCGCTCCGGTCGGTGACGACTTTCACCACGTTCGGATTCCGCCACTCTTCCTCCTCGTAGATTGGTGTTTTGACCGTAGCCATGGCCGCCTCGGGAGACTCCTGGAGACGCACAATTGCATCTTCAACCATCCGCGGGGGGAAGAAGGGCAGGTCGCCTTGAACGTTCACAATAATGTCAGCGGTGAGTGATTGGGCCGCCTCCGCCAGCCGGTCTGTCCCGGTCGGGTGTGCGGAACTCGTCATGACCACATCTCCACCAAAGTCTTGCACGGTGCGGGCAATCCGCTCGTCGTCAGTGGCAACAAGAACACGATCCAGACCCCGCACGAGACGGGTCCTCTCGTACACGTGTTGGATCATGGGTGTGTGGCGAAGGAGAGCGAGAGGTTTTCCTGGGAATCGAGTTGATCCGTAGCGGGCGGGAATAATAGCAACAACTGACACGCTTGGAAGACCTCAGGACCAGCCGCATTGCCGGGCCGTCGGAGGATCACTATACGGGAGAACCACTGGAGCGTCAAACCGAACCCGCCGGGGCGGTGGTCTTTCCCCTCCGACACACCGGCCGGAGTGGGCACTGCCGACACCGGGGGGTGCGCGCAACACAAATGGTCGCGCCCACATCCATAATGGCTTGATTAAAGATATGGGCCTGCCCCTTGGGGGTGACCCGCCGGGCAACCGTCCAGAGAAAACGGGGCGTGCGCTGCTGGAGGGTAAGGCCAAAAAACCGCCGCAGAACCCGGGCCGCATTGGTATCCAGAATGGCAGCGTCTTTGTGAAAAGCGAAGCTCGAGACTGCCCCCGCGGTATACGGGCCAATGCCGGGCAGTTTCGTCAGTTCTTCCGGAGTGCGCGGAAATTCCCCCCGATGTTGGGTGACAATCTGTTGGGTCGCTTTGTGCAGATTCCGAGCCCGCGCATAATACCCCAGGCCGTCCCAGGCTTCGCGCACCTGGGGTTCCTGCGCTTGCGCCAAGTCCTCTGCCGTGGGGTATTGCTGCAAGAATTTCTCGTAATACAGCAAGGCCCGTTGGACCTGGGTTTGCTGCAGCATGACCTCAGACACCAAAATGGCATAGGGATCGCGCGTCCGTCGCCAGGGTAGATCTCGTCCATGCTTGCGATACCAGGCAATCAGGCGGCGTTGAAACGCCCGGATGGTTGCCGGGTGGGCAATCGGTGGGTTCTTCCGCTGCTTTACCCGGTCGGGTTTGGGTTGTGGCGGGTGTGACACTGTGGACTTCTTGTGACAGAATCCGGGCGCTTGGGAAAGGGGGATTCGCCTTGACTCTGCCAGGGAGAGTCACTAAGGTAGCGACGCGCTATACGGAGGAGGCAGGGCAGTCATGGCGGGCCAGGAAAACTTAGAAAAAATGATTGCAAAGATCCTTCATCGCCACTGTGAGTTTGGCTGGGCGCACTACTATATCCCCAGCGAGAAATTCCCCAATTTAGTAGAAGAATTGCTCAAGGTCTTACAGCCTGCCGACGAAGCAGGGGAAGACGAACTGGTCAAACTCTTCCTGGAGTTGAGACGACATACTTCCGAGCAGGAACGCGTCGGTCAGTTCCTCACCCATTACCGGGTGTTGAGACGGAACGGAGCCTCCTCCTAACGCTGGTTTTCTGCAGAACCCTGCTCTGACTGCCGGTCCGTTCCACGCCGTTCTTGGCCCGACTATTTGAGCAAAAGAAGTGTTTCGAGGGATTTGACAGCCCATCATTCGGCAGATAGTGCCTTCGGTATCTAAAGAGTAAACGTGTCCAGTATCTGCCTATCTATTGGAGGGACACGTTTACTCTCTGAGGTAGTGCATGAACGAACCGCAGCGCACCCGCCAGATTGTTGCTGGTCTCCTCCTTCTCTGCTTTCTGCTTTATTTTTTAGATCTCGGCCGTATCCCTTTCTATAACTACGAAGAGTCAAAAGAAGCCCTGATCGTCTGGGAAATGGTGAACGGTGGGGGGTGGATTCTCCCCCTCCGAAACGGAGTCGAACAGCCGCTCAAGCCGCCGCTGTTTCACTGGATTGGTGCCGTGGTCTCCTTGCTCACCGGCCAAGTGAGCGAGTTGGCAGTCCGTCTCCCCTCCGCTCTGTTTGCCACGGCGACAGTCTTGGCTACGTTTTTCTTCGGACGCGCGCTCTGGTCCTGGCGCGTCGGGCTGCTGGCCGCTTTGATTCTGGCGACCTGCCCAGAATGGGCACGTTGGTCAATTAATGCGCGCAGCGATATGGTCCTGCTGTTTTTCCTGACAGCCGCGCAGTTTTTCTTTTTTTGGGCCTTCCAGGAGCGGGCGACGCAACAACGGACGCTGTTCCTCTTCTACGCCAGCATCGGTTTTGCCGTCCTGGCCAAAGGACCGCTGGGGCTGCTGCTACCCGTCCTGGTTGTGGGCACCTTTTTGTGGTGGACTGGTGAACTCGCATTTCTTCGCCGCCTGCGTCTCGGCCAGGGGCTGCTGATAGCGGGCGGTATTGCCGTGTCGTGGTACGTGCTGGCCCTCTTCCAAGGCGGCGGAGAGTTTTTCCAACGCCAGATTCTGGATGAGAATGTGTTTCGGTTCTTCACCAGCGAGAAAGGCGGACCGAGCCGAGAGCACACCCTGTTGTACTATTTGCCAACCCTCTTCGTTGGGATGCTGCCCTGGAGCCTCTTCTTGCCCGCGTTCGGGTTTACGCTCTACCGGTCAGGCGACATATGGCGGGAGAAGAAACAGCTCTACCTGTTGATCTGGGTAGGGGTTGAGTTTCTCTTTTTTACGCTGGCGTCCGGGAAACGCAGCAATTATGTTCTGCCGCTCTATCCGGCTCTGGCCTTATTGCTCGGATGGTGGTGGCAGGAATTGATAGAAGGGTCGCGAGCATTGTCATCACCCGCGATCAAACGCGTCGTCCGCGGCTGCGCGCTTGTCCTGGGCAGTGCTGGAGCACTCATCCTCATTGTGCTGATCACTCACGGCCTCGGCTTTGATCTGGATCATCTGGTTTCCCCTTTCCTGCATCCCCGGGATCGGGCGAATCTCCCCATTATTGCGCAGAGTTTGCAAGGTCAGTTTCCTCTCATCTGTATTTGGATTGCGCTGCTCGCCGGAGCAACCGGCTGGTATATCTGGGGGTTAAGCCGGGACCGATGGGTACCGGTCTTTGCCGCGCTGACGGTTTCGATCTCCGCATCGTTATACTTTGCGAACGCCCTGTTCCACCCGCTCCTGGCCCAAGAGCGGACGTATAAACCCTTTATGCTGGGTGTGCGTTCCATGGTGCAGGACGCACCGCTGTATTTTTACCACCCCGCTTCTGACTATGGAGCCATTTTTTACGCTGACCGCCGTATTCCTGAAATGAGTCAACGTGCCCTCCAACAGCCATCAGATGCTGGATACGTTTCCCCATCTTACCTAGGGGTCGGACAGGAAGACGCGTCACAGGCTGACGCGGCGTTGTATTTACTCGTCCGTGAGACCGACTGGCCTACGCTCTCAGAGAGCCAGCCTCACCTTGAGCGTCTGGTCACGAGTGAAGGCAAGGGACCAGACAAGAAACATCGCCTGGTGCTTGCCGCCTTGCTCCCCCGACCTGAGCGAAATGGGGATACGGAGACAACCGTCTTCCCTGCTCCGTCTGAGTCCGAAGAGCGGGCAGTGCCCGAAACATCAGATGAACCCGTAGACGAGAACTCTGCATCGTGAACCGCCGCTCCGTGCGTGCCGTTCGTACTGTCGAGGAAAAGCTGTTGCCATCCCGTGTTCTCTTCTTTGGCGTGTTTCTCGGCCTTTTCTGTGGCCTGATATTCATTTGGGGCCTGGGTGACATCCCTTTTTACACCAAGGGACAACCGCGTGAGGCGACCGTTGTCTGGGAGATCTATCACAACGGGGACTGGGTTCTGCCTTTGCGCAACGGCCATATCATTCCGTCCAAACCGCCGCTCTTTCACTGGCTTGGAACGTCGGCTGCGCTCGCCCTGGGCCAGTTGAGCGAGTTCTCGATTCGCTTCCCTTCAGCGTTACTGGCTCTGCTTGGGGTGCTCCTGACCTATCGGGTCGGTGTCGTCCTGTGGGGAGTTGAGGCAGGACTCGTTGCCGGTCTGACCCTGGCCACCAGCTTTGAGTGGGTCCGGGCTGCAACAACGGCCCGGGTGGATATGACGCTGACCTTTTTTATGGTCGCGGCCTTCTTTTCCTTTTGGTCCATGTATCGAAAGCAACGGGCCTGTCCTGAGCCTGGTCGAAGGGTGGGCTGGCTTGAGGCGCTCGGTTTCTCCTGTCTTCTCGGTCTAGCAACCCTGGCCAAAGGACCTATTGGTGCGGCGCTGCCGGGACTGGTTATCGGCGTATTCCTGTGTGTCAAACGCGATCTGCTGTTTGTCCGTCACCTGCACCTCGCCATGGGCGGTTTGCTGTTCCTCCTCATCGCCGGGTCGTGGTACGCGCTGGCCCTGTGGCAGGGCGGTGAGGAATTTTTTTACAAGCAGATTATGAAAGAGAACATAGATCGGTTTTTGTGGAGCGGGTCGGCCGGCGCCGGGCATGTCCATCCCTTCTATTATTTTATTCCCAACCTGTTCCTGGGCATGGCCCCATGGAGCTTTTTCTTTCCACCGCTGTTCTATTTTTTATACCAATGTCGGCAGGATTGGACCGAGAAGAATTTCACCTATCTGATTGTCTGGATCGTCACGATTTTCGTGTTCTATTCGATTTCGAGCAGTAAACGTACGGTGTATATCCTGCCCATCTATCCGGCTATTGCCCTGCTGCTGGGAGCCTGGTGGCAGGAACTCCGTCGAGGAGAGATCGACCTGCCACCCGGCTTTCTCGCGTTGCTGAAGGCTGCTGGCGCGGTCTGCTGTGGGGTGATCGGTCTGGCCATGCTTGGCGTGATTGCCCAGGCCGGCGGATTTGATCCGCTGGGTCTGATCCGACCGTTTCTGCATCCCAAAGACCAGAGCAATCTGCCCATGTTTACGGGTATCGTTGCCGACCATCCCGGCGCGTTTGCCGGCTGGTTTTTGGGCGTTGGTGGCGCCCTGGTCTTGTTGGTCTGGGGACTGCGCCGTCAGTCCTGGGACCGCGTGTTTGGCGGACTGGTGGTGTTCACGACGAGCATCTTTTTGCTCATCAACCACGTGATTCAGCCCACTCTTGCCGCCGCGCGGACCTTTCGGCCCTTTATGGGCCGCGTTGTCGAGCGGGTGGGGGAACAGTCTCTCTTCTTTTTTCGGAGCTTTGACAGCGGAGCCCTGTATTATTCCGGCCGGCGCATCCCCTTTTATTTCCCGCCTACAACCCCGAAGACCAGCTATTTCATCCTGCTCTGGGAAGAAGAGTGGGAACGCCTTCAGGCCGATGGCTTGGCGGATCAGCTTCACATCAGTGATACCAGCAAAGGCACCGGTCCCAAGGGCAATCACCGACTCCATCTGGTTGAAGTCCCGGCCAGCCTCGAACTCCCGCCCTGGGAAGACGACCTGAAGGGGTTGATTCGCAAGGATGCGATGTGACCAGTGTCAGAAGCCGAGAGTCTGGCGCCGGCCCGCGTGGACACTTCAGGAACCCACCCCGGCCCTTCGGGCCATCCCTCCTTGGAGGGGTGATGCACATTGTGGCGTAAGCCTCCCAGGGACCGGTCCGGCGGCCCCTGCCTCAGGCCGCTCGCCCGCCCACTACCTGGGAGCGTGGCCATCTTGGCCGCTTGCGGGCTGGAAGCCCGCACTCCTGGCCCCCTGCACGGCGCAGGGGAGCGGGGGGCCGCCGAGTCATGTTATGCATCACACGTCCCGAGAGGGGAGGAGAAGGGAGCGACCCGGTTTTATCGTGTCTGCGGGGTACTATGGGGATGCTTATTATCAAACACTGTTCTTCTCTAACAAACTCTTCCCAAAAACATAGGGGGGGGGGTCTCCGACCTGAATTCAATAAAATCAATAACTTATTAAACCGCGAGGCGCCTTTTTGTGCACAATTGGGCGGCGTATTGAACTGTTAAGTGTCTTTTTGGGCGTCATTTGAGAGCCTATACGACCGATAGGAGGGGCAACACAGGCAGCACCCCTACACAATGGTGGTCCAATCACCAATTCAAAGTCAGCTATATGAAACAGCGTTCTATACCCGGTGGGCACCGCCCTCGTTTCGCTCATATCGTCTGCTGCTTTCGAGCCGGAATATATTCTCTCCTTGTCCTGTATTCAATACCGGCATTCCCCGCAGTACCCGCTCTCTGTCGGGGTGCCTGCTGAAGACAGGAACTTTGCCTCTCCCCTCCTCGGACGGGTGATGCGTATTGTGTCGATTGTCCCCCCCTGGCCGTCCGCCCGCGCCCTCACTCGGCCCTGCGGGCCACCCTCTCCCAGAGGGCGAGGGTAAAAAAGCCCCTCTCCCTCTGGGAGAGGGGTTGGGGTGAGGGCCAAACCGCCACACAAGTTCATTTGCATCACACGTCTTGGGAGGGAAAAGGAAACGTGTCCAGCCTTTGTTTGGCTGTTGGAGGACACGCTTCCTCTTTGTGCCGCGTAGCGGCGGGGTGGGTTATCCTCGGCCCAGCGGCCACCACGTCTCGTGAGTGCTGGTCACGGCCCCGAATGTTCTCAGACCCTGCCCGTAGCCGTGAACAGAGCCAGCTGTCGCGTCTGGCCGGGCCGCCGAAAGGCCGCAGTCGACAGCTGGGGGAAGGGCTTATCCAGTCCGGCTTTGCGGCTCATCGCGGCAAACAGGTCATGAATCGACTCGGCAAACACTCCCTCCCCCCGCATCCGAGTCTTCCACCGCGCGTCGTTCAGCTTTCCCTGCCGCATTGAGCGAATCCGGTTCAAGACCTTGTTTTTTCGTTCGGGATAGTGGTCTTCCAGCCACTGACTGAAGAGTTCGGACACGCCATACGGCAGCCGCACAATGGTATGCCCGGCAAACTGCGCACCAGCCTGGGCGGCAGCCTTGAGCAGAGCCGGGATCTCGTGATCGGTCAGTCCGGGAATAATGGGAGCGATCATCACGCCAACCGGAATACCCGTCTCGGCCAGAGCGGTAATAGCGGCCAGGCGACGTGCCGGGGTCGAGGTCCGCGGTTCGAGACAACGAGCCAACTCGGCGTTCAGCGTGGTCAGCGATACCCCCACCCAGGCGGCCCGATCTTCGGCCAGTTCAGCCAGCAGGTCACAGTCGCGGGTCACCAAAGCACTCTTGGTCACAATACAGACTGGGTTGTGATAGGCGGCCAGCACCTTGAGACAGCCACGGGTCAACTCAAGCTGGCGCTCAACCGGCTGGTAAGGGTCGGTGATGCCGCTGAAAAAGATCGGCTGGGGCTGCCAGGACGGTGCGGCCAGCGTTTTGTCCAGCAGTTGGGGCGCGTCCTGTTTGACCATCAGATTCGTTTCAAAGTCCAGGCCGGCCGAGAATCCGAGCCACTCATGGGTCGGACGGGCGTAGCAATAGATGCAACCGTGCTCACATCCGCGGTAGGGATTGAGGCTGACCCGAAAGCCGACATCCGGGCTGGTGTTATAGCTGAGAATGGTCCGCGAGGGGTCGCACAAAAGACGGGTTTTCGGGCCGGGCTGGTCTGGGGCTGAATCCAGCGTATCAGGATCAGGCTCATAGGCGATGGTCTCAAAGCGATTCGTCGGATTGCGAGGCGTACCACGCCCCTTGAGCCGGGTGGTGGGGTGTTGCATAAGGCTGTCCATCCGACGGGAAGCCTAGCACTTTCGCTTTATTTTCGCTATAGACTGATATAGCACCCACCGAGATTTTTTCCCTTCGTCAAGTATAATAGACTGCAAGGAGAGGCGTTTCTACGTAGTCCACTGAATTGAAGCACTGATCCTTACGCAATATCATCAGTGTATGGCAAGACTACCAAAGCTGACCGGCCTCTTCCTTGGTGCAGGGGCATCTTACGAGGCTGGAATGCCCCTTGTCGGGGACCTAACCACTGAGCTGAAGACATGGCTCACTCCCGAGAAACTCCGATCGTTCAACGAGTCGTGGCGTTCTCAGGGAGGAGGGTATCCTGATAACGTCATTGACGATTTCGTCGGCGTTCTCTCCAGGTCGGATTTACACTATGAGAACATGCTTGGGTATCTCGAAACACAGTACATGCGCGGCTCTCTCGCATCACAGGAGTATGACCACTTGTATGCGTGGCTGGTGCAGATGGTGTACTTCATTCTCTACTATCGACACATCAAAAATGTTGACTACATCCGGCGGAACCTAAAGTACTATGACGGCTTGTCCACGTTTGCCGACGATAACAAGCCGCTATGGATCTTTTCTCTGAATCACGACCTTATTATCGAGTGTCTAGCGACTACTGTGGATGATCTACCGCTGAGCTCGGGCTTCACAAGTGAGGTAGTACGTCTTCCTCGAAGAAACCAGAGCCGTACAATTACCGGCCACTTGAGGGCCGAGGTGCTTCCCGGTAGCGACCTTGAGCAATCGGCCATGTCGTTTTTTCAATATGGCACTCGCGGAATCAACCTGCTGAAGCTCCACGGCGCTCTCGATATCTTCACGTTTCGGGATGGCAAGGACCTTCTGAAGGTCTTGCCCGTCGAGAACAGCGTCGATGGGGTGCTGGATGCACTTCGCGCTACCAACGAGGAACTCAACTGCTTTCCCGAGAATTCGGTGATGGCAACGAACGAAATTGCCTATGCCGACGAGATAGGCGAGATTCAGTTTCTTCGTCGTTCTCTCTTGGCAGGTGCTTACAAATTCAATCCGAGAAGTAGCCAAGTGCTTCCCCGGCCACTGCTGAAGCATTTCCAGTCATACGTCAATTACCTTCAGTCATTGGTCTGCATTGGCTACGGATTTGGCGATAGTCACATCAATCAGGTGATGCGTGAATGGCTGGAGTTTAGCGCGGACCGCCGACTGGTGATCGTCAAGCCCGACGCCACTTCTGTCCCGGAGGAGTTTCTGCACGTTGCTCCCCAGGTTGAACTGCAACCATCCACTGCAACCGCCTATCTGGACTCATTCGCGGGAATTGTCCGCCCAAAACGTGAAGCCAATGAGAAGCGCCTTGCATCCTGGATGCGGCGATGCGGTGACACAGCAAAGTCTGAGATACAGATGTTCCTGTATGACCACATGCGCAGGCAGGTGGACTCGCTAGCGGAGCGGCTCAAAATGCTTCCTGTTCGTAATGGTGACTTAGATACTGACGCCCTCGGTGTACCGGTTGACGAACTCATCGAGGACGTAAGAAAGCGGGGCTTGGCACTCTACGATGCTGAAATTGAGGCGTTCCTTGCAAGCCGGGATATTTAGCCGCAATGCTGATAATTTAAGCCCTCTGGATTGCTCTCCAAAACTTTGGAGGACCCATGCTCTTGAATGATGGGGAGAGATACGGACTGTACAAATAAAAAGGGCGGGTACCAAGACCCGCCCTTCATGCTTCACAGTGAAAATGCCGGCTATACCAGCAGCGGTGCGATCACCAGCGCCACGACCGCCATCAACTTGATCAGGATATTGAGCGAGGGGCCCGAGGTGTCTTTCAGCGGATCGCCGACCGTGTCGCCCACGACGGTGGCCTTGTGGGCTTCCGATCCTTTGGCCTCACCCTCGATCTCGCCCTTTTCGATCGATTTTTTGGCGTTGTCCCAGGCGCCGCCCGCGTTGGCCATAAACAGGGCCAACAACACGCCGGTCACGGTCGCCCCGGCGAGCATGCCACCCAGGGCCGCCGCACCCAGAACCAGACCGACCACCACCGGAGCCACCACCGCGGTCAGGCCGGGCAGGACCATTTCCTTGAGGGCGGCTGCGGTTGAAATATCCACGCAGCGGGCTGCGTCCGGCCGAGCGCCTTCCTTGCCTTCGAGCAGGCCGGGGATTTCGCGGAACTGACGCCGGATTTCATCCACCATCTGACCGGCTGCCCGGCCCACCGCGGTCATGGTCAGGGCTCCGATAAAGAACGGCAGAATCCCGCCCAGAAGCAGACCAATGACCACGACCGGATCGGTTACCACGATGAGCAGCGGTTCCATTCCCGCCGCCAGTCGATTCTGGTCAACAGCTTGGGTGAACGCAGAAAACAGGGCCAGAGCAGTCAGGGCGGCAGAGCCGATGGCAAAGCCTTTGCCCATTGCCGCCGTGGTATTACCCAGGGCGTCCAGGCCGTCAGTAATCTTGCGGACGTCCGGGCCGAGTTCGGCCATCTCGGAAATACCGCCCGCGTTGTCTGCCACAGGGCCGTAGGCGTCGACGGACATGGTAACGCCTACGGTCGCCAGCATGCCGACGCCGGCAATCCCAATGCCGTATAGGCCGGCAAAGTGGTTGGCAATAAAAATGGCAGCGCAAATAGCCAGCACGGGCAGCGCACAGCTTTCCAGACCGACCGCCAGGCCGTGAATGATATTGGTGGCATAGCCCGTCTTGCTGGCTTCTGCCACCCGCGCTACGGGCGAGGCCGAGGTGTAGTACTCGGTGATCAGGCCGATTCCGACACCGACCACGCAACCCGACGCCACTGCCCAGAAAATACCAGTCGCCACGGGAAGGACATTCACCAGAACGAGCGCCGCAATAATGAACACACCCGCAGCAATGAACCCAGAATAGCGCAGCGCGTTCTGCGGTCCGGCGTTCTTGAGCGCTTTCATCGAGAAGATGCCCAGAAAGGAGGCCAGCAGGCCGACGACAGCCATGCTGAGTGGCAGGGCCATGAGGGCATTGCGCAGCACGGCTTCTTCAACTCCCGCATCGCCCAGTTTATTCCAGACATCGCTTCCTACGATGACCGTCGCGCCGATCGCAATCGTCGCAATGATGGAACCCACATAGGACTCGAAAATGTCCGCGCCCATACCGGCGACATCGCCGACATTATCCCCGACATTATCGGCAATCACACCAGGATTGCGAGGGTCATCTTCAGGGATGCCGGCCTCAACCTTGCCGACCAGATCGCTACCGACATCTGCGGCTTTGGTGTAAATACCGCCCCCGACCCGAGCAAACAGGGCGATGGAACTCGCGCCCATGGCAAAGCCACTGATGTATTTTGAGGTTTCCGGATCAGAGTACAGGCCGAGAAAAGCGCCGACGCCAAGCAGACCGAGGCTGGCGACCGACAGGCCCATGACCGCGCCGCCGTTGAAAGCCACTAGCAGCGCGGCTCCCTCGCCCTCTGCCCTGGCTGCCTCAGAGGTGCGAACGTTCGCCTTGGTGGCTGACTGCATCCCGAGATAGCCGGCCAGCGCGGAACAGATCGCGCCGGTCAGAAAGGCGATACCAGTCTCAAGCGCGACCTTCCAGGCGAGCAGGCCGAAGACAACCAGCACAAAAATGATCAGGATTCGATATTCACGTCTGAGAAAAGCCATGGCCCCTTCATAGATAGAGCTGGCAATCTCCTGCATCCGATCATTGCCGTCGGGCTGGCTGGAAACGGACTTGAAAATAATAAACGCCACGATGAGCCCGATCACGCCGAGAATCATTGCGTAGAGAGACACCGCATCAGAGTTGATGTCCATGTTTTCGTTTATCCTCCTCGCCTCTGGGAATATTGAATGGTTGCCCCCGCAGGGTGTCGGCGCACGAAGGCCGCACCCGAAACGGTACGCGGGGAAGATAAACGCTTCTGCGACAAGAGTAAAGGGCCACAGATGTGAAATATGTGACACCGGGACCGGAAAGGTTCACTCAGGGGCGGATGTCAGATTCGGCGTGGTTTGCTATGTACACGCCTGCTTGCGAGGACGATGAAACTATACCTTCAAGCAGCGTGAAGGAGACAGAGATGCGACCAGTACGGGATGTTTCAAAAGAAGAGAATTACCGAGTCCAGGTGATTGGGCCGGGGATGACCGAGACGGTGCGTGAGCCGGTAGAGCCCGAGCAGGTCGGCACCCTGGTCCTGCTGCCTTTTCGGGTCGTCGGATACGACACCCAACGCGACGGCACCTGCACGGCTCGCCTGGAACATATCAATATGGATGGCAGCGCGACGGGCGGGGAGACCAGCGGTATCGCGTTGCGACCAACATCAGCGCTCGTTGTTGCCGAAGAGGAGATAACCGGCCTGTTTGAAACCCGTAACACAGAATAGCGGACACCCGCCCCACGGGGCCGCCCGGTCAGGCTAGGGGTAGGGGCAATCCCCTGTGGTTGCCCTTTCCTCTACATCCTCCTCAAACGGCCCTCGGGATCGACTCGGGTACGCAGCACGTGCAACTCTTCCGGGGTTGGTATAGGTGTGGTGGGAACCTGGTCTGGCATTCTGAGGGCAAAGCCGGTTTGGGCCTGCACTGCTTCTGGCGTCACGCCTGGATGGACGGAGTGCAGACGCATATGCTTGTCTTCTTCGTCAAAATCCATGACGCATAAGGGTGTAACACAATACTTGGGGCCTCCGCCGGGCAGCCCAAGTTTCTTGCGGGCATCCGCCCCACCACTACCCCAGCCATAGGTGCTCATATAATCGCAGCGCTCGACCAGAATCCGCGGCGAGTGGGAATTGAGGACAATATAATAGCGACCCACGTGGGTGCTGAGCGTTGGCGTCCCGACCGATCCAGGGCCACGAAAGCGGAGTGTGGCATAGTCCGGCCCAACGCCGATCAAATTGGTATTGCCGTGCGGGTCAACCTGGACCCCGCCAATAAAAAAGATGCGCTTATGCCAGTGCTTGACATCCTCGAAACGATGGCCCGTGTCGCTGAACGACTCGGCCCAGCGCACTACCCGATTATCCCAGGCAAAGGCCGGCAGGGGCAGAGTATGCCGGTCGGCAACATTCATGCGGGTGCCAAAGAAGATCAACTCCATATTGGGGCCGTGCAGCAGATGGGCCAGGCGCACCGCAGCTTCAACAATAGGCATAGCCACTCCGACCATCAAGTGTTCCGTGTCTTTCAGGTCGCGGGCAAGAAAAGCGGCCATGATCTCTTGCGGAGAAAGGTCTTGGGCAGAAACATCGCTCGGCATAGTCTTTTCCTTTCCCGTATCAGGGGAGGGGGGGATGCGTTAGTATTCGTGCAGACCCAGCAGCCGCCTGATGCCGATCTGTTCCAAATAGTCGGCATGGGTTTCCGGTTCTCGGCAGTAGCGGGCGAAGTACGCGTGCAGGGCCGCAGGATCACCCTTGGCCGCGGCGGTTGAGGCGTCCAGATAGTCTTTGAGATGGGCATTGTCCTGGATGTAATAGCCCCGGCTGTAGAACGGATGGGCGCCGTAAGGGACACGCACGATAGCATCGGCGCCGGCAATCGTTGTGGCCCATGGGTCCTTACGGATGTCCTCGTTGGCCACGACTTTTTCCACCTGGACAACGGTGTGGTCCGCGGCGCGCTGCATGAACAGGTCTATCCAGCCCGGTCCGCCCACGTGCTGGACATTGCCATACGCGTCGGAAACGGCCGCATGCAAGAGGGTCACATCGGGCTTGATCGGCGGGACGGCCAGCAAGGTCTCGCCCCGAATCGGGTCGGTGAAGACCTTGAGGTCCGGGTTGACTTCGGGCAGGGAAGTCCCCACACCGCCGCGCCACGGCAGGAAGGGTAGGCCCTGGGCCGCCGCCTGGAGACCCGAGGTCAGAATGCCTTCCTCACACTCCCAGACCTCGATTTCGCCGCGCTCCGCGGCTTGGCGGAAGGCTGGGGCGACCGGCACACCAAAACCGCCGCCCGCGTAATAACTGACGACTTTTCTGACGCAACCGGCGGCAATGAGCATGTCCAGCGACAGGCCGACATCGACAACCGTCAGGTCTTTCAGACCGCGCCGGATGATCTGACGCACAAGAGCCATTGGGGTCGGAGAGCCAATGGCCACCGTCATGCCGTCTTCGATCCGCCTGACCGCTTCCACTTCATCAATAATGTGAGAGGTGCGTGATTCCACGAGTGTTCCTTTCTGCTGCCTGATATATGCCCCCGTGGCCTGCAAGGGAAGGGGTTGGGGATTGGGGGTTAGGGGTTAGGGGTCTCTAACTCCTAATCCCCGATTTGTGTTACACTGCGTGACGAAAGACATACCACTTGTAGGAGGCAGGCGCACAGGAGGAGAGACTATGACAAAAACCGTACGGGACATTATGAGCGCCGAGGTGACCACGCTGGGACGGAATGACACGCTGCTGCTGGCAAAAGACATCATGAACCTGGGCCGTATCCGGCATTTCCCGGTCGTCGAGGACGATGAGTTGGTCGGGGTGGTCAGTCAGCGCGACCTGTACCGGGCCTCGCTCGGTACGGTCATGCAATACGGAGAAAAGGCCCAGCGCGCCTTTCTGGAAAGCATCGTGGTCAAAGAGATCATGGCCGATCCGATTTCCATCGGTCCGGACGCAACGGTCAGGGACGCTGCCCGGCTGATGATGGAGCACAAAATTGGCTGCCTGCCCGTATTGGAGGACGACCGGCTGGTTGGCATTGTGACCGAGACCGATATGCTGCAAGTCGTGGTAGATATGGCCTGATGGCTGTCGATTGATACCGGGTACGGAATACCGACACCATCGGAGGAAGCGATCATACCCGCGAGGAGGAGACCCCATGGAAGACAAGGACCGTCTGGGAACCAAGCTGCACCAAAAAGAGCAAGCCGAGGAAAGCCGCTATTTTGCGGAACGCGACCGTGAGTTGATCAACAAGATGAAAGAGCAGCGTGAGGTCGAGCACGAGGAAGAAATACGGGTACTGGCCCTGAATCGTTGTCCCAAGTGCGGAGTCCAGCTGACCACCCGGCTCATTGAAGAGGTCGAGATTGACGAGTGCGAGCAGTGCCAGGGCATGTGGCTTGACAAGGGTGAGCTGGAAGCCATGTCCGAGCAGAAGGGCACGCACTGGGTCAAGCAGTTTTTCGATGGCATGGGCCATATCCTGACCGGCCCCAAAAACTAGCCGCCTAGGAGAACCCGACACTTACCCCCACGAACCAGTACCGGCCCAACCCGTCGTACAGGCCGGGGAAGGTGTTACCGTTGCCGGCGATGGAGGGCCCTGCTGCGCCGCCCACGATCGGCGGGGCCTTATCGAACAGGTTGTTCACGCCGACGCGCAGGCTGGTGTATTCGTTGTAATTCCAAATTGCGGCCAAGTCGAAGTAGTGCCGCGCCCCGAGATCAACCTGGGTGGAGTTGAGGTCTTCGACGCTGCTGATATAGCGCCACATCAGACTGGGCCGCAGCCCCCACGGAGTCACCCAGGTGGCGCGCAGATTGTTCCGAATATCCGGGGTCGGAAAACCGCAGGTAGCCCCCCAGTTGCCGGCGCAGTCCACCTTACGCGCCCCTTCTAGCTCCTGCTGGTCCCAGGTGGAGGTGATCGACAGGATGTCGCTGAAGCGGAGCCTCCCCCAGCGGCCCATTCCTATGACGCTCAGAGGGAGATCATAACCGACGGTGATGTCGAAGCCTTGCACTTCCTCAACCGCCAGATTGTCGAGCAGAGATACAATATGGCCGCTGTTGCTGAGGTCGGACCCCAGCCACAGGTCGCCGCTCCGCCCGCGTTTGACCTTGGCGCACTGCGCGTCGTTGCCGTCCAGACATTCGTTGAGAATGAACTCCGGCGTCAGGGTGCTGATACCTTTGCTGATTTCGATCGAATAGTAGTCCAGGCTGAAGTTGAAGCCTGGAATAAAGCCGGGCGTCCACACCAGGCCGAAGGAGTAGGTATCCGATTCCTCGGGCGCCAAGTCCGGGTTGCCGCCTTGCAGAAAATTGTACTGGGCAGCCGGTGAATGTTCGATATTACCGAACTGAGTGGCCGTCACGCCACTGCGGGCGCATTCCTCAAGGCTGCGGCCTTCAGCCGTCCGGCCGTTGGTGACGGGACCGGCACATGGGTCGGCGTTCATATCGAACAGGTTGAAGCCCTGCGGCAGGAAGCGTTCCCGCACATTCGGGCCGCGAATCGCCCGCTGGAAACTGGCCCGTAGCCGGATGTCGGCATTGAGCGCCCAGCCCGCGCGAACGCCGAAGGTATTGGTCTGCTCGCCGTAATCGTAGTCGGAATAGCGATAGCCCCCGTCCAGTCCCAGCTCTTCCGCAAAGCGTGCGCCGTCGATCAGTGGGATACCGGCTTCGATAAAAAATTCCGTCACGTCGGAGCCCCCGCTAACCGGCTGGCTGGCGCCGCCTTGGCCGGCCCCATCGCCGCTGCGGTAGGCCTGGTCAGGTTTGAATTTCAGAGTGTCGTCGCGGTATTCGCCGCCCAAGACAATATCAAAACCGGTGGCGGCAAATGGAGACCTGAGGCCGTAGCGACCAAGATTCCCGGAGATATAGCCGGACACGACCGTCTGGTCGGTCGCCCCACGGGCAGACAGGGGTAGTGTCAGATAGTCGATCATCTCTTGGGTCACCGCGCCCTCCTGAAAGATATTCCAGGGGACACAGCTCGGGTCGGAGCCGTCCAGTACGGACCGGCAGACGATTCGACCTGTTGCGGGATCTCTGACCGCATCCAGCGCCCGTCCGATCCGGGTAATCGACAGATCGTTCAGATAGGTGTTCTGCATACGGACTTCGGAGTATTGGTAGTACAGGTCGTAGCGCCACGTATCATTGAGGTCGCCGCGTAGCCCGACCACGCCGCGATACGAGGTGTGGTGCAAGTCGTTCTGCCGGTTCCCGCCCTCCACATTCCGGCGACCGATAAAGACCTGCTGGCGGTCATCCCGCGTCAAGCCGTACGTGCCGCACAGGGCTTCGAACTGCTGCTGGGACAGGAATGGGTTGCCGCAGCCGAGCGTATCGGTCACAAAGAACGCACCCGAGGGGGCGATCTGGGCGACCGATCGATTGTCCATGAACATGAATTCGGAGTAAGCCTCGACCCGGTCGTGCAGGTCGTAGTGGGCAAACAGGCCGGCGGTCCAGCGCCGGTCGGGGCGCTGAAAATAGTTCGACGGAGCATAGTTGAACAGGGTCCCCTGGCGGGGCACAAAGCGGTCGCCCTCCACCTTGTAGTCAAAGCTTTCAAGACCTTTATTTCTCAGCAGGCCGAAATCGGAAAAGGTGCCCTTGGGTTGGGTGGCCGAGCCGGAGCACTTGGTCAGATCGTGGCTCAGGGCACACGAGCTGTAATCGCGCTCAGCCTGGAGCACCGGGTCAATATCGCGGTAGGTTCCGTAGACCGTAACGTTGCCGCGGTCCAGGTTCTTCCCCATGATCAGCGAGACGTTCGAGATATCGCCGTCCCATGTTGAGCCGTCGGCGACCTCATAGCCGGCGTCCTGGACAATCCGCTGCCACCGGTTGCTGCCGTTGTCGTGCTGGTACTGGCTGAACTGGTAGTCCAGCTTGATGCCCTCGAAGTCGTCAACCATCAGGAAGTTGACCACACCGGCGACCGCATCGGACCCGTAGGTGGCCGAGGAGCCGCCGGTCAGCACCTCAACGTTCCTGATCAGCGCACCCGGAATCTGGTTGATATCGGCGCCGACTCCTCCTTGCAGCGGCGAGCCGGCCGGCAGGCGACGGCCGTTGACCAGCACCAGGGTGCGTTCCGCGCCCAAATTGCGTAGATTCAGGGTCGCGGTGCCGGTGGAGCCGTACACTTGGTTGGCGTTCTGGGCGGAGTACACCTGCGGCAGGGTGCGCAGCATGTCCTCCACCCGGACGGTGCCCTGGAAGGCCAGGTCTTCGGCCCCAATCTGGATGACCGGGCTGGAGCTGACCAGATTCGCCCTTTGGATACGTGAGCCGGTCACGACCAGGGCTTCCAACTCTGACGGCTCCTGGCGGGCTTCAGCCTGCGGCTGTTCAGTCCCAGGCTGCTCGGTGTCTGCGGCAAAGACCGGTACGGCGACGGCAGTCAGCAGTACCAGTACGCTCCGCAGCAATATTCTTTTTGTCATGAGAAATCCTTGGTGGTTAGTGGTTGGTTCCCTCTGTAGGGGCAACCCCCTGTGATTGCCCCTCCGGTGTGATTGCCCACTGGCATTCCGTTCGCCCTGAGCGGAGTGAAGTCGAAGGGCGAACGGAATGCCGGGTCAGGAGATACCGACACTCATACCGACGAACCAGTAGCGGCCCAGGGCATCGTACAGGCCGGGGAAGGTGTTGCCGCCCCTGCCGGCCTCGCCGACGAGCGGCGGTTCCTTGTCAAACAGATTGCGGATGCCGAGACGCAGGCTGGCATACTGATTCACCTCCCAGATCACCGACAGGTCAAAATAGTGCCGGGCATTCACCGGGATGGGGCGGTCCGGGTCGGTTTCCGTGCTGGTGCTGATGTAGCGCCACATCAGACTGGGCTGCACTCCCCAGGGACTCAGCCAGGTGGTCCGCATAATGTTGCGGATTCTCGGGGTCGGGGTGCCGCAGGAGTAGCCCCAACTGCCCGCACAGGCGATCTTCGGAATGTCATCCGTTGCCTTGAGCGTATAGGTGTCGAGAAAGGAAAGCCGGTCCGTAAAGCTGACGGAGCCGTAGCGGCCAAGATTGAGCATATAGTCCACGCTGAAGTCGTAGCCGCGGACCTCGGCGATGGCCAGGTTTTCCAGCACGGCCTCAACATGGCCGGTGGTCTCGATCGTGTTGGAAGACAGCCACAGGTCGCCGCCCGGCCCACGCTTGACCTTGTCGCACTGAGAGGTTTTGCCGTCCAGGCAGTGGTTCAGGACAACCTCGGGCGACAGGGCGCCAACGCCGCCCTTGAGTTCGATATCGTAGTAATCCACGGCCACGGTGAGACCCTCAAGAAAGCCGGGCGTAAAGGTCAGGCCGAACGAGTAGGTATCCGCATCTTCGGGATGCAGGTCAGGATTGCCCCCGATCAGGAAATTGTACTGGCCGGCTGGTGAGTCGGGAATATTACCGAACTGCTCGGCGGTCACCCCGCTGCGGGCGCACTCCTCAAGGGTACGGCCGGCCACGGTCTTGCCGTCAACCACCTCGCCGGCACACGGGTCGGAGGTCATATAGATCAAGCCCAGCCGCTGGGGCAGGAACTGTTCTCGGATGCTCGGGGCGCGCACCGCCCGCTGATAGCTGCCGCGCAGGCTGATGTCATGGTTGATGGCCCAGCCGGCCCGCACGCCGTAGGTATCGGTCTGGACGCCGTACCAGGAAGAGCGATAGCCGCCGTTGACGATCAGTTGCTGGATAAACGGCACGTCTTCGATGAGCGGAATACCGGCTTCAAAGAAAACCGCCGGTACGTCGAAGCCACCCTTGAGGGGCTGCTGTGCGCCGCCAAAGCCGGCCCCGTCACCGCTCTGGCTCCCGAGGTCGGGCTTGTATTTCAGGTTTTCCTCGCGCCATTCGACGCCCAGGGCGATGTCGATGCCGGTGGTGGCAAACGGAGATATCAGGCCGTAGCGACCGAGATTGGCCGCGACCTGGCCGGACAGCACATGCTGGTTCGTGCTGCCGCGGGTCGTGTACGTTCCGGCGATATAGTCGGTCATCTCTTTGGTGACCGCGCCGTCTTGAAAGATATTCCAGGGGACGCAGCTCGGGTCGGCACCGCTCAGCGTCGACCGGCACACGATATCCCCGCTCACGGGGTCGTACACCGCATCCAGGGCGCGGTTGATCCGGCTGGCCGACAGATTGTTGACATTTTTGCTTAGCGCACGCACCTCGGCGTATTGGTAGTACAGATTGTAGCGCCAGGTATCGGCAATCTCGCCCCGCAGCCCGAACACGCCCCGATACGAGGTGTGGTGCAGATAATCCTTGCGATTGCCGCTCTCGACGCTACGCCGGCCGATATAGACATTCTGGATGTCTTCCCGCGTCAAGCCGTACTGGCCGCACAGGGCCTGAAACTGCTGCTCGGACAGAAAAGCGTTGCCGCAGTGCAGATAGCGCTGTCTGAAGAACGAGCCCGAGGGCGCAATCTGGGCGGTGGTGCGGTCGTCCATGAACATCAGTTCGGTGTAGGCTTCAATGTGTTCGGTCAGGTCGTAGTGGGCAAAGGCACCGGCGGTCCAGCGGACATCGGGCCGTTGAAAGTGATTCGGGGGCGCGTAGTTGTAGAGACGACCGTCCCAGTTCGTAAACTTGTCCCCTTCGACCTGGTAGAAGAACGGCGGTCCCGGATCGTATCCGGGCCTGACCTGGCGGGTACCGAAGTCGGCAAACAGGCCCTTGGGTATCGTACCCGAGCCGACGCACTGGTCAAGATCGGGGGTCAGATCGCAACTGGAGTGATCCCGGTCGCCCAGGAAAACCTTGCCGCCGTCGCGCCAGGTCGCATACGCGGTGATATTGCCGCGATTACCCAGGTTTTTGCCCAGGATCAGCGAGACATTAGACAGCTCGCCGTCCGCGGTGGAGTCGTCGGCAACGCTATAGCCCTGACCGGAGATCAGTCTTTTCACCGCGCGATTGTCATTATCGTGCTGATGCTGGCTGAACTGATAATCGAGCTTGATCCCCTCGAAATCGTCGATCAGGATGAAGTTGATCACGCCGGCGACCGCATCCGAACCATAGGTGACCGAGGAGCCGCCGGTCAGGACATCGACGCGCTTGAGCAGGGCTCCCGGAATCTGGTTGATGTCCTCGTTGCCGGTCCCTCCCCAGGGCGAGCCCGCCGGCATGCGGCGACCGTTGATCAGCACCAGGGTGCGCGACGAGCCCAGGTGGCGCAGGTTCAGGGTGGCGATCCCGCTGGCGCCGTTGGCGTTGGAGGCATCCTGACCGCCGGTAAACACCGAGGGCAGGGAGCGGACCAGTTCTTCCACCCGGACGGTCCCCTGGTGCAGCACTTCTTCGGCGTCAATGCTGACGATCGGGCCGAGCTCGACCTGGTCGGCCGCCTGCCGGAGACGCGACCCGGTGGTCACGATCATCTCTTCCAGGGCCTCCAGTTTCTGCGGCTCTTTGCCGAATTCAGTTTCCGGCTTTTCGCCGGCTTCGGCTTGCGGCTGCTCAGTTGCCGTCTGATCGGCATCGGCCGCGCTGGCCGGTACGGCGGCGAAGGTGAGGAGTAAGGCTGTTGCTAAGGTTACGGCGAGCTTCAGGTGTGCCTCGGCGCGTGTGCTTACGTTCATGCATGCGCATGTAGGCCGCCGGTGAAGATTTGTCAATCACGGAGGAGGAGTCCCCGACTGTGCCGCGGATTATGGACGGACCGTTACCGGTGTTGACGTCTTGTCACCGCGTGAGACGCATGTCGATATACACTAGGGGAAAGGCCGTCAGAAAGACGATGCCGGTCCAACGTCAAAGCGCTTCACGGCGCAGTTCAACCCAGGTCGTGAGGGCCATTCCGATGAGGACCAGGGTGAACGGGAAGCCCGCCGCGAGTGCTGCGGCCTGTAAGGAAAGCAGACCGCCACCAAGCAGGAGTGCAATGGCGACCAGCCCTTCGAGTACGCACCAGAACAGGCACCGCCCAACCGGGACGCTGAAATTGCCGCCTGCGGCGATGGTCGCGACGACCAGCGAGCCGGAGTCCGATGAGGTGACGAAGAAGATGACGATCAGGACGAGAGCGACGACAGAAAGCAGGCCTGTTAGCGGTAGTGGTTCGAGCATTTTGAACAGCGCCAGCTCCGGTATCCAGGCGCTGACGGTATCGGTCACGCCGGTGTAGCCGTCGGTGAGGTATTGATGGACGGCGATCCCGCCAAAAGCACTCATCCACAGTAAAACGAACAGCGTCGGCAGGAGGAGTACGCAGATTAAGAACTCGCGGACTGTTCGGCCCCTGGAAATGCGGGCGATAAAAATACCGACGAACGGAGCCCAGGAAAGCCACCAGGCCAGGTAGAAGATAGTCCAGTCGTGCAGGAAGGCGGTGTCCTGCCGGCCCACCCAGTTGCTGAGCGGTACAATTGCGGTCAGATAGCTGCCCAGCCCGCTGAAGAAGCCAGCCCAGATATAGAGGGTTGGTCCGATCCCGATAATACACACCAGCAGCAATACCGCCAGCAGCGCGTTCAACTCGCTGAGACGCTTGATGCCGACATTGATGCCGGTCAGTACCGAGCCTGTGGCCACGGCGGTGATCAGCACAATAAGCACTACCCTGGTGAGGTCGGTGGCCGGAATCCCGAACAGATAGTTGAGACCACCCGTCACCTGATTGGCACCCAAGCCGAGCGAGGTGGCAAGACCGAACACGGTTGTAAAGACGGCCAGCGTATCAATCAGGTGGCCGGCCCAGCCCCAGATGCGGTCACCGAGCAGGGGATAGAAGGCCGAGCGAATCGTGAGCGGCAGGTCCCGGTTATAGCTGAAGAACGCCAAGGTGAGCCCTACAAGCGCGTAGATGGCCCAACCGTGCAGACCCCAGTGGAAAGTCGCCGCGGCGATGCCGAGGGCGCGGGCCGTCTCGGGGTCGGCGGCATTGATACCGAGCGGGGGATACAGAAAGTGTTGGACCGGCTCCAGCACCCCAAAGAACATCAGCCCAATGCCTATGCTGGCGGCAAAGAGCATAGCGAACCAACTGACAGAGGAATACTCGGGGACGGCTTCCCGTCCGCCGATCCGCGCCTTGCCGAGCGGGGAGATAACTATAAATAGGCAGAACAGCAGGACGAAGTTGGCGGTGAGCAGAAATAGCCAGTCGAACTGGGTGGTGAGCCAAGTCCGAATCCCCCCAAAGACTTGGGTCGCCCTGTCCGGGAACAGCAGCGCGCCGAGGACAAAGACGACGATGGTGAGTGCGGAAACCGGGAAGACCGCCTTGTCGATATCCAGACTCGATATCCGGGTATTGCTCCAACCGCTCCCGTGGCCGGGCTCGTCGTCCGGCCGCACATGTTGGGCCACTTGGCTCATGCCTTCCTTCCCCGCTACTCACGGCATGAGGCGCATGCCGATATAGACCAGAGTAAAGGCCGTCAGAAAGACAATGCCGGTCCAACTCAGCAGCCGTAGCCAGTGCGGGGGATGCGCGGCTTGCGGCACGTGGGGGCTGAGGACGAGCCGATGATTGGCCAGGGCAATAATCGGCGCAACCAGAAATGAGATAATCGTGGCTAGGTCAATGAGCGTGGTAAAGCTGGTGAGAAACAGCGCAATAATCAGATAGCCGCCAACCGCGCCAATGAGGAGCCAGGCGTTGTACACCGTGCGGCTGCCCTGTCCGTCTTGGCGACGGGAAAACAATAAGGCCCAGGTGCGGTCCATGGCCCTGGCATAGCCGTCAAAGATGACCAGGGCGGTACCGAACATCACGGAGAAGGCCGAAGAGGCGATAATGATATAGCTCCAGTCTCCGAGTGTGGCGGTGTAGAGCCGAATCACCTCATGCGTGAACTGCGTCCCGCTCTGATTCGAGAAGGACTGACCGGAACCGTACATGATGAAGGCCCCCAGCGTCATAAAACAGATAGCCAAAAACGCGGTCATCACATACGAAACATTAAAGTCGAGCAGCGTCTCACGTAGGGTCGGCCGATAGCCGGTCTGCTGAAAACGCTCAAGCGTCCAGAGGCTGTTGAGGGCTGATAAATCCAAGGGGGCCGGCATCCAGCCCATAAGGGCAATCAGAAAGGCAAAACCTGAGACGGTCCAGACTTCGGACGAGTAGAAGGGCACCGGCGCAGTCGGGCCGCGAAAGAGAGTCAGGATAAAAGCAGTCAGGGTGGAGAGAAACAGCACCGTACAAATGACTTTAATGAGGCTGTCCAGGGCGCTGTATCTCCCGACTAGCAAAATGCCGACGCAACCGACGATCAGGAACAGGGCGGTGTGGATGACGGGCAGGTCGAGGGCGAGCAGATTGTTCAGCAGTCCGGCGGTGGTAAAGCAGACGGCCGCGATAATAATGGACATCGGGCTGACCGTAATAAACAGGTAGAGGTATAAGGCCCAGTTCCCAAACCGCTTATAGCCATCGATCAGGCTTTCTCCGGTCGCGTTCGCATACCGCGAGCCATACTCAAAGGACGGATACTTTAAGAGGTTGGCGATAATGATCGCCCACAGGAGCGCATATCCATAGCTGGCCCCCGCGCGGGTTGACTGCACCAAATGTGAGACGCCGATAGCGGTGCTGGCAAAGAGCAGGCCCGGTCCCAGAGTTTTGAGCAGGCGGGAGAGCTGGCTGTCTTCTTCGTTCGCGGTAGAGGTTTCTAGAGCGGGAATCGCGTGTGTGTTTTCCATACAAAGCCTGATATGACAGTCTGATGATCGACGGTTGCAGCAGAGAAACATGACTCCTTCTTTGCTGTCAAGCAGAAGCGGATCGGGGCTGCCTTGTCAGACCTGATCTTGATTTCAGTCATCCATGTCCAAAAGGGAGGGGGGCCATGGAAACACAGAGCAGTCAATACACCGCTGGAATGCGGCAAGCTGAGCAACGGCTCCTGGACTTCCTGCGGACAATCGAAGCCCATCTCGAAGGGCTCCACATGCACCGGCTGGCCGAACAGAATGCCCAGTTGAAAGACAGACTCGGAGAGACGGTCGAGGCACTACAAGCGGACTTGGCGCTCTTTTCTCCACCGGAGTCGCTCCAAGAGTTCCACACCACGTTCAGCAGGGCGGTTCAGCACTGCGCTGACGCCTACGCATTTCTGTTACTTTTCACTGGCCAAGAATTTGCCATGGATTTCCTGAAGGGGCGGTATGAGTTCTGCCGCGGGAAGTATTTATTGTACGAACTGCGTGCCAAGCTGCCCATCCTCAAACAATACTGGGTTTTCCCGGATGCCCTGGCCTCTCTACCGGCTCTGGAAATACAGGCGCCGGACCTGGATGTCCCGGTCGGTGTCATCCGCAAAGAACGGGAGGATCAACGCTCAGCCTATTCTTTATACGTGCCCGAGAATTACACTCCGCACACCGAATGGCCGCTCATTGTCTGCCTCCACAGCGGCTACAGCCGGGAAGACGACTATATGCTGACGTGGCTCCGGGCCGCAAAGAGCAAGGGCTATATGCTGCTCGCCCCGAAGTCAGTACGGGAAACCTGGTCGGCGATTCGCTTACCCGGAACCCCGCCGAATCCCGTTCTGGACCGCCGCTCCATCCGCGCCATGCTGGAGGAGGTGTGGGATACCTATGCGGTGGACCGCGAGCGGGTGTATCTCACCGGGTTTTCTGACGGTGGAATTTTTACCTATGTCCTCGGACTGGCGTATGCGGACATTTTTGCTGGTATCGCCCCGGTGGCCGGGCGGATTCATCCCGCGATTAACCATCTCCTGAAGCGCGGTCAGGGCAAAGACCTGCCTATCTTTATCGTGCACGGCGAACAGGACCCGATCTTTAACGTTGCCGTCACCCGACAGACGCACGATGGGCTAACAAAGCTGGGCTATAACGTAACCTATAAGGAGCTGCCGGATTGGGGCCATGCCTATCCGTACTCGATCAACGAGACGCTGGTGATGCCGTGGTTTGAAGATATTGGGGCAGAGCGGCTACTTGGTTCAGTGTAGCACATCAATGCTGCAATAGATCAGTCTGTATACGCTACGACCTACAAGAAATCGTAGCTCACGGTCACGCCACCGTAGGCGTTGATGCCGGCCGAGGGCTCAAAAAAACGTCCACCCAGCGCGTTCAGGCGGGTGAGGCCGTTATAGCCGTCGTCGGCGATGTTTCGGATACCGACAAAGGGTGCAATCCGGCTGTTCCCGACGGTCATTTCATAGCCCATGCGCAGATTCAGCACGGTGTAGGCATCGTTCTCTGCCGAGTTGGCGTTATTCACATAGAAGTCATCCACGTGCTGAATGCTCAACGCGCCGTAGAAGCCGGAGGGATGAGCGTAGAAGAGTTCGGTGAAGAGCTGATGCGGGGGAATGCCCGGCTCGTCTTTCTTATCAAAGCGCCCGCTCGGGGTGATAAAGCGGTCAAATTCAGCATCGAGGAAGCTATAGGCCAGGGTCCAGCGCAGGCCCTCCATGAGGGTGATATCAAACGCGAGTTCCAGCCCTTTTCGCTCTGAACGGCCCGCGTTGCGAAAGAAGTTCCGACCCGACTCGCTTTCAAACGCCACTAGTTCGTCATCAATGACAATCCAGAACAGGGCAAAATTATAGGTGAGGCGCTCCCAGACATTACCGCGCGCCCCGATTTCGTAATTTAAGGCCTGCTGCGGATTCAGGTCAGGATTGAAACCGCCCCCTTCGTCGGGCCGGGCCAGCTCGGTCGTAGTCGGCACCTGAAAGGCAGTTGAGACATTGGCGTACACGTGCAGATTCTCAAGCGGGCTATACAGAATGCCTCCCATGGGACTTATGTGATCGAAGGTCCGTACGCCGGACTGGTCGCCATCTTCGAGAAACTGGTCATTCACCGAAAAACGGACATTGTCGTATCGCAGCCCAAAACTGAGTTGGAGATTGTCGCGTAGATAGAAGACGTCGTGCAGAAACGGTCCAACGCTGCGCACGTCTTCGTCCTGGTGGAAGCGGCGCTGACCGACATCCCCTTCGTTATTATCGAACCGGCGTCGATTATCGGACTGCAACTCGACATCAACGCCCAGCATAAAACGATTCCGAAATCCGAAGAAGCGACCGTCATGCGCGTACTTGACGCTGCCACCGACTCCAAAGCGGTCGAATTTGACCACACCGGACCCGAAGCGGGGTATGATGGGCAGCTTGGTCTCGAACTGACGGAATACAGAGTACTGCGTGACCGTAATCTCGTGTCCTGGGAGAAACTGGTTGCGATACACAAAGCCGAGCCGGCCGTGAGTCACCCGCTCGCCCGAATCAAGCAGGACATTGCGGTCTCGGGCCTGCTCGCGGTCCGCATCGACCTGTGCTCGTGTGATGCCGCCTGGGTCGTCGGCAAAGGGCGCGTCCATAAAGCTCATCAGGGTGGTGAGGTGGGACGTGGGACTGAACGTGTATTTCACCTTACCGGTCAATAAGACATTTTGCGCGCGGCTGTGATTGCGAAAACCGCCCAGAGACAGATACGAGGCGTTGAACATATAATTTAGGTTGCCGGCTTGGCCCCCCGTTTTTGCCTGATATTTCTGGAGGCCAAACGACCCTCCCATCAGGCGCGTCTCAAGAAACGGTGTGGTCGGGCCGTCCTCGGTAATGATGTTGATGACGCCCCCGGACGCATTGCCGTACAGCGAAGAAGAGGGCCCGCGCAAAACCTCAATCCGCCGGGCCGCCCCAAGATCGATATTGTCGAGTTGGGTTTGCCCATCCGGGGAGGTTTCCGGGATGCCATCAACCAGCACCTTGACCTCACGCACTCCAAAGGCGGTCCGGGTGCCGAAGCCACGGATTGAGAGACGGAAATCTTGGGCAAAGTTCGCGCTATTTTGGGCAAAAACACCAGGAACGCGGCTGAGCGGCTCCTCAAAGCCGATAGTCGGTAGCCCGAGTTGGATATCTGAGCGGTCAATGACGCTCACCGCTGCCGGTACTTCGGCTAGGGAGGTATTGCTCCGGGTCGCGGTAACGACGATGGGCTCAAGCTCGGTTGGGCTTGATGGCTGGGCCTGGGAGCCGGGCATGTCTGAAGCCCCTGGCGAGCCCGTACTCTGAGCGAGTGCTGGGTTGCGGAAGGCCAAAGACACCCCTAGCAGGAATGGCACAAAGGAAAGAAGAGCTATGGTCTTATTGTACAAAACTCCCTCCGATTGGTAGGACAAGAGGGCGTATAGCCTATGGGTGATTTGAGGATTCTGTCAAGTAAGGATACTGTCTGATCCGGTCTCTCCCGGCTGTTTGCATGGGAGAAGGAGCGACCGATGAATATTCAGATTTTTGGCCTGAAAAAATGTTCTGAGACTCGCAAGGCCCAGCGCTTTTTCAAGGAGCGTCGGATTCCTTTTCATTTTATTGATCTCAGCCAAAAAGAAATGTCAAAGGGCGAACTGCGCTCGGTGGCGGCGCGGGTCCCCTTGGAGGACTTGATCGACACGGCAGGCAAGCGATTTGTGGAGAGAGGACTAGTGCATGCGTCGCTAAACGCCGCCCGGATCGAAACCCTGCTCCTTGAAGACGCTCTTCTCATACGAACGCCCGTTGTCCGCAACGGCAAAGAGGCAACGGTCGGGAACTGTCCCGAGGTTTGGAAAACGTGGTCCTGACCGGGACTCGGGTCCGAGCCCCGGCTCTCGACGGTTATGCCAGCGGCTCTGGGGCGTGTTTGATCTGCTGCCACTGGGCCGGGTCATGACCGTAGAGAATCGTCGCGCCTTGTTTGTCTCTCAGGTTGCGTAGCGTACCGAGCGAGCGATACATCTCATCCGTGTCATAGGCAATCGACGGCAGCATATTCTCATCCATATTGCGCTTGGTATAACAAGCATCCGCGGTCACTACGATGTCCGTGCCTTTGGTGATGCGAATACGCATGGACTGATGGCCTGGGGTATGGCCATGGGTTGGCAAAAGCACCAGCGTACCATCGTCAAAGATGTCCAGCTCACCGTCTACGGGCTGATAGTTGAGCGGGTGGTCGTAGTCCTGAGGGTCAAAAAACGCTTTTTCTCGGAGGGCCGGGTCTTTTGACGCTTCCAACTCGTTCTTCTGAACGAGGAATGTTGAGTGCGGAAAAAACTCGTTCCCGCCCGCATGATCGAAGTGGAAGTGCGAGTTGACCACATAGGTAATATCGTCTGGAGTAAGCTTGAATTTCGCCAACTGGCTGACAATTTCCTCGCCCGGCTTGGCGCGGGGGGCAAACGCATCGGCAATATCGCCAAGACGACCCTTGGCATCGTCTATACAGGAGCAGTGCACGCCGGTGTCAAAGACCACGTTTCCCTTGGGATGGGTAATTAAATAGCTCGGTACCGGGATGGTGATCTGCTCCCCCTGTTCGTCTTGCGGAAAGAAGAGCCGGCTGTCAAATTCGAGAAAGCCCACGGGCATAGAGAACACTTGAAGCATACGTCCCTCCTCTTACGCGTCGGTACACGTCGATATGCGGACCACAATGTCAGGTATTGGATACGAGGTAAAGAGCGGACGTATCCTCCATTAGACATCAGATGCTGGACACGTTTACTCTTTCCAGCCGGGAGGTATGGGCGGACCCACCTTTGGGGTCGAGAGGCGCAGGGGGGAGGCGCAAAAACGGCGGGCTGTGGCACCCGCCGTCACTTTGCAGCTGAGAAGACGAGATTTACAAACTGCGCTTTCCGCGACGAAGATTGCGACGACTGCCCTTTGGCTTTGCGCCGCCCCTCGGCCCTCCCCAGGGTCGTTCAAAAGAACGCTCGCCACCACCCGAAGGGTATGAGGGCCGGCGGGGGGGACGGTCCTCCGCTTGGTTGACCCGGAGATTTCTGCCGTCGAGTTCGTATCCGTCGAAGCGCTCTACCGCGGCAGGAATGGAGGCGGGGTCGGTGAACTCGACAAAGGCGAATCCCCGCGGCCGGCCGGTCGCCCGGTCAGACGGGAGAAAAACTTCGACGAGTTCGCCCACTTCGGAAAAAAGTGTCTCCAGTTCACCCCGTGTGGTGTCAAAGTTCAGGTTTCCAACAAAAATTTTGTTTCCGATGATGACCTCCTCTCGGGTCAGTCCACACCAGCGTCAGACGGTGTAGAGTCCCCGTGGCCGTAACGACCAAGTTGAAATGCTATGAATCCTTTATGACAAGCCGGTACAGGAAGATTGGCAGTATGACGCGAAATACGGAGATGTACAACCCTATACGAGTATCCCGGACAAGAGGAGCATCCATATCTCGAGGGTGTTTTTTGCCCCGATACCAGGGCGTGCAGAGATTGTCATGCCAGAACGGGAGAGCGGCTATCGTGGGCTGGGGGGAGGAACTGAGCGGACTGCGCGTGAAGCGGTCAGGATGCAGTAATAACAGTGGATCATAATCCCGAACATCTTGAGCGTAGCCCCGGGCCGAACGATCAGGCTGCAGGAAGCCGTATGGGAAATACTCTCATCCAAGCCCGAAATGCCAGTGTGAACAGAGCGAAGAACCCTAGTAGCACCCCCAATTCAACCCACCCAAGGGGGAGCCAGTCTTCCTGCCATATAGAGGGGACAATCAGGACGTAGCGCTCGAGCCACATACCGACCAGGATAAGGGCGCTGATGCAGGCTAAAGCAGCAGGGGCACGTTTGACCCATTGCAGCAGCAGGATAGGGAAAGGCAGGAGAAAATTGAGAAGCAAGACAAAAAAACTGATCACCGTCCACGGCTCGTCAAACAAACGGACGGCGAGAAAACCGGTCTCCTCCGGCAGATTGCCATACCAAATCGGTAAATACTGACACCAGAACAGATAGGTCCATAAGACACAAAAGCCAAAGATGAGTTTGCCCAGGTCGTGGCTGCGTTCGGCAGAAAAGAGAGTGGCTACACGCCTCGGCACGGCGAGAATGGCGAGGAGGCTGAGTCCCGCATACAGATTCCCGATGCAAAAATAGGCACCGAATAAGGTGCTGATCCAGTGTGGTTCAAGCGCCATCACCAGATCAAAGGCAAACAGGCTGAAGACAAGCGCGTAGAGCACAAGAAAAACGGACGAGCGGGTCGTGAGCTGCCGTTGCCGCCTGGCTGTATTCGCGACGTTCTCGTGGGAAACAAACGGGACCAATACACGAGGGAGAGTGCGACTTGCTCGGAGTGAAGCCTGCAGCAGGGCGAACCCGCAGCCGTAGAGGAGAACGCAACCAAAGAGGGTGCGGAGTATCAGGAAGGGCTGGTTCAGCCAAGCTTGTTTGGCCGGTATCGGGTCAGAGATCCACGAGAAAAGGTGTTCACTGCCCAGAAAGAGAAAAAAAAGAAGCAGAAAAAAGGAGGTTGGCAGAAAAGCGGCCAGCGCCTCGGCAAGCTGCCGTAACGGTCCAGCCCATTCCGCTTTTGTGATCTGAAGAAGGGCTGAAAACGCCAGTCCGCTGAGTGCCAGCCCCGACCAGAAAAGCCAGTTGACCAGATAGGCCTGCCATGCCCGTTGGGCGTTCTCCCCGGTAACACCCATGAAAAAAGTGATCAGACCCAACCCGGCCAGGACCCACAGACCAAGGGTAAAAGGGCGAGATGGCGTATCTGGAGATACGCCCTGAGATACTCCTGCAGGGGACTCGGCACTCATTGTGACTGATCCCGTCGGGCTCCCTGCTGTTGGAGATGGCGAACGTAATTCACAAGGTCCCACCGCTCTGTGGTTGAAAGCGCGTGTTGATAGGCAGGCATTACCAGTCCGCCGCTCCGGATGGTGGCATACAGATACCCGTCTTTTTGGTTTCTGATTCTCTCTGTATGCAGGTCCGAAGAAGGAACGACCTTGCCGACCATCTGGCCGTCGCCTCTGCCCTGCTCACCGTGGCACATCGCACAGTAAATTCGAAATAACCCTTCCCCGTTCTGGATGGACTGGGGTGTGGGCTCAGCCGGATTCCGCACACGCAGGCCAGCCTTGATGCGCTCGGTGATGCGCGACGACATAGGCGGTTCAATGCCCGTTGTCGGCACGCTATCGGCCACGGGTGGCCGAGCAGCGGTTCCGGCCTCAAGCTCGGGCTGCCAATACATATCATCATTCCAGGGCAGGGCATGGGCAAAGGTCGCACAAAAGAGTCCCAGACCCAGAGAGAGAATGACGCGACTCCATACCCGGCCATGGCTACCCGTGCCGGCGTGATGCCTAAACACCTTGACCATAGACCTCCTCTGCGCCACCGGCCGTGATCAGCCGTCGGACAGTGCCGGTCTGCTCAGCGGTACACGGGACGAGCAGACCAAAGCGGTCCTCCGAAAAACGCGGGTCGTGTGTGATCGCAACCGTACGCGCCGGCAGCCGGGCGTTGACGAGCAGTCCGATCAGGGTGGCAATCGCCCCAAAGAGAATGGTTAGCTCAAAGGCGATAATGGCAAAGGCCGGTAAGGCCACAATGGGCTTGGCGCTCGTTTGGAGCGGCCAGTCCAAGGCCGTATAGGTGGGTAAGGCAAAGCCGATGGCGCAGCCCAGCAAACCGCCGACCAGCGTAAAATAGCGAATCGGACTCTTGCGCGGGCCGAGAGCCTCTTCAAGCGTATGGCTCGGAAACGGGGAGACGACGCTAAGGTTCTGATAGCCGTCTCGCCGCAGGGAGCGGACCGCGTCGACGAGTTTTTCCAGGTTCGTAAAGACACCAACCAGACCGGCTCCACGGCCGACACGAGCCGTTTCGTTGGACGGTGCAAGGGAATGCTCGGATTCGTCTGTTTCGACTGCCGACGGACCGCTATCCGTAGGTGGTAAGTGTTCCTTAACTTCGGCCAAGGACACGAGTGGCAGGAATTTCACGAAGAGCAGGAAGAACAAAAAGAACCAGGCAAAACTGCCGACCGTCATCCCCACTTCAACCCACGAAGGCTGGTACAGACCCCAAGCCGAAGGATCGAACTCGTGCGACAAGGAACTCACGATAATGACAAAGCGCTCCAGCCACATCCCGACATTGACCAGCAGGGCAATGCCGAACAACCACAGTGTACTGGTGCGGATCGACTTCCACCACAACAGCATGGGGATTACACAGTTGCAGGCGACCATCAGCCAGAACAACGGAGCGTAGTCTCCGACTGCGCGATACCAGAATATGCTTCGTTCGTACGGATTGGCGCTATACCAGGCAATAAAGAATTCGCTGGCGTAGGAATAGCTCAGAATCAGCGAGGTAAGAATAATCATTTTGCCCAGATTGTCGAAGTGGTAGTCGGTGATATAGGCCTCAAGGCCGAAAATCCTGCGGAGCGGGATGAGCAGGGTCAGGACCATGGCCAGACCGGAGAAGATGGCGCCGGCGACAAAATAGGGGGCAAAGATCGTGCTGTGCCAGCCGGGTACGATGGACATGGCAAAATCCCAGGACACCACGCTATGCACGGATACCACGAGCGGGGTGGCCAGGGCTGCAAAAAATCCGTAGGCGCTCAGATAGTGACGCCACTGCCGGTTCGTGCCCTGCCAGCCAAGCGAGAAGAGGGTGTAGAGTTTGCGGCGCAGCCCTGCGGTGCGGTCACGCGCCGCCCCCAGATCGGGGATCAGACCGATATACCAGAACAGAAAACTCACAGTGAAATAAGTGGTGATCGCAAACGCATCCCAGACCAGGGGTGACTGAAAATTGACCCAGAGCTGGCGCTGATTGGGATAGGGCAGCAGCCAATAGAAATTCCACGCCCGGCCAAGATGGATAATGGGAAACAGGCCGGCGGTCATCACGGCAAAAATCGTCATGGCTTCGGCGCTGCGGGCAATGGGTGTCCGCCAGCGGGCTCGAAACAAAAAGAGGACCGCCGAAATCAGTGTGCCCGAGTGGGCAATACCGACCCAGAAGACGAAGTTGGTGATATACACGCCCCAGCCGACCGGATGAGCCAGACCGGTCACGCCCAGTCCCGAGTGAATCTGATAGATCCAGCAATACAGGCCAAAAGCCAGCACCACCAGGTCGCAGCCGAGCAGGGCGTACCAGATACGCGTTGGCGAGCTGAGCAGGTTTCTGAGCAGGTCGCGGTTGACCTGAAGATAGCTGAGGCTGGTCTGCATGGAATCGTATTCAGTGTCGCTACGTATTGCGGTGGACTTTTTTGAGATAGGTAATCGCAGGTCTGGTGTTCAGGGACTCGAAGACTTTATACCCACGGGGGTCGTGCGAGTGCCGGGAAACGCGGCTGGCAGGGTCTTGCAGATTGCCGAACGTCAGGGCCTGTGTTGGACAGGTCTGGGCACAGGCCGGTGTGACCTCGCCGTCGCGCACCGGACGGTTTTCGTCCTTCGCCCGGTCTTTGCCCTCCTGAATGCGCTGGACGCAAAAGGTGCATTTCTCCATGACGCCCGGTTCACGTACGGTGACATCCGGGTTGAGCTGCAGATTAAGCGGTGTCGGCCAGTCTGCCTCGCCCCAGTTAAAACGCCGCACCTTGTAGGAGCAGTTGTTGGCGCAGTAGCGCGTGCCAACGCAACGGTTATAGATCTGGGCGTTGAGTCCCTCCGGGTTGTGATAGGTGGCATACACCGGACAGACCGGCTCGCAGGGCGCATTGCCGCAGTGCTGACACAGGATAGGAGCAAAGCGGACTTCAGGGGCATTCGCTCCCTCCTGCGGCTCCTCGAAATAGCGCTCAATCCGCAGCCAGGACATTTCCCGACCCTGCGCCACCATGTCCTCGCCCACCACCGGAATATTATTTTCCGCATAGCAGGCCGTGACGCAGGCTCCGCAGCCGAGACAGGCCGATAGGTCGATACTCATGCCCCAGCGGTACTCGGCATACTCCACCTCTGGGTACATATCGCGGGCGGGGTGCTCCGAGTGGTCCACATGACGATGTTCGTCGTGCTGTCCTGCTGTCACTGCCTGAGCAATGCCACGGCCGAGCTGTTGGCGGCTTCCGTCCGTTGTGGCTAGCAGTGCCCGTTTGCCGGTTCGGGCGAGTCGGACTGTGGTCGACAGCCAGGGAAAGCCCCCTGCGGCGGTTTCGGGGTGAGTCGAAAGTAAATGGACTGGGTTGAAGCCGCGTCCCTGGGCGTAGCGACCATAACCGCTATGGCCCAGGCCGATTGGCATGGCCACCGCATCACGTCGCAGCCCAGCGTAGAAATAGGCGCTCGCCTCGATAGTCCCATGCGGAGAGGTAATCGTCAGCAGGTCGCCCTCCGCGATCCCCAGGCGTTCGGCGGTCTCAGGATGAATCTCAAGCCAGGAGCCCCAGACCGCCTGCGTCATGGGGTCGGGCAACTCTTGCAGCCAGGGCTTGTTGGCGCCGCGGCCGTCATAATAGCGCGACGAGGGATAGGCAATGAACGTCAGCGCGTCTTCGCCCGCGCGGTCAAAAGTCGGCTCGGAAAAGCTTGTCTCAAATACGGCCGGGGAGAGCTGAACCGGGAGCGGCTCTTTGATCTGCCAGACCCCGCCCTGTTGCAGGGCGTGACGCCAGAAGGTGTCAAAGTCGCCCGGCTCACCACTCTCGCCGTGCCGTTCTTTCCATGACGCCTGTAAATACTCGAAAAAGCTCTTCCATGGCACCGATTCCGAGAATGCCTCATCAACCTGTGTGGCGACCGACAACAAGGTATCGCCCAACGCTTGGGTCTCAAACACGGGTGACATGACAGGCTGCATCAAGCCATATACGCCGGCTTCAGGGTGGGAGTCTCCCCAGCTCTCCAGGGGCGTATGATCCGGCAAAATCAGGTCTGCCCGTTCGGTTGTTTCATCTGGAAAGGACGAAAAGCTGACCACAAACGGCACGTGAGTAAGCGCCTCGGTAAAACCCGAAGATGGCGGTAAGCTAAAGGCAGGATTGGTGTTGGCCAGCAGGAGGAGTGGTATTTCTCCGCGCTGCATCACGTCAATCAGAGATAGCAGGGCCGCATACGAGCTGATCTGCGACCGTTCTTGGGTCTCGTAAAAATGGAGGGTCTTGCCGATATTGCCGGCGATATAATTCAGCAGATTGACCGCAATCAAGCTGGTCGTCTCCTGCCGGGAACTCGCGGCGATGCCACCCCCAAGGGCCAGGCTCGGCCCGTGGCTGACGAATTCCCGGGCCAGTCGTTTGATCGTCTCGGCCGACACCTCTGTCACCGAAGCGACCCGGTCCGGCGAATAGGGCTGAAGCAGTTGGCTGAGCCGTGCCTTTTCTTCAGCGGGAACTGTACTGTTCGGGAGAATCAGATGGGCCAGACCCAGAGCAAAAAAAGCTTCCCGCCCCGGCTTGATTGCAATCCATTCGTCCGCATTCGCTCCGGTGAGCGACATACGGGATTCGACCTGGACGAATTTTCCCGACGCCGTTGCACTCCGCATCTGGCTGAATGCAACGGCGTAGCGCGTCGGAGAGTGCCACGTCTCCAGAAAATCGGTCCCCAGACCGAGGAGAAAACGAGCCTTGGCCAGATCATGGGTGGGAATCGAAGCCTGCTGAAAGCAGACCTGATTGGCCTGTCTCAGCGCCTCGAAACCAAACGGTTCATAGGTCATCAGACGGCTTGAGCCGAGGATCTCAAGCCACTGCGTAGCCAACCGATATACGCTGTCCGGGAGCTGTCCGGCGAGAAATGTGATCTTGTCTGCTTGGCCCTCTGCTCGGATTTTTTGCAGGCGTTCGGCTAGCATCGCCTCCGCCTCTGGCCACGACAGCGGAGTGAGTTCTCCAGCCTCATTGCGATATAACGGTTGGCGGATACGGTCCGGATTATACAGTCCCTGCAAGGATGCCTGTCCGCGTGCGCACAACGTCCCCTGATTAATCGGGTGGGAGGGATTGCCTTCGACTTTGACGGCCCGTCCTTCTCTGGTCCGCACGACCATGCTACAGCCGGCCGGGCACTCCTGACAGACGGTGGCATAGTAGGTGGCTACTCCCGGCGTGATCTCCTCAGGCTGAACCACATAGGGAATAAGGGTTTCCACCGGCTTTGAGGCACAACCGACGACTGGTGCGGCTGCACTGGCCCCAAGCAGCTTCAAAAAATTTCTTCTATCGAGTTCGTTTGCCATGTTTGGTTCTTCTGCCTCAATAGTGACACACTAGGCAGTCCTTGCTCGCTTGATGGGCATCGTGACAGGTCACGCACCAACCCATCTTGAGCGAAGACACCTGTTCTACGCGTTGCATGCGTTGGATCTCGCCGTGACAGGACTGGCAGGCAACCCCAGCTCGGACATGACGCTTATGGTTAAAGCGGGTGAAAGCGGGTAGGGCGTGCACGCGAATCCACGGAATCGGCTCTCGGTTTTTCCAGTAGGTCTGGATTTTTTTGATTTCCGGGTTCGGCGTTGGCCTGGCGTGACAGCCCATACACGTCTGGACCGGTGGAACGTGGGCTGCTGGCGAGACACGGGCCGCACTGTGACAGTACAGGCAGTCCAGGCCATACTCACCGGCGTGGAGCGCATGGCTGAAGGCAATCGGCTGTTTGGGAGCCTGACCCCAACCCGTCAGCCCCAGGTCGAGCAGTTTGTAATCCCACCACGCGGCTTTCCCGGCCTGCCACACCCGACCGCTTACATCGGGGCGATACTGTACTGCCGACAGCCCGGCGAGGAGTGCCACAATAAGCAGAGTGATCCGAAAAACAGACAACGAACCTAAAGAAAACCGCATAGAACCCTATCTCGCAGCGCCTTCTCCCCGTGCGATGCAAGGGTATTCTCCATATCTTATCTGTTTCTGTTCAGCCAGCATGGGCGAGCGTGATTTCCACGGAGGACTCCTGCTCCACCGTGACTGATACCGAACGAGAGTCCTCTCCGAGTGCTTCATGATGGTCCTCTATTATTCTTTACTTTTTTACCTCATTGGGGGGTGTATAGCAGAGTTTTGGGACAGACAAGACGTGGGGGCTTTTCGGCGCTTCTCACGTTCGTATCAGAGAAGTACAGCGGCCCGCATCATCGCTATACTGGTCAAAACAGGACCGCCCCTCCTGTTGCTGCCTTCCTTGACCGGATACTGAAAAGCAAGTACTTTTCGACCGCGCCATACCGAGAGTTTACGTGGAATTTTACACGTAAAGGAGGGAAGTATATGCACACATATTGGTTGCAGGGAATTCTCACAGGGGCGTGTTGTCTGACGTTGCTTGGCGCTCCCTACCACGCTCAGGCAGTTGGTGGGCGTGCGGATACTCAGCCCGAACCTGCCAAAACTCAGCCGGCAGCCTCCGCCAAATCCGCCGCAGTCAGCCCGGCCACGAACGGTGGCCTTGCCGGATATGCTTTTCAATCCATCACCCAGGACCACCTACTCAAGGGGACGGACGACCCGAACTATTGGCTGATGTACGGCGGTAACTACGCCGGTTGGCGGTTCAGCCCACTCAAGGACATTAACCGGGAGAATATCAAAAACCTGAAGGCGGCCTGGATGTTCCAGACCGGTATCCCGGCCCAAATGCAAGCCTCGCCCATTGTTACCGACGGGATTATCTATCTGACTGCTGCATACAACCACCTTTTTGCCCTGGATGCAGTCACGGGTGAGTTGCTGTGGCGCTATGAGCACGAGCTACCGGACGATATGCGCGTGTGCTGCGGGCCGTCGAACAAAGGGGCGGCCGTTGCCGGAGATTTGATCTTTATGGCAACGCTCGACGCCCATGTGGTTGCCCTGAATCGCAAAACCGGGGCCGTTGTCTGGAACACCGAGATGGACCGTCATAGCGACGGATTCAGCGCGACCGTTGCCCCCCTGGTCGTCCGGGATAATCTGATCGTCGGCATTGCCGGAGGCGAATACGGTATCCGCGGCTATATTGATTCCTATGACATCAACACGGGCGAACGGAAGTGGCGGCGCTATACCATCCCGGAAGCCGGTGAGCCGGGCTCCGAGACCTGGGCCGGCGACTCTTGGAAACATGGGGGAGCTCCAACCTGGGTAACGGGTTCATACGACCCTGATGAGGATTTGCTATATTGGGCAACGGGCAATACCGCTCCGGACTGGAACGGCGATGTTCGTAAAGGAGATAACCTCTACGCAGATTCCGTGCTGGCCCTTGACCCGGATACGGGGGAGATCAAGTGGTACTTCCAGTTCACGCCCCACGATATCTGGGACTATGATGGCAACACCGATCTGTTTCTGGTCAATGTCGAACGTAGCGGCGAGATGGTCAAAGCCCTGGCCCAGCCCAACCGGAACGGCTACGTCTACGTCCTGGACCGCACCTCGGGCAAATATCTGCACGGCACCCAATATGTCGATAAGCTGAACTGGTCAAAAGGCCTGGATGAGGCTGGCCGGCCGATTGTCGATCCGCAGTTCGTTCCCACCGCCGAAGGCAAAGAATTTATCTGTCCTGGCTCCGTTGGTGGAAAAAACGGCTCGTACACCGCAGCCTATAGCCCGCTGACCAAGCTGATGTATGTGCCCGTGGTGGAGAGTTGCTGGCAGATGAAGAAGTCGACCTCCATCTTTATCAAGGGCATCCCATTCTGGGGTGGCGGACCGGGAAAAACCCAGGGTGATGACGGCTCATCCTATGGACATCTGTCAGCCATAGACCCATCCACCGGCGAGATCAAATGGCGCTATCAAGATGAATATCCCATGATGGGGGGGGCCCTGGCGACCGCCGGTGGTCTGGTGTTTTCCGGAAACCTTGAGGGCTTGGCCTTGGCCTTTGATGCCTCAACCGGCGAGCTGTTATGGCAATTTCAGACTGGCTCAGCCATGCGTGCTCAGCCCATTACCTATAAGGCCGGAGGAAGGCAATACGTGGCTATCCCCAGCGGCGGCGGTGGTTTGGCCGTCACCCTGGCTGGTGAGCCACCGCTGACGAGTAAGGGTAGTGCGTTGCTCGTGTTTGCCTTACCAGAATAAACCGGTGGAGCAGGCGAGCGTGAGATTGCGGTATTGTGTGCTGCCCGGCTCCTGGCTCCTCACTGGAGCGACTACGTGGAGAAGACGGAGGAGAAACGCTGCTGTTCTCGTACTCAGTTGGTTCTTCTGTCTGGCCTTGTCCGGGCCGCTCCCTGCGGAGGAAGAGGGGACACTCCGGGTCTGCTTTCTGGAGAATAATCTCCCCTTTTCTTCTCAGTCCGGCGAGCACGGATTCGACGTTGATGTGGCGCGGGCTATTGCCAAGAGTATGGGGCGGACGCTCGTGCCTGTCTGGGTCAGAAATGACGAGCGGATCACCGAAGTTGATGAGAGTGACTTTCCGCTGCGTCGGCTCTCCCGAAACGAATGCGACGCCATTTTGAGCGTACCCGGTCAAGATGCCGTGCGTGAGGCCAGCAATGTGACGGTTGGCAACGCTTACTATGGGGCGGCTTTCGAACTCCTGGGGCGCGAGGGGCAGACGCCGGCCTCCTTGCTTGATATTGAGCGCCAAGTCGTTGCGGTACAAGCCCAAACGATTGCCAGCTTTATTCTGGAGTCTCTCAAAATTTCGATGCAGACGTTTTTCTCAACCGAGGAGCCACTCGCTGCTGTAGTAGCGGGAGACGCAGAGTTGGCTTTTGTCTGGGGACCGACCGCAGGCTGGTATGCAAAACAGGAGCCTGGGACGAAGCTGACGTTTGCCACGGCTGAGCCGCTCTCGGTGGCGCGCTGGAACGAGCATGTGGCGACCCGCACAGAAGATCAAGCGCTTCGTACGGCCATAGATGCGGCCCTGACAACACTGAGAAATAGCGGTGAGCTCAAGACCATAGCAAAACGGTATGGCGTACCGTTTTACCCCCCCTTCAAGAAAACCTATGATGTCATGGAGATGTTTCGACTCTCCCGAGAAGCCGCACAGAAATGAGGAGGTCTATGAGACGGGTGTATGGTGTGCTGTTGATCGGCTTGCTGATGTTTATCCCGACGAGTGTATTGGCTGACGAGGCGATGAAGAACCCTGTTGCCGGTGATGAAGCGGCGATTGCCGAAGGCGACCTCCTCTTCCAGGCCGTGTGTGCAGGCTACTGCCATGTAAAAGCGGATGCCGACCGGGACGGCAAATGCCCGAATCTGTTCGACTGCGAGTGGGTAAACGGTTCGGGGACGGACGAGGAAATGTTCAGGGTCGTCAGCGACGGTGTCCCCAAGACGGAGATGGTCGGCTTTGCCGGACAACTGCCTGACGATATGATTTGGCAGATTTTGGCCTATGTCCGGGCCGCCTCAAAGTGTGAACCGGGCTCCGCGCCGGCTGCCGATGGGACTTCGCAGTCCGAAACCGCAGCGATGCCTGCTCATCAATAAGGAGAGTCGTTATGCAATCTCGTCACTGTTTTGTTGTTGCCTGTGCGTATCTGGTCGTTTGCCTTGTGGCCTTTTCCGTGCCGGCTTTCGCCCAGCCGTTCGCCTATGTTACGCACGAGGAGTCGAACGACGTATGGGTAATTGACACCCAGACGGACGAGGTCGTAGCCAAAGTCCCGGTCGGCGAACGCCCGCGCGGAGTGCTGGTTTCGGCTGATGGGACGCGGGTGTACGCCGCCAACGGCAACTCTAATGACATTTCGGTCATTGATACGGCAACCAATACGGTCGTAGAGACCTTTCCGGTCGGCATTGATCCCGAAGGAATCGACCTCAGCAACGACGAAAAACTGCTGTTTGTCGTGAATGAGAACGAAGGCGTGATGCGTGTCGTCGATCTGGCAAGCAAGGAGATTGTTGCCACGATTCAGGCCGGTATAGAGCCGGAGACCGTAGTGATCTCGCCCGATGGCAAGCTGGCCTTCGTGCCGAACGAGACTTCGCACGACGTGACAGTCGTTGACACCCAGACCTATAAGGTCCTCAGTTCGATCAAGGTGGGCGAGAATCCGCGTGGCGTGGCCTTTATGCCGGACGGGAAAACCGCCTATGTGAGTAATGAGCGAACCCATACCGTCTCGGTGATCGATGTCGAAAAATTAGCCGTGACCGAGACGATCAGCATGGGCGAACGCCCGGTCGGCATCTCGGTGCTGCCCGACGGCTCAAAGGTCTATGTCGTCCACGGTCGGGCCAACGATGTGCGCGTGATCGATCCAGCTACCAACACCGTGACCAAGACCATCGCCTTGGGCGGCAAGCGCTGCTGGTGGTCGGCTCTGACCCCGGACGGTAAAAAACTCTACGCTACCATGGGTCGGTCCGACGGCGTGGCGGTGATCGATACTACTACCGATACGCTGCTCAAGACGATTGCGGTTGGGAAGATCCCCTGGGGCGTAGCGGTGACGCCGTAAATCCTTTTCAGAAGCGCCAGACCAGCAGAAACTGCGGTACGCTCTCGTCGTTCTTGGTGCCCAGTTTATGGTGCCAGAACTGGTACTCCATACCGATAAAAAGCCGATTTGCCTCTTCCCTGAGCAACTTGCCCAGGTCCAGGCGGAATTGAGGCTGGGTATAAAACCAGCTTCTGACCCGACCGCCAAACTCGTTGGTCCGGCAATGAATATATTCGGCATGGCCTTCGATGGAGAAGGACAGCTTGCCGATGGTGAAGGGATAGGCCCAGTTGATATCGATCATAAAGCTGTCCGACTCTTTGGGAGCGCCTCCGTTCGAGACACCTCGGCTGGCGTCGATGTAAGCGGTCAGGTCGGTATTCAGAAAGGCGAAGCCGGGTAGGTCCCAGGACGCGCGCAGACCGGGTAGAAACTTGATGACCTTGGCGTCTACGCTACCGTTGACGCCGCCGATCAGCGAAAAATCCTTGATCGGTCCGATCTTCAAATCCTTCTTCAGAACCCTGCCCAGGCTCAGGGACAGATACCATTCGCCGTAGATTTCAGTGTGGTTGAAGCCGTCGTGCTCGACATCCTCGATGAAGTCGGCAAAGAAGAAGCTCTCGCCGTACTTCCAGCCCAGGGCGTTCTGCACGGTCAGGATGAAGGCGTCCTGGTTAGCGTCCGAGAACGGGTTTTCGAGGTGTCCGTACTGAAAGTGCATCTCCGTCGTGCTCCACTCAACCAGGGCCGCGGCCGGCGAGGCTGTCAGTAAAAGCACGAGGACTGAGGAGTAAAGAAAGAGTCGAGGGAACTGGTATGCAGTTGCCATCGCAGGTCGGCAGATAGTGGGGACTTTGGTTATTTGGCGGCAGGAATAAGTTGGAGCACCTTTGCCTGTACGCCTTCCATGAGGGTTTCTTGGACAAACGTACTGGCGTTCAAAATTTCAATACCAATCAATTCGCCGCTCTCGTTCAGTTCTGCCGTAATGTTGGGACTCAACTCCATGCTGCTCGCTTCGTCCTCTTCGGAAACAATAAGATGCAGGATATCTTCTTGCTCGAAGTATGCCAGTTTTGGTTTTTTCATGGCCGATATCTCCCTGTCCGCAGTCTGAGGCTAATCTGTTGTCGAGTTGTGACGTGAACGGTAACGGGGACCGTTGTCCCTCCTTCTTGTTCATAGGCTACCAGGACCAGCCGATTTTTGTGTCGTCCAATGACTACCATGCGCTGTGTGGCGATATCAAAATATCGTTCTTCTGAGAACCGGACGATCTGTTCAATGATAGCGAGATCAAAGCCTCGTAATTGGGCTCGGTGCTTCAGGTAGTCGGTCCATATTATCATTCTCGTCTGCCTGCTCTGCGGCATCCGATAGAGAAAGACTGCTCATCGATGTTGAACATGAAGTTTATGAATGGCTAATCGGAGATCCAAACTCCTCAGTCCGCCAGGCGGCATAGGCTAATGCCTCACGAATGTCGTCTTCCTCTAAATATGGATATGTCTCCAGGATATGTGTGGTGGAATGCCCTGCGGCAAGCAAGCCCACTACAGTCCCGACAGTCACACGTAAACCCCGAATGCAGGGTTTCCCGCCCATGACTGCTGGATCAAGGGTGATACGTGTTAAGGATTTCATAATACTCACAACTCCAGTACAGCAATTGGACATTGGTCGAGACAATTATGGCCAGGAGCACTCTGCGAAGGGTAACCATAGCGCCAGAGAGCCTATATTCCTTTTCCACGGCCTCCTTTAGTCAAAGCTACTATTATCACCACTACCGTTGTTCCGACCTCTACGACTCTCTTCCAAAAACGGTTTCTCCTTATTTGACAAGAAGGGCAGAGCTTTTCTCCCGGCTCCCAAGGGTAGTGCTTTTTGAGCAATTGTTTGAAAGCCGTGCCTGAATATATCCATTTTTTCTTATCTTTATCCACCCGAGTAAACTTCGAGGGTTTGAACATTGTTACCGAAATTCCACTCATGAGGTTGCACAAGGTAGCTGTTACAGCGAAGTTACCGCAGGCTTCTATACGAGGCCTTCGCAGCGGAAGCCGCAGCATGGCTCGAACATCTCCAAACTGCATCGAGAGATGGTCTCTAACAAAGGTAAAAACGTGAGGATAGTTTTGAAGTTCTGGAATATCAGACAGCAGCATGCTGCGGGCTCCCTTATTTGCAGATTAGCAACTCTTGAACGCGCCTTTGTTCGGCTCCTTGTCGAGCAGCTTTGTCAAGCGGCGTGCCGAACTCTCCGGGCAAACGACTTGGCCTGGGGCTTGGGCTGATTGACGTGAGAGCTTAATAATGACGAAGTATTCCGCCGGGTATAGATGATCCTCTCCACTCTCATCAATGACTCGGATGTCGCCGTCCTGAGCCGCGTCTTCATTGACATCGTTACATGGCGATGTCTACTTCTCGTACTTCGGTGTTGGGCGTGTCCTGAAGTAACTCTCCGACAGCGGTGAGATATTCTCGGATGGCGACCCGGATGTTCTCCAGGGCCTCTGCTTCGGTTGCGCCTTGCGACCAGCAACCCGGCAGACCGGGGCAGGAAACGCTATAGCCTTCTTCAGGCGCGTGCAGAACGATTTTGTACCGCATGGTACTCTTTTCTCCTCGCCCTTTTCTCCGAACGTGGCGGGGAGATATTCAATGGTGTGTAGCCGGAATGCGATGAATGTTGAAGGAAGCGTGAGTGAAGTCTCCGCTGGAAGGGTGAGTTCACTGTGGGCCGCCAGAACATTCTGGCTTGTGTGCTACCAGGCTTCCGGTGTTTATGTTCAGAGAGCCTGCCCGGCCGCAGTGCCGCTCGTAAGGCTCTGTTGATTTTTTCCTCGTCATTAGCAAATGCCTCTGCCACGTCGGGAGCCAACAGGACTAAATTGGTACCTGCACCATACCGCTCCGCATATTTGCCCCTTACTCCGTCTTTAAGAAGCAAGCGCAAGTCGTAGGCGGGCCGTAGGTCGTCGTCCATCTCACTTCTGAGGTTGAGGGGATCAAGAGCGTTGAAGCGTATGTCTCCGTGTACCAGTGAGCAGGTTACTCGACTTCGAGGGCGGCCCGCACGATGGGCTCAAGTTCGCCCCGGCTGTGCATTTCCTGGATAATGTCGCAGCCGCCGATGAATTCGCCGTTCACATAGATCTGTGGAATGGTTGGCCAGTTGGAGTAGCGCTTGATGCCATCCCGAATGGCAGGGTTCTGCAACACGTCGACGGTCTCGTACGGCACGCCCAAGGAGTCGAAAATCTGGATCGTTGCGGCCGAAAACCCACACATCGGAAAGGTTGGATTGCCCTTCATATAGATGAGGACTTTGTTGTTCTTCACGGTCTCGTCAATATGTGCTTGTACGCTGTCTGCCATGTTCTCCTCCTCGCGTGTTCGTAACTTATGACTTGTTCGTTTCGATATTTACCAAACCGGACTGCCGGGCGTCGGCCTCAAATTCCTGTGGGGTCATGGTTTTGAGGGCCAGGGCGTGAATGCGTTCAACCATGGCGTCCTGGAGGGCGCCATACACCAAGCGGTGCCGAGCGACGGCGTTCTTACCGTCGAAGGCCGCGGACACGACAACGGCTTCGTAGTGATCTCCGCCACCGGTGTAATCACGAATGTGCACCTGCGCGTCGGGCAGGGCCGCTGTGATGCGGGACTGTATTTCATCGGCGGAAATAGGAGCCGGCATGGCTGTCAACCTCCACGCTTCACTTAGGATACATCCGGGCGATTATTTGTTGTGACCCTGAGCAGTGCAGGCCATGCTATCTGAGTGCCTAGCGGTCTTGCAAGGTCGCTTGTGGGCGTCGTGATAAAAAAAGGGCACCTTTCAAGCGGTGCCCTGTATCGATAATGCGGCCGTGCTCCTGTTCGTTGCTCTCTCTGAGAGCTGCGCACGAGCGACTATTTTTTCCGCATCTCAGCACCACAGCACTTGAGTGAGCCATCGCCACCCTTGGTCACGATGACCTGCGCACCGCAGCTTCCACACAGATACATTTTCCCGAGTTGAGTTGCCATACTGCTGCCTCCTGTTTTTCTCTTAGCGTCCGGTAAATCGAGGTTTCCGCTTGGCTAAGAAAGATTCCACGCCCTCGGCCCGATCCTGGGTTGTCTGGAGAAGGGCATATAAGTCTTCTTCCAACCGCACCCCCTGATCAAGCGTCAGGTCCATTGCTTTATGTACCGCCTCTTTACCGAGTCGTAAAGCAACAGGGCCTTTGCCTAACAGACCGGACAGGACCTCGTCAACACGGGTCAAGAAGTCGTCCGCAGCGATCACTTCGTTGACTAGGCCGATACAATACGCCTCAGTGGCGTCAAGCTGTTTGCCGGTGAGGATGATTTCCAATGCCTTTGCCTGTCCGACCACACGCGGCAGGCGTTGCGTCCCCCCACCAAAAGGAATCATCTGCTCGGTAACCTGGGGGAGGCTGAAGCGGGCCGTCGAAACGGCCAGACGGAGGTCGCAGGCGAGAGCCAACTCCAGCCCGAGTCCGAACGCGTTGCCATTGAGAACCGCGAGCGTCGGTTTTGTGATGGCCGCCAGCGCTTCGACGCACTGGATAGAGCCGAACTGCTCACGAATTCTCTGCGCGGTGTTGACCGCTTGCGTCAAGCCCTCGCAAAAGCTGTGGGCCGAGCCGGTCAGGACACCGATCTCGACCGCGTCGTCCTCCTCGATGGTCTGGAAGGCGGCGGCCATTTCCTGGTCCATCCGGGGCGTGAGCCGGTTGCCCCGACCCGGACGCGACAAGCGCAGCCAGGCCACTTTTTCTTGAATTTCATACACCAGATCGGACACACCGACACCTTACCAATAAAGGGCGTCCGTTTGGACGCCCGGTTTATTATTCGTACTGCGCTTTGAGCTCTTTCTTGAGGACTTTGCCTAACGGGTTCTTGGGTAGTTCGTCCAGGAAATTGATCTCCCCTGGTTTCTTGAAGCTGGCCAGCCGTTCCTTACAAAAATCGCCAACTTCGTCCGCGGTGGTCGTCTGACCCGGCTTGAGGGCGACAAAGGCCACGATCTTTTGTCCCCAATCCACGTCGGGCACACCGATAATGGCCGCTTCATCGACTGCTGGATGGGCGTGCAGGACCGCCTCGATTTCAGCCGGGGCAATATTTTCACCGCCACGAATAATGATGTCGTCCTTGCGGCCAACCAGGTAGACATAGCCGTCTTCGTCGATATAACCCATGTCGCGGGTATGCAGCCAGCCGTTCTCGTCCAACAGGGCGGCAGTCGCACTTTCCTGATTGGCGTAGCCCTTCATCACGCGCGGGGTGCGAATGACCACCTCACCGATCTCGTTGGCCGGCATCTCTTTGTTATCGTCATCAAGGACCTGGACTTCCACATCCGGCAGGGGTTTGCCGACCGAGGTCAGCCGCTTCAGATTGCGCTCGACTTCTTCCGGTGTGCCGTTCAACTTATGGTCATCCGGTCCAAGGACGGTCAGGGTTGAGTTGGTTTCGGTCTGACCGAAGGCATTCACGAAACCGGTCGAATCCGGGAACATGTCAATCGCTTTGCGAATAACGGGGAAGGCCATGGGCGCACCGCCATAGGAGACGTTTTGCAAGCTCGACAGATCATAGTTTGAGAACTCGGGGTGATCGATGAGTTGTTTCATCATCGTGGGCACAACAAAGGCGTGCGTCACCTGCTCGTTCTGGACGGCCTCCAACCACTCCTTGGTATCGAACTGGCGCAGGACGGCGATCTTCCGGCCGTTCCACAGCGCGGTCATGATGTTCATCGTACCGGCAATATGGTAGAGCGGCGCGCACAGCAGTGAGGTGCCGCGCGGGGTCCCGTCCGCCATCTCGACGGTGCCGATGACATAGTTGGTGAACCCACCGTAAGTCAGCATCACGCCCTTGGGCAAAGAAGTCGTGCCACTGGTATACATCAGGATGGACAGGTCGCCCTCATCCACCTCAGCCTCTTCGATGTCGGGCGAACCCTGCTCAATAAAGTCGTCGTAGTGCAGCATATCGTCACGCGGCGTTTCGATTGTGACATATTTTTCCACGCAGCCGAGATTGGGCTTGAGGGTGTTGATCAGATCGATATAGCGATCACCCACAAACAGAATTTTGCTCTCCGCCGCGGTGATCATATATTCCAATTCAGGGGGCTTGGCCCGATAGTTCAGCGGCACGAAAGTCGCGCCCAGCGTCGCCGTGGCATAATAGGTCTCGATGTACTGATTGCAGTTGGTTTGCAAGATTGCCACGCGATCACCAGCCCCAATACCCTGGTCGCGTAAACTGCTGGCCAGCCGTTTGACCCGATCCAGCAGTGTTCCGTAGGTCAACCGGTTACCCTCGAAAGCCAGGATCTCTTGGTCCGGAAACATCATGCCCGGAATACCTATGAACTGTGACGTATTCATGCCTGCTCCTTTACCAACGCAAATAGATTCTGTTCCAGCCGTAAGCCCTCGGATAAAGGCAGGTCGACGCCCTGTCGGACGGCCCGTTTCGCCAAGGTTACAACTGTTGGATTACAACGGGACAGTGTGTATGCCAGAGATTTGGCCTCAGTCAAGAGGGTAGCCAGGGGAACCATCCGATTTATCAGGCCAATCTGGAGGGCTTGGTCGGCCTTTAATCGCTTGCCGGTGAGGACCATATCAAGGGCGCGGCCCAGCCCGATTGCACGGGGCGCGGTCTGCGTCCCGCCTACCCCAGGGATCATGCCCAGGCCGGTTTCCGGTAAAAAAAAGACAGTATCGTCTGCGGCAATGCACAAATCACACAACAGCGCCATTTCCATCCCACCGCCAACGGTATAACCATGGACCGCCGCAATGGTTGGTTGAGGCAGGTGCAACAGCAGCCCCCAGTTATCTCGTTGCCAGCGCACTTCACGAGCCCGCACCGGAGAGGGCGCAGAACCGAACTCTGACACATCGCCGCCGGTCGAAAAGGCCGGGCCTTCTCCGCGCAAGATCATGACCCGGACCTCGGGGTCGTCCCGGACGGCCCGAAGAACTTCGTGCAAATCGTCCCGCATCTCCACGTTATAGGCGTTCAGCATGTCAGGCCGGTTGAGGCTGACAACGGCGATACGGCCGTCTTTTTCGTACAGGACTGCGGGGGAAGACATATACGCTCTTTAAAGAGTAAACGTGTCCAGCATCTCATGCTATATTGGAGGACACGTTTACTCTTTATGCCGAATAGACAATCTGGCCGTCAATGATTGTTGTCTGGACGTTTATCCGGCTGATCGCTTCAGCGGGGAGCCCCGTCAGGTCGCTATTGAGGATAACCACATCCGCACGCATGCCTGGGATGATCCTGCTGGTCTGATTTTCCTCAAACCCGACCCAGGCTCCTGCTTGGGTGAACAGACCAATCGCCTCAAGACAGGACAGGCGTTCGGCGGGATTAAGAACCATTCCGGTGTGAGACCGGCGCGTGACGGCAGCCTGAATTGCTATCAATGGGGCCTGCGGGGCGATCGGACAATCTGAGCTGCCGACAACGGGAATGTTACGATCTCGAAAGCTTTTTGCCCGGTACAGCCAATCGTGTGCCTCTGCATCAACCTCAGCGGCATATTTGTCGCCATAAAAATGTAGAAAGCCTGGCTGCATCACCACCGCACAGCCCGTCTCGGCCAGAGTGTCGAGAAACGGCGGAGGACAGAGCGTACAGTGTTCAATTCGATGCCGATGATCGTGGCGCGGCAGCCGCTCTAGTGACCGCTGGATCGCTTCGAGGGCCGCGCAGACGGGAGCTTCTTCAACCGCATGGATGGCGACCTGAAACCCGTTTCGATGTACTTGCCAGACCATCTCAGCCAGATCGTCCAGCGGCGGATACAACTCGCCTCCGCTCTCGTGCAGCATAATTTTGATACTGCCAAGCCGAACTTGGCCGGACCGGTCAAAGGCGGGAAGGCCAGCCTCCCGTACCTGAGAGAACGCCTCAACCCCGACCATCACTGTTGCATGGGGACGTATGACGCCGTCGGCTCGTAAGGCGGCGAAGTGCCCGAGAGACTCAAGCGTATTGCCGGCACTAGCGTCATGAAACGAACAGACCCCGTGTCTGAGCAATGTGCTGTTGACCTGTCGTAATCCGGCCTGAAACTCCGGCAATGGGAGCGGAGGAATGGCAGTCCGCAGAAACGACTCCAACTCGTAGACCACGCCCGTTGGTTCTCCGCTTACATCGCGCTCGACATTTCCGCCCTTTGGGGGGGTAAACTGGGCGTGGATACCCACTCGCCGGAGCGCGGTGCTATTCAGAACGGCAGCATGGCCGGTCCGATGGCGCAGGATCACAGGCCGGTCAGTCGATATGGTATCGAGGTCGTGTCGATTCGGATGGCGTTTCTCGTCGAGAAAAAACTCATCATAGCCATAGCCACGCAGCCAGTCATGCGAGCCGAGGGTTTCCAGACGCGCCTGGAGTTGAGATTGGATTTCAGCAATAGACCGGGCTGTACCCAGATCTGCACCGCAGTAGCGACTCGCCCAGGCAAAGAGATGTAAATGAGGGTCGATGAAGCCCGGCAGAACCATTCTCCCGGCACACGCTAAGGTCTGTGTTTTCGGTGAGACAAAGGAGCGCAGTTCCTCCTCGGTGCCAACCGCGAGGATTCCTCCTGCCGCGATAGCGACCGCTTGTGCTTCGGGCCGGTTCGGGTCGAAGGTGAGGACATGTCCACCGTACAGCAGTAGGTCGGCAGTGTGGGGTACGGAAGACATAGCCCCCAGAAAAGGAAAGAGCGAGGTTTCCCTCGCTCCTCACTGTTAGGAGTACAGTTTGCAACAGACCGTTATCAGTCAGACGACGGAAGCGGCTTAGCTTCCTTGAGCGGCATTTCCTTATCGCAGCAGTGGAGTGCACCGTCGCCCGGCTTGTTGCAGAGCACCTCAGTCCCGCACTCTTCACACATATAGCGTTTACCCAGTTGTGCCATTGATCCCTCCTGTCGTAATATGCCTCTACGAGTAATATCTACTGTAGAAATGGTAACTTGGTCACTTCGGCTATCATGTCCGTATCCGGCCTGTCAATCCGCAGCCGGGTGCCTGGCGCGCCATGTTCGCGCCGGACATAGCCCAGGGCAATAGGCCGACCCAGCGTTGGCGACGTGGTGACACTGGTCAGCCAACCGACTTCCTTGTCGTCCTTCAGAAGTCGGTCGCCTCGTGTCGGCAATACATCCTGCTCTTCATTTTGCAACAGAAACCCGCTGAGCTGACGATTCATATGCCCACGCGCCGACGCCCGCTCGACGACCTCCTGGCCCAGATAACAGCCCTTATGAAAACTGATGGCTCGGTCGAGGCCGACCTCCAGCACGATTCTATCCTCGTCCATATCGAGGCCATACCACGGGATACCGGCCTCAACGCGCAGCATGTTCAGCGCAGTGTGGCCAACGAGAAGCAGCCCGTCGAGTTGAGCGAGTGCCTGCCAGACGACGGGTGCCCGGTCGCCGGGAACGTGGAACTCATAGCCACCCTTACCGGTCTGATCGGAGCGAATCACGCGGACCAGGACATCTGCAATCGTTGTGTCCCGGTGCTGTAACTCCTGCTCCGGCAAGGAAGAGAGACCGGCTGTCGTCAGGACCTCTGCCGCGGTCGGACCCTGGACCGCAAGAGTGACCTGGTGGGCGCTCAGGTCTTCGATCTCCACATCGTCGGCAATGATAAAACGGTCAAGGGCTTCAACCGTCTTCTCCTTGATACGGGCATCCAGGTCGAGGAGGATTGCCGCCTCCTCCGCATAGACGCGCAAATCCGCCACGATCCGTCCCTGCTCTGTCAATAACGTTGCCGGACAGCCATCGCCGGGTCGCAGGGCTTTGACATCGTTTGACAACATGCCCTGCAGGAAATCGATCCGATCCTCTCCCGTGAATTTCACCTGGGTACGGAAGGACAGGTCGATCAGTCCCGCCTTTTCGTAGATGGCTGCGTATTCGTCTTGCGGGTTGGTGAAGGCATCCGGCAGTTCAACGCCACGATCATTGGTGAGCGATATACCCTGGCTTTCAAGCCAGGTGGATAGTGCACTTTTCATAGTATGCAGGCTATAGCAAAGAGAGATTTATGAGGAAAGGTCGAAAACGGCTCTTCACGAAGCCGCATTCAGACGGCGCAAATTCCGTACGGCCTGGATGCGTTCCTGAGCCAGGGTGACGGCCAGACGATGGGGCGAGGTGTCTCGTTGCTTGGCTTGGGCAAAAAGCGTTTTCAGGGTGGAGTAAATCTGTTCGGTCTTGGCCTTGGCCCGCTCGCGCCGATAGCCGCCGGGACCCAACTCGTCCGCAACGTTAATCAGCCCACCAGCGTTAATTGCAAAATCCGGCGCATACAGAATACCGCGCTCGTGAAGTGTGTCTCCGTCGGCCTCGGTCAGGAGCTGGTTGTTGGCTCCACCACCGATAATCCGGCACTGAAGCTGGGGAATCGCATCCGGATTGAAAATACCACCTGCGGCGCAGGGGGCGAGAATGTCGCACTGCCGGGTCAGAATAGCGGTTGGGTCGACAACCTCGGCGCTGAGTTCGGCCTTCGCTTTGTCGGCTCGGGCTGCATCCACATCCGCGACTATCAACCGTGCCCCGGCCTGGTGAAGGTATTGGGCCAGTGCGTAGCCGACTTTTCCCAGACCGGGTAGGGCCACACTCAAGCCCTGAAATTCGGCCTTGCCGTCCGTTTCTTCAAGACACGCCCGCAGGCCACAGAATATTCCCCAGGCCGTCATGGGAGACGGGTCTCCGCCACCACCGAACGCTTCCGCCCGTCCGACCCCGAATCGACTCTCCGCCCGGACGTGCTCGATGTCCGCGGTTGTCGTGCCCATGTCTTCGGTTGGAATATAGCGGCCCGCCAAAGACTCTATGGCGCGCCCCAGCGCACGAAACAATACTTCTCTGTTGGGGGGTGTCCCAGGGGCGATGACAACCGCCTTGCCGCCGCCATACTCCAGGCCGGCCAGGGAGGCTTTATAGGTCATGGCCTGGGAGAGGCGCAGGACATCGGTCACCGCGTCATCCTCACTGGCATACACTCGCATACGGATGCCACCCAAGGCGGGGCCCAAAGTTGTATCGTGGATGGCAATCAGGGCGGTGAGGCCAGCGTTGCGATCCGTGCAGAAGATCACCTGTTCGTGGTCTTCTGCCTGCATGCGTTCAAAGAGTGTCATACGGGCTGAAAGAGTAAACGTGTTCTCCAATACACATGAGATGCTGGACACGTTTACTCTTTTTCATACAGCGACTAGAACGTCGTCGCCGTCTACTTTGACCTCATAGGTCTCTTGTTTTTCGTCCGGGTCTTCACTGTTTTCTCCGGTCGTGACATCGAAATCCCAGGCGTGCCACGGGCAGGTGACCATATTGCCGTCCAACTCGCCCTCGCCTAATGGCCCGCCCTGGTGGGGACACACATTGTCCAACGCGTAGAACGTACCATCGACATTGAAGATGGCGACCTGTTGATCATTGACCTCAAAACACCGGCCTTCGCCTTCGGGGATATCACCCGTCGAGGCCACTTTGACAAAATCGGCCATGCTATCCTCCTGTGTTGAAAATATCGGCGAATTAAACAAATTCCTCTACAGACCGCAAGGTTAGTCCAGAGGGTTCGTGCATAAAAAAGCCCCTGGGTCAGACCGTAAAGACGACCCAGGGGCTATCAGCTAGGAGCAGGATTCTTTTAGCCGCCGTAGAAGACCTTGTCTCCCAGGTCGGCCATATGCAGCGTGGCCAGGTCCGCTCGTCCTTCGGGCTGCTTCTGGACGACCGCATTCACCACTTTTCCAATAAAAATGGAATGGTCGCCGTTCTCGACGGTTTGCTCCAACGAGCACTCGACATAGGCGGGGACGCTTTCAAGCACCGGCGCGCCGGTACTGCCTGCACTGTATGCCTCACCGTTGATTGAGTTGCCGTCTTTCTCAACGGGTTTGAAAAAGGCGAAGGCCGGACCCTGCTGTCCTTTGCCCAGGATGTTGAGGGCAAACGAACCGGCTTTTTTGATGATGTCGTGCGCACTGGCGTCGGCCTTGACGCCAACGACGACCAGCGGTGGCTCAAAGGCGGTCTGGGTCACCCAGTTTACGGTTGCCGCAGCGATCTCACCGTCTTTTTCTGCGGTCAGCACGTACAGGCCGTAGGGGATCATGCGTAGAGCTGTTTTCTTGGCATCTGCATCCATCGGTCTTTCTCCCTTTCCTGACAAATTGTCCCTGCGTTGTATCTGTCCCCTCCTGCGCATTCAAGTCCGGCCCGTTTTCGTGTCAATCCTAACTCAGGTATGTAGAACGTACTCACAAATGAAACCGACTACCTCAGGGAGATGGTAGGTGTGATGCAGAAAAGAGCAGAGACACGCGCTCGTGCCGGGGTGGAATACCAGCAGCGCGATGCTGTGTATTTTGAGCAGCGCCAATTGCGGCGTCACGCCCGTGTCTGGTCGCTCTGGGCGCTGGGTGTCGGCGCCGTGATCTCCGGTGATTTTTTTGGCTGGAACTTCGGTCTGGCGGCCGGTGGTTTCTGGGGTCTCTTTATCGCGACGGTCATCATCACCGTCATGTACATCGGCCTATGCTATTCCATTGCCGAGATGTCTCCCGCCTTGCCGCACACCGGCGGTGCGTACTCGTTCGGTCGATCAGCCATCGGACCCTGGGGCGGCTTTATCACCGGGCTTGGGGAAAATATTGAGTATGTGCTGACCCCGGCGGTGATCGTGGTCGGTATTGGCGGATATCTGGGCGCGATCTTCGAGACGCCCGAGGCGTTTGCTCCGGTGTGGTGGCTGCTGGCCTATGTAGTCTTTGTCGGCCTGAATATCTGGGGAGTGGAGATCACGTTCCGGTTTGCCGTATTCATGACGTTTATTGCCCTGGCCATCTTGCTAATCTTCTGTATCGGAGCGGTGTCGCACTTCTCCTGGGAGTGGGTGTTCACCATCGAACCGGACGAGGGGGCGAGTCAAGTCTTGCCCAAAGGCTGGCTGGGCATTGCGTGGGCCTTGCCGTTTGCGATTTGGTTTTATCTGGCGATTGAGGAATTGCCGTTGGCGGCAGAAGAGTCTCACGACCCGAAACAGGACATGCCGAAAAGCATTCTGTTGGGCCTGCTGACCCTCATCTTCACCGCTTTCTCCATCCTTTTTCTGAACGCGGGGATCGCACCCGGAGCCAAGGAGGTGGGGCTATCTGACGAGCCGCTGTTCCTGGGCTTTCGAACGATTTTTGGCCAGGGAATAGGCGCAAAGCTGTTTGCCCTGATTGCAGTGGCCGGTTTGATCGCCAGCTTCCACACCATCATCTTTGCCTATGGGCGCAATATCTACTCCCTATCCCGAGCGGGCTATTTTCCTCACTGGATGTCGGTCACCCACGGCACCCGCCGAACGCCCCATATTGCACTCATTATCGGGGCGGTTATCGGCTACGGCGTGGCCTTGGCGATTCATTACTCCGAGGCCATATTCGGCGACGTTCCAGTCGGGGCGGTGTTGCTCAATATGGCCGTATTTGGCGCTGTGATCTCGTATATGCTCCAGATGTTGTCGTTCGTCTTGTTACGGAAAAATCTGCCCAATATTGAACGCCCGTATCGCAGCCCGGTCGGCGTGCCTGGCGCATGGACCGCTTTCGTCATTGCGTTGATTACGCTGCTTTTTTTGTTCCTCAATCCGGACTACCGGGTCGGCGTCTGGGGCTGCGCGGTGTGGTATGCCGCGGCGGTCCTCTATTTTGCCGTTTATGGCCGCAAAACCCTCGTCTACTCGCCCGAAGAGGACTTTGCCGTTACCCAGCGGGCCGCGCACGGCCTGGATTAAGGCAGACTGGAGGAACAAGAAGACCTCGCTCCTCCACATTCTTCCAACCCTACCTAGATGCCGTAGAACTTGCTCGCATTGGCACCTAGGATCTTGTCAACGGATGTGGCTGGCAGATCGGAAAGTAACGTCCGCACCTTTTGTACCGGGTGAACGAATCCCTCGGCGTGCGGATAATCGGAGCCGGTGAAAAACCGATCATCCCCGGCAAACTGCACGATCAGCGGAAACATCTTCTCTTCCGGGTCCCCATTAATCCAGATGTTGCGCGCAAAATACTCGCTGGCTGGTCGCTTCATCTGTGAGGTGTGGCCCATATATTTGTAGCGATAATCAAACAGCTCCAACCACTCTCCCACCCAGCCGGCTCTGGCTTCAACCGTTGCCACGCGAAGCTGAGGAAAACGCTCAAACACTCCATCGTACAGCATGGTCGTGAGTGCATGCCGCGGGTCTTCAACGACCTTCATGGAGACGTACATGAATCTGGGGTCCCGGTCGCGGTACCACTGACTCCCGCTGTAGTCGGGATGGACCACCAGATGAAGGGCAATGCCGAGATTGAGAGCCTGGGCCGCGGCCCAGGCCGGATCAAAGTCTGGATGCCCCAGGCTCCTGCCCTCTATGGGCGCTGCTCCGACAAACGCGGTGCGACACCCCAGCTTGGCCACCCGCTCCATCTCCCGCGCCGCCAGGTGCGCGTCACGCAGGGAAATATGGGCTGCTGGGAACAGCCGGTCCTTATGGGAGGCACACAGCTCAAAGGCCCAGGTGTTGTACGCCCGACACAGCGCATCGGCAAGGAGAGGATCGTCAACTTCCCCTTCCCAATACAGACCCAGGGTGGGATAAATCACCTGACAATCCAGACCTTCTTCATCAAGAAAACCAACCCGTTTATCCATATCCTGCCAGTCCGCGCTAAAGGCCAGGTAGCGGTCAAAGCTGTCTATGTCCTGACCCGCTTCTTTTTGGCCATAGGCGACAGCGATGCCCAGGGCTTGCTCAACATCGAGAATCTGCATGGGTCTGCCATCGACGAGGAGCTTGCGATTGCCGCTGGCCGGGTCGGTCTCAACCCGCATGGCCCGCTCACGGTAGGCTGGTTCAATATACCGCTCGTATAAATCCAGGGGCTCCATGAAGTGACTGTCGCCATCAATGATTTTCATCGGCATCCCCCTTTGCTGCTCAGGGCCACGGGGCCCTACTGAAAGTGTGGCATGATGCGTTCCGCATAGGTGCGTAACTGTCGGTCCAGCTCCTCCCGGTCAAGCCCAAAAAGATAGGCGCAAAACCGGTTGACCCCCACGCTTTCCAATACGCGCAGTTTTTCAACACAGGCCTCAACACTGCCTAACACACAGAATCGATCCACCATCTCATCTGTCAGCAGCTTCCTGTGTCCTTCATCGGCCATGGCCGCCTCAAACCCAACAATATCTATTCTATGGCCATCCCAATCGTATTTTTGCCAGGACGGCTTATCCTCTACAAGCGTCTCGAAGCCTTTCATCAGTGAGGCGGGCAGTTCCTCAGGAGGACAGGTTTGTACCAGACCCCAAAGCAGGCTGGTGAGAATATCGGGCTCCCAGCGGCATATCTCTCTGGCCTTGTGGATGTCGTCAGAGACAAAGGTCGCTGAACTCACCTCAAAGTCGAGCGGTGTACGGCCCGCTTCCTGTGCGGCTTTTTGCGTTTTCTCGGCAAACCATGCGACAGCACCAACCTCGGCGCACTCGGTTGTGGCACAATCCGCCAGTTCTCCTGCGACCTGAGCCCCTCGCGGGCCCCAGACTCCCAGGGAAATCGGAATTTCACCCTCCGTGAATTCCAAGCGCAGAGGGACCGGTGAGCCTTCAACGTCTACGGCCTCGCCTCGCATCCAGCGGCGTATATCCGGGACTGCCCGTCTATACTGTTTCCATGAGGCCGGTTTCCAGCCTAACTGCTTGACCGCACTATTCCCCCGCCCCATGGCGAGAAAGGCGCGTCCGTTCGACATGATCTGAATGGTGGCCATCGCGCTGGCGGTAATACTGGGGTGACGCGTGAGCGGATTAGTAATATAGGGGCCGAGCTTGATGCGAGAGGTCTGCAAGGCACAGGCCGCCAGATATGGATAGACATCCATCGACTGATACGGCGTGTCAGGGATGCCAACAAAGCTGAACCCCAGCTCTTCCGCCCGTTTGACCCCCCACAGGACATCGACAAAGTTTTTGTCCGCGGTATAGGTGACGCCAAACTCCATCATGTATAGCCCCCAGCCGTTCTCGACAGTAGCGCAGAACGCTGGCGGCAAGCAACAGTTGGCGCGCCCTATGGTGAAGAGTCAACCTCCACCATCCAGCCGTATCGGTCAGGCTTCAGTCCGCGCTGGATGGCGGACAACTCGTCAAACAGGCGTTGGGACAGCGGGCCGACCTCGCCGTCATTGACGATAATCGTCTCGCCTTTATACGACAGCTCGCTGACCGGCGAGATGACGGCTGCGGTTCCGGCCCCAAACACCTCGCGCAACAGTCCGTTCCGCGCTGCGGTCAGGACTTCGGTGATGGTAATGGGTCGCTCTGCTACCCGCATCCCAAAGTCCTGGGCAAGTTGGAGTACGGAGGCGCGAGTCACGCCTTCGAGAATAGTCCCGGTGGCTGGTGGAGTGACGAGTTCATCGCCGAGCACAAAGGCGATATTCATGGAGCCGACCTCTTCGATGTATTGCTGTTCGACGCCGTCGAGCCATAGTACCTGGGCAAAACCGTCTTTATGGGCTTCTTCACCGGCAAATAAACTACTCCCATAATTCCCGGCCGTTTTGGCGGCCCCGGTTCCGCCTCGCACGGCCCGCACATAGCGGTCTTCCACCCGGATGCGGAGCGGTTTGAAGCCTTCGGCATAATAGGCGGCGACCGGCGAGAGAATAATAAAGAACTGGTAGGTGTGAGATGGCCGCACCCGCAAGTCGGGGTCACAGGCAAAAGCAACCGGCCGGATATACAGGGAGGTGCCGGGCGCATGCGGCACCCAGTCCTGGTCCAGTTTCACCAACTGCTGGAGTGCCGAGAGAAAGAGTTCCGGGTCAATCGGCGGGACGCACAGCCGGACGGCGGAACGATTAAAGCGGTCGATATTGCGGTCTGGCCGGAAGAGCAAAATCTGGTCATCCGGTGAACGATATGCCTTGAGTCCCTCAAAAATAGCCTGCGCATAGTGGAGGCCGACGGTGGCCGGTTCCAGCGACAGGGGGCCGTACGGGACGATACGCGGATTGGACCAACCCGTATCGGCAACACCGTCCAGAAGAAACATATGATCGGTAAAAATCTGGCCAAACCCGAGTTCGTCATCGGACGGTTTGGGTTTGGGCTGTTGAATACGCGTGATGGGGATGTCCATGACTGTTGGTACTCCTTAATAAGAGGCCGGAGTGTAACAGAGATTGTCGCTGGGCTGAAAGAGAGTGACGGGGGCGCGCATTGACTTCGGCCGGCCGTGCGCGTTAGGGTCGGTGCCTGTTTGATCCCGATACCAAGGAGGAAGCATGGCTCGTATCCCCTATCCCAATATTGAAGACTTACCGGAAAAAGTTCGCACGGCAGCGGAAAAGCTCCCGCCGCTCAATATCATGAAGATGTTTCTGAACGCGCCGACGAATGCCATACCGCTGCTCGTTTTTGGCCAGTCCATTCTGACGAAACAGGAACTGGACGACCATCTGCGCGAGTTGGCCATCCTGCGTGTGGCACATCTGACCGGAGCCAACTATGAGTGGACCCAGCATGTGCCCCTCGCCAAAGAGACGGGGGTCACGGACGCCCAGGTAGAGGCTCTTCCTCAGGGGGCCGACGCAGACGCTTTTAACGAAGTGGAAAAGAATGTGATCCGTTTTACCGATGAGGTCACGCAAAATGTCAAAGCATCGGCCGAAACTTTCGCGGCACTGGAGAAGGATTTGGGGCCGCGGCAGATGGTCGAGCTGACCTTGGCCATTGGTTTCTACGGCATGGTGGCGCGGGTGATGGAGTCGTTCGAGGTCGAGTTAGAGCCCACAGCTGGGACATATTCGATTGATCAGCTCCGACGCTGAGCTCAGTCCGCAGTATAAATCCGGGGAACTTTCCAGCGCTCGAAAAAACCAACCTTGGGTTTTTCGCCTGCCTTGAGGTCTGCGACATGGGCATCGATGTCCTGGTACAGCCGGGCAACGTCAATTCCATGTGAGGTAGGACGAAAGTCTTCCAGTCGCATGAGGGCTTGAGTCAACAGGTTGATCGCGCCCTGTGAGCCGCCCTGGTTGAAGCGCATGTGGAGGCCGGTGGCCAGGCGGATGAGGGCTTCGTAAAATGTTTTGTCCGCGGCGTCGGCCTCCTGCCAGACCTCTTCGAGTACCTGGTGGCTGTCAAAATACTCCCGGCGGTTAAAAAGCCGAATGGCCTCCTTGAGCTTTGAATGCATCACGATTATGACAAGAGGGAAATTTTGAAAGTGAGGATTATCCTATGCCGCTACGCACGGTTGAGCAATACAAAGCCAGTTTGAAGGACGACCGGCAGGTCTATTTTCGAGGCCAGCGTATTCCTGATGTAACCGGGCATCCGCTCATTCAAACGGCCATTGATCACGAAGCGACCGACTATCGTCTCATGCACGACCCGCAGTACCGGGAGCTGGCCGTGGTCCGCAACCCCGAGACCGGCGAAGAGATGAGTCGCTATTTTCTGCCGCCCCAGAACGCTGAACAACTGCTCAAACGAAGCGAGCTGATCGAGACCGCCTGCCGGGAAGGCGGGACGCTGGTCGTGCTGGCGAAAGTGGTCGGCAGCGACGCCCTGTTTGGCTTGCTGCGAACTGCTCAGAAAATAGATGAAGCCTGCGGAACCTCCTACTACCAACGAGTCAAGGCCTTTTATGATTACTGCTGCACGGAAGACGTCAGCTTTGCTCTGGCCCAGACCGATACCAAGGGGGATCGCGCCCTGCGGCCCTCGGAACAGGAAGACCCGGATTTGTATTTGCGCATTGTGGAAGAAAGGGACGACGGCATTGTGGTGCGCGGAGCCAAGGTCCACACTTCAAATACCACCCACGCCAACGAGATGATCGTCCTGCCCACACGGGCCATGGGAGAAGAGGACAAGGACTATGCGGTCTCCTTTGCCATTCCGCTGGATACTCCGGGGCTCAAGCTATTGATGAGCGGCTATGGCTCGTACACGCAGCGCAACAGCTTCGATCATCCGGTCAGCTCGGGTGTGAAAATGACCGAAACGCTGACCATTTTTGATGATGTGTTTGTGCCCAACGAACGGATTTTCTTACAGGGCGAATGGCAGTTTGCCGGTCCCTTGGCGCTGTCGTTTGTTGAGTATCATCGCCTGACTGCGATTTCGTATAAATTGCCTTTCCTTGATCTCTTGGCCGGCGCTGGGCGTCTGATGGCCGAGTATAACGGTATTGAAAGAGCTGCCCATGTCAAAGAAAAACTGTTCTGGCTGGCCAGCTACGCCGAGACCACCCGCTCGCTGACCCATATGGCATGTATGAAGGCGCGCGCGACCGACTTTGGCATGGTCATCCCTGACCCTCCGACCGTGAATATCGCCAAGCATCATTTTGCGGCCGATTTCCACCAGGCCCTATCGCACGTCCAGGACCTAGCCGGTGGTATTCTGGTGACCGGTCCGGCAGTGGAAGACCTGCGGAGCGAAGAGACCGGTCCGCTGGTCGAGAAATACCTGAAGGGCAAGAAGGGCACGTCGGGCAAAGAACGGCTCCAGGTAATTAACCTGATTCAAGACATCACCACCTCGGACTTTGGCGGGTATAATGCGGTGCTGGCTTTGCACGCCGAAGGCTCCATGGAAGCTGAAAAGATGCAGCTCTATCGTGAGTACGACTGGCAGCGCGTGCGTGACTACGCCAGCAAAATGGCGCGTATCGGTAAGGAATAAGACCGTCCCTTCCCAATATCGGGTTGGGACCATAGCAGGGGTGGCTGGTGAGCCGCCCCGTTTTTGTTTGATCAGCAGTTGGCGCCACAGCATACAGGAGGGCCACCCATGTCATACGAAACGCTGCTCTACGAAAAGCAGGACAGCATCGCGACCGTCACGATTAATCGTCCCGAGAAGCGCAACGCGTGGACCACCCAGGTGTCGGAAGAGATCATCGATGTCTTCGGCATGATGGAAGACGACCCGGAAGTCTTGGTCACTATTCTGACCGGGACCGGGGACAAGGCGTTTTCTGCCGGTGCGGACCTGGGCAACGCCAAGACCCACAAGGTCACCACCGTTGGCGCGCATCTGGCCTCTGTCTCGCCAAAAGGCTTCCCCGTATTCAATGCGGTTGCTGATTATCCCAAGCCCGTGGTTGCCGCGATTAACGGCTTTGCCGTTGGGATCGGCTGTCTGATTACGCTGTGCTGCGATATTCTGCTTGCCTCGGACAACGCCGAACTCGGCTTACCCCAGGTCCCACTCGGTATTTTGCCGGCCTATGGCGGAGCGGTACGACTCGCACGCTATGTCGGACGTGGGAAAGCGATGGAAATGGTATTGCTTGGAGAACGTATTAACGCGCAGGAGGCCTACCGAGTCGGATTGGTCAATAAGGTCGTACCGCTCCTGGAACTCAGGCCCTTGGCGCAAGACTACGCCCGTCGGCTCGCCGCCCTGCCGCCGCTTGCGGTGCGCATGGCCAAAGAGTCGCTGAATAAAGGACTCGATATCGCCTCGCTCAAAGAGGCGGCTCAGACCGACATCTATCGGTTCATGCTGCTCGGTCAGACCGAAGATAGTCACGAGGCTCATCAAGCTTGGCGGGAGCGACGAAAACCCGTATTCAAAGGACAATAACAGCGATCGAAGGAGGGGAATATGAATCGATACGGAGAAAGCACACAGCCACAGGCTGCGGCCGGCTGGCAGTTGGCACGGCTGTCGTCGCCCAGCGGGTTGTTCGGAGCGAACGGGATGCGCATGGGCTCGGACGGAAAACTCTACGTGGTCCAGGCGTTTGGCAGCCAGGTGAGCGCGGTCGATACCGGCAGCGGCGCGTGTGAAACGATTTCGCCGGTTGGTGGGCCGATTGTGGCACCGGATGATATCGCTTTTGACTCGCACGATGTCATGTATGTGACCGAGGTGATGAGTGCGCGAGTCAGTGCCCGCACACCGAGCGGTGAGGTCCGGGTCATCGCAGATAACGTACCTGCGGCAAACGGCATCACCGCCTACCAGGACCGCTTGTTCATGGATGAGTGCCGACCCGGCGGACGCCTGTTTGAACTGTATCCGGACGGTCGAGAGCCACGAGTGATAGCCGAAAACCTACCGCTGCCCAATGCGCTCTCGGTTGGACCCGATGGCAAGCTTTATTTCCCGCAGATCGCGGCGGGTGAGATCTGGCGTTGCCCGCTCGAAGGCGGAGCACCTGAGCGCTTCATGTCTGGTTTTGCCGTTCCGACGGCGGTCAAGTTTGACCAGAACGGCCTGCTGACAACAACCCAGGCCGCCAGCGGGGAAGTGACAAGGATCGATATCCAAAGCGGAGAAAAGACCGTTGTCGCAAACGTCCGCCCAGGGATCGACAATCTGGCCTTTGCGGATGACAATCGGCTCTTTATTTCGCACTTTGTGGACGGTGGGGTCGCCGAGATTCTGGCGGACGGAAGCGAGCGCATCTTGGTACCCGCCGGTTTACTCGGTCCGTTCGGTATCACCGTGACCGGGGACGGCACTGTCTACGCGGCCGATGGCATGAGCATGATATCTGTCAGCCGGGACGGACAGGTCAGCCGTCCAACGATGTTTACCCAGGAAGGCTATCCCGGCTTCATCCGCGGTATCGCCGCCGGTCCGGATAACAACGTGTATGTGACGACCTCAGCCGGTGAAGTTGTGCTGTATAATTTTGGCACCCGCGAGTCGCAGATGCTGGTCAGCGAACTCAACGAACTCTATAGCCTGGCGTCGACCCAGGACGGCGCGGTTGTGGTCGCAGAGGGCGGTGAGGGACGCCTGCTCAAGGTAACCTCGGACGGCAACGTCACCGTCTTAGCTCGTGGTCTTGGCCGACCGAATGGTGTGGTCGTGGCTGATGACGGATCGTGCTACGTCAGCGAGCCCGATAAGGGCCGGGTGTCGCATGTGAATGGTGGCAGCTCAGCTGTGGTCGAGGGCTTGTCGTCACCCCAGGGCCTCGGCCTGCTTGGCGACCAACTCTTGATTGTTGACTCGGGGAGCAAAGAGCTCATCGCCGTGTCGCTTGGAACAAAACAGCAACAGACGATTGCCTCCGGCCTGCCGGTCGGTGCTCAGCCTGGCGTAACACCGCAAATACTCATGGGCATTGCCGGTCTGATTCAGGGGCCACTCACACCATTTTCCGGCTTGGCCGTGAGTGGAGACGGGACGGTCTATATTGCCGCCGATGGCGAGGGGAGCGTGCTGACGTTAAAGCGGGCCTAGACGTGGGTGAGGGGCGGCTGAGGCCGTCCCTGCCTGAGGCCGCGCTTATGGAACTTCCAGAATAATTTTGCCGAAGTTCTTATTGTCCTCCATGTATTGATGCGCCTCGGCTGCTTGCCCCAAGGGAAAGTGGCAATCAATAATAGGCTTGATCCTGCCCGCGGTTAAAAGCGGCAGCCAGTTGGCCTGAAAACGACGGGTAATGTCGATTTTATCGGCCAGGGTTCGAGCGCGCAGCACGGAGCCAAACACCTGGAGGCGTTTTCTCAGAATCAGCCCTAGATTCGTCTCTGCTTTGACGCCGCCCATCACGCCGACGAGGACCAAACGTCCGCCAAGCGTAAGGCTTTTGAGATTCTTGTCCCAATACGCTGCGCCAATAAAATCTTCTATGACATCAACGCCTTTTCCATTAGTGGTGTGCTGCACCCACTCGGCGAAGTCCTGCTCTTTGTAGTTGCAGCCAGCGGTGGCCCCGAGTTCCACACAGCGTTGGATCTTTTCGGCCGAGCCGGCTGTGACCAGCACGGTTGCGCCAGTCTCGCGGGCCATCTGAATACCGGCCGTCCCCACTCCGCTCGCTCCGGCATGGATCAGGATGGTTTCGCCCCGCTGCAAACCGGCCAGGGTAAATATCGTTTCCTGAGCGGTGAAATACACCTCCGGGACGGCCGCAGCCTGGGCGAAGCTCCAGCCCTCGGGAATCGGCATGGCCATACGAGCATCAATGACCGCCTTTTCCGCGTAGCCGCCCCCACCGACCAAGCCGAAGACACGCTCGCCCACGGCAATCGTGGTGACTGCCGAGCCCACGGCTTCTACTTCTCCGGCGAGTTCAAGTCCAAGGACATCGGACTCGCCCGGCGGCGGTGGATATTGGCCCTGACGCTGGAGCGTATCCGCCCGGTTGAGCGCGGTTGCACGCACCCGCACAAGAATCTGCTCAGGGCCTGGTATCGGATCAGGGACGGTACCCAACTTGAGAACATCCGGGCCGCCCGGCGCCACAATGGTAATGGCTTGCATCATGTCTACTCCTTAACATCTCCTGCCGATCCGCCGTGCCGGTGTAGGGGCAAGTAATGTCTTTCCCCTTCGGTTACTTGCCTTTGAATTGGGCCTTGCGTTTCTCGACAAAGGCCGTAATTCCCTCTGCGAAATCCGGCGTTCCCATCGACAGGGTGATCGAGCGGGCTTCGCTGTGCAGTTGTTCTTGTAAGGAGTTACCGAGGCTTTGGTTGAGCAACAGCTTAGTCCGTCCAAACGCAGCGGTTGGACCCTGGGCCAATTCTTCAGCTAGCTTTTTCGCCTCAGCCATGACCTGGTCGGGCTCGACCACTGCGGTCAGCAGTCCCAGGTTTAACGCCTCTTCAGCCGGAACCGGCTTATTGCGCAAAAACATTTCGGTTGCCTTGGCTAGTCCCACGTAACGGGGCAGAAAAAAGGTTGAGCTGGAGTCCGGGCTTGCGCCAATACCCAGAAAGGCGGTGACAAGATTGACCTGGGGCGAGGCAATGCGGAAATCGCAGGCGAGCGCCAAACCGAACCCGCCGCCGGCAGCCACGCCGTTGAGTGCGGCAATGACGGGTTTGGGAATCTCGCGGACCATGGCAATGGCCGCGTGCAGAACGGGCATCATTTTTTCCAGACTCGGAATAATGCGCTGCTGCGCCAGGGCTTCGACAAAGAACTTGATATCACCGCCCCCACTAAACGCCCGGCCGTTCCCGGTGAGAATCACTGCCCGCACCTCGTCGTCATCCCAGCACTCCATCAGGGCCGTGCGCAAGCCGGATGAGAGCTCATGGTTCATCACGTTAAACTGGGCCGGACGGTTCAGGGTAATGGTTGCAATACTGCCTTCACGACTCCAATAGACGGCTTCTTCCATTGCGTTCTCCTCTTTCTTCTTTCTTGCGCCTTTGCCTCGCTTGACGGATTGCCGGGGGTCAGGAATATGCTGACTGCGTACGCGGGTACTCCATATCAGACCCACCCGCACCAACAAAAGGGAGGTTGTACCTATGGCCATTGCACAAATAACTCCACCGGAAGCTCACCAGACGCTGAGCCAGGACGCCGCGGTCGTCTACCTGGATGTCCGAACCGAGGCGGAATTCCAGGCCGGCCACCCCGAGCGCGCCATCAATATTCCCGTGATCTTTTTTGATCAAGCCGCCGGCCGCCCGGTCCCGAACCCGCACTTCTTAACCGTGGTTGAAGCGACTATACCCAAGGAGGCCACTGTCGTTGTCGGCTGTCAGGCTGGTGGCCGTTCGCAACGTGCCGCCAAGATCATGGAACAGGCCGGGTATACGCAGGTCTCGAATATGATGGGCGGCTTTGGCGGAGGACAAGACCAGCAGGGCCAGGCCGTCGCCGGTTGGCAGGAAGCCGGCCTGCCGGTGAATGCCGACAATGGCGACGGGGTGAGTTATACGTCCTTAGCCGAGAAGGCCGGGGTGGAGGGATAGCTGCCGAAAAGCCAGCCGACGCTGTTGGCTCACTTTGATTGGCTGACAGGTGTGAGGATGCTATCAGGTGAGGTCGATTTCCCGGCGGTCTCCAGCAGCCTCGTTGATAACGATCAGTTTTCCCTGGTCCTCGGCGTGTAACTGCTGGTTGGCGTTGAGTAACTCGATACCGTAAACGGTGCCGTCTGGAGCGAGGTCTATGTGGAGTTCCTCGCTGACCCGGATGGTTTCGACTTGATCGATTTTTTCCTGCAATCGGAGGTAGGCAATATTGTGACGTGGGTCGTAAGTAAGTTGCATACGGATTTTTCCTAGCACGCTAGAAATATTTGACAATGATGGTGAGTACGAGCCAGCCGTTTTCCTCTACCGCAAACGCTTCTATTTGTTTCGTCTCATAACGTCGCCCCCTCCATTCACCACCGAAGACGAAGTTCCTCCTGAAACCCGTCCTACCAAATTTCGCTGGGAACTGTTCCCCAGACTCGACGGTTTTCCTAACCTCGTCTGCGGTGGCGCCTCGTTCTACCAGACGGCTCTGAGCATGAGGATGAAGGTGGACATTCATACAGGCTACGACGCCAAACACTCCTGAATCGCGGCGTCAATAAAATCGTTATCCTCCGGATTCATACCGATTCCCGCCAAATGTCCCCAAATCGACGGGATCGGCCGATACACGGCGTTCGGCATGCAGTCTGTCTCTGCCTGGCTGTCTTCTGGTGGAAAGTAGAGATCGGTCTGACCCGGCATAATCATGGCCTTGGCAGAGACCGTGGCCAATGCTTTTCGCCAGTCTCCATCAAATCCCGGCGAGTCACCGACATTATGATTCTGCCACGTCTTTGCCTGGGCCAGCAGATTATTCGCATCACACAGGAGAAAGAAGTGCTCCCAAAAATAGACTAAAAAATCCTCGACACTCGGATGGCCGAGCTGTTTGTACAGTTCTTCACGATACCAGGCCTGTGACAGACCCCAGCCGGCATACACCCGGGCCATGGCGCGCACGCCCGTAGCCGGTGGTTGGGCGTAATGGCCGTGGTTCCAGGCCGCGTCCGCTCGGAGCGCGGAAGTAAAGCCTTCGATAAAGACATGGGTATGCGGAGTAGTCCGCGCCGCACCGCACCACGGTGCAATCCGCTCGACCATATCCGGATGACTGACCGCCCACTGAAAGCACTGCTGCGCGCCCATCGAGTAGCCGGAGACCAAAGCGAGTGACTCAATACCGAGGCTCTGAACAAGCGCGTGCTGCGCCCGGATATTGTCGCGGATAGTCGTTGCCGGAAAATGCGGGCCATTCATGGGAATGGGTGTCGTGCTGGGGGAAGAAGACAGCCCGTTGGTGAACATATTGACGCCGATCACACAATATTTGGTTGGGTCGAAACACTTGCCTTCCCGGATCAAAAACTCATAGCCGGTATGATCGCCGGAATACCACGAGCAAAGCAGGATGGCGTTGTCTTTGCGGCTGTTGAGCTCGCCATAGACCTGGTAGGCGAGCTGCGCCTTGCGCAGAATAAGGCCACATTCGAGCGGAAAATCCCCTAACGAAAAAAGCTTATGCTCTGGCATGTCGAGTCCTCCTTACATAGGTGCGTCAATCGTTGCCTACTCTAATGATGCGTTGCAGCCGATCAATCCATGCTCCAATCGCTTGGCGTTGGAAGTCAAGGCTGAGCTCAAAGTGGAGTTTCACTGGGTTTTGACCTAGTCAACCGACTCCGTTCCCTCTGCTATCTGTCTCAAGGAGGGCAACAATGCAGGAATATCATTCTGAATAATGTCCCAGATGATATCGTTATCTATCCCCAGATATCCATGCGCAATACGGTTGCGTGTACTCACTATCGTTCGCCAGGGGATTTCCGGGTAGGTTTCGCGGACCGCGTCCGGGATATGGGTAGCCGCCTCGCCAATCAGCTCCAGATTCCGCAAAGTGGCGTCATATGTGAGAGCGTCACCGACAAAAGTGTCTTGATCCATGCCGTCGGTAAAGGATTGGACTTTCTCGGCAAATTCAATCATGTCATTCACGTAGAAACGCCATTCCCGCTGCTCTCGCTCGGCATCAGACATAAATGGCCTCTCGCTCGACATACGGGCGCAGTTCCGGGCGGAGCGCTTTGTCGGTGACCAGATCAACTGAGAGCCCTGTCAGGTCTTCCAAGTAAAACTGCACACCAAAATAGCGCCTAGACGTAGCAAGCCCGTCAAAACGAATCAGGATGTCCATGTCGCTATCGGGTGTCGCCTCTCCACGAGCGATTGATCCGAAAAGCGCGATATCGGCAACACCGAAACGTTGCACTAGGACCGCTTTGTGATCTCGCAAAAGTGTTAAGGCTTGCTCTTTATCCATCGTTCCTCTTTTTTCCGGTCTGATCGGCTCTCCTGATATGTGACCCATAGAGAACGCCTACCGCAATAGCACATTATGGCGCTGTATGCCCCAGCGCGCTCAGATAGGCTTTCACGCTTGCTACCAGCCCCATGTAGAGCGCATCGCAAATCAGGGCGTGGCCGATGGACACTTCAAGTAAGCCGGGTAAATGCTCTGTAAAGTAAGGCAGGTTCTCCAGGTTAAGATCGTGCCCCGCATTCAGACCCAAGCCGGCTTCTTGCGCTGCTTGGGCTGCGGTGTGATACGCGGCATAGACTTGGTCTTGCTCGGCACTGCCAAAGAGACGGGCGTATCGTTCCGTATAGAGTTCAATCCGGTCCGTGCCGACCTCTTTTGCGCGTCTGACTTGGTCGCTGTCCGGATCGAGAAACAGACTGGTCCGTATGCCGTTGTCGTGTAAACGCTGCAAGACCTGACCGAGCCAGGTGACATCGCCGCTGAGGTCCCAGCCGGCGTTTGAGGTCAGCACATCCGGCGGGTCGGGCACCAGGGTGCATTGGGTCGGTCGAACCTGGCAGACCAAGTCCAGAAATTCGGTCGAAGGATAGCCCTCGATATTGAATTCAATACCGCTGTGGTCTGTGAGCAGGGCGGCCAAGTCTCTTACGTCCTGATAGCGAATATGGCGGCCGTCCGGGCGTGGATGCACGGTGATGCCGTGACAGCCGGCGTCGATGCAGGTCTGGGCGGCCCGGACGACATTCGGCTGGTCGCCGCCCCGAGCGTTGCGCAGGGTGGCGATTTTATTGACGTTGACGCTGAGTTTGATCATGGCGATTCCAATCGTTGCGGCTCAATTCACAGGACTGTACGGGTCGTCCCGATTTTTCTAGTATGATGTTACCTGCATCAAACTGGAAGGGGCCAGAACGTTATGGGTGACTATCTGCAAGAAATTGCCGGTCATTTGGTTGGTTATGACACCGTGAGTCAAAAGAGCAATGTCGAAGCCATGGCCTACCTCGGCAATCATTTGGAGGAGCACGGCTTTCAGGTTACCTTGCAGCGCGCAGAGGTTGCCGGGGTGCCCAAAGCCAATCTGATTGCGTTTGCCGGCCCACCCGAGCCGGATGGCCTGATTCTCTCCGGCCATGTGGATACGGTCCCGTTTCTCGATCAGCCCGGCTGGACACGCGATCCGCTGACCCTTGGCGTGGAGGATGATCGTGTCTACGGGCGCGGCACCTCGGATATGAAAATCTTTTTGGCGCAGTGTGTGGACGCCGCGGCTGCCCTCGACCTCAAGCGGCTCACACGACCGGTCGTCTTTCTGTTTACCGCGGATGAGGAAGTCGGCTGTCTGGGCGCGGAACGCCTCATGCCCGAGTTGTCCGATTTGTTGGGTGATATCCCCAAGCCCCGCCTGGCCTGGATCGGTGAGCCGACCTCGTACAAAGTCTTTCATACCCATAAGGGAGTAGCGGTTTTCTCGATTAGCGTCCGCGGCTTGGGCGGCCACAGCAGTACACCCGAGACCGGAGTGAACGCGATTGCGGTTGCCGCAAAGGTCATAAACATAATTGGCCAATATCAGGCCGAACTGCACGCCGCCCCGTCTGCCGAATTCGCCGAACTGTTTCCGGACTCACCCTATCCGACGCTGAACTTCGGATTGGTGCGCGGTGGGACTGCGGGTAATATGATTGCCGAGCAATGCACGATTCAGGTCAGCTACCGGCCCTTGCCCAAGGCCGACCCGCTCGACTGCCTGCGTGAGATTACCCGCCGGATCAGAGACCTTGATCTAGTCGATTTCAGCGGCTCCTCCCATCGGGCCAGTGTCGAGTTCTCGAAGCCGCTCGTGGTGCCGCCGCTGTTTTCGCCTCGGGAAACTCCCCTCGAAGGCGCATTATTCGAGGTGGCCGGCCAACAGACCAGCGGTGGGGCACCGTTTGCGACCGACGGCTGTCAGTTTGCCTCGGGCGGTATCGCGTCTCTGATCTGTGGGCCTGGTGATCTTGACCAGGCCCATCAGCCCAATGAGAGCATCCGGCGGGAGACCTTTGAGAATGGGACGGGCCGGATTCTGTCCGTGATTGAAAAATTATGTATGGCTGAGCAGTCCTAGGAGCGAATGATGTCAGTACATGAGATACGCCATCCCTTAGTGCGGCATAAAATCGATTTGCTCCGAGAGGCTGAAACCGGGCCCAAGCTCTTTCGTGAGTTGAGTGCCGAGCTGGCGACACTGCTCACCTATGAAGCGCTGCGGGACTTGGCGACTGAAAGAAAAACGATCCAGGGCTGGGCCGGAGCGGTTGAGGCGGATCATCTCAGAGTGGATCGGTTGACGGTTGTCCCGGTCGTCCGGGCCGGACTGGGCCTTTTACCTGGAGTGCTTCAGATTCTGCCGCATATCGAAGTGAGTCTGGTCGGATTGTATCGGAATGAAGAAACCCTGGAGCCCGTGCCCTATTTTGAAAAACTGGTTGACCGTATGTCCGAGCGGACCGCGCTGATTATTGATCCGATGTTAGGAACCGGCGGCACCTGTAGTGCGACGGTTGACATATTAAAAAAAGCCGGCTGTCGGTCCATACGGGCGATTTGCTTGGTGGCGGTCCCGGAAGGGCTGACGCGCCTTTCGGCAACCCACCCGGACGTTGACGTCTATACGGCCGCCGTTGACGATCGCCTCAACGACATTGGCTACATCGTCCCCGGCCTTGGCGATGCGGGTGATCGGATTTTCGGGACGCCGCATGGCGGTTAAAGTTCTACCGGACGTATGCAGGCAATAAGAGAAAGGAAGAATACATGAAATTCGCGTTAGTCGGCGTTGGGAGCGGGTCAACCGTTCGGCCGGAGCCCTTGACCCAAGTGGCCCAACAGGCAGAAACCCTCGGCTATGAATCAGTCTGGATTCCCGAACATTTGGCCGTGCCGGTTGAAATGCAAGCCCGCTATCCGGGCGCTGCGGACGGCAAATTTCCCGGTGGGCCGGGCGTCAATCTGCACGATCCGTTTGTGGCGCTGTCCTTTGTGGCGGCCCATACCGCCACGATTAAGCTCGGAACCGGCGTCTTTGTACTTCCCCTACGGAATACAATGGCGGTGGCTAAAGCGGTGGCCAGCCTGGATGTCCTGTCGCAGGGGCGGGTGATCTTCGGCATTGGCGTGGGCTGGTGTGAAGAAGAGTTTGCGGCGGTTGGCATGCCGTTTCGTGACCGGGCCGCGCGAACGCGGGAAGCGGTGCGCGTTATGCGGACCTTGTGGACCGAAGAGACCCCACAGTTTTCCGGGAAATTTCACGACTTCAAGCCGGTGGGGTTTAACCCCAAGCCGGTTCAGGACCCTTATCCGCCGCTCGTTTTTGGCGGGGAGAGTCGGGCCGCTCTCAAGCGCGCGGCGGAGTTGGCGGACGGCTGGTGCGGCATCCGCTATACCCCCGAGAGCGTCAAACCGTATGTGAGCCAACTCGAAGAGTTGACCCAACAGGCTGGCCGAGATTTCTCCCAATTTGAAATTACCGTTGGGCTTGAGCCTGGTGTCCAGCCGACATTGGATACGGTGAAACAGTTTGAAGACGCCGGGGTACACCGCCTGTTCGTGTTTGCTCCGGGCTGGATACCACGCCGGAAATTTCAGACCGACCTGTATCCGCAGATGGAAGCGTTTGCCAACGACGTGATGGCCAAGGCGTAACCGACGGCTTAACGCGGCCATGATACCAAGTGGAGGATAGCGTATGGCGAAAGAGCAGATATCGCGCCGGACCTTTCTCAAGAATACCGGCGCAGCGGTGACCGCAGCCGCATTAGCCAGTAATCTTACCCAGCCTCGACCCGCTGCGGCACAATCTACCGGTCATCTCCGGTTCGGAGTGCAAACCCCGCCGCAGCATGTGTCCTACAGTCAAGTACAGGACATATGGCTGGAAGCTGATGAACTCGGCTATGATAGCGCCTTTGGTTTTGATCATTTCCTGCCGATCTTTTCCGATCCAGCCGGCCCGTGTTTAGAAGGCTGGACCCTGCTCGCGGCGCTTGCCGCTCAGACGAAGCGCTTGAAAACCGGCCTACTCGTCACTGGCAACACGTATCGTAACCCGGCCTTGCTCGCCAAAATGGCGGCAACGGTCGATCATGTGAGTGGCGGACGCCTGATTCTGGGGATGGGCGCGGGCTGGTTTAAGCTGGAACACGACGCGTTTGGCATCCCGTTTTACACGCCGGGCGGGCGGGCACGACGGCTCGTCGAATCTGTCGAACTCGTCAAAATGCTCTTCACTCAGGAAAAGACAACGTACGAGGGCAAATACTATCAGATTAAAGAGGCCCCTTTTGAGCCCAAGCCGGTCCAGAAACCCTATCCACCTATTCTGATTGGTGGAATGGGACCCAAGGTAGTCCAGCCGCTCGTCGCTCGACATGCCGATATCTGGCATTTCTTTGTCCGCAAAGGAGGAGCTGAAGCTGCCAGAAAGATCGCTGTAAAATTTGACGCTATCTGCAAAGAGGTCGGACGTGACCCTGCCGAGATTCAGAAGTCTACATCGCTCAGCCTTGAGCAACTCAAACAGTCGCCTGATGCTGTCAGGGCGGCGGTCCAGGCCTATGCGGATGCCGGAGTACAGTATTTCATTGTGTCGATGTATCCCGACTACGATCTGGCGTCCTTCCGTTGCTTTGCCAAAGAAGTCATGCCCGCGTTTCGGCAGGTGTAGGAGCGTATGCAAACGAAAATACCCGCTGTTTTTATGCGGGGCGGGACTAGCCGGGCGGTTTGCTTCCGAGAGGAGGTATTGGCCGCCTATTCGCCGCCTGTGCGTGAACGCATCATCCTGGCTGCCCTGGGCAGTCCTGATGTCCACGGCCGGCAGATCGACGGCCTCGGCGGTGGGCTTTCTTCCCTCAGCAAAGTGGTGATTGTGGGCCGCAGTACAGAGGCGGACAGCGATGTCACCTTTACCTTTGGTCAGGTTGACGTGCGTACACCACACATTGACTGGAACGGCACCTGCGGCAATATGGCGGCGGCGGTCGGTCCGTTCGCCATAGATGAGGGTCTCACCCCAGCGCTGGAGCCAGTGACGCCCGTCCGAGTATTTTCGACGAATACGGGCAAACGCTATATCGCCTATGTCCCGGTCTGTGCTGGCAAGGCTGCGGTTGAGGGCGAGTATGCAATTGATGGCGTCCCCGCTCCGGGGGCGTGCATTACCCTGGAATACCCGGACCCAGGTGGCTCGCTCGGAGGGGCGCTACTGCCTACCGGCCTACCGCGCCAGCAGTGTGCACTGACTGACTCACGCGTTGTGACGGTCTCGATTGTAGACGCCGCGATTCCGACGGTCTTTGTCCGTGCCGGCGAACTGGATGCTGATGCCACTCAACTCGCGCCCGCGCTCGATGCCGAGCCGACCTTACAGCAGACGCTGGAAGAGATACGCTGCAGAGCGGCTGTCCTGCTGGGTCTCACCCCAAGCCTTGAGGAGGCCCACGAGCAGTTTCAACACATACCCAAAGTCGTGCTGGTTGCCCCGCCGGCAGCCTATCTGGCAAGTAGCGGTAAGAGGGTAGAGGCGGAAAGCATTGACTTGTTGGCCCGCACGATTTCTATGAGGAACACCCACCGCACCGTGCCGGGAACGGTCGCGATGTGTACTGCTCTCGCCGCCCAGGTTGAAGGGACCGTGGTACATGAAGTCACCTGGCGAGCGGCTACACACGGCCTCAGGATCGGGCATCCTGCCGGATTCATGGAGGTCGGAGCCACGGTCTCAAGCCGGGACGGGCAGTGGTACGCCGAGCGGGTGACAACCAAGCGGACGGCGCGGCGGATTATGGAGGGGGCGGTCCTGGTGCCTCAAAAATATCTGGACGGAACAGCCTGGTTTGAGGTGGAGAAGAGCGACGCCTAGGGGGCGACACTCATGCTCCACTAAGACTATCCGATCAACCCGAACAGTCCTGCATTAACTCCAGGGTCGTACCGTCCGGGTCGCGGAAGTACACGGCCTTGACCTTCCCGTAGCCTTCCCCCTCCAGATCGAACATCTGTGGACGCGAATAAAACTCAACGCCCTTGGCGCTCAGGTTCTGGTAGGTCTTTTCGATGTCTTTGACCCAAAACGCGACCTCTGTGATACCCGGATTGGCCAGGCCTGGATACGGATTGCCCGTGTCGCCGGGCTCAATAAAGTGCAGGAGCTCGATCGGTGGGCCTTTGGGGTCATCCTCGTAACGCAGGTAGACGGCGCGCAGTTTCGTATCCGGCACCTGGGTGACCGTGCTCGCCTCTTCCCCCTCAATGGTCACGTCGCCAATGACCTTGAGCCCCAGCATGTCCCGATAAAACTCGACGGCCCGGTCCATATCCCGAACCGTAATACCAACGTGTGCAACAGCTCCGAGCATAATGGCTCCCTCCTTATCCTATGCCCCTGTGAGGGGGATGACGCACGGCGCCTGTGTGGATTACTTTGTTCCTAGCACAGTTCGCTTGCACAATGGGAGAGGCAGGTGACAATTATTCTGTCCCGTGTCTCAGGGTTTATAGTCCATAGCCCGTCGTGACTTCCACCTGGATATTATCCGGGTCGCGCACGTATACCGAGCCTTTCTCACGCGAGCCGTGAAGAGAGTAGGGCAGGTGCTTTTCATCCAGGTTAGCCAGTAGTGCTTGAAACTGCTCGGATGTGGCCTTGAGCGCAACATGATGCATGCTACCCACGCCCCGGACGGTTGGCTCGGTGTCTTTCTCCGGAAAATCAAAGAACGCGAGCTGGTTCCCACCGCCCATATCCAGAAAGATATGGGTGGACGTCGGCTCGTCACGATTGGTGACGATCTTGGTCAGCCGCATACCGATGATCTCCGTATAGAATTGAATCGTCTTTTCGAGGTCCAGGCTGATCAGCGCCAGATGGTCGACCCCGCCGGTATACTGCGGCGGCGCTGTTGGTCGGTCATCGGCAAGATATTTTTGCCTGAGCGCTTCTCGACGCGTTTGGTAGGTGTTGAGGTCAGTCATGATTTCCCCCGTGCAATTCTTTACAACTGTTCCCAATCCACACTTTGCTCAAAGGCGTACGCAACGCGCAAGAGCGTGCTCTCCTGCCAGCGTCGGCCAACGAGTTGCAGGCCGACCGGTAAGCCGTCGCGCAGGCCGCAGGGCAGATTCAGTGCCGGGTGGCCCGATAAATTGAACGCACTGGTATTCTGACCAGCCGCGGCACTGCGTCGGACCAAATCTTTGAGGGTCAGGCCCGCTTCGAGCCTTGGAGCCCGCATGGGCGTAGTCGGCAGGGCCAGAATATCGACTTCCTGAAGGGCATGTTCGATCTGCTGGGTGAAGCTGAGGCGGAGATTCTGGGCCAAGGCGTAATAGCGATTATTGTACTCGCGGCGGAGATAGTTCCCAACCGGCAGAATGAGTTTCAGAAACGGCGGCAGATCGTTGGCCCGGGCGCGGCGGGCGCGGCCAAAGGTTTCGACCCAGCCGACATTGCTCGCGCCGCCATGACCGTAGCCTTCCCCGTCAGACTCGACCAGCGCGGGGATCGAATGGCTGGCGATGCCCGTCCAAATGGCCCAGGCGTTTTTGAACATCGGCAGAGAAATCTCACTGCATGCGACACCCAGAGTACCGAGTTGAGCGATTCCTTTTTGAAAGGCGTCAACCACTTCAGGCTCGACCGCCCGACCTTCCAATCCTTCTTTGACCATCCCGATACGGAGACCCCGGATGTCGGTTGTCAGCGCCTGGGTATACGGCTCGGTCTGAATGGGGCCGCGGACCCACTGGGGATCACGCGGGTCGTCGCCGGCAATCACCTCCAGCGTTTGCGCCACCTCTTGGGCGGTTCGCGCCATGGGACAAATGAAATCCAGGGTATGGTCCATATAGGTCAAGCCAAAGGAGGGCACCAAGCCATGCGTCGCCTTGATGCTGGTGATGCCACACCAGGCCGCCGGAATACGGCCGCTGCCGCCTTCATCCACACCCAGGGCGATATCGACATCACCGTTGGCAACCGCGGCGCCACTGCCACCGGACGAGCCGCCGGGCGAATGGTCGGGGTTGCGGGGGTTGCGGGCGTAGCCGAACTCGCTGGTTTCCGCCGAAGGGGAGAGCGCGAAACTGTCCATATTGAGCTTACCGACGATTTCGGCGCCTGCGTCCAACAGCCGCTCAACCACGGTTGCGTCACAATCTGGCACATAGCCTTCCGCAAGCCGGGAGCCATTCGTCAGAGGAATACCGGCCACGGCGATGTTGTCTTTCAGGCCAACTTTCTTGCCGGCAAGCGGACCGTCAGGCGCGCCGGTGACCCGGCACTTGCGGATAAAAATATTATACGGATCTTCTTCCGACGTCGGCCGATAGCCGGGGTCGCGGTCGGTATATCGCATCGGCCAGCGTGGCTGCGACAGGTCGTCCAGACGATCCAAGGTGCTGAGCAGGCCTTCGCTGAGTTCCTCAAGGTCGAGGGCTTCCTGAGGGGTGAGGCGGAGAAAGGACAGTTCGGCTAAATCAGACAGCTCTTCTGCGGTCGGTCGTCTGATCTTCCCGGTTGAGCGGAGGCGTCGCATACGGCTGCTCCCTAAAGAGTAAAGGTGTCCAGCATCTGCATGTCTGAGGACACGTTTACTCTTCGCTTACTTTGCGGCGAGTGCGCGCCGCCGCAGGGTTTCGTCGGTGTCGATGGTCATGCTGTCGGGCTGGATCACGACGCCGTAGTCACGCTCGGCGCTGTCCAGGGTGATAAACTCATCCAGCACGTCACTGAGGACTTTTTGCGGATCGCGGGCAAAGGGGTTCCCCCAGCCACCCCCGCCGCCCTTAAAGGTGGAGATAATCGAACCCGGTGGCGAGGGGCGATTCGCGGCCGACTCCAGGACTTCTTCCTCATGCTCCGTGCCCCAGTTCAGGACATAGCGGCTGCTCGCACCGTTCTTTCCACCGGCAAAGCCGGGCGAGGAGTGGCGTACGCCTGTCAGCGCCACATTGATCATGGACGTGTCCCGGACACTTTCCCGCTTCATGGCAAAACCCGGCACCCCGCGCCACTGCCCTGGAGCGGCTGTATCCCCGACGTATTCATACTGATGATAGAAAAAGGGGAACTGAATCTCGCTCATCTCAACCGTGGAGTAAATCAGGCCGCACATGGGGGCCGGCCAGCCGCCCCAGCCATCTTGACCCTGCGTTCCACCCGCCGCCACGAGCGTATTCCCGTACTCAATAGTCACAAACATTTCGCCGTACCGCGAGTCATGCCCATAGGTAGTGCACAGACAGTAGTTCAACGACACCGAGCCGACTTTGTTGGGAATGGCCTGCTCTAATGCCTGCATGGTGGCCGTACCGACATCTCCGCCAATCACGACCGTGCTGAACATACACGGGGCTGGCGGGAGCGGGTTCACGACGGTGCCCTCCGGGGCGGTAATGGTCACGGCTCGAAACACGCCGGAGTTGATTGGGATGTCTTCGGGCAGCACCGAACACAGGGCGGTATAGACCCACGAGGCCGTATTGCCAAACGGGCTGTTCACAAAGCCGGGCGTTTCCGGGCTTGAGCCGCTCAGGTCAACGCTCAGATCAGAGCCCTTGATGGTGACGGTTGTTTTCACCTCGACATCGTAGTTGCCCAGACTGTCGTGGTCCAAAGTCGCACTGCCCCGGTATTCTCCGTCCGGCCACTTGGCGACCTCGGCCCGAAAGCGTTTTTCCGCATAGTCGAGCGTGTATTCGATACTCTCATTGACCACATTCCCGCCATACTTGGCGAACAAGGCATGGACGCGCTGCTCAGCCAGATTGCACGCCCCGAACATGGCGGCCAGATCGCCACGCAACACATTGGGAATACGAGAGTTGGCCAGAATCCAGTCGAGCACATCCTGGCGCAGGACACCCTTCTCGAAGAGTTTGATCGGTGGAATACGCAGGGCTTCCTGCCAGATGTCTTTGGCTTCGGGATTATAGCCGCCCGCCACCGGTCCGCCAAAATCGGCCATGTGGGCGCGGACCGAGGGAAACAGCACCGGCTTGCCGTCAAAGAAGACGGGTTTCATCACGGTCCAGTCGGCGTGATGCGTACCGCCGTAGTACGGGTCGTTCAGCATGACGATATCGCCCTCGTGCAGGTCGTCCTGAAACGACTCCATCAGGGCTTCAACCGACAGGATGGAGGCAAAGATATGGACGGGAATGGCCGTGGCCCGGGCGACCAAGCGTACATCGCTGCCATCATAAAAGAACACGCCGGTCGAGTAGTCGTGCACTTCGTTGAACAGCGGATGTACGGCCGTCCGCTCAACCGTTTTGCTCATTTCTTCAGAGATGGCCTCTAGGGAATCCTTGATCACCAGAGCAGTGATACGGTCGATCATGCTTATTCTCCTTTGTGGGGGTTGGGGGTTGGGGGTTGGGGGATTGGGAAGGGACAATCGGGACGGCCACACCCGGTGACAGTAAAAGGCAATGGCGGGGAGGTGACCGGGGCGGCCAACTGCTCTGCGGACGGCAGGGTCCGGTGCGCCTGACTGAGGGCGGCCGTAACGGCCTGAACAACTGCCTGACTCGGCTGGTAGGGTGACCAGCCCACCGACATCGGCAGCTTGGCGTGTAAAAAAGTGTCGTCAGGAATTGATATACGTAGGTGCTGAAACATACCGTCATTAACAGATAGAGCGGGCCAGAGGGAGAAGAAAGGAATGGCTGCTGCGGCCTGAGTGGTGGCCGCAGTGGTGTTCACAAAGCCCTTGGCCGCAGGAGAACTGCCGGAGAAATCAAGTTCGACGGCTTCGTCCGAAACGGTCAGACGGACCGTGACCTGCAAATCCGCTTCTTCCAAACAGCAGTGTATAGGCTCACTCTCCCCTCGCCACTCCCCGTGCGGCAGCTCGGACAGGACCGCCTGAGCCTGGACAGCAGTGTCGGTGATGATCTGGTCGAGGGCCTGTGTGTAGACCGCTGGGGTCTGGCGGGCTGCCAGGTCGGCAACGGCCGTATTGGCTAACTCCAGAACCTCAACCATACTCTGCACGTCTTTTTCAACCAGATGTGGCAGCCGGCTGTTGAGGGTCAGCATGGTGAGCGCGTCGCGTTGCAGGACGCCCTTACGGTAGAGCCTGGCCGGTGTGACCCGAATACCCTCCGCCCAGATTTCGAGGGCAAAAGGATAATACCCGCCCAGGGCCATACCACCCAGGTCGGGCAGGGGGGACTGGACAATGGCCCAGCCGACGAGTTGCTCGGCGACAAAGAGCGGACGCAGCAGCGTCAGATCCTGAATATGCGTCCCGCCCGAAAACGGATCGTTGGTGAGGATGATGTCACCCTCAGCGACGTTGTCACAAAAGGCATCACAGACCGCCCGGGCCACCGCCCGGACAATGCCCAAACGTGCCGCCGGGTCTACCCCAACCACGCGGCCGTCTGTGGTGGCGAGGGCGACGGTGACGTGCCGCCGATCGATTAAGGCTAAAGAGGCCAGACGGCGTAGGAGTGTCGGTCGCGCCCGCCCGAGGGTCGCCTCTATGGTCGCGCTCGCTTCTTTGTCTGGGTCGAGGGTGGGTGCCATATCACTCGACCTCAATCACATAGGTGAGATGCTCGTCGAGGGTCGCCCGCTGGCCGGTAAAAAGGACGATGGAGGTGCGGGGCTCTTCGATGATGGCCGGACCGACAACGCAATGCCCCGGCACGAGCTGCTCGCCATTGTAAATATCCGTCTCCACATAATCCTGGGCCGAGGCTGAATAAACGGGCCGGGTCCCTCGTAGCGCAGTCCGGGCCTCCTGACTGCCCCGGCGGGCGGTTTGCAGGCTCGGTTTCGCTCTTTGTCCGACGAGGTCGAGGTGGATATTGAGAATTTCGACTTCGTCCTCGGGCTTCTGAAAGGTGTACAACTGTTCGTGCAGATCGTGGAAGCCCTGGATCGTCGTCGCCATATCCGTGGCATTGAGCTGCTCCGTCTGCATTATAACCGGAACCGTCACTTCATGTGTCTGGCCAATATAGCGCATCTCCAGCGAGAATTGGGCGAAGGTTTGCCCCAGGTGATGCTGCTGACTCCCGAACAACTCCAGGGCTTCCTCGCGCATGCGCCGGAACTGGTCGTTCATGGCCTCCAGATCAAGTTCACTCCCCCGCGCATAGAAACTACGGACCCGACTCACCCGTAGGTCGGACAAGAGATCACCCAAGGCGCACAGGACGGGAGCCGTGCCTTTTGGAATGAGGATGGTCTGAATGCCAAGGTCTTCGATCAGTGCGCCGGCATGAATTGCGCCGGCGCCGCCGAACGCGGTCAACGCGAAGTCCCGCGGGTCGTAGCCTTTCGCCAGCGAAACCCGCCGAACGCTATTGCTCATACCATTATTGACAATACGAAAAATACCGCTGGCCGCCTCCAGGAGGCTCATCTCCAGCGGCCGGGCCACTCTGGTCTCGATTGCCTGGCGGGCCGCCTCCGTGTCCAGCCGCATTTCGCCGCCCAGGAAAGACTCGGGGCTGATATAGCCCAGCACCACGTCAGCATCCGTGACGGTAGCCTCTTGGCCGCCAAAGCCGTAACACGCCGGGCCCGGATGGGCTCCCGCACTCTGTGGGCCGACGCGTAGCGCGCCTCCCTCGTCGACCCAGGCGATACTACCGCCGCCAGCGCCAATGGTGTGAATATCGATAAATGGAACCGCAATCCGATACCGACTCATCCACTGGTCGGTTCCGGTTTTGGGCCGCCCGTCCTGCACCAGACAGACGTCGAAGCTCGTGCCTCCCATATCAACGGTGATGACATCCTTAAAGCCGGACGCCTCGCCCAGATACGCGCCGGCCACCACGCCGCTGGCCGGTCCGGACAGGAGGGCCTGGACGCCGTGGGCCTGGGCCTGCTCCAGACCTACGACGCCGCCATTGCCCTGCATGATGAAGATGTCGCCCTGAAATCCACGCTGACGAAACTCCGTGTCCAGCCGCTCTAAATATCTCTGTAAGCGAGGAGTCACATAGGCATCGACCAGGGTTGTGCTCAGGCGCTCGAATTCACGGACTTGGGGCAGAACCTCTGACGACAGCGAGATGTGAACATCGGGCAGGAGTTCGCGAATAATCTCGCGCGTCCGGAGTTCGTGGACAGGATTCAAAAACGCAAACAGATAACACACGGCTATGGCTTCGACCTGGACCTCCGCCAGCCGCTGCACGGCCGCGCGGACCTCGGCTTCCGCCAGGGGTTTGACGACCTGACCGGCGTAATCAATCCGCTCGGTCACGCCGAGACGGCGACGGCGCGGGACGATCTGATACGGAGCCGGGAGGCGAATATCAAAAGCGGCTTCTTTATAGTTACGGCGGATCTCTATGGTGTCGCGAAAGCCGGCGGTGGTGATCAGGCCGGTGGTAGCGCCGGTGTATTCCAACATAGTGTTGGTTGCGACCGTCGTGCCGTGGACAACAACCGCTATCCGGCTGAGAAAATCCTGCTCGGCCAGTCCGTAGGTACGGGCCAGTTTGCCAACACCGTTGAGTACGCCCAGGGCCTGGTTCTCTGGGGTTGTCAGGACTTTCTCGGTCTGCGTGTGCCCGGCCTCGTCCGCACACACGAGGTCGGTGAAAGTCCCTCCGACGTCAACGCCTAAGCTATAGGTGGTCATATATGACGTAGCGGTGGCACCCGGTCAGAAACTCGGCCGGCGGGTCGCCTCGTCCGCAGCCCGCCGATGAGACTTATTGACCGATAAACTGCTGATTGACCCAGCCTTGGTCAAACGAGGTCCAGCACTCCGGAGCGAGGATCAGGTTGCGGATTTTCCACTCCCCATTCTCCCGGACGTATTCTTCTTCGTATTTGGCCACACCCCAGACCGCCTGTTCGCCGCCTTCGAGCATGGTGCAGGGCTCCAGCAGATACCAGTAACCGGTAGCTGTGTCGCCGTTGACCTCAATACGCGGATTCATCACGTAGTGGATGGCAAATGACAGAATCTGAGGGATGGTGCCAAAAAATTCCCGAATGGCAGCTTTCCCCTCGAAGTGTCCGAAATTGCCACCGTCCCAGACGGCATCTTCCGTAAAGCAGCCGACAAACTTTTCTTCATCACGCTCGTCCGCCCCGGCACAGTAACGAGCCTTGAGCTTTTTGATGGCCTCGACGTCTTCGAGCGTTTGGACGCGTTGGGCGATGTCTTCAAGATTCATGACTTCCTCCTTACTTGGTTGAGAGCCCAAAAAATTGGACCGCGTTTTCTCCCAATATTTTGTTGACCGATACCTCCGGCAGGGTGTGTAGGGCGTTCCGCGCTTTGGCAACCGGGTCGGTAAAGCCTTCGGCATGCGGATAGTCCGAACCGATAAAAAACTTGTGGTCGCCCAGCAACTCAACCATATAGGGCAGCAGGCGCTCATCCGGGTCAGCCGCAATCCAGATATTCCGCTCAAAATACTCGCTGGCCGGACGCTCCATCCGACACGAGTGGCCCATATAGCTGTAACGATAATCGAGGCGGTCAAGCCATTCCACGACCCAGCCGCTGGCGGATTCAATGGTGGCGACGCGCAGCTTGGGAAAGCGCTCAAACACTCCGTCGTAGACCATGGTGGTGAGGGCCATGCGGGGGTCCTGAATGCCGTTCATACTCAAGAACATGAAGCCAGGCCGACGGTCCGCATACCAGTCGTGACCCAGGTAGTTGCGATGTACGACCAGATGGAGACCGACCGCCATGTCGTGATACTGGGCGGCGTCCCAGACCGGGTCAAAATCCGGACAGCCGAAACTCTTGCCGTCAACCGGCAGGGCTCCGACAAAGATCGTTCGCATGCCCGCATCGGCCAGACGCTCGATCTCACGCACGGCCTGGGTGGGGTGACGCAGAGAAATATGCCCGACCGGATACAGCCGGGTACGGTGATGGGCGCACACCTCCAGAGTCCAGGTGTTATAGGCGCGACAATGGGCGGCCGCCAAATCCGGGTCGGTCACCTGACCCTCCCACATCAGACCCAGGGTCGGATAGATAAGCTGGCACTCAAAGCCCTCGTTATTCAGGTAGGCGATGCGCTGGTCCATGTCTTCGAGGGTATTATTAAACGCGCCGGAAAAGTCGAAAGACCCCAGCCCCGAGCCATCCTCCTTCTGACCGTAGCCCACGCCCACGCCGAGCAGATCTTCCATGCTGAACTCACCCACCCCCCGAATCTGTTTTGATTCATTGATGAGCATGGCATGCGTGCCGGTCTGCGGGTCCTGGGTGAAGCGCAGACAGCGATCTCGAAACTCCGGTTCGATATAGCGCTCCCATAAATCGAGCGGTTCCATGAAATGGCTGTCCGCGTCAATAATCCGGCTCATCCGTTTCCTTCCCTCCTCCTCTCGTAGCGAAAGACGGACGACTTGAAAAGCCTGGGCGCAAACAAAAAGGGGCACGGTCTGCCGTGCCCCTTCGTCATTGTGCGGGTCGCGTGCGACTACGCCGCTCTCTGGAGTCTGGCCCTGCTCGGGGTCAGCTCGTTCCGGTAAAACTCCCCATCCTTCATGATGGCGTGCAGGTTCTTTCTATCCTGCAGGATGGTGATGTCTCTGGCCGGATTGCCCTTGACGATGAGGAGGTCGGCGATTTTACCCGGCTCGATAGTCCCCAGCTCATCGCCCATGCCGAGCAACTCCGCGCCATTCTTGGTGGCCCAGCGCAGGACTTCGTTGGCCGGGATGCCGGCGCCCTTCACATAGGCTTCCAGCTCGCAGGCGTACTCGCCGTGCGGCATGGAGGCAATACCGAAATCGTCACCGATTACCAGTTTCACCCCGGCCTTATTGGCTTTGGGCAGGACTTCATACGAGTGCTCCAGATTCCGTTCCATGCTGTCGACACCGCCCCAGCCGCTCGAACCCGTGCGGCGTTTTTCCTCGACGACCTTCCACGGGAAGTACAAGCTCGGCACTACAAAAGTCTCTTGTTCGAGCATGCCCTCAATGCACTCGTCATCCATCCGGTCGCCGTGGTCGATCACGTCCATGCCGGCTTGGAGGGCGGCCAGGATGCCTTTCTTGGAAATAATATGGCCCCGAATTTTTCGGCCGCGTTCATGGGCGGCGATGGTCGCCGCATCGATTTCGTCCTGGCTCATGGTCATCGTGTCCTCGTCCCATATCAGCCCATGTCCACCGGTCGGGTAGAGTTTAATGATGTCCACGCCCTGCTTGATTTCTTCGCGCACGGCTTTGCGGAAGTCGTCGGGCCCGTCGCAAATACGGGCTAAGCCGTCCATGCCCATCTTCCAGAAGTTGGGATGACAGTCCACCGAATCGCCGGTGGTCACCACGTCCCGACCGCAGGCCAGAAACCGCGGGCCCGGAATCATACCCGTGTTAATGGCCTTTTTCAGCGTAACATCAATGTTGTGCATCGAGCCCGCGCCAGCCGCGCCCGTGTAGCCGCAGCTCAGCAGCAGCTCGGCATTCTTGGCCGCGATGAGTGTCAGATAGGTCGGTGGATATTTCATGTCGATATCGTTCATGTCGCCGACATTGGCGTAGGCGACATGATAGTGGCATTGCACCATGCCCGGCATGAGGGATTTCCCACTCAGATCATATACGACATCCCTGGCTGTGGGTTTGGGCATATCCCCATTTTTCCCGACCGCCTTGATACGCTGTCCCTGTACCACCACGGTGGAGTTGGGTTGGGGCTTATGCTCGCCGTCAATCAGATTCACACCACGAAAAAATATACGTCCCATAACGACCCTCCTCTATGTAGAGTGTTCTCAAATCTGGTGTTAAGAAGTATTGCTCTTATCTAGCGTATTTCCAGCCCGAGACCAAACGGATTTTTGTCCTAGAGTTCTTTGACCTCGGGGATGACCGTCTGTGCAAAACGGGTCATGGCTGCCTTGACCTGCTCGTGCGGCACCATGCCGCCCGGATTAAACCAGCAGATCAGTTCGTTCATGTTGAGCTCTTGATGGAGCTGGTGAATCCGGTCCACACAGGTCTGGGCGGGACCGAAAATAGCCATGCTGTCAACGACTTTCTCAAAGGTAATGCTCTCCAGATTTTTACGGATCTCCGCGGTATAGCGATACGACTCCATGTCCTCCTGTTTGGCGGTACCGCTCGTCATCATGCCCAGGACACTTCCGAAGTAATGACGAATACTCGGCTCTACAGTCTGGCGTACCTGATCCAGGCTTTCGCCTGGATGCATGAAAAACATGGTGGAGACATCCTGCGGAGCGTACATGGGGTGGGTGACCTGTCCGTTGTGGGGGGCGTGGTCGTCCCAGGCTTGGCGATAGGTTGCGACTTGCTCAAACATCTTGGGCAGGGGATTGGTCACCGATGCCACAAATATCGGATGGCCGGTTTTCCCCGCAAAAACCGCTGTCTCCGGGCTGTTGGCGGCGATCCTGATGGGCGGATGGGGCTGTTGCAGCGGCTTGGGGACAACGCTGGTTTCCGGAATCTTGTAATAGCTACCGTCATAGGAGAACGACTCATTCGTCCAGGCTTGTTTGATGATCTCCAGGCTTTCTTCAAAGCGCTCGCGGCTCTCTTCCCGCGAGCGATCAAAGCCCGCAAAATGGAGTGGAATCGTCCCGCGTCCAACCCCGAACTCCAGGCGACCATTACTCAACAGATCGACCGTTGCGCCCTCTTCCGCGTTGCGGACTGGATGCCAGAGCGGCAGAAGGTTGACGGCAATGCCCAGGCGGATGTGCTGTGTTCGTTGGGCAATAGCCGTGGCAACAATCAGTGGCGACGACATAATCGAGAAGTGCTTATAGAAGTGCAGTTCCGCTAGCCAGGCACAATCGAACCCAAGTTGCTCGGCGTGAATGATCTGTTCAATGGTTTCTTGATAGCGCGTTGTCTGGGTCTGGGTATCTGCGCACGGCAGCTGGTAGAAAAGGCCAAATCTCACGTATCCCCTCCTCTGCTCTACACTCGATCGTGTAGAGTCTGTTGTTTGTGTTGAGCATGCCCGGAGTGGGTCTGTCAAGAACAAGGGCACGGTCGGCGCAGGGAGGAGGAGCTCGGAAGACGCGCCGTTCGGAGCCGCCCTTGTTGCCGCCGTTTGCCCTGCGGTATAGTCCCTAGGCCACAGATTTTACAGCTCAGGAGGGATAGTATGGCGAATCAGAGCGACTTGGAAAAGGGAATCGAAATCCGAAAAAAGCTGAGCGGCGACCGCTTCGGGACCTCGGCTAGCGCGCTGGCGGAACTCGCTCCGGACCTTGATGAGATGTTGAATGAAGTCGTCTTCGGACGGGTCTGGACCAGACCGGGGCTGGAGCTCAAAATGCGCAGCGTGGCCGTGATTGCGGCTCTGACCGCCATGCAGCGGCTGCCCCAACTCAAGAGCCATATCGCGAACGGGCTGAACGCCGGTCTGACCAAGGAAGAAATTATTGAGATTCTCATCCAGATGGCCTTTTATGCCGGCGCGCCTACTGCAGTCAACGCGTTTCAGATTGCCAAAGAAGTCTTTGAAGCAGAGGGCGTGTAAGGAGCAACGTCCCGGTATGGCGTGGTCCTGGAATCGTTGGCGCCGGCAGCGCTCCGTTCATACAAGTGTTCAGTCCAGAGACCTCGGTCAGTGGCAGCTGAATACGGATCGTTTTCTGCGGGTCCTGCGGGCCCTGGTGGCTGTTGGTGAGCGCTTGCAGAATTCCCCGTCTCCAGACCAGCCGCCCCCACAGGAAGATCTCGCCGGAGATATTGTTCTCAACGAATTGTCAGCGCATACTTCCCGCGGCCGTTTGCAGGTGGAACGGGTAAGCTATGCCAAAGGCCGCGGGAATCTTATCCTGAGCTATCCGGGCCGCCCCGTTGAACGCCCCCATCAAACCGTCGCTTTTGTGGGTGCCCATCTTGATGTGGTACCGGCCGACCCAAAAGACTGGCAGCGCCCGCCCTTTGCGTTGCAGGTCGAGGGAGACCGGTTGTACGGACGGGGTGTCACCGACTGCCTGGGCCATGTCGCCGTTCTGACCGACCTTTTTGCTCAGCTCGCTGAATCGGAAGTGGAGCTCGACCATAGCGTTGTCGGAGTCGTTATTGCCGACGAGGAACTCTCCAACACGCACGGCGTCGGGATTGGTCGGCTGGTCAAAGACGGACGGCTCGATTATCTCAAGAACGGACCGCTGTACTGGATCGATAGTGCTGACTTCGGACCAACTACGGCAACCGCCGGCATGGCCCTGTGGCGACTGGCTATTGAAGGCAAGGGCAGTCACTCCGGGTTTCCGCAAAACGGGATCAATGCCGCCGAACTGGCCACGGAAGTAATCCGCGCCCTCCAGCAGTGGTTCTACGCCCACTATCCTGTCCACCCAAAAGAACAGGAGTACGGTTTCCGAGCGCCTTCGTCGCTCAAACCGACGCGGGTGCAGGTTGAGAACGATACGCTGACAAAAATTCCGTCCACGGCCCGTATTGAAGGCGATATTCGCCTGACGCCGTGGTATGACCCTGACGAAGTGAAAAAAGGACTGACGGCCTTTCTGGAAACACTAGATATCAGCCAACTGCCGGTCTTTGGTCCGGGCCGCTATGCCTGTAACGGACAGGTCGGGACGGCACGATTTGAGATGTTGGGAACGCCGTCCGGTGGAATGGCGTGCGACCGGACCTCAGACGGCTACGCGGCTCTCGCCCAAGCGGTTACGGCAGTGCGGCCCGACGCTCAGCCCTTTGCCCTGACGGGCAGTCTGCCCTATGTCCGCTTTCTGCAGGAGCACGACTTTGACGTACAAATTACCGGTTTTGGCAGGAATGAAGCCTACCACGCGCCAAACGAGTTTGCCGAACTGTCCCATATGCAGGACGGCTTTCGTATCTTGTGTCACCTGCTGCGACACTTCGGCTAGGGCGGTCTGAAAAACGCCCCTCACCTAAAAATTCCTCCTCTTGACGGGTTTTTATTTCCTAGAAGCTCTTTTATTATTCCATGTTTCATTTTATTATATATTTCTATCGTTCGATGAAAATTGTCTTTTAGGTGAAACTTTTGTTTTTTATTCTCCATGGATTCTGAGAAATTTAACTATCTGAGTGAAGAAGACCGTCTCCAGGCAGTTGAACTCGCTCGCCACATCGCCAGAAGAGAGTGGGTCCTTTTCGCTGGAAGTGGCATATCCCGGTCGAGCGGACTGCCTCTATGGGGTGAGTTGGTTGAAGAGATGGTCAAAAGACTTGGACCAGAGGTAGAGTCAACAGACCCTTTAGAAGTCGCTTCTCTTTTTGAAGCGAATTTCAGTCGTTCCTCACTGATAGAGTTTCTTCGAGGTCATCTTCAGGTGTCCGACCTCCATTCTAATTCATTACATGAGAGTTTGCTTGATCTTAATCCATCGAAGATTGTTACAACAAATTTCGATGATCTCTTTGAGCAGGCTCTTGAGCAGAGACAGATTCCCTATGCAAGTGCCGCAACAAACGGAGAAATGAGCCTTACTGGTGGCGGACTCCTAGTCCTCAAGCCCCATGGGGACTTCAAGCATCCAGATTCTCTCGTTTTTTCGAGACGGGATTACGCGAGATATCCTCAACACGAAACTATAAACGCGACGCTCTGTTCATGGGCTGCCCTATATTCGTTCCTCTTCGTCGGCTACAGCCTCAGCGACCCAGACCTTGAACATCAGTTCCAGGGCATTCTTGATGCTCAGGGAGACTTGGCGCGAACCCACTATATCCTAATTGATAGAACCGACTACCAGCGTCGCAATGCTTTATCGAGACTAAGGAATATCCAGGTTATCGAACTTGGTTCATACGACAAGCTCGAAACTTTTCTTACTGACCTTTCCAACGAAGCTGAAACGATTCGTTCGCGCGAGATAAAGTCTCCTCCGCTTTATGCCGCGAGAAACCTTGAATCATCAGAACTCAGTGGAGCCGAGCAACAACTTCTCGAATTTCTCAGTGAGGATTACACTCCGGTCGTTAAGGCGCTTGAGCAATCGCACTTTGTTGATGCAGAAACTTATCTGCAACGTGTCTTGAAAAAAATCGGTAATTTGGAAGTCGATACGGGGTTTGGTCAAAAGCCCGAATTTCAATCTTTTCATCAACGAGTCTTATTGGCCTCAGCCGCTGTTGCCTCTAAACGGCAAAAGAGCGAAGAAGCGCGGAGACTCTTTCATAGGGCCGAAGAACTTCAACCCTTCACAGAGAAACGCCGCCTTCAAGCCGCCGAGGTCTTGATCCATCTTGGGGACTTTCAAAAGGTCGATCCTCTTCTTTCCGGAAGCGCAGAGGCTCACGAAACGAGAGGGAAAGAAATTCTTGGTCTTGTTGCCCTTTTACGTAATGACGAAGACCGGTTCCATGAGCTCTATCCGAACGGTGATGAGAACAACCTGGAATTTGTTATCCAGCAAGCGCGTCTGGCAATGGAATCGTCGCAAGATGATACCGTAAAGAGCGTTCTATATTTGCTCGATAAAGCTTGGACACTATCCAAAGGCTTTCCCCAAGGGCTTTTTATCGTTGCTGGGATGACTGACAACGTGCTCCGACGCATAGTCACAGAAGAATGGGAAGCCCTTGGGGTAAATAGAGAAGAACTCCTCAAGACGGTCCGGGAGCGCTACCAGGAGGTTCTGAGCGCTTTTGAGGGATTCACCGACCAATATCCAGAGGGTATCGTTCTCGTTCTTTCCTCTCTTCTCTCCTTCCATCGCATCCTCCATGAAGATGAAGCGCAACAAAGCATTCTCCAGCGGCTTCAGTCGCTGTCTCCTATGCCACGTGAGCGAGTTTTAGCTGAACATCTAGCCGGTGAACCTTCTCCGACTCTTGAAGTTATCGAGAGCCTTTTTCAGAGCAACTTGGCAAGCGATGAAAAGGCACTCCTTAAGGGAGATGCACTGAAACGAGATGGGAAAAGATCAGAGGCGGAACAAATCTACCGGCAGGCGCTCTTACAAGGGGAGAAGTCAGAGGTGCACCAGGCACTCATCCTGGCTTTGTTGGAACTGCTATTAGAACAAGAGCGGTATGCTGAAGCACTCGCCTTTCTTGATGAATCATTAGAAGATGGACCTTTCCAGGCCCTTATGAGAGGGAGGGTCCTGTTGCACCGAAACGAGCAGGAAGGAGCACTTACAACAATACGATTGGCACTCACCGAACATCCACGAAACATGCTTCTTAGAAAGAATTGCGTTCGTCTTTTGATCCAGAAGGGTGCGTTTGCAGAGGCCCTTGAGCAGGCCGAACATTTGGAAGAATTGCTTCCTAGTTTTGAACATAAATTATTGCGAGCGGATATACTGGAGCAGATAGATCAGAATGAGGAGTCACTGTGCGTCATAGAGGAGATAGAGAGAGAAGCGTACATTACGCGTCCGTTAGTAGAGCTCAAATGTAACCTGTTCCAAAAGCTGGGACGGTATCGAGAAGCCGCAGAATTCCTGAAGAACTGCCAAGATCAATATCCAGAGGATTACTCCCTCCGTTTTAACGAGGCGACTGCCTGGGCGCACGCCGGAGAGATGGATAGAGCGATAGCAATCTGGGAGGGCCTTCGTGAGCACACGGAATCTGGAAGCGATTTGTATAGAAACTTATGCATTGCTTATATCCAACGAAACGCATACGACCCAGGAGCTTTCAGCAAAGCGTTTGATATTGCCAAGGAGGCTTTAGAGAAATTTCCCGACTGTCATGAATTTGCTCCGCATCTCATTGAAACAGGTTTCGGAAGTGGGCGTAGTGAAGAGGCATGGGAGATTATTGGAAGACGGCCTGAACTTCAACAAAGCGCGTATCTTCGCGTAATGCCGGACGAAGAGGCCATAGAAGCTCTCTCTCAACAGACGCAGACGTTCCAAACGACCGTAGCTCTTTACCGCGCGGGTGGCATTCCCTTCTCTGTATATGCTGATCGCTCGTCGAGAACACCACTCTTTCTATGGGTGGCTAGAACGGTTCGGTGGAGAAAAGAAAATCGAACAACACCTCTCCTGTGTGGGTTTCCCCGTGCCTTTGGGATAGAAAGCCAGCCGCTCTCTACGGGTGGAATTATTTTAGACCCTACTGCTTTACTGACATTAGGGGTTCTGGATGTGACTGGAGAAATCCTGGAAGCGGTCAGTCGAACAGGCAAACAAGTTTTTTTCTTTCCTGGAGCGAGGACATGGATAGAGCAGGAGGTAGGGCAACTAAGTATGCGCCAGTTCCCAGCCTACCGGGAACAGTATAAACGCTTCCAAAGCCGACTTCTCGCTGAACGTGAAAAGGTAAAAATCGTCACAGAACTTAGTAGCCAAGAAAATTCACTTGATGAGGCAGCGTATCAAAAACTGGGCATATTCGCCTGGGATATCGAGCTGGCCGCTACTTCTGGAGCCTATTATGTTGATGACTATCTCTCTTCAGAAGAACAAGATTCCGCTCCGCCTGAGTGTGTCATCTCCTCCTCTGATCTCTTTCGGGCATTAGAAAAAGTCGGTGTCCTTTTCCCGGAAGAGATATCGCAAATTCGGAAGACTCGTCCCGACCCCTTTGCCAAGTCGAGCACTGGGATCTTCGTCGCCTTAGACAAACCATTCGTATTTTCTTTTTTAACCTTATGGTCATGGTTTGAAGCCGGTCTTCTTGAGCGTTGGCTGACTGAAGGATCAGGCTGGCCCCTTCAGATAATCGTGGGACCCATTGCTTGGGGTCAACTAGGGGAAGAGATCACTGAAGAAAGCATTTATCGTGAAGCACTGCAGGTCGCTACCAAGCTGAAAACAAATATTACAACGGCACTGAAAAATGGCATTGCCGAGGAACTCTCATCCACTGCTCCTCCCGATATAGGCATTCATGCTTCTTTGCGTGATGTCTTTCAGCAGCCACTTCTCCTTCTCTCCCATGCCCGAGATCGACAAGCTGCCTTATGGACAGACGATCTATGCTCTCGCCTTTTGACTGATCCACGAGGCCCGCTTCTTCAAGATCAACAAATAACAGACATCGCAGGGAGGGTACGAAACGCTTTCTCGGAGGTCACTGTGATAGGAACAGAGGATGTCCTGAGTTGGTTGGAAGACTCTGGCCAACTCTCTGAAGAGCGCCGGCTTACGCTCGTCTGGCAGCTTCACCAAGATGGATATCGATTCTTAGATGTCGGAGATGTTCTGCTGTGGTTGCTGAAGCGCTTTGACCATAACTTGGATGCAGTCCATGTTGATGGACTGCTGCACGACCTGAAAAGGGCCCCTACGTTCACCCTCCCCGAGGTTGATACGAAACGTTTGTCTCTCTTTATTAGTCATACTCTGAGTCGGGTTCTGAGCGAAACTATATGGAATTTGTGGACTCTTGAATCTCATCGATTATCTCAGGATCTGAAAAAGGAGATCAGCAACGAACTGGTCAGAATCTTCGAGAACGCCGCTGGAAATAGCCAGATAGAGCAGCTTTTTTGGAAAAGTATCATCTCCCGAGTATGGAGCGGTGTGCAAGATGAATATCTGAGGGGAATTCTGGAATGGATAGGAGAATTCATTTCAACGAATGTTGATACCCACCGTCATATTCTGCGATATATTGAAGAACTTGCCCTGGAAGTCTTGCAGATTTTCAATTCGGGCAACGAGACAGCGAGGGCCTCAGCTCAGCACTCGCTCTCCAAGCTCTTAGATCCCTTTTTCCTGCACGAGCTTCTTAAAGAATTCCATCTAGTCTTCCGGCGTTTAGTAGGAGTCGCAATTGGGCACGATCTCGAATTTGCTCAAACGTTCCAAGGCATAAGCCCGCAAGGAGAATATTTTGAGATAACCGTCGAACAGGGAGAAATAGAAAGGCAAGCATGTAGCATTCTTACCAAATTTCTTTCTGGAGAAAGACCGGCAGAGCTCGCCTTTCTCCACCCCTTCTATATTGGAATCCAGTTGGAGCGGACTATTGACGGAAGTATTGTAGAAACACCAGATGGCCAGCCATTTCGTTTTGTCAGTCAGGAAGAGGTTCCTCTTCTTTTTCTTCCTTTAGTCGCAAATTCTTCTACCAGGAGAAAACTTTTTGACCATTTCTTAGCCTTACTCGAAGAAGTCGATCCTCCTCTTGTTGCTACAATTCAGGAGCTTGAAGATGATCTCACCTCAGATGACTCGGCCATTTCGACAAAAGCGTTACAGGATTTTTATTATTCTTATCTCTTGAGCACTCACTTCCAACTTATGCGAGATTTGGTGCGAGGATTTGAGCACTTAAGCACCCTCTCTCTTGAGGATTTTGACGCCCTAATCGGTCCGTTACCTCTATGGCCTGAGGAGAGCAGATTCCAAGAGGTGATAGAAAAATTTGCCAGTGAAAAACAAAAAGATTATGAGAACAGTTCTCTGAAAAAAATATCTCAACAGTCGCTATTTCTGCGGGAGCCGTCTGAATTGATTTTCTCATTCATTCGGTCGGGGAAGCCGCTATCTGACCTCTATCCCAATAAGCACCAGTTCGATGAGCTCTCTCAGACTGCTCAAGCTATCGAAACCGACTTTGACGCATTTCATTCTTTGGCAAGACTAGGAGTGCTCCTTTATGAGGCGTGTCATTCGGCCGAGTTAAAAGTTTCTGTGAGTGGTAAAGAAAAGCTATTGCGGGAATGGCTCACCGAACACTTGCTTAGGGTCCTTGGTCATGAACCTCCAAAACCTGTGCTCACAGCTTCGGCAGAGGAGCGATTCTTCCCGGATAGACAGACAATCCATGCGAGAAGCTTGCAATACGCTTTCCGAGCTACCGCGAGCCCAACTCACGGAGAAGCTCTAATCCAAGAACGCCATGGAGAGGAACGAAGGAGTATCGCTGGCGAGCTTTTGATGAGGAGCGTTTTATTAGCCCGCCGGATTCTAATCGTTTCGGTTCACCATTCACGTCGGTTGGAAGATTCGGCACGCCAGCTTGAAACCCAAGTTTCTTCTCCCTGGTCCGGCCCCCTTCTCCAAGACCAATTCAATCCTGAGCTATACGGACCGAGGAGAGACCAATACGATCATGTCTTAGCAGGAACGCTCGCAGTATTTTGGAATCTCGGATTCGATGAGAACAGAGATAGGGAGGGTAGAAAATCTTTTCCTTCCATCCGTTTTTGGTTGACCCAACCGGTCCGACGTGCATTACGAAATTTAGCAAAACGCCCGGAAAATAAGGCGGAACAACAAGTTCGAGAGGCGCGTGAAAAAGGGATTCCCAATCGTCTCCAGACCTTCCTAAATCGGACTCCCCAGGAATACGCGGCAGAGATTTTACGCTTTACCTTTCCAAAGTATAGCAATGAAGAAGATATCTTACTTCGAGGTCGAGAAGTCCTCTTCAACCTCCTCCAGCAGGCCACGGGCAGCGATGATATCAAGGTGGACGTAGCTCTCCAGCAAGGAGGAATTCGGCCTAACGCAATCGTCACGATCAAGAACGAAGGAAAAGAGAGACAGATTCTTGTCGAAGCGAAAATGTCTGCTGAACCACGCCATCTCCGCGACGCTATTGCCCAACTCCAGCATCTCTTGAAAAAGGTTTCTGTATCGTACGGTGTCATACTAGCCCCGTCAATTTCGGAAAGAGGAAGAAAAATCTGTGAGGAGAACAACGTTGGCTACGTTGATCTAGCCGGAAATGCCCTTGTTAAATTTGACGGCCTTTACATAAAAACTGCTGCACAACGGGCGGTGACACGCCGGCGGGGCCGAACAAAGACTCTCTTCGCTCCTGTCTCGACTCGCCTGATTAGAGCACTACTCGTTGAACCGAAACGAGCCTGGAAGTTAAAAGAGTTGGCTGAGACGGTCCATATGAGTATTGGGCAGGCTTACAAAGTCAAGCAGGAACTCTTCAATAACGAATTTATTGAGTTCGATCAGAAGAAACGACTTGTGCTCAAAGACCCTTCTAGCCTCCTCAATGCCTGGCGAGAGGCCTACAGGTATGAAAATAACGCGCCTCGCTCACTTTTTTCTCTCGATAAGATTCCTGCTTTTGAAGAGAGGATAAAGCAGTATTGCGACACCAAGAAGATTGGATACGCGCTGACCTTGTTCACCGGAGCTGACAGATGTGCACCTTTCGTACGACATAGTATGACCGCGCTCTATTTCGCTGGGGATATAGAAGCTCTTCAGCAGGAATTGGACCTCAAGCCCGTTGATTCTGGTGCGAACATTTTCCTTCTGACCCCTTATGACGAGGGGGTTTTCTACGGATTACAGGAAGTAGAAGGCTATCAGGTGGTGAGTGCTGTACAGCTTTACCTTGATCTATATAGCTATGGGGGGCGTGGGCGTGAACAAGCTGAATTCCTACGAGAAAAGCTGCTAGCGTTCTAGGGGGAAAGGATGCCATCCAGAGATGATTATCCGGACGATGGTGTTCGGGCCTGCCTTTCTGTTCTACTAGAACTGTTTACATACCTCAAACCATACCGAGACCATATCGTTCTCATTGGCGGATGGGTTCCTTTCTTCTTGACGGAAGGAATGTCTGACGGGGTACATATTGGCTCTCTCGATGTGGACCTTGCTCTTAATACAAATGAGATTCCAGAAACAGAGTATGAGACTATTCTGGAAAGACTGGAAGCACGCGGCTATCACCAAGCGCAAAACAATCAAGGAGAAATCATTCCTGCCCGCTATGAAAGAGCCATCCAACTCAGCAATGGAAAGACGTATTCAGTCCAAGTCGACTTTCTTGCTCCCGAATACGGCGGAACCGGGAAAAACCACCGCCACCAGAGGATTCAAGATTTGTTGGTCCATAAAGCGCGAGGGAGCGATCTGGTTTTTGCCCACTTCATAGAAAAAGAAATCGAGGGCCGGCTTCCAGGTGGGGCGGAGAATAAGGAGAAGATCAAGATTGCAGACCCTGCGGCCTGTCTGATCATGAAGGCAATCGTCTTTGGTGAGCGGAGGTCGGAAAAAGACGCCTACGATTTATATGTCCTGTGCGACTCTTTTGGTGCTCCGGAAATGACAAAACAACTCAGGCCGCTCAGAGAGAACAAACTGCTACAAGAAGCTATGGACGTTTTTCGGGAGAAATTTGGTTCCCCGCGCGGCTTGGGACCTTCATCTGTGGCAGACTTTCTCAGAGTGGGTGGCGACGAAGCGGACCTAATCAAGCGACGGGCGTTTGAGCTCTTCCTGGCAATAATTGCAGGATTAGAGGAAGAGTAAACGCCCCGCTTACCTACGGATAGTGCTTCCATGCACCATGAGGCCTGACCGCGCTAGCGATGGCGGAAGGTGATCCGGCCACGTTCGAGGTCGTACGGGGAGAGCTGAACCGTGACGCTGTCGCCCTGAATGATTTTAATAAAAAACTTGCGCATCTTGCCCGCAACATGGGCGAGAATGGAGTGGCCGTTCTCAAGCTCGACGCGGAAGAAGGCGTTGGGCAACACCTCGGTGACGGTTCCATTCATTTCAATCACATCTTTTTCAACCGCGGGTTCGGTATTCCGCTCCTTCCGCCTCCGCTTGCCACCACCGCCGCCTCTTCGACGTGGTCCAGCCATAAAGCCTCCTCTGTACACACTAAAAAGAAACCCCGGGTGACGCGTACACGGCCTCCGGGGTTGCGTTCTTCACAATCGGTCCAGACGATAAAATCCCAGGAATAGTAGGGACAACTAGCAGATCACTCCGGTGAAGACAACCTGAATGTAGGCGGGTCAGGCGCTCTTACCCGCCATCGGCTGGAGCGTAGGGCTTGGCTCCACTGCTTGGGGAGCATCACTGGGGAGGAACCAGACCAATATCCAGGGCAGGAGGGGCAAGAGCGCAATAAGCCGCATGGTAGTTGCAAGCCCCCACACATCGGCCGCAACTCCAAGGACGGCAACCCCCAGACCGCCCACCCCGATACCGAGGCCGGTCATGAGGCCGGCGGTGATGCCCAGCCGACCCCGCATGAGACCCTGAGCAATGACCAGGGTGACAGAGAACATCGGAGCCAGACACATCCCGGCCAACCCCAAGATCACGATACTGGTCGTTCCGTTTGTTTGCAGAAAGAGGAAGATCAACGGGCACAGCAGTCCGGTGCAATAGACCAGAAAGCGTTTGTGGCCAATATGGTCGGCCAGCGGCCCACCCAGCAGCGTACCGACCGCTCCGGCGATCAGGAATAAGGACAGCACCGAGCCGACCCTGAGCGTATCCCCGCCCTGGTCAGCCAGATAGAGCGGAACGTAGGTTGACATACCCGCGTGGACGCAGGCTCCGAGGGTGACGATACTCAACACCAGAGACAGGGCAGAACGCGGAATGGCCACTGCGGCCGTAGCCGCCCCGGTGAGCGCCGGCCTGGTTTGTGACAGCCAGGGAAGGGATCGCATGAAGAGCGCGCCAACCAGAATCCCCGGTATCCAGAACAGCAAGAGACCACTTTGGCCGAAAGCAGCCAGGCAAAAGGCGACAGCTAGCGGGCCCAGACCCAAGCCGAGGTTGCCGCCTACGGAAAAGAGCGAGATCCCGGTTGCTTTTTTCTCTCCGGTGGACAGGTAGGCGGTTTTATAGGCCTCGGGGTGATAGCTGGCAATACCGATCCCACTGATGAAGACGACGACGAGCAGGGCGGGGTAGCTTGTCACCAGCCCGACGCTGGCCATCCCGCAGGTCGCCGCCACGACTCCAAACGGCAGCAGCCAGGCCTGGGCGCTACGGTCAGACAGATAGCCGAAGAGCGGCTGAATAATGGAAGATGTCATATTCGCGACCAGGACGAGGGCTCCTATCATCGTATAGGACAAACCAAAGCTTGTTTTGAGAAAGGGCAGCAGGGCGGGCAGGGCGCCGGTATTCAGGTCAACCATCAGATGCCCCAGCCCCAATAGTGCGAGCGCTTTTTTATTCATGGCGGCCTATCATGTCACGCTCGTGGTACTGCCGCCAGGGGCCGACGCTGCAATCTGAAACCCCGATCAAGATAGTTGATCATGCATGCTCCCGGCGGTCAGCAAACCGACCAGCCGATAGCGGACGGGAAGGGCCATACCAGCCAGGAATAGTCTATATACTGCTCCTACTGCATACGCGCGCCAGCCAGAAAGGCGATGACGTGGCAAGGCTCATCCCAAGGGTTGTGCCAACGGTGCATGGTTCCGCTCTGAACGATTGCATCTCCTGCGCCAAGCTCGGTTTTTGAGCCGTCGTCGAGTTCGAGCACGCAGCGGCCAGACACGATATACAGCGTATCGACGGTCGCCGAGCGATGCATCCCAGGATCGTCCGGTTCCATGGTCGCCAGCAACCCCGGAAATAAGCGCTCGACTTCGGCAGTGGCCGCTTCCGGGTCGGTGTCCACGGGCGGAGTGCTGTCCGGAGCCAAAACAAATGAGACAAAGCGGAAACCACCGACTGGCGGAAACCAGTCGTGATGGCGCGGTTCGCCCCCATCGTCAGGATACGTGAGTGTTTCGTCCGCCCCCCACAGGGTGGCCAACGTCGCACCGGGTAAGCCGGGGACCTTGATGCCGGTCACTTCTCCATCGCTCGCAATAATGGATTTGCCGTCCGCTCGGTGACCTGTAACAACGCGTCTCATTAGTCCCTCCTCCGTACTTCCTTCGCCTATACATTCGTCCTTTGCGTGTATGCCTGTCTGGGCCGTCGTGTCAACTGAACCACAGCGAAACACTCCCCCTCAGTCGGAACGATGGAGAGAGGGACTGGGCCGAGTTGTCCTCACCTCCATTTCCTGTTCTTATCCCTGCGGAGAAACCCCCAGGTGAAATGTTCTGCAATCATTTCTTTGTTACGCTTGTGAGGGTGATTGAGGCTTGGAGGCGGTGTGTTCTACGGTGAATTTTTTGCCCTCGCCGCGGCGTGCCTGTGGGGGACGTCGCCCATCTTTATCCGCAAGGGGCTGCCGTACGCGAGTGTCTCGGTCGGGCTGCTGTGCGGGTTGGGTGCAAGCCTGCCGTTGATGGTCCTGGTCTTTGCGCTTCATCCGCGTTCGGTGACGCAGGTGATTACGCCCCAGGCGGCGCTGTGGTTTATCGCCGCGGGCATCATGGGTCCATGTTTAGGCCGGATGTGTAATTACTTGGGGGTGGCTCATCTTGGAGCGGCCAAGTGCACACCCCTAGTGAATACCGCACCACTTTTTACGACGGTTTTTGCGCTGCTCTTCTTGCAGGAGGCTATCACTCTCAAAATTCTGAGCGGTATCCTGAGCGTCGTGGCCGGGGTGGTGATTCTGACCGGGCAAAACCGCTGGGAAGGTCAGAGATGAGGACGATTCATATCCTCTATCCGTTTCTTGCCGCCTTTTGTTACGGCATGAATCCTATTCTCGCCAAGCTCGGTTTGCAGTCGAGCAACGAGCCCTTGCTTGGGGCGTGTATCGGCATTCTTGCCGGTGTGGTGGGGTATGCGGCCTATTTTTTTGCGAGTGGACAGGCCGGCCAGCTATTCTCCTTACCGCGTCGGGCAGGCGTATATTTTGGTCTGGCCGGTCTGGCCTCGACTCTGGCCATTTTCTCGCTGTTTTTTGCGCTGGAATATCTGCCCGCCGTGGTTGTTGCTCCCTTCACCTCAGCCGTACCGCTCGTCACACTCGTCCTGAGCCATCTGGTGCTGCACGACAGCGAGCGCATCACCAAGGCCGACGTGGCCGGGACGATTTTCATTGTCGGAGGGATAGTGTTGTTGGTCAGTTAAGCTTGGTGTAGGGGCAATTCATGAATTGCCCCTACGAGGAAGAGAAAGCCGGCGTCTCCGAGAAGGCCAGCACGTCCGCACACCACTCGCCCACCGCCAGTAGCTTGTCTTCGCGAAAGGCCGCTCCCATGAACTGCAGACCCAAGGGCAGGCCGGTTTGACTCAGCCCCGAGGGTAAGGCCAGGCTTGGCAGGCCGGAAAAGGTTGCCGGACCGTTAAAGGTCGGATCACCGGTGGTGGCGAAGCCTTTGGGAGCGGGGGCCGGGGTTGCCGGAGTCAGCAGGGCGTCAACCGTCCGGCAGAGCGCGTCCATCTCAGTCCGAAATGTGTGTTGGTGGCGTTGGGCCTCCATATACTCCACGCCGGAGACTTGGAGGCCCTTCTCGATCAAGTCCTTCATCTGCGGGCTGTACTGCTTTTTATACCGGTTGTAGACCTCACTGTGTGAATAGGCCGACTCAACGAACATCATCCTGAAGTGGGCTTCAGGCTCGCCTTTGAAGCTCTCCGGGAGTGCAACCTCGGTGATATGCGCCCCGGCTTGGGTCAGTTGCTCCATCACTGCTTCAATATGCTGCTGGGTTTCCGCATCGGCTTTTTCGAGAAAGAACTCCCGGACCAGGCCGATGCGAGGCGGCTGCGGATCGGCCAGAGCGGCGGTGTAGTCCGGGATCGGCTGCGCCGCACTCATCGGGTCGTTGGCGTCCTCGCCGGCCAGGGTCTGAAGCAGCAGAGCCGTATCTGCCACAGTACGGGAAAAAATCCCCACATGGTCCAGACTGCCTGCCAGGGGATAGACGCCGTAGGCACTAATCCGGCCAAAGGTCGGCTTGAGGCCGACGCAGCCGCAGTAGGCGGCCGGGCGTATGGTCGAGCCATAGGTCTGAGAGCCTAGGGCACCAAAGCACATCTGCGCGGCTACCGCAGCCGCCGACCCGCTGCTGGAGCCGCCCGGCGTGTGTTCAAGATTCCAGGGATTGTGGGTTGGTGACGGAGCCAGGGCGGCAAATTCCGTGGTCTGGACTTTACCCAGAATGATCGCTCCGGCTTCCTTGAGGAGGCGCACGGTGGTGGCGTCATAGTCCGGGACATAGTCGGCATAAATAGGCGATCCCATCGTTGTCTTCATCCCAGCGGTAAAGAAAATGTCTTTGAGGCCGAGTGGGATGCCGTGCAGCGGACCCCGGTATTGCCCGCTGTTGATTTCCGTTTCGTACTGCTGGGCGGTAGCTAAGGCCCCCTCACCGTCGATTGTCACCCAGGCGCGGAGCTGCGGTTCAAGCTGGTCCAGACGGTTCAAACAGGACTGGACCAGGGTCACGGGGGAGAGCTGCTGGGTGCGAATACGTTCGGCGGCTGTGGCGATAGTGAGCGCGTATGGTTGTGTCATGCGGACCTCTTACGGTTGTCGGTTAGTCTGCCACCAACTCGTCAAGCTGAACAAGAATGCCGTCCGGATCACGCAGGAAGGCACTGTTAAAGTTACCGTCTTTTGTTTTGGTGACGGTCGGTGGCACGACAAAGTCGGCGCCCCTGGCCTTCAGTTCTTCATAGACCTGAGGAAGATTCTCCACCCAAAAGGCATAGTGATGGATGCCGATCTGATCGAGTTTGATCGGCTCGCCGCTGGCCGGCTTATCCGAGTGTTCGGATAGGACCAAAAATGCCTCATACTGACCTTTCTTCCAATACAGCGTCGCCACCCGCCGCTGGTCGTGCGGCTCTTTATACAAGGCCGGCAGGACCGTTCCCTGGGTCGACTGCACTTCATCCCGGACTACCTCAAAGCCGAGCAGATCGCGATAAAAACCTAGCGAGGCGTCCATATCTCGCACGCCAACGGCAATATGGGACACACCGTTTGTCACCATGAGTCATCCCTCCTTGTGTCTGCCCTATTCTTGACAGGTCTGGAGCAGACATACAAGAAGACAGAGAACGAGTAGACACGCTTCAAAAGCGCGAACCGAGAAAAGGACAAGATTATGCAGCAATCCGGACTCAAAGCAGAAGGCGTACGCTGGGACCTGGGAGGACTGTATGCCAGCCCGGACGACCCGCAGCTTGAGGCCGACCTTGCGGAGGCACGCCGTCGGGCGGAAGTCTTTGCAGAGACGTACCGTGGCAGGATTGAAAGCGATCAGGTCGATGGAACGGCACTTGCCCTGGCGTTGGCCGAATATGAAGCTATCGCCGAGCTCCGTCGCCGCCCCGCCTTTTACGCCTCGCTCCTGTTTGCGGCTGATACCCAGAACCAAGCGGCTCAACAGCTTGTCCAGCATACGCGCGAAACCGCTACCAGTATCGAGAACCTGCTGGTCTTCTTCTCTCTGGAACTCATCGCGTTACCGGACGAGCAGCTTGCCCAACTCCTCACCGTCCCGGAACTGCAAGACTATCAACACTATCTGGAAGCGGTCCGACGCTTTAGGCCGCATACGCTGAGTGAAAAAGAAGAGCAACTCCTCAACCGTAAAAACCTGTCGGGCAAACACGCCTTTCGGCAACTCTATGACGAACTCAGCGGCTCGCTCCGGTTTCCGCTCACCAGGGATGGCAAAGAGTCCCTGCTCACCGACGGTGAGATCATGGCGCTGCTGCGCCATCCGGACAGCGGGCTACGTGAGCGGGCTCTGACCATATTCTTAGAAACCTACGCCCAACACGCGCTTGTCCTGACCTCCGTTTTTAACAATCTGCTGCTCGATCATAAAATCGAGTGCGAGCAGCGTCAGTATGACGATGTGACGCTGCCCACCCACCTGTCGAACGAGATTGCCCCTCCAACCGTCGAAGCGATGATGCAGGCAGTCGAGCGCCACTATCCTCTGGTGCAGGAATATTTTCGGCTGAAGGCGGAATTGCTCGGGGTTGAACGCCTCAAGAACACAGACCTGTACGCGCCGATTGAAACCGAGGCCGAGGAAATCCCTTTCACGGATGCTCGGGATTTGATCCTGGCCGCCTTTGGGAATTTTAACGACCGGTTTGCGGCCCTGGCCGAGGAGTTTTTCCAGAATCGTTGGATTGATGCCGAAGTCCGCGCGGGGAAACGTGGGGGCGCCTTTTGTGCGGCCCTTTCACCCGCCCATCATCCATATGTGCTGTGCAGTTATACCGGCACCGGACGTGCGGTCTCGACGCTAGCCCACGAGCTGGGCCACGGCATTCATGATTTGCTGGCGCAGCGTCAGAAATTTCTGCACTACGATGCCCCTCTGGTGCTTGCCGAGACGGCCTCGGTTTTTGCGGAAATCGTGTTGACCCGGCACCTGCTGAATAAGGCCGAGCAGCCGGACACGCGCCGCGCCTTATTGTGCGAAGTTTTGGAGAAGACATACGGTACGGTCTTCCGCCAAACCGCCCTGACCCGCTTTGAGATGGCGGCGCATGCCAAGCGCCGGGACGGGCAACTCAGCGCCGACGCTCTGTGCGAACTATGGATAACCGAACAGAGCAAGCTCTTTGGCGAGAGTGTTGAGCTGTTGCCCGTCTATCGCTGGGGCTGGTCGTATATTCCTCATTTTATTCACAGCCGGTTCTACTGTTATTCCTATCCGTTCGGGGAGTTGCTTACCTTAGCCCTGTATCAGCGCTATCTCGACCAGGGAGAAGATTTTGTCCCTGGGTATTTACGCCTATTGGAGAGCGGCGGCTCACAACGGCCGGAACACGCCCTGGCGCAGATGCGTATCGATATCAATCAGCCCGAATTCTGGGACCAGGGTTTTCAGGTCATTCAGGGCTTTCTGACCGATCTTCGGACAACCCTCTAAAAGGAACACCTTCCCATGTATGCGCGTGTTATTCCCATCCAATGCAGACCGGGACTCCTGACAGACTTTCTATCCGTCTACCGGAGTGCGGTGATGCCTCCCCTAGTCCAGGAGCCCGGCTTCAATGGAACCCTGGTGCTATCCGACCCGGAGGTGCATACGAGCTTCATCGTCACCTTGTGGAACTCCACAACCGCGTTGGCCCGCTCCGAACTGAAGAGCCGGAAGGCGGTTGCCGCCATGCTGTTGCCGTTTCTGACTGCCCACCCCCAGCCCGAACACTACGAAGTCCTGGTCCGGGCCGGCCAGCATATTGGCGGGCTGTTCGCCCGGATGATTACCCTGCCCGTTCCCGGAGAACAGCTTGACCCGGCGCGAGCCATTTACGAGCAAGAATATTTGCCTGTGCTCAGGCAGCAGCCCGGCTTTCACGGTGTGATGTGGCTGGCCAATCGCTCGCACGGCAGCGGACGGGGGCTGAGCTTTTGGACCAGCAAAGAACAGATGCAGGCCGCCGACCGGGAGAACGAGATTTTTCCTCGGGTCTTATCCCGGCTGGCGAAATATTTTTCCGCCCCTACCGAGCGGGGCTATTACGCTGTTTCCGTGCAGATATAGCTCATCGAAAATCAGCCGAGCTGCTGCTTGGCGGTGATGTCCCGTTCCAGGGTCTTACCGGTCAGCCAGAAAAAGACGGCGGACAGGAGACTGGTGCTGACTGCGACTCCAAGCAGGGAGTAGCGGATCGCATCCGGCGTTCCGATCAGATCGTTAAGAATGCCGACCGTTTGCGGGCCGGCACCTAAGCCGATCATTGTCAGGATAAAAATAAAGACCGCCGAAGCCGTTGCCCGCATGGCCGGCGGAGCGAGGTCCTGCACAATCGAGCCGGCCGGTCCTATCCACATCGTGCCAAAGATATTTGCCGGGAAGAAGCTTAATAACGCCAGGGTGGTATTCTCGAGTATCAAGGCTGCGATGATAAAGGGCGTCGAACACAGCGCGCCAACCAGACTGATATAGGCCCGCGCCCTGGGCTGGTCCCTGACCCAGCGGTCCGCAAGCCAGCCGCCGGAAAAGGCACCAATCGCGCCGCCTATGCCGGTAATCCAGGACAGCCACAAGCCCAGCTCTCCGGGGGTCATGCCGTGCAGCCGAATAAAAAAGGCGGGAATCCAGGCCCCGAGTCCGTAGCCCACAAAGGCCTGAAAGGCCGCCCCCAAACTGATGCGCCGGCCGCTGGGCAGTCGGGTCAGAAAACGCCAGGTCTCCCCCAGGCTATAGGAGCGACTCACGGCTGCCGTCCGCTCACTCATGCCGCGTGGAGGCTCCCGGACCGTGAAACGAACCACGACGGCCATGGCGACACCGGGAAGACCAATAACCATGAACGCTACCCGCCAGCCAAAAGCGTCGTTCAGCCAGCCGCCCAACCAGAAGCCCAGGCCCACGCCCATGTAAATGCCGCAGGCATACACGGCCAGCACGGTCGCGCGCTTTTCCGGGGGGAAATAGTCGGACAGCAAGGAGTGCGCCGGTGGAGTGCAGCCTGCCTCTCCCACGCCGACACCCACCCGGGCCAATGCCAGGTCGGTAAAATTCCGTGCCAAGCCCGAGGCCGCGGTCATCAGGCTCCAGGTCGCGAGACTCAGGGCAATTAGGCTCCGCCGGACCCAACGGTCGGCAACACGGGCGAGCGGCAGGCCGGCAATCGCGTAAAAAACCGCGAAGGCAAAACCGGTCAGAAACCCCATGGCCGTGTCCGAGACTTGCAGGTCTTCCTTAATCGGCTGGAGTAAAATGGACAGGATTTGACGATCAATAAAATTAAACACGTACACCACAAAGAGGACGGCCAGGACGTAGTAGGCATACGGGCCTCCGACCTCAGTGGGTGCGTCGTGGGGCTGGGACGAGGGACTGTTCTGGTCAAGCGTCTCTTCTTGCGAGGTGAGTGGCATACATTCCTCTTTTTGACAGGTCCCCCTTCTCGCCAGAAGCGCGCGCGGTTGTCAAGCACCGTCCCAGCAGAACAGACACGGCACACGCTGACGGTCAAAAGGGGACGTGCTACAGTCGCGCGACCGAACAGAGAGCAAGAAAGGACACGGAAAAATGGCCTATAAAATTTCCATTGGTATCGATTGGCAGGGTAAGCTCGACTACCAGGCGCTGTGTGAGAAGGTACAAATCGCGGAGGCGGCCGGGGTGCATTCGGCCTGGGTGCCGGAAGCCTGGGGGCGGGATGCGTTCACCATCTTGACCCTGTTGGCCGACAAGACGAAGCGTATCAATCTTGGCACGGCGATTGTGAATACCTACTCACGCACGCCTGCCGCGCTGGCCCAGCATTTCGCCACCCTGGATGAGGTCTCTGGAGGGCGTATGCTGCTCGGCCTGGGGACGAGTGGTCCGCAGGTGATTGAGCACTTTCACGGGGTCGCGTTCCAGCCGCCCCTCCAGCGCATGCGCGAGTATGTGGAGATTATCAACACCCTGATGAAAGGCGAGCCGCTCAAATACTCAGGTAGGCTGTTCGACCTGCAACGCGGCTTTACGTTACGCTTCCAGCCCGTTCGCAATCACATTCCGATTTATCTGGCAACGCTGAATGCCAAGAGCGTGAAAATGACCGCCGCGCTGGCAGACGGTTGGTTGCCGATTCTGATTCCCATTGAGCACCTCAAGAGCGAAATTGACAATCTGCGCCAGGCCAGCGTGGCTGCCGGGCGTCCGGCCAATGCGGTCGCCGTCCGTTCGCCAGGCACCGTCACGGTGACTTCACAGGTTGACAAAGCCCGCGCCGCCTCAGCCGGTATGCTGGCCTTTTACATTGGCCGTATGGGCACGTTCTACGCCGCTCAACTCACCCGGCTGGGCTACGGGGAAGCGGTCGAAACTATCAAAGAAGCCTGGGCCGGTGGCTCGCGCGCCGCCGGTGAAGCAGTGCCCGCTCAGTTGGTCGATGCAACCGGCTGCGTAGGGTCAGTGGAGGCAGGCATCGATCGCCTGCAAGCCCAGGAAGAGTGCGGCGTAGACCTGCATCATGTCAACGTGCAGGCGGAGAATAATAGAGAGTACGAGCGGATTCTGGCGAAGCTGGTCGGGTGATGTTTCGGGACGATCTTTGTGATCGTCCTCATCTCTTTGATCCCCTCCTGCGGAGGGGTGGCCGCAGGCCGGGGTGGGTAGGCTCTCTCCTCCTGGAAACAGGGAGCTTACTCACTAACCTCGAATTGCATTTCTTTAGTATTGCCTACGACCCTTGAAGCCTGCATGATCTCAAAGCGGACAATTCCTCCATCATAACCAAAGTCGGCAATGACCCTGGGACGAACCTCGTCACTTTCCTTGATACGATCATCCCGAAGTCCAATGACCAGAGAGTCGGTCTCTTTATTATAAATGACTCTCATAAGAAGTGTCTCACTTTACTGCCCGAACGTCTCAACCAACGTATGTAGATCATCCCTGGTGATTTGGCTCGTCGGTGGAGATGCGACTATCGGGTGCTGCACGCCGGCGGCGGTAAAATGACTGAGTTGGGTGCGGCAGTCTTCGGGCGGACCGAATATAAACAACTCTTCGACCATGGAATCCGGAATGGACTCCTCCGCCCCCTTCCGGTCGCCGGCCTGCCAGCGAGCATGCACTTCATCCAGAATATCGCTATAGCCAAAGCGGCGGAAACCCTGGATATACGTGTTGGCCTGACAGTAGCCCACCAACACGTGGCGCAGTTGCTGTAGGGCCTGTTCCCGGTCCTGCCTGACCAGCGTATGCACATAGCAGCCGATATCAATATCGCTCAAGCCGCGCCCGGCACGCTCCGCTCCTTTTGCAATCTCGGCCAGCGAATGGGGAATCTGTCGCGCCGGCAGCCAGGCCAGCAGCACGCCGTCCGCGACCTCTCCGGCTAACTGGAGCATGCGCGGGTTCACGGCCGCCAGATAGATAGGCATGGCCCCCGACAGGCGCAAGCTGAGGCGAAAGCCCTGCGGCCGGTAAAACCCGTTGGTGCGCGTGACCCGCTCGCCGGCCAGCACGCGGCGGACAATATCCACATACTCGCGCGTGCGGGCCACGGGCCGGTCCCAGGCAATACCGTGAAAGGTATTGATGTTACGCGTGCTCACTCCGATACCCAACCGCGCCCGTCCTGGTGCGACCAGGTCCATGCTGGCGGCCTGCATGGCGGTGAGCGTTGGCGGGCGAAGGTAGAGCGAGATAATGCCCGTACCGACATGAATGTGCTGCGTGGCGGCCAGAAAGGCGGTAACCAGCGTACTCGTCTCTGTGCCCCAGGCCTCGCCGACCCACAGGCTCTCGAAGCCGTGTTCCTCGGCCTTGCGCGCGACCTGCTGATACACCTCGAAGTGATGTCCGGTCGGCGGCAGGCCCAATCCTATGCGCATACTGTCTCTCCCTTTTTCAGAGTCTCGTTCCGGGTCTAATCGCTTTCGTGTTCTTCGGCTAACGCCGTCCACTCCGCGTACTGCTCGTCGAGTTGCTGTTTGACCCGCTCATATTGATGCGCCGCCTCGCGGGCTTTTGCCCGATCTTGAAACGTCTTTTCATCCGCAAGGCGACGTTCGAGCTTTTCCTTGTGGTCCTCCAGCGTGGCGATATGCTGCTCCAGCGCGGCCAACCGTTTGGCCCGTTTTTGGCGTTCGGCCCGGGCAGCCTTTTGCTGTTGATAGGAGAGCTTGCCGTGCTTGGCCTCGCGAATGGCGGCCAGCGTCCCTTCAATGCCCGCCGCGCTTGCCGTAGGCGAAGCAACGGCTGCCCGCTGGACTACGCTCTGAAGGCGAACCTGTTCCTGGTGTGGAGACGGGCCTGTCTGTCGTTCTTTCCGCTCCAGAAACTCCTCAAACGTTCCGGGATAGGTGGTACAGCACCCGTCCTGGAGTTCGAGCACTTTTGTTACCAGGCCGCTGAGAAAATAGCGGTCGTGCGACACAACGACAAAAGTTCCCGCATACTGCAGCAGGGCTTCTTTCACAATGTCTTTGGTCCGGATATCGAGATGGTTTGTGGGTTCATCCAGAATGAGCAGATTCGAGGCCTGCAACAGCATTTTTGCCAACGCGAGACGGCTCTTTTCACCGCCGCTGAGCACGGCAACTCGCTTTTCGATCGCATCCCCGGAAAAGAGAAAGGCCCCCAGAAGAGTGCGGAGCTGAGGGACGATGTCGGTTGCGGCTTCCCGGAGGATCTCTTCATACACCGTATTGTTGGTCTGTAAGCGTTCGGCCTGCTGCTGGGCATAGTAATCGAGGGCGACCTGATGACCGAGCTGACGGCTGCCTGAGGTGGGCTCTTCAACCCCGGACAGGATGCGGCTGAGGGTGGACTTGCCCGCCCCGTTGACGCCGACCACCGCAACCCGGTCTCCGCGCTCAATCACTAGGTCCAGATTCTCAAACACCTGTACGTTGTCATAGCGTTTGCTGACCCCCTGTAATTCGATCACCCGTCGGCCGCTCCTGGGGGCCTGAGGAAAATGGAAACGGACACCCTTGGGCACGGTTTGGGGCGGGTCGAGCTTTTCCATTTTCTCCAACTGCTTGACCCGACTCTGGACCTGCGGCGCCTTCCGAGCGTTATAGCGAAACGTATTGATAAAGCGGGTCAGGCGCTCAATCTCTTCCTGCTGGGTGTCATAGGCTTTTCGATACGACTCCAGGTGTTCTTCAAACACGCGCTCAAAGGTCGAGTAATTGCCCGTATATTCGGCCAGGGCAGAGCGGTGCAGGGCGACCACCCGATTGACCATCCGGTCAAGAAAGGCCCGGTCGTGCGAAACGATGACAATGCTGCCACGATAATTGTGCAGATATGCTTCAAGCCATAGCAGCGAGTCGAGGTCGAGGTGATTGGTTGGCTCGTCGAGCAGTAAGACATCGGGCTGCCGGAGCAGGAGTTTGGCCAGTGCAATCCGCATCTGCCAGCCCCCGCTGAACGTCTCGGTGCGTGCCGTAAACTGCGCTTCGTGAAACCCCAGGCCGGTCAGGACTTTGGCGACCTGGGCATCGGCCTGAAATCCGTCGAGTTCTTCGATTCGGTGCTGGAGGTCCCCGTAGCGCGCAATGAGTTCCGCTTGGGCCGATGCATCGGAGGTCGTTCCATTAGGACTGTCGAGCGTGGCCTGAATCGTCTCCAGTTCCTGCTGTAGCGCGGTCAACTCCGGCAGAGCGGAGCGCGTCTCGGCGAAGAGATCGCGTCCGGAAATTTCGATTCCCTCCTGGGGCAGATAACCAATGCTGAGGTCCCGGTCGCGCTGGACCCGGCCCGCATCGGGCTCAAGCTGTCCGGTCAAGAGGCGGAAGAGGGTTGTTTTGCCCGCACCGTTGGGACCGACCAGACCCACACGGGCGCCTTGACGAATATGCCAGTTGAGATTGCGAAACAGTTCCTGTCCGCCAAAGGCGAGGGACAGATTGATAAGCTGGAGCATGGAGACGAAGAGACCTTGAAATAATCGTTGAGGAACAGAACCCGACTTTTCTATATCAGTGGTAATAGGAAACGATCCAGGCCGGGTCAGTTCGTGCGCTTGGACGGCGATGACTACTCGTCTTCCTCTGGAGGTAACAACAGTGATTCTCCCAGCGAGCGGACCAACCAGCGATGGACATCTCCGACCAGGGTCGCCGCCTGTGGGCCAGCCAGCAGCCAGTGACCTTGGTCCGGGTAGTTCAGGCTGGCAGCCTGTAGGGTGTTTGCAAGCCAACGTACGGCCGGAGCAGGCACCATACGGTCTTGCTGCCCCCAGACAACCAGACTAGGGCAAGACAGGGGAGTTGCCGGAAAATCAGTCCGGCCTCGGGTAAGGGTACGGACGACTCTACCGGAGTCCGGCTCAAACCGGTCGTATAACTGGTCGTGCAGCCCTGCCGGAACTGTGTGGAAAAGAAAATCGCGGGCAAGCCGACGAGACGGAGGAGGATGGCCGCGATTCCACAGGAGCGCGGGTAGGGCGGCAAGTCGCACCAGAGGGAGAGCCGGACGCAGGTCGGCCTGCCAGTGGCAGAGCAGCAAGGGAGAAATACAGACGAGGGCACGCGGTTGTGTGCGGGTGGCGGCGAGGAGTGCGAGGAGGCTGCCCAGATCAAAGCCGATCACAATAGGCGGGCAATCGAACGCAGCGCTAGCTGTAGTAATGGTCGTGAGATGATCGTCAAGAGAGATCTCACCACGCCGGCGGGTTGCGGACTGTTCGTACAGATCAAGCGCCCAGCACGACCAGCCCCGCTGAGAAAAGCTCCACGCGACTTCCTGCCATATCCAGCTTCCCGTCCATAACCCTGGAAGCAGGAGCAGCGGGGCGGTAAACTTCTCGCGTTCCGGGAAGAGCACCTCGGCGGTGTACGCGGCGAGTCGCTGTTTCATGTGCACAAAAGAGAAAAGGCCCGCTTGGGGCCTTTTCTTGGAAATCCTCCGCCTCGTATCTCGCTACCGCGCTGAGCGACGTTACGCTCTCTTCCGGGCCGCTTTCTTCCGGGCCGGGGCTTTCTTGGCGGCCTTCTTAGCCGGAGCCTTCTTAGCCGGGGCCTTCTTAGCCGGAGCCTTCTTGGCGGCCTTCTTAGCCGGGGCCTTCTTGGCGGCCTTCTTTACGGTTTTCTTAGCGGCTTTCTTAGCCGGGGCTTTCTTGGCGGCCTTCTTTACGGTTTTCTTAGCGGCTTTCTTCTTCGCAGGCATAGTGACCTCCTTCGTTATGAGTGTGGGAACCCCTTAGTCCATCAAAATCATCTATCTAAGGCGGAAGAGCCTTTTGGCTACCTTCTATCAGATTGGCCTCTTTGCTGCAACAAAAATACACAAGAACAGAGTGTTATTTTTGGGTCGTAAACGCGTTATGGCCGGCATACACGGCGCGTCGTCCGAGTTCTTCTTCGATGCGTAACAATTGGTTATATTTGGCCGTCCGCTCGCCACGGCAGACGCTACCGGTTTTGATCTGACCGGCATTCAACGCGACGGACAGGTCGGCAATGGTAGTGTCCTCGGTTTCTCCCGAGCGATGCGAGATCACCGCCGCGTACCGATGCTTTTTCCCCAAGGCGACTGTTTCCAAGGTTTCGCTCAAGGTGCCGATCTGATTGACCTTGACCAGGATGGCATTCGCTGCCCCGTCCGCAATACCGCGAGCGAGTCGTTGCGGGTTGGTGACAAACAAGTCGTCGCCTACGAGTTGTAAAGTTGTTCCGAGTTCCTGGGTGAGCAATCGCCATCCGTTCCAGTCGTCTTCGGCCAACCCGTCTTCGATGGAGACCAGTGGATAGTGTGCCGCCCATTTTGCGTACTGTTGAATCAGGTCTTCAGCCTGACGGACGGTCCCACCCGCTTTATGGAAAACGTACAGCCCGTCCTGGTACAGCTCGGTTGCTGCGATATCGAGGGCCAGCGAGACGTGCCGACCTGGGGTGTAGCCCGCCTGTGTCACGGACTCAAGCAGAAGGTCGAACGCCTCTTCGTTTGAGCGAAGATCGGGAGCCACTCCCCCCTCGTCTCCGACGGCTGTGGTGAGGCCTTTTTTCTGGAGTATCCCTTTAAGCACGGCGAACACTTCCGCGCCAATGCGAAGAGCCTCACGGAATGATCGTGTACCAGCCGGAACGATCATAAATTCCTGGATGTCGAGATTATTGGTCGCATGAGCCCCGCCGTTGAGCACGTTGATGAGCGGGACCGGAAGAGTCCGCGCACGCCTACCGCCCAGGAAGCGGTAGAGGGGCTGTCCGGCAGATGCGGCCGCTGCTTTTGCAACGGCGAGTGAGGTGGCGATGAGTGCGTTCGCTCCCATGCGTTTCTTGTTTGCCGTACCGTCCAACTCAAGCAGGAGTTGATCAATGGCGAACTGGTCGCTGGCGTCCTTGCCCTTCAGGCGACGGGCGATGGGCTCGTTCACCTGTGCCGTCGCTTTTTGGACGCCCTTCCCGCGGTACCGTTTTCGGGCTCGGTCTCGAAGCTCCCACGCCTCGTGGGCCCCAGTTGACGCGCCTGAAGGCGCTGCGGCGCGTCCACACGCACCGTCCGCCAGTATTACCTCAACCTCAACCGTCGGATTCCCCCGGCTATCCAGAATTTCTCGACCAATAATTTTCCTGATCTTCACCCGATCCTCCTGTCGCGATGTCTGTCTCCTATTTCGTTTCAGCGCCCAAAGTTGCCCCAGCCGTGCGCAGTCAGTAGAATGGTCCGTATGGGACGAACGGTGGTGCGGCGGTTTGGCTGGGTGTGGTTCCCATCGATTCTGGCGCTGTACGCCCTGCTCGGATATTCAACCGTGTGGAGCGAGCGCGGGCTTCTGCATCTCTTCCAACTGACCGAAGAGCAACGCGCATTGGAAACACAAGTCCGGACGCTGTTGCGCGAGAATGACGATCTCAAGAATCGTATTCGGCGTTTGCATACGGACGACCTCTTTTTGGAACAACTTGCTCGTGACAGGCTCGCCCTCGTGCGTGAGCACGATATTATCTATCGATTCCATCCAACACAGCCCTCATTCACCCAGTAGACAAATGACCTCATGTCCGCCGTCCTACCCATCGGGCGATAGGCCTTTTTCCTCCCTTACTCTTCGTCCTATTGCCGTGAGCGTGTCGTCCCTACTTGAGGTTGTTTGCGCAGTCCCCGTGCCATGTCTGCGACAATATCGCGTGCGGCCTGGCGCGGGTCGGTAGCATCCCGAATAGGTCTGCCCACAACTAGATAATTCGCCCCAGCCTGCATGGCCTGGTGCGGCGTCAGAATCCGCTTCTGATCATCGGCTGTGCTGTCTTGTGGACGAACACCCGGAATGACGAGGGTCAGTTTGTCTCCGCAGGCACGGCGGATTGCAGCAATTTCTCGAGGAGAGGCTACCAGACCGTCAATACCTGCTTGCTGGGCAAGCTGAGCGAGCCGAACGACCTGCGCCGCCGGACCAGCCCTGACTCCGACCCGCTTGAGGTCGTCTCGGCCCAGACTCGTCAGCACGGTGACCGCAAGGAGGGTCGGGCGGGTGAGCCGTTCCGCACGACACACGGCACGGACTGCCCGCTGGGCCTGCCGTAACATATCGACACCGCCGGAGGCGTGCAGGGTGAACATCTTCACCCCCAAACGGGCGGCTTCCACTGAGGCAGAAGCTACTGTCTGGGGAATGTCGTGGAATTTGAGGTCGAGAAAGACCGTGCCGCCCTTAGCGTGAATGCGGCGGACAACCTCGGGACCGGCGTGCACGAACAGTTGCTTACCGACCTTGAACAGGCCGACCTCGTCGGCAAGCAGGGCAACGTAGTGATCAACTTCTTTTAGTGAAGCAACATCGAGCGCAAAGATGAGTCGGCGTCGCGCGCGCGGATGGCTCGTTTTTTCGGAGCTCCGAGGGTGAACTCGCGCGTTGCTTGTCTGATTGACGGAACGAGGAGCCATTGTGTTGCGCGCTTCCCGGACTCAGGCGGTCTCCGTATTGCTGAGCGCCTGCTGGATGGTCTCGACCGCCCGGTCTGTCGGGACTTCCGTCATTGCTCCATCCGCGCGATCCTTTAATTCAATCACCCCGCGGGCTAAAGACTTGCCACCAATCGTGGCCCGGAGCGGAATGCCTAGCAGGTCAGCGTCCTTAAATTTCACACCCGGCCGCTCTTCCCGATCGTCAAATAAGACATCCGTCCCGGACTGCCGGAGTTTGGCATAGACATCTTCCGCCGCCTTCCGGGTCGTGTCGTCATTCCAATTGACCGGCACGATATGGATATCTGCGGGGGCGAGCGGCTTGGGCCAGACAATGCCGGCATCATCATGGTTCTGCTCAATGGCGGCCGCAACGGTCCGAGTAATGCCAATGCCATAACAGCCCATTTCCATGGGATGCTGTTCGCCTGTGGCATCCAAATAGGTTGCATTCATCGCTTGGCTATACTTCGTGCCAAGATAGAACGTCTGACCGACTTCAATGCCACGATGATCGGTAAACCGCCCTTTCTCACAGCGTGGACAGGTATCGCTTGCTATTGCCCGACGCAGGTCGGCGAACTGGAGGGATGGTAGGTCGCGCTCGATATCAAGCCCGGTCATATGCATATCCTGCTCGTTTGCACCACATACCAGGCCTCTTGCACCCCGCAGAGTCTGGTCGCTGATTAACTGGGCCTCGATCCGTAGTGGCCCGGCAAAACCGGTTGGAGCGCCGGTCACCTTGTGGACGGTTTCCTCATCCGCGAGGGCGACCCACTCACAGCCAAGCAGGTTTTTCAGCTTAGGTTCGCTGAGCTCATGGTCTCCACGCACTAGGGCAGCGACAACCGCGCCCGTGTCGGTTTCGTAGAGCAGGGTTTTGACGAAGCGCTCCGGGGGCTCACCCAGAAAGGTCGAGACTTCCTCGATGGTCCGTTGGTCTGGCGTCTCGACTGGGGTAAGCGCCGCTTCGCGCGTGTCTGACGGAGGCGGCGGTGGGGCGAGTTCGGCTTTTTCCACATTGGCGGCATAATCACACGAGTCACAACTGACAATGGCATCTTCGCCGGAATCCGCCAGCACCTGGAACTCATGCGACAGACTGCCCCCGATGGCTCCAGTATCCGCCTCCACCGGACGGTAGGTTAAGCCGCAGCGATCAAAGACCCGCCGGTAGGCGTCGTACATATTGTGGTATTCGCGCTGGCAGTCCTCCAGATCAGTATGAAAGGAATAGGCGTCTTTCATGATGAACTCGCGGCCGCGCATCAAGCCAAAACGGGGCCGGACTTCATCCCGAAACTTGGTCTGGATCTGATACAAATTGAGCGGCAGGTCCCGGTATGATCGAATCTCCCGCCGGACAATATCGGTCACGACCTCCTCATGGGTCGGCCCAAAGCAAAAGTCCCGGTCGTGCCGATCTTTGATGCGCAGCAGCTCTCTACCGTATACATCCCAGCGGCCACTTTCCTGCCAGAGTTCCGCCGGACAGACCGCCGGCATGAGGATTTCCTGGGCGCCCGCGCGGTTCATTTCCTCGCGTACAATGTTTTCGACTTTCCGCACGACGCGCAGCCCGAGCGGCAGAAAATCATATACGCCGCGTGCTACCTGGCGCATCATACCGGCGCGCAGTAAGAGCTTATGGCTGATGACTTCGGCCTCAGTCGGATCTTCACGTAATGTTGGGATGAATGTTTGGCGATAGCGCACCCGAACCCCCGATCAGCTAGAGAAAGATGTCGGGCTCAATTAGTCAGCCCACGGGCCGGGTGTCAAGCCGGGCGCGGCCTTTCGCCTTAACCCCTTTCCTTTCTTCCGACCAAAAACTATAATTCGCGCGCGATACCTTCCCGCGACAGGAGTACGGCGTGAATTTTGACTATTCTCCACAAGAAGAAGCGTTCCGGCAGGAACTGCGCTCGTGGCTCGAAGCCAATCCGGCGGACAACTACGACCCGGAGACCTTTGAGATTATCGACCAGGAAGAGCGCTTTCAGATCAAGTTTGACTGGCAGAAGAAGCTGCACGGCGCGGGCTGGGTCGGCATTCATTGGCCCAAGGAGTACGGCGGCCGGGGTGCCACGATTATGGAGCAGACCATCTACCAGCAGGAGATGGCCCGGGTGCACGCCCCCGGATTGGCCAATCCGTTGGGTATCTCGCTGGTCGGTCCCACCTTGATGCACTGGGGAACGGAGGAGCAGAAAGAGCGTTTTGTCCCCAGGATACTCAGCGCTGAGGAATTATGGTGTCAGGGCTATTCCGAACCGGGCTCCGGCTCGGACCTGGCCTCCCTCCAAACGCGGGCGGTTGACGATGGCGATGACTTTGTCGTGAACGGCCAGAAAGTCTGGACGAGCTATGCTCACAAAGCCGACTACTGCATTCTTGTAACGCGGACCGACCCTGACGCACCCAAGCACAAAGGACTGTCCTATCTGCTGGTGGATATGCACTCGCCTGGGGTAACGGTCCGGCCCTTGGTCCAAATCTCCGGCGACGCGGAATTCAACGAGGTCTTCTTCGAGGATGTCCGGGTGCCCAAAGCCAATCTGGTTGGCGAACGGAATAACGGCTGGCAGGTTGCGATTACCACGCTTATGTTCGAGCGGGCGAACTTTGGCATGGTGTATAACCTGGAACCCATGCTGGACAGACTGAAGGCGAATCTCAAAGACCTGGAAGTCAACGGTCAACCGGCCACCGATGATCCAGAGGTGCGACAGAAACTGGCCGCTTTTCACGTTGAAATCCAGGCGCTGAAGTTCAACGGCTATCGGCAACTGACCCAACAGTTGCGCGGTAACCCGCCGGGACCGGAAGGCTCGATCAGCAAGCTGGCCGGAAGTGAGCTCTATATCCGCATGGCGCATTTTGCGATGGAACTGCTGGGTCCCTACAGTCAGTGCGCCTTGGGGGAAACTCAGGGTATCGATAACGGTTTTTGGGCACGCCGCGCCTTAGGCTCCCGGCTGTATACAATCGCGGGCGGGACGTCGGAGATCATGCGCAACATCATTGGTGAGCGCGTCCTACGGCTGCCAAAGGGATAACAGAAGTATTGAGCATCTGAGGGGGAAGCATGGATTTCGGTTTCAGTGAAGATCAAGAACTGCTGCGCGACTCGGCCCGAAAATTCCTGGACGCGGAGTGTCCGACCACATTTGTGCGTAAGATGATGGAAGACGACAGCGCCCACGCTACGGAACTTTGGAAAAAAGCCGCAGGGTTGGGCTGGATGGGCATTCTGATTCCCGAGGAGCACGGCGGGATTGGCGGGAGTTTCCTCGACCTGGTTGTCGTGATGGAGGAGATGGGCAGGTCTCTGATGCCCGGACCGTTCTTGGCGACCGTGCTCCTGGGCGGCACAGCCGTGCTGGCCGGCGGCTCGGACGAGCAAAAGGCCGCCATTCTACCCAAGGTCGCGGCCGGTGAATTAGTCATGACCCTGGCCCAAGCCGAAAAGAGCGGCCGCTATGACGCCGGTGGCATTGGTTTGCCGGCCACGGCGCGGGGCGGCGACTTTGTGTTATCCGGAGAAAAACTCTTTGTGCCGGATGCACATGTCGCCGATCAGATAGTGGTCGCCGCGCGTACCGGCTCACCCGATGCTCCGGCAGAAGAGGGCATTACTCTGTTTCTGGTCGATGCCAAGTCGCCGGGGGTCGAGATCACGCAACTGAAAACCGTGGACATGACCCGTCGCCAGTGTCACATTGCTTTCCAGGATGTTGCGGTGGCCGGCTCGCAAGTTCTTGGCGAGGTGGGTCAGGGCTGGTCGATTCTCCAGCGCGTCCTCGATCAAGCCATTGCCGGGCTGTGTACCGAGATGGTTGGGACCGGACAGCAGGCGCTCGATATGGCCGTCGAATACGCTAAAGAGCGGGTGCAGTTCGGGAAACCCATAGGCAGCTTTCAAGCCGTCAAGCATAAATGTGTGGATATGATGGTCCAGGTCGAAAACGCACGCTCACTGACCTATTACGCAGCCTGGACAGTTGATGAGGATGTGGACGAAGCATCCCAGGCCGTGCCCATGGCCAAGGCGTATTGCAGCGATATGTGCAAGACCGTCACCAGTGAGGCCATTCAGGTTCATGGCGGTATCGGGTTTACCTGGGAGCACGATATGCATCTCTTTTATCGCCGCGGCCTGGCATCCGAAGCCGCTTTCGGCAGCGCCCCGACCCACCGTGAGGTGGTGGCCCAGACGCTGGACCTGTAGGCAGCAGTCCGTCACCGTCTGCCATGACCCCCGCTCTGATCGTCCACGGTGGCGCCGGAGCTGCGACGCCACCAGCATTGCAAGCGGAGCGTCGATCAGGGCTAACGGCCGCTTTTGAGGTAGGCTGGAACATACTTGTTCAGGGCGGAACCGCACTCGATGCGGTTGTGCAGGCAACCGTGACCCTCGAAGATCATCCTCTCTTCAACGCCGGCCTTGGCTCTTGCTTGACGGAAGACGGGACCGTCGAAGTCGACGTCTCCCTCATGGACGGCACGACATTTCAGACTGGCGCCGTGGGAGCGGTGAGGAATATCAAGAACGCCATCCAACTCGCTCGGGCTGTCATGACAGACGGGCGACACGTATTTCTGGTCGGCGAGGGTGCCGAACGATTCGCACGAGAGCACGGACTGCCGCACGCTGCGGAGGACGAACTGATTACCGAACGTCAGTACCAGCGCTGGCAGGCGCAACAGACCACAGGTGAACCCGGCACGGTTGGCGCGGTTGCCCTAGACTCGGCGGGCGGACTGGCGGCGGCAACCTCAACCGGCGGTGTGATGGGTAAGCGCTCCGGCCGCGTGGGCGACTCTGCCGTCATTGGGGCCGGGACGTATGCGGACAGCACAATCGGTGCGTGCTCGGTAACAGGCGATGGCGAGCATATTATTCGAGCGACCCTGGCCCGTACCGCGGTGGAATTGATGCGCGGCGGGAAGGACACCGCGCAAGCCGCTCGCACTGCTCTCGCTCATCTAACACGACAGACTCAGGGAGAGGCCGGTCTGATTCTGCTTGACCCCTTTGGCCGGAGCGGCGTTGTCTATAACGCGGAATCGATGGGTGCGGCATTTCGGTCGGAGGGACGGTTTGTGGTGCGGATATGACGGACGAGGCATGTCTGCCTCTGGCATTTTCGTACGCACTAAGGATAAGATGCCCGGTCACACAGGATAAACCCAGAAGAAAAGGGAGGAAAGTATGGCAAAAGTTGATGGTAATTCATTGGTCGTCAAGTCGCTCAAAGACGAAGGCGTGGATACCGTTTTCTATATCACTGGCGGGCCGATGGTCGATGTGGCCTCCAAATGTATTGAGATTGGGTTTAACTCGGTCGATGTGCGTCACGAGCAGGGAGCTTCCATGGCGGCCCACGCCTATAGCCGGGTGCTGGGTAAGCCGGGAGTGTGCTTTGCCGCCTCCGGCCCCGGTGTCACGAATCTGATTACCGGTGTTGGCAATGCGTATCTGGACGCCGTTCCGGTTGTTGCTCTGGGTGGGGCGAGCGCCATGTCCCAAGACGGTATGGGCGCGTTCCAGGAAATGGATCAGGTCGGCATGTTCAAGCCGATCACCAAAATGTCCGAGCGGATCAAAGACGCGCGTCGCATTCCTGAAATTATCAATAAAGCCTTTCGTGTAGCCACCAGCGGCCAGCCAGGCCCGGTCTATGTCGATCTGCCGGGCGATGTTCTGTACCGTGTGATTGAAGAAGAGGAGGTCACGTTTCCCAAGCGTCCCCATCAGGTCCCGCGGGTGGCCGGTGATCCGGCCTTGGTCAAGGAGGCGGTGGCGCTACTGAAGGCGGCTGAGCGGCCGCTGGTGATTAGCGGGACCGGCATCATCTGGTCGGGCGCGATGCAGGAACTTCAAGAGTTCGTGGAAACGACCGGCATCCCCTTTTACACCACTCCACAGGGGCGTGGCGTTATTCCTGAGGATCATGCCCTGAGCTTTCTGGGTGCGCGTAACCGGGCCTGGAAAGAGGCCGACGTGGTGCTGATTGTGGGCACGCGCCTCAATTTCATCCTGGGGTTTGGACAGGCACCGCGTTTTGCGGAAGATGTCAAAATGATTCAGGTCGATATTGCGGACGAAGAGATCGGCCGCAACCGCGCGGTTGATGTCGGGATCGTGGGTGACGCCAAGATGGTCTTGCGTCAACTGACAGACGAGGCCAGCGACTCTTTCCGGGGCAGGGACGAACTGGCCTGGATCGATACGCTACGTGGCCATGACCAACGTTCCCAGGAAAAGATGCAGGCCATTATGCAGGCGGACACCTCGCCCATGCATCCTCTTCGCCTATGCAAAGAGGTCCGTGACTTTATGGACCGGGATGCCATTATCGTCGTCGATGGCCACGAGATTCTCAACTTTGCACGGCAGTCGGTACCGACGAACGCTCCCGGCCACCGGGTCAACGCTGGCCCGAACGGCTGTATGGGCGTGGCCGTTCCGTTCGGACTTGGCGCAAAAGTAGCCAAACCGGACACCCAGGTCATTGTCCTCAGCGGGGACGGTTCGTTTGGTATGAACGGCATGGAAATCGATACTATGGTCCGCAAGAATATCCCGGCCATTATCGTCATCAGCAATAACGGCGGTTGGGCCGGCGCGGGAGTGATGACGGCCGGCCGCGACCTGGGTTTCAGCCGATATGATGAAATGGCCAAGGTGTTCGGGGGGCACGGTGAGTTTGTTGAAAGGCCGGAAGACATTCGGCCCGCCCTCGAACGCGCCGTTGCCTCTGGCAAGCCGGCGGTGATCAACGTCATAACTGACCCTAGTGCGCGGTCGTCAACGCAGTCGTTTGCCGCCTACCGGGCGATTTAACTCTCAGACGGGGCGGACCGCTCAGGCCCGCCCCGGTTTGTACTCCCTGCCGGGACGGTCCGCGCATGGCCGACATCGAAGAAATCCTGACCTTCTGGTTTGACGAAATCCGAGACGAGCCGGCCTATTTTGAAGAATACGCCCCGCGCTGGTTTGTTCAGAATGCCGACTTCGACCGGCAGATCGTCCAGCGTTTCCAGACCGACTATGAGCTGGCCGCTCAAGGTCAACTGACCCACTGGGCGGAGACGGCGCGGGGCGGCGTGGCGTTGATCCTGGTCCTGGATCAATTCCCCCGCAATATGTTCCGCAACGACCCGCGCGCCTTTGCGACCGACCCCCTGGCCCAGCAGATAGCGGAGCACATGATCGACGCGGGGTTGGACCGGCAGTTGCGCTTGGTCGAGCGCTATTTCGTGTACGTCCCGTTCATGCACAGCGAGAATCGTGCCCATCAGCAGCGCTCGGTCCTGCTCTTTCGGCAGCTCGCCGAAGAGCGCGCCTATTTTGATACCCCTTATGTAGTGAAACATCAGGAGGTGATAGACCGCTTCGGGCGGTTTCCCCACCGCAACACTGTCCTGGGCCGGGTTTCAACACCGGAGGAGTTGGAGTTTCTCAAGCAGCCCGGCTCCTCATTTTAGACTGTGGCCTTCTGTAGCGTGACGGGCGCGGGGTGTAGCCTTTTCTCCGCAGGCTGGCTATCCTGCCCGTCTGGTATCCATACATAGTCATCGTGAGGAGTTGAAACGCATGGGGGAAGCCATACACGCGATTGTCATCAACAGGGTTGAGAAAAAAATCTCGTCCGAGCTGAAAGAAATCACGCTGGACGACCTGCCGGCGGGGGATGTAACCGTCGATGTCGCCTATTCCACGCTGAACTACAAAGACGGCCTGGCCGTCACCGGAACCGCGCCCATTGCGCGCACCTACCCCATGATTGGCGGGATCGACTTGGCCGGGACGGTCGAGGCGTCGAGTTCGCCCGCCTACCAGCCAGGAGATAGGGTCCTGATCACCGGCTGGGAACTCAGCATGAGCCACGGCGGTGGCTATGCCCAGAAACAGCGGGTCAAGTCTGAATGGCTGACGCGCGTGCCTGACGCCTTCAGCCTCAAACAAGCCATGGCCGTGGGCACGGCCGGCTATACCGCGATGCTCTGTATCCTGGACCTGGAGCGCATGGGCGTAACACCCGGAGAGAAAGAGGTAATTGTGACCGGGGCCGCAGGCGGTGTCGGTAGCGTAGCGGTCGCCGTGCTCTCCCAGCTTGGTTACAAAGTGGCGGCATCAACCGGACGACCGGAACTGAGCGACTATCTCACCGGTCTGGGCGCCTCGACCATTGTTGAACGGGCAGAACTCGCCGAGCCCTCGGGCCGTCCGCTGGACGCCGAACGCTGGGCGGGCGGTGTCGATTCCGTGGGTGGACAGACCTTGGCCTCGGTCCTGCGTGGGACCTGTTACGGCGGGTCGGTGGCGGCCTGTGGTCTGGCCGGGGGGGCTGATCTGCCGACCTCGGTTCTGCCATTCATTCTGCGGAACGTCAGTTTGATCGGGGTGGACTCGGTGATGTGTCCCAACCCCAAACGGCAAACGGCCTGGGACCGTCTCGCCCAGAACCTGCCGCTGGAAAAGCTGGACGCCATGACCGTGGTGGAACCCATGTCCAAAGTGTTGGAACTGGCCCCGCAGATATTACGCGGACAGGTCCGTGGCCGCGTGGTCATCGATGTGAATGCCTGAGCGCGACGGGAAAAGGTAGTAACTTGGCCGTGACTGGTACGAATAACGGCGGTGCCGAAGAACATCCCAGCATTCCAGCCCGCGACCTCCACTTCCCCACCGATCGCTCCATGGGAGAGCTGTTCGTTCGGGATGGCGTGCATCGCGCGGATGACTATGCCTTCTGGGAGCCGATCGGGCGGGCGCAGGGAGGTCTGGCTATTTCCGCCGGCAAAGAGCTTCGACTTAACGTCAACCCGCAGGCGTCCACCGATCTTTCACCCTTTCGCGCCATTCCCGCCCACGCCATTCAATACCTGCAACTCTCGGCCTCGCGGGTGAATAATGACAGCCTGGTCCACCTGGCCCATCTGACCGGGCTACGCGTGCTGTGGCTGTACGACACACGGATCAGCGACGCCGGCCTGGTTCACCTGCAAAGCCTGAGCGGGCTGCGAGTGCTCAATCTGCGCAGCACGCTGGCCAGTCGCGGCGGCATAGACGCGCTTCAGGCCAAGCTGCCCAAGTGTGAGTTCCGCCGACCATGGTAACCTAAGGTTGTTCCATCTCAACCAACTCCAGTACGGTCCCGTCCGGGTCTTTGAAACACACAAAGCGTGCACTCGGCGCGTCAGGGGGATCGAGCAGGACGGGCTCGGAGATAAACTCGACGCCGTGCTCTTTCAGGGTTTGGACATCGGCATCAAGATTCGTGGTGAGCAGAGCAATCCGAGCGATGCCGAGGTGGTATAGATGCGGGTAGGGCGGGTCGTTGTCTCGGGGCTCTTTCCATTCCAAGAGATCGATCAGCGGTGTGGTGGGCGAGCCCTCCAACTGGAGCAAAGCACCCCGTACAAGATACGGCGGCATACCGACCGCGGCCGCCACTTCCGGGGTGTTCCGCTCCGGTACTTCCCACATGACCCTGAACCCGAGCAACTCGTAAAACTGACGCGAACGTTCATAGTCACGACAGTTGACATTGACGTGCATCATTCCCGAGATGTGCATAACAGTCTCCTCGCTTTCTGATCACGAACCGCTGTTGCGTCACACCGTTCGCTGCAACGAATCCCGTATTTCCCTTGAATCTTGCTTTAAGGCGGAGCTCAGCCGTACCGAGTATCTAGCAATAGGTACGCTGCACTTTACGGCGATCATCAAAAACACGATGGGGAGTATAATATTTTCAACGACGATAACGACCAAGAGTTCGGTCATGCTCGTCACCATGTCGTTAGCTTTCTCGACGATTCCAGAAATAGATGCGAATCTCGCTATCTTATCCCATATCTGTGTCGTAGTGTCGCCCATCTTGGAAAACGCTTGACTTGTAGCCTTGGCGCTCTGCGAAAAAATCCAGCTTATAGAGTCCTTGATATAGCCAAGGAAGGAGAGGTCCTGTTCCTGAGCCTCCTTTCCGTCAGGGAGGACCGACTCCGGCATGCTCTGTGCGTCGTGAGATTGCTCCTGAGTATTCTGTTCGTTGAGGATTTTCTGAACCTCTGAGACATCCTTCTCCCACGCGGACAAATTCTTCGTGTGTTTGTTAATTTCTGTTTCCAGAAATGTTTGGCTCACGAGAGAACTGATTGCGACGAACGTCGGAACAATAAAGCGAGAAATGGTTGCGACGATGAATATCCGAACGAGCAGATCGCGACAGCGATCCAGACTGGCTTTGGAGACCGCGAATACTTCACAAAATGGATTGCGAACGCGTTCCCAATCTACGAACAGCAGGGCCAATAGTGCCATAAGACCGGCTGCAAAGAAGCTCCATTTAAAAACAGAAATTGTAGCGACTTCAAGAACGATACGCTGAAGGAACAGTGAGCCGATCGCCCAAACCATTGCAGATGAAAGTCGTTCAACTGCGTCATCGACCGGATCGAGTAACTCGCCAACTTGAATCGACGCCACAAGCGGTGCTTTGATTTTTGAGCTTTGGAGCATGGAAATTCCAGCGTTAATGCTTCTCGACATTCCATATATCCACATGGACTCTTCTGTGGTTTCAGCGACACGCTCTTTGGCGAAATCGTCCAACCCTCCCTGAAAGGAAAGAGTTGTCAGCGCCAGTACGACGGCAGCAAGAATCATCGCCCTATAGTGAGTGATTTTTCTCTGCTGATGGTTGCTCTCCTCCATTCGACTATCTCCTTTGGTTCGATCTCGACTTCACGCCGTATCAGATAGCGCACCTCCGCCTGTGCACTACAAGCTACAGCACTCTTGGGAATCCAGGCCGTCAAAGAGTCGGTGAGCTCTCGGAAACCGGTCCGGGTTCCCGAGAGACGAATTTACTTGCCCGTATAGCCGGGGTTGGTGGGGTTATCGAGCCAGTCGCGCCGTTTCTCGTACGGCAGATCGATATAGGTCTGCATGGCCAGCAGGCCGTCATCGGACAGCATGGTTTCCAGAAAGGCCGAGCTTTCAATGTCGAGCCCGGCGGCGAGGTGGGTATCGTTGCCGGCATGGACCGCGTGCTTGGCGCGGGCAACGGCAATCGGTGGGAAGTTCGCAATCTCATGGGCGATTTCCGTGGCCCGGACGAGCGCGTCATCGGCCACTTCGTGGACCAGACCGAAATGGAGTGCTTCGTCGGGCGGGACCACGCGAGAGCGAATCACGAACTCAAGTGCGCGTCCGACCCCGATCAACCGCGACAGGCGCTGGGTGCCGCTGCCGCCGGGCAGAATGCCGAGTTTGACTTCCGGAAACCCGTAGCGATAGTCACCCTTTTGGCCGATACGCAGGTCGCACGACAGGCTGAGTTCAAACCCCCCGCCCATGGTGTCTCCGTTCATGGCAACGATGATGGCCTTGGGCAGGTCGCTCAAATTCTTCAGCATGGCATGGTAGGCGGTGGTCAGCGAGGTGCCTGCCCGGCGCATGGCTTCCCGGTCCTTGGCCAGATCAACCAACTCTTCCACGCTGTAGTGGGTAATGAACTTGCCCTCCATCGCGCCGGTCAACACAACGGCCCGGATAGCGGGGTCGCGCCAGTCCTCGATCAGCTTCCACAACTCCTGGGTGCCTTCCGCACAGAAATAATTCATCGGCGGGTTATGGTATTTTGCGATTACGACCCCATCACTCTGTTCAGTCTGCCAATAGCTCATATGCGTGTCCTCTTCTCTTTGCTTTCAACGGGCTAATCAGGAACCCACCCCGCCGCTGACGCGCCACCCCTCCCAAGAGGGGATATGTTCTGTTCCCCTCCTCGGAGGGGTGGCCGAAGGCCGGGGTGGGTTCTTTCTCACATCGCACGTCCAAGCAGGGGATAGGGGAAGGAGAAAAAAAGCCCACCGGGGTGCGATGGGCTTTTGTGATGCATCAGTGCGTGTGTCTCTGGTCAGCGCCGGCGCTTAACGGTCCGCCTTTCGAGACTTAATTGTGACGATCTTTTTCTCGGCGTCCTGAGCGGTTTCCCAGGCATCGTGCTTGGTGGCACAGCACATCAGCACCCTGGCCAGGGTGTCTTTATGCTCGATGCCAGCGTCCTGACAGGCGCCGCAGGACCAGAGATCCTCTTTAATATCACCGATTTCTCCACCAATCACCTGTGGCATAATCACCTCCTGTTTTTTCTTCTCTTATAGCGCAAGACCTCTTATCAGGTCCAGGGGTTGATATCCTGGCGGGACCGTGCAACTCAATACGCAGAGACATATCCGCAAAGGAGGAGACCAGAATGAGTACAACGGTTGTTCTGTTGGAAATACAAGTCAAACCCGAATGCGTGGAAGAGGTAAAAGACTATCTGAGAGAGGCATTACCCGATACGCGGGCCTACGACGGCTGCCAGGGCATGGATGTCTACGGTAATCTCGACGATTCGACCAACCTCGTGTTCTACGAACTCTGGGATTCTCGCGAGCACTATCAGAAATATCTGAACTGGCGGACCGAGAGAGGCGACTTTGAGAACCTCAGCTCAAAGTTGGCCAGTCCGGCGAGTATTCGGTATTACGACCGGATTGACGTGTAGCACGCTCCGCTCCGATTTGGATTTTAGACAGGCCGGCTTTGCCGGCCTTTTTTTATTCAGCCACATGCGGGGGTCGGCTTATCCCCGTACTCGATAGCAACTTCCGCTCACACCAGCTACAATCCGGCGGCTTTGAAACTTAAGAAGGAGGCTCTATGACGCAAAAACCGGCCATCGCCTTAGTCGCCGTTGCTGGACGAAGAAAACAAACCCTGGAAGTAGCAACCCAAATCGAGCAGGAAGGCTTCAGTGGCATTTACTGTCAGAGTGTTGGCGACTGTATTGGCTTGTGCGAGGCCCTGGCCTTTGCCACCAACGAGATTCCGTTCGGGACCAGCATTGCCAATATGTATACGCGCCATCCGTATGATTTTGCCCAAACCGCAGCTCTTATTCATGAGGTCTCGGGTGGACGCTTCCGGTTTGGCGTGGGTGTGAGTCATGGCCCGATGCTGAACCGCTTGAAGGTGAAGGCCGGCAAGCCGTTGGCCGATATGCGTCAATTTGTCTCCGATCTGCACGCCAGCGTTGGTCGAAAGGATGCGCTGCCGCCCATTGTCCTGGCCACCTTACGTAAAGCAATGGTCAAACTGTCGGCCGAGATTTCTCAGGGTGCAGTCTGGGCCAATGCGGCCCGGTCGCATATGGCCACGTCGCTGAGCTTTCTGCCTCAGGAGAAAATGCAGGACGATGATTTTTTTGTTGGCAATATGATTCCAACCGTTATTTCGGACGATAAAGAGGCGGCCGCAAAAGTCCACCGGCGCACCCTCAGCACTTACGTCCGCTTACCCAACTACCAGCAATATTGGATCGAAGCCGGCTACGAAGAGGAAATGCGGGCCATCCAGCAGGCTGTGGCCAATAAGGAGGAAGAGAAGATTCCGTCCCTCATGTCCGATCGCTGGCTGAGTCAGGTCACCCTGTACGGCAGTGTGTCCGAGGTCAGAGCCGGCGTGGAAGCCTGGTATGACACCGGCCTCAAAACACCCATTCTGGTGCCCTCGTCAGCCAACGGCAACCAAATGGTCGCCTTGCAGGAAGTGATTGCGGCGTTTCGATAAGGGGTGGAGTAAGCAGTTGTTCTCTTTAACGAGGTCCCTCGGCTGCTTCTCCCGTACGTTCACGAGGTGAGGAATTCAACAATACGTGGATTGATTTCGTCTGGCTTTTCCAGGTGCAGGAAATGTCCAAGCCCCGGATAGATTTCTTTTTCCAGGCCCTTGGTGAATAGATGGTCCATGGCGTTGAATGCCGCAAGACGACCCGGCCGGTCTCGTGTGCCATGCAGGGCAAGCGTCGGAACCGTGGTGGGGGCGGCCATCTTTTCCTGGAGGGCCTGTAAGGCCGGGTCTCGATTATCAGGATGAAACGTATGCCGGTAGTAATTGAGCGCGGCGGTCACCACCCCCGGCTGCCGAAAGGTCTCTTTCACGCTGGCCATGATCTCTGCCGGAATATCATACTCGGGCGAGGCGTCCTGCCACCAGCGCTCGATAAAGGTAAAGTCGTGGGCCGAGACCGCTTGTTCGGCGAACGGCATCTGAAAAAAGTAGGCGTGCCAGCCGCCTTTGATCATGTCATAGTCCGAGGCTAATGCGCCCAGCATGGCCCCCGGGTGCGCGACCGCAAGGACGACAATTTTCTGTATCCGCTCCGGCGCGAGGGCGGCCGCTCCGAAGGTCGCAAACGCGCCCCAGTCATGCCCCACGATACACGCCCGCTCGGCTCCCAAAGCCGGAATCAACGCAACCGCATCTTGCGCGAGCAGGACCGATTGGTAGCGTCCGTCCGCTGGGGCAGACGTTGGGGCATAGCCGCGCATGAACGGCGCGACCGCATGAAAACCCGCCTCAGCCAGAGTCGGTAAGAGGGTGCGATAGGTATAGGCATTATCCGGAAAACCGTGCAAACACAGGACGAGCGGTCCATGGCCAACTTCAAGGCAGTGAAAGTGGATGTTGTTTGCCGTAACTGTGCGTGTTTGAAACTCCATAATTTCTTCTCCGTTCTACGATACTGGACGCCTGCTTGAGGAAAAAGCAACACGCCGTTACATGCCCTCTGCACTAAGCGGCTGACGTGTCCGCGTGGTCTTTTTCCAGCGCTCTCGAACAATCCTGAGTGCCGCCTCAAATGGTGTACAGCGCGAGCGTTTGCTCCGGGAGAGCACCAGCCTGGTATTCTTCTGAATATGCTCGCTGACAAAGGCAAAGGATTCCTCGGTCCCGAGCCCCTGAATATCAGCCAGCGCGGCCAGGACTCCGCCGCCGTTTGAGACAAAATCGGGCACGATGCCAACCCCGCGCTGGGACAGGTGGTTCGCAATCGAAGGCCGAAACGGAATATTCGCCGCGGGAACAACCAGTTTGGCCTGAATCCGGTCAACATTCTTCGCATAGATGACGTCCGGGCGTGCGCCGGGAATGAGGATATCAACCGGCAACATAAAGAGCGCCCGCCCAGAGAGCAGCCTCCCGCCTCGATAGTGCCGGACGGCCTCATCTCCATACTCTTGGCGCAACTCCAGAAGTTGCTCGACATCCAGACCCTTCGGGTCATAACGGGTGCCGGCCACAGTTGAGACGGCCACCACCCGGGCTCCCGCCCGGACAAAGAAACGGGCCGCTCCGCCCCCAACCTTGCCGAACCCCTCAATGGCCACGGTCGCGCCGTGTACGGGCAGTTGAAAAGCCTTGGCCGCCACCAGGGCTGACTCAACCACGCCAAAACCCGTCAATTGGTCTTCAAGCGGCAGTCCCTCAAAATGTTTGGTGCGCAACCCGCTATAGCGACGCTTCCCCGATTCATTTCGTAGCGGCAGAAAGTCATCGTCCGATGTTCCCATGTCCGCGCCGGGATAATAGGTCCGCTTTTCGTACAAGGGTTGAAGAACCTGGAGAAACGCGTCCATGACCGCTTGGCGATCCTGGGTTGCCGGGTCGTACCAGATGCCGGCTTTCGCGCCCCCGGCCGGGAATTCGAGCATCAGATATTTATACGTCATGGCCCGAGCCAGGCGGATCATCTCTTCAACCGACAGGTCGGGCAGCATCCGCACGCCACCCGCACTCATGCCGAAAGCAGTGGTGTCAATGACAATCACCGCTCGCATCTGACTGGCCGGGTCATAAAAGGAGAGAATCCGTTCCGGGCCCGTCGCATCCTGATACTGGGAGAAGGGAAATGATGGGAGGGTGTGCATAATGGCCCGAGGTTTCATGCCTCTCCGTAGAGGTCAATGGGGCGAATAAATATGACGCCGAAGTGCCCGAAACCCCTGTCCCATTCTGATATAATATAACGAGCCAACGCACAGATAGGAGAGGGGAGTCACATGCCAAAAACAAACGGAACACTCGGTTTTTTTGAGAACGTAAACCGGAGTTTCGGTAGGGCGGCTCGATTCCTGACTTATCCGGAGGGCCTGCTCGCGCAGATACGCACCTGTAACAGTGTGTATACCGTACATTTCCCCATAAAAACGCAGCACGGCTACGAAGTGATATCCGGCTGGCGGGTGCAGCACAGCCATCACAAAGCGCCGTGTAAAGGCGGTATTCGGTATGCGCCCGAGGTGAGTGAACATGAGGTCAAGGCGCTGGCCGCATTGATGACGTATAAATGTGCCCTGGTTGATGTCCCATTCGGGGGTGCAAAGGGCGGGGTCCAGATCGATCCGAATCGTTATACGCCTGACGAAATAGAGCGGATCACGCGACGCTATACGGCCGAACTGATCAAGAAGAATTTCATTGGTCCCGGGGTTGATGTCCCGGCTCCCGATTATGGCACCGGCGGCCGTGAGATGGCCTGGATTTTTGATACGTATGCGTCGTTTTATCCGGGTCAGATTGATGCCGCGGCTTGTGTGACCGGAAAACCCATTACCCAAGGAGGGATACAGGGTCGGGTCGAGGCAACCGGACGCGGGGTATATTTCGGGCTGCGCGAAGCGTGTGAACAGGCTGAAGATATGAAACGGATCGGCCTGAGTCCTGGGCTGGCTGACAAGACGGTCATTGTGCAGGGACTCGGCAATGTGGGCTACCACGCAGCAAAATTCTGCCGGGAGGGCGGTTGTCGGATTGTCGGTATCGCCGAGTATGAGGGCGGGATTTATAATCCTCGGGGGCTCGATGTGGACGCGGTCCTCGCCCATCGGCGAGAGACGCGTTCCATTCTCGATTTCCCGGGGGCGGAGAACATCCTGCCCTCTTCCGACACGCTGGAACGGGAATGTGACATCCTGATCCCGGCCGCCCTCGAAAACCAGATTACCGAGACGAATGCCCCCCGCATTCAGGCCAAAATTGTTGCCGAAGCCGCCAACGGCCCGGTCACCGCCCAGGCTGAGGACATCTTATCCGCCAGGGGCGTGTGGATCATTCCCGATGTGTATCTGAACGCCGGCGGGGTGACGGTCTCGTATTTTGAATGGCTGAAGAATCTGTCGCATGTCAACCTGGGTCGCATGGGCAAGCGCTTTGAGCAATCCGCCTTTGACAAGATTCTTCACACGGTTGAACGCCTGACCGACACCTGGTTGCCGGAGGCGGAGCGCCGGTCGATTGTGCACGGTGCGGATGAAATCGATCTGGTGAATTCGGGGCTGGAGGAAACCATGATTACCGCCTATCATCAGATCTACGAGGAGTGGAAAGGGGATTCACGGGTGCCCGACTTACGCACGGCCGCCTTTATCAGTGCGATGAAAAAAATTGCCGTCTCGTATATGGAACTCGGTATTTTTCCCTAAAGAGGGTCCGTCAACCGCTATGAAGCGTATCTACACCGCTCACGATCCGACCGAAGCGCATCTGGTCAAGGGACTGCTCGAAGCCGAGGGCATCGAAGCCATCGTCCAGGGCGAGCATCTCTTCCCGCTGCGCGGCAGCCTACCGGTCACCTCCGATACCAACCCCTCGGTGTGGGTGGCGAACGATATGGACTTTGACCGGGGTCGGACAATTGCACAAGCCTACGATCACGGGGCTCGGGCCGACCGGGAAGGTGCACCCCACTGGCGCTGTCCACGCTGCGGAGAGAATCTGGAAGGCCAGTTTACTGCCTGCTGGAAATGTGGAGCGACCCGGCCCCCGGCGTAGCACAGGGGCCGACGTTATTTTACCAACCCCATGATCTCCATCCGGGTGGGCTTCATGACAACCAGAACCCGAGGCTCCGTTTTACATGCGTTCCTGATATTCCGCCCCGCCTTCCTCATTGTTGTTCCTTCAAATTTATATAGTTAGAATGTGCCGTTCTATGCCCCTTAAACAACGGATTTATTCAATGATGAAATACGGTGCAGCTCGAGAAGGGGAGGCAACAAGACATCGCTGTCCTCTCCCGCCGTTTCCAGACGGTTGGTATGTCGTCGAACTCTCAAGAAATATGCGTCCCGGGAAAT